>NZ_UAVH01000008.1 GCF_900460465.1 Yersinia pestis | reverse complement strand
AAGGTAATGTTGAACCGCCGCTAGGCGGGTTGAAAAAGGGTGTTTCATTGAACCGAACCTCCAGATCATGGATAAAAAGATCCAAGATCTGGGGTTCAGTGCACTTATGGCCCCCTTGGCGGTTGGTTCATCGGAGGCCAGGTGAGCCGTAAAGCCATAACAACCGAACCCGATCACCGACTCAAATCACCGAACCCGATCACCTAACCCGATCCAAACCACCAAGATCAAACCAAAACGCTAACAAAGCTCCAATTGAACCTCATGCTGCTCAATGATTTTCATCACACTGGCTGGTGGCTGTTGATCGGTAAACAGATAATCGATCAGATTCATGTTCCCTAAATTCACCATCGCGTTACGGCCAAATTTAGAATGGTCGGTTACCAACATCACACAACGGGAGTTCTCAATAATCGCTCGCTTGGTGCGCACTTCATGGTAATCAAACTCCAGTAATGAACCGTCCATATCAATACCACTGATACCGAGGATGCCGTAATCAAGACGGAATTGAGAAATAAAATCCAGGGTCGCTTCGCCAATAATCCCACCATCGCGAGTGCGGACCTCGCCTCCCGCCAGAATAAGGCGAAAGTCTTCTTTGGCGGTCAGCAATGTGGCAACGTTCAGATTGTTGGTGACCACTCGCAGACCTTTATGATTCATCAGCGCATGAGCGACCGCTTCGGGTGTGGTGCCAATATCAATAAATAGCGTGGCACCATCTGGGATCTGGCTAGCAACGCGTTGGGCGATCCGCGCCTTTTCTTCCGACCACATCACTTTACGATCGTTATAAGCCGCGTTGACCGAACTGGACGGTAGCGCCGCCCCACCATGATGACGATGAATTTTGTTTTGATCGGCCAGCTCATTTAAGTCACGCCGAATGGTTTGCGGGCTAACGGCAAAATGTTCCACTAACTCTTCAGTGCTGACATAACCTTGTAGGCGTACCAGCTCAATAATCGCATCATGCCGCTGCGTTTGCTTCACGATAATCCCCTAATGCGCCTGGTTGGCCAGGCAGTTATTGTACGGTTCTCGCGCTGTTGCGCGTATCCCAAAATGCCATTAGTAGCCCAATAATTAAACCAGAAACATGAGCTGCATTGGCAATCGACAAGCCTAAAATATCGAAATACCCGGCTATCAGCCAGAGCACAGAAAAAGCCATCAAGCCACGGGGCAGTGAGATACCACGCTCGGGTGCGCGTTCACCGGTCAGCCAGACATAGCCCATTAAGGCGTAAACCACACCTGATAGACCACCAAAGTTGGCACCGCTGAAGAGTGATTGCCCCCAGCCACTGAAGACGGCTGAGACGATAGTTAATACCAGCAATTTGCTGGTGCCAAGCCGTTTTTCCATCTGCCCGCCCAGATACCACCACCACATCAGGTTAAACAGGATGTGCAGCAGTGAAAAGTGCAAGAAGGCATGGCTGACCCAACGCCAGATTTGTAGATACTGGCTGCTGTTATAGGGCCATGCCAGCCAGGACATTACCGCCATATCCCCCGTAATGAGCATCAGAATATAGATGGCAATACACAACACCATCACGCTTAGCGTTAACGGCCCAGCCTGGCTGCGTAATGTTTGGAGGTAAGAAAAACGCTGATAGGGCAGATTTGAATTCACATTCCCAGCTTGCCAACTGGCGGCCTGATAGCGTGGATTAAGTGGATCCAGTAGAAATTGCTCCAACTCATGTTGGACGGCAGAAAGTTGCTCATCATCGGCCAACCAGATTTCAACGCCTTGAGCGTCTGGCCGGATTTCTAATGCCACATGGTGGGTGGCCATATAATCCACAAAGGCCTGCGCCAGACGTAGGTTAGAGATTACTATCACTCGAGTCATATTATTTTATTTACCGTCTAACGAGATTCACTGGTTATGTCTTGCGGATAGCTTCTGGCCCAGGCTTCAAAACCGCCATCAATACTGTAAACCACATCAAAGCCTTGTTGCAGTAAGTATTGAGCGGCACCTTTGCTGCTATTACCGTGATAGCACATCACCATCACGGGTTGATCAAAATCCGTTTGCTGCATAAAAGTGTGCAGGCTGCTGTTGGTCAGATGGAAGGCGCCCGGTGCATGACCGGCTTCGTAACTTTGTGGATCGCGGATATCGACCAATGCGGTTTTACCCTCTTTCCAACGGAGATAAGCCTGCTCAACACTGGTTGCTTCAAATTGTTCCATACTGCTGATGACCCTTAATGACGATTGAATACGCAAGAGCGCCATTGTAATCAATTTATCGTCAATAAAGATCCATATTATCGCCAATAAAGACCCATAAAACAAAGTGGTTATTAATCGGTTGCCAGCCTTTCAGAGAGGCCTCCGCGACGAATAAGAGATTACGGTTTACCAGAATGACACATTATCATTGATAAAAAGTTGTGTTGGTAAACCGTATCGTGGATAAATTTTTCTCAGGGCGATTTATCAGCCATCTCTGGCTTTATACAAGAATGGTCTTATTTTAATCGACTGATTGTTAAACTTATTTAAACTGTCGCCTGGTCCGAGCCACCCTCTCATGGTCATATCATCAAACACGTGTGCGCCCGTTAGACATATCCCATCATCTGCAATAAACGTTGGGCTTGTTGTACGGCTTCCTGCCGGTGAGCGACGCCCAATTTTTGATACAAATTACGGATATGCGTTTTTATCGTGGTGGCCGCGACATCCAGTTCATTGGCTATTTGATCATTACTGTAGCCAGAATAGATCAGTCCCAATACTTGCCATTCCCGTTGTGTTAACGGGCTGGTCCGGATGAGTTCGGGAACTTGTGGATGAGTGAGCAATTTATCAACAAAAATTTCGTCGAAATGCGCGAATTTATGCCGATGGTGCTGGTTAATATCCTTCAAAATACGCTGCGCGCGGTGTTGTTCTAATTCAGGTAAGGCATTGAGTTGGATCAGTTGGCGCAGTTGTTGCGCCATGGCTTCACCTTCAATCACAAAATGACTGATAAAACCGGTACGGTTGGCTAAGGTCAGTGATTCAATCAGCGCTTTCTGTGCCTCACCTTTGCGTTCTGTCTGCCAATAAAGCGTGTTGCTTAACAGCAAGTTACGGTTTAAGTCACTGGTCAGGCGTAAGCGGCGAGCATTCTCATTGAGTTCATCTAAGACCACTTCAGCTTCATCAAAACGGCCCAGTATTATCTGTACTCTGGCAATATTGCGCCACTGGCCCTGCAAGAAGTGGTTATCCGCCATGCCCGGTTTTTCTGTCTGGCGTAGCCAGCTTGCCGCGGCCACCTTATCCCCGGTCATCTGCCAATGGATCACCCGTGGTTTATCCGCATTGGTTATCCAATCAAGGTGATACTGGCTACCATGTTGCAGGGCTTCACAGCGCTGAATATACACGTTGGCGTTATCCAGATCGCCACGGGCCAGTGAACACTTCGCCAGCATCGCCAGACACTGTAATTGCTGTTGTGGCTGATAGTTAGCCAGAATCTCGACCCCTTTACGGGCCGCTTCTTCTGCCTCATCCAGCCGTGACCATGACCATAATACCTGGGAGCGGATCCGCAGCAGGAACTCATGCATTGGCAGTTGCTCAAGATGCTGTTCACGTATTAATTCGAAGGCTTTCTCTTGGGTCTCATAAGCGGCTTGCAGGAACCCCTGAGCAATCAGGATTTCACTTTGTTGCAGTAATGCCCATAAGGCGTAGTGATAGGCTTCATGGCGGCGGGCCATTTGTTCGGTTTGCTGCATCATCGGTAGGGCGCGGGCCAGTTCCCCTTTACAATGATGGACTTCGCCAGTCACGGAGGTGGCGACAATTCGGCTGTAATAGTGCGCCATTGGCAGATATTTTAGCGCATCGGTCGCCAATTTTTCCGCTTCATCCGGCTTACCCGCGTTGATAGCCACCTGAGCGCGCAACGCACCAAACTCAGCGCGTAAGATTTCATCTACCGGGATCTTACGTTCTTGCATGGCTAATTCTGCCTGCTCAAGCAGAGTATTCACTTCACTGTAGCGGTGCTGACTTTGTGCCAGCCAGGCTTGTAGTAAGGCCAGTTCCGGGTTCTGGACTAAGAGCGGATACGGTAGGGCCGTCAGGCACTGTTCCAACAACGCCAATTCGCTGTGGTGGAATAACGACCAGGCATGTTGCAACAAGATATCGCGTAGCATGCCGACGTCACCGGCGGCTAAAGCGTGGTGGATAGCCTCCGCCGGATAGCCAAGTGCCATCCAGCCCTCTGCCGCCGCGTGATGTAATTCCGGCAGTTCCAAGGCTAATTCCCACTGGCAACGCTGGCGTAGGAAGGTGGCAAATAAGGGATGGAAACAGAACCATTCAGCACTGTCATCCATACGATGAATAAACAAACCCTGACGTTCCAGCTCTTCCAACAGTTGTTGCCCGTTGTCTTCACCGGTCAGGCGAACAATCAGGGCATCGTTCATCGAGCGTAATACAGAGCAACGCAGTAGAAAAGCACGGGCCTTACTATCTACCTGATCCAGGACTTCATCGACCAGATAATCCGACAGATGGCTGGCATTGAGACCAGCCAGGCGCTTAGCCGATTTTTGTGCTGAGGAATTGGGTTGGCGTGATGACAAGGCAATCAGTTGCAGTGCGGTTACCCAACCTTCGACTTCATCACACAGGCGGCTACTGTCACCTTGCTCCAGTGGCGAAGACAGTCGGCATTCAAAGAATTGCTGCGCCTCGTGATGATTGAACGCCAGTTGCTGCATCCCCAGTTCCAGCAGTTGATCACGCACTCGCAGGTTAGCAATACCCAGCGATGGCAAGGTCCGGGAGAGTATGATCAGCGTCAGGTTTTCCGGCTGGTGGCGCAAGAAAAAACGCATCGCTTCATGGATAGCGTCATTGGTAATCAGATGATAGTCATCGATGACCAGATAAAGGGGGCCGTCCCAATTGGACAGCTCAATAAATAATTGCGAGAACAACGCCGAGAGATTGGCATATTGATGTTTTTGACTGAGTGCTTCACTTTTGCTGCAATGTCCACCAGTCGCTAATTGTATGGCCGCGATCAGATAGGTGGCAAAGCGTTCTGATTGGTTATCGCTTTCATCCAGAGAATACCAACCGAGGTTGGATTGATCGGCTGCCCACTGGGCGATGAGCGTCGTTTTACCGTACCCTGCCGGACAGTTAATTAACGTCAGCCGATAGTTAGCGGCACTGGATAATTTAACCAGCAGGCGGTCACGTACTACGGTATTTTGCAGCCGTACCGGGCGGCTCAGTTTGGATGGAATCAGCATTCTGTGTCCGCTGGAAAAGATATTTGGTTAGAAAAATCCCCAAGGGTTAACGTATCAATATGTCGGAAAAAGTGACAGGCATTCATAAGAGTAATTATTTTTAGCCCCGTAATTAATCATCACTGCTAAGGTCTGATAATGGTTGTATTAATGCAATAGCGTTAATGTTTCCTATGGCTGTAAGTTGCTACGGATCACAATTTTAGCTACGCCCTGCGGCTCCTCCCCAGCTAATCCCTCATCGGGATGATGCTCTTGCCAGTACTCATTGGCAGGATACGGGTAAAATTACCCATTCACAGGATAGAGACCTCCCTATGTCACAGCCTATGCTTAAAAAGGACGATTTTCTGGCCGCCCTGACTCGCCAGTGGCAGCGCTTTGGCTTAACCTCCGCTCAGCAAATGACCCCGTATCAATGGTGGGAAGCTGTCAGCGCTGCGTTAGCCGAACAGTTATCTGCTCAGCCCGCACCGAGCAAACCAAAAAATGTACAACGCCATGTCAACTACATTTCGATGGAGTTTTTAATTGGTCGTTTGACAGCTAATAACCTAATTAATCTGGGTTGGTATGACACGGTGGACGCGCTGTTAGCGGAGCAGCAGGTTAAGCTGAGTGATTTGTTAGAGCAAGAAACGACCCAGCATTGGGCAACGGGGGCTTAGGGCGTTTGGCGGCTTGTTTTCTTGACTCAATGGCAACCGTTGAGCAACCGGCAACGGGCTATGGGCTGAATTATCAATATGGCCTGTTCCGCCAGTCTTTCCGTGAATGTAAACAGCAAGAAGCGCCGGATAATTGGCAGCGGGAGAGTTACCCGTGGTTTCGCCACAATGCGGCATTGGCCGTTGATGTGGGGTTTGGCGGTAATCTGGTCAAGCAAGCCGATGGCCGCCAATTATGGCGTCCGGCCTTTACCTTGCGCGGTGAAGCGTGGGATTTACCGGTGTTGGGTTTCCGTAACGGCGTGACACAACCGCTACGTTTGTGGCAGGCGACGCACCAGCATCCGTTTGATTTAACCCTTTTTAACGATGGCAAATTCTTGCTGGCGGAACAAAATGGTGTTGAAGCAGAAAAACTGACCAAAGTACTGTACCCGAATGATAACCATCTGGCCGGCAAACGCCTGCGCCTGATGCAGCAATATTTCCAGTGTGCCTGTTCGGTCGCCGATATCTTGCGGAAGCACCATTTGGCGGGCCGTAAACTGGCTGAACTGCCGGACTATGAAGTTATTCAGCTCAACGATACCCACCCAACAATCGCTATCCCGGAAATGCTGCGGGTCCTGCTGGATGAGCATCAACTCAGTTGGGATGCCGCTTGGGCGATTACCAGCAAAACATTCGCTTATACCAATCATACGTTGATGCCAGAAGCCCTTGAATGCTGGGATGAAAAACTGGTACGCAGTTTGTTGCCACGCCATTTTGTCATCATCAAGCAGATCAATGCGCAGTTTAAAAAGCTGGTGAACAAACAGTGGCCAGGTAATGACGAGGTGTGGGCCAAACTGGCGGTACATCATAATAAACAGGTGCGGATGGCGAATCTGTGTGTGGTCAGCGGCTTTGCTGTCAACGGCGTCGCCCAGTTGCATTCGGATCTCATTATCAAAGATCTGTTCCCTGAGTATTACCAATTGTGGCCAAATAAATTCCACAATGTAACTAATGGTATTACGCCGCGCCGTTGGTTGAAACAATGTAACCCGGCACTCTCTGGTTTGATTGATGACACCTTGAAGGTGGAATGGGCCAACGATCTGGATGTTTTGCAAGACTTGGAACCCTACGCTGAGGATCCGGCTTTCCGTCAGCGTTATCAGCAGATTAAGTATGATAACAAGGTTAAATTAGCGCATTACGTCAAGCGCGTTATGGGGCTGGTTATCAATCCCGACGCTATTTTTGACGTACAGATTAAACGGCTACATGAATATAAACGTCAGCATTTGAATTTGTTGCATATCTTGTCGTTGTATCGCCAGATCCGTGACAACCCGGCACTGGATATCGCACCACGGGTGTTCCTGTTTGGTGCCAAAGCTGCACCAGGCTATTATTTAGCCAAGAATATTATTTATGCGATTAATCAGGTTGCCGACAAGATCAACAATGATCCGATCGTTAAAGATCGTCTGAAAGTGGTGTTTATCCCCGACTATCGTGTTTCTGTCGCCGAATTGATGATCCCCGCAGCAGATGTATCTGAACAGATATCCACAGCAGGCAAAGAAGCCTCGGGTACCGGCAACATGAAAATGGCGCTAAATGGGGCGTTGACGGTCGGGACGCTGGACGGTGCTAACGTTGAAATCGCCGAACAAGTGGGCGATGAGAATATCTTTATCTTTGGTCACACGGTTGATCAAGTGAAAGCCATTCTGGCGAAGGGGTATCAGCCAAAGAAATACGTGAAAGCAGACCCACATCTGAAAAGTATTCTGGATGAATTGGCCAGTGGTGCGTTCAGTCAGGGTGATAAGCAGGCATTTGACATGATGTTGCACAGCTTATTAGAGGGGGGCGACCCTTATCTGGTATTGGCTGACTTTGCCTCCTACTGCCAGGCGCAGAAACAAATTGATGCGCTGTACCGTGATAAGGATGAGTGGACCCGCCGTGCCATTCTTAACACCGCCCGAGTCGGGATGTTCAGCTCTGACCGTTCTATTCGCGATTATCAACAGCGAATTTGGCAAGCCAAACGTTAAGGAGAAGACTGCATGGATCGTAAATCGCTCGATCAAGCAGCAACACTGGCAGGGATAGCTGCCAGTTACATTAATGCGCATGGTAAACCGCAGGCGACGTTAGCGGAAACCAAAGAGCAGTTGTTGGCGGCCATGGGGCGTTCTCTTGGTGCTCATGACACTCAGACAGCGAATACCCCTTTGCCGGTCGTTAAAGTGTTTACGTTTGGTAGCCCGATGCAATTGCCAATGGCCGGTTCTGGCGATTATCACTGGCAGTTACAGACTGAGAACGGTGAGCTGCATCAGGGGCGTATCAGTGCGAAAAAAACGCTGACATTGCCGGCCTCTTTGCCGCTGGGTTATCACCGTTTGATATTGGAACAAGATTTACAGCAGTGGCAGTGTTCAATCATCGTGGCACCGAAACGCTGCTATGAGCCTGATGCTTTGCTGCAGGGAAAAAAACTGTGGGGGGCTTGCGTACAACTGTATACCCTGCGTTCCGAGCATAATTGGGGTATCGGTGACTTTGGTGATTTAAAGCAGATGTTAGAGCAGGTCGGTGAGCGTGGTGGGTCCTTTATCGGTTTAAACCCTATCCATGCGTTATATCCGGCCAACCCGCATAGTGCTAGCCCTTACAGCCCGTCATCCCGGCGCTGGTTGAATGTGATTTATATCGACATCAATAGGGTCGAGGAGTTTCAGCAAAGTGAAGCCGCGCAGCGTTGGTGGCATCAAGCTGAGACGCAACAGGCGTTGGCAAAAAGTCGGGAGAGCGAGTGGGTTGATTACCCGTTAGTTATGCAGCTTAAATTGACGGCTTTGCGCTTATCCTTCCCACTGTTTACTGCCCGTAAAGCCAAAGATGCACAGGTGCAGGCATTTCGGCACTTTGTTGAACAAGGCGGGAGCAGTTTACATCAGCAGGCCGTATTTGATGCCCTACATGCGCATTTAAGTGAGCATGATCCGATGATGTGGGGCTGGCCAGTGTGGCCAGAGAAGTACCGTGATGGTCATAGTAGTGCGGTGGCTGATTTTTGTCGCGAACACGCTGACGAGGTGACGTTCTATCTGTGGTTACAGTGGTTGGCAGCCAGTCAATTTGATGACTGCTTCCAATCCAGCCAACAGCGGAAAATGCCGATTGGTCTGTATCGTGATTTGGCGGTTGGGGTTGCTGAAGGTGGCGCTGAAACCTGGTGTGACCGCGAGTTATATTGCCTGAAAGCATCAGTAGGTGCCCCGCCAGATATCTTGGGGCCATTAGGCCAGAACTGGGGGCTACCGCCGATGGACCCTCATGTAATGGTCGCGCGCGCGTATCAGCCTTTTATTGATTTACTGCGTGCCAATATGACCAGTTGTGGCGCATTGCGCATCGACCATGTCATGGCATTATTGCGTCTGTGGTGGATCCCCTACGGGCATACCGCCGATCAGGGGGCTTATGTAAAATACCCAGTGGATGATTTGCTGGCGGTATTAGCGCTGGAGAGTCAGCGCCACCATTGCATGGTGATTGGTGAAGATTTAGGCACGGTACCGGTAGAGATTGTGGGCAAGTTACGTGATAGCGGGGTGTATTCCTACAAGGTGCTCTATTTTGAGCATGACAGTGAGAATATCTTCCGTGCGCCACAGTCTTACCCGGTGCAGGCGATGGCGACCATTACGACCCATGATTTGCCGACACTGCGCGGTTACTGGCAAGCTGATGATCTGACTTTGGGGAATAAGCTGGGGTTATATCCGGATCAACAGATTTTGAAGCAGCTCTATCTTGACAGAGAGCGAGCCAAACAAGGGTTATTAGAAGGGTTACATCGTTACGATTGTGTGCCGAAAAAAGTGGGCCACAAAGCGGCACTGTTATCGATGAGCCCAGTACTGAACCGTGGTTTGCAGCGCTATGTTGCGGATAGCGCCAGTGCATTGCTGGGGTTACAACCAGAAGATTGGTTGGATATGGCAGCACCAGTGAATATCCCCGGTACCACTGACGAGTACCCTAACTGGCGGCGTAAATTGTCAGCGTCTCTGGAAGAGATATTTGCCGATAGCCAGATTAATCGTTTATTGAAAGATTTGGATAAGCGGCGCAAAAACGTTTCGGTTGGGTAATCAGTGATTCGGGTGAGTGAGCGCGGGTAATGCTGTTGTAGCGCCAGGTAAGAAAGAGATGACCCAACGTCATTGGTGTTACAGCAAGGCAGCAAGCAAACGAAGCCCGATGAGCCTATTTATATAAGGTCAACGACAAGTCAGTGATTCGGGTGAGTGAGCGCGGGTCATGTCGCTGTAGCGCCAGGTAAGAAAGAGATGACCCAAAGTCATTGGTGTTACAGCAAGGCGGCAAGCAAGCAAAGCCCGATGAGCTTACATAAGTAAGTGATTCGGGTGAGTGAGCGCAGGTAACGCCGCTGTAGCGCCAATGACAAAGGGTAATTAATTAGTAATAAGAGTGCTCGCCACGCTGATGCTCGGTTAAATCTCTTACCCCTTTCAATTCTGGGAATTTCTGCAACAACTCCTTCTCGATGCCTTCTTTCAAAGTGACATCGACCATAGAGCAACCGTTACAACCGCCGCCGAATTGCAGGATAGCCAACCCCTCTGGTGTGATTTCCATCAGTGTCACTCGGCCACCGTGGCCAGCCAATTGTGGGTTAATCTGCGATTGCAGAACATACTCAACCCGTTCCATCAGTGGCGCGCTATCGTCTACTTTACGCATTTTAGCGTTCGGTGCTTTCAAGGTTAACTGAGAGCCGAGCTGGTCAGTGACGAAATCTATTTCAGCGTCTTGTAGATAAGGTACGCTCAGTTCATCAACATAGGCTGATAATTGCTCGAATTTCAGTTCGGTATCTGTTGCTTCAACCGCATCCGGTGGGCAATAGGAAACACCGCATTCAGCAGTTGGTGTCCCTGGATTGATAACAAATACACGAATTTGGGTGCCTTCTTCTTGATTTGCCAACAGTTTGGCAAAATGAGATTGTGCTGCGTCTGTTATTGTGATCATGGCATCTGCTCAATAGTTGACTACTCTTGTCGGTTATAATACGCCCATTGCTAGGGTGACTACAAGGTTCGGCAGACACTCCAGATTTGTAATGAGGCAATACCCTGAGCCCATAGCAGATGGGCAATTTCATTTAGTGTACTACCGGTGGTGACAACATCATCCAGCAGGGCAATGTGTTGCCCCCGTACTGACTCAGCACAACGAAAAATTCCGCGCACGTTCTTTCGCCGCTGTGCCGCCGTCAGCTGCTGTTGCGGCGGCGTTGCGTGTATACGCTGTAGCGTCAGTGGGGTGTAATCGCAACCAAGCCAGTGTGCCAGTGGACGAGCCAGGAGATCCGTTTGGTTGTATCCGCGCCGCCAGCAGCGCCAATGATGCAGGGGCACACTGACGATCCGTTGTGGCTTGATGGCCTTATCACTCTTACGGCATTGGGTCTCCCGCCAGTGCCGTAACCATCGTAATAATAATAGACGAGCCAATACGGGGGCCAGTTGGGGGGCTCCGCCAAATTTGAGCTGTTTAATCAACCCGCTCAGTGGTGGGGCATAATCACCCACGAACGTCATATGGTGCCAGCGCGGTGGGGCAATCAGACAGCGGCCACAGCGCAGGAATGTACTGGTGGAAGGTAAACCGCAGCAGGGGCAGCAGGGAGGTAACACCGGTAGATGACGCTGGCAGTAACAACAAATACCGTGTCGATTGTGATACAAAGGCTGCTGGCATAGCCAACACTGGCTAACGGTTGTTAGCATAGGTATCTTCCTTGATTTTAGTGCCCTTTTAGTGAGCTAAATCACCTGACAGGGCTGTTATTCTTATGGCAACAGGATATTACTGTATGAAGCAGCTTTATTGGTACACCTGCGGTGAAGGCGATTGCGATCTTGTGTTGTTGCACGGATGGGGGCTGAATAGCGGGGTATGGCATTGCATTATTGATCGACTTGCGCCGCATTTTCGTCTGCATTTGGTGGACCTGCCGGGTTATGGGCGCAGCCAAGATTATGGTGCGATGTCACTGGCTGACATGGCCGAGAGAGTGGCACAGCAAGCGCCGAAACAGGCATTGTGGCTTGGGTGGTCAATGGGGGGATTGGTCGCTAGCCAAATAGCCCTGAGCCAGCCAGAGTGTGTCAGGGGGCTGATCACCGTCTCCTCTTCTCCCTGCTTTACCGCGCGTGATGAATGGCCGGGTATCAAGCCAGAAGTGCTGGCAGGTTTTCAACATCAGCTAAGTGATGATTTTCATCGGACAGTAGAACGCTTTTTGGCCTTGCAAACCTTAGGGACTGAAAGTTCGCGTCAGGATGCCCGTTTGCTAAAATCTGTCGTGCTACAGCATCAAATGCCCGATGTTGAGGTATTGACCGGGGGGTTGGCGATCTTGCGCACGGCGGATCTACGTACAGCACTGGCTGGTTTTACGCTGCCTTTTATGCGCGTTTACGGTCATCTGGACAGTTTGGTCCCACGTAAAGTGGCATCGCTATTAGACAGCGCCTGGCCGCAAACCCAGTCGGTGGTCATGCAAGGGGCTGCTCATGCCCCCTTTATTTCTCACCCCAATGATTTCGCCAAATTAATCCTGAATTTTGCTGAAGAAAACAAAAAATAATGGCGTTAGCTTCTTATTTTCTCTCTCTATTTTTACTGCCCAGCCTATATTGGTTGGGTAAAATGGTTGTGTAAAAGAAAATTATTTAAGTTATTAAATGGATAAATATTGAATCTGTTTAATAATTAGAAAGGTTAAAGCGGAGGTTATCCAATACGAGGTGTTTCATATGAAACTATTGAAAAATATGGCTGTTGCTTTGGTGATCAGTGGTCTCTCTTTCGCCGCTATTGCTGCCAAGGAAATTACTAAACAAGAAGCAGAAGCCAATAATTACGAGAAGATAGGTACGGTCAGTACCACAGGCGAGGCAACGTCGCCAATGGACGTTAAAAAAGCGCTGTCAAAACTGGCAGACGAAAAGGGCGGTAAATATTATGTGATTATCGCCGAACGTGAGAAGGGGAAGTTTGATGCTGACGCCGAGGTTTATAAGTAATTATTTATCGATAATTATTTATAAATCAGTGTTTATAAGTAAATGTTTATAGGTAAGTGTTTATAAAAAATGGCTTATCAATGTTGGCTTGTAAATAATACGGAATCAACATATTGAGATGCCCATATGGGCATCTCTTATTGGTGTGCGTGAGGTTCTTTTAACTGATAGATCACAGTATTACAGTGCTGATGGCCTTCGGGACAGCTTTTGCAACTGCCTGTCAGGCAGCCGCTATGATCCAACTCAATACGTTCTATCTTCCCCATGGCGGTTAACTTCTCCAGCATGGCGTTGACCAAGGGCAACGGTATTGCCAACTGCCGGCTTAGCTGGCTGGCTTCAGCGCTGCCGTTGAGGGCAATCGCATCACGTAGTTGCAGTAGGCTGGCCATCGTTCCCCCTCTTTTTACGGCTGGCTAATGGGTGATCAATGGCAGTTGCTGCCACTACTTCGGCAGCAATTAGCAGGTTCACTGTTTTGTAATCTGACGGTGACCCGGCTACGGGCACGGCGTAAACCAAATAAGATCAACGCATTAACCACAATGACTAACACAATAATACTCAGGCTCTCCTGTGGATGATCGCGGAAGGTGGCCGCCTGATAGAACAGGGTTGCCAACGAGTAGGCCACATTCAACCCCCACAATATGGAGAAGGTCATCCAGCCACGGCTGGTTTCGCGCGCTATCGCCCCCATCACGGAGACACAAGGCACATACAGCAGCACGAAAATCAGGTAGCTATAGGCAGAGATACTAGAACCGAACTTACTGCTCATCATGCCCATTGAACCGGTAGTCATCTCGCCGTCACCTTTACTGGCTTCAATGGGGTTAGCAAGCACGCTAAGACTAAAGGTGTCCTTTAAGCCCTGCCAGGTTTCATCAACGGCACCTGCTAACTCATCCAGTAAATTAAAGTTTTCTGCATCAAAGGGATCATTGTTAATTTGCTCGGCGGTATAAAGGGTATTTAACGTCCCTACCACGACTTCTTTTGCCATGGCTCCAGTGACTAGCCCGACGGTCGCCTGCCAGTTATCGGCATGGATACCCATGGGCATCAGCAATGGCGTAAGCACTTTACTGACTGAGGCCAAGGCTGAGTCATTGATACTGTCCACGGGTTTGCCGTTGAAAGAGAAACTATTCAGGCCGCCAATGAAGATACTGGCAATTACAATCACTTTCCCGGCCCGTAGCACAAAACCTTTTAATCGTTGCCAGGTTTGTAATAACAAACTCTTTAGGTGTGGCACATGATAAACCGGCAGCTCCATCACGAACGGCGAGGCTTCACCACGCATAATGGTGTATTTCAGAACCAGACCGGTGAGAATGGCGACCGCAATCCCTAACAGATAGAGTGAGAAGACGATACTCGCTCCGTCCTGCCCGAAGAATGCTGCGGCGAAGACCGCAAAAATAGCCAATCGCGCACCACAGGACATAAACGGGGCCATCATGATGGTGATTAACCGCTCGCGTTGGGCATCTAAGGTACGTGCCCCCATGATTGAGGGGACATTGCAGCCGAAACCGACAATCAGCGGTACAAAGGATTTACCAGGCAATCCCAGTGCTTGCATTAAGCGGTCCATCACAAACGCGGCGCGGGCCATATAGCCCGAGTCCTCCAGAAATGAGAGAAACAGATACATCATGCCGATCTGTGGCACTAATGGCAGTACGGTGTTAATCCCACCGCCAACACCCTGTGCGAGGAAAATAGTCAGCCATGGTGGGAAGTGCAACGTATGGCCTACCCATTGCAAACCCTGGATAAAGATAGCGGCAGAACCGATATCAAAGATGGGTTGCAGCGCTCCGCCAATATTGATTGCCAATACAAACATCAAATACATCACAAACAGGAATATTGGTACCCCTAACCAACGGTTAAGGATCACGCTATCCAGCGCTTGTGTCAGGCGGTTAGGCTCTGCCTGCTGTGAATTACCCACGGCCTCACACAGGTGAGCAATGCTTTGATAACGGGCATCCGCGATAATCAGCGCCGGATCTTCGTGCTGTTGTTCACGTAGCTGTTGGCGGGCTTGTTCAACCATTGAGGGCGCGACACCCGCCCGGTTCAGGCTGTAGATGTCCCCTTCCAAAATTTGCAGTGCTAACCAGCGGCGTTGCTGCATGGGTAAGGCGTCGGACATCGCGGCGACCAGTTTATCCACTTCACTTAGCAGAATGGGGGGATAGCTCACCAGCGTACGGCAAGTGGCGGGTTGAAACTGATCAATACTGTTTTTTAATTCATCGATACCACGCCCACGGGTCGATACCAATGGAATGACCGGGCAACCCAGTTTTTTAGATAATGTGTTGATATCAATTTCGATATGCTGGCTTTCGGCGATATCCAGCATATTCAGCGCCACGATGCACGGGATACCTAACTCCAACAGTTGCAGTGTCAGGTAGAGATTGCGCTCCAGGTTGACAGCATCAATCACGTTGATCAGTAGGTCAGCTTCGCCACTCAAAATATAGTGACAGGCAATTTGCTCATCCAGCGACGTTTGCTCAGAAATGGTGGTCAGAGAGTAAGTCCCTGGCAGGTCAACTAATGTCACCTGATGTTGGGCGGTGTTGAAGTGGCCTTCTTTGCGTTCCACCGTGACCCCGGCCCAGTTACCCACCCGCTGACGGGCGCCGGTTAACTGGTTAAACAGCGTGGTTTTACCCGCATTCGGGTTGCCGATAAGGCCGATAGTGAGTGCTTTCATGATCCAACGTGATATCAATAAATTAAAATCAAACTGCGCGAGGCTATTTTTTCAAACCGTAGCGCAGATAGAAATAGGGCGCAGACCTGAGTTATTGGGGTTGCAGGTCCAAGGTGAGCAGGTCTAAGTCTTTTTTGCGTACCACCAGGCTGACCCGACGGGTTTCTATCTGAATGGGATCACCTAACGGCGCAAGGCGAACAACATTAAACGAGGAGCCAGGCAGCATACCCAATGACAAGAGTTTTTGCCGGTAAGCTGGGCTGATTTCAGGAGAAAAACCAATGATTTTGTAGGATCGTTGGGGGATAAGATGCATATAAGCCTCTTGAAATTTTGGATAAATTACCGTTATCGGTGTACCAAACATTCAGCCAAAACGAGCAAATTAAAAGATAATGATTTAAATAATAATACTGAGAATTATTTTCATGCTCAATTAAATAAAGCCTTCCAATAGTAACCACTTATTACAGTATTATTTCTCTAGTTAATGTCTTATTTCTGTAACTAATGAGTATGGTTCCTATTTATCTCTTGTTTTACCATCAAATTACCGAGATCGCAAATGAGAATGATGTACTAAATCAGTTAATGAATCTTTCTGTAATTCTATGCTGAAATTGAAAATACCGATGAGTAACATTATTGAATCACACTGGTTTTAATCAGGTAACATTTGAGTTTTAATTAACGTATAGAATGCTATCGTAATTATTTATAAACTAATGAGAATATCAGGAGGGATTAATTATTTTGTTAAATTATTAAACTGCCCTCCTCATTATTGGATATCAATCTAATAATGAGGAGGGCAGTTTAATGGCCGTCCTTGTCAGGGACTAACGCTTTTTAAAGGCCGCCGCCAGCGCATCGCTCATGGCGCTGTTACCCGCCGAGCTGCTATCTGATCGCCCTTTGGCCGGAGCACGGTTAGGCGCATTATGACCTTTCGCGTCGTTATGTGGGCGATTTACCCCGCGGTTGTCATTATTGGTGCGCTCGCTACCCGTGCCATTGTTGGATCGGCGGGAGTGAGTTTCACCTGGCTGCTCATCAAGGCGCATGGTCAGGGCGATGCGCTTACGTTGCAGATCCACTTCCATCACTTTGACTTTGACGATATCGCCGGCTTTCACCACTTTATGTGGATCATCGACAAACTTATCGGCCAGTGAAGAGATATGCACCAAACCATCCTGATGAACGCCGATATCCACAAAAGCACCAAAATTTGTCACGTTAGTGACCGCGCCTTCAAGGATCATGCCCGGTGTCAGGTCATTCAGTGTTTCCACCCCTTCCGCGAAGGTGGCTGTTTTAAATTCAGAGCGCGGGTCACGGCCTGGCTTTTCCAGCTCTCGCAGAATATCGGTTACCGTTGGTACGCCAAAACGCTCAGTAGTAAAATCGCGAGCATTAAGGTTGCGCAGCGCATTGGCATTGCCCATTAAGTCCTGCAACGCCTGCTCGGTGGCCGCTAAAATACGCTCAACTACCGGATAGGCTTCTGGGTGAACTGTCGAGGCGTCTAAGGGGTTATCGCCGTGGTTAATACGCAAGAAGCCTGCACACTGTTCGAAGGCTTTCGGCCCGAGGCGGCTGACTTTCAGTAATTGCTCACGGTTGCGGAAGCGGCCATTCTCATCACGCCAGTTCACGATGTTCTGTGCCATCATGCGCGTCAAACCGGCAACACGTGTCAGTAACGGCACCGAAGCCGTGTTTAAATCCACGCCAACGGCGTTTACGCAGTCTTCCACCACCGCATCCAGCTTTTTCGCCAATTGGCTTTGGCTGACATCGTGCTGATACTGACCAACACCGATAGATTTCGGATCGATTTTTACCAGTTCAGCCAACGGATCTTGCAGACGGCGGGCAATGGAAACCGCGCCACGGATGGAGACATCCAGATCAGGAAACTCTTGCGAGGCCAATTCAGAGGCTGAATAGACCGAGGCACCGGCCTCACTGACAATGACTTTTTGGGCGGTGACGGCCGGGTACTGTTGCTGTAGCTCCACAAAGAAGCGCTCGGTTTCCCGTGAGGCAGTACCGTTACCGATAGCCACCAGTTCAACCTGGTGTTTGATGCACAGGGCGGCGACAACGGCGGCGGCTTTTGCTGCCTGGCCGGTGTGTGGGTAGATGGTATCGAAAGCGACCAGCTTGCCTGTTGCATCCACCACCGCGACTTTCACGCCAGTACGCAGGCCGGGATCGAGGCCCATGGTCGCGCGCATACCTGCTGGCGCGGCCATCAGTAAATCTTGCATATTACGGGCAAAGACATTAATAGCCTCATCTTCAGCCCGTTCACGCAAGGTGCTCATCAGCTCGGTTTCCAGATGCAACAGCACCTTGATACGCCAGGTCCAGTTGACCACCGCCTTACGCCAGCCGTCTGCCGGCGCATTATTCAAGCGCAGATCAAGATGGTTGATAATGATCTGTTCACCCTGACTTTCACGCGGCGGTTCGTCAAATTGCGGATCAGGATCCAAGGCCAGTTGCAGTACCCCCTCATTGCGGCCACGGAACATGGCCAATGCGCGGTGAGAAGGGACTTGTGCGATAGGTTCGTGGTGATCGAAGTAATCGCGGAATTTAGCGCCTTCCTGCTCTTTACCTTCCACGACTTTTGACACCAGATGGGCGTTTTTCCACAGATACTGACGCACTTTCGCCAGCAGGGTGGCATCTTCGGCAAACCGCTCCATCAAAATATAGCGAGCACCATCCAACGCGGCTTTAGTATCAGCGACGCCTTTATCGGCATCAACATAGGCCAGCGCGGTGTGTTCAGGGTCTTGTTGTGGATCCTGCCATAAACGCTCTGCCAGGGGTTCTAACCCGGCTTCAATGGCAATTTGTCCGCGAGTGCGGCGCTTCGGTTTATAAGGAAGATACAGATCTTCCAGCTCGGTCTTACTTAGGGTGGCGTTGATCGCCCCGGCCAGCTGGTCGGTGAGTTTTCCTTGATCTTCAATTGATTTAAGAATGGTTTGGCGGCGATCTTCTAATTCACGCAGATACCCCAGACGGCTTTCCAACTGACGCAGTTGGATATCATCTAACCCGCCGGTAACTTCCTTACGATACCGTGAAATAAAGGGCACGGTATTACCTTCATCAAGCAGGCGGATAGCGGAGATAACTTGCTCCGGCCGGGCCTGCAGTTCGCTTGCAATAATGCGGCTCAGTGGTTCATTCATAAGTCTGATATCAATTTTGATTTACCCTTTGTACTTGAGGCCGTAGGGGGTAGCGGTGCTCACTCACCCGAATCACTTACCTGTAGTAGACTTTACGGTGAGATAAGTTCTACTGCTCGATAGGTTTACCGGGATTGGTTCGTTTGCTGCCTACCTGCAACGCCAAGTGCTCTGAGTATAAAGTGAGTAGGAAAAACGATAAAAGACAGTTATACGGATTGCTTAGGTAAAATGCCAGTAGAGCGCTCGTTGGGCTTGAGGTAACGTGGACATCAGCACAATTTATTTATCTACAACTTATTTATCTACAGCCTACTTTTCTGTAGAAACGGTTTATGTGAAAGGCTGCTTATTTGTAAAACGACGAATCCATAAAAAGAATCGGTTACAGTAGTGGCATTGATGCCAAGTGGATAACGTTGCGGTAGAAATTAGTTATTATAATGAAAAATGGCTAACTTGATGAAAGATAACGATTATGGTGAAGATAACAACGATGATAAAAATAGCGACGATGGCAAAAAGTAACGATTATGGCAAAAAGTAACTACATTACCCGCGAGGGCTGGCAGGCGCTGGACCGTGAATTGCATTATCTGTGGCGAGAAGAGCGCCCGGTCGTCACTCAGGCGGTTTCTGAAGCCGCTGCTATGGGTGACCGTTCAGAAAATGCTGAATATATTTATGGAAAGAAGCGGCTGAGAGAAATCGATCGCCGGGTACGCTTTCTCGCCAAGCGCCTTGAAGTGCTGAAAATTGTTGACCCCGATCCTCGCCAAGAAGGTAAAGTCTTTTTTGGGGCCTGGGTGCGGGTGGAAAATGAGCAAGAAGAGCAACGCATCTTCCGTTTGGTGGGGCCAGATGAGTTTGACCCGGCCAAAAAATGGATTTCAATTGATTCACCGGTCGCCCGTGCATTGATAGGGAAACAAGTCGATGACGAGGTCACCGTGCAAACGCCTAATGGTGAGGCAACCTATTGGATATTAGAGATTCGTTATCGGCCATTTGATGAAGATAGGCCATTTAATGAAGATATTGATAATTAGGCGTTTGATAATTAAGCATACGAATAAGCTTTGTAACAATTTCAACTAGAATTTATACCATTAATAACTGTCTGTTAGAGTAAGTTTTTCTAACAATGTGCAGATCCAGGCAATACGGCCTTTGGGAGTAATAAAATGCAAGAGAATCACAAGATTCTGGTCGTTGATGACGATATGCGTCTACGTGCGCTACTCGAACGTTATTTGACGGAGCAAGGTTTTCAGGTCCGCAGTGTGGCTAATGCTGAACAGATGGATCGCTTGCTGACTCGTGAGTCCTTCCACCTGATGGTACTTGACCTGATGTTACCGGGCGAAGATGGTTTGTCGATTTGCCGCCGCTTGCGTAGTCAAAGTAATCCGATGCCGATCATTATGGTGACGGCAAAAGGCGAAGAAGTGGACCGTATCGTTGGGCTGGAAATCGGTGCGGATGATTATATTCCCAAGCCATTCAACCCTCGCGAATTACTGGCTCGTATCCGTGCGGTGCTGCGCCGTCAGGCAAACGAACTGCCGGGAGCGCCTTCACAAGAAGAGGCGATCATTGCGTTTGGCAAATTTAAACTGAATCTGGGCACGCGCGAGATGTTTCGTGAAGATGAGCCTATGCCACTGACTAGCGGTGAATTTGCGGTGCTTAAAGCCTTGGTTAGCCACCCACGTGAGCCGTTGTCCCGCGATAAGCTGATGAATCTGGCCCGTGGCCGTGAATACAGTGCGATGGAACGTTCTATCGATGTCCAGATTTCTCGTTTGCGTCGGATGGTGGAAGAAGATCCGGCCCATCCGCGTTATATCCAGACGGTGTGGGGTCTAGGCTACGTCTTTGTACCGGACGGCAATAAAGCATGAAGTGGTGGCGCTTTTCTCCACGTAGTTCATTCGCCCGAACCTTATTACTGATCGTGACCTTGCTGTTTGTCAGTTTGGTCACTACGTATCTGGTGGTGCTGAATTTCGCTATCTTACCTAGCTTGCAACAGTTCAATAAAGTGTTGGCGTATGAAGTCCGTATGCTGATGACTGATCGGCTGCAATTGGAAGATGGCACACTACTTGAAGTCCCGCCCGCGTTCCGGCGTGAGATTTACCGTGAGTTGGGTATTTCGCTTTATACCAACGCGGCGGCAGAGGAAAGTGGCCTACGTTGGGCACAGCATTATAAATTTCTCAGTGATCAAATGGCCCAGCAGTTGGGCGGGCCAACCGATGTCCGGGTCGAGGTCAATAAAAACTCACCTGTAGTTTGGCTCAAAACCTGGCTGTCGCCTGATATCTGGGTGCGCGTCCCCCTCACGGAGATTCACCAAGGCGATTTCTCGCCGCTGTTCCGTTATACCTTGGCCATTATGCTACTGGCGGTGGGTGGGGCCTGGTTATTTATCCGTATTCAGAATCGGCCTTTGGTGGAACTGGAACATGCGGCTTTACAGGTCGGTAAGGGGAATATTCCGCCACCGTTGCGGGAATACGGTGCTTCTGAAGTTCGCTCGGTGACACGGGCATTTAACCAAATGGCCGCCGGGGTCAAATTGTTGTCTGATGACCGGACCTTGTTGATGGCGGGCGTGAGCCATGATTTACGTACTCCGTTGACGCGTATTCGCTTGGCAACGGAAATGATGAGTGAAGACGACGCTTACCTGTCTGAATCGATCAATAAAGACATTGAAGAGTGCAATGCGATTATTGAGCAATTTATCGACTATCTGCGCACCGGGCAGGAGATGCCGACCGAACCGAGCGATCTTAATTCTGTATTAGGTGAAGTGATTGCGGCAGAAAGTGGTTATGAGCGGGTGATTGAGACGGATTTAGCTGAAGGTGAAGTGTTGGTGGATATTCATCCATTATCGATTAAACGCGCGCTAACCAATATGGTGGTGAATGCGGCCCGTTACGGTAATGGCTGGATAAAAGTGAGCAGTGGTAAGGAGTTGCAGCGGGCTTGGTTCCAGGTTGAAGATGATGGCCCCGGTATAAAACCCGAGGATTTGAAGCACTTGCTCCAGCCTTTCGTGCGCGGTGATAGTGCCCGCAGCACCAGCGGTACTGGGCTAGGCCTGGCAATTGTTCAGCGAATCATTGATGCGCACGCGGGGTCATTGGAGATTGGTACCAGTAAGCGAGGCGGGTTACGGATCCGCGCATATATTCCATTGCCATTGGATGTGAAGCCCAAGCCACCAGCGGTGGCTTGATGGAGGGATAAGCGGTTTTATCAATAGGTCAGTGGTTTTATCAATAGGTCAGTGGTTTTATAAATAAATAGAAAAAAGGGGCACAATTCTGAAAGTGCCCCCTGTAACGCTAAACTAAAACAGCTAACACTGGCTTAGATCTTTGGCCCCGCGCTAACCAACGCGGCCCCCGCAGGGGTATCAGTGTATTTATCAAAGTTAGTCGCAAAGCGTTTCGCCAAATCTTCGGCTTTCTCTTGCCATTGCGCTTTATCGGCGTAGGTGTCGCGAGGATCGAGGATATCGGGATTCACACCGGGTAACGCCATAGGGACTGCCAGATCAAAGATTGGCAGCGTAAAGGTTTCTGCCTTATCAATCTCCCCGTTTAGGATTGCGTCAATAATGGCGCGGGTATCCTTGATGGAAATACGCTTACCTGTCCCGTTCCAACCGGTATTGACCAGATAGGCTTGTGCGCCAACCGCTTGCATACGCTTAACCAGCACTTCAGCGTACTGCGTTGGGTGCAGCGACAGGAAGGCCGCACCAAAGCAAGCAGAGAAGGTTGGTGTTGGCTCCGTGACGCCACGCTCTGTCCCTGCCAGTTTGGCAGTAAAGCCAGAGAGGAAGTGATATTGAGTCTGGTTTGCGGTCAGACGAGATACTGGGGGGAGCACACCAAAGGCATCGGCAGTCAGGAAGATAACCTTGGTCGCATGGCCTGCTTTGGACACCGGTTTAACAATGTTATCAATGTGGTAAATCGGATAAGAGACACGGGTGTTTTCAGTTTTAGAACCGTCATTAAAATCAACGGTACCGTCTGCTAGCACCACCACGTTTTCCAGCAAGGCGTCGCGTTTAATGGCGTGGTAAATATCTGGCTCTGCTTCTTCAGATAACTTGATGGTTTTAGCGTAGCACCCCCCCTCGAAGTTAAAGACGCCATCATCATCCCAGCCATGTTCATCATCACCGATCAACTTGCGTTTTGGATCGGTAGATAAAGTGGTTTTACCGGTACCCGACAGACCGAAGAAGATGGCAACATCGCCTTTTTCGCCGACGTTAGCTGAACAATGCATTGAAGCAATGCCTTTCAGTGGCAGCAGGTAGTTCATCATTGAGAACATCCCTTTCTTCATTTCGCCGCCATACCACGTGCCACCAATCAACTGCATACGTTCTGTCAGATTAAAGGCGACAAAGTTTTCTGAATTCAGGCCCTGCTCTTTCCATTGTGGGTTAGTGCATTTGGCACCGTTCATCACGATAAAGTCAGGTTCAAACCGAGCCAGTTCTTCATCTGATGGACGGATAAACATATTTTTGACGAAGTGTGCCTGCCAAGCGACTTCCGTGATAAAGCGGACTTGCAGGCGGGTATCCGCATTAGCACCGCAGAATGTATCGACAACAAAGAGGCGTTTGCCAGAGAGTTGTTCCGTCACCAGACCTTTCAAATGGTTCCAGATCTCTTGGCTCAGAGGCTTATTATCATTTTTACCTTTGCCCTGATCGGCCCACCACACGGTATCCTGAGTGATAGCATCGCGGACAATATATTTATCTTTGGGTGAACGCCCGGTAAAAATACCGGTATCTACCGCTATTGCGCCGGTAGTCGTCAGTGTGCCACGCTCGTATCCTTCCAACGTGGGTTTAGTCTCTTCTTCAAACAGTAAATCATAGCTTGGGTTGTAAACAATCTCGCTGACGTTATGGATGCCATAGGCGGCGAGCTCCTGCGGGGTAATTCCTTTAACACTCATGTCATAACTCCTGGATCGTCAATTTTCTACCAGCGATTGTAAGTAGTCATCTCTGATTAACAGCGATAGCTATCAAATATTTTAATATATGACCTATTTTTCGCTAGGTTATGAGAGATGGAACACGAATTATCGCAAGTGTGAAACGGAGGAAATGGCCGGGCACCAATAGGTACCCGGCTAAGCATTACGAGGATTAATGAATTTGTTCAGAAGAGGCGCTGTTGCCATTTTTTAATGTAGCAATATCAACTGCATCAAACAGATAATGGTTACCGCAATATTCACAATGCATATCAATATTGCCATCTTGCTCGAGCATTTCGGTGACGTCATCGTCAGCTAGCGTCACTAAGGCATCGGCACAACGTTGGCGGGAGCAGGTACAGCGGAAGCTGACATTTTGTGGCTCATATAGCGTCACCTCCTCCTGATGATACAGGCGATACAGCACTTCATTGGCTGGCAGTGTGAATAACTCTTCAGCTTTAATGGTCGCTGTCAGCTGTGCCAGATGGTCAAATTCATCTTCATTACGTTCCTGCGCCGGCAGTACTTGCAGGAGCATGCCACCTGCCGCCGCTTTATCGGCGACATGCCCGGTGCGGATAAACAGGCGGGTCGGTAACTGCTCTGACTGCATGAAGTAATTTTCCAGGCAGGCCGCGATAGTTTCACCTTCTAATGCCACAACCCCTTGATAGCGTTCGCCTTGTGCAGGTGTAATGGTGATCACCAGATAGCCGTTACCGACCATCTCTTGCAGTGTGCTGTCATCGCTGATTTCGCCTTTAACGCGAGCAACACCGCGCATTTCCTGCCGATTATTACCGTTAATGACCGCCAGTGTTAAGGGGCCATCACCGCCCTGTAATTGCACGGTAATATCGCCATCAAATTTCAGGGTGGCCGTCAGCAGGCTGGTCGCGACCAACATTTCACCCAACAGTTTCTGTACCGCTGGTGGGTAATCATGGTTAGCTAATACCTGTTGGTAGGTTTCATTAACTGAAACCAGTTCACCGCGCACAGCATGATTAGCAAACAGATAGCGGTGTAATTGGTCGTGATTAGACATAGTTTTCTCTCATGTTGGCCGCCGTTTAAATCCGTCATCTTTCAAGTTGCAGGTGGTGTTGGCTACGTTCGTGACTCGCCTGGCTGTAAGCAGCGTTCAAGTCTGCTCCCAACCGATTTATCTTTCGTTTGCCGCCTTCCTGCATGTTGAAATCTATAGAGTTTACTCAGGCTCGCCTTGTTTAAATTTGATCAGATTGCGACGTTCTTTTTTATCCGGCCGCCGATCTGGATGCGGCATCGTCAGGGCATTCAGTTTACGTGCCTGTGCGACTTTCTCGCGGTTGGCAATGCTCGCCTCGGTTTCTTCATACAATGTTTGGGCTTCCTCTGCCCCCCGGCGTTGACTATGTAACGCCAAGACACGCACCGTGCGCTCATCATTCCCTTGCCGCAGACGGATTTCAGCATGGAGTTCAACCAGCTTGCTGGGCTTGCTTCGCTGGCCGTTATAGTGGACTTTACCGCCATCCACCATGTCACGTGCGATCGCTCTGGTTTTATAAAACCGTGCGGCCCATAACCATTTATCCAGACGTACTGATTCCGCTGGGGAGATTTTATCCTTCATAAATACGCCTACCCATCGTCATACTGTTTTATTCACAACGTAACTGTAAAGCGGGCAACAGTTTACGATAGTCATTGATTGCCGGGTGTCGGTGAAAGGTTTTATCAGCACAACTGGAGTCAGGGTTTTCTACCCCCAGGCAGTAGCGGATACCAAAGGTTTGCGCCGCATCCAAAATCGCTTCACTATCATCGACAAACAATGTTCTGGCGGGGTTCAGCCCGGTATGCTGCGTAACCGCTTGCCACAACCGTTGATCTTCTTTCGGATAACCAAATGTATGGGTGGAAAGCAATAAATCAAGGTGCTGGTCAAGGGCGGTGTGCTCAATTTTTACTGCCAAACTATGTGGATGGGCATTGGTGAGCAAAATGGTTTGCAGACCATGCTGACGCAAACCAGATAAGAATGGCACGGTATCCTGACGTAAGCGTGCCCGGCTGCCGATATCCGTGGTCATGGCATAAATATCTAAATCCAGCCGTTCGCGCCAGTAATCGAAGCAATACCAATTCAAGGTATGCTGTACCGCGTTATATTCATCATGAATGATTTTGTGCGCTTGTTCGAGTGGGATCCCTCTGCGTTGGCTCAGGGTTTCTGGCACTAATTTTAACCAGAAATGGCTGTCGAACGCCAAATCCAGCAGGGTGCCATCCATATCTAGCAGTACGGTATCAATTTCTTGCCAGTTAAAATCGGGGGGCATAACGACTCCATTCCTCCATTCCAATGACGTTGGGTGATGGTGGATATTTTCTGCTATAAGCGAGTAGATAAAGCTAGCCTAGCATATCCATGTTACACCGTGCATCTGCTGGCATGAGCGATGATCAACCGGAGATGGGTGAGCTAGCGCAAGAAGGGGGGCGGTGTGAGCGTTTGATTAAAGCAATCGTCATAATAACGTTGAATGTTATCCATCCGGCGACGATTTTTCATGGCACGTTGAATCAACAAGACCATATTGACGACCAGGCAAAAAATCAGCACCAGCAATAGCAGGCTGGTCGCCAGATAGCGACCCAGAGTGACAATGTCCGGCTCACTATGCAGCGCAATATGCCGTGTGCCATTCGCATCAGTCGTGATATTGGTAATAATCCCTTCCGCTTTAAATGGGGTATCAAGTAGCAACGCCGAGAGCCGTTGCAATTCCCGCCACTGTTCCAGTGCGCTGTAGTCAAACAGGGGCAGCGTTGGCGCAGGGTGGTTCACTAACTGCTTGCCCTCATCGCTGGTGATCAAAAAACCGCCCGGAGGTGGGCTATTCAACGCTTCTGTTGCTAAATGCGTTTCACGATAAACGAATGATGACGCAGCGGTATTAATCAAATTTTCCAGTACATCGGCACTGATCGGGCGTAACAGAACATTCATCCCTTCCAAATTCCCGGATTGCGCCCGTTTGACCAAGGCTGACCAGTTTTTGGCATTTCCCAGATTAACCAGTGCATTCTTCAGGCGAATACAATCGGTATTTTCGCTACATAACGCCTGTGTTTTCAGCACAATGTCAGAAAAATCGTCCAATAAAATCATGCCCGATTTCTCAATGGCGGTAGCCAGTTTCGGGTTGACACTGGCATCAGAGCCCTGCGGGTGCAGTTGTTTATTGATTGTTTCTACCAGTGCCGCAGCTTTTTCTATGGTTTCAGATTCAGGTTGTGGCAAGGGGGAGGCGGTATTCCAATAAATACCGGAGCAATCAAAGGGGGTGAAAACGAAACCGCGTGTGTTTTGAATGTTGGGGGGGACATAGCACATGCCATTACCCTGAGCCTTCAGCATATCGCCGATGCGTAGTGGCATTTTGTCCAGTGCTGCGACGCTGGTCACCTGTTGGCTTTGAGCCCCTTGCAACCAGGCAACGCTCAACTTTAGGGGGAGACCGAGCGGTACGTAAATCAGTAATAACACCAGAACCAACAGTGAGCCGACGATCAAGGTTAGGTTTTTCCCCCAGCGCTGTAACGGGAACATTTTCATTTCATCATGGAGGGATAAAAAAGCCCCCTGACGTACAACCTGGCGATTAAGGTAGATATCAATATGGGTTTTTTTGCCTAAATCATGTACAAAATAAGGTCCCCAATGCGCCGGATAAATGAGATCAACGATCCCGAGTGAGATATTGTTTATCTGCCCCTGATTTGACTCGCCAAACAGGCCCCAGCGTTTGGGGGTACCATTTAAGCAGTGCACTTCCCGCAAATCTTTTTCTGACAAGGGGCGGAAGAGGTACCAACACGCCCAACAGGTTAATGACACTGCCACGATAACCAGCCAGGGTAGTGTCACCGTCGGCCCAGATAATGCGAAAAACAGCAACAATAAAGCTATGCAAATGGCGCAGGCTTCTTTTAAACCATTGGGGCCATGCAGAGCATATTCTTCCGGGGTTTCCTTACGGATATTAAGCAGCTCAATATGTTCGCTATCTTCTTTGCGAATAGACGCATTTTTCGATACTGAAGGTAAAATGGGCTGATAGGTATTCTCAGACTGATGATTGTTAAGCGTATGCCCATTAAGGGAGATCACCAGCGGGATTGTCTGGGTTTGGATAAGCTCAACATCATTATCCTGAGTAATATATTGTTCCCAGGCCGAGGGCAGATGAACTTCTATTGAATCGAGATAATAGCGCCATTTATTTGGCTCATCGCTGGCGACACCATAGCGGGTAATGGCGCGGGTAACGGAATAGACGTTATCACTTTGCGGTGTGAGCACCAACATTGGGGTGGATGAGGTACTGGCTGCCAGTGCGTGGGAATCAAAAGCCGGTTGCGTGTTAAAACCATGCTTATTTTGCTGATTACGCAGATAATTTTCGATACTCACTCGCTCTTCTGGCGTGAGTTTTCGGTGTGTCAGTTTAACAAACGGCAACGCTGCTGTTATGGGGTGAGGGCGGCGGAATCGGAGCCACCACAGCAGACCTACGGCGATCAGACTGGTCAACAGTAAGGCCAATATTAAAACTATTGTGCTCATCCCATCCCCATCAGAGCGCTTTAAATTTACGTCAACGCTATGAAAAATACATAAAAAAGTGCGGAGGCATATGGCCTAATAACTCAACGATTTAGTGCCTATTCCGCCAATGCTCACAAAATGACCTAGCGCAAGAGCGCTTGCCCGTAGACGAGTTAGGGTAGCAAAGCTAACGCAGTCACAATATCAGCATAATCCTATTTTCAAACCATTCTTCGTGTGTAGAGGGATAATGTAGGGCAAATATTAACCAGGTGAGTTTGGGCTGAGCTCGCCGCCATGTTAAAAACGAGTAAATTATATCTAACTGGCATTGCGATAAAGGTTCTCATTAACGCACAATGTGATCAAGTTCTAATATACCCTTTGTCCTTGACGTTGCAGGGGTGTTGGCTGCGTGTACTCACCCGAATCACTGACTTGAGTCAGCTCATCGGGATTCGTGTACTGGCTGCCTACCTGCAAAGCCAATGACGTTGAGGATAAAAATCACACAAAGTATCTGGATAATATTAACGGATAATATCGCGTTTTCGTTAATTCAGATATGTGTTAAATGGCGGTGAGTGATTAATTTGGGGCTATCATGAAACACCTGCAAAAACCTAAAATTCTGAAAATAGAAACGGTTGCCTGCTCCCGCTTATTCAATGTTGAAGCGGTAGAACTGGAGTTCAGTAATGGCGTACAGCGCATTTATGAACGTATGCGGCCATCGAATCGTGAGGCCGTGATGATTGTGCCGGTTATCGGTAACGATTTACTGCTCATTCGTGAATACGCTGTCGGTATTGAGGAATACGAATTGGGCTTTCCTAAAGGTCTGATAGATCCCGGTGAAGGGGTGCTGGAAGCTGCGAACCGCGAGTTAATGGAAGAAGTTGGATATGGCGCTGAGCGCTTTGACTTTCTCGCTAAACTGACCATGGCACCGTCCTACTTTTCCAGCAAAATGAATATTGTTATTGCCCACGGCCTGTATCCACAAAGTTTGGAAGGTGATGAGCCTGAGCCATTGCCGCAAGTGCGGTGGCCAATTGCTAATATGATGGCACTCCTTAATGAAGCTGATTTCCGCGAGGCCCGTAATGTCAGCGCCCTTTTTTTGGCACATACCTTTCTGAATCAGTGATTGTTTTGATGAGTCACTACCGTGAGATGAATTTATTTCTGACGTAACTTATTTTTTATACGAGTAATTTATAAAAAAACCAGATGATCATCAGATCATCTGGTTTTTTAGATAAGTTTTTACACCAGGCTGCTATCAGAACAGTTCGTGAGTCTGGCCGTTATCCATCAATGTGGTACCAACTTCATGTACCGTATGCTCAGTGGGTTGTGTCCCGTCGATAAAGTACTCTGAGCGGCTGCCCGGCCCGCCATTAGATAACTTGCCTGTTTGCTTATCAATCACGACACTGACGATACCCGGTGGTGGTGGAACCTGCTTCTCTGGCAAGCCCTCAAGCGCCACCTTCATAAAGTCATTCCATGCTGGCTGGGCCGTCTTCGCCCCGCCTTCTGCTCCGGAAATTTGGTCTGGTATCGCCCCTGATGCCGTGCTGCGGCCCAAATTACGGCGATGGTCATCAAAGCCAATCCAGACGGATGTCACGGTATCTGGGCCGTAGCCGGAGAACCAGGCATCCTTCGAGCTGTTTGTCGTACCCGTTTTACCGCCGATATCCTTACGTTTCAGGTCACGACCCGCACGCCAGCCCGTACCCATCCAGCCAGGTTCCCCGAAAATATTAGAATTCAATGCATCACGCATCAAGAACGCCAGCGGGGTGCTTATCACGTGTGGCGCATATTGCTGTTCGCTATTTAGCGTCGTTTGTGCCGGTGTCACCTGTTCCAGCTCTGGCATTGGCACGTTACTGGCATTCTGGTTCTGCGAGGTTGCAACGTTCTCAATATTGTCGTCAGAAAGTACAACTGAACGTTGGGTATCACCGTAAATGACCGGCAAGTTACAGTTATCACAGACAACCTTCGGCTTTGTTTCAAACAGAACATTACCGACATCATCAGTGATTTTAGTGATGAAGTACGGATCAACCAGGTAACCGCCATTTGCTAGCACGGCATAGCCACGGACTAGCTGTAATGGTGTAAAGGAGGCAGAACCCAGAGCCAGTGATTCTGAATGCACGATATTCTGCGCAGGGAAACCAAAGCGCTGCAAATACTCAGCCGCGTAATCCACCCCCATGGCCCGCATTGCCCGCACCATGACCACGTTTTTCGATTGGCCTAAACCCTGACGCAAACGGATAGGGCCATCGTAAGTGGGAGGTGAGTTTTTTGGCCGCCAGTCGGTGCCTGCGCCAGAATCCCAACGGGTGATTGGCAGGTCATTGAGGATAGTGGCCAGCGTCAGGCCTTTGTCCATCGCGGCGGTATACAGGAATGGCTTAATATTCGAGCCAACCTGACGCAGTGCCTGCGTTGCCCGGTTAAATTTGCTTTGGTTAAAATCAAAACCGCCTACTAGCGCTTTAATTGCACCGTTATTGGGATCGATAGACACCAGCGCAGAATTGACGTCCGGCACTTGAGCCAGCCACCAGTTATCATCGACCTTTCTGACCCAAATTTGCTGACCAGGCTGAACGACATCAGTCGCTTTTTTGGGGACCGGACCTTGGGCGTTATCCGATTTAAACGGACGCGCCCACCGTATACCGACCATCGGCAAGGTCACGTTGCTGCCATCAGCCAGCATTGCCGTAGCTTGTGCGGCATCCGCCTCGGTGACTACTGCAGGTAACAGCGGGCCATACACCGGCAATGCTTTCAGTGAATCGATAATCTGTTCACGGCTCCAGGCACTTTCGCCCACCTTCCATAACACATTGGACGGGCCGCGATAGCCATGGCGCATATCATAAGCCAGCACGTTGGCGCGTAATGAATCAACTGCCGCCAACTGTAGCTTTCTGGTAATCGTGGTATAGACCTGATAACCGTCGGTATACGCATTTTCACCGTAACGTTTAATCATCTCCTGACGCACCATTTCAGCCAGATAGGGCGCTGAAAAGGCGATTTGCGGTACATGGTAGTTAGCCACCAACTCTTCACTGCGGGCTTGATCGTATTGCGCCTGAGTGATGTATTTTTCATCCAGCATACGTAGCAGCACCACATTACGCCGTGCCACGGCTCTGTCATGTGAGTAGAGCGGGTTAAACGTAGAAGGCGCTTTAGGTAACCCGGCGATCATCGCTATTTGGCTGAGGGTCAATTCATGGACTTCTTTGCCGAAATAGACTTGGGCCGCAGCACCGACACCATAGGCGCGGTAACCGAGATAAATTTTGTTCAGATACAGCTCAAGGATTTCATCTTTGGTCAGCATCTGTTCGATGCGGATAGCCAGAAATGCTTCCTTGATTTTTCGCATCAAAGTCCGTTCAGGGCTTAAAAAGAAGTTCCTCGCCAATTGCTGGGTAATGGTACTCGCCCCTTGGGAGGCGCGACCAGACAACATGGCGATAGAGACTGCACGCAGGATCCCCACAGGGTCGACACCGTGATGATCGTAAAAACGGCTGTCTTCTGTGGCGATAAACGCATGCACCATTTCTGGTGGTATTTGATTCAACGTCAATGGGATACGACGTTTTTCGCCGAATTGAGCGATCAATTCGCCTTCGGCGCTATACACCTGCATAGGTGTTTGCAGCCGGATGTCTTTCAGCGTGGCAACATCGGGTAGCTGCGGCTCAATATATTTGTACAGGCCAAATATCGAGGCTGCTCCCAGTAAAATGCAACACACCGCAAGGATTAAAAAATACTTTACGAACTTCACCTGAGATTTCCCATTCAATGTCAATTGGGCAGTTTATAAACAACCGCGACGTAGTATAAAGGCAAGCCCGCACCATGGATACGTTCTTTTATTCTGTCTCGACATGGAGGTCGATAAAGATGTACTCACAATATTGGCAGGTAGGGCTAGATATTCAAATGGAGGCCATCCGAGCGTTGGCCGTGATACGACGTCGTAATGGCTGGCAACTGCGCTACTGGTGGCATAAAATCTTACCTTCTGGCGTTTTGCGGGAAGGCATATTACATCAGCCTGATATTCTTAGCGAACAACTCAAATTATTACGTAAACAGCTGCCTCGACATATTTCATTACGTATTGCTTTGCCCGCACAGCGCATATTGCAGCACACCATTCATGTGCCGGATAGGCGTCTGCGTGAACCCGAACGTGATGGTTTTATTAAAGCCAGTGCCAGCAGACTATTTCCGGTTAACAGCCAGGCTTTGGCACTGGATTACTGCCGCGAAACGGTTGCGAGTAGCGAATTATTGATAACCGCAGCGCGTCAGTCAGAGGTGCAGCAATGGCAAGCCTGCTTGGAACAGGCGGGTTTATCCTCACAAGTGATTGATATTGCGCCATGCGCTTTACGTTATATGGCAACCGCGACCGGTTTATCTGGGCCATATTGGCTGGTTCACCGGTTGGCAAATGAATGGCTGTGGGTATCGTCCAGTGACATGCCATTTCATTCCGGGGTGGTGGCTATCGAGACAGAGTGCAGAACGCAGGAAAATGATATTCGCTTGCTGTCGGCCCTATTGGCTCAGCTCAACATGCGCGGTGCTGGCGAAGATGGCGCGCCTTTGCCGGTGTATTACAGCAGTGTAGTAAAGGAGTCGTTGCCGGAAAACACACGGTCTTGGTCGCCGCTAACGGCTTTTGCGCACTATCAACCCCCATTACCCGCGTTACCGGCAGCTTTTACTTTGGCCGGGGGGCTGGCGGTACGTGCGGCAGACTCTTTATCTGCTGCGGGTGCGGGATACTGATGTATCAGGTGAATTTCTTGCCGTGGCGTATTGCCCGGCAACAGGCTCGCTACCGGTTCTGGCGCAATACCATGCTGATCCAAGGTATTGGCTTGGCTCTCTATCTGGTGGTGGTGCTAATGCAGGCCCGCAGTGAACACAAACACCGGCAAGGCACGGCGGCGGCATTATCACAGCAGCAGGCTGCATTAAGCCAACGTCAACAGCAAGTGCAGCAGGCAATGGCGCAGTTGCAGCGGATAAAACAGCATATTCAGCGCTACCATCAGGCTCATCAACCTGCCCGAGGTTACTCCATATTATTGCAACAGCTATCACAGCAGATCCCTGAACGTTGCTGGCTGATGGCCCTAAGGCAGCAAGGTGATGTGCTGTCTTTCGAGGTTATTAGCCGGGATTACGCCACAATTAATGCATTTTTAGCGATGTTAGGCCGTCAGCCTCTTTTGGTTAATGTGAGCTTGCAGGGGATTACTCAACAGGATGAGGGCGGTTTTCGTTTCGTGGTGCATGCCTCTTGGCGGGACGAAAACCATCATGTAGAAGGCCATCATGCAGAAGGCCATGATATCGACGGTCATCATGTGGCAGGGGACTATGAATAAATCATTACAGCGTTGTATGGATAGGCCAGGTTGGCAGCTTTGTTTATGGCAGTGGTTTTTTTTAAGCCTGCTCGGGGTTATCGCTTACGGTGGGTTACTGCGTCCAACGTGGCAACAGCGCTCAGAGGCCATAGCTGAGGTGACTAAGTTGCAACAGCACGTTGAGCAGCAGGTGTCAGCGTTGGCGCAGTTACCTTCGCAAGTACTGATCCGCCAACAGATAAACACCTTGTTGTCAGAGAAAGCGTGGTGGCAAAAGCCTGAAATATTACTGGCCCATCAGGTCGGTGAAACAATTATGCCTTTTGGCGGGCAAGTGATCCGCTGGCAGCGCTACTCAGGGTCGGAAGAGGCCGTGGTAGAAAATGCCATTGCCTTCCGGCGGTGGGAGGCCACATTGCGGGTGAGTTTTTATGGTTTGTACCATCTGTTCGGGCAACTGTCAGAAATCAGATCACCTGTTCTTGTTAAGGTTATTTCCCTTATCGGTGATGGCAATGCGCTTACCGTGAAGTTGATACTCACCGAGTATCTCACGGATGACTTGGGTGATTTTGATGTTCAAGATAAATAGCTACAAGATAAATAGCTACATAGCGGTGTTGGCTATGGGTTTAGCCGCTACCCGTTTACTCGTTATCGGGTTACTGCCATCCAGCATTTTTGCATCACCCCATCTAGCCAATATCGAGCGTGACCCTTTTCAAGCTGTCTTGGCGACATCCTGTGATAGTGAAAGGGAAAGGCTTACAGGGTGGAAATTACACGGGGTTGTCAGTGGTGGTGGCTATCAATCGGCCTGGATACAACGCCCTGATGCCACATGGCAAAGGTTAACCTTAGGGATGCGGTTAGTCTCCGAATGGCAGGTAACGCAGATAAGCGCCCAGTGGGTCGATTTTCAGTATGAAAATCCTGAGACGCCTTGTTCTGGATTATCGGTAACGTTCTCACTGTTTCAACAATGAATTCAATGGATTGTCTGATGATGATCAGCATTAAAAGGAAGTAAGCTGATGACTATTTTTATACCCGCTGCAGGTAAGCAGTTTAGCACTTGGTGGTGCAATCTGACGAACTTCAATTTGGTATATTTTCCTGGCAAAAATAAACACTTAAATCGCTCTAGAGGGTTGATTAGCTTATTAATTGGGTGTCTCTTACTCATGGGCGTGCCATCACACAGCCGCTCCTCCAATAGCCATTTATCAGACAGCAAGTTATCAAACAGTGCTTCATCAAATAGCACTTCATCAAACAGTGTCTTATCAAATAATGTCTCATCAAGTAATATCTCACCAAATAATGCCTCATCCAGTAATGCCTCATTACCGCGTACCCGCAGCGGGGGGCCAGTCACCCTGGAATTTCAGGATGCGCCGGTCTCCGTCATCTTGCAGGCTCTGGCTGACTATCGGCAACTTAATCTGATCACGACTACCGGTGTGGGCGGCAATCTCAGTTTGCGGTTGATTGAAGTGCCTTGGGAGCAGGCATTGGCGATCATTCTGCGGATGGGGCGTTTGAAAGCTGAGCGCGAGGGGACCGTGATGATGGTCTTTACCGAACAGGAAATTCAAGAAAGGCAGCAGCGGACGAAACAGCAAGCTGCGCCAGAAGCACTGGCTAACCTGACATTGGCATTGCAATACGCGAATGCTGAACAGGTGGCTGACAGTTTGGATCCGCTGCAAGGTGGGCTGCTTTCTCCATTGGGCAGTGTGGTGGCCGATAAGCGGACGAACACATTATTGATTCGCGATACGCCCGCTTCACTGGCATTGTTAAAAAACTGGCTGATTGAGATGGATTTACCGTTACAACAAGTACAGTTATCCGCGCATATTGTGACCATCAGCAGTGAAGATTTACAAGAGCTGGGTGTGCGCTGGGGGATGGGGGAGGGCAAGGGAAACACCGCGCTCAGAATCAATGATTTTAATGTCAATTTGCCGTTGCCAAATAGCGCCGCGAGCGTGGGGTTTCATGTGGCCCGTATTGGTGGCCGCCTGCTGGAGCTTGAGTTGAGTGCGTTGGAGCAAGAGAATCAGGTCGATATTATTGCCAGCCCACGCTTAATTACTTCACATCAACAAACCGCCAGTATTAAACAAGGTTCTGATATTCCTTATACTGTCTCACGGGGTAAAAAAGAGGCAGCGGCCATTGAGTTCAAAGAAGCGGTGTTGGGGATGGAGGTCACACCCAAAATTCTACGTAATGGCAAAATCATCCTAGACCTAAAAATTAGTCAAAATATGCCCGGTATCACTATTAAACGCGGTGAGAGTGAAATGTTGCTAATAGATAAACAAGAAATTAAAACACAAGTTACTGTAAACGATGGCGAAACCATCGTGCTGGGCGGGATTTTCCAACAAAAAAAACGCCAGAGTGTTAATAAAGTCCCGTTACTGGCCGATATTCCACTATTAGGCGCGATGTTCAGGCAAGATACTCAACAGCAAAGTCGGCGGGAGTTAGTGATTTTCATTACGCCAAAATTAATCAGTGCCTGAGCCTTGTAAGATGTCATTTTATGAAAACAGGGCAGTCTTGGTGACTTTCTGCAACTTTTTGTGTGATTGGAGGCTTCTAAATTTGACGCTGCGACAGATTTAGCATACAAGGGTTACCGAATTGAGCTCCGAGGTTTTTAATTAACGTTGATACGCCGATAAAAACGTATGGTTTCCCTCCCACGACGTGTACAACGATTTATTCGGTTGCCAAACTACCAGATGTGCTGAGATAATTTTCCGTCTGATCTCGCACTATCGCTCATGAGGTTTCAGTTTAGGTCCCGCCGCTAATTTGATTGGCGGGGCGGGTTATCATTAACGAATAGTCTTAGTAATACCAAAAACATGGCAGAGAAACGCAATATCTTTCTGGTTGGGCCTATGGGTGCCGGCAAAAGCACTATTGGTCGTCAGTTAGCTCAGCAACTCAATATGGAGTTTTTCGACTCTGATCAAGAAATTGAGCGACGTACCGGAGCTGACGTGGGCTGGGTATTCGACGTGGAAGGCGAAGAAGGTTTCCGCGATCGTGAAGAAAAAGTGATTAATGAACTGACGGAAAAGCAAGGCATTGTTCTGGCAACCGGTGGGGGCTCTGTTAAATCCAGAGAAACCCGTAACCGTTTGTCAGCCCGTGGGGTTGTGGTGTATTTAGAAACCACTATCGAGAAGCAGTTAGCCCGTACACAGCGTGACAAAAAACGTCCGTTGCTACAGGTCGATGAACCTCCACGTGAAGTGTTAGAAGCACTGGCAAAAGAACGTAATCCGTTGTACGAAGAAATTGCAGATGTCACTATCCGCACTGACGATCAAAGCGCGAAAGTGGTTGCTAACCAGATTATCAACATGCTGGAAAGTAACTGATTTTAGCATTTTACTAATGCCTACGGGCGTAAGTTAAGAAGGTTACAGAGCGCGACATGGAGAAGATTACTGTCACGTTAGGGGAACGTAGCTACCCCATTACGATTGCCGCCGGGTTGTTTAATGATCCGGCCTCTTTTAAGCCGCTAAAGGCGGGTGACCAGGTTATGCTGGTCACTAACCAAACGTTGGCTCCGCTCTATCTGGATTCTCTCCGGGCAGTGTTGGAACACGGTGGCATTAAAGTTGATCAGGTGATTTTACCTGATGGTGAGCAGTATAAATCTCTGAGCGTTATGGAGCAGGTTTTTTCTGCCCTTCTGGAAAAACCGCACGGTCGTGATACTACGTTGGTTGCCTTAGGTGGCGGCGTAGTGGGCGACCTGACCGGTTTTGCCGCAGCTTGCTATCAACGCGGTGTGCGCTTTATTCAAGTTCCTACTACTTTACTTTCTCAAGTGGATTCTTCTGTTGGTGGTAAAACCGCCGTTAACCATCCCTTGGGTAAAAATATGATTGGTGCCTTCTACCAGCCTGCATCGGTGGTGGTTGATCTTAATTGTCTTAAAACTCTCCCCCCGCGTGAACTCGCTTCTGGCTTGGCTGAAGTGATCAAATACGGCATCATCCTTGATGCAGCTTTCTTCGATTGGTTAGAAAACAACATTGACGCTTTATTAGCGCTGGATATGTCAGCATTAGCTTACTGTATTCGCCGCTGTTGCGAATTAAAGGCCGATGTCGTTGCTGCTGATGAACGCGAAGAGAGCGGTGCGCGCGCTTTACTCAATTTGGGTCACACCTATGGTCATGCTATCGAAGCTGAAATGGGCTACGGAGTGTGGTTACACGGTGAAGCGGTTGCTGCTGGGATGGTGATGGCCGCACAGACATCCCGTCGTCTGGGGCAACTCTCTGTCAGTGATGTTGAGCGTATCAAGAAACTCCTATTACGTGCTGGTCTACCCGTTTGTGGGCCTAAAGAAATGGCACCAGAATCTTATCTGCCACACATGATGCGGGATAAAAAAGTATTGGCGGGTGAACTTCGTCTGGTACTGCCAACGGCCATCGGTAAATCAGAAATCCGGGGCGGTGTTGCGCATGATATGGTGTTGGCATCGATAGCGGATTGTCGACCATAGAAAATGGCATAGATGTGATATTTCATAAGAATTATGTTTCATAAAAACTATGCTCATCAGTGTTCTTTTCATCAGAACCCTGTTCACAAGTGCTATGCTCATAAGTACGATATTCATAAGTATTATGATGTTGTATTGTAAAACATCGTATCTTTTGTGCAGACAGTATTAAGCTGTTTGCCGTCGGTCAAATCAATCAGCCGGATCGCAATAATTGATGCGGCGGGCTTTTGCCTCTAGTTGGAGGGTTTAAATGGATGATTTAAAGCTGGATGACGATCTGAAACCAGATAGCAGTGATCGTCGTCCTACACGCTCTCGCAAGTCCCCAACCGGGCCTAAACTTGCTGTTTCACGCCAACATATGATGATTGGTATTGGCATTTTAGTGTTGCTATTGATCATTATCGCTATCGGTTCTGCCTTGAAAGCACCTACCGAACATGAAGCGTCCCAACAAAACCCAAATGTTAATGCGGCGCGAGATATCAACTTATCTGATTCGTCTTCGTTAACCAGTGGTAATAATAGCCAGCCCAGTATTGCGAACAATACCAGCGATGGTCATGATGCCAGTGGTGTAAAGAATACGGCTCCACCGCAAGATATCAGTGCTCCGCCAATTTCGCCAACGCCAACCGAGGCTGCAATACCGCCTTCGGCTAACAGCACGACTCAGCGGATTGAATTGCCTGGTAATATGTCCGATGCCCTCTCTCAGACCCAAGGGCAGGTGGATACGTTATCTCAGAATATCAGTGACGCTCATACATCAACACTACCAACGGCGGCAGCAACTGTTGCTCCATCGAAAGGGGCAAAAGTACCTGCTACGCGTGAAACGATTACGCAACCGGTACAGAAACAGGCCACTAAGCAACCGGCGGTTAACCATAAAAATACCGCAACTGTGGCCGTTCCTCCTGCTACATCGGGTACGCCTAAATCAGGCGCAGCCAGTAGTCGTGCATTGAGCAGTGCGCCGAGTAGCCACTACACGCTGCAATTAAGCAGCGCATCGCGCTCAGACACCCTGAATGCCTACGCAAAGCAGCAAAATTTAACTGACTATCATGTGTACGAAACCAAACGTGATGGTAAGCCTTGGTACATTCTAGTGAGTGGTAATTATGCCTCCTCTGCGGAGGCAAAAAAGGCAATCACAACATTACCCGCTGATGTTCAAGCGAAAAAGCCATGGGTTAAGCCTGTACAACAAGTACAGCAAGACCTTAAAAAATAAACCATTCTGATTTGTGCGCTGATGTGCTGTTTGAAACAGAGTACAATCTGCGGCTCTGAATTATTAAGTAGCTAACTGACGGCATGAAGAAAAACCGCGCTTTTTTAAAATGGGCTGGTGGGAAATATCCGCTGGTTGATGACATACGACGCCATCTTCCAGCGGGAGATTGTTTGATAGAGCCATTCGTTGGTGCGGGTTCCGTATTTCTCAACACCGAGTTCGAATCCTACATACTGGCTGATATCAACAACGATCTCATCAACTTATACAATATCGTTAAGTTACGTACAGATGATTTTGTGCGTGATGCTCGAGTTCTCTTTACTGGCGACTTCAATCATTCCGAGCTGTTTTACCAACTGCGGCAAGAATTTAATGCCAGTACGGATGCTTATCGCCGTGCATTGCTGTTCCTCTATCTCAATCGCCACTGTTATAACGGCCTGTGTCGTTATAATTTGAGTGGTGAATTCAATGTGCCTTTTGGTCGCTACAAAAAACCCTACTTCCCAGAAGCGGAGTTATATTGGTTTGCTGAAAAATCGCAAAATGCGGTTTTTGTTTGTGAGCACTATCAGGAAACTTTGTTAAAAGCCGTGCAGGGAGCGGTAGTTTACTGCGATCCTCCTTATGCGCCGCTATCAGCGACGGCAAACTTTACAGCCTATCACACCAATAACTTTGGGATTGCAGACCAGCAAAATCTGGCGCGTCTGGCTTATCAGTTGTCTACTGAGAGTAAAGTTCCGGTACTGATTTCTAACCATGACACCGAACTGACGCGTAATTGGTATCATCAGGCGGCGTCGCTACATGTCGTCACTGCGCGCCGTACGATCAGCCGTAATATCCTTGGTCGCAGTAAGGTAAACGAACTTTTGGCGCTCTATAGCTGAGTGAAATTGCTGTCCGGTAATCGCTCAGACGGGGAGTTTATGAAGTGATGGCGATAGTTTATCAAATGGTCGTGGCGGTTGTTTATTAGTGGTTGTTTATTAAATGTTATTGAATGATATGCCCGTCATATTTCAAGCTGCATGAGTGTTGGTTGCTTTCGTTCGTTCACCCCAGTCACTTACTGGTGGGGGCTTACTCAATTGCCGCCTTCCTGCAACTCGAATTATTTGGGGTATAGCCCGGTGTCCAGGTTGATAAAGCCGATCTTTCATAAGACGAAGCAACATGTTTGGAGAAACGGATGAAAAAGTATTTAATTGCCCCCTCTATTCTGTCAGCTGATTTTGCCCGGCTGGGTGAAGATACCGCGAAGGTACTCGCCGCAGGTGCTGATATTGTGCATTTTGACGTGATGGACAACCACTATGTTCCTAACCTGACCATCGGGCCGATGGTGTGCAAGGCTCTGCGTGATTACGGGATCACCGCACCTATTGATGTGCATCTGATGGTTAAACCGGTTGACCGTATCGTCCCGGATTTCGCCAAAGCCGGTGCAACCTATATTACATTCCATCCCGAAGCTTCTGAACACGTTGACCGCACGCTGCAATTGATCAAAGAGAGTGGTTGTAAGGCCGGTCTGGTGTTCAACCCAGCGACTCCCCTGAGCTATCTTGACTATGTGATGGATAAGCTGGATGTCATTTTGCTGATGTCAGTTAACCCCGGTTTCGGTGGTCAATCGTTTATTCCTGAAACCCTGAATAAGCTGCGTCAGGTGCGTAAGTTGATTGATGACAGCGGTTATGACATCCGTTTGGAAGTGGACGGCGGTGTTAAGGTTGAGAATATTCGCCAAATAGCCGCAGCAGGTGCCGATATGTTTGTTGCTGGCTCCGCGATTTTCAATCAACCCGATTATGCTGCGGTGATCGATGCCATGCGCAATGAACTGGCGATGGCGGCTAATGGTTAAGTTTAAGGCGATTCGTGGTGTTGCATTCGATCTGGATGGCACATTAGTCGACAGCGCGCCCGGTCTGGCCCGTGCAATTGATATGGCGTTGGCGCATCAGGGGTTGCCTGCCGCTGGTGAAGCGTTAGTCTCCACTTGGATTGGTAATGGCGCAGATGTCTTAGTCGAGCGCGCGTTGCATTGGGCAGGGCGTGAACATAATGCTCAGCTTGTGGCACAGACCCGCGAGCTGTTTGATCACTATTATGCCAAAACCGTTGAGCAGGGGAGCCAGTTATTCCCGCAAGTGAAAGCCACTTTAGCTCAATTGGCTGCCAATGGTTTGCCAATAGGCCTCATTACCAATAAGCCAACACCGTTTGTTGCCCCTTTACTAACGTCATTGGGGATCTCAGACTATTTCTCAGTCATCATTGGGGGCGATGATGTGGTGGTGAAGAAACCGCATCCGGCCCCGTTGTATTTATTGCTGGGAAAACTTGGCTTACATGCCCGTGAAATGCTGTTTGTCGGTGACTCGCGTAATGACATTATGGCCGCACAGGCGGCGGGTTGCCCTTGTATTGGGCTGACCTATGGATATAACTACGGTGAAGCGATTGCCACCAGTCATCCAGACTGCGTGCTGGCGCATTTTGCCGACCTGTTGCCCGCCATTGGGCTACCATCTTTAAAAGATCAGGAAGTATAAAATGAGTGAACCCATGGTATTAAGCAAACCCACTGTATCCAGTAAACCTATCGTATTCAGCGGCGCACAGCCGTCCGGCGAATTGACCATTGGTAATTACATGGGTGCGCTTCGTCAGTGGGTACAGATGCAGGATGATTATGATTGCATCTATTGCATTGTTGACCTGCATGCAATTACGGCTCGCCAAGATCCGGCACTGTTGAGAAAAAGAACATTAGATACGCTGGCGCTGTATCTGGCCTGCGGTATTGATCCGAAGAAGAGCACCATTTTTGTTCAATCCCATGTACCTGAACACTCTCAATTGAGCTGGGCGTTGAACTGCTATACCTACTTTGGTGAACTGAGCCGCATGACCCAGTTCAAAGACAAGTCGGCGCGCTATGCAGAAAACATCAATGCGGGCTTGTTCGATTACCCGGTGTTGATGGCGGCAGATATTTTACTGTATCAAACCAACCAGGTACCGGTGGGGGAAGACCAAAAGCAGCATTTGGAGCTGAGCCGCGATATTGCGAGTCGTTTCAATAATCTGTATGGCGATATTTTTAAAATCCCTGAGCCGTTTATTCCTAAAGCTGGCGCCCGCGTCATGTCTTTACAGGATCCGACCAAGAAAATGTCTAAATCGGATGACAACCGTAACAATGTGATCGAGTTACTGGAAGATCCTAAATCGGTGGTTAAAAAGATTAAGCGTGCCATGACAGACTCTGATGAACCTGCGCTCATTCGTTATGATGTAGAGAAAAAAGCCGGCGTGTCTAATTTGCTGGATATTCTGTCTGGTGTGACCGGTCAATCGATCCCAGAGCTGGAAGCGCAGTTTACTGGCCAGATGTACGGTCATTTGAAAGGAGCGGTGGCAGATGCCGTTTCTGGCATGTTGAGCGAGCTACAAGAGCGTTATCGTACTTATCGTGAAGATGAGGCGTTGTTGCAAGATGTGATGCGTGAAGGTGCCGCCAAGGCCCGTGCCCGCGCACAAGTAACCTTGGCTAAAGTGTACGAAGCCATCGGTTTTGTCGCGCAGCCGTAACGATCACAACGCATCAGTAATGTGAGGGGGAAATTTCCCCCTCATTAATCAGCATTAACCCATATTACTCACACAGCCAGCCTTAACTGCATAGCTAACCTTAACTGCATAGCTAACCTTAACTGCATAGCTAACCTTAACTACACCGCTAACCTTAACCAACATGAGCCACACATTCAGTCACTTTGGGCTGATCATCGTGATGGCGGCTGGAAAACCAATTCAGTTTTTCCCGTAGGCTGACCACGCTACCGACGATAATCAGGCTAGGGCTACTGACCTGTTGGGAGAGTAAGGCCAATTGGCTTAACTCGCCACTCACAACCCGCTGATGCCGTGAGGTGCCGTTTTCGACTAAGGCAACCTGAGTGGTCGCTGGCATACCATGTTGAATCAATTGCTGTTGGATCTCTCCAGCCTGCGATAGCCCCATATAAAAAACTAATGTTTGTTTCTCTGCCGCCAGATTTGCCCAATCTAACTGGCCCTCTTTTTTGGCATGACCGGTGACCAGTCGCACGCTTTGCGCATGGTCACGGTGAGTCAGTGGAATACCACTGTAAGCCGAGCAACCGGATGCGGCGGTAATGCCTGGGACCACGGAGAAAGGAATACCGTAGCCCGCCAACTCTTCTAACTCTTCGCCGCCCCGACCAAAAATAAACGGGTCGCCACCTTTCAAACGCACTACCCGCTTACCTGACTGTGCCTGCTGTAACAGGATTTGGTTGATTTGCTCTTGCGGCACACAGTGGTGGCCCGATTGTTTGCCGACAAAGATGCGCTCGGCATCACGCCGGACCAAATTCATCACCTCATCGGAGACCAGCCGGTCATAGACCACCACATCGGCCTGTTGGATCTGCTGCAACCCTTTTAAGGTCAATAAACCAGCATCTCCCGGCCCTGCACCGACCAACACCACTTCGCCACGATCAGTGAGTGGAGCACTAAACAGTTGTTCAACATGTTGATCGGCTTGCACGTGATCGTTATTGGCTAAAGATTGTGCCAGACGGTCGTGGGTCAGCAACTTTTCCCAGAACCGGCGACGTTCGGTCATCACGGTAAAATGCTGCTTCACCCGCTGGCGTAAGTTCCCCGCCAGTTGCCCCAAATGTTGCGGTAACAGGGCTTCCAGTTTTTCGCGTAACAACCGGGCCAACACGGGCGCTTTACCGCCAGAGGAGACCGCGATCATGATGGGGGAGCGATCAATAATAGATGGCATGATAAAGCTGGTGCGTTTCGGATCATCAACCACATTGCAGAAGATCCGTTGCTGGTTGGCGCTTTGATAGACTAATGCATTGACGGACAACTGATCGGTGGCGGCAATGACCAGCCATTTATCGGCCAACAGTTCGGGCACAAATTCACCGCTGATTAATGAAAGTTGCCCCTGATCTGCCCAATGGTGAAACTGGGGGGTGAACTCGCAGGCATTGACGGTGACTAACGCACCTGCATCCAATAACAGCCGCGCTTTGCGTTCAGCAATTTCTCCACCGCCAACCAGCAGGCAGGCTTTGTGTTGCAGTTGGCAGAAGATCGGGAAGTAGTCCATCGGCAATCCTTCAGTTTTCAGTCTGTTGCAGGGCAACTAATTATTACAGGGCAACTAATTATCGCAGGGCAAAACGCTGCCAAATTATTATGATTTTGCGCTGTGTGGGGCGTTAATCGTTGCCGGTTGTGGCCGTTGCGCCCGAGGGGTGGCATACCAATAACCCAGGCCCATAAAGACCGCGCCTGACAGGGTATTACCCAGCGTGACCCATAACAGGTTATGGCCGATGCCGCTTAAGGTGTATGCCTCGCTGTGATGGCCAAACCAAGACAACGCAAGCAAGGTCATGTTCGCTACGGAGTGTTCGTAACCCGAGGCAATAAAGGCCAGCAAACACCACCAGATAGCGATAAATTTCGCCGCGCCTTCAACGCGGATCGCCATCCAGATCGCCAGACAAACCAGCCAGTTACATAAGACGCCTTTAAAGAATAAGGTCATCGCCGGTGCTGTGGTTTTTGCCAGTGCCGCGGTGTGTACTAGGCTGGTGTCCACGGAGAGCAGGTTGCCGCCACCGTAGTAATAGAGCAGGGCAACGAAAACCGACCCCAGTAGATTTCCCAACCAGGTTTGCGGTAATACTGCCCACATTTGGCTGGATTTGATGGTGCCTGCTTTCACACCGAAGGTCAGGAACATGGTGTGACCGGTAAATAATTCAGAACCGGCAATGATGACTAATGTTAGAGCCAGACCAAAGGTGGCCCCCATCACCAATGGGCGAAGGGCGGGGTCGATGAGGTTACCCAAGGTGAAAATCAGGATGATACCCAAGCCCACATAGGCACCCGCCATGGCGGAACCAATCCAAAAACCTAGTGGGCTCTCTTTGGCCAGCTTGACGATTCGGGCCGCATTGGCCGCGCATTTATTGATGGTGTCAGTGTACATGTTTTTCCCAAACCCCCTTCGTTCTTGGTGCCGCAGCGGTGTTTACTGCCTTGCGACAATATCAACGACAATATCAACGACAATATCAACGACAATATCAACGACAATACCCACGACGTAGGGGATGATTAAAAGTAATTTGTTGAGAACCCAGCGTTAGCTGGATTGATCCGCTATCTATGCTGCTTACGTTTTGTCTGTGTTACGCGTTGACTTGCACCATACCGTCGCGCACTCGCACGTCATAATGGGTCACGGAGCGATCTTCATCTTCCAAACAAAAGCCATCACGCAGACGGAAGTGCTGCTTTTTCAGTGGGCTGGCGACCCATAACTCACCTTGATGTTCTGCAATTAATCCCCGCGATAGCACACTGGCTTGTGCAAAAGGATCGATATTGCTAATGGCAAAAACCTGTTCGTCAGCATAAGGGCGGAAGACCGCGACCTGCTGTTGCTTAATCAGGCCACAAACACCGCTGCCGGGTAAGATGTCATTTAACGGGCATAGTGGGATCCACTGGCTCATGCGTTATCCTCCAGTTCCAGAACCCTGACCGGGATGCGTTCATCTGGGCGGGCCGGGCGGTGTTGCTCTCGTTCGCGCACGACTTGTACATTCGGGTCACGCAATGAGCTATTAATAAAGTGGGCAAAACGCACTTGTGCTGCTGGGTTCTCGACAGTGGCTTTCCACTCGCAGGCGACCTTGTCGCGCAGACGGGCGATCTCTGCTTCCAGTTGATCGTTAATGCCCAGTTTGTCCTCAAGGATCACCAATTGTAGGTAGCGAATCCCCCCTTCCAAACTTTCCAGCCAGACGGAGGTGCGCTGTAGTTTATCGGCGGTGCGGATGTAGAACATCATAAAGCGGTCGAGATAGCGCATTAGCGTCTCTTCATCCAAATCGGCTGCCAGTAAATCCGCGTGACGCGGTTTCATGCCGCCGTTGCCGCAGACATACAGATTCCAGCCATTTTCAGTGGCGATGATCCCCACGTCTTTGCCCTGAGCTTCTGCGCATTCACGGGTACAACCAGAGATGCCAAATTTTATTTTGTGCGGTGCGCGGATACCTTTGTAGCGATGTTCCAAGGCCACACCAAAGCCAACGCTATCCCCGACACCGAAGCGGCACCAGGTACTGCCAACACAGGTTTTTGCCATACGCAGTGCTTTGGCGTAGGCATGACCCGTTTCAAAGCCCGCGTCAATCAACCGTGCCCAGATAGCCGGTAGGTCATCTTTTTGTGCGCCAAACATCCCTATCCGTTGGGAACCGGTCAGTTTGGTATACAGGTTATATTCTTTGGCGATCTGACCAACGACGAGCAGGCCATCCGGTGTGATTTCACCGCCTGGTGAACGAGGAATAATCGAGTAGGTGCCATCTTTCTGAATATTACCGAGGAAGTTATCATTGGTATCCTGCAACGGCGTATGCTGTGGCTCCAGCACATACTCATTCCAGCACGACGCCAGCAGTGAACCGACCGTCGGTTTACAGACTTCACAACCGTAGCCCTTGCCGTATTTTTCCCGTAATTCGGTAAACGTCTTAATCCCTTCAACGCGGATCAAGTGATACAGTTCTTGGCGTGAATAGGCGAAGTGTTCACATAAATGATTATTAACTTCAATGCCTTGCTTACTTAATTCGGCATTCAATACTTGGGTGACCAGCGGAATACAGCCGCCACAACCGGTCCCGGCTTTGGTCGCGGATTTTAGCGCGGCGACAGTCTGGCAGCCCTGTCCAATCGCCCGAATAATGTCGCCTTTGGTCACATCAAAGCAGGAGCAAATCTGGGCGCTATCTGGCAGGGAATCCACCCCGATGGTGGGTTTATTACCTGCATGGGCGGGCAGGATCAGGCTGTCTGGGTTTTCCGGTAATGTGATGTTATTCAACGCCAGTTGCAGCAGATTACCGTAATCGGTGGTATCGCCAACCAGTACGGCACCCAATAGGGTTTTGTTATCGGCACTGACCACCAAACGCTTGTAAATTTCTTTGCTTTCATCCAGATAAACGTAGCTGCGTGCACCTTCAGTACGGCCATGGGCATCACCAATCCCGCCAACATCCACGCCCAGCAGCTTCAGTTTGGCGCTCATATCAGCACCGAGGAAAGCATTCTCACGGCCTAACAGATGGTCTGCGGCAACCTGCGCCATTTTATAACCCGGCGCGACCAGCCCGAAAGTTCGTTCCTGCCATGACGCACACTCGCCAATGGCGTAGACATCAGGATCGGATGTCTGGCAATAATCATTGATAGCAATACCACCACGGCGGGCAGTGGCTAAACCACATTGATTCGCCAGTTTATCCTGCGGACGGATACCGGTGGAGAAGACGATAAAATCAACTTCCAACTGCGTCCCATCAGCAAACAACATGGTTTTGCGGCTATTTTGGCCGGAATGTACAATTTCTTGGGTATTCTTACCGGTATGAACTCTGACCCCCATGCGTTCAATTTTCTGACGCAGTTGGTCACCGCCCATCGGATCAAGCTGTTCAGCCATTAGGACGGGAGCAAATTCAATCACATGGGTTTCAACGCCGAGGCTCTTTAATGCCCCTGCGGCTTCCAGCCCTAATAGGCCACCGCCAATGACGGCACCACGTTTGCTGCGACGGGTACAGGCCTCAATGGCATTCAGGTCTTCAATGGTGCGGTAAACAAAGCAATCTTGCCCTTCGCTACCTTTAATAGGTGGGATCCACGGATAAGAACCCGTTGCCATCACCAACTTGTCGTAATACAGGCTTCGGCCACTGTTGGAGTGAATCACTTTTTCAGCACGGTTGATCGTGATGGCGCGTTCACCCACCAGCACCTTCACGCCCTGTTTTTCATAAAAGCCTTCGCGAACCAGTGACAGTTCTTCTGCGGTATGATGAGAGAAGTAAGAGGAAAGATGCACGCGATCGTAAGCAATGCGGGGTTCTTCGCAAAATACGGTTATATCAAATTGGTCCTTATCCGCTTTATCCAATAAGTCTTCGATAAAGCGGTGGCCGACCATGCCGTTGCCAATGATGGCAATTTTTATTTTGCTCATTTTTATCTCAATTTTTAATTTTCTACACTCACCTTAGCCTTCCGCCAGACGCGTTTCTTGATGTAAATCAATTTGCTTCTCATATACCTCTAAGGTGGTAGATAGATGATTTTTAAGCTTTTTTGATAAGTTGTGGATTTTGTTCATCTTTAGCTGAAAGGTATCAGCTTTGGGATTTTTACAAATAAAAGAAAATTATTATGAGTAAGGAGAAAATGATTATGAGTAAAAGAAAATCGGGCAGGCGACGGTGGCTCAGGTAAGCTAAAGAAAACCGCTTTTCGTGATGACGAGAGGAGGAAAGAGAGAGTGGAGGCATTGATGGCAGGGCAATCTGTACCGAATTATTCATTAACGACGGTAAATAATGTGCGTCGTATAGGGTTAGCGGGGCTGTGGCAGATAACGATAGCGGAAGGCAAAATCAGCCTGATTCAGCCTCAGCCGGAGCAATCCCTAACAGGGCAAGGTGTGCTGGATGCGCAGGGCGGTTTGGCGCTCCCGCCATTTATTGAGCCGCATATTCATCTGGATACGACTCAAACCGCTGGGCAACCGAGTTGGAATCAGTCGGGAACTCTGTTTGAGGGAATTGAACGTTGGGCGGAGCGCAAAGCGCGACTAACGCGCGAGGATGTGAAGCAGCGGGCCTGGCAAACATTGAAATGGCAGATAGCCAACGGTATCCAGCATGTCCGAACGCATGTTGATGTTTCCGATCCACACTTGACGGCATTGAGCGCCATGTTGGAGGTGAAAGAAGAGGTTAGCCCTTGGGTTGATATGCAGATTGTGGCTTTCCCACAAGAGGGCATCCTCTCTTATCCTGATGGTGCGGCGTTATTGGAAGAGGCACTGCGCTTGGGTGCGGATGCGGTGGGGGCGATCCCCCATTTTGAATTTACCCGCGAATATGGCGTGGAATCTTTGCATATCGCGTTTGCATTGGCGCAAAAATATCAGCGGCTGGTGGATGTTCATTGCGATGAAACGGATGATGAGCAATCGCGCTTTATCGAAACCGTGGCGGCGCTGGCCCTTCGCGAAAATATGGGCGCACGGGTAACCGCCAGCCATACCACGGCGATGCACTCTTATAATGGTGCCTATACATCACGGCTGTTCCGCTTGCTGAAATTATCGGGCATTAATTTTGTCGCCAACCCGCTGGTGAATATTCATCTGCAAGGCCGTTTTGATACTTATCCGAAGCGGCGTGGTATCACGCGGGTCAAAGAGATGTTGGCTGCCGAGATTAATGTGTGCTTCGGCCATGACGATGTGTTCGACCCGTGGTATCCGCTAGGTACCGCCAATATGTTGCAGGTGCTGCATATGGGATTACATATTTGTCAGTTGATGGGATATGAACAAATTAATGATGGTCTGAATCTGATAACCACCCACAGTGCCAAGACGCTGAATTTAGCAGATTATGGTTTGCAGCCTGGTAACCGCGCCAACCTGATTATTCTACCCGCAGAAAATGGTTTTGATGCTCTACGGCGGCAGGTTCCCGTCAGTTACTCTATTCGTCATGGTGTGGTGATCGCGAAGACGCAACCCGCAGAGAGCCGGATCTATTTGGGGCAGGAAGAGATCGTGGATTTTCGGCGTTAACGGTAGGATTTTCGATGTTTACGGCATTAGTGAATCATCAATACCCTGCCACCTTGGCGGCGGCAGGGCGGTAACGCAGATAAATCAGTGGGTCACGTGGCCGTGACTACGGTGTTTGGTGAAGAAACCTAATGCCAGACACAAGATAAATACCGCCAAATACAAACCGTTTGCCGTTTCCAGTGCGGCATGTACACCGTTGTTGGCGACGATTGGACCCGTCACCACAAAGGTCAGCATGGTCCCTACGGTACCGCAGGTCAGAATGAAGTTCACCAGCTTGGGTGAAGACACTTTGGTTTGCAGCGAACCGAGTGTAATCAGCGTGGTATAAATGGCACTGGAAACAAAACCTAACGCCAAAATGTAGTAACTCAAGTATGCAGGGTTATCGGTGCTGACAAACAGATACATCGCCAGTGTTGCCATGGCCGCCAGCACGGTTACGATACGTTGCAGGTCAAAGAAGCGCAGGATAAAGCTGAATATCCACATCCCTATCATGTATGAAATCCAGAAGTTACTGACCAATTGGCCTGCCTGGCTAATATTCATATTGAAGGTTTTGGTTGCATATTCGGGGACCCACTGGATAAAACCGAGTTGGCCGAGGATATAACACAGGGCAGCAATCGCCAGAAACAACACACCAACTCCCCATTTCTCTTTCACCACTGGCTTGCTTTGGTCTGTGGCTTTATGACCAAGAACCGGGAACTCAGAGCACAGAGTCAGCACGAAAATCCCGACATACAATAGGCCGATGCAGGCGTAGACCCAATACCATTCAATGTGACGCGCCAGCAGCATGGCTGCCGCGATTGGGAAAATCATCCCCGCCATACTGAAAAAGGAGTCGGTAAACAGCAGTCGTGAACCGCGCTGGCGACCCTCGTACATATGGGTGACCAAGAAGGTGCCTATCGACATGGTAATCCCGCTGACCACCCCGAAAATAAACATGCTGATTGAGAAGATCATTAAATTATGGCCGACCATCAATCCGGCAATAGCGATCAACATCAAAATGAAACCAAAGACCAACTGGCGTTTTAACGGGATGATTTCCATCAACCAGGCATTGAGGAAAATAGAAATTAAAATACCCGCGTTAAGAAAAGTAAATGTGTTACTCATACTGGCAATAGGCAGATTGAAATACTCTGCGATATTCCCCATCACAATCCCGGTGACAATAACTAACGCGCCAGTAAGGGCGTAAGACAAGTAACTGATCCAAGTGAGCCGAATGCGATTGCTGTTGTTCATAGGTGTGGCCTGTATGTCAGTATTTACCCTTCCTCTTTGGCGCTACAGCATTCTTGTCACCACAGGATGGTTAACGGCACGTGTTTGCTGCTTTATTGCAACGCCAATACCTTCGGGTATCTAGTTTAAAAATGATTATTGCTAAAACGGATATAGGACTAAAAAGGTGTTAAACCCCGTTTTAGCGCTAAGGCAGCGGATCCTAGCACAGACATAATGATTTTTTGTGAGATACATTCAGTTTTTGGTGCAATTAATGAAATGAAATGGCTATTAACAGTGACTTGTAAGAGGTTGTTTCGCGAGCTAAACGATAAGAATTCTTAATTGCCTTAAATTTGAGGTTACGTTGATGTTGGCTCCGCTACGATAAGCGCGATTTTTCGATCCAATTATTCCTGATAGAAAGCGAAAAAATATAAAACCACTTTTCTGGTATGGGTAAATATCCCGCCGGAACAATGTGTATTGCCTAAGGGGAAGTAATGATATCTGGGAAAAATAAAGTCTGTAAAAAGAAGTTATTAGCGTGTGCGGTTACTTCGGCTATTTCTGCCTTTGCTTCAAATGCCATTGCTTCAAATGCCATTGCCGATACTACGAGTCTGGCTGCAATGAATCGCTCAGCCATTAATATATCAAGCACGCATAACAGTAATAAAAAACTCAATGACGCTGATGTCATCACGGTAACAGCCCCTCTGTATTCGCCACTGGTGGTTGTCACATCGCCTAAAGTGCCCCGCCAGCCAGTACCGGCCAGTGACGGTACTGATTATCTGAGGACCATTCCCGGTTTTTCACTTGTCCGTAACGGGGGGACCAATGGTGATGTGGTGTTCCGTGGCATGTTCGGCTCACGGCTAAAAATTCTGACCGATGGTGCTGAGATTTTGGGTACCTGCCCATCGCGAATGGATGCGCCAACCTCGTATATTTCACCAGAAAGTTTTGATCTACTCACGGTTGTCAAAGGGCCGCAATCGGTGCTGTGGGGGCCGGGGGTTTCTGCCGGGACCATTTTATTTGAACGGGAGCGCCCACATTTTGACCAGTCTGGCGTCAAAGGTAATGCCAGTGTGTTAGCCGGTTCTAATGGGCGCTGGGATAAAAATCTTGATGCCAGTTTGGGTAACGAGCAGGGCTATCTGCGGATGATGGGGAATCAGTCTCGGGCTGCTGATTATAAAGACGGTAACAATGTTCGCGTGCCCTCTCAATGGGATAAGTGGAATGCGGATATGGCGTTGGGCTGGACACCCGATACCGATACATTACTTGAGCTGTCGGTAGGAAAAGGGAATGGTGAAGCCCGTTATGGCGGTCGCGGTATGGATGGTTCTCAGTTCCTGCGTGAGAGCCTGGCGGCCCGTGTTGAGAAAAGTAATATTGGCGAGGTGCTGGATAAAATCGAAGCCAAAATTAACTACACCTACGTAGACCATATTATGGATAACAAGACCTTACGTACCCCACCGATGATGGCGATGTCTAGCAATCTGGACCGGCGGATGCTCGGCGGTCGGGTCATGGGGACCTGGCTGTGGCAGGACCTAAAGCTGGACGCGGGTACCGATATGCAAACCAATACACACCGCAAGAATAAACAGGGGAACTGGGATAAAAACGCCCGTTTCATGAATAACGGGGTGTTCGGTGAGTTAACCTGGGCGGCAAGTGAACAAAATAAACTGATCAGCGGGGCGCGTCTTGACCGTCACCAAGTGACGAATTATACCCGCGCAGGTGAGCCGACGCGCTCTGCTACCCTCCCCGCTGCCTTTATGCGTGTTGAGCATAATCTGGCTAATGCACCGGTGATGTTGTATGCCGGCTTGGGGCATACCGAGCGTTTTCCTGACTATTGGGAACTGTTTTCGCCAAAATTCGGGCCAGCAGGCTCTACTAGCGCCTTTGAGGGTGTAAAAAGCGAAAAAACCACGCAGATTGATATCGGTGGCCAATACAGCGGTGAACAATTTAGGGGGTGGCTCTCCGCTTATATTGGCCGGGTTAATGATTTTATCCTGTTTAAATATGATCCAAAAAATCTACGCATCAGCCAGGCCGATAATATTAACGCAACCATTATGGGCGGCGAGATGGGGATGGAATATGCCCTCACCCCGTATTGGAAGGCTGATGCCAGTCTGGCTTATGCCTGGGGGGAAAATACCCGTGATAACCGGCCATTGCCGCAAATTCCACCACTTGAGGCGCGGTTAGGGCTGACATTTGAAGCAGGCGACTGGAGCAGTTCCGCCTTATGGCGTTTGGTCAATAGCCAGCACCGGGTGGCGATCAACGAAGGGAATGTCGTCGGTAAAGATTTTTCCAGCAGTGCGGGGTTCGGCGTACTGTCGGCTAACGTCGCCTATAAGGTGAATAAGCAAGTGAAGTTAAGTAGCGGCATCGATAATTTGCTGAATAAGGCTTACAGCGAACATCTTAATCTGGCGGGTAATAGCGGTTTTGGTTATTCAGTTAATACCCCTCTGAATGAGCCTGGCCGCACTCTCTGGGCAAAGCTAAACCTAACATTCTAAGGGGCTGAATGCGCTAGCAGAACGTGGCAGGCGATGGCTTGCCACGTTAATAACAATTAATACCAATAACAATTAACACCAACACCAACACCAACACCAATTAACACGCTGTTTTCGGCGGCATAACAGAATCACGCATGATAATCGCGGGTGGGAAATTGACGGCAGGGATCAGCGGGTCAATCAGTAACTGTGTAGCATATTGCGCCATTTCCACGATTGGAAAGTGTACGCTGGTCAAGGCTGGGCAGACAAAAGGAGCACGCTCACCACTGTCATAGCAAATCAGCGAAATATCTTGCGGCACCTGTAAACCGTGTTTATTTATCGCCAGTAATGCTCCAATGGCCATCTCTTCATTACAGCAATAGATAGCCGTCGGTAGCCGGGGTTGCTTGAGGATTTCGTCAGCCCGCAGGTAGCCACTTTCCAGATCGTAAACGCCCTCCAAACAAGCCACGGGTTCTAAGCCCGCCAACTGCATGGCATCAAGAAAGCCCTGAATGCGTAAAACACTGGATTGGCGTTGTGAAGAGCCGCTGATACAGGCGATGTCGCGATGGCCCGCATCAATCAACACCTGCGTTGCCATTTGGCTGGCATGATGGTGATCAAAGGTCACACAGCGAGCTTCAAGATCAGGAACCAACCTATCCAATAATACAAAAGGCCGGTTTGCTGCAGCTAACTGACGCAGCCTTTCGTCGCTGAGAAAGCGCACATGCAGGATTAACCCATCGCAGCGTAAGTTATACAGCCGCTGAATGGCTAACCATTCTTTATCTGCATTATCTCGTCCCTGAGTGACCAACAGTTGTTTACCTTGGGATTCTGTTTCTGTTTGCACAAAATCCATTAAGGCACCAAAAAAGCCCCCTCGGTATGAGGTGGTCACCAACCCCAGCGTATTACTTTGGCTGGATGCCAGTGCCCGTGCGGCAGGGTGCGGGGTATAACCGAGAACGGCGACAGCCTGCTCAACCTTTTCACGTGTAAGGGCCTTTACATTGGTATCACCGTTGACCACGCGGGAAACCGTAGCACGGGATACCCCGGCTAATACCGCGACGTCTTCCAGTGTAACCATCTTTTGCTCCTGTTAAGGTGAAACGGCGACCCTATATATGGCCGCCATAATCGTTAGTTTATACCTTTCGTCCTTGACGCTGCTGCGGTATTCGCAGCCTTGCTGCAAAGCGATGTTGTTACAAGTAAACTGATATTGTTGCAAGTAAACTGATATTGTTACAAAAAAACCAATGTCGCTACAAACAAGCTGATGTCGTTATAAACCGAACTGATAGTGCTACAACACCAATGACGTTGGCTAGGTCATCACAAACCGGAGAACTGAGGCAGGTAAGGTTTATTCACCTGTAGTACCTCCTCCAGTAACGGTTGAGCAATGCTGGCGTTAGCAATCAGTGGATTTGTCACTAAGGCCAACAAGGCACTGCGACGATCGCCATGTACCGCCGCGTCAATCGTCAATCGTTCATAGGCTTTTACCTGTTGGGTTAGCCCATGCATAGAGACCGGTAAAGGGCCGAAGGTTAATGGATGAGCCCCTTTTGCATCAATAATACAGTTAGTTTCTACCACAGAATCATCAGATAAACCGCGAATCGCGCCACGGTTTGTTGTATTTACTACTAATTGCGTCCCTAAGTTGTTATGGATGGCACGAATAAGTTCCAATGCAACTTCAGAATAAAATGATCCACCCCGGAAGCTGAGCTGCTCTGGTTTGGTATCCAAATGCGGATCGGCGTACAGCGCGAACAGCTCTTTTTCCACCTGCATCACCTGTTCCGCACGGGTACCACGCTCAGCTGCTGCGGCCATCTCTTCTGCCAGCATGTCTTGCGTTTGGTAGAAATAGCGATGGTATGGGCAGGGGATGGCCCCCATTGCTTGCAGGAACTCGGGTGGCCATGGGGCTTCCTTAATATTGTTCATGCTTAATGATGCCCCATCACACAGCATTTTCAGCACATCAGCGGTGACATATTTCCCGCGTTGTAATACTTCATGTACCCATACCATATGATTCAGCCCGGCAAAGCGCAGTTGGAGGTCTTCGTAGGGGGCTTGCAAGAGCTTGGCAATCATATGATGCATACTGATCGGGACATTACACAGACCAATGATTTTCGCTTTGGTATAGCGGCTAACGGCTTCGGTGACAATGCCGGCTGGGTTAGTGAAGTTAATGATCCAGGCATCGGGGGCCAATCGCTCAACGTTAGCAGCAATATCAAGCATCACCGGAATGGTACGCAGCGCTTTGGCAAAGCCACCAATTCCGGTCGTCTCCTGACCGAGCAGGTTATATTTTAACCCCAAGCGTTCGTCTGCTGCCCTGGCAGGGAGTTGGCCGACACGAAATTGTGTCAGGACAAAACGGGCACCGCGAATGGCTTCATCCAGCGAGTAGTGGACACTGACTTTGACCTGTTCCAACCCATGACGGGCAAGCATTCTTTGGGTCAGCGCGGCAATAATTTCCACCTTTTGGCGGCCCTGCTCGACATCAACCAGTGCCAGTTCAGTGACGGGCAGTTGTTCAATACGCTGAATCAACCCATCAACTAGCTCTGGGGTATAGCTACTCCCACCGCCAATAATGGTTATTTTAAACGTGCTCATTGTAGGGGCTCCAAACGGCTCTGCCGGCGATAAAGTTCAGTCATGTCTGTGGGTAACATGTTTGTGAATAACATATCTGTGGATAAATTCAGGCTCACCATGATTTTCATCAGGTGAGTCTGTCTCTGTACGGTCTCCGCTTATGGATAGTTTCCTGTTGCATTGCGGGCCTGATACTTGCAGAAAAACAAAATGAGAGCGCTCTCATTTGAAGCAGATTAGCGAGTAACCAAAAACAAAATGAGATATTTCTCGCAAAAATGGCTACCGGGAGGAGGGAAAGTAAGAGAATCGTGATCCAGACTCCAGAATCTTGCTGGAGTCTGGGATGTGGTGACTCATTAAATTTTATTCATTAATCGCCATTGTGCGCTTTATCTACCGATGTGGCGGGTTTTCAGTGAAAATGTGCATTCTGTTACGTAAATATCCGTAAATGGGTGGCATTGCGTGGGTCAGCTCTCTAGAATCAAAGCGCTTTTCCGTTGTCCGCATCCCATAGAAAGGAACCGTTAATGTTTAAACGTACTTTAGTGACCTTCATTGCCCTATGTTCCCTCAGCGCCGTAGCGCCTGCTGCTTTAGCTGCCGGTGAGCCTCATGTGTTGTTAACAACGTCGGCCGGGAATATTGAGCTGGAGCTCAATAGCCAGAAGGCACCCATTTCAACCCAGAATTTCGTTGATTATGTTAACAATGGTTACTATAACAACACTATTTTCCACCGTGTTATCCCTGGCTTTATGATTCAAGGCGGCGGTTTTACCGCAGATTTCAAAGAAAAAACGCCTAAAACACCAATCAAAAATGAAGCAGATAATGGCCTGCGTAACCTACGTGGTACCATTTCGATGGCCCGTACTGCAGATAAAGACAGCGCCACCAGTCAGTTCTTCTTGAACGTGGCAGACAATGCTTTCCTTGACCACGGCCAACGTGACTTTGGTTATGCGGTATTCGGTAAAGTCGTTAAAGGCATGGATGTCGTCGAAAAAATTTCTCAGGTTCAGACAGAAAACGTCGGCCCTTATCAGAATGTACCCGTTAAACCGATCACTATCCTGTCAGCAAAAGTTTTACCTTAATTGGGGTTGTTGAAACAGAGCTCGCAGCGGAGGGAAGAAGCAGATTGTAAAGACGCCGTCTTCCCCGCATAAAAATAATATCCATGTAGGCTCAAGCCGCGCCCTCTTTGGCGCGGACACTCAACTCTTCGCTTATTCTCACCGTTTTAGTACGAGTCTTCTGGGGGCAGCAGTCTGACCTTAATGGCCCCATTACCCGCTTTCATGCCCCGAACCCCTGAGGTGATTTAGCGTAGCTAACCCGGCAGCCGCTTCAAGTATGAAGGGTATATAATCAAGCTATCTGTTTCTACCTCAGCCTCAGCCGCGATGGAGTAAAAAGATCATGAGTAACACATTACTTATTGGGAAAGCGCTGGTTACCGAGAAAACTCAGCCAGCTTCACGTGATTTGGTGATCTTATCGGCATTGGCAAATCGCCATGGCTTAATTACCGGTGCGACCGGTACAGGTAAAACTGTCACCTTGCAAAAGATGGCCGAGCAGTTCTCTCGTATTGGTGTACCTGTATTTTTGGCGGATGTGAAAGGGGACTTATCCGGTATCGGGGCTGAAGGGGTGAATTCGGAAAAACTACAGGCCCGTCTGGCCGCGATTGATGTCACGGATTGGCAGCCACAGGCGTGTCCGATTGTGCCTTGGGATATCTTTGCTGAAAAAGGCCATCCTATCCGGGCGACAATCTCGGATCTTGGGCCGCTTCTACTTGGCCGCTTACTCGATTTAAATGACGTGCAAAGTGGTGTTTTGCAACTGGTGTTTAAAATCGCCGATGACAACGGCCTGCTGTTGCTGGATATGAAAGACCTGCGTGCTATCGTCCAGTATGTTGGGGACAATGCGAAACAGTTCCGTACGCAATACGGCAATATTACCTCCGCCTCTATCGGCGCGATCCAGCGTGGTTTACTCACCTTGGAAGAGCAGGGTGCCAATCAATTTTTTGGCGAGCCGATGCTGGATATTCACGATCTCATGCAAACAGATAGCCACGGGCAGGGCGTTATCAATTTACTGGCTGCTGACCGTCTGATTAATCAGCCAAAGTTATATGCCATTTTCCTGCTTTGGCTGTTGGCCGAGCTTTTTGAACAGCTACCGGAAGTGGGTGATGTGGAGAAGCCAAAACTGGTCTTTTTCTTTGACGAGGCCCATTTGTTATTTACGGATGCCCCGGCGGCGTTAGTGGATAAGGTTGAACAAGTGGTGCGGCTGATCCGCTCGAAAGGGGTCGGTATCTACTTCGTGACACAAAATCCTCTGGATATCCCAGATAAGATCCTCGGCCAACTGGGTAACCGGGTACAACATGCGTTACGCGCTTTTACGCCACGGGATCAAAAGGCGGTTAAAGCCGCAGCTCAGACGATGCGGCCTAATCCGGCATTCAGTGCTGAACAGGTGATTACCGAGTTGGGCGTCGGTGAGGCGCTGATTTCTTTCCTTGATGAGAAAGGGCGGCCTAATGTGGTTGAACGGGCGATGGTTATCGCACCGCAATCAAAAATGGGCGCGTTGGATGCAGCAGCACGTAATCACGCAATCAATCATTCCCCACTGTATGGTCGCTATGAAGAGATGATTGACCGCGAGTCTGCTTATGAAAAGTTATCGGCGGGGGGCTTTTCTACCATGGGGCGTGCCGCTGAAGGGGAGCCTTCTGTTCCTCAGCAACCGACGAATCAGCAGGGTAGTGGTGGTGGCTTAATGGGCGGGCTGAATGATTTACTGTTTGGTTCCTCGGGGCCGCGAGGCGGTAAGCGGGACGGTATTGTGCAGACTGCGGCCAAGAGCATGGCACGGGATTTAGGCCGGCAAATTTTGCGCGGTGTTTTGGGGTCAATTACGGGGGGGCGCAAACGCTAAGCGGGGGGCCGGTATAGCCAATATCCGCGCAAGCTTCCAGAACGGTAACGTTGGCTCAAAAAATATCAATCAAGAAGTCATAGATATTATCCACGCCGTACTTCAACCAACTGTGTGGGTTGTCAGACTGCTGACAAACTATTTGGGGTATAGATAATTGGGGTATAGATAAAAATGAATAGTGGGTGTTGGGAATCTATTAAATCATTTATAACTCTAATAATCAGTGGGATAAATTAACGATGCTACTGCTGATCGACAACTACGATTCATTTACTTACAACCTGTACCAGTATTTTTGTGAGCTGGGTACTGAGGTGATGGTTAAGCGCAACGATGAGTTGCAACTGACGGATATTGAACAACTGGCTCCCTCACATGTGGTGATCTCTCCCGGCCCTTGTACCCCTAACGAGGCTGGGATCTCATTGGCGGTTATCCGCCACTTTGCCGATAAACTGCCTATTCTGGGGGTCTGCCTTGGTCATCAGGCTCTGGGGCAGGCTTTTGGTGCGCGCGTGGTGCGTGCGCGTCAGGTGATGCACGGCAAAACCTCGGCGATTTGCCATTCTGGGCAAGGGGTTTTTCGCGGGCTTAATCAGCCATTGACGGTGACCCGTTACCACTCTTTAGTCATTGCCACCGACTCCCTACCGGGCCGTTTTGAGCTGACTGCCTGGACGGAGCGGGGCGGTGAGATGGATGAGATTATGGGGATTCGCCATCGCACATTGCCACTGGAAGGGGTGCAATTCCATCCAGAAAGTATTCTCAGTGAACAGGGCCATCAATTACTGGATAATTTTCTTAAAAATTAATCGGTTGGGCCAATATTATCCCATGACATCATTTATCATTTGCTTGCGGATGATTTTTTATGCATATTTTGTGAGTATATTTTCACGCATCAATAAATAACAGCTTAGTGGTTTATTAGGGTGGGCAGCGTAATGACAGATAAGTTAGCAGTGAATCGCAACACATTCGATCAGGTCATTTTGCCTGTTTATGCACCCGCGCAGTTTATCCCAGTAAAAGGGAAAGGCAGCCGAGTGTGGGATCAACAAGGTACGGAGTACATTGATTTCGCCGGTGGCATTGCGGTTACCGCACTGGGCCATTGCCATCCGGCACTGGTATCCGCATTGCATCAGCAGGGTGAAACGTTGTGGCACACCAGTAATGTGTTTACCAATGAGCCAGCACTGCGTTTAGCACAGAAGCTGATTGCCGCAACCTTTGCTGACCGGGTTTTCTTTGCCAACTCGGGTGCTGAAGCGAATGAAGCGGCATTTAAGTTAGCTCGCCATTACGCTATTGAGCGTCATAGCCCCTATAAAACCAAGATTATTGCTTTCCACAATGCGTTTCATGGCCGCACCCTGTTTACGGTCTCTGTCGGGGGGCAGCCAAAGTATTCCGATGGTTTTGGCCCGAAACCTGCGGATATCATCCATGTCCCGTTTAATGATCTGGCGGCAGTGAAAGCGGTGATGGATGATCACACCTGTGCCGTGGTACTGGAACCGATTCAGGGAGAGGGCGGGATCACTTCTGCCACGCCAGAGTTCCTACAAGGGGTGCGCGCGTTGTGCGATCAACATAACGCCCTGCTGGTGTTTGATGAAGTGCAAAGCGGTATGGGGCGCAGTGGCAAGTTGTTTAGCTATATGCATTATGGTGTGACGCCGGATATCCTTACCACGGCGAAGGCATTGGGCGGTGGCTTCCCAATCAGTGCGATGCTAACGACCGAAGAGATCGCTTCAGTGATGACGGTGGGTACCCACGGCACCACCTATGGGGGTAATCCTCTGGCCTGTGCGGTCGCTGAGGCAGCGTTGGATGTGATTAATACCCCTGAGGTACTTAATGGTATTGAACAGCGCCATGGTCTGTTTGTGCAGGCGCTACAAAGCATCAACAGCAAGTATGATGTTTTCAGTGATATTCGTGGTATGGGGTTGTTGATTGGCGCGGAGTTAACCGCGAAATACCGGGGGCAGGCGCGTGAGTTCCTGGCCGCCGCTGCCGCTAACGGCTTGATGATCCTCAATGCGGGTCCAGATGTTCTGCGGTTAGCGCCCTCGCTGGTAATTGAATTGGAGGATATCCAGCAAGGGATGGCGCGGTTGGAGAAAGCAATGGCGAGTGTGATCAAAGGTTAAGCAGCCAATAACCGCGTTATGGAGAGGCGCTAGCCTCTCAGACTGCTGACAAACCCCGATGACGCGATCTTGAACGGTGAGGATAGGCAGAGGAGTAAAGCGTCCGCGCCAAGGATGGCGCGGCTCGAGCCTACATGGATGTATTTACGGCGTCTTTACGATCTGCCTGTTCTCTCCGTCGCGGTCACTTTGTCAATAACCTCAGAGGCGCTAGTCTCTCTCTTTTTACGTATTATCCCGTAACTTCCGGCTGCGCCATATGCCATGATGTGGCTGCTGTTGCCATGCCATGGCAGAAACGGTGTGCATCACGTTTAAGTGTGATAGAACCCTGCGTAAATTACGTTCTAGCTCTGAGGCTTGGGTATCTGGAGCCATATCGGGTATCTGAACGACGCTATCATTGTCCTCAAGATTATCCGATTCAAGCCGTTGTTGGCACAACTGGATGGCCATCTCACATAGCTGTAAATAGCTTGCGGCCAGTTTAGTGCTCATGAGTGTATGACCACCGGTTGATGGTGAGTCCACTTCAGTCAATGGATTCTCTCTGATCAGTGTTGTCATCTCATTGATATGGCAAACAATCAACTCGCTATGGGTGGCCCAAAGGCGCATATCTGCCAAATATTTTGAATTGAACCCCGGTTCTTGCATTGCCTGATTTAGTGAACTTAAAACGGTGTTACTGGCCTTGTTCACGTTAAAACGCTCATAATCTAATTGCGTAATGTCAGGATGAGGGGTCAGTAGCAAACGCAGGATCGTCTGATAAGCCTCCAGTGCCTGATGGGCATTTTTACGCAATAACCCGCTCTGCCACTGAGGCCAAAGCCATAACGCACTGCCAAGTGCCAAGGCACAACCGATCAAGGTATCCAGTAAACGTGGGACTAAAAAGTTAGCGCCTTCCCCGGTCAATAACTGCAAGATATACACGGCGGTTATCGTTCTACCCACGACCGCCAGACCATAATTTTTACGCTGTACTAAATAAGACAACAGTGTGATCAGTAACATGATGCCGAGGGTGGTGATTTCTGTCATTTGTAGGTGCAGCAAACCCGCCGCCAGTATCAGCCCTACCAGGGTGCCCAACGCACGGTGATGGATCCGCACTCGCGTGGCGTTATAACCGTTTTGCATCACCAACATTATTGTGAGCAAAATCCAATAGGGTTTGGGGAGGTTGATCAATACACCAATATAACTGCCTACGGCCAGTGTCACCCCTATTCGGGCGGCATCTCGTAGCGCACTGGATTTAAACGACAAATAACTTACCAGAGCAGGCCAAAAAGGTTGCGACAACTGACTGGACATCAAGTCGCGGTTATACAGTGGACGGCGGTCGCTCAGTATTTGGGTGATATGGCTAATGTGGTAGTAACAAAATTGTGCCACCGGGTTGTCGGGATTTTGCTGTGCGATCGTTTCCAGCTCGGCTAAAGGGACACCCGCGGTGAAGTGTTCTACGGTGCGGCGGTGATAGAGAATGTCATCAGCAATGGCGCGCATTTGGGCTGAAATAATTTGCGCATTACTCTGAGTCACCGCTTCTATGGGCGTCTTTTTTATCAGATCTTGCATTTCTTCTGGCTGATTCAGCGCTGCAGTGATGTGCTCTTGTAAATCCAGCGCCATCTGAAACAGTCCCAACAAACGCTTTTGCTCTTTCTTGGTGGTGTTGTGCAACAAGTTAAATTGTTGATAAAGCTGATTAACTTTATCCATCATTCCTTGTTGTCTATCGAGTAGCGGTGGTATCGCTTTTTCGGGTTCAAGATGCTGGGTAAGCCGGCTGTATTTAGCATCACAATAATCGGCCAATAAATGATAAAGCTGGCTCAGTGGCTCGCGAATAGGTTGGTCTTTACATAACCGGAACCACAACCAGTTAAATACGCCATACCAAAGCGTCCCCACGGCACAGAGCAAGGGTGCCTGCCAGATAGGGGCGCGGCCCACCATGCTGAGACTGAAAATAGCGGCGATCAATGCAGCAGGAAGTAGGCGGCCATTCAGTGGGCTAATCGTACCGCTGACACCCACTATCAATGCCAGTCCTAGCATAATCACAGGCAAGGGGATATGCCATAGCAACAGTTGTTGTGTCAGGAAACTGCTCAGTGTAAAAAGTACGCCGCCAATAATCAGACGCCGGAAAAAATGTTGGTGCGGTGTATCCAGGGAAGCAATATTGCAGCAGGCAGGTATCAGGGAAAACATCAACCCAAGCCGTAAGTCACCGATAGCAAACCCCAATGCTGCCGGTAGGCAAAGGACCAATGTTTGACGTAGTGCGTAGTTAACTTCAGGATGATAAATAAGCCGTTGCCACTTCATATAGGCCCCAGAAATTTATTACTCACAGAAAACGGGAAAAACCGGCGCTAATAGCTTCAGCTTTAACGCCGGTTTTTAGAGGGAATTAACGGGTGCCGTAAACGACGATCGTTTTACCGTGTGCGGAGATCAAGTTTTGATCTTCCAGCATTTTTAGTATCCGCCCCACAGTTTCGCGGGAGCAGCCAACTATTTGACCAATTTCCTGGCGGGTAATTTTGATCTGCATTCCATCTGGGTGGGTCATGGCATCAGGTTGTTTTGCCAGATTAAGCAGTGTTTGTGCAATGCGTCCAGTAACGTCAAGGAAAGCAAGGTTACCCACTTTCTCCGATGTTATTTGTAAGCGATTCGCCATCTGTGAAGAGAGGCGCATCAAGATATCTGGATTAACCTGAATCAGTTGACGGAACTTTTTGTAAGAAATTTCAGCCACTTCACAGGCCGTTTTTGCTCTCACCCAAGCACTGCGTTCTTGGCCTTCTTCAAATAGTCCAAGCTCGCCGATGAAATCCCCCTGGTTTAAATAGGAGAGGATCATCTCTTTGCCTTCCTCATCTTTGATCAGCACCGCAACGGAGCCTTTCACGATGTAGTACAGCGTTTCGGCTTTTTCACCCTGGTGAATCAGCGTACTTTTGGATGGGTACTTATGGATATGGCAATGAGACAGGAACCATTCGAGAGTCGGGTCTGTTTGTGGCTTACCGAGAACCATTCGCTGTTATCCTCTGTTGTTATCGCTGCCTAACTTAACAGGGCTCAGAGTTCCCTGTACGGCGTGCTTATAGAATACACTTTCTTTTTAGCATATTAACTTGCTCAACTGCCGAAAGGTATAGCCAAGGTTCGTACCGAATAGAAACCCTTCACTGAGTATTGATCTCTACTCTAATTTAATTGCTACAGCATCACTTTCGATTCTGTTTGTAGCACAGGATGAGGCTACTGTCTTGTGTTGTATCGCTTCAGCATGATGAACGTCCAGTTACATTGCCACTTTGTAAATGAAAGGGTAGTCTAAATTAGAAAATTTAACCGGGAGCAGGCGTTATGCAAGCACGTGTCAAGTGGGTTGAGGGGCTAACATTTTTGGGCGAATCCGCGTCAGGCCATCAAGTTTTGATGGATGGAAATTCGGGTGATAAGGCACCAAGCCCGATGGAAATGCTATTAATGTCAGCGGGGGGGTGTAGCGCCATTGATGTCGTGTCTATTTTACAAAAAGGGCGTAACAATGTGCGGGATTGCGAGGTTAAATTAACCTCAGAACGTCGGGAAGAAGCCCCGCGTCTGTTTACTCAAATCAACTTGCACTTTATCGTCAGCGGTAAAGGGTTAACGGACAAAGTGGTGGAGCGCGCAGTTGATCTATCAGCCGAAAAATATTGCTCTGTTGCTCTGATGTTGGGGAAAGCCGCAACCATTACCCACAGCTTTGAGGTACGCGAAGTCGCGTAAATGGTGAACCACCCATAGCCCGGTTTGGTTATGGGTTTTTAGGCCAAAATAACAGCGCTCACCTCATCCAGATGAAATATTTAATACTTGGGGGGTATACAGTCGTGGCTAATAAAAACAAAATATCGGTTGCCTGTGGGGCGATATCATTGTTTGTTGTCGCCTCATTTTCTTTGTTTTTCTCATTAACTCATTATTTTAATTTTTTTAAAATGAATGATGAAGTGCATTTCTCTTGGGCTGTATCTTTGTTGTTATCTGGTTCACCATTATTATTTTATTTATCTGTGGTCTCTGGTGGGTATATCATCGGATATGAAAAAATATATAATGATCGTGTCGGTAAGATACTTGCGTACATAGCTGTTCTGGGGATGGTTTTTAGTCTGTTTTTTTCTTTTTATGTGGATTCTTCTTTAAAAGAAGCTGGGTATTTAAAGTGCGAAAGGAAATCTTTTATCGCGCCCAATAAGTATGTAATCGACCTGAAATTATGCCGTTAGGCAAAGCTTGGTTGTTGTTAAAGATGAATTTTTTAACGGACTCGATGCCGTCATAAAAGTGATATTTAACGGCTACGCTGATGCCACTTAAAAATGAGTATTTTAAATGAGCATCAACGGCCAAACACTTCGTCAAACACGGGATTAGTTGGAGAAAAAACCGAAGTTTATTATTAGTTAAGCGATCTGCTTCCCTTCCAGCAGTTGCTGAACCAGCGGAGCCATAATTAACTCCATCGCCAGCCCCATCTTCCCTCCGGGTACCACTAACGTATTGATGTTGGAAATAAATGAACCCTGTAACATCGCCAGCAAATAAGGGAAATCGATGTGATCCAAACCACGGAAATGGATCACAACGAAACTTTCGTCTAACGAGGGAATAGCTTTGGCGGCAAATGGGTTCGAGGTATCAACGGTGGGAACACGCTGAAAGTTAATGTGGGTGCGTGAAAACTGCGGCGTAATGTAGTTAATGTAATCGTCCATTGACCGCACCACGGAATCCATCACCGCCTCACGGGAATGGCCGCGCTCACCGGTATCCCGCACTAATTTTTGAATCCACTCCAAATTGACAATAGGCACCACACCGACCAACAGATCCACATGTTTTGCAACATCATGATGCTCGGTCACGACCCCGCCATGCAGCCCTTCATAGAATAAAACATCCGTGGGTTCCGGTAGCGGCTCCCAAGGAGTAAAGGTGCCAGGGATTTGGTTATAAGGCACTGCTTCATCATAGGTATGTAAATACTTACGCGAGCGGCCAGTACCGTGTTTGCTGTATTCCGCCACGCTTTGTTCTAACTGACCAAAATCATTCGCTTCTGGGCCAAAATAGCTGATATGTCTGCCTTGATCCCGCGCCTTACGAATGGCGGCATCCATTTCTGGGCGGGTATAGCGATGGAAACTGTCACCTTCAATCTGTGCTGCGCGAATATCTAACTGCTGAAAAATTTTGCGAAAAGCCAGACTGGTGGTGGTCGTACCCGCACCACTTGAGCCAGTGACGGCGATAACCGGATGTTTAGTTGACATATTAGCGCTAACTCCATGGGGTTGCAGTGGCGGCACTGACCATTGCCTATTCTTTTTGTTGTTAGTGGTTATTTTTAGGGCAAAGAGACGGGCTTGTCATCTTGTTTTATTGTGCTGTTCACTCAGTGCCGTGGTGAAAGAGTACAAATTATTGCTGCTCTTCAGCACCGGCACGGAATGAACCACGGGGCATAATATTGATGGTTTCGTGTAACTCGGACCAGACCAGAACGGCTTCACCACTGACCAACTGACGGCGCACGTCTGCAACTTTTTCTGTCAGTGAACGCTCATGTTCGCCGTAATCGGTGCCTTCGCGTAATACAAAGGCTTCAAGCAAATTATCCAGTGTTTCACTGTCCACTTGTTGCCAGGGAATGATCATGACTGCTGCTCCAAATAGGGGGAAAGCCAGGCTGGAATTCGCTGTTCCAGCCACATTTGTGGATGTTTTAACGAGCCGCCGACAAATCCTACGTGACCGCCGTGTTCAGTGAGCTGATAATCAATATTGTCCGGCAGTGTCTCGATATTCGGAATGACCTCGGCGGTCATGAACGGATCGTCTTTGGCATGAATAATCAGCAGCGGGACACGGATTTGCGGTAACAGTGGCAGGGCGCTACAACGGCGATAATAATCTCCTGCATCATTAAATCCATGAATTTTTGCTGTTATTGCATCATCGAAATCTCTAACTCGTCGCAATTTTTTCAACTGGAATAAATTCACCGGTAGGCTATTTGGGTACTGTAATAGCTTGCGGGTCGCGTTCAGCTTTAACTGATTCAATAAATAGCGCTGATAGACCCGAGAGAAACCTTGGTCCATACGGTCAGCACAAGGTTCGAGCATTAAGGGGGCCGAAACCACCACCGCAGCGCGCAATCCGCTATTCTTCCCCTTTTTGGCCAGGTAGCAAGCCAGCATATTACCGCCTAATGATATGCCTACGGCGGCGGTAGGCACCTGTCCATAGGTTTCTTGTAACCAATGTAGGAAAAAATTCGCATCTTCGGTTTCGCCAGAGTGATAAATGCGCGACTTACGATTGGGTTCACCACTGCAACCGCGAAAATGCATCACCACACCCAGCCAGCCTGCAGCTTGCCAGGCGCGTAGCAAACCGTGGGCATAAGGGCTGTAAAAATTCCCTTCCAAACCGTGGAAGAGCACCACTCGGGGCTTCTCGCGCGCCAACTCGGGGTTCTCACTCCAAGCTAAATCGATAAAATCACCGTCCGGTAATTCCAGCCGTTGCCAATAGGGCGATAGTTGCACATGCCGCCTGACCAGGCGCGGCAGCAATGTCTGCAAGTGTGGGTTGCTGGCCCCTGCCAGCGGGCGAAATGTCTCATGCATAATCTGAATGGGATATATGTGATTGCTCTTGTGTGATCAATAGCACACTGTTAGCTTCATGGGTATATCGCGCATCATTTTGGGTGAGAGGCACCCATCTCATGGAATTGAGTTTATTTCTGTCAATGGTTGGTTTTCTCTGGGTCGCGGCTATTACCCCTGGTCCAAATAATATGTTGCTTACCTCTACGGGTGCTAACTTCGGCTTTATGCGCTCTATCTGGTTGATGTTAGGCATTATGTTAGGTATGCAGAGTATGCTGCTGCTGGTGGCTTTTGGCGTGGGTAGCCTGATTTTGATCTACCCCTCCCTCCATCTGGCATTGAAAATTTTGGGGAGTTTGTATCTGCTGTGGCTGGCATGGAAAATTGCCACTTCAGCCTATGAAAAATTAGACACCAATGTGGCCCCAGCCAAACCGCTACGTTTGTATCAGGGTTGGTTATTGCAATTTCTTAACCCAAAGGCCTGGCTGATGGGGTTAGGCTCGGTAGCCAGTTTCAGCATGGCGGGCGCAGCCTACAATCACTCCATCTTGATGATAAGCCTGGGGATGTTTATGGTGAATCTGGTGGCAGGGATTATTTGGCTGGGTTTTGGCACCCTGATTGGCCGCCTGCTCGGCAGCCGCCGTGCTTGGTTTACCTTTAATATCTCAATGGGCCTGCTGACCGCCGCGTGTGTTTTACTGATCTGGCATTAATGCATGAAAGGTGACGTTGCGCTTGAGTTAACAGCCAGTTACCGATACCGGTAAAGTTTTTAGTACATCTGTTATCGCATAAAGGAATAAACAATATTCTTTTATTCCTTTATGCTGCTCTCTCTCTCGGGTAACACTGTCATTTCAGGGCGCTTGCGCCCAGTCCTTAATGACGCAGTTAACCAAGCGGAGTCAGTAAACCATGGCGATAACTTTTTCTTCGGCAACCCTTGCCGCTTCAAGACGCAGCTTTTTACAACTCCGCACGATTTTATTGGCCTCGTTACTGCCAGCTTCATTACTGCTCGCCACCAGCGCGCAGGCAGTCGATGTCATCGTGGCTTATCAAACCTCTGCTGAACCGGCAAAGGTCGCGCAGGCAGATAACAGTTTTGCCAAACTCTCTGGTGCCAACGCGGATTGGCGCAAATTTGATAGCGGTTCCAGCGTTGTCAGGGCGCTAGCTTCTGGTGATGTGCAGATTGGTAATATTGGCTCCAGCCCACTGGCTGTCGCTGCCAGTCAAAATGTACCGATTGAAGTTTTCCTTCTGGCCTCACAACTGGGTAGCTCTGAAGCATTGGTGGTGAAAAAAGAGATCAAAACGCCACAGGATTTGATTGGTAAACGTATTGCTGTGCCGTTTATTTCTACCGCCCATTACAGCTTGCTGGCGGCGTTGAAGCATTGGGGGATTAAACCGGGCCAAGTCACCATCCTCAACTTACAACCCCCGGCTATCGCCGCCGCCTGGCAGCGTGGTGATATTGACGGCGCTTATGTTTGGGCACCTGCCGTGAGTGAATTAGCCAAAACCGGTACGGTACTAACCGATTCAGCCCAAGTGGGCCAGTGGGGGGCACCAACATTGGATGTATGGGTAGTGCGCAAAGACTTTGCCAAAGCCCATCCTGAAGTTGTTACCGCCTTTGCCCGCAGTGCATTGGCAGCACAAGCCGCTTATCTGAACAACCCTGAACAGTGGTTGCAAAATCAAGCGCATTTAGCCCCACTCTCTCGCTTGAGTGGTGTGCCCACCGAGCAAGTTCCAGCGCTGGTAAAAGGTAATACTTACTTGCCAGTGGCTGAACAGATAACGCAATTAGGTCAGCCGGTGGATCAAGCTATCCGCGATACTGCAGAGTTCCTTAAACAGCAAGGCAAGATCCCTCAAGTTGCCAGTGACTACCGTGATTTTGTCACTGACCGTTTTGTAAAAGAAATCCAGGCGACACCGCAATCCCAGGCGACACCGCAATCCTAGGAGCCATCATGTTGAACGTGAGTGGCCTGTGGGCCGAATATCAAGGAAAACCGGCCTTACAGGATGTGTCATTGCAGATAGCATCCGGCCAGTTGGTTGTGGTCTTGGGGCCATCAGGCTGCGGTAAAACCACGTTGTTGAATTTGATTGCTGGTTTTATGACCCCTTCAGCGGGCGTTATCACGTTGGATAATATCCCGGTCAGTGGCCCGAGTGCCGAGCGAGGCGTGGTGTTCCAGAATGAGGGGCTCCTGCCGTGGCGTGATGTGGTCAGTAATGTGGAGTTTGGCCTACAACTGGCGGGGATGAGTAAAGAACAGCGGCGGGTAACCGCCCTGAAAATGCTAAACCGGGTGGGATTGGCGGGATTTGAACATCACTTCATCTGGCAGCTCTCAGGGGGGATGCGCCAGCGGGTGGGGATTGCCCGTGCGCTGGCTGTCGATCCGCGTTTATTGCTACTGGATGAACCTTTTGGTGCGTTGGATGCTTTTACCCGTGAGCAGATGCAAGAACTGTTGTTGACCATCTGGCGTGATACCGGCAAGCAAATTTTACTGATTACCCACGATATCGAAGAAGCGGTTTTCCTGGCCAGTGAGCTATTGCTGCTATCGCCAGGGCCAGGGCAGGTGGTTGAACGGTTGTCTCTGAATTTTGGTCAACGCTATGCCGAGGGTGAACCTTGCCGTGCTATTAAGTCGGATCCTGAATTTATCGCCCGCCGTGAAGACGTGTTGGGTAAAGTCTTCCAACAGCGGGAGGTGTTGATATGAGCCTGCACAGTACGTTACGTAATCAGGCGATTAATCTGCCCGCTGCAGATGCACCGAAAAAAACGCCCCGCCGTTTACCTGCCAATCAGACGCTGTGGATCAGTATCGCCACGTTGGCTTCGGTGGTGGCTTTATGGTGGGCAGTCACGGCGTTACAGCTTATCGGCCCGTTATTTTTACCTGCTCCACAGCAGGTCTTGCATCAGCTATGGACCATTGCCAGCCCGCAAGGGTTTATGGATGCCACGCTATGGCAGCATCTGGCTGCTAGCCTTGGGCGAATTTTCGTTGCGTTGTTGGCGGCAGTGGTACTGGGGGTCCCTACCGGGATCGCCATGGGGCTGAACAGTAACGTTCGTGGTGTGTTGGATCCGTTAATTGAGATTTATCGTCCGGTACCGCCGTTGGCTTATCTACCGCTGATGGTTATCTGGTTCGGTATTGGCGAAACCTCAAAAATCCTACTGATTTATTTGGCGATATTTGCGCCAGTGACGTTGGCGGCGGTTGCGGGTGTGCGCAGCGTGGCACACGTTCGAGTGAGGGCCGCCCGTGCATTAGGTGCCAGCCGTTGGCAGGTTTTATGGTTTGTGGTGTTGCCCAGCGCCTTGCCGGAGATTTTAACCGGTATCCGCATCGGCCTGGGGGTTGGGTGGTCCACGTTGGTGGCCGCTGAGCTGATTGCCGCGACACGGGGATTGGGCTTTATGGTGCAATCCGCCGGTGAGTTTTTGGCAACAGATGTGGTCATTGCCGGTATCAGTGTGATTGCCATTATTGCTTTTGGGATGGAGTTAAGTTTACGGGCGATTCAACGCCGGTTAACGCCTTGGTATGGAGAACAACAATGAATGAACGTCTGATTGTGACGCCTTTGGGGCCGCATATTGGTGCGCTGGTTGAAAATATTAATATTGCGCACCCGTTGGGAGATAGCCAGTTTGAACAGCTTTATCATGTGTTGCTCAAACATCAGGTACTGTTTTTCCGTAATCAACCGATCACACCGTTACAGCAGCGAGACCTGGCCGGGCGCTTTGGTGATTTGCATATTCACCCGGTTTATCCGCATACCCAAGAGTGTGAAGAAATTATCGTTTTGGATACCGCCGACGATAACCCACCGGATAATGACAACTGGCACACTGACGTCACGTTTATCGAAACGCCGCCATTAGGGGCGATTTTAGCCGCCAAACAACTGCCGACAACCGGTGGTGATACCTTGTGGAGTAGCGGAATTGCCGCTTATGACGCGCTTTCGGCCCCGTTTAAACAGCTATTGGCCGGGTTACAGGCCGAACACGATTTCACTAAATCTTTCCCTGAACACAAGCACCGCACCACGCCAGAAGAGCATCAACGCTGGTTACAGGGAAAAGAGAAGAACCCGCCATTACTGCATCCGGTGATACGTACTCATCCGGTGAGTGGGCGTCAGGCATTATTCGTAAACGAAGGGTTTACGACTCGAATAATCGGATTGAGTGATAAAGAAAGCGAGGCATTACTGGGTTTTTTATTCGCTCACACCACTAAACCGGAGTTCCAGGTCCGTTGGCGCTGGCAGCAAGATGATGTCGCTATTTGGGATAACCGTGTGACACAGCATTACGCCAATGCCGACTACCTACCGCAGCGGCGGGTGATGCATCGGGCGACGATTCTGGGTGATAGGCCGGTGTTCCGGCCCTGATCTATGGCGTTATTAATCTGTGGTCAACAGTGAACGGGCGGCAGACTCGACAGCATCAACATGGATGTCTTCAACTTGTGGCCCGGCATGGACGAGCACATGGCGAACACCTAGCGGATACCAGCGTAGGTACTTCTCTGGCCGGGATTCAAACAAGGCCACCACGGGTATTTGCAATGCGGAGCCGATATGTACCGGTGCGCTATCGGCGGAAATCACCAAATCCAACTGGCTCATCGCCGCCATCAGGTCGTCAGTGGATGGCGTTGACAGACAACGGGCGGTTAGCCCCGCTAATTGCTGCTCGGATGGTTGTTCTGCTGGATCATGAAAAATGAGCAATTCAGCCTGTGCATTGAGTTTCAATGCCAATTGACGCCACTTATCCCAACTCCAGCGCCGTTGGGCGGATTTATTAGAGATAAATAGCCCGACACGTGGCCGGTCTTTTCCCCCAAGATCGGCCTGCCATTTTGCCTGCAATTGTGGCTCTGGGTAGACATGCAGCTTAAGTGTTTCGATGTCTACCCGCCCCAGTTCAGGCATCAGTGCAAATCCCGAGAGGGCTTCGTGACGGATTGGCCGCGTGGCAACATGTTCAGGATTACGGTCGTCAAACTCAGTTTCAGCCGTATGCCAACGGCGATCTGCCACATTGAGCTGTTTGGCAAACTGAATACTGTTTTTGTTCATGCCACCATTGGGAATGAGCAGCAGATCGAAGCCTAAACGCCGTAGCCGCCAAATTAATGCTAGCCGATCAAAAAGGGCCATGAGCCGGCCTGGCCGCTGGTTTCTCTCACATTGTTTGCTGTAAACATAAGTGTGGACCGCACTGACATCAGGATTACGTGCCAGCACGGATTGATTATATTTATTCGCTAATACGTGGATTTCTGCTGCTGGCCAACGTTGTTTCAGCGCATGTAATAGCGCCGTGGTACAAACCATATCGCCGAGAAAATCAATTCGGATCACCAAGATGCGCTGCATTTAAGTCCATTCACATTAATTGCTTCAGGGCTTAATTAAACCTTATATGTGCCAGGGAAATACAGTGTAATGAATAAGTATTTGTAACTTATTTATTCAGCGCGCTTTTGCCGGGCATAGGAACCCATCAAGAATGAGCAACGTATTGCTCGCCAGAGTTCATGGAGATTGGTTACACCACGGAATAGTGCAGGGCGCAGACCCAATGTGATAAAGCGAATTGCCAATGCGGTACGTTGTGGTGAGGCAGGTAGTTTTTTACGTAATAACCCTAAAAGATGGCCACTTTCTTGATTGGCATGAGATAGCAAGGCATCGCGCACCGGTGGTTTGGTGCTGGCGGCAATCTTAACCAGTGCGTTGATAATATCAACGTAGCTATTGGCGCGGCGTAGGAGTGCCTGCATTGAGGGAGAGTTAGTGATTGAGTCAGGATTAGTACGGTAGCCATAGAAGGGCGTGGCACAGAACCCGATACGCTGGGCCACGAGTGCTAATTGGGTGGTCCACAGAATATCTTCATGAAGCATATCGCGAATAAACTGTAATTGGTGAGTGCTGATCACATCGCGGCGAATCAGTTGCAACCAGGCATAATGTGGCCACTCTTTTTGTTTAACACTGAGGATAATCCATTGTTGACCATTGAGCGTCGCTCCCCAAGGCTGTTGACCCAATAAGGGAGTGACCGGTTTTCGCTCGGGGTTACTGCTAAATTGATAGCCGTTACCAATCAAGACATCCAGCTTCTGCTGTTTAACCTGCTGTAACCAAGTTGACAGGGCATGGGGTGCCAGCCAATCATCACCATCGGCAAAGGCAACCCAATTGCCTTTCGCCTTGGCGATCCCCACATTGCGGGCCTCAGAAAGCCCCTGATTCTGCTGATTTATAATCACTAATCGGGAATCAATATGAGCAACCTGTTCCAGTAGTGCGAGACTGTGATCGGTAGAGCCATCGTTAACGGCAATAATCTCAAGCGAGACGCCCGTTTGGCTGCGCAGTGAGTCGAGCAGATCCGTAAGATAATTTGCGCAATTGTATACGGGGACAATGACGCTGATATCAACGCTGTTCATGATTGTTTAATCTCTGGGCGTGATAAGACCGCGAAAAATCACGCCGCTCTAGTCGTGCGACTCTAACTCAATTCGCACGACTATATTCACGATGCCATATTTACATTCGCGATGTTATATCTATATTTCCGATATTATATATCGGCATCGCTAAACTCTTTAGTCAGTATTTCAAGCTGTTCTTGCACATCCAACCACTGCATTTCCGTCTCTTCCAGCTTGGATTTCACTTGCGTTTGTTGCAGTAGGCATTGGGTCAAGTCCGCTTTGCGCGCAATATCATACAGTGCTGAATCCGCCAACTGTGCTTCGATAGCGGCCAGCTCAGTGCTGAGTTTATCCATCTGTTTTTCCAGCGTCATAATCTGCTTACGCAGTGGCTGCGTTTGAGTGCGGAATTCAGCATCGCGACGTTTTTGGTCTTTACGCTGTTGTGCGCTGTTGCCCGATAGCTCCTTCGCCGGATTATCCTGTTGGCTTTGCTGGCGCTGTGAATCCACCAGCCACTGCTGATAATCTTCCAGATCGCCATCGAACTGTTCCACTTTACCGTCGTGCACCAGATAGAGGTCATCGGTGGTAGAGCGCAGTAAATGACGGTCATGGGAAACCACCACCAATGCGCCTTCAAAATCAATCAGAGCCTCGGTCAGGGCTTGTCGCATGTCCAAATCCAAATGGTTGGTGGGCTCATCCAGCAGTAACAGATTCGGCCGTTGCCAAATAATCAGTGCCAGCACCAAACGCGCCTTCTCTCCACCGGAAAAGCGGGCGGTTGGGTCGGTCACCTGATCGCCCTGAAAGCCGTAACCACCGAGATAATCGCGCAATTGCTGCTCTGACTCTTTAGGGGCCAGGCGGCTCATATGCTGCAACGGTGATTCATCAGCCCGTAAGAACTCCAACTGATGCTGGGCGAAGTAACCGAGTTTAATGCCTTTGGACAGGGCGATCTCACCGCTTTGCGGTTCTAACGTCCCGGCCAATAATTTAATCAGCGTTGATTTACCGGCACCATTACGCCCCAAGAGACCGATGCGTGAACCGGGCACCAGGTTGAGTTTAATGGACTGTAAGACGGTGTTTTCCCCGTAACCGGCACTGACTTTATCCATGCGCAGCAAGGGATCTGGCAGGCTTTCTGGTGTACGAAAACTGAAGTGGAACGGATTATCCACATGTGCAGGGGCAATCAGCTCCATACGCTCGAGCATCTTGATACGGCTCTGGGCTTGCTTGGCTTTGGTGGCTTGCGCCCGGAAGCGATCAATATAACTTTGTAAATGCGCCACTTTTTCTTGCTGATGCTGATACATCGATTGTTGTTGCGACAGTTTGGTGGCGCGCTGGCGTTCGAACGATGAATAGTTACCGGTATATTCATTCAGCGTTTGCTGTTCAATATGCAAAATCTTATCGATAATAGGATCAAGGAAATCGCGGTCATGGGAAATTAATACCAAGGTACCGGTGTAGCTTTTCAGCCATTTTTCCAGCCAGATGACGGCATCCAAATCCAAGTGGTTGGTTCATCCAAGAGCAGTAAATCAGAGCGGCAAACCAGCGCCTGCGCCAGATTAAGACGCATACGCCAGCCACCCGAAAATGAACGTACCGGTTGCTGTAGTTTTTCTTGAGAAAACCCGAGCCCGTGGAGCAAACTGGCCGCACGCGATTGGATAGTCCAGGCATGGATGGCATCCAGCTTACCGTGCACGGTTGCGATGGCATGGCCATCATTTTTTTCATTGGCAGCCTGAAGTTCGGCCTCCAACTGGCGATATTCGCGGTCACCGTCGATAACATACTCTATCGCCGGGATATCCAGTGCCGGGGTTTCCTGATTAACCCAGGCCAGTGCCCAGTTATTGGGAAATGTGACATTGCCCCCATCGGCGCTCAGTTCGCCTTTGAGCAACGCCAGCAGAGTCGATTTACCACAACCGTTCTTGCCAACCAGGCCGACTTTCTGACCGGGGTTAATCGTAGCTGTGGCGTTGTCCAGCAAGACGCGAGTACCACGTCGAATTTGAAGCGAGGAAAAAACAATCATAGAGTGCCGTATGTTTAGGATATGTTAAATTATCATCCCCTTTGCACTTGAAGTTACAGGGGTTAGCCACGTTCACTCATCCTAATGACTGACTTGAGTAAGCTCATTAGCGGTGTTTTCTGGCGACCTACCTGCAATGCCAATTACGTTGGGTATTGGGTATAAACGGGACGATTGGTGTCCTATTTTTAGTCTTTGCGAAGCATGGTAACGGAAAAACCGGACCCTGACGACGCTTTGGAGGGGAATGATGTTGCAGCCGCCGAAGGTTTTGCTGCTGTATGCCCATCCGGAATCACAGGACTCGGTCGCTAACCGGGTTTTACTGCAACCGGTACAGCAGTTAGAACATGTCACTGTGCACGATCTTTATGCACATTATCCGGATTTCTTTATTGATATTCATCATGAGCAGCAATTGCTACGTGATCATCAAGTTATTGTATTTCAACATCCTTTATATACTTACAGTTGCCCTGCATTACTGAAAGAGTGGTTGGATCGGGTACTGGCACGTGGTTTCGCCAATGGCGTTGGCGGCCATGCACTGACGGGAAAGCACTGGCGCTCGGTGATTACCACCGGTGAGCAGGAGGGAACTTACCGTATTGGGGGATATAACCGTTACCCAATGGAAGACATTCTGCGTCCTTTCGAATTGACGGCGGCTATGTGCCATATGCATTGGATTAATCCGATGATTATTTACTGGGCCAGACGCCAAAAGCCGGAAACACTCGCCAGTCACGCACAAGCTTATGTGCAATGGCTGCAGTCACCGCTCACGAGAGGACTCTGATTTATGGAGGGCACAGGGCTACTTACCGCTGTTCTAGTGTTTTTATTCGCTGCTGTCGTTGCGGTCCCTATCGCCCAACGCTTAGGTATTGGTGCGGTACTGGGTTACCTGATCGCGGGTATTGCCATTGGCCCGTGGGGGCTAGGATTTATTCGCGATGTTGACGAAATTCTACATTTTTCTGAGCTAGGCGTCGTCTTCCTGATGTTTATCATTGGGTTGGAGTTGAATCCCGCAAAACTTTGGCAATTAAGGCGATCTATTTTTGGTGTCGGTGCTGGTCAAGTCGTGATAACGGCCGCGGTACTGGGCGCATTGCTTTATTTTACCCAGTTCGCCTGGCAGGCAGCGGTTATCGGTGGCGTAGGTTTGGCGATGTCGTCTACCGCCATGGCATTGCAACTGATGCGGGAAAAGGGGATGAACCGCAATGAAGGCGGCCAGCTCGGTTTTTCCGTTCTACTGTTCCAGGATATGGCGGTGATCCCCGCGTTAGCCTTGATTCCTATTCTGGCGGGTAACGAAGGGGGAGCCAATGACTGGGTCAAAATTGGCCTCAAAATTGCGGCTTTTGCCGGTATGTTGATTGGGGGCCGTTATTTGTTGCGCCCGTTGTTCCGCTACATTGTCGCCTCTGGGGTACGTGAGGTTTTTACCGCTGCGGCATTGCTGGTGGTGCTGGGGTCCGCGCTGTTTATGGATGCCCTGGGGCTATCGATGGCATTGGGGACATTTATCGCCGGGATATTACTGGCTGAAAGTGAGTTTCAGCACGAATTGGAAATCGCTATCGAGCCGTTTAAAGGGCTCTTGCTCGGTTTGTTTTTTATTTCTGTCGGCATGGCATTGGACCTCGGCGTGCTGTTTACCCATTTACTGGATGTACTGCTGGGCGTCTTGGCACTGGTCTTTATCAAAAGTGCCATCTTGTATGGTTTGGCGCGGGTGTTTGGCTTGCGGCGTTCGGTCCGTTTGCAATTTGCCGGTGTGCTCAGCCAAGGCGGCGAATTTGCTTTCGTCCTGTTTTCCGCGGCGTTCTCTCAGCGTGTGTTGAATGCAGAACAACTGGCATTGCTATTGGTGGTCGTCACCTTATCGATGATGACTACGCCGTTGCTGATGCAGGTTATTGACCGTATTTTGGTTCGTCGCTACAACGCGCAGGAAGAGAGTGATGAGAAACCCTTTGTTGAAGATAATGACCCACAGGTGATTATTGTCGGCTTCGGGCGATTTGGTCAGGTGATTGGCCGTTTATTGATGGCGAACAAAATGCGCATTACCGTACTGGAACGTGATGTCAGCGCGGTCAGTATGATGCGCAAATATGGCTACAAAGTTTACTATGGTGACGCGACCGAGTTGGAACTGCTACGAGCCGCTGGCGCAGAAAAAGCCAAAGCCATTGTTATCACCTGCAATGAGCCGGAAGACACCATGGCGCTGGTGCATTTATGCCAGCAACACTTCCCTAATCTGCACATTCTTGCTCGCGCCAGAGGGCGTGTCGAAGCCCATGAACTGCTCCAAAACGGGGTCAAAGACTTCACGCGTGAAACCTTCTCCAGTGCGCTGGAACTGGGGCGTAAGACATTATTGGAACTGGGCATGCATCCACATCAGGCCTACCGGGCGCAACAACATTTTCGTCGCTTGGACATGCGAATGCTACGTGAGCTGATGCCACAACATCATGGCGATGTGGCACAAATTTCCAGAATTAAAGAAGCTCGCCGTGAGTTGGAAGATATTTTTCAACGAGAAATGCTACATGAAAGCCGGCAGTTAGATGGGTGGGATGAATACGAATAATGTCGAGGACAAACGATGACTATCACTCTTAATAAGACAGTGACACGTAAAAGATTTATTGCCGGAGCCGTCTGCCCGCAATGTAATGCCTTGGATACGCTGGCTTTATGGCGTGAGGATCAGGTTGAAGTAGTGGAGTGTGTTAAGTGTGGTCACCATCAACGCCAGACGGATGAACAGGTCAATAAACATGTTCGTCCACATGAGCAAGTGATCGGTATTTTTCCTCCAGAGTAGCGTTATCTGCCGTGATTTTTTATGCGGGTGAGTACAGCGGGGCAGATTTCCGCTACAATCTGTGCCAATTTTTGTTCCAAGGGTAGGAGATATCATGAAAGTAACAAAAGACTTGGTAGTCAGCCTGGCTTACCAGGTACGTACAGAAGACGGTGTTTTAGTTGATGAGTCTCCGGTGAGCGCGCCGTTGGACTACCTGCACGGGCACGGTTCCCTGATCGCTGGTTTAGAAAACGCGCTCGAAGGCCACGAAGCTGGTGACAGTTTTGATGTGCGTGTTAATGCCGATGAAGGTTACGGCAGCTACGATGAAAATCTGGTGCAGCGTGTACCAAAAGACGTCTTTATGGGCGTTGACGAGCTGGAAGTGGGGATGCGTTTTCTGGCAGATACTGATCAAGGCCCAGTACCGGTTGAGATCACTGCTGTCGAAGACGAGCACGTCGTGGTTGATGGTAACCACATGCTGGCGGGCCAGGATCTGAACTTCCACGTTGAAGTGGTTGCTGTCCGTGAAGCAACAGAAGAAGAGTTGCAGCACGGCCATGTACATGGTGAGCATGATCATCACCATGAACACGGTGACGGTTGCTGCGGTGGTCACGGCCACGACGACCATGAACATGAACATGAGCATGGTAAAGGTGGTTGCGGTAAAAGTGGCGGTTGTGGCTGTCACTAATATCTGACCCCGTCAGCAAAAAGCCAGCCTTCATCGCTGGCTTTTTGCTCTGTACGCGATCACTCATTTTCTGTGTGATAGCCAATGATCTCGTCATAACTGCCGCTAGCGGTGCGGATATTAAAATTAATCAGCCGCGATTTGGGGGTAACCAATGGTTATTAAAACCAATTAATGGTTATTAAAACTAATTAATCGTTATTACAAATCAATCGATCAATCAATAGTGCGGAGGCGGTGTTTCTTCTGACGGTGACGCCAGCATTGACGATTGGGACTCCCGCAGTTTATCGGTCAGTAAACGCAGATGCTCCCGCAGCTTGGTCATCTCCATTTGATGCTCAGTTACAATCAAGTTAAGTTCTTCAATCGTCACTTCCTGAAATGCCAGACGGCTTTCCAGCATTTCTAGCCGTTGTTCAAGCAGGGATTGTTCCATCGTATTTCCTCTCATTACTGCAAACGATGTAGCTATAAATAATATAGCTGCAAACTATACGGTTGGGCCATTTTTTACGGTTGTAGCAGTATATCGCGATAGCTGGGGGCATGATATTACCTGTAAATCACCGTGATTACCCCGCAAGGGTCAAGATATATATAAAAACGAAACTTCTTGTAGTAAAAAAAGTCTTAATATCACTTAATAGCATGAGTATTGAGATTGTTTTGTGTTCACACACACAGTTATAGTACATGTTACTCTTATAATCGTTGCTTGGGGTTAGAGTCCTTAAGCCAATGGAGAAATGGATGAAATCACTGTTTAAAGTAACGTTGCTGGCTACGGCCATGACGCTAACCCTGAATACCTCAACTGTTTTCGCTGCTGACGCAACCTCACCAGTAGTAACCAATAGCGCATTTAAAAATAATGATCAGCAATCTGCTTATGCATTAGGTGCGTCTTTGGGCCGCTATATGGATAATTCCCTGAAAGAACAAGAAAAATTGGGGATTAAGTTGGATAAAGACCAGTTGATCGCTGGTGTGCAAGATGCTTTTGCTAACAAAAGCAAACTGACTGACGAAGAGATCGAAAAAACCCTGCAAAATTTTGAAGCTCGGGTAAAAGCGTCTGCTCAAGCCAAAATGGAGCAAGATGCCAAAGAAAACGCGGATAAAGGCGCTAAGTACCGCGATACCTTTGCTAAAGAAAAAGGTGTGAAGAAAACCGCATCTGGCCTGCTGTACAAGGTAGAGAACGCCGGTACGGGTGATGCACCAAAAGACAGCGATACTGTTGTCGTTAACTACAAAGGCACTTTGGCTGACGGAACTGAGTTTGATAACTCATACAAACGTGGCGAGCCATTGTCTTTCCGTCTGGATGGCGTTATCCCAGGCTGGACTGAAGGCCTGAAGCAAATCAAAAAAGGTGGCAAAATCACCTTGGTTATCCCGCCAGAACTGGCTTACGGCAAAGCAGGCGTCCCTGGTATTCCTGCCAACTCTACTCTGATATTCGATGTAGAACTGCTGGATGTGAAAGCCGCAGCTAAAGCCGATGCTCAAGAGCAACAGCCTGCGGTTGATACAAAAGCTAAGAAGTAATTTGACTTAGTCAGCATACTCTTCTCATAACCGTTACGATAATTGTCGTGACGGTTTTTTTTTGTGCGCTGGCAATTTACTTATCTGCTCGTTGATAACTTGACGGCTTATAGCTTGTGGGCTTAACGTCAATACCACATGTAAACGCAAGGATTTTACACAGGCATGTTTGCTAGACTTAAAATCTAAGATATTGAGTTATTAGTCTGCCAACGAGATAGAGACAGGCTTTACGTAGAGGATGGTGTCTTCGATGTCTAATTCGCTTCTCTGTAGCGAAACCAGTGAACTGGATTTACTGGATGAACGTCCGTTCAGTCAGACGGACCATGAAATACTAAAGTCATACGAAGTTGTCGTGGATGGCTTGGCAATGCTTATTGGTGGGCACTGTGAAATTGTTTTGCACTCACTGGAGGATTTGAAAAATTCTGCGGTGAGAATTGCTAACGGCGAACACACGGGGCGGCAGATTGGCTCACCTATAACCGATTTGGCACTACGCATGCTCCATGATATGGCAGGTGCTGACAGTAGTGTTTCAAAAGCTTATTTCACGCGGGCCAAAAGCGGTGTCCTGATGAAATCAGTGACAATCGCTATTCGTAACCGTGACCAGCGGGTGATTGGTTTGTTGTGCATTAACATGAATCTGGATGTTCCTTTCTCACAAATCATTCAGACTTTTATGCCACCAGAAACACAAGAAGTGCCTTCCTCCGTCAACTTTGCTTCATCTGTCGATGATCTGGTTGCGCAAACGCTGGAGTTCACTATTGAAGAAGTGAATGCGGATCGTAACGTTTCTAACAACGCCAAGAATCGCCAGGTTGTACTCAATCTTTATGAAAAAGGTATTTTTGATATAAAAGATGCCATAAACCAAGTTGCAGAACGCCTCAATATCTCAAAGCACACGGTATATCTTTACATTCGTCAGTTCAAAAGTGGCGATCTCGTCGGGCACGAACGTTAATGTCCGCGTTAAAATATTGCCTATTGGTCACAGGGCCTGCTTATGGTACACAGCAGGCCAGTAGCGCTTATCAGTTCGCTCAGGCGGTTGTTGGGGCAGGGCATCACTTGGTCAGCATCTTTTTCTATCGCGAAGGCGTACTGAATGCCAACCAACTCACGGCCCCAGCGAGTGATGAATTTGATCTGGTACGAGCATGGCAACAATTGGCGGCTGAACAGGCGGTTACGCTGAATGTGTGTGTCGCGGCAGCGCTACGCCGTGGTATTACCGATCAACATGAAGCCGAGCAACTCAATTTGGCCGCTGCGAATCTGCAACCCGGTTTTACATTGAGTGGTCTAGGGGCGCTGGCAGAAGCTACGTTGACTTGTGATCGCATGGTGCAATTTTAATGGCAAGAAAACGCATCGCTTTTATTTTTACTCAAGGCCCCCATGGCAGCTCAGCTGGACGTGAAGGGTTGGATGCTTTGCTGGCCACCTCTGCTTTGAGCGAAGATATCGGCGTATTCTTTATCTCAGATGGTGTTTTGCAACTTTTACCTCAGCAACAGCCAGAAAAAATTCTTGCCAGAAACTATATTGCTACTTTCGGTGTCTTACCTCTGTACGATGTCGAAAATTGTTATCTCTGCGAACGCTCATTGCAACAGCGTGGGTTGAGTAAAATGGCTGACTGGATCCTCGATGTAACGGTATTATCCCCGGCAGATTTACGCCGTGAACTGGGCACTTATGATGTTGTGCTGACTTTTTAATGAGGTTTGGGTATTCATAATGCTGTATACCGTCAGTCATTCACCTTATCACTGCGATTTATCTGCGCTGTTGAGATTAGCGACATCTGAGGATGATATTTTGTTGCTGCAAGATGGTGTGATAGCGGCCTTGAAAGAGAGTGAAACTCTTAAGCTGTTGTTAAATAACCCCGCTTCTCTATTTGTATTGGAAGACGATGTTATTGCACGTGGCTTGGTTGGCCAAATTTCAGACAACGCAACACTAATCAGCTATACTCACTTCGTGGATTTGACCCTAAGACATCAGCAGCAACTGGCATGGTAATGCGAGTAATGCTGTATATTTCTTGACACCTTAGATAGTCAGCCATAAAATTCTGCGTCCTCGTTCTCTGCCAGTAGTGCAAACGAGGGGGATTTATCACGTGTTTACGAAGCAAAAAACCAGGAGCTTTTTTAATAATGGCAACGATTAACCAGCTGGTTCGCAAGCCACGCAGCATGAAGGTTGCTAAAAGCAACGTTCCTGCGTTGGAAGCATGCCCGCAGAAACGTGGTGTATGTACCCGCGTATATACAACCACTCCGAAAAAACCTAACTCCGCACTGCGTAAAGTTTGCCGTGTGCGTTTGACTAACGGTTTTGAAGTCACCTCTTACATTGGTGGTGAAGGTCATAACCTACAGGAACACTCCGTGATCCTGATCCGTGGCGGTCGTGTTAAAGACTTGCCAGGTGTGCGTTACCACACCGTTCGCGGCGCGCTTGACTGCTCAGGTGTTAAAGACCGTAAGCAATCACGTTCTAAGTACGGCGTGAAGAAGCCAAAGGCTTAATGGTTCTCCGTTAAGTAAGGCCAAACATTTTCACATTAATGTCAAAATAAACTCTTAGAGTTTTGGACAACCCTGAATTAACAACGGAGTATTTCCATGCCACGTCGTCGTGTAATTGGCCAACGTAAAATTTTACCAGATCCTAAGTTCGGATCTGAATTGCTGGCTAAATTTGTAAATATCCTGATGGTAGATGGTAAAAAATCTACTGCAGAAGCAATTGTCTATACCGCGCTGGAGACCCTGGCTCAGCGTTCTGGTAAAGATTTTCTGGAAGCTTTCGAAGTAGCTCTGGATAACGTGCGCCCGACTGTCGAAGTTAAGTCTCGCCGCGTTGGTGGTTCTACTTATCAGGTACCAGTTGAAGTTCGTCCGGTTCGTCGTAATGCCTTGGCAATGCGTTGGATCGTTGATGCTGCTCGTAAACGCGGTGATAAATCCATGGCTTTGCGCTTGGCGAATGAACTGTCTGACGCAGCAGAGAACAAAGGTTCTGCTGTTAAGAAACGTGAAGACGTTCACCGTATGGCCGAAGCTAACAAGGCGTTCGCCCACTACCGCTGGTAATATCCCGCAGTAGTCATGCTAACCATGCGGGCGCTTCAAGAAGCCAACCCGCATGGGTTAACCGAATGAACGCCCTAGGAATAGAGGAATCAAATGGCTCGTAAAACACCCATTGAGCGCTATCGTAATATCGGTATCAGCGCTCACATCGACGCCGGTAAGACAACCACTACCGAACGTATCCTGTTTTACACCGGTGTAAATCACAAAATCGGTGAAGTTCATGACGGCGCAGCCACCATGGACTGGATGGAACAGGAGCAGGAGCGTGGTATTACCATTACTTCTGCAGCTACTACCTGCTTCTGGTCTGGTATGGCTAAACAGTTCGAACCACATCACGTCAATATCATTGACACCCCTGGGCACGTTGACTTCACTATCGAAGTAGAGCGTTCCATGCGTGTTCTTGACGGCGCGGTAATGGTTTACTGTGCAGTTGGTGGTGTTCAGCCACAGTCTGAAACCGTATGGCGTCAGGCTAATAAATATAAAGTTCCACGTATTGCGTTCGTTAACAAAATGGACCGTATGGGTGCGAACTTCCTGCGCGTAGTTGGTCAACTGAAATCTCGCCTTGGTGCGAACCCAGTTCCACTGCAGTTGGCAATTGGCGCAGAAGAAAAATTCACCGGTATTATCGATCTGGTGAAAATGAAAGCGATCAACTGGAACGAAGCTGATCAGGGCGTGACCTTCGAATATGAAGAAATCCCTGCTGATATGGCTGAACTGGCTGCTGAATGGCACCAGAATCTGGTTGAATCTGCGGCAGAAGCGTCTGACGAGCTGATGGACAAATACTTGGGTGGCGAAGAGCTGACCGAAGAAGAAATCAAGAAAGCTTTACGTCAACGTGTTCTGAAAAGCGAAATTATTCTTGTTACCTGTGGTTCTGCGTTTAAAAACAAAGGCGTACAGGCAATGCTGGATGCGGTTATTGAGTACCTGCCTGCACCAACTGACGTTGAATCAATCAACGGCATCTTGGATGATGGCAAAGATACTCCGGCTGTTCGTCATTCTGACGACAAAGAGCCGTTCTCTGCTCTGGCGTTCAAAATCGCTACCGACCCATTCGTGGGTAACCTGACGTTCTTCCGCGTGTACTCTGGTATTGTTAATTCCGGTGATACCGTTCTGAACTCAGTGAAATCGCAACGTGAACGCTTAGGTCGTATCGTACAGATGCACGCTAACAAGCGTGAAGAGATCAAAGAAGTTCACGCCGGTGATATCGCAGCCGCTATCGGTCTGAAAGATGTGACTACGGGTGACACTTTGTGTGACCCGAATAATCCGATCATCTTGGAACGTATGGAGTTCCCAGAGCCGGTAATCTCTGTTGCTGTTGAACCAAAAACCAAAGCTGACCAAGAAAAAATGGGTATGGCTCTGGGGCGTTTGGCGAAAGAAGATCCATCATTCCGCGTTTGGACTGACGAAGAATCTGGTCAGACTATCATCGCTGGTATGGGTGAGTTGCATTTGGATATCCTGGTTGACCGTATGCGCCGCGAATTTAACGTGGAAGCAAACGTCGGTAAACCTCAGGTTGCGTACCGTGAAACTATCCGCGAAACCGTTAAGGATGTGGAAGGTAAGCACGCTAAGCAGTCAGGCGGTCGTGGTCAGTATGGTCATGTTGTTATCGACATGTCTCCATTGCCACCGGGTGGTGTTGGGTATGAATTCGTCAACGAAATCGTTGGTGGTTCTATTCCTAAAGAATTCATTCCGGCCGTTGATAAAGGTATTCAAGAACAGCTGAAATCTGGCCCTCTGGCAGGTTACCCAGTTGTTGACGTTAAAGTGCGTCTGCACTACGGTTCTTACCATGACGTTGACTCCTCAGAATTGGCATTTAAATTAGCTGGTTCTATCGCTTTTAAAGAAGGTTTCAAACGAGCTAAACCAGTTCTGCTTGAGCCAATCATGAAGGTTGAAGTCGAAACCCCTGAAGATTACATGGGTGACGTAATGGGCGACCTGAACCGTCGTCGCGGTATCATCGAAGGTATGGAAGATACTGCTACCGGTAAAACTGTTCGCGTCAAGGTTCCGTTGTCTGAAATGTTCGGTTATGCTACTGACCTGCGTTCTCAGACTCAGGGCCGTGCTTCTTACTCCATGGAATTCTTGGAGTATGCTGAAGCACCGAGTAACGTCGCTAAAGCCGTTATCGAAGCCCGTGGCAAATAAGCTTTCGGGTTTAAAACAATGATCCAGTGCTCTCTCATTTAGTGGGAGAGCACAAGAGTAAGGAATATAGTCGTGTCTAAAGAAAAATTTGAACGTACCAAACCCCATGTAAACGTCGGTACTATCGGCCACGTTGACCATGGTAAAACTACCCTGACAGCAGCAATCACCACCGTTCTGGCTAAAACCTACGGCGGTAGCGCTCGTGCTTTCGATCAAATCGATAACGCACCAGAAGAAAAAGCACGTGGTATCACCATCAACACTTCTCACGTTGAATATGATACTCCTGCTCGTCACTATGCGCACGTTGACTGCCCAGGTCACGCCGACTATGTTAAAAACATGATCACCGGTGCTGCTCAAATGGATGGTGCAATCCTGGTTGTTGCTGCAACTGATGGCCCTATGCCACAGACTCGTGAGCACATCCTGTTGGGTCGTCAGGTTGGCGTTCCTTACATCATCGTATTCATGAACAAATGTGACATGGTTGATGATGAAGAGCTGCTGGAACTGGTAGAAATGGAAGTTCGTGAACTTCTGTCTGCTTACGACTTCCCTGGCGATGATCTGCCAGTTGTTCGTGGTTCAGCGCTGAAAGCACTGGAAGGCGAAGCTGAGTGGGAAGCTAAAATCATCGAACTGGCTGGTTACCTGGATTCTTATATCCCAGAACCAGAACGTGCTATCGACAAGCCGTTCCTGCTGCCAATCGAAGACGTATTCTCTATCTCAGGCCGTGGTACTGTAGTAACTGGTCGTGTAGAGCGCGGTATCGTTAAAGTCGGCGAAGAAGTTGAAATCGTCGGTATCAAAGATACTGTTAAATCTACTTGTACTGGCGTTGAAATGTTCCGCAAATTGCTGGACGAAGGCCGTGCTGGTGAGAACGTTGGTGTTCTGCTGCGTGGTATCAAACGTGAAGATATCGAACGTGGTCAAGTTCTGGCTAAACCAGGTTCTATCAAACCACACACTACCTTTGAATCAGAAGTTTATATTCTGAGCAAAGATGAAGGCGGCCGTCATACTCCGTTCTTCAAAGGCTACCGTCCTCAGTTCTACTTCCGTACAACTGACGTAACCGGTACCATCGAATTGCCAGAAGGCGTTGAAATGGTGATGCCAGGTGACAACATCAACATGATTGTTACCCTGATTCACCCAATCGCAATGGACGACGGCTTGCGTTTCGCAATCCGTGAAGGCGGCCGTACTGTAGGCGCTGGTGTTGTTGCTAAAGTAATCGCTTAATTTTTCTGATTAATTATTTATTGATCAAACCAAAGGGTGCCTCGGCACCCTTTTTTATTGTGCCCAGAAAACCCCCAGCTAGGCTGGGGGTTCAGTAAAGCTTTCAGCTTTGGGTCAGTTATAAAAACCCCTTTTGATTTGTTAAAACAGTTTGCGGTCTGGCAACTGCAAATGTTCAACAAGAAATCAAAAGGGGGTCCCAATGAGGGATGAAAAGAGCTTAGCGCACACCCGATGGAACTGTAAATATCATATAGTTTTTGCGCCGAAGTACCGAAGGCAGGTGTTCTACAGGGAAAAACGCAGAGCGATTGGCAGTATTTTAAGAAAACTGTGCGAATGGAAAAACGTGAATATCCTGGAAGCAGAATGCTGTGTGGATCACATCCATATGCTTCTGGAGATCCCGCCCAAGATGAGTGTCTCGGGATTTATGGGGTACCTGAAGGGAAAGAGCAGTCTGATGCTTTATGAGCAGTTTGGCGATTTGAAGTTCAAATACCGTAACAGGGAGTTTTGGTGTCGAGGGTATTACGTTGATACGGTAGGGAAAAACACGGCCAGGATACAAGAATACATAAAGCACCAATTGGAAGAGGATAAAATGGGTGAGCAACTCTCGATCCCGTATCCCGGTAGCCCGTTTACGGGCCGTAAGTAATCCATAGATGCAAATGTCAGATCGCGATGCGCCTGTTAGGGCGCGGCTGGTAACAGAGCCTTATAGGCGCATATGAAAAACCTCCGGCTATGCCGGAGGATATTTATTGATAAAGTGAATAATCTTAATTGAAATAAAACTCATTCTTATTTACACTCAAAAGACTGGTTAAGAAATGAGTCTTTTTATGTACGTTTGTCTATGTAATGCGGTTTCTGACAAAGTCATTCGCAAAGCTGTGCGCCAGCATCAGCCCCATACAGTTAAGCAACTGCGACAGCTTGTGCCGATTGGTAGTGACTGTGGGAAGTGCATCCGACAAGCCAGAGAGATCTTGATTGAGGAACTCGCTAATATTCCAGAAATGAATGATGTTGCCTAATAGTTAGCTCGGAGAAGTTTTCCGCATACTTTGCCATCTGGTACTACACTGTTAGTACTGGAAGCGGAGGGTATAACTATGAAAGGTGATAAAAAGATAATTGCACATCTGAATAAACTGCTCGGAAACGAGTTAGTTGCCATCAACCAATATTTTCTTCATGCCCGAATGTTTAAAAACTGGGGTCTGATGCGCCTTAATGATAAGGAGTATCACGAATCTATAGACGAAATGAAGCACGCGGATAAATACATTGAACGTATTTTATTCCTCGAAGGTATTCCTAATTTACAAGAGCTTGGTAAATTGAATATCGGAGAAGATGTTGAAGAAATGCTGAAATCTGATTTAGCGCTCGAGTTATCTGGGGCTACAGATTTACGAGAAGGTATTGCTTATGCTGACTCAATCCATGACTACGTAAGCCGTGATTTATTGAAAGAAATTCTGGTTGATGAAGAAGAGCATATTGATTGGCTCGAAACAGAACTTAGCTTGATCGACCGTTTAGGTATACAAAGCTACTCACAGGCCCAGCTAGCAAAAGACTAGGTCTTAGAGATCACGTGTTTGCTCAGCAATGGCGTCGTTGGTTCAGTAATGACATTTTTAGTGATAACATTTTTTAGTGATAAAGAGTGAGTATCGCGATGCGCTCACTCTTCTTTCTCCGCTTTTTCCATCTTGTCAGTCATCTTATTCCCCCTTCAATTAAATTATCTGGCAAATTCTTGCGTAGATTTTCAACACCAGCTTGCTTCCTGCTGGTATTTACGTATAATGCGCGGGCCTACCTAATCTTGGTGGGTCAGATTGAAACTAATCTGTCAGTTACAGCCTAGTGTTGTCACTGAACAATACTCCCGATATGGGGGTTATATGTTGAACGATTACACTCCCCCATCAATCGAAATGGGTGCGAGGAGTAATCATTTACGTTTATAAATAATTGGAGCTCTGGTCTCATGCAGAACCAAAGAATCCGTATCCGCCTGAAAGCGTTTGATCATCGTTTGATCGATCAATCAACTGCGGAAATCGTCGAGACTGCCAAGCGCACTGGTGCGCAGGTTCGTGGTCCGATCCCGCTGCCAACTCGCAAAGAGCGCTTTACCGTTCTGATTTCTCCGCACGTCAATAAAGATGCGCGCGATCAGTACGAAATTCGCACTCACAAGCGTCTGGTTGACATCGTTGAGCCAACCGAGAAAACCGTTGATGCTCTGATGCGTCTGGATCTGGCTGCCGGTGTAGACGTGCAGATCAGCCTGGGTTAATCAGGTCATTGAGCGATTGAGAGGTTGAAACAATGATTGGTTTAGTCGGTAAAAAAGTGGGCATGACTCGTATCTTCACTGAAGATGGCGTTTCAATCCCAGTAACTGTTATCGAAATTGAAGCGAACCGCGTAACTCAGGTCAAAAGCCTGGAGAACGACGGATACCGTGCTGTGCAAGTAACTACCGGTGCTAAAAAAGCTAACCGCGTTACTAAACCAGAAGCGGGTCATTTCGCTAAAGCTGGCGTAGAAGCTGGCCGTGGTCTGTGGGAATTCCGCCTTCCAGAAGGTCAAGAGTTTACTGCTGGTCAAGAAATTAGCGTCGAAATTTTTGCAGACGTTAAGAAAGTCGACGTTACAGGTACGTCTAAAGGTAAAGGTTTTGCCGGTACTGTTAAGCGCTGGAATTTCCGCACCCAAGATGCTACCCATGGTAACTCCTTGTCTCATCGTGTTCCGGGTTCTATCGGTCAAAACCAGACTCCGGGCAAAGTGTTTAAAGGCAAGAAAATGGCAGGCCATATGGGTGATGAACGTGTAACTGTTCAGAGCCTGGATGTAGTACGTGTTGACGCTGAGCGCAACCTACTGCTGGTCAAGGGCGCTGTTCCGGGAGCTACCGGTGGCAACCTGATCGTAAAACCGGCTGTCAAGGCGTAACGTCGAGGAGATAGGAATGGAATTGGTAATGAAAGACGCGCCAGGCGCGCTGACTGTTTCCGAAACTACCTTCGGGCGTGATTTCAATGAAGCGCTTGTACATCAGGTTGTTGTTGCTTACGCAGCAGGTGCCCGTCAAGGTACTCGTGCTCAGAAGACCCGTGCTGAAGTAACAGGTTCCGGTAAAAAACCGTGGCGTCAGAAAGGTACCGGCCGTGCGCGTGCAGGTTCTGTAAAGAGCCCGATCTGGCGTTCAGGTGGTGTGACCTTTGCTGCAAAGCCTCAGGACCACAGTCAAAAAGTAAATAAAAAGATGTACCGCGGCGCGCTGAAAAGCATTCTGTCCGAATTGGTACGTCAAGATCGTCTGATCATTGTCGAAAAGTTCTCTGTTGAAGCACCTAAAACTAAGTTGCTGGCGCAGAAACTGAAAGATATGGCTCTGGAAGATGTGCTGATCGTAACGGGTGAACTGGACGAGAACTTGTTCTTGGCCGCTCGCAACCTGTACAAGGTTGATGTTCGCGATGTAGCCGGTATTGATCCAGTTAGCCTGATCGCCTTCGACAAAGTGGTTATGACTGCTGATGCTGTGAAGCAAGTTGAGGAGATGCTGGCATGATTCGTGAAGAACGTCTGCTGAAAGTACTGCGCTCGCCGCATGTATCTGAAAAAGCGTCCGCTGCGATGGAAAAGAATAACACCATCGTTCTCAAAGTTGCCAAAGACGCGACCAAAGCAGAAATTAAAGCTGCAGTGCAGAAACTGTTTGAAGTCGAAGTCGAAGACGTTAACACCTTGCTGGTTAAAGGCAAGAGTAAGCGTCACGGTCAGCGTGTTGGTCGTCGTAGCGACTGGAAAAAAGCTTACGTCACCCTGAAAGAAGGCCAGAATCTGGACTTCATCGGCGGCGCAGAGTAAGTCGGAGGAGTAAACAATGGCAATTGTTAAATGTAAACCTACGTCTCCGGGTCGTCGCCACGTTGTTAAAGTGGTTAACCCTGAGCTGCACAAGGGTAAGCCTTATGCCCCGTTGCTTGAGAAATTAAGCAAAAGCGGTGGCCGTAACAACAATGGCCGTATCACTACCCGTCATATCGGTGGTGGCCACAAGCAACATTATCGTCTGGTTGACTTCAAACGCAACAAAGATGGTATCCCTGCTGTGGTTGAGCGTCTGGAGTACGATCCGAACCGTTCCGCAAATATTGCGTTGGTTCTGTACAAAGACGGCGAACGCCGTTATATCCTGGCGCCGAAAGGCCTGAAGGCTGGTGACCAGATTCAATCTGGCGTTGATGCTGCAATTAAAGCAGGTAACACCCTGCCTATGCGTAACATCCCAGTTGGTTCAACGGTTCATAACGTAGAAATGAAACCAGGTAAAGGCGGCCAGTTGGCTCGTTCTGCTGGTGCATACGTTCAGATCGTTGCTCGTGACGGTTCCTACGTTACTCTGCGTCTGCGCTCCGGCGAAATGCGCAAGGTTCAAGCTGATTGCCGCGCCACCTTAGGTGAAGTTGGTAATGCTGAACACATGCTGCGTGTCCTGGGTAAAGCAGGTGCTAGTCGTTGGCGTGGTATTCGTCCTACCGTTCGCGGTACGGCGATGAACCCAGTAGATCACCCGCACGGTGGTGGTGAAGGTCGTAACTTTGGTAAGCACCCGGTAACCCCGTGGGGCGTTCAGACCAAAGGTAAGAAGACCCGTAGCAACAAGCGTACTGATAAGTTCATCGTACGTCGCCGTAGTAAAAAATAATTAGAGGATAAGCCATGCCACGTTCTCTCAAGAAAGGTCCCTTCATTGACCTGCACTTGCTGAAGAAGGTAGAGAAAGCGGTGGAAAGCGGAGACAAGAAGCCTATTCGGACTTGGTCCCGTCGTTCAACGGTCTTTCCAAATATGATCGGTTTGACCATCGCTGTCCATAATGGTCGTCAGCACGTTCCAGTATTCGTTTCCGATGAAATGGTCGGTCACAAACTGGGTGAATTCGCGCCGACCCGTACTTATCGCGGCCATGCGGCCGATAAAAAGGCCAAAAAGCGCTAAGGTAGGAGGAAGAGATGGAAACTATCGCTAAACATCGCCACGCTCGTTCTTCTGCTCAGAAGGTTCGCTTGGTAGCGGACCTGATTCGCGGTAAGAAAGTGTCGCAAGCTCTGGAAACTCTAACCTACACCAACAAAAAAGCTGCTGGTTTGGTTAAGAAGGTACTAGAGTCTGCCATTGCTAACGCAGAACACAACGATGGCGCTGACATCGATGATCTGAAAGTCACGAAGATCTTCGTAGACGAAGGCCCTAGCATGAAGCGCATTATGCCGCGTGCAAAAGGTCGTGCAGATCGCATCCTGAAGCGCACCAGCCACATTACTGTGGTTGTGTCCGATCGCTGAGACTCTGGAGACTAGCAATGGGTCAGAAAGTACATCCTAATGGTATTCGACTAGGTATTGTCAAAGCTTGGAACTCTACCTGGTACGCAAATACCAAAGAATTCGCTGACAACCTGGACAGCGACTTTAAAGTTCGCCAATTCCTGACTAAGGAATTAGCGAAAGCTTCCGTTTCTCGCATCGTTATCGAGCGTCCAGCGAAGAGCATCCGTGTGACTATTCACACTGCTCGCCCTGGCATCGTTATCGGCAAGAAAGGTGAAGATGTCGAAAAACTGCGTAAGGTCGTAGCGGATATCGCTGGCGTTCCTGCACAGATTAACATCGCCGAAGTCCGTAAACCGGAACTGGACGCAAAATTGGTTGCTGACAGTATCACTTCACAGCTGGAACGTCGTGTTATGTTCCGTCGTGCTATGAAGCGTGCTGTACAGAACGCAATGCGTCTTGGCGCTAAAGGTATCAAAGTTGAAGTAAGCGGCCGCCTTGGCGGTGCTGAAATCGCGCGTACCGAATGGTACCGTGAAGGTCGTGTTCCGTTGCATACACTGCGTGCGGATATCGATTACAACACATCTGAAGCGCACACCACTTATGGTGTAATCGGCGTTAAGGTATGGATCTTCAAAGGTGAGATCTTGGGTGGTATGGCTGCTGTTGAACAACCGGAACCGGCTGCTCAACCTAAAAAGCAGCAGCGTAAAGGCCGCAAGTAAGGAGAATCGCTGATGTTACAACCAAAGCGTACAAAATTCCGTAAGATGCACAAAGGCCGTAACCGTGGCCTTGCGCAAGGTACGGATGTTAGCTTCGGTGAGTTCGGCCTGAAAGCTTGTGGCCGTTGCCGCCTGACGGCTCGTCAAATCGAAGCAGCCCGTCGTGCGATGACACGTGCAATTAAGCGTCAAGGTAAGGTCTGGATCCGTGTATTCCCGGACAAACCGATCACTGAGAAGCCGCTCGAAGTGCGTATGGGTAAAGGTAAGGGTAACGTGGAGTATTGGGTTGCCCTGATCCAGCCAGGAAAAGTATTGTTTGAAATGGCTGGTGTTCCTGAAGAAACTGCACGTGAAGCATTTAAGCTTGCTGCAGCGAAACTGCCTGTCGGAACCACCTTTGTAACTAAGACGGTGATGTAATGAAAGCACAAGAGCTGCGTGAAAAAAGCGTTGAAGAGCTGAACACTGAGCTGCTCAACCTGCTGCGTGAGCAATTTAATTTGCGCATGCAGGCGGCTAGTGGCCAGCTGCAACAAACTCACCTGTTGAAACAAGTGCGTCGTAATGTCGCGCGTGTTAAGACTTTACTGACTGAGAAGGCGGGTGCGTAATGACTGACCAAATCCGTACTCTGCAAGGTCGCGTAGTTAGTGACAAAATGGAGAAATCCATGGTTGTTGCTATCGAACGTGTGGTGAAGCACCCTATTTACGGGAAATTCATCCGTCGTACGACGAAGTTGCATGTACATGACGAGAACAATGAATGTGGTATCGGCGACGTGGTAGAAATCCGCGAATGCCGTCCACTGTCAAAGACTAAGTCTTGGACGCTTGTTCGCGTTGTAGAGAAAGCGATTCTGTAATAGAGTAGCCAACTCGAACATAATAAGCGGCTCTGAAAATGGGCCGCTTATTTTTTCTACCCACTTTTTCCTATCAAAGGATGTGGAACCGGTGTTATAATGCCGCGCCCTCATTAGTGGGGCTTTTAAACGACCTATTCTGGGTCCTAAAGTAGTAGTTGACATTAGCGGAGCACTAACATGATCCAAGAACAGACTATGCTGAACGTGGCCGACAACTCCGGTGCACGTCGCGTAATGTGTATCAAGGTTCTAGGTGGCTCGCACCGTCGCTACGCAGGCATCGGCGACATCATCAAGATCACCATCAAGGAAGCAATTCCTCGTGGCAAGGTGAAGAAAGGCGATGTTCTGAAGGCGGTAGTGGTGCGCACCAAGAAGGGTGTACGTCGCCCGGACGGTTCTGTCATTCGCTTCGATGGTAACGCTTGTGTTATTTTAAATAATAACAGCGAGCAGCCAATCGGCACGCGTATTTTTGGGCCGGTAACTCGTGAACTGCGTAATGAGAAGTTCATGAAAATTATCTCTCTGGCACCAGAAGTACTCTAAGGAGCGAACCATGGCAGCGAAAATCCGTCGTGATGACGAAGTTATCGTGCTAACCGGGAAAGACAAAGGTAAGCGCGGTAAAGTAAAGAATGTCCTGTCTTCTGGCAAGGTCATCGTTGAAGGTATCAACCTGGTTAAGAAACACCAGAAGCCGGTTCCGGCTCTGAACCAACCAGGTGGCATTGTTGAAAAAGAAGCTGCAATTCAAGTTTCCAACCTTGCGCTGTTCAACGCGACAACCGGTAAGGCTGACCGTGTAGGCTTTAGATTTGAAGACGGCAAAAAAGTTCGTTTCTTCAAATCGACTAGCGAAACTATCAAGTAATTTGGAGTAATACGATGGCGAAACTGCATGATTACTACAAAGACGAGGTGGTCAAACAACTGATGTCTCAGTTTGGCTACGACTCTGTCATGCAAGTCCCTCGGGTCGAGAAGATCACCCTGAATATGGGTGTTGGTGAAGCGATCGCTGACAAGAAACTGCTGGATAATGCAGCAGCTGACTTGGCAGCAATCTCCGGTCAAAAGCCGTTTATCACCAAAGCACGCAAATCTGTTGCAGGCTTCAAAATCCGTCAGGGCTATCCGATCGGCTGTAAAGTAACCCTGCGTGGCGAACGCATGTGGGAATTCTTTGAGCGACTGATTACCATTGCTGTACCTCGTATCCGTGACTTCCGTGGCTTGTCCGCTAAGTCATTCGATGGTCGTGGTAACTACAGCATGGGAGTGCGCGAGCAGATCATCTTCCCGGAAATCGACTACGATAAAGTCGATCGTGTACGTGGTTTGGATATTACCATTACCACTACTGCGAAATCCGATGATGAAGGCCGTGCATTGTTGGCTGCTTTTAAATTCCCATTCCGCAAGTAAGGTAGGGTTACTGATGGCTAAGCAATCAATGAAAGCACGCGAAGTTGTTCGCGTGAAACTAGCTAACAAATACCGCGCTAAACGCGAGGAATTAAAAGCTATTATCTCTGGTGTGAACTCATCCGACGAAGATCGTTGGGATGCTGTTCTGAAGCTGCAGTCTCTGCCGCGTGATTCCAGCCCGTCCCGTCAGCGTAACCGCTGCAACCAAACTGGTCGTCCTCATGGTTTCCTGCGGAAGTTCGGGTTGAGCCGTATTAAAGTCCGTGAAACCGCTATGCGCGGTGAAATCCCGGGCCTTAAGAAGGCTAGCTGGTAATTGTCACCAATTGAATCACGGGAGTAAAGACAGATGAGCATGCAAGATCCGATCGCGGATATGCTGACCCGTATCCGTAACGGTCAAGCCGCAAACAAAGTTGCGGTCACCATGCCCTCCTCCAAGCTGAAAGTGGCAATTGCCAACGTTCTGAAGGAAGAAGGCTTTATTGAAGATTTTAAAATCGAAGGCGACACCAAGCCTGTTCTGGAATTAGCACTTAAGTACTTCCAGGGTAAGGCAGTGGTAGAAAGCATTCAACGTATCAGCCGTCCAGGTCTGCGCATCTATAAGAAAAAAGATGAGCTGCCAAAAGTTATGGCCGGTTTGGGTATCGCTGTTATTTCTACCTCTAAAGGTGTTATGACCGATCGTGCAGCTCGCCAAGCTGGTCTTGGTGGCGAGATTATCTGCTACGTAGCTTAATTCGGGAGGAAAGAATGTCTCGTGTTGCAAAAGCACCCGTCGTCATTCCTGCCGGCGTAGAGGTAAAACTCAACGGTCAGGTTATTTCGATTAAGGGTAAGAACGGCGAGCTGACTCGTACCGTCCATAGTGCTGTTGAAGTTAAGCAAGAAGAAAATACATTGACTTTCGCTCCACGCGAAGGCGCTGTAGACGGTTGGGCCCAAGCGGGTACCACTCGTGCACTACTTAACTCAATGGTCATTGGTGTTACCGAAGGCTTCACTAAGAAGCTTCAACTGGTAGGCGTAGGCTACCGTGCCGCAGTTAAAGGCAACGTGGTGAATTTAGCTTTAGGCTTCTCTCACCCAGTTGACCATGAATTGCCGGCTGGCATCACTGCCGAGTGCCCGACCCAAACTGAAATCGTGCTGAAAGGCGCTGATAAGCAGGTGATTGGTCAGGTTGCAGCAGATTTGCGTGCCTACCGTCGTCCTGAGCCTTATAAAGGCAAGGGTGTCCGTTACGCCGACGAAGTCGTGCGTACCAAAGAGGCTAAGAAGAAGTAAGGTAACACTATGGATAAGAAAGCAGCTCGTATCCGTCGTGCGACCCGCGCACGCCGCAAGCTCAAAGAACTGGGTGCGACTCGCCTGGTGGTACATCGTACCCCACGCCATATTTACGCGCAGGTTATCGCACCAAACGGTTCTGAAATTTTGGTAGCAGCTTCTACTGTAGAAAAAGCTATCAATGAGCAATTGAAGTACGCCGGCAACAAAGATGCCGCAGCAGCTGTAGGCAAAACTATTGCTGAGCGCGCGTTGGAAAAAGGGATCACGAAAGTATCCTTTGACCGTTCCGGTTTCCAATATCATGGTCGAGTCCAGGCACTGGCAGATGCTGCCCGTGAAGCTGGCCTTCAGTTCTAAGGTAGAGGTGTAAGATGTCTCACATCGAAAAACAAGCTGGCGAACTGCAGGAAAAGCTGATCGCGGTAAACCGCGTATCTAAAACCGTAAAAGGTGGCCGTATTTTCAGCTTTACCGCACTGACAGTAGTTGGTGATGGTAACGGTCGCGTTGGTTTTGGCTACGGCAAAGCACGCGAAGTTCCGGCAGCGATCCAAAAAGCGATGGAAAAAGCCCGTCGCGCTATGATTAACGTTGCTTTGAATAACGGCACTCTGCAGCACCCAGTTAAAGGTGCTCACACGGGTTCTCGTGTATTCATGCAACCAGCTTCTGAAGGTACCGGTATTATTGCCGGTGGTGCCATGCGCGCCGTTTTAGAAGTTGCAGGGGTTCATAACGTATTAGCTAAAGCTTATGGTTCTACTAACCCGATTAACGTGGTTCGTGCAACTATTGCAGCTCTGGAAGATATGAAATCCCCAGAAATGGTCGCTGCCAAGCGTGGTAAGTCCGTCGAAGAAATTCTAGGGAAATAACCATGGCAAAGACTATTAAAGTAACTCAAACAAAAAGCAGTATCGGTCGTTTGCCGAAACATAAGGCAACTCTGATCGGTTTAGGTCTGCGTCGTATTGGTCATACTGTAGAGCGTGAGGATACTCCTGCTGTGCGTGGTATGGTCAACTTGGTTTCCTACATGGTTAAAGTTGAGGAGTAACAGATGCGTTTAAATACTCTGTCTCCGGCTGAAGGTGCCAAGCATGCGCCGAAGCGTGTAGGTCGTGGTATTGGTTCTGGCCTGGGTAAAACCGCTGGTCGTGGTCACAAAGGTCAGAACTCACGTTCTGGTGGTGGCGTACGTCGTGGTTTTGAAGGTGGTCAGATGCCTTTATATCGTCGTTTGCCGAAATTCGGCTTCACCTCTCGCAAAGCGATGATCACGGCAGAAGTTCGTCTGTCTGAACTTGCTTTAGTGGAAGGCGACGTAATCGACCTGAACACGCTGAAAGCCGCTAACGTTGTTGGTATCCAGATGGAGTTCGTGAAAGTTATACTTTCAGGCGAAGTCAATCGTGCGGTAACTCTTCGTGGTCTGCGAGTCACCAAAGGCGCTCGTGCTGCTATCGAAGCTGCTGGCGGTAAAATTGAGGAATAAGTAGCAGATGGCTAAGCAACCAGGATTAGATTTTCAAAGTGCTAAAGGCGGATTAGGCGAGCTGAAGCGCAGACTTTTGTTTGTTATCGGTGCGCTTATTGTTTTCCGTATCGGCTCTTTTATTCCGATTCCTGGTATCGATGCCACTGTGCTTGCCAAATTGCTTGAGCAGCAGAGAGGCACCATCATTGAAATGTTTAACATGTTTTCTGGTGGTGCTCTCAGTCGTGCTTCTATCTTTGCCTTGGGTATCATGCCGTATATTTCGGCATCAATTATTATCCAACTGTTAACGGTGGTACATCCAGCGTTAGCAGAAATAAAGAAAGAAGGGGAAGCTGGCCGTCGTAAGATTAGCCAGTACACCCGTTATGGCACGTTGGTATTGGCTATATTCCAATCGATCGGTATTGCTACCGGTCTTCCGAATATGCCTGGGATGCAAGGTCTGGTAATCAATCCAGGCTTTGCTTTCTATTTTACCGCTGTTGTTAGCTTAGTCACAGGGACTATGTTCCTGATGTGGCTGGGTGAACAGATTACTGAACGGGGTATCGGAAACGGTATTTCAATCATAATCTTTGCTGGTATTGTTGCGGGGCTTCCTCCTGCAATTGCCCATACCATCGAGCAAGCTCGGCAAGGCGACCTGCACTTCCTCCTGTTGCTGTTGGTTGCAGTATTAGTGTTTGCAGTAACCTTCTTCGTTGTTTTCATTGAACGTGGTCAACGTCGTATTGTCGTTAACTATGCAAAACGTCAACAAGGTCGTCGTGTTTATGCAGCACAGAGCACACACTTACCGTTGAAAGTGAATATGGCTGGGGTTATCCCTGCAATCTTCGCTTCCAGCATAATTCTGTTTCCTGCCACGATTGCATCATGGTTTGGGGGCGGAACAGGTTGGAACTGGCTGACGACTATTTCGATGTATTTGCAGCCGGGACAGCCGCTTTATGTGTTACTCTATGCGTCTGCAATCATCTTCTTCTGTTTCTTCTACACGGCGTTAGTGTTCAACCCGCGTGAAACAGCAGATAACCTGAAGAAGTCCGGTGCATTCGTGCCAGGAATTCGTCCGGGAGAGCAAACGGCGAAGTACATCGATAAAGTAATGACACGTCTAACCTTAATTGGTGCGATGTATATTACTTTCATCTGCCTGATCCCGGAGTTCATGCGTGACGCGATGAAAGTACCATTTTACTTTGGTGGTACCTCCCTACTTATTGTAGTGGTGGTCATCATGGACTTTATGGCTCAAGTGCAAACTCTGATGATGTCTAGTCAGTATGAGTCTGCATTGAAGAAAGCAAACCTGAAAGGCTATAACCGCTAATCAGGGATGTTTGAGAAGTTACGGAGAGTAAAAATGAAAGTTCGTGCTTCCGTCAAGAAATTATGTCGTAACTGCAAAATTGTTAAGCGTAACGGTGTCGTTCGCGTGATTTGCAGTGCCGAACCAAAGCATAAACAGCGTCAAGGCTGATTTATCTTGCATATTTTTCTTGCAAAGTTGGGTTGAGCTGGCTAGATTAGCCAGCCAATCTTTTGTATGTGACTGCAATGCTATTTGAGTATCCTGAAAACGGGCTTTTCAGAATGGTATTGCTGTATAAAATAGTAGGAGTGCATAGTGGCCCGTATAGCAGGCATTAACATTCCTGATCAGAAACATACCGTTATCGCTTTAACTGCGATCTTCGGCATCGGCAAAACTCGCTCACAGGCTATCTGTGTTGCTGCGGGTATTGCTGAACATGTTAAGATCAGTGAGCTGTCTGAAGAGCAAATCGAGAAGCTGCGTGACGAAGTTGCCAAGTACGTTGTAGAAGGTGATCTGCGTCGTGAGGTGACCCTGAGCATCAAGCGTCTGATGGACCTTGGGACTTATCGTGGTTTGCGTCATCGTCGTGGTCTACCAGTTCGCGGTCAGCGTACTAAGACCAACGCACGTACCCGTAAGGGTCCGCGTAAACCGATCAAGAAATAATCGGGGTGATTGAATAATGGCAAAGGCACCTATTCGTGCACGTAAGCGTGTAAGAAAGACAGTCTCTGACGGTGTGGCTCATATCCATGCTTCTTTCAACAACACCATCGTTACCATTACTGATCGTCAGGGTAACGCATTGGGTTGGGCAACAGCAGGTGGTTCCGGTTTCCGTGGTTCTCGTAAGTCTACTCCGTTTGCAGCGCAAGTTGCAGCAGAGCGCTGCGCTGAAGCAGTGAAAGAATACGGTATCAAGAATCTGGAAGTTATGGTTAAAGGACCTGGTCCGGGCCGTGAGTCTACTATCCGTGCGTTAAACGCGGCTGGTTTTCGCATCACTAATATTACTGATGTGACTCCGATCCCTCATAACGGTTGTCGTCCGCCGAAAAAGCGCCGCGTATAACGCTGCTTTTAGGTTTGTTGGAGAGAGAAAATGGCAAGATATTTGGGTCCTAAGCTCAAGCTGAGCCGTCGTGAGGGCACAGACCTGTTTCTTAAGTCTGGTGTTCGCGCGATTGACACCAAGTGTAAGATTGAACAACCACCTGGCCAGCACGGTGCGCGTAAACCGCGTCTGTCTGACTACGGTGTGCAGTTACGTGAGAAACAAAAAGTTCGCCGTATCTATGGTGTTCTAGAACGTCAATTCCGTAACTACTATAAAGAAGCAGCACGTCTGAAAGGCAATACTGGTGCAAACCTGTTGCAATTGCTTGAAGGTCGTCTGGACAATGTAGTTTACCGTATGGGCTTTGGCGCAACTCGTGCTGAATCACGTCAGCTGGTGAGTCATAAAGCTATCATGGTAAATGGTCGCGTTGTTAACATCGCTTCTTATCAGGTATCTCCGAATGACGTAGTCAGCATCCGTGAGAAAGCTAAAAAGCAGTCTCGTGTTAAGGCAGCTTTGGAGCTGGCTGAACAGCGTGAAAAGCCGACTTGGCTGGAAGTTGATGCTGTCAAGATGGAAGGTGTGTTCAAACGTATTCCTGAACGTACTGATCTGTCCGCGGACATTAACGAACACCTGATCGTCGAGCTTTACTCCAAGTAAAGCTTAGTACCAAAGAGAGGACACAATGCAGGGTTCTGTGACAGAGTTTCTAAAACCGCACCTGGTAGATATCGAGCAAGTCAGTTCGACGCACGCCAAGGTGACCCTTGAGCCGTTAGAGCGTGGCTTTGGCCATACTCTCGGCAACGCACTGCGCCGTATTCTGCTTTCATCTATGCCGGGTTGCGCGGTGACCGAGGTTGAGATTGATGGTGTACTACATGAGTACAGCACCAAAGAAGGCGTACAGGAAGATATCCTGGAGATCCTGCTCAACCTGAAAGGGCTGGCGGTGAGAGTTCAGGGCAAAGATGAAGTTATTCTTACCCTGAATAAATCTGGCATTGGCCCTGTGACTGCAGCCGATATCACCCATGATGGTGATGTCGAAATCGTCAAGCCGCAGCACGTTATCTGCCACCTGACCGATGAAAACGCATCTATTAATATGCGTATCAAAGTTCAGCGTGGTCGTGGTTATGTGCCGGCTTCTGCCCGAATTCATTCGGAAGAAGATGAGCGCCCGATTGGTCGTCTGTTAGTAGACGCATGCTATAGCCCTGTAGAGCGAATTGCCTACAATGTTGAAGCAGCGCGTGTAGAACAGCGTACCGACCTGGACAAGTTGGTTATCGAGATGGAAACCAATGGTACGATCGATCCTGAAGAGGCGATCCGCCGTGCGGCAACTATCTTGGCTGAACAGCTTGAAGCTTTCGTTGACCTACGTGATGTACGTCAGCCGGAAGTTAAAGAAGAGAAGCCAGAGTTCGATCCGATCCTGCTGCGCCCTGTTGACGATCTGGAATTGACTGTCCGCTCTGCTAACTGCCTTAAGGCAGAAGCTATCCACTACATCGGTGATCTGGTACAGCGTACCGAGGTTGAGTTGCTGAAAACGCCGAACCTGGGTAAAAAATCTCTTACTGAGATTAAAGACGTGCTCGCTTCACGTGGTCTTTCTTTAGGCATGCGCCTAGAAAATTGGCCACCAGCTAGCATTGCTGACGAGTAACCGGATCACAGGTTAAGGTTTTACTGAGAAGGATAAGGTCATGCGCCATCGTAAGAGTGGTCGTCAACTGAACCGTAACAGCAGCCATCGCCAGGCTATGTTCCGTAACATGGCCGGCTCTTTGGTTCGTCATGAGATCATCAAGACGACCCTGCCGAAAGCGAAAGAGCTGCGTCGCGTTGTTGAGCCGCTGATTACTCTTGCCAAGACCGACAACGTAGCTAATCGTCGTCTGGCATTCGCCCGCACTCGTGATAACGAGATCGTGGCAAAACTGTTTAACGAGCTAGGCCCGCGTTTCGCGAGCCGCGCCGGTGGTTACACTCGCATTCTTAAGTGTGGCTTCCGTGCAGGCGACAACGCACCGATGGCTTACATCGAGTTAGTTGATCGTGCTGCATCGCAAGCAGAAGTAGTTGCTGCAGAGTAATCTGTAAACGCGTAAAAAAACCGGGCTTGCCCGGTTTTTTTACGCCCACCATATACAGCTTCGATTATCCTACCGTTTTACTACTACTTTCCTCTTATGATCACCGCGTCGATCCGTTATCTTTAATTAACTACACAAGTTGTTACCGGTAGAATAGTCGTTAATTAATGACCAGAAAGGTGCATCCATTATTTACAGAAGGAAAATGATTTTTATCATCTACCGTCTCATAGAGCTCTTGTTGTATCTAGCTATATTTTAGTGGAGTTATGGGCTATTAGCGCATCTTCAACGGTACAGACTATCTCTGTTTCAATTATAGGATAGGCAAAATGTATTGATTATCATGAGATTTTTTCTTAATGAGGTCTGTAACATGATGACTTCCAACTCCTTATTTTATACGCTGTTGATTATCAACAGGAATTGGCTGGTAGGTGGACAATATGTTAAAAATCGGGCAGTTAGCTAAACTTGCTGATGTAACGCCGGATACTATCCGTTACTACGAAAAGCAGGGAATGATGGATCACGGTGAACGAACTGATGGTGGCTACCGGCTGTATACTGATCAGGACCTTCAGCGTTTACGGTTTATCCGCTACGCCAAGCAACTAGGCTTTACATTGGATACTATCGCAGAATTATTGTCGATCCGGATAGATCCTGACCATCATACCTGCCAGGAGTCCAAGTCTATTGTAGATTCACGGCTTAGTGATGTGGAAGGTAAGATCAGAGAATTAGAGAGAATGCGTGATTCCCTAAAAAGACTCAGCGAGGCTTGTTGTGGCACTAGTCATGCGACGACATACTGCTCAATATTGGAAGCTTTGGAGCAGGGGGCAACAGAAGAGTTAATTAAGGTATGAATTTCTCTACAGAGGGTTTAAATCGGCAGAGGGCCACCGTATTATGTTCAGGATTTATCCATAGCGTCATTACTACGAGGTAGCACCATGACAACATATCGCCATACCAAGGGAAAAATTAAAGATAATGCACTGGAAGCTCTACTCCACGACCCACTATTCAGACAGCGTATTGAGAAAAATAGTAAGGGCAAAGGAAGTTATCAGCGCAAAGAGAAATATGCAAAAGGTAGTAACTGGGAGGCCAGTGGTAAGCAATCAATAGATTTTTTACTACTGGCCTTCTGATTTAAAAGAAATAAAAAGTTATCTTCTTGGACTTAATCCAAATACCCGCTTTTGTGTTGCTGTTTAGGGCAACTCATTCCGGTAGCTCTTAAATTTAGCTAAACTGAAACTATTTTGTGTGCTGCGCTTTTAATAAATCGCGAATCTCAGCTAATAGTATCTCTTCAGTCGTTGGTGCTGGCGGTGTAGCAGGTTCTTCTTCCGCTTTTTCACGGCGTAGCTTATTCATTAACTTAACAGCGGAGAATATAGCGAGGGCTACAATAACAAAATCAAAAATGCTTTGAATAAATGTACCATAATTCATTACTACCGCGGGTATAGTCCCTTCAGCGGCTCGTAATACAAAATGGAATTGTTTAAAATCTACCCCGCCTAGCAATAACCCCAGTGGTGGCATGATAATATCGGCAACGAGCGAAGAGACAATTCTGCCGAATGCAGCACCAATAATCACACCAACAGCTAAGTCAACCACATTGCCACGCATGGCAAATTCACGAAATTCTTTCATAAAGCTCATAGCCAACACCCCATCAATAAATGAATGACTTAATTCTAGCTAAATAATGCCTATTATCACTAAAATTATAGGGAAATTTTAATTATTTCCTCATGAGCATGGCTTTTTATAAGGATGCCAGAAATTAATGATTATTAGTTATAGGAAGAATGGGCTTGGTTGGAACAACCGTTCCACATCGGGTACAAATTTTTTGTGGGTAATGAACATTATTACATGGTCCCCTTGCTTAATTATGGAGTTACTGTTTGCAATAATAACCTCATCCCCCCGAACGATAGCTCCAATAGTTGTTCCTGGTGGTAACTTTATGTCTTCAACCATCCGGCCGACAACTTTTGAAGTGCTTTCATCACCATGAGCAATAGCTTCTATTGCCTCAGCAACGCCACGTCTCAGCGAGGATACACTAACGATATCTGCTTTACGGACATGACCTAATAGTGCTGAAATAGTGGCTTGCTGCGGTGATATAACAATATCAATAACGCTTCCCTGAACCAAATCGACGTAAGCACTGCGTTGGATAAGTACCATCGCTTTTTTCGCACCCATCCGTTTTGCCAGCATAGCCGACATAATATTGGCTTCATCATCATTTGTAATGGCGATAAATACATCAACCTGTTCAATATGTTCTTCTGCAAGTAATTCTTGGTCTGATGCATCACCATAAAATACGATAGTATCGTGTAGCATTTCAGCTAATTCAGCTGCCCGCTGTTGGTCACGTTCAATTAACTTTACGCTGTAGTCTTTTTCCAGACGCAGTGCCAGACCTGCACCGACATTACCACCACCGACAATCATAATGCGTTTATACGGTTTTTCCAGGCGCTGTAACTCACTCATTACCGCTCGTATATGCTGAGAGGCCGCTACAAAAAAGACTTCATCACCAGCTTCAATAATTGTTGATCCCTGTGGACGGATTGGTCGATCTTGGCGAAATATAGCCGCGACTCTAGTATCAATATGTGGCATATGTTCACGTAAGGATGACAATGCATTCCCTACCAATGGGCCGCCATAGTAGGCTTTGACTGCTGCGATGCTAACTTTACCTTCAGCAAAGTTAACGACCTGTAGTGCTCCAGGGTATTCGATTAACTTATAGATATAGTCAATGACTAGTTGTTCAGGTGAGATTAAATGGTCAATCGGTACAGCTTCGGGCAGAAAGAGTTTATCTGCTTCACGTATATATTCAGTTGATCGAATGCGAGCAATGCGATTTGGTGTATTGAATAATGAGTAAGCGATTTGGCAGGCAATCATATTGGTTTCATCAGAATTAGTCACGGCTACCAGCATATCGGCATCCTCAGCTCCTGCCTCTCGTAGAACTCTAGGGTGTGAGCCATACCCTTGTACTACACGTAAATCAAACTTATCCTGCAGTTGGCGTAGTCGACCAGAGTCGATATCGACTACAGTGATATCGTTATTTTCACCCACCAAGTTTTCTGCCAGGGTCCCGCCAACTTGCCCTGCCCCAAGAATAATTATTTTCATAGCGTTCTCTGTTTCACACTGAAATTAGGTTTTGAGGCATAGCAAAAGCCACAGACTATTTTTTGATTATCTTTGCGTAGAAGAAACCATCACCGTCCTCAGGATGTGGAAGGTTTTGTTTACCAGGCGCTGCTGTAGTACCGGTTTCGGTCAACTGTGCTTCGGGATGCCGTTGTAGGAAAGCGGCAATCTGCTGTTGGTTCTCTTCCGGCAATATTGAACAGGTAGCATAAACTAGTACTCCACCATGTTTCAGTTTAGGCCAAATAGCCTCAATGATTTCTGATTGTAGTTGGGCCAATTCGGAAATATCACGGTCCCGACGCAGCCATTTAATATCTGGATGGCGGCGAATAACACCGGTTGCAGAACAAGGTGCATCCAATAGAATACGATCAAATTGCTGATCACCGCACCATGTGTCAGGTGCTCGGCCATCACCAACACGGACTACGGCTTGTAATTGCAGGCGTTGTAAATTCTCTTTAACTCGGCTGAGTCGCTGTTCATCAATATCTACGGCTAATACATGAGCCTTTGGTGCGGCTTCCAGAATATGAGTGGTTTTACCTCCAGGGGCTGCACATAAATCAAGGATCTGCTCACCATTTTGGGGATCGAGTAGGTCAACACAACCTTGAGCCGAAGCATCTTGTACGGTTACCCAACCAAGTTCAAAGCCAGGTAGATGATTGACGGCACAAGGAGTGATAAGGCGCACAGCATCACGATAAATAGGGTGAGGCTCCGCATTAATATCAGCCTGTGTTAACAGTTCGAGGTATTCACTACGAGAATGATGCAGGCGATTTACACGTAGCCACATGGGCGGTCTTTGGTTATTGGCATCCAAAATTTGCTGCCACTGTGCTGGATAGGCTTGTTTAATGCGGGCCAACAACCAACTAGGATGCAGATAGTGGCTATCGTTATTTACAGCACGTTCCAGTAATTCCACTTGTTGACGCTGAAATTGGCGTAATACACCATTGATAAGTCCTTTTAATTGTGGACGTTTCAGTACTGTTGCGCCTTCGACCGTTTCAGCCAACGCCGCATGTGGCGGAATCCGAGTGTAAATCAACTGATAGAGCCCAACCATAATCAGGTAATGAAAAACACGTTGTTTACCCGTCATCGGGCGTGCCATAAGTTGTTGAATACACCATTCTAGCTGTGGTAAGACTCGCAGAGTGCCAAAACACAGTTCCTGCAGCAATGCGCGATCTTTATCGGAAATATTTTTTTGTAATTCAGGCAAAACGGCACTGAGCGATTGGCCCTGATCCAATACCTGACTAATTGCTTTAGCAGCGATACTGCGGAGATTATATGTATTTTTCATAACCAAAAAAGCTGACAAACGCCAGCAAATAAAGGGAGAAGTAGCCCAATGACGAAGTATTGGGCGATGAAAGGTATTATTGGAGCCAAACGATTACACTAGTTGACTACCTGGTATAAACCATTCTCGCCGAGAGTTTAATAAGTCAGCGGCTGACATTGCTTTTTTCCCTGCAGGCTGGAGTTGTGTGATATTCAAAACGCCATCAGCAGTTGCAACTTGGATACCATGCTTATCTGCATGGATAATGGTGCCTGGTTCTGCATCCTCGCCAGCAGGGAGTACCTGCGCTTGCCAAACTTTGATTGGCTGTTCATCAACAATAAAATAGCTGACAGGCCAAGGGTTAAATGCACGGATACAGCGTTCTAACTGAGTTGCAGAAAGTGTCCAATCTAATTTGGCTTCCTCTTTACTTAGCTTCTCCGCATAGGTTGCTTGTGTTTCATTTTGAACTTCTGCTAGGGCTGTGCCTGCGGCTAGCTGTTGTAATGTTATCAACAGCCCTTGAGGCCCCAATTGTGCTAATTTATCATACAGTGTCGCACTGGTATCTTCTGGTTGAATGGCACATTCAATTTTATGCAGCATAGCACCGGTATCTAACCCGATATCCATCTGCATGATAGTAATCCCCGTTTTTTCGTCACCCGCCCATACTGAACGTTGGATCGGTGCTGCACCACGCCAACGTGGGAGTAACGAACCATGAACATTGATGCAGCCTAAACGTGGCATCGCTAACACCGCTGCAGGTAGTATTAAGCCATAAGCCACTACGACCATGATGTCAGCATTGAGGTCGGCAACTAAATGTTGGTTCTCTTCAGGTCTTAATGACTTGGGCTGAAAAACAGGGATGCCGTGGTGTTCTGCCAATATTTTAACTGGGCTGGGGGTGAGTTTATTACCTCGGCCAGCCGGGCGGTCTGGTTGAGTGAACACACCAACAATCTTATGTTGAGAAGAGAGCAACGCGCCTAAATGGCGCGCTGCAAAATCAGGAGTTCCGGCAAAAATAATCCGCAAAGAATCAGACACGTTGGTTTCCTGCGTTAGAAAAGTTTAGTTGGCGCGGGCATTGAGCTTGGCCATTTTCTCCAGCTTTTGGCGGATACGCTGACGCTTGAGTGGTGACAGATAATCGACAAACAGTTTGCCAATCAAATGATCCATTTCATGCTGGATACAAATAGCTAATAAACCATCAGTTTCTAGTTCAAACGGCTTGCCATCTCGATCCAGTGCCCTGATTTTGACCTTTTCAGCCCGAGGGACGAGTGCTCGTTGCTCAGGAATGGATAAACAGCCTTCTTCAATACCCGTTTCACCACTTTTTTCCAAAAGTTCTGGGTTTATCAACACCAGGCGTTGATCACGGTTTTCCGATATATCAATGACAATAATTTGTTGGTGAACATCCACTTGGGTTGCGGCAAGCCCAATGCCTTCCTCTGCGTACATAGTCTCGAACATGTCGTCCACAATACGCTGGATTTCACCATTAACTTCTTTTACCGGCGCTGCAATTTTGCGCAGCCGTTCGTCTGGGTAATGTAATACTTGTAATACTGACATAAATATCTAGATCTGCGTCCGAGTAGTGAATGATATTCAATCTCTATTCTAGACATTTCTTGTTCTAATTGACAGCATCGTCTACCAATTGAACAAATTGGTGTCAACATCGGAAAGTAAGCCAGGGAGGCGGTATGTTAGCAGCAGAACTATGGCTACGGATGACTCAGGTTAAAGGGCTTGGAGTCGTGAAACGTAGTGCGTTGGCCAAGCGATTACTTGCCAGTGGTGATATTCATCCGGGGAGGTTAGCTGCCTACGGGCTAGATTCACAACAGTGTCATCAGTTTGCTCAGCTGTCACCCCGTTATATTGCAGACACGCTAGAGTGGCTAAGTGACCCCAACCACCATTTACTCACTTATGGTGAGCCTGGCTATCCACCCCGCTTAGTTCATATTGCTGGGGCACCGTTAGTCCTCTTTGTTTCCGGCGAACTTGATGTTCTCTATCGCCCACAGATCGCAATGGTTGGTAGCCGTCATTTCAGCCACTATGGTGAGCAGTGGGGAAGATATTTTGCCTCAGAGTTGGCTCGCACAGGGTTAGTTATCACTAGTGGTTTAGCTGTAGGCATCGACGGAATTTGTCATCAGGCGGCTCTGAATATTCAAGGGAGAACTATTGCTGTGCTAGGGAGTGGGTTGGAGAACATATATCCACAGCGGCACAGTCGTTTGGCTAAAGAAATTGAATATCAAGGCGGCGCTTTGGTTTCTGAATTTTTAACGACGGCGTTACCTATTGCTGCTCATTTCCCCAGAAGAAATCGAATTATCAGCGGGCTAAGTGATGCTGTGTTAGTCGTTGAGGCCACTTTAAAAAGTGGCTCTTTGATTACCGCTCGTTATGCGATGGATCAAGGAAGAGATGTGTTCGCATTACCGGGGCCATTAGGCAGTGCTAGCAGCGAAGGAACACATTGGCTCATTCAACAAGGCGCTTATTTGGCAACGTCTGTTAAAGATGTCTCAGAGCAGGTCAGTGGTTCTTTGCAATGGTTATCATTGCCAGAGGAAGTAATTATTTCTTCACCGCAGGAGCAAGTTGAATTGCCATTTGCTGATGTGTTGGCTAACGTAGGGGATGAGGTGACACCTGTTGATGTTGTCGCCGAACGTGCCGGCCAACCTGTGCAAGATATTGCCAGCAAATTGCTCGAGCTGGAGTTAGCAGGGTGGATCGCAGCTGTACCCGGCGGCTATGTCCGAATAAGGAGGGCAGGCCATGTTCGACGTTCTAATTTACTTATTTGAAACTTACATGCACAACGAACCGGAAATGCTTGTCGATCAGGACAAGATTACTGACGATCTTGCTGATGCAGGTTTCTACCGTGAGGATATCAACAACGCCCTGAACTGGTTAGAGGTCCTCGCTGATCTACAGGAAGGGCAGAAAGCCCCTTATCTCTATACCGCAGATCCACAAGCTTTACGTATCTATACTGTGGAAGAGTGTCGGCGTCTAGGGGCTGCCTGCCGTGGTTTTATCCTCTTCCTTGAACAAATTCAGGTATTACAGTTTGATACTCGTGAGATGGTGATTGATCGTATCATGGCGCTTGATTCCCCCGAGATTGATCTTGAAGATCTTAAATGGGTTGTGCTGATGGTGTTATTCAATATACCGGGTTATGAAAATGCCTATAAGCAGATGGAAGAGCTGCTCTTTGAAGTCAATGACGGTTATTTGCACTAGGTGCTAAGATTGCTGGCTAATGGCTTATATAGAAGGCGTTATGACGAAGAAAGTTATTACTAAGGATAATGGATCTTGTCCTGAGTGCGGGTCAGCGTTGGTGATTCGCAGTGGGGGGCACGGTCCATTCCTTGGTTGTTCACATTATCCAGATTGCCAGTATATACGCCCACTAAAAGCGCAGGCTGACGGGCATGTTGTGAAAACTCTGGAAGGGCAACCTTGTCCTGAGTGTGGTTCGGATATGATGCTACGCCAAGGCCGCTTCGGTATGTTTATTGGTTGCAGCCAATATCCACAGTGTGATCATACAGAAGTTATAGATAAACCTGATGAGACGTCTATTGATTGCCCACAGTGTGGTCAAGGGAAACTGTTACAACGTAAGTCTCGGTTTGGGAAAGTTTTTCATGCCTGTAATCGCTACCCCGACTGTCAATTTACGCTCAACCAACCGCCAATTGCAGGAAAGTGTGGTTATTGCCACTACCCACTGTTAATAGAAAAAAGAACGGCACGGGGTATCAAACGTATCTGTGCCAGTAAGTTATGTGGGAAGGCTGTAGCCAGTGAGTCATAGTATGAATCAACAAGAAAATAATTTTGTGCTGGCGGATATAGTGCGGGCATTGCGGCAAGAAGAGGTTATCGCTTATCCGACAGAAGCAGTTTTTGGTTTAGGATGCGATCCCGATAGTGAAAAAGCGGTTAATACTTTGCTAGCGTTAAAACAGCGGCCATGGCAGAAAGGTTTGATCTTGGTTGCCGCTAATTATGCTCAGTTAGAGCCTTATATTAATGATTCAATGCTTAATGAAATACAACGAGAAACCCTCTTTTCCACTTGGCCGGGGCCGATAACGTGGGTGATACCTGCCCGAGTAGAAACACCGCAATGGCTAACAGGCTGTTTTGACTCATTGGCGGTGAGAGTAAGCAATCACCCACTTGTACAGCAGCTTTGTGCGGAATATGGCAAGCCGTTAGTGTCAACTAGCGCTAATTTAAGTGGGCATGAGCCGTGCCGCACGGAAGAAGAAGTCAGAATACAGTTTGGCCCTTCATTACCGGTGTTATCCGGTCACGTTGGTGGCCGTTTGAATCCATCTGAAATCAGAGATGCCTTAACGGGTAAGCGGTTTCGCCAAGGGTAGGATATTGTATGGATCAGAAGTTTGCAGTATTTGGTAATCCTATTAGTCATAGTAAATCGCCGAGGATCCATACGCTTTTTTCCGAGCAAACAGGCATTGAACATCGATATGGTAAGGTATTAGCTCCTTCTGAAGCCTTTGAGAACACATTAGTATCTTTTTTTGCTGATGGTGCCCAGGGAGCGAACATTACCACACCGTTTAAAGAACGCGCATATGACCAATGTGATGAATTAACCGACCGTGCATCTCTGGCAGGGGCTGTTAATACGATTAAGCGTTTGGAAGATGGGCGCTTGTTGGGTGACAACACAGATGGTATTGGTTTGCTCAGTGATCTTGAACGACAAAACTTGATCCGAACAACTGATCATATTTTGTTGGTTGGGGCTGGTGGCGCTGCCCGAGGAGTGATCCTTCCTCTACTTTCTTATGGGTGTACTGTGGTTGTTACCAACCGGACACATACCCGGGCGCAGCAACTGGCCAAAGTATTTAACCATATTGGTGATATTGATGTTTGTGAAATGTCGGAGTTGGCTGGACAACGATTCGATTTGGTTATAAATGCGACGGCATCAGGCCTTCATGGAGAGGTACCTAACTTACCAGCAGCTATACTTACTTCTCAAACACGTTGTTACGATATGTTCTATCAGGCGGGAACCACACCATTCTTGGCTTGGGCACAACGATTGGGTTTAGCAGATTATGCCGATGGTTTAGGAATGCTGGTAGGGCAAGCAGCACATGCTTTCAAACTTTGGCACGGTGTGATGCCTGAAATTACGCCAGTATTAGCCCAGCTACGCAGTGAGTTAGGTAAATAGAAGCACACACCAATGAATGCAGGGAGGTTATATTTCGCCCTGCATATCATTCGGTTATTTAGACTCTGCCAGATAGTCATCTTTCCAGCGAACGTAGTTGCCAGCAGAGTAAAGCAGGCCTTCTAACTCTAAGGGTGTTAATGGGCGTATTTGCTTCGCTGGGCTGCCCACATAAAGATAGCCACTAACTAAGCGTTTACCTGGAGTAATGAGGCTACCTGCACCAATCATTACATCATCTTCTATTATTGTTCCATCTAATAGAATAGATCCCATACCCACTAATACTCTGTTACCAATGGTACAGCCGTGTAGCATGGCTTTATGACCAATAGTCACGTCTTCACCAATGATTAACGGATACCCTTCAGGATTATGCTCAGATTGGTGGGTAACATGTAGCACACTACCGTCTTGGATATTTGAACGTGCCCCAATGATGACTTGATTAACATCGCCACGAATGGCGACTAATGGCCAGACACTGACATCATCACCTAAAATAACATTGCCAATGATCACACTCGATCTATCGATCATGACTCGTTTACCTAAAGTCGGTGAATGATGAAGATAAGGGCGGATTGTCAACGACGGATGAAAAGTGATCCACTTATATCTCCACCAACGGCCCAATATTGATCCACCGTTTTACTCAGGATTAGCTTCTGCTATAACCCCGGCCTTTCGTTTCTGTCTGAGTCGATAGCTTTCTCCTTTGATTTGAACGACATGTGAGTGGTGTAAGATACGGTCCAGCATCGCTGAGGTCAGTGCTGCATCACCGGCGAACGTTTGATCCCACTGCCCGAACGGCAGATTGGATGTCAGGATCATTGCGCTCTTTTCGTAACGTTTAGCGATGACCTGGAAGAACAGCTTTGCTTCTTCCTGACTGAACGGCAGATAGCCTATTTCATCAATGATGAGCAGGCGGGGGGCCATTACTCCACGCTGAAGCGTCGTTTTATAACGGCCCTGACGTTGTGCCGTAGATAACTGAAGTAACAGATCTGCTGCTGTTGTGAAGCGAACTTTGATACCTGCACGGACTGCTTCATAGCCCATCGCTATTGCCAGATGGGTTTTCCCCACACCTGATGGCCCCAGTAATACGATATTTTCATTACGTTCTATGAAGCTGAGTGAGCGTAACGACTGGAGTTGCTTCTGCGGTGCTCCGGTGGCGAATGTGAAGTCATACTCTTCGAACGTTTTCACCGCCGGGAAGGCTGCCATTCGGGTATACATCGCCTGTTTACGTTGATGACGTGCCAGTTTTTCTTCATGAAGCAGATGCTCCAGGAAGTCCATATAACTCCATTCCTGGTCTACTGCCTGTTGTGACAGCGCAGGCGCTGCGCTTATAAGGCTTTCCAGTTGCAACTGCCCGGCGAGCGCCATCAGTCGTTGATGTTGCAGTTCCATCATCACGCCACTCCTCTGCAGAATGAGTCGTAGATGGAGAGTGGATGATGCAGGGGGTGTTTGTCGAAGTTCACCAGATTTTCATCAAGATGCACGTCATACTCTTTTTTCTCCGGAGGCAGTGCCAGCATGGACTGCTGCTCTTCGAGCCAGCGATCGCAGGGACGGGCCTGGATTGTTTCATGCTTTCGTTGGTTAGCGACATCGTGCAGCCAGCGCAGACCGTGGCGGTTGGCTGTTTCAACATCGACAGTGATCCCCATCGGGCGCAGGCGAGTCATTAGTGGGATGTAAAAACTGTTACGGGTGTACTGCACCATCCGTTCCACCTTACCTTTAGTCTGTGCCCTGAAGGGGCGACACAGTCGGGGAGAGAAGCCCATCTCCTTGCCGAACTGCCACAGCGAAGGATGGAACCGGTGCTGACCGGTCTGATATGCGTCACGTTGCAGAACCACAGTTTTCATATTGTCATACAACACTTCGCGCGGCACACCACCAAAGAAGCGGAACGCATTACGATGGCAGGTCTCCAGCGTGTCATAACGCATATTGTCAGTGAATTCGATGTACAGCATTCGGCTGTATCCGAGAACAGCAACGAACACGTGAAGCGGTGAGCGACCATTACGCATAGTGCCCCAGTCAACCTGCATCTGTCGTCCGGGTTCAGTTTCGAACCGAACGGCAGGCTCCTGCTCCTGAGGAACCGAGAGAGAACGAATGAATGCCCTGAGAATGGTCATTCCGCCACGATATCCCTGGTCTCTGATCTCGCGAGCGATTACCGTTGCCGGGATTTTGTAAGGATGAGCATCGGCGATGCGTTGACGAATATAATCCCGGTATTCATCCAGGAGTGAAGCAACAGCAGGTCGCGGCGTATATTTTGGCGGCTCAGATTTTGCCTGCAAATAACGTTTAACGGTATTGCGGGAGATCCCCAGTTCTCTGGCAATCGCCCGGCTACTCATTCCCTGCTTGTGCAGGATTTTAATTTCCATAACTGTCTCAAAAGTGACCATAAACTCTCCTGAATCAGGAGAGCAGATTACCCCCTGGATCTGATTTCAGGCGTTGGGTGTGGATCACTATTGCACCGTTCGTTACAGGAGTGATACCAGAAAAATTTTAAGACAGGCACTACTCACTCCGAATTCAACCATCACGTTTTCCGCAGAGAAGATTGAGCAACAAGATCGCGGGAGCTATATAGCTGAAAAAATTGCCCTTAATATTACCGATGAAAGCCGTGTTCTGGGATTGTTATTAACACCTAAAACGAAAGGGCCACACCCAGCGATTGTTTTATTACACGACCATGGCTCGAAGTTTGATATTGGTAAAGAAAAAATGATCCGTCCTTGGGGAGATAGTGCAAAGCTCGCTTCTGCACAGGCTTGGTCTGATAAATTTTTCAGCGGAAAGTTTGTTGGCGATGAGCTGGCAAAACGTGGCTATGTGGTATTTTCCATTGATTCTATTGGTTGGGGTGATAGAGGCCCAATGAGTTATGAGAGGCAACAAGCTTTAGCCAGTAACTTTTTCAATTTGGGCCGCTCGCTTGCCGGTACGATGGCATATGAAGATATGCGAACCGTCGATTTTATGACAACGCTCCCGTCGGTTGACCGTAAACGGATCGGTGTGCTTGGTTTTTCTATGGGGGCATATCGTGCGTGGCAGTTGGCTGCGTTGTCCGATCAGGTCGCTGCGACAGCAGCTATATCGTGGTTTGGTAACTATAAGGGATTAATGACGCCGGATAATAATGTGCTGCGTGGGCAATCCTCTTTCTATATGCTCCACCCTGGCATAGCGAATAAGTTAGATTTTCCTGATATTGCTAGTTTGGCAGCACCCAGGCCAATGTTACTTTTTAATGGTGGAAAAGATAAGCTATTCCCTGCGCAAGCAGTGGAACAAGCTTACGATAAGGTTCATGCTATTTGGCGTTCACAGAATGCTGAGCCGCGGTTAGTCACACGTAGCTGGCCAACTCTTGGGCATGTTTTTTATCAAGAGCAACAGGATGTGGTTTTTTTGTGGCTAGACCGTTGGCTAAAATGACTAGCCCCAGCCAGAAGACCAGGGCTTTGTCAGCAATCTAGGCCCCTAGGGGCCTTTTAACCTGTAAATATTATCAGTGAGCGCCGCCTTTAGATGCCCCCAAGCCGGTTTGTGAACGGACAAACTGTGATTTGAATAGTAACCGTTCCTGTTTGCCGGTTTCTGAGTTATCCGTGATTGAGAAGAACCAGGTACCGACGAACGCCGCTATCATTGAAAACAATGCAGGGTACTCATACGGATAGATTGGCTTTTCATGACCAAGGATTGTTACCCAGATCGTAGGGCCTAAAATCATCAGGATCACTGCCGTTGATAACCCGAGCCACCCACCGATCATTGCTCCACGGGTTGTCAGTTTATCCCAATACATTGAGATGATAATAATTGGGAAGTTACAACTGGCCGCAATGGAGAATGCCAACCCGACCATAAAGGCAATATTCTGGTTTTCAAACAAAATCCCCAAACCGATAGCGACAATACCTAAGATGATTACTGTAATTTTGGAGACTCTCAATTCATCGCGTTCATTGGCTTTGCCTTTCTTAATGACGCTGGCATAGAGATCATGAGATACCGCCGATGCACCGGCTAATGTCAAGCCAGCCACTACAGCCAAAATGGTTGCGAAGGCAACCGCTGAGATAAAGCCTAAGAAGAAGCTCCCCCCGACAGCATTAGCCAAATGGACCGCAGCCATATTGTTACCACCCAGTAATGCGCCAGCCGCATCTTTAAATGTCTGGTTTGGACCGACGAGTAAGATCGCGCCGAATCCAATAATAAAGGTCAATATGTAGAAGTAGCCGATAAAACCTGTGGCATAGAACACGCTTTTACGTGCTTCTTTGGCATCGCTTACGGTAAAGAAGCGCATCAGGATATGAGGTAAGCCAGCAGTGCCAAACATGAGGGCTAACCCAAGAGATAACGCTGATATCGGGTCAGATACCAACCCTCCTGGGCTCATGATGCTGAGGCCTTTGGGATGAACCTTAACCGCCTCACTGAATAATGTATTGAAGTTAAAATTAACTGACTTCATGACCATAATAGCCATAAATGTGGCACCAGACAGTAGCATGACCGCTTTGATTATCTGTACCCAAGTGGTTGCTAACATACCGCCGAACAGGACGTACAGCACCATCAGGATACCAACCAATACGACAGCGACGTGGTAGTTCAAACCAAATAAAAGTTGAATGAGTTTACCCGCCCCCACCATCTGAGCGATCAAATACAGGGCGACAACGACTAACGAACCACAGGCTGATAATGTGCGTATGGGTCTTTGTTGCAAGCGGTAAGAGGCAACATCGGCAAAGGTATAACGGCCCAAATTACGCAGGCGTTCAGCAATTAAAAATAGAATAATGGGCCAGCCGATTAAGAAGCCGATGGAGTAAATTAAACCGTCGTAACCGGAAGCATAAACCAAGGCTGAAATACCGAGGAATGATGCTGCGGACATATAATCCCCAGCGATGGCTAAACCATTTTGAAAGCCAGTAATTCGCCCGCCAGCCGTGTAATAATCTTGCCGGGAGCGAGTACGTTTTGATGCCCAATAGGTGATATACAAGGTTCCGCCAACAAACAGCAAAAACATGACGATCGCCTGAATATTAAGGGGTTGGCGATGGACCTCGCCGGTAAGTGCTTCCGCCTGTGCCAGCGCAGGCAAAACGAATAAAGAAAGTGCAGACCAATGGCGGATCTTCATTGCTTCACCTCACGAATAATTTCTGCCGTCAGACGGTCAAATTCGCCATTAGCGCGGATAACATAAATACCTGTAAGAATAAAAGAAGTAACAATTAATCCCACGCCCACAGGAATACCACGAGTGACACTCGAGCCGGTATATATCGGAGTACCGAGCCATTGTGGTTCGAAAGCAATAAGAAAAATGAAAGCGACATACATCGTTAAGGTGATTAATGACAACAGCCAGGCAAAGCGGCTGCGTTTTTTCACCAATTCTTGGAAACGTGGATTATCTTCAATCTCTTGATAAATGCTGTCATTCATCAGAGTCTCTCCTTTGAGGCATCAATTAAGTTTGCCGCCTATATAGGCGGCACAATTTACGACGGTGTCTGCATTGATTGTTTTTCTTCTAGTAATTTTTCTACCACGCTTGGATCGGCAAGTGTTGAGGTATCGCCCAAGTTGCTGGTATCTCCTGTCGCAATTTTGCGTAAAATACGGCGCATGATCTTGCCTGAACGGGTTTTGGGTAATGAGTCCGTCCAATGCAAAATATCGGGTGTTGCGAGTGGGCCAATCTCTTTACGTACCCAGTTGCGTACTTCGGTATATAACTCTGGCGTTGGTTCTTCACCGTGATTTAGCGTGATATAGGCATAAATAGCCTGTCCTTTAATATTATGTGGAACACCGACAACAGCCGCTTCGGCAATTTTCGGGTGTGCAACCAATGCAGATTCAATTTCAGCCGTTCCTAAGCGATGGCCTGAAACGTTTAGTACGTCATCAACTCGACCGGTTATCCAGTAGTAACCGTCTTCGTCACGACGTGCGCCGTCGCCACTGAAATACATGCCTTTAAAGGTTGAGAAGTAGGTTTGTTCGAAACGTTCATGATCGCCAAATAATGTTCTGGCTTGCCCCGGCCATGAGTCGGTTATGACCAGATTACCTTCTGCCACCCCTTCCTGAGGATTGCCCAGGTTATCTACCAACGCAGGTTGTACCCCAAAGAATGGACGCGTTGCGGAACCGGCTTTCAACTCGGTGGCACCCGGCAGAGGGGTTATCATGAAACCACCGGTTTCAGTCTGCCACCAAGTATCGACAATCGGGCATTTACTGTTACCGATCTTGTTGTAATACCATTCCCAGGCTTCTGGATTAATCGGCTCGCCGACCGATCCCATAATACGCAGTGAGTCGCGTTTGGTTCCTTCGATGGCTTTGTCACCTTCGGCCATTAAGGCCCGAATCGCTGTAGGCGCGGTGTATAGAATATTGACTTTATGTTTATCAACAACTTGGCTTAAGCGATTGACGCCAGGGTAGTTAGGCACGCCTTCAAACATTAGAGTGATGGCCCCACAAGCCAGTGGTCCATATAACAGATAGCTGTGTCCGGTTACCCAGCCAACGTCTGCAGTACACCAGTAGATATCGCCAGGGTGATAATCAAAGACATATTTGAATGTCAGTGCAGCATAAACCAGATAACCGCCCGTCGTATGTACAACCCCTTTAGGTTTACCGGTAGAGCCAGAGGTATAAAGGATGAACAGCGGGTCTTCTGCATTCATCTCTTCTGGCGGGCAGTCAGCGGATGCCTCTTTTATCAGGTCATGCCACCATACATCGCGCCCATCTTCCCAATAGCTGGCGTTACCAGTACGTTGGAAGACCACAACATTTTTAATACTGGTGATAGCGGGGTTTTTCAGTGCTTCATCGACATTTTTTTTCAGTGGAATAGCACGGCCTGCACGGATACCTTCATCGGCAGTAATCACCAGTTTAGAGTGAGAATCGATGATACGCCCGGCAACGGCATCTGGAGAAAATCCACCAAAGATAACGGAATGAACAGCGCCGATGCGCGCGCAAGCCAACATCGCCACGGCAGCTTCAGGCACCATTGGCATATAGATGGCAACCACATCGCCTTTTTTGACGCCTAAACTTTTTAGGACATTAGCAAACTGGCACACATCATGGTGCAGTTGCTTATAAGTGACGGTTTTTGATTGATTAGGGTCATCACCTTCCCAAATGATGGCTGTTTGATCACCACGCTCTGCCAAATGGCGATCAAGGCAATTCGCCGCGAGGTTCAATGTACCGTCCTCAAACCAGCGGATACTCACATGACCGGGGTCAAAGGAGGTATTTTTTACCGTTTTATAGGGTTTAATCCAATCAATGATTTTGCCTTGTTCGCCCCAGAATTCATCAGGGTTCTGCACGGATTGTTGGTAATAATGTTGGTATTTTTCTGGGGTAATTAGAGCATGCTCTGCAATTGCAGCTGGAATAGGATGTTTATGTATTTGGCTCATCGTCATTCTCCTTGAGGTTGTTAATAATATGTCAAATAAAGGTTAATTATAGTATGAGAGAGTGTTTTGTTTCTTTTTTGGGCGGCAGATCACGTATAAAAGATGTTGATTTAGTGACCTTACTCAAGGTACTGCGTGGTGAATCGATATCTTAATGATAGTCGGAGGAGGGAGTACCAAGGCAATAAGTGGACGGAAAGGTATTTATCCGCATTTTGGAGGTTGATATTGAGTGCAGAGTTAAAATTGACTAAAGTAATTTACATTTATTAAATAAATGTTGTTTTATTACCATTCTATAATTAAATTTATTGCGTTATTACAAAATGAGTAACAAGAATTAAAATTAAAAAAATGGAGGTATAAAATCATATTTTTATATTTATTTTATTGTTTGATTTTTTGCTCGGTGTTTTTTTAAGATCATGTTTGTTTAAGAAATTTCTTAAGTGAAAGGGGCGGCGATGATTTTTAAATTTAACAAAATAAAAACATAATGAGTCAAAAAATAAAACATAATTGGTATTTATACAGTAATTTTATTTCACCTATTTTTTATCCCTCCTGGCGAAGAGACTATTTGCAATGAGTGAATTTTACTTTTTAGATAACAAATGTTTACTGAAAGTGAAAAATTCATATGACCGAATTTATCTATCATCACAATGTGGGCATAGTGTAAACAATACTTGCAGAAGTGTATCCAGAAATGATACTGATTTATAACGTGGACGGCTGGCGGGAAGCTGAACCATATGTTCCATCAACTATAGCCCGTATTTAATGATTAAGTATTTTATTCTAGATGCTTAGTTTCTTGCATTTTATGGAATGCTTTGAGGAATTCTTAGGGTATGAAAAGTATAAAAATAAGTCTGGCATGGCAAATACTCATTGCACTGGTGTTAGGCATTTTGGTTGGTGCAGTTTTACATAATCAAATTGAATCCAGGGAATGGTTAGTTAGTAATATTCTGAGTCCAGCGGGCGATATATTTATCCGCTTAATTAAAATGATTGTTGTACCGATTGTTATTTCAACGTTAATTGTCGGTATTGCGGGGGTCGGTGATGCGAAGAAACTTGGCCGGATTGGCCTAAAAACCATTATCTACTTTGAAGTTATCACCACGATTGCCATTATTATCGGTATCACTCTGGCGAATGTATTCCAGCCGGGGGTGGGTATAGATATGTCTGCGCTAACCGTCGTTGATATCTCTCAGTATGAAAAAACCACTGAACAGGTGCAAAGCGGTAGTCATAGTCTGGTTAGCACTATCTTGTCGCTGATCCCGGCCAATGTCTTTGCCTCAATGGCGAAAGGCGATATGTTGCCGATTATTTTCTTCTCAGTGTTGTTTGGTTTAGGGCTGTCTTCATTGCCAAAAGAAACCAAAGAACCACTGTTGAATGTGTTCAAGGCTGTTTCTGAAAGCATGTTCAAAGTCACTCACATGATTATGCGTTATGCGCCTATCGGGGTGTTTGGCTTGATCTCGGTGACTGTGGCTAACTTTGGTTTTGCCTCACTAATCCCTCTCGCGAAGTTAGTTATTCTGGTTTATGCCGCGATCCTGTTCTTTGCTTTAGTTATTCTGGGAACGGTAGCGAGATTATGTAAGCTGCGGATCTGGATATTGATTCGTATTTTGAAAGATGAACTGATTTTGGCGTATTCCACTGCCAGTTCTGAGACAGTCTTACCGCGTATTATTGAGAAAATGGAAGCTTATGGCGCACCAAAAGCGATTACCAGCTTTGTGGTTCCAACGGGTTATTCATTCAACTTAGATGGCTCGACATTATATCAGAGCATTGCGGCTATCTTCATTGCACAGTTATACGGAATCGAATTGTCTATTGGGCAAGAGATTATTTTGGTTCTGACATTGATGGTGACCTCGAAAGGGATTGCTGGTGTACCAGGCGTCTCCTTCGTCGTATTACTGGCAACGTTGGGCAGTGTGGGTATTCCATTGGAAGGTCTGGCCTTCATTGCCGGTGTTGACCGTATTCTGGATATGGCCCGTACCGCGTTGAATGTGGTGGGTAATGCATTGGCAGTATTGGTGATCGCCAAATGGGAAAATCAGTTTGACGATAAAAAAGCTAAGGCTTATGAAAAAACGTTGTTTGCGGTAGAGCAGACGCCAGCTAATCAAAGCTAATACTCTATGTTCTTAGTGCTACAGCAGCAGTATTAGCGATAGCCTGATGAGAATGTGACTCAGCGAATAGTATCTACCCACTCCCCGTCAGCATCATACTGACGGGGAGTTTTTATTTGTCGCCAACATTTATTTATCGCCAACATAAGTAATAAGTAGAAAAATCACATACTGGCATTAGACATTCAAGCCTAATCGGTATGACCAGTGAATAAGTTCTGCGACTTTATGTACATCCAATTTTTTCATCATATTCAGCCGATGTGTTTCGACGGTTTTTTGGCTGATAGAAAGTTGAGCAGCAATAACTCGATTACACGATCCCTCGGTGATAAGTTTTAATATCTGCCGCTCGCGAGGTGTCAGAACCGGGGGCGTATTATCGGATCCTTGGGTCAGTTTTATTACCATAGAGGCATCAAGGGCGGGGTCAATATAACGTTTACCTATTGCGACGGTTTGAATGGCTGCCATCAGGATTTGCTGGGGACTTTTCTTCAGCACATAACCTAAGGCTCCACTGTTGAATGTTCTGCTGGCATAGTGTTCTTCATTGCGGGCGGTTAACGTCAGGATCTTCAGGGCTGGCCAACGGCGAAGCAACTGAATGATAACATCAAGGCCATCCATACCGGGTAATCCTAAATCCAGAATGACCATGTCAGGTTCAGTTTGGCGGCACAAGTTATACACTTCAAGTCCATTATCCGCTTGGCCTACAATCAGGTAGCGCGGATAGGCGGCCAGCATATTCTTGATGCCATGAATAATGAGTTCATGATCGTCGACAATCAATAATTTAGTATTCATTCGTCATTCTCTTTATTTAACCATAAGGGACTGGCCCTGGCTGATGATAAACGTGGATTCGCAGGTAGTGGGGGGCTGTAGCAGCACATGAATTATTTCATCAAGTTGAATGATCTCTTGCTGTGTCAGCGTTTCATGAGTATCGAGAGCGTGTTCTAATTGAATGACCGCATCTTGTAATTCAATTAGCCCAGCTTGCCCGGCACAGCCTTTTATGGTGTGAAGCGTATGGGATAATACGGGCAAGTTCTCAATAGCGTCTTTGGCCTGTTGAATTAATACTTGCAGTGATTGATAAAGTTTCAGGGACAACGCGCTGTCCGCGAGATCCAGTAATGGCTGAGGCTCGGAGAGTTGTGGTGATAGATCGACCCCACGCTCAAGCTGGAATTGTGCGGTCAGATCTAACATTTCAGCCAATTGGCCGAGGGTGACAGGCTTGGAAAGGTAGTGATTCATCCCCGCCTGACTGGTTTTGATTTGCTCATCCGGGCTGGCATTGGCGCTCAGGGCGGTGATCATGCAGTGGCTATCAATGTTCGCCGGATCATGACGCCAGCGTGCTGTGGTGGCCAGCCCGTCCAGGACAGGCATTCGAATATCCATTAGCACTAAATCGAAACGGTGTTGGCGGCCAATCGCCAATGCGGTTGTGCCACTGTCTGCCCGCGTGACCTGATGCCCCAGTTGCTGCAACATCATTCCGGTAATATCGCGATTAGTTTCGGAGTCATCAACCAATAGAATGTGCATCTGCCAAGGTTGCAGCGGAAGGCTCTTTAGCGCTTCAGTCTCAGCACCTTGTAGATATTGTTTCAGCTTGGCGTATAACCGGCCGGGTAAGTAACACAATGCGTTATCCACAAAGTGCCGTGATGGCTGATTAGCTAATTCTGGCTGGCAGGTCATGCCCCAGGCTGATAATTGGGCGTGTAAGCGTTGTGGTGCGAATAGCTCGCCATGAAAAGGCATTGGCGGGGTGATTGCATTGAAGGGGAGGCATAATGAAAAACAGCTACCTTGACCCGGTTCACTGAATACTGTCAGGTGCCCTCCCATCATTTTGGCCAGATTATCTGCGATAGCCAGCCCCAAACCCGTTCCTTGTTCATGGTCACTGGTCTGCATAAAAGGTTGGAATATTGTTTGTTGGTGTTGCACGTCAATACCACAACCGGTGTCCTCAACGGTAAAACAAAGCGTTTGGTTTTGACGCCTGACCCTGAGTTGAATACGGCCCTGTGGTGTGAATTTAACGGCATTACCTAATAAATTAACCAGAATCTGTCTTAAGCGCAGTGTATCCAGCTCAAGTTCCAGCGGGATATTGGCACTGATAAACGTGGACAGCGCTAATGACTTACTCAGTGCCTGGCTATGAATGGTTAACATCGCCTGATCCAGTAAAGGCAGTAGGGCCGTTTTCTCCAGCGACAGTGTCATCTGCCCTGATTCAATACGTGAAAAATCTAACAGGTTGTTAATGATCGCGAGCAGTGACAACGAACATTGGTGGGCCGTTTCCGCTAACCTCATTTGGCCAGCATCCAGTGGTGTATTTTGTAATAATTCAACCGCCCCCAACGCCCCGTTGAGCGGTGTACGGATTTCATGGCTGATCGTGGTCAGATGGTCGCTTTTACGGCGGTTAGCCTGCTCAGCCGCTCGCTTGGCTTCCGCCAGAGCCAGAGTGCGCTCCTTCACTTTCATTTCTAAGGTGTCATATTGTTCGTTCAACGTATCCAGTAAGTTGTTATAAGCGCGGGCAATATGCCCTAATTCATCTATTCGGTTTATGGGAAGTCGGGGTTCCATTGCCTGTGGCCCGGTAGCGCCAATGATATTGATGAAATTCCACAAAGGGATCGCCAGATAATATCGCAGCAGCAGTGACAGTACTGACGTGAGCAACAGTAAAATAGCCAGAGCGAAAGGGAGTTGATATAAGGCGGGTTTCAGTGCCTCCCAGGCAAAGCCCATTCGCGGATAAATAACTAATTGCTGCCAACCCGGCCCTTTCAATTGGGTGCGTAATACCAAATAGTCGGGAGTTTGCTGCCAGCCATCGTGTAATTTACTGTTTTTGAGTTGGTTAAGAATTTCATGCAGTTGATTTGATGATGTTGCTTGCTGGGAAATAGGCAATAATTCACCATTCTTATCCAACAATAAATTAATGTCTCTTTGCTCGACAGGGTGATTATAGGCGATGAGATCATTCAGTTTTAAGGCGAAGCCAGCTAAGGTGCCCACTTTATCACACACCGCGACAGAAACATGCCAGCCACCTTGAGGCGTATAGGTGGGGGCTCCCCAATAGATATTATTGTGAGTAGGAAATTTGGGGAGCAAAAGTAAATCTTTGCGCCGTTGATTTAGGTAATCACTCGATGATTTTTGGGGTGGGAATAACACAATCCCCTCTTTTTGTTTGATAATAAAACTGTCGAGATAATAAGTTTGTCCGGCGGTGCCATACGCTTGAATTATCCACAGATCATTTTTATGTTGGTTAATATTACAGCTATCCAGATTAAAGGGAATATAGTAGCTATCATAATGTTTTATCGATATTTCAGGCAACGGTGAGGTGCTCTGGAGGCTTTCTCGTCGGCTTATTAACGAGGCGGCATCACGTTCAGCTCCTTCAAACTGGTGATTACTTAAGTCCGCCCGCATCGATGCCATATGTGTTAACTCATTGATTAATATTTGACGTGTATTTTCATATGAAAAGAATGCCGTTGTTGCGATTAATATTAACCAAATAACAGTTAGTGTGACGCCCATTAATAATGTCAATCGAGTGACAAGTGATGATGCTTTGCCCATAAAGTCACCTGATTTTTTTCTTCAGTACGCCATAGCTGATAAGGGATATCAAGAATTACACTGATATAATTACTCATCGTTATGGATTCATTTAGTTCTATGAATATGAGCGCTGATCAGGTTATGACCTTATTGTGGCTTCCAGATTGTAAAGGATAATTATTCAATATATTGATAGTCGGTTTACGCCAAAAACCGTATTTAAATTTAAGAAATTATAAGTGGATGTCGCTAATCTATATCATGAGAAAAATAACGGGTCTGATATTACTTTTTTTTGCCACATTGTTGCCTTATGGGAAATTTTCTTATGTAAAAGCGATTCCTTGGCAAGGCGAGCCTTTTTTTATTTATAGCCGAGGCATGACAGTTTCTGAATTATTAAAAGATTTGGGGATGAATTACGGTATTCCTGTGGTGATCAGTTCGGAAATAAACGAGCACTTTACTGGAAAGATTAGGGATAAGACACCTGAAAAAATCCTATCGGAGTTGGCTGGGCGATATAATATAACGTGGTATTACGATGGTGAAACACTCTATTTTTACCCAGTTCAATCAATCAAGCGGGAGTTTATATCCCCCGATGGTCTGGCTGCCAATACGTTAGTTAAATATCTCCAGCGCGGTGACGTGCTGGCGGGGAAAAACTGTGCCATAAAAGCGATCCCCCACCTTGATACCCTTGAGGTCAAGGGAGTGCCTATCTGCATCGAACGCGTAAAGTCAGTAAGCAAAATGCTTTCTGAGCAAGTTCGTCACCAAAACCAAAATAAAGAAACAGTGAAAGTTTTCCCGCTGAAATATGCTTCAGCAGCGGATTCAGATTATCAGTACCGAGATCAAAACGTCAGATTACCGGGGTTGGTCAGTGTGTTACGTGAGTTGAACCAAGGGAATAATTTGCCTTTGGCGGGCGGTAACCAACCAGATGGAAATCAAGCAAGCTCACCGGTGTTTTCGGCTGATCCTCGGCAAAATGCCGTCATTATTCGCGATCGCCAGGCTAATATGCCGATTTATCGCAGCTTGATTACCCAACTGGATCAGCGGCCAATTCAGATAGAAATTTCTGTCACTATTATTGATGTTGATGCGGGAGATATCAGCCAACTGGGTGTTGATTGGTCTGCATCTGCTTCTATTGGTGGAACGGGGGTCTCATTTAATAGCACCTTCGCCAAGAATAATGCTGAAGGCTTTTCTACCGTGATTGGTGATACGGGGAACTTTATGGTTCGTCTGAATGCGTTACAAAAAAATTCACGAGCCAGAATTTTATCTCAACCTTCAGTGGTGACCCTGAACAATATTCAGGCGGTACTGGATAAAAACGTGACGTTTTATACCAAGCTGCAAGGTGAGAAAGTGGCCAAACTTGAATCTGTCACTTCAGGGTCATTACTGCGAGTGACGCCAAGAATGATCGAGACCGAAGGGGTACAAGAGGTTTTACTGAATCTCAATATTCAGGATGGTCAGCAGCAAGCTTCTACCAATAGTAATGAGCCATTACCCGAAATACGAAACTCAGATATTTCGACGCAGGCCACGCTACAGGTTGGACAAAGTTTACTCTTGGGCGGATTTATTCAGGACACGCAGATTGAGTCACAAAATAAAATTCCTTTACTGGGCGATATTCCGCTATTAGGTGGGTTGTTCCGTAGTACAGATAAACAATCTCACAGCGTGGTCAGACTCTTCCTGATCAAGGCCGTTCCGGTTAATGCAGGGGAATAACATGACCACCGTATTCAAGCTTCGCCTGTTAAATGGTGATCTCAATGGTCTTGAGCTGATATTACCGGAAGGTGAATTTACACTGGGGGAGCAGGGGTGTGATGTTCTGCTGCCTTTATCTGACGGCAATATAGTGACGCTATGTGTTAATGAATATCAGGTAATGATACAGGTGGCGGAGGAGGTTTGGATTAATGGTGCACAGCACGATTTACACACTCCCCTTCCACTGTTGCAATCTATTGAAATTGCCGGATTGGTATTCGTTCTGGGTGAACAAACGGATATTTTGAGTGGAATTAAAGTCACTCACCGTGCGAGGTTCCCTTTATTGGTATGGCTAGCTATTGCGATATGTGTCCCCTTATCACTGCTGTTTGTTTTTTTATTTTGGTTAACCACTCAGCCTGAGACATTACGTGCTTCGATTCCTGCGGATGTCCCGACGCAATTAGCCGAACGCCTGCGCGAACCCGCTTTACAGGGAATAAAGGGAACCTGGCTAGCGGATGGGAGTGTCACATTAAGTGGGCATTGTGCCTCGTCCTCAATGATGGAACCACTGCAACATTTTTTACTGCGTAACCATATCGCCTTTCGTAACCAATTGGTGTGTGATGATCGCTTAATCGCTTCCGTTAGCGATCTATTACATCAGCATGGTTACCACGATATTGAGGTGCGCATCGGTGATGAACCGGGAAATATTGTGATTTATGGTGCCGTTCAAATGGGTGATCAGTGGTTAACCGTGCAGGACACGCTGGCGGCGGTCTCAGGGTTGAAAGGTTGGCTGGTGGTTAATGCTCATTCAGGGCAAATACAACAACTGGTGGAGCGCTTGAGAGCGGCAGGCTTATTAGGATTCTTAAGCATGACGGAAAGTAATAAAGAGTTGGCCATCAGTGGTGTGCTGTCATCTGAACAGCAGCAGCAGTTAAAGGAGACATTGGCCGCTTTATCTCAGCAGCAACCCGGTTTTCCGTCAGTCAGGTATCAGAATATTCCGGCGTCAGACCGAACGGATCAATTTCTTCCGGCAAAGGTCGTGAGCTATGGAGGAAATACCCAGTCGGCATTTGTGCGGTTAGCCAATGGTGGGCGTTTGCAGCAAGGGAGTGTGTTGGCAAATGGCTATAAAGTGGTTTTTATTGGGGAACAGGGACTGACGTTATTAAAAGCAAATAATTTAGTACATATCCCCATGGATTTCTAAGGTTCAGGAGTAACGGAAATGCAGCATATTACTGTGCTGGAGGAGGATATTAAACATGACCCTACAGCGATCAAACAAAGAAAAGAGATATTGGCGAGAGGAAGACGGTTAATTACCTGTCAGTTGTCTTTGCTGCAAACACCAGAGAATTATCAGTCTCTTAATAACATGATGTTGGCCTTGCAACGTGCAGAAGAAATAATAGAAATACTGACGTTGCGCTATGGGAATAAAGAATGAAGTGATGTTTACTGTCTGATTATTCAGACTTCAGGTGAATACCGGATACGCATTGGCAGTATTATTGGTCAAACTGCATAAGATTAATTGTTCCCTAAGGAATATCATGAAGTCAATACAGTTTATTATTACGCAGTGATGGCGAGCGCTATGTTATACCTGCGGGAAAATTAGTGATTGCCGATGAGCAGGCCAGTGCCTCTGCGTTTGCAAACAGTGCCATCACCTCTATATTATGTTACCCAATAGATCTTTTTCCGATATATCAGGATTTAGCCAGAAGAACATTACCGTTGAATAAAGGCCATCTTCCTCATGCGGTAAATGATAAATATAAAGTGTTGCCAGCGAATGTTGAAATTATACAAGCCGCTGAAGAATTAATTAATATAGAGCGTGTTGCCTCTTTGCGATTTCTTTATCTTTATTGTTTAGGTATCGATAACGTTTATTTTTCCAAGCTGTTGGACTCCATTGTGGGTACGAATAACGAACTACTTGAGTTTTTCGAAAAGAATCGGCTCAACCCATGGAGCGTTTCACGCTATGCCAATGAATTGGGTATTTCGACCCGGAAATTGAATTTCCTGTTTTATGAGAAATTCGGCATGTCGGCGAAACAGTGGTTACTGGATCAGCGTTTGAAAAAGGGCTGTGAGCTATTACTTTCGACCCGCTTACGGGTGGCTGATATTGCCATGGAGTGTGGTTTTAGTAATCACGCGCATTTCTCAGATAGCTTTCGTCGGCGCTTTCAACAATGCCCATCGCATATGCGTTCACTTATTGAATAGGAGAGTTTGATGCAGATAAGTAGCCCAATGGGCCAATTGACAAACGATATTCAGCAGGCCAGACAGGCGTATCAGAACCAAATGGCGGCAGTGAATATCAATGACCCCGAACAGATGTTGACGTCGCAATTCACCATGAATCAGTATTCGGCTTTTCTCGATTTCAAAAGTATCGAGATGAAAATGATCAACGATATAAGAAACAGAATCCTGTCCCGCATATGAGCTTACTTTCAGCGGATTGCCGTCAGTTGGTGGTCGAGGCCGCACTGGCGGGTGTCAATCACAGCTTGCTGGCCGAAGCCCACGATATCGTCAATGCGTTGCCCTTATTAATACCAGATCCTCAGGTACGTTTGGTTTGTGAGGCGATGTTGCGGTTCGGGCTGGGCGATAAGGTCCAGGCGCGGGCTTTGCTGGCGACATCGGGGGAAGAAGACGCACAGATTCTGCTGGGTTTACTGCAATAAGGCGTGGTTCAGGGGCTGACAAAGTCAAATGACGGGAAACGTGCTGTTAGGGTAACCCTAAGACAGAATTAATTTTTTATTAATAGGCGATGATCAGATGAATATGAGTAGTGCTCAGGCCGTTGCTGGCTTGTTTCAGGCCACAGAGCCGCCAGTGGGTAACACACAGCAAGTGGCAAAGTTTACCCAGTTAATGGCGCAGCCAGCGTCAACGGAATTAATGATGACACCAGAATCATTGCTGATGCAGCAGGCTGAATGGATGCACGCTTCACTGGCGATAGATTTAACCGCCAAAGTGGCCGGTGTGATGGGGCAGAACATCAATAAATTGGTCAACATGCAATGAAATCTCTGCGGCAGATGTTAGCGATAGTCCTAATGACATTATCCCTTTCCGGTTGTGATATGGAGCTGTATAGCGGGCTGTCTGAGGGGGAGGCCAATCAAATGCTGGCATTGCTGATGCTGCACCAAATTAACGCCGAAAAACAGATCGAAAAGAGCGGGATGGTGGGGCTAACGGTCGATAAGCGGCAATTTATTAATGCCGTTGAGTTGCTACGACAGAATGGTTTCCCCCGACAGCGTTTTATCACGGTGGATGAGCTGTTTCCTGCTAACCAGTTAGTGACCTCTCCCACGCAAGAGCAGGCCAAGATGGTTTTTCTGAAAGAACAGCAGTTGGAAAACATGTTGAGCCATATGGATGGGGTGATTCATGCCGATGTCACGGTGGCAATGCCTATGTCGGTTGACGGGAAAAACCCGCTTCCGCATACCGCCTCGGTGTTTATCAAGTATTCGCCGGAAGTCAATTTACAAAGCTATCAGTCGCAAATCAAAGGGTTGGTCCGCGATGCGGTTCCCGGTATTGATTACGCCAAGATAAGCGTGGTGATGCAGCCTGCGAACTACCGTTTCAGTGCCTCAGAGGCAGAGCAACAACAGGGGCCACAAACCACGGTGCAATGGTTATTACGCCATGTAGGAATGGTGCAGAACATGGTGGGAGTAGCGTTTATCTCACTTATTGTATTGATGTTTGTAGGCTGGTTTTACTATCGACGTCGGTAAAGGGCGGGCGGCGTCGGTAAAGGACGGGCGACGTAAATAAAGAGCGGGCGTCAGCAAAACGGTGTCTGTCAATAAAACGGTATCCGACAGTAAATCAGACATGTCAGTACGGTCATACATGTCAGTAAATCATCGATAAAAAAGCGAATACCCAACGTAACCAGGGAGGGCATGATGGCATTTTCACCGTCCATCGACGTGCAATATTTACACCAGCTAGCTTGGCGACCAGCACAGTTTGCCCACCCATTATGGTTGGCAGCGGTGGGCGTTAACCCAGAAAACTACGGCTATGGGCGCAGCCGGGCATTGGACAGTGCGTTGAATGGCATGTTGATTCAACGGCGAAAATTTCCGCAACAACGCCTGCCTGCGGTATTAAACCCTCGGCAACAGCGCCAAATTGCACAGCGCCAACGCTTACCGGCCCTGTGTCTGGCGCTCGGGGTTGTCAGTTTGCAGTGCGATGATTATTTGCGTCTCCGCCGCTACCGGCAGGTGCTGTCTCCGCTGCTAAATGACGATGATATTCAACAAATTATAGGGATGGGATATCGCGGTCAGTGGCAAGCCAGTCTAAGCCCACAGCAGCTACCCGATGTGGCATTACGCCTGGGGCAAAGCCTTGCCTGCCAAGTTCGCAGTAACAATATTATTTGGCAGGCGGTCTCCATCTTGCTCCCCCCTAACCCCCGTGCGCTATGCCTGTCACGTTCTATGCAGGCGCAAACAGAAGCCTGGTTAAGCCGGTTGGAGCGTTTATTGTGAACCCCTTTCACCTCGAGATTGAAAAGTACGGTTATCCATTGCCGCCTGGCGTAGTTATTCCGGCGGCTTATCTGGCAGAGGCCATGCACAGCCAGGATCTCTTGGCACAGGCCAACGCGCAAGCGGCAGAGATACTGCAAGCGGCGGAGCAGGCGCGTGTGTTGTTGCTCGATCAAGCGGCGGAGCAGGCTGATGCACTGATCAGTCAGGCGCGTGAGCAGATGGAAACCGCACTGCTAGCACAGCATGTTCGCTGGCTGGTGGGCGCGGAGCAATTGGAGTCGTTACTGATAACCCAAGTTCGCCACCGTATTTTAGCCGCCATCACGACAGTGGTAACGACCTGGAGCGGTGAACAACCGATGAGCCAGATTTTGATCCAGCGGCTGGGGGATCAAGCAGAGAAAATGGCACAGCAAGGCGAATTAACATTACGGGTTCATCCACAGCACCTGCCAGCGGTGACCACCGCATTGGGAGAGCGTCTGCGTTGTGTAGGGGATACGGAGATGGCCGCAGATCAGGCACAACTCAGCTCTCCAATGCTGCAACTTACGCTTTCTCTCCACCACCATTTATCTCAACTGGTTCTGTGGCTACAGCAGTCGCCAGATCTTTTCGACGAAGAGAATGTTTATGAGTAAGTCAGCACTGGTGCGGGGTTTGACGATGATCACCGCGCGGCAGGATATTTTTTTAGCGGTCATGTTGCTGGTGGCGGTCTTTATGATGATCCTGCCACTGCCTACGACGATGGTGGATTTACTGATCGCCATCAATCTTGCCTTCTCCGTCATTCTCTTAATGATCTCGATCTATCTGCGCGATCCTTTGGAGTTCTCCGTCTTCCCGTCATTACTGTTGATCACCACCCTTTATCGATTGGCACTGACGATCAGCACCACGCGACTGGTGCTGTTGCAACATGATGCCGGTGAGATTGTCGAGGCATTCGGTCAGTTTGTCGTGGGCGGTAATCTGGCCGTCGGGATGATCATTTTTACCATTATCACGGTGGTCCAATTTATCGTGATTACCAAAGGTTCAGAGCGGGTTGCTGAGGTCAGTGCGCGCTTCTCACTTGATGGTATGCCGGGTAAGCAGATGAGCATCGACGGCGACATGCGTGCGGGTGCGATCGATTCGGTCGAAGCTAAACGGCTACGGGAGCGGGTACAAAAAGAGAGCCGCTTATTTGGTGCTATGGACGGTGCCATGAAGTTTGTTAAAGGGGATGCCATCGCTGGGATCATTGTCATTCTGATCAATATCATTGGCGGTATCACTATTGGTGTGATGCAACACAAGATGTCCGCGGAAGAGGCGATGAATACCTACGCGGTATTATCGATAGGCGATGGATTGTGCGCCCAAATCCCTTCATTACTGATCTCGATTACCGCCGGGATTATTGTTACCCGGGTTCCTGGCAGCAACAAACAGAGTCTGGCGAATGAGTTGGCGGTGCAGGTGGGGCGTCAACCGGATGCGCTGTGGTTAGCTGCCGCTATTCTGACGGTGTTCGCCCTGTTACCCGGCTTCCCGTTCCTGATCTTTATCACTTTGGCGGCCGCGGTTGCGGCTCCGGCTTTTTTACTTTATCGGAAGAACCGGCGGATATCGCAGGATGGTCGCGCAAATGGAGGCAGTGAAGAGGGGGGGGCCACGGGGCAGCGTATGACGCCTGGTGCCGTACCGCTGATGCTGCACTGTGCATCAAATTTACATCACCCGCATTTAGGGCGCGATATTGATGGCCTACGCTGGCGCTGGTTTGAGCATCTCGGTGTGCCATTGCCTGAGGTGGAGATCCGCTGTGATCCTACATTGGCAGAAAATACCTTATCGGTGCAGGTGTATCAGGAGCGGGTGCTGGAGGTTGTGTTACCGCCCGACAGCTTGTTACTGACACGGCCTTGCTCATCGTTAGTAACGAACAATCAGGTATTGGGCGCGAAGATGGGGTCATTTGATTGGCTGGATGCTAAACAGGCTATGCAAGCCAGAACCTTGGGTATCCCTTACGTGGAGGGGCATCAGCGGATCATCACCTGTCTGACCAGGGTGTTTGAACGGTACACCGCCGAATTTATCGGCGTACAGGAGACTCGCTACCTGATGGATGCCATGGAAGGGCGCTATGGTGAGTTAGTGAAAGAGCTACAACGGCAGATACCCGTCGGTAAAGTGGCTGAAATATTACAACGGCTGGTTGAGGAAAATATTTCCATTCGCGATTTACGGACTATTTTCGGCGCGTTGGTGGTTTGGGCACCGAAAGAAAAAGATATCGTGATGCTCACCGAATATGTCCGTATCGCCTTGCGCCGTCATTTGTGCCGTCGCTTTAGTCACAATAAAACCTGGATATCAGTATTACGCCTCGGTGATGGGGTGGAGCATCTGATCCGCGACTCTATCCGCCAGACATCATCAGGCACTTACTCCGCACTGGAGGAGAGGCAATCCCTCTTGATCCTCAACAAAATAAAAAACGCATTTGCTGAAAACCAGGATGCGGTATTGCTTACCACCCTCGATGTTCGTCGCTTTGTCCGCAAAATTATTGAGCGGGATCTCTTCGTGCTACCGGTACTTTCCTGGCAGGAACTGGGCGATGAAATGAATCTCAAGGTGGCGGGCACCATTGAACTGATTGGCGATGAACTTGATGAAACTGCCTGATATCGCGCGGTTAACCCCCCGCCTGCAACAACAACTCACGCGACCGTCGGCACCACCGGAGGGCTTGCGTTACCGTGGGCCGATTGTGGAGATTGGGCCGACCTTGTTACGAGCCAGCCTACCCAATGTGGCGCAGGGTGAATTATGCCGCATTGAACCGCAAGGGATGTTAGCTGAAGTGGTATCGATTGAGCAGGAAATGGCCTTGTTATCCCCCTTTGCCTCTTCAGATGGCCTGCGTTGTGGGCAATGGGTGACGCCACTTGGACACATGCACCGGGTACAGGTGGGGGCTGATTTGGCCGGGCGGATCTTGGATGGCCTAGGTGCTCCGATAGACGGCGGCCCCCCGCTGACGGGGCAGTGGCGTGAACTGGATTGCCCCCCGCCTAGCCCATTAACCCGCCAGCCGGTAGAGCAAATGCTGACCACCGGAATCCGCGCGATTGATGGGATATTGAGCTGTGGCGAGGGCCAGCGTATTGGTATTTTTGCCGCCGCTGGCGTTGGGAAAAGTACTTTATTGAGCATGTTATGTGCTGATAGTGCGGCCGATGTGATGGTGCTGGCACTGATTGGTGAGCGTGGGCGGGAGGTGCGCGAATTTCTTGAACAGGTGCTGACTCCAGAGGCGCGTGCGCGCACCGTGGTGGTGGTGGCGACCTCTGACCGGCCAGCATTGGAGCGGTTGAAGGGGCTGTCTACTGCCACCACGGTGGCGGAGTATTTTCGCGAACGTGGATTGAAGGTGTTGTTACTGGCGGATTCACTGACCCGCTATGCCCGTGCCGCCCGTGAAATTGGTCTGGCGGCAGGTGAGCCACCGGCTGCTGGCAGTTTCCCCCCAAGTGTTTTTGCCAACTTACCCCGTCTGTTGGAGCGAACGGGTAACAGTGATCGCGGCAGCATTACGGCTTTTTATACCGTGCTGGTGGAGGGAGATGACATGAATGAACCGGTGGCCGATGAAGTGCGTTCGCTGTTGGATGGGCACATCGTTTTATCACGACGGTTGGCCGGTGCCGGGCATTATCCGGCGATTGATATTGCCGCCAGCGTCAGCCGTATCATGCCGCAAATCGTTAGTGCCGGGCAGTTGGCGATGGCACAAAAACTACGGCGAATGCTGGCCTGTTATCAGGAGATCGAGCTGTTGGTGCAGATTGGTGAATATCAGGCAGGAGAAGACCTACAGGCTGATGAAGCCTTACAACGCTATCCGGCAATATGCGCCTTTTTACAACAAGACCACAGCCTAACGCGTGACCCAGATACTGCTCATCTTGATACCACTCTGGAACACCTGGCGCAGGTTGTCGGTTGAATCACTCGCAACAGCGGACGCTACAACGGCTATTGGCGCTACGGCAGCGGCAGGAACGGCGGTTGCGCCAGCAACTGGGACAACTGCGGCGTGAGCAGCAGCAACAGGAGCAGCAACTGGAGAATGGCCGTCGCCGGCATCAACAACTCTGCCAGCAACTACAACAGCTTGCGCAGTGGTGCGGAATGCTGACCCCGCGAGAGGCGGATGAACAAAAAGTATTACGGCAGGCGGTGTATCAGGCGGAACGGCAGGCGAAAAAACAGCTAAACGCATGGGTGGCGCAAGGGCGGCAACAGGTCAGTGCCATTGAGCGACAACAAGCGCGGTTACGGCGTAATCAGCGTGAACAGGAAAAATTACGGATGCTGACAGAAGATGAGTCGAATCGATATTGAAGGCGCGTTACCGCCACTAAGAGAACAAGGTTATTCAAAAGAGCGATCAACACATTGGGATCATGAGAGGCAACGTCAGCAGTTTGCTCGCTGTTTCTCCTCTCCCTTACCCCGAATACAAAACATAGCGTGTACCGTTGCTGGGTATGACGATAACGGCCTGATGGAGACGCATTATCGTATCGTCAGTGGGCCGCTATGTGGGACAAAAGTCAGTGTCAGCATGACGGCTCACGGGTTACGTATCGTGCTCAGTAATACAGAGAGCAAACTGATTGAACGCTTACAGCGCATACAAAACCGCTGGCAGCGGCAACTGCATCAGTTAGGGTTCCCGTGTTTACTGGAGGTCACCTGTGCTGACGAATCTGACGCCTGAGTTACGCGCCCTTAGCACCTTGATCGGGAGTGGCCGGCAGACAGCAGGGGTGTCGGTGGCCTTGACGGAGATTGACGGTGAGGGCGTTTATCTGCCACTGCATTATGGCGGCCAAGAGTGTGGGTTGTGGTTATCACAATCCTGTTGGCAGCACTGGCTGAACACGACGTTGGCAACCGATAACCCCCAGTTGTTGGCCGCAGAGTTAGTGATCGCCATGGCTAATTGGGCCGTCACCCCATTGTTAGCGCTGTTTACCGATCTGGTGGTATTGGCCGAGTCACCACAGAAGAGGTCACTACCAAAGCAGTGGGCGGTGACGGTGGCTTTCGAGCTGGAGGGACAGCCGATTATCGGTGTGTTACAGGATTGGCCGCAGGCGGCATTGGCCGACACTTTGTCTCATTGGCCGTGCGAAGCGGTCACCGCCCCTGATTTGCTTTGGCAATCTGGATTGGTGGCGGGTTGGTGCCACTTATCATTGCGTCAATTACAGCAGTTAAGGCCGGGCGAGGGTTTACGCCTCTCTATGGCGGCGGAATTGGATAAAGAAGCGTGCTGGTTATGGCATCACGCATCGCCACAAATTTATATCAAGCTAGAGGGTGGGAACAGAATGACAATTCAACAGATTAATGAAGCGAGTGACCCGCTGGCCTGCGGCAGTCGCGCTGAATCACCGCCTCTGGCGGCGGTACAACTTGAGGATTTACCGCAAACGCTGGTGATGGAAATTGGCCGTTTGACCTTGCCTCTGGGGGAGATAAAACAACTCGCGGTTGGTCAGACGCTGGCGTGCCAAACCCACTGTTATGGCGAGGTGAATATCTGCCTGAATGGGCAATCCGTTGGCCGTGGCAGTTTACTCCGGTGCGATGAAAAACTGGTGGTCAGAATTGCACAATGGGGATTACAAAACGGCGAAAATATCATGGAATGACAAGATTGAGGTGAACACCCGATACCCCTGAAAGGGGCGGGGGACAAGACTGTCCATCTTGTTTTTATGCGAAACAGCTTACTTTTTATCTTATCTGAAACAGATGACTTATATGAAACAGATCACATGGAATTACTGAATTCATCCTATCAATTGATCGCCCTGCTTTTCATGCTGTCCGTGTTGCCTTTACTGGTGGTCATGGGGACCGCATTCCTTAAGCTATCCGTGGTTTTTTCGTTGTTACGCAATGCGCTGGGTGTTCAACAAGTGCCACCGAATATTGCCATTTACGGGCTGGCGCTGGTGCTGACTATTTTTATCATGGCACCGGTTGGTTTAGATGTTCAGGCGCGCTTGCAAAATGAAGAGCTGTCCAATGACATCGGCGCATTAGCGCACCAAATTGATCAAAATGCGCTGGTGCCCTACCGCGATTTTTTACAGCGCAATACCGATATTGAGCAAGTCACTTTTTTTAACGACATTGTGCAGAATAAGTGGCCTGAGCGTTACCGCGATAGCGTCAAACCCGATTCACTGCTGATATTAATGCCCGCCTTTACCCTCAGTCAGCTTAATGAAGCGTTTAAAATCGGCCTGTTACTTTTTTTACCGTTTGTCGCCATCGATTTAATTGTATCCAACATTTTGCTGGCGATGGGCATGATGATGGTGTCACCCATGACCCTGTCATTGCCGTTTAAACTGTTGGTTTTCGTCCTGGTGGATGGCTGGTCATTGGTTCTCGGACAGCTTGTAGGTTCCTATTTATGAACAACCATATGAGTAGCTACCACGAGAATGCCATCATTGTTCATCTGGCCACTGAGTTGTTATGGCTGGTTTTACTCCTCTCTCTGCCCGTAGTCGTGGTGGCTTCAACGGTCGGGTTGGTGATTAGCCTGGTACAAGCCCTGACCCAAATACAGGATCAAACCCTGCAATTTTTGATTAAGTTGTTGGCGGTATCAGCCACATTACTGATGACCTACCATTGGATGGGGGCGACATTGCTGAATTATACCCAGCAGAGTTTTTTGCAGATAACCAGTATGCGGCCCTGAGATGACTGACGTCCTCCCCGGTCTAACCGCACTCGCATTAGCCATGATGCGGCCCTACGGTATCTTACTGATATTACCGCTGTTTACCGCCCGCAGTTTGGGGAGCAGCTTATTGCGTAATGGCTTGATTGTTGCCATCGCGCTGCCGGTCACGCCGCTATTTTTATCCGCACCCATCATCACCAATAGTAGCCCGGTCACCTGGATTGGGGTGTTATGCACGGAGCTACTCATTGGGGTGGTGATGGGGTTTGTCGCCGCATTGCCTTTCTGGGCTATGAATATGGCGGGTTTCCTGATCGATACTTTACGGGGGGCAACGATGTCCACGTTGTTTAACCCCGGTATGGGCGTCGAATCCTCCCTTTTTGGTGTGCTGTTTACCCAAATATTAACGGTACTGTTCCTGATTTCTGGCGGTTTTAATCAGGTGTTGGCGGCGTTGTACGGCTCGTACGATAGCTTACCCATCGGCCAGGGTATCCAGCCTGCTGCAGATCTATTGCTCTTTCTGCAAACTGAGTGGCAGATGATGTTCGAGCTTTGCTTGTGCTTTGCCCTACCGGCACTGCTGGTCATGGTGTTGGCTGATCTCTCTTTAGGATTAATTAACCGCTCGGCCCGGCAACTGAATGTCTTTTTTCTGGCGATGCCCATTAAAAGCGCACTGGCGCTTTTTCTCTTACTGATCAGCCTGCCTTATGGCCTGCATCACTACCTGTCCCGTATGAGCGATACTGAACAGAAGATTGGTACGTTGATCCCGTTGATTAAAGGGGGGAATGATGTCCACTGAAAAGAATGAAAAACCCACGCCCAAGCGCCTTAAGGAAGCCAAAGAAAAAGGGCAGGTAGTCAAAAGTGTTGAGATAACCTCCGGCGTACAGTTGGTGGCGCTGGTTATCTACTTTTTACTGACAGGATATAGCTTGGTCGAGCAGGCTAAAGCCCTTATCCGCAGTTCAATCATACAATTACAGCAACCACTTACTCTGGCTTTAGCCCGTATCGGTGCCGAGTGCATGACGGTATTGATGCATATCGTGGTGGTCTTGGGCGGGGCGCTGATCGTGGTCACCATTATTGCCGGTATTGCTCAGGTTGGGCCGTTGTTGGCGACCAAAGCGGTGTCGTTTAAAGGTGAGCGAATTAACCCCATTCAAAATGCTAAACAACTTTTCTCATTGCGCAGCGTGTTTGAGCTGATGAAATCATTATTGAAAGTGGGGGTGCTAACGCTGATTTTTGGTTACTTATTGATGCAGTATGCGCCCTCTTTTGGTTATTTGACCCACTGTGGCAGTCGCTGTGCTCTCCCGGTATTCTCGACATTAATGGGGTGGTTATTAGGCTCACTGATTGCCTGCTATCTGGTTTTTTCACTGATGGATTATGCTTTTCAGCGCTACACCATCATGAAACAACTGAAAATGTCCCATGATGAGGTCAAGCGGGAGTATAAAGACAGTAATGGGGATCCGCACATTAAGCAGAAGCGGCGGCAGCTACAGCATGAAGTACAAAGCGGTAGTTTTGCCACTAACGTGCGCCGTTCCACCGCGGTAGTCCGTAACCCGACACATTTTGCCGTTTGTCTGATTTATCACCCAGAAGAGACGCCGCTACCGATAGTGATTGAAAAAGGTCATGACGAGCAGGCTGCATTGATTGTGAGCCTCGCAGAGCAGAGCGGTATCCCTGTGGTAGAAAACATTGCGCTGGCGCGCGCATTACACCGTGATGTTGCTTGTGGTGACACCATCCCGGAACAATTCTTCGAGCCAGTTGCTGCGCTCTTACGTATGGCACTGGAGTTGGATTATCAGCCATCAAGTGATGATCCACCGCGCTAGCTGACCCCCGATATACCCCGTGATTCAATGATATTGGCTATTTCAACCCAATATTTGAATAATATCTAAATTATGTAATATCGATCTTTATTATGTGAATAATAGGCTTATTATATAAGCCTCAGACTGCTGACAAACCCCGATGACGCGATCTTGAACGGTGAGGATAGGCAGAGGAGTAAAGCGTCCGCGCCAAGGATGGCGCGGCTCGAGCCTACATGGATGTATTTACGGCGTCTTTACGATCTGCCTGTTCTCTCCGTCGCGGGCACTTTGTCAATAACCTCAATAGGCTTATTATATAAGCCTACTTTCCCTGTTACCTTTTATCCCTTGATATTATTAATATTATCGGTAACAGCTTGCTTTTGGAGGTGCCGGTATGAGCTGGCCCGAGTTTAAATCTCAATATCTGGTGCGCTTTTGGGCACCTTTACCTGCGGTTATTGCTGCCGGTATCTTAGCGACCTATTACTTTGGTTTGACTGGCACGTTCTGGGCGGTCACTGGTGAGTTTACTCGCTGGGGGGGCCATATTATGCAATTGTTTGGTGCGCAGCCACAGGAGTGGGGCTATTTTAAAGTGATCGGTCTGGAAGGAACGCCACTGGATCGTATCGATGGCATGATGATTATCGGTATGTTCGCCGGTTGTATCGCTGCGGCACTCTGGGCTAACAATATTAAGTTACGTAAGCCGCAACACACTATCCGCATTGCACAGGCGCTGGTGGGGGGCATAATTGCTGGTTTTGGTGCCCGTCTGGCGATGGGGTGCAATTTAGCCGCCTTCTTTACCGGCATTCCGCAATTTTCACTGCACGCGTGGTTTTTTGCACTAGCGACGGCAGCGGGCTCTTACTTTGGGGCCAAATTTACGCTGCTCCCCCTGTTCCGCATTCCGATTAAACTACAAAAAGTGACTGCCGCCTCACCACTGACGCAGCACCCAGCCAGAGCGGCACGCCGTTTCCGTCTGGGAATGGTGGTCTTGGTTCTGGCGCTTGGCTGGTCCCTGATTGAGTTGTTCCGTCAGCCTAAATTGGGGATTGCCATGCTGTGCGGGATTGGCTTTGGGCTCCTGATTGAACGTGCTCAGATTTGCTTTACCTCCGCTTTTCGTGACTTGTGGATAACCGGGCGCACCCATATGGCTAAGGCCATTATTCTAGGAATGGCGGTCAGTACTCTCGGCATTTTCAGCTACGTCCAGCTGGGCGTCGAACCTAAAATTCTGTGGGCTGGGCCAAATGCGGTAATAGGTGGTTTACTGTTTGGTTTTGGTATCGTGCTGGCGGGTGGCTGTGAAACCGGTTGGATGTACCGTGCGGTGGAAGGGCAAATTCATTATTGGTGGGTGGGATTGGGCAATATTATCGGCGCAACTCTCTTGGCCTACTACTGGGACGATTTCGCCCCTGCGTTGGCGACCAATTACGATAAAGTTAACCTGTTGGAGACGTTCGGACCGATGGGCGGGTTGCTGGTGACTTACCTAATGTTGGCACTAGCATTTGCCGCCATGCTGTGGTGGGAGAAGCGTTTCTTTCGCAAACAAAAAGCGACAACCTCGGCCCTGATTAAGGAATCCTTATGAGCCATTCTCCATCCGTAGAAACACCCCAACTGGCAGCGCCTATTGTGCCTGATTATCGCCTCGATATGGTGGGCGAGCCGTGCCCGTATCCTGCGGTTGCAACGCTGGAGGCCATGCCACAACTGAAGCCGGGCGAAATTCTGGAGGTGATCAGCGACTGCCCGCAGTCGATCAATAATATTCCGCTGGATGCCCGCAATTACGGCTATACCGTGCTGGATATTCAGCAGGATGGGCCAACTATTCGCTATTTGATTCAGCGCTGATATTATCCGGGTCCGCGCTTTGTCTGGCGCGGAAACAGGCTCCTTCCAACTGCTTGCAGGGTGAGTGTCTGTCATCGTCAGGATAATGAGATTTGATAATCTGCTCTCCATTTATCCCATGGCACGTCCATTGACAGTTCATCCAACATAAAATCAATAAAACTTCTTATTTTTGGATCGTTATATTTGCTAGGGTAATATAAAGCATATAGGCCATATTCTTTATCTTTAGCATTATAATCCAGTAAAATAGGCACTAATTTACCTGAGGTTATATAGTCGCCCAGCATATAAGTAGGTAGACAGACAATGCCCTGATGATGCAGCGCAGCATGTAATAACCCCAGGCTGCTGTTGGCCTGCACGGTATTTTTTATTTTCAAGGGGACGCTCTCACCCTCTGTACTTTTATATAACCAGGCATCGGAAACGTTAGGGTTTACCAGGCAATCATGTTGCTCAAGATCTTCGATAGTGGCTGGAACACCGCGTTTCATTAGATATTCTTTACTGCCACAATAAACCCAGTTAATGGTACAAATTCTTCGTATAGCAAAATTAGGCGGGGGAATTGAGGTGATACGCAAGGCAATATCAAAATGTTCTTCATTTAAATTCACTAACTGATCATTTAAATCCACCGATAAACAGACATCGCTGTTAGTTTCTTTATATTGACTAAATAGATGCATTAAATGACAGACACCAAAAGCGATAGAGCAGGTAATCTTGAGCTGCCCCTGTGGGTGGTTATAAAAACTATGCGTATTAACCAGTGTTTCATCCAGATCCAAAAGGAGTTGGCGCGCCTGATGAAACAAGTAATCGCCAGCATCGGTTAAAACGATGCTGCGAGTGGTTCTTTTTAATAGTACCACACCGAGCTTCTCCTCTAATTGAGCCAGACTACGGCTAGTGGAAGACGGTGTTATATTTAATTTATGTGCAGCAATGGATAGGCTGTTGCATTCAACAATTTTGATAAAATTCTCTAAATGCTTATAAATGGCATGATTATTTATTTTTGCGCTAAATGCAAAAGTGTTTTCATCTATTGACATCATACACCTATATTATTAATAGTTTATTTAGACAATACTACACCTGTTAGTTTTTAAAATGAAATATTGCTTTTTTGTAGATAGTCAAACGGTTTTATTTTTCGATTTTACGCCAGGAAGGTAGTTAACTTAATGTAATTAAAGTAAAAATAAAATAAGAGGGTGAAGTATGTCTGAAATCTCGTCTTCAAAATCTGAATTAAAAAAGCTCTATAAATCGGTTCCCTTTACACAGTATGATGTCGGTTGGGTCATATTATGTATCGGGATGGCTATCGGATCAGGTATCGTATTTATGCCTGTACAGGTTGGTATTAAGGGGATTTGGGTCTTTATTGCTGCGGTTATTATTTCGTATCCTGCAATTTATTTACTGCAGAATCTCTATCTGCGTACACTTTCTGAATCTGATAACTGTACTGATTATACCAGTGTCATTACGCAATATTTAGGTAAGAACTGGGGGGTAGGTCTCGGTATTGCTTATTTTTTAATGTTATTGCACGGGATGTTTTCTTATTCCCTGGCCGTCACCTTTGATAGTGCCTCTTACATCAAAACATTTGGATTAACTGAAGGCTTATTATCAGATTCAATATGGTACGGGTTAATTATCTTGACAGTTTTGGTTGCCATTGCTGCACAAGGTGAAAAAATTCTATTTAAAGTTTCGGGACCCATGGTTTGTGTGAAGTTTGGCATCATTGTGGTGTTGGGTGTTGTAATGGTTCCTTATTGGGATTTTAACAATATCTCCGCTTTTCCTGAACTCTTCTCCTTTTTACGCGATGTCCTGTTAACACTACCGTTCACATTATTCTCTATCTTATTTGTTCAAATTCTTAGCCCAATGAATATTGCTTATCGTAAAGTGGAAAGCGATAAAAGAATTGCCACCTACCGGGCCATCAGAGCAAACCGTGTTGCTTATATCATTTTGGCTGTTGCAGTGCTGTTCTTTGCCTTCTCTTTTACTTTCTCGATTAGCCATGAGCAGGCTGTCTCGGCGTTTGAACAAAATATCTCTGCCCTGGCGATTGCCGCTCAGGTTATTCCCGGTTCGATTGTCCGTATCATGACTGCATTATTAAATATTTTTGCTATCTTGACGGCGTTCTTGGGGATCTATTTAGGATTTCAGGAGGCGATTAAAGGTATTGTCGTTAATATTATCAGTCGCTTTATCCCTGAAGAGAATATTAATCAGAAAGTGCTACACATCGGGGTCTGTGTCGGTGTGATATTAACGTTATGGCTATGGGTCTCAACCCGGTTCTCTATTCTTTTCTTCTTACAACTTGGCGGCCCGTTATTCGGGGTGGTCTCTTGTTTAATTCCTTGCTACCTGGTTTATAAAGTTCCTGTTTTACATAAATTAAAAGGGCCAACTATTTGGTTTATCAGCTTTTTCGGTATTCTTCTTTGTCTTTCCCCATTCTTTAAATTCTTTGAGTAACGTGGCTAAAAACAGGAATGAATCTGGTTTAATAAGAGGTAGGTAATGAATAAAAAAGATATTTCTAGTTTTGGTATTAGTACTCAAATAACACAACTGGGTAGAAATCCACAAGAGCAGACGGGTTTTGTTAATACACCGATCTATCGGGGGTCCACGGTTATTTTTAATACGGTCGATGACATTGTCAATAATCGTGCTGTTTTTAACTATGGGACAGCAGGTACTCCCACTATTGCTAATCTAGAGAGTGCGTGGACCGCACTGGCTGGGGCTGCAGGAACCGTGATTTCCCCTTCTGGCTTGGGGGTGATCGCGTTAGCATTGTTAACAACGCTAAAAGCGGGTGATCACTTGTTGATGCCAGATAGTGTGTATAAACCGACAAGGTTACTCTGTGCGGGTTTGATCGCTCGGATGGGGGTTGAAACAACATATTATGACCCATTGATCGGTGCTGAAATTGAAACATTAATGAAGCCGAATACATCGACGTTATTTTTGGAGTCTCCTGGCTCACAAAGCTTCGAAATTCAGGATATTCCGATGATGACGGCAATCACTAAAAGGCGAGGGATTGCGACAATTATTGATAATACTTGGGCTTCACCGCTATTTTTTGCCGCCCATAAACATGGCTGTGATTTATCACTTGAGGCGGGTACCAAATATTTGGGCGGGCACTCTGACCTATTAATGGGGCTGGTGTCGGCGAACGAACAATGGTGGCCTAAATTAAGGGAGACTTATGACTCTATGGCCATGCTACCGGGGGCTGAGGACTGTTTCTTAGCATTACGTGGCTTAAGGACCCTACATCTACGAATAAAAGAGGCAGAAAAGCGCGGACTTGAAATGGCGCAATGGCTGAAAGAGCGGCCAGAAGTGTTGCGTGTTTTACATCCGGCCTTTCCTGATTGCCCTGGACATGAGTTTTGGAAACGTGATTTTACCGGGTCATCAGGTCTATTCTCTATTGTATTAAAGCCCGAATTTACTCAAAAAGGGTTGGCGGAGATGTTGGACAATATGTCTATCTTTGCTATGGGTTTCTCTTGGGGGGGATATGAGAGCCTGGTGATCCCTTTTGATTGCTCGGAATACCGCACGGTGACGAAATGGAACCCAGGTGGATTAACCATCCGCTTACAAATCGGTCTTGAGGATATGGAGGATCTCAAGGAGGACTTGGCGCAAGGTTTTATTCGGTTAGCATCAAATAGTTAATTATAGCGGGGCGGATAGTTTTTATCGGCATTTCCGCCCCTTGCTTCAGTTTTGCGGGTGATCTGTTTAGTTGACCATCTGCTTAGTTGGTGCTTTGGAACCGCCATAGGCTGTTTTTTAGCATAGCGGTACCGGTAAAATTATTGCCGCAGATAAATCTGTGGCAGGGCGCTTTCTGGGTGACGCGAAACGCCCAAATCTGCCTGATACCATTGGGTCAGTGTTTCGGCATTGAGCACCTCTTCCGGCGTACCACAAGCCACGAGTTTTCCCTGCGCCAGCAGCATAATACGATCAGCGTATAGCGCCGCCAGATTTAAATCATGTAACACACAGCAGACAGCGAGCGGCTCCTGACGGGTCAGCTGACGCAGCAGGCGTAGCGTGTGCTGTTGGTGATATAAATCCAAGGCGGATGTGGGTTCATCGAGGAATAGCCAGCGTGGTGTTGGCTGTGGTTGCCAAAGCTGCGCCAAAACGCGCGCCAGTTGTACTCGCTGTTGTTCGCCACCGGATAAAACGCGATAGTCGCGCTGTGCCAGTGCCAGACAGTCCGTTTGCGCCATTACCTGTTGCAATGCTTGTCGATCCTGTGAGCCACCGTAAGGTGCGCGACCCATCTGAATCACTTCACTGACGCTAAAAGGAAAAGCCAGTTCGCTGTATTGGCGCATCACTGCACGGGTACGGGCCAGTGCTTTCGGTTGCCAGCTATTAAGGTTTTGCCCCAGCAGGTGACACTCGCCGTGGGAAGGGGAAAGATAGCCAGTCAGTAAACGTAACAGGGTTGATTTCCCTGCGCCATTTGGGCCGATAATAGCCACCATTTCACCACTGGCGATGTGCAGCGAAACATCATTAATCAGCGCTTGCTGTTGTACATGATAATGGAGGTGGCTGGCCTCTAATAATGCGACGGGTGTTACTGCCATATCAACCACTGCGTTGCTCCCGCTGACGTAAAATCAGCCACAGAAAATAAGGCCCACCCAACAGGCTGGTTAACAGACCGACGGGCATTTCCGCCGGAGCAACCAGTGTGCGAGCCAGTGTATCGGCCGTCAGTAGCAGGCAGGCCCCCCCCAACGCCGCGCCGGGTAGCAACCAACGATGATCCGCGCCGATACGCATACGGATCAGATGTGGCACCACCAACCCGATAAAGCCGATCACGCCACTGACCGCCACCGCGGCACCAATCAGGATGGCACTGAGTAGCAGTAAGCGTAGTTTGGCTTGCCGAACATTGACGCCAAGGTAGTGTGCTTCTTCATCCCCCAACTGCAACAAATTCAGTTGGCGGGCCTGTAGCAGCCCCAAAATACAGGTAGGCAGGATCAGGGAGGATGCGACCAGCAGTGTCGACCACTGCGCTTGCCCTAAACTCCCCATACTCCATAGCGAGAACTGGCGTAATTGTTGGTCATCACTGATATAGGTCAGCACCCCAACCGCCGCACCGCATAAGGCATTAATCGCAATACCGGCTAGCAGTAGACGAGCTAGATTGCCATGCCCCCAACGGCTGAGGGTAAAAATAATAGTAGAAATAGCCAGACTGCCGATAAAGGCCCCAACCATATGGCTATACAGCGCGAGTAACGGCGGTAGGCTGAAAGGCATCACGATAATCAGCCCGACGCAAAGCGCTGCGCCGCTACTGATGCCCAACAAACCTGGGTCCGCCAGCGGGTTACGGAATAACCCTTGCATAATGGTGCCGGAGACCGCCAATGCACACCCCACCACGACAGCCAATAACACCCGTGGCAGGCGGATATTCAACCAAATGTGCCACATGGCATCATTGGTGGAGGTGTTCCATAGCGTGCGAAATGAGAGCGATAAGGCCCCCATATTAGCTGAGCCCAGCGCCAGAATGACTAGCAATATCAGTAAGAAGCCCAGCATCAGTCGTGGCTGAACACGACCATTCATTGCATCTGTTCCATTTTTTCACGTAGCTGTGCAAGCACTTGTGGTGTTTCCAGACCAAAGCCAAGTAATGCCATATCATCCACGACCAACAGGCGTTTATGTTTGCCAGCCGGAGTCAGTGCCATACCCGGTAATTTCCAGATATTTTCACTGCTACCCAGCGCTTTAACGCCATCCGTGGTGATCAATAATAAATCTGGCGCACTGGCGATAACCCCTTCCTGCGACAGCGGGCGATAACGGCTAAAGCCCTGCATCGCATTACTGCCACCCGCCGCACGGATCATGGCATCTGCCGCCGTATTTTGGCCCGCAGCCATCGGTGTTAACCCGCCATGGCTCATGACAAACAGCACTTTCACTGGTAGTGGAGTCTTGTTCACGGCGGCCAAGCGCTGTTGGTAGTCTTCGATCAGTTTCTGCCCTTTCTCCGTCTGATGAAGTGCCGTGGCAACGGCATTAATCTTCATCGCGACGCTTTCAGGTGTCGTCTGGCCTGGTACCGTCACTACATTCACACCGCTGCTGGCGATCTGCGTCAGCACCAGTGAGGGCTGAGCCAGTTCACTAACCAGCAACATGGTTGGCTTCATCGCCAAAATACCTTCCGCGTTCAGCGTGCGCATATAACCAACATCAGGCAGCTTTTGCGCTGCCTGAGGCTGTTGACTGGTGCTGTCACGGGCCACAATCTCATCACCTGCACCGAGTGCATAGGCAATTTCTGTTACATCTCCACCAATAGTCACAATACGTTCTGCCGCCAAGGTATTTAGTGGCAGCAGAGGGGCACAGAGCGACAGAATGAAGGGGAGCGACAGCAACCGGAGTCTCATGCGGCGATATCCTTGTTGATTAGGCGGGCAATCTGTTCACGCCATTGGTTTTGTTCTGGCTGCCCTTCGGTGCGCTGGCCGTAGAGTTGGGCAAGTTGAGTACCATCAGCAGCAAACAGTTCTAGGCTGGTGACAAAACCGTCTTTTGTTGGTTTGCGGGTGATCCAGCTTTCGGCAATGGCCGTTTCGATCAGATGCAGTGTAAAGCGCTGATTGAAGACATTAATCCATTCGTTGTGTGGTGTGACTTTTTCAATCAGGCCGGTGAAAATTTGTACACAGCCGCGGTTGCCGACAAAAATCATGATCTCGTTCTGATCTTGCTGGGCGATGTGCAACAGCTGAGTCAGTGAGTTGTTATCGACCTGGTAAGCCAGATCATCACCAACAGCGCGGAACGCCTGCTGACGGGTCAGATTATTGCGTTTAAGCAGTTGGAAGAACTGGTGTACATCGGTCATGGCACGCCATTCGCTATCCACGGTTGCATCATCGGCTGTAGGTTCTACCGCTTCTGGGGTGCTCAAAGGTTCTAACTGCAATGCCGGGTTTTCCGGGATGATAAATTGTGCCAGCAAGGCTTCCCAGGCAGACATATCTGTCTGTTCTGTCACATACACTTTGTGTAATGCATCGCCCTGATGGTCGAAAAATTGGATGCTATGGCGCACGCCGTGGCGGGTCTCTTCGGTCAGTGTAAAGGCGCTTGCCCACTGATTCAGGAATAACCGGAGGTCCAAGGCGCGTGGATTGAGGATTAACCCTGCATGACCATTTAAGTGTTGGTTCTCATAGCGGCCCACTTGCTCATGAACTGCATAGGTGTTGCGGGTAATGGCTTTGACTTCGCCGACGGATTCCAATGCGGCCAATAATGCACGAGCATCACTTTGTAAACGTTTTGCATCATGCCCGACGCGGCTGTGGGTCAGCTCTGCTTCTGAAATCCCCATCAGGGTGGCTAAATCACGGGCATATTTGCCAGGGTGCTCTGCTTTAGCCTGTACATATTGTTGGTATAATGATGCGTTCATAATGGCTTCCTAATTAATTGGTTTTTTTGTATGCAGGTAATCATTGTCAAATGATAATCCGGCAAGCCACAAAATGGATTACCGGATGAATGATTTCAGACTAACTTTTTTTCATTAGCTACCACTGATAACTCACGAAAAATTTCACGTTACGGCCATCTTGTGGGATGCCTTGTGGCGTGTAATACTCTTTTTCGAAGACATTACCCAATAACATTGTTGTGGTCATGCCTTTGAATGCTTCCTGGCCTTTATAGCTCACATAGAAATCATTGACGCCATAACCGGCTTGCGGTGTTGAACTGGAAACGCGGCTGGAGCGATTAGCGAAGGTCCCAATCCAACCGACGGAGAAACCACTGTTGGCGACAGGTACATCAACGATACTGGTGACGGTATCCGGGTTGATGGTGTCGAGCCATTCATCGGTATTCTGATTTTTACCACGGGTGCGGTTATAGGCCAGATCCCAGTTAAACAAGGCCGTTTTATAGCTCATGCTGGCATCCCAACCCCAGATTTTTGCCTGATCGATATTCACCGATGTGGTGGTCATGGCTTGCATGTCAACGCGGGTACTGATGTAGTCTTTAGCCTTGGTATCGAAGTAACTGACTTTAAATTGCAGGTCATCTTCAGCCATCAGTAAATCACTGAAACGTAGGCCAAAACCGTATTCCTGGGTCTCATTGGTTTCTGGTTTCAGATTTGGGTTGGGGACCCAATAGTTGGTGAGTGTCAACCCAGGCCGGATAGGGATCGCAAAGTGTTTGGAATCGTTATACATCTCACCCATGGTTGGGGCGCGGAAAGCCTGAGCATAGGAGCCAAACAGCATCAGCCAATCAGTTGGTGTAATGCTGATTGCACCACGTGATGACCATTTATCGGCATCGACATCGGCATAGCCATCGCTGCTACCACTGTAATTGTCATAACGCGTACCGGCTAATATGGAGACAGGCAGGTCGCGTAAGGTGATTTCATCTTGTAGCCAGCCCGAACTAAACCGAATTTTGGCCTGTGGGAAACTTTCCGTTGCCCCACCGGGGGTCTGTTCCTGTTTATAGGTTTCAGTACCATAGGTCAGCAAGTGGGAGGCTGGGCTTTCGATAAACAGACGGGTACGGTTTTCCAGCTTCACACCTTCGGTTGTCTGCTCGCGGCCTTCTTCGGCTGAACCTTGTGGACGGGCATTGATTTCCACTTCGGAGTAATAAACCTGTGCCGTGGCATTCAACCATTCTTGATCGAGAGGCTTAATATTATATCTGAGCTGGGCATCACGCTGGATCGTTGAACGATTGGTCATGACATTGGTACTGGATGGTGCGCTGGTTTGCGGATTCTTTGGCTCTATTGCACTGTTGTTGTAATAACGCAGATTGGCGCTTAACGATTGAATCGAGTCTATCTGCCAAGTGCCTTTTGCCAATACATTACTGATAGTTTCATCATTCGGGGCATTAAAACCGTTGCTTTGACGAATGTTGCCGATATCACGGGTACCGAAAGAGAGGATACCATCCAGATCATCGGTGCGGCCAAAGGCGCTGGCTCCCAGACCGAAGCTGTGATCACCCGTTGCGGCAGAGCTGTAAACCCGATAACCACTGTTTTGGCCCGGTTGCAGCATGTCCGCTGCATCCACGGTTTCATAGGCAATAACCCCGCCGAGAGCGCCACTGCCGTACAGCAGTGCTGCTGGCCCACGGACGATTTCGATACGTTTGACTAACGCAGGATCGAGGAAAGTGGAGTTCAAGTGACCGGTATCGGTCCCCTGACGAACACCATCAACCAGTGTCAACACGCCTTGTTTACCGTAACCTCGCATCACCACATCTTGACCGTTGGTACGCCCGCTGCCAGTGACGGTCAGCCCTGGTACTTGTCGCAGCATATCTGCGGCCGTCGCGGCGGTTTGGCTGGTAGGGGCATTCCCTTCGATGACCGTTACCATCATTGGCGCTTCAAAACTGCTACGCTCATTACCGGTTGCTGTGACGACCATGGTGTCGGTGCTGTGCTTTTTACTGCTGGTTTGAGTGGTTGTGGTATCAGCAGCTTGAGTAGCAAGGGGCAAGGTACAAGCGATTGCCAAACTGAGTGAGGACCAGCGGAAACGGTCGGAAGTGGAACGAAGCATGTCGGCAATTCTCCATATTTTTTTTCAAAAACATATCGATAGGTTGCTGGCTGCCTTGATTCGAAAATCTGGGTGGCTTGCAGTAAGCGTCATTCATACCCTTGGTATATCTTGGGTATATAACGCGAGTTATTTTGTCAGTATAAGTTTTCCAGATTTGGTCTGGCGCAGTTGATAGCATTCGCCCTGATGGACGATAAAGGCTACGCCGTGCTCTCCCAGCAACTGTTCGCTGGCGATAGACAAAGGCTCAAAGGCTTACGTGCCACCGAATATTCGGCAGCAGGTTCGTCATTTAACATTGGCACTTTATTCAACTGTTTATCCATATGGCCAACAACTTAATGATAACGACTATCAGTGTGATAAGCATTATCAGGTATGGTTTGATATTACATCAAGACATATTTGTTGTTAATTCATTTTTACCTTACGGGCTAATCCTGGCTCAATTAATGCATACGCTTGGTAATATGTCGCGGGGTCCTCGATCATCTGGCTTATATGGTGTGCGACATCTGCACGCGTGACCATGCCATGGGCTTCCGTTTGCAGGCGTATCGCGTTACCGGTGGCGGGCTGATCCAATAGGCCACCCGGCCGAATCAGGGTATAAATCAGGTTGCTGGTTTGTAACCAACTCTCGGCCAGTGATTTCTCACGCACTGCCTGACCAAAAGCTGCGCGGGCGGCAGGGGAGAGGGTTGGCCAACTATCGCCACAACCGATCGATGTAACCAAAAGCATACGCTTCAGCCCCAGTTGCTCAGCCGTGTCAATGATCAGCCGATTACCCTGATAGTTCGCATTGTTATTACCCAGCGTCGAAATGATAGCGGCGTCCTCACCGGCTAGTTGGCAGGCTTCGCGCACACTGGCCGGATCACAAGCATCACCGCAGACCACGGTCAGACCTTTGTTGCGCAATTCCTCTGCTTGCTGCTGATTACGGATCAACAAGGTGACAGGACGAGGATTCGATGCAGAATCCGCATGTTGATTTGCTAACGCTAGCAGATGTGCGCCTACGCCACGACCTGCACCAAATATCAACCATGGCCTCATGGTGTTTCCTCTTGTTGTGTTTGACGAGTCTTGTTATTTAACCAGGGTCGGGTCTTCAATCAGGAGCTGTTGAGCCAATTGATGGAATGCGGCAAGGCCATCAGCACGTAATTGACGATGTTCATCACGGCCAACATAGACTTTAAACATCACTTCACCCTGTTGATTGAAAAACTGTACTGACGCTGTTGCCATTCCCATAAATGGGCGTTCCAGCAGGGCGATTGCCTGGCAATTTTGTGCTCTGATATGGCCACTGAGGCCTTGTTTACTGCGTAAATTGAAATAGCCATGGCGGTGAGTCCCGCTCGGTAGTGGGCCTTTGTGTTCCAAAATCACGTCGGCGGTATGGACTAAGGTCGTGACATCCCCCCACTCGGTCATGCTGTCCCATATACGATCAAAATGCTCTGCGCCTACCAAGACTCGTTCAGGTAAGGCTCGCACAACATCAAGTACGCTGACCTGGTAATCCTGTGCAATCTGTTCCAAGGTGCCATCCGGTTGGGTGGCAAGGAATTCAGCCAGTGGCGATCTATTCATAGAGGACGATGTATTTATAGACGATGACGTATTCATGAGTGGCTTTCCGCTGTGATGAGTGAAGGAATAATATTTTGCAGTGCCTGCATGATATTGCTGGCCCAAAAACGCCCGCTGTCGGTTAGGCGCAGGCAGAAACTGTTATCTTTCAGTAGATTGCTTTGATACCACTGGGATATCAATGGCATGAGAGGGTACGGATCGGCAATTAACTCGCTCAGGTCCAGACGCCCAACTTCAATACCACTTTGTAATTTAGCCCGCCACGGATGTTCGCCGCTGGCTTGCGTCATCATCATTAACGGTTTCTGCCCACTATCGATTAACCGATAGTAGTTATCCAGACTACGGTGCTGCATGTAAGCGTGCCCTTGCAAGGAGCCCCCTGCACCACTGCCCAATGCGAGGCAATCGGCCCCTTGCTTGATTAACAGGTTATACAGATTGCGCTCACGGGTGGTCCGCGCCCAGTGGCTGTTGCTTAACTGATGCCAACCCGCCTGTGCGAGGCTATCTGCCCCGCTGCAGTAAAAGTCGCATTGTTGTGCCAGTGTCGGCAGTTCCACCCGGTTATTTTCTACCGATTTAGCCAGCGGTGTGGTCGGCAACAAATTGAGAGCATACAGATCAACCCCATCCAGCGGGAGCTGACGCACGATGGCTAAATCTTCCTGCCAGATTTCGGGAGTTTGATGCGGTAAACCGAACATTAGATCACAAACAACAGCAGCCCGATCACGGGTCGCCAAATCAGTCAGAAAACGAATCGCCTGATCGCGGTCAGCTTTGCGGCCCATTCGTTGACGAATGCGGGTGTTAAACGTTTGAACCCCGATAGAGAAACGGTTAGCCCCTGCTTCCAGACAGGCATCAATTCTCTCATCATCAAAATTAAAAATTCGCCCTTCAACGGTGATCTCACAATCGGGAGCTAGCGGTAAACTCTTGCGTAATTGGCTGATAATACTGTGTAATTGTTGTGCGGAAAGTGCACTTGGTGTACCGCCACCGAAGTAGATCGCATGAATTGGCCCCCCTTGTAGCAGTGGGCTATCGGCTTCCATGCTCAGCTCTCGCAAGAGGTAATCGGTATAGCGTTCGGTGCTACCGGATTGCAGCGGGTTTTGGTAGAAACCACAGAAAGTACAGTGGGTAGCACAGAATGGAATGTGTAAGTAAAGTAAACGCTTATTGCGAGGAAGCGCTTTTTGTAATAGTGACTGCCAGCTATCCTGGAGTGACTCTGCGGGTAATGGCCGGCTGTCACGCCACGGCATCGTAGCCCAACGTTTGGGAAATGGCAGTGGCCCTGGTTGGGCATAATACGGCATCAGATCAATATTCATAGCAAGCTCACTAAACCACAGGTGCGAAATTAAATGATAATCATAAGCATTCGATCAATAGCTAATGTGAAGTATCTTGACCTGTATCAGTAAATGGCGACAAACAGTGCATAAATTAGACAATTGAGGGGGAGCAGGCCAAAATTAGGGGCAGTGGACGAGACCGATTTGGCTCCCCGCAAAGGGTAACAGCTATCAAGCAAAAGAAATGGGGGTTGATATAGCCCCACCCATCAGAGTGAGGTTATTTTGGTGTATCATAGCCATCAGGCAATATCACAATTTTAATGACAGTCTCAGTTCTGCGCTAATGCAACAGAATCTTTCGGTGTACAATTCCTTATTGGAAAATTTTCTTCATAACATCAACTTTATTCAAAGTGAATACATGAAGCCTCTCCCTTTGATTGAGATATTCTCTACAGAGAAAGCGAATTATCTCAATCCCGATGTTTTCTTTATCTTCATTACTATTGCTCTTACTATTTGCGAATTTTTTAATCCACAAAGGGTAGTCGATTGAGTTAGATGAAGTAAATTTTTCAATAAATGAAAAATTGCCAAGTGGCATTATGGATGGCGTAAAGGGTCGTTCTTTATCAACCCAGTGACTCAGGAAATCCAATGCATTCGTGTTGAGTGTCAGTTGGCTGATAAACTCATTAACCCCGAGTTGATATTTTCTTTCATTCCAGTCTATTTCTTCTTTTACCTCTGTGGTTTCCTTGTGAAAGTCAGGGTACAGGCTGGTTTTGATTCCGATATGTTTGTGGCTACGGCGTATCAGCTCAATCAATTCAACCCCGTAATTAATGGGGTTATCTTGGTCGTACACATGCTTGTCACCACGAATCACGAAGAACTCACAAATGCCTACGTTTATATATTTTTCTATAATCTGCATTATCTCCCTTTCTTTTTTATTATTTATTGTAATGTGAGGTATCAGGGGAACATCTGTTTTTTCTCTTAACTCTATGACAGTACGATATGTATCACTCCAAACAGAGGATCCAATTTCTGTGTTGACTGTGTAATAAATAGGATCCAGTGTGTCGGTAAACTCGATAAGTTTAAATATATTCTCCATTTCTTTTTCATTTTTAGCTGAATTCATTTCGAAACTTAGTTTTCTTTCCATAATGTTCTCTTCTTTGTGTGGGTATAATCTGTTTAATTAACGCAATCACGAATAATTTAAATAACATTTATTTATTGTTGAATGCAAATTAAATATCGTCGATATAAATCTAATGGCTAGGAAATTTTTATTGTTTAATATCATATTTAGAGTTCGAGGTTATCTATTGAGTAATGCTATGCGGGGCTCACGGCAAGAGTTGTTGATAATGATTTACTTTTTCTCTGACAATCGATGGCGACAGTGCCCCCGTTGATAGGGAAGCACTGTCGATGGCGGTGTCTAGGAGGGAATTGTAGATTTTTCTTTTTACATTAAACGCTTTTTTTCCCTTTTGGAGGCTGACTGACAGAGAGCATTAACTCGCTAATGTAGGTGTTAACGAGTATTTCCACAGCTTCACTACGGGTTATCTCAAGCTGATTAACCACTCGGTCAATTTTGCGTATAACGGACATGCGTAGGGAGAGTGAAATGGATCTCTTTTTCTCTTTGTCCAAAATAACGTGGCTGGCCACCAGCTCCTCGTGTGATTTTATTATCATATGCGAGGCAATGGCATCTTTAATGTGGCGTAGCACTTTTGGCGTCAGCGTTCCTTTCTCGGTCAATTGGTAACTGTGAGTGCTTTTGCTGTAACGGATCTCTGCGTTGTAGGTTTCCCGCAGTTCCTTGAGCGCACGGGTGAGCGTTGGGCCTGAACAGCTCAACTTATCGTATATGTCATCCGCGTCTACTGGTTTGCCACTCGCGAGGAGCAGGGCCAGCGTGTAGTGACGAAATTGCTTGGTGCTGAGAAGCATCTTTAGTTAGTGCCGCCTTTAATGGGTGGAATGATTGGCAGGAAAATAGGGACTGACGATATTTTCCTCTATACCCTTCGTACTTAACCATTACTGGGGTTAGCGGTACATTTTATCCCAAGTCACTGATGGTGTACGCTCATTGGGATACGCCTACCAATAAAGCCAAATTATTTAGGGATATAACGCGATACATGGCCAGTGCCTCCACGGGATAAAACTCTGTGAAACTTATGATCCCATCAAGTTTAGCCTTTTAGAGAACCCTTGTCTTATATGACTAGGCTGCCCACGGTTTATCGGCTAAAAGAGACTCAAAAAGCGTTCTATATATGAGCGAACAGCTTTGCCAAATTGGCTATATTCGCGCTTATGCCCCTTTGCACATGGCATGTCTTATCCACTCTGATGTTTTCTTGGCGCATCACGAACCGCCATCGCAGTAAAATCAGGCATTATTCCGTAATATTGTGCACGCTCAAGGATTGCCGCCGCCCAGCGCTTATGAGTAGATGGTTCACACATCGCCCCCTGAGACTTGAAAACTGCCTGTGTTGAATTGAGGATGCGCAATGCATCAGCGTGATCATGAGTGTCGACCATTAAGGCGCGTTGAATGACTTCGATCTGGCTTGGATGAATGGCGGTTTTCCCCACCAGACCATGAGCGATATCCAGCGCCAGTTCTGTTTCCAGCAACTGCGGATTATCTATTTGCTCACAGACCGGTGCGGTTAACGCAAAATTCTTTGGACAGAATACCGAAACCAGCATTTTGATCACGTAGCCCATCGGGCCATCGTACAGCGTCAACTTACGCGAGCGCCGCATCGAAATAACACTCATCAGATCATTACCACCAATGCGCAGCGCAACAATGCGTTGACGAGAGGGGTGATTTTCCAGCTCCCTGGCGAGAGTACTCATCTTCGCTACATCAAAGACATCTTCAGTTTCCAGCGTTGGCATCATGCACAGATGAGTCTCTTTCATGATCTCCCACCAGGTAGTAATGGATGCTTGGGTAAACTTTGGCAACACAAAGCCATTGATAGCGCTCAGATTAAAACGGGTGATTAATGCTAGCCCCATCGCTTCATGACGTGGACGAACAAAGATCAGCGGCCAATGGGCAGATCCATCGCGTTTTTTCTCTACGGCTAGCGTACCTAATAAGGTGCTGAGTTGAGAGATAGCCAGTGGCACATCATCTTCGCTCACGGCATCTTCCAGGCAGATTACCAGTGAGCGCAGGCCGGAAATTTTATTATGAATAATAATATCGGCAATATCGGTACGCGTAGCAGGCATATAAAGTGTTGCCCCCAAAGCGTACGCAGAAGGTGTTGATTTCATCAGATGACCTTTTTAATTATGGTGATAGCACGGTATTGGCCCAGTTCATTCCCCACTTCTTTTATTGCGATTTTCTTCTGTTTGGCTAAATAGACCAGCAATGACACGTCAGGATCGTCAATGTGACGAACCAGAACATGGTCAGGTACACGGCGAAGAACGGCTCGGGTCGCTTCAGCAATTCCCGGTTTGATGCGATTTACGCTATTAATCTCAAACTGTTCCGCCATCTTTTTCACCACTTGATGGCTTTGGATCCGCAGGGCGGCATTTTGCTGATAATCCCACTCCGCCGCGGGTATCTGGGACAGATCAAGTTGTTGGCGACAGTCAGCGACGGTATTCACCAACAGTTGGCTGCACTCAAACTCCTGCAAATGCTCACAGTGAACACAACCGTGTAGCCCTTTTTCCGACCAGAGGGAACGGGAGACCAGCCCCGAGACTGGCGCGCCCATAATACCGAACGGGATAAGCCAATCATCATCGGTTGCAGATAACCAAGAACAGCCACAGGGATCGGCCAACACCACCAGACGAGGCAGCTCGGGGTAGCCCGGACGCCCCTGTAGGGAGCGCGTCAGTTCACCGGTGATCGCCCCTTTACCTGTCCAACCGTCGACGAAAACCAGCCCTTCGGTGCCGTGTTTTTGCTCAATATATGACAAGGCGACCTCATCAATCCCCCGGTCACGGATGATACTGATACCGTAGTGAAAAGAGGTTTTTCCCAATGCGCGGAGAGTGTGATGGAGCATCACACCAAGTGGTACGCCCGCGCGTACCAAGCTGGCGAGCACGATTGGGGTATCACCGAAACGGTTGATTAGGGCTTTCGCCAGCATCACCACTTCACGCGCCATGCGTGTGGCCCCTTGATCGAGTGCTCGTGCAAACAAGGTGAGGTGATGCTCGGTCGGCGCTGGCTCCTGACTGAGCATGTCAGAATAATGGCGGGCCCCTGACTGGATCAGTTTCTCTTTAACCTCGACCGGTGTCATTTCAATTTGTATTGGTTTGAGCAGAAATTGAATGTCATCTGGCAAATAGGAGCCAGAAAAAGGCGTAATGTCATGCATCGTTATCTCCATTAACATTATTTTTATTAAATGTCGTGTTATCAAATAAATGCGATGTCAGGGCCTGCGAGAACTGACTTTTCGCGGGCATACCGAACCAATGACAGTGGCGCATAAAGCTGAAGTCGCTCAGGCTATCGCCGAAACCCAGAACCGGAAACGCGCCATGTTCGTGGCGTAATTTATCAAGCAGATAAGTGGTCGCCAGGCCTTTTTCGATACAAACCGGTAACCACGCAATATTGTTGCTGTTACGGTGAATATAAAATCCATCAGTGGAAAAGAGGGATTCCAGTTGGTCGTTGAAGGCATACAACTCGGCTATCTGTGTGCTATCACGGTGTTTCATCACGAAATAAACCGGGGTGTCGCCGTATTCATAATTGATTCGACACCAGGCATTCAGACCCCGTTCGGCCATCATGTCATTGATACGGCTTTCCATTGCTATCAAACGGTCACGATAGGGCTGCAAGTTCGTCAGCACCGTATCCTGCCAGCCGGCATCGGGTTGTCTGTCGGGCGTCAGAATAACGGCACCATGGGTGGTGATCGCCCATGAGCTGAAAGGAATGTTGACGCGGCTGATCTCTTCTGTTCCACGGGCGGTCACGGGGATAAATTCTGCGTGCTCCAAGAGCCAATCCACCAACATGGACTGCTCTTCGGTCATGAAACTGCGGGGTGTCAGGCTGCGATCCAACGCCCCTACCCGAAAAGGAGGAAGGTCTAGCTCATCGACCATTTTGCGCCGTGTCTGGAACAGCGTATCGTCCAGATCACACAAAAAAACAGGCTTATTCATAAGCAATAACCTCCACACAAGGTGCCACCGTGCGAAGCTGTTCAATCAGTGTGGGATCAATAGATTCGGCTGGTGTTTCGACACAAACGATAATGCGATCAAAATGCTGATGAGCGACGTTATAGAGGAAATTGGGGATCCCTAGACCGTAGTTATCGCTGAACGCGATGATTGAGTTAATAGCATGGCCTTGTGCAATCGGTGAGCGGGTTATCGAGCTAAATTTGACGTTAGCCCCGGCATGTTCCAGCCTCTCAGCCAATAAGAAAGGTTGCCAGACAAACTCACTGGTACCAAGGACCAGCACTTTTTCACCGGCCAGTACATGGACCTTATGGCCGATATCAGCACGGGTTTCATCCATGCCGAGCCGGCCCCAATTTTGTTTATCGGTGATGGCAACCTTGCCACGGGCAGTGACATTACAGGCGGGCATCACGGGCACCGGGGCATCAGGGATGGGTGACCAGTTCCACTCCCCGGTGATAAGTGAAACGGTGGTGACTGGCAAAGGGCACCGTTCCGTCAGTGCGCTACCGCTCCAGTCGGTCAGGGTGACGGCAACCACCTTTTCAAGGCCATTCAGATTGGCATCACGTAATGCCTGAAGAAGGTTGATAAAGGTGTTCCCCGTGGTGGCCTCATCGTCAATAAGAACCACTGAACGGGCGCGTTGCAGGCGTGCGCGCAACACGGGGTCAGACGGCAAATAGAGCAGGTGATCCGTTGCATGGCTATGGTTTTCTTTGAATTCGCACAGCAAATCGCCATCAACCGGATGCCGGGTTGACGTCAAAAAAACCGGTTCAGCGACCGTGCCGCGTAGCTCTTGAAATACACCAGCAGCCAGACCTACTGCAGTTTCAGCCATGCCAATAAACAGAACGGGGCCTGGTAGGTCTGCGGGGAATCTCTCCGCCAATTGGCGATAGACATTGCGCATGGTGGCAGGGCTAACAGGGATGTGCCGCCCCAGAACTTTGCTAACAAAAAGGAAGGCGCGCTTAGGGTTACGGCGTTCGGCAATATCAAAGAGCGAATCCAGCGGGATATTGCTACTGTTAGGTATCACCGTCAACGTGCCCCCTGACAATTCCCGGCGATAAACCGGCGGTTGGGTTGTCATCATGACTGTCCTTTTTAGAAATGAGTAAGATTTTGCAATTCAGCGGGGAACGGCAGTGCATCGGTCATCGCTCTCACGCTGACAGGCTTAAAATGTGCAACCGCTTGCGAACTCACTTCATCTTGACTCATCAGATCCAGTTGCCGCAGGGCAAACAAGCCCGGTAAATTCACGCCGCTGTGGCGGGTATAGTCAATACCGCCTGAAGGGCGAAGGTTAATTTCCAGTAACAGCGGTTGCCCGTGGTGATCGCAGCGAGTTTGAACATTCACCAGCCCGTCAGCCTGCATCAGCTCCGCACTGGATTTAGCCAGTTCAAAGGCGGCACCCGATTGGTGAAGGTGCTGTACGCTGCCTTCTTTACGGCGTGCCACAGCTGCAATGACTTTGCCTTTTTCAACCAACATGTCAACGGAGGATTCTGGGCCAGGTAGATAAGGCATAAGCACCATGGGCTGCATTTTTTCAGTGCGCTCAAGAGCGGCCAGATAGAGATCTGGGTGAACAACACGATTATCGGTACGGTCAAAGCAGTCCATTGCTGAAATGGATTGATCCAATTTCCAAAACCCCATGCCGTAGATGCCTGTCACGGGTTTGATACAGAGTTTTTCAGTATCAAAAGGCGGGTTAGCCAGCCATTCACGCAATTCATCAGGCGAAGCGATCTGAATTGAAGGGACAACGGGCAAACCTTTTTGCGCCATGTAAGCGGCGTATTCGACTTTATTATCAGCTAAAGTAAAGGTTGCTGGGCACTGCGCGCCAGTGGTCAATTTTACGCCCAGCCCTTCAATGGCTGCTCGGTGCTGCTCAAACCAGAGACAACTGCGGCCAGTATGAATCGCTTCTATGTCGAATGCTTTCACGATATGGCGGATAAACGCCATTTTGGTGTCAAGATCCGACGGTTCGATAAAAGCAACATCCGCTTTTTCAAGAATTTCATAGCGATGCTGATGATGGGAGGCGAAAACCTGAATAGCATTGCCATGAAGTTCACTGGTGTTTTTCACACCGGAAATGATGTCCCTTTGGGAAGATAATCCCCCCATGAACCAAATATTTTTTTTCATCAGTGGATGAATCCTTATGAAACCGCCAAAGGGAAGGTGTTAATTGTCTATGAATGAAACCTTATCCTTAATCATATTATGATTGCCATCTTATTGCACTGATCAATTTATTTAAAATAAATAAACCACATTCAATCTATTGTTTATATTGATATTTAATGTTCTTTACAAATCATAATATGATTCATGAGTTGAATGATGATGGCTTCATGATATGATTGGTGTGATGCGGTTAATGTGACTTGTTCAATAATTTCATTCTAAAAGGAAACGTGATGATATCGTTAAGCAAAAACCAAACTATCTCACTGGCAAAAGAAAGCAGTGCCCTCTCTCGCGTCCAGTTCGGTCTGGGTTGGGATCCGGTTAAAAAGAAAAAAAGTTTTCTGGGTGGTTTGTTCGGTGGTGGTAGCGCTAGCGATAGCATTGATCTGGATGCCAGCTGTGTGATGTTGAGCCAGGCTGGCAAACCCGTTGATACCGTTTCTTTTCGCCATCTCACGTCCAAGTGTCGTTCTGTGCAACATACTGGCGATAACCTCACTGGGGAAGGTGACGGTGATGATGAAGTCATTAATGTCGATCTGAGCCGCTTGCCGGCTGAAGTTGAATATCTGGCATTTACGGTTAACAGTTTTCGTGGGCAGACCTTCAACGAAGTTGAAAATGCGTTCTGCCGTGTAGTCGATCAAACCGGCAAAGAGCTTGCTCGTTATGTTCTCACTGAGCAGGGGAGCCACACCGGTATCGTTATTTCTTCTCTGCGCCGCAACAATGGTCAGTGGGACTTTACCGCTCATGGACGTGCATGCCGTGGCCGCACTATCGAAGACATGATGTCTGAAATCATTGAGACGGTGGTGCGCTGATGAATCTGATGCCTGGGGGCAATGCCCCTGTTGCGTCTCAGACGCTGACAGTACGGGTTCTGTCCGGTGCCTCCGTTGATGTTTCTGCTTTTCGGCTCTATGCCAGCGGAAAAGTCCGGGGCGATACGGATATGGTGTTTTATGGTCAACCGGTTACGGATGATAGCACCATCCGTTTGTCTGGGCAGGGAGTAAATACTGCGTTTTCAGTTAACCTCCAGGCCATCAATCATGATGTACAAAAGATAGCGTTCACGGCCACCTGCGACGGTAACCAAACCCTTTCACAGCTAGGCAACTTGTCGATCCAGGTCGAGCTGAACGGCAGTGTGTTGATGAAGGGCGATGTCGAGACGCAGGGGCGTCAGGAAGCGGCGCTTATTCTGGGTGAACTGTATCGCCGTAATACTGAGTGGAAATTCCGCTTTGTTGCTCAGGGTTTTAACGGCGGTCTCAAGCCGCTTGCCGAACATTTTGGTGTGGTGGTAGAAGACGAACCCGCGGCACCTACTCCGGTTCCCACTCCGGTTTCAACCCCTGCGCCAACCGCGCCGCCAGTCGCCAAACCGATCAATCTGAGCAAGGTGTCTCTGACAAAAGAAAAACCGGTCATCAGCCTGACAAAACGTGATGATTTCGGTGAGATCCGCGTCAACCTGAATTGGCACCGTGGCGGAGGCGCGCCCGCAAAAGGTTTCTTGCAGGGCATCTTTAACTCGAACAAAGGGATCGACCTCGATTTAGGGGCTTTTGTCGCCTTGAACGATGGCTCCCGTGGCGTTATTCAGGCGTTAGGGAACAATTTTGGCTCCTACCACAGTGAACCTTATGTTCAGTTACAAGGCGATGATCGTACTGGCGATGTCAGCGACGGTGAGTGGATGCACATTAATGGGCGCGAGTGGAAACACGTCAAGGAAGTGCTGATTTTTGCCTTTATTTATGAAGGTGTTCCGAGTTGGGGAAGTACCGACGGGATCGTAACCATTAATGTCCCCGGTCAGGCCCCAATCGAGACGCAGATGAATGAAGGGAATGATCGGAAAAATATGTGTGCGGTTGCTCGTTTGGTGAATGAATCAGGCAATATCAAAGTTGAACGAATTAACCGCTATTTTAGCGGACACAAAGAAATGGACGAGGCTTTTGGCTGGGGATTCCGCTGGAAAGCGGGCAGCAAATAAGCCACGTTAAACTTTTATTTGGAGGAAATATTATGAGCTTTTTCAATAAAGTGAAAAATGCCATCAGTGCCGGGCGCACCGAACTGACCAATCAGGTTGGCCGCTTTAAAAACCGTAAATTCATGGAAGGCACTGTCGCCGTCTGCGCGCATATCTCAATGGCGAGTAATGGCGCGGGTCCGGAAGAAAAACAAAAGATGATCATGTTCATCAAGCAGTCGCCTGAATTAAGCGTCTTCGATACCAATGAAGTGATCGAGTTCTTTAACAAACTGGTTACCAGCTATGAATTTGATGCTGACATTGGCAAGGGCGAGGCGATGAAGTACATCATGGCGCTCAAAAGTCAGCCAGAAGCGGCACAGCTTGCTTTGCGTGTTGGTATTGCTGTTGCGAAAAGCGACGGTGTTTTTGATGAAATGGAAGAAGCCGCAGCACGTGAAATTTGCGTGACGTTAGGTTTTGTCCCTGCTGATTTTCAACTGTAATAGCGAATAATTTGAGGAATTATGGAATCCACCCATATTGGCTTTCCCATTGAGACAGTAGCCGTGTTCATCCTGCTTTCTGTCGGTGCCATTTGTATCGATCTTTTCATGCACCGCCATGATAAGCCAATCTCTCTGAAAAGTGCGGCGTTGTGGTCTCTCTTCTGGGTCGCCATCGCTTTTGTATTCGCAGGCTTCCTTTACCTGCATCACGGTGCTGAGGCAGCCAGTTTGTTTGTTACTGGGTATGCGCTTGAAAAAGTGTTATCCATTGATAACCTGTTTGTCATGATGGCTATTTTCTCTTGGTTTGCGGTACCAGACCGTTTGCGCTATCGCGTACTGTATTGGGGGATTATCGGGGCTATCGTTTTCCGTGGCATTTTCGTCGCCATTGGTACGGGCTTGCTGATGCTAGGGCCGTGGGTTGAGGTTGTCTTCGCGATAGTTGTTGCCTGGACGGCAGTAATGATGCTGAGAAAAGGCGATGATGACGACGCCATTGAGGATTATTCCCAACATATCGCCTATCGTTTAGTGAAGCGTTTCTTCCCTATTTGGCCAAAATTGAGAGGCAATGCCTTTATATTGAGCCAGAAAGAGGTTGATGCAGAACTGGCTAAACCTGAAAATGCGGATGTGCAAGTAGGCCGTAAAGGCGGTGTTGCACGTTATGCCACGCCATTGATGCTCTGTTTGGCCGTGGTTGAACTGTCAGATGTGATGTTTGCTTTTGACTCTGTACCGGCGGTGATTGCGGTCAGCCGCGAACCGTTGATCGTCTACAGTGCGATGATGTTCGCAATCCTTGGCTTGCGTACACTGTATTTTGTACTTGAAGCGCTGAAGCAGTATCTCGTCCATCTCGAAAAAGCCGTTATTGTGCTGTTGTTCTTCATCGCCGCTAAGTTGGGCCTGAATGCATCTGACCACTTTTTCAATCACGGCTATGATATCTCGGCCAATGTTAGCCTGTTCGTGGTCATTGGTGTACTGGCGATCGGTATTGTTGCCAGCTTCCTGTTCCCTGAAAAGGATTCAAAGGAAGGACAGCACTAACGTAGGGTTTTAGAGACCTGATGATGTAAATTGAATTAATACTTAACTACTGAGGAAATGAAAATGGGTGTATCTCTTTCGAAAGGCGGTAATGTCTCCCTGAGTAAAGAAGCTCCAACAATGACGAATGTGCTGATTGGCCTCGGCTGGGATGCCCGTTCTACAGATGGTCAGGATTTCGACCTGGATGCTTCAGCTTTTCTTTTGACTGCAAACGGCAAAGTACGTAACGATGCAGATTTCATTTTCTACAACAATCTGAAATCATCTGATGGTTCAGTGATGCACACCGGTGATAACCGTACTGGTGAAGGCGAGGGTGACGATGAGTCGCTGAAAATCAAATTGCCTTTGATCCCAGCAGATGTGGATAAGATTGTTTTCGTTGTCACTATTCATGATGCTCAGGCGCGCCGTCAGAGCTTCGGTCAGGTGGCTAATGCCTTTATTCGCCTGGTAAACGATGATAATGGCGTTGAAATTGCGCGTTACGACCTGTCTGAAGATGCGTCCACCGAAACAGCGATGCTGTTTGGTGAGCTGTATCGCCATAATGCGGAGTGGAAATTCCGTGCGGTAGGTCAGGGCTATGCGGGTGGTTTGTCGTCTGTTTGTGCTCAGTATGGCATCAACGCATCTTAATCATTCCCTTCGTTTTTGACGTTGCAGGGGGTAGCTACGTCAGCGTATCCGTTGAATAAATTCATCGGGGTTTGCTGGTTACTTACCTGTAACGCCAATCATTTTGGGTGTACAGATTAACGTATTCATATATTCAGGGCAAAATGCTCTGAATATTTAACACTTCAGTGTAAGGAAAGTACGATGGCAGTTTCTCTGGTAAAAGGTGGTAACGTATCTCTGACAAAAGAAGCTCCAACCATGAACATTGCTGTCGTGGGGCTGGGTTGGGATGCACGTGTGACCGATGGTTCTGAATTTGACCTTGATGCCTCGGTATTTATGGTCGGTGAAAACGGCAAAGTTTTGTCTGATCAGCACTTCATCTTCTTTAACAACAAAGTGAGTCCTTGTGGTTCTGTTGTTCATCAGGGTGATAACCGTACCGGTGCTGGTGACGGTGACGATGAGCAGATCAAAATTGATCTGAAAAAAGTCCCAGCTGACGTGAAGAAAATTATTTTCTCAGTCACCATTTATGATGCTGAAGCCCGTAAGCAAAACTTTGGTATGGTCAGCAACAGCTTCATGCGTGTGGTCAACGAAGATAACAGCGCAGAAATTGCTCGCTTTGACCTATCCGAGGATGCCAGTACTGAAACCGCCATGATCTTTGGCGAGCTATACCGCAATAATGACGAATGGAAATTTAAAGCTGTCGGTCAGGGTTTTGCCGGTGGTCTGTCTGCGCTGGCAAGCCAGCATGGTGTGTCGGTATAACGACTGCCCGTTTCAATTAAACCCTGCTGCATCGGCAGGGTTTTTTTTCGCTCAATTTTCCTTGTCTACACCATCTAAGCACAGTTCCTGCTTCGTCTGATTGCGCGTAGCCAACACACATGAGGCTTGAAGTATGATGGGTATACTCGGCGGATAGAAGAGAGATAATGAGTTGAAATACAAAAATTAAAACATAGGTGCTCAAATTTTTACATGAATATAATATTCAAATGGAATGAATTTTATATACCCATTATAAATATGTGTGTATGTTTAATATTTAAAACTTAAACGAATGTATATGAATATACAGCCAGTTTCTTGATGAGGTTAATTGTTCATTAATCATTAAATTATATTAACTTACTTTTTTATATGGATTATTTAAGGCAATGAAACAATTGGTATTACATAGTGTAATTTATGTTTAATTTATTGTTTTTATGGCAATAATTCATGGGTTAATGCTGTGGCAGTCGTAGGTAAATATATTAGATAAGAATAAATCCACATCCGTGTAGGAAATTTCCTACATAAAGTGGCGTGCATTCTGATATACAACTAAAATAATAAAACCTTTAATCAGAGCCTAAGTCTGGGGTGTCCATTATTTTTAATAATAAATTAATAGATGTACTCACACTAAGACTTTAATCCTACATTTTATTTTTATGACTCAGCAATAAACATTATAATATATCAGGAGTTTTAAATGAAAAAGCCATTGACTCAAATTGCAATACTGTCTTCTCTGGTTGTTAGTATTAGTGCCGCTAGCGCAGCAGTACCGACCGCAGAATTAAAAGTCGTCGGCACTATGACAGTACCAAGTTGTACCGTCGTTTCTCCGGACGCAGGTATCTACGATATAGGTAAACTGTCTTCTTCTCTCGTTAAGCCGGGTACTACAGTGACTGTACTGGCGCAAATCAACAAAACTTGGACGGTAAACTGTGACGCCAATACTTATCTGAATTTTACCCCGGTTGATAACCGTGTTGGTTCTTCATCTGACGGTTCCGCCGCCGCCTTCGGCTTGGGGAAGATAAACGATACGGGTAAAATCGGTTACTACACGGTACAAATGCGGAACGCAACTGTTGATGGTAAAAAGTCAGGTGTGTTTACTGCTTCATCGGCATCATTCTCCCAAGCGGATACTTCTTACCTGAATAGAGGCCAGCGTACCGGCTGGGCTGCGGGTGCTAACACACAGAACTCTGGTAAAGTATTTGTTGCTGATCTCCTTGTGACGCCTGTTCTGGCAGGTACTAATACGATGAATGGTGCGATAACGGAAGACGCTAAGATTGACGGTTCCCTAACCATGAACTTTGCATTTGGGATATAGCGCGTAACAAGCGGGTATGGCCAAGGCTATTTTTGATTGGCAAAATTATTTTTTGTTTAAGATAACCTTGGTCATTCTTCTTATTATTAAGACGTGTTTTTATGAAAACGTATTTCTATAAAGATAGGGTTTTTTAAGGATATAGCATCGATATACCATTGTTTTATTTAACTCTAGGGTGATATTCGATTTTTCAATAATCAATTCACCTATTAGTTTTTATTAATAATTAATTTTTCAGGGAATTTTCGTGGTCGCCCGTTGTATTAATCTCCAGTGTATCGCATTCTTATTCTCTTTTTTTCCTACGCTGGCTTTCCCTGTCACAGAAGAGGGTGAGGTGGTTTTTGACATAGAAACGCTGGAGAGATTAGGTTATTCAGCTGAATTGGCAAAATTCTTCAGCGGTCAGGATAGATTTCTACCCGGCCAACATGATGTCACTATCATTATTAATGCCAGCAAGACCTACCGTATTGCAGCGACCTTCGATAGCGAAGGGAAACTGTGTATGGATAAAGCATTACTGATGGCCTTGAAATTACGAAATACAGAGAGTGACGGCAGTTGTGAGAATATGGAAGCCCGGTGGCCGGGTATGGTTGTTAAACTCTTTCCCGGCCAGTTCCGGGTGGAAATAACATTGCCGCAAGAGGCGTTTGATCCCGAAATGGAAGGAAGTGAGTATCAGCAAGGAGGGCATGCACTATTGCTTAATTACAATATCTTTGGCCAACGGGTCGAAAGTAACAATAGCCGCTTTAATCTTGTTCAGGGGCAATTTGAACCGGGGATTAATTTTAAAAATTGGGTACTGAGAAACCGAGGTTCCTACAGTTATAATCAAGGAGTGAGCCAATACTATAATCAGGAAACCTCTGCTTTACGCGCGGTTGAATCATTGAAATCCGTGGTTCAACTGGGTGAATTTGGTTTAGTGGGTAACACCTTTTCTGGTTTACCCGTAACCGGCATTCAGTTGTATTCCGATAACGCACAACGGGATGATACACAATTGATCGTACCCATCGAGGGGATTGCCAATACCAATGCCACCATTGAAATCCGTCAGCGTGGGCGGGTTATTTATCGTACCATAGTGGCACCAGGTCCTTTTTCGTTATCCAATATCAGTAACTTCTCAAGTGGTGTTAACACCGATGTCAGTATTATCGAAGAGGATGGCACTCAACAGAATTTTACGGTGACGAGCGCCCTTGATATTAACGCTGAACAACAGGCATCCATCTACCAACTGGCCGTGGGCCGTTACCGGGACATGTTTACCGGTGAGGACAGGCCGTCACCGCTGCTGCTTTCCGGAGAAATGTCATTCAATCCGGCGGCTACCTTTTATATGACGTCGGCTGGGTTACTGTCCTCTGGCTATCAAAATATCCGTGTGCAAAATCTTTACAGTGGATGGGATCAGGCCTGGTTTTCAGCGGCAGCAAGTTATGCTAATACCAAAGATGCAGGACAGGGATACCAATTTAGCGTTCAGAATCAGATGACGATTAACGGTAATTTTGGTGTTTCATGGTCCTCGGTTTATGGCTCGGCCAATTACTGGTTACCGGATGATGCCCTAAGCAGTAGCAATAATCTGAATGACCTGATGTTTGGAAAATTAAAAAATGCAACGTCGGTAGCCGTGAGCTGGGTGCACCCACGTTGGGGGGCATTCTCCTATGCTTTATCAAATAATATGTATTATCAGGCTTCTGGTCGTACTTACCATATTTTCTCAATTAGCGAACAATTTGGCCGGGCGACTACCATCTTGAGTTCTCAATTAAGTTCGCAAGGGCAAAATTCGCTCTATGTTGGTATCAATATGCCATTGGGTAATGGGACGTTAAGTGGCCGGGTGCAACGTAACAATGGCAATGTGGCACTTGGTAGTACTTATCAAGGGCGATGGGGTGACAACAAAGATTATTCGGTAGGGATCAGCGGTGACAATAGGCAACGGCGTATCAATGGTTCGATGAATATAAGGACGGCCTATTCACAATTAACCGGTGGGGTTTCTCAAGCGACAAACAATAGCCGGTCTGCATATCTGTCATCGCGTGGTTCAGTGGCTTACGTGAATAACACCTTTGCCACATCGTCGTCATCGGTTGGCGATACTTTTGCGGTGGTGAACATACCCAACCAACCCGGTTTGCGCGTTTCATCGCCGAGCAGCGGTATTGCGATTACGGATTATGCTGGGATAGCCTTGCTGCCATTAGTGAGGCCTTACACCGCTTCGAAAGTACAAATAAGCACGCAAACATTGCCGCTGAATATTCGGCTTAATAACACCAGTGCCGATTTGCTGATGACTCGAGGCTCGGTAGCAACCCATCATTTTGAGACAACAGAAACCCGCCAATTGCTGCTAACCATCCGTGGTAGTGATGGTGAAATGCTGCCGATTGGTGCCAATGTATTGGATGAAAAAGGTAACTTTCTGGGGACGATTATCGGTGACGGAAACTTTATGCTGGAAAATAAGGCGATTGGCGTGACATTACGTGTTAAGGCAAATAACCGCGATGAATGTCGCGTTAACTACCGTGAACCTGAAAAATTTGACCCCGATGTATTGTATGAAGTTGCCGATGCGGTCTGTCAGTAAGTTTTACATTATAAAAGCAGCAATGACAAAAACAGACCAAATGTGAAGACTTTTTGAATATAGGATCTCTTATGCAAAATTTCCCCACTCACCATCGTGATATTGGTGCGACAATCATATACGTAAATAGCGTCAATCGTTTTAACATCTTCTTTGTATTTACGTTGTTGATTTTATTGAGTAGTTGGAGCGCAGTATCTTACGCGTCGTTTAAATTAGAAAGCACGACGGTAATCTTGCAAGAAAGTGAGGCTCGAACCAGTTTTACTATCGATAATATCTCTAGCAATCCAATACTGCTGGTGACTAAATTAACGGATTTGGACGGCAAAAGTTTCAGTAAGCAGATTTTGATTTCCCCCCCGGTGACCCGTATTAATGCAGGGCAAAGCCAGCAAGTGAATTTTGTCTTGAAGAAGGGGAGCGTCTTGAACAATGAAGTGTTGTTAAAAGCCTCTTTTGAAGGGGTTGAACAGGTCCCCGGTAATGCGGCGGTTATGCCAATTCGTCAGGAGATCGGCTTTCTGATCCAGCCGAGTGCTGTGCCACAAATTAGAATGCCGTGGCAAACGTTAGTTTTCTCCATATCGGGCAATAATTTGGTTATTAAGAATCCTGGTAAACATGTGGTCCGCTTAGGGCCTCAGATTATTTTAGTCCCAAGTAATGAGGTGGTTGCACTGGGTAATCCTTATATTATGCCGGAGACTTCCAAACTGTTTCCGATAACGTCATCACCCACTGCCGTTAAAGTCACCCCGCTAAGCCGTTATGGTTTTGTCCAGACTGAAGTCACATTGCCGGTAACGCGTTAAGGTTATTTTGATGTGGGGCGATCATCTTTATACAGAGGGCGGTATTTTTTTCCCAGTAGTAGAAATTGATATGCCGCAAGAGTTTGCCGGTTCTGCAAGAGCCATTGGTTATCTGATTGGCTATTTACCGTCTCTGTTCGGTTACAGACTTTATGGTTATTTTCTCGATACCTACCTAGGGATTCAAGGCGTTAATTACGTGTTTTACATTATGGCGGCGTTCAGTGCAGGTCGTTTTATCTGCGCCGCTGTCTGGGCTAAATAAGTATACCGTTAGCCGTTCGTTTAACTCAGATGTGGGATATATATATTACTTTAATTATTAGTTTTCAAATTTCTCACATCACAGCAATATCCATATGAATTAAATGTGTATTGGGTTGTGTTTATATAGGTGTTGATGGGATGTGTGTTTATGTCTCATTGCACATTGGGTAAAAAAGGGAGCAAGGGCTATTTCGTTATGCATAGGAAGCCTTTGAATAGGTTATTTCACGGTAACAGCTGCTGGCCACTGCGTAATCCAACACCAGGGGAGTCACCAATGGGCAGCGCTGTTACTTGTGAATGCCTTGTTCTATAAGAATTTTACCTGATAAAGGGGGTGTCCACCTTTAGGCTGTCATCTGCTCTATTTTTTTCTGTTCTAAATGTTATTACCTTAATCTACATCCGCCAGTGAATTATCATCGACTTACCTCTCATTCTTGAATAAAATATTTGTAGGAATATTCCTTCAATTAATGTCGGCATTTTTTTAAATTTGATTTTCATGAAATTTACTTATACCTTTAATAATATATGGTTATCGCGTTTATTGTATGAAATTTCTTACAAATCAATGTGGCGTGTTATTTTTTTAGTTACCGTCTTGGTTGTGTTTTGTTACATTTAACTCGCTGGTATTAGTTAGTTAATGTTTTTACACTACAAGCTATTAGATTTAATGGATATGTTCATGTGGGTAAAAATATTGGTCAGAGACAGACGGTGTCAGACCATCCGATAAATGGAGCGGGTTATCTATAAATATTATTTACTTTATACACACTGAGCTAATCCGTAGGTGGTGAATGCTGTGCCGGGTAGCGTAGATTATTTTTATTCATTCTCTCTGTGGTGGATTTCCTAAGTTTCCTTTCTTTAGTCAGGAAAGTTGATGTCCTCTTCAAGCTTCCAAAATGAGATACCTAAAGCACGCATTAACATAAAATGGGATCTACATTTAGCGGGATGCAAAAGAAACGGGAGCTGTCACTGACATAAGGATGCTGTCATGCCGCAACATCAAGATGTCTTCGTTATATGAAATATTAATGTAAAAATTTAGCGGTGGGCTGGCGCTATATCAGGCCGGTGATGTCGAGAAATAAGTTTTGTCAGTGATTGATCACTTGGAACGGCCTCTGATACCCAGGCGCTATCCGCCTAACGAATTGATTATCATGGAGGATAATATGATGCATACAGAAAACAATTCCCCCTCAGGTTTGATCCCGTTGCCCGATTGGTATCCGGTTGCTTTTTCGCATCTGGATGCGATGGAGTACGCGAGTGTGACGCGGCTTTGGCACCATGAACCCGTGCTGCGTGATCTGGTAGACGAGCTGGATAAACGTAATCCGGGGCTGATTACGTTTACGCATTGCCCACATTGTCACAGTGCCGATATTTGCCCCGGCACCCGCCCGGAAGAGTACCGCTGTCGAACCTGCCATCGGTGCAGTTCTCCGTATACGCATACCCCGTTTTTCGATTTACACCATGCCCGACATTCACGGCTCTATGCGGTACTGGTGACCCTCTGGGGAACCTGGCAAGTGGAGGACGCTGCCTGGTTAAGTGACTGCAAATCCAAACAGATATGGAAGCAGTACTGCCATCGGCTAAAACCCATTCTGGCGTTGATCGGCGGCCGTGCGGTAACCCATACACCTCGCTACTTGCGGGGTTTTACACCGGGGCAGCAGGGGTTGCACTGCCCAGCCTGCGCCTCCACGCAATTGGTCTACAGCGAAACCATGCCAGTAGGTAATCCCGAGGTACACTGTCAGGTTTGCCAGACTGATTTTGTGATGTATCCCGACATTCCAAAAGGCATCGACCCGTTTGCAGTCAATACGCCACAGTATGACATCCCGCTTCCCCGCTGGTTCAGCCGCTTGTTTTCTCATGCGAGCCAGGCACAGTACCAACATTTACGGGAGGTCTGGCAACGGGAACCGGTACTGAGAGAGGCTGTGGATCGGCTGGATGCACAAAATCCTGAACAGGGTGCGGTGTATGCCTGCCCTTACTGCCAGAATAAGCACATCAGCCCACGTAAAACAGCCTCATCTATTGAGGGGTATTATTGCCCCGCCTGTGATAATCCATTTACGGCCACTACCGGGACGGTATTTACCCGGATGCGTCAGGAGCATTTTTGGCGTTTGTATGCGGTATTGGTGATGCTATGGACACAGTGGCGACCAACACAGATTTTTGAGCTATGTCAGTTACGTTCAGTGCACCCCTTTCTGACTTACCATAAACGGCTCGCTCCGCTACTGGCTGAGTTTGATGGTGCCCCGATCACGCCATATCCCCGTAATTTACTGGGGTTCACCCCCGGGCAGCAGGGGGTTTGCTGCGTGTATTGCCAATCGACAAAGCTGATAACGGAAGGGATAACGGTCATGCCACTGGATAACCCCTATATCTGTTGTCTGGACTGTGGACAGCGATTTATGCTGCGGGTCTGGCGAAAACAGGTAAAAAGTAACGAGAAAAAATAAATCCCAAAGAGATGGCTTGCTATTTTAAAAATGAATTTATTATTATTGATAAAATAACAAGCCAGCAAGGGATTGAAAAGTATGTTATTTGATTGTTTGATTTTTTAATCATGCTAAAAAATGCAATTGATATTGGTATTGTTAAATAGACAATGAAGGCGGTAATATTCCACTGTATCATTTGCAAAGAAACTGCATATAACAAACTTGATGCTATTTGATATATTCTCACTTCTTTTTTTATGAGTAAATAAGCAACTAAAAAATAAAAAGATGCAATGACTAATGTGCCCATTTTTATAAAATTCTCATATTTATTAAAGTAAGAGGGTTATACCATATCACACTGTATGTGTAGACGATTTAAATAATTGCATGAATCAAATCCTCCCTTTAACGCCTTTGTACCTACGTGAACGCTCATGCGCCGCTATACCCGTAATACTGCAAATTGCAGGTGCGTGAGTTGCCTTCGTTCACCCCCAGTCACTGACTTGTGTAAAATCTTAAGGATTAATGAGGCTTATCCCAGAGGCTTACCCTGTGAGCAGCCGTTGCCGCCTTCCTGCAACTCGGATTATTGTGGGTATATGCGTGTTTACACAAAAAATAAAAAATGGAAAAACCAAAACCCAAAGAGGAAAAATGGATATTTTGACAATAGATTCGACAGGTAAGCATATTATTTTTATGGCTAAAAATAATATATTGAACACCTGACCTTTTTTGGCACTCAGCCATCTAAAAATTGAATTTGATATAAATGTAACAAAAGAAATAATTAGCCATGTATATCCGTCATATTTCATGTTGCATATGCCTTGGCCGCCTTCCTGCAACTCGAATTATTTTGGGTATATTTTCTTTAAATAATGGTCGTGACTCGACTGAAAATTCACATTTCTTGAGCGGGTCCCACTATCGTTAATGCAAAAAAAATCAGAACGGCTGCTTTAGCGTATAGGTTAGTTTCAGGACTGTTCTCTGTATATCGACAGGGGTTAACCGATGAAGATTATTGATAAAAATGTCAGTACCTATGAAACGTTACAAAAGGGTTTTAATTTACGTTGGCCACCCAACGTTGAGCAGGGTGCTGAGACCATTTATATCTGCACGACACCCGATGAAGTTTTTGCCGCCACCAATACTGCGCTAGCTGCAGGAAATCGAATCACGGTACGGAGTGGGGGGCACTGTTATGAGGGTTTTGTTTCCAACAAGTTATCTACAGAGAGATTGTCGATCATTGATTTAGGCGAGATGAGCGGCCTGGACTACGATGAAGACAAAACGATAACCTCACTTTGGGACGCGAATAAAAATACTTATCGCTTCAAGAGTCTGACGGGGAATCAGAATTGGAATGGCTATGTCTCACTCTACAAACGGTCTGGCCGGACGATCCCCGGCGGGTCATGTTACTCCGTGGGCGTGGGTGGGCACATCAGCGGCGGTGGCTATGGATTACTCTCACGTCTGCATGGGTTAACAGTGGATTGGGTCACTGGTGTTGATATTTTGGTGCCGGTCGGGAACGCGCATCGGCTGGCATTTCGACATGTGCGCGCTGATAGTGTGTCTGAGGTAGACAGAGAGCTATTAATGGCTTGCTGTGGCGCTGGCGGTGGGAATTTCGGCATCATTATCGCCTATTATTTCGATGATCTTCCCAAAGCACCTCAGAAAGCCTATTGGATACCCCTAACGTACCCATGGTCATCTTTAAAAGCGACATTCCCCGCCTTTTTAAAAGCTTATTGGCAATGGTTTGCTGACAATGATGTTAATGCGACCAGTACGAAGGAGGGCGTCGGTAATGGCGGGTTATTTACTTTACTGAAATTAAACCATATCGATGCGTCCGATAATGTCGTGTTGGCCATTCAATACACGGGTCCAAATGGTCAAGTCGGGGGCGCGAATGATATTCCTCTCAATGACTTTATCGAAAAAATGAATGCCGCGGCTGGCATGACACCGACGATATATGATGATTTTATTTTGCCAAACATCCCGCCGTTTAAGCACTTGTACCCAGGTCGAAAAATCGGGCGTACTGTGGATGAAAGTGCCTCCATGGATTGGTTGCATGTGACTCAAATGATCAATGGGTCAGGCAGTAATCAGCGTGGAAAATATAAATCTGACTACCAAATCAAGCAGTTTTCAGACGAGATGTGCCATGCCTTGCTGACACACTTGACTACCGCCACAGCTGATAAGCGTTTCAATCAGTCGCTGGTACAAATTGATTCCTATGGTGGGGCGATCAACAGCCGTGGCATCGGGGCAACAGCTGTGTCTCAAAGGAACTCGCTGCTCAAAGCGCAATACCAGACTTATTGGACGAATGAAGCCGATGACCAGACGCACTTAACATGGATCCGCAATATTTATGCGGCAGTGCATAATGGCAAACCTGCTCCTCCTGAGTTCGAGGGATGCTATATCAATTATCCCGATATCGACATGAAATACACCGATTCAGGTGAGGAAGATCCAAATTGGTTGAATCTGTACTATGGCTGGGATACGCAATTGATCAAGAGGTTGATTGCGCTAAAAGCGAGAATCGATCCTAACAATATTTTTCACCATGAACTGTCTATCCCATTAGTGACAGAATTACCTAAAGCCCCGGTTAATCTCCACAGCACGGGGCAAACGACAACCAGTATTAGTCTCATGTGGGGGAGCTCGATAGGGGCATTACCTGTTGCCAGCTATGCCATTTACCGCGATGGTCATGAAGTGAAACTTCTGAACGGAACCCAGACTTCAGCAGAAGATGCCGGTTTGCAACCAAATACGGAGTACCGCTATTTTGTTGCCGCAGGCGATGAACATGGCAACCTGTCAGTGCCCAGCAATGTACTGACGGTGAGCACCCAAGGCACACACCCGGCATGGGTACTGAATGGGAGTTACGCTGTTGGTGATGTGGTAAGCAATCTGGGTAAACTCTGGCGCTGTATTCAGTCGCACGTAGCCTATGATCCATTATGGGCTCCGGGGACTAACGGTGGTATTACGCTATGGGCGGGGTATACCGCAGGTCGTTAATCCAACAGGAGGTGCCGAGAGGCACCTCAGACTGCTGACAAACCCCGATGACGCGATCTTGAACGGTGAGGATAGGCAGAGGAGTAAAGCGTCCGCGCCAAGGATGGCGCGGCTCGAGCCTACATGGATGTATTTACGGCGTCTTTACGATCTGCCTGTTCTCTCCGTCGCGGGCACTTTGTCAATAACCTCAGGTGCCGAGAGGCACCTCCGACTGTTGACAGCGCTGATAAATTAAAGGGGAACGTACCGTTGGGGTCGTAGCGGCCTGAGCCGCCGGATCCTGTGTTCAACCCTTTACGCACTGCGCTATAAAACGATTTACCCGCTAATATAAAACGATTTACCAGCTCACCCGTGCACCTATCGTGCCGCCGACGGCATAGTTGTCACTGATATTCCGTGTAGCCCCCAGCAGATTGACATTGCCGTAAACCGCGTAGCGACCATTCTGCCATTCATAGGTGCCACCCGCGCCTAACCCCACCGACTGACGCTCATCCCGGGTGGCGAACTCCACCCCTGAGACCTGTACTTTGCTGCCATTGAGGAACTCATTGTGCAGATCGAGATGACTGTAAATGTGTGAGCGGCGGGTGGTGCCGTCTTTCGCACTCCAGGTCGTTTCCTTATTCAGTGAGACACCGAGGCGGCCCCGCAGGCTGTCACCCTCTTGCAGCGAGACTTCGCTATCAAACGGATCGCGGAAGGTATCGAAATCGACCCGCGAGTAGGTCACCTGCATCTGCGGAGTCAGCGACAAGCCGTGACTCAGTGTGTAACCTTTACCGGCTTCTATCGCCGAGGTATACCCGCGACCATTGTTACCGCTGGCCACTGCATGCCCTGCGGTACGGGAGCTCAGGTCGCTGTCAAACCACATCGTCTGCAACTGGCCATCCACATACACGCCGTTATTGCCATACCAGGTCAGGCTGGTGCCAAGGCCGTAACCTGCGCTGTTGATGCGGCCATCACCAAAGAATGAGTGGATATCCGCTTTGGCTTTTCCGTAGGTGAAGTTCACCCCGCCGGTCAGCAGTGAACCGCCCTGGCTCTGATACAACGGCACATCAATGCCGGTCTGCAACTTCCACACATCAATCTCACGCTGTGAACCGCTGGTGGATCGGGCCGGGTCGGTGACCTGGTGGCTCCCTTCAATACGGCCCCAGGCCCATTGATTATCGTCAAAATTCAGGTCTGCCAGTGCGCCCGGTGCCCCGTAACGGTTACCGACACGCTGTTGCAGCGTCGGCAGGGTGTTCAGGGCGGCCAGCACCTGCGGATATTGTTCATACAGCGGCACGCCCACCTGATAGCGCACGCCCTCGGTTAGCATCAGTTCTGACGAGAGATACCAGTTGCGGCCTGCGGTAGCGGCTTCCCCGTCGGCCTGTAAGGTGTAGGCATACGCCCCGGCCACCACCGCCTGATAGCCATCCGTGGTGACATAATCCCCGGCCAGCAGGAAGGTGTCATCCTGCGCCAGACCGTCCACGGTGATCAGATTGATGCCATTGAGGGTTTTATCGCCCAGACCGCCCGCATTGTTCACCCGGACCGAGGTGGTGCCGGTGGCATCGCCGTTGATCACTAACCGGTCGGTGGCAGAATCGTCATCCCCCAGCACCGTATCGAGTGCCAGCCAGGCCCCTTCACCGGAACCGTTATTTTCACCAAAATAAGTCCCGGTCACGGTCAGCCGATCATCGGTAGCGGCACCATTGCCGCCGGTATAGTGGTTTGACAGCAGGATCCCGCCAGCGCTGATGAGGTTGCCGCTCAGAACCGAGTCACCGAGCGAGGACAGCGCGCCGCCTTCAGCCAGGGTTAATGCACCGGTTTCGGTAGCCACCCGCGTCGGGTCAGCGGCGATATCGGCAGCACTGAGGCGGTTTACTGTGGCTCCAGTGAGTGCCCCAGCGTCAGGTGTCAGGCCCAGCGTGGCGTTATCCAGCACCAAAATCCCCCCGGCGATATTGGCCGACAGGAAGGCATTGGCGTCACCGTCGGCCATATTGGCGCCGGTTAACGTCCAGATGCTGTTGTTGGTTTTGGTCAGGGTACCGAAGCCGGTGATCCGGTTCGGGTCGCCATCCAGAATGGCCTCTTCACGGTTATCAATACGCGTGAGATCGAAAGCGGCGTCTCCTGCTCCGCCCAGCACCAGATGGCTGTTTGCCAGATCCAGCGCGGCATCATTGATCTCCGCATAACTGCCAGTGAAGACCAGTGCCTGTGTAACCCCTTCAAGGGCATAGCCAGATTGCAGCTCTAACGTGGCCGATGTTTGAATGTTATCAAGCCGATGAATGCCGATTGCGGTGCCATTGCCGCCGTGCACCAAGCCGCCCACGGTGACATAGGTGTCTGCGGTATTGGTTTCAATATTAATTCCGTAGCCCTGCTGCGAAACCAGCGCGCCCCGGGTGATCAGATCAATGGTCGAGGTGCCGTTGTCTGCGCCTGTGCCATCATCCACGCCTGTGGCGTAGTTATCATTATAGTTATAGTTATAGAGGCGTATGGCATCGTATTCACTGGCAATATTATTGACGTCAACGTTGACCAAAGTGCGGCCATCAGTGGTCAGTGCATTAAGGGTAATCCCCTCTCCGTGGCTGACGTTAATCTGGCCCGTCACGGTGATATCGGCGGTTGAAGTACCTTGGTTAGCTTCGTTAATGAGAGATATTCCACTGCTCATTGCAGTGATGTCATTGAAGTGGATGAGCGTGGTGGCATCCCCCAGAGAGGAATGGGTCTGGAGCATTGCCCCTTGTCCCCATTCCGCCGTGAGATGCCCGGTCGCGGTAATGGCAGAAAAAGCTGAACCCAAAAAATTGTAATTGTTGATATCAAGCGATTGACTGCTGGAAGTAATATTATTCACATTGATGAGCATAGTAGAACTGCCTTCACCAGCCGCGCCCATCACTTTAATTCCGGTACCGTTTTCTGCAGTAATCGTTCCTGAAATATCAAGGTCATGCAGTATATTTCCGGATCGGGTATAGTCGCTAATATTGAGTGCATCATACAAAGAATAAACGTTATTCAACTTGATAGCGGTCTCGATGTTTCCCTCATCCGAGTAGGCATTGGCTTGTAGAGCAGATCCTGAAGTAGCCGTAAGATCACCCGTCAATATAATATCGGTTACAGCGCCATTTTGGCTGCTATTATCGATATAAAGGCCAGTCGATCCAGTGACATTATTTGCGCGAAATCTAAGGCTCGCAAGACCGCCATTGGTATAATTGTAAATCCTGGCTGCTTGACTATTAGCTGAACTGATATCGCCATCAATATTGATATCAGTTATCACTCCACCTACATAATTGGTATTTTGAATATAAAAACTGTTATATTCTGTATTAATACTCTTTGAATTGAAGTTAATTATGCTGGTGCCACCATTGGCAGCATTTCGGATCGAGACGCCTGAATTTTCGACGTTAATATCACCAGTAACATCAACGTGGGTGATGGTCGCTCCATTTTGTGAATTATTATCGCTTTGGATGCCAGTAACACCTGAAATAGCGTGGGTGTTCAGAATGATAGTTGAATCATTGCCTGCCGATGAAAAGATTGAAAGGGCTGGAGCGCCGCTCAGGCTGCTGGATAAGATGCCAGAGAGATCTACCCGTATGGTCGAATCGTCACTGCTCTGGTTGTCAATGTAAACGCCACTGCTAATGGAGCCGTTGCTCTGAACATTAATGGATGCCGATTGCTCGGTTATTAATGTGTCATTCTTAATATACAAAGAATATCGACTGTCGGTATCCAGTGCAGAACTGTTGGTATCGAGGTAACTGATGGTACCCGAACCGGTTAACGAGAGCGCAGAATCCGTAATTTCATGTTCTGTTATGCCAAAACCTGGCCGGGTCTCAACGGCGATATCCGTGCCGAACAGGGATATCGCGGTGTTATTTTCACCTTCGCAAACATAGGTTCCCACCCCCGAGCTATTGCACGCCGCCCATGCGGTTTGTGGTAAGACGAGGGTGGAGAACGCAACAATAATTGCCAATGTAATCGGATTCATCACGGCTGCAGGAACACGGCTGAAGAGGTGTTGACGCCCTGCATCCGGTTGAGCGGGTGAGGTAGAAATAGGCTCTCTGAATTGTATATGCATAAATGTACTCTATTAATTGCCTGAATTTATCGCAGACATGGCATATCACTAGGGGTTGCTGAAATTGCATAATTCAGACACAGGCAGAGTATGGGAGGATAGATCTCTCCTTTTGCACTATCTCAATATGATCAGCAAACATGAGGAGTGACTTAGGTTCTGTCGGTTGTTGAGTCACTAAAATGAAATTATTGTTTCTTAAGATGAATAGTAAATGAAGGAGGATAAATAAGAATAAGACCCGGCTAATTCTTTGTAGGAATTTTCTTGTTATTGTTTTTTTGGGGATTAATAGGTCCAATGGGGGGGGTAATGGAAGTTTCTAACAATTAATGTTAATTACCATGACATTTTAATTACTTGTAATGAGATTGGTTAATTAAATGGTTGGATTTTTATTGGTTCGCGTTAATAATGTTGCTTATCATGATGGTTTATCGTAACGGTAATTTATCGTAATGATTGCTTATTGATGCATTACCTATAATCTAAATTTTACAGATAATACGGCATTTTTACTTACTGGCTATTTTCTTCGCCACGGACACGTTGTCAATAACCTCTGCTATTTATAACCGCTGATATTTATAATCTCTGGTATCTCTAACCAAATATCTGTTTTTATCAGAGCATGGCACCCTGTATTTCCCGCTGATTTAAGCCGCCTATTGCTGTTCTATTATTGGCCCCTGTCTGGGGGTAATCCTCTGTTGTGGCTATGGTAATCAGATGTGACTGCCCGTGTCGCCGGGTACCTATTCTGCGCTACAATAGCGTTCTGTTTACTAATTGCGGGGGTGGCTGTTTTATCCTCGGCAGGGAGCGTTTCGCATGTTTATCGGCGATGCATCAATTTTAAAACCTATCCAATGGTGTGCTACCGAGCACCCTGAACTTCCTGCAGACATCGCAGACTGGCTGATGGAGCTGGGTTCGATGACTCGACGCTTTGAGCAGCATTGCCAGCGTGTTCATGTCGAACCGCAACGTGAATGCTTTATTACGCGTGATGCGCTAGGGGAAGAGGCTGAACATTTGCCCGTTAGTCAACGCTATTGGTTACGGGAAATTGTCTTGTTTGGTGACAATGTGCCTTGGTTACTGGGGCGCACGGTTATCCCGGAGGAGACACTGTCTGGTCCGGATAGGGCGCTGGTGGATTTAGGTACATTACCGCTAGGGCGTTACTTATTCAGTGGTGATGCCCTAACCCGGGACTATATTCACGTCGGGCGGCAGGATAATCTATGGGCCAGGCGGTCTTTGCTACGCCTTTCAGGCAATCCACTGTTATTGACTGAGGTTTTTTTACCGGCATCGCCGCTTTATACCCATTGTGACTCTATACCCAAGTGACTTCGAGGTGCAGGTAGGCAGCAAGTGAACGGATCCTGATGCGCTGGCTTAAGCCAGTGATTCCGGTAGGCGAATACCGTTGACCTCCCTACCACATTCAAGATGAAAAGGGTATATCAGGTTTAAGCTAGCTGATTCCGTCGTTAGATTCTGGAGACTGATCAATTGAAGGGAAGTACTGTTCATACCAAATGGCAGGCTTATTGCCGTTTGATGCGTATTGACAAACCGATTGGCTCACTGCTGCTGCTGTGGCCAACATTGTGGGCATTGTGGTTAGCAGGGAGAGGCATCCCCGAGGCCAAAATACTGGTCGTTTTTGTACTGGGGGTCTTTTTCATGCGTGCGGCAGGGTGTGTCGTCAATGATTATGCTGACCGCCATATTGATGGTTTTGTCAAACGCACCGCATCCCGGCCACTGCCTAGCGGCACTATCAGTGAGAAAGAGAGCAAAATTCTATTTGTGGTATTGATATTGCTCTCTTTTGGTTTGGTATTGACCCTCAATAGCATGACGATATGGCTGTCACTGGCCGCATTGGCACTGGCTTGGATCTATCCATTTATGAAGCGGGTGACTCATCTGCCGCAGGTGGTATTAGGCGCAGCATTTGGTTGGTCTATTCCGATGGGGTTTGCCGCCGTTAGCGAAAGCTTGCCGCTGGTCTGCTGGCTACTGTTGCTGGCAAATATCTGCTGGACCGTGGCCTATGACACTCAATACGCCATGGTTGATCGTGACGATGACCTAAGAATTGGGGTTAAATCTACGGCGATTCTGTTTGGTCAACATGACAAATTGATTATCGGCTTGCTGCAACTGGCGACGTTATTATTAATGGTGGCCATTGGCTGGCTAATGAATCTGGGCGGTGCATTTTATTGGTCAATCCTTCTCGCCGGTGCTCTGTTTACTCATCAACAGAAAATGATCGCCCAGCGTGAGCGTGAGCCGTGTTTTCGTGCGTTTTTGAACAATAATTACGTGGGGTTGGTTTTGTTTCTCGGGATATTGATCAGTTACTGGTAACCCGCTTTTACTGAGGGTTAGCGATGACTGAGTATGAGCGCAGAGTCCTCTCACCAAGATACCGAGTTCTCACCAAGGTAATGGTAAAAAATGGCCGGATAATGAGTCCGGCCATTGTTATGGTATTCAGAAAACCCCCTGCTAGGCAGGGGGCTGTTAAGCATTGAGTACGCTAAGACATTAGGATTCCGTTTTACCCTCAGGCTCTGGTGTCTCTGGAGCTTCTGGCTGATTGCTGGTCTCCGCTGGCATACTGACACTTTCGATAGTCAGCTTCACTTCTGGGGTCATCAACGCACTCAGCATATTGTAAACTTCCAGCGTATGTTCCTGAATGGCATCACCGCTATCACTGATATAGCCTTCTTCACGCAAGGTCGCAACCAGCGTTGAGAAGACCGCTTTATCAAAGAATTCCGGCGCATTAATACCATGCAGAACCGACAAGCGCTGCGCCATAATGCGGCTCTCTTTCTCCAACGCCCCACGGTTGATACTGGGGGTGGCGCTGAGGAGTGAAAGTGTGATTGCGTAGCGTTGCAGCGTTTCCCGCACACCTGCGGCCAGCAATTGCAGTGGGCGAATGCGTGCCGGATTCAGGACCAATTCGCTGCCTTTATCACAAATTAACTGCTGACGAGCCAGCTCATCGATCAATGTATCCAGAGTCTCTGGTAGCTGCTCTTTGCTGTAATGCAGGAACAGTTCAGCTTTTAGCATTGGATAGATCATGCTGATTTTGTGCAGTAACTCCGTCCGGGTAATCCGGCGGTGGTACATGACCATACTGGCAATCAGCGATGGCAATATCAGTAAGTGCTGAATATTATTGCGATAATAGGTCATCAGCACGGCCTGTTCCCGTGGCAGGATGATGATGTCACCGATGGTGTCTTTCTCCACCTCAAACTTATTCATATTCAAGGCGTGATTAAGCAACTCTTCCGGTGTTTTATCCGGCACGGTAGTATCTTTTGCATAGGGTGCATTGCGCATTAATTGCAGATAGCAATCAAGTTGCTCAAGTAGCTGCTCGCGGGTTAGTGAACGCTGACGTGAGGCGAGTAACGCCGTTGAACAGAGATTCATGGCATTTGCTGCTGCCGCATTGTTGATTCGGACCATAATCTGATTAGCCAAATCATTCACTGCCGGTGTTAGCCAACTTGGGCGCTGTGCTTCAATGGGATCGATGGCATCCCGCCACTGTGGCACATGGGTATTAAGGTAGGTCGTCAATGGCAGGGGTTCGCCAAAGTTCACATAGCCCTGGCCGAGATTACGCAACTTACGTAAGCCACGTAGCATCTGTAACAGGTTCTCTTTTTCTTTTATCGCACCGCGCAACTCTTTGGCGTAAGTCCCCACTTCCATAACATGCTCGTAGCCGATGTAAATCGGCACCAACGTGATAGGGCGGGTGCCACCACGTAACATGGCCTGAATCGTCATCGACAAGGTGCCGGTTTTCGGCTCCAACAGGCGGCCAGTCCGCGAACGCCCCCCTTCAACAAAGTATTCAACGGAATAGCCACGAGTAAATAGCTCACCCAGATATTCGCGGAACACCGTTGAGTAGAGTTTATTGCCTTTAAAGGTACGGCGGATAAAGAATGCGCCTAAACGGCGGAAGATTGGCCCGGCAGGCCAGAAGTTGAGGTTAATCCCTGCGGCGATATGCGGTGGGACCAGCCCCTGATGGTAGAGCACATAGGAGAGCAGCAGGTAATCCATATGGCTGCGATGACAAGGTACATAGACGATCTCATGGCCATCTTGTGCCAATTGCCGGACCCGCTCTGCATTATGAACGTTAATCCCCTGATACAAACGGTTCCACGTCCAGCTAAGTACCCGATCAGACAACCGCACGGCTTCATAGGAGAAATTAGCCGCAATCTCTTCCATCAGAGTGATGGCGTTTTGCTGTGCTTTTTCATGGGAGATTTTTTTCGACCGCGCCTCGTCAGCGACAGCTTTCTCGATAGCCTTAGAGGCCAAGAGTTTTTTAAACAGATCCTGACGGGCAGGTAAACTCGGACCTACCGCGGCCAAACGTTGACGAGAGAAGTGCATCCGCGCCACACGTGCCAGTTTATGGGCGATGGTTTTATCGGTACCGTGTTCACTGGCCATTCGGCGTAGCGATACGGTGGTAGAAAAACGCACAAAACTGTCGCGCCCCAACCACAATACAGCAAAGAATTTCTGTACACCGTTAAGCACCCGCAGATGTGGCGTACCGTGGCCTTCGCGCCCAGGGGAACGGCCAAACATCACGGAAACGGGTAACATCTGAATATCTAGCGCCGGATTATTACGATGTAAATCCAGATAATCGTGGAATAGCTTCACCGATTCTTGTTTAGGAACATAGTAGCGAAAGACTCTTGGCCCGTTCTCGATAAACACATGGCTGGGCAATTGCACGCCATCGATTTCCAATGGAATCAATGGATCGGGCAGATCTTGCGCCAAGCACTGTGCCCGTAACGTCAGCAAATCAGCCTTAGAATTGTAAGGTAAAACGTACAGAATAGGACGAGAAGGGTCTAGCCCTAGCTCAGAGACCGGATCTGCAGGGATAACCTTGCTTTTTACCAACAATTTGAGTGGTAAATTCAGTAACTTATAATATATTTTACGCCAACCTGACATAACGACTTGGAGCCTCTTGTTAGCAATTCGTCGCAAGGATACCAGAAACTGGTTTTGAGATCTGTGGAGATGAGACAACAGAAAATGGCAAAAATCACGATTAACATAAGATAAAGGCAAATAAACCATGGCGAATCAATCAACAGGACTTACCCGGATCTATAAAGCCGCGGGTTATACGGTGAAAGGGTTAACCGCCGCCTGGAATAATGAAGCGGCTTTCCGTCAAGAAAGCGTTGCTGCCGTCATCGCTATCATACTGGCCTTCTGGTTGGATGTGGGTGCCATAGCGCGCATTTTATTAATTTGCAGCGTTGTTTTGGTGCTCATTGTTGAAGTCATTAACAGTGCGATTGAAGCGGTAGTTGATAGGATCGGTAGTGAATTTCATGCGCTTTCTGGACGGGCAAAAGATATGGGGTCTGCTGCTGTGTTTTTGACCATTTTGATGGCGCTATTCGTATGGATAACAGTACTCTGGCAGCATGTCGCTCGCTAATGAGGCTAAGGGTGCTGTTAAAATGAGCAGTTATTAATCCCTGTTTTTATTCACTCTTTGGTTCCCAACACCCGCTTAGCTGTATATACTCACAGCAAAACTGTATAAACAAACAGGGGGCGGAATGAAAGCACTAACTACCAGACAGCAAGAGGTTTATGACCTGGTCCGCGATCACCTAGCGCAAACAGGTATGCCACCGACCCGTGCCGAGATTGCGCAGCGTCTGGGGTTTCGCTCTCCTAACGCTGCTGAAGAGCATTTAAAAGCGCTGGCCCGTAAAGGTGTCATTGAAATTGTCTCAGGAGCTTCCCGTGGCATTCGTTTGCTGATGGAAGAAGAAGAGGGCCTGCCACTGATTGGCCGGGTTGCCGCAGGTGAGCCATTGCTGGCACAGCAACATATTGAAGGGCATTACAAGGTTGACCCATCCCTGTTCAAGCCAGGTGCGGATTTCCTGCTGCGGGTTAATGGGATGTCGATGAGAGATATCGGTATTCTAGATGGTGACTTGTTGGCGGTACATAAAACGCAGGATGTGCGTAATGGGCAAGTTGTCGTCGCGCGCATTGATGATGAAGTCACGGTAAAACGTTTGAAAAAACAAGGTAATATCGTGCATCTCTTACCAGAAAACAGCGAGTTTCAGCCTATCGTTGTTGATCTGCGTGAGCAGAGTTTTACCATTGAAGGTTTGGCCGTCGGAGTTATCCGTAACGGGGACTGGATCTGATCTGAGTGATTTTCCTCCCAGAATAATAAGCCGTGCCTGTTGAGGTACGGCTCTATTTCATGATTCTCTATTCTGCTTTTTGCTTTTTGCTTTTTGCTTTTTGCTTTTTGCTTTTTGCTGTTCTATCTCATCTTAATCACGATACGACTTCTTATTAATCAAGATATTACTTCTTTTTAACGACGATGGAGTGGTCATGCTCACAATCATCGTGGCTTTCGCAGGCTTCAACTACCCCACATTCAGTACATAAACCGTGTGCTTCCACCACGCTATGGCGCAGTGTAAAACCTGACTGTTTTGCTAACTGTGCCAATGCCTCTTCAATACCAACGGTAGGGCGTTCTGTCACAATCTTGCAGCGATCACAGATAAACAAGGCAGAAGTATGCGTGGGTTCTTCAAAGTGGTGGCAGAGAACATAGCTATTGGCTGATTCAACACGGTGAATAAACCCTTGCTCCAATAAAAAATCCAGTGCGCGATAAACGGTAGGCGGTTTGGCTTGTGGCTCAGCGACTCGTAGTAGATCCAGCAGATCATAAGCGCTAATTGCACCGGGCTGTTGCGCCATTAGACGTAATACTTCAAGACGTTGCGGGGTCAGCCGGACGTTTCGTTGTTGGCACAGGCTTTCAGCTTGTGCGAGCAGCTTTTCCTGATTGATAGGGTTCATCATATTCATCCCGCAGCTTTAGAATTGAACGTGATTTTATCATGTTTACCTGTAATCGCCGATAGGGGGGAGGGAAATGGCGCTATGAGATCACAATTTTACAGGAATAACGTGACGTTACTGTTTAACGATCACATCAGCTGTCGTCGCAGGGTTCTATGGTATAATCAACGGTTCCACCCCTTTGTATCGTTCGCTCAGTGAGCAACATCTGGGGGAAATTAATGCAGTAATAACTGATGAAATCACCGTAAATGCACGAAGCTCAGACTTTTTCCAGTACGCCGGCCACCAAGCCGCAATACCCCCTGCAACGCTTCTCCGTCGCGCCGATGCTCGATTGGACGGATCGTCATTGCCGTTATTTTCACCGTCTGCTCACTAAGCAAGCTCTGTTGTATACCGAAATGGTGACCACCGGCGCGATTATCCACGGTAAAGCCGATTATCTGGCTTATAGCGAGCAGGACCATCCGGTCGCTTTGCAATTAGGGGGCAGCGATCCACAGGCATTGGCGCACTGTGCCAAGCTGGCTGAGCAACGCGGTTATAACGAAATCAATCTGAATGTGGGTTGTCCGTCAGATCGAGTACAAAATGGCCGCTTTGGTGCTTGTTTGATGGGGGAGGCCGATCTGGTTGCCGATTGCATTAAAGCTATGCGTGATGCGGTAGCTATTCCGGTGACGGTAAAAACCCGTATTGGGATTGACCAACTGGATAGCTATGAGTTTCTATGCGAATTCGTGCAAACCGTCGCAGAACGTGGCGAATGCGAAATTTTCACTATTCATGCCCGTAAAGCCTGGCTCTCAGGGCTAAGCCCGAAAGAGAATCGTGAAGTGCCGCCACTGGATTATGAGCGTGTTTATCAGCTTAAGCGTGATTTCCCTGCGTTGACGATTGCCATTAATGGTGGGGTGAAAACATTGGCTGAAGCTAAAGAGCACCTCAAGCACCTTGATGGCGTGATGATGGGCCGTGAAGCCTATCAGAATCCGGGAATTTTGACGCAAGTAGACCGCGAGCTGTTTGATCCTAACGCGCCAGTGGTTGATAGCGTTAAAGCCATTGAGGCGCTGTATCCTTATATTGAGCAGGAATTGTCTCAAGGGGCCTATTTGGGCCACATAACCCGCCATATTCTGGGTATTTTCCAAGGAATCCCCGGAGCGCGCCAATGGCGTCGGCATTTAAGCGAAAATGCCCATAAGCCCGGAGCGGGGGTTTCTGTTGTGGAGGAGGCTTTAGCGCTGGTATCCCCTTCGTACTACGAATCCGTAGGGGGTTAGCGGCGTTCGTTACTTGTCCTCTTCTACAAATAATTATTATACACATATGGGCTTCACCTCTGCGAGGCCGCTGTCAGCCGTATTCAAATATGCTTTCGGCAAATTGGGCCCCCGAATTATTTACTGGCGTAAGTGATTCGGGGTTCACTCATTCACTTGCTACCTGACGATGACGCTAATGACGCTAAGTATCTGAAAGAGTAAATTCGCTAAAAGTTAGCTAAATTGACTATGTTCATTTTCTTTATTGGTTAGCTATTTATTATTTTTACAATAAGTTCAATGAATTATTTTTACGGCCGCATTGGCACGTTTCTTGTAAGACCCTCCTATATACCCTAAATAATTCGAGTTGTAGGAAGGCGGCAAGCGAGAGAGTTCCGATGAGTTTACTGTAGTCAGTGATTCGGGTGATTGAGCGTAGCCAACGCACCTGCAGCTTGAAGTATGGCGGCTATAGAGCGTTTCTTTTTTTGCTACCGTATTCGGCGATGAACCACCATTAAGGGGACACCATGTTAGAAATTTTCTTTGTGATCGGTTTTTTTATGGTGCTTATGGTCACGGGTATTTCTTTGCTTGGGATCTTGGCTGCACTGCTGGTAGCAGCGGTATTTATGATGCTAGGCGGGTTATTTGTGATGATGATTAAGCTATTACCGTGGTTGATTCTGGCCGTGGTGGTGGCTTGGATTTGGCGGTCAATGCAAAAACCGGTGATACGGCGTTACTGATAATACGCCGCTTAATGGCTACGCAGAGTTTGTTGAGTCTATTTTTCTTTCTTGCGGCAGCGATCACAGCCTGAAATATTAGTCGGCAGAATTATGGGGGAAAGCGTATTTTTTCCCGGATCGGCTTGCTAGGATGCTACCCGATACCGTTTGGTATCATATATTCATCCCTGTTAGAGATAAAAATAGCCGTATAAACGGCACGTTCATTTACGTGAACATAGCTCTGACAGAATCCCTGCTGTACCCCTACATATGCATCAAAGAAAGTGTAATGACAGAGGGCTCCTTAATCGGGGCCCTCTGTTTTTCAATCATGTAAACTGATTTTCAATCATCTAATCTTACGGGATCAGCAAGCTGGAGCCTGTCGTCTGGCGGCCCTCGAGTGTTTCATGGGCGCGTTGTGCGTCACGTAGCGGGAATTGCTGCGCTTGAGCAACATCCACATTAATCGCCCCACTGGTAATCATTGAAAAGAGTTGCTGGCTGGCGCTTTCCAGTTCTTGCCGGTTGGCGACATAGACATTCAGTGAAGGGCGGGTGACATAGATCCCCCTTTTTGGTTTAGAATCCCGAGGTTGACACCCGTTACCGGCCCAGAGGCATTACCAAAGCTAACCAGCAGGCCCCGGCGCTTTAAGCTATCAAGCGAGGCTTCCCAAGTGCTTTTCCCAACCGAGTCATACACGACGCCTACTTTCTCACCCTCGGTTAGCTCGGCCACCCGCTGAGCAATATTTTCTGTCCGATAGTTGATGGTCGCCCAAGCCCCGGCCGCTTTGGCCAACTGGGCTTTCTCATCGGATCCCACCGTGCCGATCAATTTGGCACCCAGTGCTTTGGCCCATTGGCAGGCAATCAGCCCAACCCCTCCCGCCGCAGCGTGGAACAGGAACACTTCCCCCGGTTTAATCTCGTGGGTCTGGCGCAACAAATAATAGGCAGTCAGCCCTTTCAAAAACGAGGCTGCCGCTTGTTCAAAAGAGATCTGCTCTGGCAGTAAGGCGATTTTATCCGCTGGAACATTATGCACTTCGCTGTAAGCACCGAGAGCGGATTGGGCATACACCACCCGATCACCGACCTTCACGGAACTGACCGCAGCCCCCACTTTACTGACGATACCGGCCGCTTCTGTACCTAAACCACTGGGCAAATGGGCAGGAGGATAAAGCCCGCTGCGGACATAAGTATCGATATAATTGATACCGATAGCTTTATTTTCGACCTGGACTTCATGGGGGGCGGGGTCTGAGGGGGTGAATTCAAGATATTGCAATACATCTGGTCCACCCGTGGTGGTAAATTGAATATGCTTTGCCATGTCAGTTCCTCGAGGTATAGCCTTCTTACTTGAGGTTACAAGGGCGCTCTGTTCACTCACCTGACTCACTGACGGATATCAGCTTATCGGGATTTGTGCGCGGCCACCGGCTCGTAACGCCAATGATTTTGGTATGGATGGATTTTCACCCTACAGGGTTCGTGACTCGGTGCCAAGTCATGACTCATACCAATATGTCATCGGGAATTCCGTGGCTATATAATTACCCCTTCGGATATCATCGCGTATACTAGGCCGTTATATTTTTTAGTCGCGCTTTTTCTATTCGTCCTTTTTCTATTTGCAATAATAAAGGTAAAGAACACTCTTCATGGCAGCGAAAAAACCAACCAACAAGATGACCGAGCCACGAGACCGCCAGATGGAAGGGCTGAAGCTTCCGCCGCATTCGCTGGAGGCTGAGCAGTCCGTGTTGGGCGGTTTGATGCTGGATAACGAACGTTGGGATAACGTATCAGAACGTGTCGCCAGCAAGGACTTTTTCAGCCGCCCGCATCGCCGGATCTTTACTGAAATGCAGCGCTTGTTGGAAAACAGCAAGCCGATCGACTTGATCACCTTGTCCGAATCGCTAGAGCAAAAAGGCGATTTAGACTCGGTGGGGGGCTTTGCCTATCTGGCCGAACTATCTAAAAACACGCCAAGTGCGGCGAATATCGGTGCTTATGCCGATATCGTGCGTGAACGTGCCGTGGTTCGTGAAATGATCTCTGTGGCGAATGAGATCGCCGATGCCGGCTACGATCCCCAAGGGCGCAGCAGTGAAGATCTGCTGGATTTGGCGGAGTCCAAAGTTTTCCAAATCGCAGAAAGCCGCGCCAGTAAAGATGAAGGTCCTAAAAGCGTTGATCGCATTCTGGAAGATACCGTCGCCCGTATTGAACAACTTTATCAGCGCCCACACGATGGCGTCACTGGTGTTTCAACGGGCTTTACTGATCTCGATAAAAAGACCGCTGGGCTACAAAAATCCGATCTGATCATTGTGGCGGCCCGTCCATCAATGGGGAAAACCACCTTTGCGATGAACCTGTGTGAAAACGCGGCGATGATGCAGGACAAACCGGTGTTGATCTTCAGCCTGGAGATGCCCGGCGATCAGATCATGATGCGTATGCTGGCATCCTTGTCACATGTCGATCAGACCCGCATCCGTACCGGGCAGTTAGATGATGAGGATTGGGCGCGTATTTCCAGCACCATGGGCATATTGATGGAAAAACGCAATATGTACATTGATGACTCCTCGGGTCTGACACCAACGGAAGTCCGCTCTCGTGCGCGGCGTATCTTCCGTGAACACGGGGGGTTGAGCCTGATCATGATCGACTACCTGCAATTAATGCGGGTGCCGTCCTTGTCGGATAACCGTACGCTCGAAATCGCGGAAATTTCACGCTCACTGAAAGCCTTGGCGAAAGAGCTGCAAGTGCCGGTAGTCGCGCTTTCCCAGCTTAACCGTAGTTTGGAGCAGCGTGCCGATAAGCGCCCGGTTAACTCCGACTTGCGTGAGTCCGGATCGATTGAGCAGGATGCCGACTTAATCATGTTTATTTACCGTGATGAGGTTTATCACGAAAACAGTGATGAGAAAGGGATCGCACAAATTATTTTGGGTAAACAGCGTAATGGCCCGATCGGTTCCGTTCGTCTGAAATTTAACGGTCAGTGGTCACGTTTTGATAACTATGCGGGTCCGCAATATGACGACGAGTAGTGAATAGCCTCTTGGTATTTGATACTGCCGAGGTGAGCACGGACTACCTGCAACGCCAATCATGTTGGGAATAATATCAATTATTAAGGATAAGCAATGAAAGCGGCAACAGCAGTCATCGACCGCCATGCTCTGCGACATAACTTACAACAAATTCGGCGTCTGGCACCGCAAAGCCGGTTGGTGGCTGTTGTGAAAGCAAATGCTTATGGCCACGGGTTATTAGCCGCAGCACACACATTACAGGATGCTGATTGTTATGGCGTGGCCCGTATTAGCGAGGCGCTGATGTTGCGAGCGGGTGGAATAGTTAAACCTATTTTGCTGCTGGAAGGGTTCTTTGATGCAGAAGACCTGCCGGTATTGGTGGCTAACCACATTGAAACCGCCGTTCACAGCCTGGAACAGCTCGTGGCATTGGAAGCGGCTACGCTTTCTGCGCCGATTAATGTCTGGATGAAATTGGATACAGGGATGCACCGCCTGGGGGTTCGCCCAGATCAGGCCGAAGCGTTTTATCAGCGTTTGAGCGCATGCCGTAACGTCATCCAGCCGGTCAATATCATGAGTCACTTTAGCCGTGCCGATGAACCTGAAGTGGCGGCCACGCAACAGCAACTGGCGTGTTTTGATGCGTTTGCTGCAGGTAAACCTGGGAAACAATCTATCGCTGCTTCGGGCGGTATTCTGCGGTGGCCACAAGCGCACCGTGATTGGGTGCGCCCAGGGATTGTGCTGTATGGGGTTTCGCCGTTTGATGCGCCCTATGGCCGTGATTTCGGTTTATTGCCCGCCATGACCCTGAAATCCAGTCTGATCGCGGTGCGTGAACATAAAGCCGGTGAATCGGTCGGGTATGGCGGCACCTGGGTCAGTGAGCGCGATACGCGTTTAGGTGTGATCGCGATAGGCTATGGTGATGGCTACCCACGTAGCGCCCCGTCAGGGACACCGGTATGGCTTAATGGCCGTGAAGTGAGCATCGTTGGCCGGGTATCGATGGACATGATCTCCATTGATCTTGGCCCGGAAAGTACAGATAAGGTGGGCGATGAAGCCCTGATGTGGGGAGCCGAATTACCGGTTGAACGCGTGGCTGCCTGCACCGGTATCAGCGCGTATGAATTGATCACTAATCTGACCTCCCGCGTAGCGATGGAATATCTAGGGGAATAAGGTAAGCTGCAAGAGCGACCCATTTCCATATACCCGCCATATTTCAAATTGCAGGCGTGCTGGCTGTCTGCGTCCCCCTTGGTCACTTACTCATGTAAGCCCTAGGAGGGCCGCTCCGTTGCCGCCTTTCTGCAATTCGGATGATTGCAGGTATAGAATTATTATCAATTTAGGAGAGCAGCACCGTGTTCCAGAATGTTGACGCCTACGCAGGTGACCCCATCCTTTCACTGATGGAAAGTTTTAAAGCCGATAACCGGGCACATAAGGTGAATCTGAGTATTGGGCTTTATTACAATGAACAAGGTGAAATCCCGCAAATGCAGGCTGTGGATGCTGCCGAAGCGCAATTGAGTACTCAACCTCATGGGACACCGGTTTATTTACCGATGGAAGGTCTGCAATCTTACCGTACTGCTATCCAGCAATTATTATTTGGTCACGACCATCCAATGCTGGTTCAGCAACGGGTGGCGACAATACAGACGGTGGGCGGTTCTGGTGCGTTGAAAGTCGGGGCTGATTTCCTTAATCACTATTTCCCTGATTCACAGGTGTGGGTCAGCGATCCTACCTGGGAAAACCACGTGGCTATTTTTAGCGGCGCAGGTTTTAAAGTGAACACCTATCCGTATTTCGACAATGATAAGCTGGCGGTGAAGTTTGACCCGATGCTGGCAACCTTGCAGCAATTGCCCGCCAGAAGCATCGTGTTGTTACATCCTTGCTGCCACAATCCAACCGGTTCTGATCTGACCAATGCCCAATGGGATCGCCTCATTGATGTGGTAAAAGAGCGTGAACTGATCCCGTTCCTGGATATAGCGTACCAAGGCTTTGGGGCAGGGCTGAATGAAGATGCTTATGCTATCCGCGCTATGGCCGCAGTTGGATTGCCATGCCTCATCAGCAACTCCTTCTCAAAAATCTTCTCGCTCTATAACGAGCGGGTCGGTGGTTTATCTGTGGTGTGTGAAAGTGACGAGGCCGCAGGGCGTGTATTGGGCCAATTGAAAGCGACAGTGCGCCGTAACTATTCCAGCCCGCCAAACTTTGGTGCGCAGGTCGTTTCGAAAGTCCTAAATGATACGGTATTGCGCGCGCAATGGCAGGCAGAGGTGGAACAGATGCGCCTACGGATCCTTGATATGCGCCACACGCTGGTGGAAGCCTTAAAAGCCTCGTTACCAGAGCGCAATTTTGATTATCTGTTGCAACAACGCGGCATGTTCAGCTACACCGGCTTTAGTGAGGCACAGGTAGAGAGCTTACGTGAAGAGTTTGGTGTGTATCTGATTGCGAGCGGAAGAATGTGTATGGCGGGAGTCAATCACCAGAATGTTGAGCAGGTTGCGGTCGCTTTTGCGGCGGTACAGTAATGTTCAGCCTTTAACCACGAGCAAACGGGTGGCCACAATAAAATAAGCAGGCAGTAAAATATTGATATCGCCCATGGAAGGGCCGCTATATTTTTACGGCTTGCCGGTTCCCGCCGTCGCGGGTACTCGGTCAATAACCTCAAATCGATACTTTTTATTTTTTAAACTCGTTTCTGCGAATTAGTCTCTTATTCTCCCTGTTTGGCCCCCAGTTGATGGCTGTCTATTGATTACAAAATATACTGATAAGTGGGGGTGATATATGCCATATTACTCTCTATTGATCACAGTAAATTCTTTATACCCAAAATAATTCGAGTTTCAGGAAGGCGGCCACTGAGGGCGTTCTCAGGAACTTACAGAGGTAAGTGACTGGGGGAACGAAGTCAGCCAACGCACATGCAACTTGAGGTATGACGGGGATATATGGCCGCAAGTTCGCCTTCAGCGTATAGCGGCATCCGATGAAATAAACTTTTATGCATCTTTTAGCTGCATGGCGTAGCTTATTACAGGAGATAACTCAATGAATCATTCGGCATTATTGGAATACTGCCTATCTAAACCGGGGGCAGAGCAGTGCGAACATGAGCAATGGCAGACGAATCAAATAAAAGTCGCCGATGTGATGTTTGCAATGGTGGGGAATATTGGAGGGCGGCCATCGATTTCACTGAAAAGCAGCCCCAAATTGGCAGAACGTTTACGGGAGCAGCACCCAGAGATTGTACCGAGTGAGCACTTGAATAAAACGCACTGGAACACGGTGTTTCTGGATGGAAAGTTACCTAATTCACAGTTTTATACGCTGATCGACCATTCTTACCAATTGGTCTTACAAGGATTACCGGAGCAGAGGCGGCAGGATCTGTCTTCCCATCTGTAACGTCAATGATTTTAGGGATGAATAGTTTGATGATCAAAACGCTGAATGTCATACCCTCTGGAGCAATACATTGATTGCCCCAGAGTGGTTCATTAAACGGTTTGTGGCTTACGCTGCAACATTGGCTTAAGGAACCGTGCCGTGTGTGATGCCGCGCATTCCGCCACCGTCTCTGGTGTGCCGGAGACCAAAATTTCACCGCCACCACTGCCGCCTTCTGGCCCCAGATCGACAATCCAATCCGCCGTCTTAATTACGTCCAGATTGTGTTCAATCACTACAATGGTATTGCCCTGATCCCGTAACTGATGCAATACCGCTAGCAGTTGCTGAATATCGGCAAAATGCAGGCCGGTAGTAGGCTCATCCAGAATATACAATGTCTGGCCGGTCCCGCGTTTTGACAGTTCGCGCGATAGTTTCACTCGCTGTGCTTCCCCACCAGATAACGTTGTGGCTGATTGGCCCAGACAAATATAGGACAGGCCAACATCTATCAGGGTTTGCAGCTTACGTGCCAGAGCAGGTACGGCATCAAAGAACTCGCGGGCCTCTTCAATAGTCATCGCCAGAACTTCGTGAATACTTTTACCTTTATATTTTACTTCCAGCGTTTCACGGTTATAACGCTTACCTTTACAGTGATCGCAAGGAACATAAATATCAGGCAGAAAGTGCATTTCTACTTTTATTACCCCATCGCCCTGGCAGGCTTCACAGCGCCCACCTTTGACGTTAAAACTGAAACGGCCTGGCGTATAACCGCGGGTGCGTGATTCCGGCACTCCGGCAAATAACTCGCGAATGGGGGTAAAGATGCCGGTATAGGTGGCTGGGTTAGAACGCGGCGTACGGCCAATCGGGCTTTGATCAATGTCGATGACTTTATCGAAATGTTCTAGCCCTTGGATCTCGCGGTATGGTGCGGGTTCGGTGATGGTCGCGCCGTTCAGTTGGCGTTGGGCAATACTGTATAAAGTATCGTTGATCAGCGTCGATTTCCCCGAGCCGGAGACCCCGGTGATGCAACTGAATAGCCCGACAGGCAGCGTCAGAGTGACATCTTTCAGGTTATTGCCCGTAGCCCCTATCAGCTTTAAGACTTTGCTCGGATCAGCACTGACCCGTTTCTCTGGGATGGCGATGCTCCGCTTACCGCTGAGGAACTGGCCCGTGAGTGACGCCGGTGCGGCCATGATGTCATCTACCGTTCCTTCGGCGACAACTTCACCTCCGTGCACGCCGGCCCCAGGGCCGATATCAATCACATGATCTGCGGCCCGGATGGCATCTTCATCATGTTCCACCACAATCACGGTGTTACCCAGATTACGTAGGTGAATCAATGTCTCCAGCAAGCGTTCGTTATCGCGCTGATGTAAACCGATAGACGGCTCATCCAGCACATACATAACGCCGACCAAACCCGCGCCAATCTGGCTAGCCAGACGGATACGCTGTGCTTCGCCACCGGACAGGGTTTCGGCAGATCGGGATAAAGACAGATAATTCAGCCCGACGTTAACCAGGAATTTCAGCCTATCGCCAATTTCTTTCAGTATCTTTTCAGCGATTTGTGCACGCTGACCACTGAGCTTCATATTCTGGAAGAAACTCAGTGCATGGCCGATGCTCAGTTCAGAAATCTCTGGCAGGGTGGTGTTTTCCACGAAGACATAACGAGCCTCTCTGCGCAGACGGGTACCGCTGCATGACGCACAGGAGCGGTTGCTGATAAATTTGGCTAACTCTTCGCGCACCGCACTGGATTCCGTCTCTTTATAACGGCGTTCCATATTGTGCAACACCCCCTCAAAAGGGTGGCGGCGAACGGTAGTATCACCGCGATCATTAATGTACTTGAACTCGATGGTATCTTTGCCTGAACCGTATAGCACGGCTTGCTGGACGGCGCTGTCCAGTGAGTTAAACGGCGCTTCGATATCAAATTTATAATGCTCGGCCAGTGAACGTAGCATCTGGAAGTAATAGAAGTTACGGCGATCCCAGCCGCGAATCGCTCCGCCAGCTAAAGAGAGCTCAGGGTTTTGCAGCACGCGGTCTGGATCAAAAAACTGCTGGACACCCAAGCCATCACACGTTGGGCAGGCACCCGCCGGGTTGTTAAAGGAGAACAGGCGTGGTTCCAACTCTCTCATGCTGTAACCGCAAATCGGGCAGGCAAAGTTAGCGGAAAATAATAACTCCTCCACATGCGGATCGTCCATATCGGCTACCACGGCGGTACCGCCGGATAACGCCAATGCGGTTTCAAATGATTCTGCCAAACGTTGCGCCAGATCTTCGCGTACCTTGAAACGGTCAACCACCACTTCAATGGTGTGTTTCTTTTGCAGCTCTAATTTGGGCGGATCAGACAGATCACAAACCTCGCCATCGATCCGCGCCCGGATGTAACCTTGAGCGGCCAGATTTTCCAGTATTTTAGTGTGTTCACCTTTGCGATCTTTTACCACCGGTGCCAACAGCATCAGACGGCGGCCTTCCGGCTGGCTTATCACGTTATCAACCATTTGGCTGACTGTTTGCGCCGCTAATGGGACATCATGATCAGGGCAGCGCGGCTCGCCGACTCGAGCGAACAGCAAGCGCAGGTAATCATGGATTTCAGTGATAGTACCGACAGTTGACCGTGGGTTATGGGAGGTTGATTTTTGCTCGATAGAGATAGCCGGAGACAGGCCTTCAATATGGTCAACATCCGGTTTTTCCATCAGCGACAGAAATTGGCGTGCATAGGCGGAGAGAGACTCAACATAACGGCGTTGACCTTCGGCATACAAGGTATCAAAAGCCAGTGAGGATTTGCCTGAACCTGATAGGCCGGTGACAACAATCAGTTTGTCGCGCGGGATAATCAGGTTGATATTCTTAAGATTGTGGGTGCGAGCGCCCCGAACTTCAATATTATCCATTCAAACTCTTCCCGGATTGAACTGAGCCTCTCAGCGTGCCTTTTTTTACTCTTCGTACTTGAAGCTGCAGGGTTGTTAGCTGCGCTCACTCACCCGAATCACTTACTGGCCGTTGACCTTAAAATAAGTAGATTCATCGGGATTTGCTCGCTGGCTGCCTACCTGCAACGCCAATGACTTTGAGTATAGTTGCCTGCTTTTCTTAAAAACATAAGTGCCATGAGCAATAAATAGGTACACTTTGCAACACCAAAAAAAGGACACCGCCAGTACGAAACGGGCAATTATGACACAAAAAAACCTGAATGGATATCCAGTGTTTGGTTGTAATTTAGGTAGATGTTGCGATAGAACTGCAATATATTTCGCAGTTATGATCATCCGTGTTGTTTAACAGTTAGCGTGTTAAACTTACTGGTTTATACTTTATAAAATTTATTTCATCAGGAGAGTTCACATGGCCAGCAGAGGCGTAAACAAAGTGATTTTGGTCGGGAATTTGGGCCAAGACCCGGAAGTCCGCTATATGCCGAACGGCGGCGCTGTTGCCAATATCACCCTGGCCACATCTGAAAGCTGGCGTGATAAGCAAACCGGCGAGCAAAAAGAAAAAACAGAATGGCACCGCGTGGTGTTGTTCGGAAAACTTGCCGAAGTGGCTGGTGAATATCTGCGTAAAGGCTCTCAGGTTTATATTGAAGGCGCACTGCAAACCCGTAAGTGGCAAGATCAAAGTGGCCAGGAACGTTACACCACAGAAGTTGTGGTTAACGTGGGTGGTACCATGCAAATGCTAGGGGGCCGTCAGGGCGGTGGTGCTCCTGCAGGGGGGGGCGCAGCGCCACAAGACGGCGGGGCACAAGGCGGTTGGGGTCAACCTCAGCAGCCTCAGGGTGGCAATCAATTCAGTGGCGGTCAGGCTTCACGTCCGGCGCAGCCTGCGCCAGCCGCACCACAAGGCGGTAACGAGCCACCAATGGATTTCGACGACGACATCCCGTTCTAAGGCTAGTTTTAAACGTCAGATTAGTCTTAGACGTCAGATTAGTTTTAGATGTCAGATTAGTTTTAGACGTCAGATTAGCTTTAAACGGCCGCGCCACGGATGGCGCGGTTCTAGTATTCAGGAATGCTCTTTTTATGCAGGGGAAATGGTGTCTTTACTGGTTGCTGTTCTCTCCGTGGCGGGCGCTTCGTCATTAACGTTGTTATTTCTGTTCCAGGCAAGAAACTTCATTTCAGGTAAAACATTTCATTCCAGATAAAATACTTCGCGCAGAGCCTGACTCACAGGGCTGTTATCCGGGTGGCTTGGCATGACATCAGCCATATGTTGCCACCAGCGTTGACACTCGGCGGTTTGAGCCACCGCATTCCAGCGTTCTTCTGATTCAATTTCGACAACGCCAAACAGTAAATTGCGAGTCTCATCAAGGAAAATGGAATAGTGGTGAGCGCCATGCGCTTTCAGCACGCTTTCCAGCTCTGGCCAGATTGGCGTGTGCCGTCGCTGATATTCAGCATGGGCATCCGGATTTACTGCCATAACAAACGCTTTACGTATCATCATATTCCCTCGCTTAAAGTGCCTGTAAGTACAGTGTGCGAATTTGTTCCCGATCTGCAGAACGTGGGTTACAAGGAGCACAAGGGTCAGCCAGCGCTTTATCTAACCAACCTTCAATATCACTTTCCTCAATACCTAAGGCGGAGAACCCGGCAGGAATACCAACTTGCAGCGATAACTGACGAATGGCCGCTATCGCCTGATGACTTGCTTGCTCATCACTCATGTCCTGAGTGTCTACCCCCATTGCCTGTGCAATTCGGGCAAAACGGCGGGTAGCCTGCGGGCGATTATATTCTTCAATTACCGGCAGCAAGATAGCATTGCAGACGCCATGAGGAAGATTATGTGTGGCACCCGGTTGGTGGGCCAGTGCGTGAACCAAACCTAGCCCAGCACTGTTAAACGCCATACCCGCCAAATATTGCCCACATGCCATCATTTCGCGCGCTTGTAGGTTTTTGCCGTCAGCGACCGCTAATGGCAACCATTGGCTGATAAGACGGATTGATTCGAGCGCTGAATGGTCCGTTAACGTATGTGCACCTAACGAGACATACGCTTCGACAGCGTGGGTAAGGGCATCCATCCCCGTCGCCGCCGTGACACTGGCGGGAATATTGAGCATTACTGAGGGATCGTCAACCGCAATATCAGGGATGAGATTGGTATCGATAATCACCTCCTTAACTTGCCGCTGGCTATCAATAATCACCGCATTACTGGTCAATTCCGCTGCCGTTCCTGCCGTGGTATTGATGGCTATCAACGGAACACCCGTTTGTTTGACTTTACCTACACCGGAATAAGCGGTGGATGGCCCCGGATTGGCAGTCAGTATTTTGATGGCTTTGGCGGTATCAATGGGGCTGCCGCCACCGAAGGCAATCAAATAGTCACATTGATGCTGGGTAAAGGCGGCAAAACCGGCCTGGACCAACTCTTCTGTTGGATTAGGGAATACCTCCCCAAACAGCCCGTAAGGTAACTGATACTGCGCCATCGCCGCGAATAAACTGTCCAATAAGCCGAGTTCAACCAGTTGCCCGTCAGTAACAATCAGTGCTTTCCCCCACTGTTTGTCACTGAGTAATTTAACCATATCGCCGATTGCACCCGTGCCGTGCAAGCTGATTTTCGGTAGTGCCAACATGAAACTCATACTGTACTCCTCAAATAACGCATAAATGATTCGCCCCGACGTTAGCCAGGGCTTTAATCGAGGGGATTAGGCGTCCAGCGCCGCTGCCATCGGCGTAACATCAAAACGAGCCGCCAGCGCGATCAGTTGTTCACGTGAAATGGTCTGTTTTTTGCCGCCCATCGACAGGACTTTCACCATGATTTCGGCTGATTTCTCGGCGGTATCAATCAGGCCAAAGGCGTCATCCAGTGTGGGCCCGCTGCCAAAAATACCGTGGAAAGGCCAAAGCACCAGGCTGTGTTCACGCATTTGCTCCGCCGTTTGTGTGCCGATCCCATCGGTGCCCGGCACCATCCATGGCACAATGCCAATCCCATCAGGAAATACCACCAAACATTCCGTACTGCCTTCCCATAACAGGCGCGTGAAGCTGGCGTTCTCCAGTTTTTGTACATAACTCAGGGCAATCAGATTGGTGGCATGGCAGTGCATAATGACCCGGTTGGTGCCGCCGCTGACCTGCATCCTGACGATGTGAGATTGGAAGTGTGCGGCCAGCTCCGAGGTGGGTAACCCTCCCTGAGTTAGGCCCCAGTGAATGTGATAAGCCATGCCATCATTGCTGACTTGCAGCAACACCAGATTTTCCGCTGGGTTCAATTCAACATTGCGGAAAAACTTGCCGGAACCGGTGACAAGGAACCAGCTATTTGCCAGTTCGGGAGCCGGTTGCGTGAGCTCCACTTTGCGGGGTTGTTGGTAAAAATCACGACGATAAGGTTCAACCTCTTCAGCGAGCAGTCGCAAGCTGATATTGCCGCCGTTACGTTCATCCCACCCTTTGTGCCACATATCACTGGTGGCTTTAATCATTCCCTGAATAAACCAGGAAGATAGAATAGCTTGCATAATTACGAGTCCTTAACGTTGGCTGAGAATCTGTTGTTCATATTCACGTACTGCGTCAAGCCAGCGGGCATCAACCGGTACGTCATTGCGCTGGCAGTAACCTTCCCAGATGGCTTGCCATGGCAGGGATTTTTGTTCTTCCAGCAGCGCCAGCCGTGCAGTGTAATCACCGCGTAATTCCAGTTGACGTAGCCTGTCGGTCGGCTCCAGTAAGGCGCGTAACAGGGCCTTTTTCATGTTGCGGGTGCCAATAACCCAAGCGGCAATCCGGTTAATGGAGGCATCAAAGAAGTCGAGGCCGATGTGAACCCGATCAAACAGGTTGTGACGAATAATTTCGCTGGCGATGGCTTGGGTTTCATCATCCAGTAACACCACATGGTCACTGTCCCAGCGAACCGGACGGCTGACATGCAATAGCAGGCGTGGGACATACAGCATGGCGCTGGATATTTTGTCGGAAATCACCTCGGTTGGATGGAAGTGACCCGCATCCAGACACAGCGCCGTTTGGCGGCTGGCGGCATAACCCATATAAAACTCGTTAGAGCCTACGGTGTAACTTTCAGCACCAATACCAAACAATTTGCTCTCAACCGCATCAATATGGTGAGCCGGGTTTAACTTCTCGCTGATGACTTCATCCAGAGCCGATAGCAGGCGCTGACGGGGGGCAAGGCGATCAATCGGTGTGTCTTTCATGCCATCGGGGATCCAGATATTCATGACCGACGGCGTTCCTAACTGTTCACCAAAATAGGCAGAAACCCGGCGACTCGCCTGACAGTGTTCAATCCAGAACTGGCGGATTTCCGGATCAGCATGAGACAAGGTAAAGCCGTCAGCGCTGAGTGGGTGAGAGAAGCAAGAGGGGTTAAAATCCAGCCCCAACTGGTGTTTTTTGGCCCATGCAACCCAGTGGCTAAAGTGGCGCGGCTCAATTTTATTGCGCGCAACCGGCGTGTCAGATTCCAGATAAATAGCATGTAAATTGAGGCGCTTAGGGCCAGGAATTAATGCCAAAGCCAATTCAAGGTCAGAACGCAACTCGGTCGCATTGCGCGCTTTGCCGGGATAGTTTCCTGTTGCCTGAATTCCGCCGGTCAATACGCCATCGGGATCCTCAAAACCGGTGACATCATCGCCTTGCCAGCAGTGCATGGAGACCGGTAGCGTATCAAGACGGGTGAGTGCGGCATCAACATCAACGCCGACAGCGGCAAAACGCTGTTTAGCCAGATCCCAGGCCTGTTCAATAGAGTTCGTCATATGCAAAGTTCCTTAGGTAATTGACTCAGTGACTGGAATTGCAGCCAATGGGCAGCAAAGTCCGAATTGTCGTGAGGGGATAAATGGTGCAATGGGAAGTTATTCGCCACGATACGGCGGTAATGGGTGACATCAGCGACCTCACCCAGCGAGATTAATTGGCTACCAATATTGCCGAGCGTGGAGGCCTCAACCGGCCCCATGCTTACATTCAAGCCACAGGCATCGGCACACAGTTGATTCAGAAATTGGTTCTGACAGCCGCCACCGACGATATGCAAGTGGCTGATTGGGCGTCCGCGGAGTGTTGCCAATTCTTGAGCCACTTGCCGGTACAACATGGCGAGGCTATCAAAGATACAGCGGGCCAGTTGGGCGGCCGTGTTCGGCACGGGGAACTGATGTTCACGGCAGGCGTTTTGGATCTCACGGCACATATTGGGTGGATTAATAAAACGGCTGTCATTGGGATTGATCAGCGAGCGGCAAGCGGGTTGTCGTGCCGCTTGCTCAATAAGCTGCGGTAAATCGTCAATCTGCAATTCATCCGTCGCCCGTTGCAGTAGCCACAGACCCATAATATTTTTGAGTACGCGGTAGCGGCCTTCAGCGCCCCCTTCGTTGGTGATATTGCTGCACTGCGCCTGCTGGTGGGTGAGTGGTGTACCGCTTTCGAAGCCCATAAGTGACCAGGTACCGGAGCTAAGATAGGCAGCATCAGCATCAATAAGCGGGGCGGCAAGAACCGCGCTAGCCGTGTCATGGGTGGCAACGGCCACCACCGGAACCTGCTGACCGTTGGCGCTGTGCCAATAGCCGATGGTATTGCCAGGTTTGCCGGGTTTGGCAAACCAATGGGCCGGTACGCCGGCATAGGCCAGTAAATCGCTATCCCAATCGCCGGTTTCGATGTTGAGCAACTGGGTAGTACTGGCATTGGTATATTCCCAGTTTAGCTGGCCGGTAAGGCGGTAATGCAAATAGTCTGGGATCAATAATAGGTGGGCAACATCGGCGAGTAAGTGAGGTTGTTGTTCACTTAATGCCCGCAGTTGATACAGCGTATTGAACGGCAAGAACTGAATACCGGTGCGGCGATAAATCGCATTGCTACCCAGCGTCTGCTGCGCCCGCGCCATCACTCCCTGCGTACGACTATCACGGTAAGATACGGGCTGTCCGATCCGTTTCCCTTGCTTATCAAGCAAAACAAAATCAACTCCCCAGCTATCAATACCGATGCTGTCCAGCGCTATCCCTTCACTGTCGAGTTGGCTCAGTCCCTCACGGATAGATTGTTCAATGGCATCGATATCCCAGACATCGGAGCCATCAATAGATTTAATCTGGTTGGTAAAGCGGCAGACTTCCCGCAACGTAAGCTGTTGCTGACCGGGATAATAACTTGCCAGCATCACCCGTCCGCTGGACGCGCCAAGGTCAATAGCAACCATGTGCCGTGCAGCTTTTGGCGATGTGACTGCCGATGGTGAACATGTGGGTTGTGAACATATGGGTTGTGCATATGTAGATGGCGAACATGTAGATGGTGTGGGCATGATAAGCGGCCTGTTGTTTCTCAATGCCAACAGTGTAGAAATTTGCCTGTTCGACGACCTTCTCATCACTGCCAACCGCTATGGCTTGATGGCAGAATGACGAAAGTGAAAGTGAAACAGCTCACAGTTTCGTATTTAGGCGGCAGCCCATTCCCCTGTGACCCCGCGCATACTTTTCAACATTGTCATGCCTATCTAAAAAAAATCGCTGCCAAAGTGGTTTTTAATGTCAAAAATTGAAGGTTTAGTCATCACTGCTGCTTTTACTATCGAGGACTGAAGCAGGGCGATTTCGCCGTGCCTGTCGAAAGAGGGCAAAAGATGACTGTATTGCACAGTATTGATTTTTTCTCTTCCAGCTCAGCACCTGTGGCGATTGAAGCGCGTGCGCCGCAATCGGCATTTCCTGAGCATCATCATGATTTTTATGAAATTGTTATTGTAGAAGAGGGGGCTGGCGTACATGTTTTTAATGGCAATCCCTACACATTAAGTCGCGGTTGCGTCTGTTTTGTCCGTGACCATGATCGCCATTTGTTTGAATCCACGGATGATCTGTTCCTCACCAACGTATTGTTTCGTGCCCCAGATGCCTTTCGCTTTTTATCTGGTGTCGGGCACTTCCTGCCTCGAGAATGTGATGGGGTCTATCCCTCCCATTGGCGGGTTAACGGCCAGGTTTTACAGCAAATAAAGTGCTTGATTGCTTGTCTGGAACACGCCCCGAAAAGTGATCAGGTTGAGGATATCGCTCTGCATGAAAGTGTTTTTATGCAGCTATTGGTGAAACTGTGGCAAGGGTGTCAGACGCAGGTAGGGGATGATCAGGAAGGGCGGTTATACCAACTGTTGGATTGGCTACAAAATAACTATAGCGAGGCGGTTGAATGGCCGGAATTGGCAGATCGCTTTGCATTGCCATTGCGTACTCTACATCGCCAGTTAAAAAATAAGACCGGGATGACGCCCCAACGCTATCTGACACGTTTGCACTTACTGCAAGCCCGTCATCAACTGTGTTACAGCGACAATAGCGTCACTGACATTGCTTATCTGTGTGGTTTTGGCGACAGCAACCACTTCTCAACTTTATTTAAGCGCGAGTTTTCACAGTCTCCCCGTGATTTGCGTAGCCAGCTTTAGCCGCTTGAATTGCCCTGCAAGAAAGGGCGTGAAGGGTATTACGGTAAAAATTGAAGGGTATCACGGTAAAAATTGGCCGTTTCAAGATAATGAACAAGTCATTAATTAACCTATAACGATAAGGCTGCACACATGCGGGCACCACTGCTGTTAGAAAGCCGGGATTATTTACTCTCGGAACAGATGCCGGTGGCGGTAACCAATCGATACCCGCAGGAAACCTTCGTAGAGCATACCCATCAATTTTGTGAAATTGTGATTGTCTGGCGGGGAAATGGTTTACATGTCCTGAATGACCACCCTTATCGCATTACCTGTGGGGACGTTTTTTATATTCAAGCCGCAGACCATCATAGCTACGAATCCGTACATGATTTGGTATTAGATAATATTATCTATTGCCCAGAGCGACTCCACCTGAATGCGCAATGGCATAAGTTACTGCCGCCTTTGGGACCTGAACAGAATCAGGGCTATTGGCGGTTAACGACACAAGGCATGGCGCAGGCACGGCCCATCATTCAACAGTTAGCGCAGGAATCGCGCAAGACGGATTCCTGGTCGATACAACTGACTGAAGTCCTGTTATTGCAACTTGCCATTGTGCTGAAACGCCATCGCTATAGAGCTGAGCAAGCTCACTTACTGCCCGATGGCGAGCAGCTTGATTTAATCATGTCTGCGTTGCAGCAAAGTCTGGGAGCCTATTTTGATATGGCTGATTTCTGCCATAAAAATCAGTTGGTTGAACGTTCTCTCAAGCAACTGTTCCGCCAGCAGACCGGCATGAGTATCAGCCACTACCTACGCCAGATTCGCTTGTGTCATGCCAAGTGTTTATTACGCGGCAGTGAGCATCGTATCAGTGATATCGCCGCTCGCTGTGGGTTTGAGGACAGTAACTATTTCTCGGCTGTTTTTACCCGTGAAGCCGGTATGACCCCACGAGATTATCGCCAGCGCTTTATCCGCTCCCCGGTATTACCCGCTAAAAATGAACCGTGATAACCACAGCGATCTCATTTAGCATTATTCTTCACCACGATTAGCCATAAGATAACGGGCAGGTTTTTCAACGCTGCCCGTCAATATCATCATCTTTAATAATAGATAGTACTTAGCAATAATAGATAGTACGTAGCGATAACAGATATTACGCAGCCATACCCAAACCAACAATATTCGCAGCCAAAATAATCACCAGACAACCAATACACAGCACGGCAACAGGCTTTTTGGTTGAACATTTCCACTCTTTGAGTAGCAGGCCGACAATACCGCCACACAATACATAGAAGCTCATATGCAGCATCCAGCTCATATAATCATACTGTTGTGGGATCTTGGCGTGGCCCCAAGCATAGAAGAAGAATTGCAGATACCACATCAAACCGGCTAATGCCGAGAACAGAATGTTGGTGATCAGCAGTGGCTTGGCAACCGAGAAGTCGGCTTTGACTGACAAGTTTTTAAGTGTTGCCAACCGGATAAAACAATAGCTGAGGTTGATGATCGCCCCGCCTCCCATAATTATGACGTAGCTTGGTAGGGCGACATACAGTGAGTTGATCCCTAATGCGCTGGCGGCTTCATGCATCGGTTTTGCGGCATCCATAGCAAATGACATACCGGCGGAGAAAATACCGCACATCACGGCCAATATTAGCCCCTTTTTCAGGTTGAACTCTTCCGCCTGAATGCCCATTGCCCGTTCTTTCAGTAACCCGGCATAACTGACGATGGCAACACCGATCAGGGCGACGAACACCCCTAAAAGGGTCATTCGCCCACCGGGGGTACCGAGGAGCACATCAAAACGCCCTTGCAGAATAGGGGTCATCAACGTGCCGATAATGAGTGTGATACCGATGGCTATCCCTATTCCCATCGACATCCCAAGGTAACGCATGGTCAGGCCATAGTTGATGTTACCTATCCCCCACATAGCGCCGAATAGAAATACCGGCAGTAAGGTAGCGATGCTGAAGGAACCGTAATATTGCCAAAAATCAGGTAATAACAGATAGCTGACCGTCCATGGAAGGATAAGCCAGGAGACCAACCCCCCAATAGACCACATGGTTTCCCATGACCATTTCTTAACTTGTTTAAACGGCGCGTAGAAACACGCGGCACTGGCAGCACCGACCAGATGCCAAATTATCCCCAATATAATCGCATTATTCATCTTATTATCCTTCGCTGTGATGGTGCGGGTAGGCGCAGAACATGAAGGGCGCACAAACCGCTGATGACGAAGGAGTCTAAATAGTGTGCAGCCTTGTCACCTTCGGCTGACTGCCTTAGGACAAGGAAAACTGGCAAAATTCAGTAGGTAAGAATGATGATGATCACAAAATGGCATTCTGGTGGCAGATTGACGGGTTTTATGGCATTAACGGCAGTCAGTCAGCAAAAATTGCGCTGCCCTTGCTCATCCCTGTCACTTAGTGTTGTTGATCTTAAAATAAGTAGTGTTGTTGATCTTAAAATAAATAAGCGCCTGGGGATTAATGAGCTTCCCCATTTGAACAGAATCAATGCTGTTCAAAAGGGTTCCCGCCTACTGGCATCTCGAAGTAACTTAGGTATAAGCCTATTAAGTTAGAGGTGATTTAATTTATGTACTGGCCTATACTTTCGGACCGTGCACGAATGAAACTTGTCGTGAATTACTGGTGCTGCTTACGCCCTTCAATATCGGTATGATCACCCGCGATGACTGGGGTAGCTATGCTAGGCTCGTACCGCAAGATAGCCATCTGACTGGCAAAATCTTTACTCAGCGCATTGAACGCAACAACCTGACTTTACGTACATACATCAAAAGGCTCGCGCGCAAAACTATCTGCTTCTCACGCTCTACTGAGCTACATGAAAAAGTTATCGAAACCTGCATTGAAAAATACATGTTCTACTCATTGGAGGTATCACCCAAAAAATCAGACAAATTGAATCTTTTTAGTCGAATATGGCTTTAGAAATAACAAAACCCGCACATTGGCGGGTTCGTTGACATTAAAAGGAAACATTCACTTTAATGTCAATGCACGGTAAATTTATGTTTTTTTCTATCCGGGCCAAAGCACGAACTTTCCGAGATACACGTTGAGAATCCAACCAGAGCATTTGCTGTAAGTGCCCTCACAAAACTATTATTAGTCCAGACATCCGGAGCGTAATAAACTCTGATACGCTTACCGGTTGTATAATAATACATAGCCTGATCATATAACGTGTTATATGATGCTCCCCATATGGAGGTGTCCTTTACTGAACAGGCTGTTATCGTTGTTGACGGCTTGAATGCCTCAATGCAGAAATAAGGTTTCCCATCAACCTGGCCTGAATGAAATTTATTTATAATCATGCCTGAATGCATACCTTCTACGTTATCACCAGTCCATTCAGCAAATGCAGGATTAAGAGAGACGATAAGAAAAACAGACAGAGATAATAAATAACGCATACTTTACCCTCCAATGACACATGAAAAAATACTGTTCTATTATTTTACTCATTAATTTCGTTGTAAAGTTATTTTTAGCACAAAATGATGAAATTGTAATGATTCAATAAGACCCGACACCTTGTTGTTTATATAATTAGCAATATTAACGAGGTGAGAGTGAAACGACATACCTTTACCTCCGCGTTTAAACTGGAATAAGTCAGATCAAGTCTGATCTACTACACTCATGGCTACGTTCAGTGATGGCAGTTTTTTTATTGACAACAAGACGCCTTATTTTAATTTGTTAATTATGGGTGAGGTATTAATTATATATGAAGTGCTAGATATATTTCAAAATAATTTTTTATATGTAAATATCACTAATGAATTACATTGGGGCTTTAATCTATAAGTTATGTAATTTTAGTGAGGGTTATATTTATGAGACAAGTAACGAAATCAAAGAAAATTAAAATCTTGCCATACCCAGAATGGTTAGTTAAGGCCGGGATGTCAAAAGGTATAGATCATGATAGGCAACATTTAGGCATTATTCTTGCTGCAGGTGAAATGATTAAAGTCAGACAAGTCAATGCTGAATATAAGGAAAAACTTAAATTATATTTACTCAATGATAATAAAAATACTCAACGATCGATAAGTTTTAATACTGATTGGATAGAGCTGAGTGTCGATGCTATTTCAGTACCCTTTATTAATACCCCATATAGTGATGGGATTATTCCTGAGATTGTTTTTGAGTATCCGGATACTTCTAAATTACTGCCAGTTTATGAAAAAGGAGAGGATGAGAGCATCTTCTTTGAAAGTTGGGATAAACAGAATGCCGAGTTTGGCGTGGTAGAATCAGAATATGTAATAATTCTGATCCCGGAAGTTAGTAAGGACAGGCTAAAATCTTTCAGTACGAGTGGCGGTATTGATACAGTTTTGGGGTTTTATCAAGATATTTTTTCTTTCAATAATTCTCTGGCTGGCTTGTCTTTTGAACCGCAAAGATATTCTGACGGAAACACACGAAATCGTTACTTTGCTAAAGCAGATAAAGGGGGCGGTGGGGCAGCATATTATTCTAATAATTGGATTGCCTCATCCTCTGGTTCTATAAATACATTTTGGCTTTCTCCCAATGCTACTAACTGGGGCTGCCTACATGAAATTGCGCATGGTTATCAGGGCGGGTTTATTGATGATAAATATTTTTCCACAAGAGAAGTATGGAATAATATTTATGCTGCCTGCTACCAAGATGTTATGTTAGGTGCTGAAAAGTTTAATAAAGGGTGGCTATATAATTTCGGTAAGCAAAAAGAGGTTGAAAAAAGTATTTTAAATAACATTAATAATGGTAAAGAAGTAAATGCTTGGGGGGAACGTAGCAAATTATATTTTATCATGCTGATGCTGGAAAAAGCGGGGGTAAATTGTTTTACTCATTTCAACCAGATATATCGTGAGCGTAAAAATACTGATCAAAGCGTAGGCTCGGTGTTAGATATGCTCTCAAATAGTTTCGCAACTGTTGAAAATCGAGTTGATGTTACACTATTTTTACAAATGGTTGGGGGACATATATCTAAAAATCAATATCAACGTAACTTATTTAGCCATGCAAAGGCGGTATATCCATTAAATCAACTCTTGCAAGGTGATGAACTCACTGCTGTTAAGAAAACGCTAGATTTGAATAGTGAACTCAGTCTTGTTGATGTGGATAGTATTGAATTTACAGATATAAAAAGTAATTTGACATTGCAATTTTCTATAGATGATTTCGCTCAGATATATGGCGAAGAATTGCTTATACTGAATGGTGACAACTATGTGTATAATCAATCTATTATGGATAAAAAACAAACTTTATATAATCTCCCCGTTGGTGCTTATACATTGCGAATTCCAACAGGAAGAAATAAAAAATATGCACCACAAATTAATTATCTGATAGTGAAAAATGAAGATAGCCAAACACAAGTTGATTTTGTCCACAGAATAGGATCTCCAATTGTTTCACAAAAAATTTCTTTGCAGGGACTAAATGATTATACATTTGCAACTATATTTTTTGATCAAGAAAATGATACTGTCAGCGTTGATATTACTAAGACTAAACCACATTATCATTTCCCTGGCATGTATGCGAGAATAAGAATAAAAGACAAAGATAATAATGAGCTACTCAATGAAGTTATTACAGGAACTAATCAATCGCTGAGTAAAAATGATTTTCCACTATCTTCTTGTTATGTTATTGATATCTTTCACAAAGAGCCTGGTAGGGTAAAGCTAACTCCGGCATATAAAGGTGTGATTGATAATAAATCCAGTTACAATGAATTTATTATCACGCCTTATGGTTTGCAAAACATCAAATTGAATAATGATCCAAAGGTTTTTTTATTGGAAAATATAAAATCGGCAGCAGAAATGCTGCGTAGTCACCCTATAATGTGGCATGCGAATTTTTCAGAAGCTAAAGATAATATATATTTGGCAATCGATATCTTTCCTAGCCCACAAAAGGAAGGTTTACTAGAGCAATATGCTGATTGTATTTCTTCCTACTATGAAAAGCCAAATGAAGACTTGGGTAATGCATTTAGTTTTATCTTTAAAGGAATTAATGACCGAGAATTTTTGACAACTAAGCTTAATTTAGTGACAAAAAAACTTGAAGTTAAAATTGTAAGTGGTACTCCACATAGTGGATTCAAAAGGACTTACGCTGTACTACGTTATTTTAATGCTGATGGAAATGAACTCCTTAATCTGGATATTATTGGTAGTAAAAAACAGGCTGGACAAGAATGGGTATTCCCTATATCAGGTTATGGTGGAGAAAAACTCTATCTTCAACATGTGGAACCTAAAAATAGATTAGTGATTACCAATATTATGCAAGGAATCAGATTATCATCGCGCACAAGCATACAAACCTATGAAATAGAATCTTTGGGGTTGAGTCGTTGCACCTGACCCTAAGCGACATTTCTCATCGCATAAGCCACAACCGTCGATATGGCAGATTTACGTTGGCCTTAATGGGGAGCTGCGATGAGTTTCATTGTGTTTAAATCAGTTATGCCCTTGTGTTGTCTGGTGATAGCTGCGTTTACGTCACGATCATGTTCAACACCATGCGCATAGTATAATCTAAGGCAAACGATACAACCCGAATCACCTCCGTCATTTACTGACCAGATATGTTCACCATTGAGGTTTGTATTTATCGCTCTGAAGACGATTACCAAAGGTTTATCTGCAAGGGTAATCCTCCGATTTTCAACGGAGGTCTTAAATAGAATCAGGCAACCTGTTTAATATGTTGCATCGGCGGGGAATTGGACCGGAAATAGACCAGAATCCAGATACGAAAAAGCCCCGCTTTGCAGCGAGGCCTTATAAATAATGGTGCCCGGACTCGGAATCGAACCAAGGACACGGGGATTTTCAATCCCCTGCTCTACCGACTGAGCTATCCGGGCAACGGGGCGCATTAAACCGTATTGGCTGCTGATCGTCAACGAATTTATAACCTAAAACCGCTAAAACTATGTTGATCGCTCTCTTTTCAGGCAAAAGTAGGAAAAATCGCCCGGCGCTTGCCGTAAAGTTTACGCTAGAAAGACTCAGCTTAAGGCACCATTTTTACGGCATTGGGCCACTGTTAATATGTCTTCCGCTAAACATTTGGCAACCTCAACATCTGCCAACTGACGCTTAATCAGTAATTTGCTCAGGCAACCCTCCAGAATCAACTCCATCTGCTGTGCGACCATATCGGCATCGTCAGCATCCATCTCTTGCAGCAAGGCTTTTGTATAGTGCAGCGAGGCCTGTTTCTGCTGTTCAGCCAATTGGTGAATAGGGTGCTCAGTATCAGGATAGAAACTGCAGGCAGCAATAAACAAGCAGCCGGGGTAGCGCTGGTTTTGCACTTGCTCGCTCAGTGTTTGATAGCGTGCCAGTAGCTTTTGCTGCGGTGATAGGGTCTCGTCCAGCTGTAGCTGCCGCCGCCAGGTATCAATCTGTTGGCTGTGATAGCGCAGGCAATCGTAGAGCAATGCCTCACGATCTGGCCAAAAGCGTGTCAGGTCACTGACTTCAACTGACAGCGCTTTGGCGAGCATTTCTAGCGTGGTATTTGCCAACCCTTGCTGTTCTAACAGATTGAGTGCGTTACTTAAAACTTGTTCACGTTGCACGTTACTCTCCTCCAACCTCTTTATCTGGCAAGTGTGGTTGACCGCTGCTTATTCTGCAAATGATCCATTTTTTGCCAATAGCCCTATCTTTACGGGCACCCCGTTGTCGGTTGACGTTGTACCTTACCACGAGTGCGGTGGGATTTTCCTATCATCAGGGGGAGAAAGCCAATCTCTGCAATATTCTCTCCAGAACCTCATTTGGGTATTTATCTAAGAGGCTCACCCTTTTTATCGATTTGCATTGGCGGCCATGTTCGCTCTAGCAATTATATTCTTTCGCTCTAAAAATTAATTGTAATGAAACAACACTATAACCATTATGTTTATAAGGTTAATTATGGGATAAGCATTGTGACGAGTTGTTGCAAATAATAACTATTTATCCGGCAATGGCATGACTTCTGGGAAGAAATATAATGAATCCATTTATTGTTGCTGACGCTGAGAGCTGTATTGGTTGTCGGAGTTGTGAAGTGGCTTGTGTGGTCGCCCATCATGAGGGCCAGTTTCCTGATAAACCGGAATATTTCACCCCACGGGTGAAAGTATTCAAAGGCGATCAATGTGCGACGGCAGTATTTTGCCATCATTGTGAAGATGCCCCTTGTGCCAGCACCTGCCCGAATGGTGCCATTGTTGAATTGAATAATCGTGTTCAGGTGATTCAGGAAAAATGTATTGGCTGTAAAACCTGTATGATCGCCTGCCCGTTTGGCATGATGACCGTAGTCACCGAAACGGTTCAACCCGCCAGCCACCGCTTAGCGGATGTCTATCGGCGTACAGAAGCACAAAAATGTGACCTTTGTCTTGATCAGCCTGATGGCCCTGCCTGTATTAAAACCTGCCCTACGCAGGCTCTGACCTTGGTGGACCAACAATATTTACTGCATCAACAGCAGCAAAAGCGCCAACACATGGCGCTGAATGAGCACAATGGCCGCTTGTTCAGTCGCGCGGTGGTACAGGCGGCCAGTGCATCGTCAAATAAAAGCATCCGCGACGCAACACCGGTTAACCTCTTGCAGCGGCCACGGGCACCACGTCTGGAGCCGAAAAAAATTCCGTTGGCAGAGCGTAAAACGGGTTTTGCTGAAATCTATCTGCCATTTACCGAAAGCCAAATCCATGAACAGGCTGAACGCTGCCTGGAATGCGGTGATAAAACCATATGTCAGTGGACATGCCCACTGCATAACGCCATCCCGAAATGGATCTCGCTGGCCCATCAGGGGCGGATCCATGAAGCAGCAGAATTATCCCATCAAACCAGCAGCTTGCCCGAAGTGTGTGGCCGGGTATGCCCGCAAGATCGCTTATGTGAGCAGTCCTGTACGCTGAATGACCACGATGGCGCGGTCACTATCGGGCAGATTGAGCGGCATATCACGGAAACGGCACTGGCGACCGGCTGGCGGCCTGATCTGTCACAGGTGAAACCCAGCGGTAAACGGGTCGCTATTATTGGCGCTGGCCCAGCAGGTTTGGGCTGTGCGGATATTCTGGTACGTAATGGCATCACGCCAGTGGTGTTTGATCGTTATCCCGAAATTGGCGGTTTGCTGACATTTGGTATTCCGGCTTTCAAGCTGGAAAAATCGGTGATGACTCGGCGGAGAGAAATTTTCACCGAGATGGGCGTGGAGTTTTGCCTGAATACAGAAATTGGCCGCGATATCACCATGGAAAACCTGCTCCACGACTTCGATGCTCTGTTCCTCGGGGTTGGGACCTACCGTTCCATGCGCTCAGGATTAGAAAATGAGGATGCTCAGGGCGTTTACGATGCCTTGCCATTCCTGATCGGTAACACCCAGCATTTGATGGGTTACACCGCCAATGGCGCTCACCCTTATGTCAGTATGCAGGACCAACGCGTGGTGGTGTTGGGGGGCGGTGATACCGCCATGGATTGTGTTCGAACCTCCCTGCGTCAGGGGGCAAGCCGCGTAGTGTGCGCGTATCGGCGTGATGAGAAGAATATGCCTGGTTCTAAACGTGAGGTGAAAAATGCGCGTGAGGAGGGGGCTGAATTTATGTTCAACCTCCAGCCGATGAGCATTGTGGTCGATGAATCGGGACAGGTGACGGGTATCAAGATGGTTCGCACTGAAATGGGACAGGCAGATGCCCAAGGGCGGCGACAAGCCCTGCCTATCACCGGTTCCGAGCATCTTATTCCTGCTGATGCCGTGATCATGGCCTTTGGTTTCAGCCCGCACCGGATGTCATGGCTGGCAGAACATAACGTGGTGCTGGATAAACAGGGGCGCGTGGTTGCGCCGACTATCTCCGGCTATCCCTATCAAACCAGTAATCCCAAAATTTTTGCCGGTGGCGACATTGTGCGAGGAGCTGACTTGATTGTGACCGCCATCGCGGAGGGGCGCAAAGCGGCAGAGAGTATTGCGTATTATTTGAACGTTTTATAACGCCTGCGGCCAGGAGAGAAAGATGAACCGTTTTGTTATCGCTGATATGACTCAGTGCATTGGCTGCCGGACCTGTGAAATCGCCTGTGTGGTGGCGCATAGCGCAGATAATAAGGTCAGTACCCTTATGCCGGAGCAGTTTCACCCACGCCTGAGCGTCATGAAAAGCTTTGCGGTCAGCACACCGATACTCTGCCATCAATGTGAAGATGCGCCGTGCGAAAACGCCTGCCCAAACGGGGCGATTATCACGGGGTCCCATGGTGTGCAACTGCTGGCGTCGCGGTGTATCGGCTGTAAAACCTGCATGTTGGTGTGCCCGTTTGGTGCCATGAGCATTATTGAGCGGCCAGCCGATGGTCAACAGGCGGCAGACAGTCAACCGGTGATGGCGAGTGGATCAGGGCGAGCACAGGCGCATAAATGCGATTTATGCCATCAGCGGGAATCCGGCCCAGCTTGTATTGAGGTCTGCCCGACTAATGCATTGAAACTGGTGACGCCAGGGGTATTGGAAGCCCTACAGCGCGAAAAACAGTTGCGGGCCGCACGAGGCAGCGCACCAGGTATCGCCCGTTAACCTACGATCATAAGGATAAAAAATGAAAAAGATCCTCACGGTCTGCCCCTATTGCGGCTCGGGATGTAAGTTAAATTTATTGGTCGAAGACGGCGAGATTGTCGGTGCCGAACCCGCTGATGGTGTCACTAATCAGGGAGCGTTGTGTCTGAAAGGGTACTACGGCTGGGATTTTCTTAACGATACCCGCTTGTTGACGCCACGGTTGACCACGCCCTTATTGCGGCGTCAGCGAGGCGAGGCGTTTCAGCCCGTGAGTTGGGAGGCGGCGATTGCGTTTATCACGGCTAAACTTAGCGCCATAAAAGAACGTCATGGGCCTGATGCCATCATGATGACGGGCTCTTCCCGTGGGCCAGGTAACGAAGCCAATTATGTGATGCAAAAATTTGCTCGTGCGGCGATCGGTACCAACAATATTGATTGCTGCGCCCGCCTGTGCCATGGCCCGTCAGTGGCTGGATTGCAGCAAACGCTGGGTAACGGCGCGATGAGCAACTCTATCGGTGAAATTGAGAATACTGACTGCATTTTGGTCTTTGGTTATAACGCGGCGGATTCTCACCCCATTGTTGCCAGACGTATTCTGAAAGCCAAAAATAAGGGGGCTAAACTTATTGTCTGTGATCCACGGCATATCGAAACCGCCCGTATCGCCGATCAATGGTTGCCGCTGAAAAATGGTGCCAACATGGCACTGGTCAATGCATTTATTCATGTTCTGATTGAAGAAAAACTCTACGACGCAAATTATGTCCGCGACCATACCCGTGGCTTTGATGAACTGAAAGCAGGCGTTGCCGCATACCGCCCAGAGGATGTTGAACCGATTACGGGGCTGTCTGCCAAAGCGGTGCGTCAGGCCATGCGCACTTATGCTGCGGCCCCTGCGGCCACCCTTCTATGGGGGATGGGCGTGACCCAATGGGGCCAGGCGGTTGATGTGGTGAAAGGGCTCTCTTCGTTAGCGTTATTAACCGGTAATCTGGGGCGACCAAATGTGGGCGTCGGGCCAGTACGAGGTCAGAATAATGTACAGGGCGCGTGTGATATGGGCGTGTTGCCGAATACCTTCCCCGGCTATGAAAAAGTGACCGACAGTGAGGCCAGAGCGCGTTTTGCTCACGCCTGGGGGGTCGCTGAACTGCCCGCGCATGTTGGGTATTCGATTACTGATGTGCCGCATAAAGTGGCAGAAGGGAAGCTTAAGGCCTACTACGTATTTGGTGAAGATCCAATCCAGACCGAGCCAGATTTAGCGGCGATGCGTGCGGCTTTTGCCGCACTGGATCTGGTCGTGGTGCAGGATATCTTTATGACCAAAACGGCAGAACTGGCGGATGTCGTACTGCCTGCAACATCCTGGGGGGAGCATGAAGGGGTCTATACCAGTGCTGACCGGGGGTTCCAGCACTTTAATAAAGCCATTGAACCGAAAGGGGATGTGAAACCGGACTGGGAGATTATCAGCCTGATATCAACCGCCATGGGTTACCCGATGGCATACCAAAATACGCAGCAAATCTGGGATGAGATGCGTGGCCTGTGCCCGCCATTCGCTGGGGTCACCTATGAGAAACTGGCAGGATTGGGCTACGTGCAATGGCCTTGCCCAACCGAAGATCACCCTGGAACACCTTATCTCTATACCGATAACCAATTCGCGACGGCTGACGGCAAAGGTTTGCTCAGTTGCGCGCCGTGGCAGCCGCCTCATGAGCAGACCGACAGTGATTATCCTCTGGCCCTCTGTACCGTGCGTGAAGTGGGGCATTACAGTTGCCGCTCAATGACCGGTAACTGCGGCACGCTAAAAATCTTGGCGGATGAGCCGGGCTATGTGCAAATCCATCCTGAGGATGCCAGCTATTTGGGGGTTATCGATCAGGCGCTGATCTGGATTTCATCACGACGCGGGAAAGTGATCGCCCGTGCCAGTGTGACCGAACGGGCTAATCGTGGTGCGGTGTATATGACCTATCAGTGGTGGATTGGGGCCTGTAATGAACTGACTGTGGACCATGTTGATCCCGTGTCAAAAACACCGGAATTTAAACATTGTGCGGTTAAGGTCGAGGCGATTAGCGATCAAACTGCGGCAGAGCAATATGTTGAGCAACAATACAGCCAGTTGAAAAAACGGTTATCAGACGCCGCAGTTGTACCATGACTTGTCGTGATTGAGCGTTGATTATGCCACGGCGAGACCTACTCGCCGTGGCGACAGCTATTTATTTTGTAACCGCGGGGGTGTTTTGTAAATGCTGTAAGAATTGCGCAGCGTCCATAAACCCGGTGACCCGTGCGGCAGTGATCTCGTTGCCCTGAGAATCAAAAAACAGAATAGTGGGTAAACCTAACACGTTAAATTTCTTCAATAATGTGGCATGTTCAGCATTGTTGGCGGTGACATCCGCTTGCAGCAACAGGGTATTGGCTAACTGGCGCTGGACCTTATCATCACTGAAAGTGTATTTCTCAAACTCTTTACAGGCCACACACCAGTCTGCATACAGATCGAGCATCACCGGTTTACCCTGCGCCTGCGCTAATACGGCTTGCAATTGGGGTAAATTAGCCACTGGTTGAAAGTTTATATGCTTGACTGCGTTCTGCTGCGTGTTGCCGTTAAAGGCCCAATCTTGCAAGGGGCGAGCCACGATCAACAGTGCGGCCAAGAGCAATAACTGGCAGACCCGCACCCAACCAGCGTGCGCTTTCAGGCTCAATACAAACGCCCAGCCAAAGAACGCGACGGCCAGCAGGCTCCATAAACGTAAACCCCAGACATCCCCCAGCACCCTTTCCAGTAAAAACACGGGCAGCGCCAGGATCACAAAACCAAAAGCCTCTTTGACATATTGCATCCACGGACCGCTGCGTGGAATGAGCTTGTTGCCGAACAGGGTGACAACCACTAGCGGGATCCCCATCCCAAGCGCATATAGGTACAAGGTCCCACCACCGGCCAGCATATTACCGCTTTGGGCAATATAGAGCAGGATCGCGCTCAGCGGTGCGGTAGTGCAGGGAGAACAAATCAGACCCGCCAGTGCACCCATCGCAAATACACCGGCCAGTGAGCCGCCACGTTGGCTATTACTCCACTGTGTCAGGCGGGTCTGTAACGATGAAGGTAATTGCAATGAATACAGGCCGAACATTGATAATGCCAACAGCACGAATAATACCGACAAGCCAATCAACACATAAGGATGCTGTAGCGCGGCCTGGAACTGTAAACCTGCTGCCGCAACCACTAACCCTAGCAAGGTATAGGTCAGCGCCATCCCTTGTACGTACACCACCGCTAATATCAGTATTCGCCGTTGGCTGTGTGGTTTTTCACGGCCAAGAATGACGGCTGAAATCAATGGATACATCGGTAAAACACAGGGGGTAAACGCAATCCCGATACCGATTAGCAGCGCCCACAAGGGAGAGAAGGGTAACGTAGACGGTACTGGTGTGGCATCGCCCTCTGGCTGTGTTGTCGCTGGTGGATTGACGGTAGCGGACGAATTGACGGCAGCAGTGCCTGAAGCCGTGGAAGCAGCAACGACCACATCAAGTGGGATCACCCGCGTTTCTGGTGGATAACAGAAGCCGGCTTCCGCACAGCCCTGATAGGTCACACTGACGCTAGCCTGTTCAGCCGCCTGCGTAATGGGGATTTTCAGGGTTAACTGCTGCTTGAAAATCTCGACTTCACCATAGAACTCATCATGATGCGTAATGCCTTCCGGCAGGGTGAATGCTCCCAGAGCCGCTTGCTGCGGTACAATTTTTATTTGCTGGCGATACAGGTAGTAACCGGGATGGATTTGCCAACTCAGATTCAGCTGATCGCCTTGCTGGTGGAAATCAAAGGCGAACGCTTGATCGACCGGAATAAACCGGCTCTGACTGTTTTTGGTACCAAAAGAGGCGTTCTCACCAAAGAGTGAGGACTGGGCGCTGTGCGGGGCGAGTAATACGCTGCACAGCAGCAGGATCAGAGTAATGAAGCGTTGAGCCATGACAGGTAATCTTTATCTCCGTCTCGTACCGGTAGCACCAGTAATTCCGGCGTCTGGTAGGGGTGATGTTGTTTGATATAAGTGAGAAGGGCCTGCTGATGGTCAGTATTGCTCTTGAACAAGAGCTGAACCTCATACTCTTGTTCGAGTTTACCTTCCCAGTAATAAAGTGAGGTCGCCCCCGGCAACAACGTGACACAGGCGGCCAGTTTCTCCCCCAGAACCTGCGCGGCTAGATTTTGCGCGCTGGCTTCATCGGGGGCGGTGCACAATACCACGATAGCATTTGAATAAGACACTGCATTTGGATCAGTCATAGCATCAGAATCAGACATATTAACCTCTTCGGTCGCGCTGTTTTATGATGGTGTCGAGAGCGGCGTGATAACGCGATATGTTACGTAATAAGCTTACAAATCATACTATACCCCGAAGCCGGGGCCAGTCAGAAGATGATTTATGTAACGGTGAGAGATAGACCGAAGTTATTGGGGCGCATGATGCGCCCCATCAGACAGATTACAGAACCAGACCGCCCATCACAAAGCCGAAACAAACGGCCAGTGCAACCCCGATGGTGCCAGGGATAAAGAACGGGTGGTTAAACACAAAGCGACCAATACGGGTGGTCCCTGTGTCATCCATTTGCACCGCAGCCACCAGTGTTGGGTAGGTTGGCAGGATGAACAGGCCAGAAACTGCCGCGAAAGAGGCAATTGCCGCCAATGGTGAAACGTTCAGCGCCAGCGCCATTGGCATTAATGCCTTGGCGGTTGCAGCTTGAGAGTAAAGCAGGGCGGAGCAGAAGAAGAAAATCACAGCCAGTAACCATGAGTGCGCTTGAATCAAGCTACCCGCGGTCTCTTTAATCCACTCAAGGTTGTGTTGTACAAAGGTATCACCCAACCAGGCCACACCCAGGATACAGATACAAGCGCTCATACCGGCTTTGAAGGTGCTGGAGTTCAAGATCGAATCCGTATCAACCGAGCAGACCAGCGTGGTGATGGTAGCGACACTCAGCATGATGATCAGGATAGCGTTAGTGGTGTTCATCAGCGGTGTTTCAACGAGCCCAACACTTGGGCTGTTGATGATCGCATAAGCCACCACACAAAGTACCCCAGCCAGGAACAGCAGAACGGAAGTTTTCGCCCGTGGTTTGATCACTTTTACGGTGTCGCCACGCAGGGTGACTAAACCTTCTTCCAAACGTTTCAGGTAAATAGGATCATCGGACAGCTTGGAGCTAAAGCACCAAGAGACGATGAGAGACATCACAAATACGGCACAAAGGGTGGAGGGAATAACGATCATCAGCAGATGTAAATAGCTGACACCCTGGCCTTCCATGACCGAAGACATATATACCACTGCCGCAGAAATCGGGGATGCGGTAATGGCTATCTGTGCGGAAACGACAGCGGTAGACAGTGGGCGGCAAGGTTTGATGCCCTGTTCTTTCGCGACTTCGGCAATGACTGGCAGAGCTGACAGTGAAATGTTACCGGTCCCGGCGAAGATGGTCAGAAAATAAGTGACCAGCGGCGCAAGAATGGTGATGTGTTTTGGGTTCTTACGCAGTAACTTTTCAGTTTGCTGCACCAGATAATCCATCCCCCCTGCAACTTGCATCGCAGAGATAGCGGCAATCACCGCCATGATGATTGAAATAACATCAAACGGGATACTGCCGGGTTTGACACCAATGATCGCCAATACCAGAACACCAATTCCGCCTGCAAAACCTATACCAATACCACCTAACCTGGCCCCAAGAAAAATGGCCAGCAGAACGATGACTAATTCTACGGCTATCATAGTGTTTACTCCTTGTTTAAATTTGAACGTAAAAGTTAAAAAATTGTGTTTGCCAGAAAGTAAAAAGGCACGCTGTCCAGAGGAGCATGCGTGCCTTAGAGGGCTACCGAATATTTACATTATTGTTCATTTTCATCGGTATAACGTTTCGCTTTATAGGCTGGGTGCATCAGGTTTTCAACAGAGAAAATGTCGTCCAGTTCGGCTTCAGTTAACAAACCGCGCTCCAGAACCACTTCCCGCACATTTTTACCGGTTTCCGCACAGATTTTACCCACAATGTCACCATTATGGTGGCCAATGAACGGGTTAAGATAAGTGACGATGCCTATGGAGTTAAAGACGTAGCGCTCGCAGACCTCTTTGTTAGCGGTAATGCCATTGATGCACTTCTCTAACAGGTTGTAACACGCATTAGTCAGGATATGGATAGACTCAAACATGGCCTGACCAATTACCGGTTCCATCAAGTTTAACTGAAGCTGACCCGCTTCAGCCGCCATAGTAATGCAAGTATCGTTGCCGATCACCTTAAAACAAACCTGATTTACAACTTCAGGGATCACCGGGTTCACTTTTGCAGGCATGATAGAAGAGCCCGCCTGCAATTCTGGCAGGTTGATTTCATTCAAACCAGTACGTGGGCCAGATGAGAGCAAACGTAGGTCGTTACAGATTTTTGACATCTTAACAGCCAGGCGTTTCAGGGCGCTGTGTACCATCACGTAAGCGCCGCAATCAGAGGTCGCTTCGATCAAATCTTCGGCAGGAACACAGGCTAATCCGCTGATTTCTGCCAGTTTCTGCACGGCAAGTTGTGAATAACCTTCTGGTGTATTCAGCGCAGTGCCGATGGCAGTGGCACCCAGGTTGACTTCCAATAGCAACTCGGCGGTCCGTTGCAGGTTCTTGGTTTCTTCATTCAATAACACCTGGAAAGCGCGGAATTCCTGGCCCAGAGTCATGGGTACGGCATCCTGTAATTGGGTACGGCCCATTTTCAGAATTTTCTCGAATTCTTTAGATTTTCTACCGAAACCTTCGCCTAATTGGTTGATAGCATCGATCAACTTGAGGATGGAGGCGTAGACCGCAATGCGGAAACCGGTTGGGTAGGCATCGTTGGTGGACTGGCATTTGTTCAGATGGTCGTTAGGGTTAAGGTACTGATATTCCCCTTTTTGGTGGCCCATCAGCTCCAGGCCAATATTGGCCAAGACCTCGTTGGTGTTCATATTGAGAGAGGTACCTGCGCCGCCCTGGAACACATCAACGGGGAACTGATCCATACATTTCCCTTTATCCAGAACTTCATCACATGCCTGAATAATGATGTCTGCAATTTTACGCGGGATGGTATGCAACTCTTTGTTAGCCATTGCCGCCGCTTTTTTTACCATGACCATGCCACGTACAAATTCCGGCACGTCACTGATTTTACTGTTACTGATATAGAAGTTTTCAATCGCACGCAGGGTATGAACACCGTAGTAAGCCTCTGCGGGGACTTCTCGTGTACCTAACAGGTCTTCTTCAATACGAATGTTATTTGACATGAGAACCTTCTCTATTTGTGCTGTCTTGTATTGTATTTGTTAACTGATTTATGCTGCTGTCAGTAATATGATGCGGTGATGCGCGATATGCACGGAAATATTAACCACCCATCTTATTGCTGGCAGGATGATATGCTGCTTAGCAATAAAAAGCCTTGAACTAAGATCACTATATGACCGGAATTAATCAAGATGATCTGATATCTGTGATTGCTCTCACACTTAGTTTAATGAGTAATAAAACGGTTACCTCGGCTTGAAAAGTGCTTTGTTCACCACCATTTTAGTAGAGTTGACCGATGTTGAAGGGGGGCGCTGACGCTAAAATCCGCGAATAGAGGAAAATAGCCGTATCAGTACCTACAGGGTCAAGGTTTTCATGGTATCTGTCAGACAGGCTAATAGCCTGATGAGGGGTACTGAATGATTAAAATTAAGGAGAATACGGTGCGTTGGTTACCGTTTGCGCTGATATTTTTATTGGCATATATAGAAATATCGATATTCATCAAGGTTGCCGCAGTATTAGGGGTACCAATCACCCTGCTGCTGGTGATCATTAGCTCCTGTGTAGGCATCTCACTGGTACGTAATCAGGGCATAAAAACCTTTATCCAGATGCAACAAAAGCTGGCGGCGGGTGAGAGCCCGGCGGCTGAGATGATCAAAAGTGTTTCACTGGTCTTGGCCGGTATTTTGTTGCTGATCCCCGGCTTCTTCACTGATTTCCTTGGCCTGTTGTTGCTATTGCCTTGGGTTCAAAAAACATTAACGCTGAAATTGATGCCGCACTTGAACATTTATCGTGGCGGTAGCTTTGGCGGTGCTGGCTTTGGTAATGGTGGCTTTGGTAACGATAGCTTTGGTAACCGCCATGGTTCTGGCCCAATGAGTGGCGGGGATACTTTTGATGGCGAGTTTCAGCGTAAAGACGATGACCGTTTTACGGTGGAGCACCGTCCGGATAAAAATGAGCAAGTAGCAAATAGTCGTTCTAACGATGATAGTTTTAAAGATGATAAATAAAAAGGAGGGTAATTTTCTAATAGCCTGTTTATTAATCATAAATTTATAAAGTAAATCATAGTGCTTTCTTTGTACCGTAGGCGATAGGCGGATAAAATTATCTACCGCCAGGCGAGAAAAAAATGAAATTTTTTTGGTCGCCTCCCTTGAAGGAATAAGAAGTCGCCCCCACTTAGAAAGCCACGGTATCGGTTATGAAGTCATACCGGTATTAATCTTAATCTGATACGGACCTTCTCATAGGAGAGCTATCAATGAAAATTCGTCCATTGCATGACCGCGTTATCGTCAAGCGCAAAGAAGTTGAATCTAAATCTGCTGGCGGCATCGTTCTGACTGGCACTGCAGCGGGTAAATCTACTCGTGGCGAAGTCCTGGCAGTCGGCAATGGTCGCATCCTGGATAACGGTGAAATCAAGCCGTTGGATGTGAAAGTCGGCGACGTCGTGATTTTCAACGATGGTTACGGCGTGAAGGCTGAGAAGATCGACAATGAAGAAGTGTTGATCATGTCCGAAAGCGACATTCTGGCAATTGTTGAAGCGTAATCACGCTCTCTAATCTTCTGAACTGAACGAGTTAAGGGAAATACCAATGGCAGCTAAAGACGTAAAATTCGGTAACGACGCTCGCATTAAAATGCTACGCGGCGTAAACATCCTTGCTGATGCAGTGAAAGTGACTCTGGGCCCTAAAGGCCGTAACGTAGTTCTGGATAAGTCTTTCGGTTCTCCAACGATCACTAAAGACGGTGTTTCTGTTGCACGTGAAATCGAACTGGAAGACAAGTTCGAGAACATGGGCGCACAGATGGTTAAAGAAGTTGCCTCTAAAGCAAATGATGCTGCGGGTGACGGTACCACGACTGCAACAGTATTGGCTCAATCCATCATCACTGAAGGCCTGAAAGCAGTTGCCGCAGGCATGAACCCAATGGATCTGAAGCGCGGCATCGACAAAGCCGTTATCGCAGCGGTAGAAGAGCTGAAAAAACTGTCTGTACCTTGCTCTGATTCCAAAGCGATTGCTCAGGTCGGTACCATCTCTGCAAACTCCGACTCAACCGTTGGCGAACTGATCGCTCAAGCGATGGAAAAAGTCGGTAAAGAAGGCGTTATCACCGTTGAAGAAGGTTCAGGCCTGCAAGACGAGTTGGACGTTGTAGAAGGTATGCAGTTCGATCGCGGCTACCTGTCTCCTTACTTCATCAATAAACCAGAAACTGGCTCTATTGAACTTGAAAGCCCATTCATTCTGTTGGCTGACAAGAAAATCTCTAACATCCGTGAAATGCTGCCAGTTCTGGAAGCCGTAGCGAAAGCCGGCAAGCCACTGCTGATCATTGCAGAAGACGTTGAAGGCGAAGCCCTGGCGACTCTGGTAGTGAACACCATGCGCGGTATCGTTAAAGTTGCAGCGGTTAAAGCACCTGGCTTCGGCGACCGTCGTAAAGCGATGCTGCAAGACATCGCGACCCTGACTGCGGGTACTGTTATCTCTGAAGAGATCGGTCTGGAACTGGAAAAAACTACTCTGGAAGATCTGGGTCAGGCGAAACGTGTTGTTATCAACAAAGACACCACCATCATTATTGATGGCGTAGGCGATGAAGCGGCAATCCAAGGCCGTGTGGCTCAGATTCGTCAGCAGATTGAAGATGCCACTTCTGACTACGACAAAGAAAAACTGCAAGAGCGTGTTGCTAAACTGGCTGGCGGCGTTGCCGTTATCAAAGTGGGCGCCGCAACTGAAGTTGAAATGAAAGAGAAGAAAGCACGCGTTGAAGATGCTCTGCATGCAACTCGTGCCGCAGTAGAAGAAGGCGTCGTAGCGGGTGGTGGTGTTGCACTGATTCGTGCAGCTCACGCTATCGCTGGCCTGAAAGGCGATAACGAAGACCAGAACGTGGGTATTAAAGTGGCTCTGCGTGCGATGGAATCTCCACTGCGTCAGATCGTGGTTAACGCGGGTGAAGAAGCCTCTGTTATCGCGAACAAAGTTAAAGCGGGTGAAGGTAGCTTCGGTTACAACGCTTATACTGAAGAATACGGCGACATGATCGCGATGGGTATCTTGGATCCAACTAAAGTGACGCGTTCTGCTCTGCAGTACGCAGCCTCTATTGCTGGTCTGATGATTACCACCGAGTGCATGGTTACTGACCTGCCACGTGATGACAAAGGTGCTGATATGGGCGCTGGCGGCATGGGTGGTATGGGTGGTATGGGCGGCATGATGTAATGCTCCCAGCCTTTCTGTGGCCTTTGGTGCTTTTTGCTAAAAAGTAGTTAAGGGCAGCGAAAGGTAAAGCTGTTGATAAAAGCGAGTAGGGTGACCTGCTCGCTTTTATTTTGTGAAGACTGTAATTAAAATTGTGTTAAGCGCTAAATCTGTTGCCTCTGATATCGGTCATAACCACGCCACAACTGAGTTCTACACTCAATTCTTTCTGACCTACATTTTGCAATATAACGTCCTAAAGCGGCTTTATTCTATTCTGTGTGATGATTGCTGGACTTTTTTTATCTATCACGCTGATTTAATGTGTAAACTGTTATACCCTTTATATTTGCTGTTACAGCAGTGTTAGCGGCGCTCGTTATTCGGTCCATCCATGGACCTCACCTCTGAGAGGCCGCTGCAAACAGCGTTCAAATCTGCTCTTGGCAGATTTGTCACCCGAATCACTTGTTTTTTAAAGTTCATCGGGGGGCTTTTGTTTGCTGTCTTGCTGCAACACCTCTTATTGTAGGTCTATTTCTCAGAGCCTTGTGTCTGGACAACTTCGGCAACGGGTGCCTAAGCGGCAGCGGTGCTTTCTGGTAATCTTTAGCGTGACTCTCAAACGTCGAATGGGGAAAGAAATGCGGATTAATGTGCTGTTAAGAAGTCATATTTTACTCAAGAGTAATGTCTTACTGAAGATTAAGACATTACTTGGCCTTTCAGCCGTACTGGTGTTGGCGGGTTGTAGCTCCTCTAACACATTGAGTTCGGCGGGTGAGCAAGTGAAGTTTTCTGATACTCAGCCTGGCAGTGAGTGCCAGCTAGTCGGGCAAGTAACCGGTACTCAAAGTAACTGGTTATCAGGTCAGGGCGGGGAAAGCAGCTCAATGCGTGGTGCAGCAAATGACCTGCGTAATAAAGCAGCGGCAATGGGTGGCAACGTCATCTATGGCGCAACCAGCCCGAGTGAAACCTTCTTATCAAGCTTTGCACCACTAGAAAGTAAAATGGTTGGTCAAGTTTATAAATGCCCTTAATTGCTCAAATGTAGTGGGTATGAGTGGCTGTGCTTTGTTCTACGTTTTTTCATCGTAAACAAAGCAGGGGGATATTAAGGTATCCCCTCAGGCTGCTGACAACGTTAATTGAAGGGGAAACGTGCCGTTGGGGTCGTAGTGGCGTAAGCAGCCGGAGTGCCCCCATAGGTGCGGTCAATCCTTCATTCACGAGGCTAAAAATAGCGTTGTCAATAACCTCTCCTGAGTTTTATCGAATAGAGAGTCGTTGAGATGAGTCCTTGTGGGTCTTGCTTGGGCAGTGATTAATTTTGCGTCAGTCTCAAATCCAATGGTGTCTTACTTGGCTCTCCACCCACTTCTCTTGTGAGACGCGGTACCAGGTAACCAGATACACGGCTTAGTAAACCTTTCATCAATTGCCGGGCTTCATCATCATCGACCATAAAGTGGGCTGCGCCCTGTACTTTATCCAATACATGAATGTAATAAGGCAAAATTCCGGCATCAAATAAGGCATTGCTTAATGTTGCCAGTACATCCGCATCATTATTCACCCCACGCAGTAATACACTCTGGTTTAATAGCGTCACACCAGCCTGCTTCAACCGTGCCATACTGTCTCGCAGGGGCGGGTCTATTTCGTTGGCATGGTTGATATGTGTCACCATTAATACCTGTAACCGTGAGCTTCCCAACCGTTGACACAGGGTTGCAGTAATACGGGCAGGGATCACCACCGGTAATCGGGTATGGATACGTAACCGCCGGATATGTTTTATATCCTCCAATTGATCCAGTAACCAACTGAGTTCGTGATCTTTTGCCATTAACGGATCACCCCCTGAAAAAATGATCTCGTCCAGTTCAGGGTGTTGACGAATATAATCCAGTGCTTGTAGCCAATTAGCTTTATTGCCTTGATTGTCCTGATAAGGGAAATGGCGGCGGAAGCAATAGCGGCAATTGACTGCACAGCCACCTTTGACCAACAATAGCGCGCGGTTACGGTATTTATGTAACAGGCCAGGAACGACGCTGCGCTGTTCATCAAGTGGATCGTGGGTAAAACCGGGAGCGGTAATAAACTCTTCACGTGCGGTCAGCACCTGAAGTAATAAAGGGTCTGATGCATTCCCAGGTTGCATACGGGCAACAAAAGCGCGGGGTACGCGTAGGGGGAATAAACGACGAGCACCAGAGCCTTGTTGCAGGTGAGGGTGTTCATTTAAGAACAAAATACGTAGCAATTCGTCCGGATCGGTAATTACATCGGCGAGTTGTTGCAACCAATCTTCTCTAATTGGCATGTTTCGGGTTACAATGCTTGCCATTTTTTAGGCTTACTACCAGTTTCTTGAGGACCATCATGGCCAGTTATTATAGCAACGATTTTCGTCCCGGTCTTAAAATCATGTTCGAGGGCGAACCTTATGCAGTTGAGTCCAGCGAATTCGTAAAACCCGGCAAAGGCCAGGCTTTTGCGCGTGTTAAGATGCGCCGCTTACTGACTGGCGGGCGCGTTGAAAAGACCTTCAAATCAACAGATTCTCTGGAAGGTGCCGACGTTAATGATATGAACCTGACTTACCTGTATAACGACGGTGAGTTCTGGCATTTCATGAATAACGAGACTTACGAACAGCTGCAAGCTGATGCCAAGGCCGTTGGTGATAACGGTAAATGGCTGATTGATCAAGCTGAATGTATCGTAACTCTGTGGAACGGCCAGCCAATTGCTGTGACCCCACCAAACTTTGTTGAGCTTGAAATCGTTGATACTGATCCAGGCCTGAAAGGCGACACTGCGGGTACAGGTGGTAAGCCTGCAACCTTGAGCACCGGTGCCGTGGTTAAAGTGCCATTATTCGTACAGGTCGGCGAAATCATCAAAGTTGATACCCGCTCTGGCGAATATGTTTCTCGCGTGAAGTAAGCCGTGATAGCTAGGTTTGTAATAGCCAGTTTGTCATGGCGAGGTTCGTCAGAACTACGTCGTAATCAATCGCGCTAAGAACGAAAGGAAACCGCTTAAATGGCGGTTTTCTGCTATCTGGGGCTAGCAATATTGCCGCTAATTATTGAGCATGATAATGTATCGCGCTTATCTCTCTGCTGGCTGGGACGACCCAGTTACGCATCTGTTTTTCGGGGACGGCCCCGCCTGAGCGAGGTGGTTACCATGGCTTGGATTATTCTGGTTATTGCAGGTTTATTAGAGGTTATTTGGGCTATTGGCCTGAAGTATTCTCATGGTTTTTCGCGGCTGACGCCGAGCATTATTACCCTCGTCGCAATGGCTGCCAGTGTTTTTCTATTGGCCTATGCGATGAAAAGTTTGCCAGCAGGCACGGCTTACGCGGTCTGGACCGGCATTGGTGCGGTAGGTACGGCCATTTTAGGCATTGTGCTACTGGGGGAATCGGCCAGTCTGGCGCGGATACTAAGCTTGGGGCTGATTCTGGCAGGGATTATCGGCTTGAAGTTGGCGTCATAACGCTTGAGTTATAACGTTATGTGCCATAAGGGGGCTGCGCCCTTCGCCGGTTGGCCTACGGAGGTCAAATGAGTCGTAAAATTTTGGCAACCGAACTGAGCGCTTTAACCAATAAATATCCTCCGGCATAGCCGGAGGTTTTTCATATGCGCCTATAAGGCTCTGTTACCAGCCGCGCCCTAACAGGCGCATCGCGATCTGACATTTGCATCTATGGATTACTTACGGCCCGTAAACGGGCTACCGGGATACGGGATCGAGAGTTGCTCACCCATTTTATCCTCTTCCAATTGGTGCTTTATGTATTCTTGTATCCTGGCCGTGTTTTTCCCTACCGTATCAACGTAATACCCTCGACACCAAAACTCCCTGTTACGGTATTTGAACTTCAAATCGCCAAACTGCTCATAAAGCATCAGACTGCTCTTTCCCTTCAGGTACCCCATAAATCCCGAGACACTCATCTTGGGCGGGATCTCCAGAAGCATATGGATGTGATCCACACAGCATTCTGCTTCCAGGATATTCACGTTTTTCCATTCGCACAGTTTTCTTAAAATACTGCCAATCGCTCTGCGTTTTTCCCTGTAGAACACCTGCCTTCGGTACTTCGGCGCAAAAACTATATGATATTTACAGTTCCATCGGGTGTGCGCTAAGCTCTTTTCATCCCTCATTGGGACCCCCTTTTGATTTCTTGTTGAACATTTGCAGTTGCCAGACCGCAAACTGTTTTAACAAATCAAAAGGGGTTTTTATAACTGACCCAAAGCTGAAAGCTTTACTGAACCCCCAGCCTAGCTGGGGGTTTTCTGGGCACAAAGAACGGCCTGCCAGAACAGCAGGCCGCGAATATGGCATGTGGTGACTACGGCTACAGCGTCAGTACACCGATAAAAGTGACCACACTCAAGATTGCCGCAAGGCCATAGAATACCCATTTCCCTGCCGGGACGTGGATTTTCAAATCATGCATTGCATGATGAATACGGTGTAAACCGCACCACAAAGGCAAAATGATCATCAGCAGCAGGAATACCCGGCCAATAAAGCTCTGACAAAATGCCAGAATGCGTTCGTAGCTCAGCGCGTCGCCTGGGAATGCACCCAATGGCAACAAAATCGCGACCAGCAGAATAATCACAGGGGCAATAATTGCACCCCACATGCCACCCGCACCAAACAGACCCCAGAAGATCGGTTCATCGGAGCGTTTAGGGACTTGATTCATCTTTTTCTCCTCCGGGTTAGAGTAAGGCGACAGCCAGGATAATCGCGCTAGCCACGACAGTCACAACCCATAGCGCCTTAATCATTGGCTCTGGACCCATTTTTTCGCTTTTAACGATAATATTGACCGCTTTCGGCGCCAGCTCAAACCAGGTTTTGGTATGTAGCAGCGCGGCAAATAGCGTAAGGATATTCAGAAATAGCACCAGCGGGTTTTGCAGGAAGCTGACAAACCCTTCCCACCCTGCGGGGCCACTCTTCAGTGCGAATACACCGTAAATCAATAGCACACTAAACCACACGGCTGGAATGGATGTACCTTCACGCAACATATAAAAACGGTAGAAACCAAGCTGTTGCCACCAGTTTGGAGCCATGGTACGAACATAAGCTTTACGTTTGGTTGTCATTACTGTCTCCCCTCCCTTATTGTGGTTTCAGCATGGCGATCATGAAGTCTTTCGCACTGTCGATCTTGCCCTGCTGGATAGCCGCCGCGGGATCAACGTGTTTTGGACACACTTCAGAACAGTAGCCGACGAAGGTACAGCTCCAGACACCATTTTTACCGTTTAGCTGAGGCATACGCTCTTTCTTACCGTGGTCACGGTTGTCCAAATTGTAACGATGCGCCAGGGTGATTGCTGCGGGGCCAATAAACTCAGGGTTTAAGCCAAACTGTGGGCAGGCGGCATAGCACAAACCACAGTTGATACAGCCAGAGAACTGATGGTATTTCGCCATCTGGGCTGGCGTCTGCTTGTTCGGGCCATCCTTGGGTAGGCGTTCGTTACCAATGATATAAGGTTTGATGGCTTCCAGACTCTCGATAAAGTGAGTCATATCAACCACTAAATCACGTTCAATCGGGAAGTTACCCAATGCTTCGACTTTCATCCCCGCAGTATATTCCCGCAGGAAGGTCTTACAGGCGAGTTTTGGCACCTTGTTGACCATCATGCCGCAGGAACCACAAATCGCCATTCGACAAGACCAGCGATAGGAGAGATCCGGTGCCAGGTTATCTTTGATATAACCCAGTGCATCCAGCAGAGACGTCTGTTCATCGTAAGGCACTTCGAAGGTTTCAAAGTGAGGTTCGCTATCACGTTCCGGGTTATAGCGCATGACTTCCATTTTCAGGACTTTCATATCAGTCATTCGCTTGCTCCTTATCCTTTAAATCTTGTGCATCTTTTGCGTCTTTCGCGTCTTGGGCGGTGGCTTCGCCACCATAGACCCGCTTGGCCGGTACCAGTTTGGTGATTTTCACATCGCTGTATTCAATACGCGGTGCACCACCCGGCGTATGGAAGGCTAAGGTGTGTTTGAGGAAGTTAACGTCATCACGTTCGGTACAGCCTTCGTCCAAACGCTGGTGGGCACCACGAGATTCTTTACGATTGAGCGCAGAATGCGCCATACATTCGGCCACATCCAAACCATAACCCAGCTCAATGGTGTAGAGCAGGTCAGTGTTAAATACACTGGAGTGATCGGTGATTTTCACACGTTTGAAGCGTTCTTTCAGCTCGGCCAGTTTATCCACCGTTTTCTGCATCAGTTCTGGTGTACGGTAAATACCGCAACCCTCTTCCATCGACAGACCCATTTCATCGCGAATCTTAGACCAGTTCTCTGTTCCTTCCTGTTTCATCAGGTTGCTCAGGCGGGTCTCCACATCACGAGTCTGGGCATCCAGTGCGCTGCCATTTGCCGGGCCGCTTTCCATCGCGCGTAAAGCGGCTTGTTCACCGGCCACTCGGCCAAATACCACCAGTTCAGCCAATGAATTGGAGCCTAAACGGTTAGCGCCGTGCAAGCCTACAGAAGAGCATTCGCCGACCGCAAACAAGCCTTTGATTCGGGTTTCACACTGCGGATTGGTTTCGATGCCGCCCATGGTGTAATGCGCGGTTGGGCGTACAGGGATGGGCTCTTTAACCGGGTCAACGCCGACATAGGCTTTTGCCAATTCGCAAATAAACGGCAGGCGCTCAAGCAGCTTCTTCTCACCCAGATGGCGTAAATCAAGATAAACCACATCGCCACGTGGGGTCGCGACCGTACGGCCAGCGCGCCATTCATGCCAGAATGCTTGCGAGACTTTATCCCGTGGGCCTAATTCCATGTACTTGTTTTTAGGCTCACCGAGTGGCGTTTCAGGCCCCATGCCGTAATCCTGCAAGTAACGATAGCCGTCTTTATTCACCAGAATTCCGCCTTCACCACGGCAGCCTTCAGTCATCAGGATGCCAGACCCCGGCAAGCCCGTTGGGTGATATTGTACAAATTCCATATCCCGCAGTGGAACGCCATGGTGGAATGCCATCCCCATACCATCACCGGTAACAATACCGCCGTTGGTGTTATAGCGATAAACCCGGCCAGCCCCCCCAGTGGCCATGATCACGGCGTTCGCACGGATTTGTACGCGGGTGCCTTCCATCATATTCATGGCAACCACACCACGTGCCTGACCCTCGTCTACCAGAATATCCAGGACGAAATGCTCATCAAAACGCTGAATTTGTGGATACTTAAGGGAGGTTTGGAACAAGGTGTGCAGCATGTGGAAACCGGTTTTATCGGCGGCAAACCATGTACGTTCAATCTTCATACCACCGAAACGGCGAACGTTAACCGAACCGTCCTCTTTGCGGCTCCATGGGCAGCCCCAAATTTCTAACTGTGCCATTTCTTCGGGGCAACTGTGGACAAAATGGTCAACAACATCTTGTTCGCATAACCAGTCACCGCCCGCAACGGTATCGTGGAAATGATAGTCAAACGTATCGTGGTCCTGTGTGACGGCAGCTGATCCTCCCTCGGCGGCCACGGTATGGCTACGCATTGGGTAAACTTTCGAGATCAAAGCAATCTTCAGTTGGGGGTTGGCTTCCGCTGCGGCTATTGCTGCACGTAAGCCAGCACCTCCGGCCCCGATAATGGCAAGATCGGCGTTAAAGGTTTGCACTGCGCTTCTCCATTGTTCAAGTGAAAATCTTATACCCTCCGCCCCTGCCGTTACAGGGTGTTAGCTAACTGCCTGGCTGTAACGCCAAGGGTTTTGAGTATATAAAGTGAGTCATTATTCTTTAGGTATTCTTAATATTATTATTCCGCTAACTTATTTCTCTGCGGTTAACTTGATGATATTAAGAATAGCTATTTCTTACTTTTTGTATGGAATAATTATACTCAATGATAAGTCGCAGAAATTTGATGTGATCGATTGTTTTGTTTTATTTGAACCGCCTCAAATGCATTACTGACAAAAACGTGATCCCAAACAGGATATGCTGGGAAAGGCGTTTTTTTACAGCGTGAAATGCTAGAACCAGACCGAGAATTCGGCGGATGAGTGACAGATTTGTCTGGGGCGCGGGATACAGGTAGACTGCATCCCCTGTTTGATTTCGGAGTTAACCACCATGAGCGACACGGCAAGCTGGCAGCCAAGTGCACCTATCGCCAATTTGTTGAAGCGCGCAGCAATAATGGCAGAGATTCGGCGCTTTTTCGCCGATCGGGGCGTATTAGAAGTAGAAACGCCAACCATGAGCCAAGCGACAGTGACGGACATTCATTTAGTTCCATTCGAAACCCGGTTTGTTGGCCCGGGCGCTGCCGATGGTTTGACGCTGTACATGATGACCAGCCCGGAATATCACATGAAGCGGTTGTTAGCGGCGGGCAGTGGCCCTATCTATCAACTGGGCCGCAGTTTCCGCAATGAAGAGGCTGGCCGCTATCATAATCCTGAATTCACCATGCTGGAATGGTACCGCCCTCATTATGATATGTATCGTTTAATGAATGAGGTGGATGACCTGTTGCAGCAAATTTTGGATTGCAACAGCGCAGAGACCTTATCCTATCAGCAAGCGTTTTTGCGCCATTTAAATATTGATCCGTTGTCTGCTGAAAAAGCACAATTGCGTGAAGTGGCGGCAAAACTGGATTTAAGCAATATTGCGGATACCGAAGAAGATCGCGATACGTTGCTGCAATTGTTGTTTACTGTGGGTGTCGAACCTTATATTGGCCGTGATAAACCGGCATTTATTTATCATTTCCCGGCATCGCAGGCATCTCTGGCTGAAATCAGTACCGAAGACCACCGTGTGGCGGAACGCTTTGAGGTGTACTTCAAGGGGATAGAACTAGCGAATGGTTTCCGAGAGCTGACTGACGGTGATGAGCAACTGCAACGCTTTGAGCAGGATAACCGTAACCGTGCGAAACGGGGCTTACCACAGAACCCAATCGATATGAATCTTATCGCAGCACTAAAGCAGGGTTTACCCGATTGTTCAGGTGTGGCTTTAGGGGTTGATCGCTTGGTGATGCTGGCGTTAAATGCGGAAAGGTTGAGTGATGTTATTGCCTTCCCCGTCAATATCGCCTAATTCCCCTTCGTCCTTGGCGCCGCAGCGGTGTTAGCGGCGTGCACTCACCCGAATTACTTACAAAAACAAATACCCTGACCTGTGAAGGCGCAGGGCATTTTTATTTCTTACTCACTGAGATTACAAACTACCCGGTGTGCGGCTGCGGCCCGAAGAAATCGTACGTCCAGTGCCGCGCCCCAGAGTTTCTAACCGCGCTTGGAACGGTGGGAATGGTAGGGTAATACCGTGCTCACGGTAGCCGGCCAGAATCAACTGATGGATTTCATGGCGCAGTGGCATCCGGTGGCCCATTTCAGCGGCATAAATACGCAGTTCGAAAATCTGAATCCCTTGTTGTAGATCGACCAGATAGACCTCTGGAGGCGGGGTATCCAGGACTAACGTGCAGCGCTGGGCCGCGGTCATTAATACGTTAGTGACTTCCTCACTGCTGGTCTCCGCGGGTGCGGGAACGGTGAGGACCACACGGGTAATGGAATCCGAGAGTGACCAGTTAATAAATTGCTCGGTAATAAAAGCTTTATTCGGCACAATAATTTCTTTGCGGTCCCAATCGGAAATCGTGGTGGCGCGCGTATTGATTTTCGTCACGCTACCAGTGAGATCACGAATGGTCACGGTATCGCCAATCCGGATCGGTTTTTCGAACAGAATGATCAGGCCAGAAACAAAGTTGGCAAAAATCTCCTGTAAACCAAAACCCAAACCTAAACCGAGTGCGGCAACCAACCATTGGAACTTCGCCCATTCAATCCCGAGCAGGGAGAACCCAAGCAAACCACCAAATAAGATCACCAGATATTTGGTGATTGTGGAGATGGCATAGCCCGTTCCCGGCGTCAGATCCAAATGCTGTAACAGTGCCAGCTCCAGTAAGGCGGGCAGATTACGCACCAACTGGGCGGTGATAATCAGCACCAAGACGGCGATCAATAAAGATCCCATGGTGATTGGCTGGACTGACTCAATACCGTTGATGGTGGATGACACATCCCACAAGCGAATGTTTTCCAGGAAGCCAAAAGCGGAATGAATTTCAGACCACAGCACGATCACTGAAACCAAGGCTATCATGGTCAGGATCGACCTAACCAACCGCAAGGATTGGGCGCTGATCACATCCAAATCAATGATCGGCTCCTCGACATCAATCGAGCCTTCAGTGCTGTTACTGTGTGGCGAATCTTCCTCACCACGGGCGCGCTGCGCGAGAATATCGGCGCGGCGCTGCTTGGCGCGATCAAAGGCAATACGCCGCCGCTGGATCAGCATCCAATGGCGGATAATATGATAGACCACTAACAGGAAGAACCAGATAGCGACCGAGGTCTCCAGACGTGCCAACAGCGCTTGTGAGGTGGTGAGATAGCCTAATGCTGAGGCCAGCGCTGCAATTAACGGAGCTGACAGCAGCAACCCCCACAGCGCCACGTTAATCATATTCTCGCCCGAACCTTTTTTATCCAGATACAGCGGGATACCGGCCCGTTTCAGGCTGTTTGTGACCAAACTTAATGCAATACACAGCAAAATAAAGCACAGCCGGCCCAGTGTCCCAGCAAACTCGCGGTCGTTATAATTTTCAAACGTAATCAGCGCCATCATCAGGGGGACAATCAACCACACTGACAGACGGTAAAAACGCATTGCGCGCGCAACTTGTGTTGGCGACCAGCGGAAGTGAGTAATAAACAGCCCGTGTGGATGAGCAAACGAGGCGCTGATCATAAACACCCAGAGCACGGGCACGGTGGCAGTGACGGCATTGCCAATCGCAATGGCCATCGGATATGACCAGGCATTTTGCAGACCATAACCCAGAGCCGCCCATAAAACTGGCAAGGGGAGAGCCATCAGAATTGACCAGAATACCGTGCGTAACGTCAGGGAGAAGTGGTCTTGTGTCACTTTGCCCACCCGGCTACTGGCCCGTTCGAGGAAGGCATGGTAGTGGCGGCGTGAGCTAACACTGAAACCGACAAACAGTAGGGCAGCGATAATGGGCAGCAGGGTTTCCTGGTTGGTCATCATCATGACAAAAGCGCCACTCAACTGCGACAAGGTATCCAGTGACAGTAGGCGGGTGAGGTCCTGAGCCACAGCAAGAGGATAAGAAAGCGAAATAGGGCTGACATCTGCCACCCAGAACAGATAGCGGTGAGTGGCTTCACGCACCCCATTTAATGCGTCAACTAACTGACTGTTAGCCACTTTCAGTTTGGTCAGTTCCAGAATTTGCGTGTCATAGCCTGAAAGCAGAGAATTCAGTAATTCGCTCTGTGTCCGCCATTGGGCATCCAGAATGCGTTGCTGATCGGGCGTAAGCGGGGTGCCATCATCCTGTTTTAATGTGGTTTTCTGTTGCTGTAATTTTTCCAGCATATCTTCATATTGTAAGCGCTGAACCCGCAACTGTGCCATATCGCGATCCAGTTGCTGGGATTTGGGCATCTCTGGCAGCCTGGCGACCTGCGCTCGTAGGGTTTCGCCCAACGCGGTTGAGACCCCAAGCCATTGAGCCTGCTCACGGATAGTGTTTAGCGCTTGCCGGACTTGCTGAGTTTGCGCGACAGCCTGGCGTTGCTGGGAAGAGATAAGATCAATCCGCTGTACCTGCTGATTAAGCGCCTGAGATAACTCACGGTTTCTTTGTAACTGCTGGGTGATAGATTCGGGTAAATCCCCCCCTTGCTCTGCCAGCAACTCTGTCCGCTCAAGTGCCTGTTCCGCGGCTTGTTGGCGTTGATTATTCAGGTTATTACGCAGGGACTGAAGCTGAGCCTGAACCCGTGCTTCGCGCTTTTTGTATAATTCGACTTGTAGCCGGGACAGCTCCTGCCGGTTATTGGCAGACAGTTGTGAAAGCTCTAACTCATTGACTTTGGCTTTACGAGCCACCGCTTCAGCTTGCAATAGCGTAAGCTGAGCTTGGGCGACGGGCGTCGAGGGATTACTTTGTGACTGAATTCGCGGGCCGATCTCTGCGAGCATTCGCCGGGCTTCGGACTGTTGTTGCGGTAATTGCCCAAGGGATTCACTGATTTCCCGGGCGCGGTCTTGCTCTTGCTGTGATAAACGGTTCAGCTCCAGCAATTGGCTGCTGACTTGTAGCACCTGTTGTTCCAAATCAGATGTGGACAAGTTGCTGGGGACCGGCAAAGGTTTATCCCCTTCCTGGGCTAATTGCTGACGTAACTCGCGAGTAAGCTTAGGAAAATCATCAATGGCTTTTTGATACTGCTGGGCGCGTATATCTGATTCTTTTGCATCCGCAAGCCAGCTAAGAGCCCCTTGAAGCGCCTGAACAATCTCTGCCTGATTCGGTGTCGTTTTATTGGACTCAGCCAGCTTCAGCTCTTGCCGCACCTGCTCTTCGTTAGGCTGAGTTGCCGCATGTAGCGGCATTAACAGGAAAAACGACAGTAATAGACCAAAAGACCATGAAATTATCGGGCGCACGTAAGAGCTCCTTAACATCGTGTTACGTCGTCAGCATCATGCTAGTAAGAAGGGGTAGTAGGAACCGCTTCGGCTAAGACTTCACCCATACGGGTAACCGCGCCGCTGTTTAGCTGTGGTGCGAAATACACTTTACCTTCCGCAAACAGGTTAATAACGGTTGAGCCTAATTTAAAACGCCCCATTTCTTGGCCTTTCTCTAGGGTGATAGCCCCTTCACAGCCTGCTTGCGGGTATGTCCAACGGCGGATAACGCCTTCCCGTGGGGGGGTAATTGTCCCCGCCCAGACGGTCTCTATACTGCCAACAATGGTCGCACCCACCAGAATTTGGGCCATTGGGCCAAAGGCGGTATCAAAGATACAAATAACGCGTTCGTTACGGGCGAACAAATTAGGAACATTGGCAGCGGTTAACGGATTGACCGAGAACAAATCCCCCGGTACATAAATCATTTCGCGTAGCACACCATCACATGGCATATGCACCCGGTGGTAGTCTCGGGGGGCCAGGTAAGTGGTAACAAACTGCCCATTTTGAAATTCAGCAGCCAGCAGATAGTTACCGGCTAATAGGGCTTCCAGACTGTAATTATGGCCTTTCGCCTGTAAAATTTGCCCCTCTCGGATGGCCCCTAACTGGCTTATTGCGCCATCGGCAGGTTGGGCTAACAGGTTTTCTTCAGCCACAACCGGGCGTACACCTGCGCGTAACGGGCGAACAAAGAATTCGTTGAAGGTACGGTAAGCGGAGAATTCAGGATCCTGCGCTTCTTTCATATCGACCTTGTAATAACGGGCAAAAGCTTTGATGACTAACTGGGTCAACCAGCCGCCTTGCTTATTCGCTCCCCAGCCAGCGAGTTGTGTTAACCCTTGTTTCGGAAGTAAATATTGTAGTTTAATTTTGATACTGTCTAGCACGTCAACCTCTTGGGTAAACCGTTAGATAAAATAAGGGGGCGCATTGTATCGCTCTGCGCCCACCCTGTCAGACCCTTCTTACTTGACGCCACAGCAGCGTTAGCGGCGTTTGCTCGCCCGAATCACTTACTGATGTAAGCTCATCGGGACTCGTTCACTTGCTGCCTTGCTGTGACGCCAATTAATTTGGGTAAACCCTTCTTACTTGACGCCGCAGGGGTGTTAGCGGCGTTCGCTCACCCGAATCACTGACTGATGTAAGCTCATCGGGACTCGTTCACTTGCTGCACGTCAGTAAGCGTATAGAAAGCTGTTAGTTAAGCATCACTTCTCGTCACTGTCTGACGTTTTACGCGGCTTCGCTTGCTCCATACTTTCTAGGATTCGATGGTAATTATCGAAACGTTCCTCAGCAATTTTACCTTGCTCTACGGCTTCGCGTAATGCACAGCCGGGATCGTTGGTATGGCTGCAATCACGGAATTTGCAATGGCCGAGATAATCACGGAATTCGACAAACCCTTGAGTAATTTGTTCCGGAGCTAAATGCCACAGACCAAATTCACGCACGCCCGGTGAATCAATCACATCACCGCCATGTTGGAAATGGTACAGACGCGCGGCGGTTGTGGTGTGCTGGCCGAGGCCCGAGTTACCAGAAACCGTATTGACCAAAATTTCGTTATCTGTTGGCGGCAACAGGGCATTCAATAGGCTGGATTTGCCCACCCCGGATTGGCCGGCAAAGATACTGATACGGCCAGTCAGTGCATTCTCAAAGGCTTCCATCCCCTCACGTGTCTGGCTGGAGACTTCCAAGACGTCGTAACCAATACGACGATAAATATCCATCATGCCATCAACGAATTTACGGCCATCGGCATCCAACAGGTCAATCTTATTCAGGACGATTAACGGCTCGACTTCCAGTGTTTCGCACGCCACCAAATAGCGATCAATAATATTAAGTGAAAGCTCGGGTAAGATCGCCGATACGATCACGATCTGGTCGATATTGGCAGCGATAGGTTTCACACCATCATAGAGATCTGGGCGAGTCAGGACGGATGTCCGTTCGTGAACGGCTTCAACGATACCTTTAACTCGCACACCTTCCTGCGCTTGTAAACCGGGACGCCAGACCACCCGATCACCGGTCACCAGTGATTTGATGGTTCGACGGATATTACAACGGTGCTGAGTGCCATCAACGGCCTCGACATCGGCATGCTGACCGAAGCGACTGATTACGATACCTTCTTGCGCATCGCCAAGCTGAGAGTCATCTAGCTCAGGTTTTCTATCAGTGCGTAGCCTACGCTGATGATTAGCCTGTACACGGCGTTGTTGACCTTTCGACAGTTTATTCTTGCTCACTGTGCCTCACTTGAATCTGCATTTATCCCCTTCGGACTTTGCGTTGTAGGGGGTGTTAGCAATGTTCGCTTGCCACCTGCTTGCAACGCCAAGTTCTTTGGATATATCGCTCGTTGCGACCAAAAGGACTATGATACACATTATTTTATTAATTAACCGTTTGTTCGGTTGCTCCCCCGGCTTACAGATAGGAAATATCATGGCAGAAAATCAAAATAATCTGATCTGGATCGATCTGGAAATGACCGGTCTCGATCCAGAGCGGGATCGCATTATCGAAATCGCTACCTTGGTCACTGATGCGAATCTTAATATTCTGGCAGAAGGACCTGTTCTGGCAGTCCATCAATCTGCTGAACAGCTTGGGCTAATGGATGAGTGGAATGTTCGTACCCATACTGGTAGTGGCTTGGTTGAGCGGGTGAAAGCCAGCCCCTTTAATGACCGTGATGCTGAATTACAAACTATCGAATTCCTAAAACAGTGGGTCCCCGCGGGGGTTTCACCCATTTGCGGTAACAGTGTAGGTCAGGACCGCCGTTTCCTGTTCCGCTACATGCCAGAGCTTGAAGCGTATTTCCATTACCGCTATGTAGATGTCAGTACATTGAAAGAGTTAGCGCGTCGCTGGAAACCTGAAATTCTGGCTGGTTTTAAAAAGCAAAATACCCATCAGGCATTGGATGACATTCGTGAGTCAGTCGCCGAGCTTGCTTACTATCGTGAGCATTTTATTCAATCTTAATTCCCTTCGGCCTTGAAACAGCAGGGGCGTTAGCTGCGCGCACTTACCCGAATCACTGACTGATGTAAGCTCATCGGGACGCGTTTGCTTGCTGCCTGCCTGCTGCTCCAATGACGTTGGGAATTCCCTTGATACTTGAAACAGCAGGGGCGTTAGCTGCGCGCATTACCCGAATCACTGACTGATGTAAGCTCATCGGGACGCGTTTGCTTGCTGCCTGCCTGCTGCTCCAATGACGTTGGGAATTCCCTTGATACTTGAAACAGCAGGGGCGTTAGCTGCGCGCACTACCCGAATCACTGACTGATGTAAGCTCATCGGGACGCGTTTGCTTGCTGCCTGCCTGCTGCTCCACCAATGATTTTGGGTATATACTCTGTCTGGTGCTGGTAAAAACACCATATTGCTGTTTTAATCGACACTTAAATAGAAAAATGATTTTTTTGCTTTCAGGGGCTTGCGGCAAAACGGATTTCTCGTATAATGCGCACCCCGTACCGATGAAGAATTCGCAAGCATGCGAAGACAGATTTAGTACAAGATAAGTCATATCCAGAGCGGGAATAGCTCAGTTGGTAGAGCACGACCTTGCCAAGGTCGGGGTCGCGAGTTCGAGTCTCGTTTCCCGCTCCAAATTTTTTCATTCAATTCCTGATTATTTATCCACAGCTAGAGTGGGTACGATGTTGCGCCTCACATACTTAGCGAATTAACTTCGTCAACAGACTTATCCACAGATTCTGTTCTTTTTATATCCAGCTTGTAATTTGTACGTTAAATTTTCCTGTCAATTATATTACTGATTTATTTGCATATATTTTTATATAGAAACGTTATGCCGATCACTTGTGCTTTTTTTTGCACTTGATTGCCAAGGCATTTTTATTTTTATGCACAGTAAATTCCTTATCTTATTCATCAAAAAAATGCTGAATAAAAAGATATCAGGCATCCCGTGGTAGACCCTTTTCAATGGCACGAATCAACCGTTTTTTCTGTGGCAGTTGAACCTCTACCGCCTGGGTAGCCCGCCGTGCTAATTGCTGTGATATCGCCCATTCAATATGCTCATCCAGCATAGGGTGCAGCCCCCGACGTGTTTCCAACGCCAATACGATACTATCAAGATAGGGCGCATTGCCGAGTGCTACCGATATGTTACGTAACCAACGTAGATGGCCAATACGCCGTATGGCAGACCCCTCCGTGACTCGCAAAAATTTCTCTTCGTTCCAGGCAAACAGATCCAGCAACTGTGGAGTGTGCAATACAGCTCGTGGACTAAAATCGTCTTCATCGGTTAATTGCGAGAAGCGATTCCAGGGACAAATGAGCTGACAGTCATCGCAACCATAAATCCGGTTACCCATGAGTGGGCGGAACTCTTCAGGTATTGCGCCTTCCAGTTCAATCGTCAGGTAAGAGATACAGCGGCGGGCATCAACGGTGTAGGGGGCGACAATCGCCCCTGTCGGGCAGGTGGTCATACAGGCTACACAGCGCCCACACTGCTCTTCCTGCGGTTTATCAACCGGCAAAGGCAGGTCAATCAGTAGCTCGCCAAGGAAGAACCAAGAACCGGCATCGCGGTTTAATATCAGTGAGTGCTTACCAACCCAGCCAATCCCTGCTTTAGCCGCCAGTGACCGCTCCATTATCGGCGCGGAGTCCACAAAGGGACGAAAGTTAATTTCACTGGCAGTATGCTGTTCCGGCTGGCCTTGTCGTTCTGAGTCATGTTGTTCTAAGTCATGGAGCTCTAAGTCATGGCGATCTAAATTATTTTGTTCCAAACAATAGTGTTGAATCTGATCGCCCAATTTTTTCAGGCGCTGGCGCAGCAATTTATGATAATCACGACCCAGAGCATAGCGGCTGACATAACCCAATTCTGGGTTATTTAATGTACTGGCAAATGCTGCCTTGGCGGGCAGATAATTCATCCTTACGCTGATCACCCGCAAGGTCCCCGGCAATAACTCATGGGGCCGCGCACGCAGCATACCGTGGCGTGCCATCCACGCCATTTCGCCATGATATTGTTTATCAAGCCAGGCTTGTAAACGCGGTTCTTCCGCCGTCAAATCGGTATCGCAAATACCGACTTGCTGGAAACCTAGCGATTGCCCCCATTGCTTGATATGTTGGGCTAATTGATTCAGATCGAGGGGGTGTGCCATGACAGACCATAGTAAGAAACAAACCAGAGTCAGTTTACCACACTCTGTTTTTTCTGCGGACTGGGTACGTCAGAATGAAGCAGCGGCGGCGGCCCACTTCTCACTGACCCTGTTTGATCTGATGGTTCGAGCCGGAAACGCTGCCTTTGAACTGGCGCATAAACAATATCCTATAGCACGTCATTGGTTGATTCTGTGCGGGCATGGCAACAATGGCGGGGATGGCTATATCGTTGCCAACCGCGCGTTGGCTGCGGGTATCGATGTGACTCTTATCGCCTGTCCAGGTAACCGCCCTTTACCTGCGGAGGCGAAAGAAGCGCAATCTCAATGGCTGGCTATCGGTGGTGTTATTCACCAACCTGATACCCAGTGGCCACAAGATATTGATTTAATTATTGATGGTTTGTTGGGAATTGGCCTACGGGCTGCACCACAAGGCATCTATGAGACTTTGATTGACATGGCTAACCGCCATCGGGCGGCAAAAGTTGCCTTGGATATTCCCTCCGGGCTGTGTGCGGATAATGGTGCGGCCCTCGGTTCGGTGCTCCGAGCTGACCACACGTTGACTTTTGTTGCATTGAAGCCCGGTTTACTCACCGGTCAGGCCCGTGATTGGGTTGGGCAGTTACATTACGATGATCTAGGGTTGGCAACGTGGTTGGATACTCAGTCAGCACAAATTGAACGAATAACCGCCGATCATCTTCCTCAGTGGCTGAAACCTCGCCGCCCGTGTGCCCATAAAGGGGATTATGGGCGTCTGCTGTTGGTGGGCGGTGATAGAGGGTTCGGTGGTGCTATCCGTATGGCGGGGGAAGCCGCCCTACGAAGCGGTGCTGGCTTAGTGCGAGTACTTACTCACTTTGAGCATGTGGCACCGATTCTGGCTGCTCGCCCAGAGTTGATGGTGCAGGCGCTAACCGCCGAAACCCTGGAGCAAAGCATGCAATGGGCTGATGTACTGGTCGTCGGGCCGGGGTTAGGTCAGTCTGATTGGAGCAGGAATGCTCTGAAACGACTGCAACAGAGTGATAAACCCACCTTGTGGGATGCGGATGCACTTAACTTACTAGCATTAAATCCTCATAGGCGTCAGAATTGGGTATTGACTCCTCATCCAGGAGAAGCTGCTCGTCTCCTAGGTTGCCGCGTCGTTGACATTGAAAGTGACCGCTTACTTTCGGCCCGAAACATCGTCAAGCAATATGGTGGTGTGGTGGTTTTGAAGGGCGCGGGTACCCTGATCGCCAATGAACAAGGTGAGATGGCCATTGCCGATGTGGGTAATGCTGGCATGGCCTCCGGCGGGATGGGCGATATTCTTTCTGGTATTATTGGGGGTTTGATAGCACAAAAGCTGGCGCTGTATGATGCCGCCTGCGCGGGGTGTGTCGTGCATGGCGTTGCTGCAGATAAGCTGGCTGAAGTTCAAGGCACCCGGGGTTTACTGGCCACAGATTTACTGCCTGTTATTCCGAAGTACATTAATCCTGAGTTAGCAAAATAGATATCATAGAATGAAAGAACTCGTTTTACTGTTGCCTGATGAGGCAGCGACTGTTGCATTAGGAGCCACTTTGGCTCAAGCCTTCGGTGGTGCCAGCGTTATTTATCTGTTCGGTGACTTAGGTGCCGGAAAGACCACTTTCAGCCGCGGTTTTTTGCAGGCGTTGGGCCACAATGGGCATGTGAAAAGCCCAACGTATACTTTGGTTGAACCTTATACGTTGACGCCAAGGCCCGTCTACCATTTTGACTTATATCGTCTGGCTGACCCCGAAGAGTTGGAGTTTATGGGCATTCGCGATTACTTCGACCCGCAGGCTATCTGTTTGGTGGAGTGGCCACAGCAAGGCGCAGGGTTCCTGCCGCAGGCTGATGTAGAACTGCATCTGACTTATCAGGCGGCAGGGCGTGAAGCCCGGTTGGTCGCTATTTCCGAGGCAGGCGCTGACGTGTTGCGCCGTTTAGCCGCTGTGCAAGGGTAACGAAACGATGATGCATAGCCTCTCGCTGATATGTCGCTGGAAACACGGTTTCGCTACGATTCGCCATTTCACTACGATTTGCCATTTCACTACTGTCCACCGCGTCATTACTGCTCGTCGTTTCGCCACGGTCACGCGGATGATTATTGGTTTATTAACGCTCAGTTTATTCGCTCTGCCTCCCGCATTTGCCATGAAACTCACTGACATTAAGGTGACCAACGGGGCGAGTGAAAGTAAGGTTACTCTCAGCTTTGATGGTAAGCCAATTTATGCATTTTTCTCGCTAAACTCGCCGGAGCGGGTGGTCTTGGATGTCCGCCAAAGTGGCAATATCTCAGGGTTGCCGCTGGAGTTCAGTGGGCAGAACCTGTTGAAACGAATTCGCTCCAGCACTCCGAAAGATGAACAAAGTACCCGCCTGGTACTGGAACTGACGCAGAAAGTAAAAACCCGTGCTGTCACCCAACAGTCGGGCAATAACTACACGGTAGTGCTTACCATGACGGCCGTCGCCAGTGCCCCTGTTCGTCAGGCGCAGGCCTCATTAAATCAGACGAATACCCCGAGTCCTAATGCCGGGCGTGTGGTGCCTCAAGTCACGAGCAAGGATTCAGTAGCTAAAAATCCGTTTAATAATAAGCCCGTCGTCGTGGTCAGTAGCGAAAACGTGACCACGAATACTGCCCGTCCGATTAAAACTGTGAGTGCGGCTAACAGTAGCCGTGTTGTGGTGGCCATAGATGCCGGTCATGGTGGTCAGGACCCAGGCGCTATCGGGCAAAATGGTCTGAAAGAGAAAAATGTCACGATCTCCATTGCCCGCCGGCTTGAGGCACTGCTCAACCGGGATCCGATGTTTAAACCGGTGCTGACCCGCAATGGTGATTACTTTATCTCGGTCATGGGGCGCTCTGATGTTGCACGTAAACAGGGGGCTAATGTCTTGATTTCTATTCATGCTGATGCCGCGCCAAATCGCAGTGCGACAGGGGCATCGGTTTGGGTGTTATCAAACCGCCGGGCTAATAGTGAAATGGGGAACTGGCTGGAGCAACATGAAAAGCAATCAGAACTGCTCGGGGGGGCTGGTGATGTACTGGCAAACACGGCTTCAGACCCTTATTTGAGTCAGGCGGTTCTGGATTTACAATTTGGTCACTCCCAGAGAGTGGGTTATGACGTCGCGACTAAAGTGCTGCGTGAGCTACAAACGGTGGGTGATATTCATAAACGCAAGCCGGAGCACGCCAGCCTTGGGGTGTTACGTTCACCGGATATTCCGTCGCTATTAGTGGAAACCGGCTTTATCAGTAATAGTACGGAGGAACGGCTGCTTGGCAGTAGCGCGTATCAGGAGAAGATTGCTCAGGCCATTTATAAAGGCTTGCGCAGTTATTTCCTCGCGAATCCGTTACAATCCGACCCAAAGGTCGAAAGCCGTCCGCTCATTGAAACAGCGGCGGTTGACTCCTCAACACAGCGTTCAGGTATTAGTCAGCCGGAACCTATTGTGAATAATATAAGCAGTAATGCGCAAAGTGGCCGGTCATCGGCTACTCTGCCTGCAGGTAAGAGCAAAATCCACAACGTGCAGCGTGGGGAGACGTTATCGGGTATTGCCAGCCAATACGGCGTCAGCATGGCTGTTTTACGACAAAATAATACGCTGAAAAATGATGTAGTCTGGGTAGGCCAGCGGTTGAAAGTGCCCGCGTCGGGCAGTACGGTAACGGCAGTCAAGCCTAAAACAGCCGCTGTAGCAAAAAGTAAACCTATTAAGCATCAGGTGAAACGCGGTGATACGCTGTCAGCCATTGCGGCGAGATACGGTGTATCAATGAGTGAGATTGAGCGGGTGAATAAAATCAAGTCAGGTAATGTTCAGCTTGGGCAAACGCTCACTATTCCACAATCGTAAGCGCAAGGAATTGTTATGCCGATTCAGATTCTGCCTCCACAGCTTGCCAACCAGATTGCCGCCGGTGAGGTGGTAGAGCGGCCTGCATCGGTAGTCAAAGAGTTGGTAGAAAACAGTCTGGATGCGGGTGCTACACGGATTGATATTGATATTGAACGTGGTGGGGCGAAACTTATTCGCATCCGTGATAATGGCTGCGGCATCAGTAAAGATGATTTGGCACTGGCGTTGGCCCGCCACGCCACCAGCAAAATCAGTTCACTCGAGGATTTAGAAGCCATCCTCAGTATGGGGTTTCGCGGTGAAGCCTTGGCCAGTATCAGTTCAGTTTCACGTCTTATCTTAACCTCACGTACCGCTGAGCAAAGCGAAGCCTGGCAAGCCTATGCCGAAGGTCGCGACATGGCGGTCACCATCAAGCCTGCGGCACACCCGGTTGGCAGTACACTTGAAGTGTTGGATTTATTTTATAACACCCCCGCGCGCCGCAAATTTATGCGAACTGAAAAGACGGAGTTTGGTCATATTGATGAGGTCGTCAGGCGCATTGCGCTGGCGCGCTTCGATGTGGCAATAAATTTGAACCACAATGGTAAGTTAATTCGCCAATATCGTGCGGCACCAGACCCTGCCCAACATGAGCGTCGGTTGGCAAGTATTTGTGGTCCGGCGTTTTTGCAACATGCTTTGGCTATCGCTTGGCAGCACGGGGATTTGAACATTCATGGTTGGGTGGCGGATCCTGCCGCGAGCCATACGCTGAGTGAAATGCAATATTGCTATGTCAATAACCGCATGATGCGTGATCGGTTGATTAATCACGCGATTCGCCAGGCTTATCAAGATCGACTCAACGATGCTCAACAGCCCGCTTATGTTTTGTATCTGGATATCGATCCGCATCAGGTTGATGTCAACGTTCATCCGGCTAAGCATGAAGTGCGTTTTCATCAGGCTCGGTTGGTACATGACTTTATTTATCAGGCAGTCACTGCGGTTTTACAACAAACTAATGCGCCGATACTGAACATCAGTGAAGAAGGTGAAGTTGACGCTCCACGTTGGCAGCAGGAAAACCGGGTAGCGGCTGGCACCAATAAATATGCTCAACCGGAAGCGGCGAAATCCAGTGCGGCGGAGCAGGCTGTGGCTCGCGAGCGTTCGTCTGCCCGTGAACGCGCTGCGCCGGCCTATAAAGAAGATCACCCCTATCAGAAGCAACAAGGGGAGTTATACCGCCAGCTATTGCAACCGTCAGCGGCAGCCAAACCCGCAACATCGCCAGCGGCAATACCTGCGTCATCTGTTTCCTCACCATCCATCCCGGTTCAACGAATTACTCAGGCAGAAGAGCCGCTTCACGGTGATAATTACAGTTTTGGCCGAGTTTTAACGGTTTTTCCACCTTGTTATGCTTTGATTGAATATCAGGGCGGGGTAGCATTGCTATCCTTAGCCGTTGCGGAGCGTTGGTTGAAACAAGCTCAGCTCAGCCCGCCAGAAGAGGGGTTACGCCCTCAACCGTTATTGATTCCACTCAAAATCACATTAGACAAAAATGAAATAGCGGCTTGTCAGAACCATGAAAAATTGCTAATTACCATGGGAATAGAGCTGAGTGTCGAGCAGGGGCGGGCGACCTTACGTGCGGTTTCTTTACCATTACGCCAACAAAATTTACAAAAACTGATACCGGAACTGTTAGGCTATCTGTCGCAGCATGAAGAGATATCGCCAGATACACTGGCCACATGGCTTGCCCGCCATCTTGGTAGCGAACATGAGGTATGGAATGTGTCTCAAGCGATACAGTTATTGACGGAAGTTGAGCGTCTTTGTCCGCAGTTGGTGCAATCTCCTCCTGCTGGGCTATTACAACCTATTGATATAAAGGCCGCATTGGCAACTTTGACACATGAATGATATTGAGAATCTAGATCGTCCACCGGCAATTTTTATTATGGGGCCAACTGCTTCCGGTAAAACCGCGCTCTCTATTGCGTTGAGGCAGCGATTGCCTGTGGAGTTAGTCAGCGTCGATTCTGCTCTTATCTACCGTGGCATGGATATCGGTACCGCGAAACCCAGTGCACAAGAGCTGGCGTTAGCGCCACACCGGTTGATTGATATCCGTGATCCCGCTGAATCATACTCCGCTGCCGATTTTCGTAAAGATGCTCTGAAAGAAATGGCCGACATCACTGCTGCGGGGCGTATTCCGCTGCTAGTGGGGGGGACAATGTTGTATTTTAAAGCGCTGTTGGATGGGTTATCTCCGTTACCCTCCGCAGATCCTCAAGTACGCCAGCGTATTGAACAGCAGGCGTCGGAGCTCGGTTGGGGCGCATTGCACCAGCAATTGGCCGTGATCGATCCAGTCGCGGCGGCACGGATTCACCCCAATGATCCCCAAAGGCTCTCCAGAGCACTGGAAGTTTTTTTTATTTCAGGTAAAACTTTAACGGAACTGACTAAAATTTCGGGTGAAACCTTACCTTACCGGGTTCACCAATTTGCGATTGCGCCTGCTAGCCGGGAACTGTTGCACCAGCGGATTGAATTACGTTTTCATCAGATGCTGGATGCAGGGTTTGAAGCAGAGGCTAGGGTGCTTTTTGACCGCGGTGATTTGCATACGGACTTGCCTGCCATTCGTTGTGTGGGATACCGGCAGATGTGGTCTTATCTGTCTGGTGAGATTGATTACAACGACATGGTATACCGCGGAGTTTGTGCGACACGTCAACTGGCAAAGCGCCAAATGACCTGGTTGCGGGGCTGGAGTTCAGTTCAATGGCTCGACAGTGATAAGCCGGGAGAGGCTTTAGACTCCGTAATACAGGTTGTTAGTGCATAGGTTGAATGATTGTGTACAATTGATTAGTACTCAACGCACAGATTTTTTTACGCAGTTTATTTTCGAGCCGATAGGTTCTTAGTTAAAAACAACAAGCAAATAAGGAAAATATAGAATGGCTAAGGGGCAATCTTTGCAAGATCCGTTCCTGAACGCATTGCGTCGTGAACGGGTTCCGGTTTCTATTTATTTAGTGAATGGTATTAAACTGCAGGGCCAAGTTGAGTCTTTTGATCAGTTTGTCATTCTGTTAAAAAATACAGTCAGCCAGATGGTTTATAAGCACGCCATCTCTACTGTTGTGCCTTCTCGTCCGGTTTCGCATCACAGCAATACTCCGAGCGGTAGCACCAATAATTATCATGGTAGTAATCCGTCTGCGCCGCAACAGCCGCAGCAGGACAGTGATGACGCTGAATAAAGCCCATTGCTGGTCGACCATGATGGAGAACATAAGCAACGGATTCAAGCTTATGTTCTCCGCACTAGCGGCTTTGATCCGTTTGAGAGGTTGCACGTTTGTTTGACCGCTATGAAGCTGGTGAGCAGGCCGTACTGGTTCATATTTATTTCTCGCAAAACAAAGACACAGAGGATCTGCGCGAGTTTGAAGCGCTGGTATCTTCTGCGGGTGTAGAGGCTTTGCAAATTGTGACGGGTAGTCGCAAAGCACCACATCCTAAATACTTTGTTGGTGAAGGAAAGGCCGAAGAAATTGCAGACGCGGTGAAAGCCAGCGGTGCGTCTGTCGTCTTGTTTGATCATGCCCTTTCTGCGGCACAAGAGCGAAATCTTGAGCGTTTGTGTCAGTGTCGGGTGATTGATCGCACTGGGTTGATTTTAGACATTTTTGCCCAACGAGCTCGTACCCATGAAGGTAAACTACAGGTCGAGTTAGCGCAATTGCGTCATATCGCGACCCGTTTGGTTCGTGGTTGGACGCATCTTGAGCGTCAGAAGGGCGGGATTGGTCTGAGAGGGCCTGGGGAAACCCAGTTGGAAACTGACCGCCGTTTGCTACGTGATCGTATCAGCTTGATTTTAAGCCGTTTGGAGCGTGTAGCGAAGCAGCGTGAGCAGGGGCGGCGTGCGCGTACCCGTGCTGATATTCCGACGGTGTCCTTGGTAGGATATACCAACGCAGGTAAATCCAGCCTGTTTAACAAAATTACGGCAGCTGATGTTTACGCAGCTGACCAATTATTTGCCACACTGGACCCTACTTTACGCCGTATAAATGTGGCTGATGTAGGTGATACAGTACTGGCGGATACGGTAGGTTTTATCCGGCATTTGCCGCATGATCTGGTTGCTGCGTTCAAAGCGACACTACAAGAAACGCGGCAAGCCTCATTACTGCTACACATTATTGATGCAGCTGATCCTCGGGTCGCCGAGAATATGGCTGCGGTAGATACGGTATTGGCAGAAATTGAAGCAGATGAAATTCCTACGTTATTAGTAATGAATAAAATTGATTTGTTGGACGATTTTGTTCCGCGAATCGATCGCAACGAAGACAATCTGCCAGTCAGAGTTTGGCTTTCAGCCCAAACCGGCGCAGGGATCCCGTTGCTCTTTCAAGCGTTGACGGAACGCCTTTCGGGTGAGATCGCACACTTTGAATTGCGCTTGCCTCCTCAGGCAGGCCGTCTGCGTAGCCGTTTTTACCAGCTTCAGGCAATTGAAAAAGAGTGGATAGACGAGGACGGGAATGTCGGTATGGTGGTTAGAATGCCTATCGTTGATTGGCGTCGTCTCTGTAAACAAGAGCAGGAGTTGGTCAGTTATATTCAAAATAATTAATCTGGTGCGGTTAATTACTTGATTATGCCCAAAATAATTCGAGTAGCAGGAAGGCGGCAACTGAGCGAATCCCCAGAAACTGACATCAGTTAGTGACTGGGGCGAACGGAGGCAGCTAACACATAAGCAACTTGAAATACGAAGGGAATATCTGATCTTTCTTGTGAGATTAAGAGCCAGCTTCTTTGGCATGTGCTCTTGGCCTGAAGAAAACCAATCATAGAAGAATGGAGCTAAAACATGGCGTGGAATCAGCCCGGTAATAACGGACAGGACCGCGATCCGTGGGGGAGCAGCAATAATAATGGCGGCAACTCTGGCGGAAATAATAATAAAGGTGGTCGTGACCAAGGGCCGCCGGATCTGGATGATATCTTCCGTAAACTGAGCAAAAAACTGAGTAGCCTCGGTGGCAAAGGTAGCGGAAGTGGTGGTAATGGCGCATCACATGGCCCTGGTTTCAGTGGTCGTGTTGTGGGTATCGCTGTTGTTGCTGTTGTGGTCATCTGGGCTGCAAGCGGTTTCTATACCATTAAAGAAGCTGAGCGTGGTGTTGTCACCCGTTTAGGTAAATTGAGCCACATTGTGCAGCCTGGCCTGAACTGGAAACCGACCTTTATCGATGAAGTGGTTCCGGTTAACGTCGAGGCCGTGCGTGAATTGGCCGCTTCTGGGGTCATGCTGACCTCCGATGAGAACGTAGTGCGCGTCGAAATGAACGTTCAGTATCGTGTGACTGATCCGGCCGCTTATCTGTTTAGCGTGACGAATCCGGATGACAGTCTGCGTCAGGCAACAGACAGCGCAGTACGTGGTGTTATTGGTAAATACACCATGGATAAAATCCTCACTGAAGGCCGTACCATCGTCCGTAGTGATACCCAACGTGTGCTGGAAGAAACGATTCGTCCGTACCAAATGGGGATTACGTTATTGGACGTTAACTTCCAGGCTGCTCGTCCGCCAGAAGAAGTTAAAGCGGCATTTGATGACGCGATTGCTGCTCGTGAAAACGAACAACAATACATTCGCGAAGCAGAAGCCTATACCAACGAAGTTCAACCACGTGCTAATGGTCAGGCGCAGCGTCTGTTAGAAGATGCTCGTGCTTATGCCGCACGTAAAGTGTTGGAAGCACAGGGTGAAGTCGCTGGTTTTGCTAAGTTGCTGCCAGAGTATAAAGCGGCACCGGAAATTACCCGTGAGCGTCTGTACATCGAAACCATGGAAAAGGTCCTGGGCAAAACCAATAAAGTGCTGGCGAATGATAAAGGCAATAATTTGATGGTGTTGCCACTGGATCAAATGCTGCGTGGTCAAGGTGCTGCTAATAAAGTTGATGGCAACAAAGATACCAGTCTGATTCGTTTGAATCCGGCACCCAGCAGCCAACAAACTGGTGCGAGTAATTCAAATACCAGCTCAGGCAGTGGTTCTATCATGGATCAGCGCCGGGTGAATGCTCAGCGTGATACTTCCACTCGCGTAGGGAGAGAATAACCAATGCGTAAGTCTTTTTTACTTATCGTCGTTGTGGTGTTAATCGCACTCTTCGCTTCGCTGTTTGTCGTAGAAGAAGGTCAACGCGGAATTGTGCTGCGCTTTGGTAAGGTATTACGTGATAGTGATAACAAACCGTTGGTGTATGCGCCTGGTCTGCACTTCAAAATACCTTTTATCGAGACAGTGAAAAGGTTGGATGCCCGTATTCAAACCATGGACAACCAAGCTGACCGTTTCGTGACCAACGAGAAGAAAGACCTGATTGTTGACTCATACCTGAAATGGCGTATCAGCGATTTTAGTCGTTACTATCTGGCCACCGGTGGTGGTGATGTTTCTCAGGCCGAAGTTCTGCTGAAACGTAAGTTCAGTGACCGTTTGCGTTCTGAAATTGGCCGTTTGAACGTCAGAGACATCGTGACAGACTCTCGTGGTCGATTGACTTCAGATGTTCGTGACGCCTTGAACACGGGTAGTGTGGGCGATGAGGCCGCAACGACTGAAGCCGATGATGCGATTGCCTCTGCTGCAGCCAGAGTTGAGCAGGAAACCCGTGGCAAACAGCCTGCGGTTAACCCGAACAGCATGGCGGCCTTAGGGATTGAAGTGGTTGACGTGCGAATTAAGCAAATCAACTTACCTGCTGAAGTTTCTGATGCGATCTTCCAGCGCATGCGTGCTGAGCGTGAAGCGGTAGCCCGTCGTCACCGTTCACAAGGTCAGGAAGAGGCCGAGAAATTGCGTGCGACTGCGGACTATGAAGTCACACGTACTCTGGCAGAAGCAGAGCGTCAGGCGCGAATTACGCGTGGTGGCGGTGATGCAGAAGCGGCTCGTCTATTCGCTGAAGCATTTAGCCAAGATCCTGACTTCTATGCCTTCATCCGTAGCTTGCGTGCGTATGAGAACAGCTTCAGCAGTGGTAACGATGTGATGGTTCTGAGCCCAGATAGCGATTTCTTCCGCTATATGAAATCGCCAGACAACTCTAGCAAACGTCCATAACGACAGTTGCAGAGAGTATGGTGATAGCGCGGGCTGTAGCAGTGCCTATCATAGCCGTGAATCGTGCTGTCACCGTGCATATTGCTAGAGTACGTTCTTGAACGTAACACCGAGGCCCGTCTAGTGCGGGCCTTTTCATGTGTTGAAGCAGACAATTTTTTGGGGCAGACAATGAATTCAACCATCTTATTGGCATTGGGTTTGGTTTTGGTGTTGGAAGGGCTTGGCCCGATGCTTTATCCCAAAGCCTGGCGCAAAATGATTCAGGCTATGACCCAATTACCCGATGCTACTTTGCGCCGTTTTGGGGGCGGATTAGTGGTTGCTGGCTGTGTGATCTACTACATGTTGCGTAGTCACATGGGGAGCTAAAGGTAAGCGCAAAAATTGTTCAGTTATGCGTTAAAAAGTACTGAAAGCCGCCGTATGAGATGTTAGAATCCTTTTTTAAGCAACCTGGTGATTTTTGAGATGGGTAAGAACGTCGTCGTACTGGGCACCCAATGGGGTGACGAAGGTAAGGGCAAGGTCGTTGACCTGCTGACTGAACGGGCTAAATATGTTGTGCGCTATCAAGGTGGCCATAACGCGGGCCATACTTTGGTTATCAACGGTGAGAAAACCGTTCTTCATTTAATTCCCTCAGGTATTCTACGTGAAAACGTAATCAGCATCATCGGCAACGGTGTTGTACTGGCTCCTGACGCGTTGATGAAAGAGATGACAGAGCTTGAAGCGCGCGGTGTGCCTGTTCGTGAGCGACTGTTACTCTCCGAAGCATGCCCATTGATCCTGCCTTATCATGTGGCTCTGGATAATGCGCGTGAAAAAGCACGTGGTGCAAAAGCTATCGGTACTACCGGTCGTGGTATTGGCCCTGCCTATGAAGATAAAGTTGCTCGCCGCGGCCTACGCGTCAGTGACTTGTTCAATAAAGAAACCTTCGCTATCAAGCTGAAAGAAATTGTGGAATACCACAACTTCCAGTTGGTGCATTACTACAAAGAAGCGGCGGTTGACTACCAAAAAGTGCTGGATGATGTATTGGCTATCGCCGATATTCTGACGGCCATGGTAGTTGATGTTTCTGAATTGTTGGACAATGCCCGTAAGCAAGGCGAGTTGATCATGTTCGAAGGCGCACAAGGCACCTTGCTGGACATCGACCACGGTACTTATCCGTATGTCACCTCATCTAACACCACCGCGGGTGGCGTAGCGACAGGCTCTGGCCTGGGTCCACGTTATGTTGATTACGTGCTGGGTATCGTAAAAGCCTATTCTACCCGTGTAGGTGCAGGTCCATTCCCTACCGAACTGAACGATGAAACTGGTGAGTTCCTGCGCAAGCAAGGTAACGAATATGGCGCGACTACCGGCCGTAGCCGTCGTACTGGCTGGTTGGATATCGTAGCCGTTCGCCGTGCAGTGCAGATCAACTCCCTGTCTGGTTTCTGCATGACCAAACTGGATGTGCTGGATGGTCTGAAAGAAGTGAAGCTCTGTGTTGGCTACCGTATGCCTGATGGCCGCGAAGTTGATACAACGCCACTGGCTGCAGAAGGCTGGGAAGGCATCGAGCCAATCTACGAAACCATGCCAGGTTGGTCAGAAACCACCTTTGGTGTGAAGGAACACAGTAAGTTGCCACAGGCAGCCCTGAACTACATTCAACGTGTAGAAGAGCTGACAGGTGTGCCGATTGATATCATCTCTACCGGCCCTGATCGTGACGAAACCATGATCCTGCGTGATCCATTTGATGCATAATTAACTGGCTTACGGCCAAGTTATCATCATTAATGAGATATCAGCATTAAAATGTACGGGGTTAACGCGTATATTTGTGTTCGAAACAATAAACCGGGCTGATGTCCGGTTTATTGTCTAATACATCCAGCTTATTGTTTAATCGGTCAGCTTATTGTTTAATCGGTATGGTATGGTTGCCCTCGGTCAGTCGTTTTTACATCAAAAAAACTACCCTTCAACTAAATGATTAGTCACAGGCTTTGTGGCTGGTTTATCATTCAAAGTATAAGTTTTCTAAATAGCACTTAGAATCGCACTTATCACCTATTCAACAGTTGTCATTTCAGATGGGTGTAAGCCGGGTAAATGGATACTCAGGGGTATATGTGCAGTTAACAAGTTTTACTGATTATGGTTTGCGGGCACTGATTTATATGGCCTCGTTACCTGATGGCCAAATGACCAGTATCTCTCAGGTAACTGAGGTTTATGGTGTCTCTCGCAATCATATGGTTAAAATAATCAATCAGTTGAGCCGCGTAGGGCTGGTAACCGCTGTGCGTGGTAAAAATGGTGGCATACGGCTGGGTAAGCCGGCTGATCAGATCCTGATTGGTGATGTCGTGCGCCAAATGGAACCACTCACCTTGGTGAATTGCAGTAGTGATTTTTGCCATATAACACCTGCTTGCCGTCTGAAACAAGTGCTTAATCAGGCGGTACAGAGTTTCCTTAAAGAGTTGGATAACTATACTTTGGCAGACATGGTTAAAGATAATTCCCCGCTCTACAAGCTATTACTTGTTGAGTAGGTTTTTTACTTAATAAAAAGAGATATACCCAAAGAGCTTGGAGTTGCAGGTAGGCAGCAAGCCAACGAAAAATGGGTTTTAAACCATTTTTAACGGCGCTTGCGTTGGCCCGCAAAGGGGTGCCTATTCAAGTAAAGGCAGCTTCAAGTCAATGATTCGGGTGATTGAGAGCAGCCAACACACCTGCACTTTGAAAGACGATGGGTATAGCAACCTGCTGCTGACAACGGAGGAACCTCAATGTCACAAGATCCATTCCTGGAACGAGAAGCAGAGAAATATGAGTCACCAATCCCTAGCCGGGAATTTATTTTGGCTCATCTCGCGAAGCGCGAGACACCTGCCAGCCGTGAAGAGCTGGCCAATGAACTTAATTTAACCGGTGAAGAGCCTTTAGAGGCGCTACGCCGTCGTTTGCGTGCGATGGAACGTGATGGGCAATTGGTCTTCACCCGTCGTCAGTGCTACGCCTTGCCAGAGCGTCTGGATTTACTGCGCGGTACGGTTATTGGTCACCGTGATGGCTATGGCTTTTTGCGGGTTGAAGGCAGTAAAGATGATCTGTATCTCTCCGCAGAGCAGATGAAAATGGCGATCCATGGTGATGTCGTCTTGGCACAAGTGGTCGGGGCTGATCGTAAAGGCCGCCGTGAAGCGCGTATCGTGCGTGTATTGGTCCCAAAAACCAGCCAGATCGTGGGTCGCTACTTTACCGATGCAGGTACGGGCTTTGTCGTGCCGGATGACAGTCGTCTTAGCTTTGATATCTTGATCCCAGCAGAGGCGACCTGTGGTGCGCGGATGGGCTTTGTGGTCGTAGTCGAATTGACTCAGCGGCCAACTCGCCGTACTAAAGCGGTTGGTAAGATTGTTGAAGTACTTGGCGAGAATATGGGCACCAGCATGGCGGTGGATATCGCATTGCGGACCCATGAGATCCCGCACACCTGGCCGCCTCAAGTTGAAAAACAAGTCGCAGATCTGAAAGAACAGGTACCGGAAGAAGCGAAAAAGGGGCGGGTAGATTTGCGCGATCTGCCTCTGGTTACGATTGATGGTGAAGATGCCCGCGACTTCGATGATGCCGTGTATTGCGAGAAGAAACGTGGCGGCGGTTGGCGGTTGTGGGTAGCGATTGCGGATGTCAGTTATTATGTGCGTCCTCAAACCGCATTGGATGACGAAGCCCGGAGCCGTGGTAACTCGGTCTACTTCCCATCGCAAGTGATACCGATGCTGCCGGAAGTGCTATCAAACGGCCTTTGCTCCCTTAATCCACAGGTAGACCGCCTGTGTATGGTGTGCGAGATGACCATCTCTTCGCAGGGCAAACTCTCGTCTTATAAGTTCTACGAAGCGGTAATGAGCTCCCATGCTCGTCTGACCTACACTAAGGTGTGGCGGATTATAGATGGTGAGGAATCGCTGCGTGAGCAATATAAGCCGCTGGTGCCACATCTGGAAGAGCTGCACGCGATGTATAAAGTGCTGGATCAGGCGCGCGCAGAGCGGGGAGGGATTGCTTTCGAAACAGAAGAAGCCAAGTTTATCTTTAATGCTGAACGGCGCATTGAACGTATCGAACCCACGGTACGTAATGATGCCCATAAGCTAATTGAAGAGTGCATGATTCTGGCGAATATCGCGGCGGCGCGTTTTGTGGAAAAACACGAAGAACCGGCGTTGTTCCGAGTGCATGATCGCCCAAGCGATGACCATATTGTGGCATTGCGCAGTGTGTTGAATGAGTTGGGGCTAACACTCGGGGGCGGGCTGAAGCCGCAACCAAAAGATTATTCAGTGTTGATGGATGAAATTTCTGATCGCCCCGATCATGAAATGCTGCAAACCATGTTGCTACGCTCCATGAAACAAGCGGTTTATGATCCAGAAAACCGGGGTCACTTTGGTTTGGCGCTGGCTTCTTATGGCCACTTCACCTCACCTATTCGTCGTTACCCTGATTTAGCGATGCATCGGGCTATTAAGTATCAGTTAGCCAAAGAGCACGGTAATTTAAAAGATCGCTGGACACCTACGGGCGGCTGGCACAGCGATTTCGAAGATATGCTGCAATTGGGCCAACACTGTTCGATGACCGAGCGCCGAGCGGATGAAGCAACCCGCGATGTCGCTGACTGGCTGAAGTGTGACTTCATGCTAGATCAGGTCGGTAATGTCTTCACCGGTATTATTGCCAGTGTGACCGGTTTTGGCTTCTTCGTGCGTCTGGATGACCTCTTTATCGATGGTCTGGTGCATGTCTCCAGCCTGGATAACGATTACTACCGTTACGACAACATTGGTCAGCGTCTGATCGGTGAATCTTCCGGTGTAGTTTATCGGCTGGGTGATACCGTGGAGATTCGAGTCGATGCGGTTCATATGGATGAGCGTAAAATTGACTTTGCTCTGGTCTCCAGTACCCGCAAGCCACGTGGTGAAGGCAAGACCGCCCGTGATAAGGCGAAAAATAACGGCCAGCGTACATTACGCAGTAATTCTGCAGGTCGTGGCTCTTCATCCGGCTCATCGCGCCGTGATGGTGCGCCAACTGCGGGTGGACAAAAACGCCCACGTCGGGCGAAAAAACCGGTAAACTTCGAGCCGGACAGTGCGTTCCGTCCAGATGCTGCCGCGGCTAAGCCAGACGATAAAGCCTTAGCTGAGAAGAAAGCCAAGGCGAAGGCAAAAAGAGCCTCGGCTAAGACCAAAAAAATTGCTGCGGCGACCAAAGCCAAGCGAGCAAAGAAAAAAACCACTAGCGATCAGTAATTAGCGATCAGTAAGTAATGGTGGTGTGCTACTTGCCGGGCGGCTTTTGTCGCCCGCATATAATTTAATTATTGGTGGGTAAGTCATATTGTCTGCCAACACATGCAAAAAGAGCATCATGAGCGAAATTATTTACGGTATTCATGCCGTTAAAGCCCTATTAGAACGTGATCCGCAGCGTTTCCTGGAAGTCTTTATTCTGAAAGGCCGCGACGATCGACGTTTGCAACCGCTAATCGCAGAGCTGGAAGCCGCCGGTTTAGTGATTCAGGTGGCTAGCCGCCAGTGGCTGGATTCACAGGTTGAGGGGGGCGTCCATCAGGGGATCGTGGCGCGGGTACGTGAAGGGCGTCAGTATCAGGAAAATGACTTACCTGCACTACTGGAAAGTGTCGAAACACCTTTCCTGCTCGTGTTGGATGGCGTCACCGATCCACACAATCTGGGGGCATGTTTGCGTAGCGCAGATGCCGCGGGGGTCCATGCGGTTATCGTGCCACGGGATCGCTCAGCACAGCTAAATGCGATTGCCAAGAAAGTGGCAAGTGGTGCGGCTGAAAACGTGCCATTGATCAAAGTCACCAATTTGGCACGTACCCTGCGAGTATTGCAGGAACATAACGTCTGGATTGTGGGAACGGCGGGTGAAGCCGATCACACCCTGTATCAAAGCAAAATGACCGGTCCGATGGCATTGGTGATGGGGGCAGAAGGTGAAGGTATGCGCCGCTTAACCCGCGAACACTGCGACGAACTGATCAGTATTCCAATGGCCGGGAGTGTTTCCTCCCTCAACGTTTCTGTCGCGACAGGTGTCTGTTTATTTGAAGTCGTGCGCCAGCGTGGATTGAAAGCCTGATAGCCTAGTCTTGCGGTCGACGCCCCCTTCGTTGTGGTTTTACTCCGCAGCCTAAAGCCAACATCTTTGTATGTTGGCTCAGACTGCTGACAAACCCCGATGACGCGATCTTGAACGGTGAGGATAGGCAGAGGAGTAAAGCGTCCGCGCCAAGGATGGCGCGGCTCGAGCCTACATGGATGTATTTACGGCGTCTTTACGATCTGCCTGTTCTCTCCGTCGCGGGCACTTTGTCAATAACCTCAAACCAACATCTTTGTATGTTGGCTTTTTGTTGGGAATTTACGCAACCTATCCTAGGCTATCAGGTGTTTTTTCCTGTTTGTGACATACCTGCCAGCAAAAGCCTCCGCCTGTACCATACTTAATCCTGACTTATGAATATTGGTTTTCAGGGGAGTCCCGAAATGGGGAAAGGTATGGATTGGCAGACTCATTTGGTTTTCAATCAGCCGGAGCCTTTGTCGAACAGTAATTTGTTTCTGTCTGACTTGGCGTTGCGCGAAGCGGTAGTTCGGGAGCATGCGGGTTGGGATGGAGAGAATCTCTCTTTGATCGGATTACAGCTTGGTTCGTTGGAATCACTTGAATTGGGTCGGCTGGCAAATGCCCATCCACCAGAATTATTACGTTATGATGGTGCTGGGCAGCGCTTGGGTCAGGTGCGGTTTCACCCTGCATGGCATGTCTTAATGCAAGGCCTGATCCATCATCGGGTGCATAACCTCCCTTGGCAGGAAGATGCGCGGAACGGCTCCTTTGTGGCCCGTGCTGCACGTTTCATCCTACATGCCCAGGTAGACGCGGGCGCGTTATGTCCGATAACCATGACGTTTGGTGCTATCCCACTGCTACAACAGACACTTCCTCCTCTCTTTCAAAACTGGTTATCACCGCTGCTGTCTGATCGTTATGACCCCCATTTGTCCTTAGGCAATCAGAAGCGGGGTTTACTGATTGGCATGGGAATGACAGAGAAACAGGGCGGTTCCGATGTCTTAAGTAACACCACGCGGGCAGAGCCATTAAGCATTCGTGGGCAGGGTGAGGTCTACCGGTTGATCGGCCACAAATGGTTTTTTTCAGTGCCACAGAGTGACGCGCATTTGGTACTGGCGCAGGCTGAGGGCGGTTTATCCTGCTTCTTTCTGCCCAAAATACTCCCGGATGGGACCCACAACGCTATCCGATTCGAGCGTTTGAAAGAGAAGCTCGGCAACTGCTCCAACGCCAGTAGCGAAGTGGAGTTTGATAATGCCACCGCCTGGCTATTGGGAGAGGAAGGCGACGGTATTCGACAAATCCTGAAGATGGGCGGTTATACCCGCTTTGATTGTGCTCTGGGGAGCCATGGGTTGATGAGGCGCGCTTTCTCCGTCGCCTTGTATCATGCCCTACAGCGTCAGGTTTTTGGTAAGGCATTGGTAGAGCAGCCCTTGATGCGACAAGTATTGAGCCGCATGGCATTGCGTCTGGAAGGGCACACGGCGTTACTGTTACGTTTAGCCCGTGCATGGGAGGCTTCTGGTGAGGTTCATGAGCAAATTTTTAGCCGACTGCTGACACCCGCCGCTAAATATCGGGTGTGTGGGCAGGGGAGCGCGTTTGTGGCAGAAGCGATGGAAGTACTCGGTGGGATCGGTTATTGCGAACAGAGTGAGTTGCCACGGCTCTATCGTGAGATGCCGGTGAACAGCATCTGGGAAGGCTCAGGCAATATTATGTGTCTTGATGTTTTGCGAACATTACGCAAATTGCCAACTGCGGTCGAGATGCTCCAGCAAGAGTTTTACCCGGTACGCGGGCAGAATCGGCTGTTTGACCGTGCCTGGCGGCAACTGCAACAACGGCTGAAGAATCCTAAAGAAGAGCAAGGGCGGGCGCTGACTCAGCAACTTTTTGACCTGTGTTGCGCTTCTCAACTACTGCGCTTTGCATCGCCACGGTTAGCTGACGCCTGGTGCCGAATGACCTTGGATCATCGTGACCAATATATGTTGCCAGAGGCGGTTTGTGCGCGGTTACTGGAACGTGCAACGGGCGCACATTAACGCGATAGCAAACATTATCGCTACAGCAAGGCCTTAACGTTACAGCAAAACATTAGCGTTATAGCAAAACATTAACGATACAGCAGAGCATTGGCATACCAAATACCGGGGTAGACACTGTCTGATATCATCACAATCAAGTAGTAAGGTGCCCCGCTGGCATTGGCCCTGCGCTGAATTTCAGTTTCAACGTCTCCTGGGCTACCGTATACCTGCGCTGAAACCGTACCCACTTTCTGTAACCTGAGGCTCTGGGCGCGGGTGATTTCTTGTGCGTAAGGCTGAATGGCCGGTGGTGGAACCGGTGTGATGTTGAAAGCGTTACAACCGGACAGCCCGAGAGTGAGCAGCAAGAAAGCTATCGTGCGTTTTATATTTATCATTCATTGCCTCTTCGCAGCCATTCAGGCGTAACGCCAAGTAATCAGGGTATATATCTTGGAAGAAATTGATTTAAGACTTTATATCTGAGTTTTGGCACACTGCATTTATCCGCTCCTCTTCACACTTGAAGTGCATGAGCGTTGGTATCCGTTAATCGTTGTTTGTATCAGTTAATCAAGGATTGTGGCCATGATTGAGATGTCGCTGGAAAATATTAATGGTATTGAGGTGATACATTCTGCCCCTGCAGGCCAACGCCAGCAACCGTTACCTGTCAACGACGGATGAAAAGTGATCCACTTATATCTCCACCAACGGCCCAATATTGATCCACCGTTTTACTCAGGATTAGCTTCTGCTATAACCCCGGCCTTTCGTTTCTGTCTGAGTCGATAGCTTTCTCCTTTGATTTGAACGACATGTGAGTGGTGTAAGATACGGTCCAGCATCGCTGAGGTCAGTGCTGCATCACCGGCGAACGTTTGATCCCACTGCCCGAACGGCAGATTGGATGTCAGGATCATTGCGCTCTTTTCGTAACGTTTAGCGATGACCTGGAAGAACAGCTTTGCTTCTTCCTGACTGAACGGCAGATAGCCTATTTCATCAATGATGAGCAGGCGGGGGGCCATTACTCCACGCTGAAGCGTCGTTTTATAACGGCCCTGACGTTGTGCCGTAGATAACTGAAGTAACAGATCTGCTGCTGTTGTGAAGCGAACTTTGATACCTGCACGGACTGCTTCATAGCCCATCGCTATTGCCAGATGGGTTTTCCCCACACCTGATGGCCCCAGTAATACGATATTTTCATTACGTTCTATGAAGCTGAGTGAGCGTAACGACTGGAGTTGCTTCTGCGGTGCTCCGGTGGCGAATGTGAAGTCATACTCTTCGAACGTTTTCACCGCCGGGAAGGCTGCCATTCGGGTATACATCGCCTGTTTACGTTGATGACGTGCCAGTTTTTCTTCATGAAGCAGATGCTCCAGGAAGTCCATATAACTCCATTCCTGGTCTACTGCCTGTTGTGACAGCGCAGGCGCTGCGCTTATAAGGCTTTCCAGTTGCAACTGCCCGGCGAGCGCCATCAGTCGTTGATGTTGCAGTTCCATCATCACGCCACTCCTCTGCAGAATGAGTCGTAGATGGAGAGTGGATGATGCAGGGGGTGTTTGTCGAAGTTCACCAGATTTTCATCAAGATGCACGTCATACTCTTTTTTCTCCGGAGGCAGTGCCAGCATGGACTGCTGCTCTTCGAGCCAGCGATCGCAGGGACGGGCCTGGATTGTTTCATGCTTTCGTTGGTTAGCGACATCGTGCAGCCAGCGCAGACCGTGGCGGTTGGCTGTTTCAACATCGACAGTGATCCCCATCGGGCGCAGGCGAGTCATTAGTGGGATGTAAAAACTGTTACGGGTGTACTGCACCATCCGTTCCACCTTACCTTTAGTCTGTGCCCTGAAGGGGCGACACAGTCGGGGAGAGAAGCCCATCTCCTTGCCGAACTGCCACAGCGAAGGATGGAACCGGTGCTGACCGGTCTGATATGCGTCACGTTGCAGAACCACAGTTTTCATATTGTCATACAACACTTCGCGCGGCACACCACCAAAGAAGCGGAACGCATTACGATGGCAGGTCTCCAGCGTGTCATAACGCATATTGTCAGTGAATTCGATGTACAGCATTCGGCTGTATCCGAGAACAGCAACGAACACGTGAAGCGGTGAGCGACCATTACGCATAGTGCCCCAGTCAACCTGCATCTGTCGTCCGGGTTCAGTTTCGAACCGAACGGCAGGCTCCTGCTCCTGAGGAACCGAGAGAGAACGAATGAATGCCCTGAGAATGGTCATTCCGCCACGATATCCCTGGTCTCTGATCTCGCGAGCGATTACCGTTGCCGGGATTTTGTAAGGATGAGCATCGGCGATGCGTTGACGAATATAATCCCGGTATTCATCCAGGAGTGAAGCAACAGCAGGTCGCGGCGTATATTTTGGCGGCTCAGATTTTGCCTGCAAATAACGTTTAACGGTATTGCGGGAGATCCCCAGTTCTCTGGCAATCGCCCGGCTACTCATTCCCTGCTTGTGCAGGATTTTAATTTCCATAACTGTCTCAAAAGTGACCATAAACTCTCCTGAATCAGGAGAGCAGATTACCCCCTGGATCTGATTTCAGGCGTTGGGTGTGGATCACTATTGCACCGTTCGTTACAAGATACAGATATCTCATTTTTTAATCGCCCTACACACGGAGTATGTGATGGTTCAGGATTCCTCTGCGTTAGCCTCTTTCTTTCGTTCTCATATCGCAAAAAATAATCAATACAGCCCCGACTGGGGCAAACACTATCGTCAGCTCGTAGAACAGGTCCAAGCCGAAAAACCCAACTTCTCTGCGGATACAATTCGGCAGATTTGGTACGAACGTAGCAATGGTATCTCCAGCCTCAGGCAGGGCGGTATGTCCCAGTTTGAATTCGAAACGGCGCAAAAACAGCTGCTCGCTCTCACCCGTCAGATGGCAGATGAGTGTACGCAGGAGAACTACGATCGGGTGATTGAGCGCCTTGTTAAACTTAAAACAGATGGGATATTAAACAAAGTATATTGGGCACTTTGCCATCGTGCCTTTGCCGCGCTCTACCCGTCGAAAATTACCAACGTTGTGAATGTCAGCAATTTTTTCAGCAGTTATAACTATTGCAATAACCATTTTCAACTTGACCTTTCTGAGGATCAGGAGTGGTTCGCTCGCAACCTTGATCTCAAGAAAGTGTTGCATCGAGCATTGGGCGATGATGTCGATCCTATCGAACTGAATATGTCGCTCTGGCATCTCTACACGCAGGTGATTCAGAAGAAGAATGATATTGGGTTAATCGGTAGTGAGACTGCCTTGCCAGAGGATGAGCAAGACGAGGAGGTTACCACTCCGCAACTGCCAAAAAATACTATCCTCTACGGACCTCCAGGTACCGGTAAAACTTACTGTACCATCGAGCTAGCCGTACGCGCCTGCGAACCAGCAGCCTACTCGCTGCAGGAAGGCAAAGAAGAGAACGAAAAACGCCGTGAGCTGAAAAAGGTTTATGACCGACTGATTGCTGAAAAGCGGGTGCGCTTTATCACCTTCCATCAGAGTTTTGGCTATGAAGAGTTTATCGAAGGGCTAAGAGCAGAAACCACCGATGATGGCAATGTACGCTATGAAGTCAAAGCGGGCATTTTTAAGCAAATTTGTGAAGATGCTGCTTTTGGTCACGCCGGTGTTCAGCAGAAGCTTGACGAGGCGCTTGCCCGCCTACAAGAACGTTTATCTGAAAGTGGAAGCATTACCCTTGAAACGCTGCAGGGCAAAGCCTTCCAACTGGCTTACAAGAGCCAGACCACCTTTGGTATTTTCCCGTCGCAATCGAAAAAAGAGGATTTAGGGCAGGGTTACAATGCTTACCTCAAGAATATCAGTCTGGTTTACCAAAACCCTCAGGCAAAGGTACACAATCCTTCATATGTACGTAGTATCCTTAATTACCTCATTAAACAGGAAGGTTTGCCTTCCAACCCACAGGAATCTGTATCTGAAAAACGGCAAAACTACGTTCTGATTATTGACGAGATTAACCGTGGCAACATCTCCAAAATCTTCGGCGAACTGATCACCCTGATAGAAACCTCTAAACGTGCCGGGGAACCGGAGGCGCTTAGCGTGATTCTGCCTTACTCTTCCAGTTCGTTCAGCGTACCGAATAATCTCTATTTAATCGGCACCATGAACACTGCTGACCGTTCGCTCACCGCACTGGATACCGCCCTGCGTCGCCGATTCGAGTTTGAAGCGATGCTGCCGGATATCACCGTTCTAAAAGAAACTGTTGTCAAAGGTATTGATCTGCCACGTCTACTGCAGACCTTGAATGACCGCATTGAGGTGCTGTACGACAGAGAACATACACTAGGCCATGCCTTTTTCATCCCAGTAGTTCAGGTAAAAGAGGACGAAGACCTGGCATTTGAAAGGCTTAAGCGGATCATGCGAAACAAGGTGCTGCCTCTGTTGGAGGAGTACTTCTACAACGACTGGCAAAAAATTCGTATGGTGTTGGGCGACAATCAGAAAAGCGGAAACCCGCAGCTACAGTTCGTGTGCGAGGTGAAAGACCAGAAACAGTTTGCCGATCTTTTTGGCAATAACGGAACTGAAGATCTGCATGATATAGGTGCCAGTTTCCATCTAGCCCCTGAGGACGACAAGGTTTGGGATAACCCGCTCGCCTGGCAACAAATTTATGCGCCACATAAAGGTAACCCGGTGAGTGGGGAATGAAGTCTCGTAAGGACTTTACCGTCTTCGAATATGGTCACCTGATTAGCGACAAAGACAGTGGCCGCATAAATAATGCGGTCTCGCTGCCTCCGCAGCTGTTTGAGTGGCTTGAGCAACGTTGCCTGAAAGATGACGCGGATAACACTCACCGTCTGCTCACCCTTGGAAGTCGGGGGGGCGTAAAAACGCTGCAGGTAAAAAACTATGCTGGTGTTATCTCTCTTCCGGGGAATGCGTTTATTGAAGTGTTGCCAAAAACGGGGCGGCGTGATGAGAACATTGATATTGCACGTCAGCAGCTTTTGATGATGCTACGCACGCTAAAATCATTTCGCCATATAGCCACTTCAGCATCCAGAGTTCGAACCTCGAAGATGCCGCTGATGGATGTTTTTATTCAGCAGTTTATCGATAGCGTACAGCAGATTGTGCGCCAGGGGCTAAAGCGTGACTATTTACGCCAGCAGGACAATCTGCCTTGGATGAAAGGGAAGTTACGGGTCTCAGCTCAAATAAGCAAAAACTGTGTGCATCGGGATCGCTTTCAGGTGGAGTTTGACGATTATAGCTCTGAACGTCCGGAGAACCGGATACTGAAAACCGCCATCGATAAAATTCGCCGTCAGATCAGCAACCCACAGCTACTACTACAAGTTAACTCTTTGCAGGTGCACTTTGACGACATTACGCCTGTCGGTGATGTTCGCATCGCCTTCGACCAGGTACGTCTTGACCGACATATGCGTCACTATGAACTTGCCTTGGCGTGGGCGCGGCTGATTTTGATGGGGCAGTCGCCCCACTGCATGCAGGGCGACGCCAACGCAATTTCACTGCTTTTCCCAATGGAAGCTGTGTTTGAATCTTTTGTGACTGCATGGATGCGTCATCGTTATAACGATAACTGGCATGTGAAGGCACAGGTGGATTCACACACCTTGGTTCGTCTCAATGGCAAAGGAGTATTTAAGCTTAGACCCGATATCCATCTACGACCTCGTGGGGAGAATGGGGATCAGGCGATGATTTGTGATGTTAAATGGAAAATGGTGGAGAGCGGAAAGGCGACACTCGAACAATCGCAGGCTGACCTCTACCAGATGCTGGCTTACGGTGTGAACTATCAGGAGGGGATAGGGGATATGCTGCTGATTTATCCTTCGCATGAGGGTTTTAGTCAGCCGTTACCTTATCCATATGAATTCAGCCATCAAAAGGAAAACCCGCTGCGTTTATGGGTTGTGCCATTTTTCATTGGTGACAGTTTGCAAAGTTCTGATCTGCGTTTCCCTGATGGGAAAATATTGATTTAAAACCGTGTTATTCTCTTTCGTACAATTAGCCATAACGGTGTTGTACTGATATGGCTCTGTACCTACTTGCGCTGTCTGATGTTTGTACGGATTTTTGTTTGTGGGTACAAGTGCGGGTACAAGCTCTTAGTGTTAAAAATAAATAATATTGATATCAGTAGGTTGTATGATATTAGCGAGTCCGGCCTTCGCACCATTAGTATGAAAATTAAGTCACCGCAAGGTGGCTTTTTTTTGCCTAAAATCCAGTCACAGCAAGGCCTTACCTCTCTTATCAGTCAACATAAGTCAATCTGATTCAATCTACATCAACTTACTGATGTAGGTACATCTGCGGGTATATCCCGGTTCGATCATGTTTGTACCCACGCAGAACCCTTGAAAGGATACTCAACATGGCTCTAAGGAGGTAGTAGCCAGAGAGTGGCATGCCAGTAGCCAAAACGCCTGCGCTCCAGTGCTAGTTCGGTGATGCGTCCAGATAAATGCGCATCCGACGCCGGACGCTGCGCTTCGTAGCGGCAGGTCGACAGGGACAAACCTGTGAGCCTGCAGGCACGACGTTGCGACAGACCGGTCGCATCACACATCAACACCCAGCTTCCCGCTTCTGGTCTGTCGTCAGTACTTTCGGCCCAGGGCCACCTGAAGCGCCTCCTTATCCAGCATGGCTTCGGCCAGCAGCTTCTTGAGTCCGGCGTTCTCTTCCTTAAGCGACTTCAGACGCTTAACCTCGGGCACCTCCATACCGCCATACTTTTTACGCAAGGTGTAAAACGTGGCGTCGGAAATGGCGTGCTTGCGGCAGAGTTCACGGGCGGATACCCCGGCTTCAGCCTCGCGGAGAATACTGATGATCTGTTGGTCGGAAAAACGCTTCTTCATGGGGATGTCCTCATGTGGTTTATGAAGACATTACTAACATCGGGGAGTGTTAATCAACGGGGAGCAGGTCAAGGGGGCTGGTATGAAGTTCTCGCATCTGCTAGAGTTTCGTTCAAGGGAAAATAGAGAAAGCCATAAATGAACGACATAGACAAAGACAATATGCTCTTGAATAAGGTAATTTCAAATTCGAAAGGTGACAAAGCTTATTGGTCATTTAAGGGGCGAGCAAAAAGACAATACTGTCATGCTTTGATTCAATATCCAGCAATGATGGTTCCAGCTATGCAAGGGGAACTTATAGATGCTGTATTAGAAATAGATTCAAACGTAACAAGTATAATAGATCCCTTTGTCGGTTCAGGGACTACTCTTGGTGAAGCTATGCGCCGAGGGCTTGATTTTGTCGGGATGGATATCAATCCTCTTTCAATTTTAGCATGTGAAGTAAAAAGTGGCCCATTGTATATTGATTCTTTTAAAGAAAAATTCATTTTTCTATTGGATAAAATACGTGCTGATTTACGAGTAGACATAGCTGTTCAAATAAAAAATATTGATAAATGGTTTACTAAAGAAGTCCAGTTAGATTTAAGTAAGATATATAGGGCTATTCAGGACGAAAGTTCTAAGTGGGCTAGGAAGGTTTTTTGGTTGTGCATGAGTAATACTGTTCGTACCGTTTGTAATTCAAGAAGTTCAACGTTTAAACTTCATATTAAATCGTTCAATCAAATCGAGAATATACCTAATACATTAGAAGTTTTTACAAAAAACATTGAAAAAAGTATAGTTGCGTTATGTGAGCAGAAGAACATACTTACTGAAATGGGCAGTTTAAAAAGATCTATTTCTAAGAGTAAAATTAAAATAATACATGCTGACACTTCTAAGAAGATGAAAAAAAATATCCAATGTGATCTTCTGGTAAGTTCTCCACCATACGGAGATAATAATACTACCGTCACTTATGGGCAATTTTCTTATTTATCCTTAAAATGGATTGATGAAAAAGATATAGATAATTTGAAAATTAAAGGTTTGCTTGAAACTCAAAACAAAATTGATTCTAGCAGCCTTGGTGGCTCCCTTAAGGGAGCCAATGAAAAAATGGAACTCTTGAAATATAAGTCTCCTACTTTGCTAAATACTGTAAAAGAAATTTCAAAAGTTAACTCTGAAAATGTTAAGAAGTTAATTACATTTATTTTTGATCTAGATCTTGCCTTGGATAATGCGTTGTTATATCTGCGGAAAAATGCGTATATGATATGGACACTCGGTAACAGAAGAATTTCCAACATTGAAGTCCCATTAGACAGAATAATGAGAGAGATTCTAGAATATAAAGGTTGTGTTTTTATTCATCAAATAGAAAGGGAAATATTATCCAAGAGAATGGCGATGAAAAATAGCATTGCTAATACGATGGATAAAGAATTGATTCTTATAATGAGGAAGTAATGCTATTTTGAATAACGTTATTTAATTTTTTGAGAGGGAGTTTTTATATATGGTGTCTACGTCATTGAAATTTGGTGGGAAGATAATTGAGGAACTATCTCAAAAAATACCTTCATCACTCTTTGCTTTGAATGAATTGGTGAAGAATTCGTATGACGCATTCTCTCCAGATGTTACCATTACAGTAATTCCATCAGAGTTAAAGATAATAATTTCCGATTACGGAAACGGTATGTCGGTAGACGAAATTCATTCTTTATTTCATATATCAAAAAGCACTAAAAAATATGGTTGCGAAGTAAGTCAGAATGGAATAAAGAGAATTGTTCAAGGTTCAAAAGGACTGGGTTTTTTATCAGCCTTTAAGTTTGGTGATAAAGTTGAATGGAAAACATGTCAAAATGGTATATGTAGTGTTTTTTCTGTAAAAAAATCAGATTTAATATATAAAGATGACGTTTCTGGAATTAAGATTCCTATAACAACAGATTCTAGCAATAAGAATGGAACTGAGATTAGAATATTTACTAATCAACAAGATATGGATGAGTTACTATCTGACTTATCCGATGAAAAGATTGCGCGGAAATTAGCAGCATCAATGTTGGATGAATCCTTTAATGTTAAAATTAAGATTGAAAATAAAGATAAGATAATATCAACAAGTAAATTGAAGTCATTTCTTTTTGAGTGTGAACAGAGTCAACTTTTTTATGTGAAATACAATTTTTCTAAAGAAGAGATTGAGTTTTTTCATAAGGGGGATAAATAAAACACCTTTCCCTATAGATCGTACTGATTATAGTATTAACATCGAATTAATTATTTTCCTTTTTGATAAAGGAAAAAATACGAAGTCTATATCTAATCTTTATAAAAGATTGCATGACAATGCGCTTTATCCTTTAGTGTATATTAATAATAATCTTTTCAATAATACGATTATATTTGATCCGGATTTACTTCGTAAAAAAAGCTCAGGAGCTTCTCTGCCTCAAATGATAGGCTATGTGTCAATTCAAAGTCAAAACAAAAATATTGAATTTAACTCAGATAGAACTTACTTTGTAGACAATAGTATTACTAAAAATTTAGTTAATAGCCTTAAGAAATTAAATGAAACTATTCAGACTAAAGGTTCTGATCTAAAAAATGAATTGAAGGTGGGCACACCCTCTTCATTAACTGGTAAGTCATACCCAACTGAAGATGTTACTAGCATAAGAAACAAGCCTGCATCAATATCCATTGATAGGAAAAAAACAATAAAATTTCATATTCCATCTGAACAAATTGATTTGAATGAATATATTTATGCCGTAAAGGATAGTAGTGGGAATGATATAAACAAAAATGACGTCGTAACAAGTATTGAGGGTAGTGTCACTAATAGCCGAATATTAGAAGCAATAGAAGAACCGTGTGAGTTACGAGTGGTTTTTCGATATGAAGATAGTGTGACTGGTCTTGTTTCAGCTGATGTTTTTCTTTGTTTTGAGAAGAAGATTTCCAATATATCAGGAAGTAAAGAAGAAAAGTCATTGTTTACAATACAATCTGCATCTGGCTATACCGTTAATACTGGAACAGTATCGTCTATTATCTATGCTATAGATAAATTGTACTCATTAAGAGAAAGAGATGGATTTCTACCTCTTATTGCCTGCTCAATCCGTTCTGTTTTTGAAATATCGCAAGATAAGCTATTTAGAACACATAGGTTTTTATTTCCGACGTTCAAAACTAAAATTTTCACACCCGAAACTAATAAGGAAATGAAAGATAAACTCTTAGGGAATATTATACATATAATTTTTTTAGTAAAGAAAAACCCCAAATTACTTACGAAAATAGCCGAGAGGCTGGATATTAGTTACTCTACATTTACAAACTCACTAAATCTTGATGAATTCAAGTCGGCTGTAAAATATTCCCATATTGGAGCGCATCAATCTACTAAATTTCTCTCAAAACCAAAAATAGAAGTTTGTGCGGATACATGTGGGTTATTTGCTGTAATTTGTGATGTGTTAATAAATATGAAAAAAAATGACATTATTGATTTGAATGCAACAATAGTTAATGAGGCTGATCTAAATAATTTTTTTAGAATATAAATTTATTTATTTTAAGATATTTTTATGCTGAAAAAAGGCTATGTTAAATTGAAAGAATAGCCTTTTTTAATAAACTTCTATTTGTGGTTTTGTAAGCAGTATTTATGGTTGTTATTAATGTGTTGAAATTGATTTATACAATTGGAAGCATATATAGATATTGGGTGATGTATCTTTAAGGTTTTTTATATTTCAATGTATCGATCAAATTCGATAAATTAGTTTGAACCTCTTAGGTTGTCTCTTTTTTATAGAATGAACTTACTTTCACATTCTAGAATGCTATTTAGTATTCGGTATTCCTTAATATCTCTTGATTAAATAAAATCAGTTGGTTATTTTTTTAGTGCTTCTGAAGTTTACTCTTATCCCTAATCCGCCCCAACTTCATCGTCACTTTCTCCGGCCTTTCATCCAGATTATCTTCACGCAGTCCCAGCATCACGTTATACCCCGCCATCAGCAAGGGGTCGCCCATACGTGGCAGCGGTGCGAGATTCATCGGGATTGTCAGTGTCAGGCTGGCATCGTAATCACACCCCAGATAAACACGCAGCAGGGTAAAGACGTCCTCCCGCAGCTGACCGCTGGACAGCCAGCCTTTGGCCTCTGCCGTGTCTTCAGTTAACATTTCGACCCCGATGAAGTAGTTAGCATCTGAAGTTTCGCTGCCGAGGACCAGATGATCCCCCAGCCTTTACTACTCTGAAAACGAGAATCTCGCCTGTTTTCCGGCGGGCATCCGCGTGGCCTTATGCGGCTTCCCTGTGACTCGGGTGTTGGGCGCCTGCGTGGGCAGTTCCTTCCGCCGTGCGGGTGGTTCTTACCAGTGTCAGCGACTGCAATAAGCCAGTAAACGCGACGTGGGCACGTCTCCGCTGTCAGTGATGCCGGTCAGGGCCATCAGGCTGCGCGAAGTTTTGTCGGTACTGTCAACGCTACGCGGTACAGAATGGTTTAATCGAATACTGTTAGCGCCAGTGATATAAGACGGTAATTCACCATTAGTATTGTCCGCTCCACCCAACATGTTGTTTCCTTGAGGTTCTCACACCAGAAAGGACATCAACATGCTGAGCAGAGAGGACTTTTACATGATAAAGCAAATGCACCAGCAGGGGGCGTACATTATCGATATTGCGACTCTGTTAGCGCCAGTGATATAAGACGGTAATTCACCATTAGTATTGTCCGCTCCACCCAACATGTTGTTTCCTTGAGGTTCTCACACCAGAAAGGACATCAACATGCTGAGCAGAGAGGACTTTTACATGATAAAGCAAATGCGCCAGCAGGGGGCGTACATTAAATTGCAGGAACAAGCCAATGCGTTAGCACATATTCAGGCGTTGAACTTCGAGAGTATTGACCTACCCACTGCGCAGCGCCAACTGGAAGAATTACAGGCTCGTCTGGATAGGCTGACCCATCCGCAGTCCGATATCGCTATTGCTAAGGCCGCACTGGATGAGGCTGAAGCACGGCAAAAAGAGCTTGAAAGGCAATATCAACAAGAAGTGACTGCCTGTGCTGGTTTGAAGAAGGATCTCGAACGTGCAGCAATGCTCAGCCGTAAAGTCCATAACATCGCAAAACAAGGCATGACCGGTGCACTACAAGCGTTAGGCGCAGCGCATTTTCCTCAGGTGGCCCCCGAACAACTGGACGACATTCAGGACATTGAACGTGAGCATGCACGCCAATTGCAAGGCCGACTCAATGAGGTCAATGACCGATTACAACGGTTACGGGAAGAGCTTATCAAGCGGATGTCCGACGCTAAAAAAGAGGATACTGGCGCGCTTTCGGAAGTGGGGCGGGAATTAGACGATATTCCCAACTATCTGGCGCGCCTACAGACCTTGACCGAAGAGGCGCTTCCCGAAAAACTTAAGCGTTTCCAAGAATATCTGAACCGTTCCTCTGATGATGGGGTGACGCAGTTACTCAGTCATATCGACCATGAAGTTGCGTTGATCGAGGAGCGTCTGGAAGCACTTAATGACACCATGCGCCGAGTCGATTTTCAGTCTGGGCGCTACCTGTGTTTGATCGCCAAACCGGTGGTGCATGACAGTATGCGCACGTTACTGCGCGCGCAACGCCAGCTTAACTCGGCTCGTTTCGTCGATGATGATGGCGAGAGCCAATATAAGGCGCTGCAAGCGTTGGTCGGATTACTGAAAGATGCCTGCGAGCGCAACCGCACCCAAGGGGCCAGAGCGTTGCTGGACCCCCGTTTCCGCCTTGAATTCGCCGTTTCGGTGATTGAGCGGGAAACCGGGAGCGTCATTGAGACTCGTACCGGTTCACAAGGCGGTAGTGGTGGAGAAAAAGAAATCATCGCGTCTTATGTACTGACCGCATCCCTAAGCTATGCGCTGTGCCCTGATGGTCGCACCAAGCCGTTGTTCGGTACTATTATTCTGGATGAGGCATTCTCGCGTAGCTCTCATGTTGTCGCCGGGCGGATTATCGCTGCCCTGAGGGAATTTGGTCTGCATGCGGTCTTCATCACGCCCAATAAGGAGATGCGTCTGTTGCGTCATCACACACGCTCGGCGATCGTTGTTCATCGGCGTGGGCCGGATTCCAGTCTGGTCTCATTAAGTTGGGAAGATCTAAATGAACATCATCAGCAGCGCAACAGAGCAATATGAAATCACCCATTGATATTGGCAGGCAATTGGCCAGACAGTGGCATCAGTCTAAGGTGAGGTCTGAGCGCTTACTCACACCCGGCTGCTGGCCTTTGCAACTGCCAATAGGTAAGCCGTCGGCAAAGATTTTTACTGCAAATACGCAGGCAGTGCAGCGCCATGTCGAGGTCTGGCGTCAGGTCAGTATCGGTCTTGTTGAATGGGAATCCGTTAGCTACCGTGCCAGCCTCACGCCTGTTTCAATTCCCGTTCGATGGTGTTTGCGCCCCCCCTCTGAGTGGATCAATGCAGCATCGAACCGGCAAGTCAGTCAGGAATTTCAACATCTTGAGCAACTGGTAGCGCAGGTTGATAAATCCTTTCATGCCTTGCTGATTAACCAACGGGCGCTTTGGCTGCATAAAGATCCACATGAGGTGATTACCGCGGCTAATCTTGCCTGCAAATTGACCCCCGGCTGTGCTCAGGGGCGACCTTTACGCCTGCTGTCCGAGTCTGGAGTAGACACGAAGTTCTTCGAAAGAAACTATTCGTTGCTGACAAAACTACTTGATGAGCGTTTTGAGGGGGAGGCCTCTGGGCAGGGTCTGGCAACCTTTCTCGATGCCTTCGAAGAAAGCAGCCACTGGGTATTGGTCACTCCGTTGGCTCCCGGCATACTCCCCTTCAACATGAGTAAGGTCACAACAACAGAACTGACGAGCGTAGATTTACCATGCTCACGCATTCTTATCGTAGAAAATGAACACTGTATTCACCAGTTACCGCAATTGCCTGACACCATTGCCATTCTGGGCTCAGGTCTGGACTTGCAGTGGCTGATTTCTCCTAATTTAAAGAGCAAGTCGATAGGTTATTGGGGGGATATGGATACTTGGGGGCTATTGATGTTGGCGCGGGCAAGAGCGTTCCAGCCAGCGATTACCGCACTTTTGATGGGCCGCTTGTTATTTGAACACTACGCATCAGGCTCAGCGGTCGCAGAGCCGGTCAACGCTCAACAGGCGGTTCCCGAAGGGCTTCATCACCACGAAGCAGACTTTTACCGATACTTATTGTCACAACCGCGGGGGCGTCTTGAGCAGGAGTATTTACCACGGGACGTGGTCGAAATGGCGCTTACTGAATGGGTCGGTCACATTTCTCTTTAAGGTTTATGGGCTTATAGTTTTTTATCATCCGGTCTCAGCGAAGCTGTGGTGATATCAGGGGCGATACCGGTGGTGGTTGCCAAGTGGCTTTTACCGCCAGCCTGTTTCTTCCCCTGCCAGAGCGAGGGGAAGAGCATCGTCCTAATTATTCCTGCGCCATCTTCTCTCTTGCGGCGCGTATGACGTCTAACCTGGCTGGCATATCAGGATGGGAACTCAGCCACTCGGGTATACCAGCCCGAGTTTCGGCCTCCTCTGGCGTGGTGGTTTGTTGCAACGCATGGTAAATATCTTCCATGGCTAACAACGAACGCTTTTCGCGCTGCATTTCGGCTATCGCCCAAGAATCTGCCTCGCTCTCTATTGTGCGGGAAAATTGCATCTCATGAATAAAGGCGGCCGATTGCAACAGCGTATCGCCAATGCCATTGACGTCCCCGGTCATCCACATAAAGGTCAAGGCGACTAATGATGAACGTACCACCATCTGCATCGAGTGGCGGTGGGCATGGTGCCCCATCTCATGCAACATCACCGCAGCCAGGGCATCATCACTGGTCGTCAGCTTGATCAAATCGTCGCTGATCACCATTGTGCCATCAGGTAACATAAAGGCATTGGCTGTCGTCGGCGCGGTCATCAATACCAGTTTGAGCGGTGTGCGTTCCTGCCGCATTTGCGGGGGCATTACCTGCAAAAAGAGTTGTTGGATCGCTTCTTGTCGTTCTGCGGGCAACGCTGAAGGTTTAAATCCACTTTGCTGTAGCCATTCAAGGGAGTGCTCCCCCAGTTTCTGTTCAGCAGTGGTTGGGATACGCAGCGCAATTTCACTGCTGGCCCAAGGAAGTAGCCAATAGATGTAAGCCAAGATAAGTAATGGAGTGATGAGCAACGTCAACAAGACACCGCTTTTATGACGCTCTAAGCGATGCACCACCCCAGGTGAGCGCTGTTGGTATAGCCACTTACGGAACAAAGCGTCATCGGAGGGAACAAAGCGACCGCCATCGGGAAATGTCAGGTTCAGTGGGATAGAACCTAATGAAGACGAAACGTTGAGCTGCGACAGGGAGAAATAGTGCTGTTCTCCATCACGTAGCAACGTCACGTTATCGCCTATTTCATTCAGCAGTAGTCGGGCCGCCTCGCGGGCGGCCCGGCCAGGGTACTGATAATATCCTTCGACGATCACTGATCGTTACTCAAAAGCCAGTGCCCAGATCGAGTGCTTGTACTGCTTCTTCGGCGAGGGCGCTATTCGCTGTGTCCTGATGAGCGTGGATATTCAGTAAAGACAAGTCACCTTCAATCTCAGTTGCATTAGCCATATAGCGTGCATGGCGTACTTCTGCAATTGGTGTGGCAAGCCCCAATGAGCACACAGTGATCAGGCTGTTGGTCATTAACAGGCCCATATAAGACAGGAGTTTCATGGAAGAACGTAGCTTGATGTCACCTTGTAATGTTGTTTGACTAAACAGGTAATTACGTTGGGCAACGATGCGGTAGCTGCTGGAAACCATGGTGCCGAGTAGCAACATCAGCATCATGAATAGCAGGTTGCTGGCATTCTGAATTATCAGCATAGCTGTCTTATTTTCGTTGGCGATGGAACCATTCAGGGCAGATTGGAACAGATCGGCAAAAAACGCACCTGCGAACATCATAGCAACAAAAAAGAAGGGGATAAAAATCAACACACTGAAAAAGGCGATTTTAATAAATGCTGATTTTTTTAACGTACTAATAAAAGATGAATTACCAAAATAGAGGTTATTAACGTACAGGCTGTGTTGCAACGTGCTCACAATGCCATTGATCACTGCCAGCAGCGGGACCAGAAGAATCGCAGAAACAACAATGAGTGTTATAGCCGTAGAAGGGGTGCTGGCAACAGAACCTAGAAACATCGCCATGACGATTATAACGGCATAGAGCCCCAGAATTAACAGCAGTGGGCAAAACAGTAACGCCCAATAAGCCTGTCCAGTCTGGCAGTGATAATTAAAACGAACACCACGATAGCTGGTCATAATGGCATTGTAGCGCCAGCTACGGATAATAATCCATGGAATCAATGCCAGCAACACCAGTGCAACCAAAAGGCCAAGTGTTGGGGCAATTGCTAATAATATATAGAATAAAATCACACCACCAATAACCATCAAGCGCCCTTTAAGGATCTCGATTGGCTCTGCGTGATAATCAAAACGATCACCGTTTAGCTCAGTATTGCCATAAAAGTAACGGCGACGACGTACGGTAGCCCAGGCAGAATAAACACCCAGTGTAATTATCGTTAGTAATAAATTAACTAACCAGATAGAGAAATACTCGCCACCTTCGCCTTTGAAGGCCACTCTATGTAGCGATTTATTTTGTGAGGCGTTATCTGCCATAAACCTTTCATCCTATAGGTAATATAATTTGCCTATATGTTCCTATTTTCATTCACAATAGGTGTTATGGAGATAGACGATATCCACATAATAATCACAAGGCAGTAAAGTGCCGCATAATAATCTCAAGTAAAATAGATCGCAAATGATGTTTTATTCTATTTTCATTGATTCATTTATATAACTTAACTAACTACATGATTTTATAGGGTATATCAAATGCCGCGCCTGGTTTTATTTTTAGGGAAATTTGTCATTTATGACGACGAATGGCTCCTTTTATAATAAGATAATTCTTGTATTGATCGTGTAAAATCATTATTTACCTACGTAGGAATAATGTGAAATTCGTTTTTTTGTTATTAAAAAATAGCCAGTAAGGGTATCAATTGTAATATTACCCGTGCAGGCCGCACGATTATTGATTGGATTAAGCCATGCTTAGGTATTCTAATCGCAGAGGAAGTACATCGCTTTCTATTACCAATGAGCTTACTGACTATTACCAATGCGCTTACCGACTATCATCGCGTCTATATTATGATATTGATGAACGAATGTTAATTAATTGTAGCAATATGTGCTGGATATAACAGTTGCAGTAGAGAAGGGGTGATCTTTGTCTTCTTTTCGGCGTAACATGCGCTTGATGGTAGATCCCGACAGAGGATAACGTGTCGGATAAAATCTTTTTAAGGAGAAAACATGCCGATTCCTGAGCGTTTAACACCAGGCAAAGCCACTAAAAATCGGACACAGAGACTGCTTAAGTTACTCGACGAGATATCCAGTACACTTGAGGATAATGGTGATCAAGAAAACGATCGGGTACGAGAGCTCATTTTACAATGGAATGAAATTGCCTGCCGAGAACATGATTTCCATGAGTTTAGGGATTTTCACGCCTATACCAGCAAAGATGACTTTATTATTTCAGCCCAGAGAAAAGCTAAATATATCGAAGATTTCCAATATATTGAGTCAATTGAACTGGTCAATGTTATCGCACAAGCTGAAGGTACCGAACCCGATATACATTATGCGGTCGATCTTTTGGATAAGAATTTTCCTGATGGCGATGCTTCAGATCTTATATTCTGGCCTAACTATTGGTTTCAGGATGAAAATATGCTCCACATTGAACTCACTCCAGAAGAAACTGTGGGCTATCTTATGGCTCGCTCAGGGAGAACGTTGCAAGGCGCTCCAGAGATTGAATTAAGATACCCCTATTATAACTAAAATGACGATTAAACTTATCAGTCAACTGACGGCTCTGGTATCAGAGCCGAATAGTATTCACCATGTCTATTTTGCTAAAAGCCTACGCGCCGCACCATTGCTGGCACAGCAGGTTAATTTTCCTCGTATGGAGTTAATTATCGAGGGTTCACAAGCCATGATATGGGATCGGCTTTATGATGATTTTCACCATAAAGATGAATACATCATGCACCGTGGTGATATTTTATTTATTCCCTCTGGGGGCTGGAATATTCCCCAATGGGAACAACCGGTAATAACGTTAAGTATTTTATTTGGCAAGCAGAGCTTAGGTTTTAGCCTGCTAAGTTGGGATGGGGAAAGTGTTGTTCACAAAGAAATGGAGAGTGTATTACGGCGAGGGCCACGGGTTGGGGCCTATATTTTACAGGCTTTAAACGAAATGTCGTTAATGCAACGAGAGCAAACCACTGTTCAACTTATTGTTAGAAGCCTAATTAGCCACTGTATCGATTTGCTTAGGAATCAGGTAAAAACGCCATCTCGCAGCCAAACGCTATTTGAATCGATAAGAGAATATATTGAGAGAAATTATAGTGAACCATTGACACGGGAATCGGTTGCGCACGTTTTTCATATTTCACCTAACTACCTGTCGCATTTATTTCGCAACGCAGGGAATATTGGATTTAATGAGTCGGTCAACAGTGCCCGATTGGAAAATGCTAAAATATTGCTTAAGTTCTATGAAATGAAAATCAAGGAAGTTGCAAATGTCTGTGGGTTTATTGATAGCAACTATTTTTGTAGGTTATTCCGTAAAGAGACTGAGTTGACACCATCAGAATATCGCCAACAATATCGCAGTAATATGATGGAAAGAGATGTTATTTAATGACAATGCTGACGGTTTTGGGGGAAGAAATGACTTTTTTGGTTGCCGCGAGGATTTTCTCAGGATGACATAAAAAAGTTTGTATATCGGCCTGAACACAACGGCAATTCTGAAAGCGCTCTTGCTCTTTAATCGCAACGTCGTTTATCAATATCACCGCATCTGCCTGCAAAATATCGTCTTCAGTGAGAGAGTACTCAACACCCAATGCACCTTGTGTCTCAACTTTTAGTTGCCATTTAAGCTGTAAGCACAGTTTGTCTAACCGCTCCGCGACCATGTAGGTATGTGCGACGCCACTGACACAGGCCGTTACCGCGACCAGCTTAATTGTCATGCCCCCTCCTGATTTGATCACCTGTTTCGTCTCCAAACAGGCCTGATTTTTTTGCGGCCTCAACGGTGTTGATATCGCTGGCAGCGCAGGGATTAGGTGTTTTTTTCCAAATAGGCGGCAATCTTGTCCATAATGGCATCAGCACGTTTTACTGCGTCGCTGACAGCAATCCGCACGATGACTTTGCCAGCAAAACGCTCTTCAAACAGGATGCCAATGTCTTTGGTCAGAATCACCATATCCGCCGCAGCCACGTCTTCCGCGGTCAGTTTATTTTCCACCCCGATAGACCCCTGTGTTTCGACTTTGCACTCCCAGCCTTTTGCTCTAGCCGCCCGTTCGAGCGCCTCGGCAGCCATGTAAGTGTGGGCAACGCCAGATGGGCAAGCGGTGATAGCAATGATGTTGGTCATGGTGTTTTCCTCCCAATCCCCCCTTCGTACTTGAATCCACAGGGGTGTTAGCTGCGCTCACTCGCCCGAATCACTTACCTGAGTAAGCTCATCGGGACTAATGAGCCTCATCCTTGAGGCTCACCCTGCGGGCTAGCATTAAATGCTGTTCAAATCGGTTCCTTACCGATTTGTCGCTCTCTTGCTGCCTACCTGTGACTCCAATGACTTTGGGGGCCCCCTTCTGGTTAACGTGAAGCCACAGGGGTGTTAGCTGCGCTCACTCGCCCGAATCACTTACCGGTTGTTGACCTTAAAATGTCGTTGACCTTAAAATAAATAACGCTCATCGGGTGTACCGCTAATTTTTAATATCGAAATCCATGTTCACATCGCCCTCTGCTGATGACCTTCCCGGCTGCTTTTGGGCGGTGAAACGCTTTAATAGATTGGCTATCAACGCGGTAACGACCATGCCGACTAACAAGGCCACCACAAAGCCCAGTTTACCGTCGACCACCGGTAGCACGATCAACCCTCCCCAAGCGGCATAGCACTGGACACCGAACAACACGGCAGTTACGGCGGCGCAGGCGGAACCGATCATATTGGCAGGAATGACACGCAGTGGATCGGCGGCGGCAAACGGGATGGCCCCCTCAGTAATGCCAACGCAGCCCATCAGCATCGCGGCCTTACCTGCTTCACGTTCTTCCACCGAGTAATATTTACGGCCAATCAGCGTGGCAAGGCCCATGCCCAACGGCGGGGTTGCAATGGCGACGGCGGCGACGGCCACCAAGGTATAAACACCCTGCGCCACACAGATCAACATAAAGGCATAAGCCACCTTGTTGACCGGCCCGCCCATGTCAAACGCCAGCATCAGGCCCATAATAATTGCCAGTAATATAACGCTTCCTTGCTGCATACCCTGTAGCCATTGCGTGAGGTTGGCTGTCAGGATGCCGATGGGTTCACCCAAGCCCCACATCATGATCCCAGCGGTGAGAAGGGTACCGACGATCGGGATCACGAAGATCGGCATCACCGAACGCAGCGTCTTTGGCACGGAGATCTTCTTCAGATAGAAAACGATAATACCGCCCAGCAAGCCCGCGATAATGGCACCAAAAAAACCAGCCCCGAAAGAAGCCCCTACCCAAGCACCGATAGCCGCCGGGGCGAGCGCCGCACGATCCGCAATGGCGTAACCGATATAGGCTGCCAAAAATGGCACCATCAACGTCAAGCCCACGACACCAATATCGAATAGCTTTTTCAAATTAGGGTCACTGGCAACCTCTGGCACCGCACCTTTACCGTAAAGCATCACAGAAAGTGCTAGCAAAATACCGCCAGCAACCACAAAAGGGATCATATATGAAACGCCCGTCATCAGATGTTGGCGCGTATTTTTAAGTATATTTATCAGCTCTTTCATCATTCACTCCATAGCGTTCATCCGTGTGCGATGAGTTCCGCAGGCGTCAGGGCTTATTCCCCTTAATATTGAAATCGCGAAATGTTTTTGATGCTGTTGGATACCACAATAGGCAAGTCCCCACGGCGCTAACAGGGGACAAAATTGCCATTTACTGGATTTTTGTAATGTCATCAGAAAAATGAGAGCCATCTCAACTTCCCGGCAATGAGTGAGTTCAAATCATTACATGAACACTTTGTGAGCAATATCCCAATTATCGCTTGTGATTACATTTGTCCAGTATTTGACATTTTTATCTCATAGCCGCGAGGGGATAGCTGCTTTTATTCTGGTTGCCAGCCAGCGAGGGGAGGAAAGCCCAATGACCAAGCAAGTGACATTTATCTGCGGGCTTCTTAATGGCGTTCATGCCCGACCTGCGAGCCATATAGAAAGGGTATGCAACCGCTTCCAATCGCGTTTCCACTGGTATAATCCGCGTTCTGGCATCGTGGGAGATGGCAAGAGCGTACTTTCGCTGATCGCGGCCAATATCCTGTTAGGGGATGAATGTCAGGTCACCATTGAAGGCGAAGATGAGCAGGTTGCTTTTGAACGCCTGAGTATTTTTATTGAGCACGAGCTTCCACACGCTGACCCCATCTTGCCGAAGAGGGAGGAGAGTGCAGAATGGGAGCCGCTCCCCGCCTCGTTAGCCCACTTGCACCCCACCCTGTTACGCGCCCGTTCAGTCAGTCCAGGTACCGCCTGCGGGAAGTTGCTGTCTCTGATAAGAGCCGATCTCAATGCATTGGGTGATTTACCCGTGGCGCAAGGTATCGAGAGGGAGCAGCAGATGCTTGCCGATGGGGTGGCGCAGCTAGGTAAAGCGTGGGAGAGCTTATTAGTCGCCAATAGCAGTACGGCAGCCAATAGCAGTACGACAGAAAATAACAGTACGACAGAAAATAACAGCACGACGCGAGCGATACGGGAAGTACACCGCTCGCTGTTGCGTGATGGCACATTTCGTCAACGGCTATTGAGTCACATAGTAGCAGGTGAAAGCTGTGCGACAGCCATCGTCGCTACTGCGGCCTATTTCAGCCAGCAGTTGGCGCTTGCTGCTAACACTTATCTACGTGAACGTGAGTTGGATATTCGAGACGTCAGTTTTCAATTGTTACAGCAGATTTATGGTGAGCAACGTTTTCCCTCCCAGCAAGCATTGAGCGAAGACAGTCTCTGCATTGCCGATGAGTTAACCCCGAGCCAATTCCTGGCGCTGGATAAACGTTATCTAAAGGGGTTGCTATTGGGCCGTGGTGGCAGTACTTCACATACGGTGATTCTGGCGCGTTCATTCAATATTCCGACGCTCGTGGGTGTCGATGCTGCGGCACTCCAGCCGTATATTAATCAATCGCTGCAGATTGATGGTGAGCTCGGGCTGGTGGTCTGTCTTCTGGATGAACCGGTACGCCGTTACTATCGGCAGGAGCAGTGGCTACACGACCAACTGCGTGAGCAGCAGAGCCGATACCAGAATATGCCTGGGCGTACTCTTGATGGTGTCAGAATGGTGGTGGCGGCTAACATCACCCATGCGGTAGAGGTGGAGGGGGCTTTCAATCAAGGTGCCGAATCCATTGGCTTGTTTCGTACTGAAATATTGTATATGGATCGTGCAGCCGCGCCTTCAGAAGAGGAGCTTTATACCCTCTACGCTCAGGCACTTGGCGCTGCCAAGGGCAAACCGATTATTATTCGCACCATCGATATTGGCGGTGATAAACCGGTGAGTTATCTGAATATTCCTGCGGAGAGCAACCCGTTTCTGGGCTACCGCGCGGTGCGTATTTATCACGAGTTTCTGTCGCTATTTCATACTCAATTGCGGGCGATCCTGCGGGCGTCAATGCATGGCCCGCTCAAAATCATGATCCCGATGATCTCCTCAATGGAGGAGATCCTGTGGGTGAAAGATCAACTGGCAGAGGTGAAACAATCTCTGCGTATCAGTCATCTTCAGTTCGACGAAACTGTCCCCTTGGGTATGATGCTGGAAGTGCCTTCAGTGATGTTCATCATCGATCAATGCTGTGAGGAAATGGATTTTTTGAGTATTGGCAGTAACGACCTGACACAGTACCTGCTGGCTGTTGATCGCGATAATGCCAAGGTGAGTGAGCACTATCACTGCTTGCCCCCGGCACTCCTACGCGCTCTCGATTACGCGGTGTGCGAGGTACATCGCCACGGTAAGTGGATTGGCTTATGTGGTGAACTGGCGGCAAAAGACTCGGTATTACCTCTGTTGGTAGCGATGGGGCTAGATGAGATCAGCATGAGTGCCTCTTTTATTGGCGCGACTAAAGCTCGCCTTGCCAAACTTGATCGCGGCGAGTGCCGCCTGCTGCTCAACCGGGTGATGGCTTGCCGCACATCACGGGAAGTAGAATATCTGCTGGTGCAGTACGACGGGGAACAACGTGATGAACCACTGATTATTCCTGAATGTATTACTCTCGGCGCAGACTGGCGTAGCAAAGAAGAGGTGATCAAAGGGATGGTGGATAACCTGCTGCTGGCTGGACGTTGCCGGTATCCGCGCAAACTGGCTGCGGATGTGTGGGCGCGAGAAGCCCTTTTTTCCACTGGATTGGGCTTTGGGTTTGCCATTCCGCATGCTCAATCTGAGCATATTGAGCAGTCGACGATCAGCGTGGCCAAGTTGGCAAAACCGGTGAATTGGGGAGAGGAAGACGCACTGTTTGTGATGATGTTAACCCTGAACAAACAGGCTTCGGGTGACCAGCATATGCGTATTTTTTCCAAACTGGCGCGTCGGATCATGCACGAGGGGTTCCGCGATGCGCTGGTTAGCGCTGGGACGGCCCAGCAAGTAGAAATGCTGCTGAAACACGAGCTCGAACTGTGATTCTTTCATTTCAACATGACGGGTGCCGCGTCTGAGGTGGCACCCAGTGACCCTTATCGGATTACTTCAATAAGAATGACTTTCCTTGCTTAAGCACTAAATCGCAGGCTTTGGTTTTGATTTTTTCTGTGATTTGCCCGGTACCGAGGTCATTCAGGTTTACGCTTTTGCCTTCACTGGTTTTCAGCAACCCGCCCAAGCCCTCTTCATAATCCGTACTTTTCGCCGCTTCTGTACCACTGATACCCAGTTTGCTCATCAGTTGGTCTTTAATCGCCGTGGTGCCATCGCTTGATAACACATTATTCTGTACGCAATATTGCAAAATACCGGTGGCATTGTTCATGGTGCCTGCACTTAACGCTTTATCTCCGCCATTGAGTAAGTTCGTCAGTGATGACATCGACGGCAGTGACGATGAGCTACCGGCTGATTTACCGTATTGCTCCGCGGTGCTTTTTACCGAATCCAATAAACTGTTGGCGTGAGCAGCACCGGTCACCAACGGGGCAGAAAAAGCCAGTGCTAAGAATAGGCGATGAATGTTATCCATAGAAACTCCTGTTTTATATGGTGGTCACAGCCAATATGGCGTGAGACCGTAAGAATAGCTTACAGATTTCATTTTGCGGTATAGGGGTTATCTGATAACGCGGGTGAATGGCAGAGAATTAAAAGAGAGGCCGATAGAAGCATGATTATCAGCCCCTGGGCGATGCATCTTGGTCAGTAGATCTGATTGGCAGGGTGAATATCTGTTCAACACCTTCCGTAAAGGGCGCTATTTTAACCGGGCCGCGACACATTGGTATCGCGGTCCGCATTGACTAAAGCATTAAGCCAAGGAATCAAGCTAAGGCATTAGGCCGATAAATACCGTTTTTTTGCGTGGCCCCGTCATTAATGGTGCCAACTGTTCGACACACTGTAAGTAATGCGGTGTTGTCTTATGAATGGCGACCGCAGCTTCATCGGTATAGGCTTCGTAAATATAAAAGCGCGTCGGGATATGCTCGTCCCTTAACACATCAAAACGTAAATTCCCCGCTTCGCGGATAGACCCAAGGTGATTGGCGCGAAAAACCTCAATGAACTGATCAACTTTGTCCTCTTTTACATTAATTTCGACGAGAGTAACGTGCATACTTTTCTCCTTGTCATGGGGCCATTAGCGGTAGGTAAAATCACGGATGGCCGCCAGTTCTACTCAATTTTGTTCATGGAGGAACAGTTGGTAAGCCGCAGCGGCATTCTCATTTTTATGCACAATGGCATGTACCGCTTTCAGCATGGCGATCGGCGCATCTGACTGAAAAATATTGCGCCCCATATCCACGCCTGATGCCCCTTGATCAATCGCTTGATAGCACATTTCCAGCGCATCACGTTCCGGCAACTTTTTCCCACCTGCAATCACAATCGGTACCGGGCAACCGGCGGCAATGCGCTCAAACCCGCTATCGACATAATACGTTTTGATCACCTGCGCGCCCATTTCTGCCGCGATTCGGCTGGCTAGCGAGAAGTAACGTTGATCTCGCACCATATCTTTACCCACGCCCGTCACCGCCATGGTTGGCATGCCATAGCGCATCCCTTGATCGATCAATTGGATAATATTTTTAATCGATTGATGTTCATGTTCCGTACCGATATACACCTGTGCGGCGACCGCGCAGGCATTGAGCCGTACAGCATCTTCCATCGCTACGGCGACCGCTTCATTGGATAAATAGGTCAGAATTGAGTTAGCACCGGAGGCGCGCAGTACCACCGGGCGGTTGGCCGCCGCTGGAACGACGCTACGCAAAATACCGCGGGTACACATTAAGACATCGGCATACTCAAACAGCGGGGCGATATTGATATCAATTCGCTCCAGCCCGGTGGTCGGCCCCTGAAAATAGCCATGGTCAAAGGCCAGCATCACCGTGCGATTGGTTTTCGGGTTAAAAATCCGCGCCAGGCGGGATTGCATTCCCCAATCGAGTGAACCTGAACCTTTCAGCGTAAACGCGGGGTTCTGCTGTGGGATGCCAATACCGAAATCTTTACCGTCTTTGATATCGTCTAAATCAGCCATCTTTAATTACTCCATTCGTTCTGTTCAGACCCACCACGGGGGCGGGCCGCTAAGATTAAAAGTCGTATTTACTGATATTTTCTTTGGTGAAGATGACGCGCTGTGGCAGTAAAACGATACCGTTGCCTTTCGCCTCATAGTCGTAGCCCTGCACACGGTTAGGGGAGACCTCAACCACACCAATATTCGGGATATCAATCTTATCCCCTACATTCAGATCGCCTTTTTTCAGCATCTCATTGGCGACATACACTGAGATTTTGCCTTGATTCACCACATCCCAGAGGCCGAACTCTTTGACCGTGCCACGCTCGACATAGGGGCGCATCACGTTCGGGGTACTGAAGCCGACGATGGCAACATTAGCGCGCTTCAGGTTTTCGGCGGCTTGTGCGGCCGCAGGTAGGGCGTTAGCGTCCGGAGCAATAATCGCATCCAAATCGGCATAGGCTTTTAAAATACCCTCGGCGGTTTGCAGGGATTTTGTGGCATCGTTATAACCAAACTGGGTGGTGACGATTTCCCAGCCGGGATGCTCTTGTTGAATCTTTTTCTTCGCCTCATTGACCCACTGGTTCTGATCGGTCACCGTCGGGCTGGAATAGAAGAACGCCACTTTGGCTTGCTCTTTTTTCACCTGATTGGCGGCCATATCCACCAACATTGATCCCAATTGATTTGGCGTACCTTGGTTGATATACACCGAACGACACTCTGGTTTGGTATCGGAGTCCCAGGTTAGGATTTTGACGCCCCGTTGCATGGCGCGCTTCAAGGCTGGGCACAGGCCATCCGGTGATACCGCAGACACCACGATGGCGTTATAGCCCTGATTAACAAAGTTATTGATCAATTGGACCTGGCCGGAAACGCTCGGTTCGGTCGGGCCGTCATAGGTGACATCCACCCCCAATGCTTTACCTGCATCGACGGCACCTTTACCGCCACTGGTGAAGAAACCGACCCCGACCAGTTTCGGGATAAATGCGATGCGTTCCGCAGCTTGTGCGGTAGTGATACAGGCAAATCCAAGAGCGCAAACCAGTGCTAATTTTTTTAATCTTTGTGTTCTCATTGCTATCTCCGAATCACTGTCTTGTTGGGTGTTGGGTGTTGGGTGTTGGGTGTTGGGTTTAGGTATCACGCAGAGGCCTTTCGACTGCGACGACGTTGTAGCCATTCATAAATCAAATGCCTGTGCAGACTGATCGATCGCCCAACCACCACCAGAATCAGCAATGCCCCAGACAGCGCACTGGAAATTTGGTTTGGCGTACCAATCATTTGCAGACCTTGTTGCAGGTACCCGACCAGTAATACCGCCAAGGCAGTTCCAAGAATGGAGCCGGATCCCCCGTAAATATTGGCCCCTCCCAATACCACGGCGGTGATCGCCGGCATCAGGAATGAGGCACCTAAATCAGAGCGTGCGGAGCCGAAATAAGACACCAGCAGAATGGCGGAAATCGCTGAGGCCACCCCGGTCATGGCATACAGCATGCATAAGGTGCGGGCGATGGGCAGGGCACTGTAACGGGCGACTCGGCTGCTTTGTCCAATCAGGAACACGTGGCGGCCGCTGTGAGTACGGTGCATCAGCAGCCAGAACAGCAGAACACACAGCATAAATATCACCAGGGGGATTGGCAGCCCGAAGAGGGTTTGGTTGGCGAAATCAGTAAAAGCGGCCGGGAAACCGCCAATCCCTTCATAGCCTGTCGCACCGGAGAGGCCGGATAACAGCAGGGCACTGCCACCGAACAGATACAGGGTGCCGAGCGTGATGACCAAGGGGTTGACGCCGGTATAGAGGATCAATCCGGCATTAATTAACCCACACAGTGCGCCGACGAGCACTGTCAGTGGGATAGCCACACTCATCGGCACGCCCGCCTGAAATACAATGCCCAGAAATATGGCGCACAACCCGATAGTCGAACCGAATGAAATATCGATGCCGCCACTGACAATCACCATGGTCAATGGCAGCGCCACGATCCCGATGCAGATAAAATCACTGGTGCTGAACAGCAGCACATTGATATCCAACATGCGCGAATTCGATAAACCAAATAGCAGGATTTCCAGCACCAGCAGCGCCGCCAGAGTCAGTTCCCATCCATAACGTCGGTAGAGATTCATAATGCCGCCTTCTTTTTATTGCTAGCTGCTGGGTTGTTATCGCTAACGGTTGGTTTTTTATCACTAATAATGGCTTGGGCAGTGAAGCGGGCATATTTCTGTTGGCGGATATTACGCTCAACAGCACAACGCAGACGGCCATCGAATACCAACACCCCCAGCAGCACCAAACCGGCAATAAAGTCATTCCACCAGGCCGGTAGGCGCAGTAACACCAGTACGCTATCGATTTGTGTCAGCAGGAAAGCGCCCAAAATGGCACCAATAATGGTCCCCGTCCCACCAAGCAGGCTGATCCCGCCCAACACGCAGGCGGCAATGGCCTTCATTTCCAGCCCGTTGCCTGTTTGGTTAGGGATAAAGCCAATTTGGGAAGCGAAGACGATCCCAGCCAGTGCGGCCATCACGCCGTTCATTGAAAAGGCAAAAATGCGGAGGCTGTCGGTACGGACCCCCAACTGACGCGCCCCTTGTAAGTTATCCCCCGTGGCATAGAAACTGCGGCCAAAGGCGGTTTTGCCCAACAGCCAGGCCATCGCAAGGATCAGCAACATCGTTAGCCAGCCAATGGGCGAGATAGAAAACAGAATAGGGGTTGATAAACTTTTCAGGTCCGCCGGTAATCCTTCGATCCACTTACCGCCTGTTAGCAGTAGCATCAGGCCACGGTATAACCCAAGCGTACCTAGCGTGGCGACAATGGCCGGAATGCGCAACCAGGTCACCAGAATGCCGTTAAAAAAGCCCGCTACCATGCCAACCAACAAGGCGAACAAGCAAGATGCCGCCAGGCCAAAACCGGCATTCAGCGCCATACCGACGGTCACCGCGCATAAACCGGTGATGGAGCCCACGGAAACGTCGATATTGCGGGTCAACATCACCAGGGTGGCCCCGATGGCCAGCAGGATCAGGATCTGTGCGCTGCTGAAAATCATGGTGAAGGTCTGCAAGCTGAAATAGTTGCGGTCAATAATCCCCAATAGGGCAAATAGGGTGAGAATGGCCAGTAGCGCGGTACCTTCACGATTATTCTGAATAAATTTCAGCATGATGCGCCCTTATTTTCAGCCGAGGAGGCGGTGCCGCCCTGAGGTTCACTCGCAGAACGGTGCTCACCAAACGCCATATGCATGATGGTATCGACATTCATTGCCGCACCGCTCAGTGCGCCATTGATTTCCCCTTGGTGCATCACCAATACCCGGTCGGCCATTTGTACTACCTCTTCCAGATCGGAAGAGATAAAAATGATCGCGACCTGCTGCTCGGCAATGCTACGGATTAATTGGTAGATATCGCTACGGGCAGAGACATCCACCCCACGGGTCGGTTCATCGATAATCAGTAGGAGTGGATTGGCTTCCAGACATTTGGCAATCAGCAGTTTTTGCTGGTTACCGCCAGATAAGGTACGGACCGGTTGTTCGAGGTGGCTGAATTTAATGTTCAGCGCCCGACGGTAACGCTCCAACACGGCCGCCTCCTGCGCTGGTTGGGTCCATAAACCTTGTCGGTCATGGGCCAGCGCACAGACATTCCAGCTTAATGGCGCATCAAGATAGAGGCCGGATGCTTGCCGATCCTCCGGCAAATACACTAAGCCCGCCGCCAGGCGATTGGCGGTTTTCATCGCCGTGATATTGACCTCTTCCAGTATCACGTTACCGGTGCTGGCAGGCCGCAAGCCATACAGTGTTTCAGCCAGTTCTGTTCTCCCCGCACCAACGACACCCGCCAGCCCAAGGATTTCACCGGCTTGCACATGAAAGGAAATATGCGCGAAACCTTCGCCACTCAAGTCGTGCACGTGTATCACCGGTTGTTGTGATTGAGCATGTGATTGGGCGCGGCGGTTACCGGGCAGTTCCAACCATAATTTCTGGCTATCGGTTAATGCCCCTTTTTGGGCCTCTGGGGTCATGGCCTGAATCATGTCTTCTGTAGAAAAATCGGCGGTTGCTCCACTCAAGGCAATACCGCCATCGCGCATCACACTGACCCAATCTGCCAGTTGGCGTATTTCAGGCAATTTGTGGGAGATAAACACCACCCCAACGCCTTGCTGCAATAACATTCTGATTTGGCTGAATAAACGGTGGGTTTCAGCAGGGGTTAACGAGGCCGTGGGTTCATCAAGGATCAAAATGTGCGAGTCACGTATCAGGCCGCGCATAATCTCCACCAATTGTTGATCAGCCACCTCCAGTGAACCGGCACTGACCGACAAATCCAAATGGCAACCCAAGTTTTTCAGCAATTGGGCCATCTTCTTTTTATCGGCTTGATGCTTGGGTAAGCGGAACAGAATATTTTCCTGCACCGACAGATTGGCGAAGAGCATCGGTTCCTGTGGTACCAGATAAATACCTAATTGATGTGCTTTCGCCGGGGTGAGGTTGAAACAGGGCTGCCCATTCATTTCAATCACGCCAGTATCCGGGGGCAGTATCCCGGCAATGATCTTCATCAACGTGGATTTACCCGCGCCATTTCCCCCCAACAGGGCATGGACCTGACCGGGTTGCAGAGTAAAGTCGATACTTTTCAAGACCACTACGCCGGAAAATTGTTTACTGATACCACGTACTTGGAGCAGGGGCGGCGGTGTAGCAACGGTATGCGGCATCAGTAGCTCCTGGTGGCTTAATTGAAAAGTTTTAGTGAACAAAAATATTTTTAATTTAAAAGTGTTCAAAAAAGATAGCTATATAATCCGATGTGTGGCGTAACCAAGATCACAATTTAATGAATAAAAAAATTTTAATTAAAATATGTTCAATTATGATCATTAAGCTGATAGCGTGGTTATCAATTAAGATTAAACATTCATTACGCAGTGGCTTTAGTCGGTGGCGAACCGATGGACAGTGAGAAAAAAGATAAGCAGGCAAGAAAGATAAACAGATAAGAAAGATAAACAGATAAGAAAGATCAACCGGCAAGAAAGCGGCAATAAGAGAACAATCGGCAATGATAAAAGAAAAACCAGCAGTAAAAGAAAAACCCCTGTCGTCCAACGACGAATACAAATATCCGGGTAATAGCATGAGTGAAGAGGAACTGCTCGCTCGCGTTGCGTGGTTTTATTATCACGATGGTTTAACACAAGGGGATATTGGTGAGTTGCTGGGGCTGGCTCGGCTTAAAGTCTCTCGATTATTGGAGAAAGGCCGGCAGTCTGGGGTGATAGATTAATTCGCGCTATGAAGGCTGTCTGGAACTGGAAAATACCCTGCAACAGCATTTTGGCCTGAAGCATATCCGCATTCTGCCGTCTTTGGCCTCCCTCAGTATCAGTAGCCGGTTGGGTATTGGTGCCGCCCATTTATTAATGGCGCTGATACAGCCACAACAACTTTTGGCCGTTGGTTTCGGTGAGACCACCATGTGCGCCTTGCAACATTTGAGTGGCTTTATCGCATCACAGCAGGTCCGTTTAGTCACGTTATCCGGCGGTGTCGGCTCCTATATGACGGGGATTGGTCAGTTGGATGCGGCCTGCCAGGTCAGTATCATTCCGGCCCCGCTGCGTGCCTCAAATGCCCATGTTGCCGACACGTTTCGCCAGGAAAACAGCGTCCGAGATGTGATGCTAGCCGCCTGCGCGGCAGATATTGCGGTCGTTGGGATCGGTTCGGTTAATCAGCAAAAAGAAGCCACAATTTTGCGTTCGGGCTATATCAGCGAAGGTGAGCAACTGATGTTTAGCCGTAAAGGCGCGGTTGGGGATATCCTCGGTTACTTTATCCAAGCCGATGGCGCGTTGGTGCCAGATATGCAGATTCATCAGGAGTTGATTGGTATTTCGTTGGCTGATTTAACCACCATCCCAACCGTGATTGGTGTCGCAGGGGGGGTAGAAAAAGCGGATGTGATTGTCGCAGCGCTGCGGGGGAGGTATGTGAATGCGTTGGTGACGGATGAGGTGACGGCGCGTGCAATCATTAACTTACTTTAATTGGGTGATTGGCTATTTCACTTGCCAGTTTGAGATTGGGCAGTGCTCGTGACCGTCACAGACTGTGTGTAGGCTCCGATCTCTGCGCGCGGTCCCACAGGCAACTTGAAATATGACGGGTAAACACTGCGGTGACGCCAAATAAGCAGGGTATTCAAGAGGAGCGCGCAATGAGTCAACTCGATACGACTACCCCATCAGGTGATTACTTGATGGCGCTGGATGCCGGTACCGGCAGTGTCCGGGCGGTGATATTTGATCTTAATGGTAATCAGATTGCCGCCGGGCAGGCGGAGTGGCTGCATCTGCCGGTACCCGATGTTCCGGGGTCGATGGAGTTTGATTTAACCACCAATTGGCAACTCACGTGCCAGTGTATCCGCCAGGCACTGCATTTGGCTAAGTTACCGGCCAGTGCTATCCGTGCTGTCGCTGCCTGTTCAATGCGTGAAGGGATCGTACTCTATGATCGCAGTGGAACCCCGATCTGGGCCTGTGCCAATGTGGATGCTCGCGCCAGCCGTGAAGTCAGCGAATTAAAAGAGCTGCACAATAATGGATTTGAGTTAGAAGTCTATCAATGCTCCGGCCAGACGCTGGCACTGAGTGCCATGCCCCGGTTGTTGTGGTTGGCGCACTATCGGCCCGATATTTATCGTCAGGCAGGAACACTGACCATGATCAGTGACTGGCTGGCCAATATGCTCAGTGGGGAGCTGGCGGTCGATCCCTCCAACGCGGGGACCACGGGTATGCTGGATCTCGTCACCCGTAACTGGCAACCGAACTTGCTGGAAATGGCCGGGTTACGTGCGGATATTCTCTCGCCAGTGAAAGAGACAGGCACCTTGCTGGGCCATGTCACGGCGAAGGCCGCGCAAGAATGTGGTTTGCTGGCCGGAACGCCGGTGGTGATGGGCGGTGGCGATGTACAACTGGGTTGTTTGGGGTTGGGAGTGGTGCACGCAGGCCAGACGGCGGTATTGGGCGGTACTTTCTGGCAGCAGGTGGTTAATTTACCGCAGCCGATTATTGATCCCAATATGAATACCCGAATAAACCCTCATGTTATCCCCGGTATGGTTCAGGCGGAGTCCATCAGCTTCTTTACTGGTCTGACAATGCGCTGGTTCCGTGATGCGTTTTGCGCCGAAGAAAAATTACTGGCGCAGCGATTGGGGATTGATACCTACAGTTTATTGGAGGATATGGCCGCCAGGGTTCCCGCCGGTGCTTATGGGGTTATGCCTATCTTCTCTGATGTGATGCGGTTTAAATCTTGGTATCACGCTGCGCCTTCATTTATTAACCTCTCACTCGATCCTGAAAAATGTAATAAAGCCACGTTATTCCGTGCGCTGGAAGAGAATGCGGCCATCGTCTCGGCCTGTAATTTAGCGCAAATTGCTGAATTCTCTGGCGTGAAAGCCTCGTCGGTGGTTTTTGCTGGCGGTGGCGCGAAAGGCAAACTGTGGAGCCAGATTCTGGCTGATGTCACCGGTGTTCCGGTGAAGGTGCCGGTGGTCAAAGAAGCAACCGCATTAGGCTGCGCGATTGCCGCCGGTGTTGGTGTCGGCCTATATGAAGCATTGGATAAAACCGGCGAGCGGCTCGTGCGCTGGGAGCGGGAATACATCCCGAATACTGAGCATAAAGCGCTCTATCAAGCGGCAAAAACTAACTGGCAAGCGGTGTATACCGATCAACTGGGGCTGGTGGATTGTGGGTTGACGACGTCTCTTTGGAAGGCTCCTTGCCTCTAAAATGGATTATCTTCATTAATTGACTATCTTCATTCATTAACTATTTTGATTAATTAACTAGCTTGATTAATTAATAGCGAAAAGCGGCCAGCTTGCGCTTCGGGGCAATGCTCGCCGCCGTCACGTGCTGCGTGTATGCTCCGTTGACTGTGCGCTGGTGACCCACTCACTGAGCGGGTCAATAACCTCATTGATCGCCTGTTTTATTTATTCCGCCGGGAGGCTTCTATCAATGACTTTTAACATATTCATATGCTAAAACGATTGCCATGCTGCAAACCCCTGATATAGCATAATTGCCCTCTTTCGTTGCCAATGATGGCGCATCCTCTGATGGCGCATCCCATGATAAATACATCAAATAAGACAGCATCACCTGCCGGGCAACTTTCTGCTCCCGCTTCTCAAACCGGTGCCAGCCACTTGCCGGAAGTACTGCGGAATAAAGAGCATGTTGCGCGCATTTTAGTGATTAAGTTACGGCATTTCGGCGATGTTCTACTGACGACGCCGCTACTGAGTACGCTGAAAGCCAATTATCCGCAGGCTAAAATCGATGTACTGCTGTATGGCGGTACGCAGGATATGTTGCGTGAAAACAAGGCGATCAATCATACCTTTATTGTTGATCGGGGCCTGAAGCATGCAGGATTAAAGGCGCAAATCAGTGGCGAAAAAGCACTGTTTAGCGCCCTAAAAAAACAACATTATGATTTGATTCTTAATTTATCCGATCAATGGCGGGCTGCGGCGTATTGCCGTTTGTTAAAACCCACGTTTAGTATCGGTTTCCACTACCCAAAACGGGACAATTGGCTCTGGCGTTACTGCCATTCCACATTGGTTGAGATCCCTAATGCTGCAGAACGGCACACGGTACTCAATAATCTGGATATTCTCTCACCACTACAACTGACCGACATCAGGACCGACGTCACCATGTCCTATGGGCCGCATGATATCGAGCGGGCAAAGCAGTTGTGCCAACAGCATAATATTGAACACTATATTTTGATTCAGCCTTCCGCCCGCTGGAAATTCAAAACCTGGGCCAGCGAATCCTTCAGTGAATTGATCAACCACCTCACTCAACAAGGTGAAACTGTTCTGCTGACGGGCAGTAAAGATCAGGCTGAATTGGATTACATCGCTGAGATTATTGCTGGCTGCACACAACCGGAAAAGGTGATCAATTTATCGGGTCAATTGGCATTGCCTGAACTGGCGGTCTTAATTGATAACGCCAAATTATTTATTGGTGTTGATTCTGTGGCAATGCATATGGCTGCTGCGTTACAGACGCCAGCAGTGGTACTATTTGGCCCGAGTAATCTTAATCAATGGCACCCGTGGCAGGCTCCACATACTTTACTCTGGGCTGGCAATTACCGCACTTTGCCGCATCCCAATGAAATAGATACTGACACTACTGATCGCTATCTGAACGCAATCCCAGTTAGTGATGTCATAGACGCAGTTGATTCCTGGCGAGTTGCCAAAGGGAATTAGTGGGTCAGTCGCTTTATTTTTCCTAACCAGCTCGAGCTGAGAAAATTATGACAACTTTATCACCGGCAATTCCGGTCAATCGCCGTAGTGAAATGCTGTGCAGCATAGCAGCGTTACTCTTAGGTATTAGTATGCCAACGAATAATCAGCTAATGAGTGTTTCATTGGTTTTGATTATTATCAGTTTGATCATTAACCGAAAATCCCTTGATTTTAAACCGTTGCTCACCAGTCCATTAGTCTATCTACCGGCAGCTATGTTTGTGTTACTGGCGTTATCATTGTTGTATCAAAACAACAGCTATGGCCCGGATATGGTAGGAAAATATAAGAAACTTCTTTATATCTTGCCATTGGCCCTGTTCTTTATGAACCAGCCACGGTTGATCAAACTGTTCTGTACCGGCTTTCTCGTCGCTAACGCTGTCATATTGGCCGGATCTCTGGCCGTGGGTGTTTTACACATTCCGTTGAGTGGTGTGGACCCCACTAACCCGACCATTTTTAAACTGCAAATTACCCAAAACTTCTTTATGGCGCTGGCGGCGTTACTCTGGCTGGTACTGGCGTTTCAACATCAGGGGTGGAAACGTTGGGGTTACAGTGTGTTAGTGGTGGCCGCAAGTTACAGCATCTTATTCTTGGTATTGGGCCGCACCGGTTATGTTGCCTTGATAGTGGGTTTAGGGGTATGGCTATTTTTCTCTCTGGGCAATCGCCAGCGGTTAACACTGGTCGTGCTAGGTGCATTGGCCTTTGCTGCCCTGATCTTTATCCCGAACAAAGCCACAGATCGTATCGTACAGGGCGTTGATGAGATAAAAGTGTGTATGGCCGCATCGGCAACTGATGCCGCAGACGCATGTAATTCCTCCATGGGGCAGCGTTCTGCTTTTGTGGTTGAAGCTGCCCGGTTAATTAAAGAATCACCTATTCTTGGTCATGGCGCGGGTGGTTTTTATTATGAAAATAAAGAAGTGGACTACAAAGTCAATAACCCGCACAACCAGTATCTACTGGAAACGATTCAATCAGGTGTGATTGGTCTATTCCTCTTTTTGGCGTGGGTTATCTGCTGTTATCGTGTTATTTGGCAGCAAACACCGGCTCTGCGCAATGTGCTGCTGGCGGTATTGACCAGTTATATGGCATGTAACTTCTTCAATTCATTTCTGCTGGATTCGTCTGAAGGCCACTTGTTTATGATTTTTGTGGCGGTTCTGGCGGGCTATTCGGTGAGCGGTTCTCAATCCATAGCAGGTAAACGGCTGCCAACGTAGCAGAGAGACGCAATACACATTCAGAATGCTGACAAACCCCGATGACTCGATCTGAAACGGTGAGGATAGGCAGGGGAGTAAAGCGTCCGCGCCAGGGAGGGCGCGGCTCGAGCCTACATGGATATATTTATGGCGTCTTTACGATCTGCCTGTTCTCTCCGTCGCTGACATTTTGTCAATAACCTCAATACACATTTTTTGTTTAGCCGCGGCACCCTTTATGGGTGCCGTTTAACGTTAATGGCCTGATGAATCAATCGTACTCATAAATCAATGGTCTGATGAACAAATTGCATCCATGATGTGGATTTATCCCATTTGAGTGACTAGGGTTATGTTGATCATGCGGCAGCCGTTACCCGCGACGCTGTGGATTATTGATTTTTATTAGGATGAACTGCAGGTAAAAATGATTATTATTAAGTAATCAAAATCACCCTTAAAAAATAGCCGATAGTGAAGATCGACGTTAATGCTATCTTTCTATCGGTTATTTGTCTTTATAGGGATATTATTTTTTTATTTGGTAATATAGCAGTATTAATGGCGTTTATTTACTGAGATCGCTTGATATTCCCCAATTAATTGGGTCTATCAGACAGCAATGCCAAGGGTTTTTGGGATGGCAGTTACAGCGCAAACGCTTTAGTCTGTGTGTTTCTAATGCATAATATATTTATTGGTATTGACTCTATAGTTGCTTGGGTATCAATCTATCAATTTGAATTTTATGCATTTTTAGGTAAGAGATTTTGGCGCGTCGTTTTTAGTGTCGCAATGTGATGCACTGAGATAAAAAGGATGACTGAGTGAAATATATTTATGGAGTGTGCTTCTTACTGATAGTCACGTTGACCACGCTTTTTGCATTTCAAAATAGCGGTACTGTGAATTTATCATTACTCTTTACACAAATAACGCTACCCATGTCAGTGTTAATTGTGATGATCTATTTTCTAGGGATGTTTACCGGGGGGTTATTAATCACACTGTTAAGGGCACTGATGCGCAATATGACGCAAAAAACAGATAAAAAAGTGTGAATAGATAATCTGCATAAGAATTTTAAAAACCTGACTCAACGAGATCTTACAGTGAAGATAAAAACAGTAGTCACTCTGCTCATTACGTTCCTTCTCGCCGCCTGCGACAGAACGCCTCCTGAAACCGTCGAAAGTGTGCGCCCAGTAAAAATCTTTATGGTGGAAGACAGCGGGCAAAATGGTACCCGTTATTTCCCGGCCAGGCTGCAAGCGGGTGATGAAACCCAACTCTCCTTTAAACGGGGTGGGCAACTGCAAGAGTTGTTGGTCCGTGAAGGGGAACAAGTGAAGAAAGGGCAAAAAATTGCCATGTTGAACGATACTGATTTGAGCTTAAGAGTCAGGGATCGTCAATCAACCTTCAATTTGGCCCGCGATCAGTTTAATCGCTTTAACACCTTGCAAGGCCGCAGCGCCGTCTCGCGTGCCGATCTGGATATTCGCCGTGCAGAGATGGAGTCAGCGCAAGCGGCTTTAGACATTGCGCGTAAAGAGCTCAGCGATGCGACAATTATCGCACCTTTCGATGGCATCATTGCCAATGTGAATGTACGTAATCACCAAGTTATGGCCGCTGGTCAGCCGGTTGCCACCTTGAGTGCGCTGGATACGTTGGATGTGGTATTCAGTGTTCCAGAGCGTCTGTTTACCACGCTGGACATCAGCAACCGTAACTACAAGCCAACGGTATTACTGAACCATATGCCAGGGCGTGAGTTTATTGCTGAATATAAAGAACACACCACTTCGACGACCTCTGCTTCACAGACTTTCCAGGTCACGCTGACGATGAAACGCCCAGCAGATATGCCATTGCTTTCCGGTATCAGTGGCCGGGTCAGAATTAACTCCGGCAATTTGTCTGGCACCGACCATCCAACCATCATCGTTCCGGTGGAAGCCGTATTTAACCCCGACCATGCGCAGTTGAATGATGCCCGAGTGTGGGTCATTAAGAATGATAATGACCAAATGCACGTAGAAGAACGCAAAGTGCAGGTGGGGCAACTCGTGGAAAACGGTATTCAAGTGACCTCTGGCCTGGCTGATGGCGAACAAATTGTTGCCGCAGGTACCGGTGAGCTTCGCCCACAACAAGTTGTCCGGGCTTGGGTTCGTGAGCGAGGTCTCTAATGAAGCTGACTGATAATTTTATCAATAATAATACCCGTATCTGGCTAACGATTCTGTTGCTAGGTATTGGTGGCATTATTGCCTATCTCAATATAGGCAGGCTGGAAGACCCGGCTTTTACCATCAAAACCGCGGTCGTTGTCACCCGCTATGATGGCGCATCGGCACAACAGGTTGAAGAAGAAGTCACGCTACCGTTGGAGAATGCCATTCAGGAACTCTCCTATGTGGATGACGTAACCTCCATTTCCAGTGCCGGTTTATCGCAGATAACCATTAATATTCGTGCGCAATACGGCGCGAATGAGTTACCGCAAATCTGGGATGAGCTGTGGCGTAAAATTAGCGATAACAGTGTTCGCCTACCACCAGGGGCCAGTGCCCCCATGGTCAACGATGATTTTGGCGATGTTTACGGTTTCTTCTTCTCACTGACCGGTGACGGCTACAGTAATCAGGATCTGCGTAATTTTGCCGAGCAATTGCGGCGTGAATTAGTGTTGGTGCCCGGTGTGGGTAAAGTCGGCATCGTGGGTATTTTACCGGAAGAAGTTCAGGTAGAAATTTCCCGTGCGCAGATGACGGCCGCGGGTATTACACCGCAGCAGCTATCCGACTTGCTGAGTCGCCAAAACGTCGTGTCCGATGCAGGCCAGTTGCAGGTGGGCAGTGAGTCGATTCGCTTGCACCCGACTGGCGAATTCCAAAGCGTACAAGAGCTGGGGAATTTACTGGTCAGCCAACCCGGTAGCCCAAAAAGTGTCTATCTGCGCGATATTGCCACGGTAACCCAAGGCTTTGGTCATTCACCGACCAATATTTATCGCGCGAACGGTCAACCGGCATTGGCGTTAGGGATCTCGTTTGCTCCCAATGTTAACGTGGTAAATGTTGGGAATGCGATTAAATCCCGTCTGGCGCAGCTTGAAGGTGAGCGCCCGTCCGGGATGCATATCAATGTGTTCTACGATCAGTCTAAGGAAGTTGAAGGTGCGGTTAACGGCTTCATTCTTAACTTCCTGTTGGCACTGTTGATTGTTGTCGTTACCCTGCTGATCTTTATGGGGGTACGCAGCGGCGTGGTTATTGCCATCTCGCTGGCACTTAACGTGCTCGGAACGTTGCTCATCATGTGGCTGTTTAACATCGAGCTACAGCGGGTATCGTTAGGGGCGCTGATCATTGCGCTGAGTATGCTGGTGGATAACGCCATCGTGGTGGTGGAAGGGGTGGTCGTTGGGCGTCAGCGCGGCGATAGCATTTCTACTGCTATCGGTAATGTGGTGAAACGCTCGAAGATGCCGTTGCTGGGTGCGACCATTATTGCCATTTTGGCCTTTGCGCCTATCGGCCTGTCCAATGATGCTACCGGCGAATATTGTAAGTCGCTATTCCAGGTGTTGCTCATCTCGTTAATGTTGAGCTGGATCACTGCGTTAACGTTAACACCGGTGTTTGCCAAGTGGGCATTCCAGAACCAAAAACAGCCTGAAGCTGATGCGGATAAGCCGGTTAAACAACCGTATGACGGCTGGTTATTCCGCTATTATCGGGTGGTGTTGAATAAATTACTGCAACACCGCAGTATTACATTGGTGCTCTTGGCCGCGTTATTAGTGGCGTCGGTTATCGGTTTTGGTCATGTTCGACAGAGCTTCTTCCCGCCTTCTAACACACCAATCTTCTTTGTGGATATTTGGCTGCCTTATGGTACGGATATCAGCTATACCGAAGATATTGCAGCCAAAATTGAACAGCATATCAAGCAGCAAAAAAATGTAGCGGATACCATGACAACCATAGGTCAGGGCGCAATGCGCTTTATGCTGACCTACAATGGTCAACGTCATTATCCTAACTATGCGCAGGTGATGGTCCGTACTGAGCAACTGGAGCAAATACCGGGCTTGATTGATGAAATCGAGTCATATATGCATGACGAATATCCGCAGGTTGATGCGCAGATCAAACGCATCATGTTCGGGCCGTCAAACAACAGTTCTATTGAAGCTCGCTTTATTGGCCCCGATCCAGATGTGCTACGCACCTTGGCAGCCCAGGCGGAACAGGCGATTATCGCTGACCCAATGGCCGATGGTGCAAGGCATGACTGGCAGGATCGTAGCAAGATGATCCGGCCACAATTCTCCGATTATCTGGGCCGCGAGTTGGGGGTCGATAAACGCGAGGTGGATGGTACGTTGCGCATGAGTTTTGGTGGCTTGCCGGTTGGGTTATACCGCGATGGTACCCGCCTGATACCTATTGTCCTACGCACACCGGACTCTGAGCGGCTCAATGCTGAGCGGTTGAACGATGTGATGGTCTGGAGCCAGGCGCGCCAAGCCTTTATCCCGATCGACAACGTGGTCACCAGTTTTGAAACCGAGTGGGAAGATCCACTGATTATGCGTCTGGATCGTAAGCGGACACTGACGGTACAAACGGATCCAACCCATCAGGGCGGTGAGACCTCTTCCGAGTTGTTGCAACGGATCAAGCCGGGCGTTGAAGCCATTACCTTGCCACGGGGCTATGAACTGGAGTGGGGCGGCGATTACGAAAGTACCAAAGAAGCACAGCGGGGTATTTTCATTAGCTTGCCGATCGCGTTTCTGCTTATGTTTGTTGTGACCGTGCTGATGTTTAGCTCGGTGCGTAATGCACTGGCTATTTGGCTGACGGTACCACTGGCATTAATTGGTGTGACCTTCGGCTTCCTACTGACGGGGATTCCGTTCGGCTTTATGGCCTTGCTGGGGTTATTAAGCCTGAGTGGGATGTTGATCCGTAATGGTATTGTACTGGTCGAAGAGATTGGTCTACAGCGGCAAGAGAAACCGTTGCGTGAGGCGATTATCGATGCTTCCACCGCGCGTTTACGGCCGATCATGCTGACCGCATTTACCACTGTGTTGGGGCTGGCTCCGCTGCTGAGCGATGCCTTCTTCCAGAGTATGGCGGTGGTGATTATGTTTGGCTTGGGCTTCGCGACAGTACTGACATTGCTGGTACTGCCAGTGATTTACAGCAGTATGAATCCAGAGCCTAAAGAAAAGATCCACGATGAGCCAGTGAGTGAATAATTAACCACTTTGGGTTATAGGCCCTAAAAGTAATTTCAGCAGCCCCGGTCAGTCACGGGGCTGTTTTTTTTGACGAACCCCACTTTTCCGCTTTTCTCTCCATTGATTTTTCTGCTTTTCTTTTCATTGATAGGTAATCCCCTGAAAAGTCGGTGTGCCCATAAGTCTAATTTTCTCGTAATCTGAACCGGGGAGAGTTCTATGACCCGCAGGGCAGCGAAGCTCATAAATCACGCTTTACCGACAGCCAGATAGCTTTACCGACAACCAGATAATAGTAATACTGAAGCAGGCCGAGGCTCCCAGGCATACCAAAGCCAGCGTTGCTGCTTTACGATCTCCGCATTGAATACATGATCATCAAAAGTAGAAGAAGAGGCCTGTTTCGTACTCTGTTGCTTTATTTACTTGAGATAATAAGAGATTAACAGCTTCATTCTCACTAGGATGGAAATCATTCTCGATGAGTAACCGTGCTTGAGTAAGGCTATCAACGCCTACTATCTTCTCATCTTCAAACTCATCGATACATATGTCGAATAAGTCATTCATTAAACGAATTAAACCTAATTCCACAAGTGAACGGTATTGTTCATCGGTGATGTTCAAATCGATCACGTCACCATCGATACATTTATCAAAATCAAGTCGAGACATAGCCTCTTGGCTAGTAGGGACAGATATACACTTCATGCTATTTACCACCATTAATATTAAAATGAGTTACTTCGTTATACTCACTTTGCGTTCTACCAACCTGTTTCCCTGTCTCCAAAATTTTATTATTTGGAATATTTCCATCAAGGTCGAGGTATGTTCTTTTTCTAGGTAACGATGGGTCATGGAGGCGAAAATAACTCCCTGACAAATCCTCTAACTACCTGAACCCCTGTTGTTGGATTCGTATAAATTTGTTTACCTGATTTAGTGACTGTAATAAACAGATCGCTACCTGCAAACTTATTCACTGCAGCCCCCAAATCACCCGAAGGCCAGTTTTGAGAGAATATTTGAGCGCGAGCTGCCCTCTCAGCCAATTTTTCAGGTAGAGTTGCTAACGTCTCTAGCTGCCCAATTTCACTTGTTGGGTTCAGTCTTCTCATCGTTAGCCCCGCAGCAATCGATGCGCCGGTGCAATCCTTTATTATCCATAACCTGATCATAACCAACTGGAGCATCCCCGCCAAGTTGTTCAGCCGTTTTACGGACCCCTCAACATTGCCGTTATAAATAATGGTTAGATATATGACTAATGGCTTAATTTACTTGTTTATTTATATCTATTGTTAATAGAAATCTAGTGAAATTTGATTTTTATCATAGAGAGATAAAAGTGTGATCCACTTAAATGGAATGGCGTTTCATTTTGTGTAGAGTAGGCTTTCGTTATTGAACTTAACGTGCTTTTTATCAACAGCTAGACGTGATTTTTATCAATGGCTAATAGCGAACAATCGAGTTTAATCTGCTGGATGTTAAAAACTGAGGGTAATTCATGCCAATTAATGCTCTGAGTAAGACACTATTATTAGGATTGATATCATTTGCCGCTTTAGGTGAAGTCAGCGCGGCACAGTACAATGCTGTGGTTTCTGCCATGGCGCAGGGCGATGAGTTCTCTTCAATTAATGCAGCGTTACAATCAGCACCGCCAGATAGTTCTCCGTTTGTTATTTTCCTTAAAAAAGGCGTTTATACCGAACGGCTTGAGGTCAATCGTGACAATGTGACGCTGAAAGGTGAGGAGCGTGATACGACGGTGATTGGCGCGAATACCGCCGCGGGTATGCTCAACCCACAAGGGACGAAGTGGGGAACCTCTGGCAGCAGCACGGTATTGGTGAATGCCGCCAATTTTACTGCAGAAAATTTGACGATTCGTAATGACTTCGATTTCCCTGCTAATCAGGCGAAAGCAGAGGGTGATCCGACGAAATTAAAAGATACGCAGGCGGTGGCGCTGTTATTAGCAGAAAAAAGTGATAAAGCCCGTTTCAGGCAAGTCAAACTTGAGGGGTACCAAGATACGCTTTATAGCAAAACGGGCAGTCGTAGCTACTTTACCGATTGTGACATCAGTGGCCACGTCGATTTTATTTTTGGCTCAGGGGTGACGGTATTTGACCGCTGCAATATTATTGCCCGTGATCGCCGTGATATCTCCCCACCTTACGGTTACATTACGGCACCCAGTACCCAAAATACCGCACCTTATGGTCTGATTGTCCTCAATAGTCGTTTAACCAAAGAACCAGGTGTGCCTGCTAAAAGTTTTGCCTTAGGGCGCCCGTGGCACCCTACTACAGCATTTGATGATGGCCGTTATGCTGATCCTGCGGCTATCGGACAGGCGGTATTTATCAATACCGTAATGGATGATCATATTTATGGCTGGGATAAAATGTCTGGAAAAGATAAGCAAGGCGAGAAAGTTTGGTTCTACCCGCAAGACTCTCGCTTCTTTGAAGCGAACAATCAGGGACCAGGGGCTGAAATTAATGAGGGGCGGCGTCAGTTGTCTGCTGAGCAACTAAAAGCGTTCACATTGCCAATGATTTTTCCAGACTGGACCGTTCAGTAACCTCATATTAACCGCGGTTTACTGCCTTTAAGCTGGCGGATAATCCAAGAGGAGGCGTTTCACGTTTTACTTCTCATCATCATCTGATGCGGCCTATACCCAATAAGGCCGCCGTCCTCTAGATTGACCAATAGTTCTAGATTGACCAATGGCTTTATATTGCCGAAAGGCGCGTTGATGATCAGTTTAGTCATATCCCGAGTGATAAGGTGTGGTATTACCCTATTGAATATTATTCAAGATCATAAGTGTTTGAATGTGATGATGCAGGTACCACCAGAAAGGGGAAATGGGTTGTTAAAATGAAAATACGTGAGTCAGTTTTTTATTAAAAAAGCCATTTTCTTTTTTTTTAAAACAGAGTGAACTGCTTAAATAAAAAGGATAAACCAACTGATAAACTAATTAAATTATCCATAATGAGTAATAAGACTGTTTAATAACGGAATGGAAGTGAAATTAAACGTGCAGTATTTAACTTGATAATCAATCATTAAAAATAATAACTGGCATAGAGCGTCCGTATGTTCAGTGAGTTAATCAAGGGGAAGACTGTACATTTGATAATTCATCTTTAGCAAATTCGATGTTATTGCGGCCATTTCTCTTGGCCCGGTAGAGCGCTTCATCCGCGGCTTTCAATGACGCGGCCAAGTCATAGGCTTGCAGGGGGGAAATACCCGCACTTAAGGTGACCGTCGTAGAGACCTTATGATTAAAGACATGTGGAATATCCAGGCCTAAAACACGCTGACGTACACGCTCTGCCAATTGGTTGGCGTACTCTTCACTGACATGTGTTAGGAGTACGAGAAACTCTTCACCACCATAACGCACCACGATATCTCTTGAACGCACAGCATCGCGAATGGCCGCCGAAATCCGTACCAGAGCCTGATCGCCCATGGTGTGGCCATAGTTGTCGTTATAGGCTTTAAAGTGATCGATATCGAGCAGCAGGACATAATGATTTCCCGGCGACTGAGATAACAACGTTTCAAGCTTGCTCTCCAGCCCACGGCGATTATACAAACTGGTCAGAGGGTCTATCATGCTTAAATCACTGAATTTTTCTCTTTCGTTGGAAAGGTGATCAACCAGCTTACGGGTGAAATTATCAGTGCGACGCAACATCAAGTGATGCAAAGAAAAACCAATCAGCGGTAACATGATGGTAAATATAATGCGGAAAATATTATGAAAATCATCCAGTAAGATGACGGTTATTGCCGAAGGTGCCGTATGCAGGCAAAACGCGAGAAAATTATCAGACAAAGCAATGGTACTGATAAAAAAGATCGTAAACAGACTGAGTAATAAGTAATTATCTTCGTTAGTCTCTAGATATTCATATTTAAGAATGATTTGCCATGCCCAAAGTAGACCGATGAGGATTGAAAATAAATTCAATTTATTCGCATAGTTATTTTTGTCAACATGGTTACTTTTATCAACATAGTTATTTTTATCAACATAGTTATTTCTGCCCGTGTCGTTCTTTGAAATAAAAATTAGATAAGCCGCCGCGCTCAAGCTTATAACCGCAATCATCACCACAGGGAACGTTACCGCGGGTGTCTTGGGCGACGATGATAGCATACTGAAAATAGCTGATGATGCATTAAGAAATAGGAAAAGCAGTAAAGAGAGTCGATGCTTGCTTTTCAAAAACTGATCGTAGGAGTGGCTATTCATATTCAATTTACTCTGCATAATATCGTGCTGTCAGTAGACTAATAAATCATATCCTCGTGAGGTATTTATTCCGACATCACGACAAATAAATTTTGTTGGGAATTATTATTGTTTAAATAGTTTTAACATTATTTTAGGATTTTTCTTAGCCAAAATTACCATTTTTGTTTCAGCCTGTCATCATGATGTCGTTCAACGGCGCAAAATGATGCATATGACGCGAGCGTGCAGATAACGACATGGTGCAGAGTGCCAAAGAGTGATATATGATATTGGTTATGATTATCATTATCATTTGGGTGGGCATCATCATGATTACATCGACACTTGCAGCTTACCGTTCGTGGGGGATCACCGGGTTGCTCAGCCGTGGCATGTCCAGTGGCTGGGGAATATTGCTGCCTTTTACCTTGTTACCTGTACTGGGCTGGGTAGATATCTCTATCGGCCAATTGCGCATTCTTATTGTCGTGGCGATGCTGGCAACCGTCAGCATGTTGTACCACGTGCGGTTGCGGCACTTTTTGTTACTGCCATCTTGTCTGGCGCTGTTAGGCGGCTTGGTCGCGCTAATGCTAATGCACGGTGGTGTGTCATGATGGGGGTATCCGATCATCGGGGATAATATAAAACGTGAGGTAATACAGTAAGTAACAGCTTGGATGATTGACGTTGAAATGGAGACGTATGTATATATTGTGGGTTTGCTACAAACGTGGAAAGTGGGGTGAGTACGCAGTGGAGGTTACGGAAAAACTGAAATCATTGTGGTGCGAAGGGAGGGACTTGAACCCTCACGTCCGTAAGAACACTAACACCTGAAGCTAGCGCGTCTACCAATTCCGCCACCATCGCGTACCGGAACATGACTTTTGTGATACAACCACGGGGGCGAATTCTAGAGACTTTCACGTACAGGTCAATAGTTATTTCCCCTAAGCGGGACGTTTGCTGTAAAAATCATCATCTGTTGATTCATTGGCTTGATAAATGAATGGCGTGGCTTGTGAGGGGGACTGGAGGCGCTGTTCCCGTTCCATGCCGCAGCGAATGAATGCTACGGCGAGGAAGAGGTGGCCTATCTTACTGTTTGAATCTTAGTGCTTTAATATTAACGTTTTTTCTTCGGATCCCGTGGCGGACGCCCGACAGTTGCCTGATACACTTTAAAGCGGCCATTCTGTGCCAGCACTTCGTGGCTACCAAATGCGGCATCCAGCAAGGCAGGATACGGCAGGAAGGAGTTCGCTACGATGCGTAATTTCCCCCCCACATGTAGGTGGGCGGTCGCTCCACGGATCAGCATCTCAGCGGCGGTCAGGCTGGTTTGGATCCCATCATGGAAAGGCGGGTTCGAAATGATCATCTCAAAGCGGCCTTTGATGTCGGAATAGACGTTACTGGCAATCACTTGCGCCTCAATATTATTCACCGCCAATGTGGCTCGGCTGGCTTCAATGGCTGCGGCACTGACATCACTCAACGTCCATTTGATTTTTGGCGATTGCTGCGCCAGAACCGAGGCTAATACTCCAGCACCACAACCGACATCCAATACGCTGCCTTTAAAGGGCTCGTTAAAGGTGGACAGCAACAGATGACTACCCGAATCCAGAGAATCGCGGCTGAAGACACCCGGCAATGTTTTGACCGTCACACCACCGACCTGATAGCTTTCCCACCAGGCATCAGCATCAAATTCGGGTTGTTTGTCTAAACGGCCATGGTACAAACCACAGCGGCGAGCGCTGTCTATCTTGGCTAACTGCGCGAAGTCTGCCAACATTTCTTCTGCGCTGCGTACACCACTGCGGTTTTCACCCACAACAAAAATATCGGTGCCAACAGGCAGTATAGAAAGCAGGTTAGCCAACTGGAATTGGGCTTCTTGTTTGCTTTTGGGCCAGTAGTAAATCAGGGTGTCGCAAGCTGCGAGAGTTTCTGCCGTGGCTAAAAGACCGAATTGCACATTCTCTTCCAGCGTGTTGCTCAGTAATTGCCAGTGGTGATATTGATTGGTGTGAACCCGCACCCCGGCTGCATCAAATTGCGCTGGCAGCGCATCTTGTAAATCACCGGCAAACAGGACGTGGCGGGCTATAAATTCATCACTATGGCGCAGTATCACTTCACTGGCTGGGGTTAATGCTGACATCAGTCTTTGGCTCCTTAATAATATAATCGGGGATTATAGAGGTTTGTTGGCGCATGTTCGATGGGTTTGCTAGCATAGCGCCAAATTACGGCTTGCTCTGACAGGAAATAGCATGGCATCAAGACGAGACTTGCTGTTACAGCAGCTTGGCATTACGCAGTGGGTATTGCGCCGTCCTGCCGTCTTGCAGGGTGAGATTGCAATACATTTACCTGAAGATACCCGCCTACTGATTGTGGCACAGCAACTGCCTGAACACGGTGATCCACTGTTGTGCGATGTGCTACGCAGTTTGGGCCTAACCCCCCATCAGGTTTATGCCTTGACGCCGGATCAGGTCGCGATGTTGCCGGAAGATACGCAGTGCAACAGTTGGCGATTGGGCATCAGTGAGCCGCTTGCGGTGGCCGGTGCACAATTACATAGCCCAGAATTAGCTGGGCTTTATCAAGATGCGGGCGCTAAGCGCGCACTTTGGCAGCAGATTTGTCATTATGAAGCAGATTTCTATCCTGACGCCAGCCGATCTGGCCACAGCATACCAAATTGAACAAGCCAGCCATGCGTTCCCATGGACGGAAAAAACGTTCGCCAGTAATCAGGGCGACCGGTACCTCAATTTTAAGTTGAGCATCGGCCAGGAAATGGCGGGTTTCGCTATTACCCAAATAGTGTTGGATGAAGCCACACTGTTCAATATCGCCATCGATCCACAGTATCAGCGCCAAGGTTATGGCCGTTTGCTGCTCGAACATCTGATTGAACAGTTGGAGGCGCGTAATATTGTCACGCTTTGGCTTGAGGTTCGGGCTTCAAACGCACGGGCGATCGCCTTGTATGAAAGCCTAGGGTTTAACGAAGTGTCTGTGCGCCGTAACTATTACCCGAGTGCGAATGGGCGTGAAGATGCCATTATGATGGCGTTGCCAATGGCATAGCGCCGTTTTATTTTGTTTTTTATTGTCATCTTAGACGTGCTGATGCTTTCGCCGATTGTCTATCTCGCATAAATCAGGGAAAATATCGCGCAATAATCAATGTCTCGCTTTGCCGGACCCACATAGCAATAAAATGTGAGGCTCAGAGCAGGGCGGCCTAAAAGTAGAAACTTCAATTATGTCTCCTAGTGAATATGCTCTGGAAGTCGCGAAAAGACGTACTTTTGCGATCATTTCCCACCCCGATGCCGGTAAAACAACCATTACCGAAAAAGTGTTGCTGTTCGGACATGCAATTCAGACTGCCGGGACAGTAAAAGGCCGTGGTTCAAGCCATCATGCCAAATCTGACTGGATGGAAATGGAAAAACAACGCGGTATCTCCATTACCACGTCGGTAATGCAGTTTCCGTATGGCGGCTGTCTGGTCAATCTGCTTGATACCCCAGGGCATGAAGACTTCTCCGAAGATACGTACCGCACACTGACGGCGGTTGACTGCTGTTTGATGGTGATCGATGCGGCCAAAGGGGTAGAAGACCGGACCCGCAAATTGATGGAAGTGACCCGTCTGCGCGATACGCCAATTCTGACCTTTATGAACAAATTGGACCGCGAAATTCGTGATCCAATGGAAGTTCTGGATGAAGTCGAGCGTGAGCTGAACATTGCCTGTTCACCTATCACTTGGCCGATTGGTTGCGGTAAGTCGTTTAAAGGGGTTTATCACCTTCATAAAGACGAAACTTATCTGTATCAAAGCGGTAAAGGCCATACCATTCAGGAAGTCCGTATCGTTAAAGGGCTGAACAACCCAGATCTGGATGTGGCTGTTGGCGAAGACTTGGCCAAGCAGTTCCGTCAGGAGTTGGAACTGGTTCAGGGCGCTTCCCACGAGTTTGATCATGAGGCTTTCCTGTCCGGTGATTTAACGCCCGTCTTCTTCGGTACTGCGTTGGGTAACTTCGGTGTGGACCATATGCTAGATGGCTTGGTCGAATGGGCACCGGCACCGATGCCGCGTAAAACGGATACCCGCGTAGTGGTCGCCTCTGAAGAGAAATTCACCGGTTTCGTTTTCAAAATTCAGGCCAATATGGATCCGAAACACCGTGACCGTGTGGCCTTTATGCGCGTGGTGTCTGGCCGTTTTGAGAAAGGGATGAAGCTGCGTCAGGTACGGACCAAGAAAGACGTGGTGATTTCAGACGCGCTGACCTTTATGGCCGGTGACCGTTCTCACGTTGAAGAGGCCTATGCTGGTGATATTATCGGCTTGCATAACCATGGCACCATCCAGATCGGTGACACCTTCACTCAAGGTGAAGATATGAAATTCACCGGTATTCCTAACTTTGCCCCTGAATTGTTCCGCCGCATTCGCCTGCGCGATCCATTAAAGCAGAAGCAGTTGTTAAAAGGCTTGGTTCAGTTGTCAGAAGAGGGAGCCGTTCAGGTATTCCGCCCACTGAGCAACAACGATTTGATCGTGGGCGCTGTGGGGGTGCTGCAGTTTGAAGTGGTCTCTTCCCGCTTGAAGAGTGAATACAACGTCGAAGCGGTGTATGAATCGGTTAACGTTTCTACCGCGCGTTGGGTCGAATGTCATGACGTGAAGAAATTTGAGGAGTTCAAACGTAAGAATGAGCTTAATTTGGCCTTAGACGGTGGCGATAATTTAAGTTACATCGCGCCCACGATGGTTAATCTCAATATTACACAAGAGCGTTACCCGGACGTTATTTTCCGCAAAACACGCGAGCACTAAGTTTATTGCTAACGAACCTGCTGCAAGCCGCATTCTATCGGGGTATCTATTACCCCGAGTCATCAATCTTATTCGATATTTTTTCCTAGGATAATTCCTACTTAGTGATGAAAATCCTGTTTTAGTCCGATTCCGACTGTGTTTCTTCTGTGATGATCTATCTTGAATAGGTACAGGCAGGATTGATTAGCCTCAAACTTAGCTCAATAAGCCTGCAATAACTGTAACTATTCGTGAAAAGGTCACCGCCTTAAGGTGGTGTAAGGATCCTCTTGTTGGGGTTTCATAACCCATGAAAGGATTCATAACAAAAAAGGAAGACATCGATGAAGAGCACACAATTTTCCCGTTCAGTGATGGCGGTTGTTTTAGGTTCTGCCCTTATTAGTGGCAGTGTTCTGGCCGAAGACACGCTACTGAATAAAGCCGCCAGCACAGTGGACAGTACTGGTGCCAAAATCGATAGCTCCATGAAGAAAGTTGATAATTACATGAGCGATAGCGCAGTCACGGCGAAAGTAAAAAGCGCTTTATTGGAAGAAAAATCACTTAAAAGCACCGATATTTCTGTCGAAACGAGCAATGGCGTCGTGACACTGAGTGGTTTTCTTAATTCTCAGGCCGAAATTGAAACCGCGGTTGAAATTGCCGGTAACGTTGAAGGGGTTAAATCTGTCAGCGACAAATTGCACGTAAAAGACCAGAAATCACAGTCGGTCAGTGAATATGCGGGCGATGCTGCGACCACCAGCAGTGTTAAAGCAAAATTACTGGCAGATGATATCGTACCATCACGTAAAATTAAGGTAGAAACGACCGATGGTGTCGTACAGCTATCGGGTGATGTTGAGAATAAAGCCCAATCTGAACGTGCAGAAAGTATTGCTAAAGCGGTAAACGGCGTGAAAAGCGTTAAAAACGACTTGAACATCAAGCCTTAATCATTATTCAGCTGGCGACGTATGGCATGGAATCTATCCTGTTGGATATCGATAAATAAGGTATCCCCCCAAGCCGTTCGTCAACTGAGTTAATTTCCTCTGAGAGCCAAATGAAAGGGTGTCTGTTTAATCAGGCACCTTATCTTTAAACTGGAAGGAGAAGCTTATGTTTCGTTGGGGCATTATTTTTCTGATTATTGCGTTAATCGAGGCCGCATTAGGTTTTGGTGGATTGGCCGGTACTGCGGCTTGGGCAGCAAAAGTGGTCTTTGTGGTGGGGATTATTTTGTTCCTCATCAGTCTGTTTACGGGACGTAAGCGCCTTTAACAAGGCAGTAGGGGTGACAGCAAAGGACAATAAGGGGTATCGTCAACACCTGTTCGTCATGAATTAAGGATAGATGGTGGGATACAGAATACCTATTACGCTCGGTAATATTGAGCCACTCGCCTATAAACCCTATCAGCCCGGTAAAATGGCGCTGGTCTGTGAGGGGGGCGGGCAACGGGGGATTTTTACAGCCGGTGTGCTGGATGAATTCCATCGTGCTCGCTTTAACCCTTTTGATCTCATGATTGGCACCTCAGCAGGGGCGCAAAATTTATCTGCCTTTATTTGCGGGCAACCCGGTTACGCACGGCGAGTTATTACCCGTTACACCACCACAGCCAATTTTTTTAACCCATTACGCTTTGTACGTGGGGGCAATTTAATTGATCTCGATTGGCTAGTGGATATCACTTCCCAACAGTACCCTTTGGCATTCGATCACGCTGAACAATATTTGCATCAGGGACGCGAGTTTTTAATGTGTGCTTGTCGTAGTGATGATTTCGAACCAACGTATATTTCCCCCACCAGAGAAAACTGGCTAACAGCGATTAAAGCCTCCAGCGCCATCCCCGGTTTATATCGGCAGGGCGTTGAGTTGGATGGGGTGAGTTATCTGGATGGGGGGATCAGCGATGCGATCCCGGTAGAGGAGGCTTATCGCCGTGGCGCAGAGACGATAGTGGTGATCCGCACGGTGCCTTCGCAGGCTCACTATACGCCGCAATGGTTTAAGCGGATTGAACAATGGCTGAGTGAAAGCAGCTTGCAGCAATTGGTGCGGATTATGCAGCAGCATGAGCGGAGTTATCATCGTATTCAGCAATTTATCGAGAAACCGCCGGGCGATGTACGAATTTTCGAAATTTTCCCATCAAAACCACTCGCCAGTAAGGCATTGGGGAGCGGGGCGGTGGCTCTGAATCGTGACTATCATTTAGGCCGCCGCTGTGGCCGCTATTTTCTGGCAACCATTGGGCGTTGGTTATTACCCCGTGAGTCGTTGGGGGATAGCGATAAAACCTCCATTTCCCTTTCACGCCACATTATTCAACCACAAAATATTATCCAAACACCGAACGTTTTCCAAACAAAGAACATTAATCAGCTGAATAATACCTATGATTACAGTGGGTCTAAAGAACGCTTTACCGCGGTATTCTCCACAGAACCGTCTGTCACGTTATCTGATCTCACCGCGCCTTCCGAGGTGCAGGCAACGGCAGCACAAATAAATGAGCCCCTTGATCCTACCTCACTGACTGTCGTTGATACTGAACAAGCGGAGGCTAACTCTTTACCCGTCGATATCACTTTGCCACCGAATCTGACAAAAAAATAAAGGTAATACTGTGTGATGAGAACGCCAGATAAGCCGATGCCGTATTTTATCGATACCCACTGTCATTTTGACTTCCCTCCGTTCACCGGTGATGAAGCCGCGAGTTTAGCCTGTGCGGCAGAGGCGAATGTCAGGCAATTGATCGTTCCTTCAGTCAAGGCCGCATATTTCTCCCGTATTTTGGCATTAGCCGATCGTTATCCCCCCTTGTTTGCGGCTCTTGGCTTACACCCCCTGTATATTGCCGAACATGAGGATGCCGATCTGGCGGCACTGGCATCGCATCTGGCAGATAAGCCACCGAAATTGGTCGCAATAGGGGAGATTGGCCTCGATCTGTATATGGATGAACCGCAGTTTCCACATCAGTTAGTGATCCTGAATATGCAGCTTGAACTGGCCAAACAGCATGATTTGCCGGTTATTTTGCATTCACGTCGCTCACACGATCCACTGGCTGCAGCATTGCGTAAAGCCGCGTTGCCGCGCGCGGGTGTGATACATGGTTTTGCGGGCAGCTTAGCGCAGGCGCAAGCCTTTATTCGCCTGGGTTATTACATTGGTGTGGGGGGGACCATCACTTATAAGCGAGCGCAGAAAACCCGTCATGTTATGGCCTCATTGCCGCTCTCCTCGTTGCTCTTAGAAACCGATGCACCCGATATGCCTCTGGCGAGTTTTCAAGGGCAAGCCAATCGCCCTGAACGAGCCGCCAATGTGTTTGCCGCCTTGTGTGAGTTGCGCCCAGAGCCAGCCGATGAGATTGCGGCTGAGTTGATGTGTAATAGCCAGCGTTTATTTTCCCTTCCTCCCCTTCGTCCTTGACGCTGCAGCGGTGTTAGCTTCTCTCACTCACCCGAATCACTTACTTGAGTAAGCTCATCGGGATTTGTTCGCTTGCTGCCTTGCTGCAACGACAATGACGTTGGGGAGGTCCTTTTATCTTCGTCCTTGACGCTGCAGCGGTGTGAGCTTCTCTCTTGACTCGGCCCATTCATGCTAACAATAAGCTTACATATTCAGACTGCTGACAAACCCCGATGACGCGATCTTGAACGGTGAGGATAGGCAGAGGAGTAAAGCGTCCGCGCCAAGGATGGCGCGGCTCGAGCCTACATGGATGTATTTACGGCGTCTTTACGATCTGCCTGTTCTCTCCGTCTCGGGCACTTTGTCAATAACCTCACATATTGTTCGTTGTTGAACTTTAATGTGATTATGATCACATTTACATCTTTGTAGTTGCTTCCATTTGTGTTTATTTGTGACGGAGATTACTTGATAGCGAGGTGATGACGTTATAATTGCCGACATCATTTCAATGTGACTAATAGCCTTATTATTAATAGGAATATCGACATGCTCATGAGTTTGGTCGGGATGGCAGTACTGATATTAATCGCTGTACTGCTTTCAAGTAATGCCAGGGCGATTAATCTTCGCACTGTCATCGGTGCATTTATTATCCAAGTGGTGATTGGTGCGCTGGTGCTATATGTACCGGTTGGCCGCCGTATTCTGGGGGGGATGTCGGAAGGAGTCGCTAACGTTATTGCTTATGGTAATGAAGGGATCTCATTTATTTTTGGCGGATTGGTTTCCGACAAAATGTATGAAGTCTTTGGCGGTGGGGGTTTTGTATTCGCCTTACGTGTATTACCGGTAATTGTATTCTTCTCGTCATTGATTGCGGTGTTGTATTACCTCGGCGTCATGCAAATCGTGATTAAAGTATTGGGCGGTGGTTTACAAAAACTGCTGGGCACCTCGCGGACGGAGTCTCTTTCTGCCACAGCCAATATTTTCGTTGGGCAGACAGAAGCGCCGTTAGTTGTTCGCCCCTATATTGCAACCATGACTCAGTCAGAACTGTTTGCGGTCATGTGTGGTGGCCTGGCCTCGGTTGCAGGCTCGGTATTGGCCGGGTATGCGCAAATGGGCGTACCGTTGGAATATTTGATTGCCGCCTCCTTTATGGCAGCACCGGGCGGGTTACTGTTCGCCAAATTAATGGTGCCTGAAACCGAGCAAACCCACGATAAAGTTGATGCTATCGCACTGATCGCGGAAGAGGACCGCCCGGCTAACGTTATTGATGCCGCAGCTTCTGGGGCAGCCTCTGGTATGCAACTGGCGCTGAATGTCGGGGCGATGCTATTGGCTTTTATCGCATTGATTGCATTGCTTAATGGCATTCTGGGGGGGATTGGCGGCTGGTTCGATTATCCGCAACTCTCGCTGGAATTGATTCTGGGCTGGGTGTTCTCGCCAATCGCTTATCTGATCGGCGTGCCATGGAGCGAAGCAATGGTGGCGGGCTCCTTTATCGGCCAAAAGATTATCGTTAACGAGTTCGTGGCCTTTATGAATTTTGGTCAGTATTTGCAGGCGGACGAACTGGTGAAAGCGGCTGGTTTACAGGTGCTCTCTGAACACACCAAAGCGATCATCTCTTTTGCCCTGTGTGGGTTCGCTAACTTGTCTTCGGTAGCTATTCTACTGGGTGGGCTGGGTAGCATGGCACCAAATCGTCGTCATGATATTGCGCGCTTTGGCCTGAAAGCCGTGGCCGCAGGGACGTTGTCGAATTTGATGAGTGCGACGATCGCCGGCTTCTTCCTGGCACTGTGATGTATAAGGTGCCGTTTTTGTCAAACGGCACATGCTATCAGGCGTATTCTCACCAATACGCTATTCTTGATACGAATAGCGTAATCGGGGCCAATAGACCATAAATGGGGTTATTTTGTGATTAAAATCACATATAATTCTATTTCGTTACAGGTTTCTATTGATTAATGTGAAGATAAACACATCTCATGATGTGCTAACGTGCTCAAATAGCGCCATTGGCTGATTGGTTGATTGGTTGATTGGTTGATTGAACGCCGGAGCTTGTGTAGAAAATCACATGATAGAACTGATTAATACATAACCGAAATAATTATATATCAGAAGTCATTACGTGTCAGAACCCGTTATGTATTAGAACCTGTTACCTATCGGAGCCAGTTAATAATAGTGCGGTGAGATGGATCTCAATTGCCACCCAGGGGAGTCCCGTGGGGCTATCTTCAAGGAACCAAGTCCGCTCGCCAACGTATTGAGCTTAACCACCGAGAGATACCGCCAAGGATCTTTTCTGCTCATAACTACATGCTCAGTTTTGGCAAACTGCCGGAGCTGAAACAGTGTTGGAGAGTTTTATGACCGATTTAACCGCCTGCGCGCATTTGAACGATTATGCTAAACGCGCACTAAGTTTGATGGATTTAACCACCCTGAATGACGACGATACTGATGAAAAAGTGATCGCGCTCTGTCATCAGGCTAAAAGCCCGGCCGGTAATACCGCGGCAATTTGTATTTATCCTCGCTTTATCCCGGTTGCCCGTAAGGCGTTACGTGAGCAGGGCACTCCTGAGATCCGTATCGCAACGGTGACCAACTTCCCTCATGGCAATGATGATGTTGCGATTGCGTTGGCTGAAACCCGTGCTGCCATTGCTTATGGTGCCGATGAAGTGGATGTGGTTTTCCCTTATCGCGCGTTAATGGCCGGTAACGATAAAATTGGCTTCGAACTCGTGAAAACGTGTAAAGAAGCCTGCGCTGCGGCGAATGTATTACTGAAAGTCATCATTGAAACTGGCGAACTTAAGCAAGCGCATTTAATTCGTCAGGCCTCTGAAATTGCAATCAAAGCGGGTGCCGATTTTATTAAAACTTCTACCGGTAAAGTGCCGGTGAATGCCACGTTGGAAAGTGCAGACATTATGATCCGCACTATCCGTGAGTTAGGCGTAGGCGAAACGGTGGGCTTCAAACCGGCTGGTGGTGTCCGTACCGCAGAAGATGCCGCGCAATTTTTGCAATTGGCTGATCAACTGATGGGGGAAGGCTGGGCTGATGCACGCCATTTCCGCTTTGGCGCTTCCAGTCTACTCGCCAGTTTGCTGACCACATTGGGTCACCAGAGTAACGCCAACAGCAGCGGCTACTAACGTTATTATCATCATTACACTGAATTGATGCACAGTAGGCTGAAGGCCTGCTGTGTCGCTATTTCCGAAAGCGCCTGTGGGCGGCTTTCATCCCATATTCCGGTCAAGCAGGGGGATGCCTTGTTTCTGGCACAAGAAATTATCCGTAAAAAACGCGACGGTCAGCCATTGAGCGAAGAAGAGATTCGTTTTTTTATCAATGGGATCCGCGATAACGTTGTTTCTGAAGGGCAAATTGCCGCTTTAGCGATGACCATTTATTTCCACGACATGAGCATGCCTGAGCGCGTTGCGCTGACCATGGCGATGCGTGATTCCGGTACTGTGCTGAATTGGAAGAGCCTGAATCTGAATGGCCCGCTGGTCGATAAGCACTCCACTGGTGGCGTGGGTGATGTGACGTCACTGATGCTTGGCCCGATGGTGGCAGCCTGCGGCGGCTATGTGCCGATGATCTCTGGCCGTGGTCTTGGTCATACCGGCGGCACACTGGATAAACTGGAGGCGATTGTAACGAACGGTGCAATAGTGATCCACACCCAACGCCTGAAATCAGATCCAGGGGGTAATCTGCTCTCCTGATTCAGGAGAGTTTATGGTCACTTTTGAGACAGTTATGGAAATTAAAATCCTGCACAAGCAGGGAATGAGTAGCCGGGCGATTGCCAGAGAACTGGGGATCTCCCGCAATACCGTTAAACGTTATTTGCAGGCAAAATCTGAGCCGCCAAAATATACGCCGCGACCTGCTGTTGCTTCACTCCTGGATGAATACCGGGATTATATTCGTCAACGCATCGCCGATGCTCATCCTTACAAAATCCCGGCAACGGTAATCGCTCGCGAGATCAGAGACCAGGGATATCGTGGCGGAATGACCATTCTCAGGGCATTCATTCGTTCTCTCTCGGTTCCTCAGGAGCAGGAGCCTGCCGTTCGGTTCGAAACTGAACCCGGACGACAGATGCAGGTTGACTGGGGCACTATGCGTAATGGTCGCTCACCGCTTCACGTGTTCGTTGCTGTTCTCGGATACAGCCGAATGCTGTACATCGAATTCACTGACAATATGCGTTATGACACGCTGGAGACCTGCCATCGTAATGCGTTCCGCTTCTTTGGTGGTGTGCCGCGCGAAGTGTTGTATGACAATATGAAAACTGTGGTTCTGCAACGTGACGCATATCAGACCGGTCAGCACCGGTTCCATCCTTCGCTGTGGCAGTTCGGCAAGGAGATGGGCTTCTCTCCCCGACTGTGTCGCCCCTTCAGGGCACAGACTAAAGGTAAGGTGGAACGGATGGTGCAGTACACCCGTAACAGTTTTTACATCCCACTAATGACTCGCCTGCGCCCGATGGGGATCACTGTCGATGTTGAAACAGCCAACCGCCACGGTCTGCGCTGGCTGCACGATGTCGCTAACCAACGAAAGCATGAAACAATCCAGGCCCGTCCCTGCGATCGCTGGCTCGAAGAGCAGCAGTCCATGCTGGCACTGCCTCCGGAGAAAAAAGAGTATGACGTGCATCTTGATGAAAATCTGGTGAACTTCGACAAACACCCCCTGCATCATCCACTCTCCATCTACGACTCATTCTGCAGAGGAGTGGCGTGATGATGGAACTGCAACATCAACGACTGATGGCGCTCGCCGGGCAGTTGCAACTGGAAAGCCTTATAAGCGCAGCGCCTGCGCTGTCACAACAGGCAGTAGACCAGGAATGGAGTTATATGGACTTCCTGGAGCATCTGCTTCATGAAGAAAAACTGGCACGTCATCAACGTAAACAGGCGATGTATACCCGAATGGCAGCCTTCCCGGCGGTGAAAACGTTCGAAGAGTATGACTTCACATTCGCCACCGGAGCACCGCAGAAGCAACTCCAGTCGTTACGCTCACTCAGCTTCATAGAACGTAATGAAAATATCGTATTACTGGGGCCATCAGGTGTGGGGAAAACCCATCTGGCAATAGCGATGGGCTATGAAGCAGTCCGTGCAGGTATCAAAGTTCGCTTCACAACAGCAGCAGATCTGTTACTTCAGTTATCTACGGCACAACGTCAGGGCCGTTATAAAACGACGCTTCAGCGTGGAGTAATGGCCCCCCGCCTGCTCATCATTGATGAAATAGGCTATCTGCCGTTCAGTCAGGAAGAAGCAAAGCTGTTCTTCCAGGTCATCGCTAAACGTTACGAAAAGAGCGCAATGATCCTGACATCCAATCTGCCGTTCGGGCAGTGGGATCAAACGTTCGCCGGTGATGCAGCACTGACCTCAGCGATGCTGGACCGTATCTTACACCACTCACATGTCGTTCAAATCAAAGGAGAAAGCTATCGACTCAGACAGAAACGAAAGGCCGGGGTTATAGCAGAAGCTAATCCTGAGTAAAACGGTGGATCAATATTGGGCCGTTGGTGGAGATATAAGTGGATCACTTTTCATCCGTCGTTGACAGCGATCCCCGGTTTTGATATTTTCCCGGATGATAATGCGTTCCGCAAAATTATTATGTTGGTGTGGCGATTATCGGCCAAACCAGCTCGCTGGCCCCTGCCGATAAGCGTTTTTACGCGACCCGCGATATTACGGCAACAGTCGATTCTATTCCATTGATTACGGCCTCTATTCTGGCCAAAAAATTGGCGGAAGGGCTGGATGCATTGGTCATGGACGTGAAGGTCGGCTCCGGTGCCTTTATGCCAACCTACTCGTTGTCGGCTGATTTGGCGCAGGCGATTGTTGGTGTGGCAAACGGTGCGGGTTGCAAAACCACGGCGCTACTGACGGACATGAACCAAGTCCTGGCGTCCAGCGCCGGTAATGGGGTCGAAGTCCGCGAAGCTGTGCGTTTCCTGACGGGCGAATATCGCAACCCACGTTTGCTGGAAGTGACTATGGCGCTGTGTGTTGAAATGTTGCTGTCAGGCGGTTTAGCGCACGATGAAGCCGATGCCCGTGCCAAGCTGCAAGCCGTTTTGGATAATGGCAAAGCGGCGGAAGTCTTTGGCCGTATGGTGGCCGCGCAAAAAGGCCCGGCAGACTTTGTTGAACGCTATGACAGCTACCTGCCCGTTGCTACCCTAAGCAAACCGGTATTTGCTGAACAGACGGGAATCATTACTGCAATGGATACCCGCGCCTTGGGTATGGCGGTGGTCGCCCTCGGCGGGGGACGCCGTCGGGCAACGGATCCCATTGATTATAGTGTAGGGCTGACGGAGATGGCCCGTTTGGGTACCCGTGTTGATGGGCAGCAGCCGCTTGCGGTGATCCATGCCAATAACGAAGATGACTGGCAGCAGGCGGCAGAGGTTGTGCGTGCGGCCATCACCTTAGGGAATAACACGCCAGAAGAAACGCCAGTGATTTATCGCCGTATCACTGAATAAACGTCATACTTTTGTTATCGACAGCCCGTGTTACAGCGCCCAAACGGATCGGCAATTAATTATGAATGTGGGGTGGTGGAGCGAATGAATATTCGCCGCCCCCAGAGCGTGAATCCACGCAGGAGAGAGCAATGAAACGTACATTTATTATGGTATTAGATTCTTTTGGTATTGGTGCTAGTGCAGATGCCAAAAAATTTGGTGACGAAGGCGCAGATACATTAGGTCATATCGCAGAAGCCTGTGCGCGTGGTGAAGCCAACGTGGGCCGTAGCGGCCCGTTGACACTGCCTAACCTGAGCCGTTTAGGGCTGGGTAAAGCGGCAGAAGAATCAACCGGTACCTTCCCCGTTGGCTTGGATAAGAACGCGGATATTATTGGTGCTTATGGCTACGCCAGCGAGCTGTCTTCTGGTAAAGATACGCCGTCAGGTCACTGGGAAATTGCGGGTGTCCCCGTCTTGTTCGATTGGGGATATTTCAGCGATGTGGAAAACAGCTTTCCACAGGAATTGCTGGATAAACTGGTAAAACGCGCCAATCTGCCGGGCTATTTGGGTAACTGCCACTCTTCCGGTACGGTGATCCTTGACCAACTGGGTGAGGAGCATATGAAAACCGGGAAGCCGATTTTCTACACCTCTGCTGACTCCGTATTCCAGATTGCCTGCCACGAAGAGACCTTTGGTCTGGATCGTTTGTATGAGCTGTGCGAAATTGCCCGTGAAGAGCTGACCGACGGTGGCTATAACATTGGTCGTGTGATTGCACGTCCGTTTATCGGCGACAAACCGGGTCACTTCCAACGCACGGGTAATCGTCATGATCTGGCGGTTGAACCCCCTGCGCCGACCATGCTGAAAAAACTGGTTGATGAGAAGGGCGGTGAAGTGGTGTCTATCGGTAAAATTGCCGATATTTATGCACAGGTTGGTATCACACAGAAAGTGAAGGCCACGGGGCTGGATGCGTTGTTCGATGCCACGATAGAAGAGATGAAAAAAGCGGGCGATAACACCATCGTTTTCACTAACTTTGTTGATTTTGACTCGTCTTACGGCCACCGCCGTGATGTTGCTGGTTATGCCGCCGCGTTAGAACTATTCGACCGCCGCCTACCGGAATTGATGGCACTGATCAAAGAAGATGACATCCTGATCCTGACCGCTGACCACGGTTGTGACCCAACCTGGCCGGGCACTGACCATACCCGTGAGCACATTCCGGTTTTGGTTTACGGCCCGAAAGTTAAACCGGGTTCATTGGGGCATCGTGAGACCTTTGCCGATATCGGGCAGACAGTTGCGGCGTATTTTGGGTTGTCGCCAATGGATTACGGCAAGAACATGCTTTAGCGCACAAGGCTGAGCTGAGCGAGTCAGTTCGGCGATTAACATTTCAATTAGGTTAAGGCCTCTATTAGGTTAAAACCGCAATTAAGTTAACATATTAATTCTCTGATTTTTAAGGAAAGTGATTATGGCAACGCCACATATTAATGCTGAAATGGGTGATTTCGCCGACGTTGTATTGATGCCAGGGGACCCACTGCGGGCAAAGTTTATTGCAGAAACTTTCCTGCAAGACGTGCGTGAAGTGAATAACGTACGCGGCATGTTGGGTTTCACCGGCACCTATAAAGGCCGGAAGATTTCTGTGATGGGCCATGGCATGGGGATCCCATCCTGTTCTATCTATGCTAAAGAGCTGATCACTGATTTTGGTGTGAAGAAAATCATCCGCGTGGGCTCCTGTGGTGCCGTACGCACCGATGTTAAACTGCGTGATGTAGTGATCGGAATGGGGGCGTGCACGGATTCCAAAGTTAACCGTATGCGTTTTAAAGATCACGACTATGCGGCGATTGCTGATTTTGAGATGACCCGTAATGCGGTTGATGCAGCCAAAGCGAAAGGGGTCAATGTCCGTGTCGGTAACCTCTTCTCTGCGGATCTTTTCTACACACCAGATCCACAAATGTTTGATGTGATGGAAAAATACGGCATCTTGGGCGTAGAAATGGAAGCCGCCGGTATCTGCGGCGTAGCGGCAGAGTTTGGTGCGAAGGCACTGACTATCTGCACCGTTTCTGACCATATCCGTACCGGCGAGCAGACTACCGCGGCTGAACGTCAGACCACTTTTAATGACATGATTGAGATCGCACTGGAATCTGTGTTACTGGGTGATAACGCGTAATCGCGTCTCAAGCTTCTCCCTTTCCAGCGGTTTTTTCTTTCTTCAGCGGTAGAGATCTCTGCCGCTGAATTGATTTATTCCTCTCTGAATCACTAACGTGTCCCCGAGAGGCTATTTATCGGCAGGCTTATGGTCGGTTTCCGCCTGACCGACGAGGGCTTCTGGCGTGTCATCTTCGCTTTCATCTTCTTCTTTAACCGGTATATTGGCCGTCAGCAGATAAGGGGATTGCTGCCAACGGCTACGGCGGCCTTGTAACAGGGTGCGGGCCAGAATAATCCCCACGGCCAGAGCCACCAGAATCATCAGACGCAGTAAGTTAGTGGTGTTATCCACTTGCTTGGATTCCGTCGCCAACACGTGGGTATCCAGTGTCATGCGCAGAAAACCACTTGGCCCACTGTTACCCGCGATCATTTCAACTATTTGGTGGTTGAAATAACTGCCAGGGCGTTTACCATCCAGTGCCAACCGGTCGCGTACCTTCACATTTTCTCCGGCGCTGGCAACCAACGTACCGTCAATCTGATAGACGCTGGCATCTAAAATACGGCTGGATTGTGTCAGTTGTTGAAGAATGGCATCGACTTTCTGGCTATCAATATTGTCGTCACCGCTATCCATAATGGGCGACAAGCTAAAAGCAACTTGTTTGGCGAGTGTTTGTGCCAGCTCTTCGACCTGCTCTGAACGTGCTAACTGGTGGCTCAGGCTGAAATAGGATGCGCCTTGCATCAGCAAGACCAATAATGCCAAACAGATCAGTACAATTGCTGTTCGGTGTAGTCGAAATTTTAATTTAGCCCGTGCCATACCGGTTCCTCACGAGAATGATACCCTGCATACTTGATGTTGCTGCGTGACGCAGCGGTTCTGATTCACCCTTCATTGACTGCAGCGCCAATTCTTTTGGGTATGGTGACTTTATGTTGCCAGAAGCAAGGGCGATAGGATAGCTTGATGCGTTGTTTTACTTGATGCGTTAGTTTTAAATGAGCCGTATATATATATATTGCGTTGTCCCGGTTTCTACAGGAGTAATTCATGTCTAATAGTCTGACCTATTGCGATCTGCCTTCGGAGATCTATCAATGGCCGGGTTTGCCACTTTCACTCAGTGGCGACGAAGTGATGCCGCTGGATTATCGTGCCGGTCATACAGGTTGGCTGTTGTATGGTAGAAAACTGGATAAACAGCGGATTACCGATTTTCAACGTCAGCTTGGTGCGGCCATGGTGATTGTTTCTGCCTGGTGTGTGGAAGATTATCAGGTGATCCGGCTAGCGGGTAGCCTAACACCACGAATTAAAACGCTGGCCGATGAGAGCGGCCTTGATGTCGCGCCATTGGGGGCGATACCGCATCTACGGACTCCCGGCCTGCTGGTCATGGATATGGATTCCACCGCGATCCAAATCGAATGCATTGATGAAATTGCCAAACTGGCAGGTGTGGGCGATGAGGTGGCGGCGGTCACTGAACGCGCCATGCAAGGTGAGTTGGATTTCTCGGCCAGTCTGCGCCAGCGGGTGGCGGCACTGAAAGGAGCCGATGCCAATATTTTGAAGCAAGTCCGTGACGACTTGCCATTGATGCCGGGGTTGGTCAGCCTGGTGCGTAAACTTCAGGCGTTGGATTGGCATGTGGCTATTGCTTCTGGCGGTTTTACCTATTATGCCGAATACCTGCGTGACAAATTGCGGTTGGTTCATGTTGCCGCGAATGAGCTTGAAATCAAAGACGGCAAACTGACCGGGTGTGTACTGGGGCCAATTGTTGATGCGCAATATAAAGCAGATACCCTTATCAAGCTGGCGGAGAAATTGAATATCCCGCTGGCACAGACTATTGCTATCGGCGATGGCGCTAATGACCTGAAAATGATGCAGGTTGCGGGTTTAGGTTTGGCTTTCCACGCCAAACCGAAGGTTTATGCCAAAGCGAAAGTGGCGATCCGTCACGGTGATTTACTGAGTGTTCTCTGCATTTTGACCGGTAGCTTAAAGCACGAGAGTGGCAAGTAGGCCATTCGTTGATAAATCATTTAGTTATAATCAAGTGTTTAATGATTTTTTTCGTAAAGTATGCGCGCATAAGATTGAGGTGATGACATGGCGAAAGCACCCAAACGGGCGTTTGTCTGTAATGAATGTGGCGCAGATTATCCGCGTTGGCAGGGGCAATGCAGTGCCTGTAACGCCTGGAATACCATTACCGAAGTCAGGCTGGCGGCGGTAGCGTCATCGTCTCGTAATGACCGTTTTGTTGGTTATGCTGGCGATGCCGGTGTTAGCCGGGTACAGAAGCTGTCCGATATTAGTCTGGAGGAGTTGCCGCGCTTCTCAACCGGCTTTCTCGAGTTTGATCGGGTGCTGGGCGGCGGGGTGGTACCGGGCAGTGCCATTTTGATTGGCGGTAACCCCGGCGCAGGCAAAAGTACTCTATTGCTGCAAACCCTCTGCAAACTGTCGGAAAACATGAAAACCCTGTATGTCACTGGCGAAGAGTCGTTGCAGCAGGTCGCCATGCGCGCGCACCGTCTGGGCCTGCCCACGGCGGGGCTGAATATGTTGTCGGAAACCAGTATCGAGCAGATTTGCCTGATAGCAGAGCAAGAACAGCCACGGCTGATGGTCATCGACTCCATTCAAGTAATGCATATGGCGGATATCCAATCATCGCCGGGCAGTGTGGCGCAAGTGCGCGAAACTGCGGCTTATCTGACTCGTTTTGCTAAAACCCGGGGTGTCGCCATCGTGATGGTGGGGCATGTGACCAAAGACGGTTCGCTGGCCGGGCCGAAAGTATTAGAACACTGTATTGACTGCTCCGTGATGCTTGATGGTGATGGCGACTCACGCTTTCGTACTCTGCGTAGCCACAAAAACCGCTTTGGTGCGGTTAACGAACTGGGTGTGTTTGCCATGACCGAGCAAGGTCTACGGGAAGTCAGTAATCCATCGGCGATCTTTTTGAGCCGTGGCGATGAAGTGACCGCAGGCAGTTCAGTGATGGTGGTGTGGGAAGGGACTCGCCCATTGCTGGTGGAGATCCAAGCGCTGGTAGATCATTCGATGATGTCGAATCCACGCCGGGTCGCTGTCGGGCTGGAACAAAACCGCTTGGCCATCTTATTGGCTGTTTTACACCGCCACGGTGGTTTGCAGATGTCAGATCAAGACGTGTTCGTTAACGTCGTTGGCGGGGTGAAAGTCACTGAAACCAGCGCTGATCTGGCATTGTTGATGTCGCTGGTCTCCAGTCTGCGTGACCGCCCATTACCGCAAGATTTAGTGGTGTTTGGCGAGGTGGGGCTGGCCGGTGAAATCCGCCCGGTACCAAGTGGTCAGGAGCGTATCTCCGAGGCGGCAAAGCACGGTTTTAAACGTGCCATCGTGCCTTATGCCAATATGCCTAAAAAACCGCTACCCAATATGCAGGTTTTCGGGGTAAAAAAACTGGCCGATGCGTTGGCTGTTTTAGAAGATTTATAACCGTATATACCCTAAATAATTCACGTCGCCGGTGGCTGATCAACGCGCAAGTAACTTGAATTATGACGGGTATATTTATGGATAATGTCCTATTTAATAGTGCCAATCCCGCAGCATACTGTGTTATTTTTGTTTAGTACGCTAAACAAGGAGACCGCATGCTGCAGTTCGACTATCTCAAAACGGCAATTAAGCAAAAAGGCTGCACCTTACAGCAGGTGGCTGAGGCCAGCGGCATGACCAAAGGCTATTTAAGCCAGCTACTTAACGATAAAATCAAAAGCCCCAGTGCGCAAAAATTAGAGGCCTTACACCGTTTTCTCGGGTTGGAATTCCCGCGCCGTGAGAAAAAAGTCGGTGTAGTGTTTGGTAAATTTTACCCTCTGCATACCGGTCATATTTATCTTATCCAGCGCGCCTGTAGCCAGGTCGATGAACTGCACGTCATTCTTTGCCACGATGAGCCGCGTGATAGGGAGTTGTTTGAGAACAGTTCGATGTCGCAACAACCCACGGTCAGTGACCGCCTACGTTGGTTGTTACAAACCTTTAAATATCAGAAAAATATCCACATTCACTCTTTTGATGAGCACGGGATTGAGCCTTATCCTCACGGTTGGGATGTGTGGAGCCGTGGCGTAAAAGCTTTCATGAATGAAAAGGGTATTGTCCCCAGCTTTATCTATTCCAGCGAGAGTCAGGATGCGCCGCGTTACCGAGAGCAACTGGGTATCGAAACCATTTTGATTGACCCGCAGCGCTCATTTATGAACATCAGTGGCCGCCAGATCCGCCGCGATCCTTTCCGCTATTGGGATTATATCCCGACTGAAGTCAAACCCTTCTTTGTGCGCACGGTAGCCATCCTCGGTGGCGAATCCAGTGGTAAATCGACGCTGGTTAACAAGTTAGCCAATATCTTCAATACCACCAGTGCGTGGGAATATGGCCGTGAGTATGTCTTCTCCCATCTGGGGGGCGATGAGATGGCACTGCAATATTCGGACTATGACAAAATTGCGCTGGGGCAGGCGCAGTATGTGGATTTTGCTGTGAAATACGCCAATAAAGTGGCGTTTATTGATACTGATTTCGTCACCACACAGGCATTTTGTAAGAAATATGAAGGGCGGGAACACCCCTTCGTTCAGGCTCTGATTGATGAATACCGTTTTGATCTGGTGATCTTATTGGAAAATAATACCCCGTGGGTGGCAGATGGGTTGCGTAGCCTCGGTAGTGACCGCGATCGAAAATCCTTCCAAAATTTACTCGAGCAGATGTTGCGCGACAATAATATTGAATACGTTCATGTCGAGTCAGCCGATTATGACGCCCGCTTCCTACGCTGCGTTGAACTGGTTCAGCAACTGCTGGCCGCCGATCCGCAACGGCTTGCCCGCCCTTCAGTATTAACGGATGCGCGATAAGGTGAGTTTTCCTGAGTATCAGTGGGGGGAGTTGAGCATCTGATCACTCTCTACGTGCTGGATATCATCACATGAGCCGAATATACTGGCTATTCGGCTCACCAAATGAGCCGAATAATGAGGCTAATCGGCTCACTCTCCGGTTGGGAGATCACTATGGGTGAAAATATTTGGGTATGGCAGCAAAAGAAATGGCCCAATTTTTATTGGGATGAGGCGCTTATTCAGCCACAGTTGCGTCATGCCAGATTTAAACTCGGGCAACTCCTTGGCGAGAACCGGACGAATACCTCGGCAGAAAACGCGACCAAAACATTAGATATATTATTGGCAAATATTATTGCTTCATCAAAAATCGAAAATGAACCACTGAATATAAGATCGGTACGGTCATCTCTGGCGAAGCGGCTGGGTATGATTTTAGAGGATAATTATCCAACGTCAGATCGAACCGATGGTTTGGCCGCTATGATGCTGGACGCCATTAATGAGTGTAAGGCAGATTTAACACTTGAGCGGTTGTATCAATGGCATGAATGGCTTTTTCCTAATGATTTATGGTCGCTCACCCCGATGAAGGCTGGCCAATTACGGGGGCAGGAGCCTATGCAAGTTGTTTCAGGCCGTATAGGGAAAGAAACCGTTCATTTTGAAGCACCGCCGCAAGCAATCCTGTTTGATGAAATAGAGCAATTCATCAGTTGGTTTAATTTATCCCGCAGCGATAGCTTTCTTGACCCGCTGTTACGCGCTGCAATTGTACATTTTTGGTTTGTCACTTTGCACCCCTTTGAGGATGGTAACGGGCGCATCACTCGGGCGCTTACTGATATGGCATTATCACAGGCAGATAGTCAAAGTATTCACCTTTATGCGATGTCAGTAGCGATCCTTGATAATCGAGAAGCGTATTACGCCATTTTGGAACAGGGGCAACGTGGCAATCTGGATATCACTCCATGGTTGTTATGGTTTATTGCCACTTTGGAGCAGAGTCTGGATCAGGCTTCAAAAGGTATTGAACATACTTTAGCTAAAACCTCTTTTTGGTTAAAACATAATGGCAGTGGATTGAGTGCGGAACAGGTAAAAGTGCTTAATCGCCTATTAGATGGCGGTGAGAATGGCTTTTCTGCTGGGATAAATGCGTCACAATATCAGAAAGTCGCAAAGGTCAGTAAAGCAACCGCCACGCGTCATCTTGCTGATTTACTGGCACGTGAATGTATTGAAAAACTGCCGGGCGGTGGACGAAGCACGCGGTATCAGGCGAAATACCCTGACTAAAAAGGCCTGCGATTGCAGGCCCTTCTATCTGTCAGGCTACTATCCGTCAGACTTCTACCCGCCAGCCACTTACTGATGTAAATGGCTGGGAATGTACTCAGTTGCCGCCTTCCTGCAACTCGATTTATTTAGGGTATCTCAAAAACTATTTGGTCATTTTCTTATATTTAATACGGTGTGGCTCAAGTGCTTCAGCCCCCAGAGTGCGCTTCTTCCACTCTTCGTATTCAGTAAAGTTACCCTCGAAGAATTCTACCTTACCCTCATCTTGATAATCGATGATGTGGGTGGCAATCCGGTCAAGGAACCAACGGTCATGGGAAATAACCATGGCGCAACCTGGGAACTCCAGCAAGGCGTTTTCCAGCGCTCGCAGGGTTTCGATATCCAGGTCGTTGGTAGGTTCATCGAGCAGCAACATGTTACCGCCAACCTGTAGCAGCTTAGCCAAATGAATTCGGCCGCGCTCACCACCGGATAACTCGCCGATGCGCTTACCCTGATCGACCCCTTTGAAGTTGAAACGGCCAACATACGCACGGCTTGGCAGCTCAAAGTTACCGATCTTCATGATGTCCTGACCACCGGAAACTTCTTCCCAAACGGTTTTGCTGTCATCCATGTTGTCACGGAACTGATCAACCGACGCCAGTTGCACCGTATCACCAAGCGAGATAGTGCCTGAATCGGGTTGTTCCTGGCCGGATAGCATGCGGAACAGGGTTGATTTACCGGCGCCGTTCGGCCCGATGATCCCAACGATTGCGCCTTTCGGCAGAGCAAAAGTCAGATCGTCAATCAGCAGGCGGTCACCATAAGATTTGCTCAGATGCTCCACTTCCAGCACTTTGTCGCCTAAGCGTGGACCCGGTGGAATGAACAGCTCGCTGGTTTCGTTACGTTTTTGATATTCAACGCTGTTAAGTTCTTCAAAGCGGGCCAAACGAGCTTTACCCTTCGCCTGACGGCCTTTAGGATTCTGACGAACCCACTCCAGTTCTTTCTCAATGGATTTACGACGTGCGGCTTCAGAAGAGGCTTCTTGCGCCAGACGGGCATTTTTTTGTTCCAGCCAAGAGGAGTAGTTGCCTTCCCATGGAATACCTTCACCACGGTCCAGTTCCAGAATCCAGCCAGCAACGTTATCAAGGAAGTAACGGTCATGGGTGATCGCCACTACAGTGCCTTCGTAGTCATGCAGGAAGCGCTCCAGCCAGGCCACAGATTCTGCATCCAAGTGGTTGGTTCGTCCAGCAGCAGCATGTCTGGTTTTTCCAGCAGTAGGCGGCAAATCGCGACACGGCGACGCTCACCACCGGACAGATTGGCGATTTTAGCATCCCACGGTGGCAGACGCAGGGCATCGGCGGCGCGCTCTAGTTGGTTATCCAGATTATGGCCGTCATGGGATTGGATAATTGCTTCCAGCTCGCCTTGCTCTTTTGCCAGCTTATCGAAATCCGCATCAGGATCGGCATATAGCGCATAAACTTCATCCAGACGGGTCAGCGCACGTTTGACTTCACCTACGGCTTCTTCAACCGATTCACGGACCGTTTGTTCAAGATTCAGTTTAGGTTCCTGCGGCAGATAGCCAATTTTGATCCCAAGTTGTGGACGAGCTTCGCCCTCAATCTCGGTATCAAGGCCAGCCATGATGCGCAACAGGGTAGATTTACCGGAGCCGTTCAGGCCCAGTACACCAATTTTTGCCCCTGGGAAAAAGCTCAGGGAGATGTTTTTCAGGATATGCCGTTTCGGTGGAACAACTTTACCGACGCGGTGCATGGTATAGACGTATTGAGCCACGTTGAGTCTGCCTCTCTATATCAGTTTTTTATAGGGCACAAGTGTAGCCCGTTTTGAGAAGGGATCCCAGTGATCCACTTCATCCTGGCAGCTAAGCTGCATTGCCAATGGCTCTGGGTCTATATCTGAGCAGAATAAAGGCAGAAACCGGTTTACAGCCGCAAACCGGTAAATAAAGGACGTTAGGACGCGGTGATAATAATGGCGACGCGGCGGTTTTCGGCTCGGCCTTTACTGGTGCGGTTATCCGCGACGGGCTCTAACTTGCCACGGCCACGAACATCAATATTACTCTTTGGAATACCGACGGTAGCGAGAGTATCGGCTACGGCTAAGGCGCGCTGGTAGGATAATTGTTGATTATAGTCATCCTTCCCGACGGAGTCGGTATGACCATCAACCCGCATATGCTTAATCCCCACATCTGACAATATCCGGCCAATCTTTTGTACGGTTTGCATACCCTCAGAATTTAATTTTTTCACATCACTGTCGAATAGCACTTTATTTGCCAGGCCAAATTCCCAGCCATTATCGGTTAATTTAAACCCCTGCTCTTGCAATGCGGCGATTTGATCAGGTGTTAGCCCTTGTGGTTTAGCCTGACACCCCACTAATAGCATCAAACCCATTGCCAGGAAACTGACCCAAATACGTTGTATTAAACGCTTGTTTTGCATTTTCTGCATGTCACCTATCCTAAACTTTCTGTGTTAGTCGTATTCGGCTGATAGGCAAAAATACGCTTGCCAGACCGGAAGTTTTTCTTCGCCTGATACATCGCTTCATCCGCTCGTTGTAATAATTTTTCCGGCGTTTGTGCATGATCAGGATAAACAGCAATACCAATACTGAGTGAGACGGTAATTTCACAGCCTTCAGCCAGTATTATTGGTAGGGCCATACTGTCGATAATATGATCGGCAATAGTTAAAACATCATCCAAGTTGTGGATAGGGGTCAGTAACACCGCAAACTCATCGCCACCTAAGCGAGCCACTAAATCAGTTTCACGCAATAAGGCGCGGATACGGACGGCAATTGTTGTGAGCACAAGATCGCCTGCGGCATGACCATAATTATCATTGACGTCTTTAAAATGGTCGCCATCCAGGAATAACACGGCGGTGTGTTCGCCGGGTTGGCAATCATTAAGCGTCCGGCTCAAGCGCCCTTCAAAAAACGTACGGTTCGCGAGTCCGGTCAGGCTGTCATGGGCGGCACGGTAAGCCAGTGAGTCATTTTCTTGCGTCAGATGTTTCTGCCACACCTCAAGCTCTTCCAGCAACCCGTTAAAGTCATTACTGAGCTCGTTCAATTCGGCCACCTTTGCTGAAGGAACCCGTTGACCAAAACTGCGGTGGCGGCTGACATTATGAGCCACCTCAGTGATCCTCTTAAGCGAGCCAACAATACCAAGCAACATCCGCCGTGATAGGAAAAGTGCGACCAATGTACTGACCGTCAGGCACGCCAACATCCCCGCCAGACCTTGTAGCAAGAAACGCAATAAGCTGCCGCCATGCCCAACAATGACAATTTTGCCAATCTCATCGCCAGCATGAAACATCGGTAACACGACAGGGGCAGGCAGTATCCAACGGGCAACAATTTGCTCCATATGATGGATAGGCCCATCGTCAGGTAGCGCCCAGTAAGCTATCTGACGATTATGTTTATCAATGATCTTCGCTTCTGCCACTTCTTCATTCGAGGCAATCAGCGCCAATAACTCGTTAGCCTCCACGTTATCACCAAAAACGACGGCGGCCTCGGTGGTATAACTGATGGCGCGGGCGATCAAATGCAGGTTGTGATCAACATAAACCCGTAAGGCAAATAACGCGGCGACGGTGAGGAAAATACAGGCTGTTACTACAGACACAATGGCGACAGACAAATGTATGCGCCGCAAGACACCAGCAAGTGTCGGGAGTTTTTCTGCGCTATTGTGATTTTTTTTCGGCTTCATAGATTGGTTTTTTATCGTGTTCATCGTGCATTAGCCTTCTTACGGGCAAGTTGCAATACACTAGGGTGAATACGTACACCACCGCGTGCTAATGCATCCATATTGACCTTAAAAGAGACTTGTTTATCATTCAGAAGTAAGCAAAACACGCTGCCAAATGTGCATTCATTATAATCCTCACTGATGGTGAGAATTGGGGTTCCGTTGAGCTGGATGGATAACTGCTGGCGCTGTTGCAATTCAATGTGACCTAAATAAACCACATCGCATTTACTGTTGAGTGAGTTATTGGGAAGTGAATAACGTTGAGTTTGAACCGGATGTGTGGTTTCCATCAGTGCTGGATTAAATAACATTTCAGCATAGTCCGTCGGGGAGATAACACACAACCTGATCACTGGCGGAGCCACCGGCCAGCGTGAATAACTGATAATACCTAACACCATTCTGGCAGCAGCATCGCTACGTTCACGCAGAATATCTGCATTGATATTACTGGCGGCCAATAATGGGGTTGGTACAGCCACCAATAATGAAAGTAAGAATAGATAAACGCCCCACCAACGCGATCGTACAATTCGTCTGTGCGGAGGTTCATGATGTTCATCACTGACGCGGTTGGTTGCGCAAGTAGCGGTAGTCATTTTTACGCTTCCTGTTGGGCTAAAAAGGGATGCTAAATGTGGTGGTTGAATCGGCGTTAGGTACGACGTTATTATAAGATTTATATGATGTAATAATAGTCATATCATCGTAAATTTGAGATTTATCTTAAATCTTATTTATGTTATTGAAATAGAAATATAAAAAACCCGACTGTTTTCCGGGTTTTTGTCAGGTAGTTGATCACCTCAGATGAAGGTGAAACGTGCCGTTGGGGGCGTCATGACATGAGCCACTGAAGCACGAGTAGGGGAAGTAGACCCTTCATTCACTGGCCTATACACGGGGGTTATTTACCTCAAAAGCCCCGGAGCTGGGCTGGACTGCTCCGGGGCTTTTTCTCTTCTGACTGATGTTAAACGGGGTTATTCATGCCTTTAAAGCGCCCGATAACCCATTTTTCTATTTCAACAATAATAAAGATGGCAATAGCAACCAGTAAGGTTATCCCCCAGTAATAGGCGGGTAATGGCGCGGTACCAAAGGCAGTATTCATAAATGGCAGGTAGATGATAGCTAGCTGCAACAGCACCAGTACGCCAGAGACTAACCACAGACCTTTGTTAACGAATACTTCTTTATTCAGTGGGAAACGATCCATCACACGGCAGTTAAACATGTAGATCCACTGAGCGGTCACCAGTGTTTGCATGAGAACGGTACGGATAAATTCGGTACTGTAACCACGGGGCTCTAAATAGGCTTCCAGGGCGAAAGCACTACAAGCAATCAAGGTCCCGACAAAACCAATCCGCCAAATGGCATGACCATCCAATACATGGCGGGATGGGTCACGTGGCTTACGGCGCATAATGCCTTTTTCCGCGGGTTCAAATGCCAGACCAAAGGAGAGGGTGGTGGAGGTTGCCATGTTCATCCACAGGATTTGTAGTGGTGTTAATGGGATCACCGCACCCGCAAGGATAGCAAAGATGATTAATAAACCTTGCGCCAGGTTAGTTGGCAAAACAAACAGAATGGTTTTTTTCAGGTTATCGTAAACCCGGCGGCCTTCTTCAACGGCACTGGCAATGGTGGCGAAGTTATCATCGGATAACACCATGTCGGCGGCTTCTTTCGTCACCTCGGTGCCTTTGATACCCATAGCAATGCCGACATCGGCCTGTTTCAGCGCCGGAGCATCGTTAACCCCATCGCCGGTCATACCCACGATTTCACCCTTCTCCTGCAAGGCTTTTACCAGACGCAGTTTATGTTCCGGGCTGGTGCGGGCAAAAATATCATAACGAACAGCGGCTTCTGCCAGTTGTTGGTCATCCATATGTTCCAGTTGGCTGCCTGTTATGGAATCTGTACCGTTGCCAATCCCTAACATGGCCCCGATCGCCATCGCCGTTTCCTGATGGTCGCCAGTGATCATTTTCACCCGAATACCGGCCTGTTGGCAGGTAGCAATCGCATCGATAGCTTCAGGGCGTGGTGGGTCCATCATGCCGGCGATACCAACAAACACCATGCCTTGTTGAATATCTTTGTGATCGAGTTCGTTGACCGGTTGATCCGTTGGGCGGAAGGCCGCTGCCACCATACGCAAGCCTTGTTTGGCATAGCGCGCCATTTCCGCTTCCCAATAATCACGGCGGAACGGCGCAACACCGCTGTCGGTCAGTTCTTGTTGGCAGAAGGTGAACAAGACATCAGGCGCACCGGTTAGGAAGATACTGTTATCTGACTGAACCTGATGGCTGGTAGCCATGTATTTATAGGCAGAATCGAAAGGAATTTTGCCGTGTTGGGTAACGTGGTCCAGCTTGATCCCGGATTTTGCCGCCAGTACTTTCAACGCCCCTTCGGTTGGCCCACCAGTAATGGTCCAATGGCCTTGTTCGTTTTGCTGAATCTGGCTGTCATTACATAGATTGACCGCAGTAATAAATGTTTTCAGCGCCTTATTGGTGTCCAACTCCGCTTGCTGCTCGCGACCTTCTGGATAGATATTACCTACCGGTTCATAGCTTTCACCTTCCACGCGGTAGCAATGATCCGCCAGAATCACGGCTTTAACCGTCATTTCGTTCATCGTCAGCGTACCGGTTTTATCGGAGCAGACGACGGTCATGGCACCCAAGGTTTCTACCGTTGGCAACTTGCGGATAATCGCGCGGTTGCGCGCCATCGCTTGCACACCCAGAGACAGAATAATCGAAATGATCGCCGGTAAACCTTCCGGTACCGAGGCGACAGCCAAGCTGATTAAGGCCAGTAGCAACTCATCGACTGGTAGGTCACGTAAGATAAAGGCGAAAACGAACAATATCGCCATCATCACCAAAATCAGGATGAAAATGGCTTTTCCCAGACGATCCATCTGTTGTAACAGAGGGGTGCGGGTCGACTCCACGGTCGCCATCATCTGATTGATATGACCCAGCTCGGTATCTCCACCGCTCGCGATGACGACGCCTTTGGCCGTACCGGCACTGATGGTGGTGCCCGAGAAGAGGAGGTTCTTGCGATCACCGATGACGGATTCGTTCTCAATGACGCCGATCTGCTTTTCAACCACGGTAGACTCACCGGTCAGAATAGCTTCTTCAATCTGGAGATTATGGGCTTCCAGTAAACGCAGGTCTGTGGGGATCTTATCCCCTGGGCGCAAGGTGACGATATCTCCTGGCACCAGATTCTGCGCATCAATAGTTTGTGCCTTGCCATCCCGAATAACCACGGCTTTGCTGGAAAGCATGTTTTGGATGCTTTTCAATGATTTTTCAGCTTTATTTTCCTGAATAAAGCCAATTAGCGCGTTAATCACCGCGACACAAAGGATAATAATGGTATCAACTGAGTGCCCCATCAAACCTTTTACTAACGCTGCGGCCAACAGAATATAAATCAGGACATCGTTAAAATGTGCCAGGAATTGCAGTAGAGGGTGTTTTGTTTTTCTGGCAGGTAGTGCATTGGGACCATATTGCGCCAGGCGCTCTTGTGCCTCTTTTTGGCTTAATCCTTCTTCGCGGCTATTTAGATGCTGCAAAGATTCTTCCACAGTAAGTTGATACCAAGCCTTACCCTCTGGAGGGGGGGAGGCACTTTTAGGGTTTGATGAGTTTTGCATTGAAAGAACCTTCTAAAAATTAATAAATCTATCTAACCGTTTTCATCTATTCAGCGGCACGCAAAAGGAAGAATAATCTTGTATCTCCCTTATGAAACTCTATTCCTAAATGATAAGACTTTTATTAAAAAGCAAAAAAAATTATGTTGAATGAGATATTTACAACAGCATAGTTATATTCAGCAAGGATAGTAGGTTTTTATCAAAATACTGCCTTGATCTATGATAATAAATACGAGGAACTGAGTAATGGTCATTCTATAACCAAATGAATAATAAACAATTAATAACTTAATCGCCCCGCCGATTATCTTTTGTCTTGATCTGAATGTTCTTACCTTTGTAAGCCATAGCCCAAAAATATTAATCTTCCTTTTCTATTAGCTTGTGTAATCGCTGGCTATCAGGTGAAACTCTTAGTTAGTATGTCTTACTGCCTATCTGCGACGCGGGTACCCGGCTGTGTGAGTGCGGCAAGAAAGAAGATGAAACCGTAGTCGGTAAAACGCTCGGTAAAAAATCGTGGCCGGTAAAATGTAGTGCCAACAACCAGTGAGGAACAGGTAAATATGGGTAAGTGGCGATATCTGGCGATTGGCGTGTGTCTGATGACGACTTCAGGAGTGACATTCGCCGATTCTCTTGATGCTCAGCGGCAGCGCTATCAGCAAGTTAAATTGGCTTGGGACAGCAATCAGATGGATACCGTGGCACAACTGATGCCAACGTTACGTGATTATCCTCTGTACCCTTATTTGGAATACCGTCAGTTGACGCAAGATTTAAGCCAGGTGAGTACGGCGCAAGTGAAGGATTTTCTGAACCGTCACCCCACATTACCACCGGCGAAATCACTGCCATCTCGTTTTGTGAATGAATTGGCTCGCCGCGAAGATTGGCGCGGGTTGTTAACGTTCAGCCCGACAGCGCCTAAACCGGTTGCCGCCCGTTGTAACTATTACTATGCCAAATGGGCCACTGGTGAGCAGTCTGTCGCTTGGGAAGGGGCCAGTGAAATCTGGCTCAATGGCCAGTCATTACCGGGCAGTTGCGATAAATTATTCAGTGTCTGGCAACAAGCCGGGCACCAGACACCATTGGCAACACTGGCGCGTATGAAGCTCGCGCTTAAAGAGGGTAACGCCAGCCTGGTGAGTTACTTACTCAAACAACTGCCCGCAGATTACCAAACCATGGGCACTGCACTGGCAAAATTGCAAAGTGATCCCAGTAGTGTAGAAAGCTTTGCCCGCACCGTCGGGCCGACCGATTTTACCCGTTCAGCGACAACAATTGCTTTCACCCGTTTGGCTCGACAGGATGTGGAAAATGCGCGATTGATGATCCCATCATTAGTACGGTTACAAAAAATGAGTGACAGCGAGAAACTTGAGCTGGAAGAGGCCGTCGCCTGGCGTTTGATGGGTAATGATGCGACTTACGAACAAGCTAAATGGCGGGATCAAGTTGCGTTACGCAGCCACTCAACCTCGCTACTGGAGCGTCGTATCCGTATGTCATTGGGCAGTGGTGACCGGCAGGGGCTGGCAACCTGGCTGGCTCGTCTCCCGGCGGAGGCGCAAGATAAAGATGAGTGGCGTTATTGGCGTGCATCGTTGTTGTTGGAACAAGGAAAAAAAGCGGAAGGTGAGGCAATACTGCGTAGCCTGACGAAAGAACGGGGTTTCTATCCGATGGTGGCCGCCCAAAAACTGAATATTCCTTACCCGATTAAGGTTCAGGTGGCGGCCAAGCCAGATGTGTCGCTGGCGCAACGGCCTGAAATCGCCCGGGTTCGCGAGTTAATGTATTGGAATATGGATAACCAAGCGCGCGCTGAATGGAGCTATTTGGTGGCCAGTCGCAGTAAAGCTGAGCAAGAGGCTCTGGCACGCTATGCCTTTGACCAAAAATGGGCTGATCTGAGTGTGCAAGCCACTATTGTTGCCAAGCTTTGGGATCATCTGGAGGAGCGCTTCCCAATGGCATGGACCAAAGAGTTCCGCCAGTTTACGGAGGATAAGGGGATCACGCCGAGTTATGCGATGGCGATTGCACGTCAGGAAAGCGCCTGGAATCCAAAAGCACAATCACCGGTAGGCGCAACGGGATTAATGCAGGTGATGCCGCGTACTGCAGAACATACCGTAAAACGGAATAATATCGCTGGGTATCTGAATAGCAGCCAACTCCTTGATCCGGTGACTAACATTGAGATAGGAACCTACTATCTGGAAGAGGTTTATCAGCAATTCGGGCGTAACCGTATTTTATCCAGTGCGGCTTATAATGCAGGTCCGTCACGGGTGAATACTTGGTTGGGTAACAGTGGTGGGCAGGTGGATGCGGTGGCTTTCATTGAAAGTATCCCATTCTCTGAAACGCGCGGCTACGTGAAGAATGTGTTGGCTTATGACGCTTTCTATCGTCACTTTATGAATCGCCCCGCAAAAGTGCTGAGTGACGCCGAGTGGCAGAGGCGTTATTGATCGATATCTATTGTTTTGATCGATACCTATTGTCTTTGACGTTGCAGGTGTGTTGGCGGTGTTAGTGACTTGCTCATCCACGGGCCTCGTTGCTACGAGGCCACTGCAAGCAGCGTTCAGTTTGTTTGTCGTAGTTAACTAAAATGGCCGCTTTTTGCCTCTTGAAATCTAGTGAGTATAGATAACTCTATGGTATGCTTGTTGTACTAGTTAAATAGTACTTTGGGTGGTTATCATGACAAAACAATTTTTGACTGACGAAAAACAAGTGTCGGATTCACTTAATAGGCAGACGGCTGGGAACCCTTACTCTGCCGCTGATCCGGCATTGTCTGCCGAAGATAATCAGCACTGGTTGAGCTTTGTCGCGCTGTTGCAAAACGCGATTACACAAGATCTTCATCTGCCTTTACTGCAACTGATGCTAACACCTGATGAGCGAACCGCCTTGGGGACGCGTGTGCGCATTATTGAAGAGTTAATGCGCGGTGAGCTAAGCCAGCGTGAGCTGAAAAGTCAGTTGGGTGCAGGTATTGCGACGATCACCCGTGGCTCTAATAGCTTGAAAACGGCCCCACCACAGCTGAAAAGCTGGCTCGAAGCCCAGTTGCTAGCCAACAAACGCTAAATGGCTGGTTTAGAGGGCGATGGGCGTTGGTAAATCTCATTGTGGAACGGCACCAGTGCCAACAAGAGGGCCTGGTGATAGACACTGGTTCGAGTTAATTTACCTTGGGTAAAAATCCCGATTGCGCCGCCTTGCTGTTTTACATTCGAAATACCGCTTAAAACCGCCATTTCGTCGCCCAGTTCACGTCCTTGTCGGATCCCTTGTAGTATAATGTCAGGCAGCATTAAACTGGCAGAACGGGATTCTCCCCGTGCTTGTAAGTGTTCAACTACCATCCATGCAAAGGTCATATTATCTTCAATGCCTGCTTCAATCCCAACCCAAAAATCAGCCTCCGGGCGAACCTGGCGCGCGTTCTTAACCCGTTGACGGGCACCAATACGTGTCTCAGTGCTGCCTATGGGTTGCAGGGGAACACCGCTGTCGACATTGACACCTTCAATGCGATATTGGCCAGGGCCGTAAACATCGTCAAAGGCGAGGGTAATAGCGTTAATTTTCGCAGGATTGGTAGTTGCAGCGATAACATGGTACATAATGAGTGTGAATATCCTTTAAAGCCTATCTAAAATAGGTTTTATCTCAGATAGGTTTTGTGCTTATTTTACGCAGTATAACGGAAAAATGACATGTTACAGGTATACCTCGTGCGTCACGGCGAAACCTTATGGAACGCGGCACGCCGTATTCAGGGCCAATCAGACAGTCCACTGACCGAGATTGGTATTCGTCAGGCTCACTTAGTGGCGCAGCGGGTTCGTAATCAAGGTATCACGCATATTATTAGCAGTGACCTTGGGCGTACTCAGCAGACGGCAAAAATTATCGCCGATGCTTGCGGGCTAACAATGGTGACAGACCCTCGACTGCGTGAGTTGAATATGGGGGTACTGGAAAACCGTCCTATTGACAGCCTAACACCTGAAGAAGAGCAATGGCGTAAGCAAATGGTCAACGGCACCGAGGGGGCGCGTATCCCCGAAGGCGAATCAATGACGGAGCTGGGGCGGAGGATGCATGCAGCGTTGGATAGCTGCCTGGAGTTACCTGCTGGCAGTAAACCGCTGTTAGTTAGCCATGGTATGGCGTTGGGGTGTTTGTTGAGCACATTGTTGGGGTTGCCTGCTCATGCCGAGCGGCGTTTACGTTTACGTAACTGCTCGTTATCCCGCGTTGATTATCAGGAAAGCCCGTGGTTGGCGTCAGGTTGGGTGATTGAAAGTGCTGGCGATACCGCTCATTTAGATATGCCAGCACTTGATGAATTACAGCGTTAACGGCGAATTGGAATGAAATAGTCACATTTCAGCGTAGCAGGAGGCCCATCTTTCGGCCTCCCCTGCGGGTAGAAACGTTCAATATCATAGCCACGTCTGCGGATCAGAGCCAACTGAGGCAGAATGGTGCCATACAGTGTCAGTATGAAATTTTGTAACCCATCAAGCGGCCCATCATAGCTGAACTGCACATACTCACCTCCCTGCAAGATAACCGGTTGGCCCTCGGGTACGTTACACGGAATATGCTGTGGTTCAATTGCCGTCGTATAGAAAATTTCTTGCTCGTCATCTTTCTCCGGATTTGGCCGGGAGTGATGTAATCCATACAGAACTGGGGGTAATTGATCGGCATCGCCGAGGTATTGTTGCCAAAAATGTAAGCGTAATTCAGCACGGTGTGTTGAAATTTGTTCAAGCGTACAAGAATAACTTTGGGTTATCCCTACCAAATGTTGTTCGGGTAAGGTAATAAATTCAGGTTGAGGCAGGGTATATGTTCCTAAGCGGATCGGTGGACATATTCCAGATGAGTGCCAGTCTTCAGCCCGTCGGTATAATGCGGGCGTCTGTGCAAACTGTTTTTTAAACGCGCGGGTAAAAGTTTGCTGCGAATCAAAACGATATTGCAGAGCGATATCCAGAATAGGGCGACTGGTTAAACGTAACGCGACAGCGGCTTTTGATAGCCTTCTTGCACGGATATAAGCACCGATAGCATTCCCGGTGACATCCTTGAACATTCGCTGCAAATGCCATTTCGAATAACCCGCTTTGGCAGCAACATTGTCCAGAGCTAAAGGCTGGTCTAAATGACTTTCTAGCCAGCTAAGCAAGTCACGAATGATACTGGCTTGATCCATAAAACTTCCTCGTAAAACAGCTTAAATTTAGGGTATTAGTAATATGAACAGAATAGCTCTGGCGCATAGTAGCAACTTTTTATGTTCCCGACTGCTTAAGAATTTACTGGTACAGTGTGTTAAAAAGCGTCTAGATTTTGATAGTAAGGTTTTTAACAAGACCTTAATGACGAGTACAAAAAAATTAACGTTGAATAACGTTGTTCAACGGAATGGAGTAAGTGTATGAAAAAAAGTTGGATATTCCTTGGCTGTTTACTTTCTTTGGGGGCGATAACTGCCCAGGCGGAGGAAATTGGTTCAGTTGATACGGTATTTAAGTTGCTGGGACCCGATCATAAAATCGTGATTGAAGCCTTTGATGATCCAGATGTTAAAAATGTAACTTGTTATATCAGCCGGGCAAAAACCGGCGGTATTAAAGGCGGATTGGGGCTGGCAGAAGATACGGCTGATGCGGCAATTTCCTGCCAGCAAGTTGGGCCGATTGAGCTAAGTGATAAAATTAAGAACAAAAAATCAGAAGGTGCCGTGGTATTTCAAAAACGCACGTCTCTGGTATTTAAAAAGCTACAGGTCGTCCGTTTTTACGATCCAAAACGTAATTCATTGGTCTATCTGACATATTCGGATCGAATTGTTGATGGTTCACCGAAAAATGCTATTAGTGCCGTGCCTATCATGCCTTGGTAATAAAATTAGCCAGGGCGATACCTGCCATATTTTAAGTTACCTTCGTTAGCGGTTTTGATTCACCCCAGTGACTCACCGATGTGCGCTTCTGGGGATTGGCTCTGCCGCCTTGATATAAAAACAAAAAAGCCAGCATCTGTGTGCTGGCTCTTTCCGTCTCTATTCGCGAAAGATTACTCTTCTAGATCGCCACAGAAACGATAGCCTTCACCGTGGATGGTGGCGATAATTTCTGGTGTATCCGGCGTAGATTCGAAGTGTTTACGAATACGGCGGATAGTCACATCGACAGTACGGTCATGAGGTTTCAACTCGCGACCGGTCATTTTTTTCAACAATTCACCGCGGGATTGAATTTTCCCTGGGTTTTCGCAGAAATGCAGCATGGCGCGGAACTCACTGCGTGGCAGTTTGTAATGCTCACCCGTAGGGCTGACCAGTGAGCGGCTATTGATATCCAGCTCCCAACCATTAAATTTGTAGCTTTCAACCAAACGGCGTTCTTCGCCTACACTGCTCAGATTCATGGTGCGAGACAGCAGGTTACGGGCACGGATGGTTAATTCACGTGGGTTGAAAGGTTTCGTGATGTAATCATCAGCACCAATTTCCAAACCAAGGATCTTATCAACTTCGTTATCACGACCGGTGAGGAACATGAGAGCAACACTGGCTTGCTCACGGAGCTCCCGTGCTAGCAACAAGCCATTTTTGCCTGGCAGATTGATGTCCATGATCACTAAGTTGATGTCATTTTCAGACAGGATATGGTGCATTTCTGCCCCATCATTGGCTTCATAAACAACGTAGCCTTCCGCCTCGAAAATGCTCTTTAGTGTGTTGCGAGTGACTATCTCGTCTTCTACGATCAGAATGTGGGGGGTCTGCATGTTTGCTACCTAAAATTGCCAACAAAATAGAAATAGAAAGTACAGAAGTCTTTGTTATATCAGGATTTTTATTGACTGGTTACTCGTCATCCCATTCATCACATGACTAAAGTACGTAAACGCGTTCTTGATGCACTTTCCATCAACGTCAACAACATCGCTAGCTTGGTCAGGGTGTTACTCCCTACAGCCCCAAAGGTGACAAAAGCGGCGCATATCCTAACCTTATTAACAGCAATATAACAGTGCGAACCGAATTTACCACCCAACAAAATTACGCTTTGTTGACATATATCAAATTCAATTGTAGCACGTTAACACTTTTGTGAAAAAGACTTACAAGAATACTAGCTTAAGGGATAGTAGACTAAATTATGTGACTGATTTTCACTACTATTAACATTAAAATCAGAAGATCACTCACATTAAGAAAAAGTAATTTCTAATACATTGATTTTTATTGTTAAAAGTTAATATTCTCTTGGCATTATGGCGATGAGAAGCTTTATCTCTTTAGTACCTTATTTAGCACGAAAGTGTAAGGAAAATTATGGCTAATGTTAGAGGAATGTAAAGGTAATGGCAGGGTGCCTTATTTCACTCTGTTTAAAATCACTAACGCCTATAAGCCTTCTTGGCACGTCAATAGTTTTGAGTGTGAATAGGAATTTTCAGTAAATAGCCGTAAAAAAAAGTTAAAAAATATTATAGGGGATAATCGACCTAAAATAGATTTATTATCTGCTTTAATGGGGTGTTTTTTCATCAAATCCCCTGTTAATTTCCTGCGGGTCAGTGAATTACGCAGAAATGCCCTTTTAATTTATCTGGATGTTTAGATGAAAAAATTTGACTTGAGGGAGCGATTGCTTTAACCAATAGGGGGACAGCTTCAATAATGAGACAGACAGATAACATGCGATACATCAGCCTGAACACAACGATTATTACCACCACCGAAACCACAGGTTACGGGGCGGGCTGACGCGTACAGGAAACAATAGAAAAAAGCCCGCACCTAGACAGTGCGGGCTTTTTTTTTCAATCAAATCTTTGCAAAAAAAGTTTGCGATAAAAAGCGCGAAAGCGGGAGAGAATCAGAAATGCGAGTGCTGAAATTTGGCGGGACATCAGTGGCAAATGCCGAGCGCTTTATGCGTGTTGCCGATATCATCGAAAGTAATGCGCGTCAGGGACAAGTGGCTACGGTGTTATCCGCTCCCGCGAAGATAACGAACCATCTCGTTGCCATGATCGATAAAATGGTCGCAGGGCAAGATATCTCCCCGAACATCAGCGATGCTGAGCGGATTTTTGCTGAGTTATTGCGTGGATTAGCTGATACTCAGCCAGGCTTTGATTATGATCGCCTAAAAGCCTTGGTCGGCCATGAGTTTGCGCAACTCAAACACCTGCTACACGGTATTTCGTTGTTGGGGCAGTGCCCAGACAGCATTAATGCCTCAATTATCTGCCGTGGCGAAAAACTCTCCATCGCCATTATGGAGGCGTTATTTCAGGCTAAGGGTTATCACGTTACGGTGATTAATCCAGTCGAAAAATTGTTGGCGCAGGGCCATTATCTCGAATCCACTGTTGATATCACGGAGTCTACCCGCCGTATCGGTGCCAGCGGTATTCCATCTGATCACATCATCCTGATGGCTGGTTTTACTGCGGGTAATGATAAAGGTGAATTGGTGGTGTTGGGGCGTAATGGCTCTGATTATTCCGCAGCCGTGCTGGCTGCTTGCTTACGGGCAGATTGTTGTGAGATTTGGACCGATGTCGACGGGGTCTATACTTGTGACCCGCGTACCGTTCCAGATGCCAGATTACTGAAATCGATGTCATACCAAGAGGCAATGGAGCTTTCCTATTTTGGTGCTAAAGTTCTTCACCCTCGCACTATCGCTCCTATTGCCCGCTTCCAAATTCCTTGTCTGATAAAAAACACCTCTAACCCGCAAGCCCCCGGTACCTTGATTGGTGGTGAAAGCATTGATGAGGATTCTCCGGTCAAAGGCATTACCAACCTGAATAATATGGCGATGATTAATGTTTCAGGGCCAGGAATGAAAGGGATGGTCGGTATGGCTGCCCGCGTCTTTGCGGTGATGTCGCGCAGCGGTATTTCAGTGGTGCTAATCACTCAGTCCTCTTCTGAATACAGCATCAGTTTTTGTGTGCCGCAAGGTGAGTTATTGCGCGCCCGCCGAGCGCTGGAAGATGAGTTTTATCTGGAGTTGAAAGACGGTGTCTTGGATCCTCTGGATGTGATGGAACATCTGGCAATTATCTCTGTGGTCGGTGACGGTATGCGCACCCTGCGCGGTATTTCTGCCCGTTTCTTCTCGGCTCTGGCGCGCGCCAACATCAATATTATTGCTATCGCTCAAGGCTCGTCTGAGCGCTCTATTTCTGTGGTTGTCAATAATGATGCGGTCACTACCGGGGTGCGAGTTTGCCACCAGATGCTGTTTAACACGGATCAAGTCATTGAGGTGTTTGTCATTGGCGTGGGTGGTGTGGGGGGCGCATTAATCGAACAAATCTATCGCCAGCAACCGTGGTTGAAACAGCGTCATATTGATTTACGTGTTTGTGGTATCGCGAATTCCAAAGCCATGTTGACCAACGTGCATGGCATTGCATTAGATAACTGGCGTCAGGAACTGGCTGAAGTTCAGGAGCCGTTTAACCTGAGCCGCTTGATCCGTCTGGTTAAAGAGTATCACTTACTGAACCCGGTCATTGTTGACTGTACCTCAAGCCAGGCGGTTGCTGATCAATATGCTGATTTCCTGACCGATGGCTTCCATGTGGTGACGCCAAACAAGAAAGCCAACACTTCATCAATGAATTATTACCGCCAAATGCGTGCCGCTGCGACGAAATCGTGCCGTAAATTCTTGTATGACACAAACGTTGGGGCGGGGCTACCGGTGATCGAGAACTTACAGAACCTGCTCAATGCGGGTGATGAACTGATGCGCTTCACCGGTATTCTGTCCGGTTCACTTTCCTTCATCTTCGGTAAGCTAGATGAGGGGATGTCATTGTCAGAGGCAACACGGCAAGCTAAGGCGTTGGGGTATACCGAACCCGATCCACGTGATGATCTCTCTGGGATGGATGTTGCCCGTAAATTGTTGATTTTGGCCCGTGAAGCAGGGTACAAACTTGAGTTGGCTGATATCGAGGTTGAGTCCGTCTTACCAGCAAGCTTTGATGCTTCAGGTGATGTGGATACTTTCCTGGCGCGCCTGCCATCATTGGATGCTGAATTTACCCGCTTGGTAGCGAATGCTGCGGAGCAGGGCAAAGTGCTACGTTATGTCGGAGTGATTGAAGACGGGCGTTGTAAAGTGCGGATGGAGGCAGTTGACGGTAACGACCCGTTGTATAAAGTTAAGAATGGCGAGAATGCGTTGGCTTTCTATACCCGCTATTATCAGCCAATTCCGTTGGTGCTACGCGGTTATGGCGCAGGCAATGATGTGACTGCCGCTGGGGTGTTTGCCGATCTTTTACGCACATTATCATGGAAGTTGGGAGTTTAAATATGGTTAAAATCTATGCTCCGGCATCAATTGGCAATGTCAGCGTCGGCTTCGATGTATTAGGTGCGGCGGTCTCGCCAATAGATGGCACATTGCTCGGTGATTGTGTCAGCGTAACAGCCGCAGAGCGTTTTAGCCTGCATAATGAAGGCCGTTTTGTCAGCAAGCTGCCTGATGATCCCAAACAGAATATCGTTTATCAGTGTTGGGAACGCTTTTGCCAGGAAATGGGCAAAGAGATCCCCGTCGCTATGGTGCTGGAAAAGAATATGCCGATCGGTTCAGGGCTGGGTTCCAGCGCCTGTTCAGTGGTTGCCGGCCTGATGGCGATGAATGAGTTCTGCGGCCAACCGTTGGATAAAGTCACATTACTCGGCATGATGGGGGAACTGGAAGGGCGGGTCTCGGGCAGTATTCATTTCGATAATGTCGCGCCTTGTTATTTAGGGGGCATGCAGCTGATCCTTGAGCAGGAAGGTTATATCAGTCAGGATGTTCCTGGTTTTAGCGATTGGTTATGGGTGATGGCCTATCCGGGGATCAAAGTGTCTACCGCCGAAGCGCGGGCGATTTTACCGGCGCAGTATCGCCGTCAGGATTGCATCACTCATGGGCGTAATTTGGCGGGGTTCATTCACGCTTGTCACACTCAGCAGCCAGATTTAGCCGCTAAAATGATGAAGGATGTTATCGCGGAACCTTACCGCACTCAATTGCTGCCAGGCTTTGCTGCTGCACGACAAGCGGCACAGGATATCGGTGCGCTGGCCTGTGGTATTTCCGGATCCGGCCCCACGTTGTTTGCCGTCTGTAACGACCAGGCAACCGCACAACGCATGGCGGGCTGGCTACAAAATCATTACCTGCAAAACGACGAAGGTTTTGTTCATATTTGCCGTCTGGATACCGCAGGCGCACGACTACTGGGATAACGCATGAAACTGTATAACCTTAAAGATCATAACGAGCAGGTCAGCTTCGCACAGGCGATCAAACAAGGCTTGGGCAAACAGCAGGGGCTATTTTTCCCGTTGGAGTTGCCCGAGTTCGAACTGACTGAGATCGATAAACTGCTGGATCTGGATTTTGTGACCCGTAGTAGCCGCATTCTGTCGGCTTTTATTGGTAGTGAAATTGCACCAGATGTCTTAACCAAACGTGTGCAGGCAGCTTTTGAATTCCCAGCCCCTGTTGCACAAGTTGAAAATGATATCGCCGTTCTGGAGTTGTTCCACGGCCCGACCTTGGCGTTTAAAGACTTTGGCGCACGTTTTATGGCACAGATGCTGGCCGAAGTTGCTGGCGATCAACCCGTCACTATTTTAACGGCAACATCGGGTGATACTGGTGCGGCGGTGGCTCATGCATTCTACGGGCTGAAAAATGTTCGAGTGGTTATCCTTTATCCACGAGGCAAGATTAGTCCGCTGCAAGAAAAGCTGTTTTGTACTCTGGGCGGTAATATTCACACGGTGGCGATTGATGGCGATTTTGATGCTTGTCAGGCACTGGTTAAGCAAGCTTTTGATGATGAAGAACTGAAAACCGCGCTGAGTTTGAATTCCGCTAACTCAATTAATATCAGCCGGTTACTGGCACAAATTTGTTACTACTTTGAAGCTGTAGCCCAGTTACCACAAGAGGCGCGCAACCAACTGGTTATCTCTGTACCAAGCGGTAACTTTGGTGATTTGACTGCCGGTTTGTTGGCAAAATCTTTAGGGCTACCGGTGAAACGCTTTATTGCTGCCACTAATGCTAACGACACCGTGCCACGCTTTTTGGTTAACGGCCAGTGGCAGCCAAAGCCAACTGTAGCCACGTTATCGAATGCCATGGATGTCAGTCAGCCAAATAATTGGCCACGTGTGGAAGAGCTATATCGTCGCAAAATCTGGCAGTTGAAGGATTTAGGGCATGGTGCGGTTAGCGATAAAACCACAAAAGATACGATGCGTGAATTAGCTGGTTTGGGGTATATCTCTGAGCCTCACGCGGCGATTGCTTACCGTGTATTGCGTGATCAGTTGCAAGATGGTGAATTTGGCTTGTTTATCGGAACCGCACATCCCGCGAAATTCAAAGAGAGCGTAGAGGCAATTCTGGGTCAGGAATTACCTTTACCAAAACCACTGGCCGTGAGAGCGCAATTACCGTTGCTATCCCATGATTTGCCCGCAGACTTTGCACAAATGCGGGCATTTTTGATGGCATTGCCGAAGTAATCGGTTATTAACAAAGCTATTTTTAGCCTCGTGAGTGAAGGGTTGACCGCACCTCGGGGCACTTCGGCGACTTACGTCGCTACGACCCCAACGGCACGTTTCCCCTTCATTTGACTTTGTCAGCAGTCTGAGGAGCCATTGATTGGCTCCTATAGCTCAGAAAATAAAGGGGGCACCGCATAGGTTGGGGATGCCATTTACCCTGCGGGTGCTTTAATGAGTTGGCATTCTAGTTTGTGCTGCTAATATTTATAAAAAATGGAGTTTTACTGATATGGGAACGTCTGCAATAGCTCATTTTAAATATGATCTTGATAAACATGCCACTTCGCTACGCCGTGTTGCATCATTGGCTTCAACTTTTTTCTTAAGGACCCGTTTATAAAGAGTGATTACCTGAGAGAGGTTGAGGATTATAATTCATTTTTTGGGATGAAAAATACAAATATAATGCTGAATGAATTGTTGTAATTGTATTATATGCGCTGGCTCTATTTTCCAACCGCACGCTAATTAAATTGAAGGTGGTCTTATTCTAAAGATAAGCATTTTCAATCGAAGATAAATTAACTTAAGCGTTGTTTTTAAATTCAATTAAATAGCATGGTAATGATCCTAATATTTAAACGGCCAAAGTAGATTTTTGCAACCACATATAGAGTTGTTTACTGACCCAGATATCATATGAATGCACCTTAGGAGGGGACTCCGCTACGGGCCACGTTGTCAATAACCTCAATCTTTAGTTCTTTGCCCACGGTCTCGTTCAAGTAAAAAGCAGGCTCGTGGGCTTATGGTGTCACTTACAGACATATTTTAGTGCTGTTCAGCCCGTTTAAACACGAGTTCGTTTTTCGCCGATAATCCTGCATCAAATTCATAGCCTTCCAGATTAAAATCAACCAATTGCTCTGGTTTGGTTAACTTATTCTGAATAATAAAGCGGCTCATCAGGCCACGGGCTTTCTTCGCGTAGAAACTGATTATTTTGTACTTACCGTTTTTCTCATCCAAAAATACCGGTTTAATCAGTGAACCGCTTAATTTAGCGGGTTTAACAGCCTTAAAATACTCATCGGACGCCAAATTAATCAGAATATTATCGCCTTGCAGTTCCAGCGCCTGATTAAGTTTCTCGGTTATCTGATCGCCCCAAAAGGCATAAAGATCTTTGCCGCGTGGGTTAGCCAGCTTAGTCCCCATTTCTAAACGATAAGGTTGCATTAAATCTAGCGGGCGCAGCAGACCGTATAAACCTGACAACATACGCAAATGCTGTTGTGCAAAGTCAAAATCAGCTTCACTGAAACTTTCGGCCTGCATCCCGGTATAGACGTCGCCTTTAAAAGCCAGAATAGCCTGACGCGCATTTGCGGGTGTGAAATCAGGCTGCCATTCACTGAATCGCGCGGCATTTAAACCTGCCAGTTTATCGCTAATCCCCATCAGGCTGCTGATTTGAGCCGGGGTTAGCTCGCGGCATATCTCAATCAATGCTTGTGATTTATCCAACATTTCAGGTTGGCTAAATTTCGTTGTCGCTAAGGGGCTTTGATAATCAAGCGTTTTGGCCGGGGAGATAATAATAAGCATCATGACATCCTATTTATACCGTCATACTTCAAGCTGCATATGCGTTTGGCGGCCTTCGTTTAGCCCTGTCACTTGACTGACGTCAGTGCGCTAGGATTCGCTCTGTTGCTGCCTGCTTGCAATTCGAATGATTGAGGATATATCCAAATAATACACTGTAGCAAAAAGTACCGGCTAGCCAAAAAAAGATTGGACGATTGCTAAGATAGGCAAGCGGGTGGGTAAGAGATGATATAGTTTATCGTAAATATAGCTTGGCTAAATCGTCTCAGCACAGCAATAGTGGATGAGTTTGCTATTAACCTACTCGTTTTCGGCCGTTTTAATCAGCGAAAACGGTTGCGAGCGGAAAACGACAAAATTGGTTTTTTTTTAATCAATTTAACGGCCTTGCACCAAGGCTTCCGCATGTTATTATCAAGACAAGGCAAGGCTTCGAAATCGCCAATATTGCGAAATGGCTAACATTTCGAAAGGCCAGAATGTAATGACATGCCAAAAGTTCATGCACAAACGATGAGAAACGACAACATGACCGATAAACTTACTTCCCTACGTCAAATCACCACTGTAGTCGCCGATACTGGGGATATTGCGGCGATGAAATTGTATCAGCCGCAAGATGCAACGACTAACCCATCGATTATTCTGAATGCTGCCCAAATCCCTGAATACCGTAAATTGATCGATGAAGCTATTGCCTGGGCGCGCGAACAAAGCAGCGATCATGCTCAGCAGATCGTTGATGCGACGGATAAACTGGCAGTGAATATTGGTTTGGAAATTCTGAAACTGATCCCTGGTCGTATTTCTACCGAAGTTGATGCTCGCTTGTCCTATGATACCGTCGCCAGCGTGGCAAAAGCCAAACGTCTGATCAAACTGTATAACGAAGCCGGTATCAGCAATGATCGTATTCTGATCAAATTGGCTTCAACCTGGCAGGGCATCCGCGCTGCGGAGCAACTGGAAAAAGAAGGTATCAACTGTAACCTGACACTGTTGTTCTCCTTCGCTCAGGCACGTGCTTGTGCTGAAGCGGGTGTGTTCCTTATTTCTCCTTTTGTTGGTCGTATTCTTGATTGGTACAAAGCCAATGGCGATCAAAAAGAGTTCGCACCAAGCGAAGATCCAGGTGTTGTTTCCGTCACCGAGATTTACCAGTACTACAAAAAACACGGTTATAAGACCGTGGTGATGGGTGCAAGCTTCCGTAATTTGGGTGAAATCATTGAGTTAGCCGGTTGTGACCGTTTGACTATCGCCCCTTCACTGCTGAAAGAGTTAGCAGAGAGCGAAGGCCCGGTAGAACGTAAACTGGCTTACACCGGTGAAATTCAGGCGAAGCCTGCTCCATTGACTGAAGCGGAATTCTACTGGCAGCATAATCAGGATCCAATGGCGGTTGATAAACTGGCAGACGGCATCCGCAAGTTTGCTATCGACCAAGGCAAACTTGAGAAAATGATCTCCGACTTGTTGTAATTGACATCGCTGCGAGCTACTCGCAGATCGGTATCTGAATGAGGTGGCGCAAGCCACCTTTTTTATTGCCGATTTACTGGTTCAGGTGGTTTATGAAGCCAGCAAAAATAGGCTAAATACAGCTATGCTTGCATTAATGCGGTATTTCTATCCATGTTGTGGTCTTTCTTTTTATCTATGTAATGTCATCGCTGAAGAGTGAATTTTGTGAACGCCAACGGTTGAGCTAATTCGGTTGCGTAGTATCATCCACTCCAGATAAAAAGGTATTTCGTTGAGGTAATTACATGAATATATTACGTATAGGTTTAGTCTCAGTTTCAGATCGGGCATCCAGTGGGATTTATCAGGATAAAGGTATTCCCGCCTTGGAAGAGTGGCTGACGAGTGCGTTGACCACACCTTTTGAAGTCGAGACTCGTCTTATTCCCGATGAACAAAGCCTAATTGAACAAACACTCTGTGAATTAGTCGATGAGATGGGCTGCCATTTGGTATTGACGACAGGTGGAACTGGCCCGGCAAGGCGTGATGTCACTCCCGATGCGACATTGGCTATTGCAGATCGGCAGATGCCAGGTTTTGGCGAGCAAATGCGTCAAATTAGCCTGCATTATGTGCCAACCGCAATTTTATCCCGTCAGGTAGGTGTTATTCGTAAACAAGCACTTATCATCAATTTGCCGGGGCAACCTAAATCAATTAAAGAAACCTTAGAAGGCGTTAAAGACGCTCAGTCTAACGTGGTGGTGGCTGGTATCTTCGCCAGTGTGCCTTACTGCATTCAACTCTTAGATGGGCCTTATATAGAAACTAATACTGATGTGGTAGTGGCTTTTCGCCCAAAAAGTGCCATTATCGATATAAAAGACTAAATAGAAAATTTCTATGACATAAGATGCCATTATGTGCGTGTGGGGAATTTTGTACGGTATAGTCATGTTAACTTTACAAAGAGTAGAAAAATTTTTCTTCCCCAACTCTGGCTTATAACGGTGTCATATGTCTCAAGATCACAATTCATCTCAAGTCGGCTCATCCCAAATCGACTCATCTCAACATCATGTTGATCAACAACATAATCATAATCGTCGATTGAATAAGCAAGATTACAAAACACTCACCTTAGCCGCATTAGGTGGAGCGTTAGAGTTCTATGATTTTATTATTTTTGTCTTCTTTGCCGCGGTTATTGGTGATCTTTTCTTCCCGGCTGACATGCCTGAATGGCTTCGTCAGGTGCAGACGTTCGGTATTTTTGCTGCGGGTTACTTGGCTCGCCCATTGGGGGGGATCATCATGGCACATTTTGGTGATTTGGTTGGGCGTAAAAAGATGTTTACTCTTAGCATCTTATTAATGGCGTTGCCAACACTGGCTATTGGCATGTTGCCGACATATGCCACTATCGGGATCACCGCACCTTTACTTCTACTATTAATGCGGGTATTACAAGGTGCTGCCATTGGTGGCGAAGTTCCCGGTGCATGGGTCTTTGTGGCAGAACATGTGCCACGTAAACGTATTGGCATTGCCTGCGGTACCTTAACGGCCGGTCTGACTGCTGGGATTTTGTTAGGATCGCTGGTTGCTACAGTCATGAATACTACGCTGGGCCATCAGGCGATTTTGGAGGGGGGATGGCGTATACCGTTCTTCTTGGGTGGAATTTTCGGTTTGTTTGCCATGTACTTACGCCGTTGGTTGCAGGAAACTCCGATCTTTAAAGAAATGCAGGCGCGTAAAACATTGGCTGAAGAATTGCCGCTGAAATCGGTGGTGGTAAACCATAAGAAAGAAGTGGTTGTTTCGATGCTGCTGACTTGGTTGCTCTCTGCTGGCATCGTCGTCGTTATTTTGATGACACCAACCTATCTACAGAAGCAGTTTAATGTACCGCCAGAGTTGGCATTGCAGGCAAACAGTTTGGCGATTATCGCATTGGTTATCGGCTGTGTGGTTGCCGGATTGGCAATTGACCGCTTTGGGGCCAGTAAAACCTTTATCGTTGGCAGCCTGATGCTGGCGATGTCGACATGGTCGTTTTATCACACCAATCTGACTAATCCATCTCAGTTATTTCCCCACTATATGTTGGCTGGCTTCTGTGTCGGTATTGTTGGTGCAGTGCCTTATGTCATGGTGCGTGCCTTCCCGGCAGAAGTCCGCTTCACGGGCATCTCTTTCTCGTACAATGTGGCCTATGCCATTTTTGGTGGTTTAACACCTATTCTGGTGACCTTATGGATGAAGTCATCTGCCATGGCTCCGGCGTATTACATGCTGGTGCTATCGCTGGTGGGATTGTTATTGGGTATTTATCTGCGTAACGACATTAATAGTGAAGTGAAAGTTCAGATGCCTAAAAGGGTGATGAACGGAGTTAATTAAGTCAATTCACTTTAAAAAGCCCATAATTATTATCAATAAATTATGGGCTTTTATCTTTTTCTCTATACCTTAGAATTCTGATTTAAAGGTAAATCCGACTTTTTGTTTGACGCGTGCTGATGGCTGGGAAATAGTCTCAGAAAATAATGTTTTGGCACCTTGCTGTTGTAAGTATCGAGCTAGCTCGTAAACCGCGGCAGTGCCTGCCCCTCTTACGGTACCTTCACTATCGGGCGATAAGACATAGTCAGGCAACGTTGCTGAGGCCACCAGTTCAACTTCATCCCTATTATTAAAACGATCAGCCAAGACAATTGCGATTATCTCTCCCCTTAATTTGACCACCACATAAATTTCCCCAGGGCGGTTAAGAATTAATCTACGATGAATAATGCCAGTAACAATATGCCCAGCATGGAGAAGTTGACTTAAGGCGGCATTTTCATCAGCGTTGACCTCTTGGTCAACATCATCAATTGCATGAGCGCCTTGGTATTGTTGCCCCCATTGAGCGATAGTTTCACTGATTTTTTGTCGCAATTCTCGAGCATGTTCAATTTCAGTATCGGAAGGCCTTGCATCTTCAGGGAATAGGCTTGGTAAAATTTCTATTTCAAAAGCTAACTCATGTTGTTCTACTCGTTCGCTATTTTCAATAATAATGGGTGGTATTGGTCTATAGATAAACGAGGGTAATAATAGCTCATAGATGCCGAGTGGTAGTTGTTCTACCTGAGATGGCGTATCTTCTGACACATAAAAAAGGCTGTAGTCAAAGTAATTTAGCTGAGCATAGTCAAACGCAGTCTTAATGTGGTCAAGAGTGCTATCTATTGATTGTGACATAATGGCTTTTTTTACCGCATGACTGAGCCTTTTTTCTATCTCTGTATTTTCTACTGCAACACCGGTATTTCCTGTTGTAATAATAGACTGTATAATTCTACCGAAATATTCGGTATTCCAAGTCCGTAGACTGCTACCGAATAATAATGTGAAGTCAGTCATTATTTCTAGCGTCCAATCGATACACGCAGGCCTGATTTGGCGAGTCTGGCGTGTGCTAAGTATAGAGTGGATCGATACCATACAGGTTTTTGCGACTGCAGGTAAACTGAGCGACTGATTGTTATTTACATTGTCAATGTAAGTTAACAGCATTTTATTTTCATGTAGCCCATCATTGTTTAATTCTGTTAATAAATCAGGCTTTAATGGGAAACTTTTCCCTGCAATATGTAATGTTTTCCCTTTGGTATTACTGTTGAAATATTGATCTGCTTTGAAAATAATTCCATCTAGTTGGCGGCATGTTCCTTGTACAATATAATTATAAAGGTTTAGGAATGGAGTGAATGCGCATATTATTTGACTTGTATTTTCGATGTCTCTCTTTTCCCAATTTTGATCGCCTGTATCTGCGGTAATAATGGATTTATTAAGAATTAATGGCTTGTCTGTATTTTTATTTTTAATGGTTAATGTGGGAGTATCATCAATCATGTGTGTCCATTTAAATGAAATAATGGGTGATAGATCGATTAGTTGATCATCTAATGTTTGGATGTATTGAACTTGTACGATGTCTTTTTCTATTTGTAAAATAAATGAAAGTTTATCAAATTTATCAATGCGATCAAAAGAAAATTTGGTAATCATATTGTAGTCAGAAAAGATAATTTCATTTTTTAATATTCTAACGCTGGGGCCGTTTGTTAAGTTAATTTTATAATCATCATTAATTCCATTTTCTTGACTATTAAAAGACAGTATAACTTGTTTATTGACTAAACGAGAATCATGCCAGTACTCACCGAAAACCTCAGGTAAATTTATTTCATGTTTTTCTAAAATAATACATTTTTGATCACAGTACAGACCTTTTTTTTCCGATGCCTTAAGGCTGGTGAGTTGATTGTCCATAGCCAGAGTTTTTAATGTTTCTAAGTTGATATTTTCTGTTAACTCGAAGAAAGGAGCATTAAATTGGTCATTTTTATAGATTGTTGTCATCATTCCAAGAGGAACTTTTATTGATTGGATGCTGTCATTATGAATAGGTAACACGGTACGATTAGAGTTAGCAAACCCTTCAGCATCACTATATAAATCTATGTGTTGACTTGCCGCTAAACAAGTACTGTCTCCTTGAAAATTATCTTCTGTATAAAAACATACTGCAGGATCTATGTGATATGAACTTATTTTATTATATAGTCCAAATGATTTCATACCGTCTAGGTTGACATCATTTTTTAATTTCTTTTTTTTCCCGGTAAAATCAATGCCATCATAGAGAGTGATTACCATTCCTGGAGGAATTGAAATTGATTTAATTTTTTTGTCAAAATCATTATTGATAGTGGACTGTGATTCGCCCTCATAGGCACAAAATGATTCACCAGAAAAATTTTCCAACTCATAAAAACAGACCTTTGCATCATTTATATCATTTGAGTAAGCTGAGAATGATATTGCGGAAACAATACTAATTAATAGTTTGTTGGTTTTTTTCATCGGCGCTCCTTGTCTGTGTTAGTTTAAAAATTACTTATCACTATCGAGCCGATGAGGATTATATGATGATTCGTTTTTTTCACTTTATCTATTTTTCGTTAATAGGTTTGACTATTTTATGGTGTGTTTTATATGGGGGTTTTAATTAATTGGTTTTTTTTAGATTTGATAGGTAATTAATGGGGGAGTGTTTTAACTGGCAGAGTGGAAAGTAAAAGCACCTTGAATATTAAATTTTATCTAATATTCAAGGTGCTGTGTAATATAAGCTGTCTAATGGTGTTGTAATTACATTACAGCTTGGGTCTCTAAGGTTTGGCTCGGTTCACCAATAGGCAATGGTTCACCAATAGGCAATATAGTACGGCCATACTGTTCGTTCAGTACTTCTGCCATTGCTAAATAAATCGCGCTGGCACCACAGATAATGCCTTCAAAACCGGCGAACATTAACAAAGTATGATTATCGGTGAAGTTACCCACTGCCAATAGAGCAAACAATATCGTCAGGCTGCCGAAAACAAACTGTAATGCGCGGTTAGCGGGTAAGGTGCCGATGAACATAAACAGTGTGAAAATACCCCACAGACCTAAATACACACCCAAGAACTGGGCATCAGTGGCATCTGCCAAGCCCATTTTAGGCAGCATCAACAGGCCGACTAAGCTTAACCAGAATGCGCCATAAGAGGTAAATGCGGTGGCGGCAAATGTGTTGCCTTTTTTATACTCCAATAGACCCGCGAGAATTTGTGCCAGGCCGCCGTAAAAAATACCCATGCTCAAAATAACAGAGCTCAGTGGGAAGAAACCTGCGTTGTGCAGGTTTAGCAAGACGGTAGTCATCCCAAAGCCCATAAGGCCCAATGGGCCAGGATTCGCCAACTTGATGGTGTTCATAAGTCCTCTGTAATTAACAGAACGCTAAAAAATGGATATTTATCCGAATAAGTATAAGGCTACTGAATGAACGAAAAGTCGTCGAAATCCCTCAGTGCGCGCGGCATGATAATGATCCGCGTCGCTAGAGACAATGATCTTGAGGGGGGTAAAAAGTAATTTTTTTTCATCATCCCCCTTGATGCTGAGTTTCGTGGCCCCATCTTATTTCCAACCACAAGGGCTAATCGTGGATCAGCGGATACATACGTCAGCAAAATGCTGGGTGTGAAAAACATTGATTATGAGAATGCGGGCAGTTGAAAATAAACAATCCGCCCATATATAGATTAGTAACTTGACCGAATATGACTTTTTAGTGGAGGCGTTTTAGATGGGTAAAATTATTGGTATCGACTTGGGTACTACCAACTCTTGTGTAGCAATTATGGATGGTACTAAAGCACGTGTGCTGGAAAACAGCGAAGGTGATCGCACAACGCCTTCTATCATCGCTTATACCCAAGATGGTGAAACTCTGGTTGGTCAACCGGCTAAGCGTCAGGCTGTCACTAACCCTCAAAATACACTGTTTGCCATCAAGCGTTTGATTGGCCGTCGTTTCCAAGACGAAGAAGCACAGCGTGATAAAGACATCATGCCGTACAAAATTATTGCTGCAGATAATGGTGACGCTTGGCTGGAAGTTAAAGGCCAAAAAATGGCACCGCCGCAGATCTCTGCTGAAGTGCTGAAGAAAATGAAGAAAACGGCTGAAGATTATCTGGGTGAACCAGTAACTGAAGCGGTTATTACCGTACCGGCTTACTTTAACGATGCACAACGTCAGGCAACTAAAGATGCGGGCCGTATCGCCGGTCTGGAAGTAAAACGTATCATCAACGAACCAACCGCAGCCGCACTGGCTTACGGTCTGGATAAAGAAGTGGGTAACCGTACTATCGCGGTCTATGACCTCGGTGGTGGTACTTTCGATATCTCAATTATCGAAATCGACGAAGTTGATGGCGAAAAGACCTTCGAAGTATTGGCAACCAACGGTGATACCCACTTGGGTGGTGAAGACTTCGATAGCCGTTTGATCAACTATCTGGTTGAAGAATTCAAGAAAGACCAGGGTATGGATCTGCGTACCGATCCACTGGCAATGCAGCGTTTGAAAGAAGCCGCTGAAAAAGCAAAAATCGAGCTGTCTTCTGCGCAGCAGACCGATGTTAACCTGCCGTACATCACGGCTGATGGCAGCGGTCCAAAACACATGAACATTAAAGTGACCCGCGCTAAATTGGAGTCACTGGTAGAAGATTTGGTAAACCGCTCTATTGAACCACTGAAAGTGGCTCTGCAAGATGCTGGTTTGTCTGTTTCCGACATTCAGGACGTTATCCTGGTGGGTGGTCAGACTCGTATGCCAATGGTTCAGAAGAAAGTGGCTGACTTCTTCGGTAAAGAACCACGTAAAGATGTGAACCCAGATGAGGCGGTAGCCATTGGTGCCGCTGTGCAGGGTGGGGTTCTGTCTGGTGAAGTGAAAGACGTTCTGTTGCTGGACGTTACTCCACTGTCACTGGGTATCGAAACCATGGGTGGTGTGATGACTCCGCTTATCACTAAAAACACCACTATCCCGACCAAGCACAGTCAGGTGTTCTCTACTGCTGAAGACAACCAGTCTGCGGTAACTATCCACGTGCTGCAGGGTGAGCGTAAACGTGCTCAGGATAATAAATCTCTGGGTCAGTTCAATCTGGATGGTATTCAGCCTGCACCTCGCGGCATGGCGCAAATCGAAGTCACCTTCGATATCGACGCCGACGGTATTTTGCATGTGTCTGCTAAAGACAAGAATACCGGCCGTGAGCAGAAGATCACCATTAAGGCCTCTTCTGGTTTGAACGAGGAAGAGATTCAAAAAATGGTACGTGATGCTGAAGCAAACGCAGAAGCTGACCGTAAGTTTGAAGAACTGGTTCAGACCCGTAACCAGGCTGACCATCTGATCCACGGGACTCGTAAGCAGTTGGAAGAAGCCGGTGATAAATTACCAGCAGAAGACAAAACCGCTATCGAAGAAGCAATGAAAGGCTTGGAAGCTGCACTGAAAGGTGAAGATAAAGCTGAAATCGAAGCGAAAACTCAGGCTCTGGTACAGGTTTCCGGGAAATTGCTGGAAATGGCTCAACAGCAACAAGCTGCCGCAGGCGGTGATGCTGGCGATACCAGTGCCAAGAAAGAAGACGACGTTGTAGACGCCGAATTCGAAGAAGTAAAAGACAAAAAATAATCGCCCTTAAGCGGGCACGGCAGTGGTAGACCTTACTGTTGCTGGAAACCAGCACGGGCGTCGAGGAAACTCTACGCCCGTGCACGCATGTTAAGGGTAGGAAAAAAGAGAATGGCGAAGAGAGATTATTACGAGGTTTTAGGCGTCAGCAGGGACGCCGAAGAGCGTGAAATCAAAAAAGCCTATAAACGCCTGGCAATGAAATTCCATCCGGATCGTCAATCGGAGGATAAAAACGCCGAAGAGAAGTTTAAAGAAGCCAAAGAAGCCTATGAAATTCTGACCGACGCACAAAAGCGTGCGGCATATGATCAATACGGCCATGCAGCCTTTGAACAAGGTGGAATGGGAGGCGGCGGTTTCGGTGGCGGCGGCGGTGGTGCTGATTTTTCCGATATCTTCGGTGATGTTTTTGGTGACATTTTTGGTGGTGGCCGGCGTCAGCAGCGTGCATCCCGTGGTTCAGATCTACGTTACAACATGGATCTGACACTGGAAGAAGCTGTGCGTGGTGTAACCAAAGAGATCCGAATCCCAACGCTGGATGAATGTGATGTTTGCCACGGTAGCGGTGCTAAACCGGGGAGTTCACCAGTCACTTGCCCAACTTGCCATGGGGCAGGTCAGGTACAGATGCGCCAGGGGTTCTTTACCGTACAACAGGCATGTCCTCATTGTCATGGACGTGGTCAAATCATTAAAGACCCATGCAACAAGTGTCATGGACATGGTCGTGTTGAGAAATCGAAAACGCTGTCGGTCAAAATTCCGGCGGGTGTTGATACCGGTGATCGCATTCGCTTAAGTGGTGAAGGCGAGGCGGGTGAGCATGGTGCACCGTCAGGTGATTTGTACGTTCAGGTACAAGTCAAGGCGCATCCAATCTTCGAGCGCGAAGGCAACAATCTGTATTGTGAGGTTCCTATTAACTTTGCAATGGCGGCATTGGGCGGCGAAATCGAAGTCCCTACATTGGATGGGCGGGTTAAGTTAAAAATCCCTGCTGAAACCCAAACAGGTAAAATGTTCCGCATGCGTGGCAAAGGCGTTAAGTCTGTTCGTGGTGGTAGCCAAGGCGATTTGTTATGCCGTGTTGTGGTTGAAACGCCGGTTAGCCTGAGCGAAAAACAAAAACAACTGCTGCGTGAGCTGGAAGAGAGCTTTGTCGGTGCTGCTGGTGAAAAAAATAGCCCGCGAGCTAAAAGTTTCTTAGATGGCGTTAAAAAATTCTTTGACGACCTGACACGCTAATGGCGTGGTTAATTAGCAGCTAGCCAGCTAATAAAGTAAAATGAAAGAAATCCTCGGTTGATATCGAGGATTTTTTTTATCTGTTGAATATGGATAAATGTGATATGCGTTATCAATAGATCGGTTTTTACGATCATTACGCGTGATAAAAATGAATTTTTTTCGATCTGATAATTATCTTAAAATTCGTGACTTGATTTGCCGAGCAACCGCTTTCTGTCCGATGTAAGGAGTTATTCATTGTGACAAATATCATTCGTCAATTTTTACGCCAAGAGGCCGCAGGTGGCCTGATTCTGATTATTGCTGCCGCTATCGCCTTGTTGATGGCGAACAGCGCCCTACAAGGGGTTTATCAATCATTTCTTGATATACCAGTCTCGATAAAAATAGCTTCGCTGGATATCAGTAAACCGTTATTACTGTGGATTAACGATGGTCTAATGGCGGTGTTTTTCCTGATGATCGGGCTGGAAGTTAAACGTGAGTTGATGGAAGGCTCTTTGGCGGGCCGCGATAAAGCAGTTTTCCCCGCGATTGCGGCATTGGGGGGGATGTTAGCCCCAGCGCTGATTTACTTACTGTTCAATGGTGCTGATGAGGTGACCCGCCAAGGGTGGGCGATCCCGGCAGCGACTGACATTGCGTTTGCCTTGGGAGTGATGGCGCTATTAGGTAACCGGGTACCCACCGGGCTGAAGGTCTTTTTACTGGCATTAGCCATTATCGATGACCTTGGTGTCATTATTATTATTGCGTTGTTCTATACCCAGCAGGTTTCATTACAATCTTTGGGTATTGCTGCGGCTGCTATTGCTTTACTGGCGTATATGAACTGGCGTGGTGTAGGGAAAACATCAGCTTATCTGCTGGTCGGCTTGGTTTTGTGGGTCTGTATTCTTAAATCGGGTGTACATGCGACTTTGGCTGGGGTGATTGTTGGCTTTATGATCCCGCTGCATACCCAAGACCAACGCTCTCCTTCTGAATCGCTGGAGCATGGTTTACATCCGTGGGTTGCCTATTTAATTTTGCCATTGTTTGCTTTTGCCAATGCGGGGGTCTCTTTACAAGGCGTTTCTCTTTCAGGGCTGACGTCACTACTGCCAATGGGGATTGCAACCGGTCTGTTTATCGGTAAACCGTTGGGAATTTTCACTTTTAGTTGGCTCGCGGTTAAGTTAGGTATTGCTAAACTACCCGACGCAATAAATTTTAAGCAAATTTTTGCAGTTTCAGTGTTGTGTGGGATCGGCTTTACTATGTCGATATTTATCGCATCACTGGCATTTGAAGGCACAGATATCGCTCTGACGACCTATTCCAAACTAGGGATATTGCTAGGCTCTACCACAGCGGCTGTTGTGGGTTACAGCTTACTGCGTTTGGTTTTACCCGCTCGGCGGAAGGCTGTTAACGTAAGGTAATGTACCATCACGTTATTGATTCAGCATTGCTGCCCAAGCGCAGGCAGCAATGCTTGGTGGAATTTAAAGATGGTTTGTCGTGCATGAGGCCATGTATCTGGCTTGGCGGTATGTTAAGGAGATAACAACATGCGAATGTCACATATTAATTTCAATCATCTTTATTATTTTTGGCAGGTTTGTAAAGAAGGCTCGGTTGTGGGAGCCGCAGAGGCACTGTTTCTGACTCCGCAAACAATCACCGGCCAAATTAAAGCGCTGGAAGGGCGCTTAGGCGGTAAGCTATTTAAGCGGCGGGGGCGGGGATTGGTCCCTTCAGAATTGGGGCAACTGGTTTTCCGCTACGCGGATAAAATGTTTATGCTTAGCCAGGAAATGCTGGATATCGTTAACTACCGTAAAGAATCCCACCTGTTATTCGATGTCGGCGTCGCCGATGCATTATCGAAGCGTTTAGTGAGTCAGGTTCTGGAAACTGCGGTGGTTGAGCATGAAAAAATTCATCTACGCTGTTTTGAATCCACCCATGAGATGTTGTTAGAACAACTCAGTCAGCACAAATTGGATATGATCTTGTCTGATTGCCCGGTTGACTCCAGTCAGCAAGAGGGGTTGTTCTCAGTGAAACTGGGGGAATGCAGTGTCAGTTTCTATTGTCGCCAGCCTGTCCCCGATCTACCTTTCCCTGCCAGTTTGCAGCAAAAGCGTTTATTGATCCCCGGTCGCCGCTCAATGTTAGGGCGAAAATTACTCAACTGGATTAACAGTAAAGGCCTGAAGGTAGAGGTTTTGGGGGAATTTGACGATGCTGCCCTGATGAATGCGTTTGCTGTCTATCATGACGCTATCTTTGTCGCACCAACGATATACGCCGCTGATACTTATGCTAACGATAGTGAAATTATTGAAATTGGTCGTTTAGATAACGTACAGGAAGAGTACTACGTTATTTTTGCTGAGCGGATGATCCAACATCCGGCAGTACAGCGGGTATGTAACAAAGATTTTTCAGCGTTGTTTAACTGTTAAGTCAATTCGCTGCAAACAGGCCCACTGCAACTGAGTAGTGGAGCCACTACTGAACGTCATAATTGCCAAACGATAGAGATAAAAAAACCGGCCTAAGCCGGTCTTTTTACAAGCACTCAATGTCATGCAATTACTGCATTGCGTTGATTTGCGCGACCAAGTTTGACTTATGACGCGCTGCTTTGTTTTTGTGGATCAGACCTTTACAGGACTGACGATCCACGATTGGTTGCATTTCATTAAATGCTTTTTGCGCTGCGTCTTTATCGCCAGCTGCAATTGCCGCATACACCTTCTTAATGAAGGTACGCACCATTGAGCGACGGCTAGCGTTATGCTTGCGGCGTTTCTCAGACTGTACGGCGCGTTTCTTAGCTGATTTGATATTAGCCAAGGTCCAACTCCCAAATATATTCTATTGAGGACAATTCAAAGGCCGAGGAATATGCCCTTTTAGCCTTCGTTTGTCAATGGATTTGTGCAAATAAGCGCCGTTTGTACGGGCGGCACTTGCTACGTTGTGATGGAGCGGGATTTTACCAGCTTCGCGCTGCGGAATACAGTCTTTCGAAAGAAAATTCCACAGTTTCACTGCCTCGAAGGGATTCGACGGTGGTTCTTGTAAAAATCTCAGCCTGCTTCTGTATTCAACGGCGTACGCATTCTACAGGATAAAGTGAGTAAAAGGGATTTTACCTGCAGATTATTGGCAAAATGGTATGACTTTCGGTTAAAGGTGCCAATCGCGGGTTAACCTTAACCGCTGTACAAGGTATAATCCGGCGATTCCCACTGTTTTGAGCCAGCTATGGAGCTAATTCGCGGTATACATAATATCCGGGCACGCCACCATGGTTGCGTGCTGACTATCGGTAACTTTGATGGTGTCCACCGTGGACATCAGGCTTTATTAGAGCAACTAAAGCGCGAGGGGCAGCGTTTAGGCCTACCCGTTATGGTGATGATATTTGAACCGCAACCACTGGAATTGTTTGCAGCAGATAAAGCACCCGCCCGATTGACACGCTTGCGTGATAAAGCCAAATATCTGGCTCAGGCTGGGGTTGATTATTTATTGTGCGTTAAGTTTGACCCACGTTTTGCCGCCAATACAGCGCAAGCTTTTGTTGCTCAGTTGCTGGTAGAGAAATTGGGTGTTAAATTTTTAACGGTAGGTGATGACTTCCGCTTTGGCGCAGGGCGCCAGGGGGATTTTCAACTACTGCAGCAAGCTGGTGCTGAGTTTGGTTTTGATGTTATCAGCACCGACAGTTTTTGTGATGGCGGCTTGCGAATCAGCAGCACCGCGATTCGTCAGGCACTGCATGATGATGATTTGGTGTTGGCCGAAACGTTATTGGGTCACCCGTACAGTATTTCGGGCCGAGTGGTTCACGGTGATGAACTGGGGCGGACGATAGGTTTCCCTACGGCGAATTTGCCGTTAAAACGTTTAGTTGCTCCGGTGAAAGGGGTGTATGCAGTAGATGTGTATGGTTTGGGTTCAACGCCATTGTATGGTGTCGCGAATATCGGCACCCGGCCTACCGTTGCTGGCGTCCGTCAGCAGCTTGAGGTTCATCTGCTTGATGTAACTATGGATCTTTATGGGTGCCATATTGATGTGGTGCTACGCGCAAAACTGCGCAACGAACAGCGTTTTGCTTCGCTTGAGGCCTTAAAGCAGCAAATCGCCAACGATGTGGTGACGGCCCGAACATTTTTCGGGCTAAAGACACCGGTTTAATATTTCTAGCCGAAACGGAACCGAGAATCTAATGAGTGACTACAAGAATACCCTGAACTTGCCTGAAACAGGGTTCCCGATGCGCGGCGATCTGGCTAAGCGTGAACCTGACATGCTGAAACGTTGGTATGAGCAGGATTTATACGGGATTATTCGTGCGGCCAAGAAAGGTAAAAAGACCTTTATTTTGCACGATGGCCCCCCTTATGCGAACGGCAACATTCATATTGGTCACTCTGTTAACAAAATTCTCAAAGATATTATTGTTAAATCAAAAGGAATGGCTGGATATGATTCACCGTATATCCCCGGTTGGGATTGTCATGGTTTGCCTATCGAGCTAAAAGTTGAACAATTAATTGGTAAGCCGGGTGAGAAAGTCAGCGCTGCAGAGTTCCGGACTGCTTGCCGTAAATATGCCGCTGAGCAGGTTGAAGGCCAGAAGAAAGATTTTATTCGTCTGGGCGTGTTGGGTGATTGGGACCATCCTTACCTAACGATGGATTTCAAAACTGAAGCCAATATTATCCGCGCATTAAGCAAAATCATTGATAACGGTCATCTGCATAAAGGTGCCAAACCTGTGCATTGGTGTACCGATTGCGGTTCGTCGCTGGCTGAAGCAGAAGTTGAATATTACGATAAGACGTCACAATCTATTGATGTGCGTTTTAACGCGGTTGATACGGCAACTGTTGCGGCCAAATTTGGTGTATCTGCTGTTAACGGCCCAATCTCACTGGTTATCTGGACTACCACGCCATGGACTCTGCCTGCTAACCGGGCTATTTCACTGAATGCCGAATATCTTTACCAGTTGGTTCAGGTTGAGGGCGAGTGCCTGATTCTGGCAGCCGATCTGGTTGAGAGCGTCATGAAGCGCGCGGGCATTACTCAGTGGGCCGTGTTGGGAAGTTGCACAGGCTCCGATCTGGAACTGTTGCGCTTTACCCATCCCTTTATGGGCTTTGATGTTCCAGCCATTTTAGGTGACCACGTTACATTGGATGCCGGTACCGGTGCGGTTCACACCGCGCCAGGTCACGGCCCGGATGACTTTGTTATCGGCCAAAAATATGGCTTAGAAGTGGCGAACCCTGTCGGTCCAAACGGTTGCTATCTGGCGGGTACGTATCCAACGCTGGACGGCCTGTTTGTGTTTAAAGCCAACGATGTGGTTGTCGAGTTGCTGCGTGAGAAAGGCGCACTGCTGCACGTTGAAAAACTGCTCCACAGCTACCCATGCTGCTGGCGTCACAAAACTCCTATTATCTTCCGTGCAACGCCGCAGTGGTTTATCAGCATGGATCAGAAGGGGTTGCGTAAGCAGTCACTTCAAGAGATCAAAGGCGTGCAATGGATCCCGGATTGGGGTCAGGCGCGTATCGAAACCATGGTAGCAAACCGCCCAGACTGGTGTATCTCTCGTCAGCGTACTTGGGGTGTGCCGATGTCTCTGTTCGTTCACAAAGAGACCGAACAACTTCATCCGCGCAGTATTGAACTGATGGAAGAAGTGGCCAAACGTGTTGAGCAAGATGGCATTCAAGCGTGGTGGGATCTGGATCCGGCAGAGATTTTAGGTGCCGATGCCGCAGATTATGTCAAAGTGCCAGATACGCTGGACGTATGGTTTGACTCTGGTTCCACCCATTCTTCGGTCGTTGACGTCCGCCCTGAATTTGGGGGTCATAGCCCGGATATGTATCTGGAAGGTTCTGACCAGCACCGCGGCTGGTTTATGTCTTCATTGATGATTGCTACGGCGATGAAAGGTAAAGCGCCTTACCGTCAGGTTCTGACCCACGGTTTTACTGTGGATGGTCAGGGTCGCAAAATGTCCAAATCCATTGGTAACACCATCAGCCCACAAGATGTCATGAACAAGCTGGGGGGTGACATTCTGCGCCTATGGGTGGCATCAACCGACTATACCGGTGAGATTGCTGTTTCTGATGAAATTCTGAAACGCTCTGCGGACTCCTATCGTCGTATCCGTAATACCGCACGCTTCCTATTAGCTAACCTAAACGGCTTTGATCCCGCACAGCATCAAGTGAAACCGGAAGAGATGGTTGTAGTCGATCGCTGGGCGGTTGGCCGTGCGCAAGCGGCTCAGGCAGAAATTATGGAAGCGTATGAGAATTACGATTTCCATTTGGTAGTGCAACGGCTGATGCAGTTTTGCTCGGTTGAGATGGGATCCTTCTATCTGGATATCATTAAAGACCGTCAGTACACCGCGAAAGGTGACGGCATTGCACGCCGTAGCTGCCAGACAGCACTGTTCCATATTGCCGAGGCGTTGGTGCGCTGGATGGCCCCAATCATGTCCTTCACTGCGGATGAAATCTGGAATCATCTGCCGGGCGAGCGTCAACAATATGTCTTCACTGAAGAATGGTATGACGGTCTGTTTGGTTTGGCGGGCAACGAAAGTATGAATGATACTTTCTGGGCTGAATTGTTGAAAGTGCGCGGCGAAGTGAACAAAGTGTTGGAGCAGGCCCGTAGCGATAAACGTATTGGTGGCTCATTAGAGGCCGCAGTGACGTTATACGCAGAGCCTGAACTGGCTGCTCGTTTGAACAGTTTGCAAGATGAATTGCGCTTTGTTCTACTGACTTCTGCCGCTAAAGTGGCCGCTTATGCTGATGCGGGCAATGATGCTCAGCAAAGTGAATTAATTGCCGGGTTGAAAATTACCTTTAATAAGGCTGACGGCGAGAAGTGCCCACGTTGCTGGCATTACACGCAAGATGTCGGTTTGGTAGCAGAGCACGCTGAACTGTGTGGGCGCTGTGTCACTAACGTTGCTGGTGATGGTGAGGAGCGTAAGTTCGCCTGATGAATAAACCTATTTGCTCGACCGGATTGCGCTGGTTATGGCTGGCAGTTGTCGTTGTCATCTTGGATATCAGCAGCAAACAGTGGGTCATGGCCCACTTTGCTCTGTATGAATCGGTGCCACTGATTCCTTTTTTCAACCTAACCTATGCGCAGAATTTTGGCGCAGCATTTAGCTTCTTGGCGGATAAAAGTGGTTGGCAGCGTTGGTTCTTTGCCGGTATTGCGATAGGCATCTCCGTCGTACTGATGGTGATGATGTATCGCTCAACAGCAAAGCAACGCCTGATAAATTGTGCTTATGCATTAATTATCGGTGGTGCACTCGGGAATTTATATGACCGTTTAGTGCATGGCGCAGTCAACGATTTTCTCGATTTTTACATCAATAACTGGCATTTCCCGACGTTCAATTTGGCCGATGTGGCGATATGCATTGGCGCTGCGTTGGTTATTTTTGAAGGCTTCTTAAGTCCGGTAGAAAAAAACGCGGTGAATAACGATGAGTGATATGTCCGAATTTGTGCAAGATACCGAATCGGTACAAAATACTGGAACGGTAAAAACGACTACAGCGGTGCAAAATAATGGCGCTGTTTTAGTGCATTTCACTCTGAAGCTTGAAGATGGTTCAACGGCCGAGTCAACACGCACTCACGGTAAACCGGCGCTCTTTCGTTTAGGTGATAACAGCCTTTCTGATGCACTGGAACAGCAATTGTTGGGGCTGACCGTGGGCGATAAGCACGCTTTTACGTTACGCCCTGAAGATGCTTTTGGTGTAGAAAATCCAGACCTTATTCAGTATTTCACTCCACGTGATTTTGCTGAGACTGGTGTGCCAGATGCCGGCACCATCATGTTATTCAGCTCTCGCGATGGCAGCGAAATGCCGGGTGTCGTACGGGAAGTCGCAGAAGAGTCTATTACTGTTGATTTTAATCACCCGTTGGCTGGGCACTCTGTCAGTTTTGAACTTGAAATACTGGAGATTGACCCCCAACAGGAGGTTGTCTATGCAGATATTGCTGGCTAATCCACGTGGCTTTTGTGCTGGCGTTGACCGGGCTATCAGTATTGTTGAACGTGCGATAGAAATGTATGGCGCGCCAATTTATGTACGCCATGAGGTGGTACATAACCGCTATGTGGTTGAGAGCCTGTGCGAGCGCGGTGCTATCTTCATCGAGGAAATTTCAGAGGTGCCAGATGGCTCCATTCTGATTTTCTCGGCCCATGGTGTGTCACAGGCCGTTCGGGCAGAGGCCCGTTCACGTAATTTGACGATGCTGTTTGATGCAACCTGTCCATTGGTTACCAAAGTCCATATGGAAGTCGCCCGTGCGAGCCGTAAGGGTAAAGAAGCTATTTTGATCGGCCATGCCGGTCATCCAGAAGTGGAAGGGACCATGGGGCAATACAGCAACCCTAACGGGGGGATGTATTTGGTTGAATCGCCTGATGACGTTTGGCAGTTGAATGTCAAAGATGAGAATAATCTATGTTTTATGACGCAGACCACCTTATCGGTTGATGATACCTCTGCTGTTATCGATGCGTTGAACACGCGCTTCCCAAAGATAGTCGGCCCACGCAAAGATGATATTTGCTATGCCACAACCAATCGGCAAGAGGCAGTACGTAATCTGGCAAATGATGCCGATATCGTATTGGTCGTGGGGTCGAAAAACTCCTCTAACTCTAACCGATTGGCCGAACTGGTACAGCGAATGGGTAAGCCCGCTTATCTGATTGACTCTGCGGCAGATATTCAGGAATTTTGGTTACAGGGCGCCAAGTGTATCGGTGTTACCGCTGGTGCATCTGCCCCTGATATTTTGGTGCAGCAAGTGATTGCACGCTTAAAAGATCTTGGTGCTGGTGAATCGATTGAACTCAGCGGTCGCGAAGAAAATATTGTTTTTGAAGTACCGAAAGAACTGCGTGTTGAGGTTAAACAGATCGACTGATTCAGGTGTTTCTTTGTCGATCAGATAGGTGTTTACTCAATATGTATTTACTGACGAAAGCAGCCCTTTGCGGCTGCTTGAGGTTATTGATAATGCTATTTTTAGCCTCGTGAATGAAGGGTTGACCGCACCTAGGGGCACTTCGGTGGCTTACGCCACTACGACCCCAACGGCACGTTTCCCCTTCAATTGACTTTGTCAGCAGTCTGAAGCAGCCCTTTGTGGCTGCTTTTTTATTGTGCCCAGAAAACCCCCAGCTAGGCTGGGGGTTCAGTAAAGCTTTCAGCTTTGGGTCAGTTATAAAAACCCCTTTTGATTTGTTAAAACAGTTTGCGGTCTGGCAACTGCAAATGTTCAACAAGAAATCAAAAGGGGGTCCCAATGAGGGATGAAAAGAGCTTAGCGCACACCCGATGGAACTGTAAATATCATATAGTTTTTGCGCCGAAGTACCGAAGGCAGGTGTTCTACAGGGAAAAACGCAGAGCGATTGGCAGTATTTTAAGAAAACTGTGCGAATGGAAAAACGTGAATATCCTGGAAGCAGAATGCTGTGTGGATCACATCCATATGCTTCTGGAGATCCCGCCCAAGATGAGTGTCTCGGGATTTATGGGGTACCTGAAGGGAAAGAGCAGTCTGATGCTTTATGAGCAGTTTGGCGATTTGAAGTTCAAATACCGTAACAGGGAGTTTTGGTGTCGAGGGTATTACGTTGATACGGTAGGGAAAAACACGGCCAGGATACAAGAATACATAAAGCACCAATTGGAAGAGGATAAAATGGGTGAGCAACTCTCGATCCCGTATCCCGGTAGCCCGTTTACGGGCCGTAAGTAATCCATAGATGCAAATGTCAGATCGCGATGCGCCTGTTAGGGCGCGGCTGGTAACAGAGCCTTATAGGCGCATATGAAAAACCTCCGGCTATGCCGGAGGATATTTATTTGGGGTAAGAAGGGGAGGTTGATATTGTTCCTGTGGAAATCTAACCTCATGCAGATGCGGTATGACAAAATAGTGTGCAAAATAATTGCATGAATATGCGAAATGGCAACAAAAGGCCTATAAATAGTTAGAGAGCCTTAACAGAATAAAGAAGGCCTTTACCTACCCGTAAAATTTCACTAACTGCTGTTTATTCAGTGTTATGTAACGGATTAAGTGGTTTCACTGATAAAAATGCACGAGTATCATTTTTTTCTAATACAGATTAAATAGGCTGGTAGAGTCAATAGCCGGCGGCTAATCTGAACCCTGGTCAGGGTAGAGGACACATTTTAAGGGGACGTATGACTGATTCAACAATTCGTATTGCTATTGTCGGCGCGGGTGGACGGATGGGGCGGCAATTAATTCAAGCCGTTACGCAGATGGAAGGCGTTGTCTTAGGGGCGGCTATCGAGCGTAAAGGGTCCACGTTGGTAGGCAGTGATGCGGGTGAGCTGGCGGGTGTTGGCTTGTTAAATGTCATTGTTGGCGATGATTTATCCCAACTTACTGATAATTTTGACGTACTGATCGACTTTACCCGCCCAGAAGGTACGTTGGAACATTTAGCTATTTGCCGTCAGCATCGGAAAGCGATGGTGATTGGTACCACGGGTTTTGATGAGGCAGGTAAAGCGGCCATTAGTGAGGCTGCGGCAGACATTGGTATTGTGTTCGCAGCGAACTTCAGTGTTGGGGTGAATGTGGTACTGAAATTGCTGGAAAAGGCGGCGAAAGTCATGGGCGATTATACCGATATTGAAATTATCGAAGCCCATCACCGCCACAAAGTGGATGCACCATCAGGAACGGCGCTGGCAATGGGTGAGGCGATTGCTGATGCTATGGGGCGCTCCTTGAAAGATTGTGCAGTTTATAGCCGTGAAGGCTATACCGGTGAGCGTAAACCGGGGACCATCGGTTTCGCGACCGTGCGTGCTGGCGATATTGTGGGTGAACACACGGCAATGTTTGCTGATATCGGCGAACGGGTTGAGATCACTCACAAAGCGACGAGCCGGATGACTTTTGCCCATGGTGCGGTTAAGTCTGCCATTTGGCTTGGTAAGCATGATAATGGCTTGTTTGATATGCGTGATGTACTGAATCTTAACGAACTTTAATGCTTTAAATTACAACCAGTGATGTGGTTGTTTTTATCATAATCATTTGATAATAGGGCAATATTTTATTATCCTTTTTTATTTTAAATTTAAAATAAGCGATTAGTGTCTTTTTGGTTAAATAATGTGTTTTTTATTGCATTTAGTCTTGAATTTATCTCTTTAAATCCTTCGTTTAGCCCACCTAGTGTGTTTTTAACTGCTGAGAACGATATTTTTCAGTGAGCCGCCATCGCAACCGTTTACTCTGCTAAGTTAGCTTGTATTTTTACCGCTATAATCCGCACATTTTGATGAGAACGGCAAAAAATAGAGAAAAAATGGTGCTTTGGCTAGACAAAAGCGTTACTCATCATTAAAATGCGCCCAATTTGCCAAAAATTAGCTTTGAGAGCGGTTTTTGCATTGATTTAGATCGCTAGATATGAATTAATATGCAGATAATGTGACTGTTTATTCCCTGGAGGATGTTTTGATTAAGTCAGCGCTATTGGTTCTCGAAGACGGAACCCAATTCCACGGTCGGGCCATCGGGGCAGAAGGTACGGCAGTAGGGGAAGTGGTCTTCAATACGTCGATGACCGGTTATCAAGAAATCCTCACTGATCCTTCCTACTCCCGCCAGATCGTTACTCTTACTTATCCTCATATCGGCAATGTCGGCACTAATGCCTCCGATGAAGAATCCTCTGCAGTACACGCCCAAGGTCTTGTTATTCGCGACCTGCCATTGATTGCCAGCAACTACCGTAATGAAGAAGGCTTATCCGAGTATCTCAAGCGGCACAATATTGTGGCGATTGCCGATATCGATACTCGTAAGCTGACTCGCTTGCTGCGCGAAAAAGGAGCACAGAACGGCTGCATTATTGTTGGGGAGTTGTCTGACGCGGCCCTGGCATTGGAAAAAGCGAAAGCATTTCCAGGCTTGAAAGGGATGGATCTGGCGAAAGAAGTGACCACCAAAGAGATGTATCAGTGGCTGCAAGGCAGTTGGACGCTGGAAGGTGATTTACCTGCGGCGAAACAACCAGAAGATTTGCCATTCCATGTGGTGGCTTACGATTATGGTGTGAAGCGTAATATCCTGCGTATGCTGGTTGATCGCGGTTGCCGTCTGACCGTTGTTCCAGCGCAGACACCCGCTGAAGACGTTCTGAAACTGAATCCAGATGGCATCTTCTTATCCAATGGTCCTGGGGATCCAGAACCATGCGATTACGCGATCACGGCCATCAAACGCTTCCTGGAAACGGATATTCCGGTATTCGGCATCTGTCTGGGCCACCAATTGCTGGCGCTGGCCAGTGGCGCTAAAACAGTAAAAATGAAGTTCGGTCACCATGGGGGTAACCATCCGGTGAAAGATCTGGATGCTAGCTGTGTGATGATTACCGCGCAAAACCATGGCTTCGCCGTTGATGAAACCTCATTGCCATCCAACCTGCGTACTACACATGTCTCTTTATTTGATGGTTCTCTGCAAGGGCTCCACCGTACAGATAAAGCAGCGTTCAGCTTCCAGGGGCATCCAGAAGCCAGCCCCGGCCCGCATGATGCCGCGCCATTGTTTGATCATTTTATCGAACTGATTGAGGCTTACCGAGCTTCATCCGTGAGTCTTAACTGTAGTAACAGCCATAAATAATCAGGAGCGAATACCATGCCAAAACGTACAGATATAAAAAGCATCCTGATTCTGGGCGCAGGCCCGATTGTTATCGGCCAGGCTTGTGAGTTTGACTACTCCGGTGCCCAAGCGTGTAAAGCACTGCGCGAAGAGGGTTACCGTGTCATTTTGGTGAACTCCAATCTGGCGACTATCATGACTGACCCGGAAATGGCCGATGCAACTTATATCGAGCCAATTCATTGGGAAGTGGTGCGTAAGATTATCGAAAAAGAGCGTCCAGATGCTGTTTTGCCTACGATGGGTGGCCAAACTGCACTGAACTGTGCATTGGAACTGGAGCGTCAGGGTGTTCTGGCAGAATTTGGCGTCACCATGATTGGTGCGACCGCCGATGCCATCGATAAAGCCGAAGACCGCCGTCGCTTTGATATCGCGATGAAGAAGATTGGTCTGGATACGGCCCGCTCAGGTATTGCGCATAACATGGAAGAAGCACTGGCTGTTGCCGCTGATGTGGGCTTCCCGTGCATTATCCGCCCATCCTTTACGATGGGGGGCACTGGTGGCGGTATCGCTTATAACCGTGAAGAGTTCGAAGAGATCTGCGAGCGCGGTCTGGATTTGTCTCCAACCAAAGAGTTGTTGATTGACGAATCGCTGATTGGCTGGAAAGAGTACGAGATGGAAGTTGTCCGTGATAAAAACGACAACTGCATCATCGTTTGCTCCATTGAAAACTTCGATGCGATGGGGATTCACACCGGCGACTCTATCACTGTCGCACCGGCTCAGACCCTGACCGATAAAGAATACCAAATCATGCGTAATGCCTCGATGGCGGTACTGCGTGAAATCGGGGTAGAAACCGGGGGCTCTAACGTACAGTTCTCCGTCAACCCAAAAAATGGTCGTTTGATTGTCATTGAGATGAACCCGCGTGTTTCTCGCTCTTCAGCACTGGCCTCTAAAGCAACCGGTTTCCCGATTGCCAAGATTGCCGCCAAACTGGCGGTCGGTTACACACTGGATGAGTTGATGAATGACATCACCGGTGGCCGTACTCCTGCGTCCTTTGAGCCTTCTATCGACTATGTTGTTACCAAGATCCCACGCTTTAACTTTGAAAAATTTGCGGGTGCCAACGACCGTTTGACCACGCAAATGAAGTCTGTGGGTGAAGTCATGGCCATTGGCCGCACGCAGCAAGAATCACTGCAAAAAGCACTGCGCGGGCTGGAAGTGGGCGCGACCGGTTTTGACCCGAAAGTGAGCCTGGATGATCCCGAAGCACTGACTAAAATTCGTCGTGAACTGAAAGAAGCGGGTGCAGAACGTATCTGGTATATCGCTGATGCTTTCCGTGCGGGCATGTCGGTTGATGGTGTGTTCAATCTGACCAATGTTGATCGCTGGTTCCTGGTGCAGATTGAAGAGCTGGTTCGTCTGGAAGAGAGCGTGGCAGAACTCGGTATCAACGGCTTGACTGCTGAATTTATGCGTCACTTGAAACGTAAAGGTTTCGCCGATGCTCGTTTGGCTAAATTGGTCGGTGCAGCAGAAAGTGAAGTCCGTAAACTGCGTTACAAATATGGTTTACACCCGGTTTATAAGCGTGTTGATACCTGCGCGGCAGAGTTCTCGACGGATACGGCTTACATGTACTCCACCTACGAGGAAGAGTGCGAATCTAACCCAACCAGCGATCGTCCGAAAGTGATGGTGCTGGGTGGCGGCCCGAACCGTATCGGACAAGGTATTGAGTTCGACTATTGCTGCGTACACGCTTCATTGGCACTGCGTGAAGACGGTTACGAAACCATCATGGTGAACTGTAACCCTGAGACGGTTTCAACCGATTATGACACCTCTGATCGTCTCTACTTCGAGTCAGTCACGCTGGAAGATGTGTTGGAAATCGTCCGTATTGAGAAACCACAGGGCGTTATCGTGCAGTACGGTGGTCAGACACCGCTGAAATTAGCCCGCGAGTTGGAAGCGGCTGGCGTCCCCATTATTGGGACCAGTCCGGATGCCATTGACCGTGCCGAAGACCGTGAGCGTTTCCAGCAGGCGGTAAATCGTCTGGGCCTGAAACAGCCAGCGAATGCCACCGTAGCGACTATCGAGCAGGCGGTGGAAAAAGCCACTGGTCTGGGCTATCCACTGGTCGTACGCCCTTCTTATGTGTTGGGTGGCCGCGCGATGGAAATCGTTTATGACGAGATTGACCTGCGCCGTTACTTCCAGAATGCCGTCAGTGTATCGAATGATGCGCCGGTATTGCTTGACCGCTTCCTTGATGATGCCGTCGAAGTGGATGTCGATGCCATTTGTGATGGTGAACGCGTGTTGATCGGCGGCATTATGGAACATATAGAGCAAGCCGGGGTTCACTCTGGTGACTCAGCCTGTTCATTGCCTGCTTACACCCTGAGCAAAGAAATTCAGGATGTGATGCGCCAACAAGTGGAAAAACTGGCCTTTGAACTCTGTGTCCGCGGCCTGATGAATGTGCAGTTTGCGGTGAAAAACAACGAAGTTTACCTGATTGAGGTTAACCCACGGGCGGCCCGTACTGTACCTTTCGTGTCCAAAGCGACCGGTATGCCACTGGCAAAAATTGCCGCTCGTGTGATGGTTGGCCAATCGCTGGCTGAGCAGGGCATGTTGGAAGAAATTATTCCGCCTTACTACTCAGTCAAAGAAGTGGTACTGCCGTTTAATAAATTCCCCGGTGTTGACCCAATTTTAGGGCCAGAAATGCGCTCTACCGGTGAAGTCATGGGGGTTGGCCGTACCTTCGCTGAGGCGTTCTCTAAAGCGATGTTGGGCAGTCAATCTGGCATGAAAAAGAGTGGCCGTGCGCTATTATCCGTCCGTGAGGGGGATAAGCACCGGGTGGTAGACTTGGCGGCGAAGCTGCTAAAACAAGGCTTTGAACTGGATGCAACCCACGGAACGGCGGTCGTGCTGGGCGAGGCGGGGATAAACCCACGTTTGGTTAACAAGGTGCATGAAGGCCGTCCGCATATTCAGGACCGTATTAAGAATGGCGAGTACACCTATATCGTGAATACCACAGCTGGGCGTCAGGCGATTGAAGATTCTAAGCTGATCCGTCGCAGTGCTTTGCAATATAAAGTGCATTACGATACGACCTTGAACGGTGGTTTTGCTACGGCGATGGCGTTAAATGCGGATCCAACCGATCAAGTGATTTCGGTGCAAGAGATGCATGCCAAGATTAAGAATATGAAAGCGTAATTGACGTTTTCATCCGTGGCGAAAATCAAGGGCGATGGCAACATCGCCCTTTTTACGTTCGTAGCTTAGTCACGGGGTGTGTGGCAATAAAGGCAAGATTTCTCTTAGGCAACCTTGGTGAAGATCAATGTTATCGCCAACACTATTGTGGATAGTAAACGGTCATTGTAGATGGCCATCTCAATAGCGGAATATTTAACCAGAGATTCTGGGGGGTGATAGCGGTGTTAGCCCAAGGCGACTTTGATGCCAAGGCCGATCAACAGGCCACCTAACACTTTATCGACCACTTTTTGTGTTTTGGCTAAACCACGGCGTACTGGCGCGCTTTGGATCAGGATCACCAGCAAAGGCCACCAAATTGCGGCCAGTATCCAGATGATTGAGGCGTACCATAGTTTTTCTCCTACGCCGGAGTCTATCTGCAGTATTTGCGTGAAAACGGCGAGGAAGAAAAGAGTCGCTTTGGGATTCAATAAGTTGCAGAGGTACCCTTGCAAAAATGCGGCTTTGAGTGAGATGGGATGCTGTGCAGTATTATCAATACTAAACTTACTTTCTCCCCGTGACAGCAGTGCTTGAATACCAATCCAGATCAGGTAGCAGGCCCCGGCATATTTCAGCAAATTGAATAACCATGGTGTGGTCGTGATAACGACCGCCAGACCGGCCACGCAATAAGACATATGCGTAGCAACACCCAAAATCACACCAACTGCCGTCGTCATGGCGGCAGTGCGGCGATAGCGGGCAGCGTTTTTGATCACCAGAAAAAAATCAGGTCCGGGGGAGATCATTCCCAATGTCGCGAGTGTCGCGACGAATAACGAGGTTTCAAGCATCTTAATTACCGAATGGGAGTGAAGCAATCTGGCGATAATAACGCCACTTAGCATTCTTTGCATTACTCTTATTGGTTATCTGATGCCATTTTGTTGTTAGCAGTGACGGGATTTAGTCTTTATGTCTTTCTGACTTGACGCCACAGTACAGCGAGCGGCCACATCACCGATGTGATTCAGTTCATTGAAATTAATGATTTTTATCCTGATGGCTAGCATAAATGTGGTTCAAATAAGTTCCCGACGATTTGTCATTCGTTTGCTGTAATGCCAATAACGTTGGATCTCTCTTCTACTCTTTTGACGGATAGTGATGCACGAATATGAGCCTGGAGAATGTAATAAACGGTGATGTACCGCATCATCAGCAGCGAGATATTACTCGGTTATGTATCAAATGTGCCCTATTGCTGTTGCAACATGGCGCAGAAAGTATGCTGGTTGAGCAGTTATCGGCGCGTCTTGGGATGGCTCTGGGTATGGATAGCGTTGAAAGTTCTATCTCGGCCAATGCAGTGGTGCTAACCACGATTAGCCAGGGAAATTGCCTGACATCAACCCGCAAGAATACGGATCGTGGCATTAATATGCAGGTAGTCACTGAGGTCCAGCATATTGTGATCCTCGCAGAGCACCGTTTACTGGATGCGAAAGACGTAGAAAAACGCTTTGAAAATATTAAACCTCTGCGTTACCCGCGCTGGCTGGTGGTTATCATGGTAGCGCTCTCCTGCGGTTGTTTCAGTAAATTGAACGGCGGCGGTTGGGATGCCTTCTCTATCAGCTTTGTGGCCAGTGGGCTGGCGATGTTTGTACGCCAAAGCCTGACGGCCCGCCATATGAATCCATTAATTAATTTCTGTATTACCGCTTTTGTGGCGACATCTGCCTCCGGTTTATTAATGCGTTTACCATTTTTCGAGCAGGCTTCCAGTGTGGCGATGGCGGCCAGTGTATTGCTATTGGTTCCGGGTTTCCCGCTGATTAATGCGGTGGCAGATATGTTTAAAGGGCATGTTAATACGGGGTTGGCGCGTTGGGCGATGGCCAGCTTGCTGACCTTATCCACCTGTATTGGGGTGGTATTCGCGATGGCACTTTGGGGTTTGCGGGGGTGGGCGTGAGTTTACTGTGGGCATTACTACAGGACATGGTGTTAGCTGCGATCCCGGCGTTGGGCTTTGCCATGGTATTCAATGTACCGGTTCGTGCACTGCGTTATTGCGCACTATTGGGGGCAATCGGTCATGGCTCACGTATGTTGATGATCCATTTTGGTATGAATATCGAACTGGCTTCACTCGTGGCTTCAATTATGATTGGGATCAATTGGTCACGTTGGCTGCTTGCACACCCTAAAGTTTTTACTGTTGCGGCTGTCATTCCCATGTTCCCTGGGATTTCCGCTTATACCGCCATGATATCGGTGGTTGAGATTTCTCATCTGGGTTATAGCGAAGCATTAATGTCTACAATGGTGACGAACTTCTTGAAAGCCTCATTTATCGTCGGGGCGTTGTCGATTGGTTTATCATTGCCAGGATTATGGTTATATCGTAAACGCCCTGGTGTATAAGGCTTTTTTTTAAATCGGCCACGACACTAGGCTAGGAGCAGTCCTATATGTATCATTCGCTTACTGATCGCTATCGACGCTTGATTAGGCTTTACGTATAGTGTGAACAATTTTTCGGGACTGGCTCTTGCAGCCTACAGGGTTTAATAATGATTATCAGCCTGATCGCTGCATTGGCAGCAGATCGCGTTATTGGCATGGAAAACGCTATGCCATGGCATTTACCGGCTGATTTAGCGTGGTTCAAACGTAACACGTTAAATAAACCGGTAATTATGGGTCGTAAGACCTTCGAATCTATCGGTCGCCCCCTTCCGGGAAGACTGAATATTGTCATCAGTAGCCAGCCTGGTACTGATGAACGTGTGACGTGGGCGGCCTCGATTGAAGAAGCATTGGCGTTTGCTGGCAATGCGGAAGAAGTGATGGTCATGGGCGGTGGCCGTGTCTATAAGCAATTCTTAGACCGCGCAAATCGCATGTATCTCACGCATATTGATGCGGAGGTCGGTGGCGATACTCACTTCCCTGATTATGAGCCAGATGAATGGGAAAGCGTATTCAGTGAGTTTCATGATGCCGATGAAGCTAACTCACACAGTTATTGCTTCGAAATTCTAGAGCGCCGCTAAGAATATATATATTCACATCAAAACAATTAGCATACAGGCCCATTAGGTAATAATGGGCCTGTTTCATTGTGCCCAGAAAACCCCCAGCTAGGCTGGGGGTTCAGTAAAGCTTTCAGCTTTGGGTCAGTTATAAAAACCCCTTTTGATTTGTTAAAACAGTTTGCGGTCTGGCAACTGCAAATGTTCAACAAGAAATCAAAAGGGGGTCCCAATGAGGGATGAAAAGAGCTTAGCGCACACCCGATGGAACTGTAAATATCATATAGTTTTTGCGCCGAAGTACCGAAGGCAGGTGTTCTACAGGGAAAAACGCAGAGCGATTGGCAGTATTTTAAGAAAACTGTGCGAATGGAAAAACGTGAATATCCTGGAAGCAGAATGCTGTGTGGATCACATCCATATGCTTCTGGAGATCCCGCCCAAGATGAGTGTCTCGGGATTTATGGGGTACCTGAAGGGAAAGAGCAGTCTGATGCTTTATGAGCAGTTTGGCGATTTGAAGTTCAAATACCGTAACAGGGAGTTTTGGTGTCGAGGGTATTACGTTGATACGGTAGGGAAAAACACGGCCAGGATACAAGAATACATAAAGCACCAATTGGAAGAGGATAAAATGGGTGAGCAACTCTCGATCCCGTATCCCGGTAGCCCGTTTACGGGCCGTAAGTAATCCATAGATGCAAATGTCAGATCGCGATGCGCCTGTTAGGGCGCGGCTGGTAACAGAGCCTTATAGGCGCATATGAAAAACCTCCGGCTATGCCGGAGGATATTTATTTTAGAAAAATAAATTTATTACTTAATGGATAAACGTCATTATTATTTAATATTTTTAGCTTTCGTTCTGCATGATAGATTCTAATGGCTGGTTTACATAAGGTTTTAATTATATTTTTAATTTTATTGCCATGAGGTGTAAAATGAAAAAAAATCAACATTAATAATGCTATCGTCTTTATTTTTACTTTCCCCTTTTTCTTCTGCTATAGAAATAACAAGATGTCCAGAAGCTAATGAAATTAACCATGTGTTGAGCGATTATAAATTGGTTAATCTACGTTGATATGGTACGACGCAAGGAGGTGAGAATAAAGGTAATGTAGCTCGTTTCCTGCAAGCGTTTTATTATCCTCATGGAGGGAATGATCGGGCGCTAGGTGTTTTAGTTCAATGCAACTACCTGCTGGATGCCGGTATTTTACAAATGAAAGTGAGAGATAATAAGGTTCTGGTAAACAAAGGATTGTATATATCTATTGTTGATAATCCAACGTGGATAAAAAATACAGATCATGTTCCTTATACAAGCTACACCTGTAGTGCGGATAAAGCCGAAGACTGCTCTTTTACACGGCCATCTGATGAAAATATTACAGAGATCGCGCCAGACATTCCGGTCCTCTTGCCTGGGGTGGCTGTCGAGTAATAGTGTTAATAATATCACTCCAAATAAAATAACCTTACTATTCAGTTGGATGGATTGGAATGTTGATTCTGTTAAATTGAAAAGGTTATTTTTTGATGGGGTAAATAATAAATGTGAGGAAAATAAATGAAAAAATCTATGCTGTTTTTATCTCTAATGTTGTCTGCACCATATATTATGGCGAATGAACTCTCTTCCTGCCCAAATAAATCTGAAATAAATTATCAGCAGGGGGGTTATACAACACCTGATGGTAAATGGTTCGGGGCGTCTGTTGGTGTGGAAAATAGCGGAGATGTACGACATTTCCTATATGTAAAGTATATTCCTTATAATGCATTTAATATGGATATTGGCAGGCTAAATAATTGCACTTACGCTTTAGCATCAGGCAGTGTTGATATGTATTTTTATGATGAGCGAGCATTAGCTCTCGAAGGTGTATTTGTTTCACTTATTGGGCATATGTTCTGGGAAAAAACAACCACATCAGGTAAGGAATCTTATATTTGTACGGCGTCATCAGTAAATGACTGTACATTTACACGGCTTGACGATGATGTTGTAGATGATTATAAAAATAGACAGTGATGCTGTTAATTATAGGTGAAATCTAAAGACGCATAAGCTCATGCGTCTTTAATTAGCGTCTTTACAAGATTAATTTGGCATCACACCAATTAGTGTTGTACTGCTTCGCCCGCTGCAAATCCATTGTTATTATTAATTTCAGCCTCGGCTTTGAAAGCGCGCTGTGTGAAATAACGTTTATCGTCCCAACGAAGTAGGGTTAAATCCCCTCCCCAGCAACAGCCAGTGTCCAGTCCATATATCCCCTCTGGTACACCTTTACCTTCCAATGATGCCCAATGACCAAAAATAATTGAATATTCAGGGTCAACGAGCCTTGGTAGGTCAAACCAAGGTTTGAGAGGGGCTGGCGCGTTTTCTGGCGTGTCTTTGCAGATCATATCAAGTTGGCCATTCGGGAAGCAAAAGCGCATCCGCGTAAGTGCATTGGTACTAAAGCGCAAACGCGCCAGCCCGGTAAGCTCTGGTGACCAGTTGTTTGGCATATCACCGTACATCGCATCCAAAAATAGCGGATAACTATCGCTGCTCAATACCGCTTCAACTTCTCGCGCACACATTTTGGCCGTTTCAATATCCCACTGTGGTGTGATGCCTGCGTGGGCCATAATCAATTTAAGCTGGTCATCAACCTGCAAAACGGGTTGGCGACGTAGCCAATTAATTAGCTCATCAGCATCGGGTGCATCCAGCAGCGGGGTAATACGATCTTTTGGTTTATTACGGCTGATGCCCGCGTAGACTGCCAGTAAATGCAGGTCATGGTTACCCAGCACCATACGAACTGCGGGTCCTAACGAACGTACATAACGTAAAACATCCAATGAAGCGGGACCACGGGCAACTAAATCGCCCGTCAGCCATAAAGTATCCTGCTGTGGATCGAAATTCACCTGGGCTAAAAGCGCAAGTAATTCATCGAGGCAGCCATGAATATCACCAATAAGATAAGTAGACATAGTTAATGAGTCAGGGTTAGTGGATCAGGGCTGGGATCGCTAAGCGGAATACCGGAATTACAGTACGGAAGGCCTGTCCAAGGTGATCAATCATTTCATAATGTCCTTCCATAGTACCCAGCGGAGTTTCCAGAACGGCACCGCTGGTGTATTGAAATTCATTACCTGGCAGGATAAGTGGTTGTTCGCCGATAACCCCTTCTCCCTGAACTTCAGTCTGGCGGCCATTGCTATTGGTAATTAACCAATAGCGGCCAAGCAGTTGCACGTTTGAACGCCCTAAATTACGAACGGTAACGGTATAGGCGAAGACGAAACGTTCCTCTTCGGGTATCGATTGCGTTTCCACATAGATACTGTGTACCTGCACACAAATACGGGGCTGTTCAATCATGATGTGCTCCTGCTTATTTCTGCGGTGTCGATTGAGCTGAAAGCCAGTTAGCTAGCTTACAGTATTGCGCTACCGAAATATTTTCTGCCCTGAGTATCGGGTCAATACCTAATTCGATTAATTGCTCTGAAGTGAATAAATCACCTAAGCTATTGCGCACCGTTTTTCTACGTTGGTTAAAGGCTTGCGTAGTAATACGGCTCAGCATACGAACGTCACCGACCGGGTGAGGCATTTGCACATGTGGAATGAGGCGCACAACTGCGGAATCAACTTTTGGGGCTGGGGTAAACGCAGTCGGCGGTACTTCCAAAACCGGGATCACATTGCAATAGTATTGCGCCATGACGGTCAGACGGCCATAAGTTTTACTGTTGGGGCCAGCAACCAAGCGGTTAACAACCTCTTTTTGCAACATGAAATGCATGTCGCGGATAGCATCAGTATAGCTGAAAAGATGGAACATCAGCGGCGTAGAAATATTGTATGGCAGGTTACCAAATACCCGTAATGGTTGCCCCGCTTGCTCTGACAGTTCGGAAAAGTTTACTTTCATCGCATCTTGCTGATGAATGGTTAGCTTATCTTTCAGTTGAGGATGGCTAGCCAGCCGTGCAGCCAGATCGCGATCCAGCTCAATAACGGTCATGTGATCCATACGAGCCGCGACGGGTTCGGTTAAGGCACCTAAACCGGGGCCAATTTCAACGACCGCTTCGCCAGGAACTGGGTGGATTGCGGAGACAATACTGTCGATGACAAACTGATCGTTTAAAAAGTTTTGTCCAAAGCGTTTGCGGGCAAAATGCCCTTGGTGGACTCTATTATTCATTGCTGTTATTTATCATTTTGATGGCTAAGTTTAATGCCGTAATGAAACTGCCAACATCGGCAGTACCGGTTGCGGCGAGTTCTAAAGCGGTACCGTGATCCACAGAAGTGCGGATAAAAGGCAAACCGAGAGTGATATTGACTGCTCGGCCAAACCCTTGATATTTCAATACTGGTAGCCCCTGATCGTGATACATCGCGAGAACGGCATCTGCATGTTGCAGATATTTCGGCTGAAACAGGGTGTCTGCTGGTAGTGGGCCAATGAGGTTTATCCCTTGCTGGCGTAGTGTATTCAGGGCAGGAATAATTGTATCGATCTCTTCATGGCCCATATGTCCCCCTTCGCCAGCATGAGGATTAAGCCCACAAACATAAATTTGTGGCTGAGTAATACCAAACTTGGTTTTTAGGTCGTTATCAAGGATGGTGATCACTTCATGTAAGCTGGCTTGCGTAATGGCACCTGGCACCGCCAATAATGGCAAGTGGGTGGTCGCTAAAGCCACACGCAACTCTTCCGTTGCCAGCATCATCACCACCCTCTGGCAGTGGCTGCGGTCAGCAAAGAATTCGGTATGCCCAATGAAGGGGATGCCGGCATCATTGATAATACTTTTTTGTACCGGGCCCGTGACCAATGCAGCGAATTCACCACTGATCGCACCATCACAAGCCTTGGCTAACGTTTCAACCACATAGTGACTGTTACCGACATCAAGCTTGCCAGGGACAACATTAACAGCTGTTTTTACAGGTAAAATAGTCAGTGACCCTGCTTGCTGTGCTATTGCCGGCTGGTCAGCTTGGTACTCACGCAATTGCAGGGGCAGATTAAGTTGGCTGGCTCGGGCCAGTAGCAAGGCCGGATCCGCGCAGACTACCAGCTCAACAGGCCAATCCTGTTGAGCCAGAGTGATGGCTAAATCCGGCCCGACCCCGGCTGGCTCGCCGGGGGTGATCACTAGACGATTATTGTGGTTGTGCATTACTACCATCAAGAATTTTTACATAAGCAGCAGCACGCTGCTCTTGCATCCAGGTTTGTGCTTCTTCAGCAAATTTACGGTTGAAGAGCATACGGTACGCCCGCTCTTTTTGTGCGGCATCCGTTTTATCTACCTGACGGGTATCGACAAGCTGAATGAGGTGCCAACCGAAGGAAGAGTGAACAGGGGCACTGATTTCACCTTTCTTCAGTTTCATCAATGCATCACGGAAGGCTGGATCGTAAATATCGGGTGATGCCCAACCCAGTTCCCCGCCTTGCATCGCTGAGCCGGGATCCTGCGAAATTTCTTTGGCGATAGTCGCGAAGCTCGTTTTTCCGCTTTTAATCTCTGCGGCGGCGGCTTCCAACTTGGCGCGAGCTTGCTCGTCGGTCATCATTGGTGAAGGTTTCAACAGGATGTGTCGTGCATTCACTTCAGTAACGGAAATGGTTTGATCCGCCCCACGCATGTCATTCACTTTCAAAATATGGAACCCGACACCTGAACGGATAGGACCGACAATCTCGCCTTTATGCGCCGATTGCAGTCTCTCGGCAAACAGTGAAGGTAACTCCTGCAGTTTCCCCCAACCCATTTGGCCGCCTTTCAGAGCTTGAGAGTCAGCTGAATTCGCGATAGCTAATTTACCAAAATCCGCACCGCCTTTAATGTCAGCAACCAATTTGTTCGCCAGATCTTCAGCTTGATCAACTTGCTGCTGAGTTGGATTTTCTGGCAATGGAATCAGGATGTGGCTGAGATTCAGTTCGGTATCACCACTGACTTGATTACCCATCTGCTTAGCCAGAGATTCAACTTCTTGCGGCAAAATGGTTATCCGGCGACGGACTTCATTGTTACGGACTTCTGATGTCAGCATTTCTTTGCGGATTTGCTCACGGTAAGTATCGTAGCTAAGGCCATCAGCGGCTAAACGGCTACGCATCTGAGCGAGCGTCATGCGGTTTTGGGCCGCAATATCTGCAATGGCTTTATCCAGCGCCTGGTCAGTGATGGTAATACCCATTTTCTTGGCCATCTGCAGTTGGATATTATCCATGATGAGGCGTTCAAGAATTTGGTGGCGTAATGTCGAATCATCCGGAACCTGCTGCCCAGATTGTTGTGCGTTCATTTTTACCGATTGTAGCAGGCCGTCGATATCACTTTGTAACACAACACCGTTATCAACCACCGCGGCAACTTTATCAACTTCTTGTGGTGCTGCGAACGCGGTATTGGCACAAATGACCAATCCGAGAATAAGCGTTCTCCAGTTCTTCATACCTTTTCCATTTATGTAATCCGCTATCGCGGGTTAAGATTCACTGTATTCAGTGTGTTAAACAGTATCAGAATGCACTTTGATAAGGCAGAATGCCCGAGTTCAGCATTTGAGCAGTACCAAGGCTATGACCACCGCTCAAACCACGTAATTCGATGTTAAAGCCTATTTTGTTGTCGTACTTACTGGTTTGGCCTTGTGCATTCCAGCCAGTTATTTTGCGTTCATAGCCAAGGTTTACCGCCCAACAACAGGTGTTGTATTGCAAGCCAACTAACTGGCTGGCAGGTTGTTTGGCTTTGGTATCGTAATAATACGCCCCGACGATCGCCCAGCGGTCAGCAATTGGCCAACTGGCCGTGGTACCTACCTGAGAGATGCCTTGCTGGTAGTCAGGGTTGTATACTTTAGGGACAGCAGCCTGAATATATTTTGGGCTCGCGTAGCGATAATTCAATTGAATCATACGATCAGCGTCTTTTCTATATTCCATTATAGCGTTACCTAAGGTCAAACTTCCCAGCCGCGTATCATACTGTGCACCGCCCTTCAGGCCCAGTTGATCGTTGATCCGCCAAAAAGTATCACCAGCCCAAACCAGGCTTCCTGTCGCGTTACTGTTATCGATGGCTTCGGTATTACCTGTGCGTGATCGACTGAAGTAATAGATTTGACCTACAGAGACATTAAAACGTTCAACCCGAGCATCATCATATATGCGAGAGGTTAAACCGGTAGATACCTGATTAGCCGATGCAATACGGTCCAAGCCACTATAGGTACGATCACGGAACAGACCAGAGTAATCCGACTGCATCAACGTGGTGTCGTATATATAGATATCATCTTGGTTCCGGTAAGGGACGTAGAGATACTGTGCGCGAGGCTCCAATGTCTGCGTAAAGCCCGTCGCCCAGTCCATTGACCTATCGAATACCACCTTACCATCCACTTTAAACTGTGGTAGGACCCGGTTTACTGAGTCTTTCAGTTTGGGGTTGCTAGCATTGTCAGCAAAACTGGCCGGAATATCCTGTTGATAGTGGGTGGCCAACAGTTTGGCTTCTGTATTTATGCTTCCCCAGCTATTGGATAAGGGCAGGTTAACCGTAGGTTCAATATGGAAACGGCTGGCTTCCGGGTTAGTTGGATTGACACTGGTGAATTTGGCCGCCTGACCATAGACATGCATATCAAATGGACCAACATCGTTTTTGTAGTAGTTCATGTCCAACTGTGGCTGGGCACGGTAGGCATTACTGTTACCTGCAGCAGTAAATACCTGGAACTGCTTGGAAGACAGCGTCGCATTCCAGTTTTCATTGGCATAACCGGCGGTGAATATTTGTGTCGCGTAGCCATCGGTTGTCGAACCGTACTGAGAGGTTAAATCCGTAAAGTAAGCGGGGTCGCTGACACGGGTATAGTTGATGTTGAAGCGCCAAACTTGATCCATTACACCGGAATGGCCCCAGTAGTATAACCAGCGGGTGGCATTTTTATCTGTGCCATCAGGCCCCGTATAGATACGGTCATTGGGCAACCAGTCTAATGCCATGGTGCCTGAACCCGGCGCCAGCAAATAGCGGAATTCGTTTTGCCATTGCAACCCGCGCCTTTCCATATAGTGTGGCGTAATGGTGGCATCAAAGTTGGGGGCAATATTCCAGTAATAAGGGAGTAAAAACTCAAAACCATTGTTACTGGTAAATTTCGCATTTGGGATCAAGAACCCCGAACGGCGTTTATCGCCAACTGGCAATTGCATATAAGGGCTGTAAAACACCGGGACTTTGCCAATCTTGAAACGAGCATTCCAAACTTCAACCACTTGTTCTTCGCGGTCATGAATGACCTCTGAGCCAACCACGCTCCAACTGTTATCTCCGGGTAGGCAAGAGGTAAATGTGCCGTTTTTCAAAATGGTGTAGCGGCTCTGATCGCGCAATTTCATCAAATCTGCATCACCACGGCCCTGACGGCCCACCATCTGATATTTACCTTTGTCCATATCAGTATCTTTGGTGTTCAGATTTGACCAACCTTTTGGTCCTTTCAGCTTGATTTGCGGATCGTCGTAGTTGACATCGCCGGTGGCGGTAACGGTACGAAGGGGAATGACTTCACCGGGTTTCTGTACCTGTGTCAGTTCCACTTGGTTCGCTGTTAGGGTGCTATTGCCTTGCTGAACAATAACATTGCCAGTAAACAAGGCATTATCCGGATAGTTTGCTTCGGTTTTATCCGCATTAATACGGACCGGCAGTTGATTCGGATCGCCTGTGACCAGTGGTTGATCATAGGTTGGGACACCGAGCATACATTGCTCCGCAAGGTCTGCCAGTGTGTGTTGACTATATAGTGCCGTCCAAATCAATGTGGCCAGCAGTGTTGGGAATCTTTTTTTCATACGTGGTTTTGGTGTTCCGTCATCGGGGGGCATCATGCCGGCAAACGGTTTGAGACTATATCACTCATCACAGTTGCGCTAGTGTTAAATCTGGCCGTTTACACGTCTCGCCGTTAGGCGCTGAGCTAAATGCCGAGTATGATAATGCAAATTTTGGCTGACGGCATGGTGAATTGAGGAGTATATGCGGTATTGGGGAAAACTGCTCGGTCTGGTATTGGGCGTAATGTATGCTCCTGGCGTTGTTGGAGCGCTATTGGGGCTACTTGTTGGCCATATGGTAGACAGGGCGCTTGGCGCAAAACGCCGCGGTTTTTTTGCTGATCAACAGACACGGCAATCACTTTTTTTCCGTACCACTTTTCAAGTCATGGGGCATTTAACCAAGGCTAAAGGGCGTGTTACGGAGGTTGATATCCAACTCGCCAGCCAACTAATGGATAGGATGCAATTACATGGCGCTGCCAGAACAGCGGCACAGCAAGCGTTTCGTGAAGGGAAAGAAAGCCACTTTCCGTTGCGAAAGGCGTTGCAGGAATTTCGCCGTGTTTGTTTTGGCCGTTTTGACTTAATTCGGATATTTCTGGAAATTCAATTACAGGCCGCATTTGCCGATGGTTCCTTGCATCCTAACGAGCGTCAAGTGCTGTATGTGATTGCTGAAGAGTTAGGGATCTCCCGTGGTCAATTCGATCAATTCCTGCGTATGTTCGATGGGGGGCGTCAATTTGGTGGTCATGGAGGGTGGCAAGGCCAGCAAGGGGGCTATTCCCAAAGTGGTTACCAGCGAGCTTCCCAGGGCCCGACTCTGGAAGATGCTTGTAAAGTCTTGGGGGTAAATAGCAGTGATGACAGTGTGGCCATCAAGCGTGCTTACCGTAAGTTAATGGGGGAACATCACCCGGATAAGCTGGTTGCCAAAGGGTTACCCCCAGAGATGATGGAAATGGCGAAGCAAAAAGCGCAGGAAATTCAGGCTGCGTATGATTTGATCAAACGCGAGAAAGGGTTTAAGTGACTTTTTTATTGATCAGTAAGTGACTGGGGTGAACGAAAGCAGCCAATACACACGCAGTTTGAAGTATGACGGGTATATAGTGATCGGTTTCAGTTGCTGGAGCATTGCGCTCTGACTACTGAAACCTGACCCGATCTGTGTTTAGCGTCGCTGATGCAGTAGGGCGCTGATAGAGTGAGAATAAAACCTAATCTCTACATTTAGTCTACGCTCTACATTTGGCGCTCATTTCCCGTGCACTGCGATACCTTTTGCTGCACTGCTCTATCTCCCGCTACACGCAATATCAAAACTCCATCAAAATTCCGCTTCACATTTGAAATGCATTGGTGTCCCAAACTCTGGATGGGTAATGCATAACTGCTGTGCATGTAGCTGCAGCCGCGATGCCATCGCTTTGGCTTCTGGATGGGCATAGAAACCATCACCGAGGATAGGGTGCCCCATGGCTAACATATGAACCCGTAATTGATGTGAACGCCCTGTAATGGGTGATAGCTTCACTCTGGTACTGCCATCGTCATCACGTGAGATCACTTGGTATTCTGTTTGCGCAGACTTACCGGTTTCATAGCAAACTTTTTGTTTTGGCCGATTCGGCCAGTCACAAATTAAGGGTAAATCAATCAGCCCTTCATCCTGAGCTAAATGGCCCCAAACCCGTGCAATATAGGTCTTCTTGGGTTCACGCTCACGAAACTGGCGCTTAAGCTCACGCTCAGCGGCTTTGGTTAATGCAACCACAATCACACCACTGGTCGCCATATCTAGCCGATGCACAGACTCAGCGGTGGGAAAATCATTCTGAACACGCGTCATGACGCTGTCTTTATTCTCTGGTGCGCGGCCCGGCACGGAAAGCAACCCACTGGGTTTGTTGACGACCATGATGTGCTTATCTTGATACAAAACGATCATATATACCCATTTTCACATTGTTTATATACCCGGCATACTTCAAGTGACATGTGCGTTGGCTGTCTTTGTTCACTCCAGCCACTTACCTGTTGTTGACCTTAAAATAAATAAGCTTCTAGGGATTCCCTCTGTTGCCGCCTTCCTGAAACTTGAATTATTTTGGGTATAATTCATTAAATTAATTTACTTATTTAGACTTTTAACGAGTCAATAAAGCTTAAGCGGTTACTCTTGAACGAGAGTATATCATTAAATAATAAATTTTTTTATAGGTTAAAATGTAAGTTTTAAAATGAGTTAAAATCAGTCTGTTACATTTATATTTCCGATTCATTCAAGCGATAACCAAAGAGTGATACCGTCGATGACCTGTACAGAATAGCATTATCGTCAGTAATAATTATTTATTTTGGATGCTATTATTGATTAGAAAAACTGTAAATAGAATGGCCTGATTAAGCTAAGGGAAACGGCAAACTAATACGTTCGAGCCATAGGCAATACGCGGTATATTAAAAATATTTCTCTTTTTATTTGCCTTTAGGCAGTCGAGTTTGCCATGTATTTCTTGTTGGATATTAACTTGGTTAAACCTTATTAATAAGTGCCCATAATTAAATTTAAAGTGATAGGTGGCCTAAGTTGTTATTCCAAATTGCTTAAGGCTGTCATTCAACTTTTTAAGTTATTAATTAAATTAAATGCCATTCCAGATTATAGGCAGAGTTAATGTAATGTTCCATTTAATATACTTCTTTATTTATAGCGAAATGTATAATATGTCATACCAATTTAAACTTAATTAATTCAAACAAAAATGTAGCCAAGATACGGGGGTGATTTATTGAGTTGAATAATGAATTTTTTACCTTTTTTATAGAGAAGAAAAAAGCATTCACTCTGAGAATCGCCATGTAGTTCGGGCGCTGAGGGGCTACGGATCATTTTTAATCTATTGCGATGTGACCTTGGATAGCGAATAGCATCAGGGGGCTTAATCCGATAAGTTTTAACGCTGGCAGAGAGATGAGATTAAGGTGACGTTGAATGTATATATTTGGGGTAATAGTGTCCATTAAGATAATGGACACTATTCGTCAGATACGTGTATGACCAAAAACGAGGCATTGGAAGATTATACTATTGAAATAATTAATTATATCCAGTGATAATACCTCTTAATCTCCAGAGATTTTAGATCCTTTGCGTGTCAGATAGGACACTAGAGGAAGTTCAGGTAGCCGTAATTAATAAGTGCATTCGCCTTCTTTATACGATAGCGGATTTTTGCTCTGACCCAACTGTCAGCAGACCATTCATTTTTTACCAGTTCCTTACCAAAAATTTCTGAAGCGATATCCCGGTGGGAGAAGCCTTGTTTTCTGTCATCTATGGTCTTCAAGAGACCTAAATATTGCTCCTCTTTGCATTCCACCTCTATTTTGTGATTAACAATGCTCTGTAATAACTCAATATTTTTAGCAAAAACATCAGATTCAAGGTTCAAAGGGATATAAATATAGAGGTTTGAATCATCTTTTAATGCATCTGCACTCTCGATAAAAAGCTGAAAATACCCATTCTGACTAAATATTTTTACGCACAGTGTATTGTCATGCATAAGAAGGCGTTGATGTTTGACTCCTGGTAGGTTGGACATATCTCCCCATGTATATCCCCCTTTGACATTTCCAGTATTACTGAGTTTAACTCTAACTGAACGGTTACTTAATTTTAGTGACCAAAAAACATTTGTTGGGTCAGAGTTATAAGGATCAATATATTTCATTACTCCCCATTTTTTTTCTGCATTCAAATCCAGCTCTGATTGGATTAATTCAGAATCATCGGGTATACCCCCTCCATTAGTAAGAGTATTTTTCATAAATAATTCCCAATCGCTAATATATTGTGGATTTCGCCTCAGGCATTCCCACGCGAAGTCATTATATAGCTTCTTTCTCATATCTATGTCCTCTTATTTTGGCTATTCATCCACGTCATCGTGCTAATGGTTATGTAAATTTAATAAATGTATGAAGGGTGAAAAAATCTGCGAATAAGTTTATCCCTACTACTGTTTTTTGTCCTAGGTTATTTCTTAAATAAGAAAAAAATAAAGACATAATAGCTATAACCTATCACAACAGAGAATAGCTATAACCTATAACAGGTATGTAAATCAGGATGATTATAAAATATACAAACAGGGAGGTTATAAATCATGTACTTGACTTTTAAATTCCACATAAGGTTAGCCTCAACCAGCGAATAGCAAGGAATAGCAAGCTATTTTTGATTTTAAAACGGATGGACAATAATATGAGTGACATATTTCCTCAAGCATTATTCGGCGTTGAATATGATCCGGCCTATGGCGAGATTGAGTCCATCCTCTCTCAATTAGATGAGTCTGCGGACCCCCTTTCCCGCCCGCATGAACCCCCTCAAATAAACTGGCACCATATCAGTGAGCAAGCCAATAAGCTGCTAGAGCAATGTTTTGATTTACGTGTAATGCTTTGGTTTATAAGGGCAAATATTCATATAAAAGGAATATCGGCCCTCTATGATGGCTTTATGCGCATTAATGCACAAACCCAAGATACTGATGTTGTTATCTACCCTCAATCGGAAGAACCGCCATTAAATAGTGGGCATGCCGCCGCATTAGGTTGGTTATCTACAGCACAATGTATTGCAGAGCTTAAGACTGCACGCCTTACAGAAGAGCACCCTTACATTTTACAAGATCTTATTACGACTGAAGCGTTACCCAATGGCCAAGAGAGATATTTTGTTACATCTTCGACATTATTTTTAACTGTCAATAATTATTTCCAACAGAATGGATTGCCAGATTTAAAAGACCAATTGACAAAAGTAGATATGTTGTTGGAACAAATTGAGTCCTATGCAAATCAATCCACAGAGAGTTACCAACTGCATTGTGAACAATTACGTATTTTCTTAAAAAATAATATTTCTCAGCTTGCACAATTGAATGCCCCAGAACATGACGATCCCGAAACTGTTTATCAAAAAATAGACAGTCATGAATCTCTTGATACTCAGTCCTTTAATTCAAATGATAAGAGCATTCGCTCACGGCAAGAGATCATTATGATGCTGGACCGTATTCTAGAGTACTTTCAACATTATGAGCCTAGTCATCCAGCCCCAATATTCATTCGCCGTACCAAAGAGATGATAGGTATGGATTTTTATTCCATTGTTGAAGAAATTCTGCCTGAAGCTGTAATTACATTAAAACAGTTTACCGGAAAAACTAACCTACCGTTTCGATGAGGATATTTAAATGGCCAAAGATGCGAGCTCGCAAAAATTTATCGGTAGAAATAATGCACCTAGAGTGCAAATTGAATATGACGTCGAAATTTATGGTTCAAATAAGAAAGTAGAGTTGCCTTTTGTAACCGGCGTGATGGCTGATCTTTCTGGCCACAGAGCAAAGCCTCTTCCTGCTGTTGAAGATCGTAAATTCCTTACTTTCGATCAGGATAATTTCGATGCCCGGATGAGAGCAATTAAGCCTCGCCTTAAATTCTACGTAGATAACACCTTGAGTGAGGATAACGAACTCCTGGATATCGAACTGGATTTTGAGTCAATGGATGACTTTTCCCCCGGATCGTTAGCGCGGCGTATTCCTCAAATGGAAAAACTGCTTGAGGCACGCACCCATCTGGCTGAATTGATCACCTATATGGATGGTAAAACCAGCGCAGAAGAGGTGGTTAAACAACTGCTTGAACAACCTGATTTTTTACAAAATCTTGCGACCGATGCACAGGGAACTATTTCGAAGCTCAGCCAGGATGATGATGTTTTAGTGGAAGATGACGATGGAGAAAAATAGTGGAGAACATGCAGAAAGCCCAACTCAATGACACGCCAGACATCAACGTCGATCTGGCTGAAAACGAGTTAGATGACATTTTAAAACGTTCTTTTCGCCCTCGAACTGACGAAGCTTCCGCCACAGTGCGCCGTGCCATAGGCACGCTTGCTGCGTATGCCAATAAAGGCCAAGTGAAAGTCAATCGTGATGTCGTACTGACCATTGAGTCTTTAGTCGCTGAAATTGACGAAAAACTTTCCGATCAAATGAACCTTATTCTGCACCATAAAGAGTTCCAAAAGCTGGAATCAGCTTGGCGCGGGCTTAGCTATCTTGTTGATAATACAGATGCTAATGAAACTTTAAAAATACGGGTACTGAACATTAGCCAAGATGAACTGGGGAAAACGCTTCGCCGTTATCGTGGCTCTGCATGGGATCAAAGTCCGATATTTAAACAGGTCTATGAACATGAATATGGGCAGTTTGGTGGGGAACCTTTTGGTTGCATGATCGGTGATTATGAATTCGATCACAGTCCACAGAGTGTGGCTCTGCTGACCGAGTTAGCCAAGGTGGCCGCCGCCGCTCACTGTCCTTTCATTACCTCTTCTTCCCCAAGCATCATGCAGATGAATAACTGGAGGGAGCTGGGTAACCCAAGGGATATCGGCAAAATCTTTACCACACCTGAATATGCGCCATGGAGACGTTTACGTGAGAGTAATGACTCCCGCTATCTGGTACTGACTCTGCCACGTTTTCTTTCGCGTCTGCCGTATGGTGCCAAAAATCATCCTATTGATGATTTTGCTTTTGAAGAAGTGGTTAGCCCTCATGCCAGTGAGGATTTCACCTGGGCGAATGCGGCCTATGCCATGGGCGTCAATATTAACCGGGCCTTCAATGAATATGGTTGGTGTTCAAGGATCCGCGGTATTGAGTCGGGGGGGTCCGTAGAAGAACTTCCGGCCTATGCTTTTCCTTCTGACGAAGGCGGATATGAACTCACTTGTCCGACAGAATTGGCAATTTCGGACCGTCGTGAGAACGAGCTATCCAATGCTGGGTTTTTACCGCTGGTCTACCGTAAGAACTCAGACTTTGCCGCCTTTATCGGGTCGTGCACCCTGCATGCACCGGCAAACTATGATGACCCCGATGCGACGGCGAACGCCAGATTATCGGCCCGTTTACCTTACATTTTTGCCACCTGTCGTTTCGCCCATTACCTCAAATGTATTGTGCGCGACAAAATTGGTTCGTTCCGCTCGCGGGATGACATGCAACTTTGGCTTAACGACTGGGTGATGAACTACGTCGATGGTGACCCCTCCATTTCAACAGAAGCCACTAAAGCTAAACGCCCGCTGGCCGCTGCGGAAGTTCAAGTTGAAGACGTAGAGGATGATCCTGGTTTTTACCGCGCTCACTTCTATTTACGCCCTCACTACCAACTTGAAGGTATGACGGTTTCTCTGCGGCTGGTTTCTAAACTTCCATCCAACAAGGAAAGCGAAAAGAAATAAGCGCTGTGAATATCACTCGCTTATTAGAGGGGGAATATAAACATAAATATCAAGGAGGTAAGGCCAAAATTAAATAGGAAAGTACATTTTTAATGAGGCAACTTTGAGTTGCCGAATACTGATTTAACCCAACTTTAATGACATTAATTCAGGAGTGAAAAAATGGCAGCTTTAGTCGATTACTTTCTCCATATCGAAGGTGTAGATGGTGAGTCTCCCGATCAGCAGTATAACGGATGGATCCAAGTACAGGCTTGGCAATGGGCGGAGGAGAATGCGGGGCGCTGGGGGCTAGGTGGCGGTGGTGGTTCTGGGAAAGTCGAAATGAAGGACTTCGAATTTCGCATGGTGAGTAACAAAGCATCACCAAAACTATTTTTGATGTGTGCCATCGGTGAACACATTCCGCAGGCCAAGTTGGTGTGTCGTAAATCAGGTCAAGGTCAACAAGACTTCCTGATTGTTACCTTCAGTAACTGTCTGGTGTCCTCCTTTAAAACTGTCGGCAACATGCCTCTTGGTAAAGGGGACGCAGTATTCACCGACACGGTGCTGCCAACGGATGCCATCAGCCTTAACTTTGCACGTATCGAAGTGGAATACAAAGAGCAGCAACCTGATGGCTCGATGGGGGCCGTGATTAAGGCTGGTTACGATCTGAAATTGAACAGCCGTATTTAAGTCAGAAATGCATTAGGACTGCTCTCGCGAGTTAGGAGAGCAGTCTTCCAAACTGGATTGGGGAGGGCTAATTATGGATATTTCAGCACCGATACTTTTTGACAAATTAAGTCTCCGCCATGAACACGTTCGCTTACCTCATTGGCGTGAAGTGATTGTGCGCGATATTGAATCTTTATTGAATGACTCCGCACACAGTGCCCGGTTGAAGCTAAAAAAGTATCCGCATTGTGAGGCTTCTGTATTGAATTACGGGCTGCCTTCGCTCAGTCAGCAGGTACCGGTAATCACCGACTTGCTGGAACTGGCCAGACATATACAGCGGATCATCGCCACGTTTGAGTCACGCCTGGATCCGCGCTCAATAAAAGTGGTGCCGCTGATTAATAAAGGCGAAACCTGGGTGTTAGCCATCCTGTTTGACATTCATGCCCGGTGCAACCTACCGGGCGAAGAGCACTTGGTCAATTTACGCATCGCGCTCGATTACTCCTATGGAATGGTTCGCGTTCTTTAAATAACGCACAGAGATAAAACAGGGAAACCGTCATGCCCAACGAAAGTTTTCTGGCTCTATACAACGAAGAGTTGCGTTATCTGCGTGAAGATGGGCAGCGCTTCGCTCATATGCATCCGCAAGTCGCCCAACACCTTGGGTTACATGCTGATGGTGTGCTCGATCCTTTCGTCGAACGGCTCCTTGAAGGCACCGCTTTCTTGAGTTCCCGTATCCAACAGCGTTTGAACAACGAGCATCCAGAGTTTGCTTTGCAAATGCTTGGGCGTTTGGCCCCACTTTGGTATACACCCCTGCCGTCGATTGCCACCATTGCCATGGTTCCGGATCTTACGTCACCGCAATGGCACTCGCGCGTCGTATTGCCTAAAGGTAGCCGCGTGACATTGAGTGACAGTTCGCTGAACAACCGGTTGGCGAATTTCTCTACTGGCCGCACGCTGAAAATACAGCCATTGGTCATTGAAAATGCCGAGTGTGCCAGCACGCCACCGGCGTATTTACCGCTCTCTGTGGCTTCACAATTACAAGCTGGTCAGGCCCATCTGCGCTTGCGTCTGACCACTCAAGGTGTCGCGTCTTTATCTGAGCTGGATTTCGCCCCGATGAACCTGACGCTAGCGGGGGGAATAATTCAGTCAAATCAGTTAATCACGACACTGTTGAATAACACCTTACATATTGTTTTGTGGGCCAACACGGATGGGAAACCGCTGGTCAAAGTTCTTACCAAAGAACATCTTCGCCAGGGAGGGCTGGATGAACAAGAGGCGCTTTTACCTGTTGCGATCAGCGAAATGCCTGGAAACCGTTTGCTACGAGAATATTTTGCTGCTCCTTCGCGTTTTTTCGATCTGGAACTGCATGGCCTCAACGACTTCCTGCAACAAGGGGACGGCATTCATACCTTTGAGGTGCTGTTTGTACTGGATCAGCGCCCCCTACATTTGATTGATAGGGTCACTGGCAATGACTTCCGACTCTTCGCCACACCTATTATTAACCTGTTCAAACGCCGTTGTAGCCCGGTGCTGATTAATGGTGAACACACCGAATATCCCGTCATTGTTGACCCCCTGAACCCCCGCTTGTACGAAGTCCATCATGTACTCGGGGTCAACGGTTTGTTGAGCGAAGGGGGGAGCGTGCAGTTTTCTTCCCTTCATGGTCATGCCCGTTTTGATGATGACGATAAAATGGCGGGTTACAGCATTCGCCGTCGCCGCGACTTCACGGATAAAAATCATCAGAAAAATTCACCTTTACCTCATGACAGCTTATTCATTGCCCTTTCACCGGGGACCAGCGGGATAGATATTGATCACGTCAAGTCGCTGTCGATTGAAGCCATGGTGTGCGAACGCCACTTAATTCCCAGCCAATTACAGCATCCGGAATTCAAGCTGGAAATTGCCCTGCCAGTGGGGCAGATCGAAATGCTGCGTCACCCGGCAAAACCACAGGGTGTGCCGAATATTGATCAAGCCTGGCGGGCGTTACAACTGATTGCCAACAATCCGCTGCGTTATGCGCTGCCGGATGTCACCGATTGTTCGCCGCTGCTAAAAGATTGGCTGTCGATATTTTGTCAGCATGAAGAGGCGAGCCAGCATAAGAGGATCACTAGCCTGACTCACGCCAGTGTGGCGCATAATTTTGAACGTCATACCGCTCCGGGGCCGATCGCCTGGAGCCGGGGGGTTGAAGCCACACTGGATTTCAACAGCAGCCACCACAGTGATAAAGGTGCATTCCTCTTTGCGCGGATCCTGCATCACGCGCTGTCAGAATATTGTGAATTAGGGCAGACCCTGAGGTTACACATGCAGGTTGATGGTGAAACCTTCGCCAAATGGGGGCCTGTCAACTATGGCTAGCCTCCAGACGCTGAAAAACACGTTTCTGCCGGGTATCTCGGCCAGTCAGGACTTTTTCGAGTTGCTGCGTCGCATTGAGCGTGCCACTCCAGAGCAAGGCCGGCTTGGCACCCAACGTGATCGTAGCCATCTGCGGCTACGTATTATTCAGCCTGCCGATATGGGATTTGCACCGCGTGAAGTGAGTGATATCAGGCAAACGCTGAACACTCATCAGCATCTGGCAGAGATCACCATTTTCTGCCGCCATTTTGGTTTATTTGCCCCGTATGGCCCGTTGCCAATACATGTTACCGAACATGCTCGTAACGAAGCGTTGGCTAAACGTAATCAGGCCTTTGAACATTTTGCGGGCATTCTCAGCCAGCGAATGGCGATCTTGCATTATCGCTCTTGGGCCCAAATGCACGTCGCCGTGGGGCATGATCGCGCGTCAGCCAATCCCTTTATGAACCATGTGCGTCAAATCGCGGGCCTAACGCCGCAGCAAGCGCTGAATTCACATGTGGATCGGGTACGGCGTTGCTTTCCGGGGGTGTATCTGCCGGGCAGAGGATCATTACGCAAATTACAGGAGATCCTGAGCCTGTATTTCTCGGTTCCTATCCGTGTTGAAGCCCGTAAAGGATTGTGGATTGACGACTCGCGCAATATAGAAAGCCAACGTATGGGACGGTTGGGTAACACGCGTATTGGCAGCCGTTTCTTCGATGTGCAGCACAGCCTGGTGTTATCTATTGGTCCGGTATCTGACCCCCAATATCTGGATTTTCAACGCAACAGCAAACGCATTAACACTCTGGTGCAAATCTGCCATGACTTTGTCCGCCATCGGATGGTGCTGGACGTGCAATTAATCATACAGACCTCACCCAATATGGCTTGTCGTCTTGGCGGTGGAACGCTCAGTCGCCATAGCTGGTTAAAGCCAGGCTCAGCCTTGAGTATACAGCCAATTTATAGAACGGTTACCTAGCTATGGGAGCGATAACGGTGTATCAACGCGAACGTCTTTTTAATCGATTGGGCACTTTTGCCTATAAAACTTTTGTTGAAGCCACCCGTCTTTGCCGCAGTTATCGGCATGAGTATGTGGAGCTTGAACATTGGTTAAAAATTCTCATGGATCAACAGCGTGGGGATATTCCTGCTCTACTGACGCATTACGGACTGAGCCAGACGGTTATCTCCACGCAATTGGATCGCATTATTCAGCATATGCCCGTCACCAAAGCATCGGTGCAGGATTTATCATCACGCTTGGAGTCCGTGGTCGAAGGCGGATTGGTGTTGAGCCAATTGATGGCGTCACCTTCTCCTATCCGTACCTCGCATATTTTACTGGCACTATTACAGGATACCCAGCATCAGCGCTGGTTATACCGCCTGTGCGATGAATTCAAAAAGCTGCCGGTCCCACAGGTTGCAGAGGAATATGAAGGCCTATTAGTTAACTCCATTGAACAGACCAGCGAGGTTCAAAGAGGCGACGCATTAGTGACGGAAACGGACAGCAGCTCATCAAAAGAAGCGCATGCGGCATTGAACAAATGGTGTAACGACCTTACCCAGCAAGCCCGTGACGGTGAGATTGACCCCGTTATTGGTCGTGAAGCAGAACTGCGTCAAGTGATTGATATTTTACTCCGTCGCCGTCAGAACAACCCTATTTTGGTTGGGGAAGCGGGGGTCGGTAAAACGGCGGTGGTTGAAGCGCTAGCGCGAAAACTGGCCAGTGGCGATGTCCCTCCGCTGTTGCAAGGGGCGCGTCTGCTTTCTCTGGATTTGGGGAGGATGCAAGCCGGTGCCAGTATGCGCGGTGAATTTGAATCACGTCTTAAATCCCTGATCGATGGCATCAGCCAATCGGATACCCCGGTTATTCTGTTTTGTGATGAAGCCCATACGTTGGTGGGGGCAGGCGGGCAGGCGGGCACGGGGGATGCGGTCAACCTGCTTAAACCGATGTTGGCGAGGGGCGCATTGCGCATGATCGCCGCCACCACCTGGTCAGAGTATAAACAGTTTATTGAACCTGACGCCGCGCTGACCCGGCGTTTCCAGCGGGTATTGATTGGCGAGCCAAACGAATCTACCGCCGTCGATATGCTACGGGCGATTGCGCCACATTTTGCTCAACATCATAACGTCACTATCCGCGACGGTGCCATTCACGCGGCGGTGCGCCTGTCATTACGCAACCTGCCTTCCCGGCAGTTGCCCGATAAAGCCATCAGTCTGCTCGACACCGCTTGCGCGCGGGTCGCGCTCAGCCAATATGCCCAACCACAGGCGATTGAACAGTTATCGGCCCAACTGGATGTGCTCAAAACCGAGCATCAATATCTGGTACGGGAGAAGCAACTGGGCGAAGCGGTTGATCAACGGCTAGATGACGTTCAGACACAGATCCAGGCGTTTGAACATGAACTAACCGCCTTGCAAAGCCGCCATCTGCATGAGCAACAGCTAGTGAGGGAGGTCCTGCCGGAGGGAGAAGGCAGTGGCATGATGACGGAAAATGCCCGCTGGGGTGAACTGATGGCGTTACAGGAAGCGTCGCCACTGGTCTATCCATGGGTTGATGAGCAGAGCATCGCCGCGGTGCTTTCCGATTGGACCGGGATCCCGTCCGGCAAAATGTTGCAGGACGATATTGAATGCGTCCTGAATCTTGAACAGCGTCTCGGTGATCATATTTTCGGGCAACGCAACGCTATCAAAGAGATTTCGCAGGCGATACGTATTGCTCGGGCGGGCATCCAGTCTCAGGAGCGGCCACTCGGGATCTTCCTGCTGGCGGGGTCAACCGGTACGGGCAAAACAGAAACGGCCAATGTACTGGTCGAAACCTTGTATGGCGGTGCTCATAACCTTATTACCTTCAATATGAGTGAGTTCCAAGAGGCGCATACCTTATCCACGCTGAAAGGCGCACCTCCGGGCTATGTCGGCTATGGCAAGGGGGGGAAATTAACCGAAGCGGTAAGACGCAAACCTTATTCGGTCATCCTGCTTGATGAGTTTGATAAAGCTCACGCCGATATTCAGGACGCCTTTTATCAGGTCTTCGACAAAGGGTGGATGGAAGATGCCGAAGGGCGTCGGGTCAGTTTCCGCCAGTGTTTCATCTTACTGACCTGTAATCAGGGCGCGGAAGAGATCGAACAGGCTTACCTCACCGCCAACGATATCAAACCCGGTGCATTAAAACCGTTGGTATACGACGCCCTGTTGCGCCGCTTTGCGCCAGCGCTGTTAGCCAGGGTCAATATCATTCCTTATATCCCATTAGATCAGGACGCTCTGGCACAGATCGCCTCTCATCATCTTGCGCGCTTACAAACGCGCCTGTGGGATGAAATTGGTGCCACTTTGGTGACCGAGGGGGATATCCCCGGCTGGATCGCCTCACGGGTTTGCAGCCATCCGAACCATGGTCGTGCGGTGGAAGAACTCTTGCGTCAAACCTTACTTCCCGCTGTTGGCAATGAAGTGTTGAAGCGTCGCCATGAGGCTGAACCGCTGAGAGAGATACGCCTGATTGTTGAGGAGACAGAACTGAGTATTGAGTTCGCGTAGCTGATGTTTAGTCGACAACGGTTGTTGAGCTGAACGCTGTCGTTGGGCTGACAACTGACGTTTGGGCTGACGTGAGTACACATTTATTTTAAACGGGGCCGTTATGCAATTAATTGAGATAGAGAATGAGGTTTTATCGGGCCAGGATGCTTTTCCTCTCTCCTTCAAGACGCAGGAAAAAGTGTCAGGGAATCCATCCTACCAACTGGTATTTCAGGTAGCAGAAGCGGATCTCGATCTGGTCAGTTTGCTGGGGGAAATCATCAAAGTCAGGATTGAGTTACCTGACTCAGCCGGCTACCGGACCTTTTTTACCTATGTGATCGCCGGTGCTGATGAAGGGCAACGGCAAGACAAATTTGTTTACAGCCTGGAACTGAGTACCTGGACGTGGTTTTTGATGCAAAACCGCAACTGCCGGATATTTCAGGACCTGAATATTATCGATATTATCGAACAGGTATTCTCCAAATATAACTTTGCGGATTACCGTTTTGATATCGTCGGTAACTATCGATTACGCGAGTACTGCGTACAGTTTGCAGAAACCGATTTCGACTTTGTTAATCGTCTGATGGAAGACGAAGGCGTTTGGTATTACTTCGAACATAACGAAGATAAGCACACGCTGGTCATGACAGATCAGCAACAATTCCCTGTATTGGAAGGGCATTATGCAGAACTGAGTTTCCTGCCTGACAGTGAAGAGATGCGCGCCATCCGTGAGGGGATACAGCGTATTCAACGCTCACAACGCATCCACTCCAGCGAAATTGTCTTACGTGACTTCGATTTCCTTAATCCACGCAATACATTACAAACCCATATCGAAGAAAGCCGCCAACACCTGCAAGGCGTGCCACTGGAATGGTATGACTACGCGGCGGGTTACACCGATCCCCAGCATGGTGAGAGCATCGCCCGTTTACGCCTTGAAGCTATACAGAGTAATGGGCAGCTCTTGTCTGGTGAAAGTAATGCCACAGGATTAGTGCCAGGGCGCTCTTTTGCTCTGGTACAGCACCCTGATAACAACCGTAATCGGGGATTCAAACTGATCAGTTGTGACTACAGTTTTGTCCAGGATGGGCCGGACAGTGCGAGCCAGGGACGTAATGTCGCCTGTAAGTTTAAGGCATTGAATGATGACGTCGTTTATCGTCCACAATGTGTCACGCCACCGCCAAAGGTCCCTGGTGTGCAAAGTGCCACAGTGGTCGGTGCGCGTGAATCAGAAGTGCATACCGATAAGTTCGCCCGTATTCGCGTTCACTTTCACTGGGATCGTTATAAAACCACCGAAGATGATAGCTCCTGCTGGATCCGCGTTGTACAGGCGTGGGCCGGTAAAGGCTGGGGCGTCCTGGCGATGCCTCGGGTCGGGCAAGAAGTGCTGGTCAATTACGTTGACGGCGACCTTGATCGCCCGATGGTGACCGGGATCGTCTACAACGGTGAGAACCCACCGCCTTACCGTTTACCTGACCACATTAACTACTCCGGTTTTGTCTCACGCTCACTGCGCTTTGGTCAGCCACAACACGCCAGCCAGCTTACCTTCGATGATAATCGGGGCAATGAGCGGATCATGCTACATGCTGAGCGCGACTTACAAAGAACGGTTGAACGTAACAGTGCGACGGCCGTCGGTCAGGATAAATACGACACGGTGGAACGGACGGCCACGGAGTGGATCAACAACCATATCTCCTACAAAGACTTCAGTTTCTCGGTGACGGGCATGAGTGTCTCCGCGACGGGCATCAGTGTCTCGACAACGGGAACGAGCTTATCTGTCACCGGCATGAGCACCAGCGTCACGGGTGTCAGTGTGGGTTTCACCTTGATAGGGACCTCCTTTACGGGGGTGAGCACATCGTTTACCGGTGTCGGTACCTCCTTCACCGGGGCCAGCAACTCGCTAACCGGTGTCAGCAACTCGATGACCGGGTGTAGTTCCTCCTTTACCGGTACTAGCAATAGCATGACAGGCAGTAGCCATAGCATGACCGGCATGAGCACCAGCATCACCGGGCATAGCATGAGTCAGACGGGTTCCAGTAGCAGCATCACCGGTGACAGTACCTCCTTTACCGGCAGCAGCGTCAGCAGTACGGGCAGCAGCGTCAGTACGACCGGTGTCAGTACCAGCACTACGGGGAGTAGCACCTCGACTACCGGTTGTAGCGTCAGTACTACGGGTAGCAGCACCTCGACTACCGGTAATTCAGTCAGCATGACCGGTAACAGCACCAGTACCACGGGATGCAGTATTTCCACGACGGGCAGCAGTATTGGGACGGTAGGAAGCAGTATCAGCACCACGGGCAGTAGCGTCAGTACCACCGGTAGCAGTATCAGCACCACGGGATTATCCGTCAGTTATACCGGCGCTCAATATTCCGATGTGGGTGTCGATCTGAAAACCGTTGGCATGCAAAGCAAAAACTGAAAAGGAAGCATTATGCGCATCATTCGCCCGCAACAGCTCGTGGTCTTGAAAAGCAGTTACCAGATAGGCCATGAAAGCCATATGGGGATCAGCGTCGTTGCTGGCTGTTATCTCTCTAAACCTGAGCATATGGTGACGGAGTCACAGATCTGGCAGGCATGGAAAGCGGCACCGCTCTCTTTCCGCATGTTGGACAGTGCTGAGCCAAAACCCTTTGCTGAGTTTTTGCTGGCCGGTCATGCCGGTATTGGTGAAGAGGTTACCTCGCTGAGTGCAGAGGTTAGTGTTGGCTCACTGACCCGGCGCTGGTGTATTGAGGGCGAAAGCAACAAAACGGGTCTGGTCATTAAACCTTTCTTACGTATGTCGATGGACCATACGCAAAGTTGGGGGGGCAAAGGCTGTAAGGAGAATCCACTGGGACGTGGGTATAACGATGAGCGCAAACCGACGATTATGTCTTTAGGCCTTGACGGCTCTGCTATCGTTCGCTCACCGCTGGCGTCTCCGTCACCTGTGCCTCATGACTTCCAACTGCGTAAAGTGCATATCAATGAAGTCGCCTCGACCATGACCGATCCTTAATATCTGGAAACATTTTATCCCGGTTTGCCACCGCAAATTGATCGTCGCTATTTCCAAATGGCTCCGCCAGGGCAGTGGCTGAAGAAAAGTGCATGGCCTGATAGCGTACCGTTCAAACTCATCGGTTTTCGCCCGGACAATGAGGAGATCAGCGGTGCGTTTCCTGCGGTCAGTGCAAGGGCGTTTGTTTGGGATAACCCTTCAGCGCCCCCCAGTGAGGTGACCTTACTGCGGAAAACACTGTGGCTGTTACCGGATAACGATATGGGGCTAATGGTGTTTACCGGCAGCGTGCCACTGACTCACCTTTTTGATGAGCCTATCGATACGTTGCTGGTGGGATTGGATGACTCCCATTCGCTACGTGAGTTGGAATATTACCAACAGGTCTATAAAAGTCGCAGCGTTGAAGGTGCTGCGAGTTTTGAATTCCTCAAAGATCCGGAACTGATGCCAGAGGGGATGCCGCTGAACGTCATCCGGGATTTGGCGGATCACCCAGACTCGCTGCGTTATAGCGCTTCCGCCATGTCTGAAGCGGAGTCCGAACGTTTCTATCAGGATGTTCAGGATGCTATCGATCGGCAGGAACAGCAGAAGAGTGAAGAACAAGAGACGCTGGGTGATTTGAATGTCCCCGCAGCCGGCAAAGAGGAAGCGGGAACCCAATGGTTGGAAAGCAAAGAAGATACGGCAACCAACGTCACATTTTTAGGGACTGACTTCTCTGGAATGACCTTGGACAACAAGCAATTCCGCTATTGCATGTTTACCGGTTGCCATTTTGACAAGGCGACATTTAAAGACTGCACCTTCGAGCATTGCCAGTTTACGCAAAGTGATTTTGAAAACTCCCGTTGGAACAATGTGCATTTAAGTGGCTGTTTATTCAAACAGGCAGAGTGGCAAAAAGCCGCCTTTACCCACTGTAAATGGGAGAAATCCACCTTTGAGTATGGGGTGTTTAAACACGCTCAGTTTACCGACAATGCGTTAGATAACTGCCTGATTAACCATAGTGATTTCAGCCTTGGCACGTTTGATCATTGTACGCTGAATGGCTGTTTCTTCTCCGAAACACATTGTGATCAAACACAATTTAATCAGGTCATCATCACGTCGTGCATATTCGAAAAATGCGACGGCCCGAAGGCTTGCTTTACCGAAAGCACGATAGAGAAAACCTCGTTTATTAGCAGCAGTTGGGTGGGGGGGCGCTTGAGTCATTGCTATCTCAATAGCTTGACCACGGGCCTGAATACCAATCTCTCTGAGTCGCATTTTGAGCAGTGCAGCCTGAATAAAATGGGCTTCCTCAAGGTCAATTTACAATCCAGTACCTTTATTAATTGCTCGATGTTGGAGAGTTGCTGCGATAAGGCTGATTTCTCTCAGGCGACGCTGATTGCCTGTGATATGACCGCGGTACGGTTAAAAGATGCCAACTTAGTCCATAGCCACTGGCAGAACACCAGCTTACAGCAAAGCATGTTTTACAACGCTGACTTACGTGATGCCACTTTCCAGCGTTGCAATCTGGCGGGCGCTAATCTGGCGATGATCAGCCAAAACATGGACACCCGATTTGAACATTGTTTGACGGAAAAGACGCACTGGATCCCGCGTCGTTACACCGTCCCTGCATAAATATCACGTTTCAAAGGAGCATGGAATGACACCGTCCGACACCCCTATTATGCCTCCCGACAGTCCACGTCGGATTATTGGCCGGCACTTTACACAGCGTCAGTTGCAGCAGTTAACGCTGTCTGAGGTTTATTTTATTCAATGCACCTTCACGGATATTTCGTTTGCCGAGATTGCGGTACGCAATATTCATTTTGAAAGTTGTCATTTTACTCACCTGCGGCTGGACGGTGGCAGAGTGGAAAACTGCAGTTTCCGTTTCTGTAAGTTCAATGACGTTTCAGCGCAAGGCGTTTCCATACTCAATACCTCATGTATAGAGGTGCAATGGCAGGGATGCTATCTCACGGGGTGCTTAATTGAGCGCTGGTTGCTCACCAGTTGTCAGCTCGATGATGCCCAATTGCAGGATATCCAGCTTAATTATTGGACCGTGCAAGACACCCCGATGACTCATCTGACGATGAGTGACAGCAAAATGCAAGATTCCAGTTGGCATGGCTGCACTATCCAGCAGTCAGTGTGGAAAAACAGCGAACTCATACGTCAGGTGATGGGCAGTTGTGTACTGAAAGAGTGCCAATATCAAGCGATTCAAAGCGATACGGTGGTATGGAGTCAGTGCCAGCTTGAGCAGGTTGATTTTCGGCACCAGCCGCTGGAAAACAGTAATTTCCACAAAAGCACACTAACACAGTGCGGGTTCAGTGACGCTAATTTGGCTGCCGCGCTGTTCAGTGAAGCGACACTCGAGGGCTGTGACTTCAACATGGCGCAATTAGCGGCGGCGCAGTTTGTTGATGCCACATTGCGCGATTGCAATTTTGACACCGCCGATTTGCAAAACGCCTCTTTGCTACGGGCCAATCTGACGCGATGTCACTTAACGCAGGTCAATTTAACCAAAGCTGATTTGCGCAGTTGCATGTTGAGCGAGTCGTCGTTACAGGCCAGTAAACTTAGCAAAACCCGTATCCACGGCGCGCAAATACCCACGCTGGACACACCGCTACAAATGCCGGATCCCTTGCTGAGCCAGATTGATAACTGGTATGGCCATCATCAACCCGGTCCAAAAAATAACCCTAAATTCCCTTCGATACCTTCAGGAGCCAGCCGCTATGTCTAGATTAACCACGTTGCTAAAACCGAAAAATTCGTTACCCGGCTATCTGTCTTATTCGCCACGGACGCCGTTGCCCGCCGTATCCGCTCCGCCGCAGGTGATCACTGCGAAGGTTATCCGGCCGGGTAACGCCAGCGTATCACTGCTCGGGTATGAAACACTGCCCGTCACCACGGCGTCCAGTTGTTTATTCCAGCCAGAAAACGGTGATCTGGTCAGTGCCGTTATTGACCAGCAGCAGATCTACATTACAGCCATTTTATACCGCACCAGCCCTGACGCTCCGTTGGTGATGAACAGTGGTGAGGTGCCTTTGCACCTTGTTACCACGGCATTGGAAATTCACAGCCCGGATCGGGTTGAGATCCACACGCGTCATTTTTCATTACTGACCCGTACCACCCTATGGGTGGCTAAAACGATGCATCAGGTTGCTGACTCTCTATTCGTGAGAGCCAAACAAGCGAGTCGAGAAGTTGAAAATACCGACGATGTACATGCCCGACACATTAGTCAGTTAGCGGATCAAAGCTTAATGATTAATAGCCGTATCGGATCATTAAATGCCTCTGCCGTGCTCAAAATCGACGGCGGACAGGTTCATATGGGGTAATCACGATGACAGCAGCCAATACTCGCGCAGGTGGGATCAGCTTTATCGGCAGTGACCCGATGATCCCGATATCTGCTCCCAACACCGCGCCCAACGCCAATGGTATTCCTAATGTCAGCAACTATTTTTGCTGTGGGGGTAACGAACAGAATCTCAACACCATCCGTCCAGCCACGATAGACGGCGGATCTGTGATGGGGGCGGCCTCGGGGACACATTCGGCCAAGATGGACCCTATGCAGGGATCAGGAAAGTATTTCATTCAGGGAAGCCCAGCAACACGTTTAGGAGATATGAGTATGACCAATAATTACAACGCGCCTTCGACGCAAATTGCGCCCAGCCAGACCAAGTATTTTGTCAATGCGTAGCCTCTTTCGTGTGTTGCCTATTTTTATCCTGACAGGTTGCGTCCTGCTCAGCGGCTGTAGCTGGTTTTCCTCATCCTCAGAAGCGGCGCTACAGAAACGGCGGATTGACTTGCAGGTTGTTGCGGCTCCTCTCATCAATCCTGGGCCCAACGGTCAGGCACAGCCCTTGAAGGTATGCATTATTGAGCTGAATAAAGAGGGGTGGTCACCCCCCGGTTTGTATCAGGGGACGCTCTGCAGTGGCATCAGTGTAGGAGGTGAAGTCGTCAGCGTGACGGAATACATCCTTGCGCCGACAGAGGTGCGTCAATATTCCCGCGATGTTCCCTTTGAACAAGAGCGCTGGTGGGCAATAGCGGCTGAGTTTCAGGAGATGAGTAACGGTAAAAGCCTATTAACGCTGAAATCTGATGCCCGTGCGGACTTCAACCGTGTGGTGCTCGTTGATGGTAAGGCCCTGTCATTAAAAGCGTCAACAAAGTAGGTCATCAAGAGCGTCAACAGACTGGCAAGTGTCAATAGACTGGCAAGTGTCAACAGACTGGAAAGCGTCAATAGACTAAAAAGTTTCAACAGACTAAAAAGTTGCAAAGGACTCATAATATGCTGCCAAAACAACGTGTTGCTTGGGTGGAAGGGATGCTGATGGAACCCCAGCATTTTCAACAACAGGAACGATATCTAGAACATTTAACTGAAATGCGGGCACGTAGCCTCAGCGCGCTGGCATGGGGCTTCCATAGCCTAAGTATCAATCAAGGGCTGCTGGATCAGGGCAAGATCGCCCTCAATCAGGCCAGTGGTGTTTTCCCTGACGGTACACCTTTTCATATGGCGGGTGATGAGCCATTACCGCTACCTTTTGATCCGGGGGAGAACTGCCAAGGCAGTGTCGTGTGCCTTTCGGTCCTGATGGATATACCCGGCAATACCTATATTGATCTGAAGAAGAGCAACCAAGGTAGCCGTTTCGTTGCGCTGGATGCTGAAGTTCAAGACAGAAACCATGGCGTCGCTGCTGAAGGAACGCCATTGATCGCCACCCTTCAACTGGGGCAATTGCAATCCAAGCTCACCTTACGTGCCAGCGTCAGTGATGCAGAATCGATGCTGCCCGTAGCCTATATCAAAGAGCGCACCCGCGATGGGCGTCTGATTCTGGATGATAACTTCCTGCCACCCATGTTGGATTTTCGCGCCATAGGGTGGATCGATAATGCGGTAACCGAATTGCTAGGGTTGATCGTTCAGCGACTGGAATCGGTTTACCGGCCAGATGTGACGCTCTCAGTCGGTGGGTTATCGGAGTTACTGGAACTGCTATTACTGCAAACACTCAGTGAATATAACCTAAAGATTTCACATGTGTTGATGCAAAAACAGGTACACCCTGAGCAGTTGTTCCAATTATTGCTTGGGTTGTTGGGGCGTCTCAGTACTATCCCTGGCGGAGAAAAACCGTGGTCGAGGCAGGATCTGCTCTATACGCATCATGAACCGCACAACGGGTATTTCTCGCTGTTTGCCGCCTTACGGCGCGCACTCTCACTGGTGATCGAAGCACCGGCAGTGGCGCTACCGTTTATCGAACGTGGCGACAATATTTACCTGTGCCAGAACGATTCACAACTGCGTCTGGAAAAACTGATCTTCACCGTCAGTTCCAAACTGCCTTCCGAGACCATTCGCACTTACTTCCCGGCGCAAACCAAACTGGGGCCGGTGGAGAAAATTGTACAGTTGATCGACCTGCAATTGCCTGGCGCACGGATGATCCCGATGTCATCACCGCCAAGATATATTCCTTATTACCCGAATAGCGTCTATTTCGAAGTTGACCATGATGATCCTATGTATAAAGAAATGATGTCTGGTTCAGCTATCGCACTCAGCATCGTGGGTGATTTCCCTGAGTTGCGTTTTGAAGTATGGGGCTTGCGACAAGGAAGGCTCGGATGAACGAATTTGAACGCCAGATCCGTGCAGCCATTTCCGCAGCACGCAATGGCGCAAAACATGCGGAACAGTCACTGACTACACCAATGTGGCAAGCCAAAAGCACCGTAGCCTCATTGGGTGGGATTGTCCCTAGAAGTGGCTCTTCGTCAACGTCACAGGCGGAGAACTATAAGGAAGGTCTCGCGGACCAGGCTGCCTCGGGCAACAACATGGCGCGCACGAGTGCGCCACCGGTCACTTTGTATCAGCAACAGCCAAATGCGAATGACAGCTATCCAAACGGGAATAACAACAATCCAAACGGGGATAACAACAATCCAAACGGGAGTAACAACAATATAGCGAGAGTACAGCGTATGCCGCATGGCATTTCCAGGGGCTTATATGAGCGCCCTGGGATGTTATTGGGTGCCTGGGATAACGCCTATATTGCTGCGGCTATGCCTTTGCTGCTGCTGGTGGAAAATATTCGTAGCTGGCCGACGCGTAACGCCGCAGAGGTCAGGCCACCGATTGTGCGGGAATTACAATATTTCCAGCAACATTTGCAGAAAAAGAACTACCCGCAAGAAGACATTAACCACCTGTCTTACCTGCTATGTACCTATATCGATGGCATTTTTAACGGGCTGCAAACCCCAGACTCCTACAACCAAAGTCTGTTAGTGGAGTTTCACCGTGATGCCTGGGGGGGTGAGGACTGCTTCGAACATCTGCGGGTCTATATGAACTCGCCGAAACAGTACCGGGAAGTTCTGGAATTCTATGATCTGATTATGTGCCTTGGTTTTGACGGTAAATACCAGATGATAGAGCATGGTGCGGTTCTGCTGATGGATTTACGCAGCCGTCTCCACACGCAACTCTACGGTCAGGACGCCACACAATCTTTGGCTATCGCGCAAGCGGTCAAAGGTTCTCCGCGTCGCCAATATATCAAGGCGCTGAAAATCTTCACCTATGGTTTCGCACTGTGCCTTTGTGCTTACGGCGTCACGGCGTGGTATCTGCACCAGCAATCCCAACAGATCCGCAGCAACATTCTGACGTGGGTACTGCCTGAACCGCGGAAAATCAACATCATGGAGACCTTGCCGAATCCGCTATCCAACATCCTGAATGAAGGGTGGCTGGAGGTCAGGAAAGATCCGCGTGGATGGCTATTAATCTTCACCTCCGACGGCGCGTTCCGCACGGGTGAAGCGACCCTCTCGGAAGAGTTTATCAACAAGAAGAATATCGAACGTCTTGGGCTGGCATTAGCCCCATGGCCGGGAGATATCGAGGTTATTGGTCATACGGATAACAAACCGTTCCGTAGCACTTCCGGTAACAACAACCTCAAACTTTCCGCGGCCAGAGCATCGGTGGTGGCAGATAAACTGCGGGAATCCACTCAAATCAACGAAACCCATCAGCGAGAAATAAGTGCCATCGGACGGGGGGAGAGCGATCCTTTAGCTGACAATGCAACGGAAGAAGGGCGCAAGCGTAACCGGCGTGTGGATATCCTATGGAAAATTGGTCAGCGCGATGCCGATAAGGCCATGAAGCAATTCCTGGAGAACCCAACACCAGAAGTTCAAGGAACGAATACCCAACAATAGGAATTGCTATGATACGCAGAATGTTGATTTTAATCATTGCCCTAGTGCTTTGTTATATTGTGTGGTGGATAGGGCCGCTGATCGCCATTGGCCCCTATTTCCCTCTGGGGGGGTATGGGTTCGTAAGATCATTATTGCTCTGATTTTATTTTGGGCACTGTGGCCATTTGTTGCAATTTTCTTCAGTTGGATTTTTCGTTATGCCCGTGCGCCACTTCCCAAGCGCAAGAAAAAAACGGTTCAGCTTGATCGCGTTTCTGCACGTTTTCATGATGCGATGCTCACCCTGCAACATGCGGATCTTTCAAGCCAGAAAACACGCTGGCAGCGCTGGCGTCAACGGCGTAAGCGCCAGTATATCGATGCTAAACCGTGGTTTCTGGTCATGGGGCCACCCGGATGCGGTAAAACGTCGATAGTTTATGAGAGTAGCGAGAAGTTCCTACTCTCAGAACAGTATGGTTTAGCGCAGACCACGGATATTGGACCGACGCAGGACTGTAATTGGTGGCTGACGGATCGTGCTGTTTACATCGATACGGCAGGGGAATGGATCCTGCTGCATGGTCAGAGCGAAGAAGCGGGCACGGCTCGGCAAAAATTGTTCTCTATGATCCGCAAATATCGCCGTTATCCGGGGGTTGATGGGATTGTTCTTTGCCTTGACGTCAGCGTGCTTTTGAACTCTTCGGTGACGGAACGTAAGTCACTGGCTGATACGTTGCGCCTGCGGATCCTGGAAGTTGCCTCGACATTTCAGGCCGATATTGCGGTGTACTTGTTCCTCAACAATATCGATAAGTTACCTGGCGGCGAAACCTTCCTCTCGTTAATGAACGACGAACTTCTGGCCGGAGGGCTTGGGATTAGCATGACCCATAATGAAAAGGGGCAGAACAATTTCGTTGCCGATGAAGAACGTTACCGTGAACTCCTGACACGTGTTAGCCGTTATGTGTTGGAAATACTGCACGATTCGCCCAACATGGAGATGCGCCACCAATTGCTGCTGTTTACAGAAAGCCTGGGAGCGCTACAAAAACCCCTGTTTGGCTTATTCGAACAAATATTTCCGGCGACACCGATTGGCTATACCGGTTGTTTGCGGCAGTTCTGGTTTGGCAGTACCCAAAATCTGACCTCATGGGAGGCGCTGTATTATCCGTCATCGACCAGCACCTTTGAAAGCCGGCCTGCTGGGCAGATGTATTTCCCTGCACTGAGTCAAGCGATCACCGAAAGGGGGGTATTACACGCCACTGGCCCCATGCCTTTGCGAAATCGCCTGTTAAACATCGGTAAATATGTGTTCGTGGTCCTTGTGCTCTGCATCTTATTGTTGATGCTGAGCGCCCGCTATTTTTGGGAATATGACTATATTGGCTATGCGACAGCTCGGTTTGAGGAAACCCGTCGGATTGTGCGTGACATCCCAATCACGAATCAGGTCAACGATAATCTGGTCGCAGCTTACGAACAGTTGGGGTATATCAACACCCATTATCTGGAAAGTTCACCGCCACTGCTGACACCGTACTTCGAGCACCGTTTACTGAATCAGGCGATGTTGCAAACCTACCATCGTCACCTGAATAAAGTGTTCTGGCCTGCGGTACAAAACTACGTCACCAACGAGCTGAAAAAGGACACTCAATCTCCTGACGGTGACAACTATGACACGCTGAAAGTTTACCTGATGCTCGGACAACCTGATCACCGCTCTCAGGAGGCATTGGTGCAATGGTTTATGTCGCGCTGGGAAAGTTTTGCGCCTCAGGGATATGGGCAAAACGACCGCAAACTCTTCAGTTATCATTTGAGTGAACTGTTTTCTGACACCGCCTCAGCTGCCCCGAAAGTTAAGCTGAATGATGAGCTGATCCGTGAATCACGCATTAAAGCGATGAAAACACCGATACACATCCGGGTGATTAATCGTATTCATGACGCCCCACTGCCCGCGAGGATTGAGGATCTTAGTCTGGCGGATGCCGCCGGTCCTAGCGTAACACTGATGCTGAGACGTAAAAGCCCCAGTACAGTAACGGATTTGGCGATCCCGGCTTTCTACACTCGGGCCAGCTACCACGATGTGGTTAACCCACAACTTCAGGAAGCATCGGAAGCGATGATTAACGAGGAAGCGTGGGTGTTGAGTGACGGTAAAGCTTCGGTTAGTCAGGTTAGTTTACTGGCTGCGGCGCAAAAACTGTCCGATGAAGCGCGCAAGTATTATCTGATGGAGTATGCCAACCAATGGGATGCATTCTTCAATGATATCAGGGTGCGCCCAATCAACGGACTTGATGATGCGGCGCTGCTGGCAAGGCAACTCTCAGACCCGTCATCCCCGTTGGCTAATCTGGTGCGTTTCTCCACACGGGAAATAACCCTGACCACTGACAACAATGGTAAAGGGGCGATGTCGTCAGGCTGGTTCAATATTCAACGTAATAAGCTCACGACTGCCCGCCGTAACATCATTGACGAAATGTCGGGTGAGCGTTCTCGTTTTCGTCTAACGCCAGAGAAAGCGGTGGAGGATCGCTTTGAACTATTAAGACGTCTGGGATATGCCCTGCAAAGTGCGTCTACCAGCAATTCTGATCCGTTGGGCCGAACCTTCGAGCAGATTTATAACCAGTTGATAACACTCTCGACTTCCCTTCGGGCTGGGCAGATTTTGCCGCAAAATAACGATTTCAGTCGCTTGCAAATCGATATGGCCCGTCAGCCAGAGCCGGTGCGCAGCATTATGATGGATCTGCTGGCCGTCGGACAAACGCAAAGTCTGCAACAAAGTAAGGCCAACCTCAGCAAGGGCGTCTCTTCAATTGCTTCTGATTTATGTAGCAACGCCGTCAGTGGCCGTTATCCCTTTAATCGGTTGGCTAGCGAAGAGATAGGTATTGGCGATTTCAACCGTATGTTTGGTCGTTCTGGGGCGATGCAAAGCTTCTTTGATCAGAATCTCGCACCGTATGTCGATACCAACGGCAACCGCTGGAAGGTAAAACCTGACAGTAACGGTGTGGTGACCCCTAAAACTCTGCGTTCGTTTGAAAACTCAGCACAAATCCGCGACACCTTCTTTGATGCCTCCGGCAAGATGGCGATGTCGATGATCATTCGCCCTATCTCACTGACTCCATCAATTTTGGAAGCGGTTCTTGATGTCGATGGCCAGATTATTAACTACAGCCATGGTTCTAACCAACCGGTAAAAGTTGATTGGCCAGGACCGAAAGGTGGGGTGTATATCCGCCTGACGTTCAAAACTCAGGATGGAAATGTGGAAACCGTTAGCTTCAATGGTCCGTGGGCTATTTTCCGCATGTATGACGTTAGTAACCCTAGGCCACTCGGGGTCAATAGCCGTGAACTCATGATGGTGATGGATAACGTGAGTGGCGTCTTCAAAATTGAGTTGAGTTCCACCATGAAAGATTATCCGCTGTGGTCAAAAGCATTGGCACAGTTCTCATGTCCTAAGAATCTCTAACCGCGAAATAAGGAAATGCAAATGCTAGATCCTAAAAACATCCAGAATGTATTGAAGTCATCTACTGACCTTGGTCAGCAATCTCAATCTGATTTGCAGAAACCTTTTGTAAAAGGAATGCAAAATATGGAGATGTCAGGGGCCGATGCCGCTCGCAGTATCATGCAATCGGTTAATCAATCCTGCGAAACCATGATGAGCGATATGAATAAGATATTGGGAGGATTGCAGGACAATGTTGATGCTCACCAGAAAATGCAAAGTGAGGAGCGTCCGAAGGACTTCGAGAGAGCCATGAGTGATCTTCGCAGCACACTCTCCAATGGTTTCCCAGAGGAAATGAAAAGTATGTTTGATAAATTGCCCAAAATGTAGCGGGCAGTCGTCAGACAAAAAAATATCCGGGGGAATGCCCCGGATATCAGACTGCTGACAAACCCCGATGACTCACTCTTGAACGGTGAGGATAGGCAGAGGAGTAAAGCGTCCGCGCCAGGGAGGGCGCGGCTCGAGCCTACATGGATGTATTTACGGCGTCTTTACGATCTGCCTGTTCTCTCCGTCGCGGGCACTTTGTCAATAACCTCGGATATTTTCATTGATGCCAAAGAACGACTTTATTTCAAAGAACTACTGATGTGTTACCACCACCAGCCGGATAGCATCTAAACGCCAGCCTGCTTGATTCAGGTTTTCCAGCACCATCTTACGGTTATGCTCAAGCGCCTCTATTTCGTCATCACGAATATTCGGGTTAACCGCTTTCAACGCTTCCAGACGCGCCAGTTCAGTACTCAACTTATCATCGGCCTCGCGTTTTGCCGTTTCAATCAGAGCCTGCGCTTGCGCTTCTACCAGTGCTTCGGCTTGTTGCAACATGGTGTGAACTTCTTGCTGAACCGCATTGACCAGCTTGCTGGAGGTATGGCGGTTTACCGCATTCAGTTGGCGATTGAAACTTTCAAATTCAACCTGTGCCGCCAGGTTAGTGCCGTTGCGATCCATGAGCATACGCACGGGTGTTGGTGGCAAGAAACGGGTCAGTTGCAAGTGTTTCGGTGCTTGTGCCTCGACCACGTAAACTAACTCAGCCAGCAGGGTACCGACGGGTAAGGCTTTATTTTTCAATAAAGACACCGCGCAACTGCCGGTATCGCCAGACAGGATCAAATCCAACCCATTGCGGATGATGGGGTGTTCCCAACTGACAAACTGGGCATCTTCCCGCGAGAGTGCCTGTTCACGATCAAAGGTGACGGTGCAGCCATCTGGTGGCAAACCGGGGAAATCGGGCACCAGCATGTGATCGGACGGGGTCAGCACGATCAGGTTATCGCTACGATCTTCCTGGTTGATCCCGACAATATCGAACAGGTTGAGTGCAAAACTGACTAAATTGATGTCATTATCTTGTTCGGCAATGCTCTGTGCCAGCTCCTGCCCATGTTCGCCACCGTTAGAGTGCATCTCCAGTAAGCGGTCACGGCCCTGTTCCAACTGAAGTTTTAACCCTTCGTGCTGCTGACGGCAGGTGTGGATAAACTCATCCAACCCTTCCTGCTCACTTGGCGTGGCCAAATAGCTAATCAGTTCCTGATAGCTGCTGTCATAAATGGTACGGCCTGTTGGGCAGGTGTGTTCGAACGCATCCAACCCTTCGTGGTACCAACGAACCAGTATTGCCTGCGCGGTGTCTTCCAAATAAGGCACCATAATCTGGATTTCACGGTTCTGGCCGATACGATCCAAACGGCCAATACGTTGCTCCAGGAGATCGGGGTTGAACGGCAAATCGAACATGACCAGTTGGCAGGCAAATTGGAAGTTACGCCCCTCTGAACCAATTTCGGAACACAGTAAGACCTGAGCACCATCTTCTTCTGAGGCAAAATAGGCGGCGGCACGGTCACGTTCAATCAGCGATAAACCTTCATGGAAGACGGCGGCCCGAATAGCTTCACGCTCACGTAACACTTGTTCAAGCTGCAAAGCTGTAGCGGCTTGTGCGCAGATCACCAACACCTTCTCACCCCGGTTGGCAACCAAATAGTTCAGTAGCCATTCAACCCGTGGGTCAAAGTTCCACCAGGTGGCGTTTTCGCCTTCAAACTCCTGATAGATTTGCTCGGGATAAAGCATATCTTTTGCACGAGCGTCGAGGGTTTTCTTCGCCCCCATGATGCCAGAGACCTTAATTGCAGTTTGGTACTGTGTTGGCAATGGCAGCTTAATTTGGTGTAAGACGCGGTGCGGGAAGCCTTTTACCCCATTACGGGTATTACGGAACAGCACCCGGCTAGTACCGTGCCTATCCATCAGCATGGTAACTAATTCTTGACGCGCCGCTTCGCTGTCTTCACTTTGGCTATTGGCCGCTTTCAGTAGTGGCTCAATATCTTGTTCATCAATCAGTTCACCTAACAGATTCAGCTTATCATCGGTTAAACGCTCGCCCCCTAACAGCAGGGTGACGGCATCGGCGATAGGCCGGTATTTCTGTTGTTCATTGACGAACTCTTCGTAATCATGGAAGCGATCTGGATCCAGCAAACGCAGGCGGGCAAAGTGACTCTGTTGGCCCAATTGCTCTGGTGTTGCTGTCAATAACAGCACGCCGGGGATATGCTCGGCCAACTGTTCAATCACTTGATATTCGCGGCTTGGAGCCTCTTCACTCCAGGCCATATGGTGCGCTTCATCCACCACCAGCAGATCCCAGGAAGCATCGGCCAGTTGTTCTAACCGCTGCTTATTCCGACGAACAAAATCCAGCGAACAAATCACCATCTGTTCGGTATCAAACGGATTGCTACTGTCCAACAAGGCTTCGGAATAACGGCTGTCATCAAACAGTGAGAAGCGCAGGTTGAAGCGGCGTAACATCTCTACTAGCCACTGGTGTTGCAGGCTCTCCGGTACCACGATCAGCACCCGTTCAGCACGGCCAGCCAGCAGTTGCTGGTGGATAATCATCCCGGCTTCGATGGTTTTACCCAACCCCACTTCATCGGCCAGTAAGACCCGTGGCGCGTGGCGCTGACCCACTTCATAAGCGATATGTAACTGGTGTGGGATCAGGCTGGCACGGATACCACGCAGGCCGCTCCACGGCAACCGGAACTGCTCGCTTTGGTATTTACGGGCGCGAAAACGCAGGGCAAAGCGATCCATGCGATCGATTTGACCGGCGAATAAGCGATCCTGTGGTTTACTAAAAGTCAGTTTGCTATCGAGCAAAACTTCACGCATGGCGACGCCGGTTTCCTCAGTATCCAAACGGGTACCGATATAGGTAATCAGCCCATTTTCTTGAGTCACTTCTTCCACTTTCAGCTGCCAGCCTTCGTGGTGAGTGATGGTATCGCTCGGATTGAACATGACCCGGGTGATTGGCGAGTCATTTCTGGCGTAAAGGCGGTTTTCACCGGTTGCAGGGAACAGTAAGGTGATCATGCGCACGTCAATGGCAACGACAGTACCCAATCCAAGTTCGCTTTCTGTGTCGCTGATCCAGCGTTGACCAAGTGTAAAAGGCATAAATTATCGGCTCGATTTTTTTGTTGGACAGTGAGTTAGAGAATTCTTTGTCGATCAATGTTTTTTCGATCAATATCTTGTAGAACAATGTTGGGGTAGAACAATCTTTTTTTAGAACAATCTTTTTGTAGAACAGTACCTTATATAACAACGTCTTGTAGAAACCCCTGAGTAAATGATCGCAGAGAGCGGTACTAAAATGGCTGGCGATAGTTTTTTATCTGCGCAACTTGCTTGTTATCTATATAACTCGCTTTTTATCCACATAACTCGCTTTTTATCCGCATTAGTGGCACGGCCTGAATGTCTGTCTGAGAAGGTACGGTTCACAGGCAGAATCCGGTGGCGCGGATAACAACGATCAGTCGGTTATGTAAATGTGATTGATACAAATTTTGGCAAGGGCGCTATGGTAAAGGAAGGCGAGCGCTTCGTCACCTCTAAAACAACCCTATTATCATTAAAAAAGTCCCATCTGACCGGTGATCAGTGTGGTGAAATCATCCTGAGTGAAGGGAAGTATAGCGTCTGCTACGGGTTGTAGCTGGCGTGTCAGATAGTGATCATAATCGATGGGCGATTGCCGCGTTTCTAAAGGTTCGGGGCCTGCGGTGGTCATCACATAGCTGATCCACCCGCCATTTTGATATTGCAGTGGCCGGCCAAGCTTACGGTTAAACTCATCGGCCAGACGTGCCGCTCTGGCGTGCGGGGGGACGTTGCGCTGATAGTCATCCAACCGCCGACGCAGGCGTTTGCGGTAAACCAGTTGCTCATCCAACTCGCCATTCAGGGTACGGGCTACGTAATCCCGCACATAATCTTGATACGGTTGTTGTTGGAAGATACGCAGATACAGCTCGCGCTGGAATTGCTGTGCCAGTGGGGTCCAATCGGTACGGACGGTTTCCAGCCCTTTATAAACCATTTGATCACCCGTCGGGGTGGAGATGAGTCCCGCATAGCGTTTTTTACTGCCTTGCTCCGCGCCCCGAATAGTGGGCATCAAAAAACGCCGGTAGTGGATTTCGAACTCCAGCTCTAATGCACAGGGCAGATTAAAGTTTTGCTGTATATGGTTTTGCCACCATTGATTCACTAACTGCACCAGCTCGTTACCGATGCGTGTTGCTTGCTCATCGTTGTGGGCGCTTTTCAGCCAAACAAAGGTTGAATCGGTGTCACCATAAATCACCTGATAACCCTGCGCTTCAATTAACTCACGGGTTTGTCGCATGATCTCATGACCACGCAGGGTAATGGATGATGCCAGCCGAGGATCGAAAAAACGGCAGCCGCTGGAACCCAGCACGCCATAAAAGGCATTCATAATGATTTTCAGCGCCTGTGACAGCGGCTTATTTTGCTGGCGTTTCGCTGCTTCCCGCCCTTGCCAGATTTGGTTAACAATGGCGGGCAGACAATGTTTCTCGCGTGAGAACCAGGCCCCACGAAACCCCGGTACCGAGTGCTGAATATCAGGTTGCTGCATCCCCGCCACCAGACCGACCGGATCGATTAAAAAGGTGCGGATAATCGATGGGTACAGGCTTTTATAGTCAAGTACCAGCACTGAATCATACAAACCGGGCTGGGAATCCATTACAAAACCACCGGGGCTGTGCTCTTCCGGCAATTCACCTAAATTGGGGGCAACATAGCCGATACGGTGCATCCGTGGCAGATAAAGGTGGGTAAACGCGGCCACCGAACCGCCACTACGATCGGCTGCCAGCCCGGTCACGGTTGAGCGTTCAAGTAAGAAACTCAGCAACTCCGTTTTGGCAAAAATCCGCGTGACCAACTCACAGTCTTTCAGGTTATAACGGGCCAGTGCTGGTTTATCGTGGGCGAAGCGCTGATTAATTTCATCCATCCGCTGATAGGGGCTATCGCTGGCTTTACCCTCGCCAAGTAAAGTTTGCGAGACAGATTCCAGACTGAAAGAAGGGAAGTTCCACGTGGCGGATTTCAGTGCTTCAATACCATCAATAATTAAACGCCCGGCGGCGGAAGCAAAGAAATGCCCTTGCTTAAAGCCGTGTTCACGCCACTCGAGCAGGTTACCGCCACGGCCAAAGCGCAGCGGGATCTGGTAGCGATCTGCGTGTTTCTGTAATACCCGTAAATCGAACTGCACCAGATTCCAGCCAATAATGGCATCAGGATCATGCACTGCCAGCCATTGGTTGAGTTTTTCTAATAGTAATGGGCGGCTGGCAACGTATTCCAAATTGAAATCGAGCGGGGTGCCCGTGGTCTCCCCATTGGGTGGCCCTAACATATAGACTTGCCGTTGCCCACAGCCTTCCAGCCCAATACAGTACAGCTCGCCGTGTTCACTGGTTTCGATATCCAGAGAAACCAGTTTGAGGGTTGGGCGATAGTCATCAGCCGGTTTTAGTTGTGTATTGAGGAGTGGGCCATGGTCATTTTCCTGCCCACTAAACCATACGGGGGCAGTAATAAACCGCTCCATCAGAAAGCGTTCTGGCGGGCGAATATCACCTTCGTAAACATTCACGCCACTTTCGCGCAGTCGTTTTTCCAGGCGGATCAACTGGCGGTGCTGAGTGCAATACAGGCCAAGAACCGGGCGTTGGTGAAAATCAGTCAGCGCGAGAGGGCGCAGTTGCCAATGGCGTTCTGCGCGTAGTACGGTTTCTGCCCGTTGCTGTTGTTCGGCAGGGATAAAGGCGACCGATGGCTGGGGCGGCAGCCTGACATGCTGTGGCCCTTCATCCGTTGCCAACCAGAATTCGACTTCGGTGCCTGCTGGTGTATCCCGCCAGTGGCGGGTCAGCAGGAAGCCCTGACGGGTTTGCCCCACGCTGCTACCTTAAATTAAGATGTGAATGAATAACGTTTGAAGATTTATACTGTATTAGTATGGGTTTTTATACAGTTATTGTCTATTTCAATAGCAAATTGAAATCTATTTACGCAAATCGCTGATTGACTCATTTTACGTTGCGCTGGACAATCCTCGCGCCTCAGTTCTGAGTGCTAACTAACGGACAACTTTATGGAAGCCTATTTATTACATTTATTGACGCAATCCCTGGCTTTCACGCTATTTATCGTCATGTTAGTCACTTTTCTCGAATCTTTAGCGCTGGTGGGCATGTTATTACCGGGAACGGTGATGATGACCAGCGTGGGCGCGCTGATTGGCAGTGGCGAAGTGGATTTTTATTTCGCCTGGGTTGCCGCGACCCTCGGTTGCCTGTTAGGGGATTGGATATCGTATTTCATTGGCCGCCGTTTCAAAGCGCCGCTACACAATTGGTCTTTCCTACAAAAACATAAATCGTTGCTGAATAAAACTGAGCATGCATTACATAACCACAGCATGGCAACGGTACTCTTGGGGCGTTTTATTGGCCCGACACGGCCCATCGTACCCATGGTGGCTGGGATGCTGAACTTGCCAACGGCAAAGTTTGCCTTACCCAGTGTGATTGGTGGCCTGACATGGCCGCCGATTTATCTCTTCCCCGGTATATTGGCAGGGGTTGCCATCGATATCCCGCCGAGCAGTAATAGCTTTATGTTTAAGTGCCTACTGTTTGTGGTGGTGGTACTGATTTGGCTGTCGTTGTGGTTATCATGGCGCTGGTGGCGTTTTGGTAAGCGCAGCCCAGATCGCCTGAGTGTGTGGCTCCCCTTGGCCCGCTTGCGTTGGGTGACGCTGTTAACTATTGCGGCCGCTATCGCCAGTTTTATCTGGCTACATATGCAACCACTGATGCCAATCTATCGCCATCTGTTGTGGAAAGTCTTGGCTGGGTAAACCCGGACACGGTGGCTGACAGCCCTATTTTATCGTGTATCAGCCGCCGGGGTTACCGCCGCGAGGGATCAAGATATAACGGCACTTTTGATACCCAGTACGCTGGCTTTTGCCGCACTGCCGTCCACCAAGGCCTGTGTGGGGCCATCGTAGTCAATACGGCCCTCAACAATCAACAACGTGCGCTGGGCAATACGTGCGGCATCATCTAAATTGTGCGACACCATCAGCAACGTCAGTTGGCGGTTTATGCACACCTGATCAACTAATTGCAGCATTTCATTACGCAGCGCCGGATCCAGCGCTGAAAACGGTTCATCCAGTAACAAAATAGGTTGGCTACGCACCAGGCAACGGGCCAATGCCGCCCGTTGGCGTTGCCCCCCCGAGAGTTGTGCGGGCAGCCGGTCGAGGCAGCTTTCCAATCCAACTTGCTGGGCGATGTGTTGTAACAGTAAGCGCTGTTCACCACTGAGCTTCAACCCCGGATGTAAACCTAGCCCGATGTTCTGTTCGACGGTGAGATGTGCAAACAGGTTATTCTCCTGAAACAGCATCGAGACCGGCCTTTGGGCGGGGGTGCTGGCCGTATGGTCTTGATTATTCAGCAGCATGTGACCACCGGTCGGGGCGAGAAACCCGGCAATCAAGCTCAGCAGAGTACTTTTACCTGCGCCGCTTGGGCCAAGGATCGCCACCCGCTCACCGGGTTGAATGCGCAGATCAAAACACATGGGTAAGTGGTCATACAAATAGGTGATTTTCTCAAGCTTTAGCATGGCGGCTCGGCAGTCGTTCAATAAGGGTAAACAGCAGGAAGCAGAGCAACAAAAGCAACAGGGCAGTCACTGCGCCATCATTGCTGCGGTAGGAACCTATCTGTTGATAAAGATAAAATGGCAGGGTGCGGAAGTGTTCATTACCAAATAACGCGACTACGCCAAAATCGCCGATAGATAACACACTGGCAAAGGCCAGCGCCTGAGCCAGTGGGCGTTTCAGGGCGCGTAGCTCGATATAACGTAAACGGTGCCAGCCACGGATATCCAGTGATAAACATAACGGTGTGTAGCGCTCAGCCAGATCACGCATCGGGTTATCCAGCACTTTTAATGCGTAGGGCACGGCCATCAGGGCATTGGTGAGGATCACCAACCCATAAGGAGATTGTGGCAATCCCAGCGTATCATTCAGCAACAAGAAGAAACCGGTTGCCAACACAATGCCGGGCATCGCCAGAATAACCATGCCGCTGACCTCCAATGCCTGACCGTAAGCCGCGCGTTGGCGTAATTTCAGTTCGCGGCTACTCCAGAGCAACATCATGGTTAAGATGACACACAATAGCCCGGCACCAATAGCGATGGTCACTGAGGTAAAGAACGCTTGCCAGAGTGCGGGCTGTTGTAACACGGTCAGTATTGTTTTATTACTGCCATCAATCACAACTGTTAGCAATGGCGGTACCATCAAGAGTAATGCGCTACAAATCAGCAGGGTATCGCCAAGGCGCGCCCAGCCGCTGTCTTGCGGATTACGCCATATTTGCCCATGCGTATTGCCCACCGTCAACACGCTGTTCAGCCGCTGACTGAGTACCACTAAACCCAGGCAGCAGCCCAGTTGTATCAGCGCCAATAATGCGGCACGGCCTAAATCATAGTCGTAGCTCAATGCCTGATAGATGGCCAGTTCAATGGTCGTTGCCTGTGGCCCGCCACCCAGCGACAGCACGGTGGCAAAGCTGGCAAAGCACAACATAAAAATCAGGGCGGCAGTGGGCAGGATTTGACGACGCAGATAAGGCCACTCTACCCAGCGAAAATGCTGCCAGCCGTTCATGCCCAGTTGTGCGGCCAGTTGGCGTTGTTCCACGGCGATGCCTTCTAGCGACTGTAACAACAAGCGGGTTGCCAGTGGCAGGTTAAAGAAGATATGCGCTAACAAAATACCTTGCAAGCCATAGGGGGAGAAGCGGTAATCCACACCCAGCCAGTCAAACAGGTGAGCCAGCCACCCCTGACGGCCATAGACCGTCAGAATGCCGAATAGCGCGACTAACACCGGCAGAACCAGCGTCATGGCACATAAACGCAGCATGAACTGGCGGCCGGGGAAGTTGCGGCGGTACAGCGCCCGCGCCAGAAAGATAGCAGGTATCACCGACAGCAGGGCGGATAAAAATGCCTGCCAGAACGTAAAGCGGATCACATGCCACAGATAACGGTCATGCCAGACACTTTGCCAATCTGCTGTGGGCGCATGGTGCCAAATAGCGGCGAACGCCAATAAGGCGACCGCGACAATCAGCCCAGCGGCCAGCAACCCCGGCCATAGCCAGGGCGCGATTAACGGCTGACGGCGGATTGCCATGCCTGAATCCATTTACTGCGGTTATCCGCCACGTCTTTAGCATCAAATTGCAACGCTGTTTGTGGCACGGCCAGTGTCTCGAACCCGGCGGGTAGATCCATTTTGATCACTGGATACATCCAGTTGCCGGTTGGAATGTGGTTTTGGAACGCAGGGGTCACGATAAATTGCATAAAGCGCTGCGCCAGTTCAGGTTGTTTGCTGGCGGCCAGTTGGCCGGCGACTTCTACTTGTAAATAGTGGCCTTCACTGAAATCGGCGGCTGCATAGTTGTTATTCTTTTCTGCAATTAAATGATAAGCCGGAGAGGTGGTGTAGCTCAGCACTAAATCCGCTTCCCCCTTGAGGAACAAGCCATACGCCTCGCTCCAGCCTTTGGTGACTGTGACCGTTTTCTGCGCCAGTTGTTGCCATGCTTGCGGGGCTTGATCGCCATAAACTTTTTGCATCCACAGCATCAGACCCAGACCTGGAGTGCTGGTACGTGGGTCTTGATAAATCACTTTCCACGGTTCTTTACTGCTGATTAATTCGTGCAGGCTTTTTGGCGGGTTTTTCAGTTTTTCTTTGTTATACACAAAAGCAAAATAGCCATAATCGTAAGGGACAAATGTCTTATTCTGCCACGGCTCTGGTAGGGTCAGGTTACGGGTATCAACCTGGCTTGGGGTAAACAAGCCGGTTTGTTCTGCCGCCTGTACCAGATTGTTATCCAACCCTAAAATCACATCGGCCTGGCTGTTTTTACCTTCCATCCGCAGGCGGTTCAGCAGTGAAACGCCATCTTCCAGTGCCACAAATTTTAGCTGGCAATCGCATTCAGCTTCAAAGGCCTGCTTAATCGCCGGGCCTGGGCCCCAGTCAGCAGCAAAGGAGTCGTAGGTATAGACCGTCAGCGTAGGTTTTTCTGCGGCAAGCGCGGAGGTGGCTGATATCAGTAATAAGCAGGAAATAATGTGTTTAAACACTTTGCACTCCTTGAACATAAAGGTGGCAAAGGTATCTGAGGCGGTAGTTAACATTGGTATCCGTGATGATACAGTCGTTATCATTCTCAAATCCCTCCGCCGGGGTTAACCGGATCAGGTTCGACGGGTTTACTCTCAGCGAAAAAAATTGCGGCGGTTAGGTGGTTCCAGTGTTGAGCAGTCTGGGTGATCCGCGCATCGCCATGATTGATAAAGTCATGGTGTATGTACCGGTCACTCCGCGCTGTTCGCCACGGTCATAACCCCGCTCGCTGTGTTTTGACACCTGCGAGACCGAGTTAAACCAAGCTGGCAATATTTTGCACCCCGTTGAGACGACGCCATTGTAGAGTTTAATCTAAGCCGGTGAAAGGGCGATGTTTGTGGGGAGGGGTAGTGTTTGTAGGGATATATACCGCTATATTGATGCCGGTCTTCTCTCAGGACTAAAGCAGCAAGGTATAAAAATCATGAGTGGGCCAGAACTTTTCATTGAATTGACTGGTGATGCAAACACGATCTATGGACAATATAGATCTTACTGAGGACTGTCTATGGCATGGTTATATATTTCACTGTCAGTAGTATCGCTATTTTTTTACTATTATGTAGTAAGTCATCTTCTTTATTCTAAAAATATTTATTTGAATATTAGCTCGCTGGCTTTTACCTGCCTATTTTCTATTTTTCATTACAGTGCATTTATTTCAGATAGAATACCCTTGTTTGGTATAAATACAGAGGATAATGACTTTCTACATTATATAACTCTTTTGTTTTCATATTCTTATGCTATTCCTTTTATCATCGCATATAAAAAACTTTACAATAAAAAATGAGAGTATTTAACTCGTTCTCATAAATGGAATTATTGAAAGGGGTAGTGCAGCCCGTTTGTATAATAAATTCAGGGGGAGCGCCGTGTGAGTCAACGCCGCCCTAGGCCTCTGGTGGGGTAAACCATGCGGATTTAAAATCAAACCAGCCGAGTGTATTCATACGCACTCCCCGCATACTGTGTTGACCGTATAATTCTAACCAATGATGAAATAGCGGATGGAATTGATGCTGGCTTACCAGTCGTTGGCTCCAATCGGCCATGAGTAAGGTATTATTGCGCCAGGATTCAATATCTTGATGCAGTTCTTCGCTCAGACAATGTTGTAGTAGCGGCATTTCATAGAGGGTGGCAAATAGCGAGAATTCGAGTGGCAAGTAAAAGTTAGCGCTGCCGAGCCAGATATCGCTTTGTGCATCCCCCTGATACCAGCGGGTGTAGTCCAAGACTTGTATCTTTAACGTCACGCCCTGAGCAGCCAATAACTGGGTCAGTGTCTGGCTGATGGCATCAAACTCTGAATGTTCGCTGTAAAACGTCAGTGTCAGCTCGTTCAGCCCTTCGGGTTTTGGCTCTTGAGTGGTGAGTCGGTTATGGTGCCAGCGTGGCAACATGCCATAGGCCGGTGACCAGTAACGTTGATAGAAGGGAGCGGCGTGGCTGAGTAACGCTATCGGTGTGATCAATTCACATAACCAACGGCGGATCTCCGGGGTGCAGGCCTGAGGGGATCGTTGGTCGAACAGTAAGAAGTAGCAACCTTCCTCTAAACGGCTCTCCAGCTCATTTTTACCCGTATCGTCGGCTTGCAATTGCACCCCGGAATACACCAATTCTTCGGAGAGTTCTGGGAGTACCCAGATATTGACCTCATCAATCAGTGCCCGGAAACCAAAATAGTTATCGAATGCCTGAATTTTCAGCTGGCTGTGATGATTGCGGATCACGGAATAAGGGCCGGTACCAATAGGCTGTCGGTGAAAATCGGGCTGAGTTTCCCACTCTTGCGGCAAAATCATGGCGTGAACGCTGCCCAGTAGCCATGGCAACCAGTGATCTGGCGAATGGAGATAAACATCAATCACATAAGGTGTCGGTGAACGCACCTCCGCAATATGAGAAAACAGGGGTTGGGGGATCAGGCGGGTCAGGCTGCTAATCACATCACTCATTTCCAGTTCCCGGCCATGGTGGAAATGAATGGCTGGTCGCAAATAAAAGCGCCAATGCAAGGGGGTGATCGCTTGCCAGTGATGAGATAAGTCCGGTTCGAGTTCCCCATTTTCCTCATTTATCCGTGTCAGCCCGTTAAAAATTTGCCGCACCATATGGGTTTCAGAGCGGCGTAGGGCGGTGCCGGGTAATAAGTTCTCCAATGGGCGGTAATAGAGCACCCGCAGAATATGTTTTCCTTGCCGGAAGCTACGTCCCAACTGGGACAGCAACATTTGGCGTACCGCTTTTTTATCACCGACCAGTTGGACTAACTGATCAATATGATCCTGCTCCAGCAACTCTTCAGCCCGTTGTTGTTGCAGCGCCAGCCCGGAACGCAAGAAGATCAATTGTGAGCGTTTTCCTCGGCCAGCTTCAGCCTGCCAATCGAGCCAGCCCGCGTGCTGCATCTTGCCCAGCAGAGAACGTACATGGCGGCGTGAACAATTCAGCACTTCAGCCAGCGCCTGCAATGTGGTTTCCGTTGACTGTCCGTTATAGCGTTGCCAGAGACGAATAAATTGTTGTTGCAGGCGCGAGGTAGACATAAAAGAGGAACTCCTTGGGAAATCTCATCAATTTTTCTTTCCCTATATTACGCAGATACTAACCCCCAAGAAAAGCGGGTTATCGTGACAACGTCTATGCAGTCACAGCCGAAAGTAATGAGTTGAGCCTTGTCCTACCAAGTACCAAAAAAATTCTGAGTAATGGTGTTTTTCACCAGCCAGTAGGTTTTTCTGCTGGCTTTTTTCTTTTTCCCCTTCGGCCTTGACGCTGCAGGGTTGTTAGCTGCGCGCACTCACCCGAATCACTTACTGGTCGTTGACCTTAAGATAATTAGCCTCATCGGGATTATGAGCCTCATCAGAGTCTCACCCTGCGGGCCAGCGCAAGCGCTGTTCAAAATGGTTGAACCAATTTGTCGTTTGCTGGCTGCCTACCTGCAACGCCAATGACTTTGGGGAAATCCCTTCGGCCTTGACGCTGCAGGGTTGTTAGCTGCACGCACTCACCCGAATCACTGACTGGTCGTTGACCTTAAGATAATTAGCCTCATCGGGGGTTGTTTGCTGGCTACTCCATCTGCAACGCCAATGACTTTGAATAGATAAAAGCCTATATCACTTCTTTATGTATAAGAGCTTCTGTAGCATAGGGCACCATTATGATTATGCTAATAATAGCTTTTTCTGGCGCTGGAGCCTGGAATGAGATCTGCACGAGCCTTTTCCCGTCGTATCAACCCGGTTTTCCTCGCTTTCTTTGTGGTGGCTTTTCTTTCCGGCATCGCGGGTGCGTTGCAAGCCCCGACATTAAGCCTGTTTTTAAGCACAGAGTTAAAAGTGCGTCCGCTGTGGGTCGGATTGTTTTATACCGTGAATGCCATTGCCGGTATCACCGTGAGCTTCCTACTGGCCAAACGCTCAGATCTGGGCGGGGATCGGCGTAAATTAATTCTGATCTGCTATCTGATGGCGGTCGGAAATTGCCTGCTATTCGCTTTTAATCGTGATTATCTGACGTTGATCACTTTAGGTGTTTTGATGGCCTCGGTGGCGAATACCGCGATGCCGCAAATTTTCGCCTTGGCACGGGAATATGCGGATAACTCTGCGCGTGAAGTGGTGATGTTCAGTTCGATTATGCGTGCGCAATTATCATTGGCTTGGGTTATCGGGCCACCGCTGTCATTTATGTTAGCGCTGAATTATGGCTTTACGCTGATGTTTAGCATTGCCGCCGGTATTTTTGTTATTAGTGCGCTGGTGGTCTGGTTTATCCTGCCGTCGGTTAAACAGCCTGAGCCCGTAGCCGATGCCCCCGTGGTGGTACAAGGCAGTTTGTTTGCCGATAAAAATGTCTTACTGCTGTTCATTGCCTCAATGCTGATGTGGACGTGTAATACCATGTACATCATTGATATGCCGCTCTATATCACCGCTAATTTAGGGTTGCCTGAGCGTTTGGCGGGTTTGCTGATGGGGACCGCCGCCGGGCTGGAAATTCCTATCATGTTGTTGGCAGGTTACTCGGTTAGGCGCTTTGGTAAACGTAAAATCATGCTGTTTGCGGTGATGGCGGGGGTGCTGTTTTATACCGGGCTGGTGCTGTTTAAATTCAAAACCGCACTGATGATATTGCTGTCAACGACGGATGAAAAGTGATCCACTTATATCTCCACCAACGGCCCAATATTGATCCACCGTTTTACTCAGGATTAGCTTCTGCTATAACCCCGGCCTTTCGTTTCTGTCTGAGTCGATAGCTTTCTCCTTTGATTTGAACGACATGTGAGTGGTGTAAGATACGGTCCAGCATCGCTGAGGTCAGTGCTGCATCACCGGCGAACGTTTGATCCCACTGCCCGAACGGCAGATTGGATGTCAGGATCATTGCGCTCTTTTCGTAACGTTTAGCGATGACCTGGAAGAACAGCTTTGCTTCTTCCTGACTGAACGGCAGATAGCCTATTTCATCAATGATGAGCAGGCGGGGGGCCATTACTCCACGCTGAAGCGTCGTTTTATAACGGCCCTGACGTTGTGCCGTAGATAACTGAAGTAACAGATCTGCTGCTGTTGTGAAGCGAACTTTGATACCTGCACGGACTGCTTCATAGCCCATCGCTATTGCCAGATGGGTTTTCCCCACACCTGATGGCCCCAGTAATACGATATTTTCATTACGTTCTATGAAGCTGAGTGAGCGTAACGACTGGAGTTGCTTCTGCGGTGCTCCGGTGGCGAATGTGAAGTCATACTCTTCGAACGTTTTCACCGCCGGGAAGGCTGCCATTCGGGTATACATCGCCTGTTTACGTTGATGACGTGCCAGTTTTTCTTCATGAAGCAGATGCTCCAGGAAGTCCATATAACTCCATTCCTGGTCTACTGCCTGTTGTGACAGCGCAGGCGCTGCGCTTATAAGGCTTTCCAGTTGCAACTGCCCGGCGAGCGCCATCAGTCGTTGATGTTGCAGTTCCATCATCACGCCACTCCTCTGCAGAATGAGTCGTAGATGGAGAGTGGATGATGCAGGGGGTGTTTGTCGAAGTTCACCAGATTTTCATCAAGATGCACGTCATACTCTTTTTTCTCCGGAGGCAGTGCCAGCATGGACTGCTGCTCTTCGAGCCAGCGATCGCAGGGACGGGCCTGGATTGTTTCATGCTTTCGTTGGTTAGCGACATCGTGCAGCCAGCGCAGACCGTGGCGGTTGGCTGTTTCAACATCGACAGTGATCCCCATCGGGCGCAGGCGAGTCATTAGTGGGATGTAAAAACTGTTACGGGTGTACTGCACCATCCGTTCCACCTTACCTTTAGTCTGTGCCCTGAAGGGGCGACACAGTCGGGGAGAGAAGCCCATCTCCTTGCCGAACTGCCACAGCGAAGGATGGAACCGGTGCTGACCGGTCTGATATGCGTCACGTTGCAGAACCACAGTTTTCATATTGTCATACAACACTTCGCGCGGCACACCACCAAAGAAGCGGAACGCATTACGATGGCAGGTCTCCAGCGTGTCATAACGCATATTGTCAGTGAATTCGATGTACAGCATTCGGCTGTATCCGAGAACAGCAACGAACACGTGAAGCGGTGAGCGACCATTACGCATAGTGCCCCAGTCAACCTGCATCTGTCGTCCGGGTTCAGTTTCGAACCGAACGGCAGGCTCCTGCTCCTGAGGAACCGAGAGAGAACGAATGAATGCCCTGAGAATGGTCATTCCGCCACGATATCCCTGGTCTCTGATCTCGCGAGCGATTACCGTTGCCGGGATTTTGTAAGGATGAGCATCGGCGATGCGTTGACGAATATAATCCCGGTATTCATCCAGGAGTGAAGCAACAGCAGGTCGCGGCGTATATTTTGGCGGCTCAGATTTTGCCTGCAAATAACGTTTAACGGTATTGCGGGAGATCCCCAGTTCTCTGGCAATCGCCCGGCTACTCATTCCCTGCTTGTGCAGGATTTTAATTTCCATAACTGTCTCAAAAGTGACCATAAACTCTCCTGAATCAGGAGAGCAGATTACCCCCTGGATCTGATTTCAGGCGTTGGGTGTGGATCACTATTGCACCGTTCGTTACAATTGCAGATTTTTAATGCCATCTTTATCGGCATCGTCGCCGGTATTGGTATGCTCTATTTTCAGGATCTCATGCCGGGGCGGGCAGGTGCCGCAACCACGTTATTTACCAACAGTATTTCTAGTGGGGTGATTTTGGCCGGTGTGCTGCAAGGTGTATTGACTGAAACCTGGGGGCATAATGCGGTTTATGTCGCTGCGATGGTGTTGGTTATTTTGGCGTTGATCATCTGCGCCAAAGTGAGAGAGGCTTAGGTGAGAGCGGTTTAGGTCAGCGCAGCTTAGCGGTTTGCCCCTGCTTTGTGCCAGAAGCGGCGGGGGTCAGCTGGCGGTAGGATGAGTTAAACGTGTTACTTGTTGGGCCGGTACGACCCGGCACCAACAATCTATTAGTTACTTACAATCTATTAATGACTCACAATCTATTACTACTAAAAATAACGATATATTTACTAAACAGGCTGGCATGTTAGTTCTGCTGGCCTTAACGGTTATTTAACGTAGAAATTCAGGCTGTTGTTTTTCGTATGCTGAGATATTGTGTTCATGCTGCAACGTCAAGCCAATGCTATCCAACCCATTAATCATACAGTGGCGGCGGAAAGGATCGATTTCGAAAGCATAGCTTTTGCCACCGGCATTAACCGTTTGCTGCTCGAGATCAACCACAAACTCAATACCTTCATTCTCTTTAACCAATTGGAATAAGGTATCAATATCCGCTTCGCTTAATGTCACCGGTAATAATTGGTTATTAAACGCGTTACCATAAAAAATATCAGCAAAACTCGGGGCGATAACCACTTTAAAACCAAAATCCGTCAGCGCCCATGGTGCGTGTTCACGTGAGGAGCCACAGCCAAAATTCTCACGGGCTAACAAAATAGTGGCACCCTGATAGCGAGGCAGGTTCAGGACAAAATCAGGATTCGGTACCTTGCCGGCATCATCCAAAAAACGCCAATCGTTAAACAGGTGTTGACCAAAGCCCGTGCGAGTCACTTTTTGCAAAAACTGCTTAGGGATAATCGCGTCGGTATCGACGTTTGCTGCATCTAACGGCGCAACCAAACCAATGTGTTGAATAAATTTTGCCATGGTGGTGTCTCCGGTTAGTGGGTGGTGGCGGATAATTCGCGAACATCAGCAAAATGACCACTGACGGCGGCAGCGGCGGCCATGGCTGGGCTGACCAAATGTGTGCGCCCCCCACGGCCTTGGCGGCCTTCAAAATTACGGTTGCTGGTGGAGGCACAACGTTCGCCGGGCTCCAGGCGGTCATTATTCATGGCCAAACACATCGAGCAACCGGGCAGACGCCACTCAAAACCTGCGGCGATAAAGATCTTATCCAAACCTTCCGCTTCTGCCTGCGCTTTCACCGGGCCGGAGCCTGGCACCACGATAGCTTGCACACCCTTGGCGACTTTACGCCCTTGGGCAATAGCCGCTGCCGCACGTAAATCTTCAATACGTGAGTTAGTGCAAGAGCCGATAAAGACTTTATCAATCGCCACTTCAGTCAATTTAATGCCGGGGCGCAAGTCCATATAAGCTAAGGCTTTCTCTGCTGATGCACGTTCGACCGGATCGCTGAAAGACTCAGGGGCAGGAATGATTTGATTAACCGCAATGACCTGACCCGGATTGGTTCCCCACGTCACCTGTGGCGCGATATCAGCGGCATCCAGTGTCACGATGGTATCGAATTGGGCATCAGCATCAGATTTCAGGGTACGCCAGTAGGCAACACCTTGTTCCCATTGCTCGCCAGTTGGGGCGAACTGACGGCCTTTCAGATAGGCAAAGGTGGTGTCATCAGGGGCAACCAAACCGGCTTTGGCCCCCATTTCGATCGCCATGTTGCATAATGTCATCCGGCCTTCCATGCTCAACGCTTCAATCGCGCTGCCACAGAACTCCACCACATGGCCAGTACCGCCTGCGCTCCCGGTTTTACCGATAATCGCCAGCACGATGTCTTTAGCCGTAATACCCGCGCCGACAGTGCCATTCACTTCGATTCTCATGGTTTTGGCTCGCCCCTGCTTCAGGGTTTGGGTCGCCAACACATGCTCAACTTCTGAGGTGCCGATACCAAAGGCCAAGGAGCCGAATGCGCCGTGAGTGGCGGTATGTGAGTCACCACAAACGATGGTCATGCCCGGTAACGTCATGCCTTGCTCAGGGCCAATGACATGCACGATCCCTTGGAAAGGGTGGTTCAGGTCATACAATGAGACACCGAATTCAGCGCAGTTTTTAATTAACTCTTGCATCTGAATACGGGCCATCTCACCACTGGCGTTAATGTCTTTTGTTTGGGTAGAAACGTTGTGATCCATGGTAGCGAAAGTCTTACCCGGTTGACGCACCGGGCGGCCCATGGCACGCAAACCATCAAAGGCTTGCGGTGAGGTGACCTCATGCACTAAATGGCGGTCGATATACAGCAATGGGGTCTCATTGGGGGCTTCATGCACAATGTGCGCATCGTACAATTTTTGGTATAACGTTTTGCTCTGAGATGATGTTGTGCCCATTTTATACCCCTTCAACCACGAATTTAGCGATGATATCGCCCATTTCGTGAGTGCCGATTGCGTGACCATCCCCGGCTAAATCCGCAGTGCGATAACCTTGCTCCAATGCCTGGTTGATCGCGCGCTCAATGGCGTCAGCGGCATCATCTTTACCTAAGCTAAAACGCAGCAACAGGGTTAATGACAGGATCTGAGCGATAGGGTTGGCAATGTTCTTACCCGCGATATCCGGTGCGGAACCGCCTGCGGGTTCATATAGACCAAAACCTTGTTCATTCAAACTGGCTGATGGCAACATGCCCATGGAGCCGGTGATCATGGCGCATTCATCGGACAAGATATCGCCAAACAAGTTAGAGCACAGCAACACGTCAAATTGGGAAGGGTCTTTGATTAACTGCATGGTGGCGTTATCAATGTACATATGGGACAACGCAACATCTGGGTAATCCGCCGCGATCCCGTTGACCACTTCACGCCACAAGATTGAACTTTGCAACACGTTGGCTTTATCAATGGACGTTACTTTACTACGGCGTTTGCGGGCTGATTCGAAAGCAATACGGGCGATACGTTCAATTTCGAAGCGATGATAAACTTCGGTGTCAAAGGCCCGCTCGTGCATGCCTTGGCCTTCACGGCCTTTCGGCTGGCCGAAATAGATACCGCCGGTTAATTCACGGACACACAGGATATCAAAACCTCTGGCCGCGATATCACTGCGCAATGGACAGAAGTCCTCCAATCCTTGATACAAACGGGCAGGGCGCAAATTGCTGAATAATTTGAAATGTTTACGCAAAGGCAATAAGGCACCACGCTCAGGTTGTTCTGCCGGTGGCAGGTGTTCCCATTTTGGGCCGCCTACGGAGCCAAATAAAATGGCATCTGCCTGTTCACATCCCGCGACCGTTGCTGCCGGTAATGGGCTACCATGGCGGTCAATGGCAGCGCCACCAACATCGTAAACACTGGTTGAAATCTTGAGACCGAAGCGCTGACGCACCGCATCTAATACTTTACTTGCCTGAGCCATTACTTCAGGGCCGATACCGTCGCCGGGCAACACTGCAATATGATAAGTCTTCGTCATGTTCACACCATTTCCTGATTATTTTGTTGCAGACGCTGCTTCTCTTTTTCGACCTGATGGGCGCGCCAGATGTTATTTAATACGTGAACCAACGCCTTAGCGGATGACTCAACAATGTCAGTTGCCAAACCTACGCCATGGAAGCGACGCCCCTTGTGGTCAACCACGATATCAACCTGACCCAATGCATCTTTACCCTGACCTTTGGCCGACAGTTGATACTTCACCAGTTCAATTGGGTAGTCGGTAATGCGATTGATGGCCTGATACACCGCATCAACCGGGCCGTTACCGGTGGCCGCTTCTGATTTTATTTCTTCACCACAGACCAATTTTACTGAGGCAGTTGCCATGACACTGGAACCCGACTGGACGCTGAAATAGTCCAAACGATAATATTCAGGCTCTTCCTGCTGCTTATTAATAAAGGCCAATGCTTCCAAATCGTAGTCAAAGACCTGGCCTTTTTTATCGGCTAATTTCAAGAAGGCATCGTACAAAGAATCTAAATTGTAATCTTTATCCTGATAACCCATCTCTTCCATCCGGTGCTTCACTGCCGCACGACCTGAACGGGATGTCAGGTTCAATTGGACTTCTTTCAGACCGATGGATTCCGGGGTCATGATTTCGTAGTTTTCGCGATTTTTCAGGACACCATCCTGATGAATACCGGAGGAGTGAGCGAAGGCATTACTGCCGACAATGGCTTTATTGCCGGGAATAGGCATATTGCAAATTTTACTGACCAACTGGCTGGTACGGTAAATTTCCTGATGATTGATATTGGTGTGCACGCCCAACATTTCATGGCGCACTTTAATGGCCATGATCACCTCTTCCAATGAACAGTTACCTGCACGCTCACCTAAGCCGTTGATGGTCCCTTCGACCTGACGCGCCCCGGCTTGTACTGCAGTAATGGAGTTGGCAACGGACATGCCCAAGTCATCATGGCAATGAACAGAGATAATGGCTTTATCAATATTGGGAACACGTTCATACAAGTCAGTGATGATGCCACCAAATTGATAAGGGGTGGTGTAACCGACGGTATCCGGGATATTGATTGTGGTGGCACCGGCGGTAATCGCGGCCTCGACGACACGGCATAAGTTATCAATTGGAGTACGGCCAGCATCTTCACAAGAAAACTCGACGTCATCGGTATAGTTACGAGCACGTTTCACGGAGTGGACCGCCATCGCCAGCACATCGTCAAACGAACGCTTTAACTTGGATTCGATATGCAAGGTTGAGGTGGCCAAAAACACATGAATACGGAAAGCTTCTGCAATTCGCAATGCCTCTGCCGCAACATCAATATCTTTATCCACACAACGTGCCAAGGCGCAAACCCGGCTATTTTTCACTTGCTGAGCGATAGTACGAACCGATTCAAAATCACCAGGGGAGGAGACAGGGAAACCCACCTCCATGATATCGACCCCCATTCTTTCCAATGCCAGCGCGATTTGCAGCTTCTCTTTCACACTCAGACTGGCTTGCAATGCTTGTTCACCGTCGCGCAATGTTGTATCAAAAATAATGACTTGTTGGCTCATGGGTTGTTCCTTTTTTTACATTTGCGCTCAGCGGATAAAATAAATATCCTCCGGCATAGCCGGAGGTTTTTCATATGCGCCTATAAGGCTCTGTTACCAGCCGCGCCCTAACAGGCGCATCGCGATCTGACATTTGCATCTATGGATTACTTACGGCCCGTAAACGGGCTACCGGGATACGGGATCGAGAGTTGCTCACCCATTTTATCCTCTTCCAATTGGTGCTTTATGTATTCTTGTATCCTGGCCGTGTTTTTCCCTACCGTATCAACGTAATACCCTCGACACCAAAACTCCCTGTTACGGTATTTGAACTTCAAATCGCCAAACTGCTCATAAAGCATCAGACTGCTCTTTCCCTTCAGGTACCCCATAAATCCCGAGACACTCATCTTGGGCGGGATCTCCAGAAGCATATGGATGTGATCCACACAGCATTCTGCTTCCAGGATATTCACGTTTTTCCATTCGCACAGTTTTCTTAAAATACTGCCAATCGCTCTGCGTTTTTCCCTGTAGAACACCTGCCTTCGGTACTTCGGCGCAAAAACTATATGATATTTACAGTTCCATCGGGTGTGCGCTAAGCTCTTTTCATCCCTCATTGGGACCCCCTTTTGATTTCTTGTTGAACATTTGCAGTTGCCAGACCGCAAACTGTTTTAACAAATCAAAAGGGGTTTTTATAACTGACCCAAAGCTGAAAGCTTTACTGAACCCCCAGCCTAGCTGGGGGTTTTCTGGGCACAAAAAAAACCCGCGCATTTGCGCGGGCTTGTTAATCTTGATGGCTGAATCAGTTCTGATTTCCGTCCACCAACATACCGCGCAAGAGAGATGCGTTAAGTAGTAGGCTTAGTAGACGGGTTGAGTAGAACATAAATTTCAGCTTCTCATCAGTGAAAATATTGCGTTGCCTAAATTGATACGTGAATTCTATGTTTGTGTCAACAATTGTTTAAAATGGCGACTTCAACTGGTTGAGCGAATTCCGACTTCTTTTAATTGGAGCTAAAATCCAAAATAATCATTTTTACAGAGTATTGTCCTGAACAAGTCGCTCATGATTTTTTAATTGTTTGGCATAATTACCATTATCTGGGTTATTGTGCTTTCCGTGTTTCTCCGCGGCGGCTTGTCGCCCAACCCAACATGAATGCTGATTGTTTTGCCTATTTGATTCGATTTTTTTATGAGTTAATGAGAGTGATAGGGGCAGTGTTGAGATGTATAAGATAAATTGATCCATGTAAGATATCGCCCTTTATCCATTTTTTTTTATGATGCTTATTAAAGATTAGTAACTATTTTTATATGAGTTGTATATTTATAGTCTTGATATTTTGTGACTAAATCAATTAATTATAATTAAATAAAATGAAGTGCTTTAAATTATTCAATGAGTTTCTGCGTAAAATTAAGAAATGATAAGTTTTAATTGATGAATTTATTATTTATTAATGGCATAGTTGTCAATCATCTCATTTTGTGATGTGATCATCTCGTTAATTTTATTATTGGTGATTATAATTAAAATTTTTATATTACTAATATAAATTTGTTGTGGTGGCTATATAAATGACTTTGTATAGGTTTTTTGTTTATGTGTTTTTTATGGAGAATTACTGACAACAGAATGCATTAGGTGTGAACCGTATCTCACATTTATACAAGGATGAAACTCAAATTTACCCTACAAAGGTAATACAAGAGAACATTGGCGTTATTAATAGTAAGAGATTAAGGATATTGCAACAGCGTCTACCCATAGCCATTGGTGTTACAGCAAGAAATAATGAGCGAATTTTGATGCGCTAGCTCACGTCAGTGAGCGGCACGAGCAACGTTGAAGAATAAGGGTATATCAATATCAGAGAAGTCCTTTTATTAATCGCGCCATCTGCATAAAGCTTAGTGGAGTTAAGCATGTCTGAATACAACTTAGTAACTGACAGTCAAGCAACTAAAAAAGAATCTATCGATGTCCATTTAAGAAGTGTCGACCTAAATTTGTTAACTGTTTTCGATGCTGTGATGCAAATGCAAAATGTGACACGTGCGGCACAGTCTCTTGGTATGTCCCAGCCTGCTGTAAGTAATGCTGTTGCCCGTTTGAAAGTCATGTTCAATGATGAGCTCTTTGTCCGTTATGGTCGTGGCATACAGCCTACAGCCAGAGCCCGTCAGCTCTTCGGGCCGGTACGCCAGGCATTGCAGTTAGTACAAAATGAGTTACCCGGTGCAGGGTTTGAAGCGAAAAACAGTGAACGGCTGTTTAATCTATCGATTTGTAGCCCGTTAGATGTTCGACTGGCGGCTCAGATTGTACAGCGGGTAAAACAATCAGCGCCTAATGTTCAACTGGTCATCAAATCTTATCTTAATGACAACATTGAGCATCAACTACGTTATCAGGAGACCGAGTTTGTCATCGGCTACACCGAGTTCGACCGCCCGGATTTTCACCGCATCCCTTTATTTAAAGATGAATTAGTGCTGGCCGTTTCTAAAGATCACCCACGTATTAATGATTCAATTACTGAAAATCAGCTCCTTTCCGAATCTCACGCGGTTGTATCATTAGATAAAAAAGGGTCATTCAGTGAGCCTTATTACGACTCAACAACCAGTACTCAATCTATTGCTTATGAAAGTACTGATATGAACAGTGTGCTAAATATTGTTTCTCAGACTTATTTTGTGGCAATTGCTCCCCGCTGGTTGGTAAAAACATACAGTGAGGCGTTGAATCTAAAGTTAATTTCATTACCTTGGGAAAATACTTCGCGCGCCTGTTACCTTACATGGCATGAATCTACGGATAGAGATAAAGGCCATCAATGGATGAAAGCGTTACTCGGGCAATTTAGTTCTCCCGTTTAATGATTTATCATTAAGTTCTGATCATTAAGTCCTGCTGCTGAGTTCATCTTGTTATTGGTAGCAGGCAATCATTCACCTAACCATATCTCATATTTTCATCTCAAAAAATCGCATCGCTCACGGCAATGTATGCTGTTTATCGAAACTGATTATTTTTCGGAACTGATTGTTTTTCGGAATAGATTGTTTATCGAAATAGATTGTTTTTCAAAATAGAGTGTTTGTCACAAATGATTACCCATCGAAACTGATAGCGTACACAACAACGCCTATTGCACATGATCGCTCGTTCAGTTCAGTTCAATTCAATTCAATGAAATGCCATGGGATGACGGAGACTCCCGCTAATTTATCGTCCAGCCCGTTGTGTTTTTCATCAAAACCTTACCTCTTATATGGAATATTATTTGCCATAGCGCACAGAGTGAGTAGACTGCGCGAAAAAAAAGTGAACACCTGTACGCTGAATGTTGTCGTACAAATCTTGCAACACACTTTAATGGATATTTCACCAGCGAGCGGTAATTCTTTATGATTCATAAATTACATCAATATCACCTGGTACGTAGGTTGCGTCAGCAAGTCAGTGACCGTTCAGAGCTGGTAGCCTTTCGTGAATGGTCACCAGAGGGTGAAAAGCAGCTCAACTGGCAGCAAATTGACGAGCATGTCACTCGGATTTCTACTGCATTGCTCTCTTTGGGGGCTGCAATACAAGAGCGCATTGGCATCTTTGCTAATAACAGTATGGCGTGGTCACTTGTCGATCTGGCTATTTTACAGTTACGTGGCGTTAGTGTCCCCTTGTATGCCACCAATACCGCCGCTCAGGCAGCCTATATCGTCAATGATGCTGATGTGCGGATTTTGTTTGTCGGTGAGCAATCCCAATTTGATATTGCCATCACGCTGCAACCTCTCTGCCCGCAACTGGCTCATATCATCGTCTTGGATCCTGCGGTGGACTTACGTGGCTGTGAGTACGCCCAGCATTTGGCTGACTTTGAGCAGCAACAGCAACCCGATACCGTACAACAGCACCTGTTAACTACGCGCATTGAAGGCTGTGATTTAGACGATCTGTTTACGCTAATTTATACGTCGGGTACCACGGGGGAGCCAAAAGGCGTGATGTTGGATTACCGTAATATGGCAGCTCAACTCTATTTGCATGACCAGCGGTTAACCCTCACACCACAAGATGTGTCCCTCAGTTTTTTGCCGTTATCTCATGTTTTTGAAAGAGCCTGGAGTTTCTATGTGATGCATACCGGTGCTCAGAACGTCTATATCCGTAATACGGATTGGGTGCGCTCTGCTATGCAGGCAGTAAAACCAACGGTGATGTGCGCGGTGCCTCGCTTCTACGAGAAAGTATTCAGCGCGATTAATGACAAAGTCGCCTTGGCAAAGTGGCATCAACGCGTGCTATTCCACTGGGCAGTGGGGTGCGGTGAACGTAAATTCAAACGGTTGCAGCAGGGGCGGCCATTACCTTGGCTCTCAGAGCAGATGTACACACTGGCAGACCGTTTGGTATTGCGCAAATTACGCGGTGTGTTAGGGGGGCGGGTACGTTTTCTGCCCGCGGCTGGCGCACGGTTAGATGATAATATCATTCTGTTTTTCCAGGCGATTGGGGTCAATATTAAATACGGCTATGGCATGACTGAAACCTGTGCCACGGTTTCTTGTTGGGAAGAGCAAAACTTCCGCTTTGGTTCTATCGGCAAGCCCTTACCGGGTATTGATGTTCGCTTAGGGGCAGAGAATGAAATTCAGGTGCGTGGGCCTATCGTGATGCGTGGCTATTTCAAAAAGCCACAAGAGACGCTAGAAGCCTTTACCGAAGACGGATGGCTTAAGACGGGGGATGCGGGTGCTCTGGATGCTCAGGGTCATCTGTTTATTACCGAACGTCTGAAAGACCTGATGAAAACGTCGGGGGGGAAATATATTGCCCCACAAATGATCGAAGGCACACTCGGACAGGATCGTTTTATTGAGCAGGTAGCGATTATTGCGGATACCCGCAAATTTGTATCAGCGTTGATTGTCCCGAGTTTTGAATCGCTGGAAGAGTATGCCCGATCCATCAACTTGAAATATCACGATCGGTTGGAGCTATTGCGCCATAGCCACATTGTTAACATGTTTGAGCAACGGCTGAAAGAGATACAAAAAGAGCTGGCTCTGTTTGAGCAAGTAAAAAAGTTTACGCTGTTGCCTCAGGCGTTCACTATGGAAACCGGTGAGTTAACGCCTACGATGAAGTTGCGGCGGAAAATCATTCTTCAACGCTATCAGAATGAAATTGACTTGATGTATAGCGATTAATTTGTTCACCATTCCTCCCCGCAGTGACCGGTGTTAAGTCTCACACTGGTCGCTGCTGTCTTTCTGACCGTTCTGCTGTGTTTGGCCCTGACCTACCTATTTATGGGTAATTCCCATCATTCTACTGAATCCAACGAGTGAAAATTATCAGCCTGATTTAGTTCCATAACCATTCACTACCTCGATGTTATAAACCAGTTTTAACTTGTTTTCTGGGGGATTATTCCTTTAATTGACGTAATTTCAGCGCGTGACCAATATAATTATCTTTAGTGCGGAGAATTGCTGTTTGCCTGCCAGAAATTCTGACGTTATGTTAATAAATTCGTTACGTTAAAAACGCTCAAATAAGTAAGAAGCCACAAATAAGAATAAAGAGGCGTTGCGCCTTTCCTACAGAATATCGTGGAAATGAATTCCCGTTATCCAATGAGCAAACTAAGCCCGGAGGCAAAACCCATGGAGATGTTGTCAGGAGCCGAGATGGTGGTCCGATCGTTAATTGATCAGGGCGTTAAGCATGTATTCGGTTATCCCGGCGGGGCCGTACTTGATATTTACGATGCCCTGCACACGGTCGGAGGCATCGATCACGTGCTGGTGCGCCATGAACAAGGTGCGGTTCACATGGCCGATGGTTATGCGCGGGCAACGGGCGAGGTCGGTGTTGTACTGGTCACGTCTGGTCCTGGTGCAACCAATGCGATTACCGGTATTGCGACCGCCTATATGGATTCAGTGCCAATGGTGGTGCTTTCAGGCCAAGTGCCAAGCTCATTGATTGGTTTTGATGCCTTCCAAGAATGTGACATGGTGGGGATCTCCCGCCCAGTGGTCAAACATAGCTTCTTGGTTAAGCGCACAGAAGACATCCCGATGGTGTTGAAAAAAGCCTTTTATCTGGCATCCACTGGCCGTCCCGGTCCGGTGGTTATCGACTTGCCAAAAGACATTGTCGGCCCAGCAGTAAAAATGCCTTACGCCTATCCAGAGCAAGTCAGTTTGCGCTCCTATAATCCTACGGTGCAAGGCCACCGTGGGCAGATTAAGCGTGCACTGCAAACGATTATGGCGGCTAAACGGCCCATTATGTATGTCGGTGGTGGTGCGATTAACGCCGCTTGCCATGAAGAATTACTGATATTGGCAGAGAAGCTGAACTTACCGGTAACCAGCTCTCTGATGGGGCTAGGCAGTTTCCCTGGTACGCATCGCCAAAGTGTCGGCATGTTGGGGATGCATGGTACCTTTGAAGCCAATATGGCCATGCACAATACTGATCTGATTTTTGCCGTCGGTGTCCGTTTTGACGATCGTACCACCAATAATTTAGCAAAATATTGCCCTGATGCCACAGTGCTACACATTGATATCGATCCGACATCGATCTCGAAAACGGTCACCGCCGATATCCCGATTGTGGGTGATGCCAAACAAGTACTGACACAAATGTTAGATTTGTTGTCGCAGGTCGGCTGTACACAAGATTTTGATAGCTTGCGCGATTGGTGGCAATCCATTGAACAATGGCGCACCCGTAATTGCTTGGGCTACAACAAAGACAGTGGGAAAATCAAGCCACAAGCGGTGATTGAAGCCTTACATCGTCTGACTAAAGGCGATGCGTACGTTACCTCTGATGTGGGCCAACATCAGATGTTTGCGGCTCTTTACTATCCCTTTGATAAGCCACGTCGTTGGATTAACTCCGGTGGCTTGGGCACGATGGGCTTTGGCTTGCCAGCGGCGCTTGGGGTTAAATTGGCTTTGCCTAATGAAACCGTCGTTTGTGTGACCGGTGATGGCAGTATCCAGATGAATATTCAGGAGTTATCAACCGCACTGCAATATAACTTGCCAGTGTTGGTATTAAACCTGAATAACCGCTATCTGGGGATGGTGAAACAATGGCAGGACATGATTTATTCAGGCCGCCATTCTCAGTCGTATATGGATTCGCTGCCTGATTTTGTCAAGTTGGCTGAAGCCTATGGCCATATTGGTGTGGCTATTAATACGCCGGATGAGCTGGAAAGTAAGCTGGCAGACGCACTGACACAATTATCCGAAACCAATCGTTTGGTCTTTGTGGATGTGACTGTCGATGAAACAGAACATGTTTACCCGATGCAGATTCGTGGTGGTGGCATGGACGAAATGTGGCTAAGCAAAACGGAGAGGACTTAATTATGCGCCGCCGGATTTTATCAGTACTGCTGGAAAATGAGTCAGGTGCACTCTCACGGGTGGTGGGGCTGTTTTCTCAGCGTGGCTATAATATCGAAAGCCTGACGGTCGCGCCAACCGATGACCCAACGCTTTCCCGCATGACCATCCAGACCGTGGGTGATGCCAAGGTTCTGGAGCAGATTGAAAAGCAGCTGCACAAGTTGGTGGACGTCTTACGTGTCAGTGAGTTGGTTTCTGGCTCACATGTTGAGCGCGAAATCATGTTGGTGAAGTTGCAAGCCAGTGGTTATGGCCGTGAAGAGGTGAAGCGTTGTGCAGAAATCTTCCGTGGGCAAATTGTGGATGTGACCGCAACGCTCTATACCGTTCAGCTAGCGGGTACTAGCGAGAAGCTGGATGCGTTTTTGAATGCGGTGCGTGAAGTCGCTGAAATAGTGGAAGTTGCTCGCTCTGGGATTGTCGGCGTATCGCGTGGTGACAAAATCATGCGTTAATTAATGCTGATTTCGCTCTAATGATCGGGCTCAGCGCATAGCGTTGAGCTTTTTTGTGCCCAGAAAACCCCCAGCTAGGCTGGGGGTTCAGTAAAGCTTTCAGCTTTGGGTCAGTTATAAAAACCCCTTTTGATTTGTTAAAACAGTTTGCGGTCTGGCAACTGCAAATGTTCAACAAGAAATCAAAAGGGGGTCCCAATGAGGGATGAAAAGAGCTTAGCGCACACCCGATGGAACTGTAAATATCATATAGTTTTTGCGCCGAAGTACCGAAGGCAGGTGTTCTACAGGGAAAAACGCAGAGCGATTGGCAGTATTTTAAGAAAACTGTGCGAATGGAAAAACGTGAATATCCTGGAAGCAGAATACTGTGTGGATCACATCCATATGCTTCTGGAGATCCCGCCCAAGATGAGTGTCTCGGGATTTATGGGGTACCTGAAGGGAAAGAGCAGTCTGATGCTTTATGAGCAGTTTGGCGATTTGAAGTTCAAATACCGTAACAGGGAGTTTTGGTGTCGAGGGTATTACGTTGATACGGTAGGGAAAAACACGGCCAGGATACAAGAATACATAAAGCACCAATTGGAAGAGGATAAAATGGGTGAGCAACTCTCGATCCCGTATCCCGGTAGCCCGTTTACGGGCCGTAAGTAATCCATAGATGCAAATGTCAGATCGCGATGCGCCTGTTAGGGCGCGGCTGGTAACAGAGCCTTATAGGCGCATATGAAAAACCTCCGGCTATGCCGGAGGATATTTATTTTTCTTATTTTTTAACCTAAGTAGCGTTATATAACCGTTAAAGCGGTTGCTCAATAGTGAGTTCTGCGGTTAGATCTATAACGGATTATATCCATAGTTAAACTATGTCTATAGCCTGTTTATCCGGAGATCACCTTATTTTGGAGGTTAGATCGCTCTGGAGGCCAAATTGTTGGCTAGCGGCTCTTGCTCACTCAAATCATTTGATCTAAATCAGTTCATCAGGATCGTTCGCTTGCCGTCTGGCTGCAACGCTGATAACTCTGGGTAGGCAAATTTTTTGGGTTCACTTATCATCCTCTGGGTCGATAAGTTCGGCTGAAAAGACACAGGGATGCTGGCTCTCGGCAGAGCGCTCTGCTTTTCATCACTTTACTGGGTTTATAAGGGGTTAACGTGAAACTGGATGAGATCGCGCGCCTTGCGGGCGTTTCGCGCACAACGGCCAGTTATGTCATTAATGGCAAAGCGAAACAGTACCGGGTCAGCGATAAAACAGTAGATAAAGTTATGGCGGTTGTCAGGGAACATAACTATCACCCGAATGCAGTCGCGGCAGGTTTGCGCGCGGGCAGAACCCGCTCGATCGGTTTGGTGATCCCAGATCTGGAAAATACCAGCTACACCCGTATTGCCAATTATCTGGAGCGTCAGGCTCGTCAGCGTGGTTACCAGTTGCTGATAGCCTGTTCAGAAGACCAGCCGGATAATGAAATGCGCTGCGTTGAGCACCTGTTACAACGCCAGGTTGATGCGATCATTGTGTCGACGGCATTGCCGCCAGAACACCCTTTCTATCAGCGCTGGGCCAAAGACCCATTCCCGATCATTGCCTTAGATCGGGCGCTTGATCGTGAGCATTTTATCAGTGTGGTCGGGGCGGATCAGGAAGATGCGCAGATGTTAGCGCAAGAACTGCGCTCCTTCCCGGCTGAATCGGTGCTTTATCTGGGGGCGCTACCGGAGCTGTCAGTCAGTTTTCTGCGTGAGATGGGCTTTCGTGAAGCGTGGAAGGACGATCCGCGTAAAGTGGAATACCTATATGCCAACAGCTATGAACGCGAAGCCGCAGGTGTGTTGTTTGCTGAATGGCTGAAAACGCACCCAATGCCACAGGCACTGTTTACCACGTCATTCCAACTTTTACAGGGTGTTATGGACGTCACCCTAAAACAAAGTGGCCGCTTACCCTGCAATCTGGCCATTGCGACTTTTGGTGATAACGAGCTGTTAGATTTCCTTGAATGCCCAGTATTGGCAGTGGCACAGCGCCATCGTGATGTTGCTGAACGGGTGCTGGAGCTGGTATTGGCCAGTCTGGATGAACCCCATAAGCCAAAACCGGGGTTAACGCGGATTCGCCGCAATTTATTCCGCCGTGGCACTCTAAGCCTAAGCCGCAGGTAGTTCACTATAACGAATCAGGGCACCCGCCCTGATTTTGATTGCTGACAAACCCCGATAACGCGATCTGAAGATGCTGAGGATAGGCCGGGGAGCCAAGTGTCCGCGCCATAAAAGATAACGAACAGGTAGATCAAACATAACCTGCAACGCGGAATAGCCGGCGACAATATTCCAAAAAATAGCCGTAGGCCACCCCCATAACCATTGAAACCACGGCGTTACTGGCGACCGCTGATATCATTTGCTCGAAATCTGCCCCAACCGACCACAAAATCATGGCATAAACCGGTGACTGGAAACTGACATAAGCTAATAGATCAGCCAAATTACGTGCCCAAAAACGCTGGCCAGCATGGCGCTGGGCAAAACGTATAAAAGCATCTCGATACATACCATAAGGCCAGGCAATAAGAATATTGACGGGTATTGAGAGCAGGCGCGAAGAAAGCGATTGCCGGAAGGTCATTCCCGAGATAACCACTTCAATTGCCATGCCGATGACAAAACAATACACGACGAGTGCAAAGGTATCGGCTACAGCGCTACGCCAACGAGGCCCAGTTGAAAACATTGTCATAAACTCCATGCTTGGGAGATAAATCTGCCAAAAAGCTTTTTATCAAAATCATTAGTTGGTTTTATATTTTGATTATTATTTAAATATAGGGTTATTGTGTCGTTATTTTGTTTTGTTGGTAGTTTACATTACTGAATTGGTTAATATAACCAGCATAAAATTTTTATTTTTAACATTTGACTGATTTTTATACTTTATCCTGTGGGGAAATGTCCTTTTTTTGGTGATTAAAACAAAAATTAATAGGATTTCCTTTAAAAAACAGTTGGTTGTTGTTTCTGTGAAAAACGCCGGTATTTTCTGCCGTTTAAGCCAAACTGCAAACAGAAGAAGATAAAAAACACACATATTTAACCAGACTGCTGACAAACCCCGATGACTCGATCTTGAACGGTGAGGATAGGCAGAGGAGTAAAGCGTCCGCGCCAAGGATGGCGCGGCTCGAGCCTACATGGATGTATTTACGGCGTCTTTACGATCTGCCTGTTCTCTCCGTCGCGGGCACTTTGTCAATAACCTCATATTTAACCCGTTTTTTTAATTTAAGAGTTATCTGTCCGAAGAGATTCATATTTCAATCGTGACAAAAAATACGCACTAATAATTTATTTCAAAATAGATAAATCTCTCGTCAGCTAATTGAAGTAAAATGACGCCGCTGTAATGCTGGTTATCTGCAAGGGTATTATTGTGTCAGCGTGGTTTTGAGCCTCATTTACTGCTAGCGCGCTTTAGGGAAGACCAGTAGTCACAGGATTTGCACTCAGTTTGCTCCATTTCGAATAGTGTAATTTTCATACTGAAAGTGAGACCTTCCTTGCAGAAGGAAATAATGAGACAATTAATTGACAATTTATTATTTATTTAAGTAGCCAGAATTACTGGCGGAAAAATAGCCCGTTTATCATGACGTTATTTTCTATTTCATCCCTTAAAATATCCCCTTCTATGGGATATATCGCAAAAACAACCCATAAATATTGTTAAACCGCATCGGCTCTGGCTTGACAAGGTTTTCATACCATCCGTAAACTCTTAAATGTGGGGATTTGTGGGGGAAAGTGGTGAATTGGGTCGTGAAGGGGTAACTCAGTCATGTTTCGTGGTGCAACAATGGTTAACCTCGACAGTAAAGGGCGGCTTGCCGTACCTACCCGTTATCGGGAGTCACTGAATGAGGAATCGCAAGGCCAGATGGTCTGTACCATAGACCTTCACCAACCATGCCTGTTGCTTTACCCACTGCCTGAATGGGAAATCATTGAACAAAAGTTATCGCGTCTGTCGAGCATGAACCCTGCTGAACGTCGAGTTCAGCGTTTGCTGTTAGGGCATGCCAGTGAATGTCAGATGGACGGCGCTGGGCGCTTACTGATTGCAGGGACATTGCGTCAGCACGCCGGGCTAAACAAAGAAGTGATGCTGGTTGGGCAGTTCAATAAATTTGAGCTGTGGGATGAACAGACCTGGTATCAACAAGTCAAGGATGACATCGACGCAGAACAGTCAACTCAGGAACCTTTGTCTGAGCGGCTACAGGGCTTATCGCTATAAGTATGGTAGACAACAACAAAACGGTAGATAACAACTACAAACATACCAGTGTATTGCTGGATGAGGCCGTAAAGGGCCTGAATATCCGTGATAACGGTATCTACATTGACGGCACTTTTGGCCGCGGCGGCCATTCGCGTTTGATTTTGTCCCAACTTGGGCCAGAAGGGCGCTTAATTGCAATTGATCGGGATCCAGAAGCTATCGAAGCGGCGAAACAGATCACCGACCCCCGTTTCTCTATCGTACATGGTCCTTTTTCTGATTTAGCACATTATGTGCGGGATCTGGATCTCGTTGGCCGTATTGACGGCATATTGCTGGATTTGGGCGTTTCATCACCACAACTTGATGATGCTGAACGCGGCTTCTCTTTTATGCGTGATGGGCCGCTGGATATGCGGATGGACCCTTCTCGTGGCCTGTCTGCTGCTGAATGGCTGATGAAAGCCAGCGCTGATGACATTGCCTGGGTGCTGAAAACCTTCGGCGAAGAGCGCTTTGCCAAGCGTTTGGCCAAGGCGATTGTTGAGCGTAACCTCACTCAGCCCATGACACGGACCAAAGAGCTGGCTGACCTGATCGCTAATGCCAGTCCGTTTAGGGATAAGCATAAGCATCCAGCCACTCGCAGCTTCCAGGCTATCCGTATTTACATTAACAGTGAATTGGAAGAGATCGAACGTGCACTCGATGGCGCGCACGAGGTTTTGGCGCCTGAAGGCCGTTTGTCAGTGATCAGCTTCCACTCCCTTGAAGATCGTATTGTGAAAAACTTTATTCGTCATCATAGCCGTGGGCCACAGGTCCCCGCAGGCTTGCCATTGACGGAGGCACAACTGCGCAGCATGGGAGGGCGCACACTGAAATCGGTTGGCAAAATGATGCCAGGGGATGCAGAAATTGCTGAAAACCCACGCGCTCGCAGCTCGGTACTCCGTTTTGCTGAGAGGATCGGTGAGTGATAGGCAACGAGCGTCATGGTTTAGTCGGGGTCATTGGGGCAGATCTTATCCGCAATGCCAAAATCCCATTAATCCTACTGGTCGCGGTGTTGATCTCTGCCGTGCTCGTCGTGACCACGGCGCATCGTACTCGCTTACTGACCGCCGAGCGTGAGCAGTTGGTATTAGAAAGGGATGCGCTGGATATTGAGTGGCGCAACCTAATTTTAGAAGAGAATGCATTAGGCGATCACAGCCGCGTTGAAAGTATCGCTATTGAAAAACTGAAAATGCAGCATGTCGATCCATCACAAGAAAACATTGTGATTAAATAATAGGTTGTTTTTTAACCAGTACAGGAATCAGTGACCATCATGACTCGCAGTCGCCAAGGTAATACATGAAGACAGCGCGCCCCGGGAAGTTAAAGCGTCAGGAAGAACAAGCCAGCTTTATTAGCTGGCGTTTTGCGTTGCTGTGCGGTTGTATTTTACTGGCATTGGTTGGGCTGATTATGCGTACCGCATACCTGCAAGTGATCAACCCCGATAAGCTGGTGCGCGAGGGGGATATGCGCTCGCTGCGAGTACAAGAGGTGCCGACGGCGCGTGGCATGATAAGCGATCGCTCTGGCCGCCCTTTGGCGGTCAGTGTACCCGTCAATGCGGTTTGGGCCGATCCAAAAGAACTGATTGAACAGGGGGGGATCTCTCTGGATACCCGCTGGAAAGCCCTGTCGGATGCATTAGAAATCCCTTTAGATCAACTTGCCACGCGCATTAATGCCAATCCAAAAGGCCGCTTTGTCTATCTGGCCCGTCAGGTGAACCCCGCGATTGGCGACTACATCCGCAAGCTGAAATTACCCGGTATCCATCTACGTCAGGAATCCCGTCGCTACTATCCGGCAGGTCAGGTGATGGCTCACATTATTGGTGTGACCAATATCGATGGGCAAGGGATTGAAGGTGTTGAGAAAAGTTTTGATCGCTGGCTCACCGGCCAACCGGGCGAGCGAACGGTGCGCAAAGACCATTATGGCCGTGTTATTGAAGATATCTCCTCTGTTGACAGCCAGGCGGCGCATAACCTGGTGCTGAGTGTGGACGAGCGTTTGCAGGCGTTGGTGTACCGCGAGCTCAATAATGCGGTGGCGTTTAACAAAGCAGAATCGGGCACGGCGGTATTAGTCGATGTGAACACCGGTGAAGTCTTGGCGATGGCGAACAGCCCGTCTTACAACCCGAATAACCTAACCGGTACGCCGAAAGACGCGATGCGTAACCGGGCAATAACCGATATTTTTGAACCCGGCTCGACAGTCAAGCCAATGGTAGTGATGACGGCCTTACAGCATGGTGTTGTGAAAGAGAACAGTGTGCTGAATACCTTGCCGTACTTTGTTAACGGTCACCAGATTAAAGACGTGGCCCGTTACGCTGAGCTATCCGTCACTGGGATCTTACAGAAGTCGAGTAACGTCGGTGTTTCTAAACTGGCGTTAGCGATGCCATCCTCAGCGTTAGTAGATACTTACTCACGGTTTGGGTTTGGGAAAGCGACCAATTTGGGGTTGGTCGGAGAAAGCAGTGGCTTATATCCTAAAAAACAACGGTGGTCTGACATAGAGAGGGCCACCTTCTCTTTCGGCTACGGGCTAATGGTAACACCGTTACAACTAGCGCGAGTCTATGCAACCATCGGCAGCATGGGGGTCTATCGCCCGCTGTCGATAACCCGAGTTGACCCACCTGTCGCCGGTGAACGCATCTTCCCTGAACCCCTGGTACGCACCGTGGTTCATATGATGGAAAGCGTGGCACTGCCTGGCGGTGGTGGTACCAAAGCGGCGATCAAAGGCTACCGTATCGCGATTAAAACCGGTACGGCCAAAAAAGTCGGTCCCGATGGCAAGTATATGGATCGATACCTCGCTTACACCGCTGGCGTTGCGCCCGCGAGTAACCCTCGATTTGCTCTGGTTGTGGTGATCAATGACCCGCAGGCAGGGAAATATTACGGTGGTGCGGTTTCTGCACCGGTATTCGGTGCCATCATGGGCGGCGTTTTACGCACCATGAACATTGAGCCAGATGCGTTACCCACCGGTGATAAAAGCGAATTAGTGATTAATACAAAAGAGGGTTCAGGTGGCAGATCGTAATTTGCGCGACTTATTCGCTCCTTGGGGGCTAGACGTCCCGGAGCGGGCGCTACGGGAAATGACATTAGACAGCCGTATTGCAGCTGCCGGCGATTTATTTGTTGCGGTTGTTGGCCACCAGACGGATGGGCGTCGCTACATCCCGCAAGCTATCGCCCAGGGTGTGGCTGCAATTGTGGCCGAAGCCGATGGTGTCGCACCGGATGTCAGCGTTGCCGAGATACATGGCGTCCCTGTTATTTATTTGCGTAATTTGAATCAGCACTTATCCACGCTGGCTGGGCAGTTTTACCATCAGCCTGGCGCCGCATTGCGTTTGGTCGGTGTAACCGGAACGAATGGCAAAACCACCACTACGCAATTGTTAGCACAATGGAGCCAGGCGCTGGGCGAAACCAGTGCAGTCATGGGCACCGTAGGTAATGGTTTATTAGGGCAGGTGATACCCACGGAGAACACCACCGGTTCTGCCGTAGATATTCAACATTTGCTGCGTAATCTGGTTGATCAAGGTGCGACTTTTGCCGCCATGGAAGTTTCTTCCCACGGTTTGATTCAAGACCGTGTTGCTGCGTTATCCTTTGCAGCCGTAGTGTTCACTAACTTAAGCCGCGATCATCTGGATTATCACGGCAATATGACGAGCTATGAGGCGGCCAAATGGCTGCTGTTCTCCACTCATCAGTCCGAACACAAAATTATCAATGCTGATGATGACGTTGGCCGCCGTTGGTTAAGCCAATTGCCGCAGGCTGTCGCCGTCAGCATGGCAGGCAATGTCCCCAAAGGCTGGAATGGCCCGTGGTTATCTGCCAACAAGGTGATTTATCACGATAATGGTGCCAGCATCGCGTTTGATTCAAGCTGGGGCGAAGGCGAGCTAGAAAGCCGTCTGATGGGCGCTTTCAACGTCAGTAACTTGTTGGTGGCATTAGCGACGTTACTGGTTCAGGGGTATCCCATGGCGCAGTTGTTAGCTGCAGCGCCTCATCTGCAACCGGTTTGTGGGCGTATGGAAGTGTTTAATGCGCCGGGTAAACCAACCGTTGTGGTGGATTATGCCCACACGCCAGATGCATTAGAAAAAGCCTTGGCCGCCGCCCGTTTACATTGCACCGGCAAGCTGTGGTGTGTGTTTGGCTGTGGCGGTGACCGTGATAAAGGTAAGCGCCCACTTATGGGCGGTATCGCAGAACAACTGGCTGACTGTGTCGTGGTGACCGATGATAACCCACGCAGTGAAGAGCCACAGGCGATTGTTGCTGACATTCTCAGTGGCTTGCTGGACGCGGGGCGTGTGCAGGCGATACATGGCCGTGCCGAAGCCGTAACCAGTGCCATTATGCAAGCCAAAGAAGACGACGTTGTCCTGATTGCCGGTAAAGGCCATGAAGATTATCAATTAGTTGGCAATCGTCGCTTGGATTATTCAGACCGTGTCACCGTCGCGCGTTTGTTAGGGGGGCAGGCATGATTAAGGTCTCTCTGCGTTTTCTGGCTAGCTTACTTAATGCTGAATATATCGTTGCTGAATCAGTCAGCGATGATATTGAGATAACTGAAGTGACCATTGATACCCGTAAGGTCACTGCTGGTTGTCTGTTTGTTGCGCTGAAAGGCGAGCGTTTTGATGGGCATGATTTTGCCGAAGATGCTATTGCCGCAGGTGCTGGCGCTTTGCTGGTAAGTAAACGCTTACTGGTGGGGGGGCCGCAGTTAGTTGTCAAAGACACGCGCTTGGCGTTAGGGCAATTTGCGGCTTGGGTTCGCCAGCAAGTTCCGGCTCGGATAGTGGCATTAACCGGTTCATCGGGTAAAACCTCGGTAAAAGAAATGGCGGCAGCGATTTTGCGCCAATGCGGCAATGTGCTGTATACCGCCGGTAACTTTAATAACGATATCGGTGTCCCGCTAACATTGCTGCGCCTAACGGCCGAACATGATTTTGCTGTTATTGAACTTGGTGCCAACCATGTTGGTGAAATTGCCTACACCACCGATTTAAGCCGTCCAGAAAGCGCTTTGGTGAATAATTTAGCCGCCGCTCATCTGGAGGGGTTTGGTTCGCTGGCCGGTGTGGCGCAAGCCAAAGGTGAGATCTTCGCTGGCTTGCCTGCCAATGGCACGGCGATTATCAATGCCGACAGTAACGACTGGCCGCACTGGCAAGAAACGCTACATAACAAACGGGTTTGGCGTTTCTCGCCCCACGCCGCAGAACATATTGATTTCTATGCCAGTGATGTGCGGATCACGCCTCAACTCACCTCCTTCACTTTGCATTCACCGTTTGGCACCGTGGCTATCGAATTGCCTCTACCGGGGCAGCATAACATCGCCAATGCGTTAGCGGCGGCAGCATTAGCCATGTCGGTTGGGGCGGATTTAGCCGCAGTACGCCAAGGGTTGGCGCAGTTACAAGCAGTACCTGGCCGGTTATTCCCCGTCCCATTAGCGGAAGGCCAATTGCTGTTGGATGACAGCTATAACGCCAACGTGGGTTCCATGATTGCCGCCGCACAGGTCTTGGCCGAGATGCCGGGTTACCGGGTGATGGTGGTCGGTGATATGGCCGAGTTGGGCGAAACCGCGGCAGATTGCCATCGTCAGGTTGGTGAAGCCGCGAAACTCGCAGGCGTCGATAAAGTATTAAGCGTTGGCACATTGAGCCAGATACTGAGCAGTGCGAGCGGGAATGGCGAACACTTTCAGGATCAAAATACATTGAGCACCCGTGTAAACGCGTTGCTGAACGAATATCCGGTTATCACTGTTTTAATTAAAGGTTCACGTAGCGCCGCTATGGAAAATGTCGTGCGTGCGTTACAGGAGAAGGCATCATGTTAGTTTGGTTGGCTGAATACTTAGTGAAATTTTACTCAGGCTTTAACGTCTTTTCCTATTTGACGTTCCGCGCCATCGTGAGTCTATTAACCGCACTGTTTATTTCATTGTGGATGGGGCCGCACTTGATTGCCTGGTTGCAAAAGCTGCAAATCGGTCAGGTTGTGCGTAACGATGGGCCAGAGTCGCATTTCAGTAAGCGCGGTACGCCAACCATGGGCGGCCTGATGATCCTCTTCTCCATCACCATTTCGGTTCTGATGTGGGCTTATCCCTCTAACCCATATGTCTGGTGTGTGCTGTTCATTCTTATAGGTTATGGCATCGTCGGTTTTATTGATGATTACCGCAAAGTTGTGCGTAAAAACACCAAGGGTTTGATCGCGCGCTGGAAGTATTTCTGGCAGTCAATTATTGCCTTGGCTGCGGCATTCACGATGTACAGCATTGGCAAAGATACCTCGGCCACTGAATTAGTCGTGCCCTTCTTTAAAGACATCATGCCGCAATTGGGCTTGCTGTATGTCCTGCTGGCATATTTCGTGATTGTGGGTACCAGTAACGCGGTTAACCTGACGGATGGGCTGGATGGGTTGGCAATTATGCCGACGGTGTTCGTTGCGGCAGGTTTTGCCTTAGTCGCTTGGGCAACCGGTAATGTGAACTTTGCCGCTTATCTGCATATTCCTTACCTGCGCCATGCGGGTGAATTGGTCATTGTCTGTACCGCGATTGTCGGTGCGGGTTTAGGTTTCTTATGGTTTAACACCTACCCGGCGCAAGTGTTCATGGGCGATGTTGGCTCACTGGCACTGGGTGGCGCATTAGGCACTATCGCCGTATTACTGCGTCAGGAATTCTTATTAGTCATTATGGGTGGGGTCTTCGTGGTTGAAACCCTGTCCGTTATCTTGCAGGTTGGGTCCTTTAAGTTACGTGGGCAGCGTATTTTCCGCATGGCTCCGATTCACCATCACTACGAACTGAAAGGCTGGCCAGAACCACGGGTGATCGTGCGTTTCTGGATTATTTCGCTGATGCTGGTGCTGATTGGCCTGGCGACGCTGAAGGTGCGGTAATTATGGTTGATTATCAGGGTAAAAAAGTGGTCATCATCGGGCTGGGGCTAACCGGCCTTTCCTGCGTTGATTTCTTTATAGCGCGTGGTGTCACGCCGCGCGTGATGGATACCCGCATCAATCCACCGGGCTTAGATCAATTACCCGAAAGTGTCGAACAGCATGTGGGTGATTTGAACCAAGAATGGCTACTGGACGCTGATTTAATTGTTGTTAGCCCCGGTATGGCTCTGGCACATCCTGCATTAAGTGAAGCCGCCGAGGCCGGTGTCGAGATCATTGGCGATATCGAACTGTTCTGCCGTGAAAATCAGGCACCGGTTGTGGCTATCACTGGCTCCAACGGCAAAAGTACCGTGACGACGCTGGTCGGTGAGATGGCAAAAGCGGCAGGTTGGTCAGTGGGGGGCGGCGGCAATATCGGCGTTCCGGCACTGACATTGCTGAAGCAAGATAACCAATTAACTGTCTTGGAATTATCAAGTTTCCAACTGGAAACCACCCACAGCTTGCGGGCCTCTGCTGCGACGATTCTGAACGTGACGGAAGATCATACTGACCGTTATCCACTCGGTTTGCAGCAATACCGTGCGGCGAAACTGCGGGTGTATGAAAATGCCAAGGTTTGTGTCGTGAATGCCGATGATGCACTCACCATGCCGGTCCGTGGTGCTGATAGCCGTTGCATCAGTTTTGGGGTCGATGTCGGTGACTACCACCTGAATAAGCAGCAGGGTGAAATTTGGTTACGGGTTCGTGGTGAGAAAGTGCTGAACACCCGTGAAATGAAATTAAGTGGGCGTCATAACTATACCAATGCGCTGGCCGCCCTGGCATTAGCTGATGCCGTGGGTATCCCACGGGCATCCAGTTTGAAAGCCTTGACGACCTTTTCCGGCTTGCCACACCGCTTCCAATTGGTGCTTGAGCGCCATGGTGTGCGCTGGATCAACGACTCCAAAGCGACCAACGTGGGCAGCACTGAAGCCGCGCTGGATGGTTTACAGGTTGATGGCACCTTGCATTTATTGTTGGGGGGCGACGGTAAATCTGCTGATTTCTCCGGGTTAACGCACTTCCTGCAAGGGGATCGCATCAAGGTCTACTGTTTTGGCCGCGATGGCGGTCAATTGGCTGCGTTGCGCCCTGACGTCTCTCAACTTACCGAGACGATGGCGCAGGCTATGGCGTTGGTGGCAAAAGTTGTGCTACCCGGCGATAGGGTGCTGCTGTCACCTGCGTGTGCCAGCCTGGATCAATTCCGCAGCTTTGAGCATCGTGGTAATGAGTTTGCTCGTCTGGCAGAGGAGTTAGGCTGATGCGTATGCCGGGGCTGGGGCTGTTTAATACCTTAAAACATTATGTCATGGGGTCGCGGGAGAGCGACACCACCAGCATGGTGCTTTATGACAGAACCTTGCTGTGGCTGACATTTGGTTTGGCGATTATTGGTTTTGTGATGGTGACGTCGGCGTCAATGCCAATCGGTCAGCGCTTGGCTAATGACCCTTTCCTGTTTGCTAAACGTGACGCGCTCTATCTGGCATTAGCGTTTGGTTTGTCACTGGTGACGCTACGTATTCCGATGGATGTCTGGCAGCGCTATAGCAATATCATGTTATTGATTTCCATTGTTTTGCTGCTCGTTGTTTTGGTGGTTGGTAGCTCGGTAAACGGGGCATCACGTTGGATTGCACTAGGGCCATTGCGTATCCAGCCGGCCGAATTATCCAAGTTGTCTCTGTTTTGTTATTTGGCCAGCTATCTGGTGCGCAAGGTTGAAGAAGTCCGCAGTAACTTCTGGGGTTTTTGTAAACCCATGGGCGTGATGGTCATTCTGGCGGTGCTGTTGCTGGCCCAGCCCGATTTAGGAACGGTGGTGGTGCTGTTTATCACCACGCTGGCGATGCTGTTCCTGGCAGGTGCCAAAATGTGGCAGTTTATGGCGATTATCGGTTCTGGTGCCTTCGCGGTTTGTTTGCTGATTATCGCCGAGCCTTATCGTATGCGCCGCGTAACATCCTTCTGGAATCCGTGGGCCGATCCCTTTGGCAGCGGCTATCAGTTAACCCAGTCACTGATGGCATTTGGCCGTGGTGAGTTTTGGGGGCAAGGTTTAGGTAATTCAGTACAAAAACTGGAGTATTTACCGGAGGCGCACACCGATTTTATTTTCTCGATTTTAGGTGAAGAACTCGGCTATTTCGGTGTGGTTTTGGCCCTGTTGATGGTATTCTTCGTCGCTTTTCGCGCGATGTCCATTGGCCGCCGTGCATTGGAGATTGGTCAACGATTCTCTGGCTTTTTGGCTTGTTCAATTGGTATCTGGTTCAGTTTCCAGGCGCTGGTTAACGTTGGTGCCGCTGCCGGAATGTTGCCGACGAAAGGCCTGACGTTGCCCCTGATAAGTTACGGTGGTTCAAGCCTGATAATTATGTCAACGGCGATAGTGCTGTTGTTACGTATTGATTTTGAAACGCGGCTGGCAAAAGCCCAGGCGTTTGTAAGGAGTGCCCGATGAGTGGGAAGACCAAGCGTTTGATGGTGATGGCGGGTGGAACCGGGGGGCATGTCTTCCCCGGTTTGGCCGTGGCACATCATTTGATGGCGCAAGGCTGGCAGGTGCGTTGGTTAGGCACTGCGGACAGAATGGAAGCGTCACTGGTTCCCCAACATGGCATTGAAATTGATTTTATTAAAATTTCCGGCTTGCGTGGCAAAGGCCTAATGGCCCAATTGACAGCACCGATACGTATTTATCGTGCGGTGCGTCAGGCGCAGAAAATCATGCGAGATTACCAACCCAATGTGGTGTTGGGCATGGGCGGGTATGTTTCTGGCCCTGGTGGTTTAGCCGCCTGGCTGTGTGGCGTACCGGTGGTATTGCATGAGCAGAATGGGATTGCGGGTCTGACTAACCGTTGGTTGGCCAGGATCGCCAAAAAAGTTTTACAGGCATTTCCAGGGGCATTCCCCAACGCGGATGTCGTGGGTAACCCGGTTCGGACCGATGTACTGGCCTTGCCATTACCCGCAGTGCGTTTGAGCGGCCGTGAAGGGCCGATTCGGGTCTTGGTCATCGGTGGTAGCCAAGGCGCTCGAATACTGAATCAGACCCTGCCTTTGGTTGCTGCAAGTCTGGGCGAACAAATAACGCTGTGGCATCAGGTCGGTAAAGGCGCACTGCCAGAGGTATCGCAGGCTTACCAACAAGCGGGGCAGGCCGGGCACCTAGTGGTTGAATTTATCGACGATATGGCAGCGGCTTATGCCTGGGCTGATGTCGTGGTGTGCCGTTCAGGTGCACTGACGGTCAGTGAAGTGGCGGCGGCGGGGCTACCCGCGATTTTTGTGCCATTCCAGCATAAAGATCGGCAGCAATATTGGAATGCATTGCCGCTAGAGAAAGCGGGGGCAGCAAAAATTATTGAGCAGCCACAATTTACGGCAACCAGCGTTAGCAGCCTGCTGGCGAGTTGGGATCGTGCAACATTACTGTCGATGGCTGAACGGGCCAGATCGGTTGCCATCCCTGACGCGACTGAGCGTGTTGCGGCTGAAGTGGTTGCGGCCAGTAAGTCAGCGTAAAATCGCGATCACTTTGAAATAGCTACAATTTTAAATGGTTACGGTTTTGAAATAGCGATGACCTTGAAATAAACAGTGATCAGTGGGCGATGAATGCAGGCTGTGAATACATGACAGACAAAAAAGTGAAGAGAAACGTGAATACACAACAACTGGCGAAACTGCGTACTATCGTGCCCGAGATGCGACGTGTCCGGCACATTCACTTTGTTGGCATCGGTGGTGCCGGCATGGGGGGTATCGCCGAAGTGTTGGCCAACGAAGGTTATCAGATTAGTGGTTCAGATTTAGCACCCAACTCGGTAACTCAGCATTTGACTGCCCTGGGTGCACAGATTTATTTCCATCATCGCCCGGAAAACGTGCTGGATGCGAGCGTGGTCGTGGTTTCTACTGCAATCTCTGCGGATAACCCAGAGATTGTCGCGGCCCGTGAGGCGAGAATACCGGTGATCCGCCGCGCAGAAATGTTGGCGGAATTGATGCGCTATCGCCATGGGATTGCCGTTGCTGGCACCCACGGCAAAACCACCACAACGGCGATGTTATCCAGTATTTATGCCGAAGCAGGGTTAGATCCAACGTTCGTCAATGGTGGGTTAGTCAAGGCCGCGGGTACACATGCTCGTTTGGGTTCCAGCCGTTACCTGATTGCAGAAGCCGATGAAAGCGACGCGTCATTCCTGCATTTGCAACCGATGGTGGCGATTGTTACCAATATCGAAGCCGATCATATGGATACCTACCAAGGCGACTTCGAAAATTTAAAACAGACATTCATTAACTTTTTGCACAATTTGCCCTTTTATGGCCGTGCGGTGATGTGTATCGATGATCCCGTAGTGCGTGAATTATTGCCACGTGTTGGCCGTCACATCACAACCTATGGTTTCAGTGATGATGCTGATGTGCAGATCGCCAGCTATCGGCAAGAAGGCCCACAAGGGCACTTCACGTTGCGCCGTCAGGATAAACCGTTGATAGAGGTGACCTTGAATGCACCAGGTCGCCACAATGCACTGAATGCGGCGGCAGCAGTCGCTGTCGCAACAGAAGAAGGCATTGAAGACGAAGATATCCTGCGTGCATTAGTGGGTTTCCAAGGGACGGGGCGCCGTTTTGATTTCCTCGGCAACTTCCCACTGGCCCCGGTTAACGGTAAAGAAGGCAGTGCGATGCTGGTTGATGATTATGGTCATCACCCTACCGAAGTGGATGCCACCATTAAAGCCGCACGTGCTGGTTGGCCGGATAAACGCATTGTCATGCTCTTTCAGCCACACCGCTATACCCGAACCCGCGATCTGTATGACGATTTCGCGAATGTGCTGTCACAGGTCGATGTTTTATTGATGCTGGATGTGTATGCCGCAGGTGAGCCACCGATCCCAGGGGCAGATAGCCGCGCGTTGTGCCGAACGATTCGTAATCGCGGTAAGTTGGACCCTATTTTAGTGCCAGACAGCGAATCAGCACCTGAAATGTTGGCGCAAATACTGAACGGGGAAGACCTGATCTTGGTTCAGGGCGCAGGTAACATTGGTAAAATTGCCCGTAAATTGGCTGAGCATAAATTGCAGCCACAGTTAAAAGACGAGGAACATCATGGCTGAGAAAGTCGCGGTATTGCTGGGTGGGACCTCTGCGGAGCGTGAAGTGTCATTACTGTCAGGTCAGGCGGTATTGGCAGGCTTGAAAGAAGCCGGTATCGATGCTTATGGGGTGGATACCAAAGATTTTCCGGTAACTCAGCTTAAAGAACAGGGCTTTGATAAAGTGTTTATCGCCCTGCATGGTCGTGGTGGCGAAGACGGTACGTTACAAGGCGTATTGGAATTTCTACAACTGCCATATACCGGCAGTGGTGTAATGGCATCCGCCCTGACAATGGACAAATTGCGCACCAAATTAGTCTGGCAAGCCTTGGGGTTGCCTATTTCGCCTTATGTTGCGTTGAATCGCCAACAGTTTGAAACACTTTCCCCAGAGGAATTGGTGGCGTGTGTCGCTAAGCTTGGCCTGCCACTTATTGTCAAGCCAAGCCATGAAGGCTCTAGCGTTGGGATGAGTAAAGTTGATCACGCCAGCGAATTGCAGAAGGCATTGGTTGAAGCTTTCCAACATGACAGCGATGTACTGATTGAGAAATGGCTGAGCGGGCCAGAGTTTACTGTCGCGATCCTTGGGGATGAAGTTTTGCCTTCTATTCGTATTCAGCCTCCGGGCGTGTTTTACGATTATGACGCTAAGTATTTGTCAGATAAAACACAATACTTCTGCCCAAGCGGTTTAAGTGATGAGTCGGAGCAACAATTGGCAGCGCTGGCATTGCAGGCTTACCACGCGCTGGATTGCAGCGGTTGGGGGCGGGTCGATGTGATGCAAGACCGCGATGGTCATTTTTACCTGCTTGAAGTGAACACTTCACCGGGTATGACCAGCCATAGTTTGGTTCCAATGGCCGCCCGCCAGTATGGGTTGAGTTTCTCCCAATTGGTGGCGCGCATTCTGATGTTGGCTGACTGATATGTCGCAAGCTGCCTTGAATGCGCGAGAGCGTGCGGCGGAGAAAAATGCAGCCCGGCGCAGTAACGGGAGCCAATTGGCAGGGGTGATTTTTCTGCTGATGGTCCTGGGAACCATACTCTGGGGAGGCTGGGTCGTTATCGGTTGGATGAAAGATGCCAACCGGCTACCACTGTCGAAACTGGTGGTCACCGGTGAGCGCCATTACACCACCAATGACGATATTCGGCAGGCGATTCTGGCATTGGGCGCACCAGGTACGTTTATGACGCAGGATGTGAATATCATCCAGCAGCAGATTGAACGGTTACCTTGGATCCAGCAGGCCAGTGTTCGCAAGCAATGGCCGGATGAACTTAAAATCCACCTGGTGGAGTACGTGCCCTTCGCCCGTTGGAATGACTTGCATATGATTGATGAGCAGGGGCGATCATTTAGCGTGCCTTCTGAGCGAATGGGTAAACAGGTATTGCCACTACTGTATGGCCCTGAAGGCAGTGAGCGGGATGTTCTGGAAGGTTATCGAGCAATAAATAAGGTGTTAGCGGCCAACAAATATCAGCTAAAAATGGTGGCGATGAGTGCCAGGCATTCTTGGCAGTTGGCTTTAGATAATGATGTTCGGCTGGAGCTGGGGCGGAGTGACCGAATGGGGCGTCTGCAACGTTTCATCGAGTTATATCCGATGTTGCAACAGCAGCCAGATAAACGGGTCAGTTATATTGATTTGCGTTATGACACTGGGGCTTCAGTAGGTTGGGCACCGGTCTTTATCGACAATCAGGGTGGAGAACCACCGATTAATGGCCAGCAGAACAGTAATCCGTAACAAAATCAGGCACAGGCAAAACAACAATGATCAAGTCGACGGACAGAAAACTGGTAGTAGGTCTCGAGATCGGAACGGCAAAGGTCTCCGCATTGGTAGGGGAAGTTCTGCCTGATGGCATGGTCAATATTATTGGGGTAGGCAGTTGCCCATCCCGTGGCATGGATAAAGGGGGCGTTAACGACCTTGAATCGGTAGTGAAATGCGTTCAGCGTGCTATCGATCAAGCGGAGTTAATGGCGGATTGCCAAATTTCCTCTGTTTATCTGGCATTATCGGGTAAACATATCAGTTGCCAGAATGAGATAGGGATGGTTCCTATTTCAGAAGAAGAAGTTACTCAGGAAGATGTTGAGAACGTAGTGCATACCGCGAAGTCAGTACGTGTGCGTGATGAACATCGTATCCTGCACGTTATACCGCAGGAATATGCCATCGATTATCAGGAAGGCATCAAGAATCCTGTTGGGCTTTCTGGCGTGCGGATGCAAGCCAAAGTGCACCTGATTACCTGCCATAACGATATGGCAAAAAATATTGTTAAAGCGGTGGAACGTTGTGGCCTAAAAGTGGACCAACTTATCTTTGCTGGTTTAGCAGCAAGTTATGCCGTTTTGACCGAAGATGAGCGTGAACTGGGGGTCTGTGTTGTCGACATCGGCGGTGGCACCATGGATATGGCGGTTTATACCGGTGGGGCATTACGGCACACCAAAGTGATCCCCTACGCCGGGAACGTGGTAACCAGTGATATTGCTTATGCTTTCGGGACACCGCCAACAGATGCGGAAGCGATTAAAGTTCGGCACGGCTGTGCGCTCGGGTCGATAGTCAGCAAGGACGAAAGTGTTGAAGTGCCAAGTGTTGGCGGACGCCCTCCTCGTAGTTTGCAAAGACAAACACTCGCTGAGGTTATTGAACCACGCTACACCGAATTGCTGAATTTAGTTAATGACGAGATTTTACAACTGCAGGAGCAATTACGTCAGCAAGGCGTAAAGCACCATCTGGCGGCAGGTATTGTGCTAACCGGTGGCGCTGCACAAATTGATGGTTTAGCGGAATGTGCACAACGGGTGTTCCATGCCCAGGTCCGAATTGGTCAGCCGCTTAATATCACCGGGCTGACGGATTATGCGCAGGAGCCTTATTACTCCACGGCTGTTGGGTTATTGCATTACGGTAAAGAATCTCATCTCAGTGGTGAGTCAGAAGTAGAAAAACGTGCCTCAGTGGGCAATTGGTTCAAACGTATCAATAGCTGGCTGAGAAAAGAGTTTTAATGTTTCAACAAAGAGATCAAGCTGAACTTATTTTTTGATCTCGAAGCGACAGGCACAAAACGGAGAGAAACTATGTTTGAACCTATGGAACTAACCAATGACGCGGTGATTAAAGTCATCGGCGTCGGTGGTGGCGGTGGTAATGCCGTCGAACACATGGTGCGCGAGCGCATCGAAGGTGTTGAATTCTTCGCCGTTAATACAGACGCTCAGGCGCTACGTAAGACGGCTGTTGGCCAAACCATCCAGATCGGTAGCGGTATTACCAAAGGTTTGGGTGCTGGCGCGAACCCTGAAGTGGGCCGCAATTCAGCAGAAGAAGACCGTGAAGCTCTGCGTGCAGCGCTTGACGGTGCGGATATGGTCTTTATCGCGGCTGGCATGGGCGGTGGTACCGGTACGGGTGCTGCACCTGTTGTTGCTGAAGTTGCGAAAGAACTGGGTATTCTGACAGTTGCTGTGGTTACCAAGCCTTTTAATTTTGAAGGCAAGAAACGCATGGCATTTGCTGAGCAGGGTATTGCTGAACTGTCCAAGCATGTGGACTCACTGATCACCATCCCGAACGATAAGCTATTGAAAGTTCTGGGGCGTGGCATCTCTTTACTGGATGCATTTGGTGCAGCGAATGACGTGCTGAAAGGTGCGGTTCAGGGGATTGCGGAACTGATTACCCGCCCTGGTCTGATGAACGTCGACTTCGCGGATGTGCGCACAGTCATGTCCGAAATGGGTTATGCCATGATGGGGTCTGGTGTCGCTTGCGGTGAAGATCGTGCGGAAGAAGCAGCAGAAATGGCCATCTCCAGTCCGTTGCTGGAGGATATTGACCTGTCTGGTGCCCGCGGCGTGCTGGTTAACATCACGGCGGGTTTCGACTTGCGTTTGGATGAATTCGAGACCGTGGGTAACACTATCCGTGCTTTCGCGTCTGACAATGCAACCGTGGTTATCGGTACCTCATTAGACCCAGAAATGAACGATGAACTGCGCGTGACAGTGGTTGCTACCGGTATCGGCATGGATAAACGTCCAGAAATCACACTGGTGACTAACAAGAAAACCCAGCCTGTGATGGACCACCGTTACCAGCAGCATGGCATGTCACCTTTACCTCAGGAAGTGAAACCTGCGGCTAAAGTGGTCAATGACACCACTGCTCAAACCAATAAAGAGCCCGATTATTTGGACATCCCGGCGTTTTTGCGCAAGCAAGCCGATTAATTTCCGAATATTTGGAATCTCCGCTCTTTGTGCTAAACTGTCCCACCGATCTTGTTATAAGCTTGGTCGGTAGGATGGATAACATTGCGAGATAAAATGATGATCAAACAAAGGACTTTAAAACGTATTGTTCAGGCGACGGGTGTCGGTTTGCACACCGGTAAAAAAGTCACGCTGACAATGCGACCCGCGCCGGCTAATACCGGGGTCATCTATCGTCGCACTGACTTGAATCCACCGGTTGATTTTCCGGCAGATGCAAAATCCGTGCGTGATACCATGCTCTGTACTTGCCTGGTCAATGAGCATGACGTGCGTATTTCTACTGTTGAACATCTCAACGCTGCTTTGGCAGGGTTAGGGATTGATAACATTATTATTGAAGTTAACGCCCCCGAAGTACCAATCATGGATGGCAGCGCCAGTCCATTCGTGTACTTATTGCTGGATGCCGGTATTGAAGAGTTAAACTCAGCGAAGAAATTCCTGCGTTTGAAAGAGACAGTACGGGTTGAAGATGGTGATAAATGGGCTGAATTGTCTCCCTTCAATGGATTCCGTTTGGACTTTACCATTGATTTTAATCACCCGGCGATTGACTCAAGTACACAGCGTTATTGCTTAGATTTCTCGGCCGATTCTTTCGTCCGCCAAATCAGCCGTGCGCGTACTTTTGGTTTCATGCGTGATATCGAATATCTGCAGTCCCGCGGTTTGTGCCTGGGCGGTAGTTTCGATTGTGCCATCGTGGTAGATGATTACCGCGTATTAAATGAAGATGGCCTACGCTTTGAAGATGAGTTTGTTCGTCACAAAATGTTGGACGCTATTGGCGACCTGTTTATGTGCGGCCATAATATTATTGGCGCATTTACGGCGTACAAATCTGGTCATGCCTTAAATAACAAGCTGTTGCAGGCTGTTTTAGCGAAGCAAGAAGCTTGGGAATTTGTGACGTTCCAAGATGAAGCTGAAATGCCTTTGGCATTCAAAGCACCGTCTACAGTATTAGCTTACTAAATATACTTGTACCCAAAGTAATTGGGAGTTGAAGTAATTGAAGTTGTAGCCAGACAGCGAACGAACAGAACCTGCTGAGCTGATGTAAATCAGTGATTCGGGTGAATGGAACAGCTACCGCACCGTTGATGCAAACAGGGCTGCAACTTCAAGTAAGAAAAGTAAGCTACTTATCACGCTTGGTTGCGTTGGCACCCTCTCCGGCCAACGCAGCCAGTCGTTCCAAGATCACTCTCAGTTTTTCAGGGCTACGGCTCGCTAATCCTCTTAGTTCCTTAGCACTTTCCAAGCTTAAGTGGCGTACTGGCGGTGATTTTACACGATCTTGCGGCGATTTTGCGGCATCTTGTGTCACGTTATGGCCTTTCGCCATTAACGATGGATTAATCCTGATGTCGATTGAAGACAATGATGGTAGAATTTGCGCTCGTAGTGCGGATAGCAACGCAGGTTGTTCGTAACGTAAGCGCATCAACCAACTGGCATTCGCTGTCTCTAGCACTAAAACACTCTGTCGATAGTTTGCGACACGGCACCACGGCTGTAATTGTGAAGGGAGTAATCCTTTTACCGCACGGTTAAGTTTTAACAGTGCAGTCGCGCGTTGTTGTACGTTATGTAGCGGTCCGTTTTCTGCTGCAACCGCATCATCGAACAGAACATCTAATAATTGTGGGCGGTTTTCACGCATTGACAAGGCTCCGGCGGATTTTAAACTCGTGATCGGTATTCTAAATCGTTGGCGACAATTTGGCAGACGTTATTTCTGGCCGCATCTCCTGTTGGGGATGGTCGCGGCGAGTCTTGGTGTGCCATTAAATCTGTCTGGCGTTCCAGACCATGCGGCATTAGCGAACACATCATCCAGCCAAAGTCGTCAGAATCATGGTACGACAAACTTCAACAGTTTGGCACTGTTGCATGACATACACCGTCGCCTCTCATTCAGTGTAGATTACTGGCAACAGCATGCCCTGCGCACGGTCATCCGTCACCTCTCTTTTGCTCTGGCACCACAAGCGGCATATGCACGCGTACAAGAAGTCGCCGAAACAGAACGGGTTGCTCCATCAAAAATTCAGCAACTCGCGTTACTGGATACGCTAAATGCACTACTGACGCATGAATTTAAGCCACCGGCCATTATTCGCTATACAGAACAGGTTGAACGGCCTGTTCTGTCGCCATATAAACCTGGGCTCTGGCTTGCTCAAGTACAAGGTATTCGTGCCGGTCCTGCCAACTTAAGCTAATTATTCTCTTGGTTTATCCCAATTTTATACAACCTTTGGCCGCCGGTTTGGTGGTCTTGTAAGAGATATTAAGAATCATGCTAATTAAATTATTAACCAAAGTTTTTGGTAGCCGTAACGATCGTACTCTGCGCCGCATGCAAAAAGTAGTTGATGTCATCAACCGCATGGAACCTGATATTGAAAAACTGACAGACACCGAATTGCGCGCTAAAACGGATGAGTTCCGTGAGCGTTTAGCGAAAGGTGAAGTGTTGGAAAACTTAATTCCTGAAGCCTTTGCGGTCGTTCGTGAAGCGAGTAAGCGTGTGTTCGGTATGCGTCACTTCGACGTGCAACTGCTGGGTGGGATGGTTCTGAATGAGCGTTGTATCGCAGAAATGCGTACAGGTGAAGGTAAAACCTTGACCGCAACCCTGCCTGCTTACCTGAATGCGTTGAGTGGCCGTGGCGTGCATGTGGTTACCGTCAACGACTATTTGGCTCAACGTGACGCCGAAAATAACCGCCCCTTGTTTGAGTTTTTGGGGCTGAGCATTGGTATCAATTTACCGAATATGACTGCGCCAGCCAAACGCGCAGCCTATGCCGCTGATATCACTTACGGTACCAATAACGAATTCGGTTTCGACTATTTACGCGATAATATGGCGTTCAGTCCTGAAGAGCGTGTGCAGCGTCAACTTCACTATGCGTTAGTCGATGAAGTCGACTCCATCCTGATTGATGAAGCTCGGACCCCGCTGATTATCTCCGGCCCCGCCGAAGACAGTTCCGAAATGTATATTCGGGTTAACAAACTGATTCCAAAACTGATTCGTCAGGAAAAAGAAGACTCGGACAGCTTCCAGGGGGAAGGTCACTTCTCGGTAGATGAGAAATCACGTCAGGTTCATTTGACTGAGCGCGGTCTGATTCTGATTGAACAGATGTTGGTTGAAGCGGGCATCATGGATGAAGGCGAATCACTGTATTCGCCTGCTAACATTATGTTGATGCACCATGTCACGGCCGCCTTGCGTGCTCATGTGCTGTTTACCCGTGACGTTGACTATATCGTGAAAGACGGTGAAGTGATTATTGTTGACGAACATACTGGTCGTACGATGCAAGGTCGCCGCTGGTCTGATGGTTTGCATCAGGCGGTTGAAGCGAAGGAAGGCGTGGAAATCCAGAATGAAAACCAGACACTGGCTTCTATCACTTTCCAGAACTATTTCCGTCTCTATGAAAAACTGGCTGGGATGACGGGTACCGCAGATACCGAAGCATTTGAATTCAGCTCAATTTACAAGTTAGATACGATTGTCGTTCCGACTAACCGTCCTATGATCCGTAAGGATTTGGCTGATCTGGTCTATATGACCGAGCAGGAAAAGATCGGCGCGATTATCGAGGATATCCGCGAACGTACAGCGAACGGCCAGCCAGTGTTGGTCGGGACCATCTCGATTGAAAAATCCGAGGTTGTCTCTGCGGAGTTAACCAAAGCCGGTATTGAACACAAAGTGTTGAACGCTAAATTCCATGCCATGGAAGCAGAGATTGTTTCTCAGGCCGGTCAGCCAGGGGCGGTAACCATCGCCACAAACATGGCGGGTCGTGGTACTGACATTGTGCTCGGTGGGAGCTGGCAGAGCGAGATTGCTGCGCTGGAAGATCCAACTGAAGAGCAAATTGCGGCAATTAAAGCCGCTTGGCAGATTCGCCATGATGCAGTATTGGCATCGGGTGGTTTACACATCATTGGTACCGAGCGCCATGAGTCACGCCGTATCGATAACCAGTTACGTGGCCGTGCGGGTCGTCAGGGTGATGCGGGTTCTTCACGCTTCTACTTGTCAATGGAAGATGCCTTGATGCGTATTTTTGCCTCTGACCGTGTGTCTGGCATGATGCGTAAATTGGGTATGAAGCCAGGTGAGGCGATTGAACATCCATGGGTGACCAAGGCCATTGCTAACGCACAACGTAAAGTTGAAAGCCGTAACTTCGATATTCGTAAGCAACTACTTGAATATGATGACGTAGCAAATGATCAGCGTCGGGCTATCTACAGCCAGCGTAATGAACTGCTGGATGTGTCTGATGTCAGCGAAACCATCAATAGTATTCGCGAAGATGTCTTCAAAACCACCATTGACAGCTACATTCCGACCCAGTCACTGGAGGAAATGTGGGATATCGAAGGCCTGGAACAGCGCCTGAAAAATGATTTTGACTTAGATATGCCAATTGCTAAATGGCTGGAAGATGAGCCACAACTGCATGAGGAAACCTTGCGTGAACGTATTCTTCAGCAAGCTATTGAGACTTATCAACGCAAAGAGGAAGTTGTTGGCATTGAAATGATGCGTAACTTCGAGAAAGGCGTGATGCTGCAAACGCTCGATTCCTTATGGAAAGAGCATTTGGCTGCAATGGATTACCTGCGTCAGGGTATCCACTTACGTGGCTATGCGCAGAAAGATCCTAAGCAGGAATATAAGCGTGAATCCTTCGCCATGTTCGCCGCAATGCTGGAATCACTGAAATATGAAGTGATTAGCGTTCTGAGCAAAGTACAAGTGCGGATGCCGGAAGAGGTCGAAGCGCTGGAGGTGCAACGCCGCGAAGAAGCAGAGCGTTTGGCTAGACAGCAGCAACTGAGCCATCAGACTGACAACAGTGCATTGATGTCAGAAGAAGAGGTAAAAGTTGCTAACAGCCTTGAGCGTAAAGTGGGGCGTAATGATCCGTGCCCATGTGGTTCGGGTAAGAAATATAAACAGTGTCATGGCCGCTTGCAGTAATACTTGCGCTAACCTGTAATATAGATAAAGGGCGGTTAATACCGCCCTGAGGTTATTGACAAAGTGCCCGCGACGGAGAGAACAGGCAGATCGTAAAGACGCCGTAAATACATCCATGTAGGCTCGAGCCGCGCCATCCTTGGCGCGGACGCTTTACTCCTCTGCCTATCCTCACCGTTCAAGATCGCGTCATCGGGGTTTGTCAGCAGTCTGAGGGCGGTTAATACCGCCCTTTATTTTTAAGTTTTTTTCGTTAATAAGTCGGTCACTGAAGCGCCCTGACCAGGAGAAAAAATGAAACACTTACAAATTGCTGTTGGGATCATTCGGAACTCGCAACAGGAAATTTTTATCACTCAACGTGCTGCTGATTCCCACATGGCTGGCTTTTGGGAGTTCCCCGGCGGCAAGATTGAGCAGGGTGAAACACCCGAAATTGCCTTAAAACGTGAATTGCTGGAAGAAACGGGGATTGTGGTACAACAGGCAACTTTATTAACAATGCTGGAACATACTTTTAGCGATAGAATCGTCACATTGCATTTCTATCGAGTAGAGGTGTGGGATGGTGAACCCTTTGGCCGTGAAGGGCAGCCTATGCGTTGGGTATTGCAATCTGAGCTACGAGCTGACGAATTTCCTCCCGCTAATGCCGCAATTATTGAATTATTAACAAAATAATTAACTGCATAGCGCCGTGGTACCTACTTTATTTTAATGGAGCAAGACGTCCGTCGTTTGCTCCATTTTTTGTGCCCAGAAAACCCCCAGCTAGGCTGGGGGTTCAGTAAAGCTTTCAGCTTTGGGTCAGTTATAAAAACCCCTTTTGATTTGTTAAAACAGTTTGCGGTCTGGCAACTGCAAATGTTCAACAAGTGTCAACGACGGATGAAAAGTGATCCACTTATATCTCCACCAACGGCCCAATATTGATCCACCGTTTTACTCAGGATTAGCTTCTGCTATAACCCCGGCCTTTCGTTTCTGTCTGAGTCGATAGCTTTCTCCTTTGATTTGAACGACATGTGAGTGGTGTAAGATACGGTCCAGCATCGCTGAGGTCAGTGCTGCATCACCGGCGAACGTTTGATCCCACTGCCCGAACGGCAGATTGGATGTCAGGATCATTGCGCTCTTTTCGTAACGTTTAGCGATGACCTGGAAGAACAGCTTTGCTTCTTCCTGACTGAACGGCAGATAGCCTATTTCATCAATGATGAGCAGGCGGGGGGCCATTACTCCACGCTGAAGCGTCGTTTTATAACGGCCCTGACGTTGTGCCGTAGATAACTGAAGTAACAGATCTGCTGCTGTTGTGAAGCGAACTTTGATACCTGCACGGACTGCTTCATAGCCCATCGCTATTGCCAGATGGGTTTTCCCCACACCTGATGGCCCCAGTAATACGATATTTTCATTACGTTCTATGAAGCTGAGTGAGCGTAACGACTGGAGTTGCTTCTGCGGTGCTCCGGTGGCGAATGTGAAGTCATACTCTTCGAACGTTTTCACCGCCGGGAAGGCTGCCATTCGGGTATACATCGCCTGTTTACGTTGATGACGTGCCAGTTTTTCTTCATGAAGCAGATGCTCCAGGAAGTCCATATAACTCCATTCCTGGTCTACTGCCTGTTGTGACAGCGCAGGCGCTGCGCTTATAAGGCTTTCCAGTTGCAACTGCCCGGCGAGCGCCATCAGTCGTTGATGTTGCAGTTCCATCATCACGCCACTCCTCTGCAGAATGAGTCGTAGATGGAGAGTGGATGATGCAGGGGGTGTTTGTCGAAGTTCACCAGATTTTCATCAAGATGCACGTCATACTCTTTTTTCTCCGGAGGCAGTGCCAGCATGGACTGCTGCTCTTCGAGCCAGCGATCGCAGGGACGGGCCTGGATTGTTTCATGCTTTCGTTGGTTAGCGACATCGTGCAGCCAGCGCAGACCGTGGCGGTTGGCTGTTTCAACATCGACAGTGATCCCCATCGGGCGCAGGCGAGTCATTAGTGGGATGTAAAAACTGTTACGGGTGTACTGCACCATCCGTTCCACCTTACCTTTAGTCTGTGCCCTGAAGGGGCGACACAGTCGGGGAGAGAAGCCCATCTCCTTGCCGAACTGCCACAGCGAAGGATGGAACCGGTGCTGACCGGTCTGATATGCGTCACGTTGCAGAACCACAGTTTTCATATTGTCATACAACACTTCGCGCGGCACACCACCAAAGAAGCGGAACGCATTACGATGGCAGGTCTCCAGCGTGTCATAACGCATATTGTCAGTGAATTCGATGTACAGCATTCGGCTGTATCCGAGAACAGCAACGAACACGTGAAGCGGTGAGCGACCATTACGCATAGTGCCCCAGTCAACCTGCATCTGTCGTCCGGGTTCAGTTTCGAACCGAACGGCAGGCTCCTGCTCCTGAGGAACCGAGAGAGAACGAATGAATGCCCTGAGAATGGTCATTCCGCCACGATATCCCTGGTCTCTGATCTCGCGAGCGATTACCGTTGCCGGGATTTTGTAAGGATGAGCATCGGCGATGCGTTGACGAATATAATCCCGGTATTCATCCAGGAGTGAAGCAACAGCAGGTCGCGGCGTATATTTTGGCGGCTCAGATTTTGCCTGCAAATAACGTTTAACGGTATTGCGGGAGATCCCCAGTTCTCTGGCAATCGCCCGGCTACTCATTCCCTGCTTGTGCAGGATTTTAATTTCCATAACTGTCTCAAAAGTGACCATAAACTCTCCTGAATCAGGAGAGCAGATTACCCCCTGGATCTGATTTCAGGCGTTGGGTGTGGATCACTATTGCACCGTTCGTTACAGTGGTCACCCAATTACGGAACTGGGCGGTTGAGCGTTTGAAATGGCCACCGGTCGATTGGGTGTCGTACCAAACGTCTTTCCAGACGCCATTGATGAGTTGCCCCATGAAATCCCCCTTAAAAAAATACCCTACCGGATGGATAGGGTATCGCTGATATTAACTATCATGCATTATCGCGATTAAACCCTGATTACCACTTTTTACCCAGTAAGCGGTCGATGCTAAAACCACCTGGGCCAGCCATCGCCAATACCAAGAAACCCCCTGCGATGCTCAGGTTCTTCATGAACATCAGTTGGTTAGTGCTATCCGTAAAGTCAGTGTGGAAGATAAACGCTGTCAGGAGAGTGAACCCGGCAATGAACAGCGAGGTGGTGCGGGTCAGGAAACCAAACAGAATGGCCAGGCCACCACCAAATTCCAATAAAATGGTCAGTGGCAGGAAAAAGCCAGGAACGCCCATCGCTTGCATATATTGTTGGGTCCCGGCATAGGCATCGCCCATTTTGCCGTAACCGGCCACAATAAAGATGATTGGCATGAGAATGCGAGCGACCAACAGGCCAGTATCTTGTAATTTGTTCATCGATAACTTCTCCAAAGACGGTGTTGATTAATGACTAACATTTATGAGCATTAACTGTTAACAACAGAGTTTTATACCCGTCAGACTTCAAGCGACATGTGTGGTGGCCCGCAGGGTGTGTTACCCATAAGTTGCCTGAGTTGATGAGATAATGTTAGTTGAGAAGTAGATAGGTTGTTAGCAAGTAAAACTGTCGTTTTTCATCAAAAAAACTGAATTAGCAGTGGGGGGAAGCCAACAGAAACATCTTAAGTTGATGAACAATAAGACCTATACCTATAGGGTAAGGATGTGGGGAAGGGATTAGCGTGATAAAAAAGTGCGGCGAAACAGTTGAAGGGTACTCCAGGTGCTAACTGCACGTCGTGACCAGCGGAGCAACTTACTGGGGTGGCGAACACTGTATAAGGCCACCAAGCTACCGCCTGCTATCAAATATTTTCGCATACTGACAATCTGTGCCCAGCCACGATCGAAGGGCGCGGTAACTTCAACCCAACGAGCAGCACTGTCCGCGAGATCCAGACGTTGTTGCTGGATCTCACGCAGTAATGCTTCTTTTTCCAATGCTAGCTGGTGGCGGCTCAATGGTCTTTCTCCAGTAACTCGCGGTCAGTTTCCAACTGCTTACGGGTTGAACCCAGCAACGTAGAATGACGCACTTTAGTGAGTGTCCAGATAACACCGATCAGTGCCAGTATCAGTAACACAGCAGTCGTGGTACCCAACGCCACTAAACGGTAGGCTGGATCAATCGCCCAAATGACCAAAACCAACAAACTCATTAAACCGAAAGCGGTTAATAGCAGAGTAATACCCGCCATCATCAGCAACTGGACCAACGTTGCCTTTTCCTCTTCCAATTCAATCACTGCCAGCCGGACACGGGTTTCGACTATGCCAACCACGATAGTGGCGATGCGATGGACAGTATCAAGGACCCCTTTAGCGGGGCCCTGAGTGCGAGGTTGCTCTGCCATAATTAACGGCGAGACAACAGAACGCCTAACACCACGCCAACAGCAGCACCGATACCTACGCCAGTCCATGGATTGTCATGTACGTAGTTATCCGCTTTATCTGCGATCTCTTTGGTTTGGGCTGCAATTTTATCACTCGTTTCGCTCAGACGAACTCGGGTATCTTTCAATGCGCTTTCTGCCTTAGCACGGAGCTTATCCAACTCAGCTTTTGGTTTATCGGTTGAAGACTGCAACACTTCTTCCAACGTATCTGCCAATGATTTAAGTTCAGCACGTAAATGTTCAGAGGTTTTATCTTGTGGCATGTAACTACTCCTTAAGCATAACCGAGGTGAATATATAACATAGCGGATTTTTTATGAGGTTGATAGGCAAATCTTTAGAAAATTTAACCATATTATCGATATTTTTCTGGCATAAAAAACCAAAAAATAACAGAAACTCAGCATTTAACACTGATTAGTGTTGCTGAGATTGTGCTTGTTGTAGCTCGGCTTGTGCTTCGGCTAACTTTTTCTGTTGCTTGGCAATTTTGCCCGCGTCACCTTTTTGCTGAGCTTCTTTTAGCTCTTGTTGGCGCTCTGTCACGTTGTGCTGTTTTTGTCTGATTTTTTTCTGCCGTTCGGCTTGCAGACTTTCCTCAGTACAATGAGTTTTCACTTCTTTTAAGGCGGTTTCCAGCCCTGCGGCGCGGCGGGTATTGCCATGCTGCTTGGCATAATCTATCTGCTGTTGAATTTCTTTAGCTTTTATATCGCATTCATTATCAGAGGCTGCGGTCGCGAAGCCACAAAACGTGATAAGCGGTAAAGCTAGCAGGAGAGATCGACGTAACAACATTGTATTGTGTCCTTTTACAGCAAAGCGCATGAGTGCCTGATAGTCATGCCACCTGATCGGTAACTTCAGAGGCGAAGCAGATTGCCGTGAATGATTAAGCATAGCGCTGAATTATCTGATACCCAAGTTTACCACGGGATTTTTTATAGATTAATCAGATATCAGCGGAAAAAATCGGTGAGAGGAACGAGTTTGATACGGGGAGTCGACTCCCCGTAGCGTTGATTATCCTAAGTTTTGTTGATTACTTCTGAATACGGGCAGTAGGCGATGACGTTTTTTCGATTCACTGGCGACAATCGCATAGCCCGCGGGTAAGACATCCTGCAAAACTTCAATCGCTTGCATCTGTTGCTCGGGGAACTCTAGGCTTACCACTAGGCTGTCATTTTCCGGGATAATACTTTTGATGTGAATCCCACGCCCGTTCAGATGTTGATACAGATAAAAACCATCAGGTAATGAAAGCCCTTGCTGGTTTGGCCGAATTTTCAACGTACTTTCAGTCTGTACGATCATTGGTGTCAATAAGATGACGGCCAGCAGTAAGAGGACCACTGGCAGTACCAGATAGTGCCAGAGCGGGCGGCCAAAACGGCCCCTAAAGTTGATCACTCTGACTTACCTTTCTTATTGTCATGACTGACTTTAGCGGGCGTCGCATTTTTTTTACGCCACAGCACGTACAAAGAACCAAACAAACCGATCACCAGCAGCGCCAGTGGCAGTAACATTAGGACGAACATCACTTCATCTTCATATCTCAGGAATACCGGTGTCTTGCCAAAGGCGAAGCCCATGGTGGTCAAGATCAATACCCAGAGTAACCCACTCATCCAGTTAAAGAATTGGAAGCGGGCGTTGTCCAGGCCTGAAAGACCGGCAATGGTTGGCAATAAGGTCCGGACGAATGCCAGAAAACGGCCAACCAGCAGGGCGGATAACCCATGGCGGTGAAAAAGATTGTGAGCGCGTTGATGGTAATGGGCTGGCAGATGGGACAGCCACCCCTGTACAACTTTCGTATTCCCCAGCCATCGGCCCTGAATATAACTTACCCAACACCCAAGGCTTGCTGCCGTGGTCAAGACCACCAGGGTCACTGGAAAACTCATCGCACCTTTGGCGATCAGCACCCCGACCAGAATCAGTAGGCTATCACCCGGTAAAAAGGCAGCAGGAAGCAGGCCATTCTCCAAAAAAAGTATCACAAACAGCAGTAGATAGATGGCCCACACCAGCGATGGGTCCGCCAGTGTCTCATAGTCTTGAGCCCATAGAGCATGTAAGAGTTCTTTAATGATATCCATCTGGTATTCCTAAAACGTCATTGTTTGTATACGTATGGGTAAGTACGTTAGTTTATAAACACGATCTTGCGAAGAGATCTGATGGCTTTTCGTGTTTAAGCGATGGTGTTAAATAATGTGCTGAAATGTAAGCCAAATAGACCAATTCGCCGATATATAAGAGGTAACTTTACTTCTCGTGATGACAGCGTTGGTACTGTGCAATACCGGATTATAACCGTCATGATTTATAACCGTCATGATATCAGGCTACATTGATATGATGGCTACATTGATGCTATGCAAGCATAAAAACCATCGCGTCATAATGGTGATAGGTAAGCATCCCGCTGTATTGAGTATTGCTCTCTTTCCAACCGCCCACACGATTTTGCTGTGTTGCTGCATGGAATATCCAGTTGGAATAATTAACCAGCGACAGCGATTGCCGTGGTTGTTTATAAATATCATCCGCCCGGTGGCTGCGTGAGATAGCAAAATAAGCCGCTGGCCAAGTGTTATTCAGTAAAGAAAGATTTGCAGAGCCCGTAAATTGCGCCGCACTCAGTCTATTCTTAATCGCCGTTTTTTTGACCGACACCCCGACCAAACGCAATTGCGGGGATACGTCTTGATTTTGTAGACGTAGCTTGGCTGAAAGCGCGTGAAAAGATGAGAGGGAATAACTGGCGCAGTGGTTGTCAGAATAAACGGTGCTCAACGCGGATAAAGCTGCGCCAGATGGGGTCGAATGGGGAGGCAACAGCATATTGCCGGAGACCAGACTGGCCCAGCAAGACACGGTAATAAACAGAGCAAACAACCAGCGCATGTATTTGCGTTTCGCTCCCAAAGCAACCAGATAAAAAAGTGTTGCCACTTTAGCAAAATAGCGAGATATGAAACAGGGAAATATAGATATCCATTGAGTATTAATTAAGCAATGGTTTAAAAACGGGTGTGATGCTGACGTTGGTTGACAGAACTCGACATTTACTGACCTAAAGCGGAGTAATTACACAGGGAAGAGAAAGAATAATGCCGGTTTCTCCTCCCTGATTACCCATCATTAAATGAGGATTAATTTTTGCTGCTGATAGGGACTTTGCTGTTGTTCATCAGGTTATCAAGATGCACAACTGGGTTTTCTGTAAACAGGTAGCGATCAACATTGAATTCAAAATCATCGGTAGTGGCACGGAATAGCATCTGTTTGGTATTTTCCAGATGTTGCCACATGGCGAGTTTACTGGCGTGAGGATCTTTGCGTATTAACGCTTCAAGGATCTTGTCGTGATCTTCGCACCAGCTTTCAATCGAGACATCATCAATGTGCTCATGCAGTTTAATCCAGTAAGGATTATGGGTACGCTGGCTCCACATTTTTTCGACAATGGTTGCCATCGCTGTATTTTGGGTGGCGAGAGCGACTTGTACGTGGAATTTAAGATCCCATTGAGAGTCACGGAAGCGATCTTCCTGACGCGCATGTTTTTGAATTTCAATTAATTGAACAATATCTTGCCGCGTTACCTGTGTGGCGGCAAATTCAGCAATATTACTTTCAATCAGTTGGCGTGCCTGTAATAGCTCAAAGGGGCCAGCGGTATCAAATTCAATCCCCTGATTGGTGACTAAATGCTTTTGCTGATTAGACATCACATGGATGCCGGAGCCTTTGCGTACTTCTACATAACCTTCCACTTCCAGCATAATAATCGCTTCACGAACTACGGTTCGGCTGACGTTCATTTCTTCGGAAATGTAGCGTTCTGCTGGCAATTTATCACCAACAGGATAAACGCCTGCTTCGATACGCCGTTTTAACTCTGCAGCTAACTGCTGGTACAACCGTCTGGTTTCTGTGAATTCCATGATTAAGGCTCTTGCGATCAATCGAGGCGGCAAATTTTGCGGCTCATTTTGTCTGGAAGGTATGGCATCTCGAAGGAGACACAATAGGATTTGTTATACCACTTATCCCTATTGGGTTCTAGTTATTGCTATCATAGTTGCGATGGAGAATATGTCGCAGATTGCGGATAACAGGAGAGATGAAAGCCCGATAAATTTACCGGGCTTTCATGTTAGTAGGTCATTTAATCACAGGCAGGTCATTTAATTACAGAGAGTAAGGTCAGTTTTGTCCAACCGGCGGCCGTTGAACCGGGTCGTTCGTTGGTTCATCTGCTGTGCGATCTTGTAACACGGTCCAGATAACCACGACGGCCAGTAAATCAAATACCGCCAGTGCAGCAAACAGTGGGCTGAAGCCCATGGTATCGGCTAATGCCCCTACCACGAGGGCGAACAGAGTACTGGCCGTCCAGGCCGCCATCCCCGTCAGGCCGTTGGCGGTTGCGACTTCGTTACGGCCAAAAACGTCAGAAGATAATGTAATCAGTGCTCCTGACAGTGCTTGGTGAGCAAAGCCCCCGATACAGAGCAGCGCGATAGCCGCATAAGGGCTGGTGAATAGGCCGATGGTCCCAGGCCCAATCATCAATACCCCACCCATAGTGACGACTAACTTACGGGAAACAATCAGGTTAACCTTAAAGTATTTTTGGAACAGTGGCGGCAGGTAGCCACCCAGAATGCAGCCTACATCAGCAAACAGCATTGGCATCCAGGCAAACATGGCTATCTCTTTCAAGTTAAAGCCATAAGCTTTAAACATGAAGAGCGGAATCCACGCGTTGAACGTCCCCCAAGCGGGTTCTGCCAAGAAACGCGGGATGGCAATACCCCAGAATTGACGGTTGCGGATAATCTGCATCGCAGACATCTTTTTGGCATTAGCAGTGGAGTGCTGTGCTTCTTGGCCGCTAAGGATGTACTCACGTTCTTCGTCGCTGAGTCTTTTTTGATCTTTCGGGTGTTTGTAGAGGATTAACCAGGCAATGGCCCAAATCAGGCTGAGTACACCGGTAATGATGAACGCCATCTGCCAACTGTGCATCACGATAGCCCAGACCACGAGAGGGGGAGCAATCATACCGCCGATGGAGGAGCCAACGTTAAAGTAGCCTACCGCAATAGAACGCTCTTTGGCCGGGAACCATTCACTACTGGCTTTCAGGCCTGCAGGGATCATAGCCGCCTCTGCCATACCTACCGCACCACGGGCGATAGCTAATCCACCCCAACTGCTGGCCAAGGCGGTACTCATACAAAATATGGCCCACATAACGGCAAACATGGCATAGCCCACTTTGGTACCCATAACGTCCAATACATAACCGGCTACTGGTTGCATTAGGGTATAAGCGGCTGAATAAGCAGCGATAATATAAGAATATTGCTGGGTGGTGATATGTAACTGTTCTTGCAGTGTCGGCGCGGCAACAGCAATGGCATTACGTGTTAAGTAACCTAATATGGTACCGACGGTGACCAATGCGATCATGTACCAGCGTAACCCTTTAATTTTACGCATCATGTGTAACTTTCTCCCAGTCTAAGATGACTGCAATGAAACGCAGTTGATGGTGGCGTTCCATGGCACAATTTGGTCCAACCCGGCAATGCTGCGCATGCGGTGGTACCTGATGCTCCTTTTAGGGTCGAGTGGCGCGGCATTCTATAACCCAGAGATAAGGTCAGTCAGAATGCTGTTGCCCGATATCACTTCGGTCTTAAGCCGTTTGCAGTAAGTGATAAGTTTCCGATGTGTTCCATTAGCGACGACCTATAGCTTTCTTTTTTTTACTGTCTCTTTCTTATTTGATGCTGTAGCGATGTAAGCCGCTATCACTCCTCTGCATCACTCTCCCGTATTGCGGGTAGGAATCAGTTTTATAGAACTGACTCGTTTACTTCCTCGTTATAATTTCAATGACTTTGGCGGCCTATATCTATAGGCATGGGCCCATTTGGACCAAATCAGCGCGCTGGGTAAAGCAAAGCGGATGAGATAGTTGAGGCGACGCAACAATAACTTGTCATACAGATTTAAAAGTTGAGTGACATCACAAAAGCTGCGTTTAATTTAGGGAATAATAGAACCCGTCAAACCTAGTGCCGCAAGGGACTACAGAGACTATAAATGTTGAGTATTTGTTCTTTTTGTTAGGTTTTTGCGATCAATATCTATAAAAATGCTGGACGATAGATTTAATTGGTGTGATAACTTTGCGATAACAGAAAGCCGTACTCTGAGATGTACTCATCTGAGGAATCCATAATGTCGCAGTTTTTGACCGAAGACTTTTTGCTGGACACCGAGTTCGCCCGTCGTCTCTACCATGACTATGCAAAAGATCAGCCGATCTTTGATTATCACTGCCATTTGCCGCCAGAACAGATCGCCGAAAACTACCGTTTTAAGAACATGTATGACATCTGGTTGAAAGGTGACCACTATAAATGGCGAGCCATGCGGACCAACGGTGTTGCTGAGCGTCTGTGCACCGGCGATGCCAGTGATCGTGAGAAGTTCGATGCTTGGGCTGCGACGGTTCCTCACACTATCGGTAACCCGTTGTACCATTGGACGCATCTTGAATTGCGCCGTCCGTTTGGTATTACCGGTAAGTTATTGTCCCCGGCGACATCTGAAGAGATCTGGCAACGCGGCAACGAATTATTGGCGCAGGACCCCTTCTCTGCGCGCGGCATTATGCAGCAGATGAATGTCAAAATGGTTGGGACCACTGACGACCCAATTGATGATCTGCGCCACCACAAAGCGATTGCCGCTGATGGCAGCTTCAACATCAAAGTGTTACCAAGCTGGCGTCCCGACAAAGCGTTTAATATTGAAGCAGCGGGTTTTAACGATTATATGCAGCGGCTTGAAGCGGCTGCGGATACCTCAATCAGCCGTTTTGCCGATCTGTGCGTGGCATTGAATAAGCGTATGGACCACTTTGCCGCCCACGGTTGTAAAGTCTCTGACCATGCGTTGGATGTGGTGGTATACGGCGAGGCGGATGAAACCACACTGGATGCTATTTTGGCACGCCGTCTGGCTGGCAATCAGCCAAGTACAGAAGAAATTGCGCAGTTTAAAACCGCAGTATTACTGTTCTTGTCTGGTGAATATCATCGTCGTGAATGGGTACAGCAGTATCACATTGGTGCGCTACGTAATAATAACAGCCGCATGTTTAACCTGGTGGGGCCGGATATCGGCTTTGACTCCATCAATGACCAACCGCTGGCGCAGCCGCTGTCTCGGCTGTTAGATGCACAGGGTCTGCGCAATGCCCTGCCAAAAACAATCCTTTACTGCCTGAATCCGCGTGATAACGAAGTGATTGGTACCATGGTCGGCAACTTCCAGGGCGAAGGTGAAGCAGGAAAAATGCAGTTTGGTTCCGGCTGGTGGTTTAACGACCAAAAAGACGGTATGCAGCGCCAGATGACCCAACTTGCTCAGCTTGGTCTATTGAGCCGCTTTGTTGGAATGCTCACTGATAGCCGTAGTTTCTTGTCTTATACCCGCCATGAGTATTTCCGTCGCATTCTTTGCCAGATGATTGGCCGCTGGGTCGCGGACGGTGAAGCACCGGCCGATATTGCGTTACTGGGGGCGATGGTGAAAAACATTTGCTTCGATAATGCGCAGCAATATTTCGCCATCGAACTGTAATCACTCAAGCAGATTTAATCACTCAATCAATTTTAATAACGGGGCCAATAGTTGGCTCCATATAACTCTAACGTATTGTTTATTTAACGCTTGGCTGCACTGCGGTAGATACCTTTCTGCAAAGAACGGACTGCTTGCAAAGCACGGACTGTCAGTGATGAACGGTCCAAAGCTGAATGCGTTATAAGGTGAACCCTGATGCAAACGCTGAACCGTCGTGACTTTCCTGGCCGTAGCCACCCTGACAAAATCATTCAATTTGGTGAAGGTAACTTTCTGCGCGCCTTTGTGGACTGGCAAATTGATTTACTGAATGAACATACCGATCTGAACGCAGGGATCGTGGTGATCCGCCCAATTGACACCGATTTTCCACCGTCGCTCAGTACGCAGGATGGTTTATATACTGCCGTGATCCGTGGCCTGAACGAGCAGGGGGAAGCGGTGCGTGAATCCCGCCTGATCCGCTCTGTAAACCGTGAAATCAATATTTATCGTCAGTTTGATGACTATCTGGCGCTGGCGCGTGATGCCAATATTCGCTTTATGTTCTCCAACACCACGGAAGCGGGTATTGCCTGGAATGAAGCTGATCAATTCAGCGATGCGCCGCCAAGTTCTTTCCCTGCTAAATTGACTCGTTTATTATTTGAGCGTTTTGAGCATTTTGACGGTGCAGCAGATAAAGGCTGGGTGCTATTGCCTTGCGAATTGATTGACTATAACGGTGAAGCATTACGTGAACTGGTGCTGCGTTATGCCAGTCATTGGCAGCTGCCAGCTGCCTTCACCCACTGGCTGACTGAAAATAATACCTTCTGCTCGACATTAGTTGACCGTATTGTGACTGGCTATCCACGCGATGAAGTGGCGGCGTTGCAAACAGAATTGGGGTATCAGGACAGTTTCTTGGATACCGCAGAATATTTCTATCTGTTTGTGATCCAAGGGCCACAAGGGTTGGCACAAGAACTGCGTTTAGATCAGTTAGATCTGAATGTGCGCATTGTCGATGACATCAAACCTTATAAAGAACGCAAAGTGGCCATCTTGAATGGCGCACACACCGCGCTGGTCCCCGTGGCCTATTTGTCGGGTCTGGATACCGTTGGTCAGACGATGGATGATGCGCAGATCAGCCGCTTTGTGGAAAAAACCATTACGGAAGAGATTGTTCCGGTATTGGATCTGCCCGAAGACGAGTTGTTGTCGTTTTCTCAAGCGGTACTGAGCCGTTTTCGTAACCCGTTTATTCAGCACCAATTGCTGTCGATTGCCTTGAATGGCATGACAAAATTCCGCACCCGTATCTTGCCGCAATTACTGACCTATCAGCAGCAAAAAGGCCAATTACCCCCACGTCTGACCTTTGCACTGGCAGCACTTATCGCCTTTTACCGTGGTGAACGTGAGGGCCAAACCTACCCGTTGCAGGATGACGCCCACTGGCTGGAGCGTTATTCAACACTGTGGAATGGTGTCAAGCACGGTGATATCGCGTTGGCTGAATTGGTTAACCGCGTGCTTTCTGATGCTAACCATTGGGGGCAGGATTTGACCGCGGTGCCTCAACTGGCTAATCAGGTGACAGAGCAACTGCAAACCATCCTTAGCCGTGGCATGAGAGCGGCGGTCGCGGCATATAGCTAAAGGCTTAACTATGCAAAATATTATAAAGATTCACCCGCTGGATAATGTGGCCGTTGCCCTGCAAGATCTGGCTGCAGATGAGCGGATCGAGAGCGGTGAGTTTAGCGTCAAACTGGCTCAGCCCGTGGTTCGTGGGCATAAATTCGCGTTAACCGCTATCGAACTGGGGCAGATGATCGTCAAGTATGGTTTGCCTATCGGCCATGCATTGACCTTGATCCAACCGGGCGAACATATTCATTCACAGAACGCCAAAACTAATCTGAGCGATTTGGATGAGTATGAATATCAGCCAGAGTTCAGTTCTCTACCGCCACAAATGGCTGATCGTGACGTGCAAATTTATCGTCGGCCAAAGGGTGACGTGGGGATCCGTAATGAACTGTGGATCATACCAACGGTTGGTTGCGTTAATGGGATCGCCCGTCAGATCCAGCAACGTTTCCTGAAAGAGACACAGGATGCTGAAGGGATTGATGGTGTTTACCTGTTCAGCCATCCATTTGGCTGCTCGCAACTGGGGCAGGATCATGAAAATACCCGCACTATGCTACAAAACATGGTGCGTCACCCGAATGCGGGGGCGGTACTGGTCATTGGCTTAGGCTGTGAAAACAATCAGGTAGATGTTTTCCAAACGACATTGGGCAAGGTTGACGAAGAGCGCGTACGCTTTATGGTTTGCCAGCAGCATGATGATGAGGTTGAAGCCGGTTTAGAGCATTTACATGCTCTGTATCAGGTCATGCGTCATGATCGCCGGGAACCCGGCCAGTTAAGTGAACTGAAATTTGGCCTGGAATGTGGGGGTTCTGATGGGCTGTCCGGTATTACGGCCAACCCATTACTGGGACGTTTCTCTGACTATGTGATTACCAACGGCGGAACATCGGTGCTGACCGAAGTGCCGGAAATGTTTGGCGCAGAACGTATTCTGATGAGCCGCTGCCGTGATGAAGCCACGTTTGAAAAAACGGTCAGCATGGTCAATGACTTCAAACAGTACTTTATTGCGCACGACCAACCGATTTATGAAAACCCATCACCGGGTAATAAAGCGGGGGGGATCACCACGCTGGAAGAAAAATCTCTCGGTTGTACGCAAAAAGCGGGTCAGAGCCAAGTGGTTGATGTGCTGAAGTATGGTGAGCGCTTACAGCGCCCAGGACTGAATTTACTCAGTGCGCCGGGCAATGATGCGGTTGCGACCAGCGCATTAGCAGGTGCGGGCTGCCATATGGTGCTGTTCAGTACTGGCCGTGGCACACCATACGGAGGTTTTGTACCAACAGTGAAACTGGCAACTAACAGTGAACTGGCGGCGAAAAAGCCACATTGGATCGATTTTGATGCGGGTAAGCTGATCCATGGCACCTCAATGGATACCTTGCTGAACGAGTTTGTTGATCTGATTGTTGAGATTGCTAATGGTAAACCTGCCCGTAATGAAGTGAATGACTTCCGTGAATTAGCCATTTTTAAGAGCGGTGTAACCTTGTAAAAAATACGCCATTTCGTTAATATGAAACGGTGTTCTGTTTTTTATGGAAACGCACTTCCCCTTCACACTTTAAGCTGTAGGGGGAGTGCGCTGTTTGCTTATTAATTTGTAAAGACTCAGTACGGGGAACCGTACATCAGGACCCTCCCGCCATGACCTTTTATTGGTTTGCTCAAGCCGTTGGCGTACTGGCATTTTTTGTCGGTATCACCATGTTCTTCAACCGTGATGAGCGGCGTTTTAAACAGCAACTTTCCGTTTACAGCGCCATTATCGGCTGCCATTTCTTCCTAATGGGGGCCAGTGCTGCCGGGAGTAGCGCGCTGCTGAATTCGTTACGTACTCTGATCTCTACCAAGACTCGCAGTAGCAGAGTGATGGTGGTATTCATCATCCTGACACTGGCTTTGGGTATATGGCGCATGCAACATGCCGTAGAGATATTACCGATTTTTGGCACGGTGATCAGCACTTGGGCGCTGTTCCGCACCAGCGGACTAACGACCCGTAGTGTGATGTGGATATCCACGGCTTGCTGGTTTATTCATAACGTCTGGTTGGGTTCGATTGGCGGTTCATTGATTGAAGGGAGTTTCTTGCTGCTGAATGGCTTTAATATTATTCGGTTCCGTCGTCTGCAATTGCAGGGAATAGATCCTTTTGAGATTGAGAAAAAGGCCTGATTTGATAACAATAAATATCCTCCGGCATAGCCGGAGGTTTTTCATATGCGCCTATAAGGCTCTGTTACCAGCCGCGCCCTAACAGGCGCATCGCGATCTGACATTTGCATCTATGGATTACTTACGGCCCGTAAACGGGCTACCGGGATACGGGATCGAGAGTTGCTCACCCATTTTATCCTCTTCCAATTGGTGCTTTATGTATTCTTGTATCCTGGCCGTGTTTTTCCCTACCGTATCAACGTAATACCCTCGACACCAAAACTCCCTGTTACGGTATTTGAACTTCAAATCGCCAAACTGCTCATAAAGCATCAGACTGCTCTTTCCCTTCAGGTACCCCATAAATCCCGAGACACTCATCTTGGGCGGGATCTCCAGAAGCATATGGATGTGATCCACACAGCATTCTGCTTCCAGGATATTCACGTTTTTCCATTCGCACAGTTTTCTTAAAATACTGCCAATCGCTCTGCGTTTTTCCCTGTAGAACACCTGCCTTCGGTACTTCGGCGCAAAAACTATATGATATTTACAGTTCCATCGGGTGTGCGCTAAGCTCTTTTCATCCCTCATTGGGACCCCCTTTTGATTTCTTGTTGAACATTTGCAGTTGCCAGACCGCAAACTGTTTTAACAAATCAAAAGGGGTTTTTATAACTGACCCAAAGCTGAAAGCTTTACTGAACCCCCAGCCTAGCTGGGGGTTTTCTGGGCACAAAAAAATGCCAGTCAAACTTAACTGACTGGCATTTTGCGTAGGTAAAACCGAGTATTTAGACTGACTTACCCGCTGCCAGTGGGTCAGGATTAGCCAGTTTGGCATCCTCAGCCTGACAGACCGCTGCAGTAAACAACACATCGGTTGAAGAGTTCAGTGCAGTTTCGGCTGAATCCTGCAATACGCCGATAATGAAGCCAACACCAACCACTTGCATTGCCACATCGTTTGGAATGCCGAACATGCTGCAAGCCAGTGGGATCAGTAACAGAGAGCCACCGGCAACACCGGATGCACCACAGGCACAGATCGCCGCAACCACACTCAGTAGCAGGGCTGTTGGCAGGTCAACGGTAATGCCTAGGGTATGAACCGCCGCCAGTGTCAGCACCGTGATGGTGATGGCTGCACCAGCCATATTGATGGTGGCACCTAACGGAATAGAGATCGAATAGGTGTCTTCATTCAGGTTCATTTTCTTACACATTTCCATATTCACTGGAATGTTTGCGGCTGAACTCCGGGTAAAGAAGGCAGTAACGCCACTTTCACGCAGGCAAGCAAATACCAATGGATAAGGATTACGGCGAATCTTCCAGTAAACAATCAGTGGGTTGACCACTAATGCCACCAGTAACATACAGCCGATCAATACCACTAACAGTTGCGCATAAAGCTGTAAGGCACCGAAGCCGGTAGCTGCGATAGTGGACGCGACCAAACCAAAAATACCCAACGGTGCAAAACGGATAACCACACGGACCACCAAAGTGACGGCATCTGACATATCATTAATCAATGCTTTGGTGGTATCGGCAGCATGACGCAAGGCAATACCTAAACCCACAGCCCAAGCCAGAATACCAATGTAGTTAGCATTGAGCAGCGCATGGATAGGGTTGGCGATTATGCTGTTTAGCAAACCGTGTAGCACTTCAACAATCCCACTCGGTGGGGTGATATCAGCACTCTCAGCCACCAAAATAAGGGTTGATGGGTAGATAAAACTGACGACAACCGCAACCAGTGCCGCAGAGAATGTCCCTAATACATACAGGAACAGAATAGGGCGAATACTGGTTTTTTGGCCTTTCTTATGGTTGGCGATGGATGCTATGACCAACATCAAGACTAAAACTGGCGCGACGGCTTTTAATGCGCCCACGAACAGCGAACCGAGTAACCCTACCGCTATCGCTGCAGGAGTCGATACTAATGCTAAAACAATACCGGCAACTAAACCGATCAGTATTTGTTTCACTAAACTACCGTTGACGATAAATCGTATAAATACAGACTGTGTCTTTTCCATAGCTTCTAGCAATGCCTCTTCCCAAGTGAAATTTAATATGTTCTGCCCGTTTATACCCTTCATTACCTGAAGTTGCAGCGGTGCTAGCTGCTCTCCATACCTGAATCACTGATATAAACCAGTAATGCAGGCCTCGCTTTTTATTACCTGGCTGCAACGCCAATGACTTTGGGTATAGCGCTCAAGCCGGAACGAGGCTGAGCGTTTATTGTTCACACCTGTAACTTGGTATTATTTGTAACTGGGTGTGTTTGCTTCGACAGTATAAGGGAATCTATTGAGCAGGAAAGAGACAATCAAAAAAATCTAATATGGATCAATATTACATAACATTTAATTTACATTGATGTGATCGTAATAACATTTGGCAAAAAAAGATATATACAAAATAAATGTGGGGCTATGGTAGCCCCGATCGATAGATTGTAGTGTGGAAGTGATTAGATGCTTTATTAACCGCTTGCTTTATTGCAACCTTTTATTTGTTGGTTGCTGTTTTGCACCGATATCTGCAAACAGTCTTTAAACGAAACATTAACTCGCGGCGGGGTATTGAGTATCTGCCGGGAATATAACACCCGTCTGGCGGCGGATTTCTGTTTGAATGCGTGACGTCAGTAATGACAGGTGTAAGCCATCGTGATCCACCCGATTATTCTCCACCAAACGGGCAAAGGCCTCTGCTTCATACAGCATGGTATTAATATGCTGTGGTTGCGTCAGGTCTTGTGAATGGCTTCCTCTTGGCGTGAAGGCCACGGATAAGCATTCAGAAATACTTTCAATGACTAACGAGCCATCTTCTCCCTGAATTTCACTGGGAATATCCGATTGGCTGACTTTTGAGTGGATGATAATGACATCAAAATCACCGTAATTCAGACTGACCGTACCGTGAGCATCGACACCGCTTGGGAGTAAACTTGCGCTTGCCCACACCGATTTGGGTTCTCCCCATAACGCCAGGGCGCTGGCCAGACAGTAATAGCCAATATCCATGATTGAACCATTAGAAAAAGCGGGATTAAAGGTATTGGGATTTTCGCCGTTCAAATAGCGCTGATAACGAGAGGAATATTGGCAGAAGTTAATAAAGGCTTTACGTAATTTCCCCACACGCGGTAGCGCTTGCTGTAGTTGTATAAAGTTGGGGAGATAAGCCGTTTTAAAGGCCTCAAAGAGCACCACCTGATGCTGGTGGGCGCAAGCGATCAGAGACTCTACCTCTGCCAGATTCGATGCTAGCGACTTTTCGCAAATAACGTGCTTTTTATGGCTAAGGAAGAGTTTGGCTTGAGAATAATGCAAGGCATTCGGGCTGGCGATATACACCGCATCAATCAAATCACTTGCGGCTAAGGCTTCCAAATTATCAAAACAGTCAGTGACGTGATAATCATCGCCAAAAGTCTGAGCCTGGTCCAGCTTGCGGGAGTAAACGGCTACCAGTTTCATTTTGCCACTTTCGTGGGCAGCATCGACAAAGCGTGCGGTGATCCAATTGGTGCCAATAACAGCGAAGCGAATCATATCGTTAACTCCATTCCTATAAAATAAAAGCACGTAGAAGAAAAACCAGTAAAAGAAAAACGGGTAGAAGAAAAACAGGTTGAGCCGTCAGATTATTACGGCCCGCAGAGCTACAGTTTGGTTATTTTGAGTTACCCCTTCGTATTTGATGGCGCAGCAGATTAACTGCAAGCCCAATGACTTTAGCGATATTTTGATCAATCTAATACGCATAAATCGAGCCAAACAAATCTAAGTGAGTCAGATAGAGGCGGGTATCAAACTCTAGCTGATGATATTGCGGCTCCATATGGCAACACAGATTATAGAATGCTTTGTTGTGATCTTTTTCTTTCAGGTGTGCCAATTCGTGGACCACAATCATTTTCAGGAAGGCCTCCGGGGCATTTTTAAACACTGTAGCCACCCGAATTTCCGCCTTGGATTTTAATTTCCCCCCTTGTACCCGAGAGATGGCCGTGTGCAGACCTAGCGCATGCTTCATCACTTGAATTTTGTTGTCATAGGCGACTTTGCTCAACGGCTGTGCATTGCGCAGATACTGGTTCTTCAATTCAATCGTGTAGTGATACAGCGTTTTATCCGTATTGTAATCATGAGGTTGTGGATAGCGTTGGCGTAAGACATTCCCCAACCGTTGTTCAGTGATCAACTGGCGGACTTGAGTTTGTAAGTGTTCTGGATAACCTTGTAGATAGGTCAATACCGACATAAAGGGGGCTACTCTGGTTAAATTAATACTCTGATTAAGTTAAGAGCAACAGTGAGAGAAATCAATCATCTAACGATAATAGCCTGAATAGGGGATTAAACAAAACGGGGTACCGAACTTTCCTCAGTGTGGACGCCTTACTTCTCTGGCTATCTTCACTGTTTAAGATCATGTTATCGGGATTAGCGGTCTGTCGATACCTGCACCATAGGCACAGGTATCGTTTTATCAATGGATATTAGAAGTGATATTTCACGCCAACCAGTGCGTTGGTATCGGTATAATTATAACGCCCTATTTGATGATTTATATTCGCCCAAATATGCAGTTGTTGGTCAATTTGGCTTTCAACGCCGACGTTGAATTCAGTGCTGTTTTGGATCTTATTATCAATCCCTTGGCCTGAAATTGTGGTGCCGGTGTTTTGATTTTGGTGAATCCAGTTTACGGCAACAAAAGGGGTGAATTTTGTATTCAGGGTATCATGCGTTTGCAGATACGCTTTAGCCCCGATACGAGTGATGAAATGCCCGTTATTGCGGTAACTGACCACCGCTCCGTCGGCTGTTTTATGTGTTTGTGCGTTGATGCCTGCCCAAGTAATTTGTGCGTTGGGTTGGATGAAATAGCTCAGTTGATCGCTATTCGCTAAATTAAAGGTATAGCCGCTCTCGATAGAGGTAGTGAAACCTGATGATTTATACTTTTCTTCTGCTTTATCTTGCCCATTAACGGCGTTATTAAACCAGCTATACTGCGCCAGAGTGTCAATATAGACGCCGGTATTATGTTGCTGATCGGCGAACCAAGTTGCGTATATGCCAAGGTTGTAACCATCAACGGCACCGCGTGAATGATAGCTCGTCACCTTAGAGTGGCTGTGGTTAGTGGCTTTGCCTAACCCTGCCAGCATGCCAATTCGCCCACTGCCTTGCTCATTGGTTGCCCATTGAGCAATATCCCCACCAAGTTGAACAGAGTAGTAGTTCCCTTTGATATTCAATTGCTCAACAGTATGACCAAACTGGCTTCTGCCGCCTTGGGTATGCATCCACATGCTGGTAGGCTGCCATTGCCCAGTAACGATATCTTTATAGAGATAATGGCTGGTGCGATCTTCTAAACGAGTGGTAAACAGGTTTCTTGCCATTGCAATATTGGCAATGTAGCTCCCGTTTTCGGGGGTATGAACTAAAGTCTGGCGTTTGGGTGCGGCTGTTTTGGCATTGCTGATCACGGTGTTTGCGGGTTTCACTGCTAAATCGGTTGGTTTAGGTGTGCTTGCTGGTTTCACCGCTGAATCGGTTGATTTCGGTGTGCTGTCTGGGGTTGCAGTAGTTTGCTCAGTTTGCTCAGGTGAGGTGAAAGTGTCGACCACACCGCCAACAGCTTGCAACGCGTAATCAGCTAATTTGGCTGAAAAGGCTTCGGCATTGGCGCGCTTTGGGTCTGGAACGGTTAATTCGGGGGTGTTACTTGGGGGGGAAGTCTCAGGTTGAGTGAAGGAATCGACCACGCCGCCAACGGTTTGCAACGCGTAATCAGCTAATTTGGCTGAAAAGGCTGCGGCATTGGCGCGCTTTGGGTCTGGAACGGTTAATTCGGGGGTGTTACTTGGGGGGGAAGTCTCGGGTTGAGTGAAGGAATCGACCACGCCGCCAACGGCTTGCAACGCGTAATCAGCTAATTTAGCTGAAAAGACTGCGGCATTATCTGATTTTAGAACCAAAATCCCTGGAAGTTCTGCTTCGGGAACACCGTCTGAAGAGTAATCCGTAATATCACTGCTCAAATACCAGTTTTTGCTGAGTTCGTCTTTACCACGGCCTAAACGGTATTCATAAGCCCCTGCGGTAATACGGCCAACCTGGCTAAACTCCCCATCCGATATCCCTCTCACCTCGATCAATTGGATACCTGAATCTGTTTTATTCCCTTCACCGTTAACATTAATGACTCGGACGTTGGTATGGCCCCCCGTATTGCCTTTAATCAGTATGTGGTCAGTGACGGAGTCATCTCCCGCTAACTGACTATGAAAAATCAACGTGCCGTTATCACTGAAGTAATCGCCATTAATGATTAATTGATTGCCCGTTTTTCCAGGGTTATTTAAATCATGTCTCCCTGAGTCCAATATGTCTAAATGATGGATGTTAGAATCGCCTAGCATATTCCATATGCTATGTTTATCGATAAATACACTACTGCCCTGTACGGTGGTGTCGAGTGTGCTTTTTTCTAAAATAAGGCGTGTATTTGGATTGCCACTAATCGGGCTACCAAAAAAATGGGTGTTGGCGAGTTTTAGATTGCCTGCATTGATATGTGTTTCACCGGAATAGACATAACTGGCAACCCAAGCGTCACCCGCGCTAGATAGCGTTAATGTGGTTAATGGATTTTCTTTGGTTAATGAACCTTGGCCATCGATCATGGCTTCAATAACGATATCTTTATCACTATTGAAAATAAGTTGACCCTGGTTATCAATTAAATGACCGGTTGTTTTTATGGTTGCGCTAGAGACAAATTCCGTTTTACCTTCCAGTGTGACATCACTTTTTAAGGTTAATGTTCCCGCGATTTGAGTGTTTTTCAGTGTCGGGCCCTGAGACTCACTGTAAACAATCAATTTTCCTCCTTTGGTTACATGAGTCTCTTCTGCACGGCTATCACCTGAAACATAGAGAATACCATTATCACCGACAGTGGTTTTTGTGGCACTTCCATCTTGGTATAAGCGCACAGTACTTTTTTTTTCGATATCTGAGCTGATCGTTGTCTCGGTGATGCTTGCATCGTCATTGACCTCTAGCCACCCTCCAGAAAGAACCGTATTTATATTGGCTTTACTGCTACCAGATAAACTAAAAAAGCCCCCCGTCACCGAGGTTATATCGGCTGTACTATCCTCTTTTAACGTAAAAATACTGCCAGTATTAACGGCCGTATGCTCTGCGCTGGCACTGTCAGTGAGTACTAAACTGTTACCCTCATTTATTATGGCATTTACCGCACTCTGCTTTTTATTGAGGATTGATTTCCCCACAACGATACCTTCATGGTCCGGGTTCGCGATAACTGATGAACTGCCAAATATAAAGAGAGCCGCCGCGACACATGTTGCGATAGGACTTTTATTTTTACTTGAAAGAGAGGTTTCTTTATGATGTTTAAAATTTCTTGATATGTTTTTGGGTGATCTATTTGAATTCTTCATGATTTAGAGTTTACCAATCCGTGTGTGTTCCAAATTAACGAATAATTTATTACTATAATTGTTATATTTGGGTTTATTAATTTAGGGTTGTGATATTTGAATGTGGTATTTTTTACCGAGGGCGATTGTATTATAAGTCTCATTAAATCTTGTAGTTTTTTATTGATGTGAACTCTTTTTTAATATAAATAATAAGTATGTTTGTTTTTATTCTATTTGTTATTTATATTTTATCATGGGGATTTCACCCCAAATAATGCGCATTACAGGAGGGGATCCAACGCACATGCTGTTTGCAGTATGGCGGGTATAGTAGGATATTCTGAGACTAAAAGAGTAAAATCAGCACTTGCGGTGTGGGTTCGCGCTTGGCACAAGCGCGTTTAAAACGCATTAAAGCAAAAAAACATTTTACTGATCGCCCGTTTTAGGGGATAAACAGCCCAAATTTATTATTCAGGAGCGGTGATGAGCCAACTCGATCTGGGAACGCAAAGCCTTGAGCTTGAGCGTTTTCCTCCACAAGAAAATTCCAATACCCTTCAGGCGTGGGAAGCGGCAGATGAATATCTGCTACAAAACATTGATTTAAGCCAAATTGATGGCCGCCCGGTGCTGGTGTTTAACGATCAGTTTGGTACGCTGGCCTGCGCTTTACACGCTTATCGCCCGTTCAGTTCCAGTGACTCTTATATGAGTCAGTTGGCGACGGCGCATAATTTGCGTCTAAACCATTTAGATGAATCTGCGGTGACATTACTGAGCAGCGTCGATGACTTACCCGAGGCACCTAAGCTGGTGGTCATTAAGATCCCGAAAGCCTTAGCGCTACTCGAACATCAATTACGTGCTTTGCGTCGCGTTGTGGCACCAGATACGGTGATCATTGCCGGTGCAAAATCCCGCGATGTGCATAACTCCACGCTGCAACTGTTTGAAAAGATCCTGGGGCCAACCAAAACGACGCTGGCTTGGAAAAAAGCGCGGCTGATTCACTGCGAGGTTGCTGATATTCCATTGGCTGACGCGCCGGAAACCATCGATTGGCCGCTGCCTAACACGGACTACATTATCCATAATCACGCGAACGTTTTCTCTCGCAATAATCTGGATATTGGCGCGCGTTTCTTTATGGAAATCTTGCCTTATGATGTCACCGGCAAAATTGCGGATTTAGGTTGTGGGAATGGTGTCGTCGGGTTAATCGCACTGGAGCAAAACCCGCTAGCTGAAATGCTGTTTGTTGATGAATCCTATATGGCAGTGGCATCCAGTGAATTGAACATCACGGTTAACCGCCCGCAAGACTTGTCGCGCTGTGAATTTATGGTGAGCCATGGTTTGGCGGGTGTGGAGCGTGAAAGCCTGCAATTGGTGTTATGTAATCCACCGTTCCACCAACAACATGCGGTCAGTGACCATGTCGCCTGGCAGATGTTCTGTGATGCCAAGCGTTGTCTGAAAGCGGGTGGCGAGTTGATGATCGTGGGTAACCGCCATCTGGATTACTTCCATAAGCTCAAGCGTTTGTTTGGCAACTGCGAAACACTGGATTCAAACCAGAAATTTATGGTGCTGAAATCGGTTAAGCAGGCCTCCTCTCGCTCAGAAGGCGGCGGTTCCGGTAGTCTCGATATGTCATATAGCGATTTCTAATCGGTATTTCACAGGGTGGGGTTTTCGCCACACCCTGTGATTATTCTCAGTTCTATTGCTATTCTCGGCCTTGTTACGGCCCTTTACCTTGCTGGTCGCGCCATTCTTCTCTTGGCTAAATGGCTAGCGCTAGGCGGGTACCCTGATCAATGGCACGGCGGGCATCCAGCTCAACAGCCTTATCTGCACCACCAATCAAATAGACTGTTTTTCCCATATCCAGTAAGGGCTGATGAAGCTCCCGTCGTGGCTCCTGTCCGGCACAAATAATAATGGTATCGACAGGTAAACAACAGGCTTGTTCCGCACGAATGATATGTAACCCTTTATCATCAATGGCCTCGTAGCTGACGCTGTTAAGCATCTTGACGCCGCGCATCGCCAAGCTGGTGCGGTGGATCCAACCGGTGGTTTTACCCAGCCCTTCACCGACTTTGCTGGCTTTACGTTGTAACAGGAAAATCTGCCGTGGGGATGGAGGGACTTTAGCCCCCGCGGGTGATAGGCCCCCCCGATGAGCTAAATCTTGATCAATACCCCATTCGGTACTGAAGGCTGTGCTATCGAAACGGGGACTATCACCAGACTGGCTGAGATATTCCGCAGTATCAAAACCAATCCCACCGGCACCGATAATCGCCACACGTTGGCCGACTGGTTTTTTATCGCGTAAGACGTCCAGATAGGTAAGTACTTTCGGGTGATCAATCCCGTTGATACAGGGTAAGCGTGGTTGAATACCACAGGCGAGGATCACTTCATCAAACTCAGCCAACTGCTTTACCTGCACCAGGGTATTCAATTGTAGGGTGACGCCGTTCAGCACTAATTGACGGCGGAAATAGCGCAGGGTTTCGTAAAATTCCTCTTTGCCGGGGATCTGTTTGGCAATATTAAATTGGCCGCCGATCTCTGCGGCAGCATCAAATAATGTCACCTGATGGCCGCGACGGGCGGCGGTTACCGCAAAAGCCAACCCCGCAGGCCCGGCACCGACTACCGCTAACCGTTTTGGTGCGTCTGTGGGTAATTCGGGCATTTCGGTTTCGCGGCAAGCACGGGGATTGACCAAACATGAGGTCAGTTTGCCGTCAAAAATCTGGTCCAGGCAGGCCTGATTACAACCAATACAGGTGTTAATTTCATCGGCCCGGCCCTGTGCCGCTTTTTGTACAAAAGCGGCATCAGCCAGGAATGGCCGAGCCATTGACACCATATCTGCACAGCCATCGGCCAGCACTTGTTCTGCGACGGCGGGGTCATTAATTCGGTTAGTGGTGATCAGCGGGATATTCACTTTCCCCATCAACTTGCGGGTCACCCAACTGAATCCGGCCCGTGGCACCATTGTGGCGATGGTGGGAATACGGGCTTCATGCCAGCCGATACCGGTATTGATCACCGTTGCCCCTGCTTGTTCAACGGCCTGTGCCAATTGCTCGATTTCTACCCAGTTGGAGCCTTCCTCCACCAGATCAAGCATGGATAAACGGTAAATTAGAATAAAGTCGTGTCCCGTGGCCTGACGGACGGCACGCACGATTTCTACGGCAAAACGCATTCGGTGCGTAAAATCACCGCCCCATTCATCATCGCGCTGATTAGTACGGGCGGTGAGAAACTGGTTGATCAGATAACCTTCGGAACCCATGATTTCGACACCGTCGTAACCGGCTTGCTTGGCTAATTGCGCACAGTGGGCGAAATCAGCAATAGTTTGCAGGATCTCTTCATGGCTCAATGCTTGTGGTACAAAAGGGTTGATAGGCGCTTGTAACGCAGAAGGGGCTACCGGGTGTTTCTGGTAGCTGTAACGCCCCGCATGGAGAATTTGTAGCGCGATTTTCCCTCCAGCTTGATGAACCGCCTCTGTCACCACCTGGTGATGGGGGATTTGCGCGGCGTCATTCAGTACCGATGCGCCCTGATACACCCCCCCTTTCATATTGGGGGCAATACCGCCAGTCACAATCAGGCCGACACCGCCTGCTGCGCGTTCGGCATAAAATGCCGCCAGACGTTGCGGGCCATCGGGTAACTCCTCCAACCCAGTATGCATAGAACCCATTAAGATACGATTTTTCAGTGTGGTAAAGCCAAGATCAAGCGGGGTGAACAGGTGAGGGTAAGCTAACATTGCAGTCTCCATCAGGCATACAACCAACCATTATTGTTATATCTCCGCCGCCCTTACTGAATCCAGCAAGTGGTCGGATGAGATTTTTTATTCAAATTTAGACGGTGGTGTGCCCGTTGGGAAATCGCAGTGTGCTGATTGTGATAGCCGTCATGAATATGACATTGATTGAGCGTGGCGGTATCGCGAGTACGATACCGCCGGGAAAGTGATTAGCTGCGTTTAAATAGACTAGCAACCATAAAGCAACTGAACGAACTGAACAGCATTTCAATCCCCACGAGTGTGGTAACCATGGTGATTGACATCAATGGCCCGGCGCTGACCAAAAGATAGGTGATCACCAGATCCAGCACCCCAAGTAAAATTTGTAGCCAGGCTCCCGGTCTTTTTAGATCCTTAAAGCCGTTGATCAACCGGAGCACCCCACCAAAAGCAAAGAGTACCGCAAGGACCACGGCCAGACTGATCATGCCTATCGCAGGATTGGTAATGAATACATAACCCATCACGATATATGCCACGCCCAGCAAAATACCCGCCACCATTGGCCAAAAGTTATCTGAGCGGTTGGCAATCATGCCGACTATCATCGCAATACCACTGAGTAGCAGCAGAATCCCAATGACCATACTGAGCGCTGCACCTGAAGCTAACGGGTTAATAAGACAGAAAATTCCGCCAAGCAGCAGTAAAACAGCAACGATCCGCATAAAGATCCGTTGTTTTTTTAACGCGCTTTCATCGAGGTTCGTTAGGTATTTTTGATCGATATTAAGCATTATTGATACTCCCGAATTATCTGAACTATGTTACCGATAACTATAGTAAGTATAATCCGATTTCTGGATATATAAATTAAATTTATATTATCTGATTGATTACTCAGTGGAATATTTACGGTACGTTGGATGTAAAAATAACCTTACTGGAGGGGCGAGTTGTTAGAACACTTTCTGTCTTATGGGGGGTACCATGGCTTTTAGCACAAAATTATGTGACAAGTTCCTCTCGAATGGCACAGGAGCCAGGGCTAATGTGCACAGATCTTCGCTTCACGGTAATCGCTGTGTCATTCAATGACCTGGTGCCTACCCAGGCCATTGAATAAGCCGATGTTGACTTTTTGATTAGAAACGAGCTGAACGATCAATTAGAAACAGACTGAACGGTCAATTAGCGACAAGCTGAACCACCACCAACCGCCCACCCTCTTCTGTGGAGAGGACTAACTGCGCACCATCAGTGAGCGCCAATTTCTCCCCAATGCCGATGGTTTTTTTATCGGGTAGTGACATCAACCCAGTAATCCCTTCATTGACTAGCCACCATTGATCGTTATGGAAAACAAAATAGCCTACCCGTTTTTTTTGCGCTTCGGATGTGCGTTCGTTCGGCGCAATGAGCCGGTTAACGTGCCACGCATAAAGCGACTGACCATTCCAGACCATCAGGCGATGATCATCGGGCCGGTAACTGCCTGCTTTTCGTGATGAGTACAAATTCAGAATGGGCAGTTTTCCCTTAAAAGCGGTTCCGCAATACGGGCAAACCGGCTTGGTTTTCCCTGAGAAGACGTACCACTTCTGTTCACAAGCGGTGTTTTGACACGGCTGGATGAGGTCAACCGTTTTAACCAAGGCGGTTTCCCATTCATCAGCAGTCGGGCGTTTGGATGGATCATGCAGGCCATCGATGAATGCTTTCTCAAACAACTGTGTCAGATAGGGGCCCATAATGGTGTAGGGGACTTTCTGCGGATCCGCCCAAGGAAGAGAGGACGGCTTCACTTGATTGAGTTTAACGGCATTACTGCGGTCGGTTGGATGCTCGATAAAAAGCGCTCTTTCCCCCATAGCCAGTGACTCGTCACGGACTTCATCATCCATGTCATGTATTTTTCCGCCCCGAAGCGGGTGACGGTAAAACAGGTACATGTAGATAAGCACCGAGAGCGCATGTCGGTCAGTTGTTATGTTCGGTAAAATCCGTTGGGGATCTTCTTTCAGCAGATGGCTGGTTTTCACCACCTCTGGTGCAATAAAATCGGGCGTTCCTACCACGTCAGGAGGGAATTTGCCCGGTACCACCAGCCCGTCAACATCAATGATACAGGCATGCCCCTGCTCTGGATCGATGAGAACGTTTTTGTAACTCAGATCGCTATGGCATAGACCCGCTGCATGCATCCGCCTGACGGCTCTCGTCAGCAGTAGGCACACCTTGAGGTAGTTCAGAATATTGCCGCGCTCGCGTGGATCCAGAAATTTATTCTGATTATTGGCGCTGGCGAACCATTTACCTTCTTTCTCTCGGCCTTTTATGCCAAGAAAATCATTGTTTTTAGAACCGTACTTAAAGAAAAAATGATTTTGGTAGGAGGGCACCACAATCCCAATTTTTCCATTATGCTCAACGACATGGGTGGGCCAGCAAAATAAATCTTTCCAGTACTCCCCACCGGACTGCTCGAAAATATTCTGCCGGTAGCGACCGGTGATCATATCGATGCGCTCTTTCGCCTGATCATTCTGTGGTTTTTTATAAAAGGCCACGACATAAGATTTATCGGGAGAGAAGTACACATCCTTCATTGAGCCCGAGCCGATGATCTCGTCAACGTACTGGATGGTTTCGCCATCTTTTGTCGTACAGGTAACAATATTCGCCATAATTACTCACCAGCAATAAAATTCAGTCCGATCACCACGAAACGACCATTGTCCGATCGTCATGATTGCCTGGAGAGAAAAAGTTTAGCCATTCCGCCAACTGTTCAGCCGCTTGCGGATTATCGTTCAGACAGGGGGAGATCTCTGCTATCAGCGCATCCCATTTTTGCGGATTTTGCAGACCATTATCCGTTTCAAACCGGGGGTCTGACACGCCATCGGTCATCAAGACCAAATGAGAGATACCCGTCCATTTTCCGATACTGACCCTTTTACTGAATTCCGGATCACCAACGGCATCGACATCAAGAAAACGTGTTTGACCTGCATATTCGCCACTGTCTGGCGTGCCCAGAATGCGTACTCTTCCAACCGGGCCGTAGGCCGCAATAGCCCCGTCGCCCATCCAGAAGGCGGCGGCGAAAAGCTCAGTACCGGTACGAAACGAGACCGTTGCCAACAGCGTGGTTGAGTATGACTTTACGGTCTCTTCTGCGATCAACGATTCATTTTTAATATTGTTGATCGCAATGACCGAGGCGTGGTGAAACTGCCGAATAAAGGTCTCTCCGACAACCCGCTGGTCCTCGGGGGTCCAGTTTATAATCCGCTCTTTTAATTCGCGCCCCTTATCGCCGCTCAGTTGGGCAGACAGATAGTGACCCACCGTCTCCGTGACAATTTGCGAGCCTTTGCGGGAATTTTTGGCACTTCCGGCACCGTCTGCCACGAGCATGATGTTCCAGCCGGTATCGTGATTACTGGAGATAAAGAAATCATCATCCCGGAATGATCCCACATGTTCATGTGAGCGCCCTCTGCGACTAGCCGCCGCAATATTGACACCTGGCGCGCTGATCAGCTTGTGATCCACATTCTCTTTGAAATAGTGATCATCAGCGGGCGGCTCAAGGATTTTCCATAAACTGCGCGGGTCCGGGTTCACGATAAAAAGCACCTTGGTTGAAAAGTAGGGGGCTGAATGGCAGGACCACGTCACCGTTGCCTCAATATCGCCACTTTCCGTTGGGGTGCCTGAAAGCGAAGAGGTCGCTTGATCGAAGATAAGACCAATGTCCTTTGCAAAAGACAGGTCCAGAATTTCAGCTTTGGCCCCGTTATCGAGTGAGATATCGACGTCAGAGTGAAAAGGGGTGCCGACACGGGCGTTGGCGATATTAATTTTTGCCTTCGGCTGAGTGTATTGAGGGGGGCAGTTGGCTGGATTGGGCATACCCACGGGAATCTGACCCGGTCTGAGCAGTTTGGTGCCCGCAGCCGATGAGGCTGTATTGGCGTGCTGCTCAATCGGGGAAAACAGCATCGCTTGCCATGATTCTTCTTCGACCGGCACCTTATGGTGTATTTCAATGGGAGGTAATACGTCAGCGGGAGGATTCGGTTCCAGTGTTTTAGCGGATAATGTTTCAGCTAATAGCAGCCGCTCGTTATGCTGGTCAGGCTCTTTTACGATATTTTCCTCGCTCCCAATCACTTCATGACTTTTCTCTTCCGACAAGGAGACCAACGGCTGACGATCATCGATTGCCGTTTCATTGTTAGCCAGAGCGAGATGTTCAGCCTTGGCGCTGACGCTGGCGAGAAGATCATTGAGCAGGGAGCGGATCGCGGTATCTTGCTTGAGTGCCACTAACTCAGTCTCTGGGAGAACAATTCCGGCCTCGTCCAGTAGTAAACGCAACACCTTTTGGTACACATCGTCTTGGCGTAAATCGTCTTGATGCAGATTATCGTTAATATCCATTAGCCTCTCCCCCGGATAACATCGAAGTCAGATCCGCCCCCATCCACATTAAAGGTCAGCCCTCTATCACACCACGGGCAGATAACATCATCCGCGCCATTGATACAGAGCAATTTACCGCAGTTACACATGGCAAATGCACTGCCGTTGCCGCAATGTGGGCAACCAGGTGTGCCATGCAGTCGCTGGTATTCACCTGCTGCGATGACACAGACTCATCACTCCAGGCAAAATAATCCTCATCAATCGGCAGGCACCCCGCAAGGTTAAATCCGTTAATGTTGAGTTTGAAATTGAGTGAGGAAAGGTTAACCGCTGGGCGTTCATATTTAATGATATAGGGCCGACGGGATTTGCTACAGCGGCCAATCAGTGTGACGCAGTTTTCATCATAGGCTCTGGCGACATCATCTTTTGCTAGTTTGACGATGTAGTCGGTTTGATTCAACAGTGGAGGGGATTCCTCGCCCACGCTGCGGCTGTGTGCCGAGACCGACGCGGTGATCCACTTAATAAACTGAGTGAAATCGCCCTCTTGGGTATCATTGAACAGCAACACGTTCTCTGTCAGTTGCCGGAGAATGTTCAGATCCGCAGAAGGGCCAAGCCCAATGGCGATTAGGTTCACTTTACGGGCGTAATGCGTTTTCCAGCGCGTTATCTCGGCGGTGGTATCATCCGTTGGACGCCCATCGGTCAACAAATAGACCACGGGTTTCCAGTCGCCTTTGCGCTCTTCCGTGGTTTTTCTGACCTGAGTATCAATCTGGCGGGTTAACTCCTGCAGAGCCGCCCCCAGGCTGGTTCCTCCCCCAATGGGTAGTCGAGGTGGATAAAATGAGACAACCTCTACCAGAGGAACAATCGTTTTAGCGACACCGGCAAAGGCAATGACGGAAATCCAGGCGGTCTCAAGCGCGTGAGGATCCTTTTTAAGGTCATTGATGATCATTTGCAGACCATCGTTCATTTTCTTCAGATTTTCCCCGATCATCGATTCTGAGCAGTCCAGAACAAAGAAAATAGGCAGTCTTCTCATGGTACCTCGTCAGGCTTAGGTTTTTTCAATGTGTGCCAGTTGGCTACCGATGCGACAAAAAAATAAGGCAAAGCGCCGTGAATGGGGGCTTTGCCTTTACATTACAGTACCAACTGAATTTCTGGGGGCGGTGGCGGTAGGTTATCCTGCCCGGTGTTGATACCCGCACTTGAGCTTCCTGCGGCGACGCTTGCCGAAACCCACTTGAAGAAACCTGAAAATGCGGTTGAATCCAGCGTTTCAAGCGCCACGACCTGAGAGGTCAGTTGCTTGAGGTGTTCATGTTTAGCCTTCGCGCCGACAGCACAGGCGATAATGGAGCCGAACGCCCGCTTTTTAACCTCTTTGATTGCCTCGCCGTAAGCGTAGACATCTGAAGGGGTGCTGTCAGTCATGAGAAACACCAGAGGACGCCAGTCGCCTTTCTGATCGCCATCAGATCGTTGGATATCGCGATCAACACAATGGATCAGGCATTCAAGTGCTGCACCGGTGAATGTGCCTCCCGCGCTGGGGACAGTAATATCGGTGAACTGGAAATTCTCCAGTGCCGTCAAGGGGATATACTCCCGAGCTTGGTTATCGTAAGTAATGATAGAGAGATGAACGCTTTCAAGTGCGTAAGGGTCTTGACGCAGTGCGCTCATCATCGCCTGAATGCCAACATTGACGGCATGGATGGATTCACCGCGCATTGACCCAGAGGTGTCAATCAGCAAATAAACGGGTAGCCTTCTCATATCAGAGGTAGTTCTTAAGATGAGTGACAAAGGTGTCAGAATCAGAAGGCTCACCAATGGCATTCAGTTTCCAGCCTGTACTTTCACGGACCAGTTCAGCAAATAGCATTGAACACTGTTGATTAAAGGCGGGGCCACCGGAGAGGTTGAAGCGAGCCATTTCAATATTCTTGGCGTCTACGGCTCTGATGAAGGCATTCTGTACCTTGCCAAAATGCTGTTGCAGCTTGCTGCCATTATAAATCTGTACGATGAATACAATTTTTTCGTATTTAGGATCAAGAGTATTCAGCTTAACGATAATTTGCTCATCATCGCCATCCCCAGCGCCCGTTCTGTTATCGCCGGTCAGCCAGATTTGCCCAGACTTATGGCGAAGGCTATTGAAGAAGATAATATCGCCATTAACCAGACTGGGTTTGCCATTTTCTACATTACCTAAGTCAGTCACTTTCCCTTGGGCGTTACACAAGAATGCGATGACATCAAGGTCATACTCTTCCTCTTTCTTGCCAAACAGGCTGCCCAGAATACCTTTTTTCTCTTCGTTGATATCCCAGCCAAGACCGATGGTGACTGAGGAGAGATCATATTCATTTTTACGTAAACTAACGCCTTGTCCTTTATGCAAACTGACTGACATAGAATTTCCTTATTTATTTTTATAGAGCAACGTTATAAGACAACATTCACTTCCGGTGGTGGTGGTGGTAAATCATCAAGGCCAATAACCTCTTTTTTACCTGACTCAACTTTCTGGCTTCCCACGGAGATACTGGCCGATACCCATTTAAAGAAGGCTTTAATTGAACTGGAGTCTGCGGTATCTAACTGAAGAACAATTTCAGTGATTTCCTGTAAGACCTTGGTTTCCACCGCATGTCCTGCCGCACAGGCAACTACAACGCCCGTTCTTGCGGCTTTAAAATCGCTGAGGCCTTTACGCCAATCATCTGTCGGCGAGCCATCCGTCATGATAAAGACCAGTGGCCGCCAGTCACCTTTGGTATCCGCGGTCGTTTTTTGAACTTCATTGCCAATACATTTTGCGGTGAGCGACAGTGCGTCACCCAGTGCGGTGGTGCCATTTGCCACCAACTCAGGCAATTTGAAATTCAAAAGGTCAGTCAGTGGAACAGCCTGACGGGCAGAGGAATCAAAGGTAATAACGGACACATAGGCGGTTTCAAGGGCATAAGGATCTTGTCTTAGCGTGGACAACAGCATTTGAACCCCATTCTTGACCGCCTCAATAGGCTCGCCTGTCATGGATCCCGAGGTATCAAGCAACAGGTAAACCGGTAGTCTTCTCATCTAATTCCCCTACTATATGTAATGGTAAAATTTTTTACATCATAAGCGATAAAGTTTTTACAGCATAGTTGATCTGGTTGTTATCTCAACAGAAGGGGGAGTGGGTTAGGTATTTGAATGACGGTTCTACTCTCAACAGATCCCTCTCAAAAACAAGTTGAGACTTTAAGTAGCCTAATTAAACCAATTCATACTATTGGTATTTTAATCACCACGAAGAGTAAACGAAGGCTAATTTTATTTTCACTTAGGACACTATTTAAAGTATACGCGGGAATGAACTGCTCTTATCAATAGCCTCTTTAATACTGAGGCTATTTTATCGTAAATATAATGTTTTATCTCAAGGCTTATTGTCTAATTTAATTTTTTTCAATAATATATCTTATATCTAAGACGTGGAATGAACGCTTTACTTGGGGGCGTAACTTGAACTCTGATTAAAATCAACTTACTGTAATAATTGAGTTTTATTATTATTCTAGTGTAAATTTCTATATCTTTATTTGTTTTTAAAAATTGAATTTAGCTAAAGTTACTTATGTAATAGTTTCATTTTTATGTTTTATTCACGTCTGTCTGTAGTGATTTTTCCCATCATATGATTATTTTTATTAACTATAAAATTATTAGGAATCACGTCATTATGATTATCGTGGCGTAACGTAATGATTATGTTTATGTACCCCAAGCTCTTGGGGAAGGGAACTCCTCATGTCGCGTTTTTATTATTCTATATTAGTGGCTGGCGTATTATTGAAAATAGTGGCTATTCCAGATGCCAGTTATGGCGCGGAATTAGCGCCCGTTCAACAAAGTATTCACCAACAGGAGCGGCAACGGGCACTTGAAGAGCGCCTGGCTCCGCCGACGCCGGATGTGCGCTTATCTGCGCCCTCGGCCTTTTTTAGCCGTATTATTTTTCCGCTGGAGACACCCTGTTTTGTTATTAATCGGATAAAAATCAGTGGGGCCGAGCCATTGCCCCGTTGGTTGCCGTTGCAACGCATTGCCGATCAAGCGCAAGGCCAGTGTCTGGGGGCCAAGGGCATTAACCTGCTAATGAGCCAAATGCAGAACCGTTTGGTCGATCACGGCTATGTGACTACCCGAGTGCTGGCCCCACAGCAGGATTTAAACAGCGGCACGCTGGCGCTAAACGTCGTGCCCGGCAAAATACGCGGTGTGGAACTGACGCCAGACAGTAATAGGTATGTCACGTTATTCAGCGCTTTTCCTGCCCGTGCCGGGACGCTGTTGGATTTACGCGATATCGAACAAGGCTTGGAAAATCTACAGCGTGTTCCCACGGTGCAAGCCAATATGGTGTTGATCCCAGGCTCTGCCCCCGGTGAGACGGATATCATTCTGAACTGGCAACAGCGAAAAATGTGGCGGCTGGCAGCCTCACTGGATGATTCGGGTACCCGCAGCACTGGCCGCTATCAAGGGGGGGCGACGTTGTTTCTGGATAACCCGCTTTCTCTGAGTGATCTTTTTTATGTCTCAGCTGGTGGCGCACTGCAACGCCGTGGCGATAAAGGCACGAATAATCTGACCGGCCATTACTCATTGCCATTCGGTTATTGGACCGCAGGCATGACCGCCAGCCGTTATGACTATTACCAGGCCGTTGCGGGCCTGAATGGCGATATCAACTACCGAGGTGAAAGTGAGAACGTGGCGTTCCAACTCAGCCGGTTGTTGCACCGTAATGCCAGCCAGAAAACCACCTTTACCTACGATGTGCTAACCCGTTCGTCGAAAAACTATATCAACGATACCGAAGTGGAAGTACAGCGCCGCCGCACCTCGGCCTGGCGGATCGGGCTACAACACCGCCACTTTATCTCGCAGGCGATTTTGGATGCCGGTATCAGCTATCAGCGTGGCACCCGCTGGTTTGGTGCCATACCCGCGCAGGAAGAGTATTTCGGCGAAGCCACCGCCCTGAGCAAAATTCTGCGATTGAATGCGCAACTGGATATTCCTTTTGTGGTTATGGCGCAAAACCTCCATTACAACCTGCAATATCAGCGCCAAAGTACCAACACGCCACTGACGCCGCAGGATCAGTTCTCCATTGGTGGCCGCTGGTCGGTGCGTGGTTTTAATGGTGAGCGCACGCTGATTGCCGATCGCGGCTGGTGGGTGCGCAATGATATCGGCTGGTATCTGCCGCTACCGGGGCATGAGCTGTATGTCGGTGTGGATTACGGCGAAGTCGGTGGTCGTAGTGGCGCTTATCTGTTAGGCCGCCATTTGGCGGGCAGTGCGGTCGGGGTACGTGGCAACGTACTGAATACCCGCTATGACCTGTTTGCGGGGAAACCGCTCTCTAAACCTAATGGTTTCAAAACCGATTCGCTGGCGGTGGGTTTTAACCTGAATTGGCTGTACTGATGTGTCCGATTAACGTTAATTAACTTAACTCTCTGGGATGAGCCATGAATAAAAACCTGTACCGTATTGTTTTTAATCAAGCGCGCGGCATGTTGATGGTGGTCGCCGATATTGCGGCCTCCGGCCGGGCTGCATCGTCGCCATCGTCAGGTGTTGGGCATACTCAGCGCCGCCGGGTCAGTGCCTTATCACCATTGAGTTTTCGTCTGTTAATCGCCTTGGGTTGCATCTCGTTATCCGCTCAGGCCGCAATTGTGGCGGATGGCAGTGCGCCGGGTAACCAGCAGCCGACCATTATCAGCAGCGCCAACGGCACGCCTCAGGTCAATATCCAAACCCCCAGTAGCGGCGGTGTCTCGCGCAACGCTTACCGCCAGTTTGATGTCGATAATCGCGGGGTGATCCTCAATAACGGCCGCGGTGTCAACCAGACCCAGATTGCCGGATTGGTTGATGGTAATCCGTGGCTGGCGCGGGGCGAAGCCAGCGTGATCCTCAACGAAGTCAACAGTCGCGACCCGAGTCAGCTCAACGGCTATATCGAAGTGGCCGGACGTAAAGCGCAGGTGGTGATCGCTAACCCCGCAGGCATTACCTGCGAGGGCTGTGGTTTTATCAACGCCAACCGCGCAACCCTCACCACCGGTCAGGCGCAGCTCAATAACGGCCAACTCACTGGCTACGATGTTGAACGGGGTGAAATTGTTATTCAGGGAAAGGGCCTGGACAGCCGTGGTCAGGATCATACCGATCTGATCGCCCGTTCCGTTAAAGTAAATGCGGGCATCTGGGCCAATGAACTGAATATCACTACCGGGCGCAATCAGGTTGATGCCGCACACCAGAATATCAATACCAACGCCGCCGATGGCCGCCATCGTCCTGCCGTGGCGGTCGATGTGGCTAATTTGGGGGGGATGTACGCCGGTAAAATCCGCCTAATCGGTACTGAAACCGGTGTTGGCGTGCACAATGCGGGCGAGATAGGGGCTTCTGCAGGTGATATCGTGATTACGGCCGACGGTATGCTGGTGAACCGCGGCCAGATCAGCAGTGCTCAACAACTGGCGGTGAATACCCCCTCAGGCATAGAGAATAGCGGTGTGCTCTATGGGAAGGGCAATACCCAACTGACCACAGCGGGTAAACTGAGCAACAGTGGCACGGTCGCGGCGGCGGGTGACACCTTGATCCGCGCGGCAGAGGTTAACAGCAGCCGTAATTCTGTTTTGGGTGCTGGCATTAAATCCGATAACAGTGCCATTACCCGTGGCACCCTTGATATTAAAGCCCGTGGGCAGCTAACCGCCCAAGGGAAAAATATTAGCGGCACGGCGCAGACATTTAATGCGAACCGTATTGATCTCAGCGGTAGCCAAACTCAGAGCGGTGATCTGACGTTCACCACCGAAGGTGGCGACATCGATTTGACAGGGGCTAACCTGTTCGCCAATCGTCGTCTGTCTGTTTCGACCCCTTCTTTGCTACGCACCGATAAAGCTAACTTGTTCGCGGAGCAAATCGCGCTCGACGCACAAGCGCTCGCCAATGTGGGTGGCGTGATAACGCAAACTGGGCTGACCGACTTCAACTTGAATCTACCGGGTGATATTGATAACCGTGATGGCACTCTCCTCACCCGCGGCAACTTTTTGCTGCAAGCTGAACACTTGACCAGTAATAGCCAGAGTTTACTGGGTGCTGGCATACAGAGTGATGGCAAACTGGCTCCGCGTGGTGATCTCAATGTCACTACGCGGCACGCCTTGATTGCTCAAGGGAAAACGCTAACCGCAGGCACTCTGGCACTCTCCGGCAGCCGGCTTGATCTTACTGATAGCCTGACACAAGCCAAGTATATGCGGCTGACAGCCACAGAAGGCGATATTGCGTTAACCGGTGCCACGGTGATGGCGGCTAACACGTTGTTTGCGGATACCCGCCAGATCCTGCGCAGTGATAAGGCTTACCTCACCGCTGATCAAATCAATCTCACCGCCTATTCCCTCTCTAACGTTGAGGGGCGGGTCGTCCAAAAAGGCAGCGGTGATTTTAGGCTGGATCTCCCCGGCTATCTGGACAATCGGGGCGGTGTGCTGCTCACCAAAGGCAATCTGGCACTGCAAGCCGAACGCCTGACCAGCAATAGCCAGAGTTTGCTTGGCGCAGGCATACAAGCCGATGGCAGTAAGGCCAGCAAAGGGGATTTACAGGCCAATACCACGCAAGCATTGATTGCTCAGGGGCAGAATGTCGCTGCGGGCACCATGACATTATCCGGGAGCCGCGTCGACCTCACTGGCAGCCAGACGCACGCCAGCAATATCACGATCACCGCCCGTGACGGTGATGTTACGACCCGCGAGGCGACCTTGATCACCCCCGGCACTCTCTCGATGACTGCGGTAGCCAACCCTGAACAAACCCTGAATAACCGCGGCGGGAAATTACATGCCGATAATATCCAACTCAATCTGGCCAAACTGGAGAACAGCAACGGGGAAATTGCGGCAGCGACCGACCTGTGGCTACGTCTACAAAGCGATTTCATTCATCAGGCAGGCGCGCGTTTAACGGCAGGGCGTGATCTGCTCTTTAACAGCCGTGGCGCATTGATTAACCAGTATAAACTGGAAGCCGGGCGGGATATGCAGCTCACCGCGCTCAGTATCCGCAATACCAGTGCTGATCGTAATACTAATGCTGATAATAGCAGCCTGCTGGCCGGGCGAGGCTTGTCACTGAGCACCGATAGCCTGTTTAACCGTGGGGCTATCTATACCACCGGTGTCGGGCAATTTACCGTCAACGGCAATACAGAGAACATCGGTGAAATTTACACCGAACAGCAACTGACCTTCACCGCCACCGGCAATCTGGCTAACCGTGGCGTGATGCAAACTCGCGGAGAGATGCAGCTATCGGCTCAGGGTGACGTCAATAACAGCGGCATGCTGTACAGCGCAGGTGACCAGATGCGGCTGTCCATCGCCGGTAACCTGACCAACGAGGGCAAGCTGCACGTCGCCAACGGGGAAATGCGCCTATTGACCGAGGGTAATCTGGATAACCGCGGTAGCCTTTATGGCGCAGGAAACAGCGACATCACCACGCAGGGGAATGCCGTTAACACTGGCTCGGTTTATACCCAGGGCGCGCTACAGTGGCTGACAAAGGGCAGTGTACGCAACAGCGCTTCCATCGCCGCACTTGGGGATCTCCAACTGCGGGCTAACGACTTACTTAGCGACAATCAATCCCTGATGGCGGCGGGATTGAAGGCCGACGGTAGCCGGAGCGACAGCGGTAATCTGGCGGTCAGCACAGAGCAAGCCTTGATAGCGCAAGGGCAAAATATTGCCGCAGGGTCGCTGGCATTGGCGGGTAGCCAGATTGATCTCACCGGCAGCCAGACTCAGGCCAACGCCATCAGCCTCACGGCAAAATCGGGTGATATCACATTAACGAGCGCCGTGATTAAAGCCGCCACTCAGCTATTAGTGACCCAGCTAGCCGCGACACGATCATCATTTATACCGCCATCATCTATACCTCCATCCTCAACACAATCATCATCAACACAAGCATCGGCCAGTCCCAGCGCCTGGCTGCGTACCGATAAGGCGAGTTTGATAGCCGATCAGCTCACGTTCGATGTGCAAGCGCTCTCCAATCTCGGCGGTGTAATCGCGCAAACGGGGGCCACCGATTTCAACCTGAATCTACCGGGTTATTTAGATAACCGTGGTGGCACAATCCTCTCCAAAGGCAACGTGGCCATACAGGCGCAGGGCCTTGATAGCGACAGCGGTAGCCTGTTAGGCGCGGGTGTGCAAAGTGATGGCAAGCTGACGAACGCCGGTGATCTGGCGGTGACGGTCCGTCAGGACTTAATCGCGCACGGGCAAAGCCTTGCCGCCGGTGCCATGACGTTAACCGGCAGCGGGGTTGATCTCACTGGCAGCCAGACGCAAGCCCGCGGGATAACCATCACAGCCAACAAGGGGGATGTCAGCACCCAGCGCGCCAATATTCTTTCCCTTGGCTCGCTGGCTATCAATGCGGGCGCAAATGCAGGGCAAACCCTCAATAACCAAGGCGGCTCACTTCAGGCGAATAACATCGCGTTAAACCTTGGCCAACTGGATAACCGCACAGGCAAGATAGCGGCCAGTCAGGATCTGGTACTGGGGTTACAGAGTGACTTCAACATTCTGGCCGACTCTACCCTTCAGGCCGGGCGTGATTTCTCCTTTACCACCCACGGCGCTTTAACCAATGACGGGCAGTTGTTGGCGGGGCGCAAACTGAGCACCCGTTCGAACAGTTTACTGAATAACGGCAATATCCGTGCGGTGCAAGCCGATCTCCGTGCATCTGGCGCACTGACTAATCGCGGGGAAATATTAACCCGTGGTGGGCTCAGTACTGATGCCAACACCTTGTTTAATAGCGGCACCCTCATCGGTGCCACCGCCACGCTTAACGCGCGGGAACGCATCACTAACTCGGGTCCTAACGCCCTGATCGGTGCAACGGATAAAAACGGCACACTAGCGCTGTTGGCACCGGTAATTGAAAACAGTGATACCGTCACGCGCACCGATACCGCACCGACCACCACCCTGTTAGGCATGGGCAAGGTTATTCTGGCTGGTGGGCAAGATAATAGTGGCAATTACTCGTCTGCGGCCCAGGTGCTCAACCTTTCCGGCCTGATTGAATCCGGAAACGATCTGCTGGTTTACGCCAAAACGCTGACCAATCGCCGTCAGATTTTAACGGCCACGACAGACTTTATCGTGGGTGACACCGAGACGGGGGCGGCTTACTGGACGGCAGAAAACCCCGATATTCCGGGGGGGCGTTATACTCAACCCCCTGCCGGTGGTCCAATGAACAGTGATTATATCGGCACGAACTACACCTCGACTGTTGCCTATAACCGCATCGATCAAATCAGCCCGGAAGCGCAATTGCTCGCGGGTGGCAATTTGACGCTTCAGGTGGGCACGCTGGAAAACAACTGGAGTAAAGTGAGTGCGCAAGGCGTGATCGATCTTACGGGGGTCACGCTGCAACAAGATGACTGGGGGAGCCAACAACGTCTGGTTGAGCAGACCACCTCCAGCGGTGAGTATCGCTACCGTACCTATAAAGGTAAGTTGTGGGGCATCGCCTGGGGGCCGGAAATGAAGCTGCGCCTGAACAACCAATATGCCTCGAGCATCACGGCCAAAACCCTGACTGGCAGCGGCACGGTGATTAACAATACGGTGATAAACAATGGGGCAGCACCCGGCGCGATTGTCGCCCCACGTGATCGCGACAGCACGGGCAAGAATATCGCCGTCGAGTTCAACGGGATCGCCCTGACGCTCCCGCGCAGCGGGCTGTATCAGCTCAAGACCGATAAAGGTGACTATGCCCCCGGCCCGGAAGCGGCGTTATCTCTCGCGAATATCAGCCCCCCTTCCTCTCTCGATGCCACGGGCCCGCGTGGGGTTCCTCCCCCGTCTGACGATCTCAACCGAACCGGCCTTGTTACCCCAGATCGGGCGGTCAGCGGCGGCTATCTGGTGGAGACCCATCCGGCGTTTGCCAGCCTGAATAACTGGAAAGGGTCGGACCTCTATTTGCAGCAACTGAGCAGCGATCCTTCGGTGATACACAAACGGCTGGGGGATAACGCCTATGAACAGCGGCTGTTACGGGATCAGGTGCTGGCGTTGACGGGGAGAACGGTGGCCAGTGATTACCGTAGCGAACAGGCGCAGTTCGAGCAGCTCTTTGCCGCCGGCGTCCAGTACAGCAAAGCGTTCAATCTGGCACCGGGTACGCGCCTCAGTGCGGAGCAGATGGCAACCTTAACCGGCAATATCGTGCTGATGGAGAACCGTGACGTCGCCGGGCAAACCGTATTAGTCCCCGTGGTCTATCTGGCGGGGGTTAAACCGGGCGATCTACGTGCTAACGGGGCATTGATTGCGGCGGAGAATATCAGCCTGACCGAGGTACAGGGGTTCGCCAATGCGGGGGCGATCAGCGCCAGTAATAACCTGCAAATCAGCATGGCGAAAGACATCACCCTGAACAACCGTTGCGGCTTGCTTCAGGCGGGTAATCACCTGCAACTCAGCACGCTGAACAGCGATATTGACCTGACCAGCGCGCGACTCAATGCCACTAACCTGCAACTGGACAGCGGCCGCGATGTGATCCTGCGTACCGCCAGTGATCAGTACAGCAGCGGTAACGGTGCGGTGCAGCGGACACAAACGATCCTCGGGCCGCTGGCGAGCCTCAATATCAGTAATAACGCGGTGATCACAGCCCAACGCGATTTTATCCAGCAGGGCGCGGGCATCAATATTGGCAAGGATCTCCAGGTGAACACCGGTGGCGACTGGCTTCTCAGCACGGTGCAACGTAGCGACCAGATCAGTGCGCAGTATGGCGGCGGCAGTGCGACCAGTGGCTCTCTCCGCCATCTGGGCAGCGAGGTGAAGGTCGGTGGTGCGCTAAGCGCCAACGTAGACAATTTGACCGCCGTGGGGGCGCGGGTGAATGCCGGTACCATCGATGTGCGGGCGCAGAATATCACTCTCAGCGCGGCCACTGACAGCCTGTCTGTTACCGGTGGATCCTCGAGCAAACGCCATACCAGCTCGGTCAATCTCTATGATGAAACGCTCCTCGGCAGCCAGTTGAACGCCACGGGCGATATCAATTTGCAGACAGTAAACGATATCACCCTCAGTGCCAGCGCGGTGCAAACGGATGGCGCGTTGAAACTAGCGGCGGGTGGCGATGTCACTCTCACCTCCCAGACCGAACAGCATGACGAGCAGCGCAATCATACCGGGACTAAAAAAGGGCTGCTCTCCAGCACCACCACCCGCAGCGAAGAGGGCCGGAGCCAGACGCTGGCGGTGGGTTCGATGCTCTCGGCGGGTTCCATTGATGTCAGTAGCCAAAATATCGCGGTCGCGGGCAGCAGCGTGGTGGCCGATAAGGATATTCGCCTGCGTGCGCAGGAAAACCTGACCGTGAGCACCGCGCAGCAGAGCGAGAGCGGGTCTCAGCTATTCGAGCAGAAAAAATCCGGCCTGATGAGCACCGGCGGTATCGGTGTCTTTATCGGGACTTCCCGGCAGAAAACCACCGACCAGACCCAAACGGTGAGCCATGTTGGCAGCACGGTGGGCAGCCTGACGGGCAATGTGCGTCTCGAGGCGGGCAATCAGTTAACCCTTCACGGCAGCGACGTGGTGGCGGGTAAAGACCTCGCCCTGACAGGGGCGGATGTCGCGATCAGCGCCGCAGAAAATAGCCGTTCTCAACAGTATACTGCCGAGAGTAAACAGCGTGGCCTGACGGTGGCGCTGTCCGGACCGGTCGGCAGTGCCGTCAATACGGCGGTCACCACCGCCAAAGCGGCCCGAGAAGAAAACACCGGCCGGCTGGCGGGATTACAAGGGGTTAAAGCGGCGCTGTCGGGGGTGCAAGCGGTGCAGGCCGGGCAACTGGTGCAGGCCCAGGGAGGCGGTATCACTGAGATGGTGGGCGTCAGTGTGTCGTTAGGCTCACAGAAATCGTCCTCGCAGCAACAGCAGGAACAGACCCAGGTGAGCGGTTCGGCCCTGACGGCGGGTAATAACCTGAGCATCAAGGCCTCCGGTAGCGATATTCTGATCGCTGGCAGCCAGCTTAAGGCCGGGGGCGATACCCGGCTTGATGCGGCGCGTGACGTGCAGTTACTCGGCGCGGCCAATAGGCAAAAAACCGACGGTAGCAACAGCAGCCGTGGCGGTAGCGTTGGCGTCAGTGTGGGGGGCAGCGGTCTGAGCGTCTTTGCCAATGCCAACAAGGGGCAGGGCAATGAGCGCGGTGACGGCACTTTCTGGACGGAAACCACCGTCGACAGTGGCGGAATGTTCTCGTTGCGCAGCGGTCGCGATACGGCACTGACCGGCGCGCAGGTCAGCGCTGAAACGGTCAAGGCCGATGTGGGGCGTAATCTTACTCTGCAAAGCCAGCAGGACCGCGATAATTATGATGCGAAGCAGAGCCGTGCCAGCGGCGGTATCAGTGTCCCGGTGGCGGGGGGCGGTGCCGCGGTCAACCTGAGCATGAGCCGTGACAGGTTATCCAGTCAGTATGACTCGGTGCAGGCGCAGACGGGTATTTTTGCCGGTTCTGGCGGTGTTGATATCCGGGTGGGTGAGCACACCCAGTTGGATGGCGCGGTGATTGCCAGCACGGCGGCAGCCGATAAAAACACGCTGGATACCGGCACACTGGGCTTCAGTGATATCAAAAATAAAGCGGTATTCACGGTGGAGCATCAGGGCGGCAGCCTGAGCACCGGTGGCCCGGTGGGGTCAGACCTGCTGAGTAATCTGGGCGGTATGGTGCTCGCGGGGCTGGGCAATGGCGGATATGCCGAAGGCACCACGCAGGCGGCAGTGAGTGAGGGCACGATTACCGTTCGCGACACGGAGAATCAACAGCAGAATGTTGATGACCTGAGCCGGGACACCGGGAATGCCAACGGCAGTATCGGGCCGATTTTTGATAAAGAGAAAGAGCAGAACCGGCTGAAAGAAGTGCAGCTGATTGGCGAGATAGGCGGTCAGGCGTTAGATATTGCCTCCACGCAGGGCAAGATAATTGCCACTCACGCGGCAAACGACAAGATGAAGGCGGTGAAGCCGGAAGATATCGCCGCGGCGGAAAAACAGTGGGAGAAAGCCCATCCGGGCAAGGCGGCCACGGCAGAGGACATCAACCAGCAGATTTACCAGACGGCATATAATCAGGCATTTAACGAGTCAGGATTTGGGACAGGCGGCCCGGTGCAACGCGGGATGCAGGCGGCGACAGCCGCCGTGCAGGGGCTGGCTGGCGGGAATATGGGTGCGGCCCTGACGGGTGCCAGTGCGCCGTATCTGGCGGGGGTGATTAAGCAAAGTACAGGCGATAATCCGGCGGCTAACACAATGGCACACGCCGTATTGGGCGCGGTGACGGCCTATGCCAGCGGCAACAATGCGCTGGCGGGTGCGGCTGGCGCGGCCACGGCGGAGTTGATGGCCCCCACGATTATCAGCGCGCTGGGGTGGGATAAGAACACACTCACTGAAGGTCAGAAACAGGCTGTCAGCGCACTGAGTACATTAGCCGCCGGGCTGGCCGGTGGTTTGACAGGTGACAGCACAGCGGATGCGCTAGCCGGGGGGCAGGCGGGGAAAAATGCGGTAGAGAATAACTTGCTGGGTGGTAATGAATTCACACATACCCAATTCGTTCAAAAGCATGGTGCTGATGTTTTGTCCTGTGCAGATAACCCATCAAATGCTGCTTGCCAGCGAGGGATCGCAGAAAATAAAGCGTATATAGCAGCACTGGCTACAGGCAGTGTAGCTCTATTACCCGGAAGTTCGCAGGCAATGTGGGCACTTGGTGCTGGAACAAATGCCGGGATGCAGTATGCAGATAACGGTAAAATAAATCCGGTTAACTCAGTGGCAGCAGGCTGGATAAATGTGATAACCATGGGGCAGGGCTGGAAAGGTACAATAGCCTGGAATGCGGCAGGTGGAGCATTAATCAATGCTATAAACGGTGGCGATCCTCTTACTGGGGCGATAACAAATGGAACAGGGGCTGGGTTTGGATATGGAGTTGGAAACTATGTGGTGAAACCTGCTGCCAATACACTTGGTAAGTGGATAACCGGTGGCTGGAATCCTAAATTCGATCCTAATTTACTGAAATATGCTGAAGTTAAAGGTCAGTTAGGTATTTCCAAGGAAATGTTGCCGAGCAAGATCCCTAGTGCTGTGGGGAATGCAGGTGGTAGTTTATCATCTGAGTTTGGAAGCTCCCTCATCCAACAAAAGAAAGATGCAATGGAGGACAGTAAATGAAGAACCTCCTTTATGTAGTTTTATTAATGGCTGTATGTATATTAGGTTTATTGATCGTCGGTACAATTTTTTATCTTTTCCTTGAAGTATTTATGTACTTTTATGTAAATGCTCCAATATCACTTGAATCTTTTCAGTTCACCAGACTGTTAAAAATGAGTATTTATGGGGGGGGATCTTAGGCTTGGGTATTGGTTTGTTACGTATTTTTAAAATTAAGGGATTTTAAATTGTTGTGGAGAATAAACAGCGGGGATCACACTGGCGCTAGCTGACCCGGTCGGCAGAGTGTGAATTTCGGCAAAGAATACGGCCTGAGTTTATTCGTCAGCAGCAATAAATCCCAAGGCAATGACCGCGGCGATGGTACCTTCTGGACGGAAACGCAGCTCAACAGCGGCGGCACATTATCGCTAAAAAGTGGCCGCGACCTGCTGTAAAGCCAACCAGACCGCGACGCCTATCATTGGAAGCAAAGGAGCATCAACGGCGGCATGAGCATGGTGGTGGTCGGCAGCGGCGGCTCTGCGAATCTGAGCATGAGCCGCGATCAACTGCGCAGCAACTTCGATAGCGTGCAGGAACAGACCGAGAAAAATGCGGTAGAGAATAACTTTTTATCAGCAACAAAAAATGAAAAGCTAATGAAAGCACTTAATGACCAAAAGGAAGATAAAACCCTTGCCTGCTATACAAGGAAAAATTGCTCCCGCTTTCGGTGAACCAGGTGGTGGTATTCAAATATTACCTAACATGCAAGAACGAGTGAATGTGGAATGGCTTTTAAAGAATAATTATATTCGTGAGGTTCGCTGATATGTTACTTAGTATTGCTGAAATACAAAAAAAAGTTGATGAGATGGCTTTACGAGCTGGTCTCCCAAGACATTCAGTTAATCTTTGTACCGAACCTATTGGTGAAGGCACTCCATATATTACATTTGAAAACAATATGTATAATTATATTTATTCAGAAAGAGGTTATGAATTTTCGCGGAGGGTTACTAAGTCGTTAGATGAGTTACTTTATTGGATCATGTCAGAGCTCGCTCATAAGGCAGCATTCCAATATGAGTTAGATCACAGGGTGGAAGGCAGAGATGGACGGCGCATCGCTTTTCCAAAATTTATTGAATTAATGGCGAATATGAATTCAGCATGGGAATCAGAAGCGCGACATGAAATTCAAAAAATTCTGGCTGAATCGCCTTACGACGATAGTCTTTATACATAAAAGCTCATGAATCCCGGCCCTGCCTGAATAGGGTGCGCCGTACCTATAAAGGTAAGTTGTGGGGCATCGCCTGGGGGCCGGAAATGAAGCTGCGCCCGAACAACCAATATGCCTCGAGCATCACTGCCAAAACCCTGACTGGCAGCGGCACGGTGATAAACAATACGGTGATAAACAATGGGACAGCACCCGGTGCGATTGTCGCCCCACGTGATCGCGACAGCACGGGCAAGAATATCGCCGTCGAGTTCAACGGGATCGCCCTGACGCTCCCGCGCAGCGGGCTGTATCAGCTCAAGACCGATAAAGGTGACTATGCCCCCGGCCCGGAAGCGGCGTTATCTCTCGCGAATATCAGCCCCCCTTCCTCTCTCGATGCCACGGGCCCGCGTGGGGTTCCTCCCCCGTCTGACGATCTCAACCGAACCGGCCTTGTTACCCCAGATCGGGCGGTCAGCGGCGGCTATCTGGTGGAGACCCATCCGGCGTTTGCCAGCCTGAATAACTGGAAAGGGTCGGACCTCTATTTGCAGCAACTGAGCAGCGATCCTTCGGTGATACACAAACGGCTGGGGGATAACGCTTATGAACAGCGGCTGTTACGGGATCAGGTGCTGGCGTTGACGGGGAGAACGGTGGCCAGTGATTACCGTAGCGAACAGGCGCAGTTCGAGCAGCTCTTTGCCGCCGGGGTCCAGTACAGAAAAGCGTTCAATTTGGCACCGGGTACGCGCCTCAGTGCGGAGCAGATGGCAACCTTAACCGGCAATATCGTGCTGATGGAGTGACGTCGCCGGGCAAACCGTATTAGTCCCCGTGATCTAAGCGCCAACGTAGACAATCTGACCGCCGTGGGGGCGCGGGTGAATGCCGGTACCATCGATGTGCAGGCGCAGAATATTACTCTCAGCGCGGCCACCGACAGCCTGTCTGTTACCGGTGGATCCTCAAGCAAGCGCCATACCGCGGCGCTGAACCTCTATTGTACTCCTCCCAAATTTCGTCTTGCCGCTTAATAGAGTTCTCTGACTAAAAATCCAGACTATAAAATTAATGGTGAAGTGTTCAATAATATCGATCCTAAAACAAACTCAGTTCGTAATATTTATGACCGAGATTGAGAGAACGTGAATAACGGTCAAACAAAGAATGTTGTTATCAACTTGGCAGATACAAAAGCAAGCTCCCGCCGCTGCATTCGGAGTACAGCGGTAGGAATGCTGTCAGCGGCCTAAGATGCTGAACTGCATGTTATACGACAGCATCTTAACGCAACTGCCCCTCTAGAACGCCCAGCCCAGATTTGCCCAGCCGGTGAAATCCTGACGATCACTATTGACCATGCCCGATAGCTGTAGGCTGGCAGACACACCGTTATCGCTTACCAGTGCCATCCCCAGATCGAAGGTTCCTTGAGTGGTTTTATCCTTGGTGCTTACGCCAACTACCGGCGAATTAGGGATACTCTGATCGATGGTGATCTCATCGCCATACAACATTTGCTGGAATCCGACATTAAAGAACGGCTTAAGCAGTGTCTCGTTGGTCAGTGGATAGCGACCATCGAGACGTACTCCAGCATGGAGAGCGACTGCATGGTCGCTGTAGCTGCTATAGCGGGTGTCGATAAGATCATAGTTTTTGTTATTGGATGAGACAGTATAGCCATCGCGTTGCTGCCAGATATGCGTCAGCCCGACCATCGGTGTCATGGCATAGTTGCGATTCAACTGCCAGCTATTACCCACGGAGACATCGGTGTAGAGGCCACTGCTATCATAGCTGCCGCTCTGGCTGCCCACGCCGTAGTAGGTATTGCTGTCACTGTAATCGGTGTCACTGCTGAACCACGTACTGGTCGCTGCAATAAACAGACTCTCAGAGAGCTTCATTCCGCCCTGAACCCCCAGCATCAGCGTATTAATCTCCTCCTTACGCCCTACAGAGGTACCATTAAAATCGGTGCTGGCACTCTCATAACCGCCGTGCCAGCCAAGCTGGAAATCGCCAAAATGTTGGTTCTGACCGAGCAATACCCCATAGCGCTGACCGCTGTAACCGGAGGTCACTGGATCACGACGGTACTCACCAGCATAAGGTGTGATAAAGACGCAGCTATCGGCACTCTCCAACTTCTGGTTACAACCGGCGTTACTTACCAGCTGACTATGCAGTTGCGAGGAGATGATATTGGATGCCTGCTCCATGGAAGAACGCTGTGCCAATGCGGAGACTCCGGCATGAGAGACATCCGGTGCATACACCAGTGCAGCAGATCCCAACGAACTACTGCTGCTACCGCTGTGAATCACCTTGATATCAGGCGTAATACCGTACAACCCCGCAATAGAACCCCCCACCGTACTCTGCTGGCCGGAGGTGGTATCGTAAGCCAGATTGTCCAAGCTGTACTCTTTACCATAGGCGAAACCTTCACTGGCCTGCCCAGCCATCAGCACCAGATCGGCCCCTTGCGTACCGTTACCCAGCACGATCGAACCGCCATTACTGACCGCCCACGGTGTCTCATTGCCCAAGGCGAGTGTATAGCGTTCAATATTAACTACCGAACCGTCGGCCATCACTTCATAGGCTTGCTGTTGGCTTCCGCCGGTGGCTGTCGCCAAAATTCTGCCGCTGGAGTTGATCGTGGCACTGCCGTTGAGCACATGAATACCATAGGCGGATGCACCGCCCTGCGCACTCTCGCTAAATGCATCAACGATCAGTGTCCCGTTGTTGTAGATGTAGACCCCTTCGCCCTCGGTACTGATCGCGCTTGCGGTCGCATTGTTACCGCTGGCCGTGACTGACAACGAGCCATTGTTGCTCATCAGATGAGTGGGGTTAGCGGGGTTCCATGGATCGGGATCGACGCCTGGGTTGGCAGAGAGGGTATGCAGGCCGGTTGCCCGTGCATCGCCAGCACTGGCATGAGCACTGACATCCAGACGGCCATTGTTGACCACGCCATTACCGGCATTGGTATAGATACCGCTGGCAAAGGCGTCCTGCTCGGCCGTGGCACTCACCTGCATCACACCCTCGTTGCTCAACATCATGTGGTCACCGTAGTGATCCCCGGCGGCATCGGAAAAGGCCAGGCCAGCCTGGATACCATAGACCTCTGCACTGCCGTGTAGGCTGTTGCTCGTGGCACGGATGCTACCCTGATTACGCAGAGTGGACCAATAGGCATCCGTTGCCTGCAACCCGCTGGCAACAGCATGTTGATCCTGACTGCTGGCACTCACGGTGATCGAGCCCTGAGCCTGATTAGTAAAGGTGCCGGAGGTGACCAGTACGCCATTCGCCTGAGCGTCACCTTGAGTGGGTTCAACCCGCAGCGACAGTGCGCCTGCGTTGGTCGCATCCACTGCTTGCCCTTCTGCGTTGGCGGTCAGATCTGCCAATGAAAAGTTATTGACCTCTGGTGCGGCGATCACAGTATGATCGCCCGTGTTATGCGGTTGCTGAGCGAAGTGGAGGGTCTGATCGGCATAGCTATTACCGCTAATCAGTAAAGCAACAGCAACGGCGGATAAACGCCAGATCTTATGGTTATTCATAGGTCATTCCCTAAATATTAGCCCAATATTTTTTATCGTTAGTAAAAGGATGTGGACGCTTAGAAATTAAGGATAAAGCCGACTTTGGCGAAAATATCTTCTTTATCGCCCCACGACCATTCATTACCCCGATGCTGTTTTTGATCCTTATATTGCAGGTCGGCCATAAAGGATATCGTCGGGTTGAAGGGGATTTCGGTATATAAACCGTAATTGTTGTAGTTATAACCACTGCCGTCATGAGTACGAATACCACCGATCTCCCAGCGCAGTTCCAGATAGGTACTGTTGGCGAAGCGATACTGTATCAACGGGCGAATTGCCGTCTCGCGCCAGCGATAGTCGTTATCTTCAGCGTGGTAATAGGCTTTTGCGCCAATGTTAAAGTTATCGGTAACGCGGTAGAGATACAGTGGTTCGGTTTCGATATAAGCGCCGCGGTCAGTTCTGTCTATCCAGCCCAACTCGGCATTGAGATGCAGGAAATTACGGCCAAATCCCAGATTGATCTCAGGGCGAATATGGTACATCTGCTTTTCTGGCGCATCTTTGGCATCAGTAAAACGCTCGTAACCCAATTCGGCACCGTAACTCAAATTCTCGTTAACCCAGTTGATATATTTCGGCAGCAACTGAATTTCCATAAAAGAGTCACGGCGCGATTTATCGGAGCCGGCAAATGCATTATTACGTGGGCCGTCGTAAATCGTGGTCTCACGTAGCACATAACCCATGCTAAAACTGTCGGTAATCTTGGTCGAACCGTCAGCGAATACCAGTGTGCTATACAGTTGCGCCGGGTGATTGGAGAACTTGATATTTTCATACTCATACCCGGTAAAGACGCGGGTTCTTTTCGGCGCGGAATCGTTCACTGTCCGGTCATCGTCGATAAATATAATATCGCCGAAGTCTCTGGAAACGCCGAACAAATCGAGGTTGGAGTTCTTGATGGTCGGCGCATCACCGCCACTGAGCAGCGGGAGCTCCTGAGCATCGGCTGCCAGCAACGTGCCAGGGGTGATCAACAGCGCCGACAGTAACAATCTCTTCATGCCTGTAATCCTTATTCTATCATCGCGAAATGGGGGGCAATGCCATCCTCTGCTCTGGTGAACCGAGAGGTGGTATTAGGGTAATTGGGTGTCGGTAGTCATCAGTGCAGAGAAGAGCTGGAGAGACCATCCAATGGTTTGTAATTATTGGGAACGTAGGACTGATACATCTCTTTTAGCAATTCCATATCGCCCTTGCTTTGTAGGTATTTTTCAACATCGGCATTGATCTCTTTCGCCAGAAAAGCACCAACAAACATGCCGACATCAAGGGAAAGGATATTTTTTGAGATCTTGCCGCTGCTATCGACAGCGTCATACCAGCCATACGGGGATTCGATATTCGGATAAGCCTGTTTCAGTTTCTTTAATGCGCTGATCGCTCCGGCAGGATCGACGATATAGGAGAGCGCTATTGCGTGCGGCGTACCGGTATAGCCATCATCGATCTTATTCTTGAAGCGAACTTTGCTCTCGGAAAGCTGTGGCACACCGAAGGCGTGGTAAGCGTTATCCGTGGTAGCGGAGGAAGAAACCATTGGAATGCCATGCTTGCTGGCATAGACTTTTTGAATAAAGGTGTGATCCTCGACAATGCCGTAGTTAGGCATCAGTTCACGCTCATTCAGCCATATTTGCGGCATCATCATCTGGAAATAAGCGCCATCCCAGGTCAGCAGCGGGTTGTATTGCTTGCCGTTTATTTCATAGCGTTGGGTGTAGAGCTCCATTTTACTGAACGCGCTAACCGGTAATGCTTTGGCTCCCATATCTTTAGTCGCCAGCACCGCCCAGGCCACCGCCGCACGGCTTTCATTGCCCTTGCGATCAACGAAGTAGCCCAGTGACGCATTGTTTTTTGTCGACCAACCAGAGGAGAGCAGACCTTTATTTTCATCGTACAGGGCGGCCCAGCCTGGTTTCTGTCCGTCCAGTATCGCCTCAATGCGTTGCACGATCTCTTGCTTGTCCGCATCGCTCGAATCTAGAAATGCACCCGCAACCCCCGCCAGTGCGAACGAGAGATTACCGTTATCCACCGCAGGTACGATTTCATCGGGATTGGTCACCAGCTTGCCGTCGCGGATATCATAGGGCCAGTAAAATAACCCGTTCCATTTGGGGGCCTGCTCCAAGGTGGTTAATGTCTCTTTAATTCGTTGTAACGCCTGCAGGTTACCGGCTTTTACCGACTCGGTTAATATATTGAGATACAACCCCACCTCGGTGGTGTTGGTATAATAACCTTTAACAATTTCAGTACCTTCAATACGGATCGTATCGTAAGGCACTTTGGCCTTCTCATCGACACCAACACCGTCACGATAGAAATCGAGGTTATTCTGAAATTCGGATTCAAATCCCTTTGGATAAAGATGCTCAGAAACTTTTAATTGATCAATCACGACGCTCTGGGCGAACAAGCCGCCGTTAACCGTGAGTAATATAGCGGCGAGGACAATTTTTCTTTTATTAATCATGTAAATATGCCTTATAAGCCTGACTTTAGGTTAAAAACCATTCAATAGAAACGTTTCTATAATCTGCGTAATAAACAACGTGAGTCAACCGCATTAACAGAGATTTATTGAAAAGTGTGACATACAAAACATTTTATTACATTTAGTGATAACTTTATGGCGATCCCAATATAACTGCATGTTTTTTCTTGAATTAAGAATGAAGTGATGTCAAAACGTGATAGAGATCTCGTAACGGAATGTCAGTATGTCGCGCGATATTGACAGTGGCCCATGGCAAACTCTAATCTAGTGAAACGTTTCTATTGGGCGGTGAGAGTGGGTGATGACAGGAGTGATGTTACATAACGTCAATAAAATATATCCAAACGGCATGCAGGTTCTGCATGATATTAATTTGGATATTAAAGACGGTGAATTCATGGTGATCGTTGGCCCCTCTGGCTGCGCAAAATCAACGATGTTGCGCATGATTGCTGGCCTTGAAGAAATATCCAGCGGTGAGCTCACTATCGCGGACAGAAAATGTAATGACGTGCAGCCTAAAGATCGCGGCATTGCCATGGTATTTCAAAACTATGCCCTCTATCCGCATATGACCGTGTACGAAAATATGGCGTTTGGCCTGAAGGTGGCGAAGAAGACCAAAGCTGAAATCGCTCAGCGAGTCAATGAGGCCGCCGAGTTACTGGAAATCACGGATCTGCTGCAGCGCAAGCCGAAAGAGATGTCAGGCGGCCAGTGCCAACGTGTGGCGTTAGGTCGGGCCATGGTCAGAAAACCTGCGGTATTTTTATTCGATGAACCCCTGTCCAACCTAGATGCCAAGCTGCGCGTCTCCATGCGCCTGCGTATCAGTAAGTTGCATCAACAACTACGCGAATCGGGTAGACCGGCCACGATGATTTACGTCACTCACGATCAGGTTGAGGCGATGACCATGGGTGAACGCGTCTGTATCCTGCGCAAGGGGAAGATCATGCAGGTTGACCGGCCAATGAACGTCTATCGCCATCCGCTCAATAAATTTGTTGCGGAGTTTGTGGGGTCGCCAGCCATGAACATGTTTAGCGGTCGCATAGAGGAATACCAAGAGCAATTGGTTATTCGCTGTGGCGAATATCGCTTTCCACTGCCGGCGGATAAAGTCGCTAAGAGTCGGTCTTATCTGGGCCGGGAGATCGATTTTGGGATCAGGCCTGAGGATATCAGCATCAGTCGCGCAGACGTAGCCAATGCGCTAACTGCCACGGTTATCAGAGTCGATGCGATGGGTTCCGATGAGTTTATCTACTTTAACTTGATGGGGCAGCAGGCTATCTGTAAACGGCCTAATCCTGAAGATGAAATCCAAATCAATGAGACCTGCCATTTCTCTTTTAATCTGGATAAGTGCCATCTTTTCGATAAAGAAAGCGAAAAAAATATTCTCTATATCTAATTAATTTTAAGTTGCAGGTGAGTTAAATCCCGCAGCTTGAAGGAATTCGGATATATATTTAATTATCTTCAGGGCAAGTTAAATGATAACCAAGTCAATCACCAACGTCGTACACAGCGCACAGGGCGGCGTACTGCAGTTTAATTTCATGCAGGGCAACATGTTGAAAAACATGCTGGCCGGCGACATCATGCTCAACCTGTTTGACACCCCAAGGCTGGATATGGCGATTGCCAATATCTTCCTGCGCCAGTTGGACGATAGCGGTATTGTGCGGGTTACCCCACTGTTGTTTCACAATGACCAACTCGTCACCTATAAGAACGCGCAGGATGAAATCATCTGGCAGACCACGGCTCCAGACTTCACTGCCTTTGTGACTCTCTCCTTTAGCCATGAGCAGGAAGAGACTTACTACTACAGTGTGCGGGTTGAAAATCACAGCGCGCAGGCGCTACGCTATGATCTGATCTACGGTCAGGATCTCTCACTGTCCGATGCCGGTGCGACCAAGACCAATGAATCCTACTGCAGTCAGTATCTGGATCATAAGGTCTTCTCGCTGGATAAGTATGGCTATACCGTATCCTCTCGGCAAAACCTACCACAGAGCACCGGTAATCCCCTGCTACAACTCGGTAGCTTCTCACCCGCAGTAGGTTTCTCTACCGATGGTTACCAGTTCTTTGCCAAGCAGTACAAGTTTAGCCACTTGCCCACCATCGTCACTGAACCATCGCTGGAGAACCGGAACTACCAGTATGAAATGGCCTATGTCGCTCTACAGCTACAGCCAGTCACGCTGTCCGCGGGTGACAGCGCAGACAGCGTATTTTACGGTTTCTATCTCAGCCACCAGCCAGAGGCCAATATTGCACAGGCCTTTGATGTCGCGCGGATCCGGGCTAACTATCGCCAGCCACAGCGAGAACCCGCTACCGAGCAGGCATCCCCAACTCAGCAGGGCTATGATCAGCGGCCACTGTCGGGAGACAAGCTAACGGCAGAAGAGATCGAACAACTGTTTGACGGTGAAAAACAGTTTGTTGAGCAGTTGGACGGTGAACTGCTATCGTTTTTCTATCAGGAGGCTAACTACGTCACGTTGGCAGAAAAAGAGCGCCATCTGGAGCGACCGACCGGCCATATTATTTCCTCTGGCAATAATATCGACTTCACTAATCCCATCATGAATTCTACCCACTATATCTATGGGGTATTCAACTCGCATCTGACGCTGGGTAACACCTCCTTTAATAAGCTGTTGGGCGTCAATCGTAATATGCTCAATCAGTTCAAGAGCAGTGGTCAGCGCATTCTGGTACAGATCGGCGGCGAATATCGCATTCTGGCGATGCCCTCTGCATATGAAGTGGGTGCCAACTTCTCTCGCTGGATATACAAGCTGGCCGAGGGCATGATTCAGGTCCGCGCCTTCGCCAGCCAGAGTGAGCCGGTTATTCAATTGGATATTGCTGTCTCAGGCCATAGCCAACCGCTCAACGTTATTGTCAGCCACCAACTGATCATGGGCAATCTGGAGGAGGAAGCGACCGTACAGGTTGAACGCCATGGCGATCTGCTGCAGATCAGCCGCACGGGCGATGATCATGGCCCCCGCTTTAGCATCGCCACTCGCGGCGGGTTCACGGGTGTCGAAAGATACGTCGATAGCGACAGCCAAGGGGTACAGTACCTGTTGCTACAAGGACAGATTGCCCAGCAGGCCAGCATCGCCTTCGGTGGCGTGCTAAACGGCGTAGATAGCCGCGGAAAGTGGCTGGATTTTGAACACGAGCGGCAGGCTTATCACGCACAGTATCGTGCACTGCTAAACGACTTCTCGGTGAGTTTTTCTGCTGCACCGCAGCAAGCGCAGAAGCTGAATCACGCCATGCACTGGTTCACCCATAATGCGCTCACCCACTACAGCTCACCGCATGGTTTAGAGCAGCCAGCCGGTGCCGCTTGGGGGACCCGCGACGTTTCACAGGGGCCGATAGAGTTCTTCATGGCCATGGGGCGCTATCAGCAGGTTGAAGCGATTCTGTGCCAGACTTATCGCCATCAGTATCTGGAAACCGGCACCTGGCCGCAGTGGTTTATGTTTGATGAATATGCTCAGGTACAACAGCAGGAATCGCACGGCGATATTGTGGTCTGGCCGCTGAAAGCGTTGGCCGATTATCTGTTAGCCACGGATCGCGTCGCGTTATTGGACACGCGTCTGTCCTACACCAGCATCAAACAGAATTTCGCCTTTACCGGCGAGCAGGAGACGCTGCTGCAACATGTTCAGCGGCAGATAGACCATATCGTGGCGCATCTGGTACCCGGTACCTATCTTTCCAGCTACGGTGACGGTGACTGGGATGATACGTTGCAGCCCGCCAATCAGTCGCTGCGGGAAAATATGGTCAGTGGCTGGACTATTCCGCTGACGCTGCAAACGCTGAAAACCTTGACCAAGGCGCTACAGGCTTATCCGCAGTTTGCCGATTTTATCGCGCGTATCGTGACGCTAACCAGCAACATGGAAGCGGATTACCATAAGTATTTGATCAAGGACGGCGTGATCAGTGGCTTTATTCACTTTAATCAGGGGGAGGCGGAATACCTACTGCATCCTACCGATACCACGACCCAGATCAAGTACCGCCTGTTGCCCGCCAAGCGCTCAATTATCTCCGAGTCGTTCGATAAAGAGATGGCCGAGCAGCACATGAAGATCATCATGGATAACCTAATGTATCCTGATGGCGTGCGCCTGATGGACCGGATGGCGGAGTACAAGGCCGGTAAGCAGACTTACTTCAAACGGGCCGAACTGTCCGCTAATCTGGGGCGTGAAATCGGCCTACAATACTGCCACGCCCATATTCGCTTTATAGAAGCACTCTGCAAAATGGGGATGGCGCAGGAGCTGTACGATAACCTGTTTAAAACCATCCCTGTGGGGATCCAGGAGAGCGTGCCTAACGCCGAGCTGCGCCAGGCAAACAGCTACTTCTCCAGTTCCGATGCCAAGTTTGATGATCGCTACCAGGCTTATAACAACTTCGATCAATTGAAAACCGGTGCCGTAGCCGCGAAAGCGGGCTGGCGTATTTACTCCAGCGGCCCTGGGATCTATATCAACCAGATCGTTTCCAACGTACTTGGTGTGCGTTATCAGGCCGGCGATCTGTTGCTGGATCCGGTGATCAGTCGGCAGTTTGGTGATGTGACGCTAAACTATCAACTCTATAACCTTCCGGTCACGCTGCGCATCTATCCACAACAGGGGGAGTTTACCCCGAAGCGTGTGCTACTCGATGGTCAGTCGCTGGCGTTTACGTTGCAGGATAATCCCTATCGTAGTGGGGCCGCACTGATTCACCGCCAGGAGATAGAAGGGCGTCTGACGGCACACAGTCAGCTAGAGATTTACCTGTAGTCACGGGGCTGAGCCACCGGGCCGAATGTGCCACACTGAAGTGTGGCGCTACAAAAGCCTGAGTGGCTCATGCTATAGTAAATTCCTTTTTTATTTAGAGAGTTAGCCGTGAGTGTAACGATTAAGGATGTTGCTAAAAGGGCCAAAGTTTCCATCTCTACCGTCTCCTATGCCATTAATGGCAGTCCGAAGATCACGGAGGAGACGCGGCTGCGGGTGCTGAAAATAGCACAAGAGATGAACTATACCGCCAACAACAACGCCAAGATGCTAAAGGCTAAGAAGAGTGGTGCCATCGGGCTCTTCTTCAACTCATGGTTTGGTCCTGTCTATAGCGAACTGGTGCGCGGCATCGAGGAGAGAGTGCACCGTGAGCACTACGATTTAGTCGCCTGCAGCCTGTATGGCGGCGAACAGTCTACGGCTCACAAATACCTTAGAGATCGCTCGGTGGACGGCGCCATTATACTCACCAGCTCTTTCGATGATCGCTTCCTGCAATCCGTTGCTTCCGATGTTCTGCCCATTGTCGTACTGGATCGTGAACTGAAGAGCCCGCACATTTATAACGTCTTGATTGATAACTTCGGCGGTGCTTTCAAGGCCGTCAACGCTTTATTGGCGAAAGGCTGCCGGGATATCTATTTTTTCAGCGGCCCCGAACAGTCTTACGATAACCAGAAACGTCTGGACGGTTTTATTGCAGCGCTGGGCTATCACAATATACAACTCAACCGCGACTTTATTATCCACTCTAATTTTACCGAAGCGGATGCCTATTTAAAAATGCAGGCGCTGATTGCTGCAGGCCGGGTCCCCTCAGCTATTTTCTCGGCTAATGATGAGATGGCCATTGGTATTCTACGTGCAGCAAAAGAGCATAATATTCGCGTGCCGGACGATCTAAAAGTGGTTGGATTCGATAATATTTATGCTTCAAGTGTATTAACTCCTTCGTTGACCACCATCAATCACCATAAATATGAGATGGGCGTTATTTCTGCCAACACGCTGCTGAGGGCAATAAAAGAAGAAACCAATATTGACGCGGTGACCTTATTACCAACCGAGTTGATTGAAAGAGAGACGCTATAGCGGCCGACTATTTGCCATAGCGCGAGATAAATAATGGCAATTGCCAAATATCCGCGCTTCAGGATTAATCAATAATATGAAGATACTTTATTATATTGCCATCGCGATAGCCTCGCTGCCGCTTATGGCGGCCGAAAGGCTAGAAATTATGGTGCCCAGCGGCAGCTATGTTTCTTTTATGCGTAATACCGTCACCCCTGAATTTAATAAGCTCTATCCCGAGGTTAATTTAGTGGTATCCAATGACGAACAACTGGATACCCGAATGGCCGCCGGGGATAACCCCAATGTTTACATCGGTGTATTCGGCTATCAACCCGCCAAACTGGCGAAGCTTGGCAAGCTGGCGTATTTGGATAAATTCCCCGGTTTTGCCGAATTAAATGAACGTATCGATCCTCACTTCTTACGCGAAAACTTTGGCCGTACCTATTATATTCCGTGGAACGCCACCACCCAGATGATGATTTATAATAAGGAGCTATTTGCTGAGGCAGGCTTGGATCCTGAGCGCCCTCCAGCGACCTGGGATGAATTTTTACTGGCGGCCGAAAAGATCTCCGCCTTGCCCCCTCGCTCAGACGGTAGCAAAGTCTACGGCACGGTATTCTGGAATGATGTGCTGTCATTCGGCAGTTGGTACTGGAATCTGCTGGCACCCATGTATTACAACGTTAATCAGGGCCAGTATCAGTTGCTAAACCGCTACGGTACCGACATCGTATTCGACCGTCCCGACGCCAACATGGCGCAGTTTATGCGTACCATGCAGCAGGCGCAGCGCTTTGCGCCACTGACCATGGAAAAAAGCTTCTTCTCCCGTAATATCGGCATGTGGCTACAATTCGGCTTCGGCTGGAAGGCCACCCTCTCGTCGGCGGCTGAACGCCCAATGGTGGTAGGCCAGGACGTGGCCATCGCCCCGATCCCGGTACAAACCAAGGGCGACATCCACTACTCGGTATTGGATGGTCGGGCCATCATGATTTTCAAGGATGAGGCCAGGAAAGAGCAACTCAGTTGGGCGCTGCTCAACCTACTTATGCGCGACGATATCAATCTACAGGCCAATATTGCCCTGGGTCAGCTCCCTACGTTGAAGGCGCTGCAAGATGCTCCCTATTTTCAGTCCGCAGAGGCACAGCCGTTCGTACAGCAACTACAACATGCGATCCTGAGTGAGCCTTTCGCCAATGCGATGGAGGTGGCGAATATTATTCTCGCCAACTACAGCAAAGTGGTACTGAAAGGGGAAATATCCCCGGAACAAGCGGTTGCCACCTCGGCACAGGCCGCACGCCAACTGCTCAATGAACACTGAGCCATGCACGCAGCGACCCGGTATCGATGCAGGTATTCCCTTAAGGAGCCGATGTGAAAAATAAAAATGTGATGATGGGCTACCTGTTTATTGCGCCCTGGATTATTTATTTCCTGGTTTTTATTTTATATCCCTTTTTTCTCTCTTTTCAGAACAGCTTTCTGGATATCAACGTATTGAGCCCAGAGAGTACCCAATTTGTTGGCTTGAACAACTGGATTAGCGTTTCTAGCGACGAGCTATTTTGGCGTTCGCTGTTCAACGTGATCTTTAACCAAGTCATCTTTGTCCTACTCAGTTTCGTACTGGCAATGGGTATGGCGCTGTTGCTGCACGAAATCACCCACTTCGGCGGCTTGTTCCGTACCATCATGTTTATTCCGGTTATCACTTCGATCACCGTGGCGATGATTATCTTTAATTTTCTCTCCAGCCCTGCAGGGCCGGTACAGAGTTTGCTGTTGGAATGGGGAGTGCTCGACGCGCCAGTGTTCTGGAAGTTCGAGCGCTGGTTGCCGATGCCGCTGATCGCCGTATTCAGCACCTGGAAGTGGTTTGGTATCCAAATGATCATCTTTTTGGGCGGCATTGCCGGGATCAGTAAGTCGCTGTATGAGGCGGCTGATATTGATGGTGCTTCCTGGCGCCGGAAAACCTGGAGCATTACGCTACCCCTGCTGAAACCGCAGATTATCTTTGTCATGACGATGAATATTATTAACGGTATGCAGATGTTTATTGAAGTGCTGATGAACTTCGATCTTCACGGTGGCCCCTATAACGCGGCCCTGACACCGGTACTCTATCTGTATAAAACCGGTTTCTCGGATATGAAGATGGGCACCGCCTCAACCATTGGCCTGCTGCTGGCTGCGGTTATCTATATTTTCACCATGCTGCAATTGAAATTTACTCAGGAAAAGGAGCACAGCTAATGCGCATCAGCAAAAAAAATCTGTTGATTTATAGCCTGTTGATCATCATCAGCCTGATCGTGCTGTATCCGTTTTTCTTTATGATCATGAATTCGTTTAAGACTGGCTCGGAAATCATCAATGCCCCTAACGCTCTGCCGAAGAACTTTTCGTTCAATGGCTATATTCAAGCCTTTTATAGCCTGAATTTGGGGCGTATTTTCCTCAATACTCTGTTTATTTCCGTTACCGTGACTTTGGTCAATACGCTACTTTCGGCCATGGTGGCCTACGCCATCGTCAAAATGAATCTCCCTGGCCGCGAGTTCTGGATCAAACTCATTCTGACCTCAATGATGGTGCCTGCGGTGCTGTTCACCATACCTACCTACATGATGTTGTATTCATGGGGTTGGGTGAATACTTTTCAGGCATTGATCGTGCCCGGCACCATTAGCGCCTACAACATCTTCTTACTGGTACAGTTTTTAAAACAGGTGGATAACGCCTATCTCGAAGCTGCCAGGATCGATGGCGCAGGTGAATTCACCATTTTTTTCAAGGTGGTGTTGCCGATGATCCGGCCTGCTCTTGCCACTGTCGCGATCCTCACATTTATGGGGTCATGGAACGACTTTATGGGGCCGCTGTTGTATGTCCGCGACGATTCACTGATGACATTACAACTGGCGCTGTTCAAGTTTGTTAACGATATCCCTACCGATAACCTTGAGCAATTGTGGGCGATGACCACCATGATCGCCGTGCCCGTGGTGCTAGTGTTCTTTTTCCTACAGCGCAATTTTATCAAGGCGTTCACCGGTATCGGAGTGAAATGATGAGTGGAAAGAAAGGGTTCTTTGCGCTGGTGCTGATTATTCTGCTGGCCTATCTCAGCGCGTGGCTGATGGTCTATCAGCAGTCCAAACGCTATTTTGACTTCGCCGAACAGCGATATGCCGCAGGGGATTATATCCTGGCGCTGAAGGGGATGAACAAGATCGAGCTGTACCGCCACGATGTCTATTCTGGCGGCTATCAGCAAGTGATCGACGACTGGCGTCACGGCATGCTGGTTTATCGACCGGATTTCTACTACCAGGCACTGGCGCGTAGCAGTGATCTATTGGCTCGGGCCAGCGATCAGCAACTGGCCGAGTTTATTGCTACCTACACCGAAATTGATACCCGCTTCGTTGCCGAAGCGGCAACTTGCCTGCTGGCTCGCTACCGGCAGCGTGGTGAGCGCGCAAGCCAGCGGACGATGGAGGAATATCTGGCCGAGGCATTTCCCGCCCATGCCTTGCGCACCTCTTCGCAGCTCGATGCTGGCTGCAATACCGATAGCTAACCCCGCCATGCGGCAGAGTGATCGGGAGATTACCTGATTTGGAGAACACTATGAGTACTGTTTATCGCGATGCCACTCTGCCCATTGAGGCTAGAATTGACGATTTGCTCAGCCAGATGACGTTGGCGGAGAAAGTGGGCCAACTGTGTCAACAGCCGATGCTGGACTATCAGCAACACCGTGACGACTATCTTGCCGGGGTACGCGCTGGCCGCTGGGGTTCACGCATTCTGGCTGATACCGCCTGGGCGGGCAATGCGCCAGGAGAAAACGTCGATCCGTGCCAGTTAAATGAAATCCAACGTGCCGCCGTAGAGCACAGCCGCCTGGGTATTCCGCTGTTGTTTGCCCGTGACGTGATTTACGGGCAGGCGACGGTGCTGCCGATACCCCTGGCGCAGGCGGCTTCCTGGAACCCCGAGCTGGTACAGCAGGCCTACCGCGTTATCGCCCGCGAGGCGGCTTCGTTAGGTATCCACTGGACCTTCGCCCCGATGCTGGATATTGCGCGCGATCCGCGCTGGGGGCGAACCATCGAAACCAGTGGGGAAGATCCCTGGCTCACCGCGCAGTTCGCCGCCGCTGTCGTCAAAGGATTTCAAGGGGACGATCTCAGCGCCGCCGATAGCCTGATGGCTTGTGCCAAGCACTTTGTCGGCTATGCCGCCGTGGAGGGGGGCCGCGACTACGATACCACCGAGCTGTCCGACAACACGCTGCACAATGTGCATCTGCCGCCATTCCAAGCGGCGATAGAGGCAGGCGTTGGCTCGGTGATGACCGGTTTTTGCGATTTCGGCGGTACACCGGTCACTGCACATGGTGAACTGATACGCGGTTGGCTGAAACAGCAGCAGAACTTTGACGGCCTGGTGATCAGCGATTGGGGTTCGATTGCGGATCTGACTCACTTTGGTATTGCTCAAGATGCACTGAGAGCAGCAGAATTGGCGCTGCAGGCCGGTGTCGATATGGCCATGACCCATGAGGCCTATGAAGATAAGCTGGATCAACTGGTGTTACAGGGGCGGATCAAGGAAGCGTTGCTGGATGACGCAGTGCGTCGGGTGCTACGCGCCAAGTTCCGCTGTGGCCTGTTTGAGCGCCCTTATGTTGATGAAGAGTGGCATAAGCGCGAGCTGCGCCGTCCTGAGCATCTGGCTCTGGCACAGCGGTTGGCAGAGCAGTCGATCGTACTGCTGAAAAACCGGCAGGCGCTGCTGCCAATCTCCAGAACATCCGTACCGCTGACGCTGGCGGTGATCGGCCCACACGCCCATTCGCAGCGCCAGCATCTTGGCTCCTGGTGTCTGGACGGCGACGCCGACCAAGTGATGTCGATCTATCAATCCCTCTGCGCTATCGCAGGGGAGGTTAAGGTGATCACCGAGCAGAGTTGTTTTAGCGATGAGATGATCGAATGTGCCCATCGGGCCGATATCGTTATTCTCTGTACCGGCGAGAGCCACCGCCGCACTGGTGAAGCGCGCAATATCGCCGAACTTCAGCTACCGCCGGGACAGGAAGAGTTGATCGCTGCGGTCGGGCGCACCGGTAAACCGCTGGTGGTAATCCAGTGCACTGGCCGTCCGTTGCCATCACCAGCAACCGAACAGTACGCCGATGCGCTGTTATATGGCTGGCAGTGCGGTAGTGAAGCGGGTAAGGCGATCGCTCGCATTATTTTCGGCGAACAGGTTCCCTGTGGCAAATTGCCGATGACGGTGCCACGTAGTACCGGTCAGATCCCGATTTATTATGGCCGCAAGCCACTGGGCAAAATGCGCGACTATCGTGAATATCAGCCCTATAAAGATCTGGCGGATACACCGCTGTATCCCTTTGGTTTTGGCCTGAGTTATACCCGATTTACCTATAGCGATTTGCAGTTGAGCCATGAATCACTCGAACTGGGAGCATCGCTACGGGTGACAATGACCGTCACCAACGATGGTGCAGTGGCTGGGGATGAGGTTGTACAGTGCTATATTCGCCAGTACGTCGCCAGCACCACGCGGCCACAGCGTGAACTGAAAGGTTTCCAACGTATCAGCCTGCAGCCGGGGGAATTGGGCGAGGTCAGCTTCACGCTGGGAGTGCGCGAGCTGGCATTTTACGGCCAACATCGCCGCTATGCGCAGGAGCCGTCGCGTATCAGCGTATTTGTCGGTGGCGACTCAACGACGCCACATCAGGCGGATTTTACGCTGTTTGAAAATCTTTACACTGTTTGAAAATAGAGAGGCCCCATTTTGAGAGGTAAGAGGATACCTAATGGAATTGGGGCCATTCACTCTCTAATGAAGCAGTTCCAAAGGTGGTGAGGTGTTGGTCATTTTACCCATGACGAAAGCCAGATTGGCGGCGGCGACCAAAGAGGCGGCATGTGCATCAGTACTCATTTGTTGAGCATTCAACAAACCATTTGCCGCCTCATTGGCGACCGTTATGGTGCCAACACCACTGCGATAAGACTCCAGCGCCGCATCATAGGAGATAAACGAGGTCTTCACGAGATTTAATGCCGCCTGATTGGATTCGAGCGCAGAGCGCAATGTATCTGCTGCTACCACAATTTCGCGCACCGCCAATTCCTGCGTTTTCTTAAATCCTTCAGCAGCAACAGCAGCGCGGGATTCTGCCTCTTTAACTCTGGCTGCGCGTATCCCGCCATCGTACAGAGGAACACTGACACCGACTAAAATGCTAGAGGATGAAGTTTGCGGGCTGATACCCGGTAGGCCCTGAATATCAAAATGCCCATCACCACCAGCAACCGCCCCGGCCAGATAGACTTTTGGCAAGAAATCGGCTTCAGTGGCTTTGATACCCGCCTTGGCTGCCTCGACCGCCGCATAGCTGGCTAAAACATCTGGCCGCTGGGAGAGGGCCAACTGGATCATCTTTTCTGTCGGGGCGCTTATCCCATCCGGCAAAGCACGATCTTCGGTATAGGCGGCTTTGATATCCAATGACGGAGAAACACCCATCGCCCCTAATAATGCCTGATAAGCATCACGTTCAGTACCTTTTGCCACCACACGACGCAACTGAGACTGTGCGACTTGCTGGCGTGCCAACGCCACTTCAACCGTTGTCGCAATACCCTTTTTCTGGCGCTCCTCGGCAGCATCCTGAATCTTTAGACTGTTTTGCAACGTTTGTTTTGCTATCTGGCTCTGGGCTTGTGCTGCACCATATTGGAAGTAAGTGCGTGTCACATCGTAGATCAGTTTCTGGTGCATGCCATTGAAGGTCACATTAGCGGCATAAGACGTCTGTTTAGCGGCGTCAAGCAACGCGCTGCGCTGGCCGAAATCAAAGATAAGCCACTGTAAGGCCAAAGCAGGAATAACCGCGCTCCCGGTTGTTTTCAGATCCTTTTCGTTGCCGATAGCATAAGGCAGAGGTGTGGTCGTACGCTGGTAGCCACCAATGACACTGGCAGAAATGATCGGTAAAAATATCGCCTCCCCCATTCCTACCGCAAGGGCTGCCTGTCGCGCTTGCTGCCAGGCAATGCGGGTATCCGGATTCTGACGTTGGGCGATATCAATCAATTCTGGCAATGAATAAGCATGATCACTTTTTATGGTCGGCGGTTGGGCTAATTCGGCCACGATCGGATTCGGTGGCACAGAAAAGTTACCGCCCCCCATGGAAGCCCTTGCATTCCCATCTGGCGTCCAGGGTTCGGTGTAAGATGCAGGTGCAAGATCCAAGCGATCTGTAGCACAACCTACGATCAACAGGCTCCAACTCAATATCGAGCAAGTCAGGCTTATTTTGGCTATCCGGGCAGTCAATACTGCGTGCGTCATCATGTCATTAAATTCCTAGAAGTTCCTCAAGCCGCTTTATACGTTGTTGAATTGTAAGATTAATAGGTGATAACTCTTGCCGTAAAGACCCGCTATTCTGTCCTTGCTCATCCGATAATGTCATGGCATCGCTCCCAGCCGAGAGCTGGCGCAGTTGTTCCACATCAGACGCTGACTTTTCCGTGGGTAGAAACAGAACAGGGCACAATTTGCCCATTTCTGCCAAGATGGCCTGTAGGCGTGCGCACTCTTTCCGTGAGGGGCGAAATTGTACTGGCTCAAAGGGAATTAGCGCCAACTCTTCCTGCGCCTTGGTAATCTCCGCCTCGACAGTTGTGGCCTCTCTGAGCGCTGCAGGCCGGGCATCCGGCGAGAGCGCGGCTAAATTTGTCAGCCCCTTCAAGGCGCGACTAATATGTACATGCACCGCATCGGTAATCGCGACTGGCCACAGCCGGCTAAAAATCAAGTACACCACCAGATTACCCAGCAAGATACCCAGCACCCTATCGAGTGCGACACCCATATCGGTACTTGGCCCAAAACCTTGCAGCACGGTAAGCAGGAAGGCCAACCCAACCTGTACGCCAGCATACGCGATACGTTCGCTGCCACATGACACCCAAGCGGCCACTAGAATGCAGCCAAATACCAGCGCCATTAATTGCCCGATATCACTCATGTGGGGAATAATGAAAATAATCGACAGTACCCCCATCAATGCCCCGATCAGACACCCTATAATCCGCAAGACCAGTTTATGAACCGTCTCACCTGTTGTACCGAGTGCGGCAACATAGCAAGTGATCATGGCAGTATGAATGTCCTGCCAATCCAGTGCGGTGTAGATCAGGTAGCAAATCAGAGCCGCGGCGGTGGTTTTCAGGGCAAACTGCTGATGAACAGGGTTAGTCAATGCGTCTGCTGCAAAGAATGAGGATTTCGGGGCGTCCAGGTCTTGCCCATTATCCGCATTTGCCAGTGCGATCAGCGCGTTTCTGATTTCATTGATTTCATCGCTGGTATCCTCAATCGCGAAGTGAGGGGGGGCCGCGAGATCACCGCTGGCAATCGCCTGAGCCGCATCACTACAGTAGGCCGCAAGCTCAAGGCGCACGGCCTCTGGTGAGGTAGGAGGTAACGCCGAGGTTACCAAGAGTAGCCGGTAACTGCTTTTTACGGCACTTTCAAGCCAGGCCGCTTCAGCCGAGGGCCGTAGATGAAAGATACGAACAAAAAGCGCCCGCTGTTGATGCTCATGTTGCCCTTCCTGTAGCTGTTCTCCAACCCGCGCCATATTGGCGGCATTGGGGTACCGTAATGTCTCGGCGACCGTGGATAACCGCTCCGCTAAGCTGGCCCGCAATAACGTCTGTGGTGCTCGGCCAAAGAAAAGGTTAAACCCAATAATCAGCAACATCGGTGAAACAGCCATCAACCAGGCATACAACAGCCCCCGCGTGGCCACTTCTCCCATTGGGATATTGCTCAGTAACGTCATCACATAAGCGATAACCAACGCAATAATACTCCCTACCGGGCCGAGCTTACTGGCCGATCCGAGATAGAGAAAGAGAAACGAGCTGACAATCAAGGCCGCCATGCGCAGTGGTGCGGCCTCTAGGGTGAAATGGATAAGCAGAAATACCAACCCGACGACCAACGACACCAGGATCGTTATCGCCACGGCCATCACCATGCTCTCTACACCATCCGGCTTCATAACAAAAATAATGAGATAGCAACTAATCGCAGATTCAGGGATGCCGTATATCATGGCGATCATCGCCATCAATGCACATAGCACGGCAACACGCCACGCCATCGCCACCCGCCCTGGGAAAAAGGCTAAGTCAGCTTTCGCCTGACGGATTATGCCGCCAAGCGTACCGTCAGCAACCGTCGTCATTTCGCACGATAACCACAGCAGTCGCCCCGATACGCATCAGGTCCTCCGGCGGTTTTTCCAGGCTGATCCTCACCGGGAAACGCTGAACAACACGCACCCAGTTTAATGACTTCGGCACATAAGGCAGGCCGCGCGGAATATTTAGCATATCCTCGGAGCTAACCCCCCAACCAATCCCTTCGACCCGTCCTTGAATCGCCCGCTGCCTATCTGCCATGACATACACGGTGGCACAATCACCCACCTTGATATGTTTCAACTCTGTTTCACGGAAAAATGCCGAAGCATGCCAATGTTCGGTATTGATAAGGGTGAAAATAGCCTGATCCGGGGCGACAAATTCCCCTGCGGAAACAGTCAACCCGACGACCCGACCATCATTAGGCGCGTGTATTTGCGTATTAGCCAGTTCCCGTTCGGCAATGGCAAGGGCTGCACGGCGCGCTACCACCAGCGCTTCAGAAGACGCCGTGCTGCTGACCAAGGCTTCAGCGGCCACTGACTGTTTTAATGCCTGTTTAAGACTCACTTCCGCATCGTGTTTCGCTGTTGCTGCATCATCTACCTGCTGGGCGGTGACATAGCCTTTAGGGCGCAAAGGTTGTAACCGCGCCAATGTCTGAGTGGCTAATTTGAGATTGGCTTGCGCCCGTACAATCTGCTCATTGGTGATCGCGGCGTTGGATCGTTCCGCGACCACTGTCCGTTGTTGGGTATCGTGGGTAGCCTCTGCCATTTTCAACTCAGCCTGCGCTTGTTCGACTTGCAGACGGTAGAGATCTGGCTCAATGGAAAACAGTAAGTCACCACGCCGGACTTTGCTATTTTCCTCGACATTGATCGAAATGATACGGCCAGGAACCGAGCTGGCAATATGCACTACACTCGCCCCCAACTCCGCATCCTCAGACAGCGGGTTCAGTGTGGTCTGCCGCACTGAAAGCCACCCTGAAATCGCGGCGGCAATAATGATGACCCCGGCGACAATTAACGCCAGTTGCCGCTTACGACCACTCCCTTGTTGTTTATTCATATGAATTATTCATCGCGTAAACAGTAATAGGGAACAGATGAATGCCACAGCAAGCGCCAGGCAGACATACACCAACAGCCGCCATGGCAGCACCTCATCAATACCAACGCGAATAAACAGAACGCGAGCAATCACCGCGGTGATTATCCCGATAAAAGCGCAAGCCATCCAGTAAGGGAAATAGGAGCCCACTACCGAAAATGAGGGGGCCTCGGCCCCTGAGCAGCCACTCAGCGCTATAGCCGATAACAGGATCAATGGCCCACGCCATAGCGCCTGTTTTGCTGTCGTTAAACACGTGCAGAAAAACCACCGCAGCTTCCTGAGAGAAGTCATATTATTCATTGAACAGCCTCAATTAACGCGCTAAACCCGACCAGAAAGCTGGGTTCATCATCATAAACAACCGCTACTGAACACTTCCCAGAATGTTTTTGATTCATGATTAACCGAAATGCTTTCTCTGTCTGGGTAACGAGTTGGCGATCCTCCAGAGGATGACCCTCTAGCAGCGTCAGGTTAGCCAGTGTGTTATTTTCCACGACACCCTATTTATTGGGGAAAGGATTTCTTGGGTCAGAGAAGGGACAACATTCATCATCACCGTGACCTCCCTGCGGGTACACTCTTGAGCATAGAACAAATTCTTTCGTAACAACTTATTTTTATGACAAAAGTTAACCCGGAATAGCAGTAAAACGCCCCTCCTTCAATTCATCTACCGGCGAAAGATAACGAGATTACACGTCTCTTCGTCAATCCCATGAAGACAACACCAAAAAGCGACTCCATATTCCCAGGGTTCAATGCCGCATCACTCACTGACCGCTGGCCTTAAACGGCGGAGAAGCCCCCCCTGACGCTATTATTCACTGGAAAACGGTAGTAGGTATTACGTCGTAAATAGCTGAAGTCACTCTTTCAGCAAAATAATTTCAACTAAATTTAACAATTTGTATTCTTATTTTACCTATTTAATACAAATTAATTTTAATACATAAACCCTTGGCACTCATTTTTGGAAATATAGGGGATAGCAACAGTGAATTATGACAATGTCCTATGGAAATTCCGCTGTTAGAGAGAATTTTGTGTCAACTGACTGATTGTTAATTATAAAAAAATAAAATTCAACGAGTTATATCCAATTTGGCATGCTCCCCCATCGCGACTTAATGTGTTGGAAGTGTGTTTATCATCACGATCTTGGTTAATAAAAAATTATCACGTTGATTAATTATTATTAATTTGATTTAGTAAGCCTGTGATTTGCAGAAATAATTTTTTATTTATTAAAGGGGAATACCATGAATACGATTAGAAGAAAAATGCGTCCAGAGTTCCAAGGCTTACAAGGTGGATTGTTTAGCAGTGTAAAAAAAGCGGATGTTGGTACCGCTGTATTGGATCTCATGGCCAATGGTGTTGACATGTTGTGCTGGGCAGATCCTTTTTTCCCCGACCCCGTTTTGCCGGAACATATCTCTCAAGCAGTGATTAAATCGATGGAAAATGGCAGTGCTAGCCATTATACAATGCCTATTGGTAATCCAGAGTTAAAAGAAAAAATAGCGCTTAAATTACAACGTTATAATAACCTTACTGTTGAGGCACAGCGAAATATTCTGATTACCCCCGGCTCCGATTCGGGTTTATTATTCGCGATGATGCCTTTTATTAATAATGATGATGAAGTTCTGATTCATTCCCCTTCGTATCCCAGTAATTTCCTTAACGTCGAATTACTGGGAGGGAAACCGATCAGCGTCGAGCTAAAAGCGGAAAATAATTTCCAGATAGATATTAAAGATTTTGAAAATAAAATCACCGAAAAAACCAAGATGGTGATCCTCACCAACCCTAATAATCCTACCGGAACAGTGCTTCGCCGGGAAAGTTTACAGGCTATCGCCGATTTTATTATCGCACATGATCTTATATTGGTTGTCGACCAAGCATTTGAAGACGCTATTTTTGATGAAATCGAATTTATTTCTATCGCGTCATTACCTGGCATGTGGGAACGGACGGTCAGTGTATTCTCCTTCTCTAAAGGCATGGGGTTAAGTGGGTTCCGCGTTGGATATCTGGTGGCCGATGCCCAAATTGTTGACGTTCTCTTTGGCTGTACCGTCAATGTCGTGGGTGCGACAAATACCTCTTCTCAGGCGGGCATGATCGCTGCGTTGGATGAACCTTCTTTTATGGGGGAATATACGCAAATCTTTGAGCGCCGCCGTAAGGTAGTGTTTGAGATGATGAATGCGATTCCTGGCGTATGCATGGTGATGCCTGAAAGTGGGTTCCTCTCATGGATAGATATTTCTAAACTGGGTACCTCTACCTTTATCTGTGACTATTTATTGCAACATGCTCATGTCATGGTTAATTCAGGTGTTCCTTATGGTCAAGGTGGTGAGGGGTATATTCGTCTGGTACATGGTTGTTATAAAGATGATGAAAAACTCTATGCAGTTTTGACTCGAATCCAACAGGCATTAATGCAGTTAGCGAAGGAAAAGGGGATCTGCCATGGATAATGAAGGACTCATTTTTCGCGGCGGAAAAAATATGGCATTACTGCCGATGCTGCTTTTTATTGTGTCGTGTTCACTATTCTTTTCAGTTTTCCATGTCTTTGACATGACCGCATTGGCGATGCTCGCATTTCTTGCAATTATGATAGGGGCAATCTTTTCACGTAATGTTAGTCATTATTGGAAAGCCGTTATTTCTGAAGGTATTGGCAGTGAAATGGCTGTCACTATTGCTACAATCCTATTAATTATCGGCATGTATGCGAAAATGATCGCTCAGTCCGGTGTTGCAGATAGTTTTGCCCTGTTGGCGAATCATCTGGGATTGCATGGCGGCGCTTTTACATTATTTACTTTTATTTCTGTTTGTATTGTAGCCACGGCAACGGGGACATCGGTAGGAACGCTATTTACTGCTTTCCCCGTATTTTATCCTTCCGGCATTTTACTGGGGGCAGATCCTGTTGTATTAGCCAGTGCTATTCTGTGTGGTGCTATTTTTGGCGACAATATTGCCCCAATATCGGATACCACAGTTGCATCCTCCTCAACCCAAACTTACAAGCATAAGCCAGGTAGCGCGGAAATTGCAGGTGTAGTCGCCGCGCGTTTTCGATTTGCGATAGTCAGTGCTATCATTGCGGGAGCTCTATTTTATTTCTTAGGCTCCAATAATATACCTCTCGCAGAAAGCAGCCTTGTCCGCGATAGTCAAGCATCTTACCGAAGTTTATGGATGCTGGTTCCTATGGCGGTACTGTTAATTGTTGCGATGAAAACTCGTAATATCTTTAAAGCGATCCCTTCAGGGATACTCACAGGGATAATTATCGGTTTACTGTCCGGTATTTTTAACCTCACGGATATATTTGCACTGGATAACGGGAATGTCACCGGTTTTCTGTACAATGGATTCCATGAGATGGTCAGTACTATTCTCTTTGTCCTTTCTTTGTTCGGCATCATTGGTATTCTGCGTGCCAGTAAAACCATGGATCGTATTTCTGCGGCTATCTGTAGTAGTCGACTGGCTCAATCAGCTCAAGGCGCAGAATGGTGTATTGCTATTGGCTCCATTATCGCAACCGCATTAGTTGGCGGTGTAACCAGCGCATCTATTTTGGCTTTTGGTCCTGTAGCTAATGAAATCGGGTTACGTAAGTCATTACACCCCTATCGTCGCGCGGTCCTGGTTGACTGTTTTGCCATGACTCTGGCAGCGATCATTCCCTTCCTTAGCGCTTTTATTTTTATAGTCAGTGCCGATCATCAGTTCTTTACAAAAAGAATATCCATTTATTCAACCAGTTAACCCCATTGATCTTTCACTGGCAGCTTTCTATCCTCTGACACTTTTCGTCGTGATGTCATTCTCGATCATCGTTGGTTGGGGGCGTAGCTTTGAAAGTAAAGATGGTTCATTAGTCAAGAGTCTCCCCCTAAATTAATGGATGGTTAACATGATGGAATGTATCACTGTTAGTGATGTAATCAATGTTTCTGTGGAAGAAGTCTGGAAGAAAATAAGCGCTTTTGATGAATTTTCAGATTATCATCCTGGTGCTGTTCGTAGTTTTTATCTTCATCAGGCTGCTGATCAACAAGGTAGTATTCGGCGAGTTGAAATGTCTGATGGATACGTCGAAGAGTTATTAGTCAATATAGACCCAAAAAATTATCATCTTGAATACTCTATATTGAAAAGCTCATTTCCTTTGGATGGATACAGTGCAGAAATAAAACTTATTCCTGTGACTCAGGATAATAGAACTTTTATACAATGGAACGTGTCCTTTACAACAACACATCCATCCCCAGAGGCTCTTGTTGCTGAAATCAAAAATAATGTACTTATCGCAGGAATAAATGGTCTTAATGATTATTTTTCAAAAAGTTAGAAGGTGAAATCTAACGTCACTAGCAAAAAGTAATAATAAAATGTTATTATGATAATAAATAATATCGCCATTTTAATGGGTTTTAAATTAAAAAGTGCGTTGTGAATATCATAAATAAACGTGGAGAATTGCAATGACCCAGGATGAAATTATTAAGTCATGGATACCAATGGTAGAGTTTATCGCTCGCACTTACGGTGAAAATTGTGAGGTGATATTGCACGATTTACGAGATCTAGATAAATCCATTGTGGCCATAAAAAATAATCATATAACTGGTCGCCAGATCGGTGGCACTATTACAGATTTTGCTTTGAAGCTTATCCATGAAAAATCTTGGGAAGAACGTGATTTTATCATTAATTACAAAGGGAGAATTCCTGGGAAATCAGAAAATATCCGTGCTTCAACCTTTTTCATTAAAGATGAAGAGGGTGAAATTATTGCGATGCTCTGTATGAATGTTGATTTAACTTCGTTATCTCTAGCGCATAAAATTATCGGAAACTTAATGTTTATTGAGGAAGATAATAAGAATGATGAGGAAGTACTCAGGAATACATCCATAACGGATATGTTACATGAATTGATTACAGATGTTTTAAAGAACTACCCTCGTGCACCTTCGTTATTGATTATGGACGAGAAAAAAGAAATCGTTAAAAAACTTAATGAAAAAGGCGTTTTTTACTTAAAGGGGCAGTTGCTGAGGTGGCGATGCGTCTTGAAACGTCAGAGCAGACAATTTATCGTTATTTAAAATAGAGGATATATCATGAAGTCAGTCATTGAAACAAAAAATGCACCTTCCGCTATTGGCCCTTATTCTCAAGCAATTTGTTTTAATGGGATTCTGTATGCTTCAGGGCAGATACCGATCAATCCTGATACAGGGGATCTTGTTGAAAATGACATTGAAAAACAAACTCGTCAGGTATTGAAAAATATTGATGCTGTTCTTCTACAGGCTGGAACAACAAAAGATAAAATAGTAAAAACGACTATTTTTATCACGAATATCAATAATTCATCTCAAGTAAATGATATTTATGCTGATTATTTTAAAGGAACTATTTTCCCTGCACGTTCTACGGTTGAAGTCTCTGCTTTGCCAAAAGGTGCCTTGGTAGAAATAGAAGTTATTGCTGGGGTTTGATTTTTTAAATTAAAATAAACACAGTGATAACTCTACCATTTTTATATTTTAATGGCAGAGTATATAAAATTCCCACTGCTGATTAGTATCGAATTTCGGCTAGCCAGTGAGTGGGCGTTTGTATAAAGTAATTGTAAGAAGCATAAATAATACATTTAGATTATTGTCAAAAAATATATAGATAGCCAAGTTAAAATATATGAGAGAAAAATATTTTAATTAATTAAGATTTGTATTTGTCGTTTTGTAAACCTACGGCGGTCCATCAATAATGGAGAGTTATCATGAATAGACGTGTAATCAATCCCGAGACGATGTACCCCAGTGTGCCATTCGGTTTTTCTCATGCGGTTGAACAGCTATCGGGTCGGACGTTGCACATTGCCGGACAAGTGGCATGGAATGCCAATGGCGAGTTAGTTGGGGGGCAGGATCTACTGGCGCAAACTCAGCAAGTTCTGGCAAATCTTAAAGAAGTCCTGCGCTATGCCGGGGCCACGCCTGCTGATGTTGTACGTCTACGGACCTATGTGGTCAACCATTCACCGGCGAATTTGGCCGCAATTTGCGCACAAATCGGGGCTTTTTATGAGGGCGCAGACCCTGCGGCAAATTCATTTATTGGTGTACAGGCACTAGCATTACCTGAACTTCTCATTGAAATAGAAGCGACTGCTTGCTTGGGCTGATAATAAAATGAAGAGTAGCCGCTTGCGGCTGGAACGACTGTTTTATTAGTACATTATTTTCCTCAGTAATCTGTACGACGCTGGTGTAGGAATGGGGTAAGGTGGCACTTTCCCTTACCCACGTGATTTTGGCGTTGTATTTATGGGTATGGCTAATCGGGTGACTGCATGATCTGAGCGGATGAGATCGGTTTAGCCAGCTATGCACTCATCATTAAATGGGCGCGCGATCGAGCTGTGATAGGGCTTCGTTTACCAAAAATATCTTCCCATTTACATGGGGAATACCGAAACTCTTCAGACGCGCAGTATGCATCGCCAAATAAGCTTTCGCCGCAGAAATATCGCTGAATAAATAGATTCCTCCCGCCTCGTTAGTTGTTTCATTTACAGTCCAGATCTTCCAAATAAGGCCCGGCTCTTCGGCAATTGATCGTGCAAGACCTTCCATTGCTTTCGTCATTTCATTGCCCCAAGGGCCGGTATAAGGGAAATCAACCTGAAGAATATAACTCATAATAAGCCTCGATTTTTTGTGGAGGGATAGGAAAAAAACGCTCTCGCAGCCCAGTTTCTACTTCGTGCGTAAACTCTTGTGAAGAGGACATGATTGAACCCGTTCGGTCGCTCGTTTTCGTCATAACCTTAGAACTATTCAGACTGCTGACACCCCCCGATGACGCGATCTTGAACGCTGAGGGTAGACAGTCGAGTAAAGCGTCCACGCCACGGGCACTTTGCCAATAACCTCAACTATTGATCCTTTTTCAATCTGGCTAGATCCGTTGCCGCAATCGAGAAAGCACTTGCTCTGTCGTAACAAAGCCAGTGGCAAGAGGTGCCATCTTGTTATTACTCTCAAGCAACAACGTTGGGAAAGAACTCACACTCCATTGGCGGCAACGTAAAAATGCCTCTTGCACCGCTTGCCGAGCTTCAGAATACTCGAACAAGTTTCGGAATTCGGCGAAATCCAGTCCGATGCTCGCACAAATATCCGCATAAAAATCCGTGACCTTAGGATCTTTCCCTTCAACATAGAACTTGCGTTGTATTGCTGAGAAAAATTTCAGTGCTATTGAAGGAGCCAGGTTTTTTCTGGTTTGAAGTAACTGAACCGTCATGACTGCCCGGCATGCGGGTTCAGTGTCATAATCGAAGTGGGCGGCGTCCAGCAAAGTAAAGCCGAATGGTTGCCCTGTAACTTGAGCGATATGACGCCATTCGTTGTGCAGGAAGTCTTTGAAAGCCGTATTCCAAGGATCCCCTCCACCTGCTCTTAGCCCTCCCATCGTCATTGAGAACTCGATACCTTCGGCTTCACAAAAGGCCATCACCTTACTGACCGTGGGCGAAATGCCCCAACACCAGGAACACATTGGATCGCCAATGTAATGGACCGCTACACCATTGCGTATGGCAGGGACTGCGGTTTCGGTAGACTTGAAGTCAGGCAACTGGCAAGTACCCTTGACGGGATCGCATTTCATCATGTTCGGTGTACTCTCTTGGGTTAACCGGGTCAGTGCCGTTCAGGAACTTGAACAGGGTTTCGCCTCAGTTTGGTAGTAAAAGAAGTTAATTTTAATTGGTATCGAAAAGTTGATATATATGTAAAATAATGAATCTCTGTTCAACTTTATTTGACAATTAAATGGATAAGTTTTCCGCGATGACCACTTTTGCCAAAGTGGTGGAGACTGGCAGCTTCACCCGAGCGGCAGATGTGTTAGCGCTGCCCAAGGCGCGGGTATCCCAGCGAGTTTCCGATCTTGAGCGTCATCTGGGTGTACGGTTGCTCAATCGCACGACGCGTAGCTTGAATTTGACCGAGGATGGACAGGCCTATTTCGCCAAGTGTCAGGTCATCCTTCAGGAAATCGACGAATTGGAAGGGGCGCTCAAGGGGGGCTCGGTAGAACCTCGCGGAAAGTTGCGGGTCGAAGCGCTTGTGTCTGTTGCCCGCTGGGTGATCGCTCCGAGCCTGCATGAGTTTCAAGCCCGTTACCCCAATATCTCAGTGCGTTTGGGGGGAAGTGATCGTATCAGCCATCTGTTGGATAATGGAATCGACTGTGCCATCCGAGGTGGTCATCTGGAAGACTCCAGCCAGATCGCGCGCCACGTCTGTGACGTACATTTGGGGCTTTATGCCGCCCCGGCTTACCTCGAAGCTGCTGGTGCGGTGACCCATCCGCAGGAACTAAGCGTTCATCGCCGAATCTCGTGGTTTACCGGTCAACGCAATCCTTTTATTTGGTCGCTGCAGTCAGCGTCTGACGCTTTCGAGTTGCCTGCGGAGGAGGGGTTGCTGTTCGATGATCCGGATGTTGCACTCGCTTCGTGCATGGCTGGAAGCGGAATCTGCCCAGGAGCCCCTTTCGCTGTGGAAAGCTGGGTACGCGCTGGAGCGTTGGTGCCGGTATTACCGCATTGGCGCTTCAAGGCCCGCCCAATCCATATTATTTATCCGAGCAATAGGCACCTTTCCGCACGGGTACGCTGTTTTGTGGATTGGTCGCTTGAGATGATGCAAGCAAATACGAGTATGCGAATAACACCTTGGGAACTGGCTGAACGTATTTAAAAAGGCGACATTTTCAGCCGTTAGCACCGGTGGAGCCCGCCATTACTGGTTTTTTGTCAACGACGGATGAAAAGTGATCCACTTATATCTCCACCAACGGCCCAATATTGATCCACCGTTTTACTCAGGATTAGCTTCTGCTATAACCCCGGCCTTTCGTTTCTGTCTGAGTCGATAGCTTTCTCCTTTGATTTGAACGACATGTGAGTGGTGTAAGATACGGTCCAGCATCGCTGAGGTCAGTGCTGCATCACCGGCGAACGTTTGATCCCACTGCCCGAACGGCAGATTGGATGTCAGGATCATTGCGCTCTTTTCGTAACGTTTAGCGATGACCTGGAAGAACAGCTTTGCTTCTTCCTGACTGAACGGCAGATAGCCTATTTCATCAATGATGAGCAGGCGGGGGGCCATTACTCCACGCTGAAGCGTCGTTTTATAACGGCCCTGACGTTGTGCCGTAGATAACTGAAGTAACAGATCTGCTGCTGTTGTGAAGCGAACTTTGATACCTGCACGGACTGCTTCATAGCCCATCGCTATTGCCAGATGGGTTTTCCCCACACCTGATGGCCCCAGTAATACGATATTTTCATTACGTTCTATGAAGCTGAGTGAGCGTAACGACTGGAGTTGCTTCTGCGGTGCTCCGGTGGCGAATGTGAAGTCATACTCTTCGAACGTTTTCACCGCCGGGAAGGCTGCCATTCGGGTATACATCGCCTGTTTACGTTGATGACGTGCCAGTTTTTCTTCATGAAGCAGATGCTCCAGGAAGTCCATATAACTCCATTCCTGGTCTACTGCCTGTTGTGACAGCGCAGGCGCTGCGCTTATAAGGCTTTCCAGTTGCAACTGCCCGGCGAGCGCCATCAGTCGTTGATGTTGCAGTTCCATCATCACGCCACTCCTCTGCAGAATGAGTCGTAGATGGAGAGTGGATGATGCAGGGGGTGTTTGTCGAAGTTCACCAGATTTTCATCAAGATGCACGTCATACTCTTTTTTCTCCGGAGGCAGTGCCAGCATGGACTGCTGCTCTTCGAGCCAGCGATCGCAGGGACGGGCCTGGATTGTTTCATGCTTTCGTTGGTTAGCGACATCGTGCAGCCAGCGCAGACCGTGGCGGTTGGCTGTTTCAACATCGACAGTGATCCCCATCGGGCGCAGGCGAGTCATTAGTGGGATGTAAAAACTGTTACGGGTGTACTGCACCATCCGTTCCACCTTACCTTTAGTCTGTGCCCTGAAGGGGCGACACAGTCGGGGAGAGAAGCCCATCTCCTTGCCGAACTGCCACAGCGAAGGATGGAACCGGTGCTGACCGGTCTGATATGCGTCACGTTGCAGAACCACAGTTTTCATATTGTCATACAACACTTCGCGCGGCACACCACCAAAGAAGCGGAACGCATTACGATGGCAGGTCTCCAGCGTGTCATAACGCATATTGTCAGTGAATTCGATGTACAGCATTCGGCTGTATCCGAGAACAGCAACGAACACGTGAAGCGGTGAGCGACCATTACGCATAGTGCCCCAGTCAACCTGCATCTGTCGTCCGGGTTCAGTTTCGAACCGAACGGCAGGCTCCTGCTCCTGAGGAACCGAGAGAGAACGAATGAATGCCCTGAGAATGGTCATTCCGCCACGATATCCCTGGTCTCTGATCTCGCGAGCGATTACCGTTGCCGGGATTTTGTAAGGATGAGCATCGGCGATGCGTTGACGAATATAATCCCGGTATTCATCCAGGAGTGAAGCAACAGCAGGTCGCGGCGTATATTTTGGCGGCTCAGATTTTGCCTGCAAATAACGTTTAACGGTATTGCGGGAGATCCCCAGTTCTCTGGCAATCGCCCGGCTACTCATTCCCTGCTTGTGCAGGATTTTAATTTCCATAACTGTCTCAAAAGTGACCATAAACTCTCCTGAATCAGGAGAGCAGATTACCCCCTGGATCTGATTTCAGGCGTTGGGTGTGGATCACTATTGCACCGTTCGTTACATTTTTGCCTAGAAGTTTAGTTTATTCCCCGAGGGGGTAGGCCTTATCGTGCAAAGACCAAGGGTAAAGTTGAACGATTAGTTTTGTCGTCCTACGGGCAACAATGTTTAAGCAGGCTGGGTTATTTACCTGATGTAGATTCGCCTAATCGTCATATCGGGCCGTGGCGAAGATGATTTCTTTCGTATCCGTTACTATCAGAAAGGAACAGCACATCTACATCTGACGTTCAAGCATGATTCGAAAAGCGTAAGGCGCTTGAGCTTTGGGAGTCGCAGGTTAACAATTATCAACAGCAGCAAGAAAACAACGTTGTGAACTTGTTTGGGCGGAGGTAAGGGCTTGTCAAAATATGAGCTAAATTCAGCTGAGGAGAGGTATCAGCCTGACTCTGGTGATACGGTGCTTGCTAACAAACTGGGTATTATCGATGAGTATGAGATGGAGGCGCTGGAGTCGGGTTTGCTGTTGATGCTGTACGAACAGCTGTTTATCGAAGGCCCGCTCCCCACAACGCTGGCTTTTAATAGTATCCGTGAGTGGCACCGCCAGTGGCTGGGGAATGTGTACACCAGTGGGCAGGGCGATTACGTAACGCTAACTTGACTAAGGATGGTTTTCAGAAACAGTTTCTCGCTCGGTCTGGTGAGCTGAAATCCCTGGCTCGTCCGGAGCTAGTTAGTTATCTGGCTGAATGCCATGTGGAATTTATTTTGATCCACCCATTTAGAGAAGGTAACGGGCGTTTGTCGCGGTTGCTTTGTGATGTATTGGCTGTTCTGGCAGGGAAGGGCTTGCTGGATTACAGCTTATGGGATGAACACAAGGCGTTTTACTTCAAGGCGATTCAGGCGGGTGTATCAGGGAACTACAGCCCTATGATGCGGCTGGTGAGCGATATCTTGCCAGACTAGCGGGCGAGGCCAACGGCTTTCGCTTGTGCCAGATTTTGTTTGAGTTGCTGCTCAATTTTTTGCACAGAAACACCGGTTTCGATTGCGGTTGAGCTGGCAACGGCACGGTAGATTTGAGTTTTAGTGATCTGGCTGTGTGCTGTTTTTTTTGTCATGTTTAAAGCCTCGTTGTTTCAGTTCTGATTCTAGTTCGGATAGGGACGGCCCGCAAGGCTGTTATCTGTTGGTCGTTTACCAAGGGGAACTTGGGTTTCCTAGGGGACTAATCAGATGCGCCGCGATTTCCAGTACTTTGCTAAAAGTACCGATGAATTATTAAGTTACGTGTAAAATATGCGCACTCATTACTCTGTTATGGATTTAGGGGAAAGATATGGCGCACGATTTTTCCACTCTGGAGGAAATGGCTCCTTGCTTCGGTATAGATGCTAATGTGTTCATCTAGGCGTGGCTTGAAGGGCGGCTTCCTCTTTACATTTACTTCGGTAATGAGAGCCGACCATGTACGATCAGGGGCTGTGTTTTCGCTAAAGTACATGAACACGTCATGCATGACATACTTTATGGCCGTGATTTCTATCAGAGCAAAGCTAGTCCAAACAACGATGTATTGATGTTTGTACCAGAAACTCCGTTAGTCTGTAAGACTAAATTCAGGGGGGATTACAGATTATCAACCGGAACTCATGCCAACGTGGAGAAAGGAACACATGGACACGTTAACAACCGCTACCCCATCGGTTCACCGAAAATACTTCCGTCACATTCTGGGTGCGTGTGGTAGCTGTTATTTTGAAAGGCAAGCTGGAAAATTTATCCTCGGTGAAGAAGGCGATCAGTTTTTCAGTGCCTACGTCCGTGAAGATTCTGCATATCGCATAGAAAGAATGGAGTCAGAGTCGCCGCTTGGTTATCAAACATCAGGCGCGATCCCAGTGTGAGGTATTATTGTTAAATTGATTTTAACTCTTTCTTTTGGCGGGTGGATTTTTGTCGGTATCCTGTGACTGGACGACAACCCCCTAAGAAATGTAAGGTAATGCCGGTGCGACTAACTCCACAAGGAATGGGATATGAGCTTCAACCTGCCCGGAATGTATTTGTATTACCTTTCAAGAGATAATTTAGCCCCTGAAGAATACGAGCGGATAATCAGCCCGCACGCTGCCTGGGCGCGTATCTGCCGCGAATATGAATTTGACGACAGTCACAATACCAGCCGTTACCTTATCAATATGCGGGAACGTGAACAGCGCTCATCTCCAGATCAGCCACGTCCAGGCGGGATACGTGAAAAAGAGAAACTGGAAAAACTGGTTTTTTCGGGTGACGTGGTGATGTTAAGTGATATGTACGGCCCTGCCCGGCTGTTCTACATCAATGGTGAAGGTCAGTTGATGTCTACCGATCCCCATGCTTTCCGTTTCGAGGGTGCCGCAAAGATTATCAAGGCATTTGACGATTCGGTGAAATGCCGGAACTATCAGCGAACGGGTGGAAAGCCACGTTCAACACAAACAAGGCGACTAAAGAGCACGACGAATACGATACCCGATCGTTCTATGGTAACTCGTGCTTCCGATGAATCTGGACGGGTATTATCTGCAAAATGGCAATCTGTCACCGATAGCGCCAAAACCTTATGGGAAGCCACCCCTTTCACACATGACAAAGCCACAACTGAGGCCGCCCGTGGTCGTATTGCTGATGGCGCGGTAGGTACCCTTGAGGGGCTAGGTACTTTGATGGGGCCTTCCGCCCAAGAATATATGGCTGGTGCCTTTAATCCAGAGCAGGCCGCAATAAATAAAGTCCGACAGCAAAATCAACAAGCCGCTGGCAAGGCTATTTATGATAATACGAAAGGGGCGGTGACAGACGCTTATCAGCGCAATGGATTAGCCGGTGCGGCCGCCATGGTAGTCACGGCATCCGTGGCGGAGTTGGCGGGTACTAAGGGGTTGGGAACGGTAGAAAAAGTTGGCACATTAGGCGATGTCGCTAAGTTAGGGAAAGCTGTTGAGCTGGAAAAACTGGAGGGGTACCTTGGCACTTATAAAGGTCAGAAAGTATTGCTACAAAACGTCGATGTTGTGAAGATGGATTACGTACGACGCTCGACTGCTGATAGGAATTTATTGAGGAAGGAGTTTGATAATGGCGTCCGTAAAAAATTCCTTAAAGATATAGCTAACAATCCCGAAGTTGTGAAACGCCTTGACGCCTTCGATCGCAGCGTCCTAGCCAAAGGCGTTGTACCCGATGGTTATCAGGTACACCACAAACTACCGCTAGATGACAGCGGCAATAACAATTTTGATAATCTAGTGTTGATAAGTACGCGCCCTGAGCATGCGGCCTTCACCACTACGCAGAAGCACATAACAAAAAATCTTACCCCCACGGGCACTAATATTGTGTTATGGCCAAAGCCTCAAGGCATAATTTATCCATAGGAATATCTATGACCGACATTGAAAAAGCAGTGACTACTTTTCAAGCGTACCGAGCTGCGATTGGTTACCCGAAAATTCCACCCTATGAGGGGGAGGTTATTGAGTATGATTTTGGGCGTAAGATTGAATCTAATCAGCCAGATTTCTGGACGCAATATCATGAATTCCTACGCTTGAGTGATGGACTTGCTGCTGATGGTGTTTATTTTTATGGCATAGCCTGTGAAGGTAAGTTGATCGGGAATCGCCTTATCGACAACAACGATGCGTTGCGCGATGGAGAGATGTACGATGAAAGCATGGACGGATTGATCGCAATAGGGTCAAGCAATAGCGATATTTTTGTTTATGATACCAATACCCATAAATGGGAAAGCCGTGACCGAATAGCGATTGATGACATCAATGAATCTTACGATACCTTAGCTGAACTGATAGATAGCCAGTTACAGAGAATCAATATAGGTGATGCCTTTTAATGGCATGATTTATTTGTGAGGTGCGTATGGCAAATTTAGAAAAAGCGGTTAATGAGTTTACTCGCATCAGCAAAAGTATGGGATACAACATCAATCCACCTTATACCGGCAAGCTGGAAACTTATGACTTTGGACGAGATATAAGCCCAGAACAGCCTGATTTCTGGAAGCAATACGGCTCTTTTCTGCGTATTAGCAATGGGTCGTTTGCTGATGGATGCGTATTTTATGGTATGAGTGGCGGTGAAGATGATGCTGGGCTTATTGAGTTTAATAATGCTTTGAATATTCCCGATTTTAAAGATGAGACCATGACCGGCTTGATTGTTATTGGTGGAAATAACA
>NZ_UAVH01000001.1 GCF_900460465.1 Yersinia pestis | reverse complement strand
TTTTGCCAGAGAGGTGCCCAACGATCCCAATATTTTCTTTATTGGCGAAGAAATTGCCATGGCAGCGCGTGCCTTTACCCATGGCTATGACATTTACGCCCCACACAAAATTCTGCTCTGGCATTTCTATACCCGCTCGGAGCACAGTAAGGTTTGGTCAGATCACAATAATGAAGCCAAAGAAACGGGTGCAGTAGATATGGCCTGGTGGGAGCGCGATAAAATTGCGAAAGACCGGATTTGTATCCTGTTAGATGGCGATAAAGATCACCGCGTACTCGTCCCCTATACCTTGGGTACCCAGCGTTCATTGTCGGAATTCGAATACCGTCTGGGCATCAATATTAAAAACCGGGCGGTGCATCCTGATGCTGCGGGTGAAAAAAAAGTGAGTTTCTTCACTGATCTTCCCACATCCCATGAAGACTGGCTTTCCTCCCTGATTAGTGTGAATAAAAAAACACTAAAAGTGGAAAAGAAAGAGGTGGACTTCACACGAGAAGATGTGGAGTGGTGGCACATTGGCGTTTATAACCCGCAAAATGTCGCCGTTATGGTGGAAAAAGTTGACCCGCAGAACATGAGCAAAACGGTTACCCCCGTTGACGAAGCTACCTTTGAGTTGAAGTTGGCCTTTAATACTCAAACCCATCCGAATGCACAAACAATTAGAATATGTCCTTACATGCGAACGCAGGGGTGGGGAGATGTCGTGGAGAAACCCTGGTGAGCAGCGCAGATATTTTTAAAAAGATTTTAAGTATTGACACCTTATTATCATTCGATGGTGTCATCCCTTCTTTATCCGAGTTTCAGCTAAAGCTGGTCACCCTGATTGAACAGTTTGGCCACGCGCTGCAATCCGAGGGACATAACGAAACTGAAGTTGATCGTTTATGTCATCAGATTTGTCACTCGCTTGATAAACGTGCGGGAAGTGCAATTAAAGAGAACGGGTTGAGTTGGGAAGGCTATTCATTAGTGCATTACTTCTACGGCTACATCGCGCCGGTCCCTAGCGAAAGCGAAAATTTAGAAGCGCTATTAAACAGTGACGATGCCACAGTCAGTCAATTCGCACTCAAGATACTTGCCCTCTCGCAGAATTTACCGATCCACGATGAAAAATCATTGCAGCTACTGGCGCGCTATAGCCATAGATCCTTGCGCCAAAATATAATCGCCACTGACGATGATATCGACCCAGAGGAGTGGCTGGGTTCAGCGCTAAAGAGGGAAGAAACCATTGAGGCAGAACAAGTGCCTGAGGCCAATATAGTACTTGAGGCCAATATAGTATCTGAGCAACGCCGCTCTTCGCGCCCTTTTTATCTGCAACTTGTCGCGCTGACGCTATTGCTCTCTACGCTCTGGTTTTGGTGCTCTCGCTATTTAGGTGATCTGTCTTAAATGTTTAAGGTTAAATTGAATAAAACGCTCTCTCTATTATGGCTGGCTGCGGTCGGCGCCCTATTGGTGAGTGTGAATTTTAAGGGAAATGCGTTATGGAATAACGTTATTTTCATTACTTTCCTGGCGCTGATGGTTCTTGCCATCTGGAAACATTACGCCCTCAAACCCAAACACCCCCAAGTGTCGACTCCCATTCCGCAGGAGACAGCGGAACCTGTAGAACAGGAGAGTACGGTTATTTTAATTCTCGGTCCCTATGCTGAGAAATGGTTTAGTAACCCAGAATCGCCAGACAGTACACGTTTTTCCAGCCATGCGGTTTGGATATTAATCACGAATCCCGCCGCGCTGCAAAAACGCCTCACATATATTGCTGAACATCATCCATCCGCTCGGGTATTGACCTTTTTCCCTTTCTTGCCGGATGTCTATGAGAATGCAGCAGTGATGATGTCAAAACTCACTGTGTGGCAGAACACTTTTTCAACGTTATCACTGCGATCCCCCCTCCCCTGCGTATTTGCTATTTACGCGCAGTTGAGTAATGAACGCCTTAGCCATAATTCTGATAACGCATATTGGACTGGAAATATTAATCTTGCGAACCAGCAGCCTATCGAGATTACGCAAGCCCTACAGTCACTGAGCCAACGACTTGAGTTACAAGACATCAATCACTCAAGATTTGCAACTCAGCGTAATGTTATGGCGCATAATTTATTTACTTGGTTGAATGAATCGGGGGTGACAAACCTTCTGCAATCTATTTTCTCTCGCACCCCCTTACGGCTAACAGATGTCATTTTGTCGGATAATGGCAAAGGGTTCATCAGGCATGGTGCCTGGTCAGCCTGGCTGGAAAAAAAGTTTGGCATCATACCAAGCTTAGCCTCAACCTTGTCACTGCCACCTTTCCCAGCGGTGATCAATGACCAGAAGCCCGCAATGAAACCACGGGTGAAAACACCGGTGATAAAACCTACCCCCGCATCCCGCGGGTGGTTATGGAGTGTATGCTTCGCCGCGGTGCTATTAGCCTCACATATGCTAAACACCCTGTGGCAAGAAAAAAACCGGCATGAGCAATTTAACCAACAGATGGTGCCGTTGGACAATATCAGCGATTTTTCTGCTCAGTACCTGGCACGCAGCATCACCCAGTTAACTGATGAAGGTAAAATATTAACCACATGCGTTAATACATTTGATGTCACACGTTGGGGGCTGTCTCAATGCAAGACGTTATTAAGCCAAATCAACCGCCGGATTGAATCCTATGAAAATATTCCTGTTTTCAGTTTTGCCCAAAAGCTCCCTCTGTTTGACTCAAACAGTACCAAGCTGAAACTGAACTCACAAACTAATGAAATGATGATGGAGTTGTTATCACTGGTCGAACGGAATAAAGAGAAAAAAATCTTAATTGTTGGCCATTCTGATAACACAGGCAGTTCCTCCATGAACATGGCACTTTCCGAACAGCGTGCGCTGGCCCTTCGCGATTGGTTAATTAAACGCAGTGATATCACTGTCGATAATTTTATTACCAAGGGAATGGGGGCTTCAGAACCGGTTGCGACCAATCACACGGAAGCGGGTCGAGAACAAAACAGACGCGTCGAAGTACTGATATTACCCACACAAGATAGAACAAGAATGACGGAGCCTAAACCTTTATGAATGCTATACCTTCAACCTACTCAATTTTTGAGGGCACATTTCTAACACCCGCCCCAGTGTTGGATCGATCGGTGAATATTTTAATGTTCAGAGATCCCGATAATCACGAATATAATATTATTATCAACCGCACTTTATTGGAGGAAGAGGATACTTCTGAAACTTTTTGTGAAAAAGAGATGGACGCATTACGCAATAAACTGCCGGGTTTTCAGGTTGAAGGTAAACTCCTCAAACATGAAATAGGTCCGGCTAAACTGCCCGTGGTACAGGTCGCTAATCACTATTTGCAAGATGGTAAAAAATTCCGTCAAGTCCAATCAATCATGCAGTTACCCTATCACTCGCTGACGAATACCGATGGGCGTAGTGTGCTGATTTTCACCCTGAATACCGATGGTGAGTTTACTGAATATCAACGCAAGCATTACGTACAAATTATCAACAGTTTCAATCCCCATGTTGCCGTTGCAAATTAATTTTTGAGCGATATCACGTCATGCTAAATAACCCGACTTAGCATGACGTGGTCGTATTGGAAGAATATGTTAAACATCGCCCTCTTCGCAAATGACTCTGGTTTCCTGTATTCAAAAAGTGACTGGCGCTACTGATACATTTTGTCTGTATCACAGGAGATAAAAATCACAAGGTATGGGGTTCATATAGGAGAATATTTGACTGGGTGTATTTGACTGATAGCGCGCGATACAACAGAAACGTGACAATAATTTCAGCAGGGAGAGGCGGCAGTAACGGGCCTATCTACAGCTCATTCCATTTTGGCTATATACGATAACAGCCAGTTTTTATCCTGGCCGAGGAAGTGACATTTATTAAAGGCAAATAAAAACAGCGTCTTTATTACTGTAATTTCGCATTAGTGATGCATACTTATAAAACTCTAACCGATTGAACATGCCCAACTTTCTGATGGCATTTCTACGATGGGTCAATATCGTTTTTTCAGAGCGGTCAAGTATTTTCGATATATCGGTCGTGCTATGCCCTTTCCCGGTGAGTTGCACAACTTTACTTTCCGTCATCGAAAGTTGTATATAGTTTTTCAAACCAATCCTTCTCTGCAGGTCACTTTTCATCATCATATTATAATTCAGACGCGCAATATTCAGAATTTTCTTGATTTTAGAGATGACATCATAAAGCCCTAACTGACTGCTGTTAAATGGAATATTAACCGTCATCATAGGTTTATTATTATTGCTATTGTTTTTCTGTATAAAACTATTTTCTTGGTATATGTTAACAATCACCATGAGATCTTTGAATATCACATTCGCGTTGTTTGAATCTCTTTTTTCATGAGAGGGGACAATGGAATAATCCATATCATCCTCTTTTATAAGAACTTTCTTGAGCAGAGAGAGTAACCCGAACTCATAGAAAGCATTACGGGTTTTAATCGCCACACTGAACATATCTTTACGTTCCTTATTTTTTATTCACTATTTTCCGGTCACTTATCCTTGAGCGAAGCTCACCAGAGATGAACGCTGTAGTTAAAAATGACACTAGAATAATTAATAGCATTTTATCTTTTTAATTATCACTCGGCTGCTGAGTAAGAAAAATCGGCAGAAGTGTAATAAATAAAAAGTGAAAACTGAAAACTGAAAAAAAAGTCATTTCCATTCAAATAATGGCACATAAAGCTAATGGATATGGTTGAGGACAAGGTGACCCCTCTCAACGTTCACATCTCATTCATCAACACCTCAATTCACTATCAATACAAAATAAAAAACCTCACTTAACCTCCGCGATATCAATCTAGTTTAGTCAATGTTTAAGTGGCTTGATTAAACAGTAACAAGAGATAGATGTATATGAGAATGCAGGCGAATATTTTGTGGGATTATTCTTACACAGAGTGTACGAGCTTTCACAAGGATCACATATACCCAAAATAATTCGGGGTTCAGAAAGGGCGCTAAGGATAAATAAATTGATCGAAAAACAATTTGAACAGTATTTATGCTAACCCGCAAAGTGAACATTGGGGATGAGGCTGATGAAGCCTGATAAATTTATTTATTTTAAGGTCAAAAACCAGATAATCAAAACAGCATTTCCTTTTTTCTGTCTATTTCAACATAATGAAAAATGGCCATCAATTAGGTCGTTCCATGATAAATAAGCGATATTTCTCGCTATAATAAGGGTTGAATCCTACGTAAAAATAGGATAAATAAATATCGCCGTATGAATTTTCTGATTAAAATGGCAATAAATAGGTAAAATAGTGTACGACACAAATTAATTATAAAAATTCAACTCAACTTAAGTATAGCCATAATTTTTTAAAAGATAATAGTTATAATTCTCAATTAAATATATTAATAAAAATATCGTTCAAAAAAGGCAATCGAGATAATATAAAATTTAATTCAATATGAATAATATAAGCTTGTTTAAAATTTACAAACAAAATAATCACATCATAAGTAATAACCTTCAGTAGCAATCTCCGTTTACCCCTGCTCCCTTACCGCTGCGATCATCAAACCAAGCAGGCTTATTAAATGAGAGCACGTTCAAATGACTGTGGCTAACTCGCGGTTGGCGGCGCGCCCACCCTCAGTGCATCCTGATGATATTTCACATCTAATAGATGAGTAAATATCGTTAAGAAAAGAGGGCGGCATAACCCTAATGCAGCCCTCTTTTTCATGCTATTGGGTAATCATTGACTCCCCTTTGCGCGCCCTGCCCACGGCTTCCCCTAACTGCCATACTGCCATCGCATAATAGGTACTGTGGTTATAGCGGGTAATCGTGTAGAAGTTGGGCAAACCGTACCAATATTGATAACCGGTACCCACATCAAAGCGCAGCAAACTGGCCTCCTGATAATCGCCTAACGACCCTTTGGGGCTAAGCCCTGCTGCCGCTAAAGTTGAGATTGGATAACGGGTCTTAAATCCATTTTCGAGATTTGGAGCCTGTCCGTTGGCAGGTACAGCTACCGGCGCACCTTTCGTCCAACCGTGGGATTTGAAGTAATTGGCAACACTGCCGATAGCATCAACGGGATCCCATAAGTTGATGTGGCCGTTGCCATCAAAATCCACTGCATAGCGCTTAAATGACGATGGCATAAATTGACCATAGCCCATTGCCCCCGCATAGGAGCCCCGTAGACTGAGTGGGTCTTTCCCCTCAGCACGCGCCATTAATAAGAAGGTTTCCAACTCACCCGTAAAGAATGTTGCACGCCGTGGGTAAGCAAAGGATAGCGTCGCCAAGGCGTCGATGATTCGGGTTTTCCCCATCACCCGGCCCCAACGCGTTTCAACCCCGATGATACCGACGATAATTTCCGGCGGCACACCGTACACCTCCCAGGCACGTTGCAGCGCACCTTCATATTGGTTCCAGAAAACCACACCGTTCTGCACATTATCAGGAGTAATAAATTTATTGCGATAGCGATTCCAGGCACCGTTTGGCTCAGAAGGTGGTCGGGACGTCGGCGCTTGCTTATCCATCAAACGAATAACCCAGTCCAGCCGCTGGGTCTGAGCCAATACATCGTGCAGTTGCTGGCGATCAAAACCGTGCTCACGCACCATTTTGTCAACAAAACGCGTGGTATCTGGGTTAAAGGCAAAATCACCGTTTTGCAACTGGCCCGTATGTTCCGGCTCAAGCAAAAAACCGCCCTGAACAGGGCTATCTGACGGGGTTGCAGCAACAGGAGGTGTCGGCTGGCTACTACAAGCTGAGAGCAACGTCAACAAAGGGAGAATAACAGCCAAATAACGCATCGAATACCTATAAACCATACAAATAAGTGATAGCTATGGTAAGCCATTGTCTGTTGTGAACAAACAGGAAAATGCCGTTAAAGCCGGTACTCTTCATATAATGAAAGCTAAATATGACTTTCCAATGGCTGACGCAATACAGGGAGTGTTTACCGCCATATAGACCCTCACAATATTCATCAAAATAAACATATTAGATTCAATAATGAAATATTCAGATAACAATGATAATCATTTTTATTACCATAATTCGTTTCTTTCTATACAATCATTTTGCACTTGCCTGGCAACGTCGTTTTCTTCCCTGACCTTTTAAAAGGATCGCTATATGAAAATACCTATACCCTCTATTGGCCATGTTGCTTTACTGGCGTCTGCAATCCTGTTTGCAAGCTCTGCCAATGCTGCCTCAGATGAAGATGGCATTATCATCTACAATGCGCAGCATGAAAGTTTTGCAAAATCTTGGGCTGAAGGTTTCACCAAAGATACGGGTATCAAAGTCACGCTACGTAATGGTAAAGACAGTGAATTGGGCAATCAATTAATCCAAGAGGGCAGTTCATCGCCTGCCGATGTTTTCCTAACCGAGAACTCCCCGGCCATGGTGTTAGTTGATAATGCCAAATTGTTTGCTCCGCTGGATGCCGCAACGCAAGCGCAAGTGGCTAAAGAATACCGGCCTGAAGATGGGCGCTGGACCGGCATTGCCGCTCGCAGCACGGTATTTGTTTATAATCCGGCAAAAATCAGCGAGGCAGAACTGCCTAAATCCTTAATGGACCTGGCGAAACCAGAGTGGAAAGGCCGCTGGGCAGCTTCCCCCTCCGGTGCTGACTTCCAGGCGATTGTCAGTGCGATGCTTGCGCTAAAAGGTGAACAAGCCACCTTAGAGTGGTTAAAAGCCATGAAAACCAATGCGACAGCGTATAAAGGTAATAGCACAGTGATGAAAGCCGTGAACGCCGGCCAAATTGATGGTGGCGTTATTTATCATTACTATCCCTTTGTTGATCAAGCTAAAACCGGTGAGAACAGCGGCAATATTAAACTGCATTACTTCAAAAATAAGGATCCCGGCGCCTTCGTCAGTATCTCTGGCGCGGGAGTATTGGCTTCCAGCAAACATCCGCAGCAAGCCCAGAAATTCGTGCAATGGGTCACCGGCAAAGCGGGGCAGGATTTCTTGCGCGAGAGCAATAGCGCCTTTGAATATGCGGTTGGCGTGAATGCCGCTTCCAATCCTAAATTGGTGCCACTGAAAGATTTGGATCCGCCGAAAGTAGAGGTGTCTAAACTGAACAGCAAAAAAGTGGTTGAGTTGATGACCGAAGCGGGTCTGCTGTAATCCGTTTTACTCCGCCCCCTGCGGGCGTTTAACAAACCGAGTGTCTTTACCGATTATGTCCAATATAAGTACCGATGTTGCACAGGCTGCACTGAGTAAGACAACAGCACGACAATATAGTCACCGTCCGGGTACAGGGGTTGTTGTTGTTGCGATCATACTGTCGCTGTTATCCCTGCTACCACTGGGCTTTGTTATCGGTATTGCAATTGATACAGGTTGGTCAACGGTTAAGGCACTCGTTTTTCGCCCTCGCGTGGGCGAATTACTGATCAATACCGTTTTACTGGTGGTTTTCACCTTACCCCTTTGCGCCACGATTGGCGTTGCATTAGCCTGGCTGACAGAACGCACTGCCCTGCCCGGCAGGCGACTTTGGTCACTTCTGGCAATAGCACCACTGGCAGTACCTGCTTTTGTACAAAGTTATGCCTGGATCAGTCTGATCCCCTCAATGAATGGGCTGGCCGCCGGCGTTTTTATCTCGGTGATAGCGTATTTTCCGTTCATCTATTTGCCTGTAGCGGCGGTATTACGCCGTCTTGACCCTGGGCTTGAAGATGCCGCCGCATCATTGGGCAATAAACCCATCACGGTATTTTTCCGCGTGACATTGCCACAGTTAAAATTAGCGTTATGGGGGGGATCATTACTTATCGCCCTGCATTTGCTGGCTGAATATGGCCTGTATGCCATGATCCGTTTTGATACCTTTACGACCGCGATTTTTGACCAGTTCCAATCCACATTTAATGGCCCCGCCGCTAACATGCTGGCGGGAGTACTCGCCTTATGTTGTTTGGGGTTACTGTTGGTCGAAGCCACCAGCCGGGGCTACCATCGTTACGCGCGGGTCGGTTCCGGTACGCCACGGCGTCAAACCGTCTATTCGATGGGGACCTCACTCACCCTCCTGTGTCTGCTATTGCCCTTATTGATCACCACCCTCTCCTTGGGCGTTCCGTTCATTACCCTTATGCGCTGGCTCTCTATTGGTGGCATTGATATCTGGTTGAACCCGGAACTGCTGCCCGCGTTAAAACAAACGCTGGGATTAGCCCTGAGCGGGGCGGTGATCATTACGCTGTGTGCTATACCAATGGCCTGGCTATCGGTGCGCTATCCGGGGCGGTTACACCGCGCGATGGAAGGGTGTTATTACGTCACCAGTTCGCTACCCGGGATCGTCGTGGCACTGGCATTAGTGACCATCACTATCCGTATTGCACGCCCTTTGTATCAAACTGAATTTACCGTGCTACTGGCGTATTTATTGATGTTTACGCCACGTGCATTAATCAGTTTACGGGCTGGTATTGCACAAGCGCCGGTCGAGTTAGAGAACGTCGCCCGTAGCCTTGGGCGAACACCGACCCAAGCTATGTTAAGTACCACCCTGCGGTTGGCTGCTCCCGGCGCCGCTGCGGGTGCCGCATTAGTCTTTCTGGCTATCTCCAACGAATTGACCGCAACGCTATTACTGGCCCCGAACGGCACCCGAACACTGGCAACTGGGTTTTGGGCATTGACCAGTGAAATTGATTATGTCGCCGCTGCACCTTATGCTTTTCTGATGGTGGCACTTTCCCTGCCGTTAACCTGGCTTCTCTACTCTCAATCTCAACGGACAGCAGGACTATGAGCACGCTTGAACTTCATCATATCGGTAAGTCTTATCAATCTGTCATGGTACTGGACCGAATTGATTTACATGTCCCGCCAGGTAGCCGCACCGCCATTGTCGGGCCATCGGGGTCAGGCAAAACGACGCTGTTGCGGATCATTGCCGGTTTTGAAACACCGGATGCGGGCAAAGTGATCTTGCAAGGGAAGGCGATGTTCGATGGCACAACCTACGTCCCTGCCCACAAACGAGGCATTGGTTTTGTACCGCAAGATGGGGCGCTCTTTCCGCATTTCACGGTTGCTGGAAATATTGGTTACGGATTGAAAGGCAGTCAGCGGGATAAAGAGCGCCGAATTAATGAGTTGATGGATATGGTTGCGCTGGATCGGCGGTTATCTGCACTGTGGCCACATGAGATTTCAGGTGGGCAGCAGCAGCGGGTGGCCCTTGCCAGAGCACTGGCCCAGCGCCCTGTGCTGATGCTACTGGACGAACCGTTTTCAGCATTGGATACCGCGTTAAGAGCCTCAACCCGCAAAGCCGTGGCTGAGCTCTTGTCAGAAGCCAATATTGCCTCAATTCTGGTTACCCATGATCAAACCGAAGCATTGTCTTTTGCCGACCAGGTTGCCGTGATGCGAGCAGGGAAATTAGCCCATGTCGGCCCGCCACAAGAGCTTTACTTACGGCCAGTGGATGAGCCCACCGCCACATTTCTGGGAGAGACGCTGATGCTCACCGCTCAGCTAGGTACCGGGCTGGCACACTGTGCACTTGGTCAGGTAAAAGTGGATAACCCACATCGCCGTGGTGAGGCTCGTATTATGTTGCGGCCAGAACAGATCACCCTCACCCCGCTACGGCCTGAACAATATAACGCCGCATCCTGCCTAGCAAAGGTTATAGCCATTGATTTTGCTGGTTTTATTTCGACACTCACCTTGCAAATCATTAGCAGTGGGGAAACCATAGAAATCAAAACGATTAGCCGAGAAGATCTCCATGTCGGCTTAACTGTTGGCCTGGATATCATGGGCCAGGCACATATTTTTGCCGAGTAGCCGCACTTAATATTGCCCTGACAAACGGCGCGTCGCCATAACCAGAGCGGAGCCTCAGTTCTTGGAACCCGTTTAGCTCTCAGAACAGGTTTTTTCCCCATGGCGTAACCGCCGATATTCAAGCAGTGTCAGGGCAATAACAAACACATCCAGGATGGTTATCAAGATCAAAAGCAGAGAATGAGTAAAGGTATAGCGATAGAGTTGATAAACAATAAACAGACTAAAAACCGCCACAGCAACAGGGTAATAACCGAGTTTTTTGCGCCACAACCCAATAATAATCCATAACTTAATGGCACCGTGGATAAACAAATATGACGCAGCGAAATGTAAGCTACTAATGGAGAGATGTTGGGCCGCATGCAACAGATAATTGGCAATAATGTCACCACGGCTTTCAATAAAACTCACTTGTGTGATGCGATGCAGCGTATTCAGTAAAAACTGGGGTGTCACAAAGTAGGTTAAGACCCCTGCGATAATCTCCATCATGGCTAACGAGGCTTTCAACAGCAGGCTCAGTTCAAAAACAGCATGAACGTTTTTTTCACCAAAAAGATTTTTGCTACTAAATCGATTTTTCATCTTCAACATCGCACCTGGTTTCCTACGTGGTCATACTGAGGACAGCTTCAATAGAGGATAGCTTCAACAGAGGATAGAATAACCGCTCGCCTGGTGCCGATTAAAGCGCCACTTTATACGAAACAGGGTTGTCGTTCTTGGTATTTTGCTACTGCCAGCGATATTTTTCTCCCGCCAGCGATAACGCTCCCGTCAGATAATAGTAGCGGATAATCTAATTTACTCCTCCTTATTTTTTAGTATATTATAAGAAATGAACCACATTAAATTATGTTTTGTTTTAAAAAAAACAAAACACTCACCATTATAATTTTAATATTTTACCCTAAGTCATTCGAGTTGCAGGCAGGCGACAACTGAGCAAATCCCCAGGATCGTATTTATTTTAAGGTCAACGGCACTAAATGACTGGGATGAGCAAGGGCAACTAACCCCCTGCATCTTGAAGGCGACGGGTATATAAGGACATATGAGAATGGCTAACATGATTTATTTAACACTCAAGGGCAAAAAACAGGGGTTAATTTCGTCTGGGTGCTCATCAATTGACTCAATAGGCAATAAAAGCCAAGGCAGTCACATAGATCAGATATTTGTACTCAGCCTTAATCACGCCATGACCCGAGAACAAAACGTCAGCCACCACCCCATTTCTTTTATAAAACCCATCGATAAATCATCCCCCTTATTAGGGGTGGCCATATCAGAAAATGAATTGCTTGATGCCGTTTTTGACTTTTATAGAACAAACAGCGCTGGTGCTTTAGAACTTTACTATACAATATCCATTACCGGTGCGACAATTTCAGACATATCAACTTCACACAGCCATTCAATCACACACAATGGCTCCCAACCACAAGAAACCATCTCTCTTAAATACAAAAGCATTACATGGAATCACAATGTAGCAGGAACCAGTGGTTATAGCATATGGGATGATCGCGTGTATTAATTTATTCGGGGATGGCCTACACCATCCCTTATTATTTACGTGTACATACGCCTTGCGGCAATATAAGGAATGGCACTTAAATAACCTAATATCAATGACATATAGATGATTAGTTTCTGACATCTATATCCTCAGGGGGTGAATATAAACATTTAATTTTTAAACAATAATATTTATCATAAGAAAAAGAAATTCAGCCACATTAAAAATAGAGTGTGACGAATAACCATTAATAACTTCTCGCTTGAACATTTATAGCAGTATAACCACCAAAAAACTCAGCCAACAGACCCATTGAACTCATATTTTTAATGTCCATCGATTTTAGTCCCCAGAGAAGATCTGCATTTACATAACGATATAACCTCGTGGCATCTTCCGCTAATTTATAACTCATTATTCCATTTATTGATAACGCAACATCGACAGCAGTATACATAATAGCTGAATCACTCTTGCTCAACCCAAATTGAGCGCCCACACCTTCATAAACAAATTTAACTGGGCCAGTATATGATTCTCTATATAAAATATAATACCCACTTTCAACTATGTTATTCGCACCATGAAGAATCAATAGTGTACCAGGGATCGAACCTACAACACTTCCAACCATCCCAACACCAGCAACAATTTGTAAACCTGCGGTAACAAATCCAACGCCAGCAAATACTAAATTTATAACTTCGTTTCTTTCTACATTATTATTTTCCTTCACTGAGGCTTTAATAATGACAGCCTGCTTTACTCTTTCCCTTGTCATTTCTTCATCTTGATTTCTCAAATCGGACAACTCTTTATCCAATAGTTTTATCGCTGTCTCAGTCGTTATTTCACCAGTATTTACTTTGGCCGTTATATCCGATGAATAACGTGTCACCTCACTGATAAATTGATCCTTTATAAGGCTCCATTTGATAAATTTACTTGCAATACTATTTTTTACTTGATCCAGTTCATTCTGTTTATTGTACATAATAGAACGCATAACATTATTTCGTTGACGCGTTTTATCTTCGCTATTGCTGTATGGATTTCTTTCTACAGCATCTAACACTTCTTGCAATGAGTGTCCCATTATTTATTCGGTTCCGGCCAAAAAATTATTTTCCATTATCTCTTTTTTAAATGAATTTGGGGGGGAATACTACCACCAACTGATTTTTTCAGATATTTCTTTATTACCACGATACTTTGTTATTACTACATTTTTTCATTACCACATATAGCACTAACGCCATTAGGTGGTCGTGGGCTCTCTCCTCCGTGCCCTTTCATGTACTTGATGTGTCAGAGTGCCATAGCGCAATATTCGGTTGCCAGTGATAGCCGCAAAAATCTGACATGCCATTCTTACGACAAACAGCCTTCACCTATCGGCCACCTTCAAACTCGGGCAAACCAGTGAGGTCTGAGTTTCAATGCATGTGCTTTCTTCATCATGGCTCTGCTGTGTGATATGACTCAATAGAAAGGGGCTACAACCTAATGAAACAGAAAAAATAATCTGAGATAAATATTATTTAATCAAAAAATTGAGACTTTTCTCGAGAAAGTGAAGTGAATTAAATAAAAAGACAAAGTCACACCAATAAAAAACACCCAATTTTATTTGAGATTGATTCTTTATTACCTATTTACCCCACGAATACAGATCAATTAAATGTATAAGGAATAGTTAGTTTATCGTAGCGGACAACGTATAAACCTCGCCACTTTCGCATAAATCACCATTATATTTTTGTTATACGGTCTTAATTGATTTACATCATATAAAAGTAACAACTTATTTCCTAAGGTGGAGCATTCCAGTTCTATACCCAAGTCATTGGCATTGTTGCTAACACCACGACAACGTCAAGTAAAAAAGGGATGTCCTGCTCTTTTATTTCCGCAAGGATAATGTTGATGAATAACAATAAAACACCGCTCACCGGCTCACTGAGTCGTCGTGAATTTATTCAAACATCCGCCGTAGTGACCGGGGCTGCGGCAATTGCCGGTTCAATCGCCCTCCCATTCTCCGTCCATGCTGCGGCTTCAGAACATGCCCCCACGGCGGCTGAAGAGAGCATTAAATACAGTGCTTGCCTGGTTAACTGTGGCAGCCGCTGCCCGCTAAAAGTTCATGTTAAAAACGGTGAAATAATTAAAATTGCTAATGAAGCCATTTATGATGATTCCACCTTTGGCTTACACCAAATTCGCCCCTGCTTACGTGGCCGTTCAGTACGATGGAAAACCTATAATCCGGATCGGGTTAAATATCCAATGTTACGAGTGGGTAAACGCGGTGAAGGTAAATTCAAGCGTATCAGTTGGGATGAAGCCACAACTATCGTTGCGGATAATCTGAAAAAAACGATTGTTCAATACGGCAACGAAGCAATTTATTATCAATATGGCACTGGTTCAACAGGGGCTAATTTACAAGGCCGCAATGCCTGTAAACGTATGTTGAGTTTGATCGGCGGTTATCTTGATCAGCACGGTACTTATTCTACCGCCCAAATCAATACTGTCATGCCTTATGTCTACGGCAACTTAGATGAAACGCTGCTGGACGAAATTAAAAATTCTGATCTGGTGGTGATGTTTGGTCACAATCTGGCAGAAACACGGATGTCAGGCGGTGGGCAATATATTGAAACGGTTCAGGCGTTGGGTCAAAGCCGAGCCAAAGTCATTATTATTGACCCACGCATGACCGACAGTGTGACCACCCTTAACGCCGAATGGATCCCGATATTCCCAGGGACCGATGCGGCACTGGTCGCCGCGCTGGGGCATGTTTTAATTAAAGAGAATCTGACTGACGAACGTTTCCTGCAACAATATTGTGTCGGTTGGGATGCCACCACATTGCCCTCATCGGCCCCAGCTAACGGATCGTATAAAGATTATATTTTAGGTCTGGGTGCTGACGAAACCGAAAAAACACCAGAATGGGCCAGTGAGATCACCGGTATTTCACCAACACGTATTATTCAATTAGCCAGAGAACTGGGTAATGCCCGCGCAGCCTGGATTTCACAGGGTTGGGGAATTCAACGCACAGCGAACGGGGAGCAAGCGTCCCGCTCGATTATGATGCTCCCATTAATGACCGGTAACATTGGCCGCGCCGGAACCAATACCGGTGCCTGGGGTGGCAACGTAAAATACCCGGTTCCTGGGTTCAGCATTCCCAATCCAGTCAAAACGGCCATTCCTTGCTTTATGTGGACCGATGCTATTTTCCGCGGCACTGAAATGACCGCTAAAAATGCCCATGTGAAAAATAAAGAAAAACTGGATACCAATATTAAGTTTCTCTGGAACTACGCCAGTAACGTTATAGCAAATCAGCACTCTGATCTGAATAAAACCAATACTATTTTGCAAGATGAGTCATTGTGCGAATTTATTTTGGTCTGGGAAAACCATATGACCAATTCGGCGAAGTACGCAGATTTATTATTACCAGACGTCACGTCGGTTGAATCAAATGACCTGATTGATAACTCCTATGCCAGTGGTGCTTATCACTATGTCACCCGGATGCAAAATACCATTGAGCCGCTGTGGGAATGCCGCCCCTCATACGATGTATTAGCCGAGATCGCCACTAAATTAGGCGTGGGGGATGCCTTTACTGAAGGACATACCCAGCAAGAATGGATTGAAATCAGCTATAACAAAATGCGTGATAATAATCCGGCGCTGCCGCCTTTCAGTGATACCCATAACAAAGGCATTATTGACCGTATTTTTGCTGACAGTAGCCAATATATCGCGTTAAAAGATTTCCGCGATGACCCATTAAATAACCCGTTAAAAACCCCATCAGGCAAGATTGAGATCTATTCAGAAGCACTGGCAACACTCGCACACGAGTGGCAGTTGACACCGGGTGACCGCATTACCGCGGTAGCTGAATATTGTCCGACCCCTGAGGGTGTCAGTGATCAAGAAACCCTAAAGAGCTACCCTCTACAAATGACCGGTTTCCATGTTAAAGGCCATACCCACTCAACCTATTACAATGTCGCGATGCTGCGCGAAGCGGTACCTCATCAATTCTGGATGAACCCGATTGATGCACAGGCGCGTGGCATACAGCAAGGCGAGCGGGTCGAAATATTTAATAGCCGTGGCCGTATCCATATTGCGGTCAAAATTACTGAGCGGGTATTACCGGGGGTTATTGCTGTGCCACAAGGGGCATGGCGTAATCTCAACAAGGACGGTATCGACGTGGGTGGCTGTATCAATACGTTGACGACACAACGCCCTTCGCCATTAGCGAAAGGTAATCCTCAACACACCAACCTCGTTGAAGTAAAACGTGCATAAGGAGCTGAATAATGAAGCAATATGGTTTTTTTGTTGACTCCACCAAGTGCACGGGGTGTAAAACCTGCCAAGTCAGTTGTAAGGACGAAAAGAATCTGGACCTTGGGCCGAAACTGCGTCGGGTCTATGAATACGGAGGAGGCAGTTGGACCCAACAGGACAATATCTGGGTACAAAATGTCTTCAGTTATTATCTGTCCATTGCCTGTAACCACTGTTCGTCACCCACCTGTGTGACAGGCTGCCCAACGGGTGCCATGCACAAACGTGAAGAAGACGGTTTGGTGGTGGTTAATCAGGATCTGTGTGTCGGGTGCCGCTATTGCGAAATGCGCTGCCCTTACGGTGCGCCACAATTTGATGCCAAAAAACAGCTAATGACCAAGTGTGATGGCTGCTACGAACGCGTGGCTCAAGGGGATAAGCCCGTCTGCGTCGATTCTTGCCCACAACGCGCGTTGGATTTCGATGAAATCTCGGTGTTACGTGATAAATACGGTGACGAAAATGCAATTGCACCGTTACCCCATGCGCATCTGACACAGCCTAATCTCGTGATTCGTGGCCACCGCGATGCAAAACCATCCGGTGATACATCAGGCCGCATCCAAAACCCGGCGGAGGTATAAAATGCATGAATTACCTTTAGTATTTTTTACCGTGCTCGGGCAGACCGCCGTCGGGCTGTTTACACTGGCGTGGCTCAGTAACAAGCTAGGGATGACCACGCCGCTGCAACTGAAGCAGGCCAATATTGTTGGGCTGATTCTGGTGATGGCCGGCCTGTTAATTGGCACCCTGCATGTTGGGCAACCTCTGCGGGCGATAAATATGTTACTGGGTGTTGGCCGTTCGCCAATGAGTAATGAAATTCTGCTCAGTGGCCTGTTTGTTGCTATGGCTTGCGGCACGGTATTCTTTTCGACTCTGGTGAAAAATTCGCTACTGGCGGCGCTGTGTAATTTTGCCACTGTTCTGGTTGGTCTGACTTTTGCTTGGTCAATAACTCAAGTCTATCAACTGACCACGGTCCCTAATTGGGATACGTCATATACCTCATTGCAACTTTGGATGACGGTATTGGTTGGCGGTGGGGCTTTCGCTATGTTAACCGGGGCGCGTCAACTTGGTGCCATAGCATTGCTAGCCGGTGCCATTGTGACCTTGGTGAATAAACCGGGTTATTTAACTTTCCTCGGGCAAGGCTCGGCGGAATTGAGTAGCCAGCAGACCCTCTTCTGGGGAATTCAGATCCTGCTGTTGGTATTAGGCGTTTTTGTGGCCGCTGCGGCGTTACTGAAAGACAAAATCCCACGGGCAACACTGGCAGTGTGTGCATCAGCGCTTATCATCGGTGAATTAGCCGGGCGGATTGCCTTTTATAATCTCTGGCAAATACCAATGTGATTTAATGCGTTGATTTATCATTCCATGTGGTGATTTACCCGCTGATTAGCGGCTATTTTTGCGGCTAATCAGCCCCCGAATAACGTTATATCCTAAATAATTTACGTGGCAGGAAGGCGGCAATTGAGTGAATCCCCAGGAGCTTACACCGGTAAGTGACTGGGGTGAATGAAGGCGGCCAACGCATCTGCAGCTTGAAATATGACGGATATCACCCTAAATAGTTCAAGTGGCAGGAAGGCGGCAATTGAGCGAATCCCCAGGAGCTTACACCGGTAAGTGACTGGGGTGAGTGAAGGCGGCCAACGCATCTGCAGCTTGAAATATGACGGATATCACCCTAAATAGTTCAAGTGGCAGGAAGGCGGCAATTGAGCGAATCCCCAGGAGCTTACACCGGTAAGTGACTGGGGTGAGTGAAGGCGGCCAACGCATCTGCAGCTTGAAATATGACGGGTATTACATAAGAGCGATAACCCCGATGCTACTCAATACCACCTTGCCGCGAATTTTAGGCGCGTGTTTTTATTATCCACCGCAATCAGATACGGTACAGCGCCTCTTTCCGTTATTGCCACACATTGCTGAGCTTTTCCCTTGGCCCGATCACGCGAGCATGGTGCAATATTGCCAGCAAATACCGGATATCTCCCCCGAACGACTGGAGTACGATTTTTCGATTCTGTTTGAAGGGCAAGGTGTGATGCCTGCCCCGCCTTGGGGTTCCGTTTATCTGGATAAAGAAAATATTTTGATGGGTGCCAGCACCTTGCAATACCGTGAATTTTTAGCCGAACAGGGGTGGGTTAGCCAAAGCCCTCTGCGTGAACCGGAAGATCAGTTTGGCTTAATGTTATTAGCATGGGTAAATTTGATCGAACAACATAATAAGGACGCAGCTAGCGTGCTGCTAACCGCGCATTTACTGCCGTGGGCGTACCGTTATCTTGAACAGGTCAACGCAGCCCAAGTCGAATACCCGGTTTATCCCTTACTGGCCAAAATAGCGGCTTGCTACCTGAAAACCTTGCAAACAGAGTTGGTATTATCTCCTCTGCCCCGTGAGCTATATCGGTGACAAAAAATAAATCAGTGGCCAGAGACGAACGTTACTATAAAGCTTATCTGGAAAGCCGGACGATCAGCCGCCGGGGGCTATTTCGTGGCTTGCTGAAAGGCGTGCAGCCCAGCACCACAACCGCGCCCTCTGACATCACCGCCCCTCCTCCCCTCCGGCCGCCATATGCTATTGACGAGCCACATTTTCAACAGAGCTGTACCGGGTGCGGTGTCTGTGTGGCGGCCTGCGAGGAAAATCTGATTGTGATGGTCAATCAAAGGCCTGCGTTAAATTTCTCGACGCCCTATTTCTCGACACCCTATTGTAGCCGCTGTCAGGCTTGCAGCACCGCCTGCCAAACAGGCGCATTATCATCAGCCGAGTTCCATATTGCCGCCCGACCATCAGTAAAAAACATCTGTCAAAATACCTATATTTACTGTGATAGCTGCGCCGATTATTGTGAGAAGCAGGCCCTGATCTGGCAAGCCAACCAACCGCCCACACTGGTTACTGAGCTATGTGATGGCTGTGGTGAATGCGTTTTCAGGTGCCCAGCAAGGATATTAGAGATGCAGATATAGCGGGTAATTACATCAATAAAAAACTGCACCTTATTCAGTTGGGTATCCAACTTTTGGGGTGCAGCCCAGTGATTGAGGTATGAGATTGATGACAAAGCGATTTATAACGCGGTGAGTGGAGGGTTGAACGCACCTAGACCAAGATATAAGGGCGTTCAGTTAGCTTACGCCGCGACGCCCCCAACGGTACGTTTCCCCTTCAGTTGACTTTGTCAGCAGCCTGAAGGAGCATCTATCAATAATACTTATTTCCCATCTTTACCGTATTGCGGTGAACGAGGGCCATACAGAAGCCCATTAGGCGTCCCTGCAGAAAGCATTCTGGCGCTGGTTATACCGGCAACATCATGGCTTTTATCTGTGATGGTATTGGCAATCTGACTGACCGCAGCCTGCACTAATAGACCGATAACACCGCCAGAAGAGTTATTCCCCTCATTGCTGGATGCGGTTGCACTGCCACTCCACAGCAGCTTACCGGTTTTCAAATCAACCAATTTCGCATTAGCGGTTACGCGGGTATCGCTGGTGATGACCTGATAAGAGGTACCGTATTGCACGATAGTGATGTACAGCACCGCATCTGCACCAAAGATTTGGCGCAACTTGGCGGGGCTGGCCGCACTAATATCACCCGCGTTGGTCATGCCATTTTGTTTAAATGTTTCTTCAACCACGGCCACCGGTAACACATAGTAGCCCGCTTCAGCCAACGGATAAGTGACTTGAGACAGTACGCCATGGCTGGCGTCCACTTCTGGCGACTGATTTTGTGGCAACAGCACCAAAATGCTTTTGGGTTTACTTTGCTTAAAGTCAGTGTAATCCGTCGCGACTGGCGTGGCACACCCAGTCAGTAGCAACGCCATCATGACAGCACATACGGCGAAAATAGATTTCATTTAAATGCCCCTTTATCCTTGCTCATTAAGAAATCCATAAACGGAGCAGACTCAGGGAAAGTGGCTTTCTCCGTGTTAAATTCAGCCATGGCTAATTCCGGATGACCGGTGTTGGCATACAGCATCCCCAGATGCGCGTGCAAGCCAGGGGGGACTGGCAAACCTTTAGCTTGTGACTTCTCAATGTTTTCTTTCAGTGCCGCAATTTGCTGCTCAGGCGTTTCATTCGATTTGTAATATTCATAAATCGTTGACTGATAATTATCCCAATTATAAATAGGCTTAGGTGCAGTCACGCAGCCCGCTAAAACGGCGACGGCCAGCAACAACGATATTTTCTTCAATAATTTCATCTTGCAGTATCCATACTCATTAAGGTTTATTGCGCGGGTTGCCATGCACCAGATTCAATACCTGCGACCAAGTTGTTCACGGCTTCACGAATTGCTAAATCCAGCACTTTGCCATTCAGCGTCGAATCGTAACTGGCAGTACCACCAAAACCGATCACTTCACGGTTAGACAGTTCGTACTCACCCGCCCCCTGTGAAGAGAACACCACTTCGGAGGTATTAACATTAACGATATTCAGATTGACCTTGGCATAAGCCACCTGAGATTTACCACGACCCAAAATGCCCCACAGTTGACGATCCCCGGTTTCTTTGCGGCCAAACTCAGTCACGTCACCCGTCACCACGTAGGTGGCACCTTTTAGTCGCTGGCTTTTCCCTGAAATAGCGGCTTCGTTTTTAAGTTCTTCCATATTGGTACGCTCTAACACGTTAAAGCGCCCCGTTTGTTGCAAATGTGTCACCAGAATGGTTTTGGATTGATTCCCCAAGCGGTCTACCCCATCGGAGAACAACCCACTCATATAGCTGGAGCGATTATCAAACTTACCGACAGAAATAGGGCTACGTGGGCCATTATATTGGGTGCCATAAGAGGCGACCTTTGCCACTTCAAGGGAACGTGATGATTCGGTAGCACACCCACTTAATAAAAAAGCGGTTATAAACATCGTGCTTAAAAATATTTTTCTCTTCATAAAAAGGATATTCTCAATAAAATTTTTAAAATTATTCCCGGGATAAATGATGAATAATAACAATTTTACTTAAGTTGGAATAATGCTCCGACTTAAAAAAGCAAAAAAAGATGACGCCCATAACTCATTGAAAGTGAAATTATAGATATCTATTAGTTGCACAGGCCATACCAAAGGTATAGTAACAGATGTTAATTCTATTTTAAAATATTTCATAAAATGGTTTTCGATACTTAGCTTAATAACAATAAATTATCTTATGGGTTGCGATTTAAACTTCTCTGCTTATCACTCATATGAAAATATACTTCATATAAATTAAGTTTATTTATTTATAAATTTGTTAATTTTTCGTGTAAACAAAACGACTAATCATGGTTATTGATGGTTATAAGAATCCTCTTGGTTGTTATGAAGATAATAGCGATTACTACAAAAGAATACGGCTGAAAATAAATCGGGTATACGCTAATGCCATTGCCCTGTTGGCTCACTACATCATAAGGTCAAGAAAGAAGGGGATTCCCTGGCAGATACCAGTACAATACGGATACCTTCCGTCCTCATTGCACTCACAGGAGTGAACACCGTGTTCAGTTACCCCGCCAGTTATACCGTTGATGAAGCCAGTGGCGAATACCATATTCATTATCGTGACTTCCCTGAATTGAATTCAGTGACCTACTCCCTTGAAGATGTCGAGTTGGAAGCACAGGAGGGGATTAAAAACGGTGTTGCCGCCGAGATGGAAGAGCGCCGTCTGATCCCTGCCCCCTCAGCGCTGCAGCCGGGTGATATCGCGGTTCATGTCCCTATTCTTGTGCGCCTAAAAGCTGAATTACACAATGCTATGCTCGCCAGTGATACCCGCAAAGCTGATATGGCCCGCAAGCTCAGTTTGAATGCCGCCCAAATGGATCGCCTACTGGATGTTTATTACGCTTCTAAAGTAGAAGCACTGGAACAGGCCCTTTATTTATTGGGTTTTGAGGCTGACGTTACCGTGCGGAAAATCGTCTGATTGACTTACTGACGATGCTCTCCGCCGCTGGCCCCCAGTCATCAACCTCAACCTCGGAGCGCATCAACGCCCTTTGTCATCTCCGATCCTGGGATCATTTTCCAGGCATCATTCTGCGCAAAGTATCATCGCGGCGAATATAGTGATGATACAGTGCCGCAACACCGTGTATCCCAATCACGAAATAGCCTAAATTGGCAATGAACACATGGGTTTGCTTAAGATAATCCCGCACGTCAGTGTTAGGCGTGAGCCACTGCGGTACTTGCCAGCCCAGCAGTAACCAAGTTCTTCCACCATAAGCCTGAGTCAAAAACCCGAGAATCGGCAGTGATAGGAACATCAGATACAACCCCCAATGCGAAATACGGACACCCAATAACTGCCAATGAGGCAACGGTGGCGAAATGGCTGGCGTCGGGTTTCTCTGCCGCAGCCAAAGCCGCACTAACATTAATAGCCAGACAGAAATACCAAAATTAAAATGCAGGTTTCTCACGAATGTTCGCTCTTCATCGGGCACCGTATCGCTGAGCAACATGGCCAAATAGGTCAAGATGATCATCAATAAAGTTAACCAATGCAGAACTATTTGGGGTAAAGAGTAGCGATTTTTCATAACCATGCTCCGTTGACGGCATAAGAATAATTTAATCAATATGACGCAAATCGATGAAAACAACATGAAGAACATGGCAATAATAGCGCACAGAGCGATTTGCTATTATGGCGATAGAGTTGCATTTTGGTGATAGAGTTGCATTTTGGTGATAGAGTTGCATTTTAGTGATAGAGCTGCATTTTGGTGATAGAGCTGCATTTTGGCAAAACACCTAAGCGCCTTACCAAAATGTAAGTTACTGGCTAATCGACTTTGTTTGATTAGGCCATTTCATTGGGGGAAGATTTGCCCGGTTTCAGTAAACCATCAGCACGAAACATGCTCTTAATCCCACGTACCGCCTGACGAATACGGTCCTGATTTTCAATTAAGGCAAAACGCACATGCGTGTCACCGTAGTCACCAAAGCCAATCCCCGGCGAGACACACACCTTCGCCTCTGCCAGCAAGCGTTTAGCGAACTCCAGTGAACCTAAATGTGCATAAGGCTCTGGGATTTTTGCCCAGACATACATTGAGGCTTTGGGATTATCAACCATCCAGCCGGCCTCATGTAGCCCACGCACTAAGGCATTACGTCGCTGGCGGTATTGCTCAGCAATATCACGGACACATTGCTGATCGCCTTCCAATGCTGCAATCGCGGCTACCTGTAATGGCGTGAACGTGCCGTAATCGTGATAACTCTTAATTCGGGCCAGGGCACTGACCAATTCAGGATTGCCGACCATAAAACCAATCCGCCAACCAGCCATATTGTAACTTTTGGATAGCGTGAAGAATTCTACCGCAATATCCTTCGCGCCCGGCACCTGCATAATTGACGGCGCTTTCCAGCCATCATAAACGATGTCTGCATAAGCCAGATCATGCACCACCAGCACATCGTATTGCTTCGCCAGCGCGACGACTCGCTCAAAAAAATCCAACTCAACACATTGCGCTGTTGGGTTGGATGGAAAACCGAGGATCATCATTTTGGGTTTAGGAATGGTTTCACGGATAGCGCGTTCCAGCTCGCCAAAAAAATCAATGCCTTCGGTCAACGGCACTGAACGCACTTGCGCACCGGCGATCACGGCACCATAAATGTGAATCGGGTAGCTGGGGTTTGGCACCAGTACCGTATCCCCGTGATCCAGCGTTGCCAGCATCAGGTGAGCCAGCCCTTCTTTAGAGCCGATAGTGACGATAGCTTCATTTTCGGGATCGATATCCACCTGATAGCGATCGGCATACCAACGGGAAATCGCTCTACGCAGGCACGGTATTCCCCGCGAAGTTGAATAACCGTGAGTATCTTCACGTTGCGCGACACTGCACATTTTCTCAACGATATGCGGCGGTGTCGGGCCGTCAGGATTGCCCATACTGAAGTCAATAATATCTTCGCCCCGACGCCGGGCAGCCATCTTTAGCTCAGAAGTAATATTAAAAACATACGGGGGGAGACGATCAATACGGGTAAAACGACGTTTAGCAGGTAATTCAGCCATAAATTCCTCGAGGATACGTTAGCGCCCGGACCGTCCGAGCGACGCTGACCATCAGATGGTCTGTTTATGAACATATCCTAGCGCTGAATAAGTGTCGAGTGATTGATAACAAATTTTTTACGTCTTAAAAAAGAGGAAATTTCAGCCTAACCTCATCCCTTTATTCTTCTCTATTTTGACTGAATAATATTCACGTTAACATAACAAAAAATATACAAATAACCTGTTAAGTCCCAACCCCTACAGCTCTCGGAGAATCAATATTATGGCTTCATTACACATAGACGATATCCCTGCGGCCATTAAAGCGGTCAAACAACAATTACGCCAGGCGCTCCCTGACTATCAACAAGTCTTTCAAGCCGTTGAAGAGAATATCCGCCAGCAAGTCATGGAGATCCGTCGTAATCTGGCCGAAGGTAAAAACCCGGTCCCACAACTCCATGCCGATGATATTATCAACGGTAAGGTGACTGAAGAACAAAAAGCGCAAATAAAACAACGCGGCTGTTGTGCCATTCTCGGGGTATTTCCGCAGGAAAAAGCCACCGCATGGAACCGTGAAATTGGCGACTATCTGGATCGTAACAACTTTGTCGAACGCTTGAAAAATGCGGCCGAAGACAATTATTTTGGCACGCTGGCGGCCAGTAAACCTCAGATTTATGGCATTTACTGGTCAACGCCACAGGTCGAAGCCCGTCAGGATAAGCGCATGCAGGCAGTGCAAATATTCTTAAATAACCTGTGGCAAACCGAAAGCAACGGTAAGCAACATTTTGATGCTAACCGTGTCGTCACCTATGCTGACCGCACACGCCGCCGCCCACCAAAATCCTCTTCACTCGGCCTCTCTCCTCATGTGGATGGCGGTTCGATTGAACGCTGGCTGGATGAGAATTTCCGCCATGTTTACCGCCATGTGTTCTCCGGTCAATGGCAAAAATATGATCCTTTCGCCGCTGAGGGCCGCCCGGAAGTCCGTGAATTCCCCTCACCGGCGGTGTGTTCGATGTTCCGCACCTTCCAGGGATGGACCGCACTGACCCCACAGCGGACCCATGCCGGAACCTTAAATGTTATTCCGATTGCTAATGCAATGGCTTACATATTACTGCGGGCCTTACAGGACGATGTCGCTGACGACGATTTGTGTGGCGCTGCACCCGGCCGTGCGTTATCAGCTTCTGAACAGTGGCATCCTCTTTTAATGGAAGCTATTTCCCCTATTCCAGATTTAGAGGCGGGTGATACGGTCTTTTGGCACTGTGATGTGATCCATTCAGTAGAGAATGAACATAATGGTGAGTTTGATAGTAACGTGATGTATATCGCTGCAGCGCCGTGGTGTGAAAAAAATGCGGCCTATTTGCCCCGCCAGTTAGCCAGCTTTATTGATGGCCGTTCACCACCAGACTTTGCCGCGGATGATTTCGAGGTGGACTTTATTGGCAGAGCCACCATCAAAAACCTCACTGAGATAGGTAAACAGCAGTTGGGCATAACAGACTAGCCTTCTTCCGCATCATATCTGCCGGAACTTATCCTCCCGGCAGATATTCTTCTACGCCCACGATAAAGACAATTCGGTTAGCTTGACAACTCATACCCCAATTTTTGGCGTAAATAGGCACCAGCCCCCAGTAAACCGGGTTGTGGATGAGTAATCATATACACCGGAATATCTTGTAAGAAATCTTTAAAACGGCCTTTATCTTCAAACGCAGCGCGAAAACCAGAGGCTTTAAAGAACTCCATAAAGCGCGGCACGATGCCCCCCGCAATATAAACGCCACCAAACGTACTGAGGTTAAGGGCTAAATTGCCCCCAAAGCGGCCCATAATTACGCAAAATAGTGATAATGCCCGGCGACAATCGGTACAGCTATCCGCCAGCGCCCGTGCGGTAATATCTTTCGGTGCCAGTTTCTCTGGTAGGCGCGCATCAGAAATCACAATTGCCCGATATAAATTGACTAAGCCCGGCCCAGATAGCACCCGCTCAGCGGAAACATGCCCCAACTCCTGGCGCAATACGGCCAGAATCTGGTCTTCTTCTTCACTATTAGGCGCGAAATCAACATGCCCGCCCTCTCCCGCTAAACTAATCCAACGGCGATCAACATTCACTAAATGTGCTACCCCCAGCCCAGTACCTGCGCCATACACTGCCACCGGTTTGCCAGGCTGTGGCTGTGTGCCACCAAATTGCAGAACATCTTGGGCAGGTAACACGGGGATAGCCATGGAGACTGCGGTGAAGTCATTGATCACTTCCAAATGGTCCAGACCCAGATTCTGTTGCATGGCGGCAATAGAAAATGCCCAAGTATGATTGGTCATTGCGACCCAATCCCCGGTAATCGGGCAGGCAATCGCGATACAAGCATCGGTGACCTTGGCTTGATGCTCTGATAGATATTGTTTGATTACATCCTCTAAACTTTCATATTCCAACCCTGAATATGTCTTTGCTTGCAATATCTCGCCCGTTGCAACAGCGCAAAGCGCCAACCGGGCATTCGTACCGCCAACGTCACCCACCAGGGCATAAGTCGTCATCAAAATCTCTCCATTGCAAGATGCTTAACGTCAATTATGCCCACTGTAAAATCACGCCAGAAAAACAACAATCTCAATACAGTAAACCACTTTGTTTTGTGACTGACATCTCATAAAAACGTTTCAGCCGTAATCAATCAACACGATTGAGCAGAGTAAAAATAGGCGTAAATAAAAAATTTAGCGTGAACCACGCCGATTTTCTGAGGCGGGTTTCAATTCAGTTGCCTGGCGGGAGCGAATAATCCGCATCCGCAAACTGTCATACAGCCAGTTATAAAACATCGTATAGGGCAGGAAGAACAGGAAGAAACCGATCTCGAGCACTAACGCCTGCCATATTGAGATCCCTAACGCAAAGGCAGCAACGGGTAAGCCCATCAGAATAAAGCCACCTTCAAATCCCAGCGCGTGGAATACCCGTATCTTGAGCGTTCTTATCACCCGACTGACGGGCCAAAAATAGTCAAACAGGCTGTTGTAAACAATGTTCCACAACATTGCGATTGACGAGAGAAGCACCGCCAGTGTCCCCATTTGTAATATTGAACGATCTAATAGCCATGCCCCGACCGGCGCACAAATAGCGACGGCAATCACCTCAAAACCAATTGCATGGATGACCCGTTCAACCAAAGATCTGTGATGGACTTGCATAAAACACCTACTTAAATAAGTTAATAGCACATTGTTGCAGGTGATTATCATCGCTTTTTAAGATAGATTAAAAATAGAATCCATCGATAAAGTAGATACATCATGCATTATTCCCCTGAGGCATTGATTGCTTTTGTTGAAGCCGCGGCCCTTGGATCTTTCTCAGCCGCCGCCCGTAAGCTGCGTAAAAGCCAATCAACCATCAGCACTGCTATCGCCAATCTGGAAGCGGACCTTGGCTTAACCCTATTTGACCGACAAGCCCGTCAGCCAGTGTTAACCGATCACGGTCGCCGTGTGTTGGCTCACGTACAAGAGATTTTGGCCGCCAGTGAGCGCCTGACTGATTTATCTATTCGTCTGGCGGGTCAAGTTGAGACGCGATTAACATTCGTTCTATCTGATACCTATTATCAGCCAGCACATCATGAAAATCTGCTACGCCGCTTTGAGCAGCGCTACCCTGATGTCGAATTCGAATGTCTGGTTGCCGAAGATGAAGATGTCATTGACCTCTTGCAACTCAAACGCGCCCATATCGGTGTAGTGGAAATGCAAGAACGCTATCCCCCGGATATTGCGGCCACTCGGCTGGCCGCACAGACTGAAATGGCGGTGTTTGTGCTACGCGGTCATCCTCTGACCAGACTTCCTCACCTGCAAAATGAGCAACTGGCCACCACACGTCAGCTGTGTCTGAACACCTATAACCGCACTGATCATAATCAATCTCAAGGTTTGACATGGTCCGCCCCCAGCTATTTGATGTTGCTAGAGATGGCTGAGCAAGGCTTTGGCTGGGCGATCTTACCCCGTTGGCTGGTAGAACAATTCGGGCGTGAAAAACTGGTGACTTTGCCGGTGCAAGGCTGGCCAAAAATGATCTCCATTGATGCGGTTTGGTCGAAAAAAAGCCCACCGGGGCCTGCTGGCTATTGGCTATTAGATCAATTAACGGAAGGCACTAACTCACCACACTGATGACGATAACGCGCTGATTAGCATTGTGATCGCCACAACTTACACAACCGATGAAAACGCATACACTACAATAGCGCTTATTTTTATTATTGCTGCTATCGCTAATGCCGTTCGCTATCACTAATAGAGGCCATCATGGTTTATCAAGCAAGTTCCTCTCGCTATCAGGAGATGGAGTATCATCGTTGTGGTCACAGTGGGTTAAAGCTCCCGGCCATTTCTCTCGGTCTTTGGCATAACTTTGGTGACAGCACACGGTATGAAAATAGCCGTAGCCTGATTCACCGAGCGTTTGATCATGGCATCACCCACTTTGATTTAGCTAATAATTATGGGCCTCCCCCCGGCTCCGCAGAGCTGAATTTTGGCCGCATCCTACAGCAAGACCTGCGCCCTTATCGTGATGAACTGATTATCGCCTCCAAAGCCGGCTATACCATGTGGCCCGGCCCTTACGGTGACTGGGGGTCGAAGAAATATCTGGTTGCCAGTATCAATCAAAGCCTGCAACGCATGGGGTTGGATTATGTCGATATCTTCTATCACCACCGTCCTGATCCCAATACGCCGCTGGAAGAAACCATGGCAGCATTGGACCTACTGGTGCGTCAGGGCAAAGCGCTGTATATCGGTTTGTCCAATTATCCTGCAGATCAAGCACAGCTTGCCTGTGAAATTTTGCGTGCACTCGGTACCCCCTGCCTGATTCATCAGCCAAAATATTCGATGTTTGAACGCGGGATTGAAGCAGGCTTACAAGATACGCTGGATGAATATGGTGTCGGCTCTATTGCCTTTTCTCCGTTGGCTGGCGGTTTATTAACTGATCGCTATCTGGCGGGTATCCCAGAAGACTCACGTGCAGCCAGTGACAGTAAATTCCTTAGCCCTGAACAACTCACCCCTGAAAAACTGGTCAAAATACGCCAATTGAATGAGTTGGCCCTCGATCGTGGACAAAAATTATCACAGATGTCTTTAGCCTGGGTGTTGCGTGGCGGGAGAGTCACATCGGCACTGATTGGTGCCAGCAAAGTCAGCCAGATTGATGATGCTATCGGCATGTTAGCCAATACAAACTTCAGTGATAAAGAAATCAACGCTATCGAACATATTTTAGCCTAGACACTTTCCTATCAAGCTTATCGCTAGGGCACTTCAGGTGCCCTCTGACTGCTGGCTATCGCCCATACAGATAAATCTTAAAACTTTATTTTACAGCTTTATCCGAACGTCAATCTTCAATGCACTGTTTAAGATGACCTCATGCCAATAAGGCCGAGCAAGGATAAGAGATGTTAAATACGGGTGTTTTTAAACCAACAATATTAAAACCAATGATGTTAAAACCGTTATTATTGGTCACGATACTCGCCTGGTTACCGTTAACCCCGATGGCGAATGCGGAAAGCATTGAATTGTTACCCAGTATTTCTTTGCAAATTGGTGAACAAGATCGTCGTGGTAATTATTGGGATGGCTATGATTGGCGCGATCGCCAATGGTGGCTGAACCATCAAGGACGAAATTTAGGTGAACGTAACCGCAATGGGCATTACTGGGATGGCCGCCGCTGGCAAGACAGGGGATGGTGGAAGAAAAATTATTACTACCGTGAAGGCCGTTACTGGAAATACGACAAGCATGGCAATAAGCATGGTCAAAAACATCACAACAAGAAAGGGCGAGGTCATCGTCATGATGACTAAATAGACATTGTCATCGCTCAATAAAGCCTGTCAGGCGGGTTTTCATGGAATTATTATCGGATCGACACGCCTGACAACGTTCATTATTAAGTCTAAAGCAGGCTAATCAGTAAATAGGCATTTAACCCAACCACGATCAGAACCACCAATTTACCTAAAATCTGGGTGGTTTTTGTATCAACCAGCTCCCCCATCAACTCTTTATTACCGGTGAAAACCAATAATGGCACCAGTGCCAGTGCAATACCAAAACTCAGTAAAACCTGACTCATCACCAATATCTGTGTCGCATCCATCCCAGCTAAAATAACAATAAAAGAAGGCAACATAGTGACTATACGGCGCACCCACATTGGAATATAAAACCGCACAAAACCCTGCATGACCACTTGCCCCGCCAGCGTACCCACGACCGTTGATGAAAGCCCGGCGGCGATTAAGCTCAAACCAAAAACAGTGGCCGCAGCATTACCCAACAGCGGCTGCAAGGTTATATAAGCCTCTTCGATTTCAGCAATGTTCTCATAACCATTGAAATGAAAAGCCGCAGCGGCGGTTGCCATCATCGCCAAATTAACAAAGCCCGCAATCGTCATGGCAATCGCTACATCAAACTTGGTCGAGGCATAGCGCTCAGTTTTAGACTCTTCCCCCCCGGTTTGTGTTAATGCTGAATGCAGGTAAATCACATGCGGCATAATAGTCGCCCCCAACACCCCCGCAGCTAAAAATACGGCGTTACCATCAGGTAAATTTGGGATCAGCATCCCACGGCCAAGAGCCGCAATATCTGGCTGAGAGAAGATCAGTTCAACAATATAAGCCGCGGCGACAAACAATAGCAGCCCACCAATCACCAATTCGAGAGGCTTTTGCCCCCTATTTTGCAACATAAGAATAAGAAAGGTGGCAATACCGGTCAGCACCGCCCCTTGCAGTAGCGTCACACCAAACAGCAATTTAAAGCCAATAGCCGCCCCGATAAACTCAGCCAAATCGGTCGCCATCACGATAATTTCGGCTTGCACCCAGTAGGCCCATACCACTGGACGAGGGAAACGGTCCCGGATATGCTCAGCCAAATTTTTACCGGTAGCGATACCCAGCTTGGCGGACAGCAACTGGACTAACATCGCCATGACGTTGGCCCACACGACAACCCATAGCAAGGTATAGCCAAACGTGGCCCCCGCCTGAATATTAGTTGCGAAATTGCCGGGATCAATATAAGCAATGGCAGCAATAAAAGCAGGCCCCATCAAGGAGAGTTTAATCTTCCTTAATGGGCGACGAGATGTATCGACAGCACGGCCATTAAGCATGTCAGACTTACCCCCTTGGAAAGTGCACGGTTATTATTTACCCCTACTATCTTTTAAATGAGAATAATTATCAAGCGCATTTGTGATAATGGAATTATCTTTTTTGTTAGTAGATGCCGAATGAATGGCGGGACTGAATAACTTGCCGCTCGTGATCGTTACTGACTGATTTTATGAAGAATTATGTTAATTGCCACATCGCTATTTTCAGAACGGATGATTAGAATCATTTATAACTACAATCATTTATAAATTACATGGGTATACTACTTACCATACAGATTATTAACATAATTTTTTATGTGATCAAGCCCACTAATTTGTTTGCATTTATGAAAGTGAATTTTTATATTTGTGGTTCACATCTCTTTTTTAATGTAGCCGTTACATAAAATGACCACCAAAATCTCGCCTGCCTCAAATTTGGAGCACATATGTCCCATATTCTACAGTTTGCGTTAGCCCTCGTTGTGGTAGCTATACTGGCTTTGGCAATCTGTAAAGATCGTAAAAGCATCCGTATTCGATTTGTTATTCAATTGTTGGTTATAGAAGTGTTGCTGGCATACTTCTTCCTCCATTCGGAAGCTGGACTGGGTTTTGTGAAAGGATTCGCAGGGTTTTTCGACACATTGCTAGGATTTGCAGCCGCCGGTACCGATTTTGTCTTTAATGATATGGGTGATAAAGGTCTCGCGTTCTTCTTCCTAAGAGTGTTGTGTCCTATTGTCTTTATTTCTGCATTAATCGGTATTTTGCAATACATCAAAGTTTTGCCGATCGTCATTCGTCTGATCGGTACATTACTGTCCAAAGTTAACGGTATGGGCAAACTGGAATCATTCAACGCCGTCAGTTCACTGATTCTCGGACAATCTGAAAACTTTATTGCCTATAAAGATATTTTGGGCAAGATGTCTGAAAAACGCATGTACACCATGGCGGCAACAGCAATGTCGACCGTTTCCATGTCGATTGTTGGCGCTTATATGTCCATGCTGGATGCGAAATTTGTGGTCGCCGCCTTGGTACTCAACATGTTCAGTACCTTTATCGTGTTGTCATTGATCAACCCGTACAAAGTGGGCGAAGAACAAGATTTGCAACTGAGTAATCTGCATGAAGGCCAAAGCTTCTTTGAAATGCTGGGAGAATATATTCTGGCTGGTTTCAAAGTAGCCATTATCGTTGCTGCAATGTTGATTGGTTTCATCGCGTTGATTGCTGCGGTGAATGCTCTATTCACCTTACTGTTCGGTATTAGCTTCCAAGGAATTTTGGGTTATGTGTTCTTCCCGTTTGCTTGGGTGATGGGTATCCCTGCCCATGAGGCCTTACAGGTCGGGAGTATCATGGCAACCAAACTGGTTTCTAACGAATTCGTGGCAATGATGGATTTGCAGAAAGTCGCTTCTCAACTTTCACCACGCAGTGTGGGTATCCTGTCCGTGTTCTTGGTTTCATTCGCTAACTTCTCTTCTATCGGTATCGTCGCCGGTGCGATTAAAGGCCTGAATGAGCATCAAGGTAATGTGGTTTCCCGTTTTGGTCTGAAGCTGTTGTATGGCTCCACGTTGGTCAGTGTGCTGTCTGCTTCTATCGCGGGCTTGGTGCTCTAAGTCCCCATTAACGATCGCTTAACGAGGCGCTACGGCACCTTTTTTGTATCTATAATTCAGCATCAAATTATTTTTCCGAGTGATTATCCTCGGGGGCGAAAGGTTAGGATATTTGGGTCGGTAACCTGAAAGTCAGGATTGGAGTCATGAGGCAGTGAATAGGGAATAAGTAGAAGCGGAATAAATGAGATTGATGGGATTAATAATGGTGGGCCGTGCGGGATGACTCGGCCTCTGGCCTCGCCCTTCGGGTCAACGCTGACGCGTTGCTGTCTCGCTTCGCTCGGCTCGAACCTGAACGCAGGATCTCACCCACACGACATGTGTAGTATGCGATTTTTGAGTTTGTGGGGAGTTTTCGAGGTACTAGATATAATGGTGGGTCGTGCGGGATTCGAACCTGCGACCAATTGATTAAAAGTCAACTGCTCTACCAACTGAGCTAACGACCCATTATATAGATTTATTCAACATTTAAGTGCTAATCATGCGGGATTACTCATCCTACGGACTCGCCCTTCGGGTCAACGCTAGCGCGTTGCTGTCTCGCTTTGCTCGGCTCGAACCTTTAACCAATTGATTAAAAGTAAACTGTTTTACTAACTGAGCTAACGACCCATTATATAAATATAAGCTGATAGGTAAAAGAAGTGGTGGGCGATACCAGATTCGAACTGATGACCCCCTCCGTGTAAAGGAGATGCTCTACCAACTGAGCTAATCGCCCACTTCTACTACTTATTTCTACTAATTCTATCAATGAGAGATGAGTGGTGGGCGATACCAGATTCGAACTGATGACCCCCTCCGTGTAAAGGAGATGCTCTACCAACTGAGCTAATCGCCCTCATCTATCTCATTCTACTGCACAACACATCGAGTTTGGTGGGCGATACCAGATTCGAACTGATGACCCCCTCCGTGTAAAGGAGATGCTCTACCAACTGAGCTAATCGCCCCGCCGTGTTGATGGAGTCGCATTATAGGGATAGTTCGAAGTGAGTCAACGGTTTTTAAAACGAAAACAACCGTTCGCCGCAAATTTAAACAGGATGCGAGATTTATCACCGTCACTGACGTCTCTTTAGCCATATATGTCAGTAATCATCAATTGCAGGTTGGTAACGTCGTTGAGGAATTACCACACAGTGGTAGAATGTCGCCTACTTTTTAGAATTTCGAACAACTGTCAGCCTCTGCGGGCAGGCGTAGCGTAATAAGGCATCAATCCCAATGAAAATCAAAACCCGTTTTGCACCTAGTCCTACCGGCTATCTCCACGTGGGTGGCGCGCGTACTGCGCTCTACTCCTGGCTATTCAGCCGCCATTTAGGTGGCGAATTTGTGCTGCGTATTGAAGACACCGATCTTGGACGCTCTACACAGGAAGCTATCGATGCCATTATGGACGGTATGAACTGGCTGAATCTGGATTGGGATGAAGGCCCGTATTTCCAAACCAAGCGTTTTGATCGCTATAACGCCGTTATTGACCAAATGCTTGATGCCGGTACAGCTTATCGCTGCTATTGCTCTAAAGAACGCCTGGAAGCATTGCGTGAAGCTCAAATGGCTAACGGAGAAAAGCCCCGCTACGATGGTCACTGCCGTGACAGCCAATGTACTCATGGCGCTGATGAGCCGTCAGTGGTGCGTTTCCGTAACCCGCAGGAAGGCTCTGTTATTTTTGATGATAAAATTCGCGGGCCAATCGAATTCAGCAATCAGGAACTGGATGACTTGATCATCCGCAGAACCGATGGTTCCCCAACCTATAATTTCTGCGTGGTGATTGATGACTGGGATATGGAGATCACCCATGTTATCCGTGGTGAAGACCATATTAACAACACACCTCGCCAGATTAATATTCTAAAAGCATTAGGTGCACCAGTACCTGAGTATGCTCACGTCTCAATGATTTTGGGCGATGATGGCAAAAAGCTGTCTAAACGCCACGGGGCTGTTGGCGTCATGCAATACCGTGATGACGGGTACTTACCAGAAGCGTTGTTGAACTATTTAGTCCGTTTAGGGTGGTCCCATGGCGACCAAGAGATTTTCTCTATTGAAGAGATGACCCAGTTATTTACCCTGGATGCCGTCAGTAAATCAGCCAGTGCCTTTAATACCGAAAAACTTCAGTGGCTGAATCATCACTATATCAATAGCCTGCCACCTGAACAGGTTGCCGTACACCTTTCATGGCATGTTGAACAACTGGGTATTGATACACGTAATGGCCCTGAACTCGTTGAGATAGTAAAACTGCTGGGCGAACGTTGTAAAACACTGAAAGAAATGGCGGAGTCCTGCCGTTACTTCTATGAAGAGTTTGACGCATTTGATGTAGATGCCGCTAAGAAGCACCTGCGCCCCATTGCCCGCCAGCCTTTGGAAGCCGTTAAAGTTAAACTCGCCGCCATCACCGAATGGACCACAGAGAACGTCCACAACGCCATTCAGGGCACCGCGGATGAGTTAGGTGTCGGTATGGGTAAAGTGGGTATGCCACTGCGTGTTGCCGTGACAGGCGTTGGTCAATCACCCGGCATGGATGTGACTGTTCATGCTATCGGTCAAGCGCGCACGCTGGCACGTATTGATAAAGCTCTGGCCTTTATCAGCGAACGCGAAGCTCAACAGTAAAATTTATCATTTTCCGTGTTATCAGGCGGCCACTCTGGTCGCCTTTTTTGTGCCCAGAAAACCCCCAGCTAGGCTGGGGGTTCAGTAAAGCTTTCAGCTTTGGGTCAGTTATAAAAACCCCTTTTGATTTGTTAAAACAGTTTGCGGTCTGGCAACTGCAAATGTTCAACAAGAAATCAAAAGGGGGTCCCAATGAGGGATGAAAAGAGCTTAGCGCACACCCGATGGAACTGTAAATATCATATAGTTTTTGCGCCGAAGTACCGAAGGCAGGTGTTCTACAGGGAAAAACGCAGAGCGATTGGCAGTATTTTAAGAAAACTGTGCGAATGGAAAAACGTGAATATCCTGGAAGCAGAATGCTGTGTGGATCACATCCATATGCTTCTGGAGATCCCGCCCAAGATGAGTGTCTCGGGATTTATGGGGTACCTGAAGGGAAAGAGCAGTCTGATGCTTTATGAGCAGTTTGGCGATTTGAAGTTCAAATACCGTAACAGGGAGTTTTGGTGTCGAGGGTATTACGTTGATACGGTAGGGAAAAACACGGCCAGGATACAAGAATACATAAAGCACCAATTGGAAGAGGATAAAATGGGTGAGCAACTCTCGATCCCGTATCCCGGTAGCCCGTTTACGGGCCGTAAGTAATCCATAGATGCAAATGTCAGATCGCGATGCGCCTGTTAGGGCGCGGCTGGTAACAGAGCCTTATAGGCGCATATGAAAAACCTCCGGCTATGCCGGAGGATATTTATTATATTTGATAACAGCAGCGGTGTGACAACAAATTTGTGAACATCATTCCACTTATTATGTTATTTGCAGGCTGATTTGGCCGCTTTTTCAGCGCTTAACACGAGAAATCGATTTAGCCGTTGACACAGTTTCGGGGGTCTCATATCATGCGCCCCGTTCACACGATTTATTATGTGCGCATTGGGGCTATAGCTCAGCTGGGAGAGCGCTTGCATGGCATGCAAGAGGTCGACGGTTCGATCCCGTCTAGCTCCACCAAATTTCTTGGTTTGATTGAACAATCAAATGAATTAATTGGGGCATATAGATAAATCAGTACGAACAACCACATTCGTGGGGCTATAGCTCAGCTGGGAGAGCGCTTGCATGGCATGCAAGAGGTCGACGGTTCGATCCCGTCTAGCTCCACCACCCTTTAAAAGACCGGCCTTTGGCCGGTTTTTTGCTTTTCAGTTCCGACGAGGCCTGTTCCTCGTTACCTCATCGATAAACGTAAAACCGAACAGCTAAAATAGACCGTGAAAATTAATCGGTCCTCTATGCCATTATCGATTACTGCTATCCTGTCTTCATACTGATGATCTTAATTACCATGAGGATTGATGATGGTTCCACATCAACAAATTATTCAGTGGTTACGAACTGATCCTTATCGTATGCAGGCACTGTATACGGCTCGTGAGCTAGGATTAAACCAGTGGTGCCTGGCGGCAGGTTTTGTCCGTAATCTGGTATGGGATCAATTGCATGGATATCTTTCCCCAACACCGCTGAATGATATTGATTTAGTCTATTTCGATAAGAAAGATATCAGTGAGCAGCATGACTTACAGCTAGAGGCGCTATTGCTTAATAAGCACATGCCTCATAAACAAACTGTTCATAAACAAATGGTTCATAAACAAACGGCTCAAAAAAACAGATTCCCTTGGTCTGTGAAAAACCAGGCGAGGATGCATCTACATAGCGGCCGCCTGCCGTATACCAGCACTGAAGATGCCATCAGCTATTGGGTTGAAATCGAAACCGCTATTGGTGCCAGACTCACAGATGAGGGCGAAATCGAACTAATTGCCCCTCTTGGTTTAGCCGCGCTTTTTGCCCTAACGGTCACACTAAATCCAAAAAACGGCGAACTAGCGACCTTTGATCAACGGGTCAACAGCAAAAGTTGGCTACAGCATTGGCCAAATTTACATGTAGTCGCTTAGCCATCCTCAAAACAGCCAAATGATAAGATTGTGTAAGTGATAAGATAGTGTAAAAGTCACTTCAAATGCTAAAGGTTAATATCTGTCCGTCGATAAGCATTATTCCACTCCTGTATTTCTGAGGAATAATAATGTCGAATACAATTTCTACCTCATCAGTTTCAGTCACCAGCAGTAGCACGAGTGACAGCGCTTCTGAGAGCAGTACAGCGGCAAAAATCAAGTCCCTTAATCAGCAGATCCAAAAACTGACAGAACAATTAAGTGCCTTAAAAGATACTGATTTGAGCGCTGAAGAATTACAAAAACAGCAGCAACTGATTGAGACCCAAATTGCGGTGCTACGCGCTGAAATTGCCAAAATTCAAGCCGATGATGCAGATAAAACCAAAGAAAGTGACAACAATGCGGTAAGTGCACCGACGGGGGATGGGGTAAATCGCCCCTCCGCGCAGAATCAGATTAACGTTTATATCTGATGGCGTTTTGTGCCTTACTACGTGGTGGAATGGCGATGGTTGGCCGACTAGAGATCATATTTTCCGAGTGGGTCTTTCCATCGCCATTTGTTAGCCAGATTTAGCCGGTCTTCAGCGGCTTCACTAAGCCGTCTAATCCTTCTATCTTGATCGCTAATGTCATCTCCATCAGCATCCCCAGTTTGCCCTGCGGAAATTCACCTTTGCGCGCAAACCATAATAGGTACTCTTCTGGCAAGTCGATCAACACCCGCCCTTGGTATTTACCAAAAGGCATTCGGGTATTAGCAATCTCAATCAAATTCTCTTTTTCCATATCGCCCCCGGCGTTAGGATTATTCACCCAGCAAACGGATCATTTCAGCTTCATCAATAACTTTAATTCCGAGTTCCTGCGCTTTCGCCAGTTTAGAACCAGCCGCCTCGCCAGCGATCACCAGATGCGTTTTTTTAGAGACACTGCCACTCACTTTTGCGCCTAATGCTGTCAGGCGGTCTTTCGCTTCATCCCGTGAAAGGATCGTCAATGACCCCGTCAGGACCACCGTTTTTCCAGCGAAGGGGCTATCGCTCTCCTCGACTACAATTTGCTGCGGCTCAGGCCAACTGACCACTTTCTCCAGTTCTTCGATGACTTTCTGATTATGTTCCTCACTGAGGAAGTTCATCACATGTTTAGCCACCACCTCGCCGACATCCGGCACACTTTTTAACGTCTCAATATCTGCTGCACGCAGATTATCCAGAGTGCGGAAGTGAGCGGCTAAATTTGCGGCCGTCGCTTCGCCCACTTCGCGGATCCCCAAGGCATACAAGAAGCGTGCAAAGGTGGTCTGTTTGGCCTTCTCCAGCGCCGCAATCAGATTTTGCGCAGACTTTGGCCCCATCCGATCTAACCCCGTCAACTTACCTGCGGTCAGTTGGAATAAATCAGCTGGATTTTCAACATACTGTTTCTCGACCAGTTGTTCGATAATTTTATCGCCCATACCGTCTACATCCAGTGCTCGCCGGGAGACAAAATGTTTAAGTGCCTCTTTACGCTGTGCAGCACAGAACAAGCCGCCAGTGCAGCGGGCAACAGCCTCCCCTTCCACCCGTTCAATATCGGAGCCACACACTGGGCATTGGCTTGGGAAAGTGATCTCCTTCGTATCATCAGGGCGTTGTTCCATGACCACACCAACAACTTGTGGGATCACATCACCCGCACGGCGCACAATGACCGTATCGCCAATACGCAAACCAAGGCGTTCGATTTCATCGGCATTGTGCAATGTCGCATTACTGACAATCACGCCAGCCACCTGAACCGGCTCCAGACGGGCTACGGGAGTAATGGCACCGGTACGACCCACTTGAAATTCCACTTCACGGACCTGTGTGATCTGTTCCTGCGCCGGGAATTTAAATGCCGTCGCCCAGCGAGGGGCACGCGCAACAAACCCCAATTGCTCCTGCAAAGCAAGATCATCAACTTTGATCACCACACCATCAATATCAAAGCCCAAGCCTGCGCGGTCTTGCTCTATTTGACGATAAAAAGCAATAACCTGATCACTGCCAGTGCAGAGTTTCACCCGCTCACTCACGGGTAACCCCCATGCCTTAAATTGCATCAGACACTGAATATGGCTACGGGGTAGCTCGCCGCCATCCAGCAGACCGACACCATAGCAGAAGAAGGTGAGTGGCCGTTTGGCTGTAATACGGGGATCAAGTTGGCGTAACGATCCCGCCGCCGCATTCCGTGGGTTGGCAAAGACCTTCCCTCCTTTGCGACGAGCCTCTTCGTTAAGCTGTTCAAAACCGGCTTGTGGCATAAAAACCTCGCCACGGACTTCTACGCGCCGCGGGACATTATCCCCATGTAGGCGCAGTGGAATGGCACGAATAGTACGCACATTAGCGGTAATATTTTCTCCCGTAGTGCCATCACCACGTGTCGCGGCTCTCACCAATTCACCATTTTCATACAATAAACTGACCGCCAGACCATCTAGCTTCAGTTCACAACAAAATGTCAGTGGTTCTGCCGTTTTAAGCCGGTCATGTACCCGTTTATCGAAGGCCAGATAACTTTCTTCATCAAACACATTATCAAGAGACAGCATCGGTACTTCGTGCTTCACCTGTTCAAAGGCATCAAGAGGCGCGGCACCAACCCGTTGCGTCGGTGAGTCATTAGTCACCAGTTCAGGATGTTGTGCTTCTAAATCACGCAGTTGTTGCATCATACGGTCGTATTCAGCATCAGGGATTTCGGGGGCATCCAGCACATGGTATTGATGTTCATGATGGCGCAATGAAGTTCTTAGTTGATTAATTTGTTGGATTATCGATTCCATAGCTCATCACCAAAGATAAAAAACCCCCGGCATGCGGGGGTTCGGGTTAATTCGATTTATTACGAGGCAATCGCTTTATAAAAAAGATTATCAAGCAATTGTATTCGCATCCAGCACTTCACGGATACGCGCCTTATATGATTCCAATTTCTGCGGGGTCATCATGCGGCGTTCATCATCTAACACCACACCACCGACATCGTCGGCAATACGTTGGGCTGATTGCAGCATTAACTTAAAGTTCTGATTCGCATCGCCGTATGACGGTACCATCATAAACATTGAAACACCGGGCGTTGAAAAATCAGACATGGTGTCAGGGTCAAACGAACCTGGTTTTACCATATTCGCCAGACTGAATAAGACCGGTCCGCTGCCTGCAGGGCTAAGATGACGATGGAAAATACCCATCTCGCCGAACTGGAAACCAGATTGAAGAACACTTTGCAGTAGTACCTCACCACCGATCACACCACCGTGATGCGCTGCGACGTGCAGCACCAAAACAGTTTCTTTTAGCTTTTGTGGTTTCGCTTCGGGTGCTGGAGCGACGGGCTCTTGCTGAGATTCCACATGCTGTTGTGGAGCCACCTGATGTGCAGGTTTTTCCACATGCGGTGGCTCTGCGTGTTGCGGCTGTGAATAAGATTCATCAGCCTTGCCAAGCAAAGGATCACGCGATAAGTCATGCGGTGGTTGTTCAGCAGATAGCCCACCCAAAAGCGGGTCGTCATAATCTGTTTGTACTGAAGCAAAAGGCGCCTGACGAGATGCTGTCTTAACCTGAGCCGATTTTGTTTCAGCATGCTGAATAACCGGCACTTCATCGTCATCATCGTCAAGATGATTAAATGAAGGCTTCTCTTGTGGGTGAGACGTGCGGACGCGCACTTCTCCTACCCCTTCATCGAGACTCTCGATCGGGGTTTCAACACGTTCTTGTTTTGTACGTTTAACTGGGCGATCGCGAAAAAGTGAAGAGCGCTCTTTACGGCTGGTCCACAAACCATGCAATAACAACGCTATTATGGCGATCGCGCCAACAACGATTAATATCAGACGCAAATCCTGCATCATTACTATCTCTGTTGTTCCAATACATTGCCACCGCGGCAAACATTCACCCTTTAACTCTATTTCCCAACGAACACAAGTGCAAGTCCGTGCTCAATTTTCTTCGAAGAAAGATGATTATGCTAGGTGTTTCGCTTAATTTTTGCACAAAATGCGACTATGCAGTGGGAAATCATACCGATATGATACACCGGTCAATAAGATTATAGTGAACGGAATGGTATGACCTACGTAAAAAAGGCGGTAATAAAGTGAGTGGTTTCTCTTATTTTGCTCAAGGATGGCGACTAATCTCTCGCCCTGGCATCCGGCGATTCGTTATTTTACCTTTATTGGTGAATATTCTACTGATGGGCGGGGCTTTTTGGTGGTTATTCAATCGGATAGGTGATTGGGTTCCACAGCTAATGAGCTATATTCCCAGTTGGCTGCAATGGCTAAGCTACTTGCTGTGGCCATTGATGGTGATTTCACTACTGCTGGTATTCAGTTATCTGTTCAGTACTCTCGCCAATATTATTGCGGCACCGTTTAATGGCTTGCTGGCTGAACAGTTGGAAGCCAGTTTGACCGGAAAGCCCCTACCCGATACAGGGAGCTGGGGGATCGTCAAAGATTTACCCCGTATCATGGCGCGAGAATGGCGCAAATTGGCTTACTACTTGCCACGAGCGCTCGTGTTGTTACTGCTCTATTTTGTCCCTGGCGTTGGCCAAACAGTGGCACCAGTATTATGGTTCCTGTTCAGTGCTTGGATGCTATCAATCCAATACTGTGACTATCCTTTTGATAACCATAAAGTCAGTTTCCAACAGATGCGCACTGCGCTGCGTCAGAATAAAGTCGATAACTTGCAATTCGGTGCTCTGGTGAGCTTATTCACCATGATACCGTTCCTCAACCTGGTGATTATGCCAGTGGCCGTTTGTGGCGCTACCGCCATGTGGGTTGATCGCTATCGCAGCCAGTTTATTCAGCTGCCATGATCATTTTCGGTGGGCGTGTCTAACACGCCCTTGTTATTGGGATTAAAACTTATTTCTTAATGACATATCGATATACCAATTACTTACTTCCATAGCCATACTGTTCGCGTATGATTTGAACGTTCCCTACATTTTCATAGAGTTAAAGGACGGGCTATGAGCAAGATATATGAAGACAACTCTTTAACAATCGGCCATACGCCGCTGGTTCGTCTGAACCGTATCGGCAACGGACGTATTTTGGCGAAAGTTGAATCGCGTAACCCAAGTTTCAGTGTGAAGTGCCGTATCGGCGCCAACATGATTTGGGATGCTGAAAAACGGGGTATTCTGACCGCAGGCAAAGAGCTGGTTGAACCAACCAGCGGGAATACAGGTGTTGCCCTGGCATTTGTCGCCGCTGCACGTGGCTATAAATTAACCCTTACCATGCCTGAAACTATGAGCATTGAGCGCCGCAAGTTGCTGAAAGCACTGGGGGCAAATTTGGTGCTTACCGAAGGTGCCAAAGGGATGAAAGGCGCGATTGCCAAAGCGGAAGAAATTCAAGCAACCGATCCAGAACGCTACCTTATCTTGCAACAATTCAGTAACCCGGCTAACCCTGAAATTCATGAAAAAACCACCGGCCCTGAAATTTGGGAAGATACCGATGGTGATGTAGATGTCTTTGTCTCCGGGGTAGGTACCGGTGGTACCCTAACCGGTGTCAGCCGCTATATTAAAAACACCCAAGGCAAAGCCATCACGACTGTGGCCGTCGAACCCACTGACTCCCCCGTGATTACCCAAGCGCTGGCCGGTCAAGAGATCAAACCTGGTCCGCATAAAATTCAAGGTATTGGTGCGGGTTTTATCCCCGGTAACCTCGACTTGAGTCTGGTTGATCGTGTAGCGCTGGTCACCAATGAAGAAGCTATTTCGATGGCCCGCCGTTTGATGGATGAAGAAGGCATTCTGGCGGGTATTTCTTCAGGTGCAGCCGTTGCTGCCGCCGTTAAGCTTTCAGAAGAGGAAGGCTTTACTGACAAAACAATTGTGGTTATCCTTCCCTCCTCGGGTGAACGGTATTTAAGTACAGCATTGTTCGCAGATTTGTTCACAGAGCAAGAGCTGCAACAGTAGTCTGGGCTACCGCACTAAATGCAAAAAAAGCACCCTTTGGGGTGCTTTTTTTGTAGAGTACATCAAAGTTTTTACTACATAAAGATTGATTTTACCCTCCGGGTTTAGTATTTAACGGGTAATTATTTTGATGCGCGAAATTAATCGCGTTTCAGTCACACCTAAGGCTGAATCGATTTACCTATTTTGCAGTACAACAAAAGATGGCATGACTAAACGCAGATTGAAGACATAATGCAAAGAGAGCATTATCCTTAGATGCGATAGGGTCGTTTAGATCTGTCCCCAAGTCAGAATCTAAAACTGTCTTTGTGAGTTGCCAACGGTTAAGGCATAGTCATGCGCAGGCCCTATATTGTTTCGTTATGCGTATCGTTAGTAATGCTAATTGTTAGCAAAACTAATTGTTAGTAATGCGCACACCAATACAGGCTAAAGTTTGGAATTTACACTAAACTTTAGCCTCACAACATAAATCCAATAAGTTGGGGAAACACAATGTTCCAGCAAGAAGTTACTATTACTGCTCCAAACGGTCTACACACCCGTCCTGCTGCTCAGTTCGTTAAAGAAGCGAAAGGCTTTACCTCTGAAATTACTGTGACCTCAAACGGTAAAAGTGCCAGTGCCAAGAGCCTGTTTAAACTGCAAACTTTGGGCCTGACCCAAGGTACTGTAGTCTCGATCTCTGCTGAAGGTGAAGATGAGAAAAAAGCGGTTGAGCATCTGGTAAAACTGATGGCAGAGCTTGAGTAATCAACGCGCTCTTTTTTAGTTAACACCAGTCAAGAGTAAGGTAGGGTTATGATTTCAGGCATTTTAGTATCACCGGGTATCGCTTTTGGTAAAGCACTTCTACTGAAAGAAGATGAGATTGTCATCAACCGGAAAAAGATCTCTGCTGACCAAGTGGAGCAGGAAGTCGAGCGTTTCAAAGCTGGGCGCGCCAAAGCGGCTGAACAGTTAGAAGCGATTAAGACCAAAGCTGGCGTAAGCCTAGGCGAAGAGAAAGCTGCCATCTTCGAAGGGCATATCATGCTGTTGGAAGACGAAGAGCTTGAGCAGGAAATCATAGCCCTCATCAAAGATGAGCATGCCTCTGCTGATGCAGCCGCTTATTCTGTCATTGAAGGCCAGGCAAAAGCCCTGGAAGAATTAGATGACGAATACCTAAAAGAACGCGCTGCTGACGTACGTGACATCGGTAAACGCCTGCTGAAAAATATTCTCGGTCTGAACATTGTTGATCTGAGTGCGATTCAGGATGAAGTTATTCTGGTTGCTACCGATTTGACGCCGTCAGAAACCGCACAGCTTAATTTGGATAAAGTGTTAGGGTTCATCACCGATATTGGTGGCCGTACCTCTCACACCTCAATTATGGCTCGCTCTCTTGAATTACCTGCCATCGTTGGTACCAGTAATGTGACCAAGCAGGTCAAGAATGATGATTACTTGATCCTCGATGCAGTTAACAACAAAGTTTATTTGAATCCAACTGCCGATGTGATCGAGCAGTTAAAAGCGGTGAAAAACCAGTACATCACCGAAAAAAATGAACTGGCTAAATTGAAAGACCTGCCAGCTATCACCCTTGATGGTCATCAGGTTGAAGTGGTTGCCAACATTGGTACAGTGCGTGATATCGCCGGTGCTGAGCGTAATGGCGCTGAAGGTGTTGGTCTGTATCGTACCGAATTCCTGTTCATGGACCGCGACTCTCTGCCTACAGAAGAAGAGCAGTTCCAGGCTTATAAAGCGGTAGCAGAGGCCATGGGTTCTCAGGCAGTTATCGTCCGTACAATGGACATCGGTGGTGACAAAGATCTGCCGTATATGAACTTGCCGAAAGAAGAAAACCCATTCCTGGGCTGGCGTGCTATTCGTATCGCTATGGATCGCAAAGAAATTCTGCACGCACAGCTGCGGGCAATCTTGCGAGCGTCGGCGTTTGGTAAGTTGCGTATCATGTTCCCGATGATTATTTCGGTCGAAGAAGTACGTGAACTGAAAGCAGAACTTGAACTGCTGAAAAGCCAGCTACGTGAAGAAAATAAGGCCTTTGATGAAACTATCGAGGTCGGTGTAATGGTTGAAACACCTGCGGCGGCGGTTATCGCTCGCCATTTAGCTAAAGAAGTTGACTTCTTTAGTATTGGGACAAACGATCTAACTCAGTATACTCTGGCAGTAGATCGTGGCAATGAGCTGATTTCTCATCTCTATAATCCGATGTCGCCATCGGTATTGGGCCTGATCAAACAGGTTATTGATGCATCTCACGCTGAAGGTAAGTGGACCGGTATGTGCGGTGAACTTGCTGGCGATGAACGTGCTACACTGTTGCTATTGGGCATGGGGCTGGATGAATTCAGCATGAGTGCAATTTCGATCCCACGCATCAAGAAAATTATCCGTAATACGAATTTCGAAGATGTGAAGGTGTTGGCAGAGCAGGCACTGGCTCAGCCAACAGCGAAGGAATTGATGGATTTGGTTACCACATTCATCGAAGAGAAAACGCTCTGCTAATTCCACGATACTGGGACGCTGCCCAATATAAATACTTAGGAGAAGATCATGGGTTTGTTCGATAAACTGAAATCATTGGTTTCAGATGATAAAAAAGACAGCAGTGTTATTGAGATAGTTGCACCGCTGTCTGGTGAAATCGTCAACATTGAAGATGTTCCTGATGTTGTTTTTGCAGAGAAGATCGTGGGCGATGGTATTGCTATCAAGCCCTCTGGCAATAAAATGGTTGCTCCTGTTGACGGCACCATCGGTAAAATTTTCGAGACCAACCATGCTTTTTCTATCGAGTCAGACAGCGGCATTGAGCTGTTCGTCCACTTCGGTATTGATACTGTTGAACTGAAAGGCGAAGGTTTTACACGTATCGCTGAAGAAGGGCAACGCGTCAAGAAAGGTGACGTGGTGATCGAGTTCAATTTGGCCCTGCTGGAAGAAAAAGCCAAGTCTACATTGACACCAGTTGTTATCTCTAACATGGATGAGATTAAAGAACTGATTAAACTTTCTGGTAGCGTGACTGTGGGCGAGACACCTATTATCCGCATCAAGAAATAGGCCGTATCAACAAACAGTTCATATCGATACCGATAATAAATATCCTCCGGCATAGCCGGAGGTTTTTCATATGCGCCTATAAGGCTCTGTTACCAGCCGCGCCCTAACAGGCGCATCGCGATCTGACATTTGCATCTATGGATTACTTACGGCCCGTAAACGGGCTACCGGGATACGGGATCGAGAGTTGCTCACCCATTTTATCCTCTTCCAATTGGTGCTTTATGTATTCTTGTATCCTGGCCGTGTTTTTCCCTACCGTATCAACGTAATACCCTCGACACCAAAACTCCCTGTTACGGTATTTGAACTTCAAATCGCCAAACTGCTCATAAAGCATCAGACTGCTCTTTCCCTTCAGGTACCCCATAAATCCCGAGACACTCATCTTGGGCGGGATCTCCAGAAGCATATGGATGTGATCCACACAGTATTCTGCTTCCAGGATATTCACGTTTTTCCATTCGCACAGTTTTCTTAAAATACTGCCAATCGCTCTGCGTTTTTCCCTGTAGAACACCTGCCTTCGGTACTTCGGCGCAAAAACTATATGATATTTACAGTTCCATCGGGTGTGCGCTAAGCTCTTTTCATCCCTCATTGGGACCCCCTTTTGATTTCTTGTTGAACATTTGCAGTTGCCAGACCGCAAACTGTTTTAACAAATCAAAAGGGGTTTTTATAACTGACCCAAAGCTGAAAGCTTTACTGAACCCCCAGCCTAGCTGGGGGTTTTCTGGGCACAAAAAACGGCGCTCAAGGGCGCCGTTTTGCTGCCGGCCATGATGGTCTTTTAGCCTTTCCTATCTCTTATCGTAGTGGCCTTCTCTCGTATCCATTCACTACACCTTATTCACTCAGCTTACCGCTCAGGCCTGCCACCGTGGCACACGTAATGTTATCACCAGACCACCCTGCTCTCCATTTCGCGCCTCAACCTGACCGCCATGAGCCAGAATCACCTTATGCGTAATCGCCAGCCCCAAGCCGTATCCTTTGCCGGACATCGCTGATTTAACACGAACAAAAGGGTCAAAAATACTGGATAGTTTGTTTTCCTCAACCCCTGGGCCTTGGTCTGCAACCTGAATTTGATAGCGCTTATCCAGCGCAGAGAGCGTCACCTTAACCTGTTGGCCACTTGCTGAAAACCGTAGCGCATTGCGGACAATATTTTCGATAGCACGCCGCATCAGTTCAGCATTACCTTTTACGGTATACTCACTCTGTGCCGCGACCTCTAACTGGATTTCAACTCCCGGCAGTTGTGCTTCGTAGCGGGCATCATTCACCACGACTTTAACTAATTCCTGTAAGTCAAAATACTCATCATCATCGGCCAGGCTGTGATTTTCAGCACGCGATAGCGCCAATAATTCACCAATCATCTTATCCAACCGTTCGGACTCATGCTCGATGCGCTGTAATGCGTTGTCTACGTTGTCAGGGTTCTGATGCGCTAAACCGATAGCCAATTGTAAACGGGCTAGTGGAGAACGTAATTCATGAGAAACGTCATGCAATAATTGCTCACGTGCACTGACCAGTGCCTGTAGGCGTTCGGCCATCGAGTCAAAGTCCCGCGCGACTTCCGTGAGTTCATCATGCCGACGGCGCATCACTGGAAGCAACCGCACAGATAAATCCCCCTGTGCTACCCGTTCAAAACCGACACGTAATTGGCGCATGGGCCGTGTCAAGTTCCAGGCTAATAACGTACTGAAAAATAAGCCCCCTAATACCCCCATCCAGATCATCGGGATAGGAACATTCAGTATTTCACGGCGATGTTTATCAGGGGCATTTGCCAAGTTTGCTGCGCGTAAACCTTCAATGTCGTAGCTGACACGGTAGTTTTCCTTGTCAGGTGCGGTGACCCAAGTGACGATTTCGCTACTGTATAACTTAGGTTCTTCCCCAGAGAGAGCCGATATATCTTTTTCTGCCGTATCTGCCATCTCGGCAGGTAAGACAGAAAAATATTTTTTGTCCGCTTCTGGCCAATCAGCCATCATAGCGTTTAAGGCTGGCTGACCGCCGGTATGTAATACTGATGCGGCTGAAACAACCTGCAACCGGGCAATCTGCCGAACGAGGTCATTCTCTGGTGGCTCATGGCGATGACCATAAAAGGAAAAAATCACCCACAACATCTGAGTCATCAAAATAAACGTCAGCCAAAAACCCAACAGGATTTTCCAGAATAATCTTCCGCGCATAGGTTATCTCACTCCGCAGTGACGGTTATCGGATGCGATAGCCAATGCTACGTACCGTTTCAATATTTAAATGATTACCCGGTAGGGCGGCGAGTTTCTGGCGAATATTACTGATATGCACATCGACACTACGGTCATAGGCTTCGCGAGGCCGCCCTAACCCTTTATCAGATAGTTCGTCTTTAGTCACCACGCGTTCAGGTGAACGTAGCAGCAGCTCTAATAGATTGAATTCCGATGCGGTCAGATCAAACGGTTTACCCTGCCATTCGCTACTGCGGGTAGAGGGGTTAAGTGTCAATCCGCCTTGCGTGATAATACCGCTATCAATGGAGGACAAAGTTGGCTGCTCTTCAAAACGGCGTAAAACAGCGCGTAATCGAGCCACCAATTCACGTGGATAGCACGGTTTAGGCATGTAGTCATCCGCGCCCATTTCAAGACCGATCACCCGATCAATATTGTCGCCTTTAGCCGTTAACATAATGATCGGCAAACGGCTTTTTTTACGCACTTGCCGTAATACATCAATACCACTCATATCAGGCAACATAATGTCGAGGATAAGCGCGGTGTAATCGCCGGACAAGGCTCCATCAATGCCCGCTTTGCCGGTCAATACATGTTTGGCAGTAAACCCCTCTCCGCCCAAATATTCCTTCAACATCGTGCCCAGTTCAAGATCATCATCGACTAACAAAATTTTCATTTTTAACTCCCCTACCTGATTCCAGCTATTTTCGTGCCTATTCCAATACCATGCAGCCAGTTTTACTCAATCCTTACATAATCTTGAATCTCACTTAACCCACATGATCCAACCTTAGCGGTAAATTACGCCTCTGTGTTTTATTACCTCGCAGCCTTCATTGTCGTTCAAGGATTTTTGATTAATTATGCAACATGTTACTGGTTCAAAACGACGCCTTATCGGGTGGGTAGTTTTGCTACTGATCATCGGTGGCCTGCTATTCTTCAGATGGATTTCACCACCAGATAAACCAAGCTATATCACCGCCGTTGCTGAAATCCGCGATCTGGAACAAACAGTCTTAGCGGATGGCACGATTAAAGCACAGAAGCAGGTGACTGTCGGTGCTCAGGTTTCAGGGCAAATAAAAGCCCTTCATGTCACATTGGGGCAACAAGTTGAAAAAAACCAATTAGTGGCTGAAATTGATGATCTTGCTCAACAAAATGCGCTGAAAGATGCGGAAGAGGCCCTGAAGAACGTGCAGGCTCAACGGGCGGCTAAAATCGCAACACAAAAAAATAACCAACTCACCTACCAGCGTCAGCAACAAATTCTGGCAAAAGGGGTTGGCGTACGTGCCGATTTCGATAGCATCAAGGCCACCTTAGAAGCAACGCAAGCGGAAATCAGTGCGTTGGATGCGCAGATAGCTCAGGCCGAAATCGCCGTCAGTACGGCAAAACTTAATCTCGGCTATACCAAAATCAGTTCCCCCATTGCGGGCACCGTGGTTGCCATTCCGGTTGAAGAGGGGCAAACCGTGAACGCCGTACAAAGTGCGCCCACCATTATCAAAGTCGCCCAACTCGACACCATGACTGTCGAAGCGCAGATTTCCGAAGCCGATGTGGTCAAAGTCAAAACCGGGATGCCCGTCTATTTCACTATTTTAGGCGAACCAGAAAAACGTTTTAGTGCCACGCTGCGGGCGATAGAACCGGCCCCTGACTCGATTAATGATGAAACCACAACCACATCGTCATCAACTTCAAGTAGCAGTTCCAGCAGTACGGCTATTTATTACAACGGCTTGTTTGATGTCGCCAATCCGACCGGTGCATTGCGTATCTCGATGACCGCTCAGGTATATATCTTGTTGAATCAAGCCAAAAATGCGGTGGTTATTCCAGCAACGGCATTAGAAAATGACCAAGGCCAATATCGGGTACAGGTGGTGGACAACAGCGGTAAAGTCAGCCAACGCACGGTGACTGTGGGCCTCAATAATAATGTGGATGCACAGATCCTCACCGGCCTGCAAGCCGGAGAGCACGTGATTGTTAGTCAGGGCAGCACCACCTCCACCAACAGTAAGGCCCCACGTATGGGTCCACCGATGGGGATGTAACTGATGACAGGACCACAACAAGGTAAAATTTTGCTCCGGCTCGAAAATGTCAGTCGTGAATTTATAACGGGCGAACAGACCGTCCGCGTGCTGAATAATATCAATTTAACCCTCCACAGCGGAGAAATGGTGGCGATTGTCGGCACATCCGGTTCAGGCAAATCAACACTAATGAATATTCTCGGCTGTCTGGATAAACCCAGTGCTGGTGAATATTGGGTAGCGGGACGTATCCCTCAGTATTTGGGCAGTGATGCTCTCGCTGAACTGCGTCGCGAACACTTTGGCTTTATTTTTCAGCGTTACCACTTACTGAACGATTTAAGTGCGCGCGAAAATGTCGAAATCCCAGCGATTTACGCAGGCATTGATCGTGAAGAACGTCGTAAACGGGCGGTCAATCTGCTCTCACGTATTGGATTGGCTGAACGGCTGGACTATCGGCCCAGCCAGCTCTCCGGGGGGCAACAGCAGCGGGTCAGTATCGCCAGGGCCTTGATGAATGGCGGTGACGTTATTCTGGCAGATGAACCTACTGGGGCGCTTGACACCCACAGCGGCAACGAAGTCTTAAATATCCTTAAGGACTTGCACCAACAGGGTCATACCGTGGTGATTGTCACCCACGATATGTCGATTGCAGAACATGCTCAACGCATTATTGAACTCAAAGACGGCGAAATTATCGCTGATCGGCCAAGGGATCACGCACAAGAAAAGCCAAAAATGGTCGATATCCCTTCTGTAATCGATATCCCTTCTATGGACGAGAAAATATCTACGGGAGCACAACAAGAGACCGAAATTGCCCGCAAACCGCTCCTGACACGTTGGAAAGTACAGTATGACCGCCTACACGAGGCGTTCAAAATGGCAATACTGGCGATGGCGGCACAGCGCCTACGCACCGCCCTAACCATGCTAGGTATTATTATTGGTATTGCATCGGTGGTCTCGGTCGTCGCTCTGGGAAAAGGATCGCAACAACAGGTTCTGGCTAATATCAATGCGATGGGGACCAGTACACTGGAAATTTTTCCCGGTAAAGATTTTGGCGATATGCGCTCCGCGGCGATCCATACTTTGCGGGATACCGATGCCGATGTGCTGGCCCAGCAAGGGTATATTCATAGCGTCACCCCTACCGTTTCGACCAGCGTGACACTGCGCTATGGCAATAAATCGGTCAGTGGCACAGTGAATGGTGTGGGTGAGCAATATTTTCTGGTTCGCGGTTACACGATAGCTCAGGGGATGGCATTTACCCGCACCAGTGTTAACGACTTGATGCAAGATGCCGTTATTGACGAAAACACCCGCGATAAACTCTTCCCCAACGGGGAAACGCCATTAGGGAAAGTGATCCTGCTTGGTTCCCTGCCCTGCCGGGTAATTGGTGTGGCGGCCAAGAAACAGAGCGGGTTTGGCAGTGATGAAAATCTGAATGTTTGGATCCCTTATACTACGGCGATGAAACGGATGCTCGGGCAATCCTATCTGAAAAGTATCACGGTGCGAGTTAACGATGATATTGATCTGGCGAATGCGGAGCAAGGCGTGATCAAGCTACTGAGCCAACGCCACGGCACCCAAGATTTTTTCGTAATGAATACGGACAGTATTCGCCAGACCATTCAAGCAACCACATCAACGATGACGTTGCTGGTATCCATGATTGCGGTTATTTCATTGATCGTCGGTGGTATTGGCGTGATGAATATCATGTTGGTCTCAGTGACCGAACGCACCAAAGAGATTGGTGTACGCATGGCTGTCGGTGCACGGGCCAGCGATATTATGCAGCAGTTTTTAATTGAAGCTGTCTTGGTCTGTTTGCTAGGGGGTAGCCTCGGTGTCGCCTTATCGTTAGGGATCGGGCTATTATTCAGCCTGTTTAGCAGCAACTTTTCAATGGTTTACTCCGCGGCCTCGATTATTACCGCTTTTGTTTGTTCCAGCTTGATTGGGGTCATTTTTGGTTTCTTCCCCGCGAAAAGAGCTGCGGAGATGGACCCCATTAGGGCGTTAGAACGGGAGTAGTGGCTTGGTCATCACGATGAGGTCGATGGCTTTCATCGTGATAGGTCATCCGTGACCTTTTATTGTTATCATGACTCTATTGCAATAAAACTAAAAAACTTACCGCCACTGGCTTTCCTCATTTATTTTTTGTTTCATCATGAGGTATTTTATACCCATCGTCCTTCACGCTGCAGGGGAGTTAGCTGCCCTGACTGCCTTACTGCAACGCGAATTATTTTGGGTATAGATGCCCTTTTTATACAAAATAAACATCAAGCATTAGCATAATTAAAGGTCAAATATCCCCCATCTAAATTAGCCACGGTATAGCCATATTGAGACAGAATTCTTGCAGCAATGTACCCTCTTAGCCCAACCTGGCAAGTCACCAGTATCTTTTTATCTTGGGGTATTAATGCCAATTTTTGACGCAATTCAGACAGAGGGATATTCACCGCAGTTTTTATACTGCCGGAGATAAACTCCGCCTCATCTCGTACATCAATAATAATCCCCCCATCAGCCATAAAGGCATCCACTTCATGCCATTGCTTCGTCATCACATCGCCATTCGAGATATTTTCTGCAACATAACCCAACATATTGACCGGATCTTTTGCTGACGAATAAGGTGGGGCATAAGCCAATTCTAAGTCGGGAAGATCATAGATAGTCAGCCTGCCTTTGATCGCGGTCGCCAACACATCAATGCGTTTATCTGTCCCCCCCTGACCAACAGCCTGTGCACCAAGAATACGCCCGTTCTCTGGCGAGAATAATAATTTCAATGAAATCTGATGAGCGCCAGGATAATAACTCGCATGTGACATCCCATGAATATGAACAACTTGATAAGGGATCGCCAAACGCTTTAACAGACGTTCGTTGTTACCCGTACAGGCGGCGCTAAGATCAAGTACTTTGGCAATCGCAGTGCCTAATGTTCCGTGATAGCGCACATCACGGCCATTAATAATATCAGCCAATAATCTGCCTTGCCGGTTAGCCGGCCAGGCCAGTGGAATATACGTTGCCTGACCATTGATATAATCGACAACCTGGATAGCATCACCGATAGCATAAATATCCGCTACACTCGTCTGTAATTTCTCATTAACCAAGATGCTCCCTCTGATCCCCAAATCCAGATGAGCTTTCTTTGCCAAGTCATTTTCAGGTTCGACACCTATCGCCAGAATGACCATGTCGGTGGTAATAATTTTCCCTGATTTCAAATGTATTTGATGTGCAGATTCATCGAACTGTACCACTGCGTCATTTTTTATCACATCAATGCCGTTGTCTTTTAAATGCTTTTCGACAATCGCTGCCATTTCATAATCAAGTGGCGAAAGAATTTGATTTGATAATTCAATAATTGTGACTTTCAGCCCACTACTCACCAGATTTTCCGCCATTTCCAATCCGATAAAACCACCACCAATAACGGTGACAGCTTCAGGTGTAGCGGAAATTAGATACGCTTTAATATTGTCTGTATCTGACATATTACGCAAGGTAAATACAGGACCATTCACTGACAGACCGGCAATGTCTGGAATAAAAGGACGGGCACCCGGCGATAGAATTAATGTGTCATATTGTATAAACTCTTCCTTACCCACTTTATGATTAATCACAGTAATGGTTTTACTCGCACTGTCTATATCAACGACTTCATTTTCAGTTCTGACATCAATATTAAATCTATCCTTCATTTTCTCTGGCGTTTGGATTAAAAGTTTATCTCTTTCGGTAATAACACCACCGATATAATAAGGCAAGCCACAGTTGGCAAAAGAGATATACTCGCCTCTTTCTAGAATAATAATATTGTCATATTCATTTAAACGGCGCAGGCGAGCAGCAGCACTGGCACCACCGGCAACACCACCGACGATAACAATTGTTTTCCCCATAACTCTTTATCACTCAGATTAGGACGGCCACTTCCAGTTTGAAAATGGCCTATTGGTTATTAAACAGTGACTTCTTTATAATAGCTTCTTGTTAAATATGAGATGAAGAAAGTAACGATAAAGTTCATAGCAAAGGCGACAACCCCAATATTCATATACTCAAAGCCATTAGTAATGAACGGGAAAATATCTGCTATTGAAATATGATAGACATAGGTGACCGCCAAAATAATGACACCGACCATAATCCCCGAAAAAGCGCCCGCAGTCGTGATTGGATTCTTTTTGCAAAAACTGAATATAAGCGCTGGGAAGAACTGAGCAATTATATTGACACCAAGTAGCATTATAGCGACCAGCGTATCATTGCCATTAAAGATAAAATACAAAGAGACCAAGGCAACAACAGGCACCATATAGCGAGAAAGATTTCCCGATTTATTTTTCTCCACATCCAGGCGGAAAATCTTTTGGACGACACCGGCCAGCATATTTGCCGTCGCCAGTAATAACATAGAACCCGGTACCAGTGCTGTCAGCATACCTGCCGCACCAATAAACCCAACAATATAACTTGAGAAGGTTGATTTTGATATTTCAAATAAAGCCAGGTCAACATCTGGCCCGGTTAAGTCAGGGACATTTAAGATTGCCGCAAAACCGACAAAAAAGGCAAACAGCATGACCAGACTGTAAGCCGGAATCAGTATGCTATTACGCTTTAATGAGGTTTCATTTTTGGCTGTAAATACAGCCGTCATATAGTGTGGCCAACAGAAATAAGCGGCTACGGATAAGAATACGGTAGAGATATACCAAGGTATGTTGAGTCCTTCTTTCGGGAAGACAAGATACCCAGGATTAACTGTTTCAATAGATTGAAACATGTTGCCAATACTACCGTAGTAGTGAATTGGAATATAAATACCGATAAAGACAACCACAAACAATATCATGAAATCTTTTAATACAGATGTCCAGGCAGAACCATGAATTCCAGAAATCATCACAAAAACAGAGACTGAAATCACGCCAATCCATATTGCCATATTGGACGATATAGAGCCATAAGATGCTTGTGAGACAATGATCCCAAGTCCTTTTAATTGTAAAATGAAAATCGGAACCATTGCAGCGATAGAGAATATGCTAATCAGCATACCTAATGATGAACTTTTATATTTCAGTGCGAAGAAGTCTGAAATAGACCTAACATTATTATCTTTAGCATACTTCCAAATAATAGGATGAAGCCAATAAAGTGATATCCCCATAAAGGCATTAACGGTGAGCGTATATAATATGGCTGGGCCTTTTCCATAAGCCCAGCCACTGCCCCCCAAGAATGTAAATGTTGTGTATATCTCCCCAGCACTCAGTAGAAATACTAATAAAGCGCCGTAGCTACGGCCACCGGTGGTCCACCCTTCATGGTCCATCTTCTTGCCTTTTTTAGAGCGAATGGCAAGATAAATACTAAACAGGAAGAATGTACATATTATAATTAATGGCGCATTCATACTTCCTCCTTACTTATATTTGAATCCAATTTCGAGATTATGGCCATAATCAATGCGGTCAGAATCAACCAAATCACGATCCAGAACATAAGGAATGGCATACCTAATATGAAAGGTTCCACTTTGTTAACAAAGAAAATACCGACAGTTAATGATAATACAGGTAGCAACACGAGAGAATGATACCATTTCATAGTTAACTCCTACTGCGTAGCATATACCCGTCATACTTCAAGCTGCATGTGCGTTGGCTGCGTTTATTACTCAGCCCATCCAGCGGCCTCGCCTCCGCGAGGCCAATGCAACTCGAACGATTTAAGGTATAGAATACAGTTTTTAATTAAAAGAAACTAAATCCCTGGGTAATTTACTCAAAAACTCAATACCCTCTTTATTTATTAAAATCATATCTTCAATCATAATCGAACCCAAATTATAGCCGTAGTAAGGTGTTTCTAAACTTAGCACCATACCTGAAGTGAACGATTCTGTAGCATGAGTGCTAACGAAGGGACTCTCTTCTAATCCCAAAAAGACGCCATTACCATGCCCAAGATGCCCTCTGTTATAATTAGGTAACCCGGACTTTTTAATGACCTCCATCGTTGAATCAAATACATCTTTCATTTTGACGCCAGGCGCAACCATACTCAGCATATGTTCATGCCCAGTTCTTATTGTTTGGTATATCTTCCGGGTGATCTCGGGAGGTTCCCCAACAACAAAAGTCCTGGCAATATCGGCACCATAACCATCAACATCGACGCCGCAATCAAATTTAATTAAGTCGCCTGAACAGGCTTTAGTATTGCTTGGTATGAGTTTGGGTGAAAAATCAGCGCCAACAGAGATAAGATGGAATCTTGAAAAGTGAGTTTCAGATTTACTCATTACTGCTGCCTTATATGCGGCAGTGAGTTCAGCTGATGTGCATCCTACCCGGATGAGCTTTGATGCTTCAGTGATCCCATATTCCGTAATTTCTGCACTTTTTCTGAGTCTTTTAATTTCCCAAGGGCTTTTTATCACTCTTAGCTCGTTGAATATAGAGCTTGAGTCGACAAAATCAACATTAGGCATAACGGCATCAATAACTCTTTTACCACCGTTTGACATTATATTGAGGTCTATTGCTATTTTTTTATTAAGTACCCTGGCATCGTTCAATGCGTCTTTGAGTATATTACATACACTCTCAATAGGAGGACCTATCGGCCTCTCTTTATTATTATTTGCAGAATCGCGCATGTTAAACGGATCATCTACATCTACCCAAACAGGAAAGGTCTTTAATTCAGCATTTGGCATATCCAACGTTAAGCTGGCTGCTTCAAATTCATTCATAATGATTAGCGATGGAATTTTCACATCACGGAAGACAACGGCGATAGCCGTGCCCGTATTCGAAAGGTATACATAAAAAAACTGAGAATACCGGTAACATGATAAAAATTATCACACGTTGTCACAATGACAGCATCAATATTATCACGCTCCATGATCGTTCTTAACTTTCTTGATACTGTATTAAGATGTTCTTTTTTTTCACTGTTCATTTTTATCCCCTGCAAAATAACCTATACGCTATTCTAGTTTAAATCATCTACCGCGTATTTTAGTTGTATTAATGCACTGGTGAGGACTGATTTTGGACAACCAATATTCATCCTCATGAAGTTTTCACCACTTTCGCCAAAGATGTGGCCTTCGTTTAAGGCTAATTTTGCTTTTGTTAGTATGAATTGCTCCAGTTCATACGGAGTCAACCCTAGCCCACGGCAATCTAACCAGAGTAGATACGTTCCCTCAGGCTTAACCAATGTGATCTTCGGTATATATTTTTTAAAGAAGTCCACAGCAAAGTCTAGATTATGTTGTAAGTAACCCAGCAAACTCTCTAACCACTCCTCACCTTCTTTATATGCTGTTTCCAATGCTATCACGCCAAAGGGATTAGGATTCCCTAATGCCAGGCTATTTAATTCGGTTTCATATTTATTACGTAATTCTTGATTAGGGATAATGATCGCTGAAGTTTGTGTCCCTAAAAGATTGAAGGTTTTACTGGGTGCCATGCAGGTAATTGAATTATTTTCGAAATCAGGTGAGATAGAGGCAAAAGGAGTGAATTTACTGCCTTTAAAAACAATATCACAATGTATTTCATCTGCGATGACAATCACGTTATGCCGTAAGCATATATTACCCATGGTCGTCAGTTCATCCCGTGTCCATACTCTTCCCACTGGGTTATGAGGATTGCAAAGGATAAACAATTTCACGCCAGTGGCGATACACGCTTCAAAATGTGCAAAGTCTATATCATATTTTTCGTTATCATAGAGCAATTCACTCGCGACAACTTCACGATCATTTCGTGCAATAACATTGGCGAAGTGATGATAAACAGGGGATTGAATGAGTATTTTATCTCCCGGTTTTGTTAACCCACGAATAGCCATGGCTAATCCAGGAACAACGCCGGGGCTATGAGAGATCCACTCAGGCTTAATTAACCATTGATGTCTTTTTTTAACCCACTGTGTAATGGCATCTAAAAAACTATCAGGTCTGAAAGTATAGCCATAAATACCGTGGTTAACTCTTTCGGAAAGTGCACTAATCACTGAGTCCGGAGATCTAAAGTCCATATCCGCAACCCACATAGGCGTTAAATCAGTCATACCAAATCGAGCATTTAAATAATGAGCATCCCACTTTTCACATGCTGTATTACTTCTATCGATGACTTCATCAAAATTGTAGTCCATGTCCCTTTCCTCACTGGTTCGACTTGTAAGGAAATTTAATACCATTATCTTGATAATTTCTTACTATTAATACTCCTAATTGGTGGTTTTTTTAGAAAAATTTACCCTTAAAAGTGCATCGTACTAGTATTAATGATTTCGACAAGTATCTCTCCATGCGCGCCACATTAACGTATTGATATTACTATAATTATTTTAATGCTGAATAATTATAGTAATAAATTAAATGTGATATATCTCAACATAAAAATGTAATTAATCTATTTATTACTTTTATTTGTGATAAACATCCAAATATCAAATGTGACTAACCGCAAAAAATAGCAACTAATGCTTTATTAATTTTTATTTAGGAGTAATAAACTAAAGAAGGGATTAATTTAGGAATAAAAAACCAAAATATATTCAGTGATGCGTGAAAAAACAGTAATGAATTGATTTTATAGGATAAACAACCTCACCATCCTTTTCCTTTTTTTCTCCCTGCTTGGGAATTTATTTTTCTCTTATTCCCCCCAGAATTCCTATATGGTTATTCATTCCTCTGACTACATTACCGGCTATTCAGCACGGTGTTCATGACGCTAATTGGCCGTTTTACAAATTTTTGACAACTTTATACAGCAAACAGACAACTTAGCGCATGATAAGATGAATAATCGTGGCACTACTCTTCGAGTCTTGCACAGAGGTACTATCGTGTTACTAAAACCAGCCATTTTAATAAAAACTGACATGCTAATAAAACCAGACATCCTGATAAAACCGGCCACGCTAATAAAACAGGCCGCTCGAATAAAGCAGATGACCCTATTGTTGCTATTATTCCTTTTTTCGCTGTTTGGGGTAGCCAAGGCGGCGACACAAGTGGTCAATGTCAAATCAGAACTTGCTGCGCCCGTTATGCTGGCTAATAGCGAAGATAAAAATTACCTGAAAATTTCTCTTACCGGTTTTAATCTCGACAGCACCCGTCGTAGCCCAATCAATCTGGCGCTGGTCATTGATCGTTCTACGTCAATGAGCGGTGAGCGCATCGAGAAAGCCAGAGAAGCGGCGATTTTAGCGGTTAATATGCTTAACATCACCGATACGCTATCGGTGGTGGCCTACGATAACCACGCCGAGGTGATCATTCCGGCCACGAAAGTCACTGATAAGCCAGCGCTGATTGCCAGCATTCAACAGCACATTCACCCAAGGGGAATGACCGCCTTGTTTGCTGGTGTCAGTATGGGTATTGGTCAAGTGGATAAACACCTGAACCGTGAGCAGGTCAATCGCATCATCCTTATCTCTGATGGTCAGGCGAATACTGGCCCCACCTCAATCAGCGAACTTTCCGATCTGGCCCGCATGGCGGCTAAAAAAGGGATTGCCATCACCACTATCGGGCTGGGCCAGGATTATAACGAGGATCTGATGACTGCCATTGCGGGTTATAGCGACGGTAACCACACCTTTGTCGCTAACTCGGCAGATCTGGAAAAGGCGTTCACCAAAGAATTCCAAGATGTGATGTCCGTCGTCGCACAGGATATCGTTGTTCAGATTAAGACTGGCGATAAGGTGAAACCGGTACGACTACTGGGGCGCGATGGCGATATCCTCGGCAATACAGTGAATGTGAAACTGAATCAGCTTTACTCTAATCAGGAAAAATACATTCTACTGGAGGTGATTCCGGAAAAAGGCACTGACAAGCAGCAAAAAGATCTGGCCGATGTCAGTATCAGCTACCTGAATCTCAGCAGTAAAAAACAAGATCAGATTAATGAACGAGTGACCGTCAGCTACAGCCAATCCGTAGAAAAGGTCAACGATGCTGTACAAGAAGAAGTATTAGCGGAGTCAGAGATTCAAAAAACAGCGCTGGCCAATGATGAAGCCATTAAATTGATCGACGCGGGGCGCAAGGATGAAGCGAAGAAAGTGCTAGAGTCCAATGCCTCAAAACTGGACAGCATGTCGTTCTCCAGCCCGGTTGCAGAGAAAAAAGTGCGAGAGAGTACGAATAAACAGCGTAAATTAGCGGATGACATTGACAGTAAAGATGCCGCCACTTACCGTAAAGAGCTGAAAGAACAGAACTACAACGTCAAACAGCAGCAGAAGTAAAAATAAAAGAGGTTATTGACAAAGTGCCCGCGACGGAGAGAACAGGCAGATCGTAAAGACGCCGTAAATACATCCATGTAGGCTCGAGCCGCGCCATCCTTGGCGCGGACGCTTTACTCCTCTGCCTATCCTCACCGTTCAAGATCGCGTCATCGGGGTTTGTCAGCAGTCTGAATAAAAGTTCATTTATGCTGAGTCAGTACGCTGGCTCAGCGTTTACATGGGATATGGCATGAAGCCGTCAAAAAGCCTGTTTCTTTTTACCTCTATCACGTTCTTAATCTGCGCGGCTATCGCCTACTTCGGCTATCGCAGCCTCACCCATGAAACACTGCTGCGCCATTATCAGAACCAACGTCTGGCACAGAGTCATACCACACAGGTCAGTACATTTATTCTGGATCTGCTAAACCAGAATGCCGTGCGTCTGGGTTCGCTTGTTTCTTATATTCAGTTAGATAATGCGTCGCTAAACGCCCTGATCGCGCAAGAGAGTAGTATTGACGCCCTATTTGTATTGAAGAAAAACCAACTCTTGTACCCCAATACTCAAGCAGCCTTGACTGAGAAAGAGAAAGCCTGGATACAAGCGATCACCCCTATCATTCAGGACCCGAGCCTGCTCTACAGCCACCACTATACCGATGAACAGACCCGGCCAACCTCAGGCTGGTACCTCAGTCGCGAACTCAGCGACCCACTGTTGATATATTGGCAGGCGCGGGATAATCAACTGATCGGTTTTAAAGTCCCCTACGTCAAGCTGCTGTCTGATGTGATTAACACCATGACATTTGACTCTGCACCGAACACACTGCAAGTCCTGGATGATGGGCGCTTGCTCTACCAAAGCGGCAGTGAAGAGCTGTTAACCCAACAGGTGCCCTTGAATTCCCAACGCCTGCCTTATCCGCTAGGTGCCTGGCAGATAGATTATTACGCCAAGGCGGTAAACGGCGCGCCCCTTTATCTCTGGGGTGGGCTGCTGTTATTACTGCTGATGGTGACAGTTGGGCTGGTCATGCTATATCTGTATCGAGAATACAACCGCCAGTTACGGCTTGCTCAACAGCAGGTGAGCTTCGTCGGCCAGGTATCCCACGAACTGAAGACGCCACTAACCAATATCACCTTATATGCAGAGATGTTGCAGGAGTTGCAACCAGAGCAGAGCGTTCCTCCCACCGCAGAGCAGCGCTATCTGGAGGTGATCCTCAATGAAAGCCAGCGGCTCTCGCGCCTGATTCAGAACATCCTCAGTTTTACCAAAGCGCCGAAACTCCATCTACAAACGGTGGCGCTGCGCCCATTGCTGAACAAAATTTATCACACTTTTATTCCCGCGTTTTCCGCCAAAAATATGGAGTTGGTGCTGATCATTAATACCGATATTCACCTCACGACCGATGTCGATCGCTTGACGCAGATTATCAGTAATTTTCTCAGTAATGCCGAAAAATACGCCTCACAAGGAAAACGGGTGGAGTTGATTGGTGAACAGGCTGATGACCGGGTGTTGATCCACGTAAGGGACTATGGTAACGGCATCGCCGCAAAAGAGTTAAAGGCGATCTTCCAGCCCTTTTATCGAGTGAAGAGCCATATCACTGAAGGTGTTTCCGGTACCGGTATTGGTTTAACCATCGCCAGCCAATTAGCCGCCAGTTTGCAGGGCGAAATTTCCGTCACCAGTAATCCGGCGGGTAGCTGTTTTACCCTAAAACTGCCTATGACGATTAAGCAAGATGCGGCCACAGACAAGGAGCAGTTCACATGAAAATATTAATTGCCGAAGACAATGCCCATATTCGTAATGGCCTTATGGAAGTATTGGCCCATGAAGGGTACCGCCCCATCGCGGCAGAAAATGGTGTGCAGGCACTGGCGCTATACCGCCAACAACAGCCGGATTTTATCATTCTTGATATCATGATGCCGGAGCTTGATAGCTACAAGGTGTGCAGGGAGATCCGCAAACACGACTGGCAAACGCCCATTATTTTTCTGTCCGCGAAGGATGAGGAGATTGACCGGGTGATCGGGTTAGAGTTGGGTGCTGACGACTACATCAGTAAGCCCTTCGGTATCCATGAAATGCGCGCCCGAATCAAGACTATTGTCCGCCGTTGTCTACGAAAAGTACCTGAATCCGCCGAAGACGCAGGCTTCCCGTTTGGCGATCTGATGGTGTTTCCCAATGAGTTGTGTGCGATTCGTGGAGAGACGCGCCTTGAGCTGTCACTGCGCGAGGTTAATATCCTACGCTATCTGTATCAGCATAAGGGCCGGGTGGTCACCAGAGATATGTTATTTGATGCGGTTTGGGGATATGACCATTTGCCACAGAGCCGTACGCTCGACCAGCATATTTCCAAGCTTCGCAAGACCATTGAACTGGATCCGGTTCATCCGGTATTGATCCGCACAGTGCACGGGGCGGGTTACCGTTATCAAGGCACGGCGCAGAGCCTGGAAAAATAGATCAATGAAAGTTTGCGGATAGATCCTGACAATCCCTTTGATATTTTCAACATAATAAGTTTCCTGCCCCCCCAGATAACCGGGATATTGTGTCTTGATTTCACCCTGTGCTTTTCATTGGGATTTGGCTTACTCTAGTGCCTGCAACTGAACTTCGGTGAAAATACAACCTTATTACCATAATTTTCAGTTTCTGCCCTGCCAAAAGAACAGCAAAAATGGATTCTATGCGGGCATTAGAGCAAGGGTAATCATTAAAGAAGAGGATGCCGCTAGCAAATCCGTGTTATATGCACCGGATATCAAGTGACATAGCCTCAAATTTATAATACTCAGAATAGAAATTTTTCCATTCTAGTAGAAACGTATCGATTTAATAGTCAAACATAGGAAGGTATGAAGTTACTTTTTCTTTTAGGAAAATAAGTTTCCCAACCAGGCAGTGAAAATACCTCTTCTTGTGAAATAAATGCTCCCTCCAAGCAGAATTGAACATTATTTTTTACATTAGGGTGATCTTTACGACGGTAAAGCCATCTCAACTCAGAGGCTGTGATATAGGTACCATAATCAGGTTTTTTTTGTGCAATTTCAGGAATACAATTATTCAAATTATCTATACAAAAAAATACACGCTCTTGCCTTTCCATGATCTGAAATTCAAGACCAGCCTTACTGGTCCTTGATAAACATATATCCTCCTCATTTTTATGAGGACGGTATGATTTTATTCCCGAACGACTTAAAATATTATACTTTTCATGTTTTTCTAGGAAATCTTTGAATTTAATTCCGCGATCAGCATCATTTAACATTTCTTTGATTGTCGCATCGTCTCTATATTTATCACGGGAAAAATAATTACGATGTTCCCAAACAGCATCAGTAATTGTTGTTTGCGAACAAATATCTTTGTTAGAAAAGTCATTAAAATTAATTAGTTGCTGCATCACCTCATGTTGACACTGAGCAATTCCATATAGAATGTCCCCTAATTTAAACTCTAGAGCTACGGATGGCACTAGAACATTCAATCGGATCTCTCTATCCTTGAATTTGCTTTTTTCAATTAAAAAACTATCACTTAAATTAATACCTCTTAAATTTTTAGGAAATTTATCAAACGAGAGAGAAAGGCGCTCTTTCGAGTCTATATCTAATTTAATATATTGTAATGACTCAGGCAGTGGAATTATAGCATTTGAAATTTTCGGACAAGATATTATTTCTAATTTAGTCAAACGCTTTGGTGCATTCTTATATAAAGATGAAATTTCAGGGCAATGGCTAATTTTTAGCTTAGTAAGCTCGGAAGGAAAACTGTCAGGGAGAGTAGATAATTCATCGCAATAATAAATTTCAATCTCGATGAGACTATGCGGTAAAACATCAGGTAAAGAACTGATATTCAGACGCGATAGCCTAAGTATAGGCGCATTTCTCTCTATAACATCACGAATTTCATTAGCAGCATTGGTTCTGTTTTCCCCAAATGGAGCATCATTCTCCCATTTATTTACTGAATTCAATGCCTCTTTATTTTTTTCATTCTCTGTTGAGAGAAATTCAATCTCAACTATATCCTGAGCACTAATAAAATTAACTATTTCCATAGAAAAATAATCCTTAACAAATTACGATGATTTATTTTTACTTCCATTACGTTTATTTTACTTAGTTAATATCATTATGGCTTTCATAAAATATGATTTATTATTATAATAACATTATTAGTAATGCATTTACTGCTAATTAAAAATAGGTTTTCAATAAAAATGCTATATCTTGATTGAATATTCGGGCTGTCATAAACAGCCCTCACCAGACTTAAGTGGAGGAAAAATTTATCCCCCTTACTTAAAAAACCCCAGTTGATAAATAGCGGTCACCACGGTCACAGATAATCGCCACAATCACCGCATCAGGGTTATCTGCCGCGATCCGCAGCGCCCCAGCCACCGCACCACCAGAACTGACGCCACAGAATATCCCCTCTTCTTTCGCCAGCCGCCGCATGGTTTGCTCTGCAACACTCTGCGTGATATCCAACACCTGATCCACCAGCTCGGGGCGGAAAATACCCGGTATATATTCCGCTGACCACCGGCGGATCCCCGGAATACTGCTGCCTTCTGCTGGTTGCAGGCCGATAACCTTCACCTGCGGATTTTGGCTTTTTAGATACTGGCTGACACCGGTGATCGTACCGGTGGTCCCCATACTGGAGACAAAGTGGCTCACTTTACCCGCCGTTTGCTGCCAAATTTCCGGCCCGGTCCCCGTAAAATGCGCATAGGGATTATCCGCATTATTAAATTGATCCAGCACGTTACCTTCGCCGTTCTCCTGCATGGTTAACGCCAGATCACGCGCCCCTTCCATGCCCTGTTCACGGCTAACCAGAATCAGTTCCGCGCCGTAAGCCCGCATCGCCGCCTGACGCTCCTGACTCATGTTTTCTGGCATCAGTAACTTCAAGTGATAGCCTTTCATGGCGGCAATCATCGCCAAGGCAATCCCGGTATTTCCACTGGTCGCTTCAATCAGGACATCACCGGGGGCAATATCACCACGTAACTCTGCCTGCTGGATCATCGCCAGCGCGGCTCTATCTTTAACCGAACCGGCCGGATTGTTCCCTTCCAGTTTGACCCAAATCTCCGCATTTAGCCCTTGGCTTAAGCGTTGTAGTTTCACCAATGGTGTATGGCCGATGCAGTGTTCCAGGGTTGTCACATTGATTACCTTTGAATACCCTTGGCCCTTGACGTTGCAACGGTGTTCACCGCTCTCATGAACCCGAATGACTGACGCCTGTCAGCTCATCGGGGTTTGCGCGTTAGCGGCCTTGCTGCAACAACAATGACTTGGGTCGGTTCTTTATTTGCAAAAAAGAAGAAAACTTATCAGGCGCTTTGGGCTAAAGCAATGGGTTGCAATAATTGATTGCCAGAATATAAGCGTGCATTTAACCCGCCAACATAATAACGGTTGCCGCGCACCGGGGCATCAATATTCCCCTCTGGGAGCACCACACTGATCGGGTCCTGATGCCAGCCGATGGGTTGCACGGTTAATTGCCAGAAGTGACCACGGGGGCTAACTTCAAGCACCTGAACCGGCAGTGGGCAGCGATCACTTGATTGCGTACTCACTTCCATCTCCCAAGGGCGCAGGAATAGATCGACACTGCCCTGATGCATCGGTGCAAGATCCAGCGGCCAGTGATGTGCGCCAATAAACAGCTGCGAACCGCGGATCTCCCCGCTCAGGCGGTTAACTTCACCCAGAAATTCCAAAACAAAACGGGTTGCCGGTTCACGCCAGACTTCATCCGGTGTCCCCACCTGCTCAATATTGCCCTGACTCACCACCACCACCCGATCTGCGACCTCCATCGCTTCTTCCTGATCGTGGGTGACAAAGACACTGGTGAATTTCAGTTCTTCATGCAACTGACGTAACCAACGGCGCAACTCTTTACGCACCTGTGCATCCAGCGCGCCAAAAGGTTCATCCAGTAACAAAATCTGTGGTTCGACCGCCAATGCACGCGCTAAAGCAACCCGCTGTTTTTGACCACCAGACAACTGTGATGGAAAACGCTCGGCCAGATGCCCTAATTGCACCATTTCCAGTAATTGCCCCACTTTCTGCTTAATGGCCGCCGCATTCGGGCGCTCGCGGCGCGGTAACACCGTCAAACCAAAAGCAATATTATCGAACACCGTCATGTGGCGGAATAACGCATAGTGTTGGAAAACAAACCCGACCCGACGATCACGAGCATGTAACCGGCTGACATCCGTGCCATGGAAACTCAAGCGCCCGGCATTTTGGTTTTCCAACCCGGCAATAATCCGCAATAAGGTGGTTTTACCCGAACCAGAAGGGCCGAGCAGAGCCACCATTTGGCCTGAAGGAATATCAAGCGTAATGTCATTCAGTACCTTGGTCCGGCCAAAATACTTACTGATATTATTAATTTCAATGCTCATGCTTTTGCTCCTGTTCGAGACGAACAACCTGACGCGCCAAGCGCCATTGCAGGCCGCTCTTCAGAAAAAGGGTCACTATTGCCATCAGAGTCAGTAACGCGGCGGCAGTAAATGCCCCGGCGGTGTTGTAATCCTGATGCAGCAATTCAACTTGCAGTGGCAAGGTATACGTCTCGCCACGGATAGAACCGGATACCACCGAGACCGCACCAAATTCACCAATCGCGCGGGCATTGGTTAACACCACGCCATACAACAACGCCCAGCGAATATTGGGTAAGGTGACCCGACGGAACATCTGCCAACCTGAAGCGCCGAGTAATACGGCAGCCTCATCTTCCTGACTGCCTTGGCTCATCATCACCGGTACCAGTTCACGCACCACAAAAGGGCAGGTGACGAAAATGGTGACCAGCACCATACCGGGCCAGGAGAACATCAACTGGATATCGTGGGCATCAAGCCAACCACCGACCACCCCATTTGAGCCGTAGAACAACAAATACATCAGCCCCGCCACGACGGGCGAAACCGCAAACGGGATATCAATTAACGTCATCAACAATTGGCGACCGGGGAAAACAAAGCGCGTCACCAGCCAAGCCAGCACCACCCCAAAAACCAGGTTCACTGGCACGGTTATCAATGCCACTAATACCGTCAGCCAGATGGCGTGCAACATATCTGGGTTTAATAAATTCTGCCCGACCACCGCAATGCCTTTAGAAAACGCGGTGATAAAGATCCACACCATCGGGATCACCAGCAGCAAAAACGAGAACGCCGCACCAATGACAATCAGCGTCCATTTGCCCCAATTGATCGGTGGGCGGGCAACACCGTTAAATTCAGAAACATCCACCATTAGTGCCCACCTATCCGCCGACCAAAGCGGCTTTGTAACGTGTTAATGCTAAACAACAGCGCCAGTGACACGGCCAGAATCACCGAGGCAATGGCGCTGGCTGCCGGGTAATCAAATTCCTGCAAACGGATGAAAATCATCAGCGAGGTCACTTCCGTTTTCCAGGCAATATTACCGGCGATAAAGATAACCGCACCAAACTCCCCCAAGCTGCGGGTAAAGGATAATGCGGTCCCGGCCAATAGCGCGGGTGCCAATTCCGGCATCACCACCAGACGGAAGCTTTGCCAGCGGCTCGCTCCCAGAGTTTCTGCGGCTTCTTCGTACTCTGGCCCCAACTCTTCCAATACCGGTTGCACCGTGCGGACCACGAACGGAATACTGGTGAAAGCCATGGCGACCGCAATCCCCAACCAAGTAAAGGAGACTTTGATACCGAATTCATTTAACCAAGCACCGTACCAACCCGTGGTGGAGAACAGTGTGGCCAGCGTCAGGCCAGCCACTGCGGTTGGTAACGCGAAGGGTAAATCCATTAACCCATCCAGAATGCTGCGGCCGGGGAATTGATAGCGGGTCAAAATCCAAGCCATCAACATCCCAAACACCGCATTGAACACACTGGCCACACCGGCGGCCAATAACGTCACTTTATACGCGGCAACCACTTGAGGGTTGGTAATCACCTCCCAGTACTGCGCCCAACTCATCTGCGCAACTTGCATCACTAACGCGCTAAGCGGTAATAGCAAAATCAAGCAGGTATAAAGCAGGCTACTCCCAAGACTGAGGGTAAATCCGGGCAAGACCCGTTTACTGGATGCCGACAACATTACTGATGCCCTTCTGCTAACAATTTATCCAGTACGCCGCCAGTCGTAAAATGGGTACTCATCACCTGTGGCCAGCTACCGAATTGATCTTCAACTCGGAATAATTTGGTGTCTGGGAATTGAGATTTCGCCGCCTCCATTGCCGCTTTATCGTAAACACGGTAATTGAAGCGAGTGATCACCTGCTGTGCTGGCGGGCTATAGAGATAATTGAGATAAGCTTTGGCGGCTTTTTCAGTGCCATTCTTTTCTACATTTTTATCCACCCAGGCAACCGGGAACTCAGCCAAAATATCCACTGGCGGGACAATAACTTCGTATTGGTCGCTGCCGTACTCTTTGCGAATATTGTTAACTTCCGATTCGAAACTGATCAGTACATCACCCAAGCCACGTTCAACGAATGTCGTGGTTGCCCCACGGCCACCGGTATCAAACACTTCAACATTTTTCAAAAAGCGTTTCATCCAGTCGCGGGTTTTCGCCTCATCGCCGCCATCGGCCAGTTGGGTCGCTCCCCAAGCAGCCAGATAGGTATAGCGGCCATTACCGGAGGTTTTAGGATTAGGGAAAACCAGCTTGACGTCTTCGCGGACCAAATCATCCCAATTGCGGATATTTTTTGGATTGCCTTTGCGGACCAGGAACGCCATGGTGGAGTAAAACGGTGAGCTGTTATTCGGCAAACGGGCTTGCCAATCGGCTGGGATCAAATTGCCACGGTCATGAAGGATTTGCACATCAGTAATCTGGTTGTAGGTGACCACATCGGCTTTCAGGCCTTGTAAGATAGCCAATGCCTGCTTGGAAGAACCCGCATGGGATTGTTTGATAGTCAGTTTGTCACCGGGGTTCTGCTGTTCCCACTGTGCCTGAAAACCCGGATTCAGCGCCGTGAATAATTCACGGGAAACATCATAAGAGCTATTGAGCAACTCAGTGGCTGAGGCAGTGACACCACTGAGTATCAGCGCACTAAATAATGCAATGTGGGTCAATCCGTTACGCGCATTTTTTTTGACTGAGTTCTGTTTCATTCCGCACCTTGTCCACTGAGTTCAACCAATAGGCATGTCATTCATTATGAACGGTGTGCCTTTAAATTATGTTCAGTGTATTTATAACTAGGCGTATACCTATAACGCTTTTATATACCGTTTAGTGATGGTCAAGCATGAAATGCTCTAAGCCAGCAACCCCGCTGCTCACCAGCGACTCTGGTTAATGGTCCTCTGCGCTATTTAGGCGGGGTTATCGACACTAAAAAAACAAATAAAAAAAAGCCCGGTCGTCGCGCACCGGGCAAGAAAAACAGTTTATGGATGAAAAGTAAATTCTGGCTGAAAAAACGTTATTTCTGTGTCACTACTCGCGCATGCTGGGCCGTAATGGCACCACTGAATGGTTTGCCATCGATGGCATCCACCATCCGTAAACCTGATGGGCGGACCCAACGCTGTACACGGGATGGCATATCAAAACCAATCAGTAGGATCACCACGAATGTCAGACTGAAAGAGAGCGATCCCAACGCGGTGCCTAAACTGAGATGTTGAGCAATCGATGCCCCCAGTATGGGTGCCAATGCCCCTCCCAATGCGCCGACGTTGTAGGTAAAGCCCAGTCCTGCGGCTCGCTGTTCGGTATCAAAATAACCGCCCAGCAGTTTCGGCAACAGGCCCGCAATCCCCTGCCCCAGCATCTGTTGTAAGAACAGTAATCCCCCCAGGAACAAAATACTGCTGCCTTGGATGGCAAACAGCGGGATGATCAAGAGCTGTGATATCAGCAAACTGGTCACATAGGCTTTGCGGGTACCCAACCAATCGCCAAGGAAACCGCCAACACAACAACCCACGGCCGCACCAAAACCACTGAAGAACAATATATTGCCTACGGTGTGTGGGTCATAGCCGAGATCCATTTTCAGGTAGGTCGGTAACAACGCCTGGATCGGCCAAGAATAGAGGAACGCACAGAACACCACGACCATCAGCATGACGCCCGTAGGCCAGCGATCGCCACTGGTTTGAACCATAAAATAGATAAATATTGCAGCGCAAAGAATACCGAGAACCACTACCAGCAACGTCGAGACCATGCCAGTAAAACAGAGGTAAAGTGAGACAGCGGCAAATATCGTCAGGCCAATATTCAGATAACTGAGGTGACTGCGATACAGAATATCCACCATATTCCGGTCAGTGACCTGTTTACCTTTTTTCTGCTTACTTTGTGCCTTTTCCCAGTCCTCTGCTTCCGGTAGGTTTTTACGCAACCACAGTGCAAAGATAATTGGCAATAATCCAATGTAGAACAACATACGCCAACCAAATGCGAGCACCACGTAGCTGTAGGCTTGCGCCGCGAGTACCGCACCGATAGAGAAGCCAGAAATCAGGAAGCCACTGGCTTTATTACGCATGTTTTTAGGCCAGCTTTCCATCACATAGGTCGAGCTGGAACCATACTCACCCGCCATGCCAATACCGATAATCAAGCGAGCAATAAACAGCGTGGTGTAGCCAGGTGCTAAGCCACAGGCCAACGTACCGAAGGAGAACAACACAATACTGGTGATCATGGCCAGTTTACGGCCATAGCGATCCCCCATCGCGCCCAGTACCAACCCACCAAACCAGCGTGAGATGAAGGCAGCAGAAATCAGGCTGGTCGCCTGAATCAGTGTCAGGCCAAATTCTTGTTTAATATCGGTCAGAACCAGAGTAATCAGAACAAAGTCAAAGCCATCCAGGGCATAACCGATCCAAGCGGCAACAAAGGCCTTCCATTGCGCCGGGGTAAGTTGTTTGTACCAACGGGGTGGTTTAGCGCCACCCGATAATGGTTTATCTTCACGAGATGGACCTACTGAAATACTCATATCATCGCTCTCTCTTCCCCACTGGCAATGATGGCACCAGCAGTAACGGTTTTCCCCGAGGCATGTACAACCATAGCATGTGATTGTTTATAATCACTTTATTGATTGCTAATCGATGTTTATTGCCATGTTGGTCTTTATGCGCCTTTCACTCCAAATGACATTCAATAAAGGAGTAAAACTCCATTTGAGTGTATAAGATCAGCCCGCCATTTCAATAGCAATATGTCTAAAACGTGACAAAGACAGCGAAATGCTGATAAGAGAAAGAGAAGCAATGGGATTACCAGGCGTTTACTGCCACTGACAGGATATCACCGCAGAAAATAAAAAAAGCACAGCAGAAAGTCTATACCTTAAACAATTCGAGTTGCGGGAAGGCGGCAAGTGAGCAACAAATTGATCGGCAACCGATTGGAACTGCATTTATGCTAGCCCACAGAGTGAGACTCTCGCGCTTACACCAGTCAATGACTGAGGTGACAAATCTGCCGGGAGCAGATTGGAACGCGGCTTGCAGCGGAGAGGCGAGGCCCATGGACGGGCCGAATCACGAAGGCCATCTATGCACATGCAGCTTGACGTATGGCGGGTAGATTACCGGTCACCCATTTTGGCTAACCGCTTGCGTCGTTTTACGTTTAATACTCTCCGCCTGCGCCGGATCAGCTTTGACCAATAAGGCGTAAATCAGATCCAACACAAACAGTTGTGCGATTTTTGTGCCGATGGAATCCCCCTGCAACTGCCCCTGCCGGTTACCATTGATCAGGACATAATCGGCTAATTCAGTGATCCGTGACCCCATATTATGCGTCAACGCTACTGTCGTCGCCCCTGCCTCTTTTGCCAATTTGAGCGCTTGCACAGTTTCAGCCGAGGTCCCCGAATGACTGATACCAATGGCAACATCACCCGGGTTCATAAGAGAGGCTTGCATATACATGAAGTGATTATTTGTCGCAGCATCAACCCGCAGGCCGATGCGCATTAGTTTGCCTTTGGCATCTTCCGCAGTGATCCCCGAGGAGCCAACACCAAAAATACAGATGCGATCCGCAGGGCGCAGCACTTTGACCACCTGTTCAACACTCTCAATAGAAAGCAAATTAAGTGTTTCAGATAAGACATTATTGATAGCGGATTGTAATTTGCTGCCGATCGCCAGCGTATCGTCACCCTCTTGGACATCGGCATCTAACAGGCTGTTTTCACTGTTATGGCGGGTGGCCACTTCAATGGCCAGGTCCATTTTGAAATCCTGAAACCCTTTATAACCCAGTGTCCGACAGAAACGAATAATGGTCGCTTCACCGGCCTGTGTGAGTGCCGAAAGATCAGCAATAGATAATTGGGTAACCTGAGCCGGTTGCGCCAAAATATACGCAGCAATACGCTGAGCAGAACGAGTCAGGCTATTTTGCATCGCACCCAAGGCATCAAGAATTTTACCTGGCTTAAAACGGGGAGCACCAGTTTTCACGCGGACACCTCAAGGGAAATAAAATGACAGACAGGATGATATATTTGAGGCGCATCATTACATAGTTGACCTGTTTCGTGAAGATCAATGGTGGAGGTGTACGGGATAAGATCAATAAAAAAACCCGGAAAACCGGGTAAAAAGGTCAAAAACGCTGTTTTTCTTATGATATAAAATCAGAAAGATAGCTAGCTATTCAAAAGACTATAATGAACCTTCACGACCACCTTTTTGATAGCACCAGAACCGGCTATCTGGCAGCCTGGTTTATGTGGCTCTCCCGGTAAAAATACCGCAAACATGCCGGGCAACATACGTAACTGGCTTTTATCTGGAATATCGGCGATGAGCTGATAATCATCATCAGGGTGATAAGGCTCCAGATGTTCTGTCGGTGTCAGGGTCGAATACTCAATCCCCTCAATGCCGCTGATCAGCAATTGCACATCGGCGTAGGTACGATGCAGCTCTGCTTTCTTACTCTCTGCGGGTTGAGTGTCAAACGCCATGACATTCATAAACATCAACTCACCGTCTATCTCATGCCGCCCGCAGCTTAACTGCGCTAAAGGCATATCCGCCAGATAAGCTAATACCCATTGAAGACGTTCAGGTAAGCCACTAAAAAACGCCGGTTGTGCCAAGGATCCACTGATCATGTTATGCCTCGATATTGACTGATGACGGTATATTTACTGATAACGGTAAGTGACTCAATAACGGTATATCACTGATCGTGATCACAACGACGTTCTGGCCCACAGTGCCGCCCCGAGTAATCCACTATCCTGACGGTGATGTGCCTCTTGTACGGGGACGCGGTAAATACCCGGTAATGTCTTCTGGGCGGCAACCACCCTCTCCAGGTAGCCAACCGCCAACCCGACACTGCCCCCCAGAATAACCACCTCCAGATCCAGCGCCATCTTCATGTCGGCCAACATCTGAGCAATGGCTGCGGCAGAACGGTTAATGACTTTTCCCGCCTGCGCATCCCCTTGCTGCGCCATGTCAAACACCGTGGCAGCCGATACCGGTTGCTTCCACCCCAAGGTTTCTGCCCCAATAGCCGTGCCTGATGCCACGCTCTCGACACATCCCCGGCGACCGCAACCACACAAAACACCATGAGGATCAGACAGCGTATGGCCGATATGCCCTGCCAGCCCACGTTGCCCGACCAACAGTTTTTTATTCAAAATGATGCCGCCGCCCACACCAGTGGAAACGGTCACAAACATCATATTGTCATTTTTATCACCCAGCGCCTGGTATTCAGCCCATGCCGCAGCCTGACCGTCGTTCAGCAGGACACAAGGCAGATCACTGATAGAGCGAATACAGTCGTACAATGGGAAGTCAGCCAGACCGCCCAAATTGGCCGGATTGAGCGCCGTCAGACGGCCCCCGCTGATAATGCCCGTTGACGCAACAGCAATAAAATCAACCTGATGGCGGTAAGGCGCTATCAGTGTTTCCAGTGCGGCAGCCAGTTGTCCGGCACCGCCTCGTGGTGTTGCTATTTGCTGGCGGCCAATCAACATGCCACTCTCAGTGACCACCGCGGCGGCAATTTTTGTTCCACCGATATCCAGTGCTAACCCTTTTCCCATCTGGCGTAACCCTCTTGTATCTTAACGAGTCTACTCACGCTGAATGGATAACTATGCCAATCTTTTAGCGCAAACTCCATTGTTATTTTTAGTTTGGAGTTAAACTCCTTTCGAGGGATTTGGTTGGGCTAACGAATATACCCTAAACACTCACTGGGTCATCAGATAAGAAAAACTTAAAAAATAATTTAATATCAGTTTTTTCCCTTATACAGGAAGCCGTATTTATCAAGCAGTATGCCCCTGTTAAAATAAGGAGCTTACTGTTATGGGTTTAAATTGTTTTGGTATCAGTTTTTCATCACCGAATATTACTTTAGATAGTGACCCTACTCACCAGAAATTGTCAAAATCTGGCTATCACGCTATATGGAAAGAGTGGAAAGAAAATGCAGTTCCCGGAGAAGGGGAACAGCGTGGTATTGCCGTAGAAAGAATGAAATATTGCCTGAAAAAAAACTTAACCGAGCTCAACCTCAACAATCTTGGTTTACGTTCATTGCCCGATATTTTACCCCCTTGTACCACACTGAACGTCTCAAATAATTATCTAACTGAACTGCCGCCGTTGCCAGCTAATCTGACACATCTCAATTTAGCCAATAATCAATTAACTAAGCTCTCCAGCCATTTTCCACTGCCCGATAATTTGACCCACCTCAATTTAGCCAATAATCAATTGACTGAGCTCTCCGGCCATTTTCCACTGCCCGATAATTTGACACACCTCGACTTAGCCAATAATCAATTGACTGAGCTCTCCCGCTATTTTCCACTGCCTGGTAATTTGACACACCTCAACTTAGCCAATAATCAATTGGTAGCCCCCCCCTGAACTCCCTAATACCTTAGAGTCACTAAATGCAGATAATAATCAGTTAAAATATTTGCCAGATATACTGCCAACATCTCTGCGTTTAATCACTGCAAGTAACAACCAAATCACCCAGTTACCTGAAGCTATTTTTAATTTATTTAATGACAGTGAGATCGTACTAAATAATAATCCATTAACTGAAAAGACGTATTATTTTCCATATGGTTCCAATGTGCCAAATATATTAATGTCACCCTCATGCCTAACAAAATTTAAATATTCATCCTATGAACCACTCAGTGAGATCGTAAAGCACTGGCTGACACCAGAGCAACAACAACTTTTAGAAAAAAAATGGTTAGAAATAGAAAAAGATCCAAGCTCAGAAGGATTGACAAAATATCTCAACCAACTCATTAACATACCAAAATCAATACAAAAACCAAGACCAAACCCCCAACTATATGTTCGAGATCTTAGTGATTTTTCTAAACAGCAGATGACAAAATTATTATTCAACATAGTAGACTCAAATTCCCTGCGTCAGGCGATCTTTTTAAAAAATAATCCTAATTGGTAAGTTAACACCCTGTCCCCCATCAGCGATAACCCTGTGGTGGGGGCTGGGTAACCTATACCCGAGACCTTTTCCTTTCCATCTGCTACAGCAAAAATTTTGGCCGTTTCGTCATACATCGCCCTTCTTATCGTTGCACCTGACGGATAAACGATCTAACATAATGGAGTTAAACTTCATTTATAATTTCACATCGGAGTTAAAGACCGTGAGCAATCTAAGCAATCTCCGCCACAAGCTCCAAAATGGCCTTATCGCCTCATGTCAACCGGTTCCCGGCAGTGCCATGGATACGCCTGAGATCGTCGCGGCAATGGCCTGTGCCGCACTGGCGGGTGGTGCTGTCGGTCTACGAATTGAAGGCATCAGCAACATCCAGGCAGTACGTCGGGCTACAGATGCCCCCATTATTGGCATTATTAAACGCGACTTGCCTGACTCCGAGGTCAGAATTACCCCTTGGCTGGAAGATATCGATGCACTCAGTGCCGCCGGAGCAGATATTATTGCTTTTGATGTTACCTGCCGTGAGCGCCCAGTCTCCGTGGCCGATTTATATCAGCGAGCGCGGGCAACCGGCTGCCTGACCATGGCCGATGCCTCCAATATTGACGACGGCCTGTTGGCTCATCATCTGGGGATTGATTTTATCGGCACCACCCTTTCCGGCTACACTCAAGCCACCGTGCCAACCGAGCCCGATCTGGCCTTAGTGACACAGTTAGCGCAAGCCGGGTGCAGGGTCATTGCCGAAGGCCGTTACCATTCACCGGCCCTGGCGGCAGCAGCAATATCAGCGGGGGCATATGCCGTTACGGTCGGTTCCGCCATTACCCGTATAGAACATATTTGCGGTTGGTTTTGCGATGCAATTAAGCAGTGTGAAACAGAAAAACTGACCGAATACTGATTATCGTCATTATTGATTATGGCCCACAGGGCCCTCCACTCTCCCAGTTTATAAGGATGCGTATGAAAAAGTTAACCGGCCTGATCGCAGCTCCGCACACTCCCTTTGATGAACAGGGCGAGGTCAATTATCCGGTCATTGACCAAATTGCCGAGCATCTGATCAATGATGGTGTGAAAGGCGTTTATGTCTGTGGTACCACTGGCGAAGGCATTCATTGCTCAGTTGATGAGCGCAAGAAAATTGCTGAACGCTGGGTAAATGCCGCTCAAGGCAAACTGAGCATTACCTTACACACCGGTGCTCTCAGTATTAAAGATGCGGTTGATCTCTCTCGTCATGCGGAAACACTGGATATCTTCGCAACCTCAGCCATCGGCCCCTGTTTCTTTAAACCGGGTAATCTGGATGACCTAATCGCTTATTGTCAGGCAATAGCCGCGGCAGCACCGTCGAAGGGCTTCTATTACTACCACTCCGGTATGTCCGGTGTAAATTTGGACATGGAACAGTTTCTGATCAAAGCGGAATCCAAGATCCCTAACTTGTCAGGAATTAAATTCAATAACGCTGATTTGTATGAGTTTCAACGCTGTTTACGTGTGAGTGGCGGTAAATTTGATATTCCGTTTGGCGTTGATGAACATCTGCCAGGTGGATTAGCTGTAGGGGCTATTGGCGCTGTTGGCAGCACTTATAACTATGCCGCTCCGCTGTTCCATAAAATTATCGCTGACTTTAATGCGGGTGATCAGGTTGCGGTACAGCGTGGAATGGATCACGTTATCGCCCTGATCCGTGTGCTGGTCGAATTCGGTGGTGTTGCCGCCGGTAAGGCCGCGATGCAATTACATGGTATTGATGCCGGTAACCCACGTCTGCCACTGCGTGCCTTGACCAAAGAACAGAAGCAAACCGTGGTTAACAGAATGCGTGACGCTATTACGTTGCAGTAATTATTTCTCTCTCTTCCCTAAGTGATAAATAATGAAAGGCCGGATTTCATCAATCCGGCCAACGGTGATATATTTTGCTCGATACCCCATCCCCGATTTACAGAGATAATAAGGCCGTCAGTGAGGGTGCAAAATAATAGCTGCCGGTAACCGGTTTGCTAAAACGCAGCAACTGATCATGCTTACCATCTATATCACCAAACATGCTCAACAATTGCTGTTCGATATTATGTAAGCGCGCGCAATAGGCGATAAAATACAGCCCATGTTTACCACTGGCGAGACCATAAGGCAGGCTTTGGCGCAGAATTTTCAGGCCCTTGCCATTTTCTTTCAGATCAACACGGCTGACATGAGAGGTATCCGGGCGCTGATCTGATGGCAACTCTTGGCTGTCGAGTTTGGTGCGGCCAATAATTTTCTCTTGCTCATTTTCAGGAATGCGCTGCCATTTGTTCAGGTTATGCTCATAGCGCTGAACCAGCACATAACTGCCACCCGCATCCTCTTCGCCATCGGCAATCACGGCCACTTCCGGGCGCTTATCGCCTTGTGGGTTCTCGGTACCGTCGATGAAGCCGGTAAAATCACGCTCCTCAACCCAACGGAAACCATGTGTCTCTTCTTCAACCGCAATCGCGCTACCAAAAGCCGCTACCGCAGCTTGTGCCAACGTAAAGTTAATATCCTGACGCAGTGACTGAATATGAATCAGCAGGTCACGCTGAGTGGCGGGAGCCAAGCCTTTACCCAATGGAACAAAAGGTTTTAGCTCTTTTGCGCCCTGTCCATTGGATAAGTCGTGCCAGACATTGGAGCCAAAGGCGATCACTGCACCTAAATGCTCATCTGGAAATTGTTGCTGTAACTCTTGCAATGATTGACAGAATTTTTTGCATCCTAGGCGAATAGCATCTAACTCCCCCTGTACTTTTGCTTCCATAAAAATGGCAAAACGACAGTGCTCCAACAGAATGCCACTCTGAACTTGAGTCATGCTTTTCTTCCTCACTAAAACCTCAGTATTGGTTACGCTGAATATCATAGCTGAAACGATTAAAATTACCTTGCGACAACGCAAAATAAAGCGGGAAGAGAGAGTAATGCAAGGATAGGAATAATATTAAGGCGCTGAGGTAGCGCCCAAGTGATAATAGCAAAATGCAATTAATTCTTATTCGCTTTTTGCACGCCAAATAATCTTACTCACCGTCCAACTTTGCAAAGCATCGTCTGATGGCATTAACTCTTCAGGGCCATGCCAGTTGCCATTAAATAAATAGCTGACGTGTTTACTCTCCGGTGCTACGCACTCTACTTGGTTGACATCATCACCACGGCCTTTATGGCAGGCACCAAATGCTTTTTTGTACAAATCACTGAATGGCGTTCCGATGGTAACCCCCCATTGGCTGGGGATCCCTTTATCCATGACATCAATACGTTCTACCTGCCCTTTAGGCTGGCCGGAGATAACCAGTTTTATCTGATCCTCTTTCAGCGCCTGATAGAAAGAAACAAGTTTTCCATCGTTGGTGGCCATGCCGCTACGTAAACGGTAATCGCCTTGCAACCCAGCGTTGATATCACTCTCCGTCAACAGTGTACTGGCAGTGATGCCCCCGACCCCCTGCTCAGTCACCTGCATACTGCGACTACCACTAAACCAGTTAAGTGGCGATAAACTTGACCAAGAGAAACCAGACACCGTTGAACACCCGGCCAACAACAAGGGGGCACTCAGTAATAGCAAACGCACCCCAGACAACCTTGGGCGAATATTCATCTCATGCTCCTTAAAAATAACCCCGACATCCCATCAGCGTTTCTGCAACTCAAAGCACACAGAAGCCTAATATGAATCGCTAAAAAGTGATAACCAGTGGTTTGAGTGCGAGCCAGTAGAAAAGTGCCATTATCTTGTTGCCTTAATAACCATAACAAGTAAAACACCATCATTAATCGACTTTTTTCCTAAAAAATCCACTGTGTCACTATTGATAAAATCTACGTCAATCCCTATTAACCAGTCAAATAGTGATGTTCCAGAAACGCTTATTACGATTTTAGTCTATTATTGAGTACCAAAGAGGCCTATACGGGTTTCTGGCCTCAGACGAATTATTCATTGAAGGAGCAATAAGATGAAAAAATTAACCCTGGCAGCAACGCTCATTATGCTATGTGGCACCCCAGTGCTGGCCCAAAGCGCTAGCAACACCACACAAGGCGGCTTTGACGGCCCGGCAACCACGCAAACTCAACCCGCTACCCAGGGGGGATTCACTGGCCCGAGCGCCTCCAGCACCACAGTAGATAAAGTCAAAACCATGCGTGATGACGCCCGTGTCACCCTGCAAGGGTACATCGAAGCACGTTTGGGCCACGATACTTACACCTTCCGTGATAGCACCGGTACGATTACTGTTGAAATTGACGACAAACGTTGGAGAGGCCAAACCATTACGCCACAAGATAAAGTGCAAATTGAAGGAAAAGTAGATAAAGACTGGAACTCAGTAGAAATCGATGTGAAAAATATCACCAAGATTAAATAATTAATTTCCCCACTCCCTACTCTCATTGACCGTTTATCGGTGCTGAGAGTAGGATTAACCCTATCTCATCGCCCCTATAACCTCTTTTATTCTTGATGTAGTACTATTATCAAATACCCTGCCTGCATCAACATAATATCTGCATCAACACCACACTTGAAAAAAACAAAATATCCCTCATCACCATGATTTTGATCAGTTTTTATCGTAATAATCTTATAAATACATAATTTAAAAATCCAACCAGGATAAATTTTAGGTTAATACACGATTTTTCCTACAACAATCCGCATGCGTTCCCATATTTCACCCTACTTGATTTTGTTAAAATCCTTATAAGAAGAAAATAGAAATAAAAATTTAATGGTTTACTCTCCATTAAGACAATTAATTAATCATCATTAATGAGCAATGTAAAATCACAGCGTATCAATATGGAATACGTAAATTTAATGAAATTAAAAAATAAATTGGAGTATTGTTACATTGAACACCAATAGTAAAAAAACCTACCTTAACATTGCTATTTCATTCATTCTTTACGCCTCAACAGCAATGAACGCAAACGCCGATTCATGTATTGATTATACTGTCACTGATATTTGTGAGCAGAGTAAATATGCTGCGGGTGAATTTCATAATATTAAGCTGGGTGATGGTGTCACTGCTGGTAGCGAAGATCACCATTTTGTCTTTAATGGTGAAGGATATGAATTATACAATTCTAACGCGAATTTCTCTGCTCAAATTGCCTCAGGTACCATTCGCTATACCGAAGTGAACAACAGTTACTTTACTGTAAACGCTCACCATTTTCCGGATGATACCATCTATGCCGGCCGTGCAGAAAATACCACATTGAATGATAGCCTGATGTGGGTGGCAACATCGGCTGATCAGACACTGGCTAAAGGTAATTCAATGGTCGTTGTTTCCACCCAAATGGCCATGGTTGATCAAATTTTTGTTACGACGTTGAATGATGGTAGCCTTCCATTTGATCCCGTCATTACCAATAGCCGCTATGAAGATACGTCATATGAAATGTTATGGGGTATGAAAAACGAGGCAAAAGGGTGGGATACCAAAGCCACATCGCATGACTCCGTATTTGTTGATGCCAGCAAGCAGTCTATCGAAGCCAATGGTCACAGCATTGGTGCCACATTTTATGGTAGGGCCACTCAGGTGGTCAAAGCTGGCGGTGAGTCACAGGATACCCACTTATTTGATCACAGTTATTCCTGGGTATATGCCGAGGCTAAATTAACCGGTCTGACGGAGGTTAATGACGCTGCCACTGTCTATCTGAATGCCGCAGCAACTCAAGGTGCTTACGCTGAGAATGTCGTTCTCAACGGCGAAGATACAACATTGATGGTGCGCGCGAGTCTGGATAACAATGCCTATGCCACGGTGGATAACCTAATATTGAATGGCGGTGAAGTGGTTTTCCAGCAGAGCTCTGGCGACCAATATGCTTCATTAAACATCGGCACACTTTCCGGCTCGGGCTCCTTCCTATTCAATACCTCTATTGCTGAGGGGAAAGGAAACTTCGTGACTATCGCCAATGCCAGTGGGGAACATAAGGTGATAGTTAACGACTCTGGCCATGAGATCACCTCACCTGATATGACCACATTGGACTTGATTCACGATCTCAGTGGTGATGCAACATTCACACTGGCCTCTATTTCTGGAGCTAACATCATTGAAGTCGATGGCGGCACTTACGTATATAGCTTGAATACCTGGGATAATTCCGCACGAGCTGGCGGAAATCTGTGGTATTTAGGCTCAGGTTTGAATACAGGCACTGAGCTTGAACCCGAACCTGAAGAGAAAACAACCCCGTCAACGGATGCGGTGTTGAGTATGGCCTCATCCAACCAGTTTATTTTCGATGGTGAAATGCAAAATCTGCGTTTTCGTAAAGGGGATTTAAATAATAATAAAGGTGATGGCGCCAGTGTTTGGGGGCGTTATTTAACCAACAATACTCGGGTCAATGCTGCTCATGATGCCGCTTACCGTTTGCAGCAAGATGGCTTTGAAATTGGTGCTGATAAAGTGCTGGAAATGTCTTCAGGTCAATTAGTCTTGGGTGGTTTTACCTCTTATAGCAATAACCGAGTGAAACATGCTCGTGGTGGAAACAGTACGGTTGATAGTTATAGCTTGGGTGCCTACGGCACTTATTTCGATAACAGTGGTTATTATGTCGATGCCGTCGTTAAAGCCAACCGTTTTAAAAACTCACTGAATGCCCATATGACCAACGGCGGTTCGGTACAAAGTGATTATAACCAGAATGCAATCGGTGGCTCACTGGAAGCCGGTTATCACTACAGCCTGTCGAATAATTGGTTCGTAGAGCCTTATGTTCGTACCAGCTATTACACGGCACAGGATAAAGATATTGCGCTGAATAATGGCATGACAGCGAATATTGATAATAACCGCTCAGCTAAAGGTGAAATAGGTACACATCTGGGAACGAAGATTGACCTGAATAATGGGGCTATCATCCGCCCTTATGCCAAAGTCGCTATTGAACGAGAGTTCATCAAATCAAATACCGTGACGATCAATCAGGTTAACGACTTTAATAATGATTTATCAGGACATACCGCGAAGTATGGTTTAGGCATGGATATCAACCTGATGAAACAGACTTCCGTTTATGCCGAAGCCAATTACCGCAACGGGACTCATGTGGAGTCACCTATCATGGCTAATATCGGTTTCCGGATTAATTTCTAAAGAACATACCAGATGAGTGGTTTCCCGCGATAATGCGGGAGACCATTTTTTTGCTCAATAGATTAAACATGTCTACCCACGTTACTTCGAGCTACATCTTCCTGGCAATAAGCAAAGTGTAAATTTTTAAACCCTCAGAAATAAAAAGGAAGAATAGATTAGTCACTAATATAGTCATACCGAGTGCATTGATAACTGTAGGTATCAATGAAATAGAGTACACGCCAAAAATAAGTCTAAAAGGCTCTTGTATAAAAGCAGCCATTATCGCTATCTTTTTATTTTTTAAAAAGAAGAAAGCAGTAAACAACACTGAAATGGTGGTTAGCATCGAACCTATAACAATAACTCTATATATAAGTAGAACAGAAAAGTCCATGGGCAGAAAATTATTAATATCACTGACAAAGGGGATTTTTCCGACAGAGAGGCTAACCCATATATATCTAACGATATAATAGAGATCCATCATCCCCCAGAAAATAAAGATTTTACTTTTTAAGTTCATAAATATTATCCAATGTTACTGGCATCCCGTGCCATGATTTCCCTGAAACCGGCCAAAAGGCATCGCCCTCATCAATAACTACCCAATGACCAGGCCCATACTCCGATGTCTGGGGCTGATAATTTCCTGTATCGGTTGATTTATCCAAAGGGTCTGATACAAAAAATCGGGGTCGATATTGTCTTAAAATGCACTAACTACCGATACTTAATCCTTACTCTGCACTCTTTTATATCTAACTGTGGCAAGAGTGTGGCAAAAAAGATTTTACTTATCTATGCGCATGGATAAGTTATGGCAAATAAGGCCTTTTAAAAGAGAAAAATAGCCGCAAACAGAAAAATTGGCGGTTAAAATTCTTGAGATAAGGCCAAAATCACCTTTTCTATTTCTCGGTCATTTCAGCCAGTGGCGCTATTGAATTAAAAGTGGATTTAAAATTAACACTCTTTACATTCAAACAACTAAACCCTCAATACTCCTGATCCACAATCAGCCTTTTGCCCAGCATAATCGTGTCTTGGGTCTCGTAATCGAGCTTTTCATACATGCCAATTACCGCGTCATTGTCTTCACGCACCATAATATTGAGTTTCGGACAGCCACGGGCGATGAGTTTCTTTTCCAGACGGCTGATCAGCGCATTGGCAAAACCACGGCCACGGTAATCTGGGTGAACCCCCAAATAATAGGCAGAGCCTCGGTGACCGTCATACCCGCCCATCACTGAGCCGACAATCGTGCCATTCACTTCCGCCACCAAAAATAATTCAGGATCGTGATTTAACTTACGTTCAATATCCATTTCCGGATCGTTCCAAGGACGCAGTAAGTCACAATGCTCCCACAGCAGAATCACTTCTTCAAAATCGTCTTGCTGAAATATGCGGATTTCCATGGCTGTTCACACCGTCGAGTAAAATGGATAGGCTGATTATCGCGGGAATAGGATATCACGCAATAATAAAATGATATTTCCCGCAGCGATACCCCTTTGTACTTGAATAGCGCCAAAGGTTAGCTGTTAGCTTACCCACATCACTCACATTGGGTAGATAAAAACGACGCTCACCCGTTCAATAAAAGTAAGCTGCCGCGCGGATCCATACTGACAGTACAAAAATAGAGGGAAATTGGGGTATACTTAGCGCCTGAAAATTTCCACCAGTGAACCCCTCTGATGAACTCACCCGATATAGCCCTAATCAAAACCTACCTGCTCACTTTGCAGGATAACATCTGTGCGGCCCTGGCTCAGGCCGATGGCCACGCCGAATTCACGGAAGAGTGCTGGGTCCGCGAAGAAGGTGGCGGTGGCCGCAGCCGGGTCTTGGTTAATGGCGCTGTATTCGAACAAGCTGGGGTTAACTTCTCCCATGTGTCCGGGGCGATGTTACCCGCCTCTGCCACTGCTCACCGGCCAGAGTTGGCGGGCCGCAGTTTTCAGGCGCTGGGCGTATCGCTGGTTATTCATCCGCTAAATCCTTATCTGCCTACCAGCCACGCCAATGTGCGGTTCTTTATTGCTGAGAAACCCGGTGAAGACGCCGTGTGGTGGTTTGGCGGTGGTTTTGATTTAACCCCGTACTACGGCTTTGAAGAAGATGCCATTCATTGGCATCAGGTAGCGCATAGCCTTTGCCAGCCATTCGGCGAGCAAATCTATCCGCGCTATAAAAAATGGTGTGATGACTATTTTTATATTAAACATCGCCAGGAAGCCCGTGGTATTGGCGGCCTGTTTTTTGACGATCTGAATAGTCCTGATTTTATGACCTGCTTTAATTTCACCCAAGCCGTTGGCGATGGCTTCCTGGCGGCTTATATGCCAATCGTCGCGCGGCGTAAAGCGCTGGGCTGGGGTGATCGAGAGCGTCAATTCCAGCTTTATCGCCGGGGCCGCTATGTCGAGTTCAATCTGGTCTGGGATCGCGGTACGTTGTTCGGCCTGCAAACGGGTGGGCGCACTGAATCTATTTTGATGTCCCTGCCGCCGTTGGTGCGCTGGGAATATAACTATCAGCCAGAGGCAGATAGTGCAGAAGCCGCGTTGTACCGCGATTTTCTGCCGGTAAAAGACTGGTTAGCAATTAAAGGAGAAACACACTAATGCAGATTTGGGTCGATGCGGACGCCTGTCCCAATGTGATTAAAGAGGTCTTATTTCGCGCCGCTGATCGTACCGGCATGATGGTGACATTGGTCGCTAATCAGCCACTGAAAACCCCGCCGTCGAAATTTATCCGCACAGTGCAGGTGGCTTCCGGTTTTGATGTGGCTGATAACGAGATTGTGCAGCGGGTGGAAAAAAATGATCTGGTGATCACCGCAGATATCCCACTGGCAGCAGAAGTGATTGAAAAAGGGGGGATTGCCCTGAACCCTCGTGGCGAGCGTTATACCCCAGATACTATTCGTGAGCGGCTGAACATGCGTGATTTTATGGATACTATGCGCGCCAGCGGTATTCAGACCGGTGGCCCAAATACCTTGAATCAGCGTGACCGCCAGCAATTTGCCAATGAGCTGGATAAGTGGTTGCAGCAAGCCCGTAACCAAGCAAAATAAGCACGAAGAGTGATGGAGACTGCAACACCAAGAAGAAGAGGATTACTCAACGTCATTGGCGTTGCAGCAAGGCAGCAAGCGAGCGCATCCCGATGAGCTTACTCAGGTAAGTGATTCGGGTAAGTAAGCGCCGCTAACACAGCTGCGGCATCAAGGACGAAGAGTAATCGCCTCCACTACCGCCAACGCCACCATATTCACAATCCGCCGCACCGACGCAATCGGTGTCAGAATATGGACCGGTTTCGTTATTCCCATCAGGACCGGGCCTACGGTCACCCCTTCTGACGACGTGACACGCAACAGGTTGTAGCTGATACGTGCAGCCTCCATGTTCGGCATAATCAAGATATTCGCTGAACCTTTCAGTGGGCTATCTGGCATCAGGTTATGGCGAATACTCTCCACCAGTGCCGCGTCACCGTGCATTTCACCGTCAATTTCCAATTCCGGTGCCATCTGATTCACCAGCGCCAGCGTCTGACGCATTTTACGGGCCGCCGGGCAATCTGATGTGCCGAAACTGGAATGGGACAACAACGCCACTTTGGGCTCAATACCAAAACGGCGCACGGTTTCAGCTGCCATCAGAGTAATTTCTGCCAGTTGTTCCGCTGTCGGATCGTTATTAACGTAGGTATCAGCGATAAAGGTATTGCCGCTCGGCAGCAACAAGGCATTCATCGCCCCAGCCACATGCGCCCCTTCACGGAAGCCAAACACTTTCTCGACCACATCGTAGTGTTCGTGATAGGTACCGATGGTGCCACAAATCATCGCATCAGCCTCGCCGCGATGAACCATGATTGAGCCAATCAGCGTCGGATTACCAATCACCGCACGGCGGGCCTGTTCCTGCGAAACACCACGACGTTTCATGATTTGATAATATTCGTGCCAGTATTCATTAAAGCGCGGATCGGACTCATTATTGACCACTTCAAAATCTTTCCCGGCACTGATTTGCAAGCCCAATTTTTTCAACCGAGTCTCAATTACGCTTGGGCGGCCAATCAAGATAGGATAAGCCAGCCCTTGTGAAATCAGCTCTTGCGTGGCATGAAGCACCCGCTCCTCTTCCCCTTCCCCTTCCGCCAGCACAACCCGTTTCATCTCTTTCTTCGCTTGCGAGAAGATTGGCTTCATAAACAGGTTGGTTTTGTAGACAAACTCAGACAGTTTTTCGACGTAAGCATTGAAGTCAGTGATTGGGCGAGTTGCCACTCCTGACGCCATCGCCGCTTTGGCCACTGCGGGGGCAATTTTTACGATTAAGCGCGGATCGAAGGGTTTAGGAATAATGTATTCCGGGCCGAAGGAGAGGTCTTGCTCCCCGTAAGCGGAAGCCACCACATCACTCTGCTCAGCCAGCGCCAGATCAGCAATAGCATGGACACAAGCCAGCTTCATCTCTTCATTAATGGTGGTGGCACCGACATCCAGCGCGCCACGGAAGATAAACGGGAAGCACAGCACGTTATTAACCTGATTAGGGTAATCCGAGCGGCCAGTACAAATAATTGCATCGGGACGCACCGCTTTGGCTAACGGCGGTAGGATTTCCGGTTCCGGGTTTGCCAGGGCCAGAATCAACGGATTCGGTGCCATGGTTTTCACCATCTCTGGCGTTAAAACACCGGAGCCAGAGCAGCCGAGGAAAATATCGCTACCCGGCATGACATCCCCCAATGTGCGCTGGCCGTTATCATCGATAGCATAGGCCGCTTTGGTTTCGGCCATATTCGCTTCACGGCCTTTATAGATGACACCTTTAGAATCACATGCAATGATATTGTGCTGTTTTAACCCCAGCGCCACCAGCAAGTTTAAGCAGGCGATAGAGGCCGCACCTGCGCCGGAGACCACCAATTTCACATCGCTGATATCTTTCTTCACAACCCGTAAACCGTTCAGTACTGCGGCGGTGCAGATGATCGCCGTACCATGCTGATCGTCATGGAATACTGGGATTTTCATGCGTTCACGGAGTTTTTTCTCAATATAAAAACACTCTGGCGCTTTGATATCTTCCAGATTGATACCGCCAAAGGTGGGTTCCAAAGACGCAATAATATCGATCAGTTTATCTGGATCGAGTTCATCCACCTCAATATCGAAAACATCAATGCCTGAGAATTTCTTAAACAGAACGCCTTTACCTTCCATCACGGGTTTACCGGCCAATGCGCCGATATTACCCAGCCCCAGCACGGCGGTACCGTTAGAGATAACGGCCACTAAATTGCCACGGGCAGTGTATTTGTAGGCAGCTAAAGGATCTGCAGCAATTTCCAGACAGGGTGCAGCAACGCCGGGAGAATACGCCAGTGCCAAATCCCGTTGGGTCGCCAACGGTTTGGTTGGCGAAACCTGGATTTTCCCTGGAACAGGAAATTGATGAAAATCAAGCGCACTCTGTTTCAATTGTTCGTCCATCGTAGGTTCCCTTTGTTTTTATGTTCTTATGCATTGAAGTGAAGAGGTATGACCAATAACAGAACCAGTATAGTGAGTGATTTATCACAATCTATGAACCAGCCCATACTCTGCGTAACATTTTTATTAACTGACGTTTTATTGATCAATAAGATATAAAAGCAGGGGAAAGGCGATTCGGGTAAATGAGCGCAGCTAACACCGCTGTGGCGTCAAGGACGAAGGGAAAAAATGAATCTGCGCATACTGCAACAACATAATCGTCTTACCATCTTTAATTCGCCCATCTGCGACCATCGCGAGAGCATCGTGGAACGGCAATTCGACGACTTCAATGACCTCGTCCTCTACCCCAACCTCATCGGTTATCTTTTGATCTGGGTGATATTCAGCCGCAAAGAAATAGACCAGCTCAGTCACCCCCCCCGGCGACATATAAGCCTCGAACAGCTTTTGTACTTTATCAACCTGATAACCCGTTTCTTCCATCGCTTCACGGCGGATACACGCCTCTGGCGAATCGTTATCCAGTAAACCGGCACACGCCTCCAGCAACATACCGCTGGCATTGCCGTTAACATAGGTTGGCATCCGGAATTGTTCGATCAACACCACCGTGCCCTGTTGGCGGTTATACAACAAGATAGTCGCACCGTTCCCCCGGTCATAGACTTCACGGATTTGTTGTACCGAGGTTCCCTCATCTGTTTTTAAATCAAAGGTGTATTTGTGTAATTTAAACCAGTTCTTTGATAACAATTCACACTGTATATTTTCAATTTTGACAGACATAGACTCTTCTTTGGCCCTGATAATCATTAACGTAATCTAGCATACACCTCACTGCGATACTTTTTCCTGCTGCAGTAAAAACGCCCTGCCGACGCAAAGTCCACAGGGCGTTAATCATCACTCTCCGACGTATACCCAAAATCGTGCGGCTAACCCCCCCTCGGCATCAAGGAGAAGGGCGTCCTAAAAACCAATAGGTACATCTTTCATATCCGGCAACTTATGGGCAATCCCTTTATGGCAATCAATACAGGTTTTACCTTCAGTAATGGCTTGGCTGTGCATTTTCGCCGCCACCGTTTTTTGTGCGCTGAAATCCATATTATCGAAATTATGACAGTTGCGACATTCTTGCGAATCATTGGCTTTCATCCGCGCCCACTCACTTTCTGCCATCGTCAGGCGATGAGCGTCAAATTTCTGCGGTGTATCAATCAAACCAAAGGCTTTGGCATACAGCTCTTTACTGGCTTTAATCTTACGTACCATTTTAGGCCCCCACTCATGGGGTACGTGGCAATCGGGGCAGGTTGCTTTCACGCCACTGCGGTTGCTGTAGTGAATGGTACTCATGTATTCCTCATAGACGTTATCTTTCATCTCATGGCAACTGATACAGAATTTTTCGGTATTCGCCATTTCCATCCCGGTATTAAAACCGCCCCAGAAGATAATGCCACTGACAAAACCAATCAGCAGTAAGGTACCGAGTGCCAGACGACTTGGTCTACGCCACCACTGCCATAACCGACGGATAAAACCGGGTTTTTTAGTCTCGCTCATCATGCCCTCGCTTATCACTCATCTCGGTTACTGACCAAAGCCAGGTGCTGGCTGGAAGCTATTACCAACAATCGGTGCCGCGTCGGTTTGTGGCACATGACACTGTAGGCAGAAGTAGCGGCGCGGCGATACTTCGCTGGAGACTTTGCCATCACGGTCATAAAAGTGACTTGAGCTGACCCGGGGTGCACCCGTGGTGATATAGTGTTCAACCCCGTGGCATTGCAAGCAGCGGTTAGTATTTTTACTGACCTGATAGCCATCCACGCTATGTGGGATCATCGGTGGCTGGTTAACATAGTTCAGCGCCATCCGTTTTTGTTGTTTAGGCATTTTCACCTTCCCTTCGGCGGTGCCAGAGACTTCAGGTGATTGCGTTAAGTCCATCTCAACATTGCTGGCCGCATTGACCCCGCCCATGACCATCAATATTGCCAGTAGCGATATCACCCCTGAAACTCTGCGCTTTACTAACTTAAGCATTGTGTTATTCATTATTTGCTCCCAAAAGACACCGTTTTTTTCCTTGGCATTCCCGGATGATGGTTATCTGTAATCAATGGTTATCTGTGAATCATCAGGCCACTACCCGTTCCAGTTTCACTGCGCATTTCTTAAAGTCAGTTTCTTTCGAGAGCGGATCGGTCGCGTCTAAGGTCAGGTTATTGACCAACTGTGCGGCATCGAAGAACGGCATGTACACCAGCCCTCGCGGTGGGCGGTTACGGCCACGGGTTTCAACCAGAGAAATAACCTCACCTCGGCGTGAAATCACTTTCACTTTGTCACCACGGTGTAAACCACGCGCTTTGGCATCCAATGGATGAATGAATAACACGGCCTCTGGGAAAGCACGGTGCAATTCAGGTACCCGGCGGGTCATTGAACCCGTGTGCCAATGTTCCAGCACCCGGCCGGTAGAGAGCCAGAGGTCATATTCTTGGTCCGGGCTTTCTGCTGCTGGTTCATAAGGCAGGGCAAAAATGACCGCCTTACCGTCTGGTTTGCCATAGAAGCGCACCTCTTCGCCTTTCGGTACGAAGGGATCAAAACCTTCACGGTAGCGCCAGAGTGTTTCCTTACCGTCAACCACCGGCCAGCGCAGGCCGCGTACCTGATGATATACATCGAAAGGAGCCAGATCATGAGCGTGCCCACGCCCAAAGCTGGCGTACTCTTCAAATAATCCTTTCTGTATGTAGAAACCAAAATCGCGCGCTTCGTCGTTCAATTGATCGTCAGGGATCTCGCTCAGTGGGTATTTACTGACTACATCGTTGGCAAACAGCACCTCATATAAATTTTTACCGCGATACTCAGGTTTTTGATTCACCAACTCAGCGGGCCAGACTTCTTCGACGTTAAAGCGTTTGGCGAACTCGACGATTTGCCATAAATCCGATTTAGCCTCCCCCGGTGAGGGGACTTGCTGACGCCAGAATTGAGTACGGCGTTCAGCATTGCCGTATGCGCCCTCTTTCTCGACCCACATTGAGGTCGGTAAAATCAAGTCAGCAGACAGCGCACTGATGGTGGGATAGGGATCGGAGACCACAATAAAGTTGCGCGGATCACGCCAGCCCGGCATACGCTCTTCATTAATATTCGGTCCGGCCTGCATGTTGTTGTTGCACATCACCCAGTAGGCGTTGAGGGTGCCGTCTTTCAGCGCCCGATCTTGTGCTACCGCATGTAAACCCACTTTTTCCGGGATAGTCCCCGCCGGTAACTGCCATGTGGTTTCAGCAATCTGCCGATGTTTTTCATTCGTGACCACCATATCTGCAGGCAGACGATGGGAGAATGTCCCCACTTCGCGGGCGGTGCCACACGCGGAAGGCTGCCCCGTCAGGGAGAAAGGCCCCGATCCCGGCGTGGAGATCTTGCCGGTTAACAGGTGCAGGTTGTAGCACATGTTGTTGGCCCACACGCCGCGGGTATGCTGGTTAAAGCCCATGGTCCAGTAAGAGACCAATTTCACCTTTGGATCAGCATACAACTGGGCCAACGACTCAAGCTGATCTTCTGGTACACCGCTCATTTTGGCGGCTTTTTCTAACGTGTATTCAGCGACAAAGGTTTTGAAATCCTCAAAACTCATCGGTTCAGAAGCATCGCTGCCGGGATTCTTCGCCGCTTTTTCCAACGGATGGGTTGGCCGTAAGCCATAGCCGATATCGGTCGCGCCGCGGCGGAAATTCACGTGTTGAGCCAGGAAGTCTTTATCAACGGCATTATTTTGAATGATGTAATTGGCGATGTAATTCATGATGACCAGATCGGTTTGTGGGGTAAAGACGATCGGGTTGTCGGCCAATTCAAAACTGCGGTGTTCGTAAGTGGAGAGGACGGCAATTCTGACATGCGCATTGGTCAGGCGGCGGCTGGTCATACGCGACCATAATACCGGGTGCATTTCCGCCATATTGGAGCCCCAGAGCACGAAGGCATCGGCTTCTTCAATATCATCGTAGCACCCCATCGGCTCATCCATACCGAAGGTACGCATGAATCCAACAACCGAGGACGCCATACAATGGCGGGCATTAGGATCAAGGTTATTTGAGCGGAACCCCCCTTTCAGCAACTTCAACGCCGCGTAGCCTTCCCACACGGTCCATTGCCCGGAGCCGAACATACCGACCGCGGTCGGGCCTTTCTCTTTTAGCGCATTTTTGAATTTCAGTTCCATGATATCAAAGGCTTTCTCCCAGCTTATTGGGGTGAAATCGCCTTCTTTATCGTATTGACCGTCTTTCATACGCAGCAGTGGCTGTGTCAGCCGGTCTTTGCCGTACATGATTTTTGGCAGGAAATAGCCTTTGATGCAGTTCAGCCCACGGTTAACCGGTGAGTCCGGGTCACCTTGTGAGGCCACGATACGGCCATTTTGCGTTCCTACCAGTACACCGCAGCCGGTGCCGCAGAATCGGCAAGGTGCTTTATCCCACTTGATCGCATTGGTTGTCTCACCCACCGCTTTAGCGACAGTAGGTATGGTCATTCCGGCGGCGGCAGCCGCAGCAACGGCCGCATTCGCTTTCATAAAGTCCCGGCGACTGAGTTTCATGGCATTTCCTCACCTTGCAAATCCTGCTGGTGATAAACCAGCGATACAGCCAACACACCATCCAGATTACGTGCTGACTCAATATGATTCAGGAGCGTGTCTGAGCGCGCTGCCTGCATAACCACCACCAACTTGCCCAAAGCAGGGTCACTGGTGGGTATTTCTGTTCCCGGGATAGCGAGCAGGTGGTCCATCAGCTGCACAAAACGTGCCGGTTTGGCTTGCAGCACCAATCCACAAACATGCCATTCGTTATCGTCCATCTTCACTCCGGGTAAGGGTTACCGCCTGCACTGGACACCCCGGCACACAAGCGCCGCAGCCGGTACAGGCAGGAAGGTCTAATTCAGGTTGAGCAATGCCGCTCAAGCGTGGGCGAAATTTAATTGCACGGGTTTCACAGCTATCCTGGCAACTGCGACATTCAACCTGGTTATAAGGCAAACAACGGTCAGAGATACTGGCTTTAATCTGCCAAGCCGTCTGCTCTACCGAGGTAAAAATGGCCGCCTCGCACGCCTGGACACAGGCCTGACAAAAGCTGCACTCAGCACGTTGAAAATCTATTTCGGGGAATCCACCACTGCCCGCAATCAATACGCCAGTTTCACAGGCGCTGACACAGGCATGGCAACGGGTGCAACCCGCAATAAAGTCAACCTCAGATACCGACCAGGGAGGCCGGATAATAATGTTCGCTTGTTTACCGGTTTGCCAAAAACCCGTCAGCAATTTACGCCGCGATAAATCAGTCATGCCGATATCCTTAATATCTTCTGGCGTGCCCGCGCATGCGTATGCGTATATAAATCGTTCATTTAAAGCCCAAACAGGCAGCTAATGATAATAATTCTTATTTATATTATTGAAATCAATTTTCTTGGTTCACTCTGTTTAATACCGAATAATGAGTAATAAAATAATTACTCTTTAGAGTTATTTGATGGTAGACATTGCGCAAGATCAATTAATTTAGTGATTATTTAAAGGGTTTTGCCCAGTTAAATCAATTTGCGTTATCACTTAATATATATAACGATTCATTTAACGGGAATAATTACCAAAACAAGACGATGCTTTGATAATTATTTTTTAGATAATCTATGCTACTAAATATATTGGTATCTGGGCTATCGAATGGCGTTTCTCTGCGGTTGGTTGAAAATCGCCAACCGATAAAAGTCTTTTTAACGCAAAAAAATTACAGCGGCAAATCAGTGAGACTGCGATACACTGAGAATGCAGTTCAACTCACTATAATGGATGTCATAGTCAGCGAAATAAGCTATCACTATGGAAATCATCAGTGTTCAGTATGACTGAAAGTGTAGACACTCTTTTTAGGTTATTTTATACCCAATATATTGATGTGACATACGCTAAATAATTCGAGTGGCAGGAAGACAGCCCCCTGCAACTTGAAGTATGACGGGTATAGTCAGGTAAGCGACGAACCTTGGCGGTCAGGTGAGTAAAAACCGCGCGTAGCACTGCGACATCACGTAGAAAGGTATAAATCTTGCCATCAGTAACGGCATATTAAGTACGTTACTGTGTGCTTTTTGAGTTACAGGGAGAATTATTCATTATGACGAAAAGTCACACTATTCTGATCGTTGACGACCATCCGCTCATGCGCCGGGGGATTAAACAATTGCTGGGGCTAGATAGCCGCTTTGATGTGGTTGCTGAAGCGAACAATGGCAGCGACGCCATTACTGAAGCGGCCAAATTTCAACCAGATGTTATTTTGCTCGATCTGAATATGAAAGGCATGTCCGGGCTGGATACGTTAAAAGCCCTGCGCCATAACGGCAGTGATGCACGGATCATTATTTTGACGGTCTCCGATGCGCGTAGTGATGTGTACGCGATGATTGATGCCGGTGCTGATGGTTATTTACTCAAAGATTGCGAGCCAGAAATATTACTGGAGAATATTCGCCAGGCAGCGCGTGGGGAAAATGTCTTCAGCGACGAGGTGATCCAGTATTTATCATCTCGTCATGAACAAGTGAACCCTTTCTCTGAATTGACTGAACGTGAATTAGATGTCTTGCAAGAGGTGGCTCGTGGGATGTCCAATAAACAAGTTGCTTTCGAACTGCACATTTCAGAAGAAACCGTGAAAGTACATATCCGTAATTTATTGCGTAAATTAAATGTGCGCTCACGGGTTGCCGCGACGATTATGTATTTGGAAAATAAAAAATACTGACATCCGTTGTCACTATTTAATGGCCGCTAAAATAAAATCATGGTTTTCTTGTATCCATCTTTTATTCAGTGGCCCCCAACTCTCCAACTGGTAGTAACCCGCATTATTACGCACACCATGCTGCACAAAAGTCAGCGTAACCCCCAGACCGGGCAGTGCCTTTAAGACATCTTGTAACGTTCGCCGTGGCCAGCCGGTTAGCGTCATCAAACGTGGTACATTGAGCGCTTCAGCACTGCTGATTAGCCAACAAAGATAGAGACGGCGGGCGAATACTGGGTTGAGTTCCATAACAAGCTCCTGGTTAAGTAGCGACTATCGCCTTCATACATGATGTTGCGGCCAAGTGGCAAGCGAACGCATTTTGACGAGCTGGCTCAGGTCAGTGATCTTGGTGAGCTGACGTCGCGAATACCGCCGCCATACCAATGACGTTGAGTCTAATCAGTTTACTCGATGCCAGAAAAATAACTCGTTTATCATTTCATTCTCTTCTCAGTCTGAATAAACTCGGTTTTATCGAGCTTTTTACGTGATCTCCTTTTTTTCTCCACGTTTTATCCTACATTCCCGCGTAGAGTGCAGGGTAGATTCTGCTGCATCTACCTAACGCCCTTGGCGTCACAACAAGGCTGCAAGTGGGCGAGAGCCGCTGCGACGTCAAGGACGAAGGGTACTCATTTTCTGAATAAAGGTTGGCACTACATGGCAAATTTTTTCATCGACCGCCCGATTTTTGCCTGGGTATTGGCGATAATTTTGTGTCTCACCGGCGCATTGGCAATCTCGACACTCCCTGTCGAACAATACCCGAATTTGGCCCCCCCGAATGTACGTATCAGCGCCAGCTACCCCGGAGCCTCTGCTCAAACACTGGAAAATACCGTTACCCAAGTGATTGAACAAAGCATGACCGGCCTGGATAACCTGTTGTATATGTCATCACAAAGCAGCAATTCAGGTAGCGCCAGTGTCACGCTCACGTTTCAGGCGGGTACTAACCCTAACGAAGCGATGCAGCAGGTACAGAATCAACTGCAATCAGCCATCAAGAGGCTGCCCCAAGACGTACAACAACAAGGGGTTTCCGTTTCAAAATCGGGTGATAACACCTTGATGATGGTGGCGTTTGTCTCCACTGACGGCAGTATGGATAAACAAGATATCTCCGATTATGTCGCCAGTAATCTGCAAGACCCACTCAGCAGAATTGAAGGGGTCGGCAGCGTCGATGCCTTTGGTTCACAATATGCGATGCGTATTTGGCTCGATCCGAATAAACTTACTAACTATCAGCTGACAACGAGTGATATTGTCAGTGCGATTCAATCCCAGAATACTCAGGTCGCCGTAGGTCAATTGGGCGGAACCCCCGCCGTTGATAATCAGGCATTGAACGCGACCATCAACGCCCAATCCCAGCTACAAACACCCGAAGAGTTTCGGGAAATTACGCTACGGGTCAATCAGGACGGTTCACTGGTCACCCTGGGCGATGTCGCAAAAATAGAGCTGGGTTCCGAGAAGTACGATTATCTCAGCCGCTTCAACGGCCAAGCCGCCTCAGGTATGGGGATTAAACTGGCTTCCGGGGCCAATGAATTACAAACCGATAAACGGGTCAAAGCCCGGCTTGCCGAATTGGCACCGTTCTTCCCTCACGGTTTAGAAGCCAAAATCGCCTACGAAACCACACCGTTTGTACAAGCGTCCATTAAGGACGTGGTGAAAACACTGCTGGAAGCCATTCTGTTGGTTTTCTTGGTCATGTATCTCTTTTTACAGAACTTCCGCGCAACCTTGATCCCAACGGTTGCCGTACCGGTGGTGCTATTGGGCACCTTTGCCGTGCTATCGGCATTTGGCTTTAGTATTAATACGTTAACCATGTTTGCCATTGTTCTGGCTATCGGGCTGTTGGTGGATGACGCCATTGTGGTGGTGGAAAACGTCGAACGGGTGATGAGCGAAGAAGGGCTGGATCCGCGCGAGGCCACACGAAAATCGATGGGGCAAATTCAAGGCGCACTGATCGGGATAGCGCTGGTACTGTCTGCCGTATTTATTCCAATGGCCTTCTTTGGCGGCACCACCGGGGCTATCTATCGTCAGTTCTCCATTACTATCGTTTCGGCCATGGTGCTGTCGGTATTGGTCGCGTTGATCCTGACACCGGCCATGTGTGCCACCCTACTTAAACCCATTGCACCGGGGCATCATCACGCTAAACGGGGGTTTTTCGGTTGGTTTAACCGCATGTTTGACCGTAATTCTCACCGTTACGAAAGAGGTGTCGCGCGCGTATTGCATCACAGCTTGCGCTACATGCTGCTGTATTTACTGTTGCTCGGCGGGCTGGCCTTGCTATTCCTTAAATTACCCACCTCTTTCCTGCCATTGGAAGACCGTGGTGTCTTTATGGCTCAGGTGCAACTTCCGGTTGGATCAACTCAGCAACAGACACTGAAAGTGGTTGAGAAAGTTGAGAATTACTTCCTGACAGAAGAGAAAAACAACGTATTATCCGTATTCGCTACCGTCGGCTCTGGCCCTGGCGGAAATGGGCAAAATGTAGCACGCCTGTTTATTCGCCTTGCCGACTGGGATCAACGCACCGCCAGCACCGATTCCTCATTCGCTATTATTGAACGAGCGACTAAAGAACTCAGTAAAATTGTTGAAGCGAAGGTGTCGGTCAGTAGTCCGCCAGCAATTTCAGGTTTAGGTGGGTCGTCAGGTTTCGATATGGAATTACAGGACCATGGCGGCCATGGCCATGATAAATTGATGGTCGCCCGCAACCAATTGTTGCAGATGGCGTCGCAGGAACCCGCGTTAACCCGAGTGCGGCATAACGGGCTGGATGATAGCCCACAGTTGCAGATTGATATTGATCAACGCAAAGCGCAAGCACTGGGCGTCTCTCTGAATGACATTAACAGCACGCTGAAAACCGCCTGGGGCTCAACCTATGTCAATGATTTTGTTGACCGTGGACGGGTGAAGAAGGTGTATGTTCAATCAGAAGCCACGGCCCGTATGCTGCCGGAAGACGTCAACAAATGGTATGTGCGCAATAAAAATGGCGGCATGGTGCCTTTCTCCGCCTTCTCTACTACCCGATGGGAATATGGCTCTCCCCGCCTGGAGCGCTACAACGGCTATTCAGCACTGGAAATTGTCGGTGAAGCGGCTTCTGGAGTCAGTACCGGTACCGCGATGGATGTGATGGAAAAACTGGTCAGCCAATTGCCCAATGGCTTTGGTTTAGAGTGGACCGGCATGTCTTATCAAGAGCGATTGTCCGGCTCTCAGGCACCCGCCCTCTATGCTATCTCGCTACTGGTGGTCTTCCTCTGCCTGGCTGCATTGTATGAGAGCTGGTCAATCCCATTCTCCGTGATGCTGGTGGTCCCGTTAGGGGTGATAGGTGCTGTTGCAGCCACTTGGATGCGTGGGCTGGAAAATGATGTTTACTTCCAAGTCGGTCTATTAACCATCATTGGGCTCTCGGCCAAGAATGCCATTTTGATTGTTGAGTTTGCCAATGAACTGAATAACCGAGGTAAGGACCTGGTCGAGGCAACACTGGAGGCCTCTCGCCAGCGATTACGGCCTATTTTGATGACCTCGCTGGCCTTTATTTTTGGTGTATTGCCGATGGCAATCAGCCAGGGCGCGGGTTCCGGTAGCCAACATGCGGTGGGCACCGGCGTAATGGGCGGGATGATCTCAGCCACTGTACTGGCTATTTTCTTTGTGCCTCTGTTCTTTGTCTTGGTACGTCGCCGTTTTCCCGGCAGAATAATACCGAACAAAGAGATAAACCCTAAATAGTTCAAGTTACAGGAAGGTAGCCAATAATAGGCAACTTGAAGTAAAGTCGGTTCTCCCCTGCGGCATGACGAAAAAACCATGCCGCTTTATTGCATCAGATTCACTCTTCATACCCTTTTTACTTGAAGTCCCTCTGGGATTAGCTACGCATATTCACCTGAATCACTGATTTATTGGGGTTCATTTGCTGGCTGCAACGTCAAATACTGGGGGTATATTAAGGACAAAGAATGGCTAATATTTATGAGAGAAATATCCCTGAACGTATAGCTACATTTATCCAATTTGCAGAAAAGAACCCGGACTTCTCCACAATATTCATCGTGACGTCATCCGATGATGAAGGGTTAACTTATTGGATAGATTCATATGATGAAAATGGTGCAGATCATCATATAGCCAAAAGAGACCTCATTCAGTTCTGCGAGGCCGATATGGGGGGCAGTCATTTTTGTTTTTGGGATGATGGGCAAGGGAAATCGTTAGATGAAATGCCTGTTGTCGTCGCCGGAAATGAAGGGGATTTCCCGATAGTGGCCCGCAATTTTGATGAGCTATTAAGCCTGATGTCTCTAGGTGAAGAGTTATATCTTCATGGCGATGAGGCATCATGTTGTAATTTTGATGGAAGTACGCAAGAACCTGAATTCTTCGAATTTCTCACCTTCCTTGAAAAAACACTCAATATTACGCCACTAAAAACAGCCGACGAAGGAAATGCTATTATTACTCAAGCAAGATTAGCATTTCTTGATGAATTTAATTTATGGGTTAACAAAGCCTTAAAGGGTGTTGACTCAGAGAACCAAAAATAAAACTCGCCACAAAATAAACCAATAAATATAACAATCGCGCAATACTCACCCTAGGGCGTCCCCGCCCTACTTTCTGGCTATTTTATTGTTCTTTCATCTCAGCATCATAATATAAAGAAATATCCTACAAAAAATGCAGGTGAGTCTGATTATCTTCCCCTCAAAATCAACTTATAATAAATAAGGTTAATTCCAATGATAAACGTGAGTGGGAGTTGAGAGAATTAAATTTTTATTCCGAATTTACTTATCGAAACACGTTAATGCTTTAGGAGCGATTAATTTATAATGCCAACCATCATTACACATGCGGCTATTCCTTTAACCCTCGGTCTTGGATTAGGGACAAAAATTATTCCACCCCGCCTATTACTGGCAGGAATAGCGATTTCGATGCTACCTGATGCCGATGTATTGGCCTTTAAATTTGGCGTCGCCTATGGCCATGCTTTCGGCCATCGTGGATTTACGCACTCCCTGCTATTTGCCTTCGCCTTACCCACGCTACTACTGGCGTTCTATCGATTCTTCAATACTTCGCTTACCCGTATCTGGCTATTTTTATTTGTATCACTGCTCTCGCACAGCGTGCTGGATTCGCTGACCACCGGGGGTAAAGGCGTTGGATGGCTATGGCCATGGAGTAGCGAGCGATTCTTTTTACCGTGGCAAGTCATTAAAGTCGCGCCGTTTCAGCTCGCGAAATACGCAACACCTGCAGGACATGCGGTGATAATTTCTGAACTGCTCTGGGTCTGGTTACCCGCGACACTGTTGATGTTGTTGTTAATCCTATTAAGAAAGTCCTTTGGCGCAAAAACCAGTATGAGGAATTAAAATGCCTGATATACAGCTCAGGAACGCAGAAAGTCACTATTTCGTCATGCCATGGGCTACCAGGGCGATAATATTTATTCTTCATTATTAACAATTCATTACTGGTGATGATTACGTGTAATTTTTTGCACAAGATGGTAGTGATTTAACGCGGGTAATAAAAAAGGCAGTGCCTCTACGGTTCTGCCTTTTTGCGAGGATTCCTCCCCTGGGGATAAAACAAATCACTCATTAAAACCAGAATGATACTTAACGCTCACAATAGGTTTATCTGGCTATGCCTTACGCAGCATCGCATCGATAAACGCTTTCCAAATATTTAACTCAACCTCAACCATAACCATAACATCCTCTCTAATAATCGCGGTTAATTATACGCCTGTTTTTTTGAATAGTAAAAATAATGAGCAAGCTAATTAGAAGAGGGATGATTTTACTGATATTGTTGCCTAGAGAGCCATAATCTGAGTTTTGCTCTTCAAAAATGGCCCTGAGACTGAAAAACTGATTCATCAGAAACCGTTAGCGCTGATGACTTCAGTAACACCAGCGAATATTATCCCATGCTGAAGAGGTCAGCCTTAGACCGTGTTCCAGTACAAAACTCACCAACGAGAAGTATGCCTAAATTTACTGGATTTCTGGGGTGGGTGCTGTTTGTAACAATACCAATTAGCTTGGACCCCGTGTTCGCTCACTAATACGCCATCTTTTATATTAGTGAGCCTCTATCTTGTAGGTCAATGACCATAATTAATGCTGCTGTTGTGATTTTATTCCACATTCAATGTCATCGACGATACCCATGATCTTATCCAATGGAATACCATTTTTTTCTAATTCAGCCAGCGCATTCATATAAGGCACCATAACCGAGAAGAGTATTTTATACCCTGCGCAAAAATAGGATTTCATCCCATCGCTGTCCTGATCAATCCTATGTTTTGGGCAACCGCCATAGCAAATGGCTTTATACATACACTTACGGCATGACTCAGATAGCACCTCTTTTTGCGCGGATAATTTATCGCTCGCCAACGAATCCAATTTATCGTGGTAAATATTGCCTATTTTATACTCAGGGTAGACAAAGTGATCACATTCATAAATGTCACCATTGGACTCCATCACAAAATTATTTTTGCACGATTTTTGGAAAACACAGCTCGTGTGCCCATTGCCAATAAATCGGCTGACAAAAGACTCAAACTGGCGAATAAAGAGAGTTCCTACATCATGGCGAACCCATTCTTTGAAGACCTCCGCCATGAAATGGCCATAATCAACCGCAGGGACAGTGAACTCAATAAGTTCAAACGTGCTTTTTTGATTTGAAAAATCAATATTAGGCTCGGTTGTTTCCAACAGTTCAATAAATTGGATATGTTTAGCACCGATAGATTTTAACGTTCGATAAACTTCAAGGGGGTATTTTACATTGATACGATTTATCACGGTTAATGTATTAAACTCTACCTGATGTTTTTTGAGTTGCTCAATACCTGCCATCACTTTATCAAACGATCCTTTGCCTGAGCGAGTCACACGGTAGCGATCGTGTAACTCTTTAGGGCCATCAATAGACACACCGACTAAAAAATGATTTTCTCTTAGAAAGAGACACCATGCATCATCTAATAAAATACCGTTAGTTTGTAAAGCGTTGTGTATTTTTTTAGTCCCTTTATAGCGGTTCTGATACTGTATCGCTTTCTCAAAGAAATCCAGCCCAGCCATGGTAGGCTCACCCCCTTGCCAAGTGAAATACACATCATGCCCCGATGCACTGATATATCGCTCGATAAATGTTTCAAGGGTTTCTTCAGTCATCCAACCTTTGTGCTGAAAAATGTTTTCTTTACTGAGATAAAAGCAGTAATCACACTTTAAATTACACTGGTAGCTGGTTGGTTTAGCCGTGATATGCATAGTTTTCCTCATGGAGATAGACAGACGGCAAGAAAAATACTTGCCGCCTTTGGCGGCTTAATTCATACCAAGCGATTGCTTAATTTTATTAAATTTATCCTGATTAACTTCACTAACAGGAGATTGACTCTGATTAATGAAGTTCCTCATCTCGGCTTGCATTACCTTAACAACATCAGGATGGGTACTTGCAAGGTCTTGTTTTTGATTTAAATCACTCAGTTTATACAGATTTAACTTATTACCTTCATAGGTATAGGTTAAAGAGTAGTCATTACTGCGGATGGTATAAGAGAATTGACTAAGATCTTCGGTATTTGGGTTTTTAGGATATTCATTGGATTCATTACGCACAAATTTATGGTAACCATCCCAGAATGGAATATTCTCTTCATCGAACCAGTGGGTATAGGATGTCACCCAGGTAAGATATTTATGCGGTTCAGCTTTGCTTTTCCCCGTCAAATAAGGAAGCAGTGAGACACCATCTAAATTATTTGGAGCATCAATCTCAGCGGCTTCAAGCGCTGTAGGCATGAAATCCATTGCAGAGATCAACTTGTCATAATTTCCTGTTTGCAATTTCCCCTTCCACCAAATAAACATTGGAGTATGGGTTCCGCCAGGAAATGTTTGGCTTTTATACCCTTTCTGATTACCGTTCAACGGTAATGGCCCATCGATAACGGCACCGTTATCAGAGGTAAACATAATTATCGTATTGTCATATTGACCATTCTTTTTAAGCTGCTCAAGAAGCCGTTTTACGCCCTGGTCAACAGAATAGACAGAGGCATAGAAGTTATCAGCAGTTTGGCTACCTGTATTAAAGTGTTTCTGATATTCATCCGGCGCTGGATTATCATTAGGTAAATGGGGAGCACTGTAAGCCAAATACATCATGAATGGCTCATCTAAGGATTTAGCTCTATTGGCAACACCGATAGCCTCATCGGTAAGTTGATCACTGATATAACCTTTGGCTTTCACCCGCTCTTTATTATGGAAAAGAGACGGGGAATTATAATAAGCCGTTCCCGCGGCATGGTAACCCATAAAATACTGGAAGCCTCGGTTTTGAGGCTGCCATTCATCGGCTGAGTAAGTTGTAAAGTTATCGTGGTAATCGCGCGTTTGCTCCGCTTCAGGAACAGGAACATTACTGATTTTTGAAAGATGCCATTTTCCGATGGCCGCCGTGTAATAGCCATTGTTTTGCAATAACTCAGGCAGGAATGTCTCTTCTAATGAAATCCCATTCTGAGCATCGGTATTGGAGTAAACACCAAACCTTGCAGGGGACCGGCCCGTCATAATGGCCGCCCGCGAAGGCCCTGATACGCCATGAGCAACGTAGCCATTCGTCAGACGAACCCCTTCATCCATCAACGAGAGTAGTGTTGGCGTGGACTTTTTGGCGGCTTCAATGGCTTTATCAATGCCTATTTTGTAGGTATCAACAACGTCCCGATCTTCCATCGACTTAGGGTCAAAGGAGGTCTTATCAAAAGGGAGCTGCCCATAACCTAAGTCATCCATGGTTAAGACAATGATATTTGGCTTATTCTTCGTGCTGTATTCTTTTGGCGTAAAATCAGCGAAAGCAACATTGGTGTTTGTTGCTTTGAGTTTGACATCATCAGCATATGCAGGGCCACCCATGACGCCCGCAGCTAAGATGACCGATATCGAAGCACTAATAATGCTCCTGTTAACCTTTAAATTCATCATTTTTAGTTCTCTACTGGTTATCGTCCAATTGATATTTTACGTCTAAAAATAAGAATTAATGTGATCGGTCTGGTGGATTAAAAAGATATGAATATCGCAAACAATACAACTTTAAATATCGTTAAATATAGATTTAAGGAACTAAATATAGATATAAATTAAATCGCTACAATTACCGGAACCAAAAAAAACCAAATCAGGAAGATAATTCTCTTAAAGAATTATTAAAGCCACTGAAAAAACACAATGATGCGATATTAAACGGTGAGAATAAGCAAGAGGAGTGCGCCAGAAAGGGACAACAATGAAAAAACGGTGGCAGCTAGCTTATGGTGTATAGAAATTGAGTCAGTCATTTGTAACGAATAACCCATTTGTAACGGGTATACCGCTTGCCAGAGCGTTGGCAAACGGTATCCAGGTGCGATAAATCCTTCCCCCGTACGATAAAACAGATCGGCCAATAACCTCAGGTTTTTATAGCTTAGGAAAAATCCACAGATGTTCAGTCGGTAAGGAGAGATGACAGGACTCTTTACCACGAACTTCAGGGCCATAAGCACGGATCACAAAATCGTCAGCGACGGTGCGGAACAGATACTCCCAGCGGTCTCCCAGATACATACTGGTCAGCAACGGTAATTCAAGCTGATTGCCATCCAGGTTATCCCCTAAACGAACCCGCTCCACACGGATAACCGCCGTTCCTTCTTGACCTGCGGTAACCCCCTCCCCCGCCCATCCCCACAACCCCCAATCTTTACCTTCGATACGCGCCTTACCATCACGGACGTCGATAATCTTGCCATGTAAGCGGTTGTTACTGCCCATAAACTCGGCGGTGAACAACGTTGATGGCGAGCCGTACATTTCCTGCGGCGTCCCCTGCTGTTCAATTTTACCGTTATTAAGCAATAAGATACGGTCGGAGATTGCCATAGCTTCGTTTTGATCGTGGGTTACCATCAGCGCGGACAAACCGAGATTCATGATCAGTTCACGCAGAAATACTCGTGCTTCTTCGCGTAATTTGGCGTCCAGATTCGATAAAGGTTCATCCAACAGGATAACGGGCGGGTTGTAGACCAGCGCACGGCCAATAGCGACCCGTTGTTGTTGCCCTCCCGAAAGTTGATGGGGGTGGCGATTGCCAAGCGCCCCCAGTCCAAGCTGTTCAAGCACCGCTTGTACGCGCTGGCTGATTTCCGACGTTGAGATTTTGCGTAATTTCAGTGGATAGGCAACGTTCTCAGATACCGTTTTATGTGGCCACAGAGCATAAGACTGGAATACTAAGCCTAGATTGCGCTCTTCGGCGGGTATTTCACTATGGGATGAGCCGTCATAAACCGTCTTTTCACCAATGATAATGTGGCCCTGACTCGGTTTCTCCAGCCCAGCAACCGCACGCAGTAAGGTGGTTTTACCGCTCCCCGATGGCCCGAGCAGCGAGACAACTTCGCCCCGTTTTAATTCCATGGACACCCCTTTCAACACGGGATTGTCACCATAGGTTAAATGCAGGTTATCTACCGATAATTCAATCATGTAATTTGACTCCAAAACGTAGTGCAATACCGAGGCCTAACACCACCAGAAGGATATTGATAAAGGAGAGTGCGGCGACGATATCAATGGCACCCGCCGCCCACAGCGAGACCAGCATCGAACCTATGGTTTCCGTGCCCGGTGAAAGGAGATAAACACCGGTGGAATATTCACGCTCAAAAATCAAGAACATCAGCAACCATGAACCAATCAGGCCATAGCGGGATAACGGAATAGTGACATGGCGGGTAACCTGACCACGGCGGGCACCAGTACTGCGCGCGGCTTCTTCCAGCTCTGGTCCGACCTGCAACAGGGTCGAGGAGATCAACCGCAGGCCATATGCCATCCATACCACGGTATACGCCAGCCAGACACTGAAGATGGTGCTGCGCAAGGAACGTAGCCACACCACCAGATGGTCCTGTAACCACTCGGTCATGGGTAATGCGGCCAGCCAACCCTCTTTCAGCGAGTTATCCAGCCACATAGGCAAGAACAGAAAGACCCAAAGGAATGCCAACCCAGCCAATAAACCCGGTACGGCACGCGGCACCAATACACTGTAGTCGAGGAAGCGAGTCACCCCATCGGGCTTGCGGTGCATCGCGATACCAATAAACAGATAACAAATAACAGCCAACGCCCCACCGAACACCCCGATAGCCATCGAGTTAACGATAGCCCGCAGTAGATTCGGCTGTTGCCAAATGGTGTAGAACGTACTGAGGGACAGTTCATCCCAAAGGGACACCCCAACCCCCCAGTTAGACACAAAGGCGCGCAGCACGACCCCCACCAACGGTACGCCAATCGTCACCGTCAACCAAAATGCCACCACCGCACCGGCAACCCAACGCCATTTGCCCAGTGGCAAGGCCCGTGCCTGTGAGGCTTTGCCTTTGACCGTAACAAAACGGTGAGCCGTTCGCATCAGCATGTGTTGTAACATCACGAGCGGAATAGTGATGCAGATGAGCACCACAGCAACCGCAGCCATCAAATGATAAGACGGCGTACCCAGTTTATTGGTCAATTGATAGAGATAGGTCGCCAGCACCAAGTTTCCTTCCGGATCACCCAGCACCAACATCAACCCAAATACTTCTAGCCCCAGGAAGAACAACAACACGGTGGCATAGAGGATCGATGGGCGCACCATTGGCAAACTGACCGCACTCATCACCTGTAATGGCGAAGCCCCTGCCGTGCGGGCAGCTTCTTCAACATCAGAACCGACGCTGCGTAGTGCCGATGAAATATAGAGATAGGCATGAGGAACATGGGTCAGGCCAGCGATCACCACGATGCTAGACATGGCGTAAATATTCCAGGGTACGAAACCCAGTAAGGATTCTGCCCACAAAGAGAAGAAGCCCACAGGCCCAGCCGCCACCACATAACCAAAGCCCAAGACCATGGGTGAGACAAAGATAGGCACCAGAATCAACGGTTCAATTATCCGCCGGCCAGGTAAGTCAGTCCTTATCATCAGAAAGGCCAGGATCCCCCCGAGTGGAATAGCAATCACCACTAGCCCTGTCGCCAGAATAAAACCACTTTTCAGCGCCTTGTAAAAATCAGGATCAGAAAAAATAAACCTGAACGCATCAAGACTCAGTACCTTTGAAGGGGAGAAAAAAGGAGCTGACAGGAAGCTTTGAATAATAATAAATGATATCGGTATGTAGATAACCAGTGCGGTTATCAACACAACTAAGCCGCGCGGCAAGCTCTGCCATTTTCTGCGCAATGCTTTCATAGTGAGCCCTGTTGGTTAAAGATCCATGTATGATCAAGCCGATAAAACCAAGGACTGCGCATGCCCATAAGGCAAGCGCACCCAGATAAAGCCACTATTTTGCTGCTGCGGTACGCCACTGTTTGATGTAGTCCAAACGTTTAGCCTGTTCCATATATTCCAATAGGCTCTCATCAACCGGGATGGGTCTCAGCGCACTGCCCAGTTTTTTGGTCAGACCATCAATATCGTTGTTACCGTCAATATCTTTGCGGATAGAAGGAATATCTGACTGATTGGCCAGAATATTTTGGCCTTTCTCTGAGAGCAGATAGTCAACCCACAGCTTGGCTGCATTCTGGTGGGGAGCCTTTTGGCTGATAAAGGTCACCCGCGATAGCACCAGTGTGTAATCCTTCGGGTAGGCGATCCCAAGAGAAGGGTCCGTTTTGGCACGGGTTTCAGCGTAAGAACCGAGGATGTTAAAACCAATCAGATTTTCACCGGATGACACCCGTTCCATCATCGTCCCGGTGGAGGATTGCACGGTCAGACCACCTTTAGCGATATTAGCCAGTGTCGTAAAGTAATTCGGATCCGCCTTGAAATCCTGTACCGACAACATGAACCCTAAGCCTGATTTTTCAATATCATAGGTTGTGACTTTCCTTTTGAATTTATCAGGCTGGCTAACGATGAGTTTTGCCAGTGCGATGTGGGTATCAGGCATATCGGCCTGTGGGATCAGGCGCTTGTTATAGATAAAGACAACGGGTTCGTAAGTAGAGCCGTAGGCTTTGTTTTTCCATATTGCCCATTTCGGCAACTCCGCCTGCTCAGGGGAGAGATATTCGAGCGCATAGTCGGTAGCCAACTTGAGTGCGGTATCCATGGAGGAACTCCACACAACATCGCCACTGGTGCTCCCCGATGCCTGCTCACTGATGTAGCGGTTGTATAACTCCGTGCTATTCATATCGTTGTATTCAACTTTAATACCCGGATAAGCCGCTTCGAATCCCTTAATCAACGGGGCTGCCGCCTTAATATCCGTCGCAGAATAGACCACCACTTTGCCCTCTTTTTTTGCACCATCCACAATCTTCTGATAATCGGCGGGGTAATAGCTTGGAAGTTGAGCGAATGCAGGAAGAGTGGTTAATGCCGCCATCGCGAACATAAATACTTTAATTTTCATTAACATATATTTAACCTCTGGTCTCATTTATGAAACGAAAAATCAACATATAGTTAATGTCTATTCCTGCGCAACGAAGTTAATTCTTTGTCTTCCTATTTTGTGATGTCGCTCGTTCTTTAAACTTTTCTCTTCTAATTCTCCCTCACTAAAATCCTCTACAAAGGTTAGCTTATGGTATAAAACGGCACTATTTGTAAACTATCCCCTCGGCTTAACTTGCCAGTGACACATTTCCAGAGTAGCGTGCTCCTTATCTAAAGCAGCAAAATCTAAAGCAGCAAACAGTTTGCTGATAAGCCACGGTGTGAAATGTATGAAACACTCCATCGACTCGCTAAAAGAGCTTGGCCGCTATGGTGATGCACTGGCAATGGCACAGGATTTACTCAGCCGTTCGCCAGATAACGCCAGCTTGCTCTATAAAATAGCCTCACTTTATGATGTGCAAGGGTTGGAGTTGCAGGCGGTTCCCTTTTATCGCGCCGCTATCGAACATAACCTGGTGGGTACAGAATTGCAGGCTGCTTATTTGGGGCTAGGCAGTACCTACCGCACGCTCGGGTTGTATCAAGCAGCGTTAGAGACTTTTGATCACGCTCTGGTCCGTTTTCCGCAAGCAAAAGAGATAACGTTGTTCCGAGTCATGACGCTGTACAACCTCAGCGAAACCAAAGAGGCCATCAGTACGTTATTAATATTACTGGCTGACACATCACATCATCAGAACACCAGCCTCTATCAGAAAGCTATCCGGCAATATGCCGCCGATCTCGATCGTATTGGCTAAATCCTCAGGCTGCCTCTGTTTATCTCTGTGCTAAACCGCCCACTGTCATCTGGATTCAAACACACTTTTCCCGCATTATGGGCTAATTGCTCCCTTGGGGCTGGCCTTCGCATGAGTGGCTGGCCTGATTTTCTCTTTTAGCCGAGGTACTATTTTTCCATGTCAGATCGCCCTGTAACGCCCGCATTGCGCCTTTATGGCATCAAAAACTGTGACACCATAAAAAAGGCCCGCCGCTGGTTGGAAGAACAAGGCATTGCCTATCAGTTCCACGATTACCGGGCTGATGGCCTCAGTGACGAATGCCTACAGGGCTTTATCGATACACTGGGTTGGGAGCCGTTGCTGAATACCCGTGGAACCACCTGGCGTAAGCTGCCCCCTGAGCAACGCGATGCAATAACCGATGCCCAAAGTGCCAAGGCGCTGATGCTAGCACAGCCTGCCATAATCAAGCGGCCACTGCTGGAAGGCCCGAATGGTGAGATGCTGCTAGGCTTCAAAATTGAAAGCTATCAAGAATTTATTCATAACCAACCCGCTACTGAGGTGCAATAACATGATCTGTCCGGTAATCGAATTGGCCCAACAGTTAATTAAACGCCCATCGCTCAGCCCTTCAGATGCGGGTTGCCAAGAGATCATGATCCAGCGCCTAGCCGCCATCGGCTTTACCATCGAACCCATGAATTTTGGTGATACGCTTAATTTTTGGGCATGGCGTGGCGAAGGCGAAACGCTGGCATTTGCTGGTCACACGGATGTGGTGCCTACCGGTGACGAGAGCCACTGGCACAGCCCACCGTTTGAACCCACCATCCGTGACGGCATGTTGTATGGCCGAGGTGCCGCAGACATGAAAGGCTCACTGGCAGCAATGATCGTAGCAGCCGAGCGTTTTGTCGCCGCGCACCCTGACCACAAAGGCCGCCTGGCCTTTATGATAACCTCCGATGAAGAAGCCAAAGCCACCAACGGTACAGTAAAAGTGGTTGAAGCCCTGATGGCACGCCACGAGCGGCTGGATTATTGTCTGGTGGGCGAACCATCCAGTACTGACCGGGTTGGCGATATCGTGAAAAATGGCCGCCGTGGCTCCATCACCGCTAACTTGCGTATTCATGGAGTGCAAGGGCACGTGGCGTATCCTCATCTGGCGGATAATCCCGTTCATCGTGCTATGCCAGCGCTGAATGAATTGGTTGCCACCCAATGGGATGAAGGCAATGCGTTTTTCCCTGCCACCAGTATGCAAATTGCCAATTTACAGGCCGGTACGGGCAGCAATAATGTTATTCCCGGTGAATTTTATGTGCAGTTTAACTTCCGTTTCAGTACTGAACTGACTGACAGCCTGATCAAGCAACGGGTAGCCGCATTGCTGGATCGACATCAGCTTGATTACACCCTGGAATGGGTATTGTCTGGTCAACCTTTCCTGACCGCCAAAGGGGCGTTGGTGGATGCCGTGGTTAATGCCGTTAAGCATTACACTGAAATCACACCGCAACTGTTAACCACCGGGGGGACGTCAGATGGCCGCTTTATTGCGTTAATGGGGGCGCAAGTGGTTGAGTTGGGGCCAGTTAATGCCACCATTCATAAAGTTAATGAATGTGTTAGCGCGGCTGATTTACAATTGCTCAGCCGTATGTACCAGAAAATCATGGAACAACTGATCGCATGACCGATAATACATTAACGCCGCAGATGCTTACTGGCCTTTCGACAGATCATTTGGTGGTGTTAAGTGGCGCTCATCGCCTACAGCCACAGGCGGCTGAGGCTTTTCAAGCAATGCAACAGGCCGCTAAAGTTGCGGGGTTTGATTTACAACCCGCCAGTACTTTTCGCGATTTTGGCCGCCAATTGGCTATTTGGAATGGCAAATTTCGCGGTGAGCGGCCAGTATTAGATCAAGACAGCCAGCCGATAGATATTTTCTCGTTAGATACCGCAGCCCGTTGTGAGGCGATATTGCGTTGGTCCGCTCTGCCGGGAACCAGCCGCCATCATTGGGGTAGCGACCTGGATATTTACGATCCATCGCGGCTACCAACGGGTGAAAAACTACAGCTAGAGCCATGGGAATACGATGCGGGTGGCTATTTCTATCCGCTCACCCAATGGTTAAGTGCCCATATGGCAGAATTTGGTTTTTACCGACCATTCGCTACAGATAATGGGGGCGTCGCGGTGGAACCCTGGCATTTGAGTTACCGCCCTTTGGCAGAACAAGCGGAGCATTTGCTGACCCCCAAGATTCTACTGGCGGCTTGGCAATCACAAGATGTGGCGGGCAGTGAATGGCTGGCAAGTCATTTGCCGATGATTTTTTCACGATTTATCTACCTTAAATAGTGCGAGTTGCCGGAAGGCAGACAACTTGAAATATGACAGGTATTGCCACAACCAAAGGAATTTAACCATGCAATGGTTAGCTGATTACTGGTGGATCATTCTTATCCTGTTAGTGGGAATGATATTAAACGGCATTAAAGAGTTACGCCGTCTTGATCATAAGCGTTTTTTGGATAATAAACCGGAGCTACCGCCCCACCGTGACAATAATGCCCAGTGGGATGATGAAGATGACTGGCCGGATCAAAATAAGAAAAAGTAAGCAAGCCGCAAATAATATTCCATGCGGCGCTACCGCCTTATTCACCAATTGACGATGGCATAATTTATAACCGTGACAGTCCCACGCTCTTGTTCAAGAAGAGGACCTGCGTGGGATTGCTCTAGGATACACTGCTCGATTTGCCTAAGACTGGATAAACCTTCCATTGGGCCTTTGTGCGAAACCGCTAACGCACCGCTGGTATTAGCATTGGCATATCGTAAGGTTTTTTCTACCGGGTAACCGGACAGTGCTACACCGCGCCGATGGTTTGGCAGACATGATCATTTTATCCACATCAATCATTGCCATCCCCTCGGCGGCTTCCTGACGCCACAGTGCCACCAATGCCTTACGCCCTATCAAACCAAGGGTATTGATAATCTCAGACTGAGGAGTGCGTAACTGCAAATAGTGTCGTAACGCCGAAAGGGGTAACTCGGTGTGTAATAACAACCGTTGTAGCGCCGGTAAACTGGCCTCTAATGGGCGAAAAGCAAAAGCAAATCCTGCCAGTTCCCGCCAATCGTCGTCAGTTAACGTGACCTCCGGCGGTTCAGGTAGCCGTAAAAATACCGGGGTTGGTATGCCAATCCATTGCTGTAACCAATACCAATCACGTTTTAACTGCTGCTGCGCCGCCTGACAGAGTGCCTCCCCCGCGGGACTAAGAGGTAACAACGCCATTGCGGTATAACAACCGCTACTGGCCTCTTTATGGCTACCAATACGTACCAAACGAAAACCACAGCGGTGCCAAAAATGAGCCAACTCGGCGGTATAGCCAAAACTGACCGAAAGAAAATCACACTGCTGCTGGCGGGCATGGGCCTGTTCTGCGGCAATCATCCGGCGGGCAATTCCTTGCTGCCGCCATGCTGCCGTGACAGCAACCCGGCTGATACGCCGCGATAACAGCGTTGGTGCCTGCCACTGCCCGCTATGAGCGGCCAGTGATTGTGCCACCAGATTCCCTCTGGGCCGCCGCCGACCCGCCCAGACATCAAGGGCCAGTGCCTCGCTCAATCCCCCTTCATCCACCAGCCATAATGCGCCAATCACGGCATCGGCCACTCTGGCGGCAGAGAAATGCATACCCGGAGCATCCATCAGACGGCGTAAATCCAGCGGCGTCGTGCGGTAATGAGCCGTAGAGAGTAAGCCATAAAAACGCCGCAGTAACTCCGGGTTATCTCGCCAATCGCGTTGTTCATAAAGGGGGATTTCGATCTGCGCCACAGGTGGCCGCTTTGGTAGGGGATGATTGCCGAGTAATTCATCATGGAACAACATGGCATTATCCATCACTCGTTCCAAGGGATCATCCGTGGCCCAGCGGATAGGATCCGTCAGCGTCAAATGATGCCAATCGCCCAGTGTCGCGCAGAATTTCAGTAAAAAACCACGCCCCGTGCCCTCATATCCCTGTACCGTGGTGGTCAATAATGCCCGGGGGAAATACGCCAATAATGCCGATAACAGCGGTGTCGGGATCGCCGCCGCTTCATCAATCAACAACCAGTCAATATCACTGACATCATGCCGTTGGCAATAATCCAACAGTGCGTCTGGTGCCCAAAATCTGGCCCGCTCCCCTGCTTGTTGATTAAGCACTTGAGTGGCCGCTTTACCCGGCCCGGTCACCCAACACGCCCCCTGCCAGTGGGTGACTAACATCCCGGCAAGTGTCGATTTACCGCGCCCACGAGCGGCTGTCAGTACCCAAATACCGCTATCTGCCTGCATCAGACGCTGAAGAATATGCTGTTGCTGTGCGGTTGGTGAACCGTCTGGCTGCTGCCAACATGGGCGAGAACCAACCGCTGGTAATATGAGTGGCCGATCTTGCTGCCACAGCACCACATCGGGATCAGCCAAAAACTGGCGCTGTAAGTGGCGGATAAAGTTCGCTGTGACAATCGGAGCGGGTTGCTCACTCCAGCGCAAACTGTCTTTATCTGGCCGCTGCGGCCAGTCATCCCACTCAGGCACCAGCAATAGCAGCCAACTCCCCGCCCGCAAGGTCCCCGCGACGATGGCTAGCGCTTCTATATTTAACCCATCGGTTGCATCAAATACGCCGTGTAAGTTTTCCTGCCCCAACAGAGTTCTTGCCGCTGTTGGACTGATACTGTTGACGCCTTCGGGAGGCTGCTCGCTCAACCATAGCCAATCGCCTGCCAGATGCTGGCGTAGCATTATTGCCTGCTGCCGTGACCAATCGGCCTGACCACTGAGGATCAGCAAACGCCTGATCCCCTGCTGCGCCATCTGTGGTTGACTGGCAACGATTGGATTCGTCATCTTACGACTTGCCTATGACCAGTGAGAGCAAACCGGCGGCAATCAATGGCCCGACAGGGACGCCTTTGAACAAGGCGACGCCGAGCACCGTTCCTACCAGTAGCCCCGCCACCACCGACGGTTGGTGCGTCATCAATGAGACACCTCGCCCGCCGAGCCACGATACCGCCACCCCCACGACAATGGCTAAGATAGATTTCCACTGAACAAATGAGTGCAATACCTCGCTGGCGCTGATTTTGCCACTGGCAATTGGTGCCATTACGCCGATAGTTAAAATCAAGACACCGATGGTTAACCCGTATTTTTCCACCCACGGGAAAAATGAGTTCAGTGGCGTAATACGAATAGCGATCAATATTAGAATTGCCAATGTCACTGTCATGTTATGGCTGAGGATCCCAAGCGCGGCCAGCGCCAAAAGGATCAATAACGTTGGATCAAGAGCGGCCATGACTTTATCCCTGTATTGCAATCAATGTCGGCACAAGCGTGCCAATCAGAGAAGAATAGATCTTATGATTATCGATTAACGGCTCAGCTAAACCTAGTGACTAGCAAACGTGTTACAGCTATTAGGATCACCACTGTCAAAACCACGTTTAAACCAGGTATAACGTTGCTGAGAGGTTCCGTGAGTAAAGCTATCTGGCACGACGCGGCCCTGGCTTTGCTGTTGTAGCCGGTCATCGCCAATGGCCTGTGCCGCATTGAGCGCTTCTTGTAAATCCCCTGCTTCCAACACCTGTTGCTCTTCCATCGCCTTGCCCCAAACCCCGGCAAAACAGTCGGCTTGCAGCTCCATTTTTACCGATAAGCGATTACCTTCCGCCTGAGAAACGCCCTGCTGTTGCTGACGAACCTTCGCATCAATCCCCATCAAATGTTGTACGTGATGGCCGACTTCATGAGCAATAACATACGCCTGAGCAAAATCACCGCCCGCACCTAATTTATTCTTCATATCTTCATAGAAAGAGAGATCGATATAGATGGTGCTATCTGCCGGGCAATAAAACGGCCCCATGACCGACTGACCGGTACCACAACCGGTCTGGGTTGCACCACGGTACATGACCAGTTTTGGATCCTGATAAGTCCGGCCCATCTTCTGGAAGATAGGTTTCCAGGTATCTTCAGTATCGGCCAGGATGACCGAGGTGAATTTAGCATATTGGTCATCTTGCGTACTGACAGCTTTAGGAGAACGGGGCGGCGTCTGGGTTTGTGACAGTGGATCACCGCCATTTAATAGCGGCGTCAGATCAACGCCGTAGTAGCCCGCGACCAACACAATAATCAGGATAGCGACCCCTCCTTTGCCCCTTATTGGGGGCCGGAACCCACCACCACCGGAAGCATTCCCGCGACGATCTTCCACATTATTACTTTCACGACGACCTTGCCAACGCATAGCACGACTCCCAGACAGATTTTCTACGCGTATCGTAGGAAATCGATAGATCGAATACCATTAAAAATAGCGGTGATTGATATAACTGGTGGGATTTCACTCAAATATAGACTGAATACAGGTGACGCTATGGTGTCAAGAATGACGAGTTTGGGGGGAGATAAAGGCCACCGCCCCCCGATAACGCTCACGACAGAGAAACGTAATCGATTGCGCTGTTAGTCTAATTTTACGCCGATACGGTGCGCAACTTCTTCGTAGGCTTCAATCAAACCGCCCAGGCTCTGGCGATAACGGTCTTTATCCATCTTGTTCAGGGTTTTCTTATCCCACAGACGGCTACCATCAGGAGAGAATTCATCCCCTAATACCACTTCACCGTTAAACAGACCGAACTCAAGTTTGAAATCCACCAGAATTAAACCGGCATCATCAAACAATTTGCTCAGCACATCATTCGCCAAATAGCTCAGTTCTTTCATTCGGGCCAATTGCGCTTCTGTCGCCCAACCAAAGGTTTTACAGTAGGACTCATTAACCATCGGGTCATGCATTGCGTCATTTTTCAAAAAGAGGTCAAACAACGGTGGATTCAGTGACAAACCTTCTTCGATCCCCAGACGCTTGACTAAAGAACCTGCAGCACGGTTACGAATAACGCACTCAACCGGGATCATCTCCAGTTTTTTCACCAGTACTTCGGTATCTGACAGCAGGCGTTCCATTTGGGTAGGAATACCCGCCTCTTCCAATTTCGTCATAATGAAATGGTTAAACTTATTATTAACCATACCTTTACGATCGAACTGCTCAATGCGCTGACCATCCAGTGCTGACGTATCGTTACGGAACTCCAATACCAGTAGGTCAGGATTTTCGGTGGTATAGACGGTTTTCGCCTTCCCACGATACAACTCAGCTAGCTTTTGCATCTTATTACTCCAGTGATGTGACCATTTTAGTCGTCATGAAATAAATATCCTCCGGCATAGCCGGAGGTTTTTCATATGCGCCTATAAGGCTCTGTTACCAGCCGCGCCCTAACAGGCGCATCGCGATCTGACATTTGCATCTATGGATTACTTACGGCCCGTAAACGGGCTACCGGGATACGGGATCGAGAGTTGCTCACCCATTTTATCCTCTTCCAATTGGTGCTTTATGTATTCTTGTATCCTGGCCGTGTTTTTCCCTACCGTATCAACGTAATACCCTCGACACCAAAACTCCCTGTTACGGTATTTGAACTTCAAATCGCCAAACTGCTCATAAAGCATCAGACTGCTCTTTCCCTTCAGGTACCCCATAAATCCCGAGACACTCATCTTGGGCGGGATCTCCAGAAGCATATGGATGTGATCCACACAGCATTCTGCTTCCAGGATATTCACGTTTTTCCATTCGCACAGTTTTCTTAAAATACTGCCAATCGCTCTGCGTTTTTCCCTGTAGAACACCTGCCTTCGGTACTTCGGCGCAAAAACTATATGATATTTACAGTTCCATCGGGTGTGCGCTAAGCTCTTTTCATCCCTCATTGGGACCCCCTTTTGATTTCTTGTTGAACATTTGCAGTTGCCAGACCGCAAACTGTTTTAACAAATCAAAAGGGGTTTTTATAACTGACCCAAAGCTGAAAGCTTTACTGAACCCCCAGCCTAGCTGGGGGTTTTCTGGGCACAATAACTAAAGGGGCCGAAGCCCCTTTGGTTTTATTTTATCGCGGTTGCGCTAGTCTGGCTAAACGCTGCCTGGAATACCGCAACCAACGCATCATTCTGCGCCTGGGTTAAGGTATGCCCTTTCGGACCAATGAACTGTAAGCTACTGCGGTTATCAAGGTCACCGACCTGTAACTTATAATCGCCTTCTGGCAATTCAGGATCTTTGGCACCCAGTGCGTCCCAGCTACTGCTACTCAGCGATTTACTGGTGACGCTGACAGTACCTTGCGGACGGCTGCGGTCGGTCACTTTCATGCCAACTTTCTCAAGCGCAGCAGGCAGACGTTCCCAGACAACCGCATAAGGGGCACGGACAATCAGCAGAGGCAAGCCAGTATCGTCACTGCCACTTTGTACATCCAGCGTACCGACTTTACGTGAGGCCTGACTGCTCTCGCTGTCAGCCCGCACTTTATCCAAACCTTCGATAATGGCATTCAGCATTGCGCTGTTATAGCGCTGGATCTCGCTATACTGAGTGATGGTTTTCCCCCCTTGTTGTAACTCAAGGGATTTCACTACTAATGCCAGCTGATAACCTTGCTCCTGCACACTTATCTGGTAACGGCCTTCGAACTGTACATCTTCATCTGCCCGGTTCCATTTGATCCAATCAGTGGTCAGCGTTTGGCTGGCATCCTGACGGCTGGCTATTGGCCAGTTATGATCTTGCAGGACACGAGTAACCTGAGCCCACAGATCGCGGTTTTGCGGGCTATTCTCTAACAATAGCTTGCTGGTATCGGTTGCATTTTCGGCGCGGGAGCCACTCAATAATGTCAGTGGTTGTACCGGTGGACGAATATCCAACTGTTTGCCCACAGCGCCTTGCGAATTAACGGTGCGGACATCAAACTCACCATTTTGTACCGGCAGGATCATACCTGATGGTGCGTTAAGCGGCTTTAGCCCTGGCGCTGTAAGATAAGACTCGTCACCACTCACCTGGCGTTTGTAGCGTTGGTCCGTCGAGCAGGCGGCCAGTAACATCACCAGCGAAACACCTACAACTTTTACCACCGTCGATTTTTGCAATGATATTGCCATCAAATTTCCCTAAGAAGTTACAGCAAACCTGCGCTTTTCAACGCGTCTTCCACAATCCGTTTGGCCGGATCAGTCAGTGGGGTCATTGGCAGGCGCATAGTATCATTTGCCATTAATCCCAACCTCTTCGCGGCCCATTTAACCGGAATTGGGTTTGCTTCTACAAATAAATGCTGATGCAACGGCATCAAGCGCTGATTCAAACGGCGACCTTCGGCGAAATTTCCCTGTGCTGCTAATGCGCACAGTTCAACCATTTCACGGGCAGCGATATTTGCCGTCACAGAAATAACACCTTTACCACCCAGTTGCATAAAGTCCAGTCCACTCGCATCATCACCACTGAGCAGGATGAAATCTTCATCATCAACCAGCACTTGGATCTGACTAACCCGACTTAAGTTCCCTGTGGCTTCTTTAACAGCAACAATATTTTTAATCTTCGCTAAGCGAGCAATGGTTGGCGGTAACATATCGCAACCCGTACGCGAAGGCACATTATAAAGAATTTGTGGCAAATCGGTACTTTCAGCGATCGCTTTAAAGTGTTGGTATAACCCTTCCTGCATTGGCCGGTTATAATATGGCGTCACTGTTAAGCAGCCCACAACACCGGTATCATTAAACCGTTGAGTGAGAGAAATGGCTTCGGAGGTGGAATTGGCCCCTGTTCCGGCAATCACCGGGATCCGGCCATCAGCCAGTTCGAGTGTCTGCATGACCACATCGACATGCTCATCATGATTCAACGTTGCTGACTCACCCGTCGTCCCCACAGAGACAATCGCCGCAGTCCCACTGGCCACGTGGTAATCAATCAGGCTCTTCAGGCTTGCACGATCGACATCACCGTTGTCGTCCATTGGCGTTATTAGCGCAACTATGCTGCCTGTAAACATTGGGCTTCCCGTAAACATTGGCTATCACCTCCTCAAACAAGTTCCTCATGGTACTTTTGACCTCTATCCAAAAGCAAGTAAACAACTGTGTTGTAAGCGCTTGGCAGCAGGTTTTTTTTATGTTTACCATGGTAACCCCAAAGAGCATGACAGGAAGAGCGATTTTGCCGCAGCTTGATGAACATTATCTGGTCATTACCGCACTCGGTGCTGACCGCCCAGGGATCGTCAATACCATCACCCGCCATGTCAGTAGCTGCGGTTGTAATATTGAAGATAGTCGGCTGGCTATGTTCGGTGAGGAGTTCACCTTTATTATGCTGCTGTCAGGCAGTTGGAACGCCGTTACCCTGCTGGAATCAACTCTGCCGCAAAAAGGTGCAGAGCTTGATTTGCTGATTGTCATGAAGCGAACCAACGCTCAAGGGCAGAAAGCTATGCCAACCACTGTCTGGGTAAAAGTTGAAGTGAATGACTCCCCCCACATTATTGAACGGTTTACCAACCTGTTCCATTGCCACAATATGAATATCGCGGAGTTAGTCTCCAAAACTCAGCCGGCAGACGGCGAGACACCGCCATTGCTACATATACAGATGAGTGCACACAGTCCTGCCAGCCAAAACAGTTCAATAATCGAACATGATTTTTATCAACTCTGTACAGAACTCAACGCGCAGGGCAGTATTAGCGTGGTGAGCTATCCACAGCATGATGACCGAATGGAGAGTTAGTGATGAGCCCATTGAAAGCCGGTGATATAGCGCCGAAATTTAGTTTACCCGATCAAGATGGCGAGCAAATTAGTTTGGCCGACTTCCAGGGACAGCGTGTATTGGTTTATTTTTATCCTAAGGCCATGACACCTGGTTGTACCGTTCAGGCTTGTGGTCTGCGCGATAATATGGATGAACTGAAAAGTGCGGGGGTAGAAGTGCTGGGTATCAGCACCGATAAACCCGAAAAGCTGTCTCGTTTCGCTGAAAAAGAACTCTTAAACTTTACGCTTCTGTCTGATGAACATCATGAAGTTGCGGAACAATTTGGCGTCTGGGGCGAAAAGAGCTTTATGGGTAAAACCTACAATGGCATCCACCGTATCAGCTTCTTAATTGATGCTGACGGTAAGGTGGAACATATGTTTGATAATTTCAAGACTAATAATCATCACGATATCGTGATGGACTACTTACGCCAAAATGCCTAAGGTTTCCTGGCTATTTATTGGTCAATAAAATTAACGGAAAAGAGCGCTCTGGCGCTCTTGAGGTTATTGACAAAGCGCCGGTGGCGGAAATTAAAAATTAATTATTTTATCCGCGTTTTCTTCTGAGATATGTAGCAGCACCATACAGCAGTCAAAATGAAATTTTATTACTGTTCATCATATCGATGACAGCATTATATTATTTATCAATCAGCTGATATGAAAAATCTGACTCTGTAAAAATCACCTCAAACTGACTTTACTTAGAGTCACGGTATGTGTGTACTTATCGATTGATATATAGAAATAAGGAATAACTTCATCTTTTTTAATCCACTTTTCAGATAGCCCATCATGATCTGATACCCTGTATCCTAAGGTAGTGAGATGATTTTTAACGTCAGATAAACAAACATCATCCCTATAGACAATACTACTTTCTCTTGGCTGACTCCCGTCCTGAGCTGTAAATATAAAATAATAAGATTCAGCTGCCCTTGGGGCAGACCTAATATCTTTGTCTGTATACAAATAATATGCCCAGATATTTGACCTTGTATACCCGTCTCTCCCCTCTGCCACCTTTTGCATACTGCAATCGATAAGAAAAAAAATAATAATAATGACCAGACAAATAAAAATGAGTCTTTTCAAAATCTTCATTATCTAACTACTCAATTGAGTGATGATTCCAGCTTTCTTACTGGTGCGAATAACAGTGTCATCATTTGGATGAAATTTATAGGGTGTAACCTGCATCATAAATCGGGGAAGTTGTCCTTTATAGGGTTTGGGACAGATGAATTTCTCCGCAGGATCAGGAAATAAAAGAGGTAAAAAACCAGTATTCTTATAACGCCCAATAGATCCATAGTGATCCCATCGGCGGAGCGCTGACGCCTTACTAACAATCTTTAGCTCCCCCCAATATGTTCGAGGAAAATTAGCCCTGTAGAAGCCAAATAAATCAGAGATAAGATCTTCACCACTGAACCCACTGTCAGTATACCAACTGAAAAAAGACATTGATTGCCAGTTTTCAAATGCAACAGCAGTGCTCATCATCATAGCCAAAGCTATACCCCGTCTTTCAGTGAGTGTTCTGCCTTTCTTTACCTGCCAGACGTTAAAACGTCCGGTAGCAAACCGGCTTAACCCCATCGTTTGTTCATAACGCACTTGGTAATAGGCTTTACCACTTGATTCACCAATGGAAAACCGGGTCATAAGCGCACGAATATCATCACCACGTGCATGCCCCATATCAATCCAGCCCAAAATTTCTGAATAAATAAGTCCTTTTCGGATACCGTTTTCTGAACCAAATCTGGATGTATCTAAAATATCTTCACGTTTACTCATCCCTGATATCCCTTTTTGCTTAAAAATATGCCCTATGATAGTGATCGGTAGTTATGTGTTGACAGGTATCATACAGTAATTCCGACTTAACCCAAATTTACGGCCCGTTCAATACAAGTCTACGTTTTAGCGACTTATTTCCCTCTGCGTTCTTTGAGTATTAAAGCCATCTGCTTCTCAAAAATTAAACACCACCAGATGCCATGAATTATCCCTGAAGAGCAAGGTAATCTCTTCGGTACCGGCGCTCACAATCAGTCGCTTAAATACTGACATACCGGTCAACTCAGTATTTATTCGTCGGTTCCCGCCATCTGGCTCCAAATATTGTGGATTAATGACGGTTTGCGGTGTACCACTAACGTTGGATGTTCATTGGCCAGTAAAGGTGGGCGACTTCATCGCGGATAACCTCGAAATAGATGGCAGCATCGACCTTGTGAACCAGATGATGTTACGGCGACAGCTCTTCAAGGGTGACCATTTCGAGTTGATATTGTTGCAGAGTTGATATTGTTGCAGAGCAGATTTTTTTTAGCCTGTTTCTATGAGTTCAAAGTCCCGACCAAGAAGCCAGGACTTTGTTATCAACGTATTTATTAATCCGCGTCAGGAATGAATTCTTCTGGCCAGGCATGGATAACCGCTTTGACCAGCGTTGCCAGCGGAATGGCAAAAAATACGCCCCAGAAACCCCACATACCGCCAAAAATGATCACTGATAGGATAATAACCAACGGATGCAGATTAACGGCTTCAGAGAACAGCACGGGGACCAACAAGTTGCCATCTAACCCTTGCACCACTAAATAGGCGACAAAAAGCGTCCAGAAATCTGCCCCGATACCCCATTGGAACAACGCAACCAACACCACAGGGATGGTGACAATCACGGCACCAATATAAGGAATCAACACAGAGAACCCCACCAGCACCGCCAATAGCAGAGCGTAATTCATCCCCATGATGAAAAACACCAGATAAGTGGCAATACCCACAATCACCATTTCCAGCACTTTGCCACGAATATAGTTAGTAATCTGTTGGTTCATCTCCACCCATACCTGCCCGGCCAAACCGCGGTTACGCGGCAAAACACGGCGCACCGCATTAAGCATCTGTTCTTTATCTTTGAGTAAGAAGAACAGCATCAATGGAACCAAAATCAGATAAATAGCCAATGTCAGCAAGCCAATCAAAGAGGCCAGAGAAAATTTAACCACGGAGTCGCCGAGACCTGACATTTTACTGCGTAGATTTTCCGCCATCATATCGACAATACCGGCATCGACCAGTGCCGGGTAACGGGCCGGTAATGTATGGGCAAAATCATTGAATTTATTGATCATCTTTGGCATATCTGACGCCAGATTAATCCCTTGCTGCCAAGCCGTTGGTGCCACGACAAATACCGCTAACAGCATGATACTGACAAATAGCACAAATACGATACTGGCCGCCCAGGATCGTGAACAACCAATACGCTGCAAGCGGGCAGTTGGCCACTCTAATAAATAAGCCAAAACAAGAGCGGCCAGCAAAGGCGCTAAAATACCGCTGAAGAAGTAGAGAATGCAGAAACCCGCCAGTAAGATAACCAGTAACGTAATGACCTGCGGGTCAGTAAAACGACGGCGATACCATTGTAACAACAGCTCTAGCATCCGAAATGGCTCCTTAAATACGATGAGAAATCCGCAAATTGGCGGATCCCTTTACCCTCTGGCAAACAGGGCTGAACCCGAAGGTGAGGTGTTACCGTCAACTCCCTTAATCGCCATGCCTTTATAATTATTTCTTTATAACTGCAGGCTGGCTAAGATAGCGGTGAGTCTCAACAACGGATGATGAGCTTAACCTTTGACGTATTTGAACATATTTTTGTGATCTAACTCGCTTTCGTGATGATTGTACTGGAGAGCAGTGCAAGGAAGAAGAACTCTTACACATTACGGAGTCTAATTGTCATTACACTAGCAGGGGCAGTCTCGTTTATGACAAGTCGGTTAAGTAAGACAGTGATCGCCACACTACTCAGTAGCTTGCTGCTCACCGGGCCAATATCTGCTGGAGCGGAAACCCAAGGCCTATTACCCGCTCAAGACCTATTACCCGATATAGGTACCTCGGCAGGCGCCACGCTCAGTATTGATCAGGAAATGGCGATGGGGGACTTTTATGTCCGCCAAATGCGCGCCAGCGCACCATTGATTTATGACCCCTTATTGACACAATACATCAATACATTGGGTAACCGGCTGGTTGCTAACGCTAACTCAGTACGCACCCCATTCCATTTCTATCTGGTGAATAACGATCAGATTAATGCTTTCGCCTTTTTTGGCGGTAACGTCGTGCTTCACTCAGCCCTATTCCGTTATACCGATAACGAAAGCGAGTTGGCCTCCGTATTAGCTCATGAAATCTCTCACGTTACTCAGCGCCATTTAGCCAGGGCCATGGAAGAACAACAGCGGCTCGCACCACTCACTTGGGTGGGGGTGTTAGGATCAATTCTGCTAACAATGGCCAGCCCACAAGCAGGCATGGCAGGATTAAGTGGGACATTGGCTGGCGCTCAGCAAGGTATTATCAGTTTTACTCAAGGCAATGAGCAAGAAGCTGACCGAATTGGTATTCAGGTATTACAACGTTCCGGGTTTGATCCGCAAGCGATGCCTAATTTCCTGCAAAAACTGGCCGATCAGTCACGATATGTCTCTAAACCCCCCGAAATGTTATTGACTCACCCCTTACCAGACAGCCGTTTATCTGATGCCCGTAACCGCGCAAATCAGATGAAACCGCACCCTACTGCCTCATCGCAAGATTATCTCTTTGCCAAAATGCGTATTTTAGGTATGTATGGCGCGGATGAAAATAGCCTGACCCCTGAGCTGCTGGATAAGCTAAGTAAAGGCACAGTACGTGAGCAACTGGCGGCAAAATACGGTCAGGCAGTCCAGCTTTATCAGGCCAAAAAATATGATGAAGCCCGTAACCTGCTACAACCCCTACTGGCGCAGCAACCCGGCAATATTTGGTTCCTCGATCTCATGACGGATATCGATCTGGGGCAGAATAAATCAGCCGCTGCCATCGCACGTTTACAAAATGCGATGGTAAAACAGAATGATGAACCGGTACTGCAACTGAATCTGGCTAACGCCTATGTTCAGGGGAGGCAACCGGCAGCAGCCATCAAACTGCTACATCGTTATACTTTTGCCTATCCGAATGATCCGAATGGCTGGGATCTATTGGCACAAGCGACTGCCACGCAGGGTTTACGCGATCAAGAACTGGCGGCGCGGGCAGAGAGTCTGGCGTTGAGCGGCAAGCTGACCCAGGCCATTGGCTTGCTCAGCGATGCCAGTGCGCGGGTGAAGTTGGGCAGCCTGGAACAAGCCCGTTATGATGCCCGAATTGACCAGTTGCGGCGGTTAAACGAGCGTTTTCGTAAATATCAGAAGTCCTGATTATTTGGGGCTATTTGCTGGCAAGCCGTTTGTTTATTGGCAGATAGCATCTGGCCTGTTGATAAACAGTAGGCTAGCTAAGAGAAAAACAGCAAGGAAAGTTATCATGAAAGATGTCACTATTTATCACAATCCACGCTGCTCCAAGAGCCGGGAAACACTCGCATTAGTCGAGCAGCAAGGCATTACGCCTCAGGTCGTGCTGTATTTAGAGACCCCGCCCTCAGTGGATAAATTAAAGGAATTACTGCAACAATTGGGCTTCAGTGACGCACGCCAGCTAATGCGTACCAAAGAAGATCTCTACAAAACACTAAACTTGGATGACCGTGGGCTGACGCAAGATCAGTTATTGCAAGCCATGGCGGATAATCCAAAGCTTATCGAACGCCCTATCGTGGTTACTCAGGGGAAAGCCCGTATTGGCCGCCCACCAGAGCAAGTGCTTGAGATATTGAAATAACGTGATGTTACCGTAACCGATAACCCAATGTCATTGGCATGAGTCAGCAAACGAGTGGCAAATCTGCCAGGAGCAAATTTAAATGCGACTGGCAGCGGCCTCTCAGAGGCAAGTCCATGGATGGGCCGAGTAACGAGCGTAGCTAACGTACGCACAGCTTGAAGTATGACGAGTATCAACAGGGTAGTAGCCGCCATGACGAAGGGCATAGTTAAAGACTAAGAATTTCTTTAACAAATGGGATAGTAAGCTTACGTTGTGCCGTAATTGAGGCCCGATCCAGTTGATCCAACGTCATAAACAAAGTGCGCATTTCTCGGTCTAAACGCTTGAGTAAAAAGCGGCCAACATCTTCTGGCAATTCAAAACCACGTAATTTGGCGCGTAACTGCAAAGCCTGCAATTTTTCATCATCTGACAACGGCTGCAATTTATAAATCTGCCCCCAATCCAGGCGCGAGGCCAGATCCGGTAAACCAAGGTTGAGTTGACGCGGCGGGCGATCGCCCGTGATCAATAAACGGGTACGGCCAGTTTCCACAATGCGGTTATAGAGATTAAACATCGCCATTTCCCACTGTTCATCACCTGCAATACACTCAATATTATCAATGCAGACCAGCGCCAGTTGCTCCATCCCCTCTAATACTTCAGGTATGAAGTAAGCGCGTTTATCCAGCGGAACATACCCCACCGCCTCACCTTGCTGCGATAGCTCAGCACAAGCGGCATGTAGCAAATGACTACGTCCACCGCCTTCTCGCGACCAGAAATAGATATAACTGCCATGAGGCTGATGAACGGCGGATTGGATCGCTGCTAACAGGGATGGGTTCTCCCCCGGATAAAAACTGGCAAAAGTTTCATCATCGGGAAGATAGAGTGGCAGTGAAAGCTGTGCCGGCGTATTCAGAAGCACCTCAACCAACAAAACGGGCGGGAAAACGTGACGAGTTTACCACAAAAATTTATAACAACATAACAACCTGAATTTGGTGAATAAATATCCTCCGGCATAGCCGGAGGTTTTTCATATGCGCCTATAAGGCTCTGTTACCAGCCGCGCCCTAACAGGCGCATCGCGATCTGACATTTGCATCTATGGATTACTTACGGCCCGTAAACGGGCTACCGGGATACGGGATCGAGAGTTGCTCACCCATTTTATCCTCTTCCAATTGGTGCTTTATGTATTCTTGTATCCTGGCCGTGTTTTTCCCTACCGTATCAACGTAATACCCTCGACACCAAAACTCCCTGTTACGGTATTTGAACTTCAAATCGCCAAACTGCTCATAAAGCATCAGACTGCTCTTTCCCTTCAGGTACCCCATAAATCCCGAGACACTCATCTTGGGCGGGATCTCCAGAAGCATATGGATGTGATCCACACAGCATTCTGCTTCCAGGATATTCACGTTTTTCCATTCGCACAGTTTTCTTAAAATACTGCCAATCGCTCTGCGTTTTTCCCTGTAGAACACCTGCCTTCGGTACTTCGGCGCAAAAACTATATGATATTTACAGTTCCATCGGGTGTGCGCTAAGCTCTTTTCATCCCTCATTGGGACCCCCTTTTGATTTCTTGTTGAACATTTGCAGTTGCCAGACCGCAAACTGTTTTAACAAATCAAAAGGGGTTTTTATAACTGACCCAAAGCTGAAAGCTTTACTGAACCCCCAGCCTAGCTGGGGGTTTTCTGGGCACAAAAAAATCGCGGTTACTGGTAAACACCAGAACCGCAATTTTTTTAGTACTATCCACTGATAATGAGTACTCTCCATTGATAATGAGTACTCTCCACGGATAAATAGTACCCACTAATAAATAGTGTCAGCTAACAAATATAGCTCGCTAAACAGTTCCCTATCCCGCCTTATTCCATAACCTTAAAAGCGTATCAAACAACGTTACTTGCGGCGCCATGTCGTGCCTTGCGGGCCATCTTCCAGCACAATACCCAGTTCATTCAATTGATCACGTGCGGCATCTGCCAACGCCCAATTTTTGCTGCTGCGGGCATCATTACGTTGCTTAATCAGGGCTTCGATTTTTGCTACTTCGTCGTCATCAGCCTGCGCACCGCCTTGTAAAAACAGTTCTGGGTCCTGTTCTAATAAGCCCAGCACCTGAGCCAATTTACGTAACTCAGCGGCCAGACCATTGGCAGCGGCCATATCTTCGTTTTTCAGGCGGTTGACTTCGCGGGCGATGTCAAACAGCACCGAATAGGCTTCTGGTGTATTGAAATCATCATCCATTGCCGTGCGGAAACGGGCTTCAAATTCAGCGCCCCCTGCTGGCGTAGCGTTAGCATCAGTACCGCGCAGCGCGGTATATAAACGCTCCAGTGAAGCGCGTGCCTGCTTCAGATTCTCTTCGCTGTAGTTAAGCTGGCTACGATAATGACCGGACATCAAGAAATAACGCACGGTTTCGGCATCGTAATACGCCAGCACATCGCGAATAGTGAAGAAGTTATTCAGGGACTTCGACATTTTCTCTTTGTCGATCATCACCATACCAGAGTGCATCCAGTAATTTACATACGGGCCATCGTGTGCGCAGGTAGATTGAGCGATCTCGTTCTCGTGGTGCGGAAACATCAAATCAGAGCCGCCGCCGTGAATATCAAAATGCGCGCCTAACTGTTTGCCGTTCATTGCTGAACATTCAATATGCCAACCAGGGCGGCCCGGCCCCCAAGGTGATTCCCAGCGTGGCTCACCCGGTTTGGACATTTTCCACAGCACGAAATCCATCGGATTACGTTTAACATCAGCCACTTCAACCCGTGCACCGGCCTGTAGTTGATCCAGATCCTGTCGGGATAACACACCGTAATCAGGATCGCTATCGACCGCAAACATCACATCGCCGTTAGAGGCAACATAAGCATGGCCCCGAGCAATTAAGCGCTCGGTCATCTCAATTATTTCAGCGATATGGTGAGTCGCACGCGGCTCCAAATCAGGGCGCTCAAGATTTAATGCGTCAAAATCTTTGTGCATCTCTGCCAGCATCCGCGTTGTCAGTTGCTCACAAGTCTCATTATTCTCAATCGCACGTTTAATGATCTTATCGTCAACGTCAGTGACATTGCGGACATACGTCAGAGAGTAACCTAAATAACGCAAATAACGCGCCACAACATCGAAAGCGACAAAAGTGCGCCCATGCCCAATGTGACACAGGTCATAAATAGTGATCCCGCATACATACATACCCACTTTACCGGCATGGATAGGCTTGAATTCCTCTTTTTGGCGACTCAGTGTATTAAAAATCTTTAGCATTGGGACATTCCGTGGTTTTATTTTGCGGTACGCATAGATAAACAAGATATCATCAGATTATGCGGTAAATCAGTCTCTGATACAGCACTTTTTCGCCCATAAAGGCAGCAGAACGAGTACTGACTCAATCTCAGAGATATGATATAAGAGCCGTCTAAAGAGTTACGACTCATTTGTGAATACACCTATTACACTAGCAGGAACATTATTATGGTCACGTTTCATACTAATCACGGCGATATCGTCATTAATACCTTCGCTGATAAAGCGCCGGCTACCGTTGAAAATTTCCTGAATTACTGCCGTAAAGGTTTCTATGATAACACTATTTTCCACCGTGTTATTGATGGTTTCATGATCCAGGGCGGCGGTTTCGAACCCGGCATGAGCCAGAAAACAACGGATGCACCAATCAAAAACGAAGCCAACAACGGTCTGAAAAATACCCGTGGCACGTTGGCAATGGCGCGTACCAATGATCCACACTCGGCTACCGCTCAGTTCTTCATTAACGTCGCTGACAATGATTTTCTGAACTTCCGTTCAGAGCGCCCGGATGGCTGGGGTTACTGCGTATTTGCTGAAGTAACCGACGGTTTGGACGTAGTTGATAAAATCAAAAATGTTGCGACGGGCCGCAGTGGCATGCATCAAGATGTGCCAAAAGAAGATGTGATCATCAAAAGCGTCACTATTAGCGAGTAATGACGGCTTAATGAGCACGCTTTTTATTGCAGATCTGCATCTCAGCGTTCAGGAACCGGCAATCACTGCCGGTTTTCTGCATTTTATACAGCGTGAGGCTATTCATGCTGATGCTTTATATATTCTGGGTGATCTGTTCGAATCCTGGATTGGTGATGACGACCCCGAGCCACTGTATCGGCAGGTTGCTGCTGCGCTGAAATCACTCCAACAACAGGGGGTGCCCTGTTATTTTATCCACGGGAACCGCGATTTTCTGCTCGGTAAACGTTTTGCTGAAGAAAGCGGCATGGTCTTGCTGCCGGAAGAGAACGTTGTTGAATTATATGGCCGTAAAATCCTTATTTTACATGGTGATACTCTGTGTACGGATGATACCGATTACCAGCATTTTCGTAAAAAGGTCCATAATCCGCTGATTCAAAAATTATTTTTGTGGATCCCTCTGCGCCTGCGTCTGCGTATTGCGGCCTATATGCGGAATAAGAGCCAGCAGAATAATAGCGGTAAATCAGAACGCATTATGGATGTGAATTCAAAAGCGGTAATTGATGCTTTCCTGCGCCATGACGTCAGTTGGATGATCCATGGGCATACGCACCGGCCAGCCATCCATAGCGTAGAATTGCCGATGGTAACAGCACATCGGGTAGTGCTGGGGGCCTGGCATGTCGAAGGTTCAATGGTCAAAGTTACGGCAGATAACGTCGAGCTAATTACATTCCCGTTTTAACATCCATTTCTACGCAATAACCTCGATTACCACACAGTAACCTCGATTACCACGCGATAACCTTGATTACCAAGCAATCACCCGCTCATGACGAATAACAGCGTATTCCTCATCACAATGGCGCGACAAGACGATAACTTCCAGCAGGAAAAAACCAATAAATCCCACTAAAAGCCGCCACGCAACCGTTTTCCTCGCCTTTGGCTCATGATATGCTCTACGCCCTCTTCGCCAGCCACGATGTATAGTCAGTCGTTCTGGCCGACGCTTGCGCAATTACAGGAGCTTTACACCCATGGGAGCCAACCTCAATTCAGCTTATGCAGCCGGGGTTAAAATCGCCATCGTAATGGGGTCCAAGAGTGATTGGGCCACCATGCAGTTCGCCGCCGACGTTCTCACCACGCTCAATGTTCCGTTTCATGTGGAAGTCGTCTCTGCACACCGCACCCCAGATAGGTTGTTCAGCTTTGCCGAACAGGCCGAAGCCAATGGCTTACATGTGATCATTGCCGGTGCCGGTGGTGCAGCACATTTGCCAGGGATGCTGGCCGCCAAAACGCTGGTGCCGGTTTTAGGGGTTCCGGTGCAAAGTGCGGCCTTGAGTGGCGTTGATAGCCTGTACTCAATTGTGCAAATGCCACGCGGCATTCCTGTAGGGACGCTCGCTATCGGTAAAGCCGGTGCGGCCAATGCGGCGCTGCTGGCCGCACAAATCTTAGCATTACACGATACTGAATTAGCTGGCCGCTTGGCACATTGGCGTCAAAGTCAAACGGATGACGTGCTGGACAACCCTGATCCGAGGGAAGAAGCATGAAACCAGTTTGTGTACTGGGTAATGGCCAGTTAGGGCGAATGCTGCGGCAGGCAGGTGAACCGCTGGGAATTGCGGTTTATCCCGTCGGCTTAGATGCTGAACCTGAAGCGGTGCCTTATCAGCACAGTGTGATCACCGCTGAAATTGAACGTTGGCCGGAAACCGCCTTAACCCGTGAATTAGCTACCCATACTGCTTTTGTTAATCGCGATATTTTTCCACGTCTGGCAGATCGTCTGCCCCAAAAGCAGTTACTCGATAGCTTGGGTTTGGCAACTGCGCCGTGGCAATTGTTATCCAGCGCCAGTGAATGGCCTGAGGTGTTCGCCACGTTGGGTGAGCTAGCCATCGTAAAACGGCGGGTCGGCGGCTATGACGGCCGGGGTCAATGGCGTTTACGCCCTGGTGAGCAGGGTACCTTACCCCCCGATGCTTACGGCGAGTGTATTGTCGAACAGGGGATTAACTTCTCCGGCGAAGTCTCATTGATCGGCGCGCGCAGCCACCAAGGTGAATCGGTATTTTATCCACTGACCCATAATCTGCATGAAGATGGCATTTTGCGCATGAGCGTGGCATTACCACAGCCCAACAGCAAACTACAGCAGCAAGCCGAAAAAATGCTGTCAGCCATTATGGATAAGCTGAATTATGTCGGTGTGATGGCGATGGAGTGTTTTATCGTCGGCGACCGTCTGTTGATCAATGAACTGGCCCCGCGCGTTCATAACAGTGGTCACTGGACACAAAACGGCGCATCAATTAGCCAGTTCGAATTGCATCTGCGGGCCATTTTGGATCTGCCACTGCCGCAGCCGGTGGTGAATACCCCGTCAGCGATGGTTAATCTGATTGGCACGCCAGTAAATATTCAGTGGCTGTCTCTGCCATTAGTACATCTGCATTGGTACGACAAAGAAGTCCGTGAAGGCCGCAAAGTTGGTCATCTGAATTTAAACGATCCAGAGGGTACGGCATTAAGCGCATCCCTGGCCGCACTGGCTCCTTTGCTACCCGCGGAGTATCAGAACGCACTGCGTTGGGCGCAAGATAAGTTATAACAAGAAGCGGGCGGCCTCTGCTGCTGCCCGCGAATAAAATCCACTACTCGTAACGACGAAATAGCGCCTGCCCTCGTAATAGCCGAACCCCTAGCCAGCCACCGCACACTGACAGCAACGACGCCCCCGCCAGGGGTAAGATCCACCACATCATCCAGTTTGGCTGCCATGGGAAATCAAAGACTAACCTCTGCAATGCCCAGAGCGCGGCTTCAGCACCTATCGCCGCCGCCAGCCCCGCTACCAAGCCCAGTAAAGCAAATTCCCACCATAATGTGCCTCGAAGTAAGCGTTTACTCGCTCCGAGCGTGCGGTAGACCACCAACTCCTGCCTACGCTGGCGCATCCCCACTTGTACCTGTGCCAGTAGCAATAAGGTGCCACACAGAATCACCAACACCACCATCACTTCCAGCGCCCGGCTGACCTGTTGTAACACTTGACCAACCTGTTTCAACATCGCACCGATGTCTAACAAACTCAGTGTTGGGAACTGGCGATTTAACTGAACCAAAGCCTCTCCATCACCGTGATAGCGGAAGCTGGTCAACCAGGTTTGTGGTTGTTGATCCAATGCGCCGGGTGGGAAAATAAAGTAAAAATTAGGCCGTAAACTGTCCCAATCAACCTGACGGATACTGCTGACCGTCGCCCCAAATGACTGAGTATCACCGCTGAAAGTCAGTTTATCGCCAATTTTAATCCCCAGCCGATCGGCAATCCCCTGCTCCATCGAGACTTCATCGGCTTTAGGAGGCCACTGCCCTGCGGTCAATACATTATGAGCGGGTAAATCCTGCTGCCAGGTTAAATTCAACTCACGGTTAACTGCCTCACCACCGGGTGAGTCTTCACTCACTCGCTCAGTAGCCAGTTGCTGATTAATTTCCGTCAACCGGACCCGCACAATGGGGTAGAACGTCGAGGGTTGAATATGATGCTGAGCCAAAAATGCCGTGACTTGTGGTACCTGCTGGGGCGTCATATTCAGCAAAAAATAGTTCGGGCTATCCGGTGGCAATTGCTGCTGCCATCTCTCCAAGAGATCACCACGTAGCACTAGTAACAACGCCAACAACATGAAGGAGAGTGAAAATGCCGCAAGCTGAGTCAGCGTCATCCACGGTTGGCGCAGAAGCCGATTAATGGCCAACCGCAGTGATAAACGGGTTACCGTTAGGTGACGCAGCAACAGCAAGCTGCCCCAGCCGATCCCCCCGAGCAGCAACGCCAATACCACCATGCCCCCCAGAATGGCCCATAGCAGGGAGTTCCCCCCCATCAGCAATGCCAATAACCCAATCACCACCAGCAGCATCACTGGAATAAAATAGCGCAATGGCCAGACATTGGCCGCCACATCACGGCGCAATACCCGCAATGGCTGAGTGGCGAGTAATTGCCGATATGGCCTCACCCCCACCAGCAACGAAATCAATACTAATGATCCCATTGACCACACCCATGGCCATAGCCCGGCAGTGGGTAACTCTGCGGGCAATACCGGCGCTAATAACCAAACCAATAGCCTCTCAAATAAGAGACCAATGACACTGCCGCAGAGGCCGGCCAATGCCAGCACGGATAGCCATTGGCCGATAATCAATCGACGCAGAGCACCGCGCCCGGCCCCCAATGTTTTCAGCACAGCCACCAGATCATAGCGGCTGCGGCAATAGTGGCCCATAGCGACGGCGACCGCAGCAATCGACAGCAATAAGGTCAGCAACGCCGATAATAATAAGAACTGTTGCGCCCGTTGCAGGGATTTCCCCAATGCGCCACCGGATTCTTGCAAGCCATACCAACGCTGCTCTGGTGCTAATTGCGGGGTGAGCCAGTCGCTAAACTGCGTCACGGCCTCCGGGGTGCCAGCAAACATATAGCGGTAAGTCAAACGGCTACCCGGTTGCACCGCACCGGTTTTCTCGACATCAGCCAGATTGATCAGAATGTGTGGTGCGGTTTGAAACGGATTAAAACCGGCATCGGGTTCTTGAATAATCTCACCGATAATTTTTAGCGAGGTATCGCCAACATCCAACATGTCGCCAACCTTAACCCCCAGTAGCGCCAGTAATCGCGGTGCCACCAGCACCGTGCCCGGTTGCAACTCTGCCCCCTTAGGTAAGGTTTCTAATTTCCCATAGAGCGGGTAGGCCAGATCAGTGGCTTTCACCTCAGCCAACTGTGGGCGATCACCGGCAAAGGTCATGGTCAAAAATGAGAGTTGGCGGCTAACCGCCAGCCCCTGCTGCTTCGCTTCCTGTAACCACGCCTCTGGAACAGGGTGTGCCGCCCGGAGAACCCGATCACCGGCCAGAAAATCGCGGCTTTGCTGACTCAGCCCTTTTTCCATTCGATCGCTGATAGTCCCTAACGCCAATACGCAGGCTACTGCCAGCGTGAGCGCCAGCCAGACAATGAGCAGTGAAGGCGCGCGCCACTCACGCCAAAACCAGCGCCAAATCATGACTCCTCCCACAATTTACCGTCCCTCAGGCGCAACCGACGCTGACAACGACCGGCCAGTTGTTCATCATGTGTGACCAGAATCAACGTGGTCGCGAAATCCCGGTTTAGGGAAAACAGCAAATCAGCGATACGATCACCCGTCTGCCGGTCAAGATTACCGGTTGGCTCATCAGCAAATAAGATTTTTGGCCGCCCACTGAAAGCCCGGGCCAGTGCAACTCGCTGTTGTTCACCACCGGACAGTTGGGCGGGAAGATGGTAAAGGCGCTTGCCCAGCCCAAGTTGCTCCAATAATTCAATAGCTTGCGATTTGCTTTGGCGATCACTCTCACCACGGAGTAATGCCGGTAGTTGAACGTTTTCAAGCGTGTTCAATGTAGGAACCAACATAAACGACTGAAAGACAAAGCCGACATTTTTCGCCCGGAGTAGCGCGCGACCTTCTTCATCCATCGTGGTCAATGACTGCCCAAGCAAGCTCACATCACCGCTGCTGCCATCATCCAGCCCGGCCAGAATCCCCAATAATGTTGATTTGCCTGAACCCGACTCGCCAATCAGCGCAATTGTCTGGGCAGGTTTGACAACCAGCTCAACTCCGGTAAGGATGGAGAGCTGTTGCTCACCCTGACCGACGTGCTTATTAAGATGATGAACTTCAAGAACGTTTTCCGCTGGCATCTTCCCTTCCTTTTACTGTTGGGATTATTCAGTTTGCGTGCCGCCGCAACCGATACACTATTGATTCTCGGCGACAGTTTAAGCGCCGGTTACCGCCTGCCTATTGCACAGGCATGGCCTTCGCTATTGGATAAAAAATGGCAAGCCACGCCTTCATTACCGAAGGTGGTCAATGCCAGTATCAGTGGAGATACCGCCGCGCAAGGGCTAGCGCGCTTACCCGCTCTACTCAAACAACATCAGCCACGCTGGGTGCTGATTGAACTGGGCGCCAATGACGCGCTGCGCGGGTTTCCGACGCAGGACATTCAACGGGATCTGAGCGAAATTATCAATCAGATAACCGCAGCGAAAGCCCAGCCATTATTGATGCAAATCCGTATTCCCCCTAACTATGGCCGCCGTTATACTGATGCTTTCACCGCTATCTATCCACAACTGGCGCAACAGTTCGACATCCCCCTACTCCCTTTTTTTATGGAACAGGTTGCCGTTAAGCCAGAGTGGATGCAGGATGATGGTTTACACCCTAACGGCGATGCCCAACCGTTTATCGCGGATTGGATGGCGCAACAACTCAAGCCGTTAGTTGTTGATCCGAAATAAATATGATTTAAACATCGCTCAGACTGTTAGCCCTGTTTTGACAGGTTAATCAGGCTAGAAAAAAGGGAAAGCGCACTAAAAGTGCGGTAATCCCTTCGCTTACCAATCAATAAAACAGTGTTGTTATTAATTTCAGTGACTACTCAGAAATGGCATCCCAAAAATAATTCGAGTTTCAGGAACGCGGTAATTAAGGTAGCCCCCAGGAGCTTATTTATTTTAAGGTCAACAACAGGTCAGTGACTGGGGTGAACAAAGACAGCCAACGTACATGCAACTTGAAAACGTACATGCAACTTGAAGTATGACGGGTATATTTATTCAAGACTAACCTTGCTCAGTTAACCATTTGTTTAAGCAAATAGATTCATTCATTAGGTAAAGTTATGCAAAAAGCAGTATTGATTACCGGCTGTTCCAGTGGAATTGGTCTGGTAGCGGCACAAGATTTAAAAAACAGAGGTTATCGCGTGCTGGCCGCCTGCCGCAAACCTGACGATGTCGCCAAAATGGTGCAGTTAGGTCTGGAAGGTATTGAACTGGATTTGGATGACAGCGCCAGTGTCGAACGCGCTGCGGCACAGGTTATCGAACTGACGGGTGGGCGGTTATATGGCCTGTTTAATAACGGCGGTTTTGGTCTGTACGGTTCACTGCACACCATTTCTCGCCAACAGTTGGAAAAGCAGTTTTCGACTAATCTGTTTGGCACCCACCAACTGACACAGTTACTGCTACCCGCAATGTTGCCTCACGGTGAGGGGCGAATTATTCAAACCAGCTCAGTGATGGGGTTGGTTTCAACGGCGGGGCGCGGTGCCTACGCCGCCAGTAAATATGCGCTGGAGGCCTGGTCTGATGCCCTGCGAATGGAGCTACAGAGTAGTGGTATTCACGTCAGCCTGATTGAACCTGGTCCAATCAGCACCCATTTCACCCAAAATGTGAATCAGGCAGAGGCCGATAAGCCGGTCAATAACCCAGGGATCGCCAAGCGATTTACACTGCCACCGGAAGCCATATTACCCAAATTGCGTCATGCGCTGGAAAGCCCACGCCCGCAATTGCGTTATCCGGTCACGATGGTGGCCCATGCGTTGACCCTACTACGTCGTCTATTACCTGGCCGGATGCTAGATAGAGTCCTGCGCGGTAATAGTTAAGCCAGATCATTGACTAAGGGTTGAAGCAAGGCAATCCGCCCCCATCTATCGTTAAAACGGATGAGAGAAATAATTCATGCTAACACCTACAACGATTGAAATTACTGAAGCAAACCTGCACCAAGCCATAGAACAATCCATGTCAGTTCCTGTGTTGTTCTATTTTTGGTCTGAACGCAGCCAGCACTGCCTGCAATTGACACCAACACTGGATAAACTGGCCGCCGAGTATGCGGGTCAATTTATTCTGGCCCGTGTCGATTGCGATGCACAACCCATGGTGGCGTCGCAATTTGGTTTACGCTCTATTCCGGCGGTGTACCTGTTTAAAGATGGCCAGCCCGTTGATGGCTTCCAAGGGCCACAACCAGAAGAGGTGATCCGCGAACTGCTACAGCGGGTACTGCCAAAACCAGAAGAGCTAAAATCGGCCGAAGCGGCGCAACTGATGAGTGAAGGCAAAGTCCCTGAAGCGCTGCCACTGCTGAAAGAAGCCTGGCAACTCGCCCAACAAAGTAACAGCCCACAAACTAGCGAAATCGCCCTGCAACTGGCAGAAGCACAAATTTTGCTGAACCGCAGCGAAGATGCCGAAAGCGTATTGGCAACCCTTCCACTGCAAGATCGTGATACCCGTTATCAGGGGCTAATTGCCCAAATTGAGCTACTGAAACAAGCGGCTAATACGCCAGAAATCCAGCAACTACAGCAACAACTGGCAGAACAGCCGGATAACGTCGAGCTGGCCGTGCAATTGGCCTTACAACTGCATCAGGTTGGCCGCAACGAAGAAGCGTTGGAACTGCTATTGGGTCACCTGAAAAAAGATTTAGCCGCAGCGAACGGTACGGCACGTAAAACATTAATGGATATTTTAGCCGCATTAGGGACTGGCGATGCACTGGCCGCTAAATACCGCCGCCAACTCTACGCATTATTGTACTGATTAGCGTATTTCCACCGTTATTTGTACCGTACTTGTACCATCATTTGCTACTGCGCGGGGCAATCCTGCGCAGTTTTATGCTGCTTTCCCGCCATTTTTCCTCTTTACACGCATTTACCGGTCTTTCGTTAGGTATTTAACCCCCCATCACGTAATATTAAGATACAATTTTTCTTGCTGACAGGAAGTTAAGTATGTTCACAGTTATCCCTATTCTTATCGTTGTCGCTCTGATTGTCGTACTTTCTGCAATCAAAATCGTCCCGCAAGGTTTTCAGTGGACTGTCGAACGTTTTGGTCGCTATACCAAAACACTGATGCCAGGCCTGAATATCGTTGTACCGTTTATGGATCGTGTTGGCCGTAAAATTAATGTGATGGAACAAGTTCTTGATATTCCATCTCAAGAAATCATTTCCCGTGATAACGCCAACGTGGCAATCGATGCCGTTTGCTTTATCCAAGTTATTGACCCGGTGAAAGCGGCTTATGAAGTCAGCAATTTGGAATTGGCTATCGTCAACCTGACCATGACCAACTTCCGTACCGTCTTAGGTTCGATGGAACTGGACGAAATGCTGTCTCAGCGCGATAACATCAACAGCCGCCTGCTGCATATCGTCGATGAAGCCACCAACCCATGGGGCATCAAAATCACCCGTATCGAAATCCGTGATGTGCGTCCACCAACTGAACTGATTTCAGCGATGAATGCTCAGATGAAAGCTGAACGTACCAAGCGTGCGGATATTCTGGAAGCTGAAGGGGTTCGTCAAGCCGCTATTTTGCGTGCCGAAGGTGAAAAGCAGTCACAAATTCTGAAAGCAGAAGGTGAACGTCAGTCTGCATTCTTGCAAGCTGAAGCCCGTGAACGTGCCGCTGAAGCGGAAGCTCAGGCGACTAAAATGGTTTCTGAAGCCATCGCTGCCGGTGATATTCAAGCCATTAACTACTTTGTGGCACAAAAATATACCGATGCACTGCAACACATCGGCTCGGCCAATAACAGTAAAGTCATTATGATGCCGCTGGAAGCCAGTAGCCTCATGGGTGCTATCGGTGGTATTGCAGAACTGATTGGTGAGAGTAAAAACAGCCGAGGTAAATAACCATGCTGGAGGAAATTGCAGTAAATCCAAATTGGTTTTGGCTATCACTTGGCGGGCTATTATTGGCCGCTGAGATGCTGGGAGCGAGTGGCTATCTGTTGTGGAGCGGTATTGCCGCCGTCCTTGTTGGCGTTCTGGTATGGCTGTTCCCCTTTAGCTGGGAAATGCAAGGCGTGCTGTTCTCCATTCTGACTGTCGTGTCTGCTTTCCTATGGTGGTATTGGTTGAGTAAACGCACTAAACCGCAACCTGCCATGCTTAACCAACGTAATCATCAACTGCTTGGCATACGGGCAACATTGACCGAGCCAACGGTTGATGGCTATGGCCGGATGAAGGTCGGTGACAGCAGTTGGCGAATTTACTGCGCTACCGAGCTTAACCCAGGAACTGAAGTTGAAGTGATTTTGGTAGAAGGTAATACCTTGCATGTCCGTGCCGTTAATCGCTAGCGTTTACATTGACAGCCTCACGTCATTGTCACTACAGCAAGGCAGTAAACAAACAGCCCGAATCACTTACTCTGGTAGGTGATTCGGGTTATTTATCACGGCAGCGTATTATTTTAATGGTAGCGAACTGCTTGAGTGGCAACATCCCGCCAGGCTATTAATAATTGGGCAATCTGCGCCCTCATCCCCTGGGCACTCTTCTGCCAACGCTAACAAACGCATACGCATTTGATTCAAATCATTAATATGTTGCTCGATTTCCGCTACTTTTAGCAATGTTGCCGCTTTCACATCCGCGCTGTGCCGTGCTGGGTTATGAAATAATGCCAACAATTCACGACACTCATCCAGTGTAAAACCCACTTGCCGCGCCTGGCGCAGCAACGTGAGCTCTTCAATATGTTTGGCCGTGTAGCTGCGATAACCGTTATCCGTGCGAACAGGTGGCGTCACCAGTTTTTTTTCTTCATAAAAACGAATGGCTTTGCTGGTTAAACCGGTTTTTTTCGCAACATCGCTAATGTTCATTATTCCCCCTTGACCTTCACCTTGCTGGAAGGTTTAACCTCTATGGTTAGTGAAAATAGCCATGCCAGTCAAGCGGAATAAAAGCCGCCCCCCGATATTATGGGCCAACAAAATATTACCGTCATTAATGTATGGGGCAGGTAATACCGACTAAGCTTATTCTGGTGAATTTATGAGTAAGTTTTTACTCAATAAGGAGTTAAATAATGTTGCAAACCACACTGCTCGCCTTACAAGGACTTTCTTGTATGAATTGTGCTCAACGCGTTAAAGCCGCGTTGGAAAGCCGTGAGGATGTTCACCATGCTGAAGTGAATGTTCACTACGCTAAAGTGACTGGTGAAGCCGACACTCATGCACTCATTGAAACGATCAAACAGACCGGTTATCAGGCTACAGAAGCCCAAACGCCGGACGTTGAATTACACCTATCAGGATTGAGCTGCGGGCATTGCACTGAGACCGTCCGTAAAGCGCTGGAAGCGGTTTCGGGGGTTATTTCTGCCGATGTAACCCTCGAGAGTGCCAACGTGTACGGCAAGGCCGATATACAGACATTGATTGCCGCAGTGGAACAGGCTGGCTATCACGCCACACAGCAAGGTATCGACTCCCCAAAAACTGAGCCGCTGACACACTCAGCCCAATCTCAGCCGGAATCTCTGGCAGCGGCCCCGAATACAGTTCCGGCAACAAACGTGGCTTTAGCCACAAGTACGGTTTCTGATACAAATACCGTTTTACCTACAAATACCGCTTTACCTACAAATACAACGTCGACAACTTCAACAGCCGATACGGCGTCAGCCACCAGCACGGCACCGGTGATCAATCCGCTGCCAGTGACCGAATCAGTGGCCCAGCCGGCAGCCTCAGAAGGGGAGAGTGTTCAGCTATTACTGACGGGGATGAGCTGTGCCAGTTGTGTCTCTAAAGTACAAAATGCATTGCAACGTGTTGATGGGGTTCAGGTGGCCCGCGTTAATCTGGCTGAGCGCAGTGCATTGGTCACAGGGACCCAAAATAACGAAGCCTTAATCGCTGCGGTTAAAAATGCCGGTTACGGCGCGGAAATTATTGAAGACGAAGGGGAGCGACGCGAGCGGCAACAGCAAATGTCGCAAGCCAGTATGAAGCGCTTCCAATGGCAAGCGGCATTAGGTCTGTTGTTAGGTATCCCATTGATGGCCTGGGGGCTGTTTGGCGGTAGCATGACGCTGACGCCAGAAACCCAAACGCCCTGGCTTATCATCGGGATTATCACGTTGCTGGTAATGATATTTGCGGGTGGTCACTTCTACCGTAATGCGTGGGTCAGCCTGAAAAATGGCAGAGCGACCATGGATACCTTGGTCGCTCTGGGGACAGGTGCGGCCTGGATCTATTCCATCACCGTCAATATCTGGCCAGATGTTTTCCCTATGGAGGCTCGTCACCTTTATTACGAAGCCAGTGCCATGATCATTGGTTTGATTAACCTTGGTCATGCGATGGAACAACGTGCCAGACAGCGCTCATCTAATGCGCTCGAACGCCTGTTAGATTTGGCCCCACCAACGGCAAAGTTAGTGACCGATGACGGCGAGAAGGTGATCCCGCTGGCTGATGTCCAACTGGGGATGATCCTACGCCTGACTACTGGCGATCGCGTACCGGTTGACGGCGAGATTGTGCAGGGCGAAGTGTGGATGGATGAAGCGATGCTGACTGGTGAGCCGATCCCACAACAGAAATCAGTCGGTGATATTGTCCACGCGGGGACACAAGTACAAGATGGAACCGTACAATTTCGGGCTAGCGCTATCGGTAGCCAAACGACCTTGGCGCGGATTATCAAACTAGTCCGTCAGGCACAAAGCAGTAAACCGGAAATCGGCAAATTGGCAGACCGTATCTCTGCGGTATTCGTCCCAACGGTGGTGGTCATTGCCATTGTCGCTGGCCTGATTTGGTATTTCTTCGGCCCACAACCCCAGTTGGTCTATACCCTGGTGGTGGCCACCACGGTGTTAATTATCGCCTGCCCTTGTGCTTTGGGCTTAGCGACACCGATGTCGATTATCTCTGGCGTCGGCCGGGCCGCTGAATTTGGTGTATTGGTTCGAGATGCAGATGCATTGCAGCAAGCCAGTAACCTCGATACGTTAGTGTTCGATAAAACCGGCACACTGACTGAGGGGCACCCGCAGGTAGTGGCAATCCATACCTTTAATGGTGTCAGTGAGCAACAGGCTTTGGGCTGGGCGGCAGCATTGGAAACGGGATCAAATCACCCGCTGGCGCGCGCTATCTTACAACGTGCTGAAGGGCTGACATTGGCCACCGCCAGCCAATTTCGTACATTGCGCGGTTTGGGGGTCAGTGGTGAAGTTGACGGCATTCCACTGCTCCTTGGCAATAATCGGCTACTGGAAGAGCAACAGATTGATACCCGCGAGCTGCAATCATTGATACAGCAACAAGCGGAAAGTGGCGCAACACCGGTTATTCTGACCGCCAATGGTAAGCCCGCCGCACTGTTATCGATCCGTGATCCATTGCGCGAAGACAGTATCGGCGCATTACAGCGGCTGCATCAATTGGGCTATAGTCTGGTGATGTTGACCGGTGACAACCCTATTACCGCCAATGCCATTGCGAAAGAAGCCGGTATTGATCGTGTGATCGCGGGCGTTCTGCCAGATGGCAAAGCCGATGCTATCAAGCAACTGCAAGCGGCCGGGCATAAAGTGGCGATGATTGGTGATGGCATTAACGATGCTCCTGCATTAGCACAAGCGGATGTCGGGATTGCCATGGGGGGCGGCAGTGATATCGCGATTGAAACCGCGGCGATTACCCTTATGCGTCACAGTTTGTACGGTGTTGTCGATGCGGTAGAACTTTCCAAAGCAACATTACGTAACATGAAGCAAAACCTGTTGGGCGCGTTCTTCTACAATGCGCTGGGCATTCCCATTGCCGCAGGGATTTTATATCCCTTCACCGGTACATTGCTCAGCCCGGTCGTCGCCGGAGCGGCAATGGCGTTGTCGTCCATTACGGTCGTCAGTAACGCTAACCGTTTACTGCGCTTTAAGCCTAAACAGTAAATGCTTTCAGTGACCTCAATGGCGCACAATATCGTTTTGTGCGCCATTGAGCGTTGATATCCAAAATGTAAGTGCCGCTAACAACGCTACAATTTCAAGTAAGAAGGGTGTTACCCAAAGTAATTGGAATTACAGCTAGGCAGCAAGCGAATGAATCCCGATAAGCTGACTCACGTCAGTGATTCGGGTGAGTGAGTGCCGCTAACAACGCTGCAATTTCAAGTAAGAAGAGTGTTACCCAAAGTAATTGGAATTACAGCTAGGCAGCAAGCGAATGAATCCCGATAAGCTGACTCACGTCAGTGATTCGGGTGAGTGAGTGCCGCTAACAACGCTGCAATTTCAAGTAAGAAGGGTGTTACCCAAAGTAATTGGAATTACAGCTAGGCAGCAAGCGAATGAATCCCGATGAGCTGACTCACGTCAGTGATTCGGGTGAGTGAGTGCCGCTAACAACGCTGCAATTTCAAGTAAGAAGGGTATAGCATACAGAAAATGCTAATAAAGGAGCCAAACTAACATGGACAAACTCTTACGCCGTATCGCAAAATTCTTGGGCATTATTACACCCACCACCTATGCTTACCCGGCTTTGGATATCACGCTACCTGGCGAGCGCCACCTACATTTAGTTGGCAGCATTCATATGGGAACGGCAGGGATGTTTCCCCTCCCCCACACGCTACTGAATAAATTGAATCAGGCTGACGCTCTCATTGTTGAAGCGGATATCACCGACGCAACCTCTTCTTTTGGCCATAGCACGGTTACTGAACCTTTAGTCGACAGATTATCTGAGGAATATTATCCGCAACTCCAGCGACGCTGTGAAGAACTGGGGAGTGACCCACTGGCGATGACCTATCTCCCGGCATGGCAAGTCGCGTTAATGTTGCAGGCACATCAGGCTCAACGTTTGGGGTTGCGTGGGGAATATGGCATTGATTATCAACTACTGAAAGCCGCAGGGGCGCAGGAGAAAGAGATTATTGAACTGGAAGGGGCTGAAATGCAGCTTGATTTACTCAAAACCTTACCGGATAACGGCATCTCTTTACTGCACGACACCCTTCTCCATTGGCATACCAATGCCCGCCTGCTACAAACCATGATTGGCTGGTGGCTAGAGCACCAGCCTGAAAAGTATCAGGCAACTCTCGCCCCGACTTTCAGCCACGATATGTATGATGTACTGATGCTTCAGCGCAATAAACGTTGGCAGCAACAGCTCGAACAACTCGCCCCCGGACGTTATGTCGTTGCTGTAGGTGCATTACATTTGTACGGTGAAGGGAATCTTCCAGAGCTGTTACGAGCCGACAATCAATAAAAAAATGGCCGATATCACTACCGGCCAGTCAAAGAGGAATTTTCATTATTTTTGTTATTAAGCACTCACACTCCTTGCGGATAATGTGAGCGCCAGCATAGGGTACCAACCAGACGATTAGATTAGCAACTGACATTAATCATTACCGAAGTAACTTATTAACATTATGCTGATTTTGTTGGATTAATTTTTATCCGTACCGCATCAATGATGTGTAAGATAACCAACCTGAATAAATCTTCATTTTTAATTGGATGTTTATTATGACACCTGCCGTTGTTCTACTGGAAAAACAAAAGGTTCCGTTTACATTGCATCCCTATCATCATGATGCAGCAGAAACGCATTTTGGTGATGAGGCCGTTAAAAAGTTAGGGCTTAATGCTGATCAGGTTTATAAAACATTGCTGGTCGCACTCAATAACGATGCTAAAAATTTGGCTGTTGCTGTCACGCCGGTAGCTACCCAACTTGATCTGAAAAAGGTTGCCAGGGCGCTGGGGGCAAAAAAAGCTGAGATGGCTGATCCGCAGTTGGCACAGCGTACGACAGGCTATCTAATTGGTGGCATCAGCCCATTAGGGCAGAAAAAACGCCTACCCACCGTGATTGACAGCCAAGCTCAAGAGTTCGTCACTATCTTTGTTTCTGGCGGTAAGCGCGGCTTAGATATTGAATTGGCCGCAGTGGATTTATGCCGCTTATTACAGGGTGTTTTTGCGGATATTGCCAAGCGGGATTGAGTCATCACTCCATCATATTCACGCTACGTTATATCCTGCGATCCACCGAGACTATGAAGGAAAGAATGAGTTTAAAACTCATCAGACTGCTGACAAACCCCGATGACGCGATCTTGAACGGTGAGGATAGGCAGAGGAGTAAAGCGTCCGCGCCAAGGATGGCGCGGCTCGAGCCTACATGGATGTATTTACGGCGTCTTTACGATCTGCCTGTTCTCTCCGTCGCGGGCACTTTGTCAATAACCTCAATGAGTTTAAAACTCATGAGATACATCAACGATAACCGCATGATTGCCATGCATACACAGCGTTCTCAATTTTAGTCGGGTGATTAATATGGGTTATGATGCACACAAGAATGATCTTAATATAAAAGCAGATCTTATTGCCTTGAAGTATGTTGTTCAGACATTGGTCGCAGTGGCTAACTCAGCGCACGATAACCGTCTCAATCAGGCACTGGATATACTTATCCATGAATTTGAAAGCAATGCCAATAAGAATAACGATAATCAAAGTATCGCTAATGCAATTGCAAACTATCTCCCCGATGAGCCTGTCATTGAACTTGTGTAATTAACCGGTATAGCCCAGCCACTCAGTGCCACTGGGCGATACCCTTAATTTTTACAGCTTGGTTTGCGGCAGATTATAAATAAGTACATCTTTAATAAACAGCCTACTGGTTATAAACGATCTCCCCCTTCAGCTGATACTGCTCAGCATCCAGTGGCGAGTGTTTTTCAATATACTGTTTCAATACTTCAGCATCGATAAATCCGGTATTAACGTAACTAGGTGAATTGTCGATTCTTGGATAACCATCCCCGCCCAGTGCATTGAAATTGAGCGTAGCCATACGGTACGTTTTATTAGGATCTAACGGTTCACCTTGGATTTTCACATTGCTAACACCCTGACCATCAGCAACCAGACTGACGTTGGCAAATTGCGCATAAGCCCCTGAATCTGGCTGCTTATTGGCTACCACCGCCAGGTATTTCTCAACCTCGCTACCTTTCATATCAACGTAAACCAGCGTATTACCAAAGGGTTGAACCTTGAGCACATCTTTATAAGTGATATCACCTGCACCGATAGAGTCACGAACTCCCCCGCCACTCATTACGGCAAAGTCAGCTCCTGAACGTTCTATTTGAGAGGCTAATAATAAACGCGCCATATTAGTTTGCTCAAAACGGACCTTATTGCGATCACCCTCTAATCTGCCATTAACACTGCCGATCCTAACCCCCAGTTGCGCTTTACCTCGCTCTTCAAATGGCGTCAGTAATTTCAGCATTGTGGGGTCCTGAGCAATCTCTTGGGTATAAAAGACGTGCTCGCGAGTGCCATCAGCTTTCTCAATTTTTTCTTTAAATTGATCGGGATTAACTGGTAGTTGACCAATGTTAATTCGCCATTACGGAATGTGAAGTCAGCCCGCCCGACATATTTACCCCACTCATGGGCCTGCACGATCCAGGTACCATTCTGCCGATCGGGTACGCATGGACTACCTGGAACATAATCAACTTGCCTATGATTCTCACTGGCCATACAGACCGGATTCTGTGAGTGCCCGCCCACAATCATATCCAGATAGCCAGCCGGTAAGCTACGCGCCATTTCCACATCACCTGGGGCGTTGGATCCGTGTTTACCATCATCGTAATGTCCCATATGTGTGGCAGCAATAATGATGTCTGGTTTTTCAGTTTTCCGCAGTTGCTCAACCACGTGTTTCGCTTCAACGGCAGGAACCCGAAATTCTATATCGACGACATTCTCGGGGCTACTCACCTTCGGGGTGTCATCTGTGGTCAAACCAAGAACGGCAATTTTTATACCTTGCTTATCAAACAAAGCATAAGGCTTGAATAACCGCTGTTGCGTACCTTTCTGATAGATATTGGCGGACAGTAGCGGGAACTTCGCCCACTTCTCTTGTTGACGCAGCACACTCAAGGGATTATCAAATTCGTGGTTACCAATAGCCATCGCATCATAACCGACCAAATTCATGCCGCGAAAATCGGGTTCGGCATCCTGTAAATCGGATTCAGGGACACCGGTATTAATAATCACCGCCCGAGAGTAGCAATAAGCTTCCTCCTTTTGCGGCCACTTGTTTACGAATTTCATCCACCACGGTTTTCTGTGCAGCAAGACCATACTCACCTTGCTCGTTTTGCCAGAAGTGACCATGATGATCATTGGTGTGCAATATGGTGATGTCGTAAGTTTTATCTTTTTCCCAGGCACTCGCCCACCCCGGAGCAAGCGCCAATGACACCGCCAAAGCACCTAATGTGGTTGTTAATGAAAAGCGCATGGTAAAACTCCATATTGTCTGTCGTTAAAAATACTGTCTGTCGTTAAAAATCGCTCGGATAAAGACTGGTTTAATGAGTAAGAATACGAAAGATCTAAACCATGATCTTCGATCACCCTACTCTCGCACAGTGCACGTTATAACGGCTATAGGGTGATCAGCTCATCGCATTGAAACTGATATCAAATCGTTCATATGTAGTAAAAATCATACAATATGCCTAGTATGTATTCATTATCAAAATAGCATTAACATTCAAAATTATTAGGTGAATACTCACTATGACCGATCGTTCTGATACCGGATGTCAGCAGCCCGTTAATGTTTCAGTCAAACGTACATCTTTCTCTATTTTGGGTGCTATCAGCGTATCTCACCTACTCAACGATATGATCCAGTCGCTGATCCTGGCGATTTATCCTTTATTACAAGCTGAGTTCTCATTGAGTTTTGCTCAAATAGGATTGATCACGCTAACTTACCAATTGACGGCTTCGTTACTACAACCGCTGATTGGCTTATATACGGATAAACACCCCCAGCCATACTCATTACCCATCGGTATGGGGTTCACGCTGTCTGGCATATTACTGCTGGCAGTAGCCACAACCTTCCCGGTGGTATTATTAGCGGCAGCATTGGTCGGTACTGGCTCTTCTGTATTCCACCCAGAATCATCACGAGTCGCCCGTATGGCATCCGGTGGGCGCCATGGTTTGGCTCAATCTGTGTTTCAGGTGGGGGGGAATTTTGGCAGCGCACTCGGTCCGTTACTGGCCGCCATCATTATTGCCCCTTACGGTAAAGGCAATGTGGGCTGGTTTTCGCTCGCAGCCCTACTGGCAATTGTCGTGCTGTTGCAGGTGAGTAAATGGTACAAACTGCAGCAACGTGCTTCGTATGGCAAAGTGTTAAAAATCTCATCAGCCAAAACACTACCAAAAAATAAAATTATCAGTACGTTAGCCATCCTGATGGTGCTGATATTCTCTAAATACTTCTATTTGACCAGCATTAGTAGCTATTACACCTTTTATTTAATACATAAGTTTGGCGTTTCGGTACAAAGTGCCCAGATACACCTATTTGTTTTCTTATTTGCGGTTGCCGCCGGCACCATTATTGGTGGGCCTCTTGGTGATAAGATTGGTAGAAAATATGTTATTTGGGGTTCTATACTCGGTGTTGCCCCTTTTACCCTTGCTTTACCCTACGCGTCTTTGTATTGGACGGGTATTTTAACCGTATTTATTGGTGTTATTCTCGCTTCCGCCTTTTCAGCAATACTGGTGTATGCTCAAGAGCTTATCCCAGGGAAAGTCGGCATGGTATCGGGTTTATTCTTCGGTTTCGCTTTCGGTATGGGGGGAATAGGTGCAGCAGTACTGGGGTATGTTGCTGATTTAACCAGTATTGAACTGGTTTATCAAATATGTGCGTTCTTGCCATTACTGGGAATATTCACGGCCTTACTGCCTAATTTGGACGATAAGTAATAGTAATAGCGCTATCGCCCTGACTGAAATGTCTATTTTGGTCAGGAGCCTCCCCTATGTAAGCTCGATATAAATAGCAATTCCTCCACAAACAACCACTTCAAACAATTTCCATGCCAAAGAAGACATTTACCGATAAAAATTAATTTTTATCGCGCATTGATCGCATAAATGCAATAAACTGATGTTATTGCTGTGAAATGCTTATCACCCGCATAACTAGAAGGAGTCTGGATGCACCATTCAACACCCTTAATCACCACTATTGTAGGAGGCCTGGTTCTCGCCTTCCTCTTTGGCACACTGGCTCACCGCCTGCGCATCTCACCACTGGTGGGGTACCTTGCAGCTGGGGTGCTGGCCGGGCCATTCACGCCGGGGTTCGTTGCTGATACATCATTAGCACCTGAACTGGCTGAAATTGGTGTTATTTTGTTGATGTTTGGTGTTGGACTTCACTTCTCGCTTAAAGATCTTCTCGCTGTAAAATCAATCGCCATACCCGGCGCAATCGCCCAGATTGCCGTTGCAACGCTGTTGGGGATGGGATTATCACATTTCTTAGGTTGGGATCTGATCACCGGGCTGGTCTTTGGTCTGTGCCTATCAACCGCCAGTACCGTGGTCTTGCTGCGGGCCCTGGAAGAACGGCAATTGATTGATAGCCAACGAGGGCAAATCGCGATTGGCTGGTTGATTGTCGAAGATTTGGCCATGGTATTGACGCTGGTACTCCTCCCTGCTTTTGCGGGCGTGATGGGGAACGAAACGACCAACCTGAACCAATTATTTACTGAGTTAGCGATTACTATCGGTAAAGTTATCGCCTTTATTACTCTGATGATTGTCGTAGGCCGCCGCCTGGTGCCATGGATATTGGCTAAAACCGCCAGTACCGGCTCACGAGAGCTGTTTACCTTAGCCGTGCTGGTTTTGGCCTTAGGGATTGCCTACGGTGCCGTAGAGCTGTTTGATGTCTCCTTTGCTCTGGGCGCATTCTTCGCGGGGATGGTTTTGAATGAGTCGGAGCTCAGCCACCGAGCGGCACAAGATACCTTACCGCTACGTGATGCGTTTGCGGTGCTGTTCTTCGTCTCTGTCGGTATGCTGTTCGACCCAATGATTCTGGTCAATGAACCTTTGGCCGTTATCGCCTCGCTGGCCATTATCATCTTTGGTAAATCCGCTATCGCTTTCGCCCTAGTACGGCTATTTGGTCACTCAAAACGGACCGCCCTAACCATTTCGGTCAGTTTGGCACAAATCGGCGAGTTCGCCTTTATTTTGGCTGGGTTGGGTATTTCTCTCGGTTTACTGTCTGGGCATGGCCGTAACTTGGTACTGGCGAGTGCGATCCTGTCTATTATGCTTAACCCGCTACTCTTCACCTTACTTGATCGTTATTTGGCTAAGACAGAGACCATGGAGGATTTGATCCTGGAAGAGGCCGTCGAGGAAGAGAAACAGATCCCCGTTGATTTATGTAACCATGTCCTTTTGGTTGGCTACGGCCGTGTTGGCAGCTTATTAGGTGCCAAGTTGCATGCCGAAGGGATCCCACTGGTGGTTATCGAAAACTCACGGCCCAGAGTCGAAGCCTTGCGGGAACAAGGTATTAACGCGGTCTTCGGCAACGCGGCCAACGCCGATGTTATGGCGCTGGGTCGCCTGGATTGTGCCCGTTGGTTATTGCTGACCATACCCAATGGCTACGAAGCAGGGGAAATTGTCGCATCGGCCAGAATTAAGCGCCCCGATCTAGAGATAATCGCCCGTGCACATTACGATGACGAAGTCGTTTATATCTCTGACCGTGGTGCCAACCAAGTGGTCATGGGCGAGCGTGAAATTGCCAACAGTATGCTCAATATGCTGAAAATAGAAACACTGACTGAAGAAGATAAAATGCCGGTTTGCCCGATTTAAACGGCATTACCGTGTAGCCCCTCCGTTACTCTGTAATAAAAACAATCAGGGCCAGCTTACTATGCTGGCCCTGACTTATATCCCGCGTCTACCTGATTACCGTTCCCAATAAGACTCCTCGAGGCTATCTTCCCGTTCGGGCAAACCGCGGGTTAAACGGGGCGAATGCTGATTCAATACCTGATAACTCACCCGATTAGCATATTTACACACCTGTGCCAGCGAGGAATAACTCAGGTAACTGCGTACATGCTTACTGGAGTTAGGAACATTATTACGGTGATAACCATTGGCAGTAATATCATGCAGGACCGCGGACAATGCGCCATCCCCTGCACCATTGGTATTCATTATTTTTTCCGGCCCGCCCATATAAGGCGCAATATGTGAATAGATACGGAACGGATCCACACAATGCGCTTTACGCATCGCCCGACTGAATTCATAAAGATTAAACTCAGCAATAGCCCCAGGTAATAATGGGTGCTGAGTCTGCCGTTTATAGGCCTCTTCGGTATATCCCGCCATATAAAGCCCGCTGGGGCCTGCGGTACATAACACTAAATCTACCCATTCCAATGCCATATCTGAGGCCATCAGCGGATCGTTCAATCCTGTTAGCTCATAAGCCTCATCTTCGTTCATCGCCAAAATAGAGACATGTTCATTAAGGAATTCACGCCACCACTGCGGATTATCTGCAATGACATATTTTGTCCCTAGCGTCATCACTACCGGGACATCATGTTTTTTTGCATAGTGAATCGCTTGCATGGTGGCATCCGGCATGGGTTCCCCTGGCTTACAGCGCACCAAATAGGCCGTTAGCACTAATGCAGAGGCTCCTGCTATGACCTCTTCAGGAATACTTTCCGGACGTAATTGATTCATTTGACCAGGGCTAATAGCAAAAGTCCGTTCACCATTTTCCGTGATCAAGGTAAAACAGCGACCAATCGCCCCGTCAACCGCCTGCAAATAATTCAGATCGGTACGGCTGGAGGTATTACATAAATAGCGATAGGCATAACTGCCGATTTTAATATTGCTGCACATAGTGCCAAGCAAAACAGAGCGGTCATCAGCCAACACGGAATAATTATGCAAAGTATTGCCGATAGTCCCACCGGCAAATTCATGGGTAATCAGATCATTATGGGTTAATTCTTGGTAAAGGCGCTCAGCCACATCATCTTCGATCACCAAGGAATGCCCTTGGCTAAGGCCATAACGCGTAATGAAGTCTTCATCGACTTTTGCCTCAATATCAACCAGTGTCTGGTCAATACCAACGATATAAGAGGTACTCACTTCATTTTCAGCCTGCACCGATTGCAATAGTGGATCGCGGGCATTGACTGGAAAGTAGTGTTTGGACTTGCGCTTACCAGGAAATTTCATTGTTTTGAGTTAAAAATCTAGCGATGAAAAGATAACGAATTTTAGCATAAGGGTTGCTGGGAAGCATAATGCAGGGGAATTAGTTACAAGCAAATAGTAGCAGCTAACTTAAAAACGGAAAAATAGTAAAATAATACAGGGTGATAAAACAGAACGGCCAGATGAGAAACCTCACCCAGCCGTTAGATAAATTCGTTTAAAACCTATTCCTTAGTTTGAGAGAGCTTAAGCCCCTCTTCTTCTCGCTTCCGTTCACGCACAAAGTGCTCAACTAAAACAAAACCGACAGAACCCATAAGACCGACCAGGGCAAACAGAATCACAATCAATGCGCGCTTAGGGACATCTCTTTTAGTGGGTTCCGTTGGCTGTTGCAAATATTTAAATGGCACGATATTAACATTAGGAATTTCTAACCTATTTAATTTATCCAAATACAACTTACGGTTTAGAAGTTCAGTATTGATTGAAGCCAAATCGATAACTGACTTCTCTATTTCCAGTTTACGGTTCAGCGCATCGGATCCCATAGTAATAGGGAAGTCTGGATCATCACTAATGGCTGAGCCATTGCTGTAAACTGGTTTTTTTACGCCTGCGGCATCAGCGATAGAAGAAGCATACCTTAAGCGCTCAATTTTAACTTTTTGGTTATTTCTAGCTTTCAACAATTCCATAGAGTATTTATCTGTACCGATACCCTTGGCTAAATCCACTGCTCGCTGTATTTTTCGGAAAACATCAGCATTAACGATGGTATTTACATAGTTAATAGAGCCTTGCAACAAGTCACGAGCGTCTGTCGGTGTGCTTGCACTATATGATAATTTATAATAGCGATATTCATTTTCACCCTCGGTTTTATCTTTCAATGGGTTAACCGAAGAAATATTTTCATTTACGATTCGCTCTATTAACGCTCTTTTATCCAAACCATCTTCTGGATTATTCTTCATCAAACGTTTAAAGTAATTAGTATTTACTAAATATTGTTCACGGAGATCTTGAGAATCGAAATTTTGTTTGAATGTTGACAGCAAATAATTAGCACTCACATCAACCTTTATATCAAGTACGGTTAGATTTGTGATTAGTTCATCCAGAACTTGAACTTGCTCATCACCAGGAAGAGCTATTATTGCAGTGCTTGTCCATTTTTGGGGGAGGATATATGAGACCACTAAACCACTAATTAAGAAAAATAGTGTTATTAATATTATCTTGAACTTTGATTTAAATACAACACTAAAAATTTCAAAGAGATCAATTTCATTTCTTGAAGAAGATACATTTGAAAAATCATAGTTATTCGGTATTGGACTATCAAGGTTACTTCGTGCCTGTTTATTACTCATTGAGTATTACCTATATATAGTAATGCTAGGAATGCCATCTAAAATAATTATTCTTTTCTTAATAGAGAAAGTATCTCTGCTGTTTTATGATGCATTAATGTCTTATTGTAATGTGACTCCACATTAAGCCGAACAACAGGTTCAGTATTTGAACTGCGTAAATTAAAACGCCACCCATCAAATTCCATACTAATACCATCAGTTTCGTCAATAGCTATAGCCTTAACTTCATATTCGGCACGAACACGCGCTATCGCAGAGGTTGGATCGGTTAACTTAGAATTAATTTCTCCAGATGCAGGGTAAATACGCATCCGCTCTTCAACTAACTGCTCCAAACTTTTTTCTTTGACACATAAAAGCTCAGCAATCAGTAACCATGGAATCATCCCTGAATCACAATAAGCAAAGTCGCGGAAGTAGTGATGAGCACTCATTTCGCCACCATAAACCGCATCTTCTTCTCGCATGCGTTCTTTAATAAAAGCGTGCCCGGTTTTGGACATTATAGGCGTTCCACCAGAAGAATTAACTATATCAATAGTATTCCAGCTTAAACGTGGATCATGGATAATTTTAGCTCCAGCATTTTTTTGAAGAAAAGCTTCGGCTAAAAGCCCCACGATATAATAGCCTTCAATAAACTCACCCTTATTATTAAAGAAGAAACAACGGTCAAAATCGCCATCAAAGGCAATACCCATATCAGCGTCATGCATCAGCACAGCATCAGTAGTATCCTGGCGGCATTCTGGTAACAGTGGATTCGGAATACCATTCGGGAATGTGCCATCTGGCTCATGATGAATTTTAATCAGAGTTATCGGTATTTTTAATTCTGAAAAACGTTTTTCTAAAGCATCAATAACATGACCAGCAGCACCATTGCCAGTATTTACAACTAATTTCAACGGTTTAAAAAGAGAAGGATTAATATAGTTAATTAAGTGTTCAACATAGTCATTAATAATAGATATTTTTTTATAACCACCTCTTTTTTCACTGTCCACTGGAGGGAACTCATTCTGTTCAGCTAAATACTGAATATCCCGTAACCCTGTATCTCCACTGATAGGCCTGGAGCCTTCACGAACTAACTTCATTCCATTGTAGTCTATTGGGTTATGGCTGGCAGTCACTTCTATACCACCATCAACCCCAAGATGGAAGGTGGAAAAATATATCTCCTCAGTACCTGACAAACCAATATCTAATACATCAGTACCTGCATCTTGTAAACCTTGACTTAACGCTAACTTAAGACTTTCACTGGTTAATCGAACATCCCCCCCTACTACAACCTTTTTGGGTTTAGCAAACTCACCATACGCGCGACCAATACGGTAAGCTATATCTTCATTCAATTCATCACCCAATCGGCCACGAATATCATAGGCTTTAAAACAGGTTAGTTTTGGCATAAGATCACTTTAAAAACTGAGGAAGTTTAGATAAGTTTTTGCATAAAAACGACATAGGCCAGAATAGCCCACGGAGTTTCATTATTTGTATATCTTCTTTAGATTTTAACAACATACTTCCCAATGACCGATTACTTATCCCCCCAACTCTCATTTTAATAATTACCTTAGGTAAATAAGCAATTTTAATTTTATAATTGATTATATAACGCGTAAGAGAATCATAGTCGGCTGATATTTTATAACTTAAGTCAAAACCTCCAAACCTTATATAAAGATCTCGTTTCATATAAAAAGTAGGATGGGGAGGCATCCAACCATACTTCATTTTTTCATGGTTAAAAAAACCACTTTTCCAACATCTGATTACCTTATTTAAATCATTTTTTGCGACATACTGTAAGTCACCATATACAGCATCACATTGCTGTTTTTCAAAGGTTTCTACAATATCAGATAGGGCCCCTGGATAGGCAAGTAAATCATCAGAATGTAAAAAACCAATAATGTCACCTGTTGCCAAATCTATCCCTTTATTCAAAGCATCATAAATACCTTGATCAGACTCACTAATAATCTTAGTGACTCGCGTAGAATTCTGACTAATAACAGTTAATGTATTATCCTTTGATGCACCATCAACAATAATATACTCAACATCCAGATAGGTTTGTTTCTCCAAAGAAGATAGGGTATCCGAAATTGTTCTCTCACTATTATATGTAGCAGTAATAATACTTATCTTCATAATTAATACCCTACACCTAAATCATCGATTCGTTCCACATCATCTTCTGAAATGTAATTACCAGTATGAACCTCTATTATTTCCAGAGGGATCTGACCTGGATTTTCAATAGAATGAGCAATGCCGACGGGAATATAAGTGGATTCATTCTCATTAACCAAATAAGTTTCTTTTCCATAATGTACTTTGGCAATGCCAGAAACCACAATCCAATGTTCCGCTCTGTGATAATGAATTTGAGTAGCAATACGTTGACCTGGTTTCACCGTTACATGTTGGACATGGTAGCGAACACCTTCAGCAATAGCATCATGCGAACCCCAAGGGCGATAGACTTCCCGGTGCTGTAGATATTCACATCGAGATTCAAGCTTAAGCTGTCCAACGATCCCTTTAACATTTTGTACTTTATCTTTATGAGCAACTAAAATGGCATCTTTAGTTTCAACAATAACCAAATCATTAATGCCTACAGTTGCAATGAGCCTATTTTGAGAATAAACGTAGCTATTATTAGTATCTTCTATTAATACATCACCACGAATAACATTACCATGGTCATCTTTAGTATTAATTTCCCAAAGCGCTGACCAGCACCCAACATCATTCCACTGTGCATCCAGTGGCACTACAACGGCATCGCTAGTTTTTTCCATCACAGCATAGTCGATAGATTCATCAGGGCAACTAGAGAAAGCTTCTTCATTGAGACGAATAAAATCTAAATCAGTATGTTGACCAGCAATGGCTTGCTTGCAGGCAGCCAAAATATCCGGACGATGTAGATCTAATTCCTGTAGATAGCGAGATGCTTTAAATACAAACATACCGCTATTCCAATAATAGTCACCCGAAGCCAAATACCGCTCTGCAGTAATCAGATCTGGCTTCTCAACAAAAGCAGCAACCTGATAAGCGCCATCTACGACTTGCTTCCCTTGGCGAATATATCCATATCCTGTTTCCGGACTCTTTGGCACGATTCCAAAAGTAACCAATTTTCCCGCTTCAGCAAGCGGTTCAGCACGTTGGACGGCACGAATAAATGCAAGTTTATCCTGAATCACGTGATCGGCTGCTAATACCAATAATAGAGGATCATCCCCACTCATTGTTGCTCGTAAGGCAGCCAATGCTATAGCTGGCGCGGTATTGCGCCCAACAGGTTCCAAGACTATTCCGCTATGCACCAGATTTTTCTGACGTAACTGTTCTGCGATAATAAAGCGATGTTCTTCGTTACAAATCACTAATGGTGCAAGGTGGGGAAGGCCGTCCAGACGCAATAGGGTTTCTTGTAGCATCGTCAAATCTGACGTTAGCGCTAGAAATTGTTTAGGATAAAGAGCTCGGGATAATGGCCACAAACGGCTACCAGCACCTCCAGCCATAATTACAGGTAATAGCATGAGCAATTATTTCCTATTTTTAAAATAGAGATGATATGCAAATAAATATAATCATCAGATAACGAATAATAAATAGAAACCCGATAATATTTTTTACTTATTAAGTTAAAACTTAATTAACCAACTTAAGAGTCGCCATATCCAAATAGCAAATAGCAAATAGCAAATAGCAAATAGCAAATAGCAAATAGCAAATAGCAAATAGCAAATAGCAAATAGCAAATAGCAAATAGCAAATAGCAAATGAAACTATTTTCTGAAGTTATTCTGATGAGCCAAGAACCATTGATAAGTCATCGTTAAACCTACTTCAAGCGAAATCTGATAACACCACCCGAGTTTAGCCAAGCGGCTTACGTCCATCAATTTTCGTGGTGTTCCGTCCGGCTTAGTTGAATCAAAAACTAAATTTCCGGTGAAACCAACAACTTTAGCCATAGTTTCTGCCAATTCACGAATAGTGCAATCCACACCCGTTCCGACATTAATATGCGAAAGCATTGGTTGAGTATTGGTTTGATAAATTTGATCAGACAGCTCCATGACATGCACACTGGCAGCAGCCATATCATCTACATGCAGGAACTCACGCATTGGTTTACCCGTTCCCCACACAACCATTTCCTTATCATTACGAATTTTAGCCTCATGGAAGCGACGTAATAAGGCAGGAATGACATGGGAATTTTCGGGGTGAAAATTGTCATTTTCACCATAAAGGTTGGTTGGCATAACACTGCGATAATCGCGACCATATTGACGATTATAAGATTCGCACAGTTTGATACCGGCTATCTTGGCGATGGCATAAGGTTCATTCGTTGGTTCCAAGACGCCAGTTAACAGAGCCTCCTCTGTCATTGGTTGTGCAGCCAATTTTGGATAAATACAAGAAGACCCCAAAAATAATAATTTTTGAATGCCAGCTAAATGAGCCGCGTGAATAATATTGCACTCGATCATTAAGTTTTGGTAGATGAACTCTGCCGGATAATTATTATTGGCCTGAATCCCCCCACTTTTGCCGCAGCCAAATAGATTTCATCAATTTTTTCAGTAGCAAAAAATTTTTGCACAGCGGATTGAGACATGAGGTCAAGTTCAGTACGATCCCTAATGATCAACTCAATATCATTACGGTTTTCAAGTTGACGTACAATAGCAGAACCCACCATGCCACGATGCCCGGCAATAAATACGCGTTTCTTATCCATTTGTATTAATTCTCCAACGAAATGGATACGTCAAAACCATTAGCTTTTAACAATGCATGCTGTTTAGCCTGCTCTAAGTCACTAGCGACCATTTCAGCACACATTTCTTCAACCGTAATTTCAGGTACCCAACCTAATACTTTTTTAGCCTTAGTTGGATCGCCTAATAATGTTTCAACTTCAGCAGGACGGAAATAACGTGGATCAACACGGACTATTACATCTCCAATATTGACAGAAGAAATATGGTTACCATTAACAGCAACAACAGTGGCAACCTCTTCAACGCCTTCTCCACTAAATTCCAATTCAATCCCTGCTTCTCTTGCTGACATACGCACAAACTCACGAACGGTAATTTGCTTGCCTGTTGCAATAACAAAATCTTCCGGCTTATCTTGTTGCAACATCATCCATTGCATACGCACATAATCTTTCGCATGGCCCCAGTCACGTAGCGAATCTATATTGCCTAAATAGAGACATTTTTCTAGACCTAATGCAATATTCGCAACAGCACGGGTAATCTTCCGAGTAACAAATGTTTCACCACGACGAGGAGACTCATGGTTAAATAAAATGCCGTTACAAGCATACATTCCATATGATTCACGGTAATTTACTGTAATCCAGTAAGCATACATTTTGGCAACAGCATAAAGGAGAACGCGGATAGAATGGCGTTGTTTCACGCTGAGGCGTTTCCTGCACTAAACCATAAAGCTCTGAGGTTGAGGCTTGATAGAAACGAGTCTTCTTTTCAAGCCCATTGATACGAATGGCCTCTAGCAAGCGCAGTGTCCCCATGGCATCAACATCGGCAGTATATTCCGGTGATTCGAATGAAACAGCCACATGAGATTGTGCACCCAAATTATAAATCTCATCAGGCTGAATTTCCTGGACCAAACGAATTAAATTCGACGTGTCAGTCAAGTCACCATAATGTAAAAAGAAGCGTGGATTCGTCTCATGGCGATCTTGATAAATATGATCAATGCGGCTGGTATTAAAAGATGAAGCTCGGCGCTTAATACCATGAACCTCATAACCCTTTTCTAATAAAAACTCGGCCAAATAAGAGCCATCTTGTCCTGTAATACCAGTAATGAGCGCAATCTTAGTCATATATTGTAATCCATTTTATTTGTTCAATTCTTTATAAACATCTAAGGTTTCTTGATAACACTTATCCCATGAGAATTTAGCCGCTTGCTTCATGCCATAGCCAATAAGTTTAGACCTTTCACTTTCTACGGCAAGCAAGCCGTCAACTAGTTCATCAATAGTCGGTTTTTGCACTAATATAGCGGCATCACCTGCGACCTCAGGTATAGAAGATACATTAACAGATATTACGGGACATCCTGCACTCATCGCTTCTAATATTGGAATACCAAAACCCTCATAGCTAGATGGGTAAAGCAGCGCATAAGCTGAATTATATGCCTCATTCAAAGCCTCATCACTAAGGCGACCTAATCCATGGTAGCGACCAGGTAAATAGTGATTCAGTAGTGACAGTTCTTTACTAGTGAATGCCCCTCCACCTACAACTGATAATTCGAGGTGAGGTGTTTTTGATATTGCTTTCACTGCAATGTCAAAATTCTTATAACCACCACGTGCACCAACAAAAATAACTTTATTTGTGGTTATTTTAACACCCTTAATATAATGATATTTATCTGACACACCGTTATATATCACTCTGATTTTATTGCTAGGAACTGAGCAATACATTTGCAAATCTTTAGCTGTATTTTCCGAAACACAAATAATTAAATCACTATTGTTAACCGCACGGTTTTTCTGCCAGGAATGCACCCATTTTGCAGGGCCATTAACAAACTTTTCATATGTGAAATCATGAACTGTTGTAACTATCGGAATGTCAAAATCTGGTAATCGGTAATATGATGAATGAAATACAGAAAGAGAATTATAATTAATAGTATCTAATGAGAAATTCCTATATCGCTCTAAAAGTCTAGATTTTATTTTAACATTACCAACACCGAAACCAGATATTTCATCTGCGTATGAGTACCAATAAAAATCTGTTGCAGGAAGTCGACTCACTAACTCCGAGAAATAGACAGTTACCCCTCCCATATTTTGCAATGAATTAATTATTCCATCATAAATAATTTTCATAGAGAACCTATAATTAACTTGCAAATTAATACTCAATATAGTTCACTACTAAACATCAAACGTAGTGTTAAGAAATTAATAAATTATTATCTAATCGCAAAATATAACTCACTCACTTATAATATATAAAAATTAAATTTATTAAAAATACATTTATAACTTAGACATTAAAAATAAATATATTTAAAATCATTAATTATCGCATGTAATTAATGAAATGATCATACAAAAAACAAAAAAGTTAATATTTATTTTATGGCAACTGATTTAATTTTCACCCTAGCTATCCCAAATAAAAAAAGCATAGGTATATAAAATAAAATAATTATATTCCCTCTTGCGAAGACCATTTCATTAGATGATGTATAAAGCAAAGAAAATATCATTATAAAAATCAATAAATTTATATTTTGATTGTTTTTAGACAATATTTTAAAAATAACACTGAGAACCACACATAAAAAAAACGATAAAAACAACGATAAAAATGCATCACTAACTCTTGATTCAAATAGGACATAATAATACATTACGAATCCTAAATCGACACTTGAATCATCTCTATAGTCAGGGAAAAATGCAAGCATTGCAGAATTATTCAGTGCGCTAAAACTTTTGTTCTCCATAATGAAGTTTGGTACAAGAGGCCTAAAAAAACCTTTTATCTCTGCATATTCATTTTGCAACTTTGCGATATCTACTACGCTGTCATATCGAGAGTATACACCAGCTGCTGTCGAGAAATTAGTTAGTCTATCAGATAACATTTCGACTGCATCTATATATTCTAAATTATCACTGACAACACTAATTCCCCTTATGTCATTTTTAAGTATATAAATATGCTTATATAAAAAACCACCAGATAACAGTAGAATAAATGGTAATGTTATAGAAAATAAAAATGGAATTTTCAATAGACGACTACTTGAGTTTCTTTTTATATAAAAATAAATTTCGAACATAAAAATTGTAAGTAAAAAACCACTCCATCCTTTTAATAACTCAAGTAATACAAATAGAAGCACATTAATAAAAAAAAATCTTTCCGGCATTTTCTCTAACAATAAGGTAATAGAAAAAGAATATAGCACTGGGTGCTGTAATAGAAAATATGGGACTAAAGATATTAGTATTTCCTCCAAAAACCTTACCAACTCCGGTATATGAAACAAAAGCAATATGCATTATTAAAACAACAAATAATAGTATTGAAAATTTAAAATTAACAATTTCAACACAATACTTACCTAAAGTGAATTTATAACGAGTCACAATTAAAAAAATGAGAAAAGAAAGAAAAATAATAAATTGATAAATAATAGCAATGACAAATAACTCATAATTATTGAGAGATACTTTAACTCCTTTTAAATCACCACTAAAAAATCCCGTATTGATACACCCAAAAAAACCAATCCATAATGCGATGCTATATAGAGAAATATATAGTGAGATAGTCTTATTCATTTATAGCTCATAGTTTTATTAAGAACCGATTTCATCGTAATATAAAAAGAACCAGGTTCATCATCAGTAATATAAATATTAGCCCCTCGTTCATCAATACCTTCACAAGAAAATTTAGTTGCAATCAAGGGGATTTTTAATTTTATAGCTTCTATATTTTTTATTTTTACTCCACCTCCAGTTATAATTGGAGAAATAACAGCTATGCAGGAGCTTTGCAATTCTCGTAATTGTATATCTGATACATATCCGACTAACTTGACACAAGAATACTGACTAAACTGAGACTTAATATCATCATTAAACGAACCTGTAACTAATATATCAACGCCAAGGCTAGAGACCCTTTTTGACATGGCAGCTAAAAACCAGTTTAGACTATATCTATTTGGTGGAAAATTTAACCCACCTGGAAAAAGAAAAAATGGTTTATTAAAGTTAACACTTCTTTTTATTTTTTCTTTTATAAATAAATTATTTTTATTAATAAAAATATCCGCTTGAAACTCAGGAAAAATTAATCGATATTTTTCAAGATCTTTTTCGCTCAAAAAAACAAAATAAATATTTTCATCTTTAATATTAAACAAATACTTTTCTATAGCTGATAACTTCATAGATTCTATGAAAAAGAAAATTTTATATATAATTGATCGACTAGATATCGAGAGTTGACGGTAAAAATCCGATTCTACATTATGAAAAACTAACTCAATACTTCCTTCAAACGTATTAAACCATGGAAGAAGCCCTGAAAGTAAAATAGACTCAATTGATAATGTTGAATTTTTACTCATTTCAAAATTATCAAGTACAAACTTCTTAAATCCATAATCTTTCATTATATAATAATATGGTTCTGGAGTTAACTTTATAACTGAAGAAATATAATTAGCACATCTAACTAAATTACTTTTTTTGTGTGAGAATGCAGGGATGTAGTAAAAATAGTCAATATTATGTTCAAGAAAGAACTGTCTTGCTATACTTACATCCGAATTTGTGTAGTTATAGTGAAGAACACTTACTTTGAAACCACTTTCTTTTGCTTCGAATATACGCCCTAATGATAGTTTTCTACCACCGGAGTCATCGGGATAGACTGTATCACAAATAATAAAAAACTTTCTTAATATCACGACGAAGAGCCTTTATAGTTAATATGAGTTCATATTCAATAATTTCATCAATAAAGATACAATCCTATTCCAATCTTAAAATATAGTTACTTAAAAATGAAGTCTAACTCTATCTAGATGATACCTCTAGAAAATAATTCCATATGGTGATGTAGTTATAATACGGTTTACTTAACAACTCAATCGCTTAAGAATACCACATCTAATTTTAATATATATGTACTGAATAGTCCCCAAAAAACCTAAATTATAACTCCCACCTTTTCTCCAAGCAATATTAAAACTATATTCATCAAGTTTTTTTAAATATGAAACATTAGCCTTTTGACTAATTAATGAAGGGTTTTCATTAATAATCCTCATTCTTAAATTATAATTTTTAATTATAAAATCTGAAATAACATCTGGCCTCATACTTTTGAATCCACCTAATCCAAAAATCATAATCACTGACAGGATAATTTCTTTCATCGAAGCCTGAAATAGATAAAGCCTTATTCCTATCCATTACAACTCCGAGTGTACCGCTAAATATATTTCCCCAAAAAATTTCATTTAATGTTATAGAAACCACCTTTGGTTTTATCAAATATTTTCTGTAAATATTAAATATATTTTTGCTTATTTTATACAAAATATTCTTATTAACTTTATCTTCACTTTTCCTTTGATCTAATAAATGGTGTCCAAAACCTATCAACGGAATATCATCATGACAACCATGTTCTTTTAAGAATCGTTCTAACTCACGAGGAAAGTTAGCACATAATAGATCATCATCATGTAATATAGTAATTAACTTCCCTCTCCCCAAATTCAAGCATTGATTCCAATTGCCGAACATCCCATAGTTTTCTATATTTTTATAATATATAAAATCATAACGTTCAAACTCTGCCATTTCTGATAACACTAATTCAGGATGTTCAGGATCGTTATCAACGACAATTACTTCTACTGGAATATTAAATTCCAGTGAAAATACACTTTTTAGTGTTTCCTTTAACAAACCAAATCTCTTATATGTGGGTATTGCTATAGTCAGTAGAACATCATCTGAGTTACTATTATCAATTATAATATTACTTTTCATAAAGGTATTATCACCTATCCTCTATATTATTTTTAATGAATTCACTATAAACCATTAATGGCCACTTCCAATTATTATACATCAACTGGACAATTCCTTGAGCCAAAATCAATCCGACCACACCATATTTAAAATGGACTGATAACATTATGGATAATAATATTATCAGTCCACCAGAAAATAACGATACAAAAACGAATGGGACATTATTTTTACTGGTTATTATTGTGGCGCAAATGGAGTGATTCATTTCTAAAAAATAGATTAATCCAAGAATGAGAAGGTAGTCGAGTGGGAGAAATGATAAACTCACTCCGATCGTAGGAAGTACATATTCTGCCAAGATTAAAAATGTTACAAATCCCAAGAGATAAATACTCGAAGAGAAAGCAACCACTTTATATATCAGAATCTTTACAGTGTAGTGTTCCCTTTTGGCTACGGCCTGCGATATTTCAGGGATTTTTATACTTAATAAAATATTACTTATAGCCATTAAAGCAAAGAAAACCTGCATACTTAGTACAAATTGACCAGCAGTGACGATGGGGCAAACAATGCCTACAATCAAAGTAGTTGATCTATTTATTAAGAATGAACCTAGACTTACCACCCCCAACTTGGCCGCATTGTGACCAATAAATGGTACCGTGGATTTTTTCTCCATTTCTGTCTTATCAATAGCTTTTACATGCGAATTTCTAATATAAAAAAAATAGCATAAATATCTATTGATAAACACAGAAAAAACAAAAGATAGAGATAATAATAATATTGATGGTGAAAAAATAAAAACCAGCAAGCTTAAAAAAAACCAAATGATTCTCCCAAAAACATTTGCTTTATAAGAATTTTCAATTTCACCCAAACCAGTTAAGACAGGAACGTAATATAAGTAAATAAGATTTATAATTAACGCACTTGAGAATAAAACCCAAGAATATGCAACTTCGATTTTTATATCCAGAGGTGATATATAATAAAAGTACCAAAGACCACCAATGACTATAATGAAAAATGCTATTAGAGATAGGTATAAATAAATCCGTTTTATATCAAATAACAATCTAGATAAAAGAGGGTAGGATATCACATCTTTTATAATAATATCATCTATTCCTCTTTTAACTAGATTTTGCGCTCCAGATATCACATAGCTAACATTTCTGACTATTGCTGGTGACAAACCAAAATCAAACAAAGTAATCAGTGATATCATCGATAAGAATATAACCCATACACTAGCCATTTCTAAGGGGAGATACTTATAAGACATAAACATTATTACAAATGGAATGAATATATTACATCCTTGATTTAATAACCCCCATACCATTTGAGAACTTATTTTCATTTTAGCCTGCAATTATTTATTTTCAACTTTAAAGAAAGTTACTTATGGTATATTAACTGTTAGATTTTAATTATTAAATTGAACTATATCCACTAAGAAAACTCTGGTTACTCCATAAATAATCCCATTCACCAAAACGTCCTACACTTTTCACTTGATTGTCAAAAATGTATTCTCGAACAATATCCCTATACTTTTCCATATCTTTTTTGAATACTACATTACCCCATGGGAGACGCTTGTGATGCAAGAAAACAATATCTTCATCATTTGCAACTCCCATTTTTTTCATTGCATACATAACATTGTCTTTCAATTCCTGTACAGTATACTGGCTATCTCTCCCGGGATTATAAATTTCAAACTGTAACGAACTGCAACCGTCAGGAACATTATCCGATGATTTAACAGAGGGAGAATATGCGCGACTTGCATAAATATCTTCATCATAGATATAAAACCATAAATCTTTAATGATAGACTTGTTGAAGCCAACAGATATTAGATCTAATGATGTTGCCTCTAACTTACTTGCGGATTTTTTGACACTTGTAGGTACATTAGCTCCACAAAACTCAATAAACAGTGGTAGTGGTAATGTATTTATTAAATTTTCATAACTGATTATGACTCCATTAGAGAATTTGATAGTCTTCCCAGATAAGTCAATCTCAGTAACCTCATAATTATAGTTAATAATGCTCTCATCTATAAGAGGTTGAATAAAAGATTTAAACCCTCCTTTTTTGGGATAACGCATTTCTTTTGCATAATAATCATTAGGAGTATCATCAGTGAATGCGCCATATAATATTTCTGACAGCTTAGCTCGCCGTAGACGATTACCAATCCAACTAACCGATAGTTCATTCGCATTACACTGCCAATATTTCCGTGTATAACGCATAGGGTATCGCTTGGCAATTTCATTACCATACTGGTGAATTAACCAAGATTCGTAGTTATCAGCAAGCTCACTCTCAGGACGATGAATCAGGGACTCAATGAGTGTGACTTTCTCAATTGCAGGAAGAGGGTAAAGGTTATTCTGCACTGGATGTTTTAACCACTTATCTGTTTCAAAATTTACAGCATCTGGAGAATGAGAGAAATAAGGTGTTCTATCAAAAATATCTCTTACTTTCTCTTCTGTAGCAAAACTAAGATGAACTGCATTATCAAAACGATATCCATCAATGACAAAATTGTCTAACAAACCACCCGCAGATGCTTTTGCTTCAAAAATTTCATATTCAATATTTACTTCACGGGCTTTCAGAGCTGCACCTAACCCCGCAACGCCTGCCCCTAAAATGACTGTATTGATATAACGGTTTTTACAAAATTTCATATCCATTCAGACCCGCATTCTGTTTAGTGTATCTTTAATTGCACTATTTAATGAATATTGGCACAACCAACCGAGTTCCTGTATTCTCGCCAATGATGCACAGCTATACATCAATTCATTCTCTCTAGTAGGGATTGCACCAAACTGTAGATTGCCTTGGTAACTTGTCATCTTTGCGACAGTTTCTACAAATTCTTTTATCGTGACAGCATGACCGGACCCAATGGAAATACTTTCGCCTGAAATTAGACTCTCTGATTTTGAAATCATAATTTTGAAAGCGTTGATAAGATCATTAATATAAATAAAATCACGGCGTTGTAAGCCGGCTGTCAATTTTAGGTCACTATGACTTCTACAACTATTGATTACATAAGTTGTAAATTTAGTTGAATCATCAAAAGGACCAAAAAAATGTTCTAATTTTAACTCTATAAATTTACCACTAAATTTATTGCAATATTCTCTGGCAAGCTCAGTGAATTGATTTTTAGTTAAAGCGTATTGACTAACATCCGCAGGTAGAGATGTTCCGCACTGAAAAAACAAGCCTTTTCCTGTTGAAACTAACATTTCTAATATACGTAATGGAAATTGAATATTGGCATCAACCAGCTCTGAAAGTAACTCTCCTTTCCTTCCATATAATGCTGCAGTATTAATAACCACATCAGGAGAAAATGACAAAACCTTATCTATCCAGCCACTGTCAGTAACATTAATTAAATTAACATTACCAATATCAGTGATGCGATTACATACAGAACCAGCACGCACAGTTCCCACAACTTCATGCTCTAGCATTAAAGCATTGGCTAATTGGCTCCCCAAATAACCGCTAACGCCGGTAATAAGAATTTTCATATTAAAAAAAGAGGCAGTGTTGCCTCCTTGCTCCTGTTAAAAATTCAAACCAAAGAACTCTTCAAACTTACTCACAACATAATCCAAATGATCATGTGTCAGGCCTGGGTAAATACCAATCCAGAAAGTTTGATTCATAATTCTATCGGTGTTTGTCAATTCACCAACAACACGGTATTTCACATCATGGAAATACGGCTGGCGAGTTAAATTACCGGCAAATAGTAGGCGAGTTCCCACTTTAGCTTCATCAAGGAATTTAACCAGATCAATGCGGCTAACTCCGCTATCTTCTTTCAGAGTGATAGGGAAACCAAACCATGATGGATCTGAATTTTCAGTCGCTTCTGGTAACTCAATAAAGTCAGCGCAGGATTGGAGTGCGTCTTTAAGGTATTTAAAGTTAGCTTTACGTTTTTCAACAAACTCTTCTATGCGCTCTAGTTGCGCCAAACCACAGGCAGCCTGCATATCTGTGATTTTTAAGTTATAACCTAAATGGGAATAAGTATATTTATGATCATAACCGAATGGTAAAGAGCCAAGTTGCTGGCCGAAACGCTTTTTACATGTGTTGTCACAGCCTGGAGCACAATAACAATCACGCCCCCAATCACGGAAAGATTCGATGATACTCTTCAGTTCCGCCGATTGGGTAAATACCGCCCCACCTTCACCCATGGTGATATGATGAGCGGGATAGAAGCTAACGGTACCAATATCGCCGAACGTACCAGCCATTTTTCCATCGTAGGTGGAGCCCAACGCATCGCAGCAGTCTTCAATTAACCACAGGTTATATTTATCAGCTACTCGGCGAACTTCAGCTAGATCGAATAGATTACCTAATGTGTGGGCAATCATAATAGCTTTGGTTTTATCACTAACCGCCGCTTCAATCAGGCTAGCATTTACATTGTAAGTTGGAATATCAACATCAACAAAGACAGGAATTAACCCATTCTGAATAGTTGGGTTTACTGTGGTTGGAAAACCTGCGGCAACAGTAATAACTTCGTCACCTGGTTTCAACGCCCGTACACCTAATTTAGGTGAGGTCAGCGCGGTCAAAGCCAATAAGTTGGCTGAAGAGCCAGAAGTTGTAGTCAGAACATAAGGAACGCCCAAATACTCGCCTAGTTTTTTCTCAAAAGCGTCATTAAAACGGCCCGTTGTTAGCCAACCGTCTAAAGAAGCTTCAACCATTAACTGGAGTTCTTTGGTACCAATAACTTTACCTGAAGGTGGAACGACACTCTTACCTGCTTCAAATGGCTTAGGGGCCATAGCCGTTTCAGCGTACTGAGCAACCAGCTCAGCAATCTGTTGACGTAATTCTTCTTGACTCATTTATCTATGACCTCAAATCATTTAGTGTTCATGTAATTATTAATTTCAGTAATACTGTATTCATGCATATCTGTGCCTGATAACCAGTTCTTGTGCCAGCCCACAATATATTCGAGCGTAGTATTCAAGTTCCAGCGAGGATGCCAGCCAAGTTGCATTTTAGCTTTTGAACAATCCAGTTTCAGATAATGAGCTTCATGAGGGTGAGCATTGCCATCTAATTGCCAGCTTGCACCCTCTCCCCAATATTTCACCATTTGTTCAACAATGTTTTTTACTGGAGTAGCATCAGCATCGTTAGGACCAAAGTTCCAACCTTCGGCATATTCAGCACCGTCAGTATATAACTTCTGTGCCAACAGCAAATAACCCGACAAAGGCTCCAACACATGCTGCCATGGGCGAATGGCATGTGGGTTGCGAATAATCACTGGTTGGGACTGTTCAAACGCCCGAAGAATATCTGGAACGATGCGATCCAATGCCCAATCGCCACCACCGATAACATTACCCGCACGCACTGTCGCTACGGCAGTGCCATGCTGGCCATAGTTCGCTGGATTGAAGAACGAATTACGGTAGGATGACGTCACTAATTCCGCACAACCTTTACTGTTGGAGTAAGGATCATACCCCCCCATCGCTTCATTTTCGCGATAGCCCCAGATCCACTCTTTATTATCGTAGCATTTATCACTGGTGATATTGACCACCGCTTTGACGCCACCAACATGGCGAATAGCTTCCAGTAAATAAACGGTACCCATAACATTCGTCGAGTAGGTTTCAACAGGCTCGGAATAGGATAGACGGACCAGTGGCTGAGCAGCCATGTGGAAAACAATCTCTGGTTGGAATTCGCGGATTGATTCTAATAATTTGTTTTGATCACGAATATCACCGATTTCCGATTGCATCCCGTCGGCAACTCGTGCGGTCTCAAATAGGCTAGGCACCGTGGGGGGGGGGCAAAGAGTAACCTTTTACCGTTGCCCCCATGGTTTGCAACCATAAACTCAACCAGCCACCTTTAAACCCAGTATGGCCTGTTACAAAAACCCGTTTACCTTGCCAGAAACTATTATTAATCATTTTGTTATTCCCATACCTTCCAAGGTGCCCTGCCTTCTTCCCATAGTTCATGCAGATAGATCTTGTCACGCAACGTATCCATTGGCTGCCAGAACCCGGCATGTTCAAACGCCATCAACTCCCCCTGCGCAGCTAATGTCATTAAAGGTTCCTGCTCCCAAGTAGACTTATCACCATCGATCAGATCGATAACTTTAGGCGACAAAACAAAATAACCGCCGTTGATCAATGCGCCATCGCCTTTTGGTTTTTCTTTAAAACTACGTACTTGTTTATCTTTAATATCCAGCGCACCAAAACGGCCTGGGGGATAGGTTGCCGTTAATGTGGCTTGCTTGCCGTGGCTCTTATGGAATTCAATTAATTCAGCAATATTGACGTCACTCACACCATCACCATAGGTGAAACAGAAAGCCTCATCGTCTTTGACGTAATCTTTTACACGCCTCAGTCGGCCACCGGTCATAGAATCTTCGCCGGTGTCTACTAACGTGACATTCCAGGGTTCGACTCGCTTTTGGTGTACTATCATTTCATTATCACGCATGCAGAAGGTAATATCCGACATGTGCATAAAGTAATTCGCAAAATATTCTTTAATGACATAGCCTTTATAACCACAGCAAATAACGAAATCATTGATGCCATAAGAAGAGTAAAGTTTCATAATATGCCAGAGAATAGGCTTCCCACCAATCTCTACCATTGGTTTTGGTTTTACTACGGTCTCTTCACTAAGACGGGTTCCAAGGCCTCCGGCCAAAATGACTGCTTTCACTTGAATCTCCATTACGTATTACTTTGATCTCTCAAAGTTATTTTGATGGCACAAAGGCATCAGAGAAAAATTTATTTTCAGCTAATCCATGATTGATGAAATCATTACGAGCAGCAGTAATCATCGCTAATGAACCACAGGCATAAACATTAAATAAGCTGAGATCGGGTATATCTTCAAGCACCGCTTGATGTACAAAACCAGTGGCTCCGGTCCAAGTACTATCATCGCCTGATACAACAGGCACATAATGAATGTTAGGGTGTTTTATAGCCCACTCATTGGCAATGTCAGAATAGAAATTATGCCCTGCTGGCATTCCCCAATAGATATGAACCTGCCGTTGGTCATTTTTATTGATCAACGCCTCAACCATTGATTTCACTGGTGCAAAACCTGTTCCACCAGCAAGAAAAACAATAGGGAGATTATCTTCACGAACGAAAAAGGTCCCTTGAGGACCTTCAATTCGTAAAAGTTGCTGTAATTTTAACTCATTAAAAATGATGTTGCTGAATACACCATTAACAACTTTACGTACGTGTAATTCGATATTGCCATTACCACCTGGAGCATTAGCAATAGAGTAACTACGGCGCTGTCCATTAATAATTAAATCAATGTATTGGCCCGCCAGATACTGTATTTTGGCCGTTGGTGGCAAACGTAAGGAGAGAATGGCAATATCTTCACCAATAAATTCAATGCTATCTAATTTACATGGATAAGTTTTTTTTTGTATATGACTTAACTCTGGATAATAATTAACATCTAACTCAATATCAGATTTAGCCTTAGAGCAACAAGTGAGGATTGCACCTTTAGCAACATCTTCCTCAGTTAAAAAGGTATTTTCCGCACTGTCTACTTCACCAGAAATCAATATTGCCTTACAAGAACCACAGGTTCCATCTTTGCAGCTGTATTCAATATGTATATTACTATCCAGAGCCGCATCTAATATTGTAGATGTTCCATCGGAAGTAAAAATAATACCTGATGGATGCAGCTTAACATTTAATGACATAAAATAAGTCCAAATATATTATGTAAGGTTTATTAGACGTACTCAATACAAACTTAAGTCAAAAAAATTCAGTGACTAAAATAGAAACAAAAAAGCAAATAATTTTTGATAAAGAAGTACGGTTAAAAATCACTAAAGTAAAAAATTGTAGAAGGTCTTCTTCCTGCCGGTTCCAGAGTAAAAGGCAACTATTGGGGTTCTATCCCCCCCACGCTACCGCCCTTGGCTTACAGCTACCAATGCACTGGTGATATGAAGCTTTAGGTCTACAACCATAACAGGGCCTTGAAGGTACGCGCTTTTACCTAAAACAGGTGTCGGAGCATTCCGAAATTACAGATGTAAGTTAAGTTAAGCACCCTATGACATAAAAACCCAAAATTTCGTGCTAATAATCGTACTTATATCCCTATATTACAAGAGAGATGTGATGTACATCATGTTCTATTTGATAAAGAGATCAGATCAAAATGAACAAATACTAACCACGACAACATTTTACCCACTATTTATATTTTTTACTGACTCTTCATTGGATTGAAAATGTGAAATTTTTGAGTGTGATAAACTACCAAAAGATGTAATGTTTAGCAGCGATTATATATTATGTCGAATTAACTGTTCTAACAGGGCAATATGCCCCTCGTCGTCATTCAATGCTGGGATGTATTCAAACTTCTCTCCGCCCGCATGCAAGAAAAACTCTCGATTTTGCTCTTTTATTTCTTCCAGAGTTTCCAGACAATCGGCAGAGAAACCTGGGCAAATAAGCTGAATATGCTTAACGCCTTGAGAAGGTAAACTTTTTAGGGTTTCATCGGTATAAGGTGTCAACCAGGGTTCACGGCCAAAGCGGGATTGATAAGTCATTATGATTTTCTCGGCAGGCAGAGGTAATGCAGCCCTCAGTGCCCGGCTGGTATCTTCACAGCGGATAGGATAATCATCACCCAATTGCGCATAGCGCTTAGGAATGCCATGAAAAGACATGACTAATCGGTCTGGCTGACCATGTTCCGCGAAAGAGCGCTCAACACTCTGTTTTAATGCTGAAATATACGCTGGATGCTCAGCATAATCACGAATAAAAGAAATTGAGGGTAAACGGCGGTAACCTTTCAGAACCCGAGCAACAGCATCCCAGACAGCGGCGCTGGTTGAACAGGAATATTGCGGGTAAAGCGGTAATATAACCAGGTTGGTGACGCCCTGCGCTAATAACTTTTCAATAGCCTCTGGCAAATTTGGTGAACCATAGCTCATGCCTAATTCTACAGGAATATCAGGCATTCTTGCTGCCAGTGCTTTCTGCTGGCGGCGGCTATAAACCAATAAAGGAGAGCCCTCTTCCATCCAAACGGATTGATAAAGTTTTGCTACACGTGGTGACCGAAGCGGTAAAATAACACCATGCAGCAATGGCCACCATAGCAATGGGGAAGTATCAACTACCCGGCGGTCACTCAAAAACTCAGCTAAATAACGCTTGATAGCTTTCGACGTTGGAGCATCTGGTGTCCCCAAATTAACCATTAATACGCCGGGTTTGCTTTGCATCATGCCAAATCTCCTTTTGTAGGTACTACGCCCTTCTTACTTGAAATAGCTAAGGCGGCCTTAAACCGCCTTAGCTATAAGGCCATCCAGAATTAACCGAGAATAGTCGCCAGTTCAGCACTGACTTCTGCTACATTACGGGTTCCGTCCAGTTTAAAATATTGCGTATTACCTGCATCCGCTTCTTTATGATAGTAAGAAACCAATGGTGCAGTTTGTTGATGATATTCGATAAGACGCTTACGGACAGTCGCTTCCTGATCATCTTTACGAATAGTCAGCTCTTCACCGGTAACATCATCTTTATCTTCAACTTTAGGTGGGTTGAATTTAACGTGATAAACACGGCCTGAAGCAGCATGTACCCGACGGCCGACAATGCGCTCAACAATCAGCTCGTCTGGAACATCAAACTCCAGCACATAATCAACTTTGATACCGGCTTCTTTCATGGCATCTGCCTGAGGAATGGTACGCGGGAACCCGTCTAACAGAAAACCATCGCGGCAATCTTCCTGTGTGATACGTTCTTTGACTAATGCGATAACTAACTCATCAGTCACCAACTTGCCCGCATCCATAATTTCTTTTGCTTTCAGACCTAACTCAGAACCTGCTTTTACAGCGGCGCGCAACATGTCACCAGTAGAGATTTGCGGAATGCCGTATTTCTCCATGATGAATTGAGCCTGAGTACCTTTACCTGCGCCCGGAGCGCCCAGCAGAATGATACGCATTGCGTAAATCCCCTTGCTTGTAGTTTTTCTATGTGTTTTTACTTAAATAAATAGAAATTGTGGAAAACAAGCAACCATACCATTTTCAGGGGGGTTGGCTCAAGGCGCGTGAGGTGGGTTGGCAAGATATTTGAGGAAATGAAATAATAAAATATAGATTTAAATCAGAGAGGTACAATAAAAAACACCCTTGGCAATACGTTGAACAAGGGTGTTTTTTTATCGATTAAGCCGTGAGTAACTGATTCATTCGACGAATAAACTGGTTAGGGTCTTCCAATGTTCCCCTCTCCGCGAGCAGCGCCTGATCCAGTAATAACTCAACCCATTGTGCAAATTGAGTGTCATCTGTAACTTCCGCAGCACGCTTAACCAAGCCATGATCTGGGTTCAGTTCAAAGATGTACTTCACTTCCGGAGCCTGTTGACCCGCGGCCGCGAATAGCTTAGCCATCTGCGTACTCATTTCATCCGCATCAGTCGTTACGATTGCGGGTGTATCCGTTAGGCGATGTGTCAAGCGCACGTCTTTAACACGCTCACCCAATAACGTTTTCACGCGTTCAACGAAGGGCTCCAGTGCTTTCTCTGCTTCTTGCTGCTCTGGATTTTCTTCATCAGCCAATTTATTCAGTGAGTCATCTGCTTTACTGACCGATTGGAACGCTTTACCTTCGAACTCAGTCAGGTAGCTCATCATCCATTCGTCGATACGATCGGATAACAATAGGACCTCGATACCTTTTTTACGGAACAGTTCCAGATGCGGGCTACTCTTCGCAGCAGCATAGCTGTCAGCAGTGATGTAATAAATTTTCTCCTGCCCTTCTGCCATACGGCTGACATAGTCTTCCAGTGACACGGTCTGTGCGGAACTGTCGGTATGCGTTGAAGCAAAGCGCAATAGCTTAGCGATAGTCTCTTTATTGCTACCATCTTCCGCTGGGCCTTCTTTTAATGCCATGCCGAATTGTTGCCAGAATTGCTGATATTTCTCAGCATCATCTTTAGCCAGTTTTTCCAGCATTTGCAGCACACGCTTAGTCAATGCACTGCGCAGATTCTGTGTAATACGACTGTCTTGTAAAATCTCACGGGAGACGTTCAGCGGCAGATCGTTCGAATCTATCAAACCACGGACAAACCGCAGATAGTTCGGCATAAACTGCTCAGCTTCATCCATGATAAACACACGCTGCACATAAAGTTTTAAACCATGTTTGTGATCACGGTTCCACATATCCCATGGTGCCTGCGCGGGGATATACAGCAAGCTGGTGTATTCCTGCTTCCCTTCAACGCGGTTGTGACTCCAACTGAGTGGATCGGTAAAATCATGGGCAATATGTTTGTAAAATGCTTTGTATTCGTCGTCAGAGATTTCTGCTTTACCACGGGTCCACAGCGCCTGAGCTTTGTTGATTTTTTCCCAGGTGACAGTGCCGTCTTCTTCATTTTTAACCTGAATTTCAACCGGCAGTGCAATATGATCTGAGTATTTGCTGATAACAGAACGTAGACGCCAGTCATCCAGATACTCGTCTTCGCCTTCACGCAAATGTAGCGTAATTTCAGTACCACGCTCGTCTTTAGTTATATCGGCGATGGTGTAATCACCTTCACCAGCAGATTCCCAGAATACACCGGTATCGGCAGGGGCACCGGCAGCTCGGGTACGTACGGTAACTTTATCGGCAACAATAAATGCTGAGTAGAAACCCACACCAAATTGACCGATTAATTGGCTGTCTTTGGCCTGATCAGAACCGATTGATTCAAGAAATGCTTTAGTCCCTGATTTGGCGATAGTACCAAGATTATCAATGACTTCGTCACGGGTCATACCGATGCCGTTATCACTCAGGGTTAAAGTACGTTTCTCTTTATCAAAAGATAAACGCACTCTCAGTTCGCCATCCCCTTCAAAGAGTTCGGGGTTAGACAGGGCACGGAAACGGAGTTTATCTGCAGCATCAGAAGCATTGGAGATCAGCTCGCGCAGAAAAATTTCTTTATTGGAATAAAGCGAGTGAATCATCAAATGGAGGAGCTGTTTTACTTCAGACTGGAATCCACGGGTTTCTTGACCTTTCATATTCATTAATTACCTCAATCCAAATTACCAACAGGCAGATAAAATCGAACAATGAAGATCAAATGGGGCCAATAGCGGCAGTTTCAAGCGGTAAAGCAGAAAAAACAGAGAATCGGGGGCGATTGATTTATTATTCTGAATAAAATTATCCGTAAGATAATCAATAATAAGGTCATCGCCCACGGTCAGGAATACGATCAGTACTTGATGGGATTACGCCCTGCTAACGAGTGAGATAACGTGGTGCCATCAACCATTTCTAACTCGCCACCAACAGGAACGCCATGGGCGATGCGGCTGGCCAGTATGCCATATTGGCCACACATCTGGCCGATATAGTTGGCTGTTGCATCCCCTTCAACGGTTGGATTCGTGGCTAAAATGACCTCACTGATAGCCTCAGTAGAAAGCCGTTTCTCCAGTAGATCTAGCCCTATATCACCAGGGCCAATACCATCCATAGGTGATAAATGCCCCATCAGCACAAAATAACGCCCGCCAAACTGGCCAGTTTGCTCAATGGCATGGATATCTGCCGGGCTTTCGACCACACAGATTTGACCATTTTGTTGACGGCGGGGATTCAAGCAGATGGTGCAGTGCTCTTGCTCGGTAAATGTACGACAATCTGCACAATGGCCTATTTCAGACATTGCCCGTGTCAGAGCCTGCGCCAGGCGCATTCCACCACTACGATCGCGCTGTAATAGCTGAAATGCCATACGTTGCGCCGATTTCGGGCCAACACCCGGTAAACAACGCAACGCCTCCATTAATGACTCCAGGAGTGGACTGGTTTGCATCAGAACGGCATCTTAAAGCCTGGTGGCAATTGCATCCCATTGGATACAGAGGCCATTTTCTCTTTTTGCGTTTCATCAATACGACGAGCAGCGTCATTTAATGCGGCAGCAATCAAGTCTTCCAGCATCTCTTTATCATCTTCAACTAACAGGCTAGGGTCGATCTCAACCCGGCGGCAGTTATGCGCCCCATTAATTGTCACTTTTACCAAGCCCGCGCCAGATTCACCGGTAACTTCTAATTTGGCGACTTCTTCCTGCATCTGCTGCATTTTTTCCTGCATCTGCTGGGCTTGTTTCATTAAATTGCCAATACCGCCTTTACCAAACATAGTTATCTCTCATCGCAAAGGGCTGCGTCAGTGCACCATGCACTTATCGCAGCGGTTAAATTGGTCGGATACTGTCTTCATCCAGCTCGGCATCGAAGAATCGACGCAGTGTCTGAATATTATTATCCGCAATAATTGACTGACGTGCTTGTGCCAGCTTTTCTTCATAGATGGCCTGCCGCCATTCCAGCGGGGTACGTTCCGCCGGATTGTCATCTTCAATAACGCTCAGTGTCACCGCGTTACCGTGTAATTCACTCAATGCATCACTCAGCGCTTTTTGTGCTGACGCTGAATTCAAATGACGTTGAGCAGAACGCAGATGCAGGCAAATATTACCCGGTTCTATTTCTTGTTTAAATGCATTCAGTGCAAGCTGCTGGACTAATTTAGGGAGCTGTAACTTATTGACCTCTGCAGCCCAAGGATCACGGGCGATCGCCTCCTCAGCCAATTTAGCGGAAAGCTCTGGTGTTTTTTCATGTTCTAGCGCAGAACGCAACGCTTTAGGCGTAGCGATAGGTTCAGCCGCTACCTCAGGTTGATTTTTCGCGGTCCAGCGATAAGCTTCTTTTTTCGCTGGTTTCTTCTCTTCCGTTGTTTTGGCTGCCAGGCGCTGCTGGCTACGCTCAGTCACCGAAGCTAAACGCTCCAGTGCTGAGTTTGCCGGCCGCGCTTTTCCTGGCGCCGCCGGCTCATTCTTTTTTGTTGTGGTCGTCCCCGACTGTCGCAGTAACTGCGTACGCGCCTGAAGCAATTGCGCTGTCGATTCCGGAAGTTGGACGCTGGACGCTACAGCACCTAACGGCGGAGCCTCTTGATGGGAACTCGGCGGTACTGATGCGGGTTCCTGCCTATGTTGCCCCCCCTGAGAGGTGGGCACAGCGTTATCGGCTATTGCAGATGGCGCGGCAACATGCGCTATTTGGGGCTCCGCAATGATGGCTTTAGGATGAAAAGCCAGCGCGCGTAATAAGGTCATTTCAACCCCCATACGGCGATCCGGCGCATAAGCCAGTTCTTTGCGGCCTACCAGCAAGGTTTGATAATACAGCTGAATATCAGCAGGCGGTAATGTGCGGGCCAGTTCCCGTAAACGGGGTTCAATAGCTGCATAGTGGTTATCCAGCATCGAAGGCAGCAACTGTACCATCGCAATTTTGTGCAGCAGGCTTAAGCTTTCCACCAACAGGTTTTCCCAGTCGACACCCCGCGATGCCGCCTGTTCTATCTGAGCCATAACCCGGGCACCATCAGCACTGACCAACGCCTCAATAATGGCAAGAGGCTGTTCGTCATCCAGCGTTCCCAGCATTTGGCTAACTGTTACTGTCGTGACCTGCCCTTGCCCCATTGATACAGCCTGATCGGTTAAGCTTAGCGCATCTCGCATGCTGCCATCAGCCGCTCGGGCCAGTAATTGCAAGGCTCTGGCATCACTCGTGATTTGTTCAGCCAGCAACACTTTTTCAAGTTGTGCACGGATCTGCTCAACATCCAATGCTTTTAGGTGGAATTGCAAACATCGGGAAAGGATCGTAACAGGTAACTTTTGTGGATCAGTGGTCGCCAACAGAAATTTCACATGTGCAGGCGGCTCTTCAAGTGTTTTCAGCAACGCGTTGAAACTGTGCCGCGATAGCATATGCACTTCATCGATCAAATAGACCTTGAAGCGACCACGGGCAGGGGCATATTGGACATTATCCAACAGCTCTCGGGTGTCCTCAACCTTAGTCCGGGAGGCGGCGTCTATCTCGATCAGATCAACAAAACGCCCCTGCTCAATCTCCTGGCAATTGGCGCAGGTACCGCAAGGGGTCGCAGTAATACCGGTTTCGCAGTTGAGGCCTTTAGCCAGCAATCTGGCTATCGAGGTTTTACCCACACCGCGAGTACCTGAAAATAAATAGGCGTGATGAATTCGCCCTAATGAAAGGCCATTAGCCAGCGCGGTCAGGACATGTTCCTGACCAACGACGTCGGCGAACGTTTGAGGGCGCCACTTACGGGCAAGGACCTGATAGCTCATTAATACTTCATCGTTGATTTATGATGGATAATTTAATCACTAATGAAAAAACCATGATTTAACCAAGTATATCTGATTTGGTTTATTTGCAAACCTACGCCGCATGAACCTACACAGCATGAACCCACCCTATACAGCATAGGACTCGCTCGTCGTAGTGTATCAGTACGCCCATTTTCATTCCCATAAATTTACCTTGTGAACACGAACTGACCTACCGTTCATCGTAAGGTTTGGTTTCAAAATTAACCGATATCCCAAAAGCGAATAAATACATGGAAGAAATTTTAGCATTGATATTTGTAGCCCACTCATCGCATCACTCATCACCGCACAAGATCAAAAAAAGTACTCTTAACGCAAAGTGCGGCAGAAAATATCCGTGTTCATGGGGTATGCCTAGGCTTCCATTTAGATAGAGTCGAAAAAATGATTGTCGAAAAATGGTAGCCGAAAAAATGGCAGAGACGCAGGGATATGACGATATAAAACCAGAGTTTGTCTGGCTGGAATACCTTAACTATCTCGGAAGACACCCGGCGAGTTAAAAAGTATCAGGCCAGAAGATGAGGCTGGGTGATCGGAATTATGGACTCAACAGCCCCGCTATTGGACTGATTCTATATAGATAGCGAGGCTGTTGTTTTCAATGCAATCAATGACCGTCGAAAGAAACGAGGCTGTAGCAATGAATCCCTTGCTGAGTCAGGCGAGCCTCGCCCCCCAGTTCAGGTAAATTAATAATAAATGCCGCGTGAACCACTTCCCCCCCCAAGCGGCGAATAAGCTTAACCGTGGCTTCAATGGTGCCGCCAGTCGCCAATAGATCATCAACAACCAAGACTTTATCACCCGGTTGGATGCTATCCGTATGGATCTCTAATGTGTCAGTGCCGTATTCTAATTCATAGCTTTCACTGATCGTTTCACGTGGCAATTTTCCCGGTTTACGCACCGGAACAAAACCTACCCCCAGCGCCAGTGCCACCGGGGCACCAAACAAAAAACCGCGAGCTTCAGTACCCACGACTTTTGTCACACCGGACTCACTATAGTGTTCAGACAGCAGTTTGATGCTGGCGGAATAGGCCTTTGGATTCTCCAGCAAGCTGGTCACATCACGGAACAATATTCCCGCTTTTGGATAATCGGGAATAGTTTTGATACTGTCTTTTATATATTTAAGCTGTTGTGCTGTCTTAGATGCAGAAACGGTCATAATTTGTGCCTGATAAAACTGCTGGACATACTAAAGCGCGGCCAGATAATGCGAAAATAGCGTTATCTGAGTGACATAGGCCACCGAAAAGTTTCGATAAAAACAAAAATTTCGATAAAAACCTTGATAGCCGAATCACCACATCCTTAGCCTTAAGGACGTAACAAGGGATAACCCCCGCGCACGAAACACTCAAATTTATGCAAACCAGCACCAAAAAGCAACTGATGTGCAGTGTTCAGTGCCGTTTTTGTTGCGATGGGTCAATAACTGGCATCCGCAACATAAAAGTTAATAATACGATTAACATCAAAAGTAGCATTCCCTTTACCCACCAAATTTTCACCAGCTGTCAACGACGGATGAAAAGTGATCCACTTATATCTCCACCAACGGCCCAATATTGATCCACCGTTTTACTCAGGATTAGCTTCTGCTATAACCCCGGCCTTTCGTTTCTGTCTGAGTCGATAGCTTTCTCCTTTGATTTGAACGACATGTGAGTGGTGTAAGATACGGTCCAGCATCGCTGAGGTCAGTGCTGCATCACCGGCGAACGTTTGATCCCACTGCCCGAACGGCAGATTGGATGTCAGGATCATTGCGCTCTTTTCGTAACGTTTAGCGATGACCTGGAAGAACAGCTTTGCTTCTTCCTGACTGAACGGCAGATAGCCTATTTCATCAATGATGAGCAGGCGGGGGGCCATTACTCCACGCTGAAGCGTCGTTTTATAACGGCCCTGACGTTGTGCCGTAGATAACTGAAGTAACAGATCTGCTGCTGTTGTGAAGCGAACTTTGATACCTGCACGGACTGCTTCATAGCCCATCGCTATTGCCAGATGGGTTTTCCCCACACCTGATGGCCCCAGTAATACGATATTTTCATTACGTTCTATGAAGCTGAGTGAGCGTAACGACTGGAGTTGCTTCTGCGGTGCTCCGGTGGCGAATGTGAAGTCATACTCTTCGAACGTTTTCACCGCCGGGAAGGCTGCCATTCGGGTATACATCGCCTGTTTACGTTGATGACGTGCCAGTTTTTCTTCATGAAGCAGATGCTCCAGGAAGTCCATATAACTCCATTCCTGGTCTACTGCCTGTTGTGACAGCGCAGGCGCTGCGCTTATAAGGCTTTCCAGTTGCAACTGCCCGGCGAGCGCCATCAGTCGTTGATGTTGCAGTTCCATCATCACGCCACTCCTCTGCAGAATGAGTCGTAGATGGAGAGTGGATGATGCAGGGGGTGTTTGTCGAAGTTCACCAGATTTTCATCAAGATGCACGTCATACTCTTTTTTCTCCGGAGGCAGTGCCAGCATGGACTGCTGCTCTTCGAGCCAGCGATCGCAGGGACGGGCCTGGATTGTTTCATGCTTTCGTTGGTTAGCGACATCGTGCAGCCAGCGCAGACCGTGGCGGTTGGCTGTTTCAACATCGACAGTGATCCCCATCGGGCGCAGGCGAGTCATTAGTGGGATGTAAAAACTGTTACGGGTGTACTGCACCATCCGTTCCACCTTACCTTTAGTCTGTGCCCTGAAGGGGCGACACAGTCGGGGAGAGAAGCCCATCTCCTTGCCGAACTGCCACAGCGAAGGATGGAACCGGTGCTGACCGGTCTGATATGCGTCACGTTGCAGAACCACAGTTTTCATATTGTCATACAACACTTCGCGCGGCACACCACCAAAGAAGCGGAACGCATTACGATGGCAGGTCTCCAGCGTGTCATAACGCATATTGTCAGTGAATTCGATGTACAGCATTCGGCTGTATCCGAGAACAGCAACGAACACGTGAAGCGGTGAGCGACCATTACGCATAGTGCCCCAGTCAACCTGCATCTGTCGTCCGGGTTCAGTTTCGAACCGAACGGCAGGCTCCTGCTCCTGAGGAACCGAGAGAGAACGAATGAATGCCCTGAGAATGGTCATTCCGCCACGATATCCCTGGTCTCTGATCTCGCGAGCGATTACCGTTGCCGGGATTTTGTAAGGATGAGCATCGGCGATGCGTTGACGAATATAATCCCGGTATTCATCCAGGAGTGAAGCAACAGCAGGTCGCGGCGTATATTTTGGCGGCTCAGATTTTGCCTGCAAATAACGTTTAACGGTATTGCGGGAGATCCCCAGTTCTCTGGCAATCGCCCGGCTACTCATTCCCTGCTTGTGCAGGATTTTAATTTCCATAACTGTCTCAAAAGTGACCATAAACTCTCCTGAATCAGGAGAGCAGATTACCCCCTGGATCTGATTTCAGGCGTTGGGTGTGGATCACTATTGCACCGTTCGTTACACCAGCCAGAGTGAAACAGCAAAAGTCATTACCGTCACCAAAACTGCTTTCCATTTAGTGCCCGGAGGTAAAGCACGATGTTGCTGCCATGTGCGCAGATAACTGCCAAACCATGAGCGGTAAAGCAACCAATGATGAAAACGGGGAGAGGAGCGAGCAAAGCACCACGCTGCCAAAAGTAAAAATGGTGTTGTGGGTAAAAGAGGAAGCACAACACCGAGTGTTCCCAATACCACTGCCAACCACCCCAGAGCTATTAATAACCAGCGAGACATAAGCTCCCTTTATCGTTACTTTCGTCAAGAAAGCGTTATCATTAACGCATGTAGTGCCGACCATCAACAAATATTGTTGTCACTTATTGTTGTCACTATTAGCACTATACCTATCTACCGCGCTCATTGGCAGGCGCATTCTCACTTGTAACCACCACTATTCGAAGGCAAGCTAACGACAAAATGCCTAGGAGAGCGCTATGAGTACAGAAAAATTATTACAGGTGCTAGAGAGCCAGATTGAAGCATTGTCAGCTCAAATAGCCCCGCAAGCCAATACGCCTTCTCAGCAAGCACGTTTTGATCTGAATTTATTCAGTAACCACGGCAATCGCTTTCGCGATTACTTGCAAGAAGTGCGCAAAAATATGACACAGCTAAAACAAGTTGTTGAGGAAAATCGCTTACAGCAAGTGGCATTTCTGGCAGATAAGTTAGTTGCACAAATTTCAGCCCTACAGAGAGAACTAGCAACACAGAAAATACGAAAATCCAATCCTGAACCACGTGAGCATCAATCAGACCCTTATCACAAACTGGCTGAGCATCAAGATTATGAACGGCGGATCCTGGCGATGATCCAAGACAGAGAAAGCCAACTGGGTCGGCAGAGTTTGTTAGTTGAACAGCAGAAAATACAAAAAGAGTTAGCCGCTCTGGAAGGCCGTTTAATGCGTTGTCGCCAGGCACTGATAAGAATAGAGCGCAGTATTGAGAAAAAAGAGAACGGTTTTTGAATATTTGTCACATTTTTTGAATCACTGAAACGCTGGTCACGATTTATTATCTATAATATTTTCTGAACTAAAATACTTTCTAAATGGAAACCTAGCGAAGCTAGCACTGGTGAGTGACTGCTCTGCTCCGCTTCTTTCGTTAATTGAAACTTTAAATATTGGTCACATATATGTCAGTTGAACAAGCACCACCTGAACTACAACTGGCAGTAGATCTTATCTATCTGCTGGAATGTAACGAAATAGCACCGGAAACGGCTCTCGCAGCATTGGCTATCGTACAACTTGATTACCAACGTAAACTTCGCCATAAAGAATCAGACTGAACCTACTACTTCTGATGTGTACTGAGGCGACTCGGCACGACATCGCCTCTGCTATTCCCGCTTTTATGCTGCTGGTGCGATAACATGGGTTATCTCACGACATTAGCATTACCACAACACCAGCCCTTTCGCAGCACTGGTTCTCTAACAACCGTTGTTCGCTAACAAGAGTGGTTCTCTAATAACAGTGGTTTTCTAACAACATTAACTCTTTAACAATATTAGCTTTTTAGCAACATTAGCCTTTTAACAACAGTAGCTTTTTAACAACAGTAGCTCACTTACGTCAGCCATAATGGCTAATTGTTGGTGCCCTGATATCCGAAAAACCCAGGCAAATCAGGGTAAATCAGGTTTTGGCTTTCCCAGCATTGATTGCGTAGCAGGCAAGCTTGTAGCTTCAATCGGGCGGCTGATTTCCTGAACTTCGGTACCATCCGGTTTATGCAAATACACGTCTAACTGGTTAAATGCGATATTAATGTCATTTTCACGGCATAATTTATCAATAGCCCGATTCAGCTCATCGACCGTATAACTGCGGTCACGTAATTCACGGACATACAAGCGTAGCTCGTGATCAAGTGTGCTGGAACCAAAGTTAAGGAAGAATACCTGAGGCTCTGGATCTGTCATTACCCGAGAATTGGCATGAGCCGCCTGTAGCAGAACTTCTTTTACTTTTTCCAAATCCGAACCATACGCGACCCCCACTTTAATAATGATGCGGGTGATCGTGTCTGATAGTGACCAGTTAATCAGGCGCTCAGTCACAAATGCTTTATTCGGCACAATGACTTCTTTACGATCAAAATCGGTAATGGTGGTGGCACGGATACGAATTCTGCTGACAGTCCCCGAGTAGGTACCAATCGTAATGGTATCGCCAATCCGTACAGGCCGCTCAAAGAGAATAATCAAGCCCGAGACAAAGTTGGCAAATATTTCCTGTAGACCAAAGCCCAGCCCCACGGAGAGCGCTGCCACCAGCCATTGCAATTTATCCCATGAAACCCCGAGCGAACTTAAGGCGGTTATCCCCCCCACAGCCGTGATCAGGTAAGTCAAAATCGTCGTAATGGCGTAAGAAGTGCCTTGGCGTAGTTGTAAGCGCGATAGCACCACCACTTCAAGTAAGCCCGGTAAATTTCGGGTCAGAACATAGGCGACCACCAGTGCCATCAAGGCGACTAGCATATTACCCAAGGTCACCGCTTGCGTTACACTCGCACCAGCTACAGTGGCGGTGTAATGCCACAATGAGATACTGTCCAGATAAGAGATAACCGTTATCAGATCAGCCCAGATCCAGTAAAAACAGGTAGCAAAAATCAGGAATAGCGCCATTGTGGTCAAGCGCAATGATTGTTGGTTAATTTGATCCAGAGCCAATGGAGGTTCTTCTATCGGTTCACTGCCTTCGGCCCCTTCTTTCCCCATACTTTGCCGCCGCGCAATAGCTCGACGGTATGCCAAGCGCCGTGCAGCAACACCTAATCCACGGATCGCCGTCAGATAAACAATGTTCCACAAGAAGAGTAAATACAGGCTATCAATCCAACGGCCAGCTAATTGCAATGTTGTATAGAAATACCCCGCAACCATTAACCCCATCAATACTATAGGTGTCGCAGTGATTGCAGTGATAATGACTAAGCGTACCGCATGGGAGTCTTTCTCACGCCAGCTATCACGGCAGAATGGGAAAATAAACAGTGCTAATAATGCCAAGGCAATAACAATCACTATCTGCCCAATAACATCATCCACAAGCCGTAGAGGGCTTCGTTCACCCAGAACAGACCAGAAAATAACCGGAAGCAACGCGGCACCTAAGCGGACTATCTGGCGGCGATAATGGGCGCAACGGTCGGTTGATATCATAAAGTGCCGCTCGGTAATTCCCCCCGGCGATAACATGCGATAGGTCAGCTCAAAGACCAGCCAGAACAATGCCAGGCGCTGGAAGAAGCTCCAGAGCAAGCCACTGAGGTTGAAATCTGAGCGCAAACACCAGTAGCCGATCCCCAAGATAAGTAATACGTTCGGTAAGATTTTCAGCACAGTCAACAAAATAGCCTTTGGCGTATGCATTTGGCTATCGCGTTTCAATTGCCCGATATCAGCAGCCAGTTGATCCAAATAGGTATTGATCATGTGGTAACGGGAGCGGATCACCACAGCCACAACCAGCATTGGTATTAGAAAAACCAGTGATTTGAGCAGGCCTGCCAGCGCATCCCCCAATGACAGGGTAACCTGGAAGTTACTCAGTTCGGTTTTGATCGCCCCTGGCAGGGCTTTCAGCCAAGACCAATCCATTGGCTTATTACTACTAACCCAAAATATTTGCTGCGTTAATGTATGTTGCAGCGACTCATTGACACTGAGCAACTGCTGCTGGTTAATCTGTAAATTGATTGCCAGTGTCAATTGGTTACCCAGTTGCTTATTTAATTGATCCAGTAGTTCACGGCGGATATCAACAATCTGCCCCAGCGCATCTTCTACATTTGGGTCAACCTTCTCTTTACTGCTCTCCATCAGGGTTTGGATATAGTCGTCCCCTTGGAATAACTTATCGCGCTGCTGGTTAATTTCAAATTGCTCCAGCCGCAAGTCTGCAATGCGTGGCCCCATATTGGTGATAAGGCCGGAAGCCGGTAAGTTGAGCTGCTGTTGATAGAGAATTCGTGAAAGTAATAAGCTGCCACGCAATACGGTGATTTGTTCTTTTAAATTACGCTCAGATTGCAGAGCGCGATCTAACCAGTTTTTTACCCGGATATTCTGCTGAACCAGCGTATTGCCTTCTTTCGTGGCATTAATCAGCCGTTCGCTTAACTCTTTGTTAATTGCCAATTCACGGCTGATGAGTGGATCATTTTGGATATCACTGCCATCAGTCTGTGCTTGCGCTTCTTTAACTGTTTTCTCGGAGAGAATCAGCCTTTTACCGCTGACAACCTCCTGTAGCAACTGAACATAACGCTCCAGTTGATTAATGTGTGCAGTCGTGTAATCCCGTTGTTTTTGCAGCAAATCTTGTAAGGTGGTATTTGCCTCCAGATTTTTACGCTCTAGATCCAACTGGCCGTTCAACATCACTTGTTCAGCCAGAAGTTCTTGCTGTTGAGTCGGGCGAAGGCTCTCTTGATTCGGCGTCAGCCCATTGAGTTGGTTACGGATCTGCATTAAACGCATAGAAGCGCTATACATCGCGCTTTGCACACGTTCTGGCTGTGTTTGCAGGGCGATTAGCTGACTGTTATAAGCGGAGAGATCTTCCTGAGCCGATTGTAAATTATCCAGCGTTTCATTAAGACGTGATTCCAATTGGCGCAACGAATAATTAGCCAATGACTCCTTGGTCATGGTATCAGCTGAACTGCTTTTTAGCGCCTCTAACCCTTCGGTTGCCTGGCGTAACTTTGCAGGAGCTTGTGCCAGTTGTTGTTTAAGTTGATTAGCCTCTTGTTTAGTGCGCTCAATGGTATCAAGGTACTCTAACGTTTGAGTCAAATCCTGCTGTGCTAACTTTTCCGCCGGCGATAATATTTTTTGTTTTGATAACAAATCGAGCTGGCTCTGTACCTCGCTGCGAGTGGGCACATCAACATTTATTCCAGACGCAAAGGCCGATATTCCAAACACAAAGGTCGAAGAAAATAACAATAAAACAATAATAACCAGAGTAAACATCGTCTGGCGACAGAATAGAAATGGATCGAATAACGCAATTCGTGCTCTTGATGACACGAATAACGATAAAGAGGGTGAAGAAAGCCGTGTGTTAAATCTGCTACTCATATTTGAACTTCATCTCAATAGAGAGGCTGAAATCCTATCACGTTAAGTCTCAAGCCATGATAAGAAAAAACCTTTCAGAGCATGGATACCTGTAATAATGCGAGCAGCTACGCAGCCTGCGTTGCATAGGATGTAATAACTGAAAATATCAAATGATTGTAGCAGAAAAAACACCCTGCATATTATGTCAGAACGTCAGGACTTTTTCCGCGGCCAGAGTCCATTGAGCTAACTCCACTAGCGTCCCAATCTCCACCCCATCAACAAGTGTCAGACCCGCAATACCACGCGCATCTGCGCAAGTTTTACAGAGTTTTATGGGGACATTTTGTGCGGTGAGGATTTCCAGCATCTGTTGCAAATTATACCCTTCACGAGGTTGCTGGCCGTTGAGACCGGCGATTACCGCATCAGACATTAGGAACAGGCGTAGATCCAAATCAGTTTGTTGCTCTTTCAACGCAATCGATAGGCGTAAGGCATTAAATAATGACTCATGGCCATAAGCGGCACCATTAGCAATAATGACCAGCGAATGCATATAAACCTCCAGTTAATCCGATACTCTGCTATTCATCTCGTTTCGTAATGAAAAACTCTGGCCTAGCATCTCCAGATAGGCATCAATTAATACAGGTGCCTCTTGTTTTATATCAAAGCTTTCTGGCATAAAAAGCCAATTCTCCATCAAACCTGTAATATAGGCTCTCATAATAATTGCCGCACGATGAGTATTGAGATTGACCGGTAATTGATTAGCATCGATGCAACCTTGTAAAACCGACTCAATTCGCTCATAGCTAGCTAAATCAAGGACTTTACGTGCGTCATGAACGGAGGTCATTTCACCGACGAATTCACATTTATGGAAAACAATTTCCATCAGTGCACGACGTCGGCGGTCCTCACGAGTAGAAACCAAAATATAGATTAGGAGTTCGCGGAGGATACGTAGTGGATTATCAGGATATTTTGCCTGATACTCTATCTCGAGCTGATCAATTTTAGACTCGGATAGCTCCCAAACTTCGTTAAATAGGTCTACCTTATTCTTGAAGTGCCAGTAAATAGCGCCTCGGGTTACACCCGCAGCGATAGCAATATCGGTAAGAGAAGTCCTGGAAACGCCATGCGCAGAAAACTCCCGCACTGCGGCATCTAGAATTTGTTGCCGGGTCTCTTCGGCTTTCTGTTTGGTTTTTCGTGCCATAGCGTTGTTTTTTCGGGGGGGTGAGATTTACATACATTCACGAATGTATGTACCATAGCACGCACATATCATTTACGCAGCAATGGGTTTTAAAGCTTGTGATCCATTGAATTAAATTAAAAATCGGACACTTGAGGTTTATCTATGAGCAAAAACAGAGGGGTAATGCCTCTGGCTGCAATTCTGGTACTTTCAGGCAGCTTAGTACTTATAGGATGTAATGACAAAGATGCGGCGCAAGCCGGTGCTCAACAAGCTCCTGAGGTTGGTGTTGTGACATTGAAAGCAGAACCGCTGAATATCACAACCGATTTGCCAGGCCGCACGTCCGCCTTCCGTGTTGCAGAAGTTCGCCCGCAGGTAAGCGGGATTATTCTCAAACGTAATTATATTGAAGGCAGTGATGTCACCGCCGGAACATCCCTTTATCAAATTGACCCTGCGACTTATCAGGCCGCTTATGACAGTGCAAAAGGTGATCTGGCTAAAGCACAGGCTTCAGCACAAATTGCTCATTTAACCGTCAATCGCTACAAGCCATTGTTGGGTACTAACTACATCAGTAAACAAGAATATGATCAGGCCCTATCAGATGCCCAACAAGCAGATGCCACCGTGTTAGCAGCAAAAGCGGCACTGGAGTCTGCACGCATTAATCTGGCGTATACCCAAGTGAGATCACCAATCAGCGGCCGTACCGGTAAATCTGCCGTGACGGAAGGTGCATTGGTTACCAGTGGTCAGGCGTCAGCAATGACTACCGTTCAACAGCTTGATCCAATGTATGTCGATGTCACTCAATCGAGTGATGAGTTCCTACGGCTGAAAAAAGAGCTGGCTGATGGCATTCTCAAGCAAGAAAACGGCAAAGCTAAAGTCCGTTTGTTGCTGGAAAACGGGGTTGAATATACAGAAACCGGTACTTTGGAGTTCTCCGGTGTCACTGTTGATGAAACTACCGGTTCGATTACTCTCCGTGCGATCTTCCCTAATCCAAATGAGGCGCTGTTGCCAGGCATGTTTGTCCGTGCCCGTTTGGATGAAGGTATCCGTCCTGATGCGCTGTTAGTTCCGCAACAAGGCGTGACTCGCAACCCACGTGGTGAAGCAACAGCCATGGTCGTCGGCGCGGGTAATAAAGTTGAAATGCGTACCCTGATAGCGAACCAAGCAATCGGTAATAAATGGCTGGTCACTGAAGGGCTAAAAGCCGGTGATCGCCTGATTATTTCCGGCTTGCAGAAAATCAAACCAGGTGTAGAGGTAAAAGTGCAGGAAGTTACTGACACTGCACCAGAAACAGCCCCGGCTGATACAGCGAAGAAGTCTTAAAAGGAGCCGGTAATTCATGGCTAAGTTCTTTATAGATCGCCCTATTTTCGCTTGGGTCATCGCCATCATCATCATGTTGGCTGGTGCCCTTGCGATCATGAAATTACCAGTAGCGCAATATCCGACCATTGCGCCACCGGCAATTACAATTGCCGCCAACTATCCTGGCGCCGATGCGACAACTGTGCAGAATACAGTGACGCAGGTTATCGAACAGAACATGAACGGCATCGATAACCTGCTCTATATGTCTTCCAGCAGTGACTCCTCCGGTAACGTTCAGTTGACGTTGACCTTTAACTCTGGCACTGACCCGGATATTGCTCAGGTTCAGGTCCAGAATAAACTGCAATTAGCCATGCCACTGCTGCCACAAGAAGTGCAGCAACAGGGCGTGAGCGTTGAAAAGTCCAGTAGTAGCTTCCTGATGGTTGCCGGTTTTATTTCTGAAGACGGTACGATGCAGCAGGAAGATATCGCCGACTATGTGGGCTCTAACATTAAAGACCCCATCAGCCGTACACCAGGGGTAGGTGATGTTCAGTTGTTCGGTTCCCAATATGCCATGCGCATCTGGATGGACCCGCATAAGCTGAATAACTACAAGCTGACACCGGTCGATGTGATTAACGCGATAAAAATACAGAACAACCAGGTCGCTGCGGGTCAATTGGGGGGGACACCACCAGTACCAGGTCAGGAATTGAACTCATCAATCATTGCACAAACCCGTTTGACCAATGCAGAAGAGTTCAGCCAGATATTACTGAAAGTGAATACCGACGGGTCGCAAGTTCGCTTGAAAGATGTGGCTATCGTTAAACTGGGTGCTGAAAGCTATAACATCATTGCCCGTTATAACGGTAAACCGGCCGCAGGTATTGGTATTAAGCTGGCCACCGGGGCGAACGCCTTGAACACCTCTGCGGCAGTGAAAGCCGAGTTGGCCAAATTACAGCCATTCTTCCCATCGGGGTTGACCGTAGTTTATCCGTATGACACCACACCATTTGTTAAAATTTCGATTAACGAAGTGGTTAAGACACTGATCGAAGCCATTATCTTGGTGTTCTTGGTAATGTACCTGTTCCTACAGAACTTCCGCGCAACCTTGATCCCAACGATTGCGGTGCCGGTAGTGCTATTGGGTACCTTTGCTATTTTGTCCGCCTTTGGCTATTCGATAAACACCTTAACGATGTTCGGGATGGTGCTGGCGATAGGGCTATTGGTCGATGACGCCATTGTGGTGGTGGAAAACGTCGAACGCGTGATGCAAGAGGAGGGCTTACCACCGAAAGAAGCAACCAAAAAATCCATGGAGCAGATCCAGGGGGCATTGGTTGGGATCGCGTTGGTATTGTCTGCGGTATTTGTTCCGATGGCTTTCTTCGGTGGCGCAACTGGGGCTATTTACCGTCAGTTCTCCATTACTATCGTTTCGGCCATGGTGCTTTCGGTTCTGGTGGCATTAATTCTGACACCAGCACTGTGTGCGACCATGCTAAAACCGATCAAGAAAGGCGATCATGGTCCAAAAACTGGCTTCTTTGGCTGGTTTAACAACATGTTCGAAAAGAGTACACACCACTATACCGACAGTGTCGCCAATATTTTGCGCAGCACAGGCCGTTATCTGGTTATCTATCTGGCTATTGTGATTGGTATGGCGGTGCTTTTCATGCGTCTACCGTCTTCATTCCTGCCAGAAGAAGATCAGGGGGTGTTCCTAACCATGGTGCAGTTGCCTGCGGGTGCTACGCAAGAACGTACCCAGAAAGTACTGAACCATGTGACGGATTACTATCTCGACAAAGAAAAAAACGTGGTTAACTCCGTGTTCACCGTTAACGGCTTTGGTTTCAGTGGTCAAGGTCAGAACACCGGTTTGGCATTCGTGAGTCTGAAGAATTGGGATGAGCGTAAAGGCGAGCAAAATAAAGTTCCAGCCATTGTCAGCCGCGCCTCTGCTGCATTCTCGAAAATTAAAGACGGTATGGTGTTCGCCTTTAACTTACCCGCCATTGTGGAGTTAGGTACGGCTACCGGTTTCGACTTCCAGTTAATTGATCAGGGTAACCTGGGGCACCAACAATTAACGGATGCACGTAACCAACTGTTGGGTATGGCAGCGCAACATCCAGATATGCTGGTTGGCGTGCGCCCTAATGGGCTGGAAGATACACCACAGTTTAAAGTGGAAGTTGATCAGGAGAAAGCTCAAGCCTTGGGCGTTGCTATTTCTGACATCAATACCACGCTGGGTTCAGCCATGGGCGGCAGCTATGTAAACGACTTTATCGACCGAGGTCGTGTGAAGAAAGTTTATGTACAAGCCGATGCACCATTCCGTATGTTGCCGGATGATATCGATAAGTGGTATGTCCGTAATAATATGGGTCAGATGGTGTCATTTGCGACCTTCTCCACCGCGAAATGGGAATATGGCTCACCACGGCTCGAGCGTTATAATGGGTTGCCATCAATGGAGATTCTGGGTCAGGCTGCACCGGGTAAGAGTACCGGCGAAGCCATGGATCTGATGCAAGAGCTGGCAGCTAAATTACCAAGTGGCGTAGGCTATGATTGGACCGGAATGTCCTATCAGGAACGTCTATCGGGTAATCAGGCCCCAGCACTGTATGCCATTTCATTGATTGTGGTCTTCTTGTGCTTGGCCGCTCTGTATGAAAGTTGGTCAATTCCATTCTCCGTTATGCTCGTGGTACCGCTCGGGGTTGTTGGTGCATTACTGGCAGCCACACTGCGCGGGTTGGAAAACGACGTTTACTTCCAGGTAGGCTTGCTGACCACCATTGGGCTATCGGCCAAGAACGCCATCTTGATTGTTGAGTTTGCCAAAGACTTGATGGATAAAGAAGGCAAGGGCTTGGTGGAATCAACATTGGAATCGGTGCGTATGCGTCTGCGCCCAATATTGATGACCTCACTGGCCTTTATCCTTGGGGTAATGCCACTGGTTATCAGTAGTGGTGCCGGTTCTGGTGCACAGAACGCGGTAGGTACCGGCGTAATGGGGGGGATGATCACTGCGACCGTACTGGCTATCTTCTTTGTTCCGCTATTCTTCGTTGTGGTTCGTCGCCGCTTCAGCAGAAAGACTGATGATATTGAACATAGTCATCCAGTTAACACGCCGGTGAAATAAACTGCGTTAACAACTTGTCATTTCATACTAAAGGCCGCGCAAGCGGCCTTTTTATTGCTGAGCGTTATCCTTTTCCCCTCCCCTCACTCTACAAAAAATAGCAATGAAGAGTCATTTCGGGCTTGAAACTGGAAACAGTAAAACGCATAATGATGTTACATTATAACATACTAAAAGGAATCATTATGAAGCCCAATATCCACCCTCCGTATCGGACTGTGGTATTTCACGATACCAGTGCGGATGCTTATTTTACTGTAGGTTCAACCATTGCCACTGAGCGAACAATCGAACGCGATGGCCAGACGTACCCCTACGTCACATTAGATATCTCTTCAGCCTCGCATCCGTACTACACCGGTAAGCAAAAAGAGTTTGCTAAAGAAGGCAGTACCGCACGCTTCCACCAACGTTTCGGTAGTTTCTTAACAAAGAAAACCAACTAATTCGGAGAGTTAACCATGCAAGTATTAAGTTCATTACGTTCGGCAAAGAACCGCCATCCAGACTGCAAGATTGTCCGTCGCCGTGGCCGAGTGTACGTAATTTGCAAAAGCAACCCTCGCTTTAAAGCGGTTCAGGGAGGAACCCATAAAAAACGCTGATGTTAAGTTTGTTATACGCTATCAGAGTGTTGTAATAACTCTCGGTCAACCAAATAACCATCAGTCAAATAACCATTCATCAGTCCCCAAAAGGCCCTTTGTGCACTAACGCCAACGGGCCTTTTTATTCATTTGCTATCAGAGATAGCGCCTGTCGACTTAGACGGAGTTTAGGCGCCACAAGTATGTAAGCGGATTAGATGATGCCCCATTTCCTAATACGGTTACTTACAACGCCCTACAATACGTTTAAATGCTTCGCTATTGGTTACCTACTAGGTCACTACATAGTAAAGCGCTACTGGCCACGGCTATTGGTTTGAGAAAACGTGTATTCATCGGGTTTTCAATAAAATAAGCCCTTATTTTCTCTGGCTAATCCGTGTGTTCCCCCCCACATTATTGACTTAAACTTCCGTTGATAACCTCATAGGTGACAGAAAATAGACCTTATATTATACTCGCGAGACCGATTATGACTTTGTTGCCCTGCCACCAAGTTTAATCCTCTTGGTTTGTGGAAGAATACACCGTACAATAAACAGCCAAACAATATGGCTATTAACATTCATGGTCAAACCAACAGATGTGACCAAACCAACAGAGCGGGTCAGGTTAATAGTAGGGAGAATTAAATTAAGCGGTGACTCTCCCTTTTAAATATGTGAAAAATTATTTTGCAGATGTTATTTTATCGCAAAACATGATGTTCAAATAACACCGTGATGAGTTGCTCAAAAATTCACATTGAAAAACATCATTAAATTTGATTTAAGTCATGTGAGTGATTGCTGAAATGCTAATATCCAAGCATTTTTCACAACAATTATAATGTCGTTGTGACGTATTTTTACCCCGATGACTGGATGATTAATGAACAATGAAATAGTTGGTGACTTCGTTTCAGGGCATTACTCAGTTTCATTACTGAAAGACGTTATCCGTAATAATATCCACTCAATTGAGGAAAGTTTGGTTTCTGGGTTAATGTATTATTCAGAAGATGCTCGGTACACACTTGGATCATTAGAAATTCTTGAGATTAAAAATCTCAAAGAGAACCAGTATTCAATGACTTACCAATATAATTGGTATATTTTCAATGCTTGTTTGGATATCAATACTGAAGAATTTCTAACAAACACTGTAACATTTATTGTACATCCTGAAAAAATCGTTTTTGATATAATTAGTAATGACAGGCCTTCTCCTGCGGATGAATTGTAAGATTCCGTAATAAAGTTGCGCGATAAGCGAAGAAATGATTTATATTCATAACATAGCAAGTTTATTTACTTTAACGATAGACAGCTGTATTTATATGACTACGAATCTACTCACATTGTGTTATCAACACCGAATTAAGACATTACGGAGGGGATGATATGGATGAGTACTCGCCTAAGCGGCATGACATTGCCCAACTGAAGTTTCTATGTGAAAGCTTGTATGATGAAGGTATTGCAACTCTTGGCGACAGCCATCATGGCTGGATAAATGACCCAACGTCGGCCATAAACCTTCAACTCAATGATTTGATCGAGCATATAGCTTCATTTGTGATGAGTTTTAAAATAAAATACCCGGATGGAAGCCAGCTTTCCGAGTTAGTGGAAGAATATTTAGACGACACATATACTCTGTTTAGTAGTTATGGAATCAATGATCCTGAATTGCGTCGCTGGCAGAAAACCAAAGAGCATTTATTCAGACTTTTCTCAGGGGAATACGTATGTACCCTGATGAAAACTTAAGGGATAGTTCCACCAATATTAATTTGTATATCGAGAAGAAAAACCACCATGACAAAAACTGACTACCTGATGCGTTTAAGAAAATGTACGACTATCGATACGCTAGAACGTGTAATTGAAAAAAATAAGTACGAACTTTCTGATGATGAACTGGAATTGTTTTACTCAGCTGCAGACCATCGCCTGGCTGAACTAACGATGAATAAGCTTTATGATAAAATTCCACCTACTGTATGGCAACATGTGAAATAGTCTGCTTAGCGCTGGTTAAGACACACAACGTTGAGCCGATAATCTCTATCGGCTTCAATGGGTTTGATGATTAGCACGTGTTTTAATTCTTAATAAAATTATTGGCCTAGTGGCAGTATTGGAGATTGGCGTTCAATCCCGTATTTCTGCCTACCTATTCTTAGGTGAAAATTGAGTGTTATCAAACTAATGTAAGATCATTTAAGTAACAAATGCATTCATTTGTTTGCTCATTCAAATTCAGCCCTCTAGTCTAATAATTACAAGATATTATTAATTAGCCATATTTTACAAACCTAATACATAAATAAAAATCAAACCATTCGTTCAGAATGGGAGGAATCTTATTTTCCCTAACGACAATTTCTTTGCTCAATCATGCCGGAAATAAAAATCTACTGATAGAGAGCGTTCACGACAAAAAGCCTCAGAGATTGTACTCAGAGCAGTGATGACAGAGAGAAATAGTGAGGACGCAGGAAAGTGATAACACAGGACATAGCGATAAAATGGAAATACGATAAAACTGAATTGGTGGAGGCCCTGCCAGCTACATCCCGGCACACACCTCGCCTGCTGCGGCTGCTTCCTTCCGGACCTGACCGAGTTCACAAGTTAGTGTTGCGGGAGAACCAACAGGGCCTCCATTGATATTAACGGCCCCTGCACTCTGGAGCGGTGGGCATTATTGACCATGCCCTGAAAAATAGCAAGACAACACGCGCTAACCGATGGTTTCTTGCCCAGTAAATGCTCACATCAAGCTAAATCTATTTTCCACTGGCATAAAATCCCCCATAGTGCAGGGTATCCATATTGCGGTGAGCGACAACATTGCGGTGAGCAACAACAGGCCACGCAAGTCATCGGTTAAAAGAGAGAATGCTGTGTCACCTCCAGAAAGCCGTCATTCAGATCAGGATGAATACCAAGAGCCCGATTATACCGCAGAGCAAAATACACCGCCGGTAGCCGATAGCTTTCGTCAGCGGGTATTCCATGTGGTTGCGGCTATCCCCTATGGGCAGGTAGCGACCTATGGCGATATAGCGCAGTTAATTGGTTCTCCAAGAGCGGCCAGGCAAGTTGGCGGGGTGCTAAAGCGCTTACCAGAAGGGTCTGCACTACCTTGGCACCGGGTAATTAATCGATATGGTGAGATATCATTAACAGGCGATGATTATCTCAGGCAAAAAAAGGCGCTCGTGGCGGAAGGTATTTGTCTTGATGCTGCTGGCCGAATTAATTTGCAGCAATATCGCTGGCGATACAGCTAGTGCGATGTGATAGCTGATATACCCAACGTAATTGGCGTTGCATACAGCACAACCCGCGGGCTCCAATGAACTGACCCACGCCAGTTATTAGAGCGGGATCCGCGGCAACGTCAAATAAGAAGGGTATAAGACTGTTTACTGTATCGTGGCAGCGGCAGGCGCTGGAACGATTTCAAGCGCCACCGAAGGTACAGGGACCAGCAATAGATCGGCCTGAGTACCCGCGCCACGGTTTATGACTTCCTGGATGGTATCAGTGATAAACAGTAATTGCCCATTACGGGTGATCGCGGCACTGACAATGACGCGTGCATTTGGCTGGATATCCGACGGATTAAACGGTAAGGAGTAAGTAAACGGTGCCTGTTTACCTTCAGTACGTACCGCCTTCTGCGCGATAACTCGCGATGGAGCATCAGCCAGTGAGATATCCGACAGTGTGACGGTTACCACCGCATCAGGCGGTAATGCAACGCGTTCACGAATATTCACGGTCCCATGGACCGTTGATTGTGCGACCGATGCCGCAACCGTCGCTGTACTTATAGGTGCTGCAACGGGAGCCTCCGCGCTTTGATGAGCACACCCTGTCAGGCTTACTGCTAATGCCGCGCCACCCACTATTTGCCATAATGCCTTTGGCTGCCAAGGTTTCATAGGCCTCTCTCCTTGTTATTATTAAGATGCTGGCTATTCACAGAAAAGCCTGCGTTAATAAGTGGCTTCAACCACCTAGCGTGCTAATTATAGCATAAAGCTCGAATTATTACCGAATCGCCCCAATTTGATGTATTCAGCAGATCACTTCCCACGATTAATTCATCACTTGAGTAATGGTTTCACGGCAATATATTGACGACTGGCGGGTTGATTCAGCACACTGTGTATGAACTCAACCATCAGGGGCGACAACATGAGTCAGGCATTAGAAAAACTGCTCGATCTGCTCGATCTAGAGAAAATTGAAGAAGGCATTTTCCGTGGACAAAGCGAAGATCTAGGTTTGCGGCAGGTATTTGGTGGTCAGGTTGTTGGTCAGGCGATTTATGCTGCGAAACAAACCGTCCCCGCAGAACGGACTGTTCACTCATTTCATAGCTATTTTCTGCGCCCTGGAGACAGCAGTAAACCCATTATTTATGACGTAGAAACACTGCGTGATGGCAACAGTTTCAGCGCCCGCCGGGTCAGTGCGATTCAAAATGGTAAGCCTATCTTTTATATGACGGCCTCGTTCCAGAGTCAGGAAGAAGGGTTTGAGCACCAAAATACAATGCCAGACGTCCCACCACCAGAAGGGTTAATGTCCGAAACGGATATTGCCCGCCAGTTTTCACACTTGATCCCCGAGAAAGTGCGAGAAAAGTTTATTGGCCCACAACCCATTGAAATGCGTCCGGTAAAATTCCACAACCCGCTGCAAGGCAGTGTAGAAGAACCCAATCGCTATGTTTGGTTCCGCGCTAATGGCAAAATGCCAGATGACCTACGGGTTCATCAATATTTACTGGGTTATGCCTCGGACTTTAATTTCCTGCCCACGGCTTTACAACCGCACGGCATTGGTTTCCTTGAACCCGGTATGCAAATCGCCACTATCGACCACTCGATGTGGTTCCATCGGCCATTCCGTTTGGATGACTGGTTACTCTATGCCGTAGAAAGTACTTCTGCGTCAGGTGCCCGTGGCTTCGTTCGAGGGCAAATCTATAACCGGGAAGGGGTGCTGGTAGCTTCTACTGTGCAGGAGGGTGTGATTCGTTTACATCGTTGATACGGGGGTACAGATCAGCGTGACGTTATCTCAACCAGTTGATGAATCAATGAAATAGCACAGGGGCGATGTCACCATCGCCCCTGTAGTTCATCATTATTATGTATTTTTATGCGCTGCTGGTTTTACTGAAACGGCAGTTAACGACGCCCCACTATTCTCCAACAACTGCCCCTCTTTTCTTTATGTCTTTTTCTTTTTAACTTACTGCTCTATCTCTTCCGACAGGCTAACAACTAACGATTGACGGAAAATTAACTTATTGATTATATGCGTTTTCACCGTGACTGTTAACATCCAGACCTTCACGCTCTTGCTCTTCGGGTACCCGTAGGCCCACAATCAAGCCCGCAATTTTAAAGGCAACGAAGGCAACAACACCCGACCAGACAACAGTCACACCAACACTGAATAACTGAACGCCGACCTGATGCCCCATGGTTACGCCAGCAGCATAACCAGTGCCGCCCAGCGACGCCGAGGTGAAGACACCCGTCAGAATACAACCGACGATGCCACACACACCATGAACACCGAAGACATCACAGGTATCATCGACCCGCAGCCATTTTTTCAGTAGCACGACCCCCCACAGGCCAGCAACACCACCAACCAAACCGATAATCAATGCACCGCCAACCCCTACCGTACCTGCTGCCGGAGTAATCGCAACCAAGCCTGCGATACAACCGGAACATGCCCCCAACAGCGAAGGTTTACCTCGTAAAGCCCACTCAGCAAATACCCACGAGAGGATGGCGCCCGCCGTTGCAACGACGGTATTCAAGAACGCTAGCGCTGCAATTTCGTTCGCAGCACTGGCTGAACCAGCATTGAAGCCAAACCAGCCAATATACAGAATCGCCGTACCGGTAAAGACCATCGGTAAGTTATGGGGTTTGAAGGCCTCTTTACCGAATCCGGCACGTTTACCCAACAGATAAGCCCCGACCAAACCAGCAACAGCGGCGTTAATGTGCACCACTGTACCACCAGCAAAATCCAGCGCTCCGTCCATTGCCAGGAAACCACCACCCCATACCATGTGCGCTATTGGTAGGTAAGAGAAGGTGAACCACAGCGCGGCGAAAATTAATACTGCTGAGAAACGAATACGCTCTGCGAATGAACCCACAATCAGAGCGACGGTGATACAGGCAAATGAGGCTTGGAACACGACATGAATATATTGATAGAACGAGCCACTCAGGCTAGTCAGCTCAATACCTTTCAGCATGGCCATATCAAAACTGCCGAAGAACGCATTACCCGCACTAAACGCCAGGCTGTAGCCGTAGAGAATCCACAAAACACATACCAGCGCAAAACTCACCATGACCTGAGTCATCATTGACAATACGTTTTTGGAGCGCAACAGGCCACCGTAGAACAGGGCAATACCGGGTATCGTCATAAACAGTACTAACGCAGTGCAAATCATCATAAAAGCATTATCTGCTTTGTCAGCGACTGCCGGTGCCGCCGCCATTGCCCAAGAAGGTAACAGCGCTACCGTACCCAGGCCCAACACGGATAAAAGTTTTTTCATCATCAACCCATCCCTATTCTCTAAATTTGAGCCTGCAAATTACAGCGCTGCTTCGTCTGTTTCGCCAGTACGGATGCGAATAACACGTTGCAATTCAGCAACGAAAATTTTGCCATCACCAATTTTTCCGGTATAGGCCGCTTTACTGATCACATCAATCACTTCGTCTAATTGATCATCGGCGATGGCGATATCAATTTTTACTTTGGGTAAGAAATTGACGCTGTATTCAGCTCCTCGATAAAGCTCTGCATGCCCTTTCTGGCGACCAAACCCTTTGACTTCGGTTACGGTCAGCCCCTGAATACCTACAGAAGATAAGGCTTCTCGCACATCTTCCAGCTTAAATGGTTTTATCACCACGGTAACCAGCTTCATATTTGCCCCTTCTCGAATTAAGTCGAATTCACGTCTGCCACGAAACAGATAAAGCAAAGGCTATGCCATAAGTAATCACGGCGATAATTTAGTGTGAAAATAGCGTGTCTAGGGAGATTAGGATAAGTAAAACCAGAGAGGCTCAATGCAGCTACCGCGATTGAATGGCTTTAGCGCACCAAGTTGGTGCAATGAGCCTTGCGAAAGTGCACGTTGCGGTTAACAGGCGATGAGTATGCAAGATGGGTGGGTTTGCAAGATGCATGGTTTTGCAAGATGATAGTGCGATGTAGCGGTAAATATGGGCATTCAAAGGGCAGTCTACTCCTTGAGAGCGGAGGACGAGAATAAGTAAGTGAGTGAGTGAGTCAATAAATAACGTGGGGCGACATCACCCCACGCGTGCTGCTTAACTCACGCTCATTCCGGCTTGATCAATAGTACTTTGATCAATAGAGCCTTTATCAATAGCTTCCTGATCAATGGCAGCCAAATCTTCGCTGACTAACTGCAACTGGTACATCTGGTAATAACGCCCACGGGCAGCTAGCAGCGCTTGATGATTACCCTGCTCAACCGCAACACCACGGTGCAGTACCAAAATACTATCCGCCTCCACAATCGTCGAAAGGCGATGAGCAATAACCACCAGCGTGGTATTTTTTCGAATCACCTGTAATGCCCGCTGAATAGCCTGTTCAGTGCCAGAGTCAATATTCGCAGTGGCTTCATCCAGAATCAGGATTTGGGGCGCTTGCACCAACACCCGCGCCATCGCCAGCAACTGTTTTTGCCCAACAGACAAGGTATTGCCCTGTTCCCCAAGTAAACTGTACAAGCCATCAGGTAAGGTACGAACCAACGGTGCCAATTGAACGGTTTCGAGTGCCTCCCACACTTGCTGTTCACTAAGGTCACGCCCAAGGGTGATATTCGCAAAGAAGGAGTCAGCCAACACCACGGGATCTTGCTGTACCAACGCTACCCCCTGGCGCAGAACCTGATGGGAGAGGCGGGATAATGGCCGGCCATCAAGCAAAATCTCACCTTGCTGAACGGGATAGTAGCCCATCAACAGGTTAGCTAGCGTACTTTTACCACTGCCGGTGTGCCCAACTAAAGCCACGAATCCACGGGAGGGGACATTGAGAGAAATATTGTGTAACACCATTTTATCCGAGCGATACGCAAAGCTGACGTTTTCCACCTGAATACGGCCACTGCTCAAGGGAATATTGTCGCTACCATAGCCCTGCTGCGCACGATCCATCAGATCAAAAATACGCTCTCCTGCCACTACGGCCTGTTGCATAATTGATTGCTGCGATGTCAGTTCAATCAACGGCTCATTCAGGCGGCCAAGGTAATTAATGAACGCATACAGCACACCTACCCCCACAGAACCTTCAGGGCTGAAACCGAAAAGCAGCAGTAGACCACATAGCACCAAGGCAGAGAATAGGCTCAATAAAGGGCGTAATAGAAAGCCCTCCAGCCGTAAGGTTTGCATCCGGGCAACATAATGCGCACGGCTGGCAGACGCCATGCGTTCTCCGAAACGGGCCTGCTGACGGAATTGCTGAATGACGCCCATACCATTAATGACTTCATTAAAACCATCGTTAATATCAGCCAGATAGGATCGTACCCGGCGAACGATAGGGGTGCTATAGCGCTGATAGATTGTCATCACCACCAACACCGCAGGGAAGATACAAATTGAAATCAGCGCCATCCGCCAATCCAGACTAAACATTGCCACCAGCATCGCACTAATTAAGGCCGCACTTTTCAAAACCGTAGAAACCACCATGACATATAAATCTTTGATCACTTCGGTGTCATTGGTTACTCGGGAAATTAACTGCCCAACAGGCTGAGTATCAAAAGCACTGAGAGGTTGACGTAATGCAGCGTCCATCACATCAATGCGTAGCCGCTGAACGACCCCCACTGCCGCACGGTTAAACAGCAATGCCTGAAAATAGTGCAATGTCGCGGCCAATAATTGCAACAACAGATAGGCCAATGCCAACCCACTGACTAGCCCCAGAGGTAATGTGCCTTTGGCGACTACATGGTCAATAAAATAACTGATCAGTAGTGGACCACTTACCTCTGCTGCCGCCGCAACCCACAGCATTAAGACTGCCAGCCCCAGCGGTTTACGATAAGGCGAACCGTAGGAAAGCAGGCGTTTCAATGTCGGCCAAAGTTGCTGAACGTTATTCATCGGCTTCGACCTCCTGCTCACCGTCATCCAATGCGGCTTCTAATTGCTGATAGCGGTACATCTCCCGATACCAACCCGTCTGATTGACTAGAAGGCTGTGGGGCCCCCGCTGCATTACACCACCATGTTGCATCACCAGAATTTCGCTGGCTTCAGTCAATGCAGAAAGGCGATGCGCGCTGATAATGACGGTACGCTGTTCGCCCCACTCGCGTAGGTTTTTTAAAATTTCATGCTCCGTCTGGCCATCAACCGCAGAAAGTGCATCATCAAGAATAAGTATTTCAGCATCCAACAAAAGCGCTCTGGCAATAGATATGCGCTGTTTCTGTCCACCGGACAACATCACTCCACGCTCGCCTACTTCAGTGTCATAACCCTGCGGCAGACGCAAAATATCTTCATGTACACAGGCCAGGCGGGCCGCCTGCTCAATCTGTGCGGGGGTCGCATCGGGTTTACCCAAGGCAATATTACCGGCCACCGTATCGGAGAACAGGAAAGGGGTCTGGCTAACGACCGATAAACGGCCACGCCAATCATTCAACCGAATATCCGACAGCGGATGCCCTTGATAACAAATAACACCGTCATCAATATCAAATTGCCGCTGGATTAAGGCCAGCAAGGTACTCTTACCCGAACCTGTTGGCCCACATAACCCCAGCATGGCCCCTGGAACCAGCGTCAGTACCACATTATGTAGTGCCGGTTGATCACTGCCTGGATAACAAAAATGACGAATATTAACCGCTAATGTGTCACGCACATCAGACAAAGTAATGTGGCCATCTTTAACCACAGGTGCTTCATCCAACAAACTGCGGATGCGGCTATAAGCGGCACTACCGCGCTCAACAATATTAAACATCCATGCCAATGCCAGCATTGGCCAAATCATCAGCCCCAAATACATAACAAAACTGGTTAATTGCCCTAAGGTAATGCTGTTATTCACCACCATCCAGCTACCGCCACCAATAGCTAATAAATTAGCGATACCAATAGCAATATAAATTGTAGGGTCAAAGCGGGCATCAATGCGGGCGACATACATATTCTTCGCACCGGTTTCTGCCGCTACCTGAGCAAACTGTTGTGACTGACGATCTTCCAGACCAAAGGCCTTAATCATGCGAATACTGGTCAGGCTCTCTTGAGCCTGATTATTAAGCAAAGAAAAGGCACCCTGAGCGGATTTAAAACGCTGATGAAGTTGGTCACCGTAATACTTAATCACTATCGCCATGATGGGCATCGGTAATAGCGATAACAGTGTTAATTGCCAGCTGATTTGGGTGCTCATAACAATCAATACCGCACACCCCATGACCAGTGAATCGACCAGCGTTAGTACCCCTTCACCTGCGGCGAAGACAACGCGATCAACATCATTGGTGGCGCGAGCCATTAAATCGCCAGTGCGATGACGTGAATAAAAACCGGGAGTTTGCCGACTCAGCTGACGATAAAAATCAGATCTCAACTCCACCGCCAACTGATAAGAGGCACCGAATAATAAGACTCGCCAGACATAACGCAACAAATAGACCACCACGGCAGTCGCGAGCATCACGCCAATCCAAACCAATAACATATTGGTGGACATCTGTTTTGTACTGATATCATCCACTATAACGCCCACCAACTTGGGCGGAATTAATTGCAGAATAGCGATAATAATCAGTAGTAGCACCGCCCCTACATAACGGTGCCATTCACGGCGAAAATACCAACCTAATTGTGCAAACAATCTCACGCAGTTTTATTCCATGGTCTGATACCGAAAGTGTCGGTGTGTTTTTCGCGATAGACGATGCTCTAGGATACCATTGATAAACAGATTTTTTAGTGAATTATTCACTCCGGGACTGGCAGCACGGTGGTGTATTTAATCTTTTCCATCGCAAAACTTGACGTGACATCAATAAGCCCCGGAACGCCGTTAACCATCCGTTTATAAAAACGGTCATAACTTTTCATATCTGCCACTTCTACTTGCATGAGATAGTCGTATTCTCCGGCCATACGATAGAAAGCCAGTACCTCAGGCATTTGCTTAGTAAATGCGACAAACTCTTGGTACCAGTCACTGTTATGCTGCTGTGTTTTGATCAGCACAAATGCCGTCAGCCCCAGCCCCAATTTTTCACTATCCAGTAACGCCACTCGCCCGCGGATAAAACCTTCATCCTCCAAACGCTTTAAACGTTTCCAGCAAGGGGTTGACGTTAGATTGACCGCATCGGCCAACACGTGCAGCGATTGTGTGCAGTCTTCCTGCAGCATACGCAGTAGTTTACGATCTGTTTTATCTAGCATAGTGGTAAACCATAGAATTAATTTCTACCATTTGGCGATAAAGAAGGAAAAATGGCAACGCTTTTTTCTTTGATAACCGTTAACCTAGTCGCCATGACTTAACTACCTATATCACAGGCCATCAAATGACCAATACATGGGTGAAAAATGCTATCAATGAAATAGAAGCTGACTTTCAACGCTCCGCTGATACGCATTTAATTCGCTTAAATTTATCAGCTTTTCCAGGTATTTATCTGTATTTAAAAGATGAAAGTACCCACCCAACAGGCAGTTTGAAACACCGCTTGGCGCGTTCACTGTTTTTATATGGCTTATGCAATGGCTGGATAACCGAAGGGACGACCATTATTGAAGCTTCATCGGGGAGTACTGCGGTCTCGGAAGCCTACTTTGCTCGCCTGATCGGCCTGCCATTTATCGCTGTCATGCCAAGTGGTACCACGCGACGTAAAGTTGAACAAATCACCTTCTACGGTGGCCGTTGCCATTTTGTCGATCATGCAGGACAAATTTATGCCGCATCGGAACAACTGGCCCGTGATTTGAACGGTCACTATATGGATCAGTTTACTTATGCGGAACGGGCAACCGATTGGCGCGGCAATAACAATATTGCAGACAGCATTTTCCGTCAAATGGCACGGGAGCCTTTCCCAACCCCAGATTATATTGTGATGAGCGCAGGGACCGGTGGCACCTCAGCAACCTTAGGCCGTTATATCCGTTATCAAGGACATGACACTCAGTTGGTGGTGGTCGACCCGGAAAACTCGGTATTTTATGATTGCTTCTGTACCCGTGACCGCACCGTCACGGGCCGTTGTGGTAGCCGTATTGAAGGGATAGGCCGTCCACGTGCTGAGCCTTCTTTTATTCCAGAAGTGATTGATAGCATGCTACGCGTACCTGATGCTGCCAGTATCGCCACTCTTCATTGGCTGGAGAGTATTCTTAGCCGTAAAGTGGGAGCCTCAACGGGTACCAATGTCTGGGGTGCATTGCAATTGGCAAAACAGATGCGTGAACAAGGCAAATCTGGCGCCATCGTGACATTGCTCTGTGACAGTGGTGAACGTTATCTTGATACCTATTATAACGAGGAATGGGTCAGCAATAACATTGGGGATTTAACACCATTTACCAATGAATTGAATAATCTGTAGGCGAATATATATCTGTGATTCAGATGAATGAGCGCGAATAACGCTGCAGTGGCATTAAGTTTCATTAATGTCCAGTTGCAGTAACTTTCAGTTTCAGTAACGTCCAATTTCAAAGAGATAAAAGCGGTTTGTCAGCTAGGCATGAACACTGACAAACCGCCTACGGAAGAAAAAAACCGGATGGTTCTCCGGCTGGCTAATAGCTATCACCTCAGAATTCGGGGGAATAGGTGAGGTGTGGTGAACTTAGCCAATGGTGCAAATAGTGGGCGACGCCTTGTTGCTCACAGCGACCAATAATCTGTAACTGGGGTAATTCTTGCTTCAATTGCGGTAATGCATTGCCCATCACTAACCCACGCCCCACGCGCGACAACATTTCTTTATCATTCATCGCGTCGCCGAATGCCATACAGTCAGCCAAGGTTAAATCAAGATGGTGGCTTAGTTTTTCTAAAGCCACCCCTTTGTTACAACCACGGGGTAAAACTTCAAGACAATCCGTCGCTGAAAAACAGAAATCAGCTTCACCGCCCATCTGCTGCTCTAATTGCGCTTTCAATTCGACAAGTTCCTGATGTGAAGCAATAAAACAGAACTTGTGATTACCGGTTAGAGGCAACTCATCCCATTCGGTAAGCTGGAAATGGAAACCACTGGTAGTGTGTGCTATCAGCAGATCGGGATCATTACGATCAGTAAACCAGCCATCATCACGGAAAAGGTGAATACTGGCATTTGTCTGCCATGGGGTACGCAGCACAAATTCCACCAACTCTGCCGGTAAGTCCATGCCGTATAAAGGATTACCCTCAGCATCGCAGACTCGGGTGCCATTACCGGTAATCAAATAACCATTTAGGCCTGAATGGGATAATATGCCTTTCATATCAAGGTAGTGCCGCCCGGTCGCGAAGGTCAGAGTTACCCCAGCATCGGCTAATTGATGCAGCGCATTCAGTGTGATGCTACCTATTTTATGGTCACGCATCAGCAACGTTCCATCCATATCAAAAGCGGCTAAACGGTACATTCAAAACCTCGTAAAATATGAAACCGGTGGCATGGATAAAATTATGGCGTAGTATTTACGGAACTAATAGTGAACAAATAATTTAAACTATTCCGGATTTAATTATGCGCATTATTCACCGGCTTACCCAATATGAGCGTTTATATCAAAAATTTGGTGACCACCCGGTGGCGACTACCGTGGCTGACGTGGCTAGTTTACTCTTTTGTAGCGAACGGCATGCCCGCACCCTGATTCAGCAACTACAGATGAAGAGTTGGCTAAGCTGGCATTCACAAGTGGGTAGAGGGAAACGAGCGCAACTGCAATGCCTGAAAAAACCTGATGCATTACGGGCTATTTACCTGCAACAGTTCCTTGAGCAAGGCGATCATCAAGCGGCATTCTCAATAGCACAATTGGAACCCGAGCGCCTACAGACCTTACTTACCCCCCATATGGGCGGACAATGGCAAGCCGATAGCCCTATTCTGCGTATCCCCTACTACCGCGAGCTGGAACCGCTTAATCCCATGAATGCTTCAGGGCGGGCAGAACAGCACCTGATTTATACTTTGCATGCTGGGCTGACACGGTTTAATACAGGTGACCCGTTGCCTAAACCTGATTTGGCTCATCACTGGCAAATCAGCGCAGATGGCTTAACCTGGCAGTTCTTCTTACGCAGCCAACTACGTTGGCATAATGGCGACCACATTCATGGTAAGCAATTATTGCAAACACTGGAGATTCTGCGCGCAAACCGACGTAGCCACCCCAGTTTTGCTAATATTGTTACTATCACTCTCCCCCACGCTTTATGCCTACAATTTACCCTTTCCCAACCAGATTATTGGCTAGCACACCGGCTGGCTGATTTACCCTGTAGGCTTTTTCATCCAGACGATCCCTTTTTAGGTGCGGGTCCTTTTAAATTAGCGACCTTTGATAAACATTTAGTTCGACTAAAGCAGCACGAATTTTACCATTTGCAACATCCCTATCTGGACATTATCGAGTACTGGATCACCCCTAGCCTGACGGTAAATTCAACAAATGGCAGTTGCCAGCATCCGGTTCGCATCACCATCGGCCAAGAGGAAGAGTTCCCACTGGCCCGCCCCGTACAGCGCGGCATGAGCCTCGGATTCTGCTATCTGGCTATTAATCGCCATCGTAGCAACCTCACTCCACAGCAAATAGCCAAGCTACTGATGTTAGTCCAAACCTCGGGTATATTAGAGGCGCTCTCCATCAGCCGTGACGTAATAACGCCCTGCCATGAAATCCTTCCAGGCTGGCCTATTCCACAGTTTTCGACGGATGAAAATCCCTCCCTTCCCGCCTGTTTGGTTCTGACCTATCAACCGCCGATGGAGCTTGAGAGTGTCGCTGAGCAACTAAAAATAGTATTAGCCGCTCATGGCTGTACATTAGAGATCCGCGCCTGCCATGATAAACAGTGGCAAGATGTTGACAAAATTAAAGAGAGCGATTTACTGTTGGCCGATCATTTAGTCGGTGAATCGCCAGAGGCCACAATGGAGAGCTGGCTACGGCTGGACCCTCTGTGGCGCGGAATTTTACAGAACGAACAGTGGAACCAGCAGCAAAAAACGCTGACCTTCATTCAGCAGATAGAAAGCGCGCCAGAACGTTTTCGCCAATTACAGGCACATTACGATGACCTGATGTTAGCGGGACTGATTTTGCCGCTGTTTAACTATGAATATCAGGTCAATGCCCCATCACGCATCAATGGGGTTACATTAACGGCATATGGTTGGTTCGATTTCTGTCAAGCCTGGCTACCGCCAATAACGAATTAATGGCTACCCTGCAAGTTATAACCTAATAGGTAATTAGCGATAACATTACATAGATGATTAGCTATAACGTTAAGCGGGCATAGCGGCATAGCAATCATAATCAGCAACCGGCTCTAATCTCTAATGCTAAAAGCATAATGACAAGCAACCCAATGGAGGGTGACTACCCTTCTGCGTGTTAACTGAGTAACATACTGCCAGTTCTTAATTTATGCTGCAGGGTTAGCCCAATCATTGTTACCTGCAGCCGTACGAGGTTACCGAATGAAACGTGCCGTAGTTGTCTTTAGTGGTGGGCAAGATTCCACCACCTGCTTAATTCAAGCGTTACAGCAATATGACGAAGTACATTGCATTACTTTCGATTACGGCCAACGCCACCGTACGGAAATAGATGTTGCTCGCGAACTTGCACTCCAACTAGGTGCCACAGCACATAAAGTACTGGATGTCGGTATGTTGAACGAACTGGCCGTCAGTAGCCTGACTCGTGACAGTATTCCTGTCCCGTCATATGATGCCAACGCTGACGGTGCATTACCCAGTACTTTTGTCCCTGGACGTAACATACTGTTTCTCACCTTAGCCTCTATTTATGCGTATCAAGTGCAAGCCCAGGCCGTTATCACCGGTGTTTGCGAAACTGACTTTTCTGGCTATCCGGATTGCCGCGATGAGTTTATTAAGGCATTGAACCACGCTATCGATTTAGGTATTGGCCGGGATATCGCTTTTATCACCCCCCTGATGTGGCTTGATAAAGCCGAAACCTGGGCACTAGCCGATTACTATCAACAATTGGATCTCATTCGCCACCATACACTGACCTGTTACAACGGAATTAAAGGAGACGGCTGTGGCCAATGTGCAGCGTGTCACCTACGGGCTAAAGGCCTGGCATCCTATATGGCGAATAAACAGCAGGTTATATTAAACCTAAAGCAAAAGGTGGGGTTAGCCTGATATATAGCGGCCTATCTATATAATATGGCCGCAACACACGCTCTCAATAACCGTTCCCCTTCTCAACCACCGTTTAGGATTAATATCAAGCTCCCCGATTGACTAGCTCCTCCAGTTTTTCACGCAACTCACCTTCCAGCGGCAATGCTTTCTGGCTACGTTGGTCAATACAGACAAATGTCAGTTCCGCATCAACAACCGGGATAGCCGTTGGTTCAAGCGTGATCGTATGCTTCATCACACCACTTTTACCGTTTAGTTTAAGTAACTGGCTATCGATACGTAGCAAGTCACCTAATACAGCAGGCCGACGGTAGCTAATATTGATATTCACCACGATAAAAGCAATTTGGTGCTCAACCATCCATTGGAATACGGGTTGCCCATCCAGCCATTCCCAACGGGCCTCTTCGAGAAACTCTAAGTATCGGGCATTATTAACATGTTGAAAAACATCAATATGGAAACCCCGGACTTTAATATGGGTGTGCATGGCTATGAGCTTCTCCAATCTGTGAATAAATGTGAGAGGATTACCAACAAAACTGGTAGGACCTCAAGACAAGATTAGCAGACGAAAATTGCTGCATAGCATGCTCACTGTATAACCTTGATCAGAATCACAGTTTTAAATCACCGCCCTAATCAACCTAATAAAATGCTAATAATTATGTTGGTAAAAGCCGCCAGACCAATACCTACCGATGGCCAGCACCGCCTGGCGGCTTGATTTACCAACTTACTGCTCTATTTATAATCCATATACCACTTTTATAATCCAAATACCGCTTTGGCTCCTATGAAACTCACCAGGAAGCATCAGGGGGTTCCCTTACAACAAGAGCATCACAATTTAATCTTGCCGTTATTTCGCTCCAAGAAAGAGGGACCAAGGCCAGGCACTTCGAGTAATTGATCCACATGTGTGAATGGCCCCGACTGTTCACGATAGGTAATGATCGCTTCCGCCTTTTTTCTGCCAATACCATTCAAGAACTGCGCTAACTGTTCAGCATTAGCGCTATTAATATTGATCTGGTGTTGTTGGTTGTCTGATGCGTTAACCGAGGAATCTGCTGCTACATTTTTAGTGTTATCACTTATCTTCTCTACCGACTGTGCTGGCGTACCTTTTACTTTAGCGCCGTTATCTGCGGCGCTATTAGGCGACTTTTTTGAGACTTTATCCTGCGTATTATCTGTGGAAGCGGCAGGGGCCGCATAAGCGAAAGAATGAATATTGAGACCCGTTAGTAATACGGTTATGGCGAATAATTTTCCTAAAAATTTCATGCTGTATCCTCCTTGTGTTTGACAGCATGGCTACCTTGCCGTACCCCTTGGCTCAACGCAAAGGGCAGATCACAGATATGCGAAAGGTCGCCAAAGCGACCTTTCTTTTATTACATCGGTTTGCAAATGAATGCGAAGCTTATTGCGGTTGTTGTTGCTCTGCAGGGCCTATTTTAATGGTTGCCTGCTTATGCAGATTAGCCATCAACGCATCAAATATCATGCTAACGGACTCTTCCTGCATCTTCTCAATAAAGATCTTCGTTTCACTTTCCTGCAATTTACCCGGAGTCACCGATAACAGCTCGATCAATACGATGTTGCCTTGACGGTCCTGAGATAAACCATAAACCGGCTGGTCTTTCTGTGGATGCGCCAGAGCGAAGATTGTCTGCATAAGTTGATCATCAACCGATGCATATGACAGCGTTTTCTTTTCCCCGAAGCTGATACCCGCGGACTTCATCGCTTCTTCGCCTTTACCTTGTTTCAACGCGGTTAGAATCTTTTCACCATCGACACGCGCCTGTTGTTCCGCTTTTTGGCGTTTCACCAGCTCACTAATTTGATCGCGAACCTGATCGAATGGCTCAATACCTTCAGGCTTGTGACCATCAATACGGATGACAAAAGCACGATCACCATCCACGGTAATAACCTCAGAGTTACTCCCCGCAGAACCGTTCTCACCCACCAGGCGACCATCAAAGATTGCCTGGACTACCGGTTTGAAATTAATTTCAGCCGGTACCGTGTCACGGGTGAACCAACCTGTTTGTTGAGCTTTAGTCCCCGCGACCTCTTCGGCTGAAGCCAGAGATTCGTTATCGCTAGTTGCCGCATCATTGACTTTTTGCTGTAGCGCATAATAAGCGTCAAGCGCTTTTTCCTGCTTAAGCTTTTTAGCCAACTCATCATGCACTTCTGATAGCGGTTTAACTAATTCTGGTTTGATATCATTTAAGCGAACAATTAAATAACCGACAGAAGATTTGATCACATCAGACAGTTGGCCTTTCTCGCTCAGATTGGCAGCTTTCACCTCATCAGGTGTTGTTTCTGGCTCCAGCCAACCGAGTTCGCCACCATTATTACGAGAAATAATATCGGTGGATTTTTCTTTAGCTATCACAGCAAAATCAGCACCTTTTTTCAGCTCATCAAGCGCCGCTTTAGCTTCGACTTCTGTTTTAAACTGAATGACGCTGTAATTACGGCGTTCAGGTTGGGTGTAACTGCTGCGGTTTTGATCGTAATACGCTGCAATATCCTCTTCAGTCACCGTGATATTGCTCTGCATTGCCGCTGCATCCATTGCAATAAAACTGACTTTCATCTGTTCCGGTGCAATGAAATTATGTTTGTTCTGATCGTAATAAGCTTGTAGCTCTTCATCAGTAACTTTCTGCTCTGCTTGAAGTGCTTTGAGGTCCAAAGTAGCCAAGCGGACATCACGTTGTTGTAAAACCAACGCTGACATTGCCTGCACTTCAATAGGCAGCACAAAACCGGTATCACTAAAGGCTTTCAGCAATTGCTGGTTGATCAACTGCTGACGCTGTAATTGAGCAAATTGCTCTGGGGTGTAGCCCAGTTGGTTAATCAGTGCGAGATATCGGTTATTGTCGAAATGTTCACCTGTTTGGAAATCAGGTATCTGGCGGATAGACTCTTTTACTTGTTCATCACTGACAGTCAGACCCAATTTTCTAGCATATTGGTCAAGTAACACATTGTTGATCAATTGCCCCAGCACCTGCTGACGCAACTGTTGCATATAGCCTTCATTCGCGGCCAGCACAGAGAACTGTTCACCTAATTTTTGTTGCAGGCGACCACGTTCACTTTGCATAGCCTGTTCTAACTGAGCCCGGCTAATGTCTTGGTCATTAACTTTGGCTGCGTAATCGTTGGAGCCACCAATCAAATAGCTGCCAACCCCAGTCAGGATAAAGGACAACATGATCAGGGCCAGAATGATTTTGAGCACGACGTTATTAGCAGCCGCGCGTAAATTGTCCATCATAATGTGACAATACTCCGCTGTAATGTGGATTAAAACTCTTGCGCAGGTCTAAATAAAACCAGCATTCCTTGCGACAGCCCTTCGTGCTGCTGCGCGTTAAAACTGCTTACTGTGCTTTTATTACCGTTAGCCAGCCACTAAGGTTGTTTCGCCAGACTGGCATTTTACGTCAGTTCAGGGGCTAAGCGAAAAAAAAGCGCATCATAAACGATGCGCCTTGTATCTTACCTTACCAGCTCAACTGCGTCAGGTTATTGTTTAACACAAACAATATTTGCCACAGGTGATATTTGACGCAAATCAGTTTACTGCATCTTTCAGGCCTTTACCGGCACGAAAACCCGGTACTTTAGCGGCTGGAATACTAATTTCTTTACCTGTCTGCGGGTTACGGCCAGTACGTGCAGAACGCTCACGTACTGCAAAAGTACCAAAACCAACCAGAGCCACATCATCCCCTTCTTTCAAGGATTCAGTAACAGAAGTAATAATTGCATCTAACGCACGCCCAGCGGCCGCTTTAGAAATATCAGCACCTGCGGCAATTTTGTCTATCAGTTGTGACTTATTCACTCTTTCATCCCCTTTAGAATTCTATCGTCGCGCCGAAAATCCCTACGGACAACACGACAGCGCGGCTGTTATATCAATCCTGTCCAACCTTGGCAAGCAGCCCAAGAGCTTAAAATTTTGCCGGACAGCCGAACTAACTTAGCGGCACAAAAAATAGCTGGCAAGCAGGATTTCACTTACCAGCATTAGTTTTATCAATACTTCTTGCGATCCGTCACTATTTTGGCGCTACTGGCTGGGCACCAAAGGCCGGGTGTTCCAACGCAATGGCTAAAACATCATCAATTCGTTTAACCGGGTGGATCTCCAGATCAGCGATAACATTGTCAGGAATCTCTTCCAGATCACGTTTGTTATCATCTGGAATCAACACCACTTTGATCCCACCACGGTGAGCGGCCAGTAATTTCTCTTTCAAACCGCCAATCGGCAATACTAAGCCGCGTAAGGTTATCTCACCCGTCATTGCAACATCAGCACGAACGGGGTTACCCGTCAGACAAGAAACCAGTGCTGTGCACATTGCAATACCTGCGCTTGGGCCATCTTTAGGTGTCGCCCCTTCCGGCACATGCACGTGGATGTCGCGTTTTTCATAGAAATCAGGATTGATACCCAATTTATCCGCACGCGCACGCACTACGGTTAGAGCCGCCTGAATCGACTCTTGCATCACTTCACCCAGTGAGCCGGTATAAGTCAACTTGCCTTTACCTGGAACACAAGCGGTCTCGATAGTAAGTAAGTCACCACCCACTTCAGTCCACGCTAGACCCGTTACCTGACCTACGCGGTTTTCAGTATCGGCACGACCATAGTCAACCTTCTGAACGCCAAGGAAATCTTTTAGGTTATCCCCGTTGATTTCAATGTGCTTAACCGTTTTGTCCATCAGCAGATTTTTTACCGCCTTACGACACAGTTTAGAAATTTCACGTTCCAAACTACGCACCCCAGCTTCACGGGTGTAGTAACGGATGATGCTCATAATGGCGCTGTCATCAATGGTCAACTCACCTTTCTTGATGGCATTACGCTCAAATTGTTTTGGCAGCAAATGCTGTTTAGCAATATTGAGTTTCTCATCTTCGGTATAGCCGGACAGACGAATAACTTCCATACGATCCAGCAACGGGGCTGGAATATTCATGGAGTTAGAGGTCGCCACAAACATCACATCCGAGAGATCGTAATCCACTTCCAGGTAGTGATCGTTAAATGCAACGTTTTGTTCTGGATCCAGCACCTCCAGTAACGCAGAAGCAGGATCTCCGCGCATATCCGATGCCATTTTATCGATCTCATCCAATAGGAAGAGTGGATTTTTCACACCCACTTTTGCCATCTTCTGGATCAATTTACCCGGCATAGAACCAATATACGTCCGACGGTGACCACGGATTTCAGCTTCATCACGCACCCCACCCAATGCCATACGCACATACTGGCGGCCCGTTGCCTTAGCAATTGACTGCCCTAGAGAGGTTTTACCGACCCCAGGAGGCCCAACCAAGCAGAGGATTGGCCCTTTAATTTTGCTGACCCGGCTCTGGACTGCGAGATATTCCAAGATACGATCTTTAACACGCTCTAAACCGTAGTGGTCGGTATCCAGAACTTCTTGTGCTTTAACCAGATCTTTTTTAACTTTGCTGCGGCTATTCCAAGGAACCTGCAACATCCAGTCGATGTAACCACGTACCACGGTTGCTTCCGCAGACATTGGCGACATCATTTTCAGTTTTTGCAGTTCCGCTTCGGTTTTTTCACGTGCATCTTTCGGCATTTTAGCCGCTTCAATTTTACGCTTCAGCGCTTCATGCTCGTCTGGCGTATCGTCCATCTCGCCCAGTTCTTTCTGAATAGCTTTCATTTGCTCATTCAGATAGTACTCGCGCTGGCTCTTTTCCATCTGTTTTTTAACACGATTACGGATCCGCTTTTCGACCTGTAACAGATCGATTTCCGACTCCATCATCGCCATCAAGTATTCCAGACGTTCGGTGATATCGAACATTTCCAGAACAGCTTGTTTATCATTTAACTTCAATGGCATATGTGCAGCGATGGTATCAGCAAGACGTGCCGCATCATCAATACTGTGCAGCGAAGCCAGCACTTCCGGCGGAATTTTTTTGTTCAGTTTGATATAACCTTCAAACTGATTAATCGCGGTACGCACCAAGACTTCTTGCTCGCGATCATCCATCACGGGTGATTCAAGGTATTCCGCTTGGGCAGCAAAATGCTCGCCACTGTCAGAAAGCGTGGTGATACGCGCACGCTGTAAACCTTCAACCAACACTTTTACTGTGCCGTCAGGCAACTTCAGCATTTGCAAAATCGAGGCTACGGTACCCACCGAAAACAGATCGTTGATACCAGGTTCGTCGGTCGAAGCTTCTTTCTGCGCAACCAGCATGATTCTTTTATCATGGTCCATCGCAGCTTCCAGGCACCGAATCGACTTTTCCCGGCCAACAAATAGTGGGATCACCATATGCGGATAAACCACCACATCGCGCAGAGGCAATACGGGGATTTCTATGCGTTCGGAACGCTCAGGGTTCATAGAGCTCTCTCTTAGTTTAGCTTCCGCCAGATTACTGGAAATCTCGTGAAACACGAGTCATCACGAGTTTCACTAAATAGGTATTTGAGTATATGGGGACGAATGTCTTACATTCAACGATAACAATGCGAGGAAAAAGAAATGGGGGATAAAATCCCCCATTGTCATACTAACTGCCTGGACAATCTGGTTAATTATTCACCAGAAGCTTGCGCTTCGGGCTGACCATAAATCAGCATCGGTGCAGATTGGCCAGCAATAACTGATTCATCCACGACCACCTTCTCTACGCTATCCATTGATGGCAGATCATACATCGTATCCAGCAAAGCACCTTCGACAATGGAGCGCAGCCCACGAGCACCTGTTTTACGCGCCATCGCTTTCTTGGCAATCGCAGTCAATGCTTCGTCACGGAACTCGAGTTCAACACCTTCAAGGCTGAATAATGCCTGATATTGCTTGGTCAGTGCATTTTTCGGCTCTTTAAGGATCTGAATCAGTGCGTCCTCACTCAGTTCGCTCAATGTGGCGACTACCGGCAAACGACCGATAAATTCAGGGATTAAGCCAAATTTGATCAGGTCTTCTGGCTCAACCTGACTCAGCAACTCACCTTCTGTTGCCTTTTCTGATTGGCCTTTTACCACTGCGCCAAAGCCGATACCTGAGCCAGTATTAATACGCTGCCCAATAACTTTATCCAAACCGGCAAAAGCACCACCACAAATAAACAGAATCTTGGAGGTATCAACCTGCAAAAACTCCTGCTGTGGATGCTTACGACCACCTTGTGGCGGCACCGCAGCAATAGTCCCTTCGATCAATTTCAGCAGAGCCTGTTGTACGCCTTCACCTGAGACATCACGGGTGATCGACGGATTATCAGACTTGCGTGAAATTTTATCAATTTCATCGATATAGACGATACCACGTTGTGCTTTCTGTACGTCGTAATCACACTTCTGTAGTAGCTTCTGAATGATGTTTTCGACATCTTCACCCACATAGCCAGCTTCAGTCAGCGTAGTCGCGTCCGCCATAGTAAATGGCACGTCCAGGAGGCGAGCCAATGTTTCCGCCAACAGCGTTTTACCGCTCCCTGTCGGACCAATCAGCAAAATATTACTTTTACCCAGTTCAATACCATTACTGGTATCACCGTTACGCAGACGCTTGTAGTGGTTATACACCGCAACTGCCAGCACTTTTTTCGCAGGTTCCTGCCCGATGACATAATCATCGAGGTGGTGGCGAATTTCATGCGGTGTTGGCAGTGAACTGCGATCCCGGTGCGGGGAAACTTCCTTAATCTCTTCGCGAATAATGTCATTACACAAATCGACACATTCATCGCAGATATACACTGACGGCCCGGCAATTAGCTTACGCACTTCATGCTGGCTTTTGCCGCAGAAAGAGCAATACAGCAGCTTTCCTGAACCGTCTTTGCGCTTATCTGTCATCAGTAAACCTCTTCTTTAGTATCTGCCACACCCGAAACTATGGTGGCAGGGAGACTATTCTCGCTATTTCTGGACATCACGTTAACGTTCAACGGATAGCCGATATACCAAGGAGTATTCGAACAACACGCGATTGCATCTACTCGATCCCATAATTTGTTCTATTTACATACACTATAGTATATCGGCTCGCAGAAATAAGTCGTTAGTCACGGCGGGTGAATACGGAATCAACTAACCCATATTCTACAGACTGTTCTGCTGACAAGAAACGGTCACGCTCTGTGTCTCTCTCTATTTCTTCGAGAGATTTCCCCGTGTGATATGCCATCAGTTCATTCATGCGCGATTTCACTTTTAAAATCTCTTTAGCATGGATTTCAATGTCTGTGGCCTGTCCCTGGAAACCGCCCAACGGTTGGTGAATCATCACCCGCGAATTCGGCAAGCAGAAACGTTTACCTTTGGCACCCGCAGTCAATAGGAATGCCCCCATTGAACATGCTTGCCCCATACAGATAGTGCTGACATCAGGCTTAATGAATTGCATGGTGTCATAAATTGACATCCCGGCAGTAATCACCCCACCTGGGGAGTTGATATACAGAAAAATATCTTTTTCTGGATTCTCGGCTTCCAAAAACAGCATCTGTGCTGTGATTAGGTTAGCCATATGGTCTTCAACCTGACCTGTCAGGAAGATAATGCGTTCTTTCAACAGACGGGAGAAGATATCGTAAGAACGCTCCCCACGTGAAGTCTGCTCAACTACCATTGGCACCAGAGCCATGTTAGGTGCAAATTGATCTCGTTCGCCACTGTATGACATTACCGTCTCCTAATAGAATTTACTTTGGCGCCATTCATAACCGATTCTACTTGAGATAAGTAATGATGACTATGTTCATGCAACAAGGTCGCATACAAAACGCCTGGCCTCCCAGACTCATTCGACAATGATAATCAGCCAGTGTTTCATCACATCTTATATAAACGTCTGTTAGCTTAATTGGGGGATCAATACGTGTTTTCAAGCCCCACAGGTACCTTTTATCTAACGACCAACTCTTATCCCTACTGTAATCTCGACACCCAATTAATTATTTAGTTGCTAAGTGCTTCATTTTAGTTTTTTAAATATAGCGTAGATTACAACGAAACATATCAGATGAATCATACTATTAAGTGATTATTGTTACCAAAAGAAAAAGCCCGTGACCAATAATGGCGACGGGCTTAATCAATCAAAATACTGAATGGGTCCCATCCAGCATCATGCGCTGAAAAACATTACGCTGCAGTGGTCTGATTCATCAGCTCACTGAAAGTCGTTGGTTTTTCAGTTACTTTGGCTTTAGCCAGCAGCGTTTCCACTGCCTGCTCTTCCAGAGCAACATTACGCATATTATTCATCAGCTCTTTATTCTTGCTGTAGAACTCAATCACTTCTTGTGGATCTTCGTAAGCAGATGCCATTTCTTCGATCAGAGCCTTAACACGATCTTCATCTGCTTTCAGCTCATGCTGGCTGATCACTTCGCCCAACAGCAGACCAACAACGACACGGCGCTTAGCTTGTTCTTCGAACAGTTCGCGTGGCAGTTCAGCAGCTTGTTTCTCGTTGCCACCAAAACGCTGTGCAGCCTGACGACGCAGAACATCAATTTCGCCATCAACCAGTGCCGTTGGAACGTCGATATTGTTAGCGCTGACCAAGCCGTCGATTGCCTGAGTTTTAACACGGTTACGCACCGCGCCTTTCAGCTCACGTTCCATATTTTTACGCACTTCAGCACGCAGACCTGCCAATGAACCATCAGCAACACCAAAACGTTTGATAAATTCTTCAGTCAGTTCTGGCAGTTCGCGAACTTCAACTTTCTTCAGCACGATGGCGAATTTAGCTGATTTACCTTTCAGATTTTCTGCGTGGTAATCTTCTGGGAAGTTTACGTCGATGGTGAATTCTTCACCGGCCTTGTGGCCGATAACACCTTCTTCGAAACCAGGGATCATACGGCCCTGCCCCATTGCCAGCACGAAATCAGTCGCTTTACCGCCTTCAAATTCTTCACCATCGATAGAGCCGGTGAAATCCAGAGTCGCGCGGTCTTCAGCCGTTGCTGCAGCGTCGGTTTCTTTCCAGGTAGCTTGTTGCTTACGCAGTGTTTCCAGCATGGTATCAACGTCAGCGTCGTTAACTTCAACAACTGGCTTCTCAACTTCAATGCTTTCCAGATCTTTCAGTTCCACTTCTGGATACACTTCGAACTCGACAGAATAAGTAAAATCTTCACCCTGCTTATACTCACCGGGCACGTAGTTTGGCGCGCCAGCTGGATTGATTTTTTCTTTGATGATCGCATCAACGAAATTACGTTGCATCAGATCACCCAGTACATCTTGACGTACTGAGGCGCCGTAACGCTGTTCAACGATATTCATCGGCACATGGCCTTTGCGGAAACCGTCGATACGAACATTTTTAGCGGCTTTAACTAATTCACTTTTTACTGCTTTCTCAATGCTGTCAGCAGCAACAGTAATTGTTACACGGCGGCCAAGGCCTTGAGTGGTTTCAACAGAAACTTGCATCTTGTTACCTCAAAAAAATCACAGTGCTCGGTCAACTCCAGAAGCTGCAAACGAAGCAGCACCATTACCTTTTCAGGAATGATGCGAACTCTGAAAACACCCTCCAAGAACCGGGACGGCCGCATTACAGAACCGAGTATCCCAGATGTCAGAAGCGTCCCGAAACCATTCCGGAAAAATAAGACGCGACATTATAGCGGCGCATAGGTTATGAGTCGAGGAAAGCAAGCGAATGTTGTCGCGGTAAAATTCACGCATGAGTCGTTCCCTCGGCAAAAACTCCTATGGCGCAACGATTAAATGAAGATGTCGCCTATACAGAAACACAAACGGCCCTAGAGCCGTTTGTAAAATTCTCATCTACTAATACCCTAAATCAGGCCAGAATGACTACTGCTATTAAGCCTGTTTATGGATTAAGCCAGTGTATTGGCACCACGACAAGAGGGAGATGCTGGCACGGTATCTTGTAATCCTGCCCACTCTTTCCGTGTATAAGTATGTAACGCCAGCGCGTGAACACTGCCTGCAAGCTCATCAGCCAGCACACTATAAATAGAACGGTGACGGCTCAGAAAACGCTGATCTTGGAACTTATCGCTAACGATCACAATTTTAAAATGACTTTCAGAGCCGGCAGGCACATTGTGGCGATAGCTTTCATTAATCACCTCGAGATGATCCGGTACGAATGCCGCTTTTAGTTTTTCTTCAATTTGTTCCCGAATCAAAATCATGTTGCTCTCCTTACTGCCGAGACAGAAAACTGCCTACTCACTTGTAATATTAGCCGAACCCTGCGGTTTTATAACATTTTAGATACAAAATATCCTGGATAAATTTCTTTTGTCTGTATACCGCATGATGCTAATCAGGTAGTCAGATGAAAAGGTCATTTGTCAGTGTTTTAAGTAAAAATTGAGGCATCTAGGGAGAAAATCGGCTTTCAGATGAATTTCTGTTCATCAGGTTCTTCCCCCAGCCAATGGCAGTGTTATGATGGGGCGACTGCAAATTCGCAAAATAATATGGCAGCTATCCTGCTCTGATTATTAAAGAATTCCATAACTATCGAGAAAGTGAACATGCTAAAGAAAATTCTTTTCCCGCTGTTGGCTATTTTTATACTGGCCGGTTGTGCTACCACGAGTAACACGCTGAATGTCACGCCAAAAGTGGTATTGCCAACACAAGATCCAACACTGATGGGTGTGACTATCAGTATCAATGGCGCGGATCAGCGTCAGGACGCTGCGCTGGCTAAAGTTAATCGCGATGGGCAATTAGTGGTGTTAACACCATCACGTGATTTGCGCTTCCTGTTACAGGAGGTTCTCGAAAAACAAATGACGGCCCGCGGTTATATGATTGGTGCTGATGGTGCGGTTGACCTACAAATTGTGGTTAACCAATTGTATGCTGATGTGCAGGAAGGTAACTTGCGCTACAACATCACTACCAAAGCCGATATCTCAATTACGGCAACGGCGAAAAACGGCAACAAGCAGGTAAAAAACTACCGCGCGACCTACAATGTTCAGGGAGCATTTACGGCAACTAACGAAAAAATCACCGATGCTGTAAATAGCGTGTTAAGTGACGTCATTGCCGATATGGCGCAAGACACTAGCGTCAGTAGTTTCATCAAACAAAATGCACGCTAATTTGGTGTTTGCTTGGTTTTTTTTGCTCAACACAACTATAACCTTCACTTAGCATAATTATAGTTGCTCAACAGAATGCTCTGCCCGATACCTTGCGGCAGAGCAGGTAGATTTATTATGCCCAATCGCTATTCAAACCTTTTTACCCAACGTAACTCTATCATTCTTCTGTTATTGGGCTTTGCCTCAGGCCTTCCTTTAGCGCTGACCAGTGGCACACTGCAGGCATGGATGACCGTGGAAAATGTCAATCTTAAGACGATTGGTATTTTCTCGCTGGTTGGCCAAGCCTATGTCTTTAAGTTTCTTTGGTCCCCGCTGATGGACCGCTACACGCCGTCCTTTTTAGGGCGTCGGCGCGGTTGGTTACTGGTAAGCCAGCTATTACTCATTATTGCCATTATCGCGATGGGCTTTATGGAGCCTGCCAAACATTTATGGTGGCTGGCAGCGGTCGCGGTATTAGTCGCATTTTGTTCAGCTTCTCAAGATATCGTTTTTGATGCTTATAAAACTGACTTGCTTACTACTGAAGAGCGCGGTACGGGGGCGGCAGTATCGGTACTAGGCTACCGCCTGGCAATGCTGGTTTCCGGTGGGTTAGCGTTGTGGATTGCAGATCGCTATCTTGGCTGGCAATCAACTTATTGGCTAATGGCCGGATTGATGTTGATTGGGGTATTCGCTACCTTGCTCGCCCCTGAACCCGATATCCGAATTGCCCCACCAAAAACATTGGAGCAGGCCATTGTCGCTCCATTACGTGATTTTTTTGGTCGTAATAATGCTTGGCTGATCTTGCTGCTTATTGTGTTTTACAAAATGGGAGATGCGTTTGCCGCAAGCCTGAGTACAACTTTTCTGATACGTGGCGTCGGGTTTGATGCCGGTGAAGTGGGGTTGGTGAATAAAACGCTGGGGCTGATCGCCACGATTATTGGCGCTCTCTATGGCGGCCTATTAATGCAACGGCTGAGCTTATTCCGTGCCTTAATGATTTTCGGTATTTTACAAGCAGTTTCTAACATGGGCTATTGGCTACTCGCTATCACTGATAAAAATATATTCTCCATGGGCAGTGCCATATTTTTGGAGAACTTATGCGGAGGGATGGGAACAGCAGCCTTTGTCGCATTACTCATGACACTCTGTAACAAGTCCTTCTCCGCCACACAGTTTGCCCTCTTATCGGCCCTCTCTGCTGTGGGCCGGGTTTATGTTGGCCCGATTGCCGGTTGGTTTGTAGAGGCCCATGGCTGGCCACTTTTCTATTTATTCTCTATTGCCGCCGCCATTCCAGGGCTATTGCTACTGTATGTCTGCCGTCAAACGCTGGATCATACGCAGAAAACCGACGAATTTATGCCCCGGATCGCATTTAAAACGGCTTACCGTTGGGCACTACGTTTACTCATTATTGGCGGTCTGTTGCTGTCTGTGTGGCTAATCTTGTTGATATGTAACGCACTAGATTGGACCTCTGCACCCCAAGTGGCCGATACCTTACTCTTGAGGGGGATTCAGTTCAGCATCGTCGGGATGACTCTCGGGGGGCTGCTGGATTATTTAGCGCTCAGACGGCAAAAACTAGCCTAGTAAATCACATAAGTGACATAAAGCCGGTGCTGTTCAGTTTGTGCACTGGCTTTTTTGTGTTTATCCGAAAAACAAACCTGACAAATAAACCCCACAAATACCTCACTTTCAATTCATTGGCGTAAATCACAACTTTTCATGTTTGTTGCATGTTTTTTTTAAAAAAATGAGATGCATATCACCTTAAACCATTTATCCTTTCGTGCTCCGAGACTATGATGAGCGCACTTTTTGCTAAGGACTCACTCCCTTCGCTTTTCCTTAATATTTTTCATCTACACAGAGGCATTTATGCGTAAAATTCTTATCGGCACTGCAGCGCTGGCAACAGTGACTTTGGCGCCATCCGTCCAAGCTGAATACCAATGGGGGTTCGGTAATGTCAGCTTGAACTACCTTGACTGGACCAGAAGCACTACGCATAAATCAGGTGATTCCTCGCATAAAGATGACTTTGCCTATATTGAGTTAGAAGGCGGGGCAGGCTTCAGTTGGGGGGAAGTTTATGGTTTCTTCGATTTAGAAAACCCCTTCAATTCAAAAACAGCCCAACCAGGTGATAATCAACGCTATACCTTTAAAACAACTGGCCGCTACTATCTGGGTGACAGCGGTTTTAACCTTTATGGTCATGTTTACGGTACATACTCTCTGCCTGGGGATAACAGAAACTTCCATGAAGTAAATACACTGTATGGGATTGGCTATAACGCTGCTTTCGATGCTCTGTGGCTAAAACCTTTTGTTGCCCTGCACTATGTTGATCAAACTTACTATTCAGGTAACAACGGCTATGTGGTTGGTTGGGTTGCTGGCTATGACTTCACGGCTTTCGATGAAAAATTCAGCATCACTAACTGGAATGAACTGGAATTTAACCGTGCAGAAGCCTATGCAGCAGGCAATGGCGGGAAAAATGGTATCAACGGCGCTATCGCATTGTGGTGGACACCGGTTAAGCCGCTTACTACCGGTATTCAATACCGTTATGCCTATAAAAAATTAGGTGAAGACTTTTTACAAGATGGTATCGTTTACTCAATTAAATATAATTTCTAACTATAACTAAATGATTCCGAGGTGCCTATTTAGGACACCTCGAAATATATTTTAATTTACCTTTGCATTACATATTATTCACACGAAATAAGTTCGCACCCCAATTAAAAATCACTATTTTCTCCGAACAAAAATGCCAATGAACGTTGTTTTTCCTTAACATTCATGATTTTCTAACCACAGAGTATCGCCAACATATTGTTGCTACTGGAAAATTGCCAAATAAGGTCACATCTGTGACCCCCTTAACATAAAGTGTCAACAAGGCGCTGACAGAATATTAAGCATGTTTACAGTCCTGCAACCTTCCCGTAAAATGCCCGCACACATGAAACGACAATAGAGCCATTTTGTAATTGAGGTCGTTAGATGAGACTTAAGAAATACATTAAAAATATGGGAATATTGTCTTTATTTGCAGCCACCGTCATGCTAAGTGGTTGCAATATGGTATTGATGAATCCCAAAGGCGCAATCGGAGTCGAACAAAAAACGCTGATACTGACTGCTATCGGTTTGATGTTGATCGTCGTTATTCCGGTTATTTTTATGGCGTTTGCTTTTGCCTGGAAGTTCCGAGCCTCCAACAAAAGTGCAACTTACACCCCGAACTGGTCCCACTCCAACAAAATTGAGCTTGTTGTTTGGGCTGTTCCAATCATTATCATCGCTATTTTGGCTACGATAACGTGGAAAACAACCCACGAACTTGATCCATTCAAACCTATCGTTGTGGCGGGTAAAGATCCGATCACCATCGAAGTGGTCTCCCTTGACTGGAAATGGTTATTTATCTACCCAGAACAAGGCATCGCTACCGTAAATGAACTGGCCTTCCCTACTGGGGTTCCGGTGAACTTCAAAATCACGTCCAACTCAGTAATGAACTCGTTCTTTATCCCTCAGTTAGGCGGGCAGATTTATGCGATGGCCGGGATGCAGACCAAATTGCATCTGATTGCCAATGAACCAGGTAAATACAACGGTATTTCCGGTAGCTTCAGTGGCCAAGGCTTCTCTGGTATGAAATTTACTGCAATCGCAACACCAACGCAGGAAGACTTCAACCAATGGGTCGAACAAGTGAAAAAATCGCCGAACACCCTGAATACAACTAACGATTTCGAGAAACTGGCTAAGCCCAGTGAAAATAACCCGGTGGAATACTTCTCCAGTATCAAACCGGCACTATTTAAAGGAATCATTGGTAAGTTTATGGGCGATATGAACATGCCAAAAAATGGCCATGACATGCCAAAAGGCATGGATATGAGCCAGGGCATGGAAATGGGCGAACACACTGCTCACGCCGGAGCCGAGGAATAAAACGATGTTGGGAAAATTAACACTTGATGCGGTTCCATTAGGCGAACCAATCATAATGGTGACCGTTGCCGCAATTATTATTGGAGGAGCGGCACTGGTCGCTGCTCTGACTTATTTCGGCAAGTGGAAATGGCTGTGGAGCGAATGGCTGACTTCGGTTGACCATAAAAAAATCGGTATCATGTACATTCTGGTTGCCATGGTCATGCTGTTGCGTGGTTTTGCTGATGCCATCATGATGCGTAGTCAGCAAGCGCTTGCTTCTGCGGGCGAAGCGGGTTTCCTACCACCTCACCACTATGATCAGATCTTCACCGCGCACGGCGTTATCATGATTTTCTTCATGGCGATGCCTTTCGTTGTCGGCTTGATGAATATAGTTGTACCGCTACAAATCGGTGCACGTGACGTTGCCTTCCCGTTCCTAAACTCTCTGAGCTTCTGGCTCTTTGCCGTTGGGGTGGTGTTAATTAACATCTCTCTGGGAGTCGGTGAATTTGCTCAGACTGGCTGGCTAGCTTACCCACCACTATCCGGTATTGAATACAGTCCTGGTGTCGGGGTTGACTACTGGATATGGAGCCTACAGATCTCCGGTCTGGGGACATTGCTAACGGGTGTGAACTTCTTTGCGACTATCCTGAAGATGCGTGCACCTGGCATGTCGATGATGAAAATGCCGGTCTTCACTTGGGCGGCATTTTGTACCAACATCTTGATTATCGTTTCTTTCCCAATCCTGACGGTTACCGTCGCATTACTGACGCTAGATCGTTACCTTGGCACCCATTTCTTTACCAATGATATGGGTGGCAACATGATGATGTACATCAACCTGATTTGGGCCTGGGGCCATCCGGAAGTGTACATTTTGGTGTTGCCGGTATTCGGGGTCTTCTCCGAAGTTACCGCAACCTTCTCAAGAAAGCGCCTGTTTGGTTACACCTCTCTCGTATGGGCAACCATCGCGATTACCGTCCTGTCGTTTATTGTTTGGCTACACCACTTCTTTACTATGGGGTCCGGTGCCAACGTTAACGCCTTCTTCGGTATTGCCACGATGATCATTTCCATCCCAACAGGGGTGAAAATTTTCAATTGGTTGTTCACTATGTACCAAGGCCGTATTCAGATTAACTCCGCAATGCTATGGACTATTGGCTTCATCGTGACCTTCTCTATCGGCGGGATGACCGGGGTTCTGCTGGCCGTGCCAGGTGCAAACTTTGTCCTGCATAACAGCCTGTTCCTGATTGCGCACTTCCATAACGTCATTATCGGTGGTGTAGTATTTGGGTGCTTTGCTGGCCTGACGTACTGGTGGCCTAAATCATTCGGCTTTATGCTGAATGAGAAATGGGGTATCCGTGCATTCTGGTTCTGGATTATTGGTTTCTTCGTTGCCTTTATGCCGCTGTACGTATTGGGCTTTATGGGAATGACCCGTCGTTTGAGCCAAGACATCAACCCAGAATTCCATACGATGCTCATGGTAGCCGCTGGTGGTGCAGCACTGATTGCTTGCGGTATCTTGTGTCAGGTTATCCAAGTATTCGTCAGTATCCGTGACCGCGAACAAAACCGCGATCTGACCGGTGACCCATGGGGTGCCCGTACGCTGGAATGGTCGACTTCTTCCCCTCCGCCGTTCTATAACTTCGCCGTCGTTCCTAACGTTGTTGACCGTGATGAGTTCTGGGACATGAAAGAGAAAGGCGAGGCCTATAAGCGCCCAGCGAAATACGAAGAAATCCACATGCCGAAGAATACCGGTGCAGGTGTGATTATTGCTGGCTTCAGCTTGATTTTCGGCTTTGCTATGGTCTGGTATATCTGGTGGCTAGCCATTATTGGCTTCGTTGGCATGATCGTTACCTGGATCGTGAAAAGCTTCGACGAGGATGTAGATTACTATGTGCCAGCGGCTGAAGTGGAGCGCATCGAAAATCTTCATCATGAACAAATCAGCAAAGCAGGCGTGAATCATGTCAACTGAAACTCTGACTAACCACAACGTAGCCCATGCAGAGCATGGGCATCACGATGCGGGAGCGACGAAAGTATTCGGCTTCTGGGTCTACCTGATGAGCGACTGTATTTTGTTTGCGACGCTGTTCGCAACTTATGCAGTCCTGGTAAATGGGACCGCTGGCGGTCCTTCAGGCAAGGAACTTTTCGATTTGAACTTTGTTCTGGTCGAAACCTTCCTGCTGCTTTTCAGTAGTATTACTTACGGCGTGGCGATGCTGGGCATGAGCAAAGGGAGTGTAAAACAGGTCAATACCTGGTTGGGCTTCACCTTCCTGTTCGGCCTTGGCTTTATCGCAATGGAACTCTACGAATTCCATAAACTGATTGAAGAAGGTTACGGTCCGGCACGTAGTGGGTTCTTGTCTGCCTACTTTGCCTTGGTTGGCACCCATGGTCTTCACGTAACCGCTGGCCTCGCTTGGATCATTATTATGATGATTCAAGTAGCAAGACGTGGTCTTAACTCAACCAATAGAACCCGTCTGATGTGTCTGAGTTTGTTCTGGCACTTCCTGGACGTGGTCTGGATCTGTGTATTCACCGTAGTCTATCTGTTAGGAGCCATATAATGAGTCATTCAACAACTACTCACGGTGGAGCCAGCCACGGTAGCTTGAAGTCCTATATTATAGGCTTCGTGCTGTCGGTGATCCTGACAGTTATTCCATTTGTTATGGTGATGAGTGGTACCGCTTCCTATACAACGACTCTGCTCACAGTGGTCGGTTTAGCTGTTGTACAAATTGTTGTACATTTAGTGTACTTCTTACATATGAATACTTCGTCTGAAGAACGCTGGAATCTGGTGGCGCTCCTGTTCACCGCTATGATTATTGCAATCGTTGTAGTGGGCTCACTCTGGATTATGTACAACCTCAACATCAATATGATGGTTGACTGAAGAGCTGCATGTGATGATTAAGCAATACCTGCAAGTCACTAAGCCAGGAATTATTTTCGGTAATTTAATTTCTGTCATTGGGGGTTTTCTCCTCGCTTCCAAGGGCGATATTGATTACCCCCTGTTTCTCTCCACCTTATTAGGTGTCTCGTTAGTTGTTGCCTCCGGGTGCGTATTTAACAACTATATCGATCGAGATATCGATAAAATCATGGAGAGAACGAAGAATCGTGTCCTGGTCAAAGGGCTTATCGATCCGAAGGTATCCCTGATTTATGCATCGGTACTGGGTATTGCTGGCATGCTGTTGCTCTACGTGGCAGCTAATGCATTAGCAATGATGCTGGCTGTTATTGGTTTCGTTATCTATGTTGGGGTGTATAGCCTCTACATGAAACGTAAATCAGTCTACGGCACCTTGATTGGCAGCTTGTCAGGCGCCGCTCCCCCCGTTATTGGTTACTGTGCCGTAACGGGGCAATTCGACACTGGCGCACTGATCTTGTTGCTGATCTTCAGTCTGTGGCAAATGCCTCATTCCTATGCCATCGCCATCTTCCGCTTTAAGGATTATCAGGCCGCCAACATTCCGGTACTCCCGGTGATAAAAGGGATATCGGTCACCAAAAACCATATTACCCTTTATATTTTGGCGTTTATGGTCGCAACCTTGATGCTGACATTAAGTGGCTATGCCGGTTATAAATATCTGGTTGTGGCTGCCGCGGTTAGCGTCTGGTGGCTGGGTATGGCACTGCGCGGTTATAAGGCAACGAATGACAGCGTATGGGCGAGAAAACTCTTTGTCTTCTCTATCATTGCCATTACGTCATTGAGCGTCATGATGTCAGTTGATTTCAATGTACACTCTTCGGCAGTACTCCTGACTTACGCTGGATAGTCTTAGCGAAAATGATGAGAGTGAAATAAATCAAGTGGCTGGCAGGAATCGCTCTTGCCAGCCACTTTGTATTTGTTCCCTGTTTTGTATTTGTACCCAGATGTGCACTTGTACCCTACCCTGTTTCTGTCAGTATCTTGTTATTTATTTTTGCCCCAACTTGTCTTTACAGTTAGCTATTTACGATCCGCGATTGACTAGCAGCCATCTATAATCAGTTACCTATAATCTGTTACCTACTATCAGTTATCTACTATCAACCATCGAAAATTAGTTACCTATAATCAGATGCCTACAAAAAATCACCTACAATCAACGACGTGTGAAATACGCTATTTGAAGAACAAACAGGCTAACATTGTTCGAATACAAGTGTTTCTTTTCTCTCTATAGCCTCATCGGTCATACATTCTAAACATCAATAGATTTACCGACTGGCATAAACATCACTACAATAGCGCAGAATGTTTTTTTGAGGTGGCAATGAACGATAATAAAATGACTCCGCTAGAGCTTCGAGCTACCTGGGGGCTAGGTACGGTATTCTCACTACGCATGCTGGGCATGTTCATGGTATTACCGGTTCTGACCACCTATGGTATGGCACTTTCCGGTGCCAGTGAGGCATTGATAGGTATCGCAATTGGTATCTATGGTTTATCTCAGGCCATTTTTCAGATCCCCTTTGGGCTGCTTTCTGATCGTATCGGTCGTAAACCCATGATCATCGGTGGGCTGCTGGTTTTTGCATTAGGTAGCATTATTGCCGCATTAAGTGATTCTATTTGGGGCATTATTCTTGGCCGTGCACTGCAAGGCTCCGGTGCAATCGCCGCCGCTGTCATGGCGCTATTGTCTGATTTAACCCGTGAGCAAAACCGCACCAAAGCAATGGCATTTATTGGTGTCAGTTTTGGTGTCACCTTTGCTATGGCCATGGTGCTGGGGCCAATTGTGACGCATGCTTTTGGTCTGCAAGCTCTGTTTTGGGGGATTGCAATACTGGCGCTGTTAGGCATTGTTATCACATTAACCGTGGTTCCTTCAGCCAATAGCCATGTCCTCAATCGTGAATCGAGCATGGTTAAAGGCAGCGTGAGTAAGGTGCTCCACAACAGTCGGTTACTTAAACTCAATTTCGGCATCATGTGCTTGCATATCCTACTGATGTCGAGCTTTGTTGCCTTACCTCAAATGATGGCTAATGCTGGGTTAGCGCCCGCTCAACATTGGGTTGTTTATCTGGTAACCATGTTGGTCTCTTTCGCCGCAGTAGTACCGTTTATTATTTATGCCGAAATGAAGCGCCGCATGAAGCAGGTCTTTATGGGCTGTGTAGCGGTATTATTTATCGCCGAGGTCGTATTGTGGTTTGCTGGCCAAGACCTATGGATAATTATTGCCGGTGTGCAGTTATTCTTTATTGCTTTTAATGTGATGGAAGCTATTTTGCCATCGCTGATCAGTAAAGAATCACCTGCTGGTTACAAAGGCACTGCCATGGGGATTTATTCCACCAGTCAGTTTATTGGCGTAGCGATTGGCGGCAGTCTTGGGGGCTGGATATTTGGCCTTGAAGGTGCCGATATGGTATTTGCGGCTGGAGCTATTATCGCACTGGTATGGTTCGCCGTCAGTGTCACCATGCAAGAACCGCCTTATGTTAGCAGCCTGCGCATCACCTTGTCAGAGTCGGCTGTAAAAAATACAACCTTGGAAGAGCGCCTCAAAGCCCAGCCAGGTGTTACCGAGGCGGTCGTGGTCACGGCGGAACGCAGTGCTTATGTCAAAGTCGATATTAAACAGACTAATCGCAACCAACTGGAACAGTTGATCAATGCGGCTTAAAAAAGAATGATTTATAGGGCCAGAATTAAGGGGCAAAGACATGAAAAAGCCGTTGCCCCTTTAGTCGTTATACCGTTTGAGGCTCAATAGCAAACCCTTGGCTAACCGTAAACTTGCTGAATATCAGTCACGGAAGTTATTGAACTGGAAGGGTTGCCCCAGATCGGCAGCACGTACCAGTGCCATAACCGCCTGCAAGTCATCACGCGCTTTACCCGTGACACGAACTTGCTCACCTTGAATCTGTGCTTGCACTTTCAGCTTGCTATCTTTAATCAGCTTAACCAACTTTTTAGCCTGAACACTTTCAATGCCTTGCTTAAGTTTGGCATCTACACTGTAGGTTTTACCACTACGGGCCATCTCTTCCGGGATCTCCAGCGCGGCACCTTCAATACCCCGTTTACTTAACTGAGCCCGTAAAATATCAAGTAATTGCTCTACCTGAAAATCAGATTCGCTGACGACTTTGATACTTTCGTTTTTTTCATTTAATTCGAAGCTCGCTGGCACATTACGAAAATCCCAACGGTTCGCCAGATCACGGGTGGCGTTTTCAACGGCGTTACGCACTTCCTGCATATCAATTTCAGAAACAATGTCGAAAGATGGCATATTCCCCACTCCTGATAAAATAAATGGCGAGCATAATAACCGCTTTATTCCCAGAGACAAAATTAAGCTGCTAACTATCGCACAATGCCTCTATCTTTACCGTTAGCTTTATACTTGTGGTTAACGTTTCGTTTATCGCTGACCCTGCGTTTAGTGAAAAAAAAGTCTATAATCAATGCATAACGCTTAAAAATAAGCAGTGTATTTTCTTTTCATACCAGGGGGATCCCAATGAAAATTACTGTGCTTGGTTGTGGAGCTCTCGGGCAGTTATGGCTTTCAATGTTGCATCAGCAAGACCATGATGTGCAGGGCTGGCTTCGTGTGCCACAGCCCTTTTGTTCAGTTAATGTGATCATGTTAAACGGTGAGTCGTTTAATCGAAATCTTACAACGAATGACCCAAAGCATTTGTTGCAAAGTGAATTATTACTGGTGTGTTTAAAAGCCTGGCAAGTTTCCAGTGCGGTTACCGCCTTGCTGCCTAAACTAAACCCAGAATGTAAAATATTACTGTTACATAACGGCATGGGGACACAGGAAGAGTTACCACTGAATGAACATGTTTTTCTGCACGGCGTGACCACTCATGCCGCACGCCGGGACGGCAATACGATTATTCATGTCGCCAGTGGCATGACCCATATTGGCCCAACTTCATCGGTTATAATAGATGACAACCATCTGGCCGATACACTCCATCAGGCGCTACCAGATGTCGCTTGGCATAATGATATCTCAGCTGCCTGTTGGCAAAAACTGGCGGTCAATTGTGTCATCAATCCTCTTACCGGTCTGTATAACTGCCGCAATGGTGATGTACAACGTTATCCTGAGCTGATTGAACGTTTATGTGCTGAAGTTGCCAGCGTCATGGAGATGGAGGGGTATCACACCTCCACCGAAAGTCTGCTCAGCTATGTCAACAATGTTATCCGGAGCACTGCCGATAATACCTCATCACTGTTACAGGATTTACGTAGCCAACGGCATACCGAAATCGACTATATAACCGGTTATTTACTGCGGCGCGCCCGTAGTCATGGTATGGCATTACCAGAAAATGCTCGACTGTATGAATTAATCAAACGTAAGGAAAGTGATTATGAGCGTATCGGCGCTGGTTTGCCTGGCTCCTGGTAGCGAGGAAACCGAGGCAGTCACAACTATTGATATTCTGGTGCGCGCAGGCATCAATGTCACAACCGCCAGTGTCGCGGGTGATGGCGCACTGGAGATTATCTGTTCGCGCGGAGTGAGGCTGTTGGCCGATACCCGTTTAGTGGATGTCGCCGATCAAAAATTTGATGTGATAGTGCTCCCCGGTGGGATTAAAGGCGCGGAGTGCTTTCGCGATAGTCCGTTGCTGGTTGCAACAGTCCGACAAACCCATAATGAGGGCCGTTTGGTTGCCGCAATTTGTGCGGCTCCCGCACTGGTGCTCGAGCATCACCAGTTATTTCCCGTAGGGAATATGACCGGGTTCCCCTCACTAAAAGATAAAATAGCCCCAAATAAATGGATGGATCAACGCGTCGTCTACGATAGACGGGTTAATTTAGTCACCAGCCAAGGGCCAGGAACATCCATCGATTTCGCTCTAAAAATTGTGTTTTTATTACTTGGACGGGAAAAGGCGGAAGAAATTGCCTGGCAGCTAGTGTTGCCGCCAGGAATTTATAATTATCGGGAATGATGGCCGCCGTAACGGTTACTGCGCAAATCCTGAATGGCAACGCGCAGTGCCGTCAATTATCAAAAAACTAAGGGCGATAGACTTTCACGTTGGTATACCCCTGCTCACGCAAATAAAGGGCCTGCAAACGGCTCATCACACCGCGATCACAATACAGCAAATAGGTTTTACTCTGGTCCAGATCGGCAAATTGCGAGCTGAGCTTATAGAACGGCAGTGATCGCACTTCAACCTGATCCAGTTTCAGTGGCTTCTCTTCCTGTTCATCAGGCGCACGAATATCTAGCAACACATCGGTATCGGCCAATTCAGCAACGGTTTCAACTTCAACGACTTGTTCACGGCTTTGCTGTGCGATTTCACGGATATCAACATTTTTAGCTTCGCTCACAACCCGATCCAGAATAGAGAAATCAAAGTGAGACTCCTCTTCTTCGATTTTAGCTTTGACCGCTTTTACCGTTGGGCTTTTTGAAATAACGCCACAATATTCCGGCATGGTTTTAGCAAAATCTTCCGTACCAATCTGCCGTGCCAAATTAATGATGTGCTCTTTATCGTGGGAGATAAGCGGGCGCAAAATTAGGGTATCCGAGGCATTATCAATTAAACGCAGGTTAGTCAGTGTCTGGCTGGATACCTGCCCCAGCGCCTCACCGGTAACTAAAGCCTGAACACCATAGCGTTCAGCAACCTGAGAAGCTGCGCGCACCATCATGCGCTTCAATACTACGCCCATCTGGCCATCTTCAACTTTTTCCAGGATCTCGCCAACAACCGGTTCAAAATCAATGGCGATAAACCGTACTCGATGGGAGCTGCCAAAGCGATTCCACAGATAATGTGCCACCTGCTTAACACCTATCTCATGGGCTGAGCCACCGAGATTAAAGAAACAATAATGGACACGACAGCCACGGCGCATCAGCATATAGCTCGATACACCTGAATCAAAACCGCCTGAAATCAGGGAGAGAACATCCTCCTGAGTGCCGATAGGGAAGCCCCCCAGCCCTTCATGACGTGCCTTAACCAAGATCAGTTTGTCTTGATCAACTTCCAAATTAACCGTCACCTGTGGGCGGGTCAGGTTTACTTTAGCACTTTCAATATGTTGATTCAGACCCCCACCGACATATCGTTCAACATCACCAGAAGAGAATTCATGCTTGCCACGACGTTTTACCCGAACACAGAAAGTCTTCCCAACCAGTGTCTCCCGGTAGGCTTCCAGCGTTTGTTCAAAAATATTGTGCATATCGCTGTAGCTACGATCTTCTACTTCAAGGATATGGTGAATACCCGGTATGCGGGTCAGTGCATCACAAATCTCCGGGCCAAGATTGTCATCTTTGGTACGAAGCTCGATATGATCCCAATGACGAACAATGGCGAGGGTATCGTCCTCAAGGTGTTTCAGTACGTTGCGGATATTGGTAGTCAGGATCTTAATGAAGCGCAATCGCACAGATTGACTCTTGATGGTGATTTCTGGGAACAATTTAATGATAAACTTCATGGCGGCTTTTAGTTGTCTAGTGATGGAATGATAGCGTTGCTATTGAAAGCAACGGCCATAAACGTTAGCGAAAATATGCAAGCCGTGGAGTATATCATTATATGATGTGCCACTGCGTACTAAAACCAGACCTAAACGCCACGATTTCCCCCACGTTATCCGCTAGAATAGCCGGTAATAAATTTTTGGTCTGAATACGACGGATCTGATGTTCTGGCGGGTTATGCCCAGAAAATCCCTCATTAGCTGGAATGCTATGACGTGACATTAATTTATGACGCTACATTAATTCATAACGTTACGTTAATTGATGTTACGTTCCATAGAAAACATTGAGTCGACGAAAACTATGCCGAAAAAAGCCGCTTCACCAGAAATCAAAGCCGCCAGCTTTGAAACATCACTCAGTGAGCTGGAACAAATTGTTACTCGCCTGGAATCCGGTGAGTTACCGCTGGAAGATGCGCTAAATGAATTTGAACGGGGTGTACAACTGGCCCGTCAAGGGCAACAAACCCTGTTGCAAGCCGAACAACGGGTACAAATTCTCCTGAGTGACGATGTTGACGCCCCGTTGAAACCTTTTACCCCAGATACTGAGTAGCCTTATGTCGGATACCCATGCACCTGTTGATTTTAAACAACAACTTGCCGCTCATCAGCAGCGAGTCAATCAGGCTCTGCTGGATTTCATTGCTCCCCTGCCGTTTGGCAACAGCAATTTAATCGAGGCCATGCGCTATGGTGCGGTAATCGGGGGTAAGCGTCTCCGCCCCTATCTGGTCTATGCCACAGGGCAAATGTTTGGTTTGTCACTCGCCAACTTAGACGCCCCGGCGGCGGCAATTGAATGTATTCATGCCTATTCATTAATACATGATGATCTGCCCGCCATGGACGATGATGATTTACGCCGTGGGCAGCCGACTTGCCACGTTAAGTTTGGCGAGGCCCACGCTATTTTGGCCGGTGATGCACTGCAAACGCTGGCCTTTTCTATTTTGGCTGAAGCCCCCATGCCCGATGTCGCTGATAAAGATCGCCTATCGATGATTATCGAGTTGGCTCAAGCCAGTGGGGCTGCGGGGATGTGTGCGGGTCAGGCGCTAGATCTGGAAGCAGAAACTCGCCCTGTTTTATTAGGTGACCTTGAGCAAATCCACCGTCATAAAACCGGTGCGTTGATTCGTGCGGCAGTTCGCCTTGGCGCCCAGGCAGCCGGTGAAGCTGGCCGTAAAACATTATTGTCACTCGATCGTTACGCCGAGGCCATCGGTTTAGCCTTTCAAGTCCAGGACGATATTTTAGACGTCATTGGCGACACAGCTACAATTGGTAAACGTCAAGGATCAGACCAACAACTAGGCAAAAGTACTTATCCGGCGCTACTTGGTCTGGATTGTGCCCAAACAAAAGCGATGGATCTTTATCAGGAGGCACTAGAGGCCTTGGATGAATTGGCAAAACAGTCCTATAACACGGATTCATTGCAGGCATTAGCTCGTTTCATTATTGAGCGTAATAATTAAAACGTAATCATTTAAAATAGCCCCAGTGTTATTGCCATTGCAGCTAGGTAGCGAGTAAATCCTGAACAGTGAAAACCGCGAATAACGCAATAACATCAAGGATGATGGAGATGGCAGTTAAGCATCTACATAAACACTTTTGATATGAGCATCGAATGAGTCTTGATATAGCCAAATACCCGACATTGGCACTAGCGGAGAACCCAGAAGAACTGCGCATGCTGCCAAAAGAAAGCTTGCCGAAGTTATGTGATGAACTCCGGCAGTATTTGCTCACCTGTGTCAGCCGATCCAGCGGGCATTTTGCTTCCGGGTTAGGCGTAGTCGAACTGACTGTCGCTTTACATTACGTTTATAATACGCCGTTTGATCATTTGATATGGGACGTAGGTCATCAGGCTTATCCGCACAAAATATTGACCGGCCGCCGTGATCGAATCTCTACTATTCGTCAAAAAGATGGTTTGCACCCTTTTCCATGGCGCGGAGAGAGTGAATACGACGTGCTTTCTGTTGGTCACTCCTCTACATCGATCAGCGCGGGTCTGGGTATGGCGGTTGCTGCCGAGCGGGAAGGTAAAGGGCGACGTACCGTTTGCGTTATCGGTGATGGTGCTATCACCGCAGGTATGGCTTTTGAAGCAATGAGTCATGCCGGAGATATTCACTCAGACATGCTGGTTATCCTCAATGATAATGGAATGTCTATTTCAGAAAATGTAGGTGGCCTGAACAACCATTTGGCTCAGCTATTATCTGGAAAACTCTATGCCAGCCTACGTGAAGGCGGTAAAAAAGCATTTTCTGCCTTACCACCAATCAAAGATCTGCTGAAACGAACCGAAGAGCATCTGAAAGGGATGGTAGTCCCCAGTACGTTGTTTGAAGAGTTAGGTTTTAATTATATTGGTCCCGTTGATGGGCATGATGTACACACGTTGACGCAAACGCTAAAAAATATGCGCGACCTGAAAAGTCCACAACTTCTGCACATCATGACTAAAAAGGGCAAAGGCTATGCTCCGGCAGAAAAGGATCCAATCGGTTGGCATGCCGTACCTAAGTTTGATCCCGCCTCCGGCACCTTGCCTAAAAGCCAGAGCAGCCTCCCCACTTACTCCAAAATATTTGGCGAATGGTTATGCGAAACCGCAGCCAAAGATAGCAAATTAATGGCAGTGACACCGGCGATGCGTGAAGGATCCGGCATGGTGCGTTTCTCGCGCGAATATCCGCAACAATATTTCGATGTCGCCATCGCTGAACAACATGCAGTGACCTTTGCCGCAGGCCTGGCTATTGGTGGCTACAAGCCTGTGGTTGCCATCTATTCGACTTTCTTGCAACGCGCCTATGATCAGTTGATCCATGATGTTGCTATCCAAAATTTGCCCGTGCTCTTTGCCATTGACCGTGGCGGTTTGGTCGGTGCTGATGGGCAGACTCACCAAGGTGCATTCGATCTTTCATTTATGCGCTGTATTCCAAACATGGTCATTATGGCACCAAGTGATGAGAATGAGTGCCGTCAGATGCTATACACCGGCTATCACCATAATGGACCTGCCGCAGTACGTTACCCACGAGGTAATGGTACGAGCGCGGTGCTGGAGCCATTGGAGATGTTGCCGATCGGCAAAGGGGTACTACGCCGTGAAGGTGAGAAGATTGCCATCCTTTGCTTTGGTACGTTACTTGCTCAGGCACAGCTTGCCGCAGAAAACCTCAATGCCACGCTGGTGGATATGCGTTTCGTGAAACCGCTAGATGAAGAATTGGTATTGGAAATGGCAGCAAAACATCAGGTATTAGTGACTGTCGAAGAAAACGCCATCATGGGGGGGGCGGGTAGCGGTGTGAATGAGCTATTAATGGCAAAACGGCGATGGGTCCCAGTACTCAATATTGGTTTACCCGATCTATTTGTGCCACAAGGTGAGCAAGACGAAATGCGATCTGAACTCGGTTTAGATGCGGCGGGTATACAGCGTCAAATTGAAGCTTGGCTAGCTTAACCGCGGCTCGCCTAGTTAAACTCACCGAGCATATTTTTTAGATCTCAGAATTTTTTTAGATATCAGAAACAATAAATATCCTCCGGCATAGCCGGAGGTTTTTCATATGCGCCTATAAGGCTCTGTTACCAGCCGCGCCCTAACAGGCGCATCGCGATCTGACATTTGCATCTATGGATTACTTACGGCCCGTAAACGGGCTACCGGGATACGGGATCGAGAGTTGCTCACCCATTTTATCCTCTTCCAATTGGTGCTTTATGTATTCTTGTATCCTGGCCGTGTTTTTCCCTACCGTATCAACGTAATACCCTCGACACCAAAACTCCCTGTTACGGTATTTGAACTTCAAATCGCCAAACTGCTCATAAAGCATCAGACTGCTCTTTCCCTTCAGGTACCCCATAAATCCCGAGACACTCATCTTGGGCGGGATCTCCAGAAGCATATGGATGTGATCCACACAGTATTCTGCTTCCAGGATATTCACGTTTTTCCATTCGCACAGTTTTCTTAAAATACTGCCAATCGCTCTGCGTTTTTCCCTGTAGAACACCTGCCTTCGGTACTTCGGCGCAAAAACTATATGATATTTACAGTTCCATCGGGTGTGCGCTAAGCTCTTTTCATCCCTCATTGGGACCCCCTTTTGATTTCTTGTTGAACATTTGCAGTTGCCAGACCGCAAACTGTTTTAACAAATCAAAAGGGGTTTTTATAACTGACCCAAAGCTGAAAGCTTTACTGAACCCCCAGCCTAGCTGGGGGTTTTCTGGGCACAATAAAGGCATAGCCCGTGGGTTATGCCTTTACGTGATAGTCTCTCTGATGCCCTGAATTAATTGAACAATTACAGCGGCCAATAGTGCCCAATCACAAAGATAACCGCAGCAGCAACAACCCCGGCAATAATATCATCAACCATTATCCCCGTTCCGCCATGAATGTTACGGTCAAACCAACGGATCGGCCAAGGCTTCCAGATATCAAAAATACGGAATGCGATAAACCCTGCCACAACCCATTGCCAGCTATTTACCGGCAATGCCATCAAGGTTATCCACATCCCAACAAATTCATCCCACACAATACTACCGTGATCATGAACTTGCATATCTTTGGCTGTACGGTGGCAAATATAGATACCAATACAGATACTGAACATCACCAACAAGACGTAAAGCTGCCATGGCAACTGAATCAGTAACAGCCAGAATGGGATCGCGGCAATTGACCCCATAGTACCCGGTGCCCATGGTGATAGCCCACTGCCAAAACCGGTCGCCAGCAAGTGCCAGGGATTACTCAACCGTAGACGGCGCTTGGCTTCATCCATGAGATTTACCTGTTGAGAAATGATCAAAACCGCGGAAATCCAGTTTGACTATTTTACCTTCACGGAAGAATTTAACGCCTTCCGATTGAGGGCCTATTTGGCCAATACAGGTATAACCCGCTCCGGTATTACTGAGTGCCACTTCCAACGCGCCCCGGTTGATCTCGGGTACGGTAAAGCACAGTTCATAGTCTTCACCCCCACTCAATGCCCAGCGGAGAGCTTGCTCAGTATCAACCTGATTTTTTAATGCATCGGAATACGGCAACATATCGAGCTCAATACGAGCACCACAATGGCTGGCTTTCAGAATGTGCTGCAGATCAGAAATTAACCCATCAGAAATATCAATGGCAGCACTAGCAAGCATACGCAATGCTTGCCCCTGTAAAACTCGGGGTTGTGGTCGTAAATGACGATGAATTAATGCCGCTCGATCGGTTTCGTTATCTACCCGCAGCTCATTTTGCAAAATAGCCAGACCCGCAGCACTGTCACCCAATGTGCCAGTAACATAGATCCAGTCACCAATCCGCGCACCAGCACGGGCCAATGCACGGCCTTCGGGGACAAAACCGTGAATAGTCAGTGTCAGACTCAATGGCCCACGGGTGGTATCACCACCGATCAATTGCATACCATAGTAATTGAGTTGATCAAATAAGCTGTCACTGAATGCCTGTAGCCAATCTTCATTTACCGATGGCAGAGTCAAAGCAAGCGATAACCAGGCAGGATCGGCACCCATCGCAGATAAATCGCTGAGGTTTACCGCTAGAGATTTGTAACCAAGATCGGCCGGATCGATATCCGGAAGGAAATGAACACCGGACACCAGTGTATCGGTACTGATGGCCAACAGCTGTTTCTCTGCCACTGTAAGAAGTGCGCAGTCGTCTCCAATACCCAGCTCCACATCCCGGCGGTTACTTCTAAACCGGTCAAAGTAGCGGGCAATGAGGTCAAATTCGCCACATGCCATAATACAATTCCAGAAATGTTAACTGATATATAAATTAAGGCCGGATACCGGCCTTAATTTATATCGTTAATGTATATCCTTCTATCTTGACGTTGCAGCACTGTTTGCATAAATGAAAAATGAGCAGCATTCAATCTGCTCTTGGCAGATTTGTCACCCGAATCACTGACGGGGTCAGCTCAACGAGATTTCCTCGATTACTGCCTGGCTGCAACACCAATGACGTTGGATATCACGAGATTATTTTCTCTTACGTACCGTCGGAGCGACTTTATCCAGCACTCCGTTAACGAACTTATGGCTATCTTCCGCGCCGAAAGTTTTGGCCAGTTCGATCGCTTCATTGATTGCCACCTTATAAGGGACATCATCACGTTTGCTCAGTTCAAACAGAGCAATACGCAAAACAGCACGTTCAACCTGACCTAATTCTTCGAGCTGACGGGAAAGAAAAGGTGCCATTAATGCATCCAGAGATGCTGCATTAACCGCAACCCCTGACAGCAATTCGCGAAAATAGGCGATGTCTACATCTTTGACATCCTGCTCCGACAGGAACTGTAATTCAACATCAGCGATGTCGTTTTTAGACAACTGCCAAGAGTAAAGCGCTTGAACAGCGCACTCACGAGCGCGGCGACGAGCAGCAGGTTTCACGGAATTCCCCTTAACTAAATTCAGCCTTTAATAGCTTTGATTACATTAATCATTTCAAGCGCGGTCAGGGCAGCTTCTGCACCTTTATTACCTGCTTTAGTACCAGCACGCTCGATTGCCTGCTCAATACTTTCTGTGGTCAGCACACCAAACGCCACTGGAATATCGCTGTTCATAGCAACACTTGATAGACCAGAACTTGCTTCGCCAGCAACATACTCAAAGTGCGCTGTGCCCCCACGGATCACCGTACCCAGTGCAATCACCGCATCATAACGATTTGTTTTTGCTAATACATTAGCAACTAACGGCAACTCATAAGCGCCTGGCACCCAGACAACGGTAATGTTGTCATCGGACACCTGACCAATGCGTTTCAGGGCATCTATTGCACCATCCAGCAGGCTGTCGTTGATAAAGTTGTTAAAACGCGCAATCGCAATCGCCACACGGGCATTAGGAGTAGCAACAACACCTTCGATAACGTTCATAGCTTTCCTCAATATGGGTTCATACCCCGCAGGGGGGCGGATTCTATCATATTCTTTCACCGCCCGCCCCTGCGCATTTGTAAAACGCCTGACAAGGCCGTGATTAGCAGGGGAATTCCCTACCCAATAATTAGATTAATACTTTGGCTTCAAGCGTAAACGCAAGTCCGGACCGACCAGCCGTACATCGCTAAATGCAAACTCAGGCGCTTGCGATAAATTCGTCAGCCCAGCTAGCTCGCATAATCCACGCGCATCACTGCCCAAGAGTTTGGGGGCGATATAAAGGATTAACTCATCCACCACTCCGGCTTGTAACAATGCACCCGCCAGTTGTGGCCCAGCCTCTACCCAGACAGAGTTAATATTCCGTTTCCCCAATTGCATCATCAACACAACCAAGTCCACGCCATTACCATAACGTGGTAGCAACAGTTGTTCGATATTGCCAGGCCATGGCTGATCATCGGCATCTACGCGAGCCAGCCAGCATGGGCCGTCTTGCTGTATCACTTTATGCCGTGGAGTCACGCGGTTATGGCTATCGAGTATAATTTTTACTGGCTGTCGAACACTATCATGAGGATACAAAACCTGCGTTTCGGCATCTAAATCCTGCCAGCGTACCGTCAGCGAAGGGTCATCTGCCAATACTGTGGCACTGGTACTGAGAATAGCTGAACTCTCGGCCCTAAAGCGTTGCACATCCTGGCGTGCCTGTGGTGAGGTAATCCACTGGCTCTCACCTGATGCCATGGCTGTACGCCCGTCCAATGATGCCGCCATTTTCAATTGCACATAAGGGAAACCAGTCCGCATACGCTTCAAGAAACCAAGGTTAACAGCCTCGGCCTCAGCTAACATCAAGCCATGATCGACAGCGATACCGGCCTGTTTTAATTTATACAGCCCTCGCCCGGCAACTTCTGGATTAGGATCCTGCATGGCAGCAACAACCCGTATCACACCTGCGGCGACCAACGCATCAGCACAAGGTGGCGTCCGACCATAATGGCTACACGGCTCAAGAGTGACATAAGCCGTGGCTCCTCGCGCTTTCTCACCCGCCATACGTAACGCATGCACTTCAGCATGCGGCTCTCCAGCACGTAAGTGGTAACCTTCGCCGACGATCTCGCCATCACGAACCAAGACACAGCCTACATTGGGGTTAGGCGACGTCGTAAAGCGCCCCAAACGCGCCAGTTCAAAAGCTCGGGCCATATAGAACTCATCGGGCTGCATGGCTTTCCTTAATGTTTAGACTGCCGCTAACGGTAATCTGAGACTAGAACGTAATTTGAGGTTAAGACTCAATTTGAGGTTAAGACATAGATAGACCTAGAGCTAAAACGTCAAAACACCGCCTCAAATAAAAAATAGCCACGTGCCGATTAATCCTGCAAGCGCGCAATTTCTTCGCCAAATTCGCGGACATCTTCGAAACTGCGATAAACCGAGGCAAAGCGGATATAAGCGACTTTATCCAAACGTTTCAGCGCTTCCATCACTAAATTACCCACCATTTTGGTCGGCACTTCCCGCTCACCGGTGGCGCGTAATTGAGATTTTATGTGGCTTATCGCTGTTTCAACATCATCTGAGCTAACTGGCCGCTTTTCTAACGCTTTCAACATACCGCGTCGTAATTTCTCTTCATTGAACGGTTCGCGTACCTCGTCACTTTTTATGACCCGTGGTAACACCAGCTCAGCCACTTCAAAAGTGGTAAAACGCTCATTACAATCTAAACACTGGCGGCGGCGGCGGACTTGTGAGCCATCACTCACCAGACGGGAGTCAATCACTTTAGTATCCACAGCGGCACAAAACGGACAATGCATAACGCTTCCTGATTGGTGAACCTAAACTTACCGACAGTTTACCGCGAAGTACGATGACAACAAAGGCCGATCAGCCATCGAATGTGTGCTTGGCAGCCTTACGGTACTTATAAGCGGCATATTTATGGCGCAGATATTCGAAGCGCCCCAACTTCTCATCCTTTAGCTCACTCCCCAACGTCGCCCCGATATCTTTGATGCTCGCATCCAGTAATTTACTGGTTTCTGTTTCTTTTAGCTGTGGATTAAATGCATATATTGCACACCCTAACGCCGCTAAGATAGGCGCTATTGCAGCCACTGCACCGGTGGCGATAAATGTAGGTATCACACCTGCGGCGATGCCAGTTACCGCAAGCGAACTCAGCATAGCTAAATCCTTCTTAAGATTAGAAAATGAAAAATTACATTTCGAACTTTTCGCCATTTTCTGAATTTTCTTCAATTTCAACTCAAGGACTTCACCAACCACTTTATTTATAGAATATTTTAAATTCTCATCACTAATAGAGTCATTTAGCTTACTCAACTCATTAGCTAAAGAGGCTAAATAGATTAATTTATTTTCTACCATCTCATGTTTTGATGATTTAAAAACCACAGACTGATTTTCAGTCTGACTCTCTATCGTTCGCTGAGTGAATCCAATATAGATACCTTCCATTTTCTTATTAATCTCTACGTTTTTTTGCGCATTTATTCGTCCAGACTTATCACCGCCACCCCATGCGTCTTTAAAATGAATTGATGAAGAGCGTTGTCTTCTATTACTGAGTAGTTTCTTGCCTGACAATATTTTTTTAACTGTTCTAAATAGTCATTCAACGTCTCAACACTGCAATTGGCATGGGGTCGGGATCGCTGCAACTTAGCGGATTCCTTCGCTATTTTCGGGTAAGCCTTGGCAACAAAATTCAATAACTCTATAGCACCATTTATTCGTTCATTCGTAATGTCAGCTGCGATATCTCTTGGTTCAATGCGATAAGGCACACCTTCCAGTAACACTATGTATTTACTCATTTCAGTTTGCTTTTGCAGCGTCGAATCTAAAACATTTTTTAATACTTTACTATCATGACAATAAAGTAATTTTTTATTTATTTCCTCACACATTTCATCCAGTGATGAAATATATTTTTGAGTTAAAATATAATTTTCATCTGCACTTAACCTCTTAACCTTATCATTATATTCACTTATAAATGACGTAATTAGCGATTTATTTTCTCTCGATAAAATAGAATTATAATTAGCCGAAAAATCCATATTATCAAATTGAGTGAAGTCATTAAAAGGTGAATCAACCACATCTGAATTTGGTATATTCACATTGTCCACTCCATATACCCATGAAAGTGACTCTCCTCGCCCGACATAACTAACAGTCATAAATATTCCTTTTAATATCAGCCTGTATTTTATTTACCTTTTAAAGGTGACTGATCACGAATTTATTAACTATCAGAAAAATAATAAACTTATCAGTAACGAAGAATATGGTGGAATAGAGTGATTCTAATTAATTCTATTTTATGTATAGAAAAGCAGTAGCTATTTAGCTGGGGAATTTACTGATAAAATAAATATCCTCCGGCATAGCCGGAGGTTTTTCATATGCGCCTATAAGGCTCTGTTACCAGCCGCGCCCTAACAGGCGCATCGCGATCTGACATTTGCATCTATGGATTACTTACGGCCCGTAAACGGGCTACCGGGATACGGGATCGAGAGTTGCTCACCCATTTTATCCTCTTCCAATTGGTGCTTTATGTATTCTTGTATCCTGGCCGTGTTTTTCCCTACCGTATCAACGTAATACCCTCGACACCAAAACTCCCTGTTACGGTATTTGAACTTCAAATCGCCAAACTGCTCATAAAGCATCAGACTGCTCTTTCCCTTCAGGTACCCCATAAATCCCGAGACACTCATCTTGGGCGGGATCTCCAGAAGCATATGGATGTGATCCACACAGTATTCTGCTTCCAGGATATTCACGTTTTTCCATTCGCACAGTTTTCTTAAAATACTGCCAATCGCTCTGCGTTTTTCCCTGTAGAACACCTGCCTTCGGTACTTCGGCGCAAAAACTATATGATATTTACAGTTCCATCGGGTGTGCGCTAAGCTCTTTTCATCCCTCATTGGGACCCCCTTTTGATTTCTTGTTGAACATTTGCAGTTGCCAGACCGCAAACTGTTTTAACAAATCAAAAGGGGTTTTTATAACTGACCCAAAGCTGAAAGCTTTACTGAACCCCCAGCCTAGCTGGGGGTTTTCTGGGCACAAAAAACCCTGAAACTAACAGTTTCAGGGCTATCTTATACATCGAACGATGATTACTTAACAATCACGGCAGTATTGAAGGTTGGTCAGCACCTTCTTTCTCAACCTTCGGCTGCAACATGTGTTCACGTTTCATCCCTAACTTCAGCGCCAGCGCGGACGCCACGTAGATAGATGAAACGGTACCGATAGTAACACCGATCAGCATCGTTAATGAGAAGCCTTGCAGCATCGCACCACCGAAGATAAACAGCATCAACACAACCATCAGAGTCGTCGCAGAAGTCATAATCGTACGACTTAAGGTTTGTGTCAGAGATACATTCATGATTTCGTAAGGCGTTCCACGACGAATTTTGCGGAAGTTCTCACGAATACGGTCTGATACCACGATACTATCGTTCAGAGAGTAACCAATAACCGACATCAATGAAGCAATGATCGTCAGGTCAATCTCAATATGGAACAACGACAAGATCCCCATGGTAATGACCACGTCATGGGCTAATGAGATAACGGCCCCCAATGCCAGACGCCATTCAAAACGGAAACCCACGTAAACCAGAATAGACAGTAACGCGACCAAAAGCGCCAGAGCACCGGCTTGGGCTAAATCACTGCCCACACTAGGCCCAACGAATTCGATACGCTTTACTGATGCATTCTTATCAACAGATTCATTGATAACCGAGATGATTTTGTTACCCAGCTCCTGGCCGGCAGTGCCGGTTGCAGGTGGCATACGTACCATGACATCACGAGAGCTACCAAAGTTTTGCAGTATCGGCGATTCAAAACCCGCGTTTTGCAACGTGTCACGGAGTTGGTCAAGATCCGCAGGGTTTTCCAGATTAATTTCAATCACCGTACCACCGGTGAAATCCAGACCCCAGTTGAATCCCTTAGTCGACATCACCACAATGGATGCGACTAACAACAACAGTGAAACGCCGAAAGCAACGTAATCCCAGCGCATAAAGTCATAGACTTTACGGCCATAGTTTAGTTGTTCAACAGTATAATCCTGTGCCACAACGTACTCCTCAAATAGACAGCTTGTTAATGCGCTTGCCGCCGTAAAGCAGGTTGACGATGGCACGAGTACCGACTATTGCGGTGAACATTGACGTTACAACACCAATTGCCGTTGTAATAGCAAAGCCTTTAATCGAACCAGTACCCACAGCATAAAGAATAATGGCTGTGATAAGCGTCGTTATGTTCGCATCGACGATACTTGAGAAGGCACCCTTGTACCCTTCATGAATCGCTTGCTGGATCGTCCGCCCGTTTCTATACTCTTCTTTTATTCGCTCGTTAATCAGTACGTTAGCATCTACTGCTACCGCTAGCGTCAATACAATCCCGGCAATACCCGGCATGGTTAATGTCGCCCCCGGTAATAAGGACATCACGCCGACGATTAACACCAGGTTGGCCATCAGTGCAGTACTGGCAATCACACCAAACTTACGGTAGTAAACCACCATAAACAGGATCGATACAGCCAGACCCCATAAGCAGGCTTCTAAGCCTTGCGCAATATTCTGGGAACCCAACGTTGGCCCAATAGTACGCTCTTCCACAATCTGGATAGGTGCAATCAACGCACCAGCACGCAGTAACAGGGAAAGTTGCCGCGCTTCAGCTGGGTTATCAATGCCGGTAATGCGGAAACTGTTACCTAAACGCGACTGGATGGTCGCCACATTGATAACTTCTTCTTGTTTAACCAGAATAGACCGGCCATTCGCATCTTTTTTACCGCTGTCTTTATATTCTACGAATAAAGTCGCCATCGGCTTGCCGATATTGTCTTTAGTAAAATTAGACATCGTCGACCCCCCTGCACTATCGAGCGAGATATTAACCTGAGCCTGGTTATACTCGTCGGTACTGGAGGTTGAATCAGTAATATGGTCACCGGTCAAGATCACTCGTTTGTACAAGACAACCGGGCGGCCTTCACGGGTATTTTTCACTTCCGAATCGCCAGGTACACGGCCAGAAGCTGCGACAGAAGCATCAACGTTAGTGTTGACTAAACGGAATTCCAACGTTGCAGTCGCACCCAGAATCTCTTTAGCACGCGCGGTGTCTTGAATACCCGGTAGTTCAACAACAATACGGTCAGAACCCTGCCGTTGGACTAACGGCTCTGCAACACCTAGCTGGTTAACTCGGTTACGCAGAATTGTAATATTTTGTTGAACCGCATATTCCCGAGCTTCCCGCAAACGCTCATCACTCATCACCGCTTTTAGCGTGTTGCTGCCATTGGAGCTGAACACCAAATCACGATGGCGCGAAGAGAGGTAGCTGATAGCATCATTGCGCGCTTTATCATCGCGAAAACGCACTTCAACACCATAGTTATCGAGCTTACGTACTGTGGCATACGGGATATTTTTCTCACGCAAATCAGTGCGTAAGGTATCCATCGTTTGCTCTTGCAGTTTGCCCAGCGCGGTATCCATATCCACTTCCATCAGGAAATGAACACCACCTCGCAGGTCAAGACCTAATTTCATGGGTTCTGCACCCAATTTGGCAAGCCAGGAAGGTGTTGCCGGAGCCAGGTTCAGCGCGATAACATATTTATCACCCAACGCCTCCACCAGTGCTTCGCGAGCACGTAGCTGGACATCAGGATCTCTAAAGCGAGCCAGGATTGCACCGTTTTCCAGCGCAATAGACTTGCTCGCTATGTTGTCTTTTTCTAAAACGTCACGGACTTGGACCAGCGTTGTCTCACTGGCGGCGATTCCTCGCGCACCAGTGATTTGAACAGCCGGATCCTCACCATAAAGGTTGGGAAGCGCATATAGCAGACCGACGAAGATCACAACGATCAGCATCAGATACTTCCACAAAGGATAACGGTTTAACACGGTAGTTCCCTTCGGGAAAATCGAAAATTACAGAGCCTTCATTGTACCTTTCGGTAACACGGCAGCCACGAAGTCACGCTTGATCATCACTTCGGTAGTGTCATTCAGCGCGATAACAACATAGCCTGTTTCCGCAACTTTAGTAACACGACCAATAAAACCACCCGATGTTAATACTTCATCACCTTTGCCAATAGAATCCATCAGTTTTTTATGTTCTTTGGCACGTTTTTGTTGTGGACGCAGGATCATAAAGTAGAAAATCAGACCGAATACTACCAGCATGATCAGCATGGAGGTCATGCTGTTTCCTTGAGCCGGAGCCCCTGCAGATGCGACAGCATCAGAAATGAAAAAACTCATTAAAATTTCCTCGATTGTTATCAATATCAGTAGTGTGAAATCAGTGCGATAAAACAGCCGCGACAAATCGTAACTGCTCTCTCTATAAATACAAAGACAATAATTTTAGAATCAAACGTTTAATGGTGGAACTGGCTTCCCGATCCGACCATAGAAATCTTCAACAAAGTGTTCTAATTTACCCTCTTCAATAGCCTGACGTAAACCCGCCATTAAGCGCTGGTAATAACGCAGGTTATGAATAGTGTTCAATCGTGCACCCAGTATTTCATTGCAACGATCGAGATGATGCAAGTAGGCACGGCTATAATGGCGACACGTGTAGCAATCACAGTGCTCATCCAGTGTTGCCGTATCATCCTTATGCTTCGCATTACGGATTTTTACCACACCATCAGTCACAAACAAATGACCATTTCGGGCATTACGCGTTGGCATGACACAATCAAACATGTCAATACCACGGCGCACCCCCTCAACCAGATCCTCGGGTTTCCCTACGCCCATCAGGTAACGAGGTTTATCTTCTGGGATCTGTGGGCAGACATGTTCAAGGATACGGTGCATATCTTCTTTTGGTTCACCGACCGCCAAGCCGCCAACAGCGTAACCATCAAAGCCGATATCTACCAGCCCTTTTACTGACACATCACGTAAATCTTCGTAAACCCCGCCTTGGATGATACCGAATAATGCATTCTTGTTATTCAGCTCATCAAAGCGCTGGCGGCTACGGGCAGCCCAGCGCAGTGACATTTCCATCGAACGTTTAGCGTAATCCCAATCGGCAGGATAAGGCGTACACTCATCAAATATCATGACGATATCAGAACCGAGATCGTACTGAATTTCCATCGACTTTTCAGGGCTAAGGAACACCGAATCGCCATTGATTGGGTTTTTAAAATGAACCCCTTCTTCTTTAATTTTACGCATCGCGCCAAGGCTAAAGACCTGGAACCCGCCGGAATCGGTCAGGATCGGGCCGTGCCATTGCATGAAATCATGTAAGTCGCCGTGCAGCTTCATGATTTCCTGGCCTGGACGCAACCATAGATGGAAGGTGTTACCTAACAGGATCTGCGCACCGGTCTCTTTTACTTCTTCCGGTGTCATCCCTTTCACGGTGCCATACGTCCCAACGGGCATAAAGGCCGGGGTTTCGACCACGCCACGCTCAAACACCAGCCGACCACGGCGGGCGCGCCCATCCGTTTTTTGTAATTCGTACTTCACATAACCTCCAGCATCAGAGAAACAGTCTGATGTTGTTTTTGCCTGATCACACGCTTATGTCGTTGAAAAAACACAACCTGTATGACCGAAATTTACGGGCTAACCTTCTCTTGCGGTGCCCGTGGATTACGGCTGATGAACATGGCATCGCCGTAACTGAAAAAACGATATTGTTCTGCCACTGCCTGCTGATAAGCATTCATGGTGTTTTTGTAACCTGCAAAAGCAGAGACCAACATTATCAATGTTGATTCAGGTAGGTGGAAGTTAGTCACTAACGCATCCACAACCTGATAGTGATAACCGGGATAAATGAAGATGCGGGTATCACCGAAGAAAGGCGCAATTAACCCGTTTTCAGCGGCCTTCGCTGCACTTTCCAACGAACGTACCGATGTCGTACCAACAGCGACTACACGCTTGCCACGGGCTTTACAGGCCAGAACCGCATCAACCACCTCTTGCGGGACTTCTGCATATTCAGAGTGCATGATGTGGTCTTCGATGGTATCGACACGCACTGGCTGGAAAGTCCCCGCGCCAACATGCAGTGTCACAAAAGCCATCTCAATGCCTTTTTCCTGCAGTGCCGCCAGCATTGGCTCATCGAAGTGTAGGCCCGCAGTTGGTGCTGCAACCGCGCCCGGACGTTGGCTATAAACCGTTTGATACAGTTCGCGGTCAGCATCTTCATCAGGACGATCAATATAAGGAGGCAATGGCATATGACCGACTGCATTTAGGATGGTGAAAACATCCCGCTCATCGTCAAAACGCAACTCAAACAATGTGTCATGCCGCGCCAACATGGTTGCCCGGATACTTTCATCATCGCCCAATAGCAGTTCTGCGCCCGGTTTCGGTGCTTTAGAGGCTTTGACATGAGCCAATACCCGATGGTCATCCAAAACACGCTCGACCAGCACTTCGAGCTTGCCACCACTGGCTTTACGACCAAATAAACGGGCCGGTATCACCCGAGTATTATTGAACACCAGCAGATCACCCGGCGCCAGCTTATCCAGCAAATCGGTGAAAATGCCGTGCGTTAACGTCCCCGTAGGGCCATCCAGCGATAACAAGCGGCAACCACTGCGCTGAGGCTGAGGGTAATGGGCAATCAGAGCTTCCGGTAGCTCAAAAGAAAAATCGGCAACACGCATGGCTTTCCACTTCATCTAAGACCAAACCCACACCAACAGGGCCGTGTTGCTGCAAACTATTTTGGGCACCAATAGTACACAAAATGGTAAGAAACAGCCTCATGGGGTCGGTTCACAAAAACAGGCGGCTAGTCTAGAGCCCTCAAGGGCTGGCTGCAAGAAATAAGGATAGTTCGTGGTGATTTGCATTATACTTCCCAGCATGAACTTTCTCGCACACCTCCATCTCGCTGCTCTGGCCGACAGCTCGCTGCTGGGTAATCTCTTGGCAGATTTTGTCCGTGGTAATCCACAGGGTGAATACCCCCCAGAGATTGTCGCTGGTATTATGATGCATCGCCGAGTTGATGTTATGACGGATACGCTACCGTTGGTTAAAGAGGCTCGCACCTATTTCAGTGCTGATTATCGCCGGGTTTCACCGATCACACTGGATGTGCTGTGGGACCATTTTCTAGCGCGCCACTGGGATCAACTGGTACCAAATTGCACGCTACCCGATTTTCTTCAGCATGCACAGAGCCAAATTTTGCCACATTTGCCACATACGCCCGCTCGTTTCCAAAGCCTTAATGCTTATCTGTGGTCAGAGCGTTGGCTCGAACGCTATGCTGAACTCCCCTTCATTGCTGATGTACTACAAGGTATGGCGAATCGGCGGCCCAAACTAGCCGCCCTTGCAGGGTCTTTTTACGCTATAGAGCAACATTATCAACCGCTAGAAGACCTTTTTTTGACGTTTTACCCTACAATGATGCGACAGGCACAACATAAGCAGATTTAGATTAAAATGTTCTTTGCTGTCTACCCATTTACGGTATAGCTATTGAATTCACGGTATAGCCATTGAATTTACGGTATAGCTACTGAATTTACGGTATAGCTACTGAGTGCAGCCCACTTGCGCTTTTCAGCGAAATAGGTATCTTAGCAAGACTGCAAAACTAAAATCGTTTAACGATAGGCAAAAACTATCATAACAATTGGTATTTATTCCTTTCTTCATCACACTTAAATACCTATGCTGTTACGATAGTTTTTAAGACATCTGGTTAATCCATCTCTATTAACAGGAGTAATTTATGGTTCTGGTAACTCGTCAAGCCCCTGATTTTACAGCGGCTGCTGTTCTTGGTAACGGCGAAATCGTTGAAAACTTTAACCTGAAAAAGCACCTGAACGGCAGACCAGCCGTCCTATTCTTCTGGCCAATGGACTTTACTTTCGTTTGCCCTTCAGAATTGATCGCTTTCGACCATCGTTATGAAGAATTCCAAAAACGTGGTGTTGAAGTTGTTGGTGTTTCTTTCGATTCAGAGTTTGTGCATAACGCATGGCGTAAAACCCCAGTGGATAAAGGCGGTATTGGCGAAGTTAAATACCCAATGGTTGCGGATATCAAACGTGAAATCCAGAAAGCTTACGGTATTGAGCACCCAGATGCTGGCGTTGCACTGCGTGGTTCATTCCTGATCGACAAAAATGGTATTGTTCGCAGCCAAATCGTTAACGACCTGCCAATCGGCCGTAACATCGACGAAATGATCCGTACCGTTGATGCACTGCAATTCCACGAAGAACACGGCGAAGTTTGCCCTGCACAGTGGGAAAAAGGCAAAGCAGGTATGGGCGCATCCCCAGACGGCGTAGCTAAATACCTGTCTGAGAACGCATCTAAGCTGTAATAAGATTTAAACCGTCCCCGACAAGCTCGGGGGCTATCAAGCCAGTCAGTTCACTCTGACTGGCTTTTTTTGTGCCCAGAAAACCCCCAGCTAGGCTGGGGGTTCAGTAAAGCTTTCAGCTTTGGGTCAGTTATAAAAACCCCTTTTGATTTGTTAAAACAGTTTGCGGTCTGGCAACTGCAAATGTTCAACAAGAAATCAAAAGGGGGTCCCAATGAGGGATGAAAAGAGCTTAGCGCACACCCGATGGAACTGTAAATATCATATAGTTTTTGCGCCGAAGTACCGAAGGCAGGTGTTCTACAGGGAAAAACGCAGAGCGATTGGCAGTATTTTAAGAAAACTGTGCGAATGGAAAAACGTGAATATCCTGGAAGCAGAATGCTGTGTGGATCACATCCATATGCTTCTGGAGATCCCGCCCAAGATGAGTGTCTCGGGATTTATGGGGTACCTGAAGGGAAAGAGCAGTCTGATGCTTTATGAGCAGTTTGGCGATTTGAAGTTCAAATACCGTAACAGGGAGTTTTGGTGTCGAGGGTATTACGTTGATACGGTAGGGAAAAACACGGCCAGGATACAAGAATACATAAAGCACCAATTGGAAGAGGATAAAATGGGTGAGCAACTCTCGATCCCGTATCCCGGTAGCCCGTTTACGGGCCGTAAGTAATCCATAGATGCAAATGTCAGATCGCGATGCGCCTGTTAGGGCGCGGCTGGTAACAGAGCCTTATAGGCGCATATGAAAAACCTCCGGCTATGCCGGAGGATATTTATTTTCCCCTAGATACCGCCCCTCACTTCGATTCATCATACCTTACTTCCAATAAGTCACTTTCCTTTGCTTCGATTTTATATTGATAAAAATCAATACGTTGAATTAAAAACCCTCTCATCCTGCTATTTAACAAAAAATTAATGAGTCTCACAAAATAATAATTCTGCTATTAATTATTATTGGTGTGTAATTTTTACATTCCACAAATTTTTACCTTCTACAAATTTTTTATATTCCACATACAAAGCAGCGTTTTTAGTGCTGCCAGACAATGATGACCGGGTAACTCCCGGCAGGCAGGAGCACAATAGGAGTTCGTATGTTTTTAACAAAATGGAATAAGCCATTAGCAGTATTAGCTTTACTGGTAAGTGGCACGCTGCATGCCGCCTCCACACCCGCGGTAGAAGCGAAAAATGGCATGGTTGTGACCTCCCAATATCTGGCTTCACAGGTTGGGGCTGATATTTTAAAAATGGGCGGTAATGCTGTTGATGCCGCGGTAGCAGTAGGATATGCCCAGGCAGTAGTCAATCCTTGCTGTGGCAATATTGGCGGGGGGGGGTTTTATGACCATTCATCTTGCCGATGGAACCGATACATTTATTAACTTTCGTGAAACCGCCCCTTCCACGGCTAATGCTGATATGTACTTGGATAAAGACGGTAACGTTACCAAGGATGCAAGTTTGTATGGCTATCTGGCGGTAGGTGTACCTGGCACGGTATTGGGCATGGATAGTGCGCAAAAAAAATACGGCAAATTAACCCGTCAGCAAGTCATGGCACCGGCTATCCGTTTGGCCCGTGACGGCTTTATCCTGACTTGCGCCGATACCGATATTCTGGACACCACCGTCAAACGTTTCCGTCAGGATCCTGAGTCTGCACGTATCTTCCTGCGTAAAGATGGAGAGGCATTACAACCGGGCGATCGTCTGGTTCAGGCCGATCTCGCGGATACGTTAAGCGCGATTTCAGAAAAAGGGCCGGATGCGTTCTATCAAGGTAAAATACCGCAAGCTGTGGAAGCAGCGGCTAAAAAGGGAGGCGGAATACTGACTGCCGCCGATTTCGCCGATTATAAAATCACCGAAACCGCACCGATTACCTGTAGTTATCGCGGTTATAAATTCGTTTCAGCCCCACCGCCGAGTTCCGGTGGCGTCACATTATGTGAAACGCTAAATGTTTTGGAGGGCTATAACCTCAAAAGTATGGGCTTTAACTCCGCTGACTATATCCATACGCTAACGGAGGCAATGCGCCATGCCTATATGGACCGCAATACCTTCCTCGGTGATCCAGAGTTTGTTAAAAATCCGCTTGACCGCCTACTGAGCAAAAGCTATGCCGCCGATATCCGTAAACAGATCGTCGCCAACAAAGCAACACCATCAGTAGAAGTACAACCGGGTATGCAACCTCACGAAAAACCGGAGACGACACACTACTCCATCGTCGATCATGAGGGTAATGCCGTTTCTACCACGTATACCGTTAATGGGCGCTTTGGCGCGGTGGTCATTGCTCCTTGTACTGGCTTCTTCCTCAATAATGAAATGGATGATTTTACAGTTAAAGTGGGTGAACAAAATCTGTATGGATTGGTACAAGGTGCAACCAACGCTATCGCCCCCGGTAAGCGCCCACTATCGTCAATGAGCCCGACACTAGTGACCAAAGATGGAAAAACATTTATGGTCTTGGGTTCACCGGGTGGCTCACGGATTATCAGCATCACGCTGCAAACCGCCCTGAACGTCATTGACCACGGTATGGCCCCGCAAGAAGCGGTTGATGCACCACGTATTCACCATCAGTGGCTACCCGATGAAGTCTATTATGAGCAACGCGGTGTCTCAGCGGACAGCCTCAATATCCTGAAGAGTATGGGATATAAGATGGTTGAACAGAGCCCTTGGGGCGCAGCGGAGTTGATTTTAGTCGGCCTGGCCGGTGTTGAGGGCGTCAGCCCGGCTAACTCGGGTAATGATTCTGCTGTCTCCGGCAAAGTCCGTGAGGGCTACCTGTACGGTGCCAATGATGTCCGTCGCCCCGCAGGGGCTGCTATTGGCTACTAATCAATCTAATGACTACTAATCAATCTAATGGTTGTTAATTAAGATTAAGCCATGGGTCATTAATTAAGCTATTGGTTATTGATTTAGCTATTGACCGATGACTAACCAAGCCATCGGCGGCGAAGTATCTGAAAATATTATCCCCTATCGAACTATTGATGGGGGATATTCATTAGAGTGGAGCGTATTAATGGTGAACAAAGAGCATTACCACGGTAATGAATGCCCCTGATAGTCAATAAATCCGTGGCCCCCTTTCCCTGAAGCCTGTTCGATTTGATCGACCACGCCCTTCACACTGGTAGTAATCGTCAACGGTGCCGCATCACCGCCCATATCCGTTTTCACCCAACCGGGATGAATCGATAATACCGTCAAGGTCGGATCTGCAACTTCAGCCACCAGATTACGCGTCATCATATTCAATGCGGCTTTACTGGCTGAATACAACGGTTTATGCCCAGAAACATTGCGTTCAATACTGCCTAACTGGGAAGACATAAACGCCAATACGCTCTGGGTTGGATTGCGTTGTGCCAGCAAATGTTGAGCAATTCGGATAGGCGAGATGGCGTTAGTCTGGAACAGTTCCTGGATTTCATCGGGTGTGGCATCGATCGCAGATTGGTGTGCTGGCCCAGAGATTCCGGCGTTAACAAATATCAGGTCGAATCGCTGCCCCTGTACTTGTGGTAAAAACTGCTTAATGCTTTCTGGCTGATTAATATCTAATTTTAACCAATGGGCGGCATGTGCTGACGTATCTTGAGCCGCGCCACGTGTGGTCGCGGTGACAGACCATCCGCGGCGACTAAGCTCATCAACCAACCCTAGCCCTAACCCCCGTGAAGCACCGATAACCAATGCTGTTCTTTTCGCTGTGCCCATATAAAGCTCCTTTCAGTGAGAGTTATTCGCGCTATAAATATTCTCTTATCCCTATAAATATTATCTTACTGGAGCAAAAAAACAGCTCAGTTATCACTGAATTGTTATCCCTGAGCTGCTCTAGTGAGTTATCCGTCACCGCGCCTTTTGCAAGTTAGCACTCACCAACACCACACCACAAGGTAACACTCTTACCCTCCAGCCCCATGTTTACCCCAGTCTCACTGACAGCCAGGTCTCCTCCACCTTCCAGACGCTGCCACTCAGCCACATTGAGTAAAGGAGAGGCGGGCAGGAAAATATCCGCATCATCGGAACGTTGTATCGCCACCATCACACGCTCAGTTTGATAGCTACGAATAAAGACCAGGGAATCACCACTGGCATGGATCACCTGACACCCCCCGCGCCGCAACGCTATGCTTTTGTGGCGTAAAGCCGCCATACGTTGACACAGTGATAATAGGTCATGATCCCACTGAGCCTCATCCCACGGGAACGGTTTGCGGCAGAACGGATCATTCCCTCCATCCAGCCCAATCTCATCACCATAAAATAGGCAAGGCACACCAATCCAACTAAACAACCATATTAGCGCCATTTGCATACGGGTTTTATCACCCTTTAATAAGGTAAGAAAACGGGCAGTATCATGGCTATCTAATTGATTAAATAAACGGAGTTGCTGGCTATGGGGCAATCCTGCGCGGTACTCATCCATCCAGTAGGCGCAATCCGCAGCATCCAATTTTATAGGATGGCAAGCCACATCTAGCTCGGCGAGAAAACTGCGGACCGGCAAAGCAAAACCCATATAATTCATTGCCGCGTCTTCCACTCCAGCGTGCAACCAATTACGTGCATCGCCAAAATGTTCGCCCAGAATATAAGCCTGCGGATTTTCTTCTTTTGCTGCCTGATAGATACCGTGCAGATGGTGCAAATTCCCTTTAGCGCCGCCATCTTCCCCGAGCATGTGTACGACATCCAGACGCCAGCCATCAATACTGTATGGTGGCCGTAACCAATAACGCACGACGCTGTCATCACTGCGATAGATTCGTTCAGCGACCTCTTCATTGGCAAAATTAAGTTTTGGCAAACTGGCATTACCTTTCCAATCTAATGCTCGTCCATCAGGGAGGAACGTAAACCAACCACGATAAGGCGAATCTTCGTGATGGCAGGCGCCGTTTTCCCCTTGTTGATAGCGATCAAACCAGCGATGAGAATCACCCGTGTGGTTAAACACGCCATCGAGCACCAACTTTATTCCTACTTCACGGGTAGCGGCTCGCAATTGCAAGAAATCACGCTCTCCCCCCAAGTAGGGATCAACCTGATAATAATCTTCAGTATCATATTTATGCACACTGGGAGCGGTAAAAATAGGGTTCAAATACAGTGCCGTAACCCCCAGTTGTTGAAAGTAAGGGATTTTCTGACTAATACCGGCCAGATCGCCACCATAAAATGTCGATGCGGCATGCACATCATCCAATGGCTGCTGCCACTCGCGGCGAGATACCGGGCAACCGGCCGCATGATGAATATAACTCCCCTCCTGCACACCATGATCTGCCTGACTACTGGCAAAGCGATCGGGGAAGATCTGATAAAAAACTTGGTCCGCGACCCAATCAGGCCCGCTATCGGGTACATCTACAGCAAACTGTGCCAACTGTGCTGGAGGAATCACCGAGAACCCCAACGGGCCAAACCACTGTTGGCGGTCATCCCATAATAGTTTGAAGCAGTAGCGCCGGGTTGGCTGCCCCTCATATAACGGTAAAGAAACGCTATAGCGCCAACGATCATGGCTCTCATGCCCCTCCATAGTGAGCAGCCACTCTTCATTATCTGGCTCACAACGCAGAAAGACTTGCGCAGGTAAACTATCACCTTGCAACCAGAGCGTGATATGTAATGCGTCGTCTGCCAAACGAACAAAAGGCGAGACCGGAAGGTGCCAACCACTAAGCATAAAATTCTCCTGCTTTAACCAAAACCATTCCTGTGAAGACTATCTGGTGCAGACATTAACTTTGTGCAAACACTAACCTGCTACAGACATTAACCTGATGCAGACACTAACGCCGCGACACATTCATCTGAGATATACGATTTTTGATACAAACCATTTATTAGATGTAACTATTTATTGGATATAACTATTTGATAGATACACTCTAAATAATTCGAGTTGCAGGAAGGCGACAAGCGAGAGCCAAATCCGCCGGAAGCAGATGCTTCGTCGAGGCAAGTCCCATGAACGGGCCGAGTAACGAACATAGCCAGCACACATGCAGCTTGAAGAATGACGAGTCTATAAATAGTTTATCGTCACTCACCATGCCACGTTGTGGACAGAACCCCCTCATCTGTGAGTATAAATATTGAGGATGAGAGAGGGGGCGGAGAAGATTGTTTCAACTTGCTGGTATTATTCTCAACTTGCCGGAATTAAAAGAAAAAAGCCGGGACAGATGAACTGTACCCCGGCTTTGTATCGATTATCGACTCAGTGTTTATTGAACTGTGTTTTTAATCAGCATTCTTGATCAGCGTAGCCTGTTTTTTCTGATACTTGACCTTAAAGTAATACCCCACCAGCAACAGCACGATCCACACTAATCCGACATACAGTGAGATTCGAGTCGTAGGGAACCAACCAATAAGACCGATAATAAATACCAGGAAAATGATGGCTAGCACCGAAGTAAAGGTTCCACCACGCAGTGGGAAATCCAGTGCTTTAACCTGATCTTTACTCAGTGAACGGCGGAAAGCAATCTGAGAGAATAGGATCATGATCCAGACCCAGACAGTAGCAAACGTCGCTAATGACGCAATAACCAAGAAAACATTTTCCGGCATGATGTAGTTCAGATAAACCGCAATTAGCATGGCACACATCATCACCAGCACCGTGACCCACGGCACACCGCGTTTAGAAATAGCAGTAAAAGCTTTTGGTGCATGGCCTTGTTCTGCCATCCCATTCAGCATACGCCCGACACCAAACACATCGCTGTTAATTGCAGATACAGAAGCGGTGATAACCACAAAGTTCAAAATACCGGCAGCAATAGTGATCCCCATATGCTGGAAGGTCAGAACGAACGGACTACCGTTCGTGCCCACTTGATTCCATGGGTAAATGGACATAATCACAAACAGGGTCCCGACGTAAAAGACTAAAATACGCCATGGTACTGAGTTGATTGCTTTCGGAATCGATTTTTTCGGATCCTCGGCTTCACCGGCAGTAATACCAATAATCTCAATACCGCCATAGGCAAACATCACCAATTGTAATGACAGGAGCATGCCAACAAAGCCATTACTGAAGAAGCCACCGTTAGTCCATAAATTATGGATACCCGTTGGCTGACCACCGTTACCAATACCCCAAACAATGATACCGATACCGGCTAAAATCATGATGATAATGGTGGCAACTTTGAAAAACGAGAACCAGAACTCAAGCTCACCGAAGACTTTCACACTCATCATATTGACCGCGCCGATGATCAAGACAACACTCAGCACCCATACCCAATGAGCAACATCTGGGAACCAGAGCCCCATATAGATACCGAAAGCTGTCACATCAGCAATAGCCACAATCAAGATCTCAAAACAATACGTCCAGCCGGTGATATAACCTGCCATCGGCCCAAGACAATCTTGCGCATAACGAGAGAAAGAGCTGGCTTGTGGGTTATTGACCGACATCTCACCCAAAGCACGCATGATGACAAATGCCACCACACCACCAATCAGGTATGCCAACAACACGCTTGGTCCGGCCATTCTTATCGCATCAGCCGAACCATAGAATAGGCCAGTCCCTATCGCTGAACCCAATGCAATAAAACGAATATGACGTGTCGTCAGGCCACGTTTAAGCTTATTTTTAACTGGTAATTCCATTCACAAAGCCCCGTCTTTTTTCAGCAAAAAGCCACGGATATTAACCGTGGCTAAAAATACTCTATTGCCGCGCAGCTATTGTTTAACCACAATTTTCTGGCGACAGAAAATGCGATCGTACAACCCTATGACGACGAATACCAGCAAGGAAGGCGGTAACCATGCCAGACCTTGTTCTGCCAGAGGCAGATGATGAGCCCATGCCGGTAAAAAATTCGCAAAAGTAGACGCTTTCACGGCATCAAGAATACCGAATACCAAGCTAATCAACATAACTGGCGCGACGATACGTGATGCATGCTGCCACCAGCGTAAGGTAAAGCTCATCAAAACCAGCACGATACAAGGCGGATAAATCGCCGTCAGGACCGGAATAGAAATCTGGATAAGGTGGCTCAGCCCCAGATTAGAGACCAGCATCGAGAAGATACCGAGGATAAACACCAGTGTCCGGTATGACAGCCGCAGGTATTGCGCAAAGAATTCAGCACAAGCGCAGGTCAGGCCAACTGCCGTCACCATACAGGCAATAAAGATCAGTGCCGCCAGGAACATACTGCCCAAGCCACCAAAGGTGTGCTGGACATAAGCATGCAAGATGACCGCGCCATTTTGCGCATCAGGTACCAAACTACCGCTGCTAGAGCCTAATTTAAACAGGCTTAGGTAAACCAGAGTCAGGCCAATACCGGCAATCAACCCCGCCCAAATGGTATAACGCGTCAGTAACACGGCAGAAACCACACCACGCGAGCGGGCTGCATTCACGATAACAATACCGAAGACTAATGCACCCAAGGTATCCATGGTGAGATAGCCATTAACGAAACCGGAGGAAAAGGGAGCTTGCTGATAAGCATCTGTTGCTGTAATCAACGGCCCCGCAGGCCAGATCAGGGCCGCAATCCCCAAAATAGCTAACGCTAAAATTTTCAACGGAGCCAGAATATGCCCGACCGTATCCAACAAGCGCCCTGGGTACAGTGAAATTCCAATAACCAATGCAAAATAAACAACGCTATAGATAAACAGCGGTAACGGGCCATTACCCGTTAAAGGCGCAATGCCGACCTCGAAGGAAACGGTAGCAGTGCGCGGAATGGCAAATAATGGGCCTACCGCCAAATAACAGACAGTAGCCAGCACCAAACCAGCACTACGACCAATTGGCGTACTCAGAGCATCAATACCGCCCCCGACCCGGGCCAGAGCAATAACGGTAATAACCGGTAACCCAACGGCAGTAATCAGGAAGCCCAGAGCGGCCCACCACACATGTTCTCCTGACTGTAATCCAACCATCGGTGGGAAGATGATGTTGCCCGCCCCAACGAATAAGGCAAAGGTCATAAAACCTAATGCCATAATATCTTTAGATGATAAACGATGACTCATAGTGAAATAGTTGCCTAGTTAAAATGACCAAAAGAAAAAATTCTACGCTGTGGTCTTTCCTACGAGATCGAAACGATACAAAGCTCTGATAAACACGAACTCCGACGGTTTAAAAGCCATCTATTTCGACAGTATGCAGTATTTTTGAAGTTATTTGCAGGTGGAATAGGCCAACAACGGCGCTAAGTAGACAGTTTATAGCGGAGAAAGGCAAGCTGGGATCATAAAAGCAGAATCATCGTCCAGATAATTTTTACAAGCCAGTCAATGATGTCGAGTTTACAACGATACGCACCATATGATTTGTATTATTTATAGCCAACAGTTAACCGCTCATAGCGAGAATATCAGATAAATAGGCCCCGATAGGCAGCACAGGCTCCATCAATTTCACTCAACCGGAATAACCCAAAATTATTTTTGTTGGTTGAAACAGCGATAGACCCTACTTTTGAGTACATATAAAGAGCAGATTAGTCAGTAAAACCCAATGTTTTTCGGGTGTTATTCAACATAGCAGGCGGTAATGGCAAATAGCCGTCATGGCTGACCAACTTTTGCCCTTCGGGGGATAGCGCACGCTCAAGAAATGCCGCAGTGAGTGCTTCCAGCGGCTGCCCTGGTGCTTTATTAATATAAATATAGAGATAGCGTGATAACGGATAGAGGCCATTACTGACATTTTCTGCAGTTGGCATAACAAAATCTTGCCCACTCGCTGCCAACGGCAGTGATTTAACACCACTGTTACGAAAACCAATACTGGAATAACCGATGCCATTCAATGAACCCGCCACCGCTTGCACCACGGATGCAGATCCGGGTAATTCGTTGATATTATTTATAAAATCACCATCACAGAGTACCCGGCGCTTAAAATAGCCATACGTCCCCGATGCAGAATTACGACCATAGCGTTGTAGGGGGCGTGCCGCCCAATCGCCACTCAACCCCAAGTCACCGAAGCGTTGAATTTTCTGGGGTTCTCCACAACGGCGATTTTGCGAAAAAATAGCATCCAGTTGCGATAACGTCAGCCTATTCAGAGGGTTATCCTGATGAACAAACACCACTAGCGCATCCACGGCTACTGGCACGGCTAACGGTGGGTAGCCATAGCGTTGAATAAAAGCAGCAATCTCGCCAGCTTTCATTGGCCGGCTCATTGGGCCAAGCTGCGTTGCCCCGGCAGCCAGCGCAGCAGGAGCGGTAGATGACCCCGCAGCCTGTATTTGCAGATTAACGCCAGGATAGTGATGATTGAAATCATTTGCCCACAATGACATCAGATTGGCCAACGTGTCAGAACCAACACTGGAAAGGTTTCCTGATAGGGTGTTGGCAACGGGCATTGGTACCGACGGAGAGACGGTAATTGAGGGAGAGGCTAGCGTCACTGGCAGTACTAAAGCCACTGATCGAGTTAAAGCCACTGATCGGGTTAAAGCCACTGGCTGTACTAAAGCTATTGATTGCGCAAAAACAGTATAGCTATGCCATAAAATGACATTTAAGAGCGCCAGTTTTCCCCATTTCATTAGGCTTTTATCCGCACCGTCTTAAGATTTGACTGCATTCTCGACTAAAACAGTTGGAACAATCAACCTGTTCGGTAAGGTAAAAATAAAACGGGTACCCAGACCAATTTCACTCATCACCTCCAAACGCGCATCATGGTGACTCAGAGCATGTTTCACGATTGCCAACCCCAACCCACTGCCCCCCGTTTGCCGTGACCGGGCTTTATCGACCCGATAGAAGCGCTCCGTAAGGCGAGGAACATGCTCAGGAGGGATCCCCGGCCCGTTGTCGCTGACTTGAAATTGAGCACCTTGTGGTGTTTGTTGCCAGCAGACCTCAATTTTCGTCCCTTCAGGCGTATGATTTACAGCGTTGTAGACCAGATTCGATACCGCGCTACGCAGTTGGTCTTCGTTACCGAATACCTTTAATTGATCGTTAACCCTGAAAGTAATCTCATGGCGGCCATTGCTCAGTGCCTGTACCTCATGCTGCAATATTTTCAACATCAGCGGAATATCCACCCGCTCATTTAAATCCACATTTGGTGCGGCTTCGATACGTGATAATGTCAAAAGTTGCTTCACCAGCCCATCCATACGCTTAGTCTGCTCTTGCATCGTCCCCAAAGCTTTATCGCGTAACGGCCCGGCCAACTCTTGGTCATGCATCATTTCCAGATAGCCTTGCAGCACCGTCAGCGGCGTACGTAATTCATGGCTGACGTTGGCAAAAAAGTTACGTCTTGCACCTTCCAACTGGCGCATTTGAGTCACATCACGGGCCACCATCAGTAACTGCCCTTCAGAATAAGGCATCACGCGAAACTCCACGTAGTAACCGTTATTCAATTGCAAGGTCAGTGGGCGGGAAAACGTTTGTTGTTGCAGATATTGGCTAAATTCCGGGTAGCGCAATAAATTGAGAATATGCTGCCCATTATCCTCTGGCCAGCGAAACCCCAACAATTGTTGAGCTAAACCATTACACCAGAAAATATTACCATCAACCGTGGTGATAACCACGGCATCAGGCAGTGACTCTGCACCACTGCGAAAACGCTTAATTAAAAGCGCCAGTTCGCGCCGACGCCTGCGGTTGCGCAATTGCATCTGATATAAGCCGTAAAATAGGGGTTCCCAACTCCAACGCCCCGACGGCGGTGTCATACTGCGATCAAGCCACAACCAATGAGAGAGTTTGAGTTGATTATAAAAGTTCCACGTCAGCGCGGCGACCACTGAAACCAGCAATAACCAAGGGAGATAACCAATAAACGCCCCCAGTAATAATGCAGGCAAACAAAAAAGAGCCAGCTCTAAAGCCAGCGTTTTCCATGATAAGCGTTCTAACACAACGAATTCTCCGGCACTGAAAACTCAGTAGCGCGTTGAGAAACGGTATCCAGTTCCCCGGACAGTTTGTACCATTTTATCGTGACCATCAGTTTCAAGCGCCTTGCGTAACCGACGAATATGCACATCAACCGTACGATCTTCTACATAAACGTTAGTGCCCCAAACATAATTAAGCAACTGTTCACGGCTATAAACACGCTCGGGATGAGTCATAAAGAAGTGTAATAATTTAAACTCGGTCGGCCCCATATCTAGCGCCTGATCATTCGCCATTACCCTGTGAGATGAAGGGTCAAGGCTCAACCCTTGCATTTCAATCACTTCTTCAACGGCCATTGGCGATATCCGCCGCATTACCGCTTTGATCCGCGCTACCAGCTCTTTAGGTGAAAAAGGCTTGGTAATATAATCATCTGCGCCCACTTCCAAACCGCGCACACGATCTTCTTCTTCGCCACGAGCGGTCAGCATCATCACCGGAATATCCCGGGTCAAAGCTTCACGTTTCATATGTTTAATAAACTGAATACCCGAGCCGCCGGGTAACATCCAGTCTAACAGCACTAAATCAGGAAAAGGCTCCGACAGGCGAGCTACCGCGCTGTCATAATCTTCGGCTTCTAACGGTTGGTAGCCATTTTGCTCCAACACAAAGCACACCATCTCACGGATTGGTGCTTCATCTTCCACCACCAGTATGCGTCTTGCCATCATCAACCCTGCCAGTATGTTAGCGGTCACTATTCGATTTCGGGGCCATTATGCGTCAGTTTTGTGACAGATTTATGAAAAATATCACGCTTCAGTGAGCAATAAGCATAGTGATAAATGTTATTTTTTTTGCCAAACGCAGTAATCAACTTTGCGAGGCGTCTCGGAGATTTATTTCATCCTGTGTTTTTCACCGCGACATCTTGATGCCAACGCTTATAATCAGCGCCATTCTCTTTCGTCATCATCGGCCATAGCGAGAGCTTTATGCGTATTATTCATACCTCTGACTGGCATTTGGGGCAGTATTTTTTCACCAAAAGCCGTGCTGCTGAACATCAGGCATTTCTGCACTGGTTGATTGAGCAGATCAAAGAACACCAGGTTGATGCGCTGATTGTCGCAGGGGATATTTTTGATACCGGTGCCCCGCCCAGCTATGCCCGTGAGCTCTATAACCGTTTTATTGTTGAGCTCCAGCCTACCGCCTGTCAATTAGTGGTACTGGGTGGCAACCATGATTCGGTAGCCACACTGAATGAATCACGAGATTTACTTTCATACCTGAATACCTCGGTAATCTCATGTGCCAGTCGTGATCTGAAACAACAAGTGATTATCCTGAAAAATAGACAGCAGCAACCCGCAGCGGTGCTATGCGCCATTCCGTTTTTACGGCCCCGTGATCTGGTGACCAGTCAAGCGGGTGAGTCTGGTGACCAGAAACAACTGGCATTACAAGAAGCTATTGCTGGCCACTATCAAACGTTATATCAACGCGCCCTAGAACTGCGATCTCAGCTTGGCTTGCCTCTGCCCATTATCGCCACCGGGCACCTGACCACCGTGGGTGTGACAACCACAGACTCAGTACGAGACATTTATATTGGTACACTAGATGCCTTTCCGGCTCAGGCTTTTCCACCCGCGGATTACATTGCCCTTGGTCATATCCATCGCGCTCAACAGGTCGCTAAAACTGAACATATCCGCTACAGCGGCTCACCTATAGCGCTCAGTTTTGATGAACTAAGCAAAGAGAAAAGTGTGTATTTGGTGGAGTTTGACCAGCAAAATCTGTCATCAGTTACCCCACTCTTCATTCCACAATTTCAACCGATGCAATTGATCAAAGGTGATTTGCGCCAAATAGAGCAGCAATTAGCGGCATTTGCTGGCCATGAAGGCTTACCCGTGTGGTTGGATATAGAAGTGGCAACCCAAGACTATCTCACCGATATTCAAAGACGGATCCAGGCACTGGCAGCGAACTTGCCCGTTGAAGTGGTATTACTACGCCGTAGCAAAGAACAACGTAATAACAGCATCCACCGGCAGGAAAAAGAAACGCTAAACGAATTGACCGTCAGTGACGTATTTGAACGTAGGCTGGCACTGGAGGCAGATTTACCCGAGCCTCGCCAGCAGCGAATGCGCCAAATGTTCAATTACGTGGTTGATGAAATAGCACAAGATGGCAGTAACGGTGTGGCGGAGGAGCCAGCCCAATGAAAATTTTGAGCCTACGTCTGAAAAACATTAACTCATTACAGGGCGAATGGAAGATAGATTTCACTGCCGAACCTTTTGCCAGTAACGGCTTATTTGCTATCACCGGCCCAACTGGCGCGGGAAAAACCACGCTGTTAGATGCTATCTGTCTGGCGTTGTACCACCAAACCCCTCGCCTCATCGTAACCCCCAGCCAGAATGAACTGATGACGCGCCATACTGCAGAATCACTGGCAGAAGTTGAATTTGACGTGAAAGGTATCCGTTATCGCGCCTTTTGGAGCCAGCGCCGTGCCAGAAACAGCCCAGATGGCAATCTGCAAGCCCCCAAAGTAGAACTGGCCTTATGCGAAAACGGCAAAATCTTGGCCGATAAGGTCCGCGATAAATTAGATATGATCGCGGCAATCACCGGTCTGGACTTTGGCCGTTTTACCAAGTCCATGATGCTGTCACAGGGGCAATTTGCCGCCTTCCTCAATGCAGATGCCAATGATCGCGCTGAGTTACTGGAAGAATTGACGGGAACCGACATCTACGGACGTCTATCTGAACGCGTATTTGAAAAACATAAACAAGCCAAGATCGATCTGGATGCATTGCACCAACGTGCCAGCGGCATTGAACTGTTAAATGAAGAACAACGCCTGGCCCTGGCACAGCAAATTGATGCACTGAGTCAACAAGAGCAGCAGCTCAGTAAAGAACAACTCGTCACGCAAAACCAAATAAACTGGCTAACAGGTTGGCAGCAGCAACAACAACACGTACAGCAATATCAGCAGCAACAGGTGCTCGTTGAGCAAGAGTATCAACAGGCACTACCCGGCCTACAACGTTTAGCGCGTAGCGAACCGGCAGAAAAATTGCGCCCGTTGCAACGAGAACGTGACCGTAGCCAAAAAGATTTACAACAAACACAGCAACGCATCACCGCATTGGCACAACAACAGCAGCAATATCTGGCACAGCTCACACCACTGACTCAGGCAGTAGAGCAAGCCACTGCGGCACGCCAACAGCAACAGCTTAATCAACATGAGCAAGAAACACTCATCGAACAACGGATCGTGCCGCTGGATAACCTTATCACCCAGCAGCAGCAGACATTGTCACAACTTGCAGGGCAAATACAGCAATTACGCGCTAAAGAGCAGCAAAACAGCCAACAACTTGCGCTGAATGAGCAAAAACTATTGCAGACCCATCAACGCCTGCAACAGCTAGCAGACTATGCCAATTTACATGCCCATCATCAGCACTGGGAAAAACATCTTCCCTTATGGCATGAGCAGTTCCGCCAATTACAACTACAGCAACAACAATCAGCTCAAAGTGAGCAACAACTACACCAACAAACAACCTTACTCGCCACGCTGCAACAGCAGGCTACAACACTAAGTGCGCAAGAGAAACAACAACAAGTGGCCTTAGCGGAGGCTCGCGCACAGGCAAGCTATCTTCAGCAGAAATTATTAGTCCTTGAACAACAGCAACCTTCAGCACAGTTGCGCCAGCAACTAAACGAGTTCAATGAGCAACGTCAGATATGCCAACAACTGGCGGCTTTATCGCCTTTAGCACAACAAATACAAGCACTCTATGATAAGCAGCAGCAACAATTTACGGCTCAGCAGCAACAGCTTAAACAGTTAGAGCAACAGTTAACCGAAAAACGCCAGTTATATCAGCAGCAGAAACAACATCTGGTTGATTTAGAAGCCTTACTGGAACGCGAAAAACAGATTGTCACACTGGAAGCAGAAAGAGCCAAACTGCAACCAGGAGATGCCTGCCCGCTATGTGGTGCTGTGGAGCACCCGGCGATTACTGCGTACCAAGCAGTGAAACCCTCAGAAACAGCCGTGCGAGTTGCAAAACTGCGCCTACAGGTCGAACAGCTTTACACTGAAGGCACTGAGTTGCGTACCCAAGTTGCAAGCATGCAACAACATCAGCAGCGTATAGAGCAAGAGTTACAAGACCATCGCCAACAGTTAGCTGCATATCAGCAACGTTGGCAAACACTGGCACAACCGTTATCACTGGCCTTCACCTTGAATGAACCTGACGCATTAGCCCTGTGGCTAGAGCAACATGAGCAGCAAGAACAGGCGTGTCAACTAAAGCTGGTGGAGTATGAGCGTCTGACTCAGCAGTATCAGCAGGCCAAAGATATCCTGACCCAGTTGGAACAACGGCAGCAAGAACATCAACAACAGTTGGCACTGATCACTGAACGCCAAAAAAATGCTCAACAAACCTACCAACAGCTGCAATCGCAATATCAGCACCAGCAAGAAGCACTTATAGCTCAGCAGCAAGTGTTAAACCATACGCTGACTGAATTGTCCTTATCAGTACCCGATGCCGATCAACAACAGGATTGGCTAGCACAGCGGGAAGAGGAATGTCAGCGCTGGCAACAACATCAGCAAGAGCAACAGCGGCTCACTATTGAACAAAAAACGCTGGAAACACGTATTGAGAATGAACGGCGTCATTTACAGGAGTGTATTGACCAATTATCGGCGCTAAGTCAACAACGCCAGCAAGCTGAAACGCTATTACAGCAGCAAATCCAGCAGCGCCAGGCACTGTTTGGTGAAGATATCGTTGCCGAAGTCCGCCAGCGATTACGCTTACAGCAGCAACAGGCAGAGCTTGCCCAGCAAAACGCAGAAAAAGCCCTACAACAGGCTCAATCCCAACTGAATAGGCTATCAGGTGAACTGACCGGGCTGGAGCAACAATGCCAACAGTATCAGCAACGTGCTACCACCACACAGGCTGAATTGCAACAAGCACTGTCCACCAGCGAATTTGCTGATGAAACGGCATTAACCGCAGCCCTGTTAAGTGAAGAAGAAAGGCAGCATCTACAACAATTGCAACAGCAATTAAATGAGCGACGGCAACAAGCTCAGATCCGCCTGCAACAAGCCAGGGAGATATTGGATCAACATTTACAGCTTTGTCCCCAAGGTGTCGATAAGTCCTCTGAATTAACCTTATTACAACAACAGTCAGAACAGCTATTGGCACAACTGAAAACCACAACGTTACGGCAAGGCGAACTACGCAATCAGTTAGAAAGCGACACCACTCGACGTCATAATCAACGTACGCTATTTGAACAAATTGAGCGTAGTCAGCAGCAATATGATGACTGGAGTTACCTCAATCAATTAATTGGCTCCAAAGAAGGCGATAAATTCCGTAAATTTGCGCAAGGTCTCACACTCGATCATCTGGTTTATCTGGCCAATAACCAACTTAGTCGTTTACATGGGCGCTATCTATTACAACGTAAGACTACAGATGCATTGGAATTACAGGTGGTAGATACCTGGCAAGCGGATGCCATACGCGATACTCGTACCCTGTCAGGAGGAGAGAGTTTTCTGGTGAGTCTGGCGCTAGCATTAGCACTGTCTGATTTAGTCAGCCATAAAACCAGTATTGACTCACTGTTTCTTGATGAAGGCTTCGGTACGTTGGATGCTGAAACATTGGATACCGCACTGGATGCCTTGGATAGCCTGAATGCTTCCGGCAAAACTATTGGGGTGATAAGCCATGTAGAGGCAATGAAAGATCGGATCCCGGTGCAGATAAAAGTGAAAAAAGTTAACGGGTTAGGCGTCTGTCAACGACGGATGAAAAGTGATCCACTTATATCTCCACCAACGGCCCAATATTGATCCACCGTTTTACTCAGGATTAGCTTCTGCTATAACCCCGGCCTTTCGTTTCTGTCTGAGTCGATAGCTTTCTCCTTTGATTTGAACGACATGTGAGTGGTGTAAGATACGGTCCAGCATCGCTGAGGTCAGTGCTGCATCACCGGCGAACGTTTGATCCCACTGCCCGAACGGCAGATTGGATGTCAGGATCATTGCGCTCTTTTCGTAACGTTTAGCGATGACCTGGAAGAACAGCTTTGCTTCTTCCTGACTGAACGGCAGATAGCCTATTTCATCAATGATGAGCAGGCGGGGGGCCATTACTCCACGCTGAAGCGTCGTTTTATAACGGCCCTGACGTTGTGCCGTAGATAACTGAAGTAACAGATCTGCTGCTGTTGTGAAGCGAACTTTGATACCTGCACGGACTGCTTCATAGCCCATCGCTATTGCCAGATGGGTTTTCCCCACACCTGATGGCCCCAGTAATACGATATTTTCATTACGTTCTATGAAGCTGAGTGAGCGTAACGACTGGAGTTGCTTCTGCGGTGCTCCGGTGGCGAATGTGAAGTCATACTCTTCGAACGTTTTCACCGCCGGGAAGGCTGCCATTCGGGTATACATCGCCTGTTTACGTTGATGACGTGCCAGTTTTTCTTCATGAAGCAGATGCTCCAGGAAGTCCATATAACTCCATTCCTGGTCTACTGCCTGTTGTGACAGCGCAGGCGCTGCGCTTATAAGGCTTTCCAGTTGCAACTGCCCGGCGAGCGCCATCAGTCGTTGATGTTGCAGTTCCATCATCACGCCACTCCTCTGCAGAATGAGTCGTAGATGGAGAGTGGATGATGCAGGGGGTGTTTGTCGAAGTTCACCAGATTTTCATCAAGATGCACGTCATACTCTTTTTTCTCCGGAGGCAGTGCCAGCATGGACTGCTGCTCTTCGAGCCAGCGATCGCAGGGACGGGCCTGGATTGTTTCATGCTTTCGTTGGTTAGCGACATCGTGCAGCCAGCGCAGACCGTGGCGGTTGGCTGTTTCAACATCGACAGTGATCCCCATCGGGCGCAGGCGAGTCATTAGTGGGATGTAAAAACTGTTACGGGTGTACTGCACCATCCGTTCCACCTTACCTTTAGTCTGTGCCCTGAAGGGGCGACACAGTCGGGGAGAGAAGCCCATCTCCTTGCCGAACTGCCACAGCGAAGGATGGAACCGGTGCTGACCGGTCTGATATGCGTCACGTTGCAGAACCACAGTTTTCATATTGTCATACAACACTTCGCGCGGCACACCACCAAAGAAGCGGAACGCATTACGATGGCAGGTCTCCAGCGTGTCATAACGCATATTGTCAGTGAATTCGATGTACAGCATTCGGCTGTATCCGAGAACAGCAACGAACACGTGAAGCGGTGAGCGACCATTACGCATAGTGCCCCAGTCAACCTGCATCTGTCGTCCGGGTTCAGTTTCGAACCGAACGGCAGGCTCCTGCTCCTGAGGAACCGAGAGAGAACGAATGAATGCCCTGAGAATGGTCATTCCGCCACGATATCCCTGGTCTCTGATCTCGCGAGCGATTACCGTTGCCGGGATTTTGTAAGGATGAGCATCGGCGATGCGTTGACGAATATAATCCCGGTATTCATCCAGGAGTGAAGCAACAGCAGGTCGCGGCGTATATTTTGGCGGCTCAGATTTTGCCTGCAAATAACGTTTAACGGTATTGCGGGAGATCCCCAGTTCTCTGGCAATCGCCCGGCTACTCATTCCCTGCTTGTGCAGGATTTTAATTTCCATAACTGTCTCAAAAGTGACCATAAACTCTCCTGAATCAGGAGAGCAGATTACCCCCTGGATCTGATTTCAGGCGTTGGGTGTGGATCACTATTGCACCGTTCGTTACAGCGTCAGCCGTTTGGATAATGCCTTCCGAGTCAATCAAGACTGAACAGATACCCCAACTCATCGGCGTTACAGTAAGGCAGCAAGTGAATAACAGATCGGTCGGGAATCAATTTGAACAACATTGATGCTAGCCCACAGGGTAAGCCTCAAGGATGAGGCTCATTAATCCTGATGAGTCTATTTATTGCAAGGTCAACGACCAGTAAGTGATTCGGGTGAGTGAACATAGCTAACACCGCTGTAGCGTCAAGTTCTAAGGAAAATACCCAAAGTCATTGGCGTTACAGCAAGGCAGAAAATCCCGATGAGTCTATTTATTGTAAGGTCAACGACCAGTAAGTGATTCGGGTGAGTGAACGTAGCTAACACCGCTGTAGCGTCAAGTTCTAAGGGAAATACCCAAAGTCATTGGCGTTACAGCAAGGCAGCAAGTGAGCAAATCCCGATGAGTCTATTTATTGTAAGGTCAACGACCAGTAAGTGATTCGGGTGAGTGAACGTAGCTAACACCGCTGTAGCGTCAAGTTCTAAGGGAAATACCCAAAGTCATTGGCGTTACAGCAAGGCAGCAAGTGAGCAAATCCCGATGAACTTACATGAGTAAGTGATTCGGGTGAGTGAACGTAGCTAACACCGCTGTAGCGTCAAGGACGAAGGGTATTCCATAGCCAGGCAGCCCCCCGGACCCCACTCGAATCACCATGCAAGGCTTTAAGAATAGGCGTTTCACACTCACCGCCAAATACCCAGGGGCTGATTAACGCAGGTAATGTGTCATACAAGCGGTCAACATTACTCATCCCTCCCCCCAGTACCACAACATCGGGGTCGAACAGGTTAATGACATGGGCCAGCGATTTGGCAAAACGCCGCTCATAATTGTTCATTGCCTGTTCTGCGATAACATCACCCTGCTCAACCAACTCAATAATTTCATGGCCTTTTAGCGGTTTTCCACTCAACCTGAAGTAATCAGTGGCAAAACCCGTACCCGATACAAAAGTCTCAATACAGCCTTTTTTCCCACAATAGCACGTCACTTCTTGTGCATATTCTCGCTCTTCTTCATCTTGCCAAGGTAACGGGTTATGCCCCCATTCACCGGCAATACCATTACCGCCAGCATGCGAACCCCCATCAATGGCAATACCCGAGCCACACCCCGTCCCGATAACGGCAGCAAACACCCATTTTTTACCTGCCCCCGCCCCGTCTGTTGCCTCAGAAACGGCCAGACAGTTCGCATCATTGGCTAACCGCACCGGGCGGTTCAAAAACACCGAGAGATCTTTATCTAACTCCCGCCCATTCAACCATACTGAGTTTGAGTTTTTCACTTTGCCGGTAAAAGGAGAAAGTGTGCCAGGGATACCAACCCCGATACTGCCTTGCTCGCCAGTCGCGTGCTCGGCATCAGCGATTAAGTCAGCAATAGCCTGTATGGTTTTTTGATAATCATGGCGTGGAGTACCAACCCGTTTACGGAAAAGCACCTGCCCATCATTGGCCAATGCTATGACCTCTATTTTGGTACCACCCAGATCTATACCAATGCGCATCGCATCTCACCTCGTTGACAAGATTGTTTTATTTTCTCGCGATCAAAATACCCTGCTAGGCAGGATAACTGTGATCTGGATAACTATGATAATGAAAATATTATCTTTTCAGTTTGAACAATACACCGTAGCGATACAATCTTTGTTATCCATAATTTTGCATTCCGTCTGTTTTTAATCAATTAAACCGAAGATAACATTCAACAAATAATAGACTGGCTCTGCTTTTTTCTTATTTTTTTTACTAGGGACACGCGCGCCAATTCGTTATCATGCCGCCCTGCGTTGATTAACTCGCGCGCTCCAGGCGCGCCCGAGCCAAGGATAACACTATGCTGTGGTTTAAGAATTTAATGGTTTACCGTTTGAGCCGGGAAGTTTCGCTGTCTGCGGATGAAATGGAGAAACAGCTAAGCGCCTTTAGTTTCACGCCTTGTGGTAGTCAGGATATGGCGAAAACCGGTTGGGTATCACCGATGGGTTCGCACAGCGATGCATTAACTCACACCGTTAATGGTCAGATCGTTATTTGTGCGCGCAAAGAAGAGAAAATCTTACCGTCACCGGTGATTAAGCAAGAGTTGCAGGACAAAATCGAACGGTTGGAAGGTGAACAGCACCGCAAACTGAAGAAAACTGAAAAAGATTCATTGAAAGATGAAGTACTGCACAGTTTGTTGCCGCGTGCATTCAGCCGTTTTAATCAAACTTTTTTGTGGATTGATACTGTCAATGACCTGATTATGGTCGATGCCGCAAGTGCTAAACGGGCTGAAGATACATTGGCTTTGCTGCGTAAAAGCCTGGGGTCGTTACCTGTCGTCCCGCTAACGTTAGAAAATCCGATTGAACTGACTTTGACTGAGTGGGTTCGATCCAAAACATTGCCTGCAGGCTTTGCCCTGATGGACGAAGCTGAACTCAAAGCAATCTTGGAAGATGGCGGTGTTATTCGCTGTAAAAAACAGGATTTATTCAGTGATGAGATCGCCGTACATATCGAAGCAGGCAAACTGGTCACTAAATTAGCGTTGGATTGGCAAGAACGGATACAGTTGGTGCTGTCTGACGATGGCTCATTAAAGCGTTTAAAATTCGCTGACACGCTACGTGATCAAAACGAAGATATTGATCGGGAAGATTTTGCACAACGTTTCGATGCCGATTTTATTCTGATGACCAGTGAGCTGGCCGCTTTGATTAAGAATCTCATTGAGGCCCTTGGCGGCGAAGCACAACACTGATTTCAGCACACGACAGCGCGGCTAAATATAACCAAAGTCATCGGGGTTGCAGTTAGGCGGACAACATCACATCCGATCAGCCAGCGAAAGTCGGTGACTCGGGTCAGTGAAAAATGAGAAGTGAGAAGTGAAAAACACGCGCTACGATGCAGCTTAGAGTAAGTAAAAAGGATAGATGATATGTCGCCCCCTCTGGCATAGAGAGGGTGACAGACTCGCTAACTCAATAAATTCATTAGCTCAAATATTTGCACAAATATGAAGATGCTTCAGCCACTTGTAGGTTAAATTCACTTTCCCCTGGGATATAGAAGGTTTCACCCGGCATAAAGGTTTGCCAGTCAGGCGATCCCGGTATAAGTACTTTCAAAGAACCGGTGATTACTGTCATTTCCTCCGCTTTAGCTGTACTAAAGGTGTACTCTCCCTTTTCCATCACCCCAACGCTGGCTGGCCCAATGCTGTCACTGTCAAAACCAATAGATTTCACTTTCCCGGTAAAATACTCATTAAATTTCAGCATAGCTTTGCTACCCGCATCTTAATATAAATGAGCTTTCATATTAGAGTTTCTGTAAACGGTCTGTCACTGATTATTATGACGAAATGGGATCATAACCAGATTCACTGCCTTGGTTGAGGAGAAAGCGCACAATTTGTGTATCGTGCAATGCCTTTCAAAGGCACGAAAGCGGATGATTAAGACAAAAAAGTAAAACGGCGGCTGATTAACGATATAACATAAAATAAAAAACATTAATATCGTTTCAAAAATGCGATCAATATCGACCGAAATGCAGGCGTAAAATGCGAGTGTTGAAGGAAAAATAATGTGAAGGTTTTCATTAGCCCACCTTGCGTGGTCTTACCTTAAGCCGCATAAGATGAACGTAAAAAACGCGTTTCCAAATAATTATGTAGGTGACAATTGTATACCTGCATAATTAATTAGCAATCAACCAGACTCGCTCCACACATTACATACATTACCAATCAACCCCCCTTTTCTTCATTATTTGACCATCTCACCAGTCAACATCTGTAAAATTTGTTCGACAACCAGTGACGGGGTTTGCGTTCCATCAAGTACATGATGGGCGACGTCCTGATACAACGCTTCACGACTAGCCAACACATCCAGTATTTCTTCAACGATGGGTTTACCGGTTAAACTTGGCCGCTGAGCCTCTTCAGGATCTTCCGCTAGCCGCTTTGCCAATACGGCTGCAGACGCCCGCAGATAAATGACTCGCCCATGATCACGCATGAATGCGCGGTTTTCACTGGACAGTACCGCACCACCACCAGTGGCAACGACTGTTTTAGGTGCCGTTACTGCCTGTAGTGCCATGCTTTCACGTAGACGAAAACCATCCCAACCTTCACTCTCAACAACTTCAGCCACGGTCATTTGTGAGGTTTGTTGCATAAATAGATCTGTATCAACAAACCGATACCCCAATGCCTGCGCCAATGCCTTCCCAATAGTGGTCTTACCCGCACCGCGCGCGCCTACCATGAAGATAGTTTGTGTCATTACTTGAAAGTCCTTCGTATCAACTTCTGAGGATAAATTTTCGACATCAAAAAACCGACCGTTATTATTGGCCGGTTGAACAGGTTTACTACGCGGTTCAACGCCGCAGAGACAAATCATACCGATAATTAAGAGTAGTGCCAACTTTACAGTGACGTAAAATTAATAATACACCCAATAAAATCAGCGTAGTGACCTAGCTCGATATGAAGCTCTTATCCACATCGAGTGGGCAAGATATGTCGGTTAATTGGGGTGACAAATATAAACCAGCGCAGGAGGAAAATTACGCACGACCCGTATTTTTTTCCAATTAAAATAACGAGATAACAATGACTCTGATAGATGGCTGTATTGAAACAGCACTAAGACTCCATTGCGTGCACGTAGGCGTTGCTGAGTTTGCTGTAATATTCTGATACTGATCTTGGTTGGGATAGACAGCAAAGGTAAACAACAAAAAACAACATCGTACTCTTGATCCAACTGCTCCGCAGAACGATCTGCAATCTGTAAACGCGAATCTTTTAGCTGGTGCAATGCATGTACAAAATGAGGTTGAATCTCATACGCTTGTAAGCTCGAATTAGCTGACATATGCGACAGAATACGCTTAGTCAGCACACCATCAGCCGCACCTAATTCAGCAATATTAAGATTTTGTGTCCAATCTATCTGGTTTAGCATCGCCTGACATAACCAAGGCGACGAGGGGACCAATGAACCAACGGTACGAGGTGAGGCAATAAAACGCTGCAAATAGGAAAACTGACTTTTAAAATTACGCCGGACAATGTTTAGCATAACCTCTCCTCGGAGACTCAGATGGACCACAATAACACTTTATATTTCTTAAGTTCTCATTAAGATTGTTCTAATAATTAATTATTTTTATCAGATAAACTGAAAAAGTTGACTCTGTAACCATTAATGCTGATGAAGTGAGTAAACAAGATTTAGCGATGACTCATTATGGTTTACTCAGGCTTATCTACTGGCTAAAAATCCCCCCAAAAGTGTTGTATCAAAATATTTATTTATCGATTTATTTTTTATCTATTGTAGAAACTAATGATAGGTACTGATGTTGGCATTGTAGTGGCTAACGTTATCATGGCCGAGACCAATGATGATCGTGGCAGGTCCATCAGTTGTCACTTTTTCATTCAGTCTTCACCCAATGCCCATCCCTTAAACGTTGATATTAAAAACATAGCCTCTCCTCATGTTTTATCTATAGTGGCTTGCTCGATAAAAAAAGCTGCTGCTAAAATGAGACTGTCGTAATAATTTTAGTCACAATCACAAAGAATCATTTCATAATAGACGCCTACGGAGAGATTATATGAAATACTTTAGTGATATTGATTATGGATGCAGCAATGCAAGGAGACGTAATGTTGTGTAAAGAAAACAAATCATTGGTGCGAAAATAAAAAGGATATAACCTCATTATCCATAATAAAAATATATTTATATAAATCTAAATGTGAATATTGATATATTATTACCACTACCCACACTTATTGTTTACTAGTCTCTTACTGCCACAATCATCATGATATCACTGGTAAAGGAACCATCAGCCTGAATAGCATAGTGATTAATGACACCGTCAGATGCTAACTTTTGAAACTCGCGAATAGCCGTAGCAAAATGTGCAGGTGTCCGCATTCTGGCAACCCAACTGCTGAACTCCAAATACAAGCGGTCAGAAGTCACTTCATTTATTACTAACCCACCCTCGGTAAATAAAGATAGCCATTCTCCAGGAGAGTAATTTCGTACATGAGAGGTATCGCGTAAGACTTCTACTGTTTGCAAATAGATATCCAATACCGGATGTCCAGGAGAAACCACATCCATGAAGATGACTTTTCCACCGGGCCGTAATACCCGCTTAACTTCACGTAAAGCTTTCCCAACATCGTGCCAATGGTGTGCAGAATAACGGCTGATAACAATATCAAAGCTTTGATCAGCAAAAGGCAATGATTCAGCCAGCCCTTGTTGTATCTCAATATTAGTGAGTTTTTTATCTGCTGCGGCCTGCATGACAACCTGTAATATTTGAGCGGAGAGATCATAGGATACGACATGGTTTTGATTTTTTACCGTGCTATCCAGTGACCAGAGAATGTGAAGCAATGACCGTTTTTTGGATAAAAGCAATATTCAGGTGGCGCTTGCAAAATGGCAAACGGAATAAACCTGGAAATCTGATTATCGGGCGAGCCATCCATGCGGCATGATGCCTATCATTCATCAAATAATGCAGGCTAATGAGAATATCAGCAAAGTTAAACGGTTTTATCTTCCTCAATCTGTTGTAGCTGATTTTTATACGATTTTACTTTTTGGCGTTTTTTCATCCACGTGGTGAACGACACTAAGAAAATCCCACCAGCCAATGTTAATACGCCCAATTCATGCTTGTAAAACAGCATGATAATAAAGTAGACAGCAGAAATAATTGCCACCCATTTCGCCGAATGACCAACAGCATTTTTCTCATTGGTCAGACGGCGGATACTCTCTTCTTCACTGATCCCCATAACACTGCCCTCCATATTTTGTGATGGTTATAATATTGGGGCAGTTGCATGATAATACAACATATTTTTCAGCTTTTATTTTGTCTTCTCAAGGTAGCCTCAGAGGCGCTCCCTGTGGGCTTGTAAATAATGATAAAACGCATCATACAAGCGACAGACCGCTACTCTATAGAGTGAAGCTACAGAATATAGTGAGGCTACAGGCCTTCCTGAAATTTCCTCGCCTTAGCTGTTTGCTGTTTTTCCAGTTCAAAAATGGCTCGCTGTAAGCCTTTCTCTTGAATAGGACTTAAGCGCAAGAATTTAAAACTCAAACGTTGCACTGTCAGCATTTCGCCCTTGTTATTAACCACTTGTTTATCGAGCGCCCGGATAAATTGCAGATCTAATTTAAAGAGGCCAAAACCACATAAATCTACCGCTGCATCTCGCAGAACACTGCATCCCTGGAGCGGAAATTCGCTACCTTTCATGGCATATAAACCCATTCCACCCAAGGAGATGTCGGCCAATGTATATTTATACTGAGTGCCGTCAGGGAATTTCCCACTACAATAATAAGCTGGCCATTGCGGAATACTGACACGAAAATATTCCCGTCGCTGAATGAAATAGAGCTGTTCCGGGATGGCAGAACTGAAGGCGGGTAGTGACAAATATTCGACATGTTTCAGCTTGTTACAGGTGAATTCAATTTTGGCACCCGTAGGTTCAACAATAATCGTGAGTTGCTCCGCACCAAGAGCCAAAACATTTTCGTTTTCTACACTGCCGAAATCGAAAATAAACTGATTAGTCTCAGGCTGTATATCCAGAATACGGCTAATAAATTGTCCTCGAGCATGGGTAACCATCACGGCAGTATCGTTCTTCTGTAAATCCCGAAGAATTGCACAGATCGCTAGTTTATTTTTTTTAACAAATTGCTCTTTAGACGTTTCGCTCACTGGCCCCATTCCCTATTCTTAATTTATCAGTCTATCTGCTCAGATTATCATCAAAAATGTATAAATAACAAAGAGGTTATCGGCAACTAACAGAATTACTTAAATGTTTTACTATCGGGAGGAAATAGTCCGGATGGGCCATATTTTGGACTGGAGAACGTTTATGCAGGATAATATTTTTTACAGAATAACCGTTGGCTGGGTCAGGTTTGATTTGAAAAAAAAGCGACATTGGCAAATTGCCACATGTCGCTTTACTAGCGATTTTTAATCAATCAGCTACTGATCAACCGGTTAAGAATAAACCTGTTGCCAATAAACCTACTAAAAAATAAATCAGCTACGAACTAAATCGTCGCCGTAACCTATCCATTTATACGTCGTCAGCGCATCCAGTCCCATAGGGCCTCGGGCGTGGAGTTTTTGTGTGCTCACTGCCACTTCTGCACCCAAACCAAACTGACCGCCATCGGTGAACCGAGTGCTCGCGTTAACATAAACTGCCGATGAATCGACAGCGCGGACAAAATACTCAGCATGACTCAGGGAACGGGTCAGGATAGCATCAGAGTGGCTAGTGCCATGCTCACGGATATGGTCAATGGCGGCATCAATATCAGTAACGATATCCACATTTAGATCCAGTGATAGCCATTCATCATCGTAATCAGCGGCTTCTACTGCCACAACTTTGGCTTTTCCATCTGCCAGATAGGGCATCGCCAGCGGACTGGCATGCAATGTCACGCCAAACGCGTGCATTCTGGCACTTAATAGCGGCAGGAAAGTTTTGGCAACCGCCTGATGAACCAGCAACGTCTCCAGTGAGTTACAAGCACTTGGCCGTTGTATCTTCGCGTTTTCGATCACCAATAAGGCTTTTTCAAAATCCGCGTTTTCATCAACAAAGGTATGGCAAACACCAATACCCCCGGTAATAACCGGGATGGTCGATTGCTCTCGGCACAATTTATGTAAGCTTGCGCCGCCGCGTGGAATCAACATATCCACATAGCGATCCAGACGTAACAGTTCATTCACCAGTTGGCGGTCTGGGCTTTCAATGGCCTGAACTGCAGCGGCCGGTAGACCACATTGCTCCAGCGCCCGCTGAATAACATTTACTGTCGCCTGATTGGTATAATGCGTTTCTTTACCACCGCGCAAAATCACCGCATTGCCAGTTTTCAGACACAGGCTAGCGACATCGATAGTAACATTAGGGCGAGCTTCATAAATGACACCAATCACCCCCAGCGGGACACGTCGACGTTCCAGTTTTAAACCACTGTCCAGCAAACTGCCATCAATAACACGCCCTACAGGATCGTTTAGGCGGCATACCTGACGTACATCATTAGCAATGGCGGCTAAGCGGGCGGGCGTCAATAACAGGCGATCCAGTAGCGCCTCGCTCATGCCACTCTCGCGTGCTGCAGCCATATCCCGCTCATTGGCCTGCAAAATAGTTTGGCTCTCTGATTCTAATAGGTTAGCTATGACCGCCAGTGCCTGATTTTTTTTGGCCGTACTCAACATCGCCAATTGCCAGGAAGCCTGTTTGGCCGCTTTTCCCATATGTTCTAACAGGTTCATGTTTGCTCCTTAGCTGACAATCATATCATCACGATGAACAGCCACCGGGCCGTATTCATATCCGAGGATTTCACTGATTTGTTGCGAGTGATGCCCCGCTAACATGCGCAATGCATCACTGTTATAGCGTGAAACACCGTGTGCTAAATCCCGCCCATTGAGATTACGGATACGGATCACTTCACCACGGGAGAAGTCCCCTTTAACGCTGCGAATGCCTTTTGGCAGCAGCGAACTGCCCCGTTCCATGATCGCAAATACAGCACCGTCGTCCACTGTGATTTCACCTGCCGGTGGCGCACCAAAAATCCAACGTTTACGGTTTTCTAATGGTGTTTCCAATGAGTGGAAACGGGTACCGACTGGCGTACCGTCAATCACATCGGCAATCACACCCACCTGGCTACCTGCGGCAATCACCACATCAATACCCGCACGGCACGCGACATCCGCCGCTTGCAGTTTAGTCGCCATGCCCCCCGTCCCGAGCCCCGAAACGCTGTCTCCGGCCATCCCGCGCAGGACATCATCAATGCCATGCACTTCGCGAATTAACTCCGCTTCTGGATTGTTACGCGGATCAGCGGTGTACAACCCCGCCTGATCGGTCAACAACAGTAGCTTATCTGCACTGGCCAAAATGGCCGCCAATGCGGAGAGATTATCGTTATCGCCCACTTTGATTTCAGCAGTAGCGACGGCGTCGTTCTCATTGATCACCGGTACAATGCGGTTATCAAGCAACGCATTCATGGTATCGCGGGCATTAAGAAAACGCTCACGATCCTCTAAATCTGCGCGGGTTAGCAGCATCTGGCCGATATGAATGCCATAAATTGAAAACAGTTGTTCCCAGAGCTGAATTAACCGGCTTTGCCCAACCGCGGCTAGCAATTGTTTCGAGGCAATAGTGGCGGGCAACTCTGGATACCCTAAATGTTCACGACCCGCAGCAATCGCCCCAGAGGTGACAATAACAATACGATGACCTTTTGCGTGTTGCTGGGCACATTGACGCACCAATTCAACAATATGGGCACGGTTAAGACGGCGGGAACCCCCGGTCAGTACACTCGTCCCCAATTTCACAACCAATGTCTGGCTGCCACTCATAATTTTTCTACCGTTGGGATGAATAAAAGAAATGGTCTAGAGGTCTTTGTAGCAGGCGCAAGGCATTATGCCAACAGGCTTGATACGAAATCACCCCCTTTATTGTGCAGAAAGGGGGTAATGGGGACAGTTTATGACCACGGAATTGGCCTAATCAAACCTAGGTAAGCGTATTATCAAGCAGATAACTTAACAGGCTGATCGTTAAAATCCGCAGCAGGTTCTAATTTCATGTCAATGGAAGCTAGCATCTCTTCGAGCCGCAGATGAAAACTACGCAGTGTACTTTCAAGTTTATCCTGAACTTCAGGATCGCTAATTTTTTCCGCGTTCCAGTTGCCTTCTTTATTAAAGAGTCCGAGTTGATAAACATAAGTAAAGCGACCAGCCGATGGCTCCAGTTCTATCCACCACCCCCAGAACTCACGTTTCTCTGGGGCAAGCTTCACATTGATGCATACAGCTAAACAATCAAAGAAAAAATGGTCGTTCTGGCACTGCCCTTCTCGCAGGTATGGCCCCAAAGCTGCAAAACGTTTCATAAGCTTACTTTTAGGATGAGCACTGGTTAACGTCATACTTAAATCTCCTTATGTAGACGAACCTTTTTAGCAAACTATTAAAATTTAGCAACTCATTAACGCATTTTATCTTCTAACCATTCGCTGGTTTGCAATAATGCACGATGGAAATTCTCATAGAGCGGTTTAGACGGGATAGCTAACAACTTACCGTCAGCAGAAGAAGAGCAGATCAATTTAGCTTCTTCTTTTGGACTGAAGGGGTCATTCTCCCAAAAACCGGCCAGCATAGGTGTCTGACAACGCCGCCCCAGCAAACCTTGGGTTTTCAGCGAATAACGGTTCATTTCGGTGTTCAACGTCTCATCTGTCGAATCCGCCATACCCAACCGGCTAGCCATGACATCCATATACATGTCAGGCACTTTACGTAGGCTATCGCTGTTACACAGCAAGTGATGAACAATCGGCCCAAGGCATGCGACTGCACGTACCCTTTGTGGTTCTAAATACCCCAAACGTACGGCCACGTTAGCCCCAAAACGAAAACCGAACACACTAACGCGCTGATGGTCAACCCACGGGACATCCGCTAACGCCTGTAACACTTGCTGATGTAGATAACTGGTATCTTGCGTGAGCTTCCAGCGGGATGAGGCCCCCACAGATGGCAGGTCGATGGTCAACATCGCGATACCCTTGGGTTCTAGATAATCACGGAATAGGCGGTGGTAATCACTTTGTAACGTATCTAGACCACCGCACATCAGTACCGTTGGGAAAGGTGCGCTGCCAACAGTAGGCATGTGTAAGAAACCTGACAGCGAACCGCCATCCGAAATGGGGAACGTCAGCTCTTTTAAGGTGTACGGTAGATATTTGGCCGCCTCTTCATAAGCACGGTTTGACAGCACCTCTGCCTGCTCCGACAGCTCATCGCCCTTTAGATGTGGGTAACTGGCAATGCTGTACAAATTAGCCGCATTCAGCCAGAACTGACCTGCGCTCCCCGGATCGGTTTCTTCCATCGCTTTTTGTTGCCACATCATCCCCTGATTGGCCCATTCATAAATCCAGTTACCATTACGGTAACCCACCACGGTATCCAATAACTCGTTATTACTGTGCTCCGCTTTGGAACAGGCAATACGCGATAAGACCTCTTCTATTTCAAGGGGATCAATGCCACGCCAAGTCCACATCAGACGATTAATCATCCGATACCAATGGTTGGCGGTATCACCATCCAACGCCGAATGGATATTCACGACGTGGTTGCAATGGGTACGCCGTACGAGAGTTGAGGTTTCTGGATGTTTGAATTTGGGTTTGAACAGAATTTCAGAAAGGTTGGCTTGTGCCATGGTAACAGTAGCCTCCATAAGCCGTGAGTCAGACCCGGTAAGGGCTGATCAGATGGGGTCAAGTGTACGCATACTGAAGAGAAAATGAAACGTCCGGCAGGCACCGGACGCTTAAAGAACAGTAAATTATTTGCCGCTGAGGGGCGCGACAAAAGTCACCGCCATATCCCATGGCTGTTCAATCCACGTGTTCTGAGGAATATCGACCACATAGTCATCAACTAACGGACGGCCAGCAGGTTTAGCAAAAATAGTCACAAAATGTGCTTTAGGATACATCTCGCGGATAGCTGTCGCGGTACCGCCAGTATCGACCAAATCATCAATGACGATAAAGCCCTCGCCATCACCTTCAGCACGCTTTAAGACTTTAAGATCACGTTGATTATCATGGTCATAGCTAGATATGCACACAGTGTCTACATAACGAATACCCAACTCACGCGCCAGAATACCAGCCGGTACTAACCCACCACGGCTGACCGCGATGATACCTTTCCATTGCTCGGCTGGCAGTAAACGCTGTGCCAGTTTGCGGGCGTGAATTTGCAACATATCCCAGGTAACGACGTATTTTTCGTTCATAAAGTGTAATCCCAGCCAGTAAAGGTGTGGCTTGCCATAATAAAGGGGAAAAAAGGTTGCGCGAGATTATAGTGAGCCAGCGACATAAAAACCAGCAATTATCCGTGTAATTCGTCGGATTGCATGCGGTGGCAACCGTGATAACGCTGGCTAACAGTACGCTTTTTAACAACTGTTTACCCGCGACTGCCCGCAAAAATGCGTAATAAATTCATCTCGCAGCATCCCATTCCCTATGGCACTCGAGAGCATGAACTTTGATTGCATCAGTATACTGAGCCATAACTTTTCTTACTCATATAAATCAGCTCATGCTGTAATTAACATTACTGCATTCAATTATTGCATTTGCAATAAACCCAGTAAAACTAATAATTGAAAAACACTTAACGCACTCATTCGGAATAAAGAATCAAGGAGGGTAGAATGCAACTCAAAATCCCCGAACCAGATAGCGTTGTAATTTGGGTTGTTATTGGTATTTTCGCCACATGGGGAGGTGTCGTTAGATTATTACTACAAGATACAAAATCTAAAAACCTCCGAGAGAAGATATCAGCAATATCGACACAAGTTATTGTCTCGGGTTTTACCGGCATGCTTGGGGGATTAATTAGCTTTGAGTATGGGAGCAGCCCCTATATATCTTTTGCTATGGCAGGAATCTTTGGTTCTTTAGGAGACACTGGCTTAATGTATATACAATCCTATTTTATAAAAAAACGTCGATAATAAAAAAAGGAGATGATGCATGGCATAAATTAAAAACCCAAGTTAAATAAAAAATAAAGATCACTCGACATTCGTTAGTGATTATAAAAACCCATTCCGGGCGGGAGGGATGCGCAATATAAAAATCACCAAAATACAATTCAACAGATTAATTGTATTACCATCCATTAAATAAATATCGTAAAAGGATAATAAAATGAAATTACATTTCAATGCACAACTACATCGAAAACCTATTTTGTGGAGCATGGGGGGAATATTAGCCTCACAGCTCCTTGTTATGCTACCGGTCGATAAGGCAGAAGCGCACGGCGCGGTGGGTTTCCCTATCGCCCGGCAATATCAGTGCCAGCTAGAAGCTGGATTCTGGGGAGACCCTGCGAATATTCCTAACTCAGATTGTCGACAAGCTATTGAGAACCCAGGCGATCCAAGCAATCCACAACTGCCGTTTACACAATGGAATGAGCTTTCAGCAAACCCGACCAATCCAAGCATACAAGCCACTGTAGAACTCGCCGTTCCCAATGGTTTACTCTGTGCGGGAGGTGATCCACGTAAAGCCGGTCTCGACAATGTCCCTGCCACAAAATGGCGAAAAACACTTATTACCCCAGATGAAAATGGCCACATGCAGCTTCGTTGGGAAAATACAACGGCCCATAACCCTGCCTATATGAAGGTTTATATTACTAAACCAAGCTACGACTCGACCAAAGCACTACGTTGGGAAGATCTTGAGCTACTTTATGCAGATAAAGCTCCTACCCCAACGGCTGGGACCGGGCTATCTCCAAGTACCAATAGTTTTTATTTTCTGAATGTTCCGTTAAACGGCCACACTGGGGATGCCATCATTTACAGTTACTGGCAACGTGAGGACGCGGGCAACGAAGGCTTCTTCAACTGCAGCGATGTCAACATCAGCGAAGGGAGCACACCAAGCTTCCCATGGGTAAATAACAGCCAATTTATCGTACAAGGTTTCACGCCAGCCATTAATGACCAAATTCGTTTCCGTGTGATGGGAGGGAGCGCTAAAGGTGTGGAAGTTGTGGATGTTTATCTTCCGATCACCGCACAGAATCAGGCACAAACAGTCTGGTCAAAACAACTGGCTGATAAACTGAATAATACCTACCCACAATATGTCAGGATCGGCGTACGCTCTGGCAATGATATTGTCTACAATACGGCTAATATTGCAACAAACATTGTGTGGCTACAAACAGGCTTCAGTAGCGCGATGAGTCTCATCAGTGGAACTCCTGAACCTGAACAGCCACAGCCGCCAGTAGCGCAGATTACCGCGCCAAGTAGTGTACAAGATAATGAAACGATCACGCTTTCTGCCAGCGCATCTACAGGGCAGATAGCGAGCTACCAATGGGAGTTCCAGCACTTTGAACCAAAAGTTGCGACAACTCAAAATGTCACTGTAAGGGCTGTCGCTACTCAGCAACCTTTAGCCGGAAAAGTGACACTAACCGTCACCAACAATCAAGGCGTACAAAGCAGAGCTGAAAAAACTATCAATATCTTGCCATCAGGCGGAATTGAACAAGAGCACCCACTGTGGGACCGTAACAAGGTTACGACTTATGGAGAAGGCACAACAGTAATAGGTTTGGATGGCCAAGCCTGGACCTGTAAGCCGTTCCCATTCACCGGCTGGTGTGCTCAAACTATACCAGATTATATACAGAGCAATAACTGGCCATACGCTCCAGGAAGTGCCGCTGCCGCTACGTTGTCAGAAGATTCTCGTCCATGGTTGCGGACAGTAAGAACACATCACTAATCGTCTCTATCAGCGGGTATTATTCTATAATACCCGTTTTTTAATTCAGAAATAGAATGCTAAAAGTCAAAAATACTTCCATCCCTTAACATCCTAACGTAATCACCTTGTTAAACTATCCAATAAATCCATCTACCATTTATATTGTCTAATATTTTCCATCATAGTTAACTCACCTCTCATCGTATTACGATAAAATCAGTGACAGTACATAAAATAAAATGTTGTAAGGACTCCACCGATGAAAGCTGACGTCCTTCATTTCATCTGGATAAAAATAGCACAGTTTGATCAAAAACCAGTCGAATAAAATAGATCCAATCATTCTTATAAAGGTAAACGTCCTCTAGTCCATTATCTTTATAATTTTATGCTGGCTCTTTCCATAGAACACCTAGCAGAACATATAAATCATAATAAAATATCATTATTCATTAAAAATTAGAGGTTTACTATAATTCAGAGATGACTATCACCCAACAATGGGAGTATATTTTCTTCAAAGACATCTTTATTATCACATAAATAGTAAGCGTTACTTTTTACTTTTAATTTCTCTCCTTTATGAACGAATGGAATCAGCTTAATATTATAATTATGCATATTGATTAATTTTTTAACTGATGATGGCAATATCCCTATCGCGCCTCCTTGATTTATTATTGATAGATGATCATTTACGTTAGGTAATGTGATCCTTATCGGGTTCAATTTTCTACTAATTAAATAGTTAGTTAACTCATCAACTACACTACTGATGTTTTGTCTTGGATATTGGACTAGAGGGTAAGAAGAGATAATATCCTCTTGGCTCATATCATCCCTATACATATCATCCTGCAATGCAATCATCATAAATTCATCACTTAATTTACGATGTATAATGCCATGCTCCTTTGGTAAAACTCTTTGAGAGAAAAACACTTGATATATATTCTCTCTCAGCATCTGGCTAATATCTTGGCTAGTACTAACTTCTAGAGAAAAATTAACATTTTCTTCATTAAAAAACCGAGCCTTAGCAATCGGTAACAAATGAGCATAATGGAAAATATCGGTCCCTATATTCAACTCCAATCTTTTTTCTTCTGAAATAACATTTAATTTATGATTACTGATTAACTCCTTTTCAAGTTCAATTATTTCGTTATATACAGGGATTATTTTATCGTATAAAAAATGCCCACTCGATGTCAGTAAAATCCCTTTACTGGTTCGAGTAAAAAGTTCACAACCCAACTTCATTTCAAGCTCCTTTATATTTCGGCTGAGAGGGGACGCGGTGATACACAGTTTATCTGCGGCCAGCGTAATGGATTCTTTTTGTGCGGTAATAATGAAATACCTTAAACTTTTAGATAGTAAAAGCAATTACTCACCCCCAATTTAAAAATGTAAGGTTTACGCTTACTCTACTGAGCAAGCAGGATAGGACAATTATTATATAAATCATAATATTGAACTTATTAACATTGCAATTTTTAACATGTAACTTATCAAAAATGGCAATGAAAATACTCAGCCAACCTAAAAAAAGAAGAGAGTGACACAATAAAATGCCAATTAAAGATAAATAATAACGATTTATTATGCTATTTATATGTTATTTTTCGATTGTAAATATTGATATTCAATATAAATACAGCCCCTTCATCCATGCCGACACAAAAATAAAGGATTTAATTCTTATTTTTCCGCAATGAATAATTCATTACTCTTGTGTTTTTGCTTTTGACAGAACAAAATTTTCTACTAACATCGACTAGAAGACTTTTGTTTTAATGATTATGTACTGACTAAATCAAGGGATTATCCATAAGAAAAAAGTCACTAAAAAAAGGTGATGATGGCTTTAAATTCCAAACTAAGACTTTCTCTTATAGGTTTGAAAAAACCTAATCTGGTCTTTTACAATACAACCACGATACATGAGCTTGGTTGTATCATATCCATAACCTAGGGGGGGTTAAGCCGCTACCATCAATCAAGCAATGGCTATCGAGATTCGAGCGATAAAGCCCATTAAAAAAATAGGTAAGAAGTGAAAACAAGAGATGAGAAGTGACTTTTCAATCAAAAAATCAGTCTATAGCTAAAGATAGCAATAGGTATATGAGTTGAGTTGCGGCATGGAGATGAACACTGTACTTTTCAAAGCCCTTTTCTTATTGAAACCTTTGGTTATTAAATAACATAGACTATCTGACAGCCAGCCCCACTGTTGAATAGAAATTTGAAAAGGCGACACGTTCTGTTGCTTTTAACGAGATAAACGTTGCCGAACCACAGTTATGGAGGCACTGTAATCATCTCGCACAACCAAGTTATATTAAATTTCAATGGCAATATTAATTTAGTTAATAACAGATGAAATATATACGTTGTTTCGTATTAAGCATTAGATAGGCTATGCATGTCCTTAGATAAAATAAAACAACATCAATAGATTAAAATTTATTAGATAAACATATCAACGCGGTACAGTGCTAAATGCACATGTACTGATTATAAACAGAGAGGAGTAACAATGGATGAATTAAATAAAAAATGGGCTACAGCCTCAAGTAAAAACCTCATTTAATGCATTAAAAGAGTTAATTACCCGAGACCAAGCCCATGAAATAAACAATAAATACAATGAAATTAACCATTCATATACTACTGTTTTTATAATCCCTATTTATTCTTCATAAACATTAAATCGTAAATATAAATTATTCAATTTCATTTTCTAACTTCCGCTATGTCATAAAAGGTAAATGGCATAATGGATTTCCTGCATCATTATGAATAATATAAAATTTTTCACATCTAACTCTGCCGATACTCTACGCTCAAGGTCAATATATGCTCTCTCCTCCTAATAAATCATGCGTAGCCCAATGATGTTAACTCATTGTTTTCACTTCTGGTAAAGGGCAGACCTGATTAATATTGATGCAAGACTCCCCTTCTGACTTTTCATTTCCTTCTTACTTTTCATTTCCATATTGCTCGCCGCTCTCGCACGTCCAACTCACTGAGCTTTTTTCTGTTCACATCAAACCGCACATTTTTCCGAGTTGTGGTATTGATAACCTTGAGTATCGGGCTTAGCCCTCATAGCAGAAGCAACCTAAAATCATTAGCTGAGTGTGTTATAATTCAAGCCAGTTATGCCAAGTAAGTTAAAATAAAGATTTAACATTCCATCTCATTAAATCTTTATACATCAATTAATTACACCCCATCACAGGAGACTTACAGTGTCTGAACTGTCTCAACTTTCGCCTCAGCCGTTGTGGGATATTTTTGCAAAAATTTGTTCTATCCCACATCCCTCTTACCATGAAGAAGCGCTGGCACAATATATTGTTACCTGGGCCAAAGAGAAAGGCCTGCATGCCGAGCGTGATCAGGTCGGTAATATCCTGCTGCGTAAACCTGCCACTAAAGGGATGGAAAACCGCAAGCCTGTTGCACTGCAAGCGCATTTAGATATGGTGCCACAGAAAAATAATGACACGGTACATGACTTTACCAAAGATCCTATCCAGCCTTATATCGACGGCGAATGGGTGAAAGCCCGTGGTACCACATTAGGCGCAGATAATGGTATTGGTATGGCATCCGCTCTGGCAGTGTTATCTGATGACCGCGTTGAGCATGGGCCACTAGAAGTGTTGTTAACCATGACCGAAGAAGCCGGTATGGATGGTGCCTTCGGCCTGCAACCTAATTGGCTGAAAGCCGATATTCTGATCAATACCGATTCTGAGCAGGAAGGCGAAATCTACATGGGCTGTGCTGGTGGTATTGATTTCATCACCACCATGCCGCTACAGCGGGAAGCTATCCCTGCGGGCTATCAAACACTAAAATTGACGATCAAAGGCCTAAAAGGCGGCCACTCAGGTGCGGATATCCATTTAGGTTTAGGTAACGCCAACAAACTGCTGGCCCGCTTCCTGTTTGAACAAGCAAAAGATTTAGATCTGCGGGTGCTGGATCTGAATGGCGGTACTTTACGTAACGCAATTCCACGGGAAGGTCACGTAACACTGGCTGTTGCCGCAGACAAAGTGGAACAGCTGAAAAAACTGAGCCAGAATTACCTGGCAACGTTGAAAGACGAGTTGATCGCGGTCGAAAAAAATCTGACCCTAGTACTCGAACCCGTCTCTACCGAGACGAAAGCACTGACTAAAGAGACTCAACAGCGTTTTGTCGCATTACTGAATGCCACGCCAAATGGTGTGATCCGCATGAGTGATGCGGTTAAAGGTGTCGTAGAAACCTCACTTAACGTGGGTGTTGTTACGATGAATGAGCATGAAGCAGAAATTGTCTGCCTGATTCGTTCCCTGATCGACAGCGGTAAAGATTACGTAGCCAGTATGCTGACCGCAATTGGTGAATTAGCGGGTGCCAAAACATCGCCAAGCGGCGGCTATCCTGGCTGGCAACCGGATCCAACGTCACCGGTCATGGCACTGGTACGGGAAACCTACCAAAAACTGTTCAACAAAACGCCTAACATCATGGTTATCCATGCCGGTCTGGAATGTGGTTTGTTCAAAAAACCCTATCCTAACATGGACATGGTGTCGATTGGGCCAACCATGACCGGCCCGCATTCACCAGATGAACAAGTTCATATTGAGAGCGTTGGTCAATATTGGCAGTTATTAACCGCCCTGCTGAAAGCGATACCTGAACGTACATAACCGTATTTAAGCGGGCTTTAATAGCCAAAATAATTACCGTTACAAGACAAGCCCGATGAACTGACACACACCAGTGATTCGGGCAAATGGGTGTTATTTACACCGTGCAATAGCTAGCCCCAATCAAGCAATAATTGCCGCTCAAGTTGTGGATCCAGCAACGTAACATGCAGCCCGACCAAACGGACTCCCCGCTCGGCCCGCCGTTCATGCCATGCGGCGTGGGCAATCTCCAGTAAATCTACTTTATTCAATACTGGCCATGTGTGTTCTTGCGTGGTCTGCTGAAAATCATGAAATTTTAGCTTAACGCCCTGCCGGGCAATGTGTAGGCTCGGCTTTACCTTACGTAAACGAGTTTCCAGTTCAAGATAAAGTTCTTCGATCAACGCCTCACAACTTTCCCAGTCATAAATATCCTCGGCCAGTGTTTTCTCCACACCAACGGATTTACGTAGACGATCTGGGGATATTTCACGTTCATCAATACCGTGACTACGCTCCCACAATACGCGACCAAACTTACCAAAATGTTTTAACAACTCTGCCAATGGATATTTTTGTATATCGCCACAGGTTACCAACCCCAGCGCCTGTAAACGTTTGGCGGTGACGGCACCAACACCGGGAATTTTACTCAGCGGTAAATCCTGTAGGAAGGGCTGGATCTGATTCGGTGTAATCACATACTGGCCATTAGGTTTATTCAGCTCTGAGGCGATTTTGGCAAGAAATTTTATCGGGGCAATCCCCGCGGAGGCTGTCAGGTTCAGCTCACTAGCGATAGACTGGCGGATCTCTTGAGCGATTAATGTTGCAGAGCCACCGCACGCCAAGCTATCAGAAACATCCAAATAGGCCTCATCCAATGACAGTGGTTCAATCAATGGAGTATAACGGGCAAAAATTTCGCGAATATGCTGCGAGGCCTCTTTATAAGCCGCCATTCTACCAGGCAGCAATGTTAACTGTGGGCAGAGTTTAAACGCCATCGCCGTTGGCATAGCGCTGCGAACACCATAACGCCGAGCGGGATAATTAGCGGTACTGATCACGCCACGCCGCTCCTTACTGCCACCAATCGCAAGGGGGATATCACGCAGGCGAGGGTCGTCGCGCATTTCTACTGCCGCGAAGAAGCAATCCATATCGACATGAATAATTTTTCGCATGAAATCCCCCACACAACAAACAGCTGTATAAGTATACAGTCAAAATAAAAGGATTCAAGATTCTCCTAACCTATAGTCGTACCGATGAGTTCATGCAAGGAGCAGAACCCACTGAAGTGAATCATCAAAAAAAATTTTAGGTTTCAAATCAAGGAGAGCGGTAGTAATTCTCCTAATCAAAACACCATGAAATTACGTAAATAACCATATTGAATTCTTTTATTCCTTTTTTTAACACTCTTTCATTTATCTTTAATAAAAAATCATTAAATTCGATAAAGCTGAAAAGCGTTATCTATATGATTAACACTCACCTCTAAGATTTATCATTAAAAATTAATCGGAATTTCATATTATGCGAAATTATATAATGACTAGCCTACTTTTATCGTCAACATTTACAGCTATCGCTCACTCATCCCCTCTTCCAGCACCACAAATTATTGCACATCGTGCAGGTACTGCCGATGCACCTGAAAATACCTTTCCTGCCATTAGTAAAGCATTGGCAAATGGCGCTGACGCTATCTGGATTACATTACAACTTTCTAAAGACAATATTCCTGTATTGTATCGCCCCTCTGATCTTAAGGAATTAACCAATGAATCAGGGTCGGTCTCCGCTTATACTGCAAGCCAATTAGCAGAAATAGATGCGAGTATTGCCTATAACAAGAAGCATGATATCAAGCCCTCAGCAGGCTCTCTCTTCGGTATTCCCACACTTGATGACGTACTAAAAAAATATCCAGATACAATCTTCTACCTCGATATTAAATCCCCTGATGCCGACCCTATTGTTTTGGCAAAAGCACTACAAAAAACGCTGCTGGCAACCTCTAAGGGTGAGAAGAATCGCCTGATACGAACCCGCGTTTACTCCACCAATGACGATTATCTGAATGCGTTGGATACAGTAAATAAAAGCAGTGATCCCTCTCATAAGGTTCAACGCTTTGAAAGCCGAGATACCACCAGAACAGTATTAGCCAATATCACTATGGATCATCAATGTGAGTTACCAATAGATAATAAAGAACGTTGGTATGGATTGGAACTCCATCGTAAAGTTGAAGTTGTAGAAAAATACACCTTGGGTGAAGGGCGTTCTAGCGCAATATTAAGTTGGGATAAAGAGGCCATGGATTGTTTTCGGAAGAATGCCAATGCACACATTATTCTTTTCGGTATCAATACCCAAGATGATTATAAAAAAGCCAAGGAATTACAGGCAAATGGTGTCATGGTGGACTCACCAGCACAGTTTAAAGAAATAATCAGTAAGAGTGAAAATGTGAAGTAAAAATAGGTGCTAAAATTAAGTTTGATGATGAGTCGCTGGTTTAATCAAAAGCGTTAAAAAGACAATAATTGAGCAACAAAGCCCCCGAACAATGATGCGTCGTTCGGGGGCTTTGCTTGTCAGATAAAAAATAGATCCTGAATCCCGATGCGTCTATTTATTTTAAGATCAATGGCCGATAAGTGATTCGGGTGAGCGAACATAGCTCCCCCTACAGCGCTAGGGCCAGGGCCAAAGATATTTTTATAGAATGCGAAACTGATCTAGCTTCTTCTTACGTGCAGCCTCTTTCGCCAACCGCTTTTTGCGCGAATCACAAGGTTCTGGGCAATCACAGACCTTCTCCATCCCCAGTGCACCGATCCCTCCGCAACTGCCTTGTATGGTTTTATTTTTGACGATATAACCTAGCGACATTCCCGCTATAGCTAACAGAAAAAATACAAAGGATGCGATAAAGACAGTCAACATATCCCCTCCTGGCTAATGTTTTACTTGTAGATAGGGTTTAAATGCATCTGAATACTGCTCTTCAAACCCATCATCTGTTTTGATTATCATCAAGACCGGGATGCCCAATAAATTGGCTAATGCCATTCCCCGCTCTGGCCCAAGGACACCTAACCCGGTAGAGAGGCCATCAGCAGTCATACAGCTTGGGTCTAAAACAGTGATAGAGACTAACCGGTGGTTAATAGGCCGCCCGGTATCAGGATCAATAGTATGAGAATAACGGATCCCGTCCTGCTCAAAATAATTACGATAATCACCAGAGGTGGCTACCGCCATCCGCCCTGGTTCAATAATTTCCTGGGCACGTTGTGTAGAACCCGCGACTGGCTTTTCAATGGCGATACGCCAAGGTTTATTTTCTCCATTGTTACCACGGGTACGGACTTCCCCCCCGATATCAACCATATAATCCTTGATATTCTGCGCCTCCAGATATTCAGCTACTACATCGACGCCGTAGCCTTTGGCGATAGAAGAGAGATCAACATACAGTTCAGGAACACGTTTTATTAATGCATTCTTATCCACTGCCAGCTTATCAATCCCTACCCACGCACGACGCCGAGTGATTTCATCCTCGGTAGGGACAGTATCCGGGCGCCCTTCAGGGCCAAAACCCCATAAATTGACTAACGGCCCCACAGTCACATCTAAGGCACCATCGGTCAGACGGTTAATACGGATAGCCTCTTGTACTACTTTGGCCGTCGCCGCCGATACAGGGAAAGGTTGATTCACCTCTCGGCTTTGATTAAAGCGGCTCAATTCAGAATGTGGCCGATAAGTCGACATCTGGTCATTAACCTCTTCAAGTATGAGGTCTATTTCCTGTTGTAACGTCTCTGGGGCAGCCGTTGATGAATCACTCACATACTTAATAGAATAGGAGGTTCCCATCGTTTTGCCTTCAAGGCTGACCTGCTCAGGGCCACAGCCACTCAGCAGCAGGCCCCCTATCACCAACATTAAACAACGTGTTATATACTTGCGCACAATCGCCCCAACCACTGTGAATTCCCGAGTGATGACCGGATCAGCCACCGAAATCATCAAGCATAATATTTTCGTCTTCTACACCAAGATCTTTCAGCATCTTGATCACTGCAGCGTTCATCATTGGCGGCCCACACATATAAAATTCACAATCCTCTGGAGCCGGGTGATCTTTCAGGTAATTCTCCAGCAATACGTTATGAATAAAGCCGGTATAACCTGTCCAGTTATCCTCAGGTTGCGGATCAGACAACGCCACGTGCCAGCGGAAATTATCATTCTCAGCCTGTAACTGGTCAAAATCCTCTTCATAAAACATTTCACGCCGTGAACGCGCACCATACCAGAAGCTGATTTTACGTTTTGAGTGTAACCGTTTGAGTTGGTCAAAAATATGTGAGCGCATTGGTGCCATGCCGGCCCCACCGCCAATGAAGACCATTTCCGCATCGGTATCTTTTGCAAAGAATTCGCCGAATGGACCCGAGATAACCACTTTATCACCCGGTTTTAATGACCAGATATAAGAAGACATAATCCCAGGAGGTGCATCCGGTACCGATGGAGGTGGCGTGGCAATTCGCACGTTAAGTAAGATGATACCGTGCTCTTCCGGGTAGTTTGCCATGGAGTACGCCCGCACGGTTGGCTCCGTGACCACAGATTCAAACCGGAACAGATTGAATTTATCCCAATCACCACGATACTCAGTTGGCACGTCAAAATCGGCGTATTTAACGGTATGGGGTTCCGCTTCAATTTGGATAAAGCCACCCGCGCGGAATGGCACGACATCCCCATCAGGTATTTTCAGCTTCAGTTCTTTGATAAAGGTAGCTTTGTTATCATTCGAGATAACTTCACAAGTCCATTTTTTCACCCCAAAAATTTCTTCTGGCAACTCTATTTTCAGATTCTGTTTAACATTGACCTGACAAGCCAGACGACAACCTTCTTTGGCTTCCCGTTTTGAAATATGTGAAAGCTCAGTGGGCAGAATATCCCCACCACCTTCTTTAATTGTTACACGGCATTGCCCACAAGAACCGCCACCACCACAGGCTGACGACACAAAAATGCCATGGCTGGACAGCATATTGAGTAATTTATCCCCAGCCGGGGCGGTAAAGCTTTTATCTTCGTCTTCATTAATTTCAACTGTAATATCACCGGTATTCACCAATTTTGATTTAGCGAATAAAATCATCACCGTCAGCGCCAGCACGATGAGGGTGAACATAACTACGCCCAGAATTATTTCCATGAATTATTCCTGCCTTTATAGGTTCACACCGGCGAAAGACATAAAACCTAATGCCATCAATCCGGTTGAGATAAAGGTGATCCCTAGCCCCTGTAAGCCCGCAGGCACATTGGCATATTTCATTTTTTCGCGGATCCCCGCTAATGCAACAATCGCCAGCATCCACCCCATACCAGAACCAAAGCCATAAACGATGGATTCAGGGAAGTTGTAATCACGCTGTGCCATAAACGACACGCCACCAAAGATGGCGCAGTTCACGGTGATTAGCGGCAGAAAAATACCCAGCGCGTTATATAACGCAGGGAAGTAACGATCGAGGATCATCTCCAACACCTGAACAATGGCGGCAATGACCCCAATGAAGGTAATGAAATTCAGGAAGCTAAGGTCAACCCCTTCAACCAATGCGCCATCTCGTAGAACCAGGTTATAAACCAAATTATTGGCTGGCACGGAGATGCCCAGAACAACCGTTACCGCAATGCCTAAGCCAAAGGCCGTTGACACTTTTTTAGAGACGGCCAGGAAAGTACACATTCCCAGAAAGAACGCTAACGCCATATTCTCCACAAACACTGCGCGGACCAACAGACTGATATAATGTTCCATCGTCAATTACTCCTTCTCAATCTGCGCAGGTTTCAAGGTCCGTAGGCCCCAAATCAGCAGACCAATAATAAAGAATGCACTAGGTGCCAGCAGGAATAATCCGTTAGGTAGATACCACCCACCGTTTTGCACCGTTTCCAATACCGTCACGCCAAATAGCTTGCCTGAACCAACCAATTCGCGGACAAAACCGACCAGAACCAGTATTACGCCGTACCCCAGGCCATTACCGATACCATCCATAAAACTTTCAATTGGCGGTGATTTCATCGCATAAGCTTCAGCACGGCCCATGACGATACAGTTCGTAATAATCAAGCCAACGAACACCGACAACTGCTTGGAAATTTCATAGGCATAAGCACGTAATACTTGGTCTACCACAATCACCAGCGAAGCAATGATGACCATCTGAACGATAATCCTTACGCTGTTTGGGATGTGATTTCGAATCAATGAGATGAAGAAACTCGAAAACGCAGTCACCAGCGTGACTGCCAGAGTCATCACTAATGCTGTCTCCAGCTTAGTGGTCACCGCCAGTGCTGAGCAAACCCCAAGGATTTGCAAGGCAATCGGGTTGTTATCAAACAATGGGCTTAATAAGACCCGTTTAATCTCTTTGCTATCAGCCATTTTTTAACGCTCCTTCGCGCACTTTTTTCAGGAACGGGCCAAAGCCGTTTTCACCGAGCCAGAAATTAAAGCTATTCTGTACGCCATTGGAGGTCAGTGTTGCTCCTGACAGGCCATCAACTGCATGGGGATCATTGGCAGGAGCACGCCCTTTAACGATACGAATAGCGGGCTGCCCTTGGTCATCAAATAACCGTTTACCGATCCATTGATTACGCCAGATAGGGTTCTCAATTTCGCCCCCAAGTCCGGGCGTTTCCCCATGATCGTAATAGGTTATTCCTCGCACGGTTTTACCATCGGTATCAATAGCAACAAAGGCGTACATCATCGACCACAGACCTGATCCATAGATCGGCAAGATAACTTTGTTAATCTGCCCACCATCACCACGCACCAGATAGATTTCAACCACATTAGCCCGGCGACGGATACCGGCAATATCTTGTGCAGGTGTCAATGCAATACTCATTTGGTTATCACGCAGTGCCTGAGAACGGTCAAAAGTAGCGGGATCTTGTTTGAGGAATTCGCCACTTTGTAAATCCAACAAGCGCGGTTCTATCCGTGTCGCAAACGCCTGCTGAACCTCTTCGGCTAGCATTCTCGGTTGCAGTAAACCGGCCACGGCTAAAATGTTGCGCTGCTTGTCCAGTAGACGCTGTTCCTGCTGCTTGGCTTTCAAGCCAACGGCGGCACCGGCGACTACCACCGAACACACCAAACACAAAATCACCACCACCAGCAATGTTTTGCCAATGCTGTCATTATTTCTTGGTTTATCACTCGCCACGGGCTTTCCTCCGTTTGATGTTAGCCTGAACAACCACATAGTCGAACAGTGGTGCAAACAGGTTGGCGAATAGGATCGCCAGCATCATTCCCTCCGGATAAGCCGGATTGGCCACTCTGATTAAGATACACATCACACCAATCAAACCGCCGTACCACCATTTCCCTTTATTGGTAAAGGATGCCGATACCGGGTCAGTTGCCATAAAGATCATACCGAAAGCAAAACCGCCGAGGACTAAATGCCAATACCACGGCATGGCAAACAGTGGGTTTGTCGTTGAACCGATCCAGTTAAACAGGTAAGCGGTGGCAATCATCCCAATCATTACCCCAGCAACAATTCGCCAGGACGCAACACGACCAAAAATAATAATCGCACCACCAATCAAGATCATTAACGTAGAGACTTCACCAATGGATCCGGGGATATACCCTAGGAAAGCATCCATCCAAGTGATAGGTTGCCCGCTAACGGTATTGACCAAACTGTGGCTACCATTAACGCTCCACTGTGACAGCGGTGTGGCCCCAGAGAAGCCATCAGCGGAAGTCCAGACTAAATCACCGGAAATCTGTGCCGGATAGGCAAAGAACAGAAAAGCGCGCCCAGCCAATGCCGGGTTAAGGAAGTTACGCCCTGTACCACCAAAAATCTCTTTACCGATAACCACACCGAAAGAGATCCCCAAAGCCGCTTGCCATAATGGCAACGTAGGGGGAACAATCAGGGAGAACAGAATCGAGGTAACAAAAAAGCCTTCATTGATCTCATGCTTACGGACGATGGAAAAGACCACCTCCCAAAAGCCCCCGACCAAAAAGACCACCGCATAGATTGGCAGGAAATAAGCGGCCCCTAAAAGCATCTTACTTGCCCAGCCAGCATCTGGCGTCAATGATGCCCCCAGCATTTGTGCTAACCGATAGTGCCAGTCACCCGCAATAACCTGTTGCAGTTCCGCACCACTATAAAGTTGGTTTAAGGCCGGAATAGCTTGGTAACCGACGTTATACATCCCCCAGAACATCGCAGGGAATACGGCGAACCACACCAGAATCATCATCCGTTTCAGATCGATAGCATCACGAACATGGGATGCACCTGGTGTCACTTTACCTTGGGTGTAGAAAATGGTTGCGGCAGCTTCGTACAGCGGATAGTACTTTTCTAATTTCCCACCCGCTTCAAAGTGGTGTTCGATTTTCTCAAGAAAATTTTTCAGGCCCATCAGTTATCCTTCCTGCTCAATCTGGGTCAGTATGTCGCGCAGTACCGGACCGTATTCGTACTTACCGGGACAAACAAAAGTACACAAAGCCAGATCTTCTTCGTCCAACTCCAAACAACCGAGTGCTTGTGCGCTGTCGGTATCACCGGCCAATAAATCACGTAGCAGATGGGTCGCCAGGATATCCAGTGGCATGACCCGCTCATAGTTGCCAATTGGCACCATGGCACGCTCACCACCGTGCATATCAGTCGAGAAAGCAAACAATTTGCGTTTGAAGAAGTGGCCCAGCGTCGTGCGGGTAATGGAGTATTTATCGCGCCCCGGCATCACCCAACCAAATAACTCTTTTTCACGCCCTTCGCGGATAACGGAGACTTGCTGATGAAAACGCCCCAGATACCCATGGGTAGCAGAGAACGCGGTACCGCTGAGGACTGAACCTGAAATAATGCGGTTATCACCCTCTTTTAGTTTACCGGCGGTCAGTTCAGATAAGCTGGCCCCTAAACGAGTACGCAATAAAATGGGTTGATTCACCTGTGGACCCGCCAAAGCGACGATGCGGTCAGTACACAACTCACCACGGGTAAACAATTTACCGATAGCAATGACATCCTGATAGCCCACATGCCAAACCATTTTGGTCTGGCTGACTGGCTCAAGAAAATGAATATGTGTCCCCACCAGACCCGCAGGGTGCGGCCCGGAGAATTCGTTGTAAGTCACTTGCGTATTGGTATGACGAGTCACAGCCTGCCCTGCCGCGTGGCAGACGTGTACTTTACCGTCCGTCAGCCGCGTCAATACGGTCAAGCCATGGTTAAACGCCTCTGATTCAGTGGCAATAATAACCTGCGGATCTGCCGCCAACGGTTGGGTATCCATCGCACTGATAAAGATAGCGCGCGGACGGCTGCCTGGAACCGGTGTTTTACTGAATGGGCGAGTCCGCAGCGCAGTCCATAAACCGGACGTCAACAGATGGTGTTGAACCTGCTCATCGCTCAGTTGATTAAGCTCCTCAGCAGCATAATGCTCGAAAGGGATTTGCTCATCACCTTCAACTTCAATCACCACCGATTGCAATACTCGACGCTCACCACGATTGATAGCACTGATTTTGCCGCTGGCAGGGGCGGTAAACAACACGCCCGGATTCTTTTTGTCTTCAAACAGCGCCTGACCTTTTTTAACCTGATCGCCTTCTTGCACCAACATTGAAGGACGCATACCAACATACTCTTCACCGAGCAGGGCCACATGATGAATCGCTGGACCATCTTGTATCGTCTGAACGGGGGCTCCAGCAATGGGAAGATCTAGCCCTTTCTTTATTTTAATCATAGGTTTAAACGACTTCATTAGTGATATCAAATGCTGCACATAAACCCTGAAGCGTACAGCTACGTAAAGATGAGGTATTTCCACTGTTCAATTAAGCGACGGTGCAATACTGGATTGTCAGAGAATCATGCGCTTTAACTGAAAGAGAGCTGAAATTTAATGCTGATACCCGAACTCAATATGTGAGGGTGAAAATAGCTGAAACAGCCATTACACAAGCAGGTCACCAGCTGCGGGTGATTTTAGCATTTTCCGCTGATACTGTCTGGCAAATGCAGTGACTTAGCTCAAGCAAACACAAATAATTTATTGCCAAAATTTATGTATACTCGGTAAAATCGCATTATTAATTCATTTTTACCGATGTTGCGCTTATTTTATACAAAACATATATTGCTAAAAAATTTCTGACTGATAATCTGCGCCTATAAGAAACCTACGGCTATAACGTAGAATTAGCGGCATTTTTGATATCAATATTAAGTGGGAATCATTATGGGCAAAATCGCGCTGTTATTTGCGATGATAATTTGCTTGCCTGCGGCATCCTTCACCAGCTCAGCCAGTGAGCCAGTGGCAGTATCCAAAGAGCTAAAACAGCAACTACTGGGGTCATCGGTTTATATTCAGATTTTCAAAGAAGAGCGTGTCTTGGAGTTGTATGCCAAGCTACAAGGCGAGTATCGTTTAGTGCAAAGCTATCCTATTTGTGAATTCTCAGGAGGGCTTGGGCCGAAACGCCGTGAAGGGGATTTCAAAAGCCCAGAAGGCTTTTACCGCATTAATACGCGCCATTTAAAACCCGACAGTCAGTTTTATCGAGCCATTAATATCGGTTTTCCTAATGATTATGATAAGTCGCAAGGGTATTCAGGGAAATATCTGATGATCCACGGTGCTTGTAAATCAATTGGCTGTTATGCAATGACCGATGCCTATATGGATGAGATATTTAACTACGTGAGAACCGCGTTTATCTTTGGTCAGGAAAAAGTGGATATCAGTATCTACCCCTTCCGTATGACAGAACAAAATATACAACGCCACCGTAATTCGTCCTATTCCAACTTCTGGCGTCAACTGCAACCGGGATATACCTATTTTGCCAAAAACCGGATGCCACCGCCCGTTTCAGTCAGCAACGGGCAGTATGTGTTAAGCCCGCCGCCGCTCACTAGCACGCCAACATCGCAATTGGCACTAATTAAAACCGACCCGCTCACCAAGACAGAATAAAGCAAATTCACCTGGTGCAATTTTGTGCCAGGTTTCATTACCGGTCAGTGGCTGGGTAGCAATTACCGTGACCACATCTTTAGGTGTGGTCTGCTGCTGAAAATCGATCTCAACATCTTGATCCAGCAACGTGGCTTTGCCAAAAGGCGCACGGCGGGTTATCCAGTAGAGATTAGTTGAGCAATATGCCATCACAAAACGCCCATCGGATAGCAACATATTAAATACCCCTTTGGCCCGTAATTGCTCGGATAAACTAGCAATAAAGCGAAATACCGCAGGCCAGTTACCGGGGGTACGAGGGTAGCGTTTTGCTAATTGATTGAGTAGCCAGCAGAAAGCATATTCGCTATCGGTCTGGCCGATGGGCCGAAAAGTCCCGGTATCCAATTGGCGGTACCCCTTAAGCTGGCCATTATGCGCATAGGTCCAGTTACGCCCCCACATTTCACGGGTGAAGGGATGGGTATTTTCTAACGCGACTTCCCCCCGATTTGCTTGACGGATATGGGAAACCACTGCACAGGATTTTATCGGGTAATCTTGCACCAAGCGGGCAATCGGCGAATTAAAACTGGGTTGAGGGTCTTTAAACGTGCGGCAGCCATTACCTTCATAGAAAGTAATCCCCCAGCCATCTTTATGCGGGCCAGTCCCCCCACCACGCTGCACCAGGCCGGTAAAGCTAAAGCAAATATCCGTGGGCACATTTGCGCTCATCCCAAGCAATTCGCACATAACCAACCTCCGCGACTTATCTGAAACATGACCAGCCCTCTGATAAACGAGCCGTCATCTAATAGACAAACAGTAAACTAATATCCAACCAGGCCAGCAATAAAACAGGCATGACTTTTGGCGCTTTATGAGGTAACCGGAATGTTCACAGAAGATTGAGGTGATCAACTTGATTAATACCGCGGTTGATCACCCCAGCACATCAGGCTTTTACCATCTCTTTTTCGATCAACTGAATCAAGATGTGAATGACTTTGATATGAATTTCCTGAATACGATCGGCATAACCGAAATGAGGAACACGGATTTCAATATCCGCAGAGCCGGCCATTTTACCGCCATCTTTCCCCGTTAGCGTGATAACTTTCATGCCTTTGGCACGAGCAGCCTCAATCGCCTTAATGATATTACCAGAATTACCTGAAGTAGAAATGCCCAGTAACACATCCCCCTCACGGCCCACCGCTTCAACATAGCGAGAGAAAACATAATCGTAGCCAAAGTCATTACTGACACATGACAGATGGCTGACATCCGAAATTGCAATGGCTGGATAACCGGGGCGGTTTTCACGATAACGCCCCGTCAACTCTTCGGCAAAATGCATGGCATCACAATGGGAACCCCCATTACCACATGACAATACTTTGCCACCCGCCTTGAAAGAGTCAGCCAGCAATATCGCGGCCCGTTGAATGGCATCAATATTGCTATCATCTTTCAGAAAATTTGCCAGCGTGTCTGCTGCTTCGTTCAATTCACTACGGATTAAATCGTGGTACATAAAGGAAGGCCTCTTTATATGTCCTATAGCATCAATATTTTTCCTCAATCAGTGTACCGGATAGCATAAACAGCGAGAAGCACTGTGATGCATTAGCATGAAGGCTTTATTCTTTAATGCGGCCAGTTTGTGAGATGAGTTGTAAATAACATGTAATTTTATTGATAAAAAGAATGAGATGAACTAAAACAAATGTATCACTCAACAGGTCAGACCTCCTACATCTCAGGAGCTTCATTATGATAGTTCTTAGCATTATTGCCTTACTGGTTCTTATTAGTGTGTTGTTCTATCACCGGGTGAACCTTTATCTCAGCAGTTTAATTCTTCTGGTTTACACCGCCGCTTTGAGCGCATCGCAGTTATGGTCATTCTGGGTATTATTGCCACTGGTGATTATGCTGTTGCCACTGATCCTAACGCCGCTGCGCAAGTCACTGTTTTCTGCGCCAGCATTACGGATTTTCCGTAGCGTCATGCCTGCTATGTCGCGTACAGAAAAAGAAGCGATCGATGCAGGGACTACCTGGTGGGAAGGTGATTTGTTCCGAGGGGCTCCTGACTGGAAAAAATTACATAACTATCCAAAACCGCAATTAACCGCCGAAGAGCAAGCCTTTATCGATGGGCCGGTTGAAGAAGCCTGCCGTATGGCTAATGACTTCCAGATAACCCATGAACTGGCTGATTTGCCACCAGAATTATGGGATTACCTGAAAGAAAAACGCTTCTTCGCGATGATCATTAAGAAAGAATATGGTGGCCTTGAGTTTTCTGCTTATGCTCAGGCCCGCGTGTTACAGAAACTAGCTGGGGTCTCAGGTATTCTGGCCATCACCGTTGGCGTGCCAAATTCCCTTGGCCCAGGTGAATTACTGCAACATTACGGCACTGAAGAGCAAAAAAATCATTATCTGCCAAGATTAGCCCGGGGTGACGAGATCCCTTGTTTTGCACTAACCAGCCCGGAAGCTGGTTCTGATGCCGGTGCGATCCCTGATGTTGGTATTGTCTGTATGGGCGAGTGGCAAGGTAAACAGGTTCTCGGCATGCGCCTAACCTGGAACAAGCGCTATATTACGCTGGCCCCCATCGCGACGGTTCTGGGGCTGGCCTTCAAATTATCGGACCCCGAACACTTACTGGGCGATACGGTAGACTTGGGGATTACCTGTGCACTGATCCCAACCCATACACCAGGAGTAGAGATCGGGCATCGTCACTTCCCGCTCAATATACCGTTCCAAAATGGCCCTACCCGTGGTAACGATATTTTTGTCCCCATTGATTACATCATCGGCGGCCCTCAAATGGCCGGTCAAGGCTGGCGGATGCTGGTGGAATGCCTGTCTGTGGGGCGTGGAATCACCTTGCCTTCCAATGCCACTGGTAGCCTGAAAAGTGTGGCGATGGGGATCGGTGCTTACGCTTATATTCGCCGTCAATTCAAAATCTCCATCGGTAAGATGGAGGGGATTGAAGAGCCACTGGCGCGGATCGCCGGTAACACTTATGTGATGGATGCAGCCGCAACCTTAATCACCAGCGGCATTATGATGGGCGAGAAACCAGCCGTCTTGTCTGCCATTGTTAAATATCACTGTACACACCGTGGTCAACGCGCCGTGATGGATGCCATGGATATCGCCGGTGGTAAAGGGATCTGTCTTGGCCCCGCTAACTTTGTCGCCCGTGGTTATCAGGGCGCACCCATCGGTATCACTGTCGAAGGCGCAAATATTCTGACCCGTAGTATGATTATCTTTGGTCAGGGTGCTATCCGTTGCCATCCATTTGTTCTCGATGAGATGGCGGCTGCGCAATCCAATGACGTTGCCGCTTTCGATAAAGCCCTGTTTGGTCACTTGGGCCACGTCGGTAGTAGTATGGTACGCAGCTTCTGGCTGGGCCTGACCAATGGCCGCACCAGTGCAACACCAGTCAAAGACAGCACCCGGCGTTATTATCAACAGCTAAACCGTCTGAGCGCTAACTTGGCCTTGCTGTCTGATGTTTCAATGGGCGTGCTGGGTGGTAGCCTAAAACGTCGCGAACGTATCTCTGCCCGTTTGGGTGATATCCTCAGCCAACTGTATTTAGCATCCGCCACACTGAAACGCTATGAAGATGAAGGCCGTCAGAAAGAGGATCTGCCGTTGGTACATTGGGGGGTACAAGATGCTCTGTATCAGGCCGAACAAGCACTGGATGACTTGCTGCGTAACTTCCCGAATAGCGTGATTGCTGGATTGATGCGTGTCGTGGTCTTCCCATTGGGCCGTGTACATCGGGCACCGTCCGATCATCTGGATCACCAGTTGGCGCAATTGCTACAAGTTCCATCAGCCACCCGTAGCCGTATCGGCCGTGGTCAGTACCTGACGCCAAGTGAATTTAACCCGGTAGGGTTATTGGAAGCGGCCTTGCTGGATGTGATTGCCGCAGAACCGATTCACAAACGCCTGAGTAAAGAAGCGGGTAAGAGCCTGCCCTTTACTCGCTTGGATCAGTTAGCTAAACACGCCTTGGCAGAAGGGAAAATCAGCGCCGAAGAGGCCGCGTTGCTGACTAAAGCAGAAAACAGCCGCCTGCGTTCTATTAATGTGGATGAGTTTGACGCCAGCGCCTTGGCAGCAAACCCAGTAGTCAAAAAACCGGCTAAACAGCAGCAAACTGAAGCCGCATGATGTATCCAGCTTATTTATAATCAGTATCGAAATAATCAACCAAGCCTCCCATTAAGGAGGCTTAGTTTTATGTTTAATAAAAAAATACTTAATTCAGCGATTATTTCATCTGGTCATCTGATGAATATGCCCAAAATAATTTGAGTTGCAGGAAGGCGGCAACTCAGTGCATCACGAGGAGCTTACATCAGTAAGTGGCTGGGGTGAGCGAGGGCAGCCCACGCACATGCAACTTGAAGTCTGACGAGTATAAAACGGCAGTAATTGCACTACCCGCTCATTTAGACGATGTAATTTACGCATGTTCTGCCAGAAATCCTCTTGGTTCATCTTATACACTGAACAGACCCACTCCTCCGTAGCCCCTTCAACCAGATGCCGGTGCAGTGCCGCCCGCAGCGAGATTTTAGTCACTTTGGCAATATCCATTAATAGCGTCAATTGCACCTCATCGACCTCTCCTGGGGAAATTCGCCCTTGGAACAACTCACAGGGTGAGCACTGGGCGCTCGCCGAGAGTAACGACTGCCCCTGTTGTAAATAACTGGCGACAGCATCTGATTCATAATAGTGGCTGAAATAGAGCAGCCTAAGTGCCGTCTGCCGTAATATTTGGCTGATTTCCGATTGCGTAATGCGCCCCATCAACAACAGGCGCAAACCCTGCGCCCCGAGTAATCGCTGTAAAGTGGCGCGCACATTTTTATCGATGAGATTCTCATCCCATAACATGCGGTTACTAACATCAGATAAGCTAAAACCACATCCCAATAAATAGATAGCGCAGGCAGTTCGCCAAAACTGCCGCCTCAATGTGATGTGCTGTAAAATGCCGATCGGGATATCGGCAACCAAGCGATGAAGTTCTTCCCCCTCCGCGGGATCCTCACATGCAGTTGTGGCCTGCCATTTCAGCATACTAATTCACATCCTGATGGCCGTTATCCAGCAAGGCACGAACGATCTGCCCGAATTGCTCGGGTTTACCGGTAAACAGCACATTATCGGGTTGAGTTTGTAACAACTGACGGCGTAGACCATTGCGCCAGTTTGTATCCGTAATTAACCGTACCGTCGCCGTAATATATTGCTCCACATTATGTGTAATCAGTTCTTCAGCCAAACCCAGACGGCGAAATAACCCTTCATCAATATGCTCATGGACTTCCTCCCCACTCAGACAAACACCAGGCAACCCCTGCCGCACCGTATCGACGATGCCATTGGTATTGCCGAAAGGAAACGGATTAATAAACAGATCGCACTGATTAATTACCTGTAAATAATTCTGATAATTTAAGTGTTCATAAACTTTGGCTGAAGTCACCATCTCATTAACCGCTTTTTCCATAACCCTATGAGTTATACCCCAGCAAAAACCAACCAGAAAATGAAATATGATAGGTAGCGGGGATCGTAAGGCGATTTCGGCACAGGCAGCTAAAAAACGAGGGTTAATTTTCATCGCTGAAGCACAAACGGCAATATGTACCGCTTCGCGCTGAACAAATTGCTGTATGGGTTCCGGTTGAGTGATATTGGCTGGCGGCACATAAGGTAGGCAATCTTTAGGTAAAGAAACCACCTTCTCGGAGAAGCATGCGATATCGCCCAAATAGTCTTCCTCCACCAACACCGCATCAATATAGTCAGAATGGGTGGTTGCCGGGTGGCCTAACGCCATCACCTGCAAGGGGGCCAACCGTAAATTAGTCAACGCCACCGTCATCGGGAACATCCCCACACTGGGAAAATAAATGACATCCGGGCGTAACTGTTGTGCCAGCGCCATAATCGTTTCGACCGCCCCCGTTCGGCTAACCTCAGTGAAATCATCAAATACTTTTCGGGTAATATCATCTGTTGCCTCTGCAATCGCAACACCATGAGTCGAAAACTGATCACGGGCCGCCCGCAGAGTACTGGAGTGCGTTCGATAGATAGAATGACCACTGTTAAACCACTCTAAAATCACTAACATCAATGGTTTGCTACGCAATGGTGGCAGTTCATTCATATCAGATAATCCATTTTTGAGCATGGTTTTACGTAAATGAAAATTAATACTCCGCTTTATGGTGTGTTTTTTCGCCATGTCGGCATAACTGCAATGCATATACACATCATGCAAAATACGCTCAGGTAACCCCTCAAGACTGATCAGTGTTAAGAGTTTTTCAGGTAACCACGCTAATAAAGTCTCACGCTTTTCATGCCCCGCCGCACTCGGTAAAATTCGGGGAGATAATAACGCCAGAAATAATGCGGCTGTTGCCTGCGGATTAAATTGCCATAATATATCCGGTTGCAGCGGAATACCTGATTCGGGTAAATACATCACACAAAATTTAAGGAAGTTATTTCGCTCGAATCGCAATGGGTGCGAGCACCCATTTCCGGCTTCATTAAGGTTAGTGATCACATGATCGGCATGGCCAAAAGTCGATGCTGCAAAAATCAACGCAATCCAACGGTGGAAGTTGATTAGCTGAAGGAAACCGGTTTCCGAAATCACAAATCCGGGATCAGAAAATAAGCATCCGATAGCGGCGGCTAGCCGATTACAATAATACTCTTGTTGCTGTATTGGCTGTTTATTCAGAGAAAAAACATCCCAGCGCCCATATTGAGTATCTAGCTTCTCCAACATCAGTATCAATAATCTGCCCGCATCTTCATAACGCCGGGTACAGACCAAAAACTCAAAGTAAGGCAATGAAAACACAACTGGTGCCTCTACCACGGGTGTTAATTCAACTGACTTATCCGCCATTACCCGATCTCCCTATCAGCTCAGGGCTTACCCTCTATTTAGCCAAGCCCCGCTGTATCGTTAATATTATTAAATTAATATACCCAAAATAATTCGAGTTGCAGGAAGGCGGCCAACGCTCATGCAGCTTGAAATATGACGGGTATAACGTGTTTTACTTCTTGACCATCATGGGGAGATGGGGTTGTCCCTTGTCTAAAATATACGTATCGCAAGGTTCATGTTCAGAGGTCTCACTCAGAGGGAGACAAACCATAATTCCGGTAACGCCCGCCGCACTTTGCTCCGATTCAGTGACAACAGATGAAGATAAATCACGCCCTTCAAGGGTACTCAAGATATGGTTTCGCGCCATTATCAACATGTCTGGATCCTCTCTTTTCTGAGATGGGGTTAGCGTCGAGGTCTGTTTTGTATTTTTCTCCTCATCGGTTGATGCTGGGGGCAATTCAGGGTCAGTAGCCGGTGGCAAAGGTGTATATTTACCCCTTGTCAGGTTATCACCTTCACGTGCCTTACTGCCTTCTGGCTGGGTTTTATCAATCGGTTTACCATTAAGAGTCACGCGCTCACCGATGGTTTCAGGTAATGCTATAAACACCGGCAGTTTATATGAGCCGGTCCCTCCTCCGATAACGATGTCATTAAGTAACGCACTTTCATCGAGGAAAACACCGTGGCTATTGTCTGAATGACCATTGATTTCTCCGCCACTGATGGCCCCATTAATATGTACGCCGTGACCATCATCAGACGTTTTGCCATTAATCGTAGTATTGCCGTTATTGATTAATCGGCTGTTAATCTCTACCCCATGGCCATCGGTGGCGTTGCCGCTCAGCGTGGTGTTATCGAGGGTATTATTGCCGCCCAGTTGCACGCCGGTGCCTTTCTCACCGCTGGCATTACCGCTGACCGTTAACGGTTCATCCGTACCACCGCCACTCAGGGTGACGTCTTTACCCACGTCGATGCCGGTGCCATGGACCGTGTCGCCATGCACCACGCTGCCATGGTTACCGGACAGATTGGCCGCCAGATCCACGCCCTTGCCCTCGGTACTGTTGCCATTGAGCGTAGCGTTATCCAGCGTGCTCTCGCCATCGATTTTAACCCCGCTGCCATTGGCCGAAATGCCGTTGATGCGGCTGTTTTTAAGCGATCCATTGATTTGCACACCAATACCATTCGTCGACGTACCGTTAACCACACTATCACTTAGCGAACCATTGACCTGCGCACCAATCCCCGAACCAGAAGCCGTGCCGTTTAGGATCACATTCCCTTGGTTAGCTAGCGGGCCCGTGATATCCAAAGCGATACCATCAACCGCAGAGCTATTTAAACTGGTATTACTTAAATCATTATTACCATTGAGTTTTATTCCGGTGCCAGTGCCTGTTGTCGCCACACCTTGTAGAATCAACAAGTCAGCTTCACTGGTCCCGGTAACGTTTGAATTTTCGCCAATATCAATACCGTAGCCCGTGCCAGTAGTCGTTCCGTTAATCGAACTGTGATGAATACCATTGATATCACTGGTAATTTCCACCCCTTTCCCACTGCTACTGCTGCCATTGAGCGTGGCATTATCCAAGACGGAACGGGTAACAACACTGGAGCCCGGCAATGAATCAATCTTCACACCACTGCCATTGATCGACTTTCCGGTCAATGTGGTATCGACAATCGCTGCATTACCACTGATCCGCAAACCTTCGGCGTGAGTTGAACTCCCTGTGACATTAATGCGATCAATACGATGTTCTGCACTGAAAAGGTGAACACCGGCACCATCGGTACTGATTCCTTCAATCGTCATGGGGCCGGTACTATTATTAACAACACCGGAAATAGCGGCCCCCGTACCCGCGACACTGCTGCCTTTAATCAGCGTGTCACCATCACCATTGAATACCAGCGTATTATTGCTGCTTGGGAAGTTAATTCCCGTACCGCTGGTTGAACGCCCCTCCATTTTTAAAGAACCATTATTATTAACCGTTAATTTAGCTAGGCTGGTATAGCTTATGCCATTACCACCTGCGGTATCTTGAGCCCCTTTATTTTCACCGAGGAGAGATAATTGGCTACCTTTAATAATATTCAGTGTATTCGCGCCATAGAAATCAATCCCTTTGCGTGTGGCCCCAACCCCTTCGGTCTCGCCTTTCAAAATGATATTGCCGTCAACAGATAAGCTACTATTGGCTCTAAAACCAATACCCGCCCCTTGTGTCGTATTAAATGCTTTACCAATAAGCCATCCATTTTGAGCTTTGATACTGTTATTACCCCCCAAGCTTAATACGGCATTTAATGATGTCGATAAAGCGGTTTTCGTTTCAGCATAAATAGAAACATTACCTGCGGTAGCATTAAGCTCTACATTGGTAAAATAAACATCCCCGGTACCGGCTGACGAACCATTAATATCAATATTTCTTCCGCTTGATGTTAGACTAACATTACCCAAATTGATTAATGAATGCTGACCAGAGCCATTGCCCATTTTACCTATTAAGGTGATATTCCCTTGAGCAGAGATATTGTTACGTGAAGCATCTGAAGAACCTTGAATAATGACCCCTTCATTCTGTCCGGCGGATACTCCAACCAAGGTGATATCTTTATTAGAATTCAATGTTGAGTTAGATTTAATCCAAATGCCTTTGCCGGAAGAATTGGTTACTATTGTATTAATATCACCTACTGTTGTCAGGATATTAGTATTATCCAATACTATGCCACCGGTGCCAGTAGAATTAGAGGTTATATCAACACCATTCGCGCTAACATTCACTCCCGACAGCCATGTACTTGTTATGCCGTTAGTCGTAAAGTTTCCATTATTGGTTTCTATATTGACATTTTCAATATTAATGTTAGGTCCCGTAGCTGTTTTACTATTACCGGCTATTATAGATATATCTTTTCCTGCAGTGATATTCATTTTGTTCGAGGAAGACGCATTGATTTTCACTGTTTCTCCACTCGATGTGCTGTTAGCAACCAAGAGTATATTATTAGCCGCGGTCATCCCACCATTTCCCCTAAACCATAAACCTTTAGTAGGAGAGGTTAAATCAGTTTTGATATCGCCTTTAGCCGTGAGGAATGTATTAGTCATCAACACCGCATCATTAGCGGTAATATTGCCATTCATTGAAATATTGTTGGCAGTTATCGTAGCGTTATTAAAAGGACTCCCTTTCATCCCAGTAATATTTAAATTAAAGTCTCCATTCTTAGCTATTATATTGGCGTAATCTACAGAAACAGTGCTTCCAATCTCTTTCCCTCCATTAACCGCGATCAGAGAGATATGACCACCAGCGGTAATATTGACATTGTTACTACTGGAATTACCGCTGATCTTTATTGCATCAGCACCCGCATAGGCCGAATTAGTCGTCACACCATGCAGATTAACATTACCACTGGCGTTTAAATTGGTTTTACCTGAGATCCAAATACCTTTATTGATGGTATTAGCATTGGCATTAATATCACCGGAAGTTGCGGTAACATGACTATCTCTTAGTAAAAAACCATCAACTCCAGTGACATTGACTGCAAATTTAACATCCTTAGCACTGAGCTGTGAATTATTGACCCGAAGCCCATAAACATTCTTAACAACAATATTGCCATTTATATCAAATAAAACACGGCCAGATTTTGACAAAATACGGCTATTAACAAAGTCCACTCCACCTGACGAACTCCCCGTCCCTTGGAATATTATATTCTTATCACTGGTAATTGTTGCATTAGTGAATGCCCCCATCCATGAAACATTGGAGTTAGAGCCTATCGAGAAAGTCATATTCCCCACGCCCGTTAAGATCGAATTATTTGATATATCAATACCACGCCACCCTTGCCCACGGCTGTTACTGCTCACACCGGAGATAACGGTTTCGCCCGCGACGCTAATATTAGCCGCATTACTGATATTCACCCCAACTTGTGAGGCTAATGCGGTATTCCCATCCAAGGTGAAATTGCCAACATCATATCGCCCGCCCAGTAAGCCAATACGTGCCGTATTATTATCATTGGCATGTTTAGCTAAAAAATCACCGCCATTTAATAAAACCTTGCTATTATTCAGCGTGATGGCAGAATCCGCAGTGGTATTTCCTGCTAATAAATTTAAATTTAATTTTCCAGCATCAGCGGTAATATTATTATTAACTACAATATTACCGTCAGCCTGTAATGTCAGCGTCGCATCGGCTCCCGCCGTTTTAGTGATATCGGCTTGTACAGTTATATTGCACCATTGGCACCCCGTTAAACTACTGTTGCTGGTGGTTATCGTAACATTAGTGCCACTATTAAGCTGGGTATTAATACTACTATTGAGGATCTGAGTAATATTGGCCGTTGGAATAAAAATATGGGCGCTAGAAAAAAACTCTGCGGGTATATTACCCACTTTAGTCATTACACCACTCTCAGCACCACTGCTAACAATTGTTACCTCCGCAGGGTCCAATAACCAATAGCCTGCGGATCCACGAACGGCACTGGCATCCACTTGCCCAAAAGCTTGTAAATTGCGTTGGCTGGATGTTTCAACCTGACCGCCATCGCCTGATTGAGGCCCGCCTCTGGCTCGGATATTACCGTGAAAACCGGTGTAATCCTCAGACCATAAAACCGCACTTCCTCCCGGCCCGTTGCGAGATGCCGAAACATCAATATCACTGCCTTTATCCATCACCACAGCCGTGGCATTTCTGATCTGATTATCTTTGCCTTGCCAGCCCCCCCCCACTAAAACAGTGCCACCGCCTGCAGTGCCCTTCGCTTTAATATTACTGTTCTTATTCAGATAAATACGTTTCCCTTCAACAACCGCACGTCCTCCACGCCCCTGCTGATTGTTAACATCGATGGTCCCCATCTGGCTGACAACCCCCTCACCACCGCCATCAAGATAAATAGCACCATTTTTCGCTGACAACCCTTTAGCTTGCAGGATACCGGTATTATCAATCACCGTATCCATCAGCATATCTTTACCCTTAGCCGTCAGTTGAATCACTCCGCCATCAGCCTGGATTAACCCACCATTTTGAATCAGTGCAGCAACGGTTTCCCCCTGAATTTGTACCCCTAATAAATTCCCATGGTCCAGATTCAAGGTCACGCTGTGACCGACTGCCAGCACAGTGTTCCCTTGTGGGGTGGTGATAGACCCTGAACGCTGGTTATCAATCCGGTTACCCACCAGTGCGATATATCCCCCTGGGGCCGAGCGTAAATTCGCCTGATTAATAATATTGCCTTCACTCTCCCCCCCGATCAGGCGGTAGTCACCAGACAGAAACTCTGGATTTGACATATATTTCGTGCTCGCCACCAACCCACCGACATTAACCTGCGCCTCTTTACCAAACAGTATCCCGCGCGGGTTAAGCAAGAAGACCTGACCATTTGCCTGTAAGCGGCCATAAATTTGCGATGCGCTCTGCCCCTGCACCTGATTCAATGCAATGCTCTGGCTACCCGGCTGGGCATAAATGACACTGTGTCCGTGCGCAATATCAAAACTGTCCCAATTAATCGCTAACTTATCCGTTTGCTGTGTCACGGTAAGCGTACTGCTTTGCTGATCCAACATCCCTTGCCCGATGACAACATGGCCATTAACCGGTAACACCGGATGGGCCAGAACCAGCAAGGGGAATATCCCAAGCGCCAAGCCCGTCATCATCGCCAGACGGCTTAAGATACCAACGGCCCGGCGCTGATTATTGCCGGCTTGACCGCCTTTCGACGAAAAGGCTCGGCCATATGATCGGGTAAATTCTCCCACGGCAATTAAGCAGCCCAGCCGACGACAAAAAATAAGTTTGTACAATTTACTGTTCATTATGCGCGTCCATTAAATCTGACAAATATGCCGATAAGCACTAAAACATCTTATAAGCACTCAACCAGAGCTGATCGTTATCTTGATGACGGGTCACTGCCTGACCGGTTCGGTGTGCCCAGGTCAGATTCAAAAAATAATCTGCCGGGCGTGCGAAAGTGATATAGGAACCAAAGCCAGATATGTTGATATTATTTTCAGAGAGGCCCACGATAGGCTGGCGATAATAAGCCCCCCACCCTTGGTCAAAAAACGCCGCTACGGTAATTTGATGCCCATAGCCGGCCCAGTCAGGAAAATCAGGCTGCCAGCGTGTGCGTAATTCCGTGGTAAAAATCGTCCCTTTATCGACAGAACCGTCGCCAATACCATAGGCACGAACCGCCAGTGGCCCACCCAAGAGTAATTTTTGCGAGCTATCCAGATTTTTACTGGCCATTTGACCGGTAAATTGATTAAAGAAAGAGACGTGAGACCCAATGCCCTGATCATGGCCGACGCGATAATTAAAGCGGCTAAAATTACCGCTCACATGGGTCAGCGTATTTATGCTTTGGCTGTATTCGTCATCCAGTGCAAGATCCCCTGCCGTGCCCAGTAAATTGAAATTACTGAGTCCACGGGGTAAGGCAGTAAAAGTGCCACTGATACCAAATTCGCCCGCATTCAGGTTACGTTTTTGTTCTGGTAACAAAATTAATGCATCACGCATTCTGGCCTGATAATAACCCGCATTAACATCAATTCGTGCAGCAGAGGTGCGTATCCATGGATGTCGTAAATTGATGCCCCAGGTAGTAGAGTGACCACGTGCATCTAATACGGAGAAAGGCCCCGTTAACGTATAATCCAGGTAGCTATAATTAAGTGCAGCCCGGGTACCATAGCTATTAATGGGGAAGTTATAATCCAGTAAACCATTAAAGACATCTGCCGAGCTGGATAAAATTAAATCTGCCCGTAATTGATCTCCCCAGCCAGTGAGGTTATTAAGCACACCGCCGGTTAACAAACGATTATGACCGGAATAATCATTTCCCTGATTATCGGCCGCAAGATAAGCCATCATTTTTTTTCCGGGTGTAACATCAGCATAAATCCGAGTCATTCCAGATTGAGTGCCCGGTTTTAATGCCAAAGAAGCCTCAACGCCCGGTATTTCATTCAAAATTAGCGCCGTGCGTTCAAGGCGAGATAATTCAACGGGAGATGCGGCACAATCTTTATCACCAAAGATCCCATTTTTTTTACTGCAGCTATTACTTTCAATCACCGTGGTGATAAAGTGAGAATTCAAACTACTTTGGTTATTTATCTGAGGCTTATCTAATCGGCCCGCGATAACGCGCACCACAATAATACCGTCCCGAATCGTTTGTGGTGGTAATATTGCCTGAGCTGCGACCCACCCTTTTTTCCGATAGAAGCGAGTCACGGCAAAAGTCATGGCTTGTAAATCGTTAAATGTGAGTGACCGATTTAACCAAGGGGTAATCAGCGCCTGTAAATCCTTATTGTCAGCGGTAATACCAGGCTGAAATAACGAGACATCGCCTTCAAACCTAACCCTGTGCAGGGTAATGCGTTCAGTCGCGAGTCCCCCTTCTGGTGGCGTGGGCTTATTTAATTGAGGAAGCTTGATATCCGTTTCCTCTGGGGCGTTCAATGGCTCTATTGTTGTTTGCCTAATTTCATTACTAATCGCCCCCGCGTTTGGCACATTTAGCACTTGAGGTGTGGCGATTAATGGTGAGCAAGAAAGAGAAAATAAAGCTAATAAACTGAATTTTAATGGGAACCATAACATGCCATGGCAATAGCAATCTCTCATAAAGAAACGCCTAATAAAAACAGGGGTAATGCCAGTAAAAATAACAATAAATATTATTATTTAGCACTGGCCCATACGGTTATCATTAATTAATAAATGCAGAAGTAAATTTACAATAAATATGCAATACAGAAAATAACAGGGTATTAACAGACATTAAAAAGTCACATAAACACTAAAAAAACCGTAAACTTAGACTAATTGCCGTCACAGGTTTACGGCAAACAGCAATTTGAGATAGATATAAAAAAATTCATAAAAAATGATGGTAAGTCTAAAGGTGTAATAATTTTCACCTACAAGAGCATTGTTTAATGAATAAAACAACTCTCACGTAAGCGAATGAATTAAGTGAATTATCACCTCAAGCCAACACCGTGGTCATACCAGTACTTTTTGTTTTTAACAAAAAAAAGGATATGAGAATAAAAAAAGATAAAATAAACAATACTAACCAGCAAATAAAATAACAGACAAGTTCAAATATAGAGAATAAAATAATATCTATTTTATAGAATAGACCAGATAATATCATGCGTAAAAATAAACACACTAATGGTAAATAGAAAAATAAAAAATCTATATTTGTTTGCAGGATTCTTATTATTTATTGTAACTTTCACCACCTAATTCATTGTCGTTGTAGGGAGGGAGGCCACAAATGACAAATGGGTCGGAAAGCAATTTGAACAGCATTTATGCTAGCTCGTAGGCTGAGCCTCAGGGATGAGGCTCAGGTTATTGACAAAGTGCCCGCGACGGAGAGAACAGGCAGATCGTAAAGACGCCGTAAATACATCCATGTAGGCTCGAGCCGCGCCATCCTTGGCGCGGACGCTTTACTCCTCTGCCTATCCTCACCGTTCAAGATCGCGTCATCGGGGTTTGTCAGCAGTCTGAGCCTCAGGGATGAGGCTATTAATTTTGAGGCCAACGATTAAGTGATCCGGGTGAGTGAGCGCAGCTAACACCGCTGCGGCGTCAAGTAAAAAGGGGGATCCCCGACGTCATTGGCGTTGCAGCAAGGCAGCAAACGAATGAGTCCTGATGAGCTGACATCAGTCAGTGATTCAGGCGAGTGAGAGCCGCTAACACCGCTGCGGCGTCAAGGACGAAGGGGACGAAGGGGACGAAGGAGACGTAAGAACAGCCTCCAGATACGCCTGAATCGCCACCGCAACATCACTACTCGTGACGGACTCATCTGGATGATGGCTGACGCCGCCTTTACAGCGGACAAATAGCATCCCGACTGGCCAGCACTCCGCCATGGCTATCGCATCATGGCCCGCGCCACTGGGCAGCGCTAAACAACGGCCCTGCACCTGGCTGATACTCTGGCTGATGCACTGCTGCAAAGCACTATCACAAGCCGTTGCCTTGATACGGTAAAACCCTTCGGCGGCAAACGTTATGCCACGACGCGTGGCGATCGCTTCAGCCTCAGCCAATAGACGGGTCAATAAATCATTCACCCCACGGTCATTTGGGCCGCGAATATCCAGTGTCAGCCTCACTTGACCGGGGATTACATTCACTGCACCGGGCAGACACGTCAACGTCCCTACCGTCGCCACTAAATGCTCCCCCTGAGCCGCAGTCAATGCCTCTACGACACACATCCATTCAGCGGCACCGGCCAATGCATCTTGCCGTTGCCCCATCGGTACGGTCCCCGCATGGCCCGCCAACCCGGTAAACTGACATTGTAAACGGCGCGCGCCATTAATATCCGTCACCACACCCAGCGCCAAACCCGCGTTTTCTAAACACGGCCCCTGCTCAATATGCAGTTCAAGATAGGCGCAGAAGGCATTGGCTGCACGCGCAGATTGCCCGATGTCCATTGGATCTAAACCGGCACGAACCATCGCTTGCGCGACACTGATGCCATCGGCATCGGTCGTATTTAACCACTCCACAGGCCAACGCCCCGTCACCCCTTTACTGCCAAGCAGGGTGATGCCAAACCGCGTTCCCTCTTCATCAGCAAAACCAATCACTTCAATGGCGACCGGTAAACGTTGCTGATGACGATGTAAGTACCCCACGACCTCCAGCGCAGTTAATACCCCTAACATGCCATCATAGCGGCCCGCATTGCGCACCGTATCCAGATGAGAACCTAACAAGATGGCGGGGGCATCCGGTTGTCGCCCTTCATAACGGCCACAAATATTCCCCACGGTATCCTGCCAAACCTGCATACCAACCGCTTGCATCCATTCACCGACTTGCCGATTTGCCCGTAAATGTTCAGGAGATAGATAGACCCGAGTCAGCCCTTCGGGGGATTCACTGATTGCCGCCAATACGTCACAACGGGCCAAGACCTGTAATGCAGCCTGTTCAGCCTCGATATCCGGTAGGGTTACGCTCATCAATTCGCTCCATTCAGTTGAGCATGATCGCTATTCCTTTGAGCACTATCCGCCTGATGAGTACTATCCACCTGATGCGCACTATCCACCTGATGAGCACTATCCACCTGATAGACATCCCATGTGGCTTGTAACCCTGCGCCTTGAACTGTGGTAAACCCTAAACGGTTCAATACCGCCTCCAGCGCCACTAGCGTTTGCATGACACAATCTTTACGGGCGTTATACCCCATGGTGCCGATACGCCAAATTTTGCCATTCAACGGCCCGAACGAGGTACCAATCTCAATACCAAAGTCATTCAACAGCAGTTGCCGGACTTGCTCACCGGGAATACCTTTCGGTATGACCACGCCCAATACGTTATTCATACGATGCTTCCTATCACCAAACACCGAAAGCCCCATCCCCTGAATACCGGCCAAAAGTGCGCTACCGTGTTGTAACGAACGGTGCAATAGTGATCCACACCCAACGCCTGAAATCAGATCCAGGGGGTAATCTGCTCTCCTGATTCAGGAGAGTTTATGGTCACTTTTGAGACAGTTATGGAAATTAAAATCCTGCACAAGCAGGGAATGAGTAGCCGGGCGATTGCCAGAGAACTGGGGATCTCCCGCAATACCGTTAAACGTTATTTGCAGGCAAAATCTGAGCCGCCAAAATATACGCCGCGACCTGCTGTTGCTTCACTCCTGGATGAATACCGGGATTATATTCGTCAACGCATCGCCGATGCTCATCCTTACAAAATCCCGGCAACGGTAATCGCTCGCGAGATCAGAGACCAGGGATATCGTGGCGGAATGACCATTCTCAGGGCATTCATTCGTTCTCTCTCGGTTCCTCAGGAGCAGGAGCCTGCCGTTCGGTTCGAAACTGAACCCGGACGACAGATGCAGGTTGACTGGGGCACTATGCGTAATGGTCGCTCACCGCTTCACGTGTTCGTTGCTGTTCTCGGATACAGCCGAATGCTGTACATCGAATTCACTGACAATATGCGTTATGACACGCTGGAGACCTGCCATCGTAATGCGTTCCGCTTCTTTGGTGGTGTGCCGCGCGAAGTGTTGTATGACAATATGAAAACTGTGGTTCTGCAACGTGACGCATATCAGACCGGTCAGCACCGGTTCCATCCTTCGCTGTGGCAGTTCGGCAAGGAGATGGGCTTCTCTCCCCGACTGTGTCGCCCCTTCAGGGCACAGACTAAAGGTAAGGTGGAACGGATGGTGCAGTACACCCGTAACAGTTTTTACATCCCACTAATGACTCGCCTGCGCCCGATGGGGATCACTGTCGATGTTGAAACAGCCAACCGCCACGGTCTGCGCTGGCTGCACGATGTCGCTAACCAACGAAAGCATGAAACAATCCAGGCCCGTCCCTGCGATCGCTGGCTCGAAGAGCAGCAGTCCATGCTGGCACTGCCTCCGGAGAAAAAAGAGTATGACGTGCATCTTGATGAAAATCTGGTGAACTTCGACAAACACCCCCTGCATCATCCACTCTCCATCTACGACTCATTCTGCAGAGGAGTGGCGTGATGATGGAACTGCAACATCAACGACTGATGGCGCTCGCCGGGCAGTTGCAACTGGAAAGCCTTATAAGCGCAGCGCCTGCGCTGTCACAACAGGCAGTAGACCAGGAATGGAGTTATATGGACTTCCTGGAGCATCTGCTTCATGAAGAAAAACTGGCACGTCATCAACGTAAACAGGCGATGTATACCCGAATGGCAGCCTTCCCGGCGGTGAAAACGTTCGAAGAGTATGACTTCACATTCGCCACCGGAGCACCGCAGAAGCAACTCCAGTCGTTACGCTCACTCAGCTTCATAGAACGTAATGAAAATATCGTATTACTGGGGCCATCAGGTGTGGGGAAAACCCATCTGGCAATAGCGATGGGCTATGAAGCAGTCCGTGCAGGTATCAAAGTTCGCTTCACAACAGCAGCAGATCTGTTACTTCAGTTATCTACGGCACAACGTCAGGGCCGTTATAAAACGACGCTTCAGCGTGGAGTAATGGCCCCCCGCCTGCTCATCATTGATGAAATAGGCTATCTGCCGTTCAGTCAGGAAGAAGCAAAGCTGTTCTTCCAGGTCATCGCTAAACGTTACGAAAAGAGCGCAATGATCCTGACATCCAATCTGCCGTTCGGGCAGTGGGATCAAACGTTCGCCGGTGATGCAGCACTGACCTCAGCGATGCTGGACCGTATCTTACACCACTCACATGTCGTTCAAATCAAAGGAGAAAGCTATCGACTCAGACAGAAACGAAAGGCCGGGGTTATAGCAGAAGCTAATCCTGAGTAAAACGGTGGATCAATATTGGGCCGTTGGTGGAGATATAAGTGGATCACTTTTCATCCGTCGTTGACACCGTGTAAGGCATGGCGGGCGATCCCATGATCCAGCCCTTCCTCTAATATCACTCTGGCGCATTCACGTGCGGCGAATAACATACTGGTGGCCTCGGTATGATGATTCAGCCGTTCCGGCCCCCAATAATCCATGATCATGCCCAGATCAAAGTAATTGGAGTAGATCATCTCCTCGTCGCCATCCGCATGATCTGAAGTACGAATACCCTGCTCAATACATTTACGGCGACGAATCTGTTCGGCGAATTGTGGACTCAGGGTAATCGGTGAACTGCCGGATGGCCCGCCAAGGCACTTTTGCAATCCAGCAGAGACCGCATCCAACCCCCAGGCATCCGTCTCCAATGGGTTCCCACCCAGTGACGCGGTGGCATCGGTATAGAACAACACCTGATGGCGGCGACAAATATCACCCAGCTCAGCTAACGGTTGCAACATCGTGGTAGAGGTATCGCCCTGCACGGTCAGTAACAGGCGCGGGCGAATGTGCTTGATGGCATCTTCAATTCTATCCGGGCTGAATACCTCCCCCCACGGCACCTCGATAATATGCACTTCGGCACGGCAACGGCGGGCAATTTCACACAATAAATAGCCAAAACGGCCAAAAACCGGGATCAGCACTTTGTCACCGGGGCGGATCGCCGACAGTAAAATGGCCTCAATGCCCGCACGCGAGGTTCCATCGATCAACATTGTCCAGCGATTCTCCGTCCGGAAAACCCCCCGATACAACGCCATCACCTGATTCATATAATCGGTCATCGCCGGATCATATTGGCCGATCAACTGGCTGGACATCGCCCGTAATACCCGTGGATCGGCATTGATCGGTCCCGGCCCCATTAATAAACGGGCAGGTGGATTTATCTGCCTGAACAAGGGATTAGGGTTTATCTCTGACATAAAAAATCTCCATCCTTTATATAAATCACCATCAGGCAGGGCCAGATAAACCGCGGACTGACGATATAAACTGTTTCAATTCGCGGGTCTGTGGATCGGCAAATAGCGCGCGACTCTCGCCCTGCTCCCACACCCGCCCTTGATGCATAAATACCACCCGATCACCGACTTCACGGGCAAAATTCATTTCATGGGTGACCAGGATCAGCGTCATGCCCTCCGCGGCTAACTGCTCAAGGACTTTCAAGACCTCGCCCACCAGCTCGGGATCCAGCGCAGAAGTAATTTCATCACACAGTAATACTTTCGGTTCCATCGCCAATGCGCGGGCAATCGCGACCCGTTGCTGCTGGCCGCCAGACAGATTCGCCGGGTAATAATCGACCCGATCTGCCAGCCCGACCTTCTCCAGCATCTGTGCCGCCAGTTCACGACACTCGATGGCCCCTTTTTTCAATACTCGCCGCGGAGCCAGCATCACATTCTCCAGCGCCGTCATATGGGGGAATAAATTAAAATTCTGGAACACCATACCGACTGAACGGCTGATCTCACGCGCTTGCGAATCGCGGTTGGTTACCGTCATTCCGCCCAGTTTAATACTGCCGTCCTGATAATCTTCCAGCCCGTTCATGCACCGTAACAAGGTGCTTTTCCCCGAGCCACTGCGACCAATGATCGAAATCACTTCACCAATCTCGATATCCAAATCCACGCCTTTAAGCACATGGTTCTTACCATAGTATTTTTGAACCTGATTAATGGTGATCAATGGCATGGAATTTCTTCTCCAGATAATGGCTATAACGCGATAGGGGATAACACATCAGGAAATAGCCCAGCGCGACCAGCCCAAAGACTTTAAATGGCTGATAAGTGACATTGTTCAGCATAGTGCCCGCTTTGGTTAGCTCGACAAAACCAATGATGGAGGCCAGCGCCGTGCCTTTGATAACCTGCACCGAAAACCCTACGGTTGGCGCAATCGCGATACGCATCGCTTGTGGGGCAATCACCCGAAAGAGCGTTTGGTGAAAACTCAACCCCAGGCAACGTGATGCTTCCCACTGGCCTTTCGGCAAAGCGGCGATACTGCCGCACCAGATATCCACCAAAAATGCACTGGTGAATAAGGTGAGTGCCATGGCCGCTGCTGTCCACGGGCTAACATCGATGCCAAACAGCGCCAGACCGAAAAAGGCCAAAAATAGCTGCATCAATAACGGGGTTCCCTGGAACAGCTCGGTATATAAACGGACAACGCGCGCCGCCCAACGCCAGTGGCTCAACCGCATCAGCATTAGCGGTAATGTCACCAACGTGCCACCGAAGAAGGCCGTGAGTGACAGTAACAGCGTCCAGCGGGCCGCCAATAGCAGGTTGCGGATGATATCCCAGTCAGTAAATGTCATGAGGCATGGCTCCCAAAGTATCGACGCCCGGCCGCCAGCAATAGCTGGCGCATCACGATAGCGAACAACAAATACAGCAAGGTGGTCACCAGATAGACCTCAAAACTGAGGAAAGTCCGCGACTGAATAAGATTGGCGGCGAAGGTCAGTTCTTCAAATGAAACTTGTGACACCACGGCTGAACCGAGCATAACAATGATGCATTGACTGACCAGCGCCGGATAAATCCGCTGCAATGACGGCGGCAGGATCACGCGGAAAAAGGTCTGGCTACGGCTCAAGCCCAGAACCCGCGCGGCCTCCCATTGGCCTTTGGCACTGGCCTGAATGCCCGAACGGATAATCTCCGTGCTGTAAGCGCCCAGATTGATTGTCATCGCCAGCAGGGCGGCCTGCCCGGCGCTTAACTTTAGCCCCAGCGCCGGTAGACCAAAAACGATGAAAAATAGTTGCACGACAAACGGGGTGTTACGGACAATTTCCACATAACCTCCCCAGAGACGCCGCAATATCACGGTGTTGCCACAGCGGATCGCAGCCCCGCAGATCCCCAATGCAATGCCCCCGATGGTCGCCATAACCGTCAGCTCAATGGTGGTCAGCAGACCCGACAGTAATTCGGGCAAATAAGGCCACAGAGCAGCAAAATTTAGCTGATAGGTCATAGCCGGCTCCCGTTATGCACCAAGATCAGCAGGTAACGGCGCTTTCAACCATTTCTCCGATAAGCCATTCAGCGTATTGTCCTGCAACGCGTCACCAATCAAGGCGTCCACTTTGGCTTTCAGTGCCGGTTCTCCCTGACGCAGGCCGATATAACACGGTGAATCTTTCAGCATAAATTTTGCGACGGGTGCCTGCTTAGGATTCTGGCGGGCCAAGGCGCTGATAACCAGATTGCCGGTTGCCAGATAATTAACCTGACCGGATAGATAGGCCGACAGCGTGGTGTTGTTATCCTCATAGCGTCTGATCTGAGCCGCTTTCGGCGCGATCTCGCTTAATACCATGTCTTCCACCGCCCCACGAGTGACACCAATGGTTTTACCCGCCAGTTGTTCCGGTTGCTTCAGTTCATCATCTTTAGCCCCAAATACGCCGAGGAAAAACGGCGCATAAGCACGGCTAAAGGCGATGGCTTTTTCCCGCTCCGGATTTTTACCCAGACTGGAAATCACCAAATCCACTTTATCGGTTTGCAGATAAGGCACCCGATTGGCACTGGTCACTGACACCAGTTGCAACTTTAGTTTCATTTTATCGGCCAGGTACTGAGCCATATCGATATCATAGCCCTGTGGCTGAAGATCAGTTCCTACCGAACCAAAAGGCGGAAAATCTTGAGGTACCGCCACACGCAAGACTCCACGCTGTTGTATTTTCTCTAATTGATCCGCTAATACCGCAGGGGCCTGAACCAATACCAGTACTGCCCACAGCCACAACATCCGCTTTTTTATGTTCATAGCCTATCTCCGATAACTCAACAATGAAACAATGGATTCTTAAAAAACAGAATTGAAATTATCGTTGCAAGTACCATGCCAACCAGGAACAAGGCAAAAACACCCCCTATTCACGTGGAATAATTGAATTTCAGCGCATATAAGTGGATAAAGGAACTAACAAATAAAGTGCAATACGAAGATTGAAACGCACCATTTAGGTGCATTAAAACGACTACTGGCAGGCTAATAACAAACACCGATGACGTGCTCTGAAAGGTGGGGATAGGCGGGAGAGTAAAGCGTGTGCCGCAGAGAATGGCGTGTCTGGCACACGACTGATTCACACTATTCCAACTCCCCCAACGAATCATACAAATTAGCAATTTGATGTATCCGCTGGCGGCCTTCTGCCAGTATTTTATGCAGTAATGCATTGCTCAGTAAATTCACTAAACTCATGGCCGCAGAATAGCTATCAAAAGCCGAAACACTGTCCAGTGGGGTGGTCAAGCGCCAACGGGCCAGCGACAGCAATGACTGAGCTTGCGGCTCACAGATCAACAATGTCGGTACGCCCTGACCCTGCATGTGTAATAGGATTTCGCGGATCGCCTTGGGCCGACGGCGAAATGCCACCACAATCACCAGATCATGCGGGGTAATGTCCACCAATTCCTCAGCCAATGTCTGCCCTGCCTGTGGGATCACATGTACCTGCTGGCGTACCTGCAACAACTGTTGGCGTAAATGCAGCGCGACCGGATAGCTGTTACGCAGCCCCAATAGCAAGATACGCGGCGCTTGTGCCATGGCATCGATCACATCGGTAAGTTGCTGGCTATCCAACTGATTGACCCAATGCGCCAGGTTCGCCATTTCTTGTTTATAGTGGCGAGCCAGCAAGGTATTGCCCTGCACCGCATCGCGATTATCCGTTAGTGGCATACCACTTTGGCGCAAGGCCCGCACCTCTTCGCGCATTTCTCGATAACTGCCGTAGCCAAGGCGTTTAAACAGACGGCTAACCGTAGCCTTGGATACACCACTCAATCGCGCCAGTTCGGCACTGTTGTAGCTGATCAGATCATCAAAATGGGCAAAAATAAAGTCAGCAACGCGCTGCTCTTGCGGGGTGAGTTGTGTGTAATGTCCCCGCAAACGTTCGTCGATTTGTTTCATCCCTTTCCCCAACCAGTGAAACTCATTACGCTAATGAAACTCTCGTTTCAGCATAGGCATTTTTGCGGAACATAACACACTCTCACCAACCGATAATAAGAGATTCTTCACTCTCAGCACGAAACCTGACAATCTGGAACAGCTCTTGCTTACTTTCACTCGGACAGTCAATGAGTCCCCCGTCAATCGGCGAAAAGGATCGCAGAGGTGAGGAAGTAATAGGCTAAATAACAGCCACACAGGGAATAGCCACCCAACTCACCCCCCTGTATTTGGTTCACGGCTTGCTTAGTCAGTACCGGAGTTGTCATGAAAAAGACATCAGAAAAAATGATCAGCATGGATTGGCCCGCCTATATCCTGCAGATGGAAACATTGCTGGCGGTGGCGTTAGACGAGCAGCGCCGTGCGGCATTGCAGCAACAATTTGAACACATTGCCGCTCTGGCCGCACCGCTGATGGCCCTACCTTTAGATGAACGGCAAGAGATCGCGGGGGTATACCGGTTATGAAGCCTGCCTCATCACTCACTATCAGCGAGATCCAACAAGCCCTGCACAAGGGCGAATTATCCGCACAAGCGATCGCACAGCAGACGTTGGACGCCATTACCGTCGCCAATCCGCTCATCAACGCTTATACCCATATCACCGCTGACCGTATGCTTAGCGAAGCTTGTCGGCTAGATACGCTACGCGCCAAAGGCCAGCCGCTGCCAGCACTGGCGGCAGTCCCTTATGCGGTCAAGAATCTGTTCGATGTTGCCGGAGAAACAACCCTATCAGGTGCCAGCTTATTTTGTGATCAAGCCCCCGCCAAACAGGATGCCTGGGCCATTTCATGCCTGAGCCGCCAAGGAGCCATGCTCTCCGGCATGTTAAATATGGATGCCTATGCTTACGGTTTTACTACCGAGAACAGCCATTATGGTGCCACCCATAATCCACACGATCTGAACCGCATTGCAGGGGGATCTTCTGGCGGATCTGCGGCAGCGGTCGCCGCAGGGCTCGTGCACTTTTCTCTCGGCAGTGATACTAACGGTTCGATCCGGGTTCCCTCCTCACTGTGTGGTATTTTTGGGCTGAAACCAACCTTTGGCCGCCTGTCACGCCGCGGCACCCACCCATTTGTCGCCAGTCTGGACCATATCGGCCCAATGGCACGCTGTACGCAAGATTTGGCGGTGGTTTATGACGTGATGCAAGGCATCGATACTCAGGATAATTTTCAAGCCGATCAACCCGTCACGCCGTGCCAAAATTTACTGACGCGTGGTCAGCAAGGGTTAAGAAGCGCGGTGCTGGGCGGTTACTTTCATCAATGGAGTGATGATGACGCCAAAGCCGCAGTGCTGGCGGTCGCAAAGGCGCTTGAGGCTAACGCGGAGGTCGAGATGCCGCAGAGTGATTTAGCCCGGTCAGCGGCATTTATTATCAGTGCCAGCGAGGGCGGCAATCAATATCTGCCCGCCTTGAGGAAATCACCTCAACGTTTTGAACCCCTATCACGGGAGCGGTTATTAGCCGGAGCCATGCTACCGGCAACTTGGTACGTACAGGCCCAGCGTTTCCGTCATCATTTTCGCCAACACATTTTGCCGCTGTTCGAGCACTGGGATATTTTGATTGCCCCAGCAACGCCATGCAGTGCCACGCTTATCGGCCAGGACACGATGAGGATTAATGATATGGACCTACCGATCCGCGCCAGTATGGGCATATTAACCCAGCCAATCTCCTTCCTGGGTCTGCCAGTCGTGAGCGTACCCTTGAAAACCACCCGCGGCTTACCAATTGGCATTCAGTTGATTGCCCCACCATGGCGAGAAGATTTATGCCTGCGCGCGGCTTATGCGCTGGAGCAACAAGGGTTGGTCAGCGCGCCGGTGAGTACTGTTATTTGATAGGACCGTTATTTGATAGGACCGCTATTTGATAGGTCCGTTATTTGATAGGACCGTGCTTGATAAAGATAGCCATTTGGCGAGAACCGTCTCCGATGAGAATAATCAGATGAAAAATGCATGTATCGATCACCTAGCGGTGCTGGCCGAAGTCACTGCGGCGTTTTATCGTTATGAACAGGCGCTAATCGGCAATGATATTGCGGTATTAGATGCGTTGTTTTGGCACGATAAACGTACAGTGCGTTTTGGCGCGGGGGAAGATCTGTATGGTATTGATGCCATCAGAGAGTTTCGTCAGAACCGGCCTTCGGTAGGGCTGGATCGTAAATTGAAGAATACGGTGATCACCACCTTTGGCGAGGATACGGCGGTTGCCAGCACTGAATTTTACCGCGAAGGGAGTACACGTGTCGGCCGCCAGATGCAAACATGGGTTAAATTACCGTGCGGTTGGCGGATTGTGGCCGCACATGTGAGCTTGATTGCTGAGTAGTGGTGGTGGTGGTGATTTGTAGTCGTGGTGGTGATTACAGTCATGGTGATTTGTAGTAATGATGATTGTAGTAATGATGATCGCCGTAATGGGGGGTTATCGTGGTTGTCATTCCAAAGGGGGCCTTTGGCCCTCGCTCGAAAATGCCTCGCCACCAAATTCCAAAGGCAAAACACCTAAAATATGAAATACTCTCTTCCTCCTAAATTCAGACACCACATCCCATAATGCAAAAAACTGACACTCCTGGTTTAAGCCCGGCACTGATCGTATTGATGTCGGTAGCCACGGGGCTGGCCGTTGCCAGTAACTACTACGCCCAGCCCTTGTTGGAAACTATCGCCACAAACTTTAACCTCTCTGTCAATCAGGCCGGTTTTATCGTCACCGCCGCCCAATTGGGCTATGCCGTAGGACTGATGTTCTTAGTCCCACTGGGCGATATGTTTGAACGCCGTGGGCTGATTGTTGGCATGACCTTACTGGCAGCAGGCGGCATGCTGATTACCGCGATGTCGCAAAATCTGACGATGATGATTATCGGGACCGCCCTCACCGGCTTGTTCTCTGTGGTCGCACAATTGTTGGTCCCCTTAGCGGCGACACTGGCAGCACCAGAAAAACGCGGTAAAGTGGTCGGTATCATTATGAGCGGCCTGTTGTTGGGTATTTTACTGGCTCGGACCGTCGCTGGCGCACTGGCAACCCTCGGCGGCTGGCGCACCATTTATTGGGTTGCCAGTGCCTTGATGTTTATCATGGCACTGGTCCTTTGGCGCTGCCTGCCACGCTATAAACAACATACCGGTTTAAATTATGGTCAGTTGCTCGGTTCAATTTTCGCCCTGTTTATTCACACCCCCGTACTGCGTACCCGCGCTTTACTCGGGGCATTATCATTCGCCAATTTCAGTGTGCTATGGACATCAATGGCCTTCCTGCTGGCCGCGCCACCATTCGGTTACTCTGAAGCCACTATTGGGCTATTTGGTTTAGTGGGGGCCGCTGGCGCATTAATGGCGACCAAAGCGGGTCAATTGGCCGATAAAGGTAAAGCACGTGTCACCACCAGCGCCGGATTAGTTTTACTGTTGCTATCCTGGTTGCCCATTGCCTTCGGCCAACACTCAATCATCGCACTGATTATTGGGATTATCGTACTGGATTTAGCCGTACAGGCTGTGCACGTGACCAACCAGAGCGTGATGTACCGCATGATGCCAGAAGCAAGAAACCGCCTAACCGCAGGCTATATGACGTCTTACTTTATCGGTGGAGCACTGGGGTCGCTGATTTCAGCCGCCGCCTATCAACATGCTGGCTGGTATGGCGTCTCCACCGCAGGGTTGGTCCTGTGCCTGTTGAATATAGTGACCTGGCTTGTGGGTAAACGAAGTGATCAACCCGCGAATCAAACCGTAGAATAATGTGATGATGAAAGCAGTGTGATTACGACCATTGGTTAGCTAACTAATAGTCAATATAGATATAAATTAGGTTATAGGGTATTAAGGCAATAACCTCTCTGTTAATGTTACATAACTGATGAGTTTGCCCTGTAACCTAATCTATCTATAGCTAACTTTATGCCAAACCCAACCACAGCCCCTTCTTCTACAACTTCAGCGGCCGCGACTTTCGTTGAAGGTATTACGGATAGCCTGCCCATTGTTATCGGCTATTTACCCGTCGCTTTCGCCTTTGGCCTCAGTGCGGTAAAACTGGGTTTTACCCCGCTGGAAAGCATTTTCTTTTCCTGCATTATTTATGCTGGTGCCAGCCAATTTGTGATTACCGCCCTGCTGAGCGCCGGGATGTCATTGTGGGTATCGGCACTGACGGTGATGGCAATGGATGTGCGCCATATTTTGTATGGCCCGGCACTTAAACACCGCATTTTGGCAAAACTATCAGGTAAAAAAACGGCCTTATGGGCTTTTGGTTTAACCGATGAAGTGTTTGCCGCTGCAACCACTAAATTGATGAAGGATCAACGGCGCTGGAGCGAGAACTGGATGCTCGGTATCGCAGTGACCTCGTGGTTATCTTGGGTCTTGGGAACGGCCATCGGCGCGATGTTCGGTAATGGGCCGTTGGAGAACTACCCCGCCATTGAAGCGTCCCTCTCCTTTATGCTGCCTGCATTATTCCTCAGTTTTTTGTTAGCCTCGTTTAAACGCCAATACAGCCTGACGGTGATCGCTTCGCTTTCAGGTGCCTTATTAGGGGTTTTATTGTTCTCAATTCCAGTGGCTATTTTGGCCGGGATTGCGGGTGGTTGTCTCGCGACTTTGCTTCAGCCCACCGCCTCTGTCGTGGCCAAACACCGTGAGGATCACGAGCAGGAGCCAACACCATGAATACAGATATACTGATGATCGGTCTGGTGGTGGGAACGGTGAATTACTTGTTTCGCTACTTACCTCTGCGCTTCGGGCCAGCACGTAAGCAAACTGGCCTACTGCGGGGCAAAATGTCTCTGCTGCTGGACAGCATTGGCATCGCCTCAATCTGTGCATTATTGGTGGTTTCCAGTACCCCAGAGATTATTCATCACCCACAGAAATTACTCCCTACATTAATTGGTTTTTTAGTGATCTGCGGATGCTTTTATAAAACCAACAGTATTATCTTCGCTACGCTACTTGGCGCGCTCTGTTACGGTTTGACATTCAAATTACTAACGATTTTAGGATAATAAGTTGCTTAATCTGTGAACTAAAGCACAATAACCATACTGTTAGTAATGCCAATGGCCGATTCACCTTGGCTGAATAACACTAATTGCTAAATTTTTCTCGTAATATACCGTTTACATTATTAGTAACTATCGTTACTGTACCATTTGAAATTAATGAGGCGCCTCATAATGGAAAGTTCATTCTCCCCCATAGAACAGATGCTGAACTCTCGAGCAAAACGTCAGAAGGATTTCCCCTACCAGGAAATTCTACTCACCCGCTTGAGTATGCATATGCACAGTAAATTGCTAGAAAATCGCAATAAAATGCTGAAAGCGCAAGGAATTAACGAAACCTTGTTTATGGCATTAATTACGCTAGACGCCCAAGAGAGTCGCAGTATCCAACCATCAGAATTGAGTGCCGCGTTGGGTTCTTCGCGCACGAATGCGACGCGTATCGCTGATGAATTAGAGAAGAAAGGCTGGATTGAGCGTCGGGAAAGCCATAATGACCGCCGTTGCCTACATTTGCATCTCACCGAGGCTGGGATTGAGTTTTTACATCAACTTCTCCCGCCACAACATAAATGCCTGCATTTTCTTTGGTCGACCCTGACGGAGCAAGAGCAGCAACAGCTTGAAATGCTGACCCGTAAGTTGTTAACCCGTTTAGATCAGATGGAAATATCGGAACAGTAATTCCACTATTTCTATCCAGAGAACAAACCATGTCATTCCAACATAACGGGGAATGGGCGCCTTTTGGTGCCATTTGTTTATGAATGGGCGGTAATAAAAAGGCAATATTGCTTCCCAGTTATCCCCTAAAAACGATGAGCAACAATAAAAAAATCAGTCACAACAATTAGCACCGTTCAGAACCTTCAATGACAAGAGGTGGCTATCAGCCCCTTCCATGATGGCTCAATACAATAATATCGGCCCTAAATAATTCGAGTTGCAGAAAGGCGACACCTGAGTGGTTCCCCAAGCCCTGACGAAAATCAAGTGACTGGGGTGAACGAAGGCGGTCAACCCTCATACAACGTGCAAAATGACGGGTATAGAGCGTGGAGAACACCATGAGTGAAAGTGCGGGAGCCCAAGCCCCACAACGACCGCAGAATAAAAAACAGCAACGTAAACGTGTACTGCTGTTGCTGACGGCCATTTTTATTATGATCGGGGTGGCTTACCTTATTTATTGGTTCCTGGTGCTACGCCATCACCAAGAGACTGATAATGCCTATATTTCAGGCAACCAAGTCCAGATTATGTCTCAAGTTCCCGGCAGTGTGGTCAGTGTTCATTTCGAAAATACGGACTTCGTCAAAAGTGGCGATGTGCTGGTGACACTCGACCCCACCGATGCAGAACAGGCATTTGAGCAAGCGAAAACTGCCTTGGCAAATAGCGTGCGCCAAACCCACCAGCTCATTATTAACAGTAAACAGTATCAAGCGAATATTGCGCTGAAAAAAACGGAATTGAGCCAGGCACAAAATGACCTGAAGCGTCGGGTGGTCCTGGGGGCTGCCGCAGTCATCGGCCGTGAAGAATTGCAACACGCACGTGATGCTGTTGAGGCGGCACAAGCGTCGTTGGATATGGCAGTGCAGCAATATAACGCCAATCAGGCGTTGGTCCTCAATACGCCATTGGAGAAACAACCGGCGATTGAGCAGGCGGCCGCTAAAATGCGTGATGCCTGGCTCACCCTGCAGCGCACCAAAGTAGTTAGCCCAATTAGCGGCTATGTCTCGCGTCGCAGTGTACAAGTGGGTGCTGAAATCAGTAGTGGTACGCCGTTAATGGCGGTGGTTCCGGCAGATCAACTGTGGATCGACGCTAACTTCAAAGAAACTCAGTTGGCGAACATGCGAATTGGCCAACCGGCGACTATCGTGACCGATTTTTACGGTGATGATGTGGTTTATCAAGGGAAAGTGGTCGGTTTAGATATGGGAACCGGCAGTGCCTTCTCGCTACTACCCGCGCAAAATGCCACCGGTAACTGGATCAAAGTGGTCCAACGCCTGCCAGTACGAATTGCATTGGATGAGAAACAACTGAAGGAGCATCCGTTACGTATTGGTCTGTCATCGCTGGTTAAAGTCGACACCGCCAATACCGATGGACACGTTTTGGCACAAAACGTGCGTAAAGAACCCGCGTTCATGACCAATGCATTGTCATTAGATTTCGCGCCAGTTAATCAAATAATTAGCGATATTATTCATGCAAACGCCGATTAATATCATGCCAATGCGGGTTACGTGCACCGGAGGCTATTGTGGCACAAAAACCGCTTGAAGGAGCACCACTCGCCTGGATGACGGTGGCGCTTTCATTAGCGACCTTCATGCAGGTGCTGGACTCCACCATTGCTAACGTGGCCATCCCAACGATTGCGGGTGATTTAGGCTCGTCCAACTCGCAAGGGACGTGGGTAATCACCTCATTCGGGGTGGCGAATGCAATTTCGATCCCCGTCACCGGCTGGCTAGCCAAGCGAGTCGGTGAAGTGCGGCTGTTCTTGTGGTCAACAGGCTTGTTTGTGCTGGCCTCATGGCTATGCGGCATGTCAAACAGCTTGGGGATGCTTATCTTCTTCCGCGTTATCCAGGGTCTGGTCGCTGGGCCATTGATCCCACTCTCGCAAAGCCTGCTACTCAACAACTATCCGCCGGCGAAGCGAAGTATGGCCCTGGCGTTGTGGTCGATGACGATTGTTGTCGCCCCGATATTTGGGCCGATCCTCGGCGGTTATATCAGTGATAACTATCACTGGGGCTGGATCTTCTTTATCAATATCCCTATCGGTCTGGTGGTGGTCCTGCTGGCGGGCAGTACCCTGAAAGGACGAGAGACCAAAACAGAGATCAGACCCATTGATACCATCGGGCTGGTGTTATTGGTGGTCGGTATTGGTGCCTTGCAAATCATGCTTGATCAAGGCAAGGAGCTGGATTGGTTTAACTCGACAGAAATTATCGTCCTGACCGTGGTGGCTGTCGTGGCTATTACCTTCCTGATTGTCTGGGAGTTAACCGACGATCATCCGGTGATTGATTTGTCGCTGTTTAAATCGCGCAACTTTACCATTGGCTGTTTGTGTCTCAGCCTGGCCTATATGTTGTACTTTGGTGCGATTGTCTTACTGCCCCAGCTATTGCAGGAGGTGTATGGCTATACCGCCACCTGGGCCGGATTGGCATCGGCACCGGTGGGTATACTGCCCGTGCTGCTGTCGCCATTAATTGGTCGTTTTGCCCATCGAATTGATATGCGCCAGTTAGTGACATTTAGCTTCATTATGTATGCGGTGTGTTTCTACTGGCGAGCATATACCTTCGAACCGGGGATGGATTTTGGTGCCTCAGCATGGCCGCAGTTCTTCCAAGGCTTCGCCATTGCCTGCTTCTTCATGCCATTGACCACGATTACGTTATCCGGTTTGCCACCGGAGCGAATGGCCGCGGCATCCAGTTTGTCTAACTTTATGCGAACACTGGCAGGGTCGATTGGTACCTCAATCACTACCACCCTCTGGACGCAAAGAGAGTCGTTGCACCACGCGCAGTTGACGGAGTTTGTTAACCCGTACAACCCGAACGCGACGCAGGCCTACCAGGAGTTGGAAAAACTGGGGATGAGCCAGCAACAGGCTTCGGCCTACCTGGCCCGTGAAATTACCAATCAGGGGCTGATTATCTCTGCGAATGAGATTTTCTGGCTCTCGGCGGGGGTGTTCCTAATGCTGCTGGCCCTGATCTGGTTTGCCCGCCCTCCTTTCACCTCCGGTGGTGGCGGCGGCGGTGCGCATTAACCTGCATTAACCTGCAATTTTTAGCCAAATAGCGGTCAACAAAAAAGGGGGCCCTGAACTCATCAGCGCCCCCTTTTATTTTTACCGTTCTAAAACGTCTCTCGTTCTACTCTTCGATCATTCTAGCCTTGAGCGCTATTCTGACGCCACCATTCCGCCAACAGGATACCCGTTGCCACGGAAACGTTCAGGCTTTCGACCCGCCCGGTACCGCCGATAGAGACACTCAGATCCCCCTGCTGCCAGGCACTGTCCGTCAAACCATCGCTCTCCTGCCCTAATACCAATACCATTTTAGCTGGCAGTTCGGCTTTCGATAAGCTGACACCTTTATGGCTGGAGGTGGTCACGATGGTGTAACCCGCCTTGCGGAAGGTATCCAATACCGATAAGAAATCATCAGCATTGATGGCCTTGATGTGCTCTGCTCCGCCTTCCGCCGTGCGGACTGCCGCGCCAGATTCTAGCATCGCCGGGTCTTGCAGCAACACGCCGTTGATACCGAAATGCGCACAGGTACGCATAATGCCGCCCAGATTATGGGGGTTACCCACCTCTTCCAGCGCCAGTACACAATCTTTAGCCTGAGTTTGCTGTTGCAGATACGTTTCTGCATCCAGCCCCTGACGTTTTTTAATCAGGAAACATACCCCGCCATGGTGTTCAGTGCCCGAAGCTTTCGCCAGCTCATCCTCTTCAACCACATGATAAGCTTTGCGGTTAGCCGCCATCCATTTCAGCGCTTCACGAAAACGCGGGGTCACAGATTGCACAAACCAAGCCCGGACGATAGCATCAGGGCGGCTTTCAAACAGCGCCTTACAAGCATTCTCACCATAAACGCGTGTTTCTTCAGCGCGCTGACGGCGCAACTGGGCAGGATCGATATGGCTTTTACCGCTGATACCACCATGATCAAACTCTGGCTCTTCCGAAGGGGCACGAGATACCGTTTTCCACGGTGAATCGTAAGGGCTACTGCCTTCAGAACGTGCCGGACGGCTAGGACGATCACGTTCATTACGGCCAGAATCAGGACGACGTGAGTCATTATTGCGTGGTGCATTACCCTGACGTGTATTATCGCCCTGACGTGCATTATCACCCGGGCGACCGTTACCCGCTGGACGCTGGCTTCTGCCGCGGCTGTTATTATCACGATTACTGTTATCACGACTACTGTTATTGCGGTTATCGCGGTTACTGCTGTTACGGTCGTCGCTGCTTTCGTCACTACGGACGTACATCACTTTAACTTTGCCGTTTTTGCCACTAAATGAATCGTTCATTGTCTTCTCCACCAACGCGCAGGGCGCGAAGATTACCTGATGTCCGCCCGGTTAGCCATAAGCAAGCACTAAAAGCTACCAACTATCGTACTCATCGAATAAACCATTTTGGCACTTAACTCATTCATCACCATAATAGATAACAGCAGCAAAACAATTCAGTGAATTCTTGGCTGTCTGGCTTCTCTTATATCTACTTAAAAATAAAGGCTAATGTATGATAAAGGCTAACATATGATAAAGGCTAATGTATGAATACGGTATGTACAGCTTGTATGGCGACGAATCGCCTACCGGAAGAACGTATTGATGACGGCGCAAAATGTGGGCGCTGTGGCCACTCTTTATTTGATGGCGAAGTCATTAATGCCACCGCTGAAACACTGGATAAGCTGCTGCAAGATGACCTGCCAATGGTTATCGATTTCTGGGCGCCTTGGTGTGGGCCGTGCCGCAGCTTCGCGCCCATCTTTGCAGAGACCGCAGCCGAACGCGCCGGAAAAGTTCGTTTCGTTAAAGTGAACACCGAAGCCGAACCTGCACTCAGCACCCGTTTTCGCATCCGTAGCATCCCGACCATCATGTTGTATCGCAACGGCAAAATGATCGATATGCTAAATGGCGCTGTACCCAAAGCGCCCTTTGATAATTGGTTAGATGAACAATTATCAAGAGATCCAAACAGTTAACAAAATAACCAAATAATTAGCCAGAGAGCCACTAGCCCGATAAGTGAGTTTAACGCATTTATCGCCTTTAAGGGCTGTTCAGGCCCTTGATAAATCCCCACCCTGCCAGTTTTCTGTCGGGGCGTGGGCCATTCTATATTAGAATGGCGCTATTTCTCAGGAGTCCGTCGTGACTGACACATTCACCACTGGCCATACTTTACCTACGGCCATAACGACGGAAAATGCAGTCCTGCGTTTACGCCAACAACGTTTAGCCGCCGCCACCCGTGCGTATCGTGCCCGCGGCTGCCGGGCCATCCGTTGCCAAAGCTGCCTGCTGGCCGAGCGTTTCTGCCTGTGTGATACCATCAAGCCACAACAGGCAAACAGCCGATTTTGCCTAATTATGTTTGATACCGAGCCACTCAAGCCCAGTAATACCGGCCGCCTTATCGCGGATATCCTGCCCGATACACACGCTTTTCTCTGGGCGCGAACCGAAGTCGATCCTGAGCTATTAGCCGCTATCAGTGACCCTCTGCGTCAACCTTATGTGGTTTTTCCTGAGGCCTATGCTGAACCAGAACGGCAAGTGATCAATCAATTACCCATCAGCGATAAACCGCCGCTATTTATTTTGCTGGACGGTACCTGGACTGAAGCCAAGAAGATGTTCCGTAAAAGCCCCTATCTTGCCGGGTTACCCCTGCTGTCCTTGCAGGTCAGCCATCTATCCGATTATCAATTACGGGAAGCGCAGCGCCCTGAACAACATTGTACTGTCGAAGTCGCCACCGCGCTGCTCCACCAAGCGGGTGATATACAAGCCGCAGAAGGGCTACGCGATCACTTTCACTACTTTCGTCAGCAATATTTAGCCGGAAAACCTCATCACCCAGTGGGGCGAGTCACAGCAAGCCACGAAGAAAACGCGTAAAGTCAGAGAAGCTATCCTTATATCAACAACAGGAACCTGCACATGAGCCAACGTGGATTAGAAGCACTGTTACGTCCGAAATCTATCGCAGTGATCGGTGCTTCTGAAAAACCTGAGCGAGCGGGTTTTCTGATGATGCGCAACTTGCTGGATGGCGGTTTCAATGGACCGATTCTCCCGGTAACGCCCAATCACAAAGCGGTGTGCGGTGTCTTGGCTTACGCCAATATCGCCAGCCTACCCATCACTCCTGATTTAGCGATTTTGTGCACCCATGATTGCCGTAATCTGACGCTACTGGAAGACCTTGGGAACCGGGGCTGTAAAGCCGCCATTATTTTGTCTGCTGCACCGGAGCAGTTCCCAGAACTGAAAGCCTGCGCTCAACGCCACCATATGCGGCTACTCGGGCCTAATAGCCTGGGGCTACTGGCCCCGTGGCAAGGGCTGAATGCCAGCTTTTCACCCGTCCCCATCAAAAAAGGGCGGCTGGCGTTTATCTCCCAGTCTGCAGCCGTGGCCAATACGATCCTTGATTGGGCGCAGCAACGGGAAGTTGGCTTTTCTTACTTTATTGCACTGGGCGACAGCTTGGATATTGATGTCGATGACCTACTCGATTTCCTTGCCCGAGACAGCAAAACCAGCGCGATTATGCTGTATATCGAACATATCAGCGATGCACGCCGCTTCTTATCCGCTTCCCGCAGTGCTTCACGCAATAAACCGGTTTTGGTGGTGAAAAGTGGCCGCAGTCAGCGCGCTCAACAGCTCTTGAATGGTCAGCAAGGATTGGATGCCGCCTATGATGCCGCTATCCAGCGGGCCGGGTTGCTGCGAGTACAGGATACCCATGAATTGTTCTCTGCCGTTGAGACTCTCAGCCATATGCGCCCACTGCGCGGTGAACGGCTGTTGATTGTCAGCAATGGTTCAGCACCGGCGGCGATGGCGCTGGATGAACTTATCCGCCGTAATGGTAAATTGGCGACCTTGTCGGATGCCACGCAATCCGCACTGAGTGAAGCTCTGCCGCCTTTTGTTGCGCTACGTAACCCAATAGACCTACGGGATGATGCCAGTGCTGAGCGCTATTTAGCGGCACTCAAGCCGCTATTGGACAGTAGTGATTACGATACGCTACTCCTGATCCACTCGCCCAGCGCCGCCGCACCGGGAGCCAAAACGGCTGAATTATTGATTTCAGCTATTCGCCAACATCCGCGCGGTAAACGCATCACGTTACTCACCAATTGGTGTGGTGAATATTCATCACAAGATGCCCGTCGCTTGTTTACTGAAGCGGGTATTCCAACCTATCGCACCCCGGAAGGCGCGATCACGGCTTTTATGCATATGGTGGAGTATCGTCGTAATCAGAAACAACTGAAAGAGACCCCGGCATTACCAATAGGTTTGACCGCCAATACTGCCCATGTCCATCAGCTAATTCGCCAGGCCTTGGCCGAAGGGGCAACCCAGCTTGATACCCATGAAGTGCAACCCATTCTTGAAGCGTATGGCCTCAGGACATTGCCAACCTGGATTGCCAGCGACAGTGTAGAAGCCGTACATATTGCTGAACGACTGGGCTATCCGGTCGCAATTAAACTTCGCTCGCCTGATATCCCGCATAAATCGGAAGTTCAGGGGGTCATGTTGTATTTGCGCACCGCCATTGAAGTGCAGCGGGCGGCAGACGATATCCTCGATCGGGTAAAGCGGACCTATCCACAAGCACGAATTCATGGTTTGCTGGTGCAAAGCATGGCGAATCGAGCAGGAGCACAAGAATTGCGTATTGCTGTGGAGCAAGATGCTATTTTCGGCCCGTTGATCATGTTAGGTGAAGGCGGTATTGAGTGGCACCACGAGACACAAGCCGCCGTCGCACTACCGCCTCTCAATATGGTGCTGGCGCGCTACCTGATTATACAGGCCGTCAAAGGGGGGAAAATTCGCAGCCGCGGATCACTACAACCTTTGGATATTCCAGGGCTAAGCCGCTTGCTGGTACAAGTTTCCAACTTGATCCTCGACTGCCCCGAAATCACCCGTCTGGATATTCACCCGGTACTGGCCTCCGGCAGTGAGTTCACGCTGCTGGATGTGTCGATGCAATTAGCCCCTGTCACTGGTGACCCTCAAGCTCGTCTGGCAATTCGCCCGTATCCGCATGAATTGGAAGAAAAGGTCACGCTCAGAGACAACTCCCAGTGCTTATTCCGCCCGATTCTGCCGGAAGATGAGCCACTGCTAAAACTGTTTATTGATCAAGTAACTAAAGAAGACCTTTATTATCGCTACTTCAGTGAAATCAATGAATTCAGCCATGATGATTTGGCGAATATGACACAAATTGACTATGATCGGGAAATGGCTTTTGTTGCTGTGCGTCAAAATAGTGAAGGGCCAGAGATCATAGGTGTCACGCGGGCATTTTCTGATCCTGACAACATTGATGCCGAATTTGCCGTACTGGTCCGCTCGGATCTAAAAGGGCTGGGCTTAGGCAGGGCATTACTTGAGAAGATGATCCGTTATGCCCGTAGCCATGGGCTATCCCGGCTCACCGCAGTCACCATGCCAAATAACCGCGGTATGATTGGTTTGGCACAAAAACTCGGTTTTACTATTGATGTGCAAATAGAAGATGGGATCGTAAATCTGGAGCTGACACTTTGATCTTTGTTACACCAATCAGCGTGATATAGGCCACAGAGCTAAGTGATTCAGCCATTGGCAGGCAAAACTTGCGCACAATCCAGAAAAGTAATGGTATTATCGCCGACTCTATGGATTAGTGTTTTTTTGATATGGCGGTTTTGCCATTAAATAACAAGAGAAGAAGCGCACTGTGATGTTGTCAAAATTCAAACGTAGCAAACATCAACAACACCTTGCACAACTGCCCAAACTCCCCCAGTCAGTTGATGATGTCCAAACGCTTTATTGCCCCAAGGTTTTCCGCTCTACTCTGTTGGAACTCATCGCTCAGGCAACCAAACGTATTTTTCTGGTGGCACTTTATCTGGAGCAGGATGACGCAGGCCGTGATGTAATGAATGCCCTCTATCAGGCCAAGCAGTCGCATCCTGAACTGGAGATCTATGTACTGGTAGATTGGCACCGGGCTCAGCGTGGCCGTATTGGTGCGGCAGCCGTCAATACTAATGCCGATTGGTATTGCGATATGGCGGCTAAACATCCAAATATTTCTGTTCCTGTTTACGGTGTCCCGGTCAATACGCGTGAAGCATTGGGTGTACTGCACCTAAAAGGCTTTATCATTGACGACACCGTTATTTATAGCGGTGCCAGCATCAATGATGTCTATCTCTATCAGAATGATAAATATCGTTATGATCGCTACCAGCTAATCACTAATCCGTCACTCGCTACCATTATGGTTGATTACGTGAAACAACGGATACTGAGTGCCGGAGCAGTTCAACGCCTTGACCGTAATGACCGACCTACCACCCCCGAGATCAAGAATGAGACCCGCCAGTTTCGCTCATCACTGCGTGATGCCAGTTACCAATTCTCGGCACAAGCGCATAACGATGAGTTAGCGGTCACTCCTCTGGTTGGGTTAGGTAAGAAGAGTTTACTAAACAAAACGATTCATCACTTAATGGCCTCCGCTGATGAACGCCTGACCATTTGCACCCCCTACTTTAACCTGCCCGCGCTGTTAGTCCGTAATATTATTTATCTGCTGCGGGAAGGTAAGCAGGTTGAGATTATCGTTGGTGATAAAACCGCAAATGACTTTTATATCCCTGAAGATCAACCCTTTAAAATTATCGGTGCACTGCCGTATTTATACGAAATCAACCTGCGTCGTTTCCTGAGCCGCTTACAACCGTATGTTGATAACGGGCAGCTCATTGTTCGCTTATGGAAAGATGGCGACAACACCTATCATTTGAAAGGGATGTGGGTAGATAACAATTGGCAGTTGATCACGGGCAATAACCTAAACCCGCGCGCATGGCGCTTGGATTTGGAGAATGCCATTTTGATCCACGATCCTAAGCATGAAATGCATGAACAGCGGGCCAAAGAACTGGAGTGTATCCGCACTCATACCAAAGTGGTTTCACACTACCTTGAACTGGAGAATATCCAACAATATCCGGTTAAAGTTCGCAAACTTATCCGCCGTTTGCGCAGGATCCGCATTGATCGGTTAATTAGCCGTATTCTATAAGTCTTAAAGATAAAACCCGGTGAATTAGCGGGTTTTCATCTCCCACTAAAAGAGAAACTCTATGCGGCTGCATATCTATCTTCGCCGATTGCTTATCGCCCCATTGCTCTTACTCACTTCTGCCTGTACCCATGTCGCGAATGACAGCTGGACTGGAAAAGATAAAGCCCAACATTTTTTTGCTTCTGCTGCTCTGGCCGCTGCAGGTACAGCATACGGAGAACATCAGAATTGGTCAGATGCTAAAAGTCGCAATTTTGGCTTATTATTTTCTATTGGTATTGGGGCTGGTAAGGAATGGTACGACAGCCGCCAAGCAGGAACCGGCTGGAGCTGGAAAGATTTTACCTGGGATATCGCTGGCGCTATTACTGGTTATAGTCTTTATCGGGCAGCGAATTGAGCCGTATAGAAATCCCAACAGATTGAATATCAAGAAAATGTCTCACTGCCCCAAACTTAATCCCCAATAATATTCCCCCTTCAATCAACACCATCACCCAGCATGGGGCTATTTTACAACGCGCAATTTCTGTGTTTCGCGCACAGCAAAACCCCACGTTTTTGGCATGGGGTCATCATTACAACGCACAATTTCTGTGTTTCGCGCACAGCAAAAACCCCACGCTTTGGGCATGGGGTTATCAATACAACGTGTAATTTCTGTGTTTCGCGCACAGCAAAAACCCCACGCTTTTGGCATGGGGTCATCATTACAACGCGTAATTTCTGTGTTTCGCGCACAGCAAAAACCCCACGCTTTGGGCATGGGGTCTTGGCTTTATTTGATGCCTGGCAGTGTCCTACTCTCGCATGGGGAGACCCCACACTACCATCGGCGCTACGGCGTTTCACTTCTGAGTTCGGCATGGGATCAGGTGGGACCACCGCGCTATGGCCGCCAGGCAAATTCTGTTTCAATTAACCCGCAAACAAGCAACACTTGTCAGCCAGTCAACACAATCTCGGAACGATGCTGAAAATCTCTCTCAATTCAAAACACCTTCGGTGTTGTAAGGTTAAGCCTCACGGATCATTAGTACTGGTTAGCTCAATACATCGCTGCACTTACACACCCAGCCTATCAACGTCATAGTCTTTAACGTTCCTTCAGGGGGCTTTAAGCCCCAGGGAAGACTCATCTCGAGGCAAGTTTCCCGCTTAGATGCTTTCAGCGGTTATCTCTTCCGAATTTAGCTACCGGGCAATGCCATTGGCATGACAACCCGAACACCAGTGATTCGTCCACTCCGGTCCTCTCGTACTAGGAGCAGCCCCTCTCAATCTTCCAACGCCCACGGCAGATAGGGACCGAACTGTCTCACGACGTTCTAAACCCAGCTCGCGTACCACTTTAAATGGCGAACAGCCATACCCTTGGGACCTACTTCAGCCCCAGGATGTGATGAGCCGACATCGAGGTGCCAAACACCGCCGTCGATATGAACTCTTGGGCGGTATCAGCCTGTTATCCCCGGAGTACCTTTTATCCGTTGAGCGATGGCCCTTCCATTCAGAACCACCGGATCACTAAGACCTACTTTCGTACCTGCTCGAGCCGTCACTCTCGCAGTCAAGCTAGCTTATGCCTTTGCACTAACCTCACGATGTCCGACCGTGATTAGCTAACCTTCGTGCTCCTCCGTTACTCTTTGGGAGGAGACCGCCCCAGTCAAACTACCCACCAGACACTGTCCTCACCCCAGATCATGGGGCCGAGTTAGAACATCAAACATTAAAGGGTGGTATCTCAAGGTTGGCTCCATGCAGACTGGCGTCCACACTTCAAGGCCTCCCACCTATCCTACACATCAAGGCTCAATGTTCAGTGTCAAGCTATAGTAAAGGTTCACGGGGTCTTTCCGTCTTGCCGCGGGTACACTGCATCTTCACAGCGAGTTCAATTTCACTGAGTCTCGGGTGGAGACAGCCTGGCCATCATTACGCCATTCGTGCAGGTCGGAACTTACCCGACAAGGAATTTCGCTACCTTAGGACCGTTATAGTTACGGCCGCCGTTTACTGGGGCTTCGATCAAGAGCTTCGCCTTGCGGCTGACCCCATCAATTAACCTTCCAGCACCGGGCAGGCGTCACACCGTATACGTCCACTTTCGTGTTTGCACAGTGCTGTGTTTTTATTAAACAGTTGCAGCCAGCTGGTATCTGCGACTGGCTTCAGCTCCAGGAGCTAGTCCTTTCACCTAACGCCAGCGTGCCTTCTCCCGAAGTTACGGCACCATTTTGCCTAGTTCCTTCACCCGAGTTCTCTCAAGCGCCTGAGTATTCTCTACCTGACCACCTGTGTCGGTTTGGGGTACGATTTAATGTTACCTGATGCTTAGAGGCTTTTCCTGGAAGCATGGCATCAACTGCTTCTGCACCGTGGTGCATCGTCATCACGCCTCAGGGTTGATAAGCAACCGGATTTACCTGGTCACTCCCCCTACACGCTTAAACCGGGACAACCGTCGCCCGGCCAGCCTAGCCTTCTCCGTCCCCCCTTCGCAGTAACACCAAGTACAGGAATATTAACCTGTTTCCCATCGACTACGCTTTTCAGCCTCGCCTTAGGGGTCGACTCACCCTGCCCCGATTAACGTTGGACAGGAACCCTTGGTCTTCCGGCGTGCGGGTTTTTCACCCGCATTATCGTTACTTATGTCAGCATTCGCACTTCTGATACCTCCAGCAACCCTCACAGGTCACCTTCAACGGCTTACAGAACGCTCCCCTACCCAACAACACCTAAGTGTCGCTGCCGCAGCTTCGGTGCATGGTTTAGCCCCGTTACATCTTCCGCGCAGGCCGACTCGACCAGTGAGCTATTACGCTTTCTTTAAATGATGGCTGCTTCTAAGCCAACATCCTGGCTGTCTGTGCCTTCCCACATCGTTTCCCACTTAACCATGACTTTGGGACCTTAGCTGGCGGTCTGGGTTGTTTCCCTCTTCACGACGGACGTTAGCACCCGCCGTGTGTCTCCCGTGATAACATTCTTCGGTATTCGGAGTTTGCATCGGTTTGGTAAGCCGGGATGGCCCCCTAGCCGAAACAGTGCTCTACCCCCGAAGATGAGTTCACGAGGCGCTACCTAAATAGCTTTCGGGGAGAACCAGCTATCTCCCGGTTTGATTGGCCTTTCACCCCCAGCCACAAGTCATCCGCTAATTTTTCAACATTAGTCGGTTCGGTCCTCCAGTTAGTGTTACCCAACCTTCAACCTGCCCATGGCTAGATCACCGGGTTTCGGGTCTATACCTTGCAACTAGACGCCCAGTTAAGACTCGGTTTCCCTACGGCTCCCCTATTCGGTTAACCTTGCTACAAAATATAAGTCGCTGACCCATTATACAAAAGGTACGCAGTCACACCACGAAGGTGCTCCCACTGCTTGTACGTACACGGTTTCAGGTTCTATTTCACTCCCCTCGCCGGGGTTCTTTTCGCCTTTCCCTCACGGTACTGGTTCACTATCGGTCAGTCAGGAGTATTTAGCCTTGGAGGATGGTCCCCCCATATTCAGACAGGATGTCACGTGTCCCGCCCTACTCATCGAGTTCACAGCCTGTGCATTTTGGTGTACGGGACTATCACCCTGTACCGTGCGACTTTCCAGACGCTTCCACTAACACACAAACTGATTCAGACTCTGGGCTCCTCCCCGTTCGCTCGCCGCTACTGGGGGAATCTCGGTTGATTTCTTTTCCTCGGGGTACTTAGATGTTTCAGTTCCCCCGGTTCGCCTCGTTAGACTATGTATTCATCTAACGATAGTGCAACGTATTGCACTGGGTTTCCCCATTCGGGTATCGTCGGTTATAACGCTTCATATCAGCTTACCGACGCTTTTCGCAGATTAGCACGCCCTTCATCGCCTCTGACTGCCTAGGCATCCACCGTGTACGCTTAGTCGCTTAACCTCACAACCCGAAGGTGTCTTATCATTGCTGACAGTACATCTTGTGTTGCGATTATTTGAGAGACTCTATTACAGGTTACTCTTTACCCCAATACATCTACGGCGGGGTAAATTTCAGCTGTAATGTTTCAATTTTCAGCTTGTTCCAGATTGTTAAAGAGCAATATTTCACAACACACTGTGTCTTGCGACCGCAGTACGTTTTGAAATAGTTTTATATGGTGGAGCTAAGCGGGATCGAACCGCTGACCTCCTGCGTGCAAGGCAGGCGCTCTCCCAGCTGAGCTATAGCCCCATATAAAAAGCAAATCACCTTATTGCTGCAACTCAACAGGGAATGGTGAGTTGGTGGGTCTGAGTGGACTTGAACCACCGACCTCACCCTTATCAGGGGTGCGCTCTAACCACCTGAGCTACAGACCCAACAAGGTACTAAAGCCCGACCAATTTCTCAGCCCGGCTTTATTTGCTCGTTACTTTCTATCAGACAATCTGTGTGGGCACTGCGCAATGCGTATCGTTAGGTAAGGAGGTGATCCAACCGCAGGTTCCCCTACGGTTACCTTGTTACGACTTCACCCCAGTCATGAATCACAAAGTGGTAAGCGCCCTCCCGAAGGTTAAGCTACCTACTTCTTTTGCAACCCACTCCCATGGTGTGACGGGCGGTGTGTACAAGGCCCGGGAACGTATTCACCGTAGCATTCTGATCTACGATTACTAGCGATTCCGACTTCATGGAGTCGAGTTGCAGACTCCAATCCGGACTACGACAGACTTTATGTGGTCCGCTGGCTCTCGCGAGTTCGCTTCACTTTGTATCTGCCATTGTAGCACGTGTGTAGCCCTACTCGTAAGGGCCATGATGACTTGACGTCATCCCCACCTTCCTCCGGTTTGTCACCGGCAGTCTCCCTTGAGTTCCCACCATTACGTGCTGGCAACAAAGGATAAGGGTTGCGCTCGTTGCGGGACTTAACCCAACATTTCACAACACGAGCTGACGACAGCCATGCAGCACCTGTCTCACAGTTCCCGAAGGCACTTTAGCATCTCTGCCAAATTCTGTGGATGTCAAGAGTAGGTAAGGTTCTTCGCGTTGCATCGAATTAAACCACATGCTCCACCGCTTGTGCGGGCCCCCGTCAATTCATTTGAGTTTTAACCTTGCGGCCGTACTCCCCAGGCGGTCGACTTAACGCGTTAGCTCCGGAAGCCACGCCTCAAGGGCACAACCTCCAAGTCGACATCGTTTACAGCGTGGACTACCAGGGTATCTAATCCTGTTTGCTCCCCACGCTTTCGCACCTGAGCGTCAGTCTTTGTCCAGGGGGCCGCCTTCGCCACCGGTATTCCTCCAGATCTCTACGCATTTCACCGCTACACCTGGAATTCTACCCCCCTCTACAAGACTCTAGCTTGCCAGTTTCAAATGCAGTTCCCACGTTAAGCGCGGGGATTTCACATCTGACTTAACAAACCGCCTGCGTGCGCTTTACGCCCAGTAATTCCGATTAACGCTTGCACCCTCCGTATTACCGCGGCTGCTGGCACGGAGTTAGCCGGTGCTTCTTCTGCGAGTAACGTCAATGATTGAGCGTATTAAACTCAACCCCTTCCTCCTCGCTGAAAGTGCTTTACAACCCGAAGGCCTTCTTCACACACGCGGCATGGCTGCATCAGGCTTGCGCCCATTGTGCAATATTCCCCACTGCTGCCTCCCGTAGGAGTCTGGACCGTGTCTCAGTTCCAGTGTGGCTGGTCATCCTCTCAGACCAGCTAGGGATCGTCGCCTAGGTGAGCCATTACCCCACCTACTAGCTAATCCCATCTGGGTTCATCCGATGGCGTGAGGCCCTAAGGTCCCCCACTTTGCTCTTGCGAGGTCATGCGGTATTAGCCACCGTTTCCAGTAGTTATCCCCCTCCATCAGGCAGATCCCCAGACATTACTCACCCGTCCGCCGCTCGCCGGCAAAGTAGTAAACTACTTCCCGCTGCCGCTCGACTTGCATGTGTTAGGCCTGCCGCCAGCGTTCAATCTGAGCCATGATCAAACTCTTCAATTTAAGATTTGTTTGATTTGCTGACTTTTACTTGCGTAAAAGCAGCGGTGCTCAAAGATTACTTTCTGCAAATATGCATCTTGACCGAAGTCAAAATGTTTACTGCTTTGGTCACTCTTCAAGACTTGATATTATTTCTGCCTGCCGAAACAGGCGTCGATATCGTCTTGCGAGTGCCCACACAGATTGTCTGATAAATTGTTAAAGAGCGTTCGTTACCCGTTTGCCTTGCGGCGAATCTTACGGTAACGCGGGAGGCAGATAATACGCTTTCCCGCTGAAGAGTCAAGGTTTTCTTTTATTTCTTTCGAAGTTCAAGTCTGCTTTTCTCTTCCTGACCTGGCGAAGTGTGTTTCGTTGTTCCCGGTCAGTGGAGGCGCATTATAGGGAGTTCCTGACAGCCTGCAACCCCTAATTTCAAAAAACTTTTCAACCGCTCACTAATGCATCATAAATGCAATATATGAAGAAAAAAACAACAAAAAAGGGGCGATTTCTCGCCCCTTAGAGGATCAGCTATTACTGCTTAGCAATAATATGCCCATTTTCAACATCTAAAGTCACGGGGATTCCCGGTATTAGTTTGCCAGAAAGTATCTGCTGTGCCAGCGGGTTCTCAATTTCCTGCTGAATTGCACGTTTTAATGGCCGCGCCCCATAAACAGGGTCGAAGCCAGCTTCACCCAAGAATTCCAATGCAGGCTGAGTAATCTTCACTTCATAGCCACGTTCTTCCAGACGTTTATACAAACGCTCCAGTTGAATGTTGGCAATAGAAGCCAAGTGCGCCCGACCAAGTGGGTGGAAGACAACAACCTCATCTATACGGTTAATAAATTCAGGACGGAAGTGGTGACTAACAACATCCATAACCACTGTCTTCATTTCGCTGTAATTCATTTGGCCGAAATGTTCCTGAATCAAATCTGAACCAAGGTTAGAGGTCATAATGACTACCGTGTTACGAAAGTCGACAGTTCTCCCCTGCCCGTCGGTCAAACGACCATCATCCAATACCTGTAACAATATGTTGAAAACATCTGGATGTGCTTTTTCAACTTCATCCAGCAAAATCACAGAATAAGGACGACGACGAACCGCTTCCGTCAGATAGCCACCTTCTTCATACCCAACATAGCCAGGAGGTGCACCGACCAACCGCGATACGGAATGTTTCTCCATAAACTCGGACATGTCGATTCGCACCATGGCATCGTCACTGTCGAACAAGAACGTTGCCAACGCTTTACACAATTCAGTTTTACCAACCCCCGTTGGCCCTAAGAATAAGAACGAACCAATTGGTCGGTTTGGATCAGACAACCCTGCGCGACTCCGACGGATAGCGTTGGAGACGGCTTCAACAGCTTCATCTTGCCCAATGACTCGTTGATGCAAGTCCTGTTCCATACGTAGCAGCTTATCCCGCTCACTTTCCAACATGCGAGATACCGGGATACCGGTCCAGCGAGCCAGGACTTCAGCAACTTCGATTTCTGTGACACGGTTACGCAGCAACTTCATGGTTTTCCCTTCTAGCGCGGTTGCCGCCGCCAGCTGTTTTTCCAGCTCAGGGATTGTACCGTACTGAAGTTCTGACATCCGAGCCAGATCACCTACTCGACGAGCTTGTTCTAAGGTGATTTTAGCTTGTTCCAACTCCGTCTTGATATTCTGAGTCCCGGTGAGTGAAGCTTTTTCTGCTTTCCACTCTTCTTCCAGTTCAGAATATTCACGCTCTTTTTGCTCTAACTCAGTATTGAGCATTTCCAACCGTTTTTTACTGGCGTCATCTGACTCTTTTTTTAGGGCCTGCTGTTCCAGTTTAAGCTGAATAATCCGGCGCTCTAGACGATCCAATGATTCGGGTTTTGAATCCATTTGCATACGGATGCTGGAACCTGCCTCATCAATGAGGTCGATAGCTTTATCCGGTAACTGACGATCAGAAATATACCGGTGTGACAATGTTGCGGCTGCCACAATAGCTGGGTCAGTGATCTGCACGTGATGGTGCAGTTCGTAGCGCTCTTTCAGCCCACGTAAAATAGCGATAGTGTCTTCTACCGTTGGTTCCGCAACATACACTTTTTGGAAACGCCGCTCGAGCGCAGCATCTTTCTCTATATATTGACGGTATTCATCGAGGGTAGTGGCCCCCACACAATGTAACTCACCTCGCGCTAATGCAGGTTTCAGCATGTTACCGGCATCCATCGCCCCATCGCCTTTACCGGCACCGACCATGGTATGCAACTCATCAATAAACAAGATCACACTGCCTTCTTGTTTTGATAAGTCGTTCAGTACGCCTTTCAAACGCTCTTCAAATTCACCACGATATTTGGCACCGGCAATCAGCGACCCCATATCTAATGAGAGTACACGCTTATGCTTCAAGCCTTCTGGCACTTCGCCGTTCACAATGCGTTGCGCCAAACCTTCCACAATAGCGGTTTTACCCACCCCAGGCTCACCAATCAACACTGGGTTATTTTTGGTTCGACGTTGTAATACCTGAATAGTACGGCGAATTTCTTCATCACGGCCAATAACCGGATCGAGTTTGCCTTGCTCGGCACGCTCAGTCAGGTCGATAGTGAATTTTTTCAACGCCTGGCGCTGATCTTCAGCACCCTGATCATCGACTTTGTCACCACCACGCATGGTTTCAATTGCCTTATCTATTATAGCGACGGTTGCACCTGCAGCCTTTAACATGTCAGTTAACGTGCCACGATCTTCAAGTACGGCCAGGACGAACAGCTCGGAAGAGATAAACTTATCCGAACGTTTCTGCGCTAATTTGTCGCAAAGATTTAATACACGAACCAGCTCGTTTGATGGTTGAACATCACCGCCGGTGCCTTCAACTTGAGGAAGACGACCTAAAGCTTGCTCAATGTCGCTACGTAAACGTGCAACATTAATCCCTGCCGAGGTCAATAAAGGGCGAACCGTCCCCCCATCCTGATTAAGCAGTGCGCTCATCAAATGTAACGGTTCAATAAACTGGTTGTCGCGCCCAAGAGCTAAAGACTGGGCATCGGCGAGGGCAAGCTGGAATTTACTGGTAAGACGATCCAGACGCATAACACCTCCAATATTGGTCAAAATTGCTACTGGAGATTAAATGAGGTCATCCCTCAATTTTTCAAGGTTATTTTGACACTATATTAAAATAATGCGTTCTACGTCAGCGGATCGTCCTGACGCAATATATTATATTAGCCAGATTAAACTTGCCATACGCCCGGTGATACCATCACGCCGATAAGAAAAAAATTGTTGTTTTTCAGTCACAGTACAGCGATTACCGCCATAGATAGCTTGGATACCCGCCGCCTGTAGCCGCAAACGCGCTAATAGATAGATATCGGCGAGGTATTTAGAACCGAAAGGGGTAAATGCCAAAGCTGATTTAGCATCGATACTGATAAATGCCTGTTTTACATCTTCACCGACCTCGAACTGCTGAGGACCAATCGCAGGACCTAACCAAGCCATAAGAGAGGACGGTGCCGCATTGAATTGCGCCACCGTGTGTTCCAGAACACCAGAACATAAACCACGCCACCCTGCATGGGCTGCAGCCACTTCATCACCCGCTAAGGAGCAGAACAGGACCGGCAAACAGTCTGCTGTCATGACCGCGCAGACTTGCCCTACCACTCGGCTATACACCGCATCAGCTTGTGTATTAGATACCGAACGCCCCTCAAGTGTTAGGACTCGGGTACCGTGTACCTGATCCAGCCAAACGGGCATTTGTGGTAGGCAGGCTTGTTCCCGTAGAAGTTGGCGATTGGCGTCCACATGGGTAGCAACATCGCCCACATGCGTACCAAGGTTTAATGAATCATAAGGCGACACACTGACACCACCATGACGAGTGGTGCTACAAGCCCGGACGCGGGCAGGCATCGGCCAATCGGGCAGTATCAGTGTGCTCATCTTACCAATCCATCTGATCTTTAAATTCTTCAGTATCGGCTTTTAACGCATTAATCAGCTCAACCATATCTTCTGGTAATGCGGCATGCCATTCCATTTGAATACCTCTGATTGGGTGATACAAACGTAGCATGGTTGCGTGCAGAGCCTGACGATCAAAGCCACGCAAGATGGCAATAAAGGAATCAGACGCCCCTTTAGGCGGACGCGGGCGGCCACCATAGAGCTGATCACCCACCAGCGGATGGTTAATATGAGACATATGCACACGGATTTGGTGTGTACGGCCAGTTTCCAAACGCAGACGCAGACGGGTATGGGCACGGAAGTGCTCCATAATGCGGTAGTGTGTCGTCGCCGGTTTGCCCATTGGATGTACTGCCATATGGGTGCGTTTAGTCGAGTGGCGAGAAATTGGCTCATCCACTCTCCCGCCAGCGGTCATATTACCGATAGCGACTGCTTCATATTCACGTGTAATTTCACGTGCTTGCAACGCTTCAACCAAGCGGGTCTGTGCCGGGACTGTTTTTGCAACCACCATCAATCCGGTGGTGTCCTTATCCAAGCGATGTACAATGCCTGCGCGAGGAACATCCATGATTTCTGGATAATAATGCAGCAAAGCATTCAGCACGGTGCCATCAGGATTGCCAGCACCAGGATGAACAACTAAACCTCGGGGTTTATTAATAACCAGAATATCGTTATCTTCATACACGATATCAAGTGGGATTTCTTGAGGCGCCCAACGGGCATCTTCCTCAATTTGCGCGTCAATTGCGACGAGCTCACCACCCAACACTTTTTCTTTAGGCTTGTTGATTTTTTTACCATTGACTGTAACCCGACTATCCAAAATCCACTCTTTTATGCGAGATCTTGAATAATCTGGGAACAATTCGGCCAAAGCCTGATCTAACCGTTGACCGAGTTGAGATTCGGCCACCGTTGCGCTGAGTTGTACTTGTTGTGCCATATGCAGCTTCTTGTTCGTTAACGTTGGGTTTTGACGGCGATGCCGTTTAATATAATGTGCTATTGTATCGAGATCTTGATCGGGAGCTTAACGGACAGTCTCCCGGAATAACACTTCGAGGATAATCAAAACGTCATGACGCGTATGAAATATCTGGTGGCTGCCGCCACGTTGAGCCTGGTGCTGACCGGTTGCTCCAGTAACAAGGACGTGGTTCCCGATAACCCGCCTTCTGAGCTCTATGCTACCGCACAGCAAAAGTTGCAGGACGGTAACTTTAAGGGAGCTATTACGCAACTAGAAGCGTTAGATAACCGCTATCCTTTTGGGCCTTACTCCCAGCAGGTTCAGCTTGATTTGATTTATGCGTATTATAAATCTGCTGATCTGCCTATGGCGCAAGCCTCAATCGATCGCTTTATGCGCCTCAATCCCACCCATCCTAACATCGATTACGTATTATATATGCGTGGTTTGACGGACATGGCTCTGGATGACAGCGCGTTGCAAGGCTTTTTCGGAATTGATCGTTCAGACCGCGATCCGCAACATGCTCGGGCCGCATTCCGCGATTTTAACCAGTTGATTCAAAACTATCCGAATAGCCAATACGCAACTGATGCGCAAAAACGCCTGGTGTTCCTGAAAGATCGTCTGGCCAAATATGAATTGGCCGTGGCGCAATATTACACTAAACGAGGTGCTTACGTCGCGGTTGTTAACCGTGTAGATCAAATGATGAGAGATTATCCAGATACGCAAGCCACTCGTGATGCCTTGCCGTTGATGGAAAATGCTTATAAGCAGCTGCAACTGAATGCTCAGGCAGATAAAGTCGCGAAGATAATTGCGGCCAATCCAGCCTAACATTATCCCGAAAAATGAAAACACCAACGGCAGCTCAGGCTGCCGTTTTCAATTTAGGTTTTCAACTTTAGTTTTTTAGCTAAAGATCAACGTTCCCGCTTAAAGATAAAAACACGTCCCACCTTAGGCTCAAAAATAGTGTCATTCTTAACTATATGCGGGCGATATAACCTATCGATAATGCGACATTATAACCAATGATTCAAGCCCTCAAAGCCTGTTCCTGAGGTTAAATCACAGTTCCCACGAGCTTTGCAAAAAGTGACAAAAAAAAGTGATCTCGATCATACATTCTACGGTAAAGCGAGGTATGCTGAAGTTATCCAAGACGGAGTAGACAGAGAGGTAAGTCATATGACAGTTAATATTACCAGCAAGCAAATGGATATTACCCCGGCAATTCGTAAACACGTTGAGGACCGTCTCACCAAACTGGATAAATGGCAGGCCCAGTTAATAAACCCACACATTGTACTGTCTAAAGAGCCACAAGGTTTTGTTGCCGATGCCTCTATCAGTACACCAATGGGTCCCTTGGTCGCCAGCGCCAAGCATGATGATATGTATGCTGCCATTAATGAACTGATCACCAAACTAGAACGCCAATTAAATAAAGTTCAACACAAAGGTGAAGCTCGTCGTGCGGCAAGCAGCGTTAAAGACGCTAATTTGGAGTCTGTAGATGAAGAGGAAACAGAATCCGAACCGGAACAATAGCCAACTAAACCTTCTAATTTCGGTGTAACGCGCCTTCGGGCGCGTTTTTAATTGACATCAATTCAGACTGGCGGTTAATTTAGCTGTGTTCATTTTTTAGAAACCGTGAGTTTTAAAATAGGTAAACCGTAGTGATTCTCAATAAAGTGTTTTTCTTCGCATTCTTTTTTACCTTCCCCTAATTGGGAGGCGTTTCGTCGTGTGATAAAGAATGCGAAGACGAATAAATATCCTCCGGCATAGCCGGAGGTTTTTCATATGCGCCTATAAGGCTCTGTTACCAGCCGCGCCCTAACAGGCGCATCGCGATCTGACATTTGCATCTATGGATTACTTACGGCCCGTAAACGGGCTACCGGGATACGGGATCGAGAGTTGCTCACCCATTTTATCCTCTTCCAATTGGTGCTTTATGTATTCTTGTATCCTGGCCGTGTTTTTCCCTACCGTATCAACGTAATACCCTCGACACCAAAACTCCCTGTTACGGTATTTGAACTTCAAATCGCCAAACTGCTCATAAAGCATCAGACTGCTCTTTCCCTTCAGGTACCCCATAAATCCCGAGACACTCATCTTGGGCGGGATCTCCAGAAGCATATGGATGTGATCCACACAGCATTCTGCTTCCAGGATATTCACGTTTTTCCATTCGCACAGTTTTCTTAAAATACTGCCAATCGCTCTGCGTTTTTCCCTGTAGAACACCTGCCTTCGGTACTTCGGCGCAAAAACTATATGATATTTACAGTTCCATCGGGTGTGCGCTAAGCTCTTTTCATCCCTCATTGGGACCCCCTTTTGATTTCTTGTTGAACATTTGCAGTTGCCAGACCGCAAACTGTTTTAACAAATCAAAAGGGGTTTTTATAACTGACCCAAAGCTGAAAGCTTTACTGAACCCCCAGCCTAGCTGGGGGTTTTCTGGGCACAACAAGAAAGCCTCCCAAGCGGGAGGCTTTTTTTATGTATATGCCCGTCATACTTCAAGCTGCATGTGCGTTAGTCGCTTTCATGCAACTCGAATTATTGAAAGTGTAATCATTCATAAAAATTATAAGGCAAAAGTCTATGACCGATAATCCATTACTGGTGCTGCGTGAACGTATCAGTGCATTAGATTTAAAACTGCTGGCTTTGCTGGCAGAACGGCGTGAACTGGCAGTGGATGTGGCCAAAGCCAAGCAGCTCCATCATCGCCCAATTCGCGATAAAGAACGTGAGCGTGACTTATTAGACGCACTGATCGATGCCGCTAAGCCTTATAATCTTGATGGATTCTATGTCACACGCCTGTTTCAGCTGATTATTGAAGATTCCGTATTGACCCAGCAGGCTTTATTGCAACATCAGCTTAACCAAACCGCCCTGCTCTCTGCCCGTATCGCCTTCCTTGGCCCTAAGGGCTCCTATTCACATCTGGCAGCTCGCCAATATGCAGCACGTCATTTTGAGCAATTAATTGAATGCGGTTGCCTGAAATTCCAAGACATTTTTACCCAGGTTGAGACCGGGCAAGCGGATTACGCCGTACTGCCGATCGAGAATACCAGTTCAGGTTCTATTAATGATGTGTATGACTTACTCCAACACACCAGCTTGTCTATTGTGGGCGAAATAACCAACCCTATCGAGCACTGCGTACTCATTGCCACAGAAACAGATTTGAACAAAATTGAGACTGTATACAGCCATCCTCAGCCTTTCCAGCAATGCAGCCAGTTCATTAATCGTTTCCCACATTGGAAAATTGAGTATTGTGAGAGTACGGCTGCCGCGATGGAAAAAGTTGCAGGAATGAAATCACCAACGGCGGCTGCATTAGGTAGCGAAGCGGGCGGTGCGCTCTATAATCTGCAAGTGCTGGAGCACAATCTGGCAAATCAGCAACAAAATATTACTCGATTCATTGTCCTTGCCCGCAAACCCATTGATGTATCTGAGCAAATCCCGGCCAAAACCACCTTAATTATGGCGACCGGGCAGCAATCCGGGGCATTGGTAGTGTAACGAACGGTGCAATAGTGATCCACACCCAACGCCTGAAATCAGATCCAGGGGGTAATCTGCTCTCCTGATTCAGGAGAGTTTATGGTCACTTTTGAGACAGTTATGGAAATTAAAATCCTGCACAAGCAGGGAATGAGTAGCCGGGCGATTGCCAGAGAACTGGGGATCTCCCGCAATACCGTTAAACGTTATTTGCAGGCAAAATCTGAGCCGCCAAAATATACGCCGCGACCTGCTGTTGCTTCACTCCTGGATGAATACCGGGATTATATTCGTCAACGCATCGCCGATGCTCATCCTTACAAAATCCCGGCAACGGTAATCGCTCGCGAGATCAGAGACCAGGGATATCGTGGCGGAATGACCATTCTCAGGGCATTCATTCGTTCTCTCTCGGTTCCTCAGGAGCAGGAGCCTGCCGTTCGGTTCGAAACTGAACCCGGACGACAGATGCAGGTTGACTGGGGCACTATGCGTAATGGTCGCTCACCGCTTCACGTGTTCGTTGCTGTTCTCGGATACAGCCGAATGCTGTACATCGAATTCACTGACAATATGCGTTATGACACGCTGGAGACCTGCCATCGTAATGCGTTCCGCTTCTTTGGTGGTGTGCCGCGCGAAGTGTTGTATGACAATATGAAAACTGTGGTTCTGCAACGTGACGCATATCAGACCGGTCAGCACCGGTTCCATCCTTCGCTGTGGCAGTTCGGCAAGGAGATGGGCTTCTCTCCCCGACTGTGTCGCCCCTTCAGGGCACAGACTAAAGGTAAGGTGGAACGGATGGTGCAGTACACCCGTAACAGTTTTTACATCCCACTAATGACTCGCCTGCGCCCGATGGGGATCACTGTCGATGTTGAAACAGCCAACCGCCACGGTCTGCGCTGGCTGCACGATGTCGCTAACCAACGAAAGCATGAAACAATCCAGGCCCGTCCCTGCGATCGCTGGCTCGAAGAGCAGCAGTCCATGCTGGCACTGCCTCCGGAGAAAAAAGAGTATGACGTGCATCTTGATGAAAATCTGGTGAACTTCGACAAACACCCCCTGCATCATCCACTCTCCATCTACGACTCATTCTGCAGAGGAGTGGCGTGATGATGGAACTGCAACATCAACGACTGATGGCGCTCGCCGGGCAGTTGCAACTGGAAAGCCTTATAAGCGCAGCGCCTGCGCTGTCACAACAGGCAGTAGACCAGGAATGGAGTTATATGGACTTCCTGGAGCATCTGCTTCATGAAGAAAAACTGGCACGTCATCAACGTAAACAGGCGATGTATACCCGAATGGCAGCCTTCCCGGCGGTGAAAACGTTCGAAGAGTATGACTTCACATTCGCCACCGGAGCACCGCAGAAGCAACTCCAGTCGTTACGCTCACTCAGCTTCATAGAACGTAATGAAAATATCGTATTACTGGGGCCATCAGGTGTGGGGAAAACCCATCTGGCAATAGCGATGGGCTATGAAGCAGTCCGTGCAGGTATCAAAGTTCGCTTCACAACAGCAGCAGATCTGTTACTTCAGTTATCTACGGCACAACGTCAGGGCCGTTATAAAACGACGCTTCAGCGTGGAGTAATGGCCCCCCGCCTGCTCATCATTGATGAAATAGGCTATCTGCCGTTCAGTCAGGAAGAAGCAAAGCTGTTCTTCCAGGTCATCGCTAAACGTTACGAAAAGAGCGCAATGATCCTGACATCCAATCTGCCGTTCGGGCAGTGGGATCAAACGTTCGCCGGTGATGCAGCACTGACCTCAGCGATGCTGGACCGTATCTTACACCACTCACATGTCGTTCAAATCAAAGGAGAAAGCTATCGACTCAGACAGAAACGAAAGGCCGGGGTTATAGCAGAAGCTAATCCTGAGTAAAACGGTGGATCAATATTGGGCCGTTGGTGGAGATATAAGTGGATCACTTTTCATCCGTCGTTGACAGGTAGAGGCTTTGCTGGTACTCAGAGAGCATGGCATTATCATGACGAAACTGGAGTCCCGGCCAATTAATGGCAACCCGTGGGAAGAGATGTTTTATATTGATGTGCAGGCCAATATACGTTCAGAAGCGATGCAAAAAGCATTGGCCGATCTAACACCGATTACCCGTTCCTTAAAAGTGTTGGGCTGCTACCCAAGTGAGAACGTCGTTCCCGTCGAGCCTCGGTAACGCCCTTTATTCAGGCTCATTTTATGCGCCCACACCATAAAAAAAGTCATCCCGGCAGGCTGTGCTGGGATGACCTATAAAAATCTATCACTTGCTGATGAATACTACTGACGATTATCGTTCGCCTGACGCAGTAATGAACGGCTCTCTACCAAGAAACGTTCCGCGTAATCACCAAACCAGTGTTCTACTTTCTCGAAACTTTGAACAAACGCTTGTTTATCATGGTGCTCTAACAAGGTGAGCGCCTCACCAAAGCGTTTGTAGTAACGTTTAATCAGCGCCAGATTATCTTCCGACGACATAATGATATCAGCGTAAAGCTGTGGATCTTGTGCAAATAGCCGCCCAACCATCGCCAGCTCCAGGCGATAAATCGGTGAAGACAGTGCCAGTAATTGTTCCAATTGCACGTTTTCTTCCGCCAGATGTAATCCGTACGCAAAAGTCGCAAAATGCCTCAGAGCCTGAATGAACGCCATGTTTTGGTCATGTTCGACTGCGCTGATACGATGCAATCTTGCTCCCCAGACCTGTAGCTGCTCCAGTAACCACTGATACGCCTGTGGATCGCGTCCATCACAATACACCACGACTTGCTTCGCCAAGCTGCCGACATCAGGGCCAAACATTGGATGCAACCCCAAAACTGGCCCTTCATGGGCTGCCAGCATAGCTTGCAGGGGTTTATTTTTTACCGAGGCCAAATCCAGCAAAATACAATCTGCTGGTAATTTGGGTAGCCGATTAATCACCTCTTCAGTGATATGAATGGGGACACTCACAATCACCATCCCGGCATCAGCCAGAATAGATTCAGCTTGTGACCAATCTTCTTGCTCCAGTGTTCTCACCTGATAACCAGACAGATTAAGCATCCGGCTAAATAACCGACCCATCTGCCCTTGGCCACCAATGATAACCACTGGACGCAGTTCCGGGCATAATGTCTTGAAGCCTTTATCATTTTCGCTGGTATAAGATTCCCGCATCACCCGACGTAGCACATCTTCAATTAAATCCGGCGGAACACCTAGTGCCCCGGCTTCTTGCCGGCGTGAGGCCAGCATTGCCGCCTCACGATCCGGAACATATATCGGCAAGCCATAACGGCTTTTTACTTCACCGACTTCAGCCACCAAATGCAGGCGTTTAGCCAGCAAATCCAACAACGCTTTATCGACTTCATCAATTTGATCGCGTAAAGCAGTCAGTTCAGCCACCATACTTACTTTTCCTCATGCAGTCCGTGCCGTCAGTGCTGCAAGCAATTCTTGGCGCATACCACGTAACAGGGTTTCAGTGCTTTCCCAGTTAATACAGGCGTCAGTCACAGAAACACCGTAGCGCATATCAGCACGTGGCTGTTCAGATGACTGATTTCCTTCGTGGATGTGGCTTTCCAGCATCACACCTGTAATTGAACGATTGCCCGCCTTGATCTGTTCAACCACAGATTCAGCCACCGCAACCTGACGGCGGTAGTCTTTATTTGAATTACCGTGACTGCAATCTATCATTAAGGATGGGATGAGTCCCGCATCCTGCATCTGTTTTTCACACTGAGCGACATCTTGTGCACTGTAGTTTGGTGTTTTACCTCCCCGTAGAATGACATGGCCGTGTGGGTTACCCTGAGTTTGTAACAGGCAGACCTGGCCCGACTGATTGATCCCCATAAAGCGATGTGGCATGGCAGCGGCGCGCATTGCATTGATTGCCGTGCCTAGGCTACCGTCAGTGCCATTTTTAAATCCAACCGGCATAGACAAGCCTGATGCCATTTCACGGTGGGTCTGTGACTCCGTTGTACGGGCACCAATGGCCGACCAACTGAACAGGTCACCTAAATATTGTGGGCTATTAGGATCCAGAGCTTCAGTCGCTAACGGCAACCCCATGCCCACTAAATCCAGCAATAAACGACGGGCAATGTGTAAACCTGCCTCTACATCAAATGAACCATCCATTGCAGGGTCATTGATCAGGCCTTTCCAACCCACGGTAGTTCTTGGCTTCTCAAAATAGACACGCATAACGATATATAAGCTGTCATCCAATTCCACAGAGAGTTTTTTCAAACGACGCGCGTAATCCAGTGCCGCATCCACATCATGAATTGAACAGGGCCCACAAACGACCAACAGACGCGGATCTCGCCCCTGAATAATGTCAGCAATGGTTTTACGTGCGCGCTCTATCGAATACTGATCATTTTCGCTCAGTGGAAACTGATTTTTCAGTTCTTCCGGGGTTATCAGGATTTGTTCGGCACTGATATGGACGTTATTGAGCGAGTCTTTTTGCATGATCATAATCTTTACCTATCTCTGTTTAGCGGATGTCGCTGGCGTATTTATCGTTTGAGAGCTCCACAATACCATGTGATGTAAAGTTTTCAATCCATATTTGTAAATAAATAATTACTATTTTTTTACAGGCACATCTCAATCTAACTTTTGCGGTAAGTCGCAGTTTCCATCCTTGGTCCCGTGCTCCCTCAGAGGCCATGATAAAATAGAAAAAATTTGTGGAGGCTGTATGTTAAGAGTCATCATCGTCGACGATGAACAACCTGCGCGTGAAGATTTACGCGAAAGACTGAATGAAGAACACGGTATCGAGATCGTCGCCGAATGCAGCAATGCTCTGGAAGCAATTCCTGCTATCCAGCGCCTACAGCCTGATGTGGTATTTCTCGACATCCAGATGCCCAGAATCAATGGGTTAGAATTGGCCTCAATGCTGAACCCTGAAAGCATGCCACATATCGTATTTGTCACCGCTTACGATGAATATGCCATTCGCGCTTTTGAAGAACATGCTTTTGACTATCTGTTAAAACCACTCGACCATCAACGTTTGGCGAAGACACTGACACGTCTAAGTCGCGATTTAATCGTAAAGAATAATTTACACAAAGTTATCAAACCAATACTTCGTCATATCCCCTGTTCAGGCCACAACCGTATTTTTTTGCTGAAAATTGAAGAAGTAGAATACCTAAGCTCCGAGCTTAGCGGGGTGCATGTGGTGGGAACCGTGCAATCAGGTTATACCCAGCTATCGTTAAAAACACTGGAGGAAAAAACTCCGTTTATTCGGTGCCACCGGCAATATATGGTGAATACCGAACAATTGGGGGAAATTCAGCTTATGGATAATGGTGCGGCTGAAGTCATCACTCGTTCAGGAAAGCATATCCCTGTTAGCCGCCGCTATTTAAAGTCCCTGAAGGAGAAATTAGGCATCGCATAAATAGGCTCCGGAATGAATAGAGATACCCATCATACGTCAAGCTGCATGTGCGTTGGCTACGCTCGTTACTCCGGGTAGCATAAATACTGTTCAAATCGGTTCCCGCCCATTGATTACTCGGTTGCCGCCTACCTGCAACTCGAATTATTTTGGGTATAGATGAGCAATAGCCGTTAAAAAATTAATGCATTAATTTAAAGCACAATATTAATACATTAATTTTACATTTCAATTTCATATTAATTTATCTTTTCTACTTACTTCACTTTATTTAATTACCTAAATAAACAGTACTCCCTTGATATTAGCTAAGTTTTAATCAATGTGATCTGTGCTCTGATAAGAGAAATCGAGTAAGGATTATAGTCATCGAATAAAACCAACAAATACATAACCGAATTTCATTCATATTTGAAGCGAGGGACATCATGATAACTCTACAATTTATAATTATAATTCTATGTTTGCTGTTAGGTACGCGTTACGGAGGGATGGGGCTGGGGTTAATAAGTGGTATCGGCTTATTTATTCTGACCTTTATCTTTGGCCTCGAACCAGGAAAACCACCTGTAGATGTAATGCTAACAATATTAGCGGTTATTGGTTGTGCTTCAGTACTACAAACCGCAGGCGGGTTAAATGTAATGATGCAATTTGCCGAGCGATTATTACGCCGCCACCCACAGCACATTACGTTATTAGCGCCCTTCACGACGTGGTCATTAACCTTTCTTTGCGGCACCGGACATGTCGTTTACACCATGTTCCCCATAATTTCCGACATCGCCATTAAAAAAGGTATTCGTCCAGAACGACCAATGGCGGTTGCATCCGTTGCCTCACAGATGGCAATTACGGCATCTCCAGTATCGGTTGCTGTCGTATCATTAGTTTCAATTATTGGTGCTAACCATGGCATCGGCCATGCCTATAGCATTCTGGAAATTCTGGCTATTTCAGTTCCCGCCTCTTTGGTTGGAGTGCTAATCGCCGCCCTGTGGAGCCTGCGCCGTGGTAAAGATCTGGATAAAGATCCTGATTTTCAGAAAAAAATAAAAGATCCAGAGCAGCGGGCCTATATATATATGGCTCAACAGATACGTTACTGAATCAGGTTTTTCCAAAACAAGCTTATTGGTCAACTTGGATATTCTTTGCCGCTATCGTCATTGTCGTCTTGTTGGGCGCTTTTGCAGACCTGCGCCCTGCTTTTGAAGTTAAAGGCAAGTTACAGTCTTTGTCGATGAATCTGGTGATTCAGATGATGATGCTGATCGCCGGTGCCGTTATTTTGATTGGCTGCAAAGTCAAACCCAGTGATATCTCTAACGGTGCCGTATTCAAAGCCGGAATGGTTGCTATCTTCTCGGTATTCGGCGTTGCCTGGATGAGTGACACCTTCTTCCAGGCTCATATGGGTGAACTGAGATTAGTACTGGAAGATGTGGTAAAAGCCACCCTTGGACTTATGCCATTGTGCTGTTCTTAGTCTCGAAGCTGGTGAACAGCCAAGCCGCGGCGCTAGCAGCGATCGCACCAATGGGCTTACAATTAGGCGTTGAACCTAAGATGCTCATCGCATTTTTCCCAGCAGCTTACGGATATTTTGTTCTGCCAACCTACCCGAGTGATCTGGCTTGTATCGGTTTTGACCGCTCTGGTACCACCAAAATTGGTAGATTCATTATCAACCATAGCTTTATCATTCCAGGTCTTATTGGCGTCATTTGCTCCTGTATCACGGGCTATCTGCTGGTAACGACGTTTATGTAGTGAATCATAAATCCAGGAGTCTACTTTGTAGGGCCAGTGTATTTTCTGGCTCTTAATCCCCTTCTAATTTGACGCTGCCACAGTATTAATGGCATTCATTACCCCCAATTATTTTCCTGAGTCTGCTTATCGGAATCCATTCGTTTTACCTGGCAGTAACGCCAAATTATTTTTCTGGGATCATTTTTAAGAATGAACTTATGAGAAAAAGGACGTCATTATAATTAATTACTCAATCCGCTATATCTTCCAAGTAAGTTTAATCACAACTGCTACAATGCGAGCCGCATCACAAACATCATTTTTTCACCATAGGTCCATTATGTTTTCTTTACGTCATACCAAGGCGTTGCCGTTTTATATCAGCACACTCACTTTATCCTTGTTTAGTGCATCAGCGCTTGCTGATGCGACTCTCTTTACAGCCTTGGATGATCCTTCCTCGGCTAAAAAAAGCTTTGATGGTTCCGTTGACGCAGGTTATACCGCTCAGTCCGGCAATACGACAAACTCATCATTAGCGGCTAACTCAACATTGACTTGGTTCCAGCCCAATACAGCTTATAGCTTATGGGGAGCGGCCCGTAACACCAGCGCCAATAATCAACGTTCTTCAGAACGTTATCAACTCGGTGGCCGTACCCGCTATAATCTGACGGATCGTCATTACATATTCGGCCAAGCCAGTTGGCTAACTGATCGTTATAATGGTTTCGACTCCCGCTCGGTATTAACGACAGGTTATGGTCGTCAGGTTATGACAACCCCACTACACAATCTGCGGGTAGAATTTGGTCCGGGTGTTCGCCATGATGAATTTTATGGCGGTGGCCGAGCGACTAAAGCATTAGCATATGGTGGGGCGAACTATACTTATCAGCTCACGGATAACACGGTATTCAGTGAAGGTGTTTCCGCATTAGCAAACGAAGAAACGACGTTGAACTCAGAAACAGCGTTGAATGTTGCTATCAATAAAAGCTTCGCATTACGTTTAGCTTATATCGCGACCTATAATACTAAGCCGCCAACCAGTGCGCCCAAAAACACGGACACTACGACGTCAATAACGTTGGTTTACGGCCTGTAACCCACCATTCGTCTATATAGCGTGGTGTGATACCGCGCTAATTCTCCTCTCTGCCTTTTCCTTGTCTTAATACCTAATATTCATTTCTCAAGAGTATTTATTTCTCGAGAGCATTTATTTTTTCAAGAACACCTCTTTTCTGCGAACATCTCTTTTTCGAGAATAGTCTCTGCCAACTAAAAAAATAGAGCACAAATAAATATCCTCCGGCATAGCCGGAGGTTTTTCATATGCGCCTATAAGGCTCTGTTACCAGCCGCGCCCTAACAGGCGCATCGCGATCTGACATTTGCATCTATGGATTACTTACGGCCCGTAAACGGGCTACCGGGATACGGGATCGAGAGTTGCTCACCCATTTTATCCTCTTCCAATTGGTGCTTTATGTATTCTTGTATCCTGGCCGTGTTTTTCCCTACCGTATCAACGTAATACCCTCGACACCAAAACTCCCTGTTACGGTATTTGAACTTCAAATCGCCAAACTGCTCATAAAGCATCAGACTGCTCTTTCCCTTCAGGTACCCCATAAATCCCGAGACACTCATCTTGGGCGGGATCTCCAGAAGCATATGGATGTGATCCACACAGTATTCTGCTTCCAGGATATTCACGTTTTTCCATTCGCACAGTTTTCTTAAAATACTGCCAATCGCTCTGCGTTTTTCCCTGTAGAACACCTGCCTTCGGTACTTCGGCGCAAAAACTATATGATATTTACAGTTCCATCGGGTGTGCGCTAAGCTCTTTTCATCCCTCATTGGGACCCCCTTTTGATTTCTTGTTGAACATTTGCAGTTGCCAGACCGCAAACTGTTTTAACAAATCAAAAGGGGTTTTTATAACTGACCCAAAGCTGAAAGCTTTACTGAACCCCCAGCCTAGCTGGGGGTTTTCTGGGCACAAAAAAGGGCTAGCACATGGCTAGCCCCTTCATAAGTATTAACTTTTGGATGCAGCGTTAGCTGTATCTTAGCCAAGACGCTCTTTAATACGAGCAGACTTACCAGTACGCTCACGCAGATAGTACAGTTTCGCTTGACGAACGGCACCACGACGTTTCACAGTAATGCTGTCGATTACTGGGGAGTGAGTTTGGAATACACGCTCAACACCTTCGCCGTTGGAAATTTTACGAACGGTGAACGCAGAATGCAGACCGCGGTTACGAATAGCGATAACCACGCCCTCGAATGCCTGCAGACGCTTTTTAGAACCTTCAACAACCCATACCTTAACTTCCACGGAATCACCCGGACGGAATGCAGGTACATCTTGCTTCATCTGCTCTTGTTCGATTTGCTTGATAATATTGCTCATAATAAGTCTCTTACCCTAGGTAAACTGATATATCAGGACCATTTGCGCGCGGCACAATGTTCCCTTCATAGTTCTGTTGCTCAGGGCTTATGTTCCCGTTGGAACTCAGCCAGCAACACCATTTGCTCGTCAGTCAGAGCTAGGCTTTCCAGAAGTTCAGGTCTTCTAAGCCAGGTACGGCCCAGCGACTGCTTTAAGCGCCAGCGACGAATCTCGGCATGGTTACCTGACAGTAATACTGGCGGTACCTCCATCCCTTCCAACACCTCAGGACGAGTGTAGTGTGGGCAATCCAGCAACCCATCAACAAAGGAATCTTCCTCCGCTGAGGCATGATGCCCCAGTACGCCCGGAATAAAACGGGAGACTGAATCAATCAATGTCATTGCTGGCAGCTCGCCACCGCTGAGAACGTAATCGCCAATTGACCATTCTTCATCAATTTCTGTTTTGATTACGCGCTCATCAACTCCTTCGTACCGGCCACAAACCAGAATCATTTTCTGATTCATCGCCAGTTCGCAAACACCCTGTTGGTCCAGTTTGCGCCCTTGAGGTGACAGATAAATCACCTTTGCTCCCTCGCCTGCCGCTGCTTTTGCTGCATGAATGGCTTCCCTTAACGGTTGCACCATCATCAACATTCCCGGGCCTCCGCCATATGGGCGGTCATCCACGGTACGATGCCGATCGTAGGTGAAGTCACGAGGACTCCAACACTGCACGCTCAGCAGGCCATTTTTTACTGCCCGGCCAGTTACCCCGTAATCGGTTATTGCGCGGAACATCTCAGGAAACAGGCTAATAACACCGATCCACATTGTTTTGTTCCACTCGCTATCGCCGTTTAATTCGGAGGTCAAAAACCAGGATCCCAATCTACTTCAACACGTTGAGCAGTGAGATCGACTTTCTTGATAACCTGCCCATGAAGAAACGGGACCAACCGCTCCTTCATACCGAATGCATCTTTCAGATTTGCCTTCACGACCATGACATCGTTAGAACCGGTTTCCATCATATCGATGATTTTACCCAGTTCATAACCCGTGGTGGTTACTACTTGGCAACCCATAAGGTCTTTCCAGTAGTAATCATCCTCTTCCAATGCAGGGAGTTGTGTGGAATCTACGATAATTTCGCAATTAGTCAGTAAATTCGCGGCTTCCCGATCATCAACACCTTTCACTTTGATGATCAGATCCTGACTGTGGCGCTTCCAGTCTTCCAACTCGACATGCTGCCACTTACCCGCCTGCTGGATAAACCACGGCTGATAGTCAAAAATGCTTTCGGCGTTCTCGGTGGATGAAAATACTCTGAGCCAACCGCGAATGCCGTAAGTAGAACCCATTTTACCGAGAACAATCGGCTGGTCGGGAACTGCAGGATTGAGTTGCTTGCTCATAATAACCACCACCGTGACAGATTAAGCTGCTTTCTTAGCGTCTTTGATCAGCACAGATACGCGATCAGAAACGGTAGCACCCAGGCCGATCCAATGTTCGATACGGTCCAGGTCTAAACGCAGTGCTTCAGCCTGACCAGATGCGATCGGGTTAAAGAAGCCTACACGTTCGATAAAACGACCGTCACGAGCATTACGGCTGTCGGTCACTACTACTTGATAGAACGGACGCTTTTTAGCGCCGCCACGAGCCAAACGAATTGTTACCATAACATCCTCTTTAGTTAATAAAACAACTGGACCCCATCGGGGAACGGGGTCCAGTTGCAATATAAAAAGCCCGAAAATTTTACTCATTTTGGCGAAAAAAGCAATCTAAAGCGTAGATTCCTGTTCGCACATTTTGTACTGAGTACCATTTTCATCGTTTACCGCCATTTTCTGCGGGAAATCTATACTCACTTCACACCGGTTAACGCCACAGTGTGAGATGGCTTTTAGCGACCTGGGAACCCGGGTGGCATCATACCTTTCATGCCACGCATCATTTTGGCCAAACCGCCGTTTTTCATTTTCTTCATCATGCGCTGCATTTCATCAAACTGTTTCAGCAAACGGTTAACATCCTGTACCTGCACACCAGAACCGGTTGCGATACGGCGCTTACGTGAACCTTTGATAATTTCAGGTTTAGCGCGCTCTTTCAGCGTCATAGAATTGATGATCGCCTCCATCCGCACCGTGACTTTATCATCCATTTGCGATTTTACGTTTTCTGGCAACTGACCTGCCCCTGGCATTTTACTCAACATACTGGCCATCCCCCCCATGTTGCGCATCTGCTTCAACTGGTCGAGGAAGTCATTGAGATCGAAACCATCGCCTTTTTTCAGTTTTGTTGCCAGTTTCTCCGCTTGCGCACGGTCAACTTTGCTTTCGATATCTTCAATCAGCGACAGCACATCGCCCATACCCAAGATACGTGAAGCTATTCGGTCTGGATGGAACGGTTCCAGTGCATCAGATTTCTCACCGACGCCAAGGAATTTAATAGGTTTACCGGTGATATGGCGGATAGATAAAGCCGCACCACCGCGCGCATCGCCATCCACTTTAGTCAGCACGACACCGGTGAGTGGCAGTGCTTCGTTGAATGCTTTGGCGGTATTCGCCGCATCCTGACCGGTCATCGCATCGACGACAAACAAGGTTTCAACAGGCTTAATCGCCGCATGAACCTGTTTGATTTCGTCCATCATCGCTTCATCAACGTGTAAGCGACCTGCGGTATCGACAATCAGAACATCATAAAATTTAAGCTTTGCCTGTTGCAGGGCACGATTCACAATATCAATCGGTTTTTCCTGTGCATCAGACGGGAAGAAATCAATGCCAACACCCTGAGCCAGGGTTTCCAACTGTTTGATCGCCGCAGGGCGATAAACGTCAGCAGACACGACCAGCACTTTTTTCTTCTGTTTTTCTTTAAGAAATTTCCCCAGTTTCGCTACACTGGTGGTCTTACCCGCACCTTGCAAGCCAGCCATTAACACAACTGCTGGCGGTTGTGCAGCCAGATTCAGTTCGTTATTGACCTCGCCCATGGCGCTGATCAATTCATTTTTAACTATTTTGACGAATTCTTGGCCTGGCGTCAGACTTTTATTAACTTCATGCCCAACAGCCCGCTCTTTTACTCGGTTTATAAAGTCACGAACAACGGGCAGAGCGACGTCAGCTTCAAGTAATGCCATGCGCACTTCACGTAGCGTTTCTTTAATATTTTCTTCTGTCAGCCGGCCACGGCCGCTGATATTGCGCAGTGTGCGCGACAATCGATCAGTTAAGTTCTCAAACATTGTCTCATACTCAACGTGGAAACAGGCCGCTCTGGCGACACAATTAGGGGATTATAACACGAAGTGCAAACGATCTCTGCCCTCACGTCGGAGAACGGTTGGAGAGGAACGCTCTCAACGCTATACTGGCTATCTAATTCCCTTAGCCGATGCTCATATAACGCTATGCCCGTGTTTTCCATTTTGGCTTTGCTTGCTTATTCGCTCAGCTTGGGGCTGATTATCCCAAGTCTGGTGCGGAAAAATAGTGCTTACCGGCGGTTAGCGCTGGTTTCTGCCGTCGTGGCACTAGTGTGCCATGCTATTGCCTTGAAAAATCAAATTTTTGATGTTGGCGTTGGTCAGAATCTTACGTTACTGAACATTGGTTCTATTGTTGGGCTGATGATCTGTACGATTATGACCATTGTCGCTTCACAAGGGCGTGGCTGGTTTTTACTCCCTATTGTCTATAGCTTCGCCATGATCAATCTGGCGCTTGCCAGCCTGCTTCCAGGGGAGTTTATTACCCATTTGGAAGCCAGCCCAGAGATATTTATCCACATCGGTCTGGCGCTTTTTGCTTATGCCACGCTTATCATCGCGGCGCTGTATGCGCTACAACTGGCTTGGCTTGATTATCAGTTAAAACATAAGAAACTGACGTTTAATGCTGATATGCCGCCGTTAATGAGCATTGAACGAAAAATGTTCCATATCACCCAAATTGGGGTGGTATTACTTACACTGACACTTTGTACCGGTTTGCTTTATATGGATAATCTCTTCAGTAAAGAAAATGTCCATAAAGCGGTGTTATCGATTATGGCCTGGTTTGTCTATATCGTTTTATTGTGGGGCCATTATCATGAAGGTTGGCGTGGGCGTAGGGTCATTTGGTTCAGTTTTGCGGGCGCCTTTCTACTTACACTGGCTTATTTTGGTAGCCGTCTGGTCCAGGAAATTATGGTTCGCTAGTGATTACCGCAACCACCTACACAAGGCCCAACGGAACTGGCTGAGGCCTCATCACGATAAGGAATACTGTGTTGGAGCACGTATCAACTAGCTCATTGATCATTATCTTAGTCATTATGATCATCGTTTCAGCTTACTTCTCTGCATCCGAAACCGGCATGATGACACTTAACCGGTATCGGATGCGTCACTTATCCAAACAAGGCAACCGTGCCGCACGTCGGGTGGAAAAGCTCCTGAACCGCCCAGATCGCCTAATAAGTTTGGTACTGATTGGCAATAATCTGGTTAACATACTGGCATCTGCGCTGGCGACGATTGTCGGTATTCGTTTATACGGTGATGCCGGAGTTGCCATCGCAACCGGGGTGCTAACTTTTGTGATCCTGATTTTTGCTGAAGTCCTGCCAAAAACTATCGCTGCCCTTTATCCTGAACGTGTCGCATTCCCTAGCAGTATGCTCCTGGCCCCCCTGCAAAAGATCATGCTGCCACTCGTGTGGCTACTGAATACCATTACTCGCGGGTTGATGCATTTATGTGGCATTAGAGGAAATGTGCACAGCAGTGATGCGATGAGTAAAGATGAATTACGCACGATAGTGAGTGAGTCCCAATCAAAAATCTCTCGCCGCAATCAAGACATGTTGATTTCAGTATTAGATCTGGAGAAAGTGACTGTCAGCGATATCATGGTACCGCGTAATGAAGTCGTCGGTATCGATATTAATGATGATTGGAAGTCAATCATGCGCCAGCTTACACACTCGCCCCATGGTCGCATTGTGTTATATCGCCAGTCCTTGGATGACGCTATTGGCATGCTACGTGTGCGGGAAGCCTATCGGTTGATGACGGAGAAAAAGGAATTTAATAAAGAGAACCTACTGCGTGCAGCCGATGAAATCTACTTTATCCCCGAAGGCACGCCACTCAATGTACAACTGGTGAAATTCCAACGTAATAAAAAGAAAGTCGGCATGATTGTCGATGAATATGGTGATATTCAAGGTTTAGTGACAGTTGAAGATATTCTGGAGGAGATCGTGGGGGATTTTACCACCTCAATGTCCCCTACGCTTGCGGAAGAAGTTAATCCACAGAGCGACGGCTCGGTACTGATTGATGGCAGTGCCAGCGTCCGCGAAGTGAACAAAGCCTTTAACTGGTCATTACCCGTCGATGCCCGCACCATCAATGGCATGTTGCTGGAAGAGCTAGAAGAAATTCCGCAAGCACATATTCACGTCCGTCTTGGAAATTACCAAATTGAAGTACTTGATGTGCAGGAAAATATGATTAAGCGGGTTAAAATTACCCCAATGACTTCCGCAGAACATTCGACCCTATAAATAATTCTGTCTAAGCGATAGTCAGTTTAAATAAATATCCTCCGGCATAGCCGGAGGTTTTTCATATGCGCCTATAAGGCTCTGTTACCAGCCGCGCCCTAACAGGCGCATCGCGATCTGACATTTGCATCTATGGATTACTTACGGCCCGTAAACGGGCTACCGGGATACGGGATCGAGAGTTGCTCACCCATTTTATCCTCTTCCAATTGGTGCTTTATGTATTCTTGTATCCTGGCCGTGTTTTTCCCTACCGTATCAACGTAATACCCTCGACACCAAAACTCCCTGTTACGGTATTTGAACTTCAAATCGCCAAACTGCTCATAAAGCATCAGACTGCTCTTTCCCTTCAGGTACCCCATAAATCCCGAGACACTCATCTTGGGCGGGATCTCCAGAAGCATATGGATGTGATCCACACAGTATTCTGCTTCCAGGATATTCACGTTTTTCCATTCGCACAGTTTTCTTAAAATACTGCCAATCGCTCTGCGTTTTTCCCTGTAGAACACCTGCCTTCGGTACTTCGGCGCAAAAACTATATGATATTTACAGTTCCATCGGGTGTGCGCTAAGCTCTTTTCATCCCTCATTGGGACCCCCTTTTGATTTCTTGTTGAACATTTGCAGTTGCCAGACCGCAAACTGTTTTAACAAATCAAAAGGGGTTTTTATAACTGACCCAAAGCTGAAAGCTTTACTGAACCCCCAGCCTAGCTGGGGGTTTTCTGGGCACAAATAAATATCCTCCGGCATAGCCGGAGGTTTTTCATATGCGCCTATAAGGCTCTGTTACCAGCCGCGCCCTAACAGGCGCATCGCGATCTGACATTTGCATCTATGGATTACTTACGGCCCGTAAACGGGCTACCGGGATACGGGATCGAGAGTTGCTCACCCATTTTATCCTCTTCCAATTGGTGCTTTATGTATTCTTGTATCCTGGCCGTGTTTTTCCCTACCGTATCAACGTAATACCCTCGACACCAAAACTCCCTGTTACGGTATTTGAACTTCAAATCGCCAAACTGCTCATAAAGCATCAGACTGCTCTTTCCCTTCAGGTACCCCATAAATCCCGAGACACTCATCTTGGGCGGGATCTCCAGAAGCATATGGATGTGATCCACACAGCATTCTGCTTCCAGGATATTCACGTTTTTCCATTCGCACAGTTTTCTTAAAATACTGCCAATCGCTCTGCGTTTTTCCCTGTAGAACACCTGCCTTCGGTACTTCGGCGCAAAAACTATATGATATTTACAGTTCCATCGGGTGTGCGCTAAGCTCTTTTCATCCCTCATTGGGACCCCCTTTTGATTTCTTGTTGAACATTTGCAGTTGCCAGACCGCAAACTGTTTTAACAAATCAAAAGGGGTTTTTATAACTGACCCAAAGCTGAAAGCTTTACTGAACCCCCAGCCTAGCTGGGGGTTTTCTGGGCACAATAAAAAAGACGCTTTAATCAGCGCCTTTTATCATTCTCCTGCCTACTGATACTGAGCACTAAATATGCAATTCAGTCAGTTTCTCTTTCGGCAGTGCCAACTCTTCGTTGTGGTTGATACGCACATCACGGTCAAGAATATCTTTAGCAATACTCTGAGCTTCTTCCAGCGAGTGCATATGATAAGTCCCGCACTGATATTCATTCAGCTCAGGGATCTTCCGCTGGTCAGTGACCTTCAGCACGTCCGCCATTGCCGCTTTCCAGGCATCAGCAACCCGTTGCTCGTCAGGTGTCCCTATCAGACTCATGTAGAAACCCGTGCGACATCCCATCGGCGAGATATCAATAATTTCAACACCATCACCATTGAGGTGGTCCCGCATAAACCCAGCGAATAAGTGCTCTAGCGTATGGATCCCTTTCTCTGGCATCACTTCTTTATTCGGCACACAGAAGCGTAAATCAAAAACCGTTATCTCGTCGCCATGAGGAGTTTTCATCGTCTTAGCGACACGTACTGCCGGTGCTTTCATAATGGTATGGTCTACGGTAAAGCTATCCAATAATGGCATTTAGTTACCTCCTCATAAAAAAGTCATATTTTTCTAATCTTTTTTTCGCAACTGATGAAACTTTTACTCATCCTGCGCGTCTTAATATGTGAAAGACGCGCATTTGTTATCATCATCCCTTCTATTAGAGATGTTAATTTGGCCACAGTGATGTGGCCTTTTCTTTTTTATTGGCCACCATGAAGCGCTAAATACTCTTCAAAGCTTAGCTTATCTTTGAGTTCTAGCTCATGTTGCCGTTGCCGTGAAGCATCGCGCTCTGCAGATAACTGTTCTTCCGTCAGCAGTTCCAGTGGTTCGTTTTGCAGCATTTCTCGATAATGCTCAGCCAACTCAAGCCCAACTCCACCGCTCCCCTTCTCTTGCATTACCTTTAGAATACGGGCAGAGAACGTCAGTTCAGGATCATCAAACGAGGCGACAAGTTCATCGCAAACCTGCTGATACGATGCACTCTCGCTCCCATCCAGAACCTCTGCAACCCGACGTAAATCAGCAAACAGTGCCTTACCAACCGTTTCCAGCGGTTGACGGGAATCACTACACCCTATCCCAATGGTCTGCCCCGGTTTACGCCCTTCTAAAATGACCCGATCCCAATTTTTACGCGTACACAGCAGTTCATCACTGCTCATCTCTGGTGCATCAGCCAGCACACACCAAATCAGGAATAAATCGAGGAAACGCGCTTGCACCGCATCAACACCAATAGGTGAGAATGGATTTATGTCCAGCGAACGCACTTCGATATATTCAATGCCACCACGAAGCAAAGCGTCTGACGGTGATTCTCCCGCGCGGGTAACCCGTTTAGGCCGAATAGGGGCATACAACTCATTCTCTATCTGCAACACATTAGTATTCAGTTGCAGATGGCGATCACCGTCTTTCAGACCTAAAGCCACGTACTCCTCTGATGGTGTTTGAATCGCACGTTTCAGAGCGTCAACGTAGGTATGCAGGTCATTAAATGTGATACCTAAATTACTTTGCGATTTATTGGTATAGCCTAAATCACTCAACCGCAATGACGTAGCATAGGGTAAATAACACATTCCCTTACCATTACGCTCAAACGGTAACGCCGTCTCGCGCCCCTGCAGGAACGATGAGCAAATGGCCGGTGATGCGCCAAACAGATAAGGAATAACCCAGCCAAAGCGGTAATAGTTCCGGATCAGACGGAAATAGCCTGCGGAAATCTCCTCCTTCCCACTTTGCTCATCGGTGACGCCTGCCCATGCCTGCCAAAACTCCAGTGGCAAAGAAAAATTATAGTGCACACCAGAAATCGTTTGCATCAGCGCACCGTAACGGTTTTTTAACCCTTCACGGTAAAGTGTTTTAAAGCGGCCAATATTAGACGAACCATATTTAGCCAGCTCAATATCCTGTTCAGCCTCAATAAAACAAGGCATGCTCAGCGGCCACATGCGTTCATCACCCAACTTACGTGCAGTATAACGATGAATATCACGTAAAAAAGTCAACAGATGATCAATGTCACCATCGACAGGAGTAATAAACTCAAGTAATGCCTCAGCGAAATCGGTAGTGATCCATTGATGTGTCAAAGCGGCACCCAGTGATTCTGGATGGCCCGTCGAGGCTAAATGGCCATCGGCAGTCACTCTCAATGTTTCCCGCTCGATACCGCGACGGATCCCTTTTAGGGCTTTAGGATGCGCTTCCAACCAAGTCAACGCGTGTGATACATCCGGGATCAAATCGACCTCCCGCTCTTGAAAACCATAACTCATCAGCATACTGAAACTGCATAGATGTGACTACGTAAGTTTGTCACATCTATTATTGCCACCAAGCGATCCCTTGCAACGTAATCATCGTTAACACGATGTAACGCAATGCTTTTCCCAAAAATAAGAAAAAAGCCACAAAACCCCAAGGCATACGCAACCAGCCTGCCAACACGCACATCAAATCGCCTACTATCGGTAACCAGCTTAATAACAGAGCTGCCGGACCGAAGCGTTGGAGCCAGCCAAGTGCCACCCCCATACCACGCTGTGGCTTTAATTCCGGTAATAAACGACCTATAACAACATTGGTTAATCCCCCTAGGGTGTTTCCGACAGTAGCAGATAACACCAATATCGCTGCGGGCGCACTACCCGCAGTTAATAGGGTGACCAACAGAATTTCAGAATTGCCGGGTAAGAGCGTCGCACTGAGAAAGCTACTCCCGAATAATGAAGCAATTGCAAGAGTATTACTCACAGCAGACGTACATCAACTATTGCCATATTCGCTCGTTTTGCCGCTTCTACACCAAAATCAGCATCTTCGAAGACAATGCACTTATCTGGACGTACACCGAGCAGCTCCGCACAGCGTAAAAATGTCTCGGGTTCTGGCTTATGCTTTGTCACATCATCAGCCCCCACGATGGCATCAAAATAATCACGTAATCCAAGATGGCGTAAAAGCATCTCTGCCATGCTGTGTTCGCTTCCCGTCCCAACAGCCATAGGTAAGCGCCCATAATAGGATTTAACCACGTCTATGAGCGGTAGAGGCTTCACGTTATCGAGTAGCATCGTATTCACCAATGAAGTTTTTTGTGCAGCTAAAAAATGAGGATCCAGATCTGATTGGTTATGAGCAATTATCACACCAGCAATTTTCCAGGTAGGTGCGCCATTTAACGCGACCATAGCTTGCTCATCAAAGTGCATACCATAGGGCGCAAGCACCTGCCGCCATGCCTGACGATGGGTAGACTCGGTATCTAAGAGGGTGCCATCCATATCAAAAATCAGACCTTCATAAAGATCGTACATCGTTAGCCCACCCCCATGAATAAAATGAAAAGCTACTTTATCGCAAACTAACTAAATTGTCGCTCACTGTATAATCAATTGAATTTTATATAGAAAATAGAATTAGCACTTAATTAAATTGCTATTAGATGACGTAAAAATGGCTTAGTGAGCGAGTAAAAAACAGGATAAGAGAATTCAGATGTTTAATGTAGGGTGAATTTATTACGGCCAAAAGCAGAAAACCCCGCTATAGCGAGGTTCCTTAATATGGTGCACCCAGGAAGATGACTCGGCTTACGCCTCGCCCTACGGGCCGTTGCTAAAGCAACGTTGTCTCGCTACGCTCGGCTCGAACTTCCGACCACTCGGTTCTGATGCTCGTTTTGATAATTTACGGGAGCCAGAAGCAGAAAACCCCGCTATAGCGAGGTTCCTTAATATGGTGCACCCAGGAAGATGACTCGGCTTACGCCTCGCCCTACGGGCCGTTGCTAAAGCAACGTTGTCTCGCTACGCTCGGCTCGAACTTCCGACCACTCGGTTCTGATGCTCGTTTTGATAATTTACGGGAGCCAAAAGCAGAAAACCCCGCTATAGCGAGGTTCCTTAATATGGTGCACCCAGGAAGATTCGAACTTCCGACCGCTCAGTTCGTAGCCGAGTACTCTATCCAGCTGAGCTATGGGTGCAATTGTTTGTTTCTTTGTTTGTTTTACGGAGGCGTTTCAGCGAGTGAAACTTAACAGCAAGATGTATGACTTAGAAAGATGGTGCACCCAGGAAGATTCGAACTTCCGACCGCTCGGTTCGTAGCCGAGTACTCTATCCAGCTGAGCTATGGGTGCAATAATTCTTTGACACTACCTGATGTTCATTTATCTATTTCACCATACTGCAAAATATGGTGCACCCAGGAAGATTCGAACTTCCGACCGCTCGGTTCGTAGCCGAGTACTCTATCCAGCTGAGCTATGGGTGCATAGTAAATGGCGGTGAGGGAGGGATTCGAACCCTCGATACAGCTTTTGACCGTATACTCCCTTAGCAGGGGAGCGCCTTCAGCCTCTCGGCCACCTCACCATACGCTTCTTGCGAATTGTACCTAACTTGCTTTTGAAGAAGCTCATCGGCACTGCGTGGCGCACATATTACTTTCCCGCACTTATAAGTCAAACAATTTTTCCTAACTCGCGTTTATTTGCACACTTCACACACAACATGGCCAGTTTGAAACCAAAAAGAGTGTTTTATCAACAGGCAAGATAGCTATTATTGGGATATAACCAAATACAGGAGAAGTTGAATTTATCTGAGCGGTAGTGACTGGGCAGACGAAGTAGAGAGAAATAGCGAAAAGAAAGGAGAATTAGGGGAAACAAAACAGAGAGTAGAGACAATAAAAAGCAGTAGCGCCTCGTGTTACACGAGACGCTGCTTCAAAATCAGTAAGTCGTCGGTTGAGACTTTTCTGCTTGGATGCGCTGGTAGATTTCTTCACGGTGAACAGAAACCTCTTTCGGAGCATTTACACCAATTCGAACCTGGTTGCCTTTAACCCCTAATACAGTAACCGTAACCTCATCGCCAATCATGAGTGTTTCACCAACTCGACGAGTCAGAATAAGCATTCTTTGCTCCTTGAAAAATTAAAAGAGTCGGGTCTCTCTGTTTCCCCGCCATTATCCATCATACACCGTGAAAACGTAAGCCATTACATTCATATAAAATGTAAGTAGCTTGGTCGAGTCCCTAACTAATACAAGTTTAGCTGAAGCAAACAACTTTGCGTTTAACTTTGTGATTGAACTATGACAGGAAAATTAAAAAACGCCATACCTAGTACCGAGATATGGCGTGTTGATTTAATAGATGATTACTTACATCCGGGATGCTACCCATGCTTCTACGCTGGCTAATGCCGCTGGCAAAGCCTGCACATCAGTACCCCCCGCCTGAGCCATATCAGGACGACCACCGCCTTTACCGCCCACCTGCTGAGCAATGTCCGCGATTAATTCACCCGCTTTTACTTTACCTGTCAGGTCCTTGGTCACCCCAACAATCAAACTTACCTTATCATCAGCTGTGGTGGCCAATACAATAATGGCAGAACCCAGTTGATTTTTAAGGTCATCGACCATTGTCCGTAGCATTTTTGGTTCAACGTTATCCAACTGACTGACCAAAAGCTTCACACCATTGATCAATTTCGCGCTTGAAGACAACGAGGCACTTTCCTGAGCTGCCTGCTGATCTTTCAACTGTTGCAACTCACGCTCAAGCATTTTACTGCGATCCAATACCGCCCGGACTTTGTCTGCCAGATTATGAATATCACCTTTCACCAGATGAGCGACGTCCTGTAACAGGTCGCTTTGCTGATGCAATAAAGCAATCGCGCCCTCGCCAGTGACGGCTTCAATACGACGAATACCCGCAGCCGTGCCAGATTCGGTCAGGATGCGGAATAACCCTATATCCCCCGTGCGGCTAGCATGAGTCCCCCCACACAACTCTGTTGAGAAGTCACCCATGGTCAGAACACGTACTTGGTCGTCATACTTCTCGCCGAACAGTGCCATTGCACCTTTTTCTTTCGCCGCATCCAGTTCCATCACTTCGGTCTGAACCGGCATGTTACGGCGGATTTGTTCATTGACCAGATCTTCTACCAACCGGATTTGTTCCGGCTTCATTGCTTCGAAATGAGAGAAATCAAAGCGTAGATATTTGTCATTAACCAGTGACCCCTTCTGGGCCACATGCTCGCCCAAGACGTTACGTAACGCAGCATGCAGTAAGTGGGTCGCGGAGTGATTCAGACGGATACGGTTACGACGCACAACATCAACCAATGCTTCGACGCTGTGGTTAACTCTTAACGTGCCGGTAGTCAATATTCCTACGTGCCCGATAGCCTGACCATATTTCTGAGTATCAGTAACGCTAAAGGTTGCTGTCGCATTTTTCAGTTCCCCCTTATCGCCGACCTGACCACCCGATTCACCGTAGAATGGTGTCCGATTCAGTACGACAACGGCTTCTTCACCTGCGTGAATCTCATCAACGGCCTCGCCATTACGGAATAGAGCAGTAACCGTCGCGTGTTGTTGGACATGGTCATAACCAGAAAATTGGCTTGCGCTATCAACACGGATCAAGCTGTTGTAATCTGCGCCAAAACCACTGGATTCACGGGCACGGCGACGTTGAGCTTCCATCGCTTGCTCAAAGCCAGCTTCATCGACTTTCAGGTTACGTTCGCGACAAACATCTGCCGTTAGATCAACTGGGAAGCCATAGGTATCGTACAAGCGGAAGGCCGTTTCCCCATCAAGGGTATCGCCGGTAAGCTTGCTGAGCTCGTCATCAAGCAGCGCCAAACCGCGCTCTAACGTCCTGGCAAACTGCTCTTCTTCCGTCTTTAATACTTGCTCTACCATCGCTTGCTGTTGTTTTAACTCAGCAGCAGCAGGCCCCATAACCGCGATCAAGGGAGCCACCAGTTTGTAGAAGAAAGTCTCTTTCGCACCCAACATATTCCCGTGGCGAATTGCACGGCGAATAATACGGCGTAAGACATAGCCGCGGTTTTCATTCGATGGGATCACACCATCTGAAATCAAGAAAGCACAAGAACGAATGTGATCAGCAATAACCCGCAACGACTTGCTGGATAAATCCGTCGCCCCCGTGACATCTGCGACTGCGGCAATCAAATCACGGAACAGGTCAATCTCATAGTTGGAGTTAACATGCTGTAATACCGCAGCAATACGTTCCAGCCCCATGCCGGTATCAACCGATGGCTTCGGCAATGGCAGCATCGTACCGTCAGACTGACGGTTAAACTGCATAAAGACGATATTCCAGATCTCGATATAGCGATCGCCATCTTCTTCTGCAGACCCTGGAGGACCACCCCAGATATGATCACCATGGTCAAAGAAAATCTCTGAACATGGGCCACAAGGGCCGGTATCACCCATTTGCCAGAAGTTATCTGAGGCAAAGGCCCCCCTTTGTTATCACCGATACGGATGATACGCTCATGAGGAACGCCGACTTCGTTAGCCCAGATGTTATAGGCCTCGTCATCGGTCTCGTACACCGTTACCCAAAGTTTTTCTTTTGGTAAATTAAACCACTGTTCACTGGTCAGTAACTCCCAAGCGAAGTTGATAGCATCATGCTTGAAGTAATCGCCGAAGCTGAAGTTACCCAACATTTCGAAGAAAGTATGATGACGCGCGGTATAACCTACGTTTTCCAGGTCGTTATGCTTACCACCCGCTCGCACGCAGCGCTGAGAGGTCGTCGCACGGGAATAGGCCCGTTTATCCAAACCTAAGAAAACGTCCTTAAACTGGTTCATCCCGGCATTGGTAAACAACAGCGTAGGGTCATTATTAGGGACCAAAGTGCTGCTTGATACAACCTGGTGTCCCTTGCTATGGAAGAAATCGAGAAACGCTTGACGGATCTCAGCGGTGCTCTTGCTCATAATTGTCCTGAAATCAAGCTAAAAGGATGGCCCGTGAGCAAATCGTGTACAGATTAGCGACAACGCAATGGATAAGCTCACGAACAAAAGTTGGAATAAGATAAATTTTCTTCAGAAGGAAGTAAAATCCCACGTGCATTCATTCGACAGAATCAGTGTAAATTGACTGAATTTCTTCTTGGAAGAAGCCACGATAGAGGAGATAACGCTGAACTTTAGCCTTTTCTTTCCATTCAACAGGTAAAGTTTCACTAAATTTACGCTGGGCGACCTCTTTTGCCAGTTGGCACCAGTCGATCTCACTGTTCTCAAAAGCAGCCAGAATTCGTTCTTTATCGACACCTTTTTGCATCAGTTCTGAACGGATACGCTGTACGCCATATCCTTTACGGCTACGACTATTAATATAGCTGGCGGCAAAACGGGAATCATCCAACCAATTGTGCTGATAACAATAGTCAATAACCTGCTCGATAACCTGAGGATCACTCTCTTCAATTGCATTACTTTCAGCTAAATTGCTTTCAACTGGGTTACTTTCAACTAGATTACTTTCAACTACATCACTGCTTTTAGCACCTGAACGCTTTCCCCAATTCCCTTTTGCCGAAAATGGAGGTGCCGCAAGCTTGCGACGCAGTTCAGATTCACTATGGTCACGCTGGGAGAGTAGTCTCATTGCACGACTTAACTGGTCATTCATATACCCTTTTACTTACCGCTACAGCGGTGTTAGCTGCGCTCTCTCACCCGAATCACTTACTGATGTTATTTACTCAAACAAACAGACCGCCACAAGTGACGGTCTGTTTGTTTACTCCAACTGGTTAAAGTTGCGTATTAAAATTCTTCGTTGGTTTCATCTGCACCATCGGCGAATTCTGCTGTTGCCGCAGCAACAGGTTGTTCACCATTGCCGCCATTAAGTAGCATTTCACGCAGTTTTTTATCTAACTCAGCAGCAATGGCTGGGTTTTCTTTTAAATAGTTGCTGGCATTGGCTTTACCCTGACCAATTTTATCACCGTTATAGCTATACCATGCGCCAGCTTTCTCAATCAGTTTGTGTTTAACACCTAAGTCAACCAGTTCACCGTTGATATTAATGCCTTCACCGTAGAGGATCTGGAATTCAGCTTGTTTGAATGGCGCAGCAATCTTGTTTTTAACGACTTTAACGCGGGTTTCACTCCCCACGACCACATCACCATCTTTTACTGCACCAATACGGCGGATATCCAAACGTACAGAAGCGTAAAATTTAAGAGCGTTGCCACCGGTAGTGGTTTCTGGGTTACCAAACATCACGCCAATTTTCATGCGGATTTGGTTGATAAAAATCAGTAAGGTATTCGCATTCTTCAGGTTACCCGCCAGCTTACGCATAGCCTGGCTCATCATACGCGCGGCAAGGCCCATATGAGAATCGCCAATTTCACCTTCAATTTCAGCTTTTGGTGTCAATGCCGCTACGGAGTCAACGATGATAACGTCAACCGCACCAGAGCGAGTCAGCGCATCACAAATTTCCAGTGCCTGCTCGCCAGTATCTGGCTGAGAACACAATAGGTTATCAATATCTACACCCAATTTCTTGGCATAGATTGGGTCAAGGGCATGTTCGGCATCGATAAATGCACACGTTTTGCCTTCACGCTGTGCGGCGGCGATAACCTGTAATGTCAGTGTCGTCTTACCTGATGATTCTGGGCCATAAATCTCAACGATACGCCCCATTGGTAAGCCACCAGCCCCCAGTGCAATATCAAGGGAAAGGGAGCCGGTAGAGATGGTTTCAACATCCATTGAGCGGTCTTCGCCAAGGCGCATAATAGAGCCTTTACCGAATTGTTTTTCAATTTGGCCCAGTGCTGCTGCTAACGCCTTTTGTTTATTCTCATCAATAGCCATTTTTATTCCCTCTCTGGTATGCCAGGGTTCCCCCTACCATCGCCACTGAATGTTATTTTGTACAAGAAATTACCGCTAATTATACTGTACAATCATACAGTATCAAGCCTATTTTTACAGAAAATCATCGAATAGTGTTTGTAGTGCGAAAACAGCTGCTTGCAACCGTACTGAGTCACGATCACCAGAAAAGTGTTTTTTTCTTGCACTAATCGGCCCTTCGCGTGAGATAAAACCAAACCAGACAGTGCCTACCGGTTTATCTGCGCTGCCACCATCAGGCCCCGCAATACCACTAATGGAAACGGCAAAGTCTGCATTGGCTTGTTTCAATGCCCCCAATGCCATTTCACGTACCACGGCCTCACTCACCGCACCATAACGCGCTAAGGTCGTTTCAGATACGCCCAATAGATCTTGCTTTGCCGCATTGCTGTAGGTGACAAAACCGCGGTCAAAATAAGCAGAACTGCCAGCAATATCCGTCAGGGCTTTGGCTACCCACCCCCCAGTACAAGATTCTGCACAGGTCACCCACGCACCGTGTTCTTTTAACTTATGCCCAACCGCAATACTGAGTTGACGTAGTTGTCCTTCGCTCATTGTTGCCCCCCATTCTAAATAAATTTCTTGCTGCCGATAGTAGCACTTCTTTAGCCTGCGATAGCAACCACACTCAGTTATGCGAAACGTCTCGCAGCATGTAATGAAAATAAGTACTTTCCCGTACAAAGCTTTACCTGTGGGGCTTAGCTGTTAGTATCAAAAGAGCCGAGCGAATAGCGGTGAGAGGGGAGAAAACCCCTTTTTAAAAGGGGATAAAAAATCATGATCGTCTTTTTTATCAACAGAATAAGAGGCGACAGTGACATCTGCGGTGCCAGTAATTTATCCGCGATGAGGAACTAAGGACAATAGCGTGAAAAAAATTTTCAATACCTTCTTCCCACTTTATAGCGCAACGGTGTTGATGCTATTAGGCTCAGGTTTGTTGACCACCTATATTTCGCTACGTTTAACTGCGATCAACGTTTCAGCACTATTAATCGGAGCCATCATTGCCGCTAACTACATCGGTCTGGTTATCGGTGGCAAAGTCGGTCATTTCCTGATCGCCAGAGTCGGCCATATTCGCGCTTATGTTGCCTGTGCCGGTATTATTACCGCGGCCGTATTAAGTCATGGGCTTACTGAATATATCCCTGCGTGGGTAGTTCTGCGCTTGATTATTGGCCTCTGCATGATGTGCCAGTTTATGGTGCTGGAAAGCTGGCTTAATGATCAAGCGGCATCGAACCAGCGTGGCACGGTATTCGGTTTTTATATGGCGGCAACCTATGCGGGGCTAGCCTTGGGCCAGGTGGTGCTTATGTTTCAGCCCGCGCTGGGGCTGATTACTTTAATGGTTATTGCCCTCTTTTTTGCGCTCTGTTTGGTGCCTGTTGCGCTGACCACCCGCAGTAATGCTCAGCAAATGTCCCCGGCACCGATGGAGCTGAAATTTTTTGTCAGTTCGATCCCCAAAATACTGGCATCAACATTGGTCATCGGCATGATTGTCGGCTCGTTTTATGGCTTGGCACCGGTTTATAGCAGCTTGCAATCCCTCTCAACGCAGGAGACTGGCTTGTTTATGGCATTGTCTATCTTCGCCGGCCTTGTCGCCCAGTTTCCACTCAGTTGGTTATCAGACCGCTATAACCGGACACAATTGATCCGAATTAACGCTCTCTTACTGGCATTAACCGCATTACCGCTGGCACTAATACCCCATATTTCTTTCCGATTTCTGCTCAGTTTGGGCTTTGTCGTCAGTCTGTTGCAGTTCACGCTTTATCCGCTGGTCGTCGCACTCGCCAATGACCTGATTGAACCAGAAAGGCGGGTCTCACTCGCGGCGTGTTTATTAATGTCATTTGGTGTCGGTGCCAGTATTGGGCCTCTCGTCGTAGGCGCGCTGATGGCACCATTGGGAGGGAATATTCTGTATGCGTTCTTTTCTCTCTGCGGCTTGGGCCTGATCGCGCTAAGCAGAACCGTAAAACAGGACCAAGACGAATTTGTTAATGATGCGCCAGTACCTCATATAGCGATCCCCGATTGCCTGGTCAGTTCACCGCTATCATCTGCATTGAACCCCAGCTTTGACGAGCAGATGATCCAGAACGTTATGCCACCACCGGAGCAACCCGCAACCATTAACACCCCGGCGGACAGCCTATCTGATCCTGATACAACGCCATCACCTCATTCACAATGATATGATGTCACAATGATGTCATGGCGCTGGGTTACACACCGGATCTGCGTCACAAAATAATATGATGCCCATCAAGGTAAGAGCCGTTTTTCCTCAGTACATTATTGGCAACCTTGATTTGCTGCGGTCATCACCCAGTACCACGGCCAATAATATGCAGTTAAGCTACAGGCAAATCGTGTACTGCTTGTTATTTATTCAGCATTGAATAAAAATACCAGCATGAGGTATTTAGCGGGATGGAACCATGTCAAGACAAGATGAACAACGGTTACTGGTCAAGATTGCCACGCTGTATTACACCGAAGGTATGAAGCAATCCGAGATTGCTGATAGCCTGCATTTATCTCAATCCTTCGTGTCTCGTGCGATAACGCGGTGTGTCAAAGAAGGTGTGGTTAAAATCAGTGTGATTCAACCCGCTAATATGTTTATTGGTATCGAATCACGTATTCAAAAACACTATGGTATAGATCAGGCCATTGTGGTGGATATTACCGATGACGCCAGCCCCGCACAGATAAAACAGGCTATTGGCTCAGCTGCCGCCCATTATATGCAAACCAGTATTCGTCCAAACGATATGGTGGGTATTTCTTCATGGAGCAGTACCATCCGGGCGATGGTCGATAACCTTCATCCCCTCAATATCAAAACCAGTGGCGTGATTCAATTGCTCGGAGGTGTCGGCCCTAACGGCAACGTGCAGGCCACATTGTTAACTCAATCATTGGCAAATATTTTAAACTGCCCTGCCTATCTCCTGCCCGCACAAAGCATTGAACGTTCTACTGAAGATCGTGCCCGCCTGATATCCAGTGGTGAAGTGGCCGATGTCGTGAATAAATTTGCCGAAGTTGATCTGGCATTAGTGGGGATCGGTGTTCTGGAACCCTCCCAATTACTGAAAAATTCCGGCAACTATTACCACGAAGAGATGCTGAAATTACTGGCCGAACGCGGGGCTGTGGGGGATTTGTGTTTACATTATTTTGATGCCGCGGGCAATGCGGTACTCAGCGATGAGGAAGACCCAGTCATTGGAATGTCATTACCCCAATTACGTGCTTGCCCACGGGTCGTGGCACTGGCTGGGGGGATAGAGAAAAGTGCTGCTATTCGAGGTGCACTGACCGGTAACTACATTGATGTGCTAATTACCGACCGGCTGACAGCAGAAACATTACTCTAGCCACCCTGCCAACATATTGGTTAACAGCCCCAGCCATGGGGCGGACACTTTACTCTTCTGCTTATCCTCACCGTTCAAGATCGCGTCATTGGGGTTTGTCAGCAGTCTGGCTTTGTATCGTGATCCCGGTGCCATTAGCCTCGTTATTTTAGGGCATAGACAACTGGCGTGTTACGCCGCGGGTTATCTCATTGCCCCATCACCGGCTGCTGGCCTCCGTTTCACGGCTTCCCATGCCAGTAGCAATCAACGCCCAGATATTTACTGAATGCTTCTTGCAAAACCTGAGCTGTAGCTGAATGGTTCATGGCCACATGGTGTTCAAAACCGTTGTTGCAAATATGCGTGAGCAAACTTTCCAACTGTGGTACTTCCACCACGGCCCGACAGCCCACTGTATTCAACTCGTCACTGACAGAGCGCCCTTCGCCAACATAAGCCCGGACCTGCCCCGTAAAATCATCAGAAGAGAGGCGGAAATAGGTCAATGGCCCCGACTTCATCCGGCCATGAACTGCGCCACAGGTATTCTCACACCCCACCGTTGTCCCGATAATATCAGCGGTGCCCATGGTTGAGCTCTCCAGACTTTCACTGGCAAAGTTGCCGCAGTGGAACAGCACACATTTATCTCGTTCAGCGCCAAAGTTATTATTCCAGTCGGCGATGGATGCCGGTGCCAGCGAGCAACTGGCCAACGCATACATCGATAACGCGCCCATCACATCCACTTCACAGGCACTTGGCATCAATTGCCCCGACATTACGCTCATAATGGAACAGACGTTGATTCCCAAGTTCTGCTGCAGCGACGTCCAACATTGCATCGCCGTGGTATCAATATCATTAGCAATAATCCATTCACTGATCACCACAAACAACTTCGCCATTTTATGCAGTTTGTCTTGTGGGATAGTGCTGGTATCCCCATTGGCTTTCAGTAATGCCAGTTTTTCGCCGACGCGGATATCGTTATCACTGAGATTAGCCACCCGGAAAAACACCTCGGATAAATCGAGGGTTTCTACGGTGATCCCCAAATTCTCCAATAACTTCTCACTGTAGCGTACAGTATTAAAATTGGTCGGACGGGCACCAATAGCCCCAACCCGTACCCGTTTCATGGCATGTACGACACGACACAACTGCACAAATTGCTCGACATCGCGGCTGAATATCTCACTGTTCAGGCTACAGACATGCTGTTTGGTCAAGGTGAAAGGAATGCCGTATTGGCGTAGGTTATTACACAATGAAATCTTGCCGCAGAAACTGTCACGGCGGGTTGCCAGCCCCATTTTATCCAGCGCATCTTCTTCTGCCTGCACCAGGACCGGCACTTTCAGGCCAGATAAACGGATCGCATCAGAGACACTTTTCTCATCGCCAAAATTGGGCAGAATAACAACCACACCGTGGATCTCTTCACTGTGTTGACGGAATAATTCAGCGCACACCTTGGCATCATGCCAATTTTCCACACCTCCCAGTGGCGTTTGCTCTTCATTAAGCATAATGATGTTAATCCCCAGCCGGTCAAAGAGCGCCTGAGCATCCCGGCGCGCGTCGCTCACCAGATAGCTTGGGAAGAAACCCCGATTGCCGATAATCACCGCAAAAATTAACTTGCGAGGTATTGCTGACATATGCTTACTCCTAGTGTGGGTTATTTCGGCTGAAAACGCGCACGCGCGATGGCCGTTTGCCAGAGGCTATAGTTATCTTGCATCTCCGCACTGTGAATGCGCGGTTCGATGTATTCCACTTCACGGGGGAGCGCAGCCAGTTGTTGGCTATCCTGCCACCAGCCAAGGGTTTTCCCGCCCAAATACGCGGCACCCAGTGCTGACACTTCTGCCGTGTGATTACGTATCAATGTGCGCTGCAATAAATCGGCCTGAAACTGCATCAGCCAGCGATTACTGGTCGCGCCGCCATCAACCCGCAGCCGTTCAAGGCGATGATGAGCCGCATTCTCCATCGCAAAGAAAACATCGGCTATTTGATAAGCGACTGATTCAAGTGCCGCTCGCGCCAGTACGGCCGGTGTCGTGGCATCCGTCAGACCACAGAACAAACCACGCGCCTGACTGTCCCAATAAGGCGCACCCAGTCCTGATAATGCCGGTACAAAATAGACGCCTTGATTACCTGATTGGCTTTCTGCCATGTCAGTCAGACGTGACAAATCACTGATCCCTAACATGCGCGAGACCCATGCCACTCCTGAGCCGGTATGGGTGATGTTACCTTCAAGGGCATAACGTAATTCGCCGTCATGCCAGGCAATGGTGGTGCTTAGGCCGTGGCTTGGTGCACTGGCCTGTTTTAGCGTCATCATCAGAGAGGAGCCGGTGCCATAAGTGGCTTTGATTTCACCGGCCTGGTCGCCGCCTTGCCCGTACAGCGCGGCGTGCGAATCACCAATGTGTGCCACGATAGGCACGCCCTGCTCCAGGCCGAGAATCCCGGTGCGCGCGGTGTGTCCGTGGATGGATGCCGAGGGTAAGACGGCGGGCAGGCAAAGACTTGGGATACCAAACAGCGCCAGTAAATCGGGGTCCCATTGACCTGAATGGATATTAAACAGCTGGGTCCGGGCCGCATTAGAGAAGTCAGTCGAGAAACTTTGCCCTTCGCTAAACTGCCAGGTCAGCCAGCAATCAAGCGTGCCAACACACAGCTCACCGTGAGCGGCACGTTCAGCGCCATGAGGGATCTGCGCCAACATGCCATGAATTTTAGCCGCAGGAAACAGGGGATCAATCTGCAATCCAGTCCGTTCCGCAACCATCGCCGCAGCCGGTAATTGGCGCAAAGCCAGACAGAAAGCCTCTGAACGACGGCACTGCCAGCTTACGACTGGCGTGAGCGGCGTGCCGGTTTCCCGTTCCCAAATCAGTACCGATTCACGCTGATTACTGATGGCAATCCCCGCCACCTGTGCGCCCGCCAATTGATTTAGGCACCCCTCAACCGCCTGAGAAACCGCCAGCCAAATCGCCAGCGGATCCTGTTCTGCCCAACCGGGCTGAGGATGCTCCAGTTGTAATGGTACCGAGGCTTTCGCCAGAACTCGCCCGGCACGATCTACCGCAATGGCTTTGGCGTTGGTTGTCCCTTCATCAATAGCCAGAATGATTGGCGTTGACATCGTTATTCCCCTCGGCAAAACCGCAGAGCACGAGCCACAATGCCTGCCGCATCAAAACCATGATAGGCACGCATCTCAGCCCGATCAGCGGCAATCGCATAACCACCGTCAGGAATACCCAGTCTCACTAATGGAGTACCACTCCCCGCCTCAGCCAGCACTTCCGCGACCAGACTCCCCACGCCGCCATTAATATTGTGCTCTTCTATGGTAATCACCCGCTGACTCTGTTGGAGGATGGCGAACAGTTGCTGAGTATCACACGGGCGGATAGAGGAAACGTTGACCACCGCAGCAGAAATATTGTTGTCTGCCAGTATGGCTGCCGCGCTGACCGCTTCATGTACTGTAGATCCCATCGCGACCAGAGCAATATCCCGTCCCTCTTGCAAGACATCAATTTGACCGGGAGCAAATCGATAATGCTCATCATGCAGTGGCGGCAACGCTTTACCATCCAACCGAATATATACCGGACCCTGATGGGCCAACGCATAATCAATGATCTGACGGCACTCCTGGGGATCAGCAGGGGCGTAGATTTCGATATTACCGAAGCCACGTAGGATGGCGATGTCATCGATACAGTGATGTGTACTGGCCAGTGGCCCGTAGCTGGCACCGGAGTTCAAACCGAACAGTTTTACATTGCTGTTGTTGTAACAAACATCAATTTTCAACTGCTCGTTAGCACGCGAAATCAGAAACGGTGCGGCATTACAGGTCACCGCAATTTTCCCCCCCATGGATAGGCCGACCGCCATGCCCACCATCGCCTGTTCGGCAATCCCAACGTTGACCACCCGATCAGGGAAGCGTGTGATAAACGGCCCAATTTTTGCCGTTGAAGTCGAGTCAGCAACCACGGGGACCAAATCAACGCCGTTATCGACCGCCTTGATAAACTGCTCGACCATCACTGAGGCCAAATGTTCTGCATTACTCATCGTTTAATTCCTCCAGCGCCAGATCAATTTCAGCACCTTTTGGCACCCGGTGGTGCCACTCCACACGCCCTTGAATAAACGAGATCCCCGCACCTTTTTCGGTGTTGGCGATCACCACATTGGGTTTACCGTTTTGTGGTAGGGTCTCCAGTGTTTCCACCACCGATTGCATGTCATTCCCACGGCATTCAGTGACTTGTAGACCAAACGCCCGCCATTTATCTGCCAGCGGATCGGTATTCATAATTGATTTAGTGGTCCCTGCCAGTTGCAGTTTATTTTTGTCGTTGATGATCACCAGATTGTCTAATTGATAGTGAGCAGCCACTAACGCTGCTTCCCAGTTGCTGCCTTCGGCCAGTTCGCCATCACCTGTCAGGACAAAGACCCGACGTTTGCTGTTGGCTCGTTTTGCCGCCAGTGCGATACCAACCGCCACCGGTAAACCGTGCCCTAAAGCCCCGGTATTGAGTTCAATGCCTGGCGTTTTGTGTTTTACAGGGTGGCCTGGCAGATGAGAGTCGGCACGTTGATAAGTCGCCAACCACTCTTCCGGGAAATAACGGGCTTCGGCCAAACAGCAATAATAGCCGCCAACCGCATGGCCTTTAGATTGCACATAGATATCGCGCTCCGGATCCGTAAGCCTCTCCGGCGCACAATTGAGGATACGAAAATAGAGTGCCGTCAGAATCTCTACCTGCGAAAGATCAGCACCGGTATGCCCACCTGCGGGGCTGTTCGCATTAAGCAGGACGATACGGCGGCGGATCGCCCGCGCCTTTCTCACCAGCTCATCGATTGACAGTGAATACGGATTCATGACATTACCTCTCTTGAATTTTTACTCATTACCGAATATTTATTCTCGATGAGACTAAAAAAATAGCTTTCATCAAGCCTGTCCGGAGATCCCCCCTCCGGCATAACGTCTTCAGTGCGTTGTGGCTCACCACACTCAAACTGCCGTATGCAGTGGCCTGTGATTCAGTTCAGTTCAGTTCAGTTCAGTTCACCTCAGTTCAGCTCACTTCACGTCGATCCGCTCAGCCCTTTAGCCGCTATCCACGCGTGACCTGGCCGCTACTCACTTTTTACCGTCTGAGAGATGATTCCCGCCTGAGAGGTGACGTCAGAGGGGATGGCGGTCACTTTTTGCGACACAATCGCCGCCTTGTGCTGCATCCGGTTTTGCATCTGATCGATAATCACGGCCACGATAATCACGATGCCTTTGATCACCATTTGCCAGAATTCACTGATGCCCATCATCACCAGCCCATCAGCCAAGATGCCGATAACAAAAGCGCCAATCAGCGTACCAAGAATGGTCCCTCGCCCGCCTGCCAGCGATGTCCCGCCCAGAACAACAGCGGCGATAGCATTCATTTCGAAGCCACTGCCATTGGCCGGGTGGCTGGCAACCAATTGGGCAGACACGATAATCCCCGCTATCGCGGCACAGAAGCCGGATAGGGTGTAAACCCAGACTTTCACCTGACGCACTTTGACACCAGAAAGTTCAGCAGCGCGTTCGTTATCCCCGATGGCATAAACATGGCGGCCAAACGGAAGGCGGCGGGCAACGTAAGCAATCACCAGCGCCAGAATGAACATGATCCAGATGGCGATCGGCAACCCCAGTAGCGTTCCCGAGCCCAGCAGGTCAAAACCGGTATTCCCCAGTTGCGGATTGCCTTGTAAGCCGGGGAAGGTTTCGCCACCAGAGATCAACATCGAGGCACCTCGCACCACATACATGGTGCCAAGGGTGCAAATAAACGGGGCGACGTTGTAGCGAGTAATGATCCAGCCATTAACCGCACCGATGAGTGCCCCGATAACTAACACCACCGGAACCACAACCCAAACACTGGGGAAGATAGCGATGCCAAACATCGGCAAGACAATGCCTTGGGTGATCATCCAACCGGCAATCATGCCGCACAGCCCCAGCGTCGCGCCGATGGAGAGATCGATACCTGCGGTGATAATGACAAAGGTGATGCCTAATGCGAGGAAGGCATTAATCGCAATATGCTTCACCATGATGATCAAACTCCCCGTGGCTAAGAACCCAGGGACCATGATTGAAAAGAAACCCAGGATCAGAAACAGGGCAATAAAGGTGCGCATCTTTAACAGAAGCAGCAGCATATTTTCCCGTGACCATGACGCTCCACCGGGCAGGTGACTCGCCAACGCCGTGCCAGTTGTTGCTTTCATCATTCAAACCCTTGTGCGCTTGCTGTAACCAATGCCGATTCACTGGCCGATTGACGGGATAAATTTGCCGTCAGTTTGCCGTTCGACATCACCAGAATGCGGTCGGATACCGCCATAATTTCTTTTAGGTCGGAGGTGGAAAACAGAATGCCGATCCCCTGCTCAGAGAGTTTCACCATCATTTCAAACACATCCGCTTTTGCGCCAACATCAATGCCACGCGTCGGTTCATCCAGTAGCAAAATGTTCGGGCGGGTCAGTAACGAGCGGCCAATGACCACTTTTTGTTGATTGCCCCCGCTGAGTGCCTGAATTTCGACATCAGGTGAAGAAACTTTGATCGACAGCTCACCGATAGTCGCTGCCACCACTTGCACTTCACTCTCCTGCCAGATAGCAAAACGGTGTTTCAGCCGACGCCATAAGCTGGAGATGGTCAAATTACAGGCGACCGATGAAGCAGGGAAAATCCCGGCTTTTTTACGATCTTCCGGCACCAGGCTCATCCCAAAGCGGATACGCTCTGCGGTGGAGGTTTTGGCATTCATGACCGTGCCATTGAGGCGAACGGTGCCAAGATAGTTTTGTTGCGTGCCCAGTAAACATTCGAACAATTCGGTACGGCCCGCCCCCATCAGGCCATAAATACCGACAATCTCGCCTGCCCGGACGTGCAATGAGACATGATTAACCACGGTATTACCGGATTCATTGATGAGGGTGACATCTTCCACCTCCATCATTGGTTCACCAAAGGTACGCCCCGGACGAAGGAAGCTGGAAACCGGATCGCTACCCAGCATTTCACGCACAATCCACGGCACATCAATGTCTTTTACTGCGGCTTCAGCCTGAAAGCGCCCATCGCGTAAAATAGTGATGTAGTCGCCAATCGCCATTAACTCTTCCAATCGGTGAGAAATATAAACGATGGAAACCCCTTGCCGAGTGAGTTCACGGATCACACGGAACAGAACATCCACCTCCGTTTTACTGAGGGCCGAGGTCGGCTCATCCAGAATCAGGATATCGGCCTGCTCCGCCAGTGCCTTGGCAATTTCAATCAACTGTTGTTGGCCCACTTTCAGGTTTGACACCTTCTCTTGTGGTGAAATGACCTGATCAAGACGCACCATCAGTTGTTCAGTAACCCGTTCCTGCGCTGCCTGATTGATCGGTTTCAAGCCGTGCTGGATTTCGCGGCCAAGAAAAATATTTTCCGCCACATTGAGGTTTTCCGATAAATTCAGTTCCTGATGCACCATGCCAATGCCCAGCGCTGCCGCCTCACGAGTATTGGCAATGCTGACCTTCTGCCCGTTTAGGTAAATTTGCCCGGAGGTTTGCTGCTGCACCCCGGCCAGAATTTTCATCAGCGTTGATTTACCGGCCCCGTTTTCGCCAATAATGACGTTAACTTTGCCGCGATAAACAGTGTAATTGACGCTATCGAGCGCCAATGTGCCAGGAAAACGCATTGAAATGTCCTCAGCACGCATGACAATGTCAGGTCTGTGGTTCATCAGTGGCTCTCCTTATTCAAACTCAGTGGCACACCATTGCTCAGGCTGGTTGGTGTCAATGTGACTGCCGCCAGTACCTCAACCTGCTGCCCAATCCAACTGGCATCAGGTTTGGCCACCTCCTGCAACGCACGCAGACTTAATGCCTTGGCAAGTTGGGCGTATTGCACCTGGTTTTTAAAATCGTCAAAGCGGATAAAGGTGGAGGCATCGCGAATAGCATTACCTTTGACAATTGGCCCCAATTGCAAGACCTGTTCATCACCGTCGATAGCCAAACGAATCAGCCCTTCCCGTCCTTCGGTTTCTACTGCCACGACCTTGCCGGTAAAGCGGACAAAGCGGCTTTGGTTATTTTTCCCGACCGCAGGCTGGCTTTGCTGTTGTTTCACCTCTTGCCAACTGATGGCGTTGCTGTTGGCAAATGGCATGACATTTTTCGCCCAAATGGTGGCCGCCACTTTATCTGGCGTCTGGTTATAGTCACTGACCACCGCGTTCGGATCGACCGGCAGGATCGGTTTGCCATTTTCATCCAAATCCACGACGGTGCACGCCACCAGTACAGCACTGATCATCAGCAAAGCGCCTGCTTTCGATATCGCACGGAACCTCATAATGCCTCCTGAAAGGAGGGGCGATGTCGCCCCTCATTACGGCTAAAGCGGATGTTTTATCGCACTGGCTTTAGCGAACACGCCTGTAGCGGCTAGTCTTTCAGCGCAAAGACATTCAGGTTCTTAGCGTTATTTTCGTCAATCAATACACAGTCCATCAGTTGTTTCTCTTCCAGACCGGTTTTACCGGTTTTCAGATACTGATCGGCCTGGACAACGGCCATTTGTGCTTGCGCCCAACCCGGCTGCAATACGGTGGCTTTGATATTGCCGTTGTTAATGATCGAGTCGCGGACATAGTCACTGCCATCAAACCCCACCACCACCACATCATTGCGGCCCGCCGCTTTTAATGCGGCTTCGGCCCCTAATGCCATCGTGTCGTTACCGGAAATGACCCCTGTAATATCTGGGTTAGCCTGCAAAATAGATTCCATACGGTTGAATGCTTCAGTCTGGCTCCAGTTTGCTGTCTGTTGAGCAACCATCTTCATGTCGCTATGTTCGTCAATGACGTCGTGATAACCCTGCGAACGTACATGAGCGTTGGTGTCAGACTCGCGCCCCAGTAATTCAATATATTTACCTTTGCCCCCCATCAGAGTGACAAACTTCTCCGCGCCCAGCTGCGCGCCCTGATAGTTGTTAGAGACAATCTGAGAGACGGCAATCCCGGTTTCATTGATTTCACGGTCAATAAGGAAGGCCGGGATACCCGCGGCTTTGGCTTTTTTCAATGGGCCGATGGTCGCGTCAGAGCCGGCGTTATCCAGAATGATCGCTTTGGCTTTACGGGCGATAGCGGTCTCAATGAGTTGGTTCTGTTTGTTCACATCGTCATCATGCGAAGCAACCAGTGTGGTGTATCCCAGTTCCGTCGCTTTCGCTTTGGCACCTTCAGCCTCTGCTTTAAAGAACGGATTATCGTGGGAGGGGGTGATGATGGCGATCAGACCATTGCTGGCCGCACCAGCAACGCCTGCCATTGAGATTAATGCTGCGGTAAGACAGGATTTCAGTAGGGTATTTTTCATTATTTTTCTCCGCATTGAATATATATTCACCATTAAATTTATATTCAATCTAATAATACAAACGCCCTACGCCTTGTCCAATGTCAGAGCAAGGAAAGTAGAAGTCGGTCACAAATTAGTCGATAAGGGAGAGGGGATGTCTCAGAAACAAACGCACTTTTACAGTGACTCGCGGGGGTGGAGCGAAAAAGAAAGCCTGCCGATCCAGAATGGGCAGTGGGTAAGGGGCATTTTATCTTCGTGCCGTATGAGCGAACACCTTGAATTAATATAGCGGCAGTGACACAGCGTTATTTATAGAAACCTATCTTCTTCTATTCTCGCGATTCGATCAGCATCATTGTCAGACGTGGTTATTCCCTCTTAGAAACTGCCCATGTAACCATTATTTAACGCAATATTCGCAGGCCATCAATCCTATATATCCCTTATCAATAATAGATAGAATCTATCATATTAATAGGACTAACGAATTGTATTTTCCAATTTAATCATGTTAAAAAATAGTTGCCTTTTAGTTAAAGGGGACTTATATATGTTAAAAAAAATCTTACCCGTACTAATAACTCTCGCCATTGTACATAATACACCTACGGCTTGGGCAGCAGAAGCACCCAAGACTGATAGTTTTTACTTACCCAAAAGCCTCGATCTCTCTCCACTCCGTTTACATAATATAGAGTCCAATCCTTACGGAAAGGATTTTAATTATGCTCAACAGTTTAAAACACTGGATCTTGAAGCAGTAAAGAAAGATATAAAAACAGTTCTTACCACATCACAAGACTGGTGGCCTGCTGATTATGGTAATTATGGTCCATTCTTTATTCGTATGGCGTGGCATGGTGCGGGAACCTACCGCATATATGATGGCCGTGGTGGTGCCGATGGCGGGCAGCAAAGATTTGAGCCACTCAATAGCTGGCCAGATAACGCCAACCTTGATAAAGCGCGTCGGCTTCTGTGGCCTATAAAAAAGAAATATGGCGCTAAAATATCGTGGGGCGACCTGATGGTCCTTACAGGCAATGTCGCGCTCGAATCTATGGGGTTTAAAACGCTGGGGTTTGCAGGAGGCCGTGAGGATGATTGGCAATCCGATCTGGTCTACTGGGGGGCAGGCAACAAGATGCTGTCTGATAACAGGGATAAAAATGGCAAGCTACCCAAACCGCTGGCGGCGACACAAATGGGGTTGATTTACGTAAACCCTGAAGGACCAAATGGTAAACCAGACCCGGTTGCTGCGGCAAAAGATATTCGTGAAGCGTTTGCCAGGATGGCAATGAATGATGAGGAGACCGTGGCATTGATTGCGGGAGGGCATACCTTCGGTAAAGCGCATGGCGCAGCGTCTCCTGAAAAATGCCTGGGTGCAGCACCGGGTGAAGCGGGGCTAGAACAACAAGGTTTAGGATGGGCGAATAAATGTGGTTCAGGTAATGGTAAGGACACGATAACCAGTGGGTTGGAAGGGGCATGGACAACCGATCCTACGCATTTTACGATGCAATACCTGAGTAATTTATACAAACATGAGTGGGTATTGACCAAGAGCCCAGCTGGGGCCTGGCAATGGAAGCCTAAAAATGCAGCCAATGTCGTTCCAGATGCAACCGATCCAACTAAGTTCCATCCTTTGATGATGTTCACAACGGATATTGCCCTAAAAGTTGATCCTGAATACAAGAAAATAACGACACGTTTCCTGGAAAACCCTGAAGAATTCAAGATGGCATTTGCCCGCGCGTGGTTCAAACTGACACACCGTGATATGGGGCCAGCAGCCCGTTATTTGGGGGATGAGGTACCTAAAGAAACATTTATCTGGCAAGACCCGCTGCCTGCTGCCAATTATAAGATGATTGACAGTGCGGATATTTCTGAACTGAAAGATAAAATATTGAAGACAGGTTTATCTGATACAAAACTGATTAAGACCGCTTGGGCTTCAGCATCCACATTCCGTGGTACCGATTTCCGTGGCGGTGATAACGGCGCCCGAATTCGTCTGGCACCACAAAAAGACTGGCCAGTCAACGATCCCGCAGAGCTACACAGTGTACTGGCGGCACTCATGGAGGTTCAGAACAATTTCAATAAAGACAGAAGCGATGGTAAAAAAGTATCCCTATCGGACCTGATTGTTCTGGGCGGAAATGCAGCCATTGAGGATGCAGCTAAAAAAGCGGGATACAGTATCAGTATTCCATTTACACCGGGTCGGACAGATGCTTCTCAGGAAGAAACCGATGTCAGTTCTTTCGCGGTACTGGAACCCACAGCCGATGGATTCCGTAATTACTACGATGCAAAAAGAAATACGCTTTCGCCTATCGCGTCGTTGATTGATCGGGCGAATAAACTGGAACTGACCGTGCCTGAAATGACAGTACTGATTGGTGGACTTCGTGTACTGGATGTTAACTCGGGAGGGTCTAAGGCTGGTGTGTTGACGAATACGCCAGGGCAGCTTAATAACAACTTTTTTGTTAACCTGCTTGATATGTCAACCAAATGGACTAAATCACCTAAAGCTGAAGGATATTTCGATGGGTATGATCGGAAAACAGGGAAACTTAAATGGACAGCAAGTTCTGTAGATTTAGTCTTTGGTTCAAACCCTGAACTCAGAGCGGTTGCGGAAGTTTATGCCTCTGATGATGCCAAAGAAAAATTTGTTCATGACTTTACTAAAGTATGGGAAAAAGTCATGAACCTTGATCGCTTTGATATAAAAAATAACTAACTAAATAGAGGGGAGGATTTATCTTCCCCCCTCTATTTATAAGAGAAGAAAATCATAATAATAAGAGGTAACGATAATGCGAAAAATTCCAATAATTGCGGGCGTTTTCTCATTACTCATCACAAGTTGTACTTTTGCCGCGAGCCTTCAGGATGATATGAATATTCTGATAGCCAATTTGGGCATTGTAAGTTCATCAACCGATACAAAGGTCATTACCTCATCACTGGAAAAAATGCGTAATGCCGCCCTTGATGCTCAAAAAGCCATTCCACCCAAGCTTGAAGGGAAAGCCGAGGACAGTCCGGAAATAAAAGACTATCGGCATGGTTTTGATCTACTAATAGAACAAATAGACAAAACCAAACAATGGGCGGAAGAAGGAAATATTCAGGAGGTAAAAAAATCGGTTGGGGAAGTAATCAACATTCGTAATACCTATCATAGTAGATATCGTTAAAATTTTATTAATTCATAGAGGAGTATTGAATATATCTCCAGACAGGTATTTATATAAAATAATTATATACCCAAGTGACTTCAAGATGCAGGTAGGCAGCTAACCCCCTGCATCGTGAAGGGCGACGGGTATATTTCAGGAAAACATATGCACAAGAAGTATTCCTGCCTGCAAATAGGTATTCATTGGCTAGTCCTATTGCTGGTCATTATCGCCTGGAGCTCCATAGAGTTGCGCGGGTTTGCACCTCGTAGCTATCAGCCCTGGATGAAGATGATCCACTTTTCCTGTGGGATCGCCATCCTGGTGTTGATGATGACAAGGATATTGATACAACTGAGGTACCCGACACCACCAATAGTACCGAAGCCTAGTCCTATGATAGTAGGGTTGGCGCATGTAGGGCATTGGGTTATCTACTTACTGTTTATCGCGTTGCCTATCATCGGTATCGCCATACTTTACTGTCGCGGAAGCTCGTGGATAGCCTTTGGTCTGATCATGCCCCATGCCGAGCAGGCGAATTTTGATCTGGCGGATACATTAAAGGCGTATCACCTATTGCTGGCCAATATGAGCTATTTTGTTATTGGCCTTCATGCTCTTGCGGCCTTACTGCATCATTACGTTTTGAAAGATAATACTCTCTTGCGCATGATGCCGAAGAAGAGAGGTTAAGAAGAAGAGAGGTTAAATTGTTCCGTTTCTCTTTGTCCCGCGTTTGCGGGACATTTTAAAGAATGCAACCAGTTAAAGAATACAGCCAGCGGGCGCAGCCACATGATTACCCGTATCACGCCTTGGCGTTTCTGAAGATGCCAATCAAAAAACCGGCTCCCCCTTGATTCACTGATTAGCCTGACCGGTAATATCGGTAAAAAATCACGCGGGTTATCACATAAATAAGTTCAGGTTGAAATAAATAAGTTCAGATTTAGCGATATAACTCAACCCCAGCCGGTGTCACTTGCAATTCATGTTGCCAATGGGCCAAGGTCAGGGTGGTCAACTGTGCCAACCCTTGATAAAACGGGTGGCCTGCATCGGATTGCAACAACGCCAGATAACGATAACTCCAGGGTAATAAGTGATCAGCTAACAAAACCGGGAGATCGACCGGCTGATGTTCTGCCAACCAGGCCGCCATCATCATCAATAAACCGAAATGATCTTCAGGCTCCTGCTGTTTCAATGTGACTTCAACATGCCGCTGCTGCATCCAGTTACGCAGTTTTAGTGTGGAGTCGCCAAACAGCACCATGTCTTTATCCAGATAAACGGAGCCCCAAGGCGGCGCTGGCAAGGCATATGGACCAATAAACAGCCGCTGCCAAGCCTCTTCCAATGTTTCTGCTAATGGGGCTGCCGCTGATTGATGAGCAATGGATTGATACTGATCTGATTGAGCTGCCGCCAATAATGTCGCAATCGGCATTAGTTCGTCTGCACCACCATAAGGCCATTCAGCGGCCCACGTGCCATTACGCAATTGCACCACAATATCGCGGCACTCCGCGCTATCCGGCTCACAATAAAAAAGCGCACCTAGCACTCGCCCCGTTAGTCCGATTTTTTGATAAACACTGTCTTGATAAACAGTATCTTTATAAACAATGTCTTGATAAGTCATATCTGTTTTAATCATTTTCTTACGACCATTTTCTTACGACCATATTGTTATGATCATGTTGTTCAGCCCTGTATGACCGTGGTTTTAGCACGCCATGAGGCAGAGCAAAGCTATTCTGGGCGCTCCCCAGAATAGCCAAAGTGTCACCGCCGTCTGGAGATTAGCCCCCAACCGCCATACCGACCGTCATATGTAACCCGTAGAACACCCCACGGCCAATCAACTCACCGGCAATAACCAGTAACGTGCCCAAGACCATCACCAGCGTCATCGGGCGACGGCCTCTGATCAACGGGCAAATCCAGCAGCCAAGCCCCAACACCAGCAGCACTAACCGCCATACCATCAATGAGCCATAGTCGGGGATCAGCGCTGAAGCTTGCTGTACCGAGCTATAAATCAGCGGCAAACTGGCCGCCTGCATAATGACACTGGCCACACTGATGATCAGTGCCAATACGCTGATCATCGGCAGTTGTAACATCGCCCGCCCATTAACATCAGCCAATTGCAGCAACAGATAACCCAATAGCGGGCCACCGATCAACGTGGTCAGGACAAAGCCCAGCGGGGTATAAATACTGTCCCACGTCGGTACCGTATTAATGGAGTAGACCCGGCACATGGCGTAGACAAAGATCACGCCCAACACCATTGCCACCACCAGCCAGATCTTACCAAGCGCGGCAGGCATTTTATCCAACACCGCCAACAACCAGTAAAAACCGGCTACAGCAAAGAACAACGAACCGGCGGCAATCTCATTACTCAGTGCAGATTCACCGATCCGATTCAATGAGTTGAACGCCCGCATTGGCGAACCTAAATGCAGTGTAGAGGCGATAAAAGCCAGTGCCATCAGCACCCAAAGCACAAACATGCTGCGGTGAACCCGCTGTTGTTGCCCGCGACTCAAACCACCGAATATCAGTGCCAGACCGAGAACAATAAAGCCCCCGACCACACACTGCCCCAGTACGGTAAAGACCATTAGTGGCCATTCATGCCATCCTGAGCCCATGTTATACCTCCTTCGGGTTTGCCAGATGACCGGTGGTATCTCTGACCGGGCGGCTGTTGGCATTAGGTTTTAGTACGATATTCGGCAGCGTGAAGTGAGCGGCAGGCAGAGGCGCAATTTCAGCTAAATCACCGTATTTTTCGCGTAATTCATCGATAGGGGCCATATCCAATGCACGCAGTGGACAGGAATCGACACAGATAGGTTTCTTCCCTACCGCCACCCGTTCGTAACAACCGTCGCACTTGGTCATGTGCCCTTTTTCAGCATCATATTGCGGCGCACCGTAAGGGCAGGCCATATGGCAGTAGCGGCAACCGATGCAGATATCTTCGTTAACCACCACAAAACCATCATCACGCTTATGCATAGCACCACTCGGACACACCTTAGTACAGGCGGGGTCACTACAGTGGTTACAGGCGATAGACAGGTAGTAAGCGAACACATTCTGGTGCCATGTCCCGTTATCCTGCTGCCAATCACCGCCAGCGTATTCGTAAATACGTCTAAAGCTGACATCCGGTGAGAGATTTTTAAAGTCTTTGCAGGCCAACTCGCACGTTTTACACCCTGTACAACGGCTGGAGTCGATGTAAAAACCATATTGCGTTGTCATCAGTCAGCTCCTTATGCCTTGGCGACTTGAACGAGGTTGGTGTGGGATGGGTTCCCTTTCGCCAACGGGGAGGGGCGCTGGGTGGTCAATACGTTGATACTGCCCGCCCGATCAATACGCTTCGCATCGGGGCTGTACCACGCCCCCTCACCCAAAGCGACAACCCCCGGCATCATGCGCGGAGTGACTTTGGCATTAATCTGTACTTCACCACGGCCATTGAAGATCCGCACCATATCGCCATTGCTGATCCCTCGCCGTTCAGCATCCATCGGGTTAATCCACATCTCCTGAAGACAGGAGGCTTTCAACACATCTACGTTACCGTAGGTGGAGTGGGTTCTGGCCTTGTAGTGGAAGCCGGTTAATTGCAACGGATACTGTTCAATCAGTGGATCAACATGGCTTTCAAAACCGGCGGCATACACGGGCAACGGATCGATAACATCATCTTTTTGCAGTTCCCAAGTCGCGGCAATCTCGGCCAGCGCCGCAGAATAGATCTCAATTTTGCCTGATGGGGTACTCAGTGGGTTAGCAACCGGATCGGTGCGGAAATCGTGATAGGCAACGTGATGGCCTGCCGGGTCTCGTTTTTTAAACATGCCCTGAGCGCGGAAATCCTCGAAAGAAGGCAGTTCAGGGATTGCAGCTTGCGATTGCTGATAGAGGTGGCGCATCCACTCTTCTTGCGTTCGCCCTTCGGTAAACTTCTGCTCGACCCCCATGTGTCTTGCCAATCCACTGGTGATGTCATAAATATTTTTGCACTCAAAACGCGGTTTAATCACCTGATCAGCAAAAATGACATAGGCCATATTGCCGCTGGAGGCATCCAGACAGAAGTCCATCTGCTCGGAAGCGGTACAGTCTGGCAGGATAATATCGGCATATTCAGCCGACGAGGTCATGTGGTTATCAATGACCACAATCATTTCGCATTTCTTATCGTCTTGCAGAATGTCATGGGTGCGATTGATTTCAGAATGTTGATTCACCAAACAGTTACTGGCGTAGTTCCAAATAAATTTGATCGGGACATCCAGCTTATCTTTCCCCTGAACCCCATCACGGGTGGCGGTCATTTCAGGTCCACGCTCAATGGCATCGGTCCACAAGAACATAGAGATACTGGTTTTGACTGGGTTTTCAAAGGTAGGCATACGGACAAACGGCAGGCTGTAGGAGCCTTCACGAGCACCGGAGTTACCGCCATTAATACCGACATTACCGGTCAAGATTGCCAACATGGCAATGGCTCGGCTGGTGTTTTCGCCGTTGGAATGACGTTGTGGCCCCCAACCTTGGGAAATATAAGCCGGCTTCACTGACCCTATTTCACGGCCTAGCGTAATGATTTTTGCGGCGGGAATACCGGTGATAGCCGCTGCCCATTGTGGGGTTTTGGCGGTTTTATCTGCGCCCTGCCCTAAAATATAGGCTTTGTAGTGACTATTTTCGGGTGCGCCTTCTGGTAGCGTCTTCTCGTCATAACCAACGCAATATTGGTCAAGGAAGGGTTGATCCACCAGATTTTCAGTGATCATCACATAAGCTAACGCAGAGGCCAATGCGGCATCAGTGCCTGGTCGTAGTGGGATCCATTCATCTTCACGGCCTGCTGCGGTGTCGGTATAACGGGGGTCAATCACGATCATTTTGGCATTGGATTTCTCTCGTGCCTGCTCCAGATAATAGGTGACCCCACCGCCACTCATCCGGGTTTCAGCCGGGTTATTACCGAACAACACCACCAGCTTACTGTTTTCGATATCGGACGGGCTGTTACCGTCAGCCCAGCCACCGTAGGTATAATTGAGTCCCGCGGCAATCTGTGCGGTACTGTAATCACCATACTGGTTGAGGTAGCCACCGCAGCAATTCATCAAGCGAGCCAAGAGCGTCGCGCCCGGCGGCCAAGAGCGGGTCATGGTGCCGCCTATCGTGCCGGTACCGTAATTCAGGTAAATGGCTTCATTGCCATATTCCTTGATAATATTCTGCATGCTGCCAGCGATAGTCTCGAATGCCTCTTCCCACGAGATACGTTTGAATTTCCCTTCACCACGGGCACCGATTCGTTTCATCGGGTATTTTAAGCGGTCTGGGTTATAGACCCGGCGGCGCATAGACCGCCCTCGCAGACAGGCGCGTACCTGGTGTAGCCCCTCAAAATCATCATCGCCGGTGTTATCCGTTTCGACATATTTTATTTCGCCATCAGCCACATGCATACGCAGCGGGCAGCGGCTGCCGCAGTTAACGGTGCAGGCGCTCCAGATCACTTTACCGTCGTTGGCTGAGGTGGGGTTGAGTGCGGATTGAACGGCTCGTGCGGTACGGGAGAACGGTAACGAAAACGCCCCGGTTGCCATAGCCAGTCCGCCGACAAGCGTGGTTTGGACCAGTTTTCGGCGGGTGACACCTGTCGTTAACAGCCGGGATTCGTTGGTCTCTTTCATAAGATTCCCACTTAGTTGCATTCCAGAAAATGAGAGTCACCCAGTGTGGATGGCGCCCGAATAATTCAAAAAAAATGAGCAGATCAGCAGGAGATTGGGGGCTTCAGTGAGAGCGCAATGGCCCGATTAAAGGAGTTTTTATAAGTAGGATAATAAATTTGTCTTCCTGCTACGACGGACCTTACCTCTTTCGAGGAGGGGGGAGTTTGTCTGGAATCAATAAAGCGCTGAGAGTGGGTGCCCATTTGCCACTTTTGTGATGAATGAACGCAGCTAACAACGCTGTAATCTCGAAGACCGAAAAGAATCCCCAACGTCATTGGCGCTACAGCTAGGCAGCAAGAGAACGCATCCCGATGAGTCTATTTATTTTAAAATCAACGACCGTTAAGTGATTCGGGTAAGTGAACGCAGCTAACAACGCTGTAGCGTCAAGGACGAAGGGGATTGGACGAAGGGGATTTATTGGCCGTAATACGCCGCAGCCCCATGCTTACGCAAATAATGCTTATCCAACAACGTCTGCTGCATATCTCCTACGCCGGGCGTTAGCTGATGAGTAAACAGATTCATATAGGCTATCTCTTCTAACACCACGGCATTGTGTACTGCATTAGCCGCATTGCTCCCCCACGCGAAGGGGCCGTGACCATTGACCAAGACGGCCGGAATGTCTGCCGCTCGCAGCCCCTGTTCAGCGAAAGTCTCCACAATCACCTTACCGGTCTCATGCTCATAATCACCGGTAATTTCTGCCTCGGTCATCAAGCGGGTGCAAGGGATCGGCCCGTAAAAATAGTCTGCGTGGGTGGTTCCCAATGCAGATAATGATTTGCCCGCCTGCGCCCAAATCGTGGCATGGCGTGAGTGCGTATGAACAATGCCGCCAATCTCAGCGAAAGCTCGATATAACACCAGATGGGTATCCGTATCCGACGAGGGTTTTTTATCCCCTTCCACAACCTTGCCGGTTGCTAAATCGACCACCACCATGTCATTGACGCTCATGACATCATATTCAACGCCAGAGGGCTTAATCACCACCAATCCATGTTCGCGATCAATGCCGCTAACATTCCCCCACGTGAATGTCACCAACTTATATTTGGGGAGTGCCAAGTTAGCCTCAAAGACCTGTTGTTTTAACTGTTCTAACATCGTGCACCTCATGAAATAGTATTCAGATGGGCAGGCGATAATGAAAAACATCATTCGGTATTCGAATGATGTCATTTAACTAATAGCCTTTGCTTAAAAAATAGCCTTTGTTTAAATATGGCTATTAGCTAACACCTGTGATTAACGGCGGCGATTATTGGCAGATACTCTTTTCTACGATCACGGCTTGTTTCCCATGATCATTATTTTTTCCCTGATCACCATTTGCTTTCTATGACCACTATTTATGTAGGCTATTATTTTCGCTAGCCATAATTTAAGACGCCAATAAAATGTAGCCGTAAACTAACCTAACGATATTTAGGGTTAAATTAAAGTCACCCACAGGAACAAAAGCCCCAAACAAACCAAATCGGTCTAATTCGGTCATATTTAGTCATTATTTTAATGCCCGAGTTTGAGTTTTTATTACCATGCGTGACTAGTTAATGAATAAAGAGGGGGTTTTTATGTGATTAATAACCCATTTTAAAGTTATATAGCGTATTAATTACATTATAAATAGTGACTTTAATCTCATAAATGGCGGGTAAAAAGGGGCTTAAAGCAATCCTTGAATTCAGTCACTGTATAAACAGCAGATTAGCATCAATATAGCAGCATGAATTTAACAGGTGCTTATTTTTAGAGAAGTCCAGCCCGATAAGTACAATCCGATAAGTACAGAGTGTTGAGGTAAGCATGTTACAAGCTGAACGCCATAAAATTATTTGCACTCATGTACAACAACAAGGTTCCGCGCTGGTCACCGAGCTATCGGTTCTGTGCCAGGTATCGCAGGAGACGATTCGCCGTGACCTGACGGTGTTGCAAAAAAAACAAAAACTGATCCGCAGTTTTGGCGGCGCTGTCGCACTGGATAGCCCTGAAATACCGGTAATTGATATTAAAGAAATTCACGATGGCCTCAATGTCATCGATAGGGCGGAGTCCTTCCGTAAACGAACGGAGGAGCACCCTGATACTAAAATGAAAATTGCCAAAGCAGCATTACAGTTTATCCGCCCTGGCGATTGTATTTTACTGGATAACAGCAGCTCGTGTTGGTTTTTAGCGCGACAAATTCCAGATATTGAAATTACCGTAGTGACCAATTCGGTAAAGATTATTCAGGCGCTAGCCTGCCGTGACAAATTGCGCATCATTGGGATTGGCGGTGAATACTCAGCTCGTCACGATGACTTCCACGGCCCCGTGGCAGAAAATGCCATCAGGAATTTCCAGATTAATACCTTTTTCTTCTCCTGTCAGGGGATTAACCAAGACAGTGGCGTTAGAGATGGCAATGATATTAATGCCAAATTGAAGCAGGTAATGTTGCAAGTGTCTGGGCAAAAAATATTATTGGCAGACTCCAGTAAATTCGATCAATACGCATTTTGTAAAATATGTACGTTAGATGAAGTCGATATTCTTATTACCAATAGATTAAGCTCACAAAACTATCGCAGCGATAATCCTAAATTAAATATTATTGAATCCGATAAATAGAGGCAAATTAATTAAGGATTATTGACATCATCAAGTTAACCGCGTTAACACCAGAGAACCGTTGCACCAAAAAATAGCCATACAACAAAAACAAGCCAATCTGCTTTATATCAATATTATAAAGCCGGCCTTACCTATTGCGCTTTCAGAGGATGTAATGATGAGAAAGTTAATATTACCTTGCTTAATAACGACCTTGCTGGCTTCCCATGCGGCGTGGTCTGCTGACAGCAACACACCACAAAAGGCGAATAAGCCGTTTACCCTGGGTGTCGTGGTTAAAGTGGGGGGTATTCCTTGGTTCAATGTAATGGAGCAAGGTATCAAAGCGGAAGGTCAGGCATTGGGGGTTAACGCTTGGCAGGTGGGGCCAACGACCGCAGATCCCGCTGAGCAAGTGCGGGCTATTGAAGACTTAATTGCCAAAAAAGTCGATGTCATCGGGGTGGTTCCTAATGATGCCAAAGTGTTGGAGCCCGTACTGAAGCGGGCGCAAGAAGCCGGTATTAAGGTTATCACGCACGAGTCACCGGGTCAGATCAACGCCGACTGGGATTTTGAATTGCTCGATACCCAGAGCATGGGTGCTAACCATATGAAAGATATGGCGCAGTGTATGGGTGAAGAAGGCAAATACGCCATGTTTGTTGGCAGCCTGACCGTGCCACTGGTCAATGAGTGGGCAGATGCCGCCATTGCTTATCAAAAAGCCAATTACCCGAAAATGGTGCTGGTTGAAGACCGCTTCGGTGTCGCCGAGTCTGTCGATGACTCCATGCGTACTGCCAATGATTTGTTATCTAAACATAAAGATCTGAAAGGCATTATGTCTTTTGGTTCACAAGGCCCTATTGGGGCTGGCCGGGCTATTGATAAGCGTAAAAAGAACGATACCACCTGTGTCTTCGGCACCTTCACACCAGGCCAGGGCATTAAGTTGCTGGAAAAAGGCGCCATTGATGGCGGTTACATCTCCAACCCCATGGTCGCAGGTAAAGTCTTCGTCCAGGTCGCTACCGCCATGATGAATGGTGAGCCTATCAAAGATGGCGTCAAACTGGGTGATATGGGCGAAATCAAAACCCAAGGCAATACCATCCTCAGTGATAACCCTGAAAAGCTGGATATCGAAAATACCAAACGTCTGGTGAAGCTCGGTTTATAAGCACCGCGCAAACTAAAAAAGATGATTTTACCCAAGATAATTAGCGTTGTAGGTAGACGTAATCAGCGAGGGAGATAAGCCGGGTACTCACCTGCCCGGCCCTTATTGTGCCCAGAAAACCCCCAGCTAGGCTGGGGGTTCAGTAAAGCTTTCAGCTTTGGGTCAGTTATAAAAACCCCTTTTGATTTGTTAAAACAGTTTGCGGTCTGGCAACTGCAAATGTTCAACAAGAAATCAAAAGGGGGTCCCAATGAGGGATGAAAAGAGCTTAGCGCACACCCGATGGAACTGTAAATATCATATAGTTTTTGCGCCGAAGTACCGAAGGCAGGTGTTCTACAGGGAAAAACGCAGAGCGATTGGCAGTATTTTAAGAAAACTGTGCGAATGGAAAAACGTGAATATCCTGGAAGCAGAATGCTGTGTGGATCACATCCATATGCTTCTGGAGATCCCGCCCAAGATGAGTGTCTCGGGATTTATGGGGTACCTGAAGGGAAAGAGCAGTCTGATGCTTTATGAGCAGTTTGGCGATTTGAAGTTCAAATACCGTAACAGGGAGTTTTGGTGTCGAGGGTATTACGTTGATACGGTAGGGAAAAACACGGCCAGGATACAAGAATACATAAAGCACCAATTGGAAGAGGATAAAATGGGTGAGCAACTCTCGATCCCGTATCCCGGTAGCCCGTTTACGGGCCGTAAGTAATCCATAGATGCAAATGTCAGATCGCGATGCGCCTGTTAGGGCGCGGCTGGTAACAGAGCCTTATAGGCGCATATGAAAAACCTCCGGCTATGCCGGAGGATATTTATTTTCGACCCGCGGTTTTAAGGCCGTTTTCCGGGGAACTGCACGATGACTCATATTTCTGATGTTGATAGAGACGTGCCGCTTATCACGTTAAAAGCGCTGTCCAAAAGCTTTGGCGGTCATCAGGCACTGAAAAATATCACGTTGACGTTGAATAAAGGCGAAGTTCACTGTCTGGCCGGGGCTAATGGTTGCGGAAAAAGTACGCTGATTAAGACGATTAGTGGCGTTTATGCCCCAGATGACGGCAGTGAAATTATCATTGATGAAAAATCTTATCACCGCCTGACGCCTGATCGCGCACGCGCTTTGGGCGTACAGGTGATTTATCAAGACCTTTCGCTGTTCCCTAACCTGACGGTAGCCGAAAATATTGCCTTCGAATATAACTTGAAAGGTTACTTCGGCTGGTTCAACAAGCAGAAAATCAAACAAAAAGCCTGCCAGATCTTGCATGAACTGGCTTTTAGTCTCGATCCCGATGCGCTGGTACAACATTTACCCATTGCCCAACGCCAGCAGGTGGCTATCTGCCGTGCGTTGGTTGCCGATGCGCGCTTGGTGATTATGGATGAGCCTACCGCCTCTTTGACGCGCACCGAAGTGAATCAATTATTACGCACAGTAAATTACCTGCGAGATAAGCACATTACCGTGGTCTTCGTCAGCCACCGATTAGATGAAGTGAAAGAGATTTCGGATCGCATTACGGTGATCCGCGATGGCGAAAAAGTGGGGACCTGGCCAGCCACTGAGCTTTCTACCGGGCGTATTACCGAGTTGATGACCGGCCTGACCCTCACCCACGAGCAGAAATTACCCAATGCCGAATTAGGCAAAGTGGTGCTGCAACTGGAAAACCTAAGCCGTAAAGGGCAATTCGACGATATCTCGTTTAGCCTGCATCGCGGCGAAGTGCTCGGCCTGTGTGGTTTGCTGGGGTCCGGGCGAACCGAATTGGCCCTTAGCCTATTTGGCATCACCCATCCTGATAGCGGCAAGATTACCATTGACGGTAACCCGGTGTGCATTAAAGACAATACCCGTGCCATTGAGCTAGGTATTGGCTATGTATCTGAAGATCGCCTGACCCTCGGTGCCGTATTGCAACAATCTATCGCCGACAACATGGTGCTGTCGATTCTGCAACGCATCCGTACTCCACTTTATCTGGTTGATGACGCTAAACAGAACGCGCTGGTGCAAGAATGGGTGAAGGATTTGGACATCAAAATCACGGATGCTGATAACGCGCTGTCAACATTGTCAGGGGGCAATCAGCAAAAAGTGGTGCTGGCAAAATGGATCCTAACCAAACCGAAAGTGTTAATTCTCGATTCACCTACTGTGGGGGTCGATATCGGTGCCAAAGACAGTATTTACAAGCTGATCCATCGTCTCTCCGGGGTGGGTATCTCGGTGTTGCTGCTCTCTGATGAAATCCCCGAAGCCTATTACAACTGCGATCGCATCCTGCATATGCAGCAGGGGCGTATCGTCAATGAACTGATCCCGAATCAAATGACTGAACAACAGCTGGCGGAGGTCATCAATGGCTAATTTCGGCAGACTCAAACCGCAATCCGTCGAAGGGTGGCTGGCTTGGGTCATCGTTCTTATGTTGGCCCTGTTCTCTCTGCTTAGCCGCGAGTTTCTCTCAATACAAAACGTGCTGGACCTGGCCGAAAGCTACGCGGTGACCGGTATTTTTGCCCTCGGCCTGTTTGTGGTGCTGGTCACCGGGGGGATTGATATCTCCTTTGCAGCCGTGGCCTCCGTGGTGCAATACGTGGTCGCCTCCTTGTTGCTTAATGATGTGATTGCCAGCCCGGTGCTCTGTCTGGTCATTGCGGTAGCTATCGGCGTGTTGCTCGGGTTCGTTAATGCCGTGCTGATTTACTATCTGAATATTGTTTCGATCATTATCACCATCAGTATGCAGTCCTTGCTGTTCGGTATGCTGATGTGGCTGACCAACGGCCACAGTATTTATGACTTACCCAACTGGTGGGTCGATCAGCGCTCTATTTTGCCCTTCACCGTTAACGGCGAGAGTTACCAGATTGGCTTGCCGCTGGTCATCATGTTAGCCATCGCGCTGTTGACCTGGATTTTGCTGAATAAAACGCATATTGGCCGTCAGCTCTATGCCGTGGGAGGCAGCCCAGAATCCGCTCGCCGTATCGGGATCCGTGTCTCTCTGATTTATCTGTTTGCCTATGGCTATTTGGGGGCGGCGGCAGCCATCGGCGGCATGTTACAGACCTACCGCATGAGCGAAGTGGTACCTAGTGCGCTGGTCGGTGGTGAGTTGGATGTGCTGGCCGCAGCAGTATTAGGGGGAGCCAGCTTATCCGGCGGGCGAGGGTCCGTGATTGGTACGCTGATGGGGGTGTTCCTGATTGGCATCCTGAAAAATGGCCTCAACCTGATCGGTGTCTCCAGCTACTTCGTCAACATCGTGATTGGCATGGTGATCGTCGCCGCCATTTGCGTAACCCACTACAAAAAACGCAAAGAAACTGATGTTGGCTTTGTCTGACAGGGGTGTTTTATGAAAAAGAACCGTTTTCTACCTATCGACGGCACCATTTCCGGCTTGTTAGGGATTTTTTGTCTGGCAACACTGGCCTTCAGTCTGGCGATGCCTGGCCGTTTCTTTACCGAGAACACCTTTCTGAGTATTGCGTTTCAGTTGCCAGAGTTGGGGTTACTGACCTTCGCCATGTTTGTACCGATGCTCAGCGGCGGATTAAACCTGTCGATTATTGGCACCGCAAACCTGACCAGTCTGTTTATGGCCTGGCTGCTTATCCAATATGTTCCCGCAGATGCCAGTACCACGACACAACTGATGTGGCTACTGCTGGCACTGATGGGGGCAGCGCTGATTGCCGTGGTTATCGGCACACTGACTGGGTTGATGATCGCCCGTATTGGCGCACATCCCATTTTAGTGACGTTGGGCAGTATGACCATTATCAGCGGCATCGGTGTTTATCTGACCAAAGGCGCGGCGCTCAGTGGCATGCCACCGATTGTTCGCAGTATGGGTTCCGAAGTGGTGATGGGCGTGCCGATCCCGATGATTATTTTCATCGTGGCCTCACTGCTGCTGGCGCTGTTCTTAGGTAAAACTCGCCTGGGCAAAACGATTTATATGTGCGGCAGCAATATTAACGCCACGTGGTTCAGCGGTATTCGTACTGACCGGGTCATGATGGCTATCTACACCATGTCCAGTCTGCTGTGTGTACTGGCGGGCCTGATCATGATGTCGCGCTTCAACTCTGCGCGTATGGGCTACGGCGACTCTTATTTATTGCTTACCGTGTTGGCTATCGTCTTGGGCGGAACCAACCCGTTCGGTGGTGTGGGTAAAGTGAGCCATGTGTTCTGCGCTCTGCTGGTATTACAAGTGATCGCCACGGGGCTGAGCCTACTCGGCGTTAGCCTGCACGTTAATCTGGCGGTCTGGGGTATCACCCTGATCTTCGCCCTGGCCTTTAAGTTTTTTAAAGAGAAATGGAAAGCCAAACGTGCCATGAGGCAGAACCGTTTGAATTATCTAAAAAAATGTCACGCCAAGTGATTGGGATTCCAGTGAGCGCAGCTAACTGTTTATGTAGATAAACACCGCTGCAACGTCAAGTACGAAGGGTTCCCCAAAGTCATTGGCGTTCCAGCAAGGCAGCAAGAGAACGAATCCCGATGAGCTTACATTAGTAAGTGATTCGGGTGAGTGAGCGCAGCTAACACCGCTGCAACGTCAAGTACGAAGGGGAAGAGGAAAAACAATGCGCATTCACCCACTAGGAATATACGAAAAAGCCCTACCTGCGGGCACCAGTTGGGTCGAAAAGCTGGCGGTAGCAAAATCCTGCGGCTTCGACTTTGTTGAAATGTCCGTTGATGAGAGTGATGAGCGGCTGGCTCGTCTGGATTGGAGCCGCGAGGAGCGTATGGCGGTGATCAGTGCCATTCAACAGACCGGGGTGCGCATTCCAACCCTGTGCCTCTCGGCTCACCGCCGCTATCCATTCGGTAGCCGCGATGCCACCACGCGGGAGCAAGCGCATACGGTCATGTTACAGGCTATCCGTCTGGCGCAGGATCTTGGGATCCGTACCATTCAACTGGCAGGATACGATGTGTACTACGAACCGCAGGATAGTGAAACGATCGCACGTTTTGAAGCGGGTATCGCCTGGGCGGTGAAGCAAGCCGCGGCAGCGCAAGTGATGTGTGCGGTCGAGATCATGGACACCCAGTTTATGAACTCCATCAGTAAGTGGAAGGCGCTGGACAACAAGATTGGCTCTCCGTGGTTTACCGTCTACCCCGATATCGGCAACCTCACGGCCTGGGGCAATGAAGTCAACAGTGAATTGGCAAAAGGGATTGACCGCATTGCAGCGATCCATCTGAAAGATACCTTTGCCGTCACCGCTGACTCCCCCGGCCAATTTCGTGATGTGCCGTTTGGTGAAGGCTGTGTCGATTTCGTTAATCTGTTTAAAACCCTGCGCCGCCTGAACTATCGCGGAACCTTCCTGATAGAGATGTGGACAGAAAAAGCGGCTGAGCCTTTGCTGGAAATTATCCATGCCCGCCACTGGATCGAAGACAAAATGCGGTTGGCTGGCTGGGATAACGAATCCGGCCAGTTAACCCGCTAAGGAGCCACACATGAGCCACTATTTTCTCGGCATTGATCTGGGCGGTACCGTGACCAAAGCCGGTATTTATACCGCCGACGGCAGCGAAATTGCCGTTACTGAACAGGCGCTCCCGGTACTTAGCCCACAAGCGGGATTCTGTGAGCGCGATATGGAGGCCCTGTGGATCGCCACCTGTCAGGTGATCCGCCAAACGCTGAACAAGGCATGTGCTTTATCGGAATATCATATTGCGGCAGAGAACATCGGTGGCATCAGTTTCTCTGCCCATGGCAAAGGGTTATATCTGGTGGATAAACAGGGGCTGCCGGTACGTAACGGAATTGTTTCCTCCGATTCCCGTGCACAGAAACTGGTTAACCGTTGGCAGCAAGAAGGTAAAGATCACGCCGCCTATGAACGTAGCCTGCAACAACTGTGGCCATCCCATCCCGCAGCCCTCTTGCGTTGGTTAAAGGAAAACGAGCCAGAAAACTATCAGCGCAGCGGTTATGTGCTCATGGTCCATGACTATATCCGTTACCGTCTAACGGGTGAGTTTACTATTGAAGAAACCAATATTTCTGGCAGCAATCTTTATAATCAATACAACGGCAGTTTTGATCCGCAACTAATGGCGATTTTTGCCATTGAGGAAGTCATGGAGAAAACCGCGCCGATTATCGGTTCAGCCGATTTAGCAGGTCATGTCAGTGAAGATGCGGCTAACGCCTGTGGGCTGAAAGCAGGAACACCAGTGTTCGGCGGCATGTTTGATGTGGTCGGTGCGGCACTGACTTCTGGTTTACACGACAGCCGCCAACTCAGTGCGGTGGCGGGCACTTGGTCAATCGCCACCCGTATTTTTGAGGCGATCACCCCCTCCGAATACCCCTATGTTTGGGGGAAATATTGCATCCCCGGCACCTACTTCGTACATGAAGGCAGCCCAACCTCGGCCAGTAACCTTGCCTGGTTCGTGAAACAATTTCTCCCTGAACTGCCAAATAGCTACCAGACCCTGAATCAGTGGGCGGCTTTGGGCTATGAAAAATCTGAAGATATTCTGTTTTTCCCTTGGCTATACGGCTCCAACCACAGTGCTAATCTTAGCGGAGGCCTGCTTGGGTTAAGTGGGCATCACAATATCGAAGACATTGTGTACGCCATTTATCAGGGAGTGGTTTTTTCACATCTTCTGCATCAGGACAAGATTTTGGCGTTGGATGACACCATCGACTGTATCCGCTTTACCGGTGGCCCGACACATTCCGCTATTTGGATGCAGATGTTCTGCGATGCCAGTAATTTGCCACTGGAAATTGTCGATATTCAGCAATCCGGCTGCCGGGCAGCGGCGCTGTGTGCGGCGGTGGGGAGCCACTATTACCACGGGTTTGAAGAGGCGATCCGCGCCTGCCCGCCCCCTATCACCCGCCTGCTCCCCAATGCTGAAAAACATCAGCGATTACGGGCGCGTTTTGACAAATTCAAACAGGTCGCTGAAGCGCTCAGCACGGTAATGTAAGCCTCATACATCACATTCAGTGATCGATAAAACCATCATGTCACCAGGCCAGCACACGGTGAGATCGATGACCGTCGGTCAGTGCCCCACTCCCCTACTGGCTGAACCCTCGATAAGTGCGGAAAATGAGATCCACCCTTTATAAAGAGGGTGGAACCGTCGCTTAAGCCTGACAATCTATAGTAAGATCATGATCAAAGTCATAGTAATAATAATATTGGCTTAACTCTGCTAATTTGTAACCGCAGCAGTGTTAGCAACACTCGTGACTGGGTACGCTTTGGCTCTGCTGATGCTTATTTTTGATGATGATTAGATTTGATAATAATGACTTTTTACTGATGATTACTTCTGTTAACGAACATTTTCGCTAACGAATGTTGAATGTGAGAAAAATATGTCAAACAAACCGTTCCACTATCAGGATCCCTTCCCGCTCAAGGAAGATGATACTGAATATTACCTTGTCAGTGATAAACATGTCTCAGTTGCACAGTTTGAAGGACACGACATCCTAAAAGTCGAGCCGGAAGCCCTGACCCTCCTCGCTCAACAGGCTTTCCACGATGCCTCTTTCCTCCTGCGCCCCGCTCACCAAAAACAAGTTGCCGCCATTCTGGATGACCCGGAAGCCAGCGAAAACGATAAATATGTCGCCCTGCAATTCCTACGTAACTCTGAGATTTCGGCTAAAGGGATTTTACCCACCTGTCAAGATACCGGCACCGCGATCATCATGGGCAAAAAAGGCCAGCGGGTCTGGACTGGGGGTAACGATGCCGAAGCGTTATCACGTGGGGTCTATAACACCTTTATTGAAGATAACCTGCGCTATTCACAAAACGCCGCGCTGGATATGTATAAGGAAGTGAATACCGGTACCAACCTGCCAGCACAGATCGATCTATACAGCACCGAAGGTGAAGAGTACAAATTCTTGTTTGTGACTAAAGGCGGCGGTTCAGCCAATAAAACCTATCTGTATCAGGAAACCAAAGCCCTGCTCACACCGGGCAGGCTGAAAGCGTTTTTGGTCGAGAAAATGCGCACATTGGGTACCGCGGCTTGCCCGCCTTATCACATTGCCTTTGTCATCGGCGGTACCTCTGCCGAAAGTACGCTGAAGACGGTTAAACTGGCCTCGACCAAATATTACGATGGCTTGCCGACCGAAGGGAATGAACACGGCCAAGCGTTCCGTGACACTGCGTTAGAGCAAGAATTGCTGGAAGCAGCACAAGATTTAGGTCTGGGCGCGCAATTTGGCGGCAAATACTTTGCCCACGATGTTCGGGTCGTTCGCCTGCCACGCCACGGAGCCTCCTGCCCGGTCGGCATGGGGGTATCTTGTTCTGCTGACCGTAATATCAAAGGCAAAATTAACCGCAAAGGCATTTGGTTGGAGAAACTGGAACAGAATCCAGGGAAATATATTCCCGAACATTTGCGCCACAGCACTGAAGGCCAAGTGGTTAAAATTGATCTTAACCGCCCGATGCCTGAAATTTTAAAAGAGCTGTCACAGTACCCGGTCTCCACCCGCCTGTCGTTAAGCGGCACCATTATTGTTGGCCGTGATATCGCCCATGCCAAATTAAAAGAGCGGCTGGATAACGGTGAAGGCTTACCACAATACATTAAAGATCATCCGATCTATTACGCCGGACCGGCCAAAACCCCCGAAGGCTATGCTTCAGGATCACTCGGGCCAACCACCGCAGGGCGCATGGACTCTTACGTGGATCTGCTGCAATCCCACGGGGGTAGCATGATCATGTTAGCCAAAGGCAACCGTAGCCAGCAAGTGACCGACGCCTGCCATAAACACGGGGGCTTCTATCTGGGCAGCATCGGTGGCCCGGCAGCGGTATTGGCGCAAAACAGTATTAAGAGTCTGGAATGTGTGGAATATCCTGAATTAGGGATGGAAGCCATCTGGAAGATTGAAGTGGAAGACTTCCCAGCCTTTATTTTAGTTGATGATAAGGGCAATGATTTCTTCCAGCAGATCCAAGCGGCAAAATGCAACCGTTGTGGCTGAGGTGAGTATTTAATACGCCATAAACTGGCCTCAACATATTGAGGTAATTTAGATTAAGCGGCTATCAAGGCCTGAGTTCTTCATTCACGGAGCTCAGGCCTTTTCCGTTTCAGTGGGTTCACTGTATTTTGATCCTTATTTATGGCAATATACGATACATATATGTTTCGTATAGGTGTTGTATGGGTATCGTTAAAATATCTGATTTGATGCATGAGAATCTGCGTATCGCCAGCCATGCCATGAGCCGCTCCATCAATTCGCAAGCGGAACACTGGCTTAAAATTGGCATGTTGGCCGAGCTTTACCCCCAATTGAGTCATCATGAACTGGCCCGTGCACTTGTGCAGGTTGAACTGCAAGGCGGAGCGGATATTGCCAAAATGATCTATCCCGATGCTCTTACGCTGAATAATGGAGAGAAAGCGCAATGACCGAAGTCAAAATCCACTCACCGGCAGAGATTGAAATGGCCCGTGCGGCAGGTCAAGCCGCCGCGAAAGTGCTTGAAATGATAAAACCCTATGTTCTTGCTGGGATAACGACCGATGAAATTGATCGGCTATGCCACGATTATATCGTTAACGAACTGAAGGTTATTCCCGCAAACATTGGCTATCACGGTTATACCCGAACGGTGTGTACCTCGGTCAATCATGTGGTCTGTCACGGGATCCCATCCGATAAAAAACTCAAGAACGGCGATATTGTGAATATCGATGTGGCGATCATCAAAGAGGGTTGGTATGGCGATACCAGCAGAATGTACTTTGTTGGGGAACCCTCAGTCCGGGCCAAACGTCTGGTCGATATTACCTATCAATCCATGGTGGCTGGCATTAAAGCCGTCCGCCCTGGTGCGACGCTCGGCGACATCGGTGCAAGCATTCAACAGTTGGCTGAGGGCGCAGGATTTTCTGTAGTGAGAGAATATTGTGGCCACGGTGTGGGTCAGGAATATCATACGGCACCACAGGTTTTGCACTATGGTATAGCCCAAACGGGCATGCTGCTTAAACCCGGTATGATTTTTACTATCGAACCGATGATTAATGCCGGAAAAGCGGCGACCAGCGTACTTTCTGACGGCTGGACGGTTGTGACCAAAGACCGTTCGCTTTCGGCACAGTGGGAACACACCATTGCCGTTACCGAATCGGGATACGACCTGCTGACGCCCTGGCCTGAAGGCACTGGCGAATACGAAGCCATCTGATATCGGCTGTTACCAAACATTTTCATCTGACCAAACATTGTCACCTAACCAAACATTGTTACCTAACCAAACATTGTCACCTGAATGCCATTCAAGCCGCGCCATCTCTGGCGCGGACGTTTTACTCTTCGGCCTATCATCACCATTCAAGATCGCGTCATCGGGGGTTGTCTGCAGAATGAAGTTATCCTCCATTCTGCAGATGTATTAGCGCTGCTCAATCACCGAATCACCGACCAAGGTAAGTGCATCGGGAGCCACTTAAGCAGACGCTGGTGTAACGGCTGCTGATTGTTGTGCATATATTTCAGCGTCTTTTACCAATGAATTAGATTGCTGTTGCATGAAATCAGTGTATTACTCCACACGTGTACTCATATTGTCCAAAGGAAGGGGTTCTTCCAACGGACACATAAGTGTATTCGCATCTTCCAAAGGAAGGGATGCTAACAACTTCCACACAAACGCATTCATATCGTCCAAAGGGAGCCATTGCAACAAATAGAAGCATACGCTCACCATATCACTATTCCCAGATGACATGGCCTGAGCCAGACTACTCCAGCCATTTTCGCTTTTTCCTGTTAATAAGTCTGTTCGTTGTTCTGGTGGTGCAAGCACCAACAATGCAGAGTAGGCTTCCAACGCATCAAAACACTGATAGTTGAAAGCACATTGCAGCCCAGAGAGGTCATTCTCCGCCCTCGGTTGTAATAGCTGATTAAAGAATGTGTTACGCTCGGACTCTGATAGATTCTTAACTTCTTCTGCCATTGTTTGTATGCCTGCAGCAAAATTATCTGTTAACAACAGATCCAATCGTGCTACCGATAAAGGAAGAGGTGAACTCTGTGATAATGGCGTTAACGCTCGGTTCTCTTTCACCTTATGTTGATCATGGATATCGGCTTGATCACAAACAATAATTGATGATATCTCTGCATCAACATAGCTGGATAAGTAAGTCTGATTACTAATGAAATTTCTTAATGAGTAGTCATTCAATTTTAATGCGTCATCCACCTCACAACGCACAGTTTTATCCGTGATATTAGGGTCATAAAAATTAACAACGAAACGCTGCCCTTGCTCCGTATCTTTAATATAAAGACGCGCAGCCATTGAATGTTGAGAACTATCAATTTTTAATGCTCGAACGTTTTCACCCGAATTGTTCATCTGCTCAAAAAGATCAACCAGCGTGCGGCCAAAATCATTATTATTAATATGATAAACAGTACTGGCATGCTGATTAAAGCAATGATAGTTATGCTCATTTTTCTCAAGAGAAACATGAGAAGAGAGCGTTTCTTCACTGGAAAAATGGCTTAAATCCACTTTACCCTTAGCCTGATCAGCCAGAACGTCCATGATATATTGAATAGATAAATGATAATTACTGATGTCACCACCACTATACTCATAAGCCTGCTCCCCTAACCGAGCAGATAAATAAGGGACTTCTTTAAATAATTCGGTTTCCTTCAGGGTGTTATCACTATTATTTTTATCGTAAACGGGCAAGCTGTAGTGATCAATATGCATATTTTACCTTATAGAAGAGTCTTGTTTGTTAGCAATCTACATATCATGCCGTTCATTTACGCCAAGCGGTATAAGGTAAAATAATGAGATTAAGCCATTAGAATAATAAAGTAGAACATTACAGTTAATATGGTTTTTATGTCGTCAAAGCGCGGCTTTTTATACCGTAAAAATGAGGCCATCATGAATTCCAATTCAGCCCGCCTTTGGATAAAAGGCCGGTTAGTTCTTCTTGAACAGAGGCTAAATGTGGTAGCTGATAGTGGCTGCACCTACGGTATCAATGACTATCAGCTACTAAAGACTATCAGCTACCAAAGACTAACCCTATTCAGATCAGCATGATAAACCGATGTTTTGGTCGTTCAGCCAATTCCAATAGACTTCTTCGTCAGAATTCTGCCTTACCGATATGGCTCACAACGCTAATACCTAGAAATTAACATTCACGGATACCCAGTAATTACGGCCAGGTACAACATAACCGGCAGTGCTTTGAGACGAGGTGAAGTAATCACCCGCAGTAGTGGTGCCGTTCCCCACAGCAAAAATGTGGGTGCGAGTAAAATCTTTATCCAACAGGTTATTGACTGCACCATTCAGTGTCACATCCTTAGTGACCTTATAGGCCACCCCCAAATTAAGTACGCTAAAAGGTTTAAACTCTGAGCCTAAATTGTTGTAAACCACTTTGTTTGCCGCAGACAAATTCGCGTAATTTTGGGTAAAACGTGCCGTTTTACTGCGATACTCCGCTTTCAACCAAGTGGACAACTGCTCGTTGATATTCCAGTTCAGGCGGGCATTAACCATATTTTTCGGTGTATTCGTCAGGCGAGCCCCTTTATTGTTGCCATCTTTCTGTTCACTATCGGTAAAGGTGTAATTTATTCCCAGCATCCAATCGTCAGACCAGAGTGGTATGGTGGATGCGACCTCAATACCCTACGTGATCGCTTTACCGACGTTGGTGTAGGTGCTGGTGGTATTATCAATCGAAACGCTGTTGATTTTGTTCCTGAAGCGGTTGTGGAACAGCGTCACATTAGCGCCAAATCCCGTTTCGTTTTCATAATAGACACCGACCTCGGTGTTGACACTACTCTCTGGTTCAAGCTTAGGGTTACCAATCGTCGTGATGGTGCCTTGGCCTGTGACACCGCTAATCCCATTATGCAACTGGGCTAGAGTGGGGGTTTTATACCCCGTGCTGACACCCCCTTTCACCGTCCAGTTATCCTGTGCGTCCCACACCAGATAGGCTCGTGGGCTAATATGGCCGCCAAACGTAGTTTGATATTCATAACGTGCGCCATAGGTTAATGCCAGTGAGTCCAGCAGACGCCATTCATCTTCGCTGAATAATGACCAGGCATCTTGTGCAAACTCATCGCCATTATTTGCCAGTACGATGCCGTCTTTCATGATGGCATTCCAATATTGACCGCCAAGGGTCACCATGTGGTTATCACCCAGCGGGGCGACCAGCTTGCTATCAAGGATGATATTGGTATTTTTCAACAGACGTTTTTCACCTGCCAACCCAGAGCCTTGGGGCACGGATGCATTGGTGATTAAGCGGCCAATATTTTCAGTTTGGTTATAAGATAAGCTCGAATTCCAGGTACCAAAGTCCAAACGATTATCGTTGCCCAAGGTTATTTTACGGCGTTGATAACGCAGAGTATCTTCGTAACCGCCTCGTGCACCAATGGTACCTAGTTGGTTGGCACTGTTATCATATTTTTGGTTAGCAATATCACCATCCAACCACAAGGTGCTTTGGGTATTCAATTGCCAAAATAGTTTGCCACCGAGATTATAGTTGTCTGCTTTTACTGGATTGGGACCACGACGGCTTAATTCTACTCCCGTATTGGAGGATTCAACGCGAGAGGCATCGCGCCGGAAAATCGTGCCACGTAACGACAGCCCCAGTTGATCTTCAACCGCTGGCCCACTGGAGTAAAAAGAGAACTTTGAACTGTCACCAAAAGCCGTATTTTCCTGGAAGGTGTGTTCAAGCGTTGCTGAGCTGGCCCACGCTTTGGTGATCTTTTTTGTGATGATATTAACAACACCACCGATAGCATCAGAACCGTAGAGCGTTGACATCGGTCCCCTGATCACTTCGATGCGCTCAATGGCCGATAGCGGGGGCATAAAGCTGGTATTCATGGCACCAAAGCCATTTGGCGTTACATCGGAAGTGCCATTTTGCCGGATCCCATCCACCAATATCAGGGTATAAGCGCTGGGCATACCACGAATACTGATATCCAGCCCCCCGGTTTTCCCCGTGCTGCTATTGACGTCAACACCTTCAACATCACTCAGCGCTTGCGCCAAATCGTTGTAATTGCGCTGACGTAATTCATTTTGGCTAATGACCGAGATGCTTGCCGCAGCCTCTCTGATCTTCTGTTCATATCCCGATGCGGTAACAACCATAATATTGTCATTATCTGCTGCGATAACAGGGGCTGATGATGCCACTACTAACGCGAACGCTATTGTTTTATTTGACATTTTATACGCCTCTAGCAAATTTATGTTCGTTTTTTTATACCTCAAGGCTATTGTAATTATATACGCATAAATGTAAAAGCAAATGATATCAATTATCATTACTGTTTAAGAAAAAGAAATGGAGCATATAAATACATGGCTACTAATTAAGCCAAATGGAGGGTGCCCATTGATGACATACACGCTGGCATTATCGGGTGGTCAGACGGGCAATTCGATTCATCATGTTCAGATCAATGCAGAGACGTTATTAACCGTGGTGCGAAATACATCAATCTATGTACAAATTCATCACGGCCTCATATTCATGTCTCGTTATCATCCAACGGCAGATAAAATTGAATTTTTTATCCCCCCCGCGCCTTCAGTACGATTAATTCCTTCAGCATCATTTTTCTTCAACACCATTAAGCAGAAAGCATAATCGCCCCCTTCCTGGTGATCCCTTCTTACTTTCTCATCCATAGGCAATACCTATTCCAGCAATAGGCAAAGCCGCCCTATTAGCTTGATAAAGGTCAACCAGCGTAGACAACGTTCCAGAGATAATCCACTCTATAAATAAGGTTATTGGCAGACTGAGAAAAATAAACGTGAACGTCGGCTGATGCTATCCATAGAGCAAACCAGGTACTTTCCACACAACAAAGGAGTGCAGCTGTGATAAGAAGAGGATTAATTGGTGGCGGTATATTGGTAATTGCAGGTTATCTGGGTATTGCTGGCTATCTTTATATGACAGATAACACACGTAATAACACCTTCATCAGCGAGGCAAAAACACCCAATCAGCAGGTCAGTAATATTCTTTACCAAAAAGGGTGTGATTATTGCCATACCGCGAATGCATCCCTGCCATTTTATGCCGCTATCCCCGGCCCTAAACAACTGATGGACTATGACATTCGACAAGGTAACCAGCATTTCTCATTGGAGCCAACACTATTAGCATTAAAAGAAAATCGTGCCGTTCCTGAAGCAGATTTAGCCAAAATAGAATCGGCTATTGCTCGCGATCAAATGCCACCTCAACGCTTTAACGCATTACATTGGTCCTCCAGCATCAACGCTGAGGAGCGAAACCAGATCCTTGATTGGGTCAAAATACAACGGACGACATACTTCCCTTCCAATAGCCACAGCGAAATGCAGCACTTAGCACTACAGCCGATCCCCGATGCCTTGCTGGTCGACAACCAAAAAGTGGCACTAGGTTCCCGCCTGTTCCATGACCCCAGATTATCCGGTGATAACTCTATTTCCTGTGCCAGTTGCCATCTGTTGAACAAAGGAGGCGTTGATAATCTGGCGACCTCAACGGGTGTCGATGGACAAAAAGGTGGGATCAACGCGCCTACGGTATTTAATGCCGTATTTAACGTGGAGCAGTTTTGGGATGGCCGTGCCGTTGATTTGCAGCAACAAGCCGGTGGACCACCACTTAACCCAGTAGAAATGGCCTCGACCTCTTGGGAAGATATAATTGCTAAATTGCAACAAGACCCACAGTTGACCCAGGACTTTGCCCAAGTGTATCCGCAAGGCTATTCTGAAGACACGATCACCGATGCAATCGCTGAATTTGAGAAAACCCTGACCACCCCCAACAGCCCTTTCGACCACTATCTGAAAGGTGAAACACAGGCATTAACGACTAGCCAGCAAAAAGGCTTGGCGCTATTCCAGCAAAATAAATGTGATACCTGCCACGTCGGTAAAAATATTGGTGGGCAGTCCTATGAGTTCTTGGGGCTAAAAAGTGACTATTTCGCTGATCGCCAAAAAGAGCAAACTACCGATGACCTCGGGCGTTTCAACGTCACCAACGATCCACGCGATATGCACCGCTTTAAAACACCGAGCTTGCGTAATATTGCCTTAACAGCCCCTTATTTTCACGATGCACAAGCTAAAGATTTACATCAGGCGGTTGAGCTAATGCTCAAATATCAGGTAGGGACCCAACTACCAGAACAGGATATCAACGATATAGTGGCCTTCCTGGAAAGTTTGACCGGGGAATATATTCCTCATTCCTGAGCAATATACAGTAGGATAATTTACCCTGATTGACCTTAATGGGCTCTTATAAAAAATAACAGGAATGCAGATGAAAAAATTATCTTTGGGAATAATGGTATTGGCATTAATCAGTAGCCAACACGTATTAGCAAAAAATTGGCAGGAAATTAAGCAAAGTGGTGAGCTGCGTATTGGGGTGCCAGGTGACTATGCGCCTTTAGCTTTCCATGATAAACAGGGCCAATTGATCGGCTACGATGTTGATATGGCAAACGCCTTTGGTGAAGACCTTAAATTGAAGGTTAATTTTGTTTCGACCAGTTGGCCAACTCTTTCAGACGATTTGGCGGCAGATAAATTTGATATTGCCATGGGGGGCGTCACAGCAACGCCCGGCAGAGAAGCGCAATTTGCTTTATCCCACGCCGTCGTGAAAAATGGGAAAATTGCGCTGACCCATTGCCAGAAAGTCAATAAATTCCCCACGCTTGATGCGATTGATCGTCAAAACGTCAAAGTTATTGTCAACCCTGGCGGTACCAACCAATCGTTTGTTGATGCAAATATTAAGCAAGCGCAAATCATCCGAACCAAAGATAACGTTGCTAACCTGCAAGGTATACGTAATAAAAGTGCAGATATTATGTTCACTGACTTAATCGAAGGCGATTATTATCAGAGCAAAGAACCTGGCGTATTTTGTGTCGCCACCCCAGAGGTTTTAGCCGGAACGGGCAGCTACAAAGTTTATATGATGGCTAAGGATAATCAGCCGTTGTTAGAAGAAGTTAACCAGTGGCTGGCCGGGAAGACCAAAACCTTATTAGCACAAAAGTGGAATATTTCTGAGTAGCCAGTAAGAGGCGATGGCCGTTTATTACAGCACTCTTCGCTTAGTAAACGGTCTGCCCGATATCATCTTCAATAGTCACCACAAAAAAACAGAAAAATACAATGTTACGTGATGCCTTTACACATAATAGCCAATCTGACGCATCTTAATTAAACCCTATAAAATAGAGTATAGAAAATACTCAAAATAAAATTCCATTACTGTATCCATACCTATTTCACCCTCATGATGAAATGTTTTAGAATATATTTTTTAAACTAATAGTTTATAATTATAAAAATAGCGACAAATTGAATCGGAGGAAATCACATTCTCGATATATATCACTAGTGCAGTAGTACTGCCCGTATATTTCAACACACCTATAAAAAATTAAAGATTGCATATTCTCACAACCAAATTATACTGTCACACCTGATTTTGATGTTGATACATGCAAAAGCAAAACAACCCAAGCTGAACGATAATAAATCACTGAAACATGAGCAAACCACCAAGATTGCCTATGTTAACCGTGTCAAAAAACCTACATCAGCAGAAACCAGGCTACATAGCCTAACTCATTATTTTAAAAAGATAAAAAATAAATTCATTGAGATGAAATTAATGACTTTACAGCTTAAATAATGAAGAGAAGTTTAACTACGCAAAAGGCAATAATTACAGAAATGAACCACCTAACTTACACCACGAGGGATTAATTAAAAAATATTGTAGGAAATTTCAAAGCGTCTGTATGAATATACCTACATAATTGTACGAATATATAAACCTAGAACCGAAACCCCCGATAATAACCATGGAAAAATAACATTAGTAAAATTGAGGACAATACCAATGACAGCAAAGAATCAACGGAAAGAAGAAGTAATGAGTATATTGGAAGATCATTGTAATGTTCTAAAAAAACAATTTCCTGGTTCTCTTCCTCCGGTTCACAACTGGCCAAAAACAAGAGATGTTGCTGATAAAGCACAGCTAGATATCTACACGGCTCGGCTTGTATTAATGAAACTCGTGGATGAGAAAAGAGCAAGGATGTCAGAAACCAAAGTAATGAACTCATTACGCTGGTTCATTGCTCATCCGGCAGAAAAATAAATATCGCTCTCGCCTAAAAAAAAAGCCCCGCCAAGTAGGTGTTTCTTCGTCATAAGCCCATAGCGCTAATATTTTATGGCACGGGCTTATTGCACGGTTTAGCTATTAGAAACGTAATACTGCCAGCAGCGCAATAAAAGGTTATCCCCTCCCCGCGCCCAATACACATTTGAAAAAACAAATATGAAATTGACATTCTCTCGTTGAACACTAAGATAGCGGAGAAAAATTCATTCAGGGAGCATCATGACAACACTCACGCCGTTGCAACTTTTTAAGAACTTATCGGATGAAACACGTCTGAATATTATCTTATTGCTAAAAGCATCCGGCGAACTGTGTGTTTGTGAGCTTTGCCATCGCTTAAATGAAGCCCAACCCAAGATTTCCAGGCATTTAGCCATGCTAAGAGAGTCCGGGCTGTTACTGGATCGCCGGGCAGGGAAATGGGTCCACTACCGCCTGTCGCCCCATATTCCAGCTTGGGCCGCAGCCATCATCGAGCAAACTTATCTCAGCCAACGCGATGAAATAACGTTACTGGCGCAGGGTAACGTCACTCCCGACAGCAAAATGTTGTGTAACTAACCTATTTAAAATTTACCTAATTATATCTGTTTCTCCATATATGACCGAATGGAACGACACACTATTTAACTCAGCGGAGGCGTTATGTTGTTGGCTGGTGCTATTTTTATCCTGACTATCGTGTTAGTTATCTGGCAACCCAAAGGGTTAGGGATTGGTTGGAGTGCCATGCTGGGGGCAGGACTGGCATTACTCACTGGCGTGGTACATGTGAGTGATATTCCCGTGGTCTGGCAAATTGTCTGGAACGCCACGGCGACTTTTATCGCCATCATCATCATCAGCCTGTTATTGGATGAGTCGGGGTTCTTTGAATGGGCAGCCTTACATGTCGCACGGTGGGGTAATGGCCATGGTCGCCGCCTGTTTACTTACATCATCTTACTCGGCGCGGCAGTCGCTGCCCTGTTTGCCAATGATGGCGCGGCGCTGATCCTCACGCCGATTGTCATTGCCATGCTATTGGCGCTGGGGTTCGGCCGTGGCGCAACATTAGCCTTTGTGATGGCAGCCGGGTTTATTGCCGATACTGCCAGCTTGCCGCTTATCGTGTCGAACCTGGTGAATATAGTTTCTGCTGACTTCTTTAACCTCGGGTTCACTGAATACGCGGCGGTGATGGTGCCAGTCAATCTGGTCGCCGTTATCGCCACGCTGGCGATGCTACATCTATTTTTTCGTAAAGACATTCCGGCGGTTTATGATTTATCACTGCTGAAAGCCCCGCAAGCGGCTATCCGCGATATGAATACGTTCAAAACCGGCTGGTTGGTCCTTGCCCTACTGCTGATCGGGTTCTTTGCTCTGGAACCGCTCGGTGTTCCAGTCAGTTTGGTGGCCGCCGTCGGTGCGCTGATTTTGTTGGCTGTAGCGAAAAAAGGACATGCCATCAATACGGGAAAAGTGCTACGTGGTGCACCTTGGCAAATTGTTATTTTTTCATTAGGGATGTATCTGGTGGTTTATGGTCTGCGTAATGCGGGTCTGACCCACTATATTTCAGCGTTGCTAAACCGACTGGGTGAACAGGGGCTGTGGGCGTCAACTTTAGGGACTGGCTTCTTAACCGCGTTTCTCTCTTCCATTATGAATAATTTACCCACCGTTCTGGTAGGGGCACTTTCTATCGAAGGCAGCACGGCAACCGGGTTAATTAAAGAGGCGATGATTTATGCCAATGTTATTGGTAGCGATCTCGGGCCGAAAATCACCCTTATAGGTAGCCTGGCCACTTTATTGTGGCTGCATGTTTTGTCGCAAAAAAATATGACCATCACTTGGGGATATTATTTCCGAGTAGGGATTATCATGACCCTTCCAGTGCTATTGGTGACGTTGAGCGCGCTCGCACTACGATTGTCCGTATCGATGTAATCACCTATTAATGTCATCATCTATTAATGTCATCACCCGTTAATATAATCGCCTGTCGATGTACTGGTCTGTTACTGTCATCGTCTATTTATATCCGCGCCTATTAGCATTGCCGCCAGTAGGGTTACTCTCCTGGCATTTTGATGAAGGATCTCCCCTATGTGTAAAGAAGATGGATAAATTGCGGGGAAAATAGCTCACCCGCTGACTCCATCAGATTTATTCGTGGTCTACGCCCTATTCAATGAAGAATTATTAATAGGTCATAGTAATACAAAAGAACGAAATAAGAACTTTTGTTTTTTCATGCAAAGAAAAATTATCAGAATTTAATAATAAAAAAACAAATTTAACAAAATTAAAGACCAGTTACTGATTTTAAATAACAGTAATTACTACCATGAAAAAAAGAGAAAACCAACAGCACAGAAAAGGCAAATTTTTCTGTTCACCCTACTATACAAATGCTCTACTATTCATTCCTGTTTAAAACAATAACCCTTCACCTTATGTGATACGTTCCGAGTGTGATAAGTGGCCGAGGGCAGCTCTCTATGGAAAAGCAGATGATCCCACAAGACAATGAGTTGTTAACTGAAATTGCTGTTTCGTATTATCAGGATGAAATGACTCAGGAAGAAATCGCCCATAAATTTGGCATTTCAAGGATCAAAGTCGGTCGCTTGCTGAAACGCGCGAAAACAGAGGGCATCGTTGAGATTAACGTTCGTTATCATCCGGTATTCAGTACCCGCCTTGAGCAACAGTTAATCGAGCATTTTGGGTTGAAACGGGCGCTGATAGCCCTTGATTACCAAGATGAGGATGAACAACGCCGCCAGGTCGCCGCGTTGGTTTCAGCCTACTTAGCCACAAACTTAAAAGACAACACGGTGTTGGCCGTTGGCCAGGGGCGTAATGTTGCGGCTATCGCAGACCACGTCAGCGTCGTGCCAGAAAGGCACTGTAAGTTTATCTGTGGCATCGGTGGAACACACCGCCCAGGTGATGCGATTAATGCCGATCACATCAGTCGCCGCTTAGCCAAAAAATTTGGCGGAACGAGTGAAACCCTGTACGCACCCGCGTATGTGGAAAACCGGGCGCTAAAAGAAGCCTTTATGCAAAACGGTACCATTAAAGAGACTCTGGACCGCGCCCGTAAGGCTGATATGGCTCTGGTTGGCATCGGTGATATGAACGAAAACAGCTATATGGTAGAGCTGGGCTGGTTCACTCCTCAGGAGATCGTCGACGCCAGTCTGCATCAAGGTGTGACAGGCGAAATTGCGGGATATGATTTTTTTGATGCGCAAGGCCAGCCCGCGAATACGGTGATGAATGATCGGGTTATTGGTATCAGCACCCAAGAGCTTCGCCAGATCCCCTGCGTTATCGCTATCGCCGCTGAAAACACCAAAGCATTAGCGCTGCTGGGTGCCTTGCGTACCGGTGCGATCGATATTCTTGCGACCAGTGCATCCAATGCCCGGACTATTTTGAAGATGATTCAACATCAGTCGTAATATTACAGACAGATAAAAGAGAGATAAAAAGACCAATAGCGATTGGGGCAGTCTCGTGACTGAGTGCCCACATCGCTTCTTCACCTGAATACCACGGTCAGTACTGCTGCTGGCCGCTCTCTATGGCACCAACCGCCGTTCTACAGAATCCGCCAGTTGAGTCAGTATTAAGCAACATGAAGTTGCCCCAGCATCCAGAACTCCCCGAGAACGTTCACCCAGACGGCTGGCCCGCCCAATTTTAGCCACGAGATCAAGGGTGGAATCGCGCCCCATACTGGCCGCATGTTTCATCCGATGTAGCGATTCAACAAACGACTGTTGCTGTTGTTGTGCCAATTCAAATGCCGCACTCGCCGGAATAAGCGTATCCATAATGCATTTGTCACCCACACGGGCATCAGTCACCTCTTGCAAGTCAGCCAGGCCACCTTTTAACATCGCACCAAAAGCCACCGCATCCATTTTATCGCACCCACGAATACTCTCGGCCATTCCCATAAAAATGCTGCCATAAAGTGGCCCCATCGATCCCCCGATGCCTTCCATCAGCGCGTCAGAGAGCGCATCCAGCGCCTCAGCGAGCGTCAGATTTTTGCCTTTGATATTTTCAGCGCAAAGGTTGAAACCTTTCGCCATATTAATGCCGTGGTCACCATCACCAATAGCACCGTCAATTTCACTCAGGTATTCACGGTTGGCGAGGATCGTATTGGCCATCTCTTCAATGATCGGGGTACCGTCGGTTATGCACTTATCTTTTATAGATCCATCGGTTATCAACAATGCCTTCATAATCCCTTACTCCAACTGGGTTAAGCCTAATGAATGAGTGGGTACATCAATTAAAGATTTTAATTCATCATCCAGTTTCATCAGCGTCAGCGTGACCCCCATCATGTCTAGCGAGGTAAAATAATTACCAATATAAGGGCGATATATTGTTATCCCCTGCGCCTCTAATAATTTGGCGACTTCTGCATAATAGATATACAGCTCAATGGTCGGCGTGGCACCGAGCCCAGAGATCAACACCGCTACCTCATCGCCTTGGCTAAACGGCCTATCAGCGACCACCAAATCCACCATGGTCTTTGCCATCTGATGTGCATTCTGTAGCGACTCAACCCGAATACCCGGTTCTCCGTGATGACCAATCCCCACTTCCATCATGCCGTCTTCTATCGAGAAATTAGGTTTACCCACCGCCGGGATGGTACAGGAGGTTAAGCCCACGCCGATTGAACGGCAGTGATCAATCGCTTTCTGAGCAACCTCTATGACATTATCCAGAGCGTAGCCTTGAGACGCCGCTGCTGCGCCCACTTTCCACATAAAAATTTCACCCGCCACACCTCGGCGTTTCTCTCTTTCCGACGGTGGTGCAGAGGCCACATCATCATTAGCAACCACGGTGCGAACCCTTATCCCCATGGCCTCGGCTTTTTTTGCCGCCATTTTGACGTTCATATTGTCCCCGGCGTAATTACCGTACAGACAAGCAACACCCGCACCGCCGTCGGCAACTTTAAACGCTTCTAAAAATGCCCCAGCCGCCGGGGAGGAGAAGATCTCACCAACCGCTACGGCATCCAGCATATTTTTACCGATATAGCCCAGAAACGCGGGTTCATGGCCAGAACCGCCCCCGGTCACTACGCCTACTTTCCCTTGGAGGGGTATCTCTGGATACTTCAATACTTTCTCATGCGCGGTTTTAGCAAAAAAATGTGGATAAGCCGCTAAATAGCCTTTTATCGCCTCTTCCACAACCTGATCCGGATCGTTAATAATTCGATTCATAGCAATCTCGTTAAAATGGAAAATAAATAAAAACAGTGGGTGAGTTAACTGGATGCCGCGGTAATTTAGCGCGCGCAACGACAGCACTATTGGATGGTATACCCACCATCAATGACTAAATTTTCACCGGTTATCATATTGGCTGCATCACTGGCTAAGAACAGTGCGCACGCTGCAACTTCGGCGGGATAAGCAAAACGACGAGCGGGTATTTTCAGCTTCATATCTTCAGCGAGTTGGCCTGACCACGCTTTCTGGCCTAACGCGGTCAGCACCACGGTCGGTGAAATCGCATTAACCTGTATGTCCAACGGACCCCACTCTAATGCCAGTACTTTGGTGATACCAATCACGCCAAATTTACTGGCGCAATACGCCAAGTGATTAGGGAGCGCCACAACACCCGCTTGAGAAGCTAAATTGACGATTTTGCCATGCCCATGCTGAATAAAATGTTTTCCCACTTCCTGGCACATGAGAAAGACCCCTTTCAGGTTGATATCAATCGTTCTGTCCCAATCTTGTTCACGCACTTTTTCCGCAGGATCCAGCGCAGCAATACCGGCGCTATTCACTAAAATATCCAACTGGCCAAAAGCCCCGATTGCCTGAGCGACCGCCTGTCTGACGGATTGGCTATCACTCACATCGCAATGCAATCCGACGGCATTATCCCTGTCCAGTTGTTCGGCTATTTCAGCGACATTATCGGCACAATCCATCAACACCACTCGTGCACCTTTGGCTAAGTACAGTTCGGCAATCGCGTGACCAATCCCCGTGGCACCGCCGGTAATGGCCGCCACTTTGCCACTCAGAGAAAACGCCGTATCAAACCATTTATAGTCGTTTGGCATCTTTATATTCCTTATTCATACCCCTTCTTCGTGATCCACCCTGACTCAGGAAATAAGCACTGATTAGGTTAGGTTGGGATTGAGAACCACTTTAAGTGAGTCAACGCCTCTTTTGACCAGCTCAATACCCTCGGCATATTTCTCCAATGGCAAGATATGTGTGACGACCCCCTCGGTCGGTAAATCACCGTTAGAGATGCCTTCAATCACCAGCGGGAAGCAATATGGCCCCAGATGTGAACCCAAGACATCAAGTTCCTTACGGTCACTGATGATGCTCCAGTCAACGGTCACGGGATCTTTAAATACCGAGAATTCCACAAACGTCCCCAACTTACGCAGCAGGGTTAATCCTTGTTCAACGGCTTTTTGCGCACCAGTGGCATCAATGTAGATATCGCAACCATAACCACCGGTCATTTCTTTAATCAGGGTATTCACATCATCTCTACTGGGATTAAGCACCAAATCAGCGCCGAACTTCTTGGCGAGAGCCAAACGATCATCCGATAAATCCAGCACAATGAGCTTGGCAGCCCCAGACTTTTTAATTGCCCCAATCATGCCTAGCCCTAAGGTTCCTGAACCGGCCAAAACCACCACATCACCGAGTTTTATCTTGGCGCGTTGTACCGCGTGAAATGCGCAGGCATAGGGTTCAATCAGAATGGCTTTTTCTAAAGGAAGGTGATCAGGGACATGATAATTAATCGCTTCTTTCGTGAATTTCAGGTATTCAGCCATCGCGCCATTAACATTGCTCTGGAAGCCGTACAGATCGTGTTTTTCACACATCCAGTACTGCCCATGGTTACAGAACCGGCAGCCCCAGCAAGGAACAATTTGCTCAGAAGTCACTCTATCACCTAGCTCAAACCCCTCAACATCTGCGCCCAAGCCAACGACGTGACCAATAAATTCATGACCTGGAATCATCGGTGCTTTGATATAAGCAGGTTGCTTATCATCACCCCAGAAACTGGGGGCACCCTCAAAAGCCTTGGTGTCCCCGGCGCAGATGCCACACCCTTCAACTTTGACCAAAATCTCTTTGGCATCGATAGTCGGAACCGGCACTCTTTCAAACCGATAATCGCGCGGCCCGTAGGCGACAACTGCACGCATGGTCTCGGGGATACCCTCCGCCATTTGAGCGCCTTTAAGGTTTTCGTGACTCATGCTGGACTCCTTTAACGGTTTTTTATCGCACACGTGTTTTGTGATAAATGTCTTGTCAGATATCTGAATTCATCTTAAACACGCATTGAACATAAGATTTAACTACGTACTATTGAACAGTATGATCAAGCGCAGGCCTACGACCATTAAAAAATGCTCAGGCTGTGAGGAAAGTCATAAATAAAATCTATCCTTCTTATCCAATCATCAACCAATCCTCAACAACCAATTAAAAAACAACAGAAATAGCTGAAAAAATCGGAAGTAATTAAAAATCGAACATAAGTTTATTGACTGGGTATATAAAAAGATTGAATATATATAACAAATGATCACATGGTGATCTTTTGAAAGACTTGGTTTTATACAATCCCTTATGCAAAACCCACGGATGTAAAACCTAAAGAAGACAGATGTGTTGATGATATTTACGCGTGGGAAGGGTTAACCGGATTACAGCTCAATCTATTGAGGGGTAAAATATGTTATCTATTGCAATCGGCTGTGATGATGCCGCTATTGAGATGAAAAACCAGATTGTTATTTTTCTACAAAGTAAGAACATCACTGTCGTCGATTACAGCTGCGATCAACACCAAGAACCGACGATGTACCCCGATATTGCCATTCAGGTTGCTCTGGCGATTAAAGCCGGGAAACATGAACGCGGGATCCTTATTTGTGGAACAGGTATTGGGATGAGCATCTCTGCCAATAAAGTTTTTGGCGTCCGTGCAGCTCAGTGCCATGATACTTTTTCTGCCCAACGAGCCAGAAAAAGCAACAATGCCCAAATTATCTGTTTAGGCGCTCGCGTTATTGGCCCGGAGTTAGCCAAAACCCTGATCGAGGCTTGGTTAGATGCTGAATTTGACGGAGGGGGATCAACGGAAAAAGTGGAACGGATCCGCTATTACGAACAGAGCCTGCATGATTGAGGGGTGCCGTAAACTCAAAAGCAGAGGAGAGTTCACACAAGAGATCCCTGCCTGAACCTATGCGTCACGTTCAGTCACACCATTAACTAGAGCGACGATATCTTTACGGGGGACTTCTGCTGCAACGCGCGGCAACAGAATCATTGTTCAGTCAGGTACAGTTCAACCAACCCCTCTACAATCAGTACTGCTGCTTTCGGTTTCTAATAACCGTTGCTTCTCATCTTTCAGCTCAGATGCGGGGCAGTGCCCTTCATTTCTGATTTGCTTTAACTCCTGCAATTTCATCTGGGCCATTGCAAGCGTAGTTTGCGATAAGCTTCCAGGTTTTACCTATGTCAGTTTATTAGTGGCTAGGCTAGTATAGCGATGGAAAAATTTTACTACGTGTCGTACCACTGGTCACCTCAAGCCATGATTCTTATCCAGATCTGCCTTGTTTTATCCGTGGACTTTATCATTGAGATAACACTGGATGATTTTGATAACACGGTATGGCTTAGATAATTTTCTATGATTCGGATAACTTTGTATGATTTAGATAACTTTGTATGATTCAGGTTTGCCAGCCTATTTGCCTGTCATATAAGCGCCATTATCATGGGTAACTGTATAATTTACGGAGTTGAACACCATTTCAACGCAAAGTGCTGGTTATACGTTTATTCCGTGTTACCACGCTATAGCCACAGGCACTTGCACGTCATTTTCAGTGAGACAATGTGATCCCTAACGATACCAACAAAAAAATCACAATTAACTTAAATTTTAATGGATTATAAAAAATAGCCGCATGAAAAATAACGATAAACTCGACTCCCACACCCCGATGATGCAGCAGTATCTTCGGTTAAAAGCCCAGCATCCTGAAATACTCCTGTTCTATCGAATGGGGGATTTTTATGAACTGTTCTATAGTGATGCCAAGCGAGCCTCACAACTGTTGGATATCTCACTGACTAAACGTGGTGCTTCAGCCGGTGAACCCATACCGATGGCAGGCGTCCCCTATCATTCGATAGAAAACTATCTGGCTAAGCTAGTGCAATTAGGTGAGTCAGCCGCCATCTGTGAGCAAATTGGTGATCCAGCCACCAGCAAAGGGCCAGTTGAACGGAAGGTTGTCCGTATCGTTACACCGGGCACAATCAGCGATGAAGCGCTGCTACAAGAGCGGCAAGATAACTTACTGGCGGCTATCTGGCAGGATGCCAAAGGGTTTGGGTATGCCACTCTGGATATCAGCTCTGGCCGCTTCCGGGTTGCAGAACCCGCCGATCTTGAAACGATGGCTGCCGAGTTACAACGCACCAATCCTGCCGAGTTACTGTATCCGGAAAACTTCGAGCCTATGTCGTTGATCGAGCATCGACATGGCTTACGCCGCCGGCCTTTATGGGAGTTTGAGCTGGATACCGCCAAACAACAGCTTAATCTGCAATTCGGGACCCGTGATTTAATTGGTTTCGGCGTTGAGCAAGCCCATCTGGCACTGCGGGCGGCGGGCTGCCTGCTGCAATATGTCAAAGATACCCAACGCACATCCCTGCCGCATATCCGTGGCCTGACCATGGAGCGCCAGCAAGATGGCATCATTATGGATGCTGCTACCCGTCGTAATCTCGAATTGACGCAGAACCTATCCGGTGGCAGTGAAAATACGCTGGCAGCCATCCTCGATTGCAGCGTGACGCCAATGGGTAGCCGGATGCTAAAACGCTGGTTACATATGCCAATCCGCGATATTCGCGTGCTCACGGATCGGCAACAAGCCATTGGTGGCCTACAAGATATCGCCGCCGAGTTACAAACCCCCTTGAGACAAGTGGGCGATTTAGAACGTATTTTGGCACGCTTAGCTCTGCGAACTGCCCGTCCACGCGATTTGGCCAGAATGCGTCATGCTTTCCAGCAACTGCCAGAAATCCACCGTTTATTGCAACCTATTGATGTTCCTCATGTACAGAACTTGTTATCACAGGTGGGCCAATTCGACGAATTGCAAGACTTATTGGAGCGGGCCATTGTCGAGACGCCACCAGTATTAGTCCGCGATGGCGGCGTTATTGCATCAGGTTATAACGCTGAGTTAGATGAATGGCGGGCGCTGGCCGATGGTGCAACCGATTATCTGGATCGGTTGGAAATCCGTGAGCGGGAGAAGTTAGGGCTGGACACACTAAAAGTGGGCTTTAATGGTGTACATGGCTATTACATTCAGGTTAGCCGTGGTCAGAGCCATCTGGTGCCTATTCATTATGTCCGTCGGCAAACACTGAAAAATGCCGAGCGCTACATTATTCCGGAGCTGAAAGAGTACGAAGATAAGGTTCTGACCTCAAAAGGTAAGGCACTGGCAATTGAGAAAGGGTTGTACGAAGAAATTTTCGATTTGCTGCTGCCGCATCTGCCAGAATTACAACTCAGTGCTAATGCACTGGCTGAATTAGATGTACTGGCTAATCTGGCGGAAAGAGCTGAAACACTCAACTACTCTTGCCCAACCCTGAGCGATAAGCCGGGGATTAAGATTATGGGTGGCCGTCACCCGGTTGTGGAACAGGTCCTCAAAGAACCCTTTATTTCTAACCCGTTGACGTTATCTCCTCAGCGACGGATGTTGATCATTACTGGGCCGAACATGGGCGGCAAAAGTACCTATATGCGCCAAACGGCGCTGATTGTGCTCTTGGCACACCTGGGAAGCTATGTCCCTGCGGATCAGGCAACCATCGGGCCTATTGACCGCATATTTACCCGCGTCGGTGCCGCTGACGATCTGGCCTCTGGTCGTTCGACCTTTATGGTGGAAATGACCGAGACCGCGAATATTCTGCATAACGCCACCGAACAAAGCCTGGTATTGATGGATGAGATTGGCCGTGGCACATCCACCTATGATGGTTTGTCATTGGCCTGGGCTTGTGCAGAAAATCTGGCCAGCCGTATCAAAGCAATGACGCTATTTGCGACGCATTACTTTGAATTAACGACATTGCCAGAAAAAATGGAAGGTGTGGTAAATGTTCATCTTGATGCATTGGAGCACGGCGAAACCATCGCGTTTATGCACAGTGTACAAGAGGGTGCAGCCAGTAAAAGTTATGGCCTGGCAGTAGCCGCACTGGCTGGTGTGCCACGCGATGTCATTAAGCGAGCACGACAAAAACTGAAAGAGCTGGAATCACTCTCTAATAACGCCGCCGCCAGTACGATTGATGGCTCACAAATGACGTTGTTAAATGAAGAAATCCCTCCCGCAGTGGAAGCGCTGGAAGCGCTGGATCCGGATTCATTGTCACCGCGTCAGGCACTGGAGTGGATCTATCGCTTGAAGAACATGGTGTAAGCTAAAAACTCGCGCCTGAAATCATTTTTAGGCGTAGGTTTCAGCCTCTGATCATTCGATCCTAGGCGGTGAGGGAGTCAGGGAGTCAGGGAGTCAGGGAGTAAAATGTCCGTTCCATGATGTCGCGACTCAAGCCTCTAGGAGAGATTGGCGGTATCTTATGAGCAGCCCAGTCTCTTTGCCAAGGCATAAAAAAACGGTGAACATTTATCTATCTGTTCACCGTTGTTGTGTTTCATCGACTCTTTTTGTGCTTCATATCGGCCAAGTTTACTTTGTATTTTGCACAAAGCTTACTGTTCACCGCCTTTCATTCTGAAGACACACTTATTCGCGGAACAACGCCTCGATGCTCAGGCCTTGCGTTTGCAGGATTTCCCGCAGACGGCGTAAGCCTTCAACCTGAATCTGGCGAACACGCTCGCGTGTCAAACCAATTTCTCGGCCAACATCTTCCAATGTTGCCGCTTCATATCCTAACAGACCAAAACGACGGGCCAACACTTCGCGCTGTTTTGCATTCAATTCAAACAACCACTTAACGATACTCTGTTTCATATCGTCATCTTGTGTTGTATCTTCCGGACCGTTCTCATTTTCGTCAGACAGAATATCCAACAACGCTTTCTCTGAGTCGCCGCCTAAAGGTGTATCAACAGAAGTGATACGTTCGTTAAGGCGTAACATACGGCTCACATCATCGACCGGCTTGTCGAGTTGCTCTGCAATCTCTTCCGCGCTCGGTTCATGATCCAATTTATGAGAAAGCTCTCGTGCTGTGCGTAAATAAACGTTTAATTCTTTAACAATATGGATAGGCAAACGGATGGTACGGGTTTGGTTCATAATCGCCCGTTCAATCGTTTGGCGAATCCACCAAGTCGCGTAAGTGGAAAAACGGAAACCGCGTTCAGGATCAAACTTTTCCACCGCACGGATCAAACCGAGGTTACCCTCTTCTATCAGATCCAACAGCGCTAAACCGCGATTACTGTAACGGCGGGCGATCTTCACCACCAGCCGTAAGTTACTCTCAATCATACGTCGACGTGAAGATACGTCTCCGCGCAATGCACGCCGGGCAAAATAAACCTCTTCTTCGGCCGTTAGCAGTGGCGAATAACCGATTTCACCAAGATAGAGTTGCGTCGCATCCAGCACACGCTGGGTAACACCTTGCGCCAACAACTCATCGTCTGCTAACTCGCTTTCAGTAGGTTCATCATCTACTAATGCTTTTTCATCAAAAATCTCAGTTTCCGTACTGTTCTCATCAAAATCAGCATCTTCATGCAACTCGTTAACTTTCAGCGTACTTTGGCTCATATGCTGCTCCTACCCGTGAATCCGGCGAGCAGAATACAGCGTATTCTGCCCAATCTATCGCTGCGGAAGGTAACGCAGCGGGTTTACGGATTTCCCCTTGTAACGAATTTCAAAATGCAATCTAACTGAACTGGTTCCGGTGCTACCCATGGTTGCTATTTTTTGACCCGCCTTCACTTCTTGTTGTTCCCGGACCAGCATTGTATCGTTATGAGCGTAGGCGCTCAGGTAATCATCATTGTGTTTGATGATGATTAGATTACCGTAACCACGCAGTGCGTTCCCAGCATACACAACCCGGCCACTTGCTGTGGCGAGAATAGGTTGCCCACGAGAACCGGCGATATCAATCCCTTTATTGCCCCCTTCGGAAGCAGAGAAGCTATCGATCGTTTTACCATCGGTTGGCCATCTCCAGCCACTAACTGGACCACCATTGCTGGCTGGTTCACTGACAGAACTGCTTGGTGCGGTAACAGGTGCTGTTGTAGCGACAACCGCACCAGATGATGGCAACATTTTGCCAACATTCTGTTTACCCGAGTTTCCAGAATACGCGCTAGTTGATTGAGAATCAACCGTTGTAGTTGTGTTCTGAATAGTAGTTGTGTTCTGAATATTTGACGGCGGTTGTGCTATTCCACTTGATGTGGCATCAGTGGCGGCTAACATACCGCCACCAGACCCATTACCCAATTGAATAGATTGCCCCACATTCAGGCTATAGGGTTCTGCAATATTATTTTTTGCTGCCAAATCACGGAAGTCATTTCCTGTTATCCAAGCGATATAAAACAGCGTATCACCACGCTTAACGGTATAGGTATTACCGCTGTAGCTTCCTTTGGGGATATTGTCGTAACTGCGGTTATAAACTATGCGCCCCCCAGAGCTATCGGTGTTCGCTTTACTCAACATCGTACCTGAACGATCGCCCCCCACACTGCTGATGGGTGCAGATGTTGAATTATCATTGGTACAACCTACTAACCACAAACTCACAACCGTACATGCCGCGACTCGGCGTAATCTAATCATTGGGCTTCCTGTGCTCATGCTTCCCCCATGACAGCAATAATAAACGATATGTCCAAATACCTTTACACGGTAGTTAAAGGTGAAGGCTGAAATAGAAGAGACTCAAAGAGAAAAGACTCATTTAGGCAAGTTCCCCTTTAACCAGAGGAACAAAACGGACGGCTTCCACCGTCTCAATATGGTATTCATTGTTACGGCGTTGCACGTACTTTAATGTTTGGAACTGCTCACCAACGGGAAGAACCAGTATTCCCCCTTCATCCAATTGCTCAAGTAATGCATCCGGAATTTCAGGCGGTGCTGCGGTTACAATAATGGCATCAAACGGCCCACGAGACTGCCAGCCCAACCAACCATCACCATGGCGGGTCGACACATTATGCAGATCCAACTGTTTTAGGCGACGTTTTGCCTGCCACTGTAACCCTTTGATTCGCTCGACTGAACAGACATGATCGACCAGATGCGCCAAAATAGCCGTCTGGTAGCCTGACCCCGTTCCGATCTCTAAGACTCTGGACGTTGGCGTCAATTGCAGTAACTCTGTCATTCGCGCCACCATATAAGGCTGAGAAATCGTTTGCCCCGCACCTATAGGGAGAGCGGTATTCTCATAAGCCTTATGAGCCAACGCTTCATCGACAAAACGCTCACGCGGTACCGCTTCGATCGCCTGTAACAGGCGTTCATCGTGAATACCTTGCTGACGTAACTGCATCAACAATGTTTGCATGCGTTTATTTACCATTCCCCGTCAACCTCAGTATTGGCTAACCAACTTTCAACCACTTCTTGTGCCATATAAGCCGTTAAATCGACTTGAAGCGGCGTTATTGATACATAACCTTGTTCAACCGCCGCAAAGTCAGTATCTGGCCCTGCATCATACTTTTCACCCGGCGGCCCGATCCAATAAAGATCTTGCCCTCTGGGATCTTGCTGACAAAATACCTGCTCTGCCGGATGGCGGCTACCACAACGCGTCACCCGAATCCCTTTAATTTCCGCTAAAGGCAAATCAGGAACATTTATATTGAGGATCTTGCCGGTACGCAGTGGTTTGCGCTGTAACGCACGTAATAAACGGCAAGTCACTGCCGCCGCCGTATCGTAATGCTGATGACCGTTGAGCGAGACAGCCAAGGCTGGGTATCCCAAATGACGCCCTTCCATCGCCGCTGCTACGGTACCCGAATAGATAACATCATCCCCTAAATTAGGGCCAGCATTAATACCAGAGACAACGATGTCAGGCCGTGGGCGCATCAGCGCATTCACACCCAGATAGACGCAATCGGTGGGGGTCCCTTGCTGCACCGCAATATCACCATTAGATAAGGTAGTGATCCGCAATGCACTATCCAGAGTCAATGCATTGGAAGCGCCACTACGGTTACGATCGGGTGCCACAATTTGCACCTGAGCAAATCCCCGCAATGCACTGGCCAGCGTCTGGATCCCTGGCGCAGAAATACCATCATCGTTACTCAATAATATCCGTATCATCAGCCCGATCCTGGTTCATTATTTCCCTCACCACACTGGTCGCAAAGCTCCCCGCAGGGAGCCAGAAACTCAGCTCAAGAGTGACATCATCCCACCAGTTGCTTATCATATTCTGCGGTTTTAGCAGTACTGCCCGGCGGCTACCTTCAACGCGCTCACGCTTAATCAATGACAGTAATTCAGTTTGCTCTGCCAAACACGCCTGTTCAAAGGCTAATGCTTCACCGTGGGTACCCAGTTCACTGTCCCCCGGTAAAGGCGCGGTGATATTCAGTTCACCCGCAGTAACGCGCTGTTGCAACGCGGCTAATTCATCCGCTTGAGCAACAAACCAACTCCCACGCCCGGATAATTGTAATGCATCACCCTCCAGTACCGTCGTCGACAGTTGTTGCGCCAAGCGGTAACTGCTAATCAGATTGAACATCGCGCTGCGACTGGCAGACAGATAAAAGCTACGTTTGCTGCGTTCTTTTACCCGAATTTCATTATTCGCCCATAAACGGGCCTGCACCAGATTATTACCACCACGGCCAAACCGCTGGCTACCAAAATAGTTGGGTACGCCCTGGGCGGCTATTTGCTGTAAACGTTGTTCCACATCCTGGCGATCCGTAATATGGCGCAGTACTAAGGTAAACGCATTGCCTTTCAGTGAACCAATACGTAATTTTCTTTTATGCCGCACCGCTTCCAATACTTCACACCCTTCCAGCTCAAAGGTGGCCAGATCTGGCGCTTCTTTTCCTGGCAAGTGTAAACAAAACCACTGTTCGGTGACCGCATGGCGGTCTTTTAACCCCGCATAACTCACTAACCGCGGATGAAGTTTGGCAAAGCGCGCCAAATAATCAGCAACGAATTGGGTATTGCAGCCATTTTTACGAATACGAACCAGCAGATGCTCACCTTCCCCATCCGGTTCAAATCCTAAATCCTCTACGACAACAAAATCTTCCGGATTCGCTTTTAAAATACCGCTCGCCGTAGGTTTACCGTGTAGCCAGGTCAGGTTTTCCATATCCATTCGTTATGCCTTAACCCTGTTCTACGTTAACTAATAAAACCACCGCTTCACACGCAATACCTTCACCACGCCCGGTAAAACCAAGCTGTTCCGTGGTGGTCGCTTTGACGTTGATGTCATCCATATGACATTGTAGGTCTTCTGCTAAATTAACGCGCATTTGTGGAATATGCGGTGCCATTTTAGGTGCCTGGGCAATAATGGTAATATCCAGATTCCCCAATTTATAGCCTTTGGCCAGAATACGGCGATACGCTTCTCGCAGTAAACCTCGGCTATCTGCGCCTTTAAATGCCGGGTCAGTGTCGGGGAAGAGTTTCCCGATATCACCTAATGCAGCAGCGCCTAATAGCGCATCAGTGGCCGCATGTAATGCAACATCGCCGTCAGAATGGGCCAGTAACCCCTTTTCATATGGGATACGCACGCCACCAATAATGAGTGGACCACTGCCATTCTCGCCAAATTTATGAACATCGAAACCATGACCGATCCGCATTATATGCATTCCTTATAATATTCTGACTATTTGACGTTGCAGTGCCGTTAGTCTTGATTAACGTTCACGACTTCCGCTTACCCATCTCACTGACTTGTCGCTGTTTAGCGGCTATCGTTATTTAGAGACCGTCATTATTCAGAGACTGTCGTTATTGAGAGACTGCCGCTGGGTTAAATAAAACTCCGCCAATGCCAGATCTTCTGGGCGCGTCACTTTAATATTATCAGAACGGCCGGTAACCAATATCGGATGATAACCGCAATGCTCTAATGCAGAGGCCTCATCAGTCACCGCCACCCCTTCTCTTAACGCACGGGATAAGCACAATTTTAATAATTCTAGCGGGAAAAGTTGAGGCGTCAGCGCATGCCACAGGTCCTGACGATCCACCGTATGAGCGATGGCTTGAATACCCGGCTCGGCACGTTTCATCGTATCACGCACAGGGGCCGCCAGAATTCCCCCCACCTGACTGCATTCGGTAATCGATAACAGCCGGCTGAGATCATCAAGGTGCAAACAGGGGCGTGCCGCATCATGAACTAACACCCATTCAGCCTGCCCTGCCAATTGTAAACCCGCCATCACGGAGTTAGCCCGTTGATCGCCACCGTAAACTGTACTGATACGTGGATCCTGCGCAACGGACAACCTAGAGAATTGTGTGTCCTGCGGATGGATCACAACGATAACCCGCTGAATTCGTGGGTGGTGAAGCAAAGAAAAAATAGCATGTTCAATGATTGTTTTGCCCCCCACAGTTAAATACTGCTTAGGGCAATCCACCAACATACGGCTACCAATACCCGCAGCCGGTAATACAGCGATCACTTCAGGAAGGGAAACTGCGAAGTTACTCATTATTTATTGCGCGTTATTTTGTGTCGAAGGGGTACCCGCATTGCGTCTGGATTGGTCAGGAACCAGACGATAGAAACTTTCGCCGGGCTTAATCATGCCCAGTTCGTTACGTGCGCGTTCTTCGATCGCCTCTTGACCACCGTTTAAATCATCAATCTCAGCAAATAGCTGATCGTTCCGGGCTTTCAGAGTGCTGTTATTCGCTTCTTGAGCAGCCACGTCTTCTTTTACCCGAACAAAATCATGAATACCATTCTTACCCAGCCACAATGAATATTGTAGCCAACCAAGCAAAACCAGCAATAGTAGCGTAAGTTTTCCCATTTCCGCCCCCTGAAAAACGGCCTAATCATCCCACAACTTTTCGTCGGACTCCACTCTGTGACGGAAATAGGCCACAAGATTCAGATTAAGGACGATTTCAGGCAAAAATACCATGCAAATCGATAAAAAACATTATTCATTATCGGGGCGATACCTAAAATCATTGGCGTTGCAGCCAGGCGGCCGATGAACTGAGATCAGTCAATAAGTTGGGTCAGTAAAAGCCCCCCCCTGCAGCGTCAAAAGCGAAGAGAATATGGGATATTTAGAGTGTGTTTCAGGAGAGGGGAATCATCGGGTAAATGAAGCGTTCACCAACCCGTAAGCAGTGAAAACAGCATCCAGAAGAGGCACACCACGGCGATCCCCGTCCCACCAATAGTAAACAGCAGATGACCACGGGATAGCATACCCAACGCGATACCTATCAGTACCGAAACGGGCATCAACGCCAGAAAGAACGGCCAAGTGTACAGCAGGAAAAAGACGGTGTTGGGACCATAGACAAAGAAAGGGATCGCAAATGCCAACCAGTAGAAAACAAAACCTGTGACGCCACCAGAGAAGGAGTAAGACGGCTCTTCCTCTTCTTGCTGCTCATCGTTCATAATTTGGGTGACATTCTGCATGGAAACCCCTGTAGGCACAGTTTACCGACACGTTCTAAGGACGCCTTCCCTGTAGCAGAAGTGCATCTGTACCCAAAGTCATTGTCGTCAGGTAGGCTGCAAATAAATCACGGCTAGCTGACAACGTCAGTGATTCGAGTGAATACCTGCAGCGAACGACCCTGTAGCGTCAAGTGCGAAGGGGATACGTTTAGGATTTGATAATAGCTCTACCACGCAGTACGTCTAACAATTGTTCAATCAAATTTGTTACTAATTGTTCACCCTGCAAATGGATATCAGGAGACGCAGGCGATTCATAAACTGAATCGATCCCTGTAAAATTTTTAAGCTCTCCGGCACGGGCTTTTTTGTATAAGCCTTTCGGGTCACGGGCCTCACAAATTGCTAACGGCGTATCGACAAATACCTCAATAAACTGACCCGATGCCAGCATATCTTGTACCATTTTCCGTTCAGCCCGATGAGGGGAAATAAACGCCGTCAAGACCACCAGACCGGCATCAACCATCAGTTTAGCCACCTCGCCAACCCGCCGGATATTTTCACGACGATCAGCGTCAGAAAAGCCCAAATCGCGGCAGAGGCCATGGCGCACGTTATCACCATCCAGTAAGTAAGTACTGACACCGCGAGCGAACAACGCTTGTTCCAGCGCACCGGCCAGAGTGGATTTCCCGGAACCCGACAGGCCGGTAAACCAAAGAACTACGCCCTGATGACCGTGCTGTTGTTCGCGATCCTGTCGGGTGATCGCATGGGGGTGCCAGACGATATTCTCATCGTCTGACCGCGTTTCTTGGTTATGGTCATCTAACTGATGGGCTGGCACGCTATTTACCCCCCAGCAGATCACGCGCACCCCAATGTGGGAAATGACGGCGAACCAAGGCATTTAATTCCAGCTCAAAGGTACTGAAGTCATGATTCTCCTGATAAACCGACGCCAGCGCTTCACGGACCAACCCCGCACCGACAGTGACATTACTCAGCCGATCAATAAAAATCATGCCACCGGTATCACGGTTGCGCTGATAGTTATCCAGTAATAAAGGTTCATCGAATGCCAGTTCAACCAGACCAATACCATTCAACGGTAAATTTTCCACGACCCGTTGGGTCAGTGAATTGATTTCCACCTGATATTGAATGTTTTCAACCCGCGCTCGGGTCTTTTTACCCGCCACTTTGATGTCATAACTTTGCCCGACGACCAACGGTTGCTCGGCCATCCATACCACATCAACCAACGCGTTCCGGGCCGCTTTCAGCGTTTCGCTGGCATCCACCAGTAAGTCGCCGCGGCTGATATCCACTTCATCAGCCAGAACCAGCGTAATGGCCTCACCAGGATTCGCTTCCGTCAGGTCACCATCAAAAGTGACGATGCGCGCAACGGTAGATTCCACACCGGATGGCAAGACTTTCACTTTTTGCCCAACCCACACCACGCCTGCTGACAAGGTACCGGCATAGCCACGGAAATCCAGATTGGGCCGGTTGACGTATTGCACTGGGAAGCGCAAGGGCTGCTGACGGCGGGCATTAACGACATCAACACTTTCTAATATTTCAAGCAGAGTGGGGCCAGAATACCAATCCATTTTCTCGCTGGGCGATGCTACGTTGTCGCCATCCAGAGCCGAGAGCGGGACAAATTTAATGTCCAGATCAGTGGGTAATTGTTCCGCGAAACTGAGGTAATCGTCTTTAAATTGCGTGAAGACACTCTCTTGGAAACCCACCAGATCCATCTTGTTCACCGCGACCACGAGATGACGAATCCCCAACAAGGTGGCGATAAAGCTGTGGCGACGGGTTTGATCCAACACCCCTTTGCGCGCATCGATCAACAGGATCGCCAGATCACAGGTAGACGCACCGGTGGCCATATTGCGAGTGTATTGCTCATGCCCAGGGGTATCGGCAATGATAAATTTGCGCTTTTCCGTCGAAAAATAACGATAAGCCACATCAATGGTAATGCCCTGTTCGCGTTCGGCCTGCAAGCCATCCACCAGCAAGGCCAGGTCCAGTTTTTCACCCTGTGTACCGATACGCTTGCTGTCAGTGTGCAGCGTCGAGAGCTGATCTTCGTAGATTTGGCGGGTATCATGCAGCAAGCGACCGATTAAGGTACTTTTGCCATCATCCACGCTGCCACAGGTCAGAAAACGCAGCATGGTTTTATGCTGCTGAGCATGTAAGTAGGCTTCAACTCCGCCTTCATCAGCAATTTGCTGTGCAATCGAGTTGCTCTGTAAAATCATTGAGTTACTTTCTAATGCTGACTGATTTTTAGCAATAGGTTCACTTGGTAATGTCTGCTTGTTTTGCAATATCGTGCTCATCGGGCCGCTCCTCAGAAATATCCCTGACGCTTTTTAAGCTCCATGGAGCCGGATTGATCGCGGTCGATCATTCGACCCTGGCGTTCACTGGTGGTAGAGATCAACATCTCTTCGATAATCGCCGGTAAGGTTTCAGCCTCAGACTCGACAGCCCCTGTCAGCGGCCAGCAGCCTAACGTCCGGAAACGCACTTTCTTCTGAACAATGACTTCACCTGGCTGCAAATCGATACGATCATCATCAACCATTAACAACATGCCATCGCGTTCAACTACCGGGCGTGGCTTCGCCAGATACAACGGAACAATCTCAATTTTCTCGAGGAAAATATATTGCCAGATATCCAACTCGGTCCAGTTGGACAGTGGGAATACGCGGATGCTTTCGCCTTTGTTAATCTGGCCGTTGTAGTTGTGCCACAGCTCAGGACGTTGATTTTTAGGATCCCAACGGTGAAAACGGTCACGGAAAGAATAAATACGCTCTTTGGCTCGGGATTTTTCTTCATCACGCCGCGCACCACCGAAAGCGGCATCAAAACCGTATTTGTTCAACGCCTGCTTCAAACCTTCAGTTTTCATGATATCGGTATGTTTGGCACTACCGTGGACAAAGGGGTTAATCCCCATCGCCACCCCTTCCGGATTGCGATGAACCAACAATTCACAGCCAAATTCTTTGACCGTATGATCGCGAAACTCATACATCTCACGAAATTTCCAACCCGTATCCACATGCAATAGGGGAAACGGCAAATGACCGGGGAAGAATGCCTTGCGCGCCAAATGCAGCATCACAGAGGAGTCCTTGCCGATAGAATAGAGCATCACCGGGTTACCGAATTCAGCGGCCACTTCACGGATGATATGGATACTCTCCGCCTCCAATTGCCGTAAATGAGTGAGTCGTTTTTCGTCCATAACAGATCCTTTATGCCAAATTCACGACTGATGGGCTGATCGCCGATTCAGTCTGCGGTTGTTGCCCAAACCAGGCAATTTGGTGATGTAAATTCACCACTTCACCAATCACCAGTAGTGCTGGTGTCGGTGCCTGCTGTGCGAGTGATTCAAGTTGTGCCAACGTACCGATCAGCACCTGCTGGTCCACACGGGTTCCACGGCCAATCACTGCCACCGGCGTGGTACTGGACCGGCCATGGGCGATCAACTGTTGGCTGATTGCCGCCGCTTTCACTGTTCCCATGTAGATCGCCAGCGTCTGACGACCACGGGCCAGCGTCTGCCAATCAAGATCATCACCATCAGGACGGCAATGCCCGGTAATAAATGTCACGCTTTGCGCATGATCGCGGTGTGTCAGGGGAATACCGGCATAGGCTGTCGCCCCCGCAGCAGCCGTCACCCCCGGTACCACCTGAAACGGGATCCCCGCTTGCGCCACAACTTGTAACTCTTCCCCCCCCCGACCAAAAATAAAGGGATCGCCACCTTTTAGCCGTACGACCCGTTTTCCTTGCTGTGCCAGAGTGACCAACAACTGATTGGTTGCCTCTTGGGTAACCGAATGCGCCCCCGCCCGTTTCCCCACACAGATGCGTTCAGCATCGCGACGCACCAAATCCAAGACTTCCGGACTGACTAAATGGTCATACAGCACCACATCTGCCTGCTGCATCACTTGCAAACCACGTAACGTTAATAACCCTGCATCGCCAGGACCTGCACCGACCAAAGCCACTTCGCCGAGTGCACGGTGTTGGCCCTCTAGCGACAGTTGTAATTCATTTTCAGCCTCGGTTAACTGACCACGGCTGATAAGGCTGGCAAAGCGCCCGCTGAATGCATGTTCCCAAAAGCGGCGGCGCTCCCCCATAGAGGCCATATGCTGCTTAACCCGCCCACGCCAGCGCCCAGCTATAGCGGCCATATCACTGAGACGAGTGGGCAGTAAGGCTTCTAACTTCTCACGCAGTATCCGCGCCAGCACCGGTGCCTGGCCGGAAGACGAGATCGCGACCACCAGCGGTGAACGATCAACAATCGAAGGGAAAATAAACGAACAAAGGGGTTGGTCATCCACCACATTCGCCAAAATACACCGTTGATCTGCCGCCGCGAAAACAGCGGCATTCAGTACGGTATCGTTAGTTGCGGCAATCACCAGAAACACGTTGTCCAACTGTTCAGGCAGAAAATCCTGTGCCAGCCAATGGATACGGCCATCCTGATACTGCTGTTCGAGTTCAGATGAGAGGGTTTGCGCCACTACCCATACCTGCGCACCTGCGCGGTGCAGTAGTTCAATTTTTCGCGCAGCAACTTCGCCGCCGCCAACGATCAATACCGGGCGTTGTTTCAAGTCGGCAAATAGAGGTAGATAGTCCACAACAGCCTTCGATTACATGATAAAGCGTAGGGTGACTATAGGGGGGGCCATGACCTTATGAAATGACGAAAAGTAATTACAAGTTCCATAATGATATATAGGCGTAATAGTAAGGCTCACAGCTAAGTTAGCGGGCTATCACAATACGTTATTTTCTTATGGGCTGACCAAAATGTCGGTATTTTAGACAGCTTTCCTGACGTTATTGGCAGGAGTTTTACGGCTATTAGCGTGAGTTTTAAAGCCATTGGCGTGAGTGCGGTTAATACCGCACAGTGATGAAGATTTGAATAATGTAAACTATTTGGCTACGTACTGACCCGGCCGCATCAGTAAACAGACCTGCGAGAGTGCAAGGATCCGGTTACCACGACGATAAACATTCGCGATACCTAAAAAATAATTCCCGATTGCGAGATATTGCGCAAAATGGATAAAAAAACCAATAAATTCAAGGCATGGACGATCATTATGATCGCCCTTTTCCGTGTTTTTCACGTATAAGAATTGGTGGGTATTACACCTATAACTAATTGACTCAATACTACTTGTAGGTATGATACCCACAAGTAGCTCACCAGGGGGTTCACATGGAGAGTGGCGAATTAATAAAACGCTTAGAGGATGCAGGATGGCAAATCAGAGGAGGCAGAAAAACGAATAGTGGTAGCCATGTCACGCTGTGCAAACCCGGTGTACGCAAAATCATTACGCTACCTTACCCACGTAAGGATATATCCAAAGGTTTACTGAGACAGGCTCAGAAAATTGCCGGAATTAAATTGAGTTAAACAACGCTGCATACCCTAAATAATTCGAGTTGCAGGAAAGCGGCAAACCGAGCGAATCCCCAAGAGCTTATGTATTTTAAGGTCAACGACCAGTCAGTGACGGGGATGAGCGAAGGCAACCAACGCACATGCAACTTGAAGTATGACGGAGATAAACAGCTTAGGGAGCTAACCATGATCTACCCTATTTTCATCTTCAAAACCGTTGAAGGATTCGACGGTTATTTCCCCGATATTGACGGCTGTTTTTTCGCAGGGAATACCTTTGCCGATATCAGCAAGAATGCGGAAGAAGCTTTTGCCGTCCATATTGAAGCGCTAATGAATGAAGGTTTCCCATTGCCTAGCCCACCCAAAGATCCGCACCGCTATATTGACGATCCGCGTTTAAAAGAAGAGGGTGGCATTCTGGGCTTTGTTGAGATTGACCCGGCTAAATATGAAAGTAAGGCCGTCAAATTTAATCTAACCATGTCGCAAAATTTACTGACTGCGATTGATAAGTTCATTGCCACCAACCGCGGCTATAAAAATCGTAGCCAGTTTCTGGCCGAGCTAGCCCGTGAGAAAATCATCAGCTAATCGCGGTAAAAAAGAGGGGCGATCTTAGCGCCCTGAGGTTATTGACAAAGTGCCCGCGACGGAAAGAACAGGCAGATCGTAAAGACGCCGTAAATACATCCATGTAGGCTCGAGCCGCGCCATCCTTGGCGCGGACGCTTTACTCCTCTGCCTATCCTCACCATTCAAGATCGAGTCATCGGGGTTTGTCAGCAGTCTGGGGGCGCTCTTAGCGCCCTCTTAATGAGCCATAGACATTACACTTAACCTTCGTGCAAACCACACTCGCGTTTCAGACCAAAGAAACGGGTTTCTTCCTCACTCATGCCCGGTTCCCATTTGCGGGTTGTATGGGTATCGCCGACAGATAAATAACCTTGTTCCCACAGTGGGTGATAACTCAGGCCATGTTGTGTGAGGTATTGATAAACTTGGCGATTATCCCAATCAATAATAGGCAACAGCTTAAATATGCCACGCTGAAGCGCCAATACCGGCAATTGTGAGCGGCCGCCAGATTGCTCACGGCGCAAACCAGGTTTGCGCACCTAAAGCCTCCAACGCCCGATTCATTGGTTCAACTTTATTGAGGTTGTTATAACGCTCAATACCCTCCACCCCCTGCTCCCATAACTTGCCATAACGGGCTTCCTGCCAGGCAGGGCTGTGTGCGGCACGAAACACCTGTAAATTAAGTTGAAGCTTCTCGGTCAAATCATCAATAAAACGATATGTTTCTGGGAACAGGTAACCGGTATCGGTCAAGATCACCGGAATATCAGGACGCTGACGGGTCACCAGATGCAAACAAACCGCAGCCTGAATCCCAAAACTGGAGGAAAGGACAAATTCGCCAGGCAAATTATCCAATGCCCAACTGACACGCTCCTGCGCGGTCAAATGCTCGAGTTGACCATTCACCAGCACCAGCGCTGCCGCTTGCTTGGCTTTCGGCAACGCATTCAGTTCGCTCAGATTAAATTGACTCACATCGCCTCCTGTACGTCGTAAAAATCACGGGCAGAGTCAATCACTGGTGCAATGACCCCTGCACGAATAACAAAATCACCAAAACCTTCATCGACATGACGCTCTTTAGCCCAGCGCCCAACCAGTTGGTCAGTGATAAGCAGAATTTCATCTGCGGTAATATTCTCACGGTACATCCGTGGAATACGGGTACCTTCGCGGTTACCGCCCAAATGCAGGTTATAGCGGCCAACGGCTTTGCCCACCAACCCCACCTCGGCCAGTAATGCGCGGCCACAACCATTTGGGCAACCGGTCACCCGCAGAACAATATGTTCATCCGCCAGGCCATGTTGCTGCAAAATACCCTCAACGCGAGTGACAAACTCGGGTAGGAAGCGTTCAGCCTCTGCCATAGCCAGCGGACAGGTTGGGAAAGAGACGCACGCCATCGAGTTTTCACGCTGTGACGTGACATTGTCATCCATCAAGCCATGTTCACGGGCCAGTGCCTCAATCCGGGCTTTATCTTTTTCCGGAACGCCTGCCACAATCAGGTTCTGGTTAGCCGTCAGACGGAAATCGCCCTGATGAATTTTAGCAATTTCAGCCACTCCGGTTTTCAGACTACGACCGGGGTAATCCAACAGACGACCATTCTCAACAAATAATGTCAGATGCCACTTTTTGTCAACACCTTTCACCCAGCCGATACGATCACCGCGCCCGATAAATTGATACGGTTTGATCGCACTAAAGCTAACGCCAGCTCGTTTCTCAACTTCTGCTTTGAAGGTCTCTACCCCCACCCGCTCCAGCGTATATTTGGTCTTGGCATTTTTACGATCCGTGCGATTGCCCCAATCACGCTGGGTCGTCACGACCGCTTCCGCTATCGCCAACGTGTGTTTCAGCGGGATGTAACCAAATTCACTGGCTTTGCGCGGATAGGTATTCTTATCGCCATGGGCAATAGATAATCCCCCCCCACCAACACGTTAAATCCAATCAACTTGCCTTTATCTGCCACCGCAACAAAGTTCAAATCGTTGGCATGCAAATCAACGTCATTCTGCGGTGGAATAACAACTGTCGTTTTAAATTTACGAGGTAAATACGTTGCACCGAGGATCGGCTCTTCATCCGTGGTCGCGACTTTTTCCGCATCCAGCCAGATTTCGGCATATGCGCGGGTACGTGGTAATAAATGTTCCGAAATCTTCTTCGCCCATTCGTAGGCTTCCTGATGCAAGGCCGATTCCACCGGATTTGAAGTACACAGCACATTACGGTTTACATCGTTCGCCGTCGCCAGTGCATCTAATCCCAACTCATTCAGCAATTGATGTGCGGGTTTCACATTGCCTTTCAAAATGCCATGGAACTGAAAGGTCTGGCGGTTAGTGATGCGAATACTGCCATATAGGGTGTTATCAGCGGCAAACTTGTCAATACCTAACCACTGTTGCGGGGTAATAATCCCACCCGGCAAGCGGCAACGCAGCATCATGGCATGGCGCGGCTCTAGCTTCTGCTCAGCACGTTCAGCGCGGATATCACGGTCATCCTGCTGGTACATGCCGTGAAAACGGATCAACAGAAAATTATCGCCGCTGAAACCGCCAGTTAGTCCATTGTTCAAATCTTCCGCAATAGTCCCACGCAAGAAATTGCTTTCCGACTTCATGCGCTCGCCATCAGAAAGTTTTCCACTGACGACGAGTGGCCCTGGGTGTTTTTCATTCATCAGTACACATCTCGCTGATAGCGGCGCGCTTGGCGCAACTCACTTAAATATTCATCAGCCTGCTCGGCATCCATTGCACCGTGCAGAGCCACCACGTCCAGTAAAACCTGCTCAACGTCTTTCGCCATGCGGTTAGCATCGCCACAGACGTAAATGTGGGCACCTTGTTGTATCCAGTTCCACAGTTCCGCGCCCTGTTCGCGCAGTTTGTCTTGTACGTATATTTTATGCGCCTGATCACGGGACCAGGCCAGATCAATGCGCGTCAACACGCCTTCTTTGACATAGCGTTGCCATTCAACCTGATACAGAAAATCCTCGGTGAAATGAGGATTACCGAAGAATAACCAGTTCTTGCCACTGGCCCCATCAACTTCACGCTGTTGCATAAAGGCGCGGAACGGCGCGATACCGGTGCCTGGCCCGATCATGATGACGGGTGTTTCCGGGTTAGCAGGCAAACGGAAATTATCATTGTGTTCAATAAAGACACGGATATCGCCATCGACTTCCAGCCGGTCCGCCAGATAGCCGGAAGCACCGCCACTGCGCGCTCGGCCATCAATGTCATAGCGCACCACACCCACGGTGATATGCACCTCATTTTCGGTCTCAGCTTGCGAAGAGGCGATGGAGTACAACCGTGGCGTTAAGGGGCGCAATAACCCCACCAGTTGATCGGCATTAAGATCAGACGGTGCCTGCCGCACCATATCAACGAATGGCGTATTCTTAGCGTACAGTTGCAACGCGGGTTTATCTGCCAGCAGTGCAATCAAGGTTTCATCGCGTGATAGCGCGGCGTATTTATCGACGATCAGCGTCGTATTTTGTGTCAGTTCAAGGTGACTGAGCAGCGCCTGTGCCAGTGGCATATTTTGTCCGTCAATACTGACCGGCTCATCACCTTTGAGCCACAACAGCGCGAGCAGTTCTTCGACCAAAGCAGGATCATTATCAAACCAGACACCCAAAGCATCGCCTGGTTGGTAACGCAGTCCTGAATCACCTAAATCGATTTCAATATGACGAACATCTTTTTCTGAATTACGCCCAGTCACTTTTTGCTGTACGGATAACTGTGCGGTCAACGGCGCGGTTTTACTGTACGGACTAACGGTAGTGGTACCACCAGACGTTATCGCCGCTGCTGCTGGAGTTGTAGATTGTGTTGGAGCTGTAGATTGTGCTGGAACCTTAGCCTGCAACGTGGCAACCACTTGCTGACGCCACTGCTGTGCTTGTACCTGATATTCAACATCGGCATCGACACGATCCAGTAACCGTTGAGCACCAAGTTCTGCCAGCTTGCTATCAAAATCTTTCCCAGCCTGACAGAAGTGTTCGTAAGAGGTGTCACCTAAGCCAAAGACAGCAAATGCGGTCTCCGATAATTTTGGGGCTTTTTTAGAAAACAGGAATTTATGCAGTGCGACGGCTTCTTCTGCTGGCTCCCCCTCTCCTTGGGTCGATGCGACCACCACCAGTAAACGCTCCTGCGCAATTTGTTTAAACTTATAATCACCCGCATTGACCAGATTGACACTAAGTTGGGCAGCCAGAAGATCATCGCGCAGTTGTTCAGCTAAACGCCGGGCGTTGCCGGTTTGAGACGCGGAAATCAGGGTAACTGTCACTGGTGGGGGTGCCGCTACCGCAGGGGAAGCAACAGCGCCGGGCTGCTGGTTAACCATCCCCCAGAAGTAACCCGACAACCATGCCATTTGGGTTGGGGAGAATTCACCCACCGCCGCTTGCAAGCGGGCCAACTGCTCTGGCGATAGCGGAAGTAACGAAGTTGGAGGAGCCTGAGTCGTCATTGCAGTACGAATTCCCTTATGCTTTAGCCGTGGTTGGCACAAATATTTGTCAATATAGGCAGGACAATTCGTGCCACAAAGTCTTGATAGTTTGTAAGGTTAACCATCCTGAGAATAACAATTAAAGAAGCGATAGAAATAATAAATAACCAAAACGACTAAGCAATTTTTCAGGTAATTGATATGAGTTAAAGTGTTCAGGTTATTAGGGAAATTTTCTGGCGCTTACAATAGGTGGCAACATTGCTATGTCTGCATAAAAATCAGCAAGCTATGTCAATAAAACCGGAGTACGGTGAGCGAAATAAGGATTCACATGACGCGCGATCATAGCCAGTACCGGTGCTTTCCGGTACTATGCGGCGGATTTTTGAGTCAATAAGGTCATGATTATGAGCACCACCCTATTTAAAGATTTTCAGTTTGAGGCGGCACATCGGTTACCGCATGTTCCTGAAGGCCATAAATGTGGCCGTTTACACGGTCACTCATTTATGGTTCGTTTAGAGGTTACGGGTGAAGTTGATGCTCACTCTGGCTGGGTGATGGATTTTGCCGCCCTAAAAGCCGTGTTTCAACCCATTTGGGAACGTCTTGATCATCATTATCTGAACGATATTCCTGGCTTGGAAAACCCAACCAGCGAAGTTTTAGCCCGTTGGATTTGGCAACAACTTAAACCCCAATTGCCAGAACTCAGTGCGGTGATGATCAAAGAGACCTGCTCTGCTGGCTGCGTTTATCGCGGGTAAAAAATTTCTGCCAGTGAGTGAGCACAGCTAACCTTCCATCCAGCTAAAACCGCGACAGCGTCAAGGACAAAACCTGATACCCAAAGTCATTGGCGTTGCAGCAAGGCGGCCAGTGAACAAGTCCCGATGAGTCTATTTATTTTAGGGTCAACGACCGGTAAGTGATTCGGGCGAGTGAGCGCAGCTAACCGTCCATCCAGCTAAAACCGCGACAGCGTCAAGGACGAAGGGTATCAAGCGATATTGAGATATTTATGTGTCTGCATCGACAACCGCCAGTTCTTAGCGATGCAGGTCTCAATACACAACTTGGTCGCATCCTCTTTCTGGCTTATCGGCTGCAGTGCAATAATCCGTTTTTTATCATCATCCAACGTCGCCAGTAACGCTTCTAATGCTTCGATATCTCGTAACCGGCCAACCGGATGCTTAATTTCATCCGCACGCTGGAGTGCCTGTGACAATATTTTTAGGCCACCGCGCATATTCACTTTTGGTGAAACGGTCACCCAAGTCTGGGCAGAACACCGCACTTCATGAGTACCACTGGTTTCAATCTGGCAACTGAAGCCAGCTTGCTCCAACAGTGACGTTAAGGGCTGGAGATCGTAAATGGATGGCTCACCACCCGTGATAACCACATGGCGGGCGGTATACCCTTGCTGAGCGAAAAGATCTAACAGTTGCTGTTCACTGGCTGAACCCCAGGCATCACTTTCTGCGGTTTTCACCATAATGCGCTGCATATCGACTTCCCGATCCGCTTCTTTTTCCCAGGTATGTTTGGTGTCACACCAGCTACAACCTACCGGGCAACCTTGCAAGCGAACAAAAATCGCTGGAACGCCAGTGAAATAACCCTCGCCCTGCAACGTCTGGAACATTTCATTAATCGGGTACAGCATCAGTATCTCTATCGTTATTCAAATCAGTGACCGATTATCGCAGATTACCCGGCCTCCACCAAACTGGCTACGCTCGGGTAGCCAGTTTAACTGTATCAGACGGTTACTCAATGACTCCACATGCCATCCGTGCGCCACCACCGCCTAAAGGCATTGGATGATCAGAGTAATTATCACCGCCAGCATGGATCATTAACGCATGCTGTTTCACCTCTGACAACGATTTCAGGCGCGGAGCCAATACGGGATAGGTGGCGGTGCCATCTGCATTAACCACCAATCCCGGCAGATCCCCCAGATGCCCTTTATCGTTGTAAGGACCAAGGTGTACCCCGGTCTTATTTGGGTCAAGATGCCCCCCGGCTGCCAATGCTGGCACTGCCTTGCCATCTTTCATCCCCGGAGCACAACTGGGTTTTTCATGCAGATGGAAACCGTGAATTCCCGGAGCCAGCCCAGTGAGATGTGGCGTAAACAGTAAGCCATAAGCGGTTTCAGTCACCGTCACGGTGCCAAGCGCTTTCCCATTACCTTGTGGCAATGATTCGTTGATTTTCACAGTCATGCTAGCCTTACCATTCATGCTGGCCATATCATTCATGCTGGCCTTATCATTCATGCTGGCCTTATCATTCATGCCAGCCATGTTAGCGGCCAGTGTTGCGCTGGAGTAAAGAATAACAGGTAGCAATAATGTACTTAATTTCATATTGTTATATCCCTTATATGTTGATTAAGTCTGGTTTAACCTTGTCAATAGGAAACTTTTGACGATTAATTATTACTTATGCTTCATACTCCCGCACACAAAAGTTGTCACGTTTTGTTGAATTTGTGTTTCATTTAGGAAAAGTTTTAGTTGGTGGTCGAAATATGGATAAAGCCATAGAGTTAGGTAGGTAGGGTTTTACGATAAACCAACCTGAGCGGCTCTAAGCAAGCCAGCATCTGATTTTATCGATCAGCAAAATCAACGCATAAAAAAACCCGCCGAAGCGGGTTTTTAATTAATTAGTTAACTAAATCAACCAGTTAAATTAATCAACTCATTAAGAAAGTAGAGCGCAGTAATTACTGGCCTTTAACTTCTTTCAGACCGTTGAATGGTGCGCGGTCGCCCAGCGCTTCTTCAATACGGATCAGTTGGTTGTATTTAGCAACACGGTCAGAACGGCTCATAGAACCGGTTTTGATTTGGCCTGCTGCGGTACCGACTGCCAAGTCAGCGATAGTCGCATCTTCGGTTTCACCTGAACGGTGAGAGATAACCGCGGTGTAACCTGCGTCTTTTGCCATCTTAATCGCAGCCAGAGTTTCGGTCAGAGAACCGATCTGGTTGAATTTGATCAAGATAGAGTTAGCAACACCTTTCTCGATACCTTCTTTCAGGATCTTGGTGTTGGTTACGAACAGGTCATCACCCACCAACTGGATTTTGTCACCCAGGACTTCAGTCTGGTATTTGAAGCCAGCCCAGTCAGATTCGTCCAGACCATCTTCAATGGAGACAATTGGATACTGCTTGGTCAAGTCTTCCAGGAAGTGAGTAAATTCTTCGGAAGTGAAGGCTTTGTTACCTTCGCCAGCCAGAACATATTTGCCGTCTTTGTAGAACTCAGAAGCCGCACAGTCCATAGCCAGAGTAATGTCTTTGCCCAGCTCGTAGCCTGCTGCTTTTACTGCTTCAGCGATAACAGCCAGTGCTTCAGCGTTAGAACCCAGGTTTGGTGCATAGCCGCCTTCATCACCAACAGCCGTGTTCAGGCCTTTGGCTTTCAGTACTTTAGCCAGGTGGTGGAACACTTCAGAACCGATGCGAACCGCTTCTTTCAACGTTTTAGCGCCGACTGGCTGAATCATAAACTCTTGAATATCAACGTTGTTGTCAGCATGTTCGCCGCCGTTGATGATGTTCATCATTGGCAGTGGCATAGAGAATTTGCCTGGGGTGCCGTTCAATTCAGCAATGTGCTCGTACAAAGGCATGCCTTTAGACGCTGCTGCTGCTTTCGCTGCTGCCAAAGAAACAGCCAGAATGGCGTTAGCACCAAACTGGGATTTGTTCTCAGTACCGTCCAGATCGATCATGATTTTATCGATGTTGGCCTGATCTTTGGCATCTTTACCGATAACTGCCTGAGCAATTGGGCCATTTACTGCAGCAACGGCTTTCAGTACGCCTTTGCCCAAGAAACGGGATTTGTCACCGTCACGCAGTTCCAGTGCTTCACGGGAACCAGTAGAAGCACCTGATGGTGCCGCAGCCAAACCAACGAAACCGCCTTCTAAATGAACTTCGGCTTCTACAGTTGGATTACCACGGGAGTCGATGATTTCACGACCGATGACTTTAACAATTTTGGACATTAGATTTTCCTCAGTACAAGTTAAACTAAAACTCCAGACAGAGGGGGCGACATCTCAGCCGCCCCCTACCACCAAATATTTTATTTCACCTGGCGCTTTTGATAATCACCAGCCGCTTTCACAAAGCCGGCAAACAACGGGTGACCATCACGTGGCGTCGAAGTAAATTCTGGATGGAATTGACAAGCCACAAACCACGGGTGGTCTGGTAACTCGATAATTTCCACCAGTTTGTTATCTGCAGAACGCCCCGCCACGCGTAAACCGGCAGCTTCAATCTGCTTCAACAACATATTGTTTACTTCATAGCGATGACGATGGCGCTCAACGATGGTCGGTTCGCCATACATTTGACGAACCAAACTTCCCTCGGTTAGGTGACATTGCTGCCCCCCTACGCGCATGGTACCGCCCAAATCGCTTTCTTCCGTACGGATTTCAACGTTACCGTCTTCATCACGCCATTCGGTGATTAATGCAACCACCGGATACTTACAGTCTGGCACAAATTCTGTAGAGTTCGCGTTTTCCATTCCCGCCACATTGCGGGCGAACTCCATCAGCGCAACTTGCATACCCAGGCAAATACCCAGATAAGGAATATTGTGTTCACGGGCGTAACGCGCCGCCAAGACCTTGCCTTCCACGCCACGGTAGCCGAAACCACCCGGTATCAAGATAGCATCAAGCTCTTTAAGCATCTCTTCACCGCGGGTTTCAACATCCTGCGAATCAATAAGCTTAATATTAACGGTCAGACGATTTTTCAACCCACCGTGCTTCAATGCTTCAATCACCGATTTATAGGCATCCGGCAATTCTACATATTTACCGATCATCCCGATGGTCACTTCGCCACCCGGATTTGATTCTTCGTATAATACCTGTTCCCATTCCGCAAGATTTGCTTCAGGACAAGTTAAGCTGAATCGTTTACAAATATAATCGTCAAGGCCCTGTGATTTCAATAGCCCTGGGATTTTATAAATGGAATCAACATCTTTAAGAGAGATAACTGCTTTTTCTGGCACATTACAGAATAATGCAATTTTGGCACGTTCATTAGCAGGAACGGCACGGTCAGAACGGCAAATCAGCACATCCGGTTGAATACCGATAGACAGCAGTTCTTTAACTGAATGTTGCGTTGGCTTGGTTTTGACTTCACCGGCAGCAGCCAGATAAGGAACCAGCGTCAGGTGCATATAAAGAGTATGCTCGCGGCCAACATCAACCGCCATCTGACGAATAGCTTCCAGGAATGGCAGGGATTCGATATCCCCTACCGTGCCGCCAATCTCGACCAATACCACATCATGGCCTTCACCGCCTTCAATGATGCGCTCTTTGATTGCATTGGTGATGTGGGGAATAACCTGAATAGTCGCACCCAAATAGTCGCCACGGCGTTCTTTACGCAAAACTTCGGAATAGATACGGCCAGTGGTGAAGTTGTTACGACGGGTCATTTTGGTGCGAATGAAGCGCTCATAGTGCCCTAAATCCAGATCGGTCTCAGCACCATCTTCGGTGACAAAAACCTCCCCGTGTTGTGTCGGGCTCATGGTGCCCGGATCCACGTTGATATACGGGTCCAGTTTCATGATGGTAACGTTGAGGCCACGGGCTTCAAGTATAGCCGCCAGGGAGGCTGCGGCAATGCCTTTACCCAGAGAGGATACGACCCCGCCGGTCACAAAAATATAATTAGTTGTCATGCTGAACCTGAGAGTTTAGGTTTAAAGACGATGGAAGTACCAGGACGGGAAAGTAGTATACCGGAACCTTGGTTTCGCTACAAATGATCTCCGCACCCATGGCGGTTTTCACGACTAAAACCGCACAGAACACCGTCTTGCTATCCGTTATAATTCAATACATTAACGTAATTAAAATTCCACAACTATCAGTGAAATGAATTAAAACACCTTACATTTCAGTTTCTTGCTTTTTAACTTGCTGCCAGGCTGCTTCCATTTCATCAAGCGTCGCACTCTCCATGGTTTGACCTGATGCCGTAACTATTTGTTCTACCTGACGAAAACGCCGTTCAAACTTACGATTAGCCGCTTGCAGCGCATTCTCAGCTTTATGGCCCAGATGGCGCGATAGATTAACCGTGGCAAAGAGTAAATCGCCAATTTCCTCTCCCAATTTGTCCTCATCGACGACTGCCTGACGCGCTTCAAACATGACCTCGTCAATCTCTTCGTAGACCTTATCGAGTACCGGCCCTAGCGTGTTCCAATCAAAACCGACTGACGCACAACGCTTCTGAATTTTATGGGCCTTCATCAAGGCGGGCAATGCATCAGGAATATCGTCCAATGCCGAATACAATGCTTTTTCTGCTCGTTCCTCGGCTTTTCGTGATTCCCAGCCCGCCAGAGCGGCCTCTCTGTTAACCGCCGCCTGAGTGACGTTTTGAGACGTATCAGAGAAGACATGGGGATGGCGGCGCTCAAGCTTATCGCTAATCGCATGGCAAACGTCATCAAAGGTAAACAGCCCTTGCTCCTGCCCCATTTGGGCATAAAACACCACCTGGAACAGCAAATCACCCAGTTCGTCTCGAAGGTCATCAAAGTCCTTGCGCGCAATCGCATCAAGCACCTCGTAAGTCTCTTCCAACGTATAAGGGGCGATGGTGTCAAAGGTCTGTTTGCGATCCCATGGGCACCCCTGCTCTGGGTCACGCAGAGCGCGCATAATATCCAATAAACGTTGCAGGGCGACTGCTGTAGAATCAGGGGAAGTAACAGGTTGAGTCATTTCAATTTATTCACTTTTTTTGTTTTTTAAATTCAAAGCGTCGAAAGCACAGGCAGATTGATTGCGACCCGCCACGCCCCCGAAATGTATACCCGATCTTATAAAAACCGGTACATGAGGAGGGCGAGCACCGCGCAAGATCAATAGAGCAAAGCGCAAGATCAATAGAGCAAAACGTAATCGCCGTCCAGATTAAAAAGCCTAATTGCCATGGAGGCGACGGGCGTCTATGACATCCGGCAACTGATTCAGTTTGGCCAATACCCGGCCCAGCACCTGCAAGTTATAGATCTCGATATCCATATCGATAGTCGCCACCATCTTTTTGGTATCGCTGCGGCTGGCAACGCCCAGTACGTTAACTTTCTCATTTGCCAGGATCGTAGTGATATCGCGCAATAACCCACTGCGGTCATTAGCCGTAACCCGCACCACCAGCGAATAACCGCTGGAGTAGCTTTCGCCCCAGACTGCATCGACAATCCGTTCCGGTGCATGGGATTCCAATTCAGCCAACTGCTCACAATCTGCACGGTGAATCGATATCCCCCGCCCTTGCGTGATAAAACCGATAATTTGATCACCGGGGATCGGCTGGCAACAACGGGCAATATGGTGCATCAGGTTACCGACACCTTCGACCACAATACGCCCACTGTCTTTGCTGGCGTTACGTGGCGCGGGCTGATGCTTGTTATTCAGATGACGGAGTGCTTCTAGATCAGCCTCTTCTGCCGTTGGCTTATTCAGTTTGCCCTGGAGGAAGTTCACCATCTGATTCAGACGGATATCACCCCCCCCAATCGCCGCTAACACTTCATCCATCGAATTCATGTTGTAACGCGGAACAAGCAGCTTCTCAGCCTCTTTCAGACTGATATCCAGATGCTCCAGCTCATCATCCAGCATTTGCCGGCCAGCCAGAATATTCTTATCTCTATCTTGTTTGCGGAACCAGTTATGAATTTTGGAACGTCCGCGACTGGTCGTGATGTAACCGAGGTTAGGATTCAGCCAGTCACGGCTTGGGTTTGGCTGTTTTTGAGTGATAATTTCAATTTGATCACCCATCTGCAACTGATAAGTAAACGGCACAATGCGGCCACTGATTTTGGCACCGATACAACGGTGGCCCACATCGCTATGAATATGGTAGGCAAAATCCAGCGGCGTCGAGCCGGCAGGCAGGTCAATCACATCGCCTTTCGGTGTAAACACGTACACCCGATCATCAAATACCTGGCTGCGCACTTCATCCAGCATTTCGCCAGAATCAGCCATCTCTTCCTGCCAAGCGATCAATTTACGTAACCAGGCGATTCGCCCTTCATAACTCGAACGGCCCGCTGCCACGGCCCCTTCTTTATATTTCCAGTGCGCAGCAACCCCCAACTCGGCATCTTCATGCATCTGGCGGGTGCGGATCTGAATCTCTAACGTTTTACCTCGTGGCCCAAGCACCACGGTATGGATCGATTGGTAACCATTTGGCTTAGGGTTGGCCACATAATCATCAAATTCATCAGGTAAATGCCGGAAGTGCGTGTGAACAATCCCTAACGCGGCATAACAATCCTGCAAACGTTCCACCACCACCCGCACCGCGCGGACGTCGAATAGCTCATCGAAGGCCAGCGACTTTTTCTGCATTTTGCGCCAAATGCTGTAGATATGCTTCGGTCGGCCATAAATGTCGGCTTTAATGCCTTCGTCGGCCATCGCCTTATGTAATGAAGCAACGAAGTCATCAATAAATTGTTCGCGATCAATACGCCTCTCGTGGAGTAATTTGGCGATTTTCTTATATTCATCTGGATGCAGATAACGGAAGCAGAAATCCTCCAGCTCCCATTTAATCTGGCCAATCCCCAAACGGTTCGCCAGTGGTGCGTAAATATTGGAACACTCTTTAGCCGCCAGAACACGTTCATCTTCCGGTGCATCTTTGACTTCACGCAGATGAGCGATCCGCTCTGCCAGCTTGATCACCACGCAGCGGAAATCCTCCACCATCGCCAATAACATACGGCGCACGTTATCCACTTGCTCCGAGCTCATGGAATCGTTGTGAGTGGCTTTTAACTGGCGGATAGCATCCATATCACGCACGCCGTGTACCAGATACGTAATCCCCTTACCGAATTGCTCGGTCAGGGTAGTTTCGTCCACGATATTGGCATCTACCAGCGGGAACAGCAGCGCCGCGCGCATACTGTCGTTATCCATACTCAGAGTGGAAAGAATTTCAACCATTTCAAGACCGCGCCACAGTAATAACGAGGCATCGGGATGGTTTTGCGTCTGTTGTTCACAGTAACGCCAGGTTTCGGCTAATCGCTCAGATGACTGCGGATTGGCAAGCCCTAAACTGGCAATCCAATCGTCAAGAGCAAACTCACCCGCTGGGTTTAAATGCGCACTTCGTACCGCAACCATAACTTCTCCCTACTTTGCGACCTCTGACGCCTGAATAAACAGCGCCATAGATTCAAGATGCCCGGTGTGCGGGAACATATCCAACGTACGCACCTGAGCAAGACGATAACCCACTCCTGATAAAACATGGCGCATTGGGTAAATTATTGCTTAACGCATTATACAGCCCATTAGCGACAAACGCCGCAACTCCTTCACCCTCAACGGCTTACCAAACAGGCTACCCGCAGCAAGATAAACTCGCCCTCCCGGTAAGATATCAGGGATAAAAACGATCACTCCCTGATGGAGTACAGCCCCTAACGTAAAGGGGCCAAGAAAATATACTGTCACAGTTATTGTTTACCGGGTCGTCACACGCCTGTTTGGAGAGTAGAATTGCACCACATTGATTGATCAAGCATCAGTTTCATTAGTCACCCATTCTCCCACATTGGAATACCATGACCAAATACAGTCTTCGCGCGCGCATGATGATTTTAATCTTGGCACCCACGCTGCTTCTAGGGCTGTTACTCAGTACATCCTTTATGGTCAATCGCTATAATGAGCTGCAAAACCAAATAGTTAGTGCCGGCACCAATATTATTGAACCGTTGGCCGTTGCCAGTGAATACGGGATGAGCTTCCGCAACCGCGACACCGTTCGGCAGTTGATTAATCTACTACACCGAAGGCACTCGAATATTGTTCGGTCAATTTCTGTTTTTGACGTAGATAATAAGCTTTTTGTCACATCCAACTACAATTACAATTCCTCACAATTAAGACTCCCTCCAGGCGAACCCGTCCCCGACTCTTTGATGCTTTCGTACCGTGGGGATTCGCTGATCCTACGAATGCCCATTGTCTCAGAATCTAATTTATCCAGTGAACAAGCCTCCGGGCAGGGGGAAAGTGACCAGATACTGGGCTATATCGCCATTGATTTAGATTTACAATCAGTGCGCCTGAAACAATATAAAGAAATATTCATTTCAACTTTGCTACTGCTGTTCTGTATGTGTGTCGCCATTTTGTTTGCTTACCGCCTGATGCGCGATGTCACCGGCCCTATCCGCAACATGGTCAATACCGTCGACCGTATTCGCCGTGGGCAATTAGACAGCCGGGTTGAAGGCCATATGCTCGGGGAGCTGGATATTCTTAAAAATGGTATCAATTCAATGGCGATGTCACTCGCGGCCTATCATGAAGAGATGCAGCAGAATATTGATCAAGCGACGTCGGACTTGCGTGAAACACTCGAACAAATGGAAATCCAGAATGTGGAGTTGGGGCTGGCGAAAAAGCGTGCTCAAGAAGCCTCTCGAATTAAATCGGAGTTCCTGGCCAATATGTCCCATGAGCTGCGTACACCACTCAATGGGGTGATTGGTTTTACCCGACAAACACTGAAAACCTCGCTGACACCGACACAAACTGACTATTTACAAACCATCCAGCGTTCGGCCAACAACCTGTTATGCATCATTAACGATGTACTGGATTTCTCCAAACTGGAAGCCGATAAACTGATACTTGAGCATATTCCCTTTTCGCTACGTGAAACGTTAGATGAAGTCATTATTTTGCTGGCACATACCGCCCATGAAAAAGGGCTAGAGCTGACGTTACATATCAATAATGACGTGCCAGACCAAGTGTTAGGCGATGCCATGCGTTTGCAGCAAATTGTCACTAACTTGCTGGGTAATGCGATTAAATTCACCGAAGAGGGCAATATTGACATTCTGGTCGTCGTGAAGGCTATCGCATCACAGCAAGTGACATTGATGGTAGAGATCCACGATACCGGTATCGGTATTTCCGAATCCCAGCAAGCGCAGTTATTCCAGGCTTTCCGTCAGGCGGATGCCAGTACCTCTCGACGCCATGGAGGTACCGGGCTTGGCCTGGTGATTACCGAACGGTTAGTGAAAGAAATGGGCGGTAATATCAGTTTCCAAAGCCAAATGAGTTGCGGTTCAATCTTCAGATTCCACCTCACATTAGAACTTAACGAGAGTATCCCTTACCGCCAGCCTGATATGGCGCATTTAGAGGGGAAACAACTGGCTTACATTGAGCGTAATTCTACGGCGGCGAGAGCGACGATAAATATACTCAACACCACGCCATTGCAGGTGACTCATCGTCAGTCTTTAGCTCAGTTACCTGAACAACATTATGATTTCCTGCTGGTCGGGGTACCGATCCCATTTAGAAATAACATGGCAATTCATCAAGATAAATTGCTAACAGCCCTAAAAATTGCCGATCATGTCATCTTGGCACTACCAAGCCAATCACAAGTAGAAGCCGAGCAACTTAAACAAATCGGCGCCAAAGATTGTCTGCTGAAACCCATATCGTCTATCAGGCTTATCCCTTTACTCTTGGCCGAAGACACGCACAGTAAAGTACCATCAGAGGAGCAACCACGTAAGCAACCAAAGTTACCTTTCAGGGTGATGGCTGTCGACGATAACCCTGCGAATCTGAAGCTAATAGGTACCCTGCTTGAAGAGCAAATTGAGGAAACGGTACTGTGCGACAGCGGTGCCATGGCGATCACCTATGCGCGTGAGCACACGCTGGATATCATTTTAATGGATATTCAAATGCCAGAAATCGATGGTATCCGTGCCAGTGAAATTATTCACCAGATACCGCATCACCAAGAGACACCCATCATTGCGGTCACCGCCCATGCCGTTAAAGGCCAGCAAGAGCAATTGTTAAGATTGGGTATGGCAGATTATCTGGCAAAGCCGATTGATGAAGCACGGCTGCTACAGGTACTCTCCCGCTATCAAAGCGATAATCCGCCATTATCTACAGCATCTACAGCATCTACAGCATCTACAGCAGAAAGCCTGCCACTTCCCGTGCCTAAAGGTGCTGGGGTCATAGATTGGGCACAGGCTGTCAGGCAAGCCGCCAATAAAGAGGATCTGGCACGGGATCTCTTAACCATGTTGCTAGAATTTATGCCGCAGATTACCGCCCGTGTGCAGGCGATTCTGGCAGGGGCTGACGATGGCGACATTCTGAATTTGGTGCATAAATTCCATGGCAGTTGCGCCTGTAGCGGTGTGCCACGCCTCAGACAACTGTGCATGACCATTGAACTACAGTTGCGCCAGCAGGTTAATTTGCAGGATTTAGAACCCGAGTGGCTTGAGTTGCTGGATGAGATAGAAAATGTCAGCGAAGCGGCTAAAACCTATTTACGTACAGAGTGATATCCTCGAACGCTTGTGGAAATAGAAAACCAAAAAGGGCACAGCGAGATAAACTGTGCCCTTGAGCTAGATGGAAATCACACGGGATCTACATAATCTTTACTGCATTGAGACCCGTTACTGCATCTATTGTGTCAATACCTTACTGTATCAATACCTTACTGTATCAATACCTTACTGCATCAATAAATAGAGTGAAGTATCACCACGTTGAATATTCAACGCCAATACCGGTGGTTTAGCATCGAGGATTTTCCGCAGCTCACCTAGGTTCTGGACTGGTTGCTGGTTAATCCCCATGATGATATCACCTTTTTTCAGGCCGATACGCGCCGCAGCAGTGCCTGGTTTTACGCTATCAACTTTCACCCCTTTCTTGCCGCTAACGTCGCTGTTACTCAGTTCAGCCCCCTCAATACCGGTGTAGAGATTGCCGGATTCCACCTGACTGTGGCTGCTCTGCTCCAGGACGACATCCACATTGATCGGTTTGCCATCACGCAGCAGACCCAAGGTCATTTTGCTGCCAACAGGTAACGTGCCGATCTCGGCGCGGAACCCTGCAAAACTATTGATGGCTTTCCCATTCATACTGACAATGATATCGCCCGCTTTGATACCCGCTTTTGCCGCAGCAGATTTAGGCACGACCTGGCTGATAAAGGCACCTTTCTGCGCATCAACCTTCATGGCTTTTGCCAGTTCAGAGTTTAGCTCGGTCCCCATAATGCCCAGTTCACCGCGTTTTACCTGACCAAACTCAACCATCTGTGATGTCAGGTTCTTCACCATGTTGCTTGGGATAGCAAAGCCAATACCAATGTTACCGCCATCCGGTGCCAGAATAGCGGTGTTAATACCAATCAACTCACCGTTCAGGTTGATTAATGCGCCGCCGGAATTACCACGGTTAATCGCCGCATCAGTCTGGATAAAGTTTTCATAGTTTTCTACATTCAAACCACTGCGCCCTAAAGCAGAGACAATACCGGATGTCACGGTTTCACCCAAGCCATACGGGTTCCCGATAGCGACGGTATAATCACCGACACGCAGTTGATCCGAATTGGCAATCTTAATCGCAGTCAGATTTTTAGCGTCTTTCAGTTGTAACAGTGCGATATCGGTACGTGGATCTTTACCGATCACCTTGGCATCAAAACTGCGGCCATCGCTCAGTTTTACGCTGATCTTGTTCGCATTATCGACCACGTGGTTATTGGTAACGACATACCCCTTGCCCGCATCAATAATGACACCTGAACCAAGCGAACGGAATTCCCGCTTACTTGGCATTCCCTGCCCTAGTCCGCCCAGATCCCCTTGACACATTGGCGAGCCTTGGAACGGTGAACCGTCCTGACAGAATGGCGAGTTATCACCAAAAAACTGCTGGAATTGTGGTGGCATACCGCGTGCACCAGCACTGCTTACAGGCGCACTACCTTCAACGTTGATACTGACCACTGAAGGCATTACTTTCTCTAGCATTGGCGCCAGGCTAGGGAGCTGCTGGCTACTCGATGCTGCCGTCTCTGCCGCAACGACGGAAGAAACCGGGCCCATGGCGAAACCAATGCTCAATGCCAATGCACTTAATACTAAAGTTGTTTTTTTCATATATTCGTGTTCTCACTATACAAATTAAAAATGAATAAATAGCGACTATGTGGCCGACTAATGCCGTATGCCGTCTTGCCTAGTAAGATTAAATATGGGGGATGAAGTTCATAGGGCCAAGAAAATTAAGAGTAAAAAATATTGTCCGTCTTTACAAAACTATAATTAATTAAACGGACAATTCAAATTTTTGCATACTATTCCGCAGCCATTAAACGCCGGTATTCATCATAAGCATAAAGATCGGTCATCCCACTGATATAATCCTGAATTAACCGCGCACGATAATAATATTCATATATCTCATATTGTTCGGACGGTAAATTACGGATTCTTTCTGCAGATTCAGCATAAGCTAACCGATGTTTAATCGATAATTTATGAAATAACCGTGTTTCAATTGGATACTTACGGTGGCGGTCATCTGCAACTAATTGTGTAAAGGCGGTCTCTGGCATTGCTAATAACGGGCTATAAATATCAAGCAGCCCACTGATGACTCTATACCCTTGTAATTCAAGCTGTTCAACTTCTGGGTGGTTAAATACATGTTTTACTGCGACACGTTTGAAAATTTGCAATAACTTACAAGCGGCACTGGAATCTTCTAACAATGCCTGGTTAAAAGAGCCTGAAAAAACAGCCGGTAGATTTTCAATAAAGCGTTGTGCCGCATGAGGGACTAATTTCCCCACAGTATTTACCCGTAGATACATAAAGAATTGATCTTCTGAGCTACGCCGGCCTTGCTCACGGCCTAATTGACGAAAAGCGGCACCCACGACTTTATCAAACAGATCCCCCGGTGTAACGGCCCCCCACTCTTGGCTCATATGATCATAGAGTTGTTCGACACTGAAAATATTTTTTTCTACTGCATCTTCTAAATCGGCTATACAGTAAGAAATATCATCGGCGGCCTCCATAATATAAGTCAGTGGAAAACGGTCAAACTCTTCCATATTGAGTTCGCGACGCAGTTCTTTGACGTAATTTTCCTCTGCCAGATAGAAGCCGGGTTTTTTCATCAAATAGTTATGGGACGCTGGAATAGGGGCTGACCAATAAGCGGGCTTAGTATATTTAAGAATACAACCCACCTGAGCATAGGTCAGATTCAGTTTTAATAAACTGTGAACCAAACGAATAGCCTGAGCGTTGCCCTCAAACTGGCTAAGGTCATGACGAATTTTACTGCGCAGAATATTAAGTTCGGTTTCTCCCTCACATAGCTTCAGCACATCTACCTGACATTGATCTGTGCTTTGTGGTTCAGAACCGCTGCCGCCGTTAGGGTCCATCCGTTTTGTAAACCAATCATTGATCGCTGACTCACCGAAATGACCAAATGGCGGGTTACCAATGTCATGCATCAGACAGGCCATTTCAACAATACTTTCAAAAGGGTCGAGTAGTTTATCCAAACCGTAGGCCGTGATTTTTTTATCCTGTTTAAAGCGGTTCAGGATCTCTTTCGCGATATAACGCCCGACTTGTTGCACTTCCAACGAATGGGTTAATCGGCTACGAACGGCGGCATTGCGTTCCAGCGGGAATACTTGCGTTTTTTGTTGCAGACGCCGGATAGCAGCAGAGTTAACAATCCGCCCACGATCACTTTCAAATACCCTTGTTATTTCATATTCATCTTCTGCTGAACTGGGCTTACTAAAAGGCCGCTGGAAACTTATTTTCTGCTTAAAGTCGATCCCGGACATATTTCCCCCTGGTTATCTATATTCCAAAACCACCCTGAATTATTCAAAACCATCCTGCATTCAAAATCATGTTGTATTCAAAATCATGTTGTATTCAAGAATATTCTGTATTCAAAACCATGCACTTACCAACAGTGATACCTATTAGTGGCAGTAGATGCAATGGATTACGCATGAACTGCGGCACATTACGCATTAATGACAGTGAATTGCCCGAATATGTTCTTACCTGATAAGCTATACAGCGTGAAATAGCAGGTTAATCCCTCCCTTTAAAATCAGCGAGTATCCATATGAAAGTAGGCATTATTGGCGCCATGGAAGAAGAAGTGACATTGCTGCGTGACCGGATTGAAAACCGTCAAACATTAGCGCGTGCAGGTTGTGAAATTTATACCGGTCAGCTAAACGGTATTGATGTCGCATTACTGAAATCTGGCATAGGTAAGGTTGCGGCGGCAATGGGAACCACTCTGCTGCTAGAACATTGCCAACCGGACCTCGTGATCAACACCGGTTCCGCAGGCGGCCTGGACTCTAGCCTCAAAGTGGGTGATATCGTGGTCTCCAATGAAGTCCGCTATCATGACGCGGATGTAACCGCCTTCGGCTATGAGCCCGGTCAAATGGCGGGTTGCCCTGCCGCCTTCGTCGCAGATGAAGACTTGATCGCGTTGGCAGAAAATTGTATTCAACAATTAAAACTCAATGCAGTCCGTGGCCTAATTTGTAGCGGTGATGCTTTCATTAATGGCGCCGAGCCTTTAGCGCGCATTCGGGCGGCCTTCCCAACGGTGGCAGCAGTTGAAATGGAAGCCGCAGCTATCGGCCACGTTTGCTACCTGTTTAATACCCCCTTTGTTGTAGTCCGAGCTATTTCTGATGTTGCCGATCAAGCATCTCACCTAAGCTTTGAAGAGTTCTTGGTGGTGGCGGCGAAACAATCGACCCTAATGATCAAAGCCATGTTAACCACCTTGGCGCAACGCGGTTAATGATGCCACTGGGTCTTTTTCCTCTGCCACGCGCAGCAGCAGTGTTGCTAATTAGCCTGCTAACACTCCCAGCACAGGCTGCCGAACGGGTTATCAGTTTATCGCCCAGTACCACGGAACTGGCTTATGCTGCAGGTTTGGGCGATAAGTTGGTCGCGGTCAGTGCGTACTCTGATTACCCGGAATCGGCTAAAAAGTTAGAACATGTGGCGTCGTGGCAAGGCATTAACGTTGAGCGTATTCTGGCACTAAAACCCGATCTGATCCTCGCCTGGCGTGGAGGTAATCCACAACGGCCGCTGGATCAATTAGCGGCGTTGGGTATTCCGATTTTCTACTCTGACCCCACGCATATCGATCAGATTGCCAGCGATCTGGATAAGCTAGCGCAATACAGCCCGCACCCCGAGCAGGCACATCAGGCCGCTGAACAATTCCGTCAACACGTCAACACACTGCGTGATCGCTATGCCCGCAGTCAGCCCAAACGTACCTTTTTGCAATTCGGTACTCAGCCACTGTTTACCAGCTCCGGGCACACCTTACAGAGTGAAGTCGTTTCACTCTGTGGTGGAGAAAATATTTTTGCCGACAGCCGGGTTCCCTGGCCACAAGTCAGTCGTGAGCAAGTGATGACACGTAAGCCACAGGTCATCGTGGTAAGCGGTACGCAGTCGCAAGTCGATAACGTCTCCGCCTTTTGGTTGCCTCAGCTTGTGGTACCTGTTATCGCCCTGAATGAAGACTGGTTTAATCGCGCCAGCCCACGTATCCTGCTGGCCGCTCAACAGCTGTGCCAACAAATGGCCAGCATTCCAACCCCTGTCGCGGAGTCACATTAATGCTGGTTTATTGGCTGGATATCTTAGGTACTGCGGTATTTGCTATCTCTGGTGTATTACTGGCAGGAAAACTACGTATGGATCCATTTGGCGTACTGGTTTTGGGGGTGGTTACTGCCGTCGGGGGTGGCACGATCCGTGACATGGCATTAGCCAATGGCCCGGTATTTTGGGTGAAAGATCCCACCGATCTAGTCGTGGCCATGGTGACCTGTCTGGCTACCATCGTACTGGTACGTCAACCCAGGCGCACGGCAAAATGGATCCTGCCGGTGTTAGATGCGATTGGTTTAGCGGTGTTCGTCGGTATCGGGGTTAATAAAGCTTTTGCCGCCGATGCCAGCCCATTAGTGGCTATCTGTATGGGCGTAATAACTGGTGTCGGAGGTGGGATTATTCGTGACGTCTTAGCCCGTGAGATTCCGATGATCCTGCGTACTGAGATTTATGCGACGGCCTGTATTATTGGCGGGATCGTGCATGCCACTGCGTTCTATACATTTAACATGCCATTACAGCAAGCCATGATGTTGGGCATGGTGATAACCCTCGGTATTCGGCTCGCCGCAATCCGTTGGCATTTAAAACTACCAACCTTCGAAATAGAGCATTGAGATATTACTGTCGAATAATCATCTTTGAGCATAAAAAACCGCTGCCATTCTCATGGTCGCGGTTTTTTAGCGATGCTTTAGTTTTAACGATGCTTTAGTTTTAACGATGCTTTAGTTTTAGCGGTACTTTGCTGGCAGGTTTATGCCCAAAGTCATTGGCGTTACAGCAAGGCAGCAAACGAATGAATCCCGATGAGCTTATTTATATAAAGCCAACGACAGGTCAGTGATTCAGGTAAGTAAGTGCAGCTAACACCGCTGTAGCGCCAAGGACGCAGGGTAAATTAGATACTGAAAGAAGAACCACACCCACAAGTACTCTTTGCATTCGGGTTAGTCACGATAAAACGAGAACCTTCCAGCCCTTCAGTATAATCCACGGCACCGCCCACTAAATATTGCAGGCTCATTGGGTCAACAACCAGCTCAACACCTTGTTTTTCAATGGTCATATCACCATCATTAACCTGATCATCAAAAGTAAAACCATATTGGAACCCGCTACATCCACCACCGGTAATGTAAACACGCAGTTTCAGATTCGGGTTTTCCTCATCAGAAATCAGTAGTTTAACTTTCTTTGCCGCCGCCTCGGTAAACTGTAGGGGCAGTACTGTTTCGTTGCTCATCCTCATCACTCCCAACCGGTGTTCGAGTTGCAGGTTACTACTTCGCGTTGCAGGTTACTACACTGGCAGCCTGATCTATGGCTCGATTATCTAATACCTGAGTATTTCATTCAAGTACTCAGGGCTAATGTTATATTATTTGCCTATTTGTGGGGTATTTTCAACCGCCGGTTCTTGTGCTATTACCGTGGCACGCGCTTGCTCTTGCTTGGCTAATGTGCGAGCTAGGATGGCCGAATACAACGGTTTCCCCCCCATAAATTGAGCGATCAACGTCGCTCCCAGGCAGGTAACAATCATCGGTAAAATAAGCTGATAATTATCGGTCATTTCCAGTACCAATACGATCCCAGTCAACGGTGCACGTACTGAGGCAGCAAACAGTGCGCCCATACCCGCAATGGCGAAAGTACCGGCTTCGATGCCATATTGTGGGAAAAAGTGCGCGCAAGACAGACCAAATGCGGTCCCCAAAATGGTCCCTAATGCCAACATTGGGGCAAATATTCCCCCTGGAGCGCCCGATCCAAAACACAGCAAGGTCGTGATGACCCGAGCGATAAAAATGAACAACAGCATGCCGATGCTGAAATTACCGGCTGCCGCGATAGGGATCAATGCAAACCCCCCTCCCACCGCATTGCCATGAAGCAGTGCTAATAAACCGCACATTCCGCCAAGCAAGCCACCGATCAGAACTAATTTACGCCAATCACCACCATGAAAGCGCACAAACATATCTTGTGTTCGAAAGATAAGGGCATTGAATATGACGCCCACAGCACCAAAAATAATGCCTAATAATAAATAAAGCCAAAGGGTGTTTAGCGGAGCATCACTGAGTTTACCGACCTCAATAATTGCACGTTCACCATTAAAATAGCGGTAAACAATCGTTGAGGTAATCACCCCGATAAATACGGCTTTAATAGAGACTAGGCTGTAGCGAAATTGCGAGCGCATCTCTTCGATAACAAACAGAATCCCTGCCAGCGGGGCATTAAATGCCGCAGACAGCCCTGCGGCTGCACCGGTTGCTAATAGTGAATGACGGGCTTCCGGGCTACGCAAACGAAAAATATCCACGATCATTCGCCCACTGTTGCCCCCCATTTGGACCATGGGTCCTTCACGGCCTAAAACCATTCCTGCGCCCAATGTCCCAAGGCCGCCAATAAATTTAACAGGGATTACGCGCCACCAGCGCACTGGCCGCATTTCCTCCATTGCCCCTTCGATTTCGGGGATCCCAGACCCCCCAGCCTCAGGAGCAAAGCGACTAACCAAAAAATAGCCCATCATCGCTAGCAGTGCGGACATGATAAAAGCCAGAGGCCACACCAAGAGTGCGTAATCCGCGACATTAGCCAGCGCTAGCAGCCGCTGTTGCTGGACCCAATCGACACCGCGATCAAATGCTACGCCTAATAATCCCGTTACCACACCGACAACAGCGGCCATGATAAGAATAATTAAGGGTGTCTTATCACGATTAACCAGTTCACGGATCAAACGGCCACGCTTGCCTTCAGCGACGCCTTCAGGAGAAAGTTGTTGCGTTGAATGAGTCATAGTTAATTTGTTTATCAGTTGAGCAATACATAATACAAATTTGATGTAACCAGAGTCTAGTCTATGAACTCATGGTGCGCCGCCATATAGCCATGAAATGATCTGGCTCAGGGAGGCGTGTTCATATTACGGCTATCACTATTTGCGGCACATTACGCATACTGACAGCTAAATATGCCCAATTATTTGATAACCGCTGTCAGTTCTTTAGAATAAGCCGCATTCTTCTTTTCTCAAGACCCATATTGTCACAAGAACGACGTTACCAAGGCTAAGGCTGCCTAGATGAATAATGTTGCCAAGGTAAATAATAAGGTTGCCAAGGTAAATAATGTTGCCAAAGTGAATAACGTTGCCAAGCCCAATTCAGGAGCCAATTTATGAGTAAATCCGAAAATCTGTATGCCCAAGCACAACAGTTGATCCCGGGCGGGGTTAACTCTCCGGTGCGTGCATTCACAGGTGTTGGGGGCATCCCACTCTTTATTGAACGTGCTGATGGTGCTTACCTCTTTGACGTAGATGGCAAAGCCTATATTGACTATGTCGGCTCTTGGGGGCCAATGATCTTGGGCCATAATCACCCTGCTATTCGTCAGGCGGTCATTGAGGCCGTTGAACGTGGCCTAAGTTTTGGTGCACCGACAGAGATGGAAGTGAAAATGGCTCAGTTGGTTACAGATTTGGTGCCAACCATGGATATGGTACGGATGGTCAATTCCGGCACCGAAGCCACCATGAGTGCCATCCGTCTGGCCCGAGGCTATACCGGTCGCGATAAGATAATTAAATTCGAAGGCTGCTATCACGGCCATGCCGATTGTTTGTTGGTAAAAGCAGGCTCAGGCGCACTGACACTGGGTCAGCCCAATTCACCTGGTGTTCCTACGGATTTTGCCAAACACACCCTGACCTGTACCTATAACGATCTGGCTTCTGTACGGCAGGCCTTTGAGCAATATCCGCAAGAAGTGGCGTGTATTATCGTTGAGCCAGTAGCCGGTAATATGAATTGCATTCCCCCGTTGCCAGAGTTCCTGCCTGGTCTGCGCGCTTTGTGTGATGAGTTTGGTGCTCTGCTTATCATCGATGAAGTCATGACCGGTTTTCGCGTAGCCTTAGCTGGCGCGCAGGATTATTACCATGTCATCCCTGATTTAACCTGTCTGGGTAAAATCATTGGTGGCGGTATGCCAGTAGGCGCTTTTGGTGGCCGCCGTGAGGTAATGAATGCGCTGGCACCGACTGGCCCGGTTTACCAAGCCGGTACGCTATCCGGTAACCCTATCGCTATGGCTGCCGGTTTTGCCTGCCTGACAGAAATCTCTCAGGTCGGTGTTTATGAAACACTGACCGAATTAACCGACTCACTGGCTACAGGCCTGCGACATGCCGCTAAAGAGGAGAACATCCCACTGGTGGTTAACCACGTCGGTGGGATGTTTGGCCTATTCTTTACCAATGCTGATACCGTCACCTGCTATCAGGATGTGATGAATTGTGATGTTGAGCGCTTTAAACGTTTCTTCCATTTGATGCTGGAAGAAGGGGTCTATCTGGCACCGTCAGCCTTTGAAGCGGGCTTTATGTCTCTGGCTCACAGCAACGAAGATATTCAGAAAACCGTCAATGCCGCTCGTCGATGCTTTGCTAAACTTTAATTCAATATTTGTTTGAATTTTAGTCAAAACAATATCTATTTGAGTTTTAGCCCAAAATAGAAGGTAATCAGACTGCTGACAACCCCCGAACACTCGATCTTGAACGGTGAGGATAGGCTGAAGAGTAAAGCGTCCGCGCCAGGGAGGGCGCGCTTCGAGCCCCCAGGGAAGGCTATTTTTATACAGGGAAGCCGGCGTCTTTACGATCTGCCTGTTCTCTCCCGTTGCGGGCTCTTTGTCAATAACCTCTAATCTCCTCTCCGGAGGAGATTTCAGACTGCTGACAACCCTCAATGACGCGATCTGAAACGGTGAGGATAGGCAGAATAGTCACGCGGCGGCGTCAAATTAGCAGGGCATTCGCCTGATAAAATTACCGCCCCTGTTTGCGCAGCAAATAAACAAAATAGGGCGCCCCGATAAATGTCGCTAATAGGCCTGCGGGGATCTGATTTGGGAACAACAGCATCCGCCCACACCAATCAGCTAATATCATCAATAATCCGCCCAAAATAGCCGCAATAATCAGTTGCGGAATAGCACGACGGAAACCCAGCATCCGGGCCATATGCGGAGCCATCAATCCCACAAAACTCAACGGCCCGACGGTCAGGGTCGCCGCCGCCGTCAATGTGGCTGCCAATAATAAAATCGCTAACCGGCTGGGGGCCAGAGCCATCCCTAATGCTCTGGCGGTCACACTGCCTAATGGCAAAATCATTAACCAACGGCGGCACAAAGGGGCTAGTGCTATCAACACCACGGCAATTAAGCCTGTCGTCAACGCTTGTGAGCCCTCAACAGAATAAGTTGAGCCAGAAATCCATGCCAGCAACCCGCGCATCCGTGGGTCGCCACTGGCCAGCAACATGGTGATCACCGTGGTAAAAGCGGTACTCAATGCAATCCCTGCCAATAGCATCCTGCCCGGAGAAAACCCGCCTCGCCCAGCAACAACCATGATCAGCAATAGCGTGATGGCAGCCCCTAGGCTCCCCGCAGGCAACAACCATTCCAGTGCATTACCAGGGACGATAAACAACATAATGACCACGCCGAAAGCTGCACCAGAGCTGATACCCAACACTTCCGGGCTGGCCATCGGGTTACCAGTCAACTTTTGAATTAATGTTCCTGCAACCGCCAGCATCATACCGGCAGCCAGTGCCGCCAATACCCGTGGCCAGCGCCAATGTAACAGCGCCTGTAATTCATCACCGACGATCCAGCGCCAACCTTGGCTATCACGGCCAAACATCAGCGCCACGATCAATCCCCCCAACAGCAGCAGCAAACCCGCACTGATCCATAATCCTAAACGCTGCCGCTCTACCGGAACCGAGTCACCCAAATCCATGTTTGGCGCAGTCGTACTGTGTAAGCGAGGCAACAACCACAATAACAATGGCGCACCAATCAGCGCCGTAGCGGCACCGGTTGGGATCTCTCGCCAGACTTGTGTCAGCCAGATGATGCCCTGGTCCGTCACCCAGAGCAGCAATGCCCCGACAATAGGGGCCAGTATCAGACGTTGTGATAAGCGCCGTGCCCCCAAAATTTTCGCCAACAATGGTGCAAACAGCCCGATAAAACCAATCACACCCACCGCATTAACCAACATGGCGCTGAATATAATGGCTAATCCCAGCGCACTCAGGCGGGCCAGTGACAGCCCTAACCCCAGATTGCGAGCGACACCATCATCTAACCCCAAGAGGGTCAACGGACGAATCAAGAAGGCCGCCAATATGCCGCTAATCAGTAAGCGCGGTAACAGAAACTGTACCGTACTCCAATCCTGCTGATTCAGTGCGCCACTGCTCCACAAAAACAACCCCTGTAACTGGTCATAATTGAACAGTGCCAGTAGGTTACTCACCGCGCTACAGTAAAGCCCCAACACCAGACCGGCCAAAATCAGTGTCACCGGTGACAGGCGCTTCCCCCAGGCTACGCCAAAGACCAGTGCCCCAACCGTCATACCACCGGCCATTGCCGCCAGTTGCCGGGTTAACTCACCACCGGGTAACATCCACAGTGTGGCTATCGTTAGCCCTAACTGGGCACCCGCGGCAACCCCCAGAGTGGCCGGTTCAGCCAGGGGATTACGCAGAACTTGTTGAAATAAAACCCCTACCAGCCCCAGCCCCGCTCCGGTGAGTAATGCCACCGCCAGGCGAGGTAATTGGCTGTAATGAAATAGCATCTGGCGTACATCGTCTCGATCAGGTCGCCATAGGGCTTCAGACCAGAGAGAGGAAGGCAGTAATTGACTGAGGTTATAAAATGTCAGGGAAACGGCAATAACCACCAGTAGGCCAAGTAGACCCGCAGGGAGCCGCCAACCCTGGCGTAAACTTATGGCGCTCATGGTGCTTTCCCCCACGCCTGTTCCAGTAAACGAACGAAACGCATAGCTGACAGTGTCGCGCCGTAGAACCAAACCGGTGGCAAGAGACGTAATTGGTTTTCTCGTACAAAAGACAGCGATTGCCATAATGGGGTACGTGCAACCTGCTGTAACATCTCATTATTTCCATGGCCGAAACACACTGCACGTGCCGTTTTTATCGTCGCTAAACGTTCAATACCCACCACCGCGCTGCCCCAAAAATTGGTCTCCCCTTGCCAGGCATTCTCAATATTCAAGGTGCTCAATACATCCTGAAACAGGCTGCCGTTACCGATAATCAACGCATGGCGGGGATCCAACAGAGAGAACATTAATAACGGAGTCTGCGTGTCGCCAGATAAACGCGCACGGGCTGCCAGCATAAAATGGTCAAAATCAGCAAGATGCTGTTGCGCAGCCGTCTCCAATCCCAAACGCTGCCCCAATGTCTGTAATGAGTTTTTGCCTACAGCCAGCGGTGAACTGCCCTGTTCATTAAACGCAAAACTCATCGTGGGCGCGATAGGCGCAAGTTTCTCCGGCGAAGGGCCATAACCCTGCGACAGCAGGATCAGCGATGGAGCCATTTGTTGCAGTAATTCCAGATTGGGTTCAGTGCGCTGACCGACATTAATCACATCCGCCGGCAGAGCAGGCTCCCCAACCCATAGGCGATAGTTATGAATATCAGCGACACCAAACGGTGTAACCCCCAATGCCAGTAGCAATTCGACAGGTAGCCACTCCAGTGCGACGACCCTTTTAGTATCGATATCTCTTTGGATATCAATCACTCTGTCTATATTGAGTAATGGCTGATCGCTCTTCGGTGCCGCCGCTACCAGACTGGGCAATGAGAGCAGTAATGGCGATAACGTTAATGCCATCAGTAGCCGACGCCGGTAATAATCGGGCCCCGATGAACGATCTGGCCTTACTGAACGATCTGACCTTGCTGAACAAGCTGGCCTTACTGAACAATCTGGATCCGATGAGCAATCTGGACCCGATAAATAATTCGAAGCCGATGAAGAAGAGAGATCCATGGGTAAATGTGTCTTCATTAATAAACAAAACTTACCGGCGCACCGCCAGCCGGGTGCGGTAAAATACCCATTGGGATACCATAAATTTGTTCTAACACCGCACTCTGCATCAGGCTATCTGCCGGGCCTTGGGCGATCATCTCACCGCCCCGCAATGCCACGAGATGGTCACAATAACGAGCCGCCATATTGATATCGTGTAACACGGCAATTACGGTTAGGCCACGCTCGTGGCTGAGACGTTGAATTAGCCCCAAGACCTCCACCTGATGAGCAATATCCAGCGCGGAGGTAGGCTCATCCAGCAGCAGGCAGCGGCTGTTTTGCGCCACCATCATCGCCAACCAAGCCCGCTGCCGCTCACCACCAGACAAGCTGTCCACCAGGCGGTTAGCCAGTGGTTTCAAATCTACCAATGCAATCGCCTCTTCGACTTGTTGGCGATCTTCCTGACGAAAGCGCCCTAGCGCGCCATGCCACGGATAGCGGCCGATGGCGACTAATTCACGCACCGTCATCCCTTCTGCGGCCGGTAATTGCTGCGGTAAATAGGCCACTTCGCGGGCAAACGCTTTGCTATCCCATTGGGCCAGTGGCATATCGTTGAGCACAACCTGACCACTTGATGGTGGTTGATGACGGCCCAGCATTTTTAGCAATGTCGATTTACCGGAACCGTTATGGCCGATCAACCCACAGACTTTCCCTTGCGGAAACGTCAGTGACAGCGGCTGTAATAAGGTTCGACCAGGAACCGAAAAACTCAGTTCACGGAGTATAAAAGTGCTGGAGTGGCTTGCCTGTAGGTCCAAGATAGTGCCCTGCTGTACGCGATTATAAATTAACGGGGAATACCCGTCAGACGGCTGATAACCCCCAACGCCTTGATCTCAGGTGAGGGGAGGCAAGGGAGGACGCGACCCAAACGTTAGCGAAAATCGAACGGTAACGATAATGATTATTAAAACGAAATAATTATCAAAACCGTTAGTTTATGCGTAACTCACAAAGGACTGCAAGGGCTATGCCGTGCTGATTTGTTGGGGGAAACGAAGAAGGGAAGCGCAAAGAAAAAAATTGGCGGGCGCAGTCTGTAAACCACGCCCGCCGTCACATTTTATTGACCACACATTTTATTGGCCAAACATCTCTTTGATCCAATCGGCAACACCATCATCGTTAGGTTTTGTGGGGTCTTGAGTGGGTGTTGATCCCTGACACAAAGCTTGCGGATTTTCGGTCCAAACAGGAATGACGCGCATCCCGCTCCCTTCACCACAGACGAAGTTCCCCGCCGAATCAATGTTCATTTGGCTAATGCCTTCTGGCGGTTGCAGAATCAGCGGCAACGGCGTTTGGTTTTCCAGATAGCGGCGATACAAGGTTAGCGCGCCGCTGGCCCCGGTCAGCTTAGTCGGGCCGTTATTGTCGCGCCCAATCCAGGCAATGGTCACTTCTTTGCCATCAATACCGGCAAACCAACTGTCACGCAGATCGTTGGTTGTCCCGGTTTTGGCCGCCAGATTATATTTGCCGAACTTCGCCGAGAGAGAGCGTGATGTACCACGGACAACCCCTTGCTGCATCGCATACAGCGTCAGGTAAGAAGCTTGTGCAGGCACCATACGTTCTGCCTGTGGGAAGCTCTGATACAGCACGGTCCCATCCTCAGCAATAACCGAACGCACAGCCGACAACGGTGCACGGTTGCCACCACTGGCGATTGTCTGATACTCCTGCGCAACTTCAACCGGAGTCAGGTCAATCGCCCCCAATAACATGGCTGGGACCGGATTAATGACTGATTTCGGGATCCCAAGGCGTTGCAGTGTGGCGCTGATCTGATCTAAGCCCACTGACATCCCCAAATTGACTGTTGGGATGTTCAGTGAGTTCACCAACGCATCCATCAACATGACCTGACCACGGAACTGGCGATCATAGTTTTTCGGCTGCCACAATGAACCGTTCGACAATTTAAGCGACAGCGGTTGGTCCGAAAGCCAGGTATTGAGGCGGTACTTATCCGGCTCACTCAACGCGGCCAGATAGGTTGGTGGTTTGGCAAGTGACCCCACCAAACGGCGGGCCTGCATCGCACGGTTAAAACCGGCAAATTGTGGCTGTGAACCGCCCACCATGGCACGCACTTCGCCACTGAAACGGTCAACCACCACCATCGCCGCTTCCAGGTCATTCATATTACGGGCGGCTCTCAGCGCCGGAACACCGTCTTCGATGGCTTTTTCTGCGGCATCTTGTGAAACCGGATCCAAGGTGGTGAAGATCTTCACGCCAGACAGATCATTGACCTTGTTACCCAACTTCTGTTGCAGCTCCTGGCGCACCATCTGCATAAAAGCAGGTTGAGGTGTGATGACTCCGCCTTTCGGCTGCACCCCCAGCGGACGGGCACTGAGCATGGTGTAAAGCTCAGCATCGATAATCCCTTGATTCTGCAACAAGCGCAGGACCAAATTACGCCGCTCAAGTGCCAGCTTAGGATTACGCCACGGGTTATACAGTGAGGCCCCTTTCACCATGCCAACCAACATGGCTTGCTGATCGAGACTCAATTCATCAACCGGGCGGCCAAAGTAATACAAGCTACCCAGCGGGAAGCCACGGATTTGGTCACCACCACTCTGACCAAGATAGACTTCGTTCAGATAGAGTTCCAAGATCCGATCTTTGCTGTAGCGATAATCCATCAACAGGGCCATATAGGCCTCGTTAAGTTTACGTACCAGCGAACGTTCATTGGTCAGGAACAGGTTTTTCACTAACTGTTGCGTCAGCGTACTGCCCCCCTGCACCGCTTTACCGGCTGTCAGGTTAGCGACCACGGCTCGAGCAATGGAATACGGGCTGACGCCATCATGCTCATAGAAATGGCGGTCTTCAGTCGCCAGCAAGGTGTCCACCAGCAAATCAGGGAACCCGGCGCGCGGAACAAACAGACGCTGTTCACCGTTAGGTGATTGCAGCATGGTAATCAACTTGGGATCGAGGCGGAATAGCCCGAAATCACGCTGATTATCCAGGTTTTGAATCTGGGCCAGACGATCATTTTTGAACAGTAAACGGGCGCGAATTTGGCCTTCTTTACCATCAGGGAAATCGAACGGCCGGCGCAAGATATCGATACTGTCGTTCTGAACCGTGAACTCCCCAGGGCGGGTCATGCGACTGACCTGACGGTATTGCATCCCTTCCAGCAAGGCGATCATCTCTTTTTTGCTGTAGGACATACCCGGCTCAAGATTGACCATGCGGCCATACACGGCAGCCGGTAATTGCCAGACTTTGCCATCAATACGGCTGCGGATTTGCGAATCGAGGTAAACCCCATAGATCGCCAAAGCCACGGCCCCAATCAGGAACAGTTTGATCAACAACCCGAGCCAACGGCGTTTCTTGCGAGGTGGGCGTGATGCTACTTTTCTTGGCATCGGTTCCTCCTCGTCATCATAATCATTTTGTTCTTCGTCATAATCTTCTTCGTATTCATCTTCATCACGCCGACGGCGCAGTGGACGTTTTGGTGCTGCTTTGGGTTGGGCTTTCTTGCCCTTGCGCCCTATCGGCTCACGATCGTCCCCAGACATGTTTCCTATCTCCACGCGCATTGGTGATTATTGCGGCTTAATGTGTTCCCCAATTCACCGGATAGAAACGAGAAACATCTGAATTTATTGGCTATCAGCCATGATATATCACTTATCTTGATATTTTTTGGTTCTGCGGGTTGGCCGGGTATGTGCCGGGTCATCAGGCCAGACATGTTTGGGGTAACGCCCTTTCATCTCTTTTTGCACCTCACGATACGCCCCCTGCCAGAATGCCGCTAAATCGCCGGTAATCTGTAATGGCCGATGGGCGGGAGAAAGCAGTTCAAGCACCACCGCAACCCGCCCGCTCGCCAGCATAGGGCTTTGCTGTTCACCAAAAACCTCCTGCAAACGTACCGCCAACACCGGCGGCCGGTCGACATAATAACGTATTGGCAGGCGACTGCCAGTGGGCACAGTGTAATGAGTTGGCAGTTCGGTATCCAGCCGTTGGCGTTGTTTCCAATCTAACAAGCGGGTTAAGGCTTCAGCAATATTCACCTGCCGAAGCCCACGTAGATCACGAACACCGGATAATGACGGCTGCAACCAGAGCGCCAGTTTATCCTGCAAACTGTCGTCATCGACCGCAGGCCATGGCGCCTCTGGCAACCAACGGGCAGCACATTGTAAGCGGGTACGTAGCTGCTCGGCAGGTTCATCCCAGTTAAGTATCTGTAATCCTTGCTCCCGAACCCAGTTTAGCAAGGCCTGCTGCAATGCCGCGTCATCCGGTTTAGCCAATGGCTGCGCCCGCAGGATCAAACGCCCAATTTGCCAGCGCCGCCAGGCTCGCAGCGTACCTTTTTCATCATCCCACTCCACCACCGTGCGCTCTTCCACTTGCCGCGGCAGACACGTCACCAACTGTTCGATGTCAACGGGCAAGGCCAGCAAAATACGTGCATCCGGCCCGCTGTGGTTTTGCAGTAGCCCAACCGCCACTAGCCAGGGGGATCGCGATAGCGCCTCATCCTGCGCCATGGCAGCCCCCATGCCGTTAGCCAGCAGGTAGCGCCCATCCTGCCCCCGCTGCTGTGCGATCCTATCCGGATAAGCCAGCGCCAGCAATTGTGCGGCCAGCGCATGGTCTACACTGCCTCCGCGCGCGTTAAGCCTTTGTGTCAGTTGTCTGGCGCGCCGTTGCCAGTGAGGCTGCGGCCGGCTGAGCCAGTCATGTAAATCTATTTGGCCAGAGCGAGGTGGCTCTTCCAAAATAGCCGCCAACAACGCAGCCGTAGCCAGTGCATCGGGGCTATGCCCCGCCCCAAAGCACAACATGGCCGCCAATCGAGGTTCGCAGCCCAGCGTTGCCATGGTGCGCCCCGTGGCCGTCAACTGCCCTTGGTCATCAATGGCATCCAATCGCCCTAATAAATCACGGGCCACAGCCAGTGCCGCTGCCGGGGGGTGATCGAGCCAACAGAGTTGCGCCGCATCCTGACATCCCCAACTCAGTAATTCCAACCACAGACCGCATAAATCGCTGTTCAGTATTTCCGGTTCACTGTATTCCGCCGCCCGTTCGGCCTGCTCTTTGGCAAACAGATGCCAACAGATACCCGGTTCTAGCCGCCCGGCACGGCCTGCGCGCTGGACCATTGACGCCTGACTGATACGCTGAGTGACCAAGCGAGTCAGACCGTTTTTGATATCAAAACGCGCAACCCGTTCCAGCCCGCTATCAACCACCAACCGGATGCCCTCAATGGTCAAACTGGTTTCGGCAATATTGGTTGCCAGCACCACTTTACGTCGCCCGATAGCGGCCGGTTGAATCGCTTTTTGCTGTTCACTGAGTGGCAAAGCACCGTACAGCGGGCACAAATCGGTATCGCTGGCGACCTCGCCATGCAGCCGTTCCATCACTCGATGGATTTCACTGACACCCGGTAAAAACAGCAACAAGGAACCGGGCTGTTCATTTAGCAAGCGTTTAACGCGGCTGGCAACCCCCTCTTCCAACCGTTCATGGCTGGAGAGCGGCTGATAACTGCGTTCAACCGGGAAACTGCGCCCAGCCGAGACAATGGCCGGAGCGGAGGGTAACAAAGCAGAAAGGCGCTGGTTATCCAGCGTGGCTGACATGATTAATAGTTTCAGATCATCGCGCAGCCCCTGTTGCACATCCAGCAATAACGCTAGCGCCAAATCTGCTTGCAGACTGCGTTCGTGGAATTCATCAAGGATCACCAATGACACGCCCTGAAGCTCGGCATCCTGTTGTAGCATCCGAGTCAAAATACCTTCGGTCACCACTTCCAGACGCGTATCCGGCCCGATCTTGCTTTCTGCGCGCATCCGGTAACCTACTGTCTGGCCGGGCAATTCACCCAATTGTTGCGCCAAACGGTAAGCCACATTTTTTGCCGCCAGTCGCCGTGGCTCCAGCATAATGATGCGGCCCGGTGACCCGCTATTAAGAAACTGACTTTGTTGCAAGATTTGTAGCGGCAGCCAGGTAGATTTACCGGCACCGGTCGGGGCATGAAGCAGGACTTGCGATGAGGATTGCAATGCAGATAGCAACTCGTCGAGCACTTCACTCACCGGTAACGCCGCTATCGCAACATCATTTTTTCTCTCACTCACCACAACATTCGTCTCCACACGCTCTACTTTTATCGTCAGCCATTGTAGCTTTATCGTCAGCCATTGTAGCATCATGACCGTAGAGCGTATTTAGCCGAGTGATCATGCCAACCTAATGACAAATACCGTTGACGAATTAAAACGTGTCCGCCGCCTATTCTTTGCCCTGACACTGCCGGATGCCATGCAACAAGAGATTGTGCAATGGCGAGCTGGTCATTTCTCGCCAGAGGCGGGTCGCCCTGTCGCGGCGGCGAATCTGCACCTGACACTGGCGTTCCTTGGTGAAGTCAGTGCGACAAAATCCCAGGTGTTACAGCAGCAAGCCGGGCGTATCCAACAAGCAGGTTTCAGCGTGACATTAGATGATATCGGCCATTGGCCCGGTTCCGGCGTGATTTGGCTGGGATGTAAGAACCCCCCTCGTGGCCTGTTGCAATTGGCGCAGTTGCTGCGCTCCCAGGCAGCACGTAGTGGCTGTTATCAAACGCCGCTGCCGTTTCATCCCCATGTTACTCTGTTGCGTAACGCAACCCGCCCAGTGGCATTACCTGCCAAGAGCGGCAATGAGACCTTCCAGGCGGACCATTTCTCGCTGTATGAATCGGTCTTCGCGCGGGGCCGCACCCGCTATAACATCGTACAAAGCTGGCCGCTGGCTGGCAGTGAAAGGAAACCAGATGCCTGCTAACGCCAACTTGCCACCCTTTAGCGCCAACTTACTGTCAGTGAACTCAGATTCGCGGTCAATTAGCCCTAATTCGCCACCGACTCACGCCAAATCGCTGCAATTTAACGCCCCTTTGCTGCAATTTACTCCCCCGTTACAACCCGCCACACTTATTCTGCGGTACAAACGCTTTTTAGCTGATATTGTGACGCCCGCTGGAGAGGCGCTGACTATTCATTGCGCGAATACTGGAGCAATGACGGGTTGTGCTACGCCTGGAGATACCATCTGGTATTCAACATCAGATAATCCGAAACGGAAGTATCCTCAGAGCTGGGAGCTGACACAGACCCAAACCGGTGATTGGATTTGTGTCAATACGATGCGCGCCAATGAGTTAGTGAACTTGGCAATTGAAAAAAATCAGATTGCTGAATTATCTGGTTACAATTTTGTCAGAAAAGAAGTTAAGTATGGCGAAGAGAACAGCCGTATAGACTTGTTATTGCAGGCAGAAGATAGACGTGACTGCTATATTGAAGTCAAATCAGTCACCTTATTACAACAACAGTGTGGTTATTTTCCAGATGCGGTTACTCTAAGGGGCCAGAAGCATCTTCGGGAATTACAAAACAGGGTTGTCAACGGCCACCGGGCAGTACTTTTCTTTGCGGTATTGCATACGGGAATCAAACAAGTTGCACCAGCCCGACACATTGATCGTCGCTATGCAGAGTTGCTAGTCCAGGCTCAGCAGGCAGGAGTAGAGGTTATTTGTTATGGTTTTCAACTATCGCCTGACGGTATCGAGCTAAACACCCGTTTACCGTTATTACTGGACGAAATGCTTTCATCAGAAAACGCTGAATAAAAAAGCAATTACTGGGTAAAGTGGCTCGCCAAATACGCCTTCCTTCACACCATTGTCAAGCAGGCGACAGGAATAATTGCCAACCTACCTCCCTTCTGTTATTTATAGCGGCCTGATTTTTCCCCCTATTGGGGATTTCGATAGTGCGTATGAATGTAGGAGAAGCATCATGCAAGAAGGGCAAAAACGTAAAACCTCGTCCTTGAGCATTCTCGCCATCGCTGGGGTAGAGCCTTACCAAGAGAAGCCAGGCGAAGAGTATATGAACGCCGCCCAGCTGTCGCATTTCAAGCTGATTCTTGAAGCATGGCGCAATCAGCTCAGGGATGAAGTAGATCGTACTGTATCGCATATGCAAGACGAAGCTGCTAACTTCCCTGATCCGGTGGACCGTGCCGCGCAGGAAGAAGAATTCAGCCTTGAACTTCGTAACCGCGACCGCGAGCGTAAACTGATTAAAAAGATCGAGAAGACGCTGAAAAAAGTTGAAGATGACGATTTTGGTTTCTGCGAGTCTTGTGGCGTAGAAATTGGTATCCGTCGTCTTGAGGCACGGCCAACTGCAGATTTGTGCATTGACTGTAAAACCCTGGCCGAAATCCGCGAAAAGCAGATGGCAGGCTAACACAGCATAATGTGTAACACGGCATAATGTGTAACACGGTGCCAGAGCCCTCTCCGGCACCGTGTTTGAACTGTTGGACCCCTTCTTTTTATGCTTGAAGATACTGGTTTTCAACGACTATTTAGCTCACAACTATTTGATCCCCAACCATTTGGCTCAAAACCATCAGGTTCTCAGCTATTCGGTTCTCAGCCATTCGCTGCTGCTCAACTATTTTCTGCTGCTCAACCACGTGCTTCCCAATTTCCCAGCGCCCAGCTTCCCGAGACTCAACAGCCTGTGGTTCAACAAGCGGTCATTCAACGATCAGCTAACCAACGAGCAACGAATCAACCAACAGAATATATTGGCCGTTTTGCACCTTCGCCATCAGGGGATTTGCATTTTGGTTCACTGATTGCCGCACTCGGGAGTTATCTGCAAGCCCGTGCTCAAGGCGGGAAGTGGTTAGTTCGTATTGAAGATATTGATCCTCCCCGTGAAGTTCCTGGCGCGGCCTCACGTATTTTAGCGGCCTTAGAGCATTATGGTCTCCATTGGGATGGCCCGGTTATCTATCAATCACAGCGCCATGAAGCGTATCGGGCCACGCTCAACTGGCTGGAACAGCAGGGATTAAGCTATTACTGCACCTGCACCCGTAGCCGCATCCACCAGCTCGGCGGGTTCTACGACGGCTACTGCCGTGATCGTCATTTACCCGCTAGCGGCGCGGCTATCCGTTTGCGGCAGACTCAGCCGGTTTACGCTTTTTATGATAAATTACTCGGCGAACTGCATGCTCACCCTGCGTTGGCACAAGAAGATTTTATTATCCGTCGCCGTGACGGTCTGTTCGCTTATAATCTGGCGGTGGTGGTGGATGATGCTTTTCAGGGCGTGACCGAAATTGTACGAGGTGCTGATTTGATTGAGCCGACAGTGCGCCAGATAGCGCTCTATCAGCAGTTGCAACACCCTGTCCCCGGCTATATACACTTGCCGTTGGCGCTGAATAATCAGGGGAATAAGCTCTCCAAGCAGAATCATGCTCCTCCCTTGCCTAATGGCGATCCACGTCCTATTTTAATCGACGCATTAAAGTTTTTACGCCAACCGCTACCGGAATACTGGCAAGATCTTGATTTGTATTTATTATTACGTTATGCCGTTAAGCATTGGACGTTGGTGTCAATCCCACTCCAGGGGGCAATAACCCCACAGAAAACACAACGGCATTCTCAAAGTAAGTATGGTGAGCTATGATTAGCCGCTGTTTTTCTGTCGTTCTGTTATTTATTAGCCACTATCGAGGTGTACCATTTTTACCCGAGTAGCCAATTTCTGCCGTAAGGTGCTGATCCGCGAAGACAAAACGGTCCGTGATGACAAGGCCCGTAAAGATAAAGTGCCCGGTGAAGATAACGTGGCCCGCAAAGAGAGAAGGCCCGCCAGAGCACATACTGGCCGCAAGGGTCACGCGGTGTCGTCTTCGGAACAGCGCCAAATGGCGATTATTCCGCGGGATCAGCACAATATCTCCCGCAGAGATATCAGTGACAATGCACTGAAGGTTCTCTATCGCCTGAATAAATCAGGTTACGAAGCTTATCTGGTGGGCGGCGGTGTCCGCGACCTGCTGCTGGGCAGAAAACCCAAAGATTTCGATATCACCACCAGCGCCACCCCTGAACAGGTGCGAAAACTGTTCCGTAACTGTCGTTTGGTTGGCCGCCGCTTCCGTTTGGCTCATGTGATGTTTGGCCCTGAAATTATTGAAGTAGCGACTTTCCGTGGCCACCACGAGCAGCAACAAGCAGAAGACAGCGATAAGAACTCCTCCCAGCAGGCGCAAAATGGCATGTTGCTGCGTGACAACATCTTTGGCTCCATCGAAGATGATGCTCAACGCCGTGATTTCACCATTAACAGCCTCTACTACGGTATTTCTGATTTTGCGCTGCGTGACTACACCGGCGGCTTACGTGATCTGAAAGAAGGTATTATTCGTCTAATTGGCGACCCAGAAACCCGTTACCGTGAAGATCCGGTACGGATGCTGCGTGCGGTTCGTTTTGCCGCAAAACTGGATATGTCAATCAGCCCGGAAACGGCAGAGCCTATACCGCGTCTGGCCTCACTGTTGCGCGAAATCCCGCCCGCCCGCCTGTTTGAGGAGTCACTCAAGCTGCTGCAATCCGGCTACGGCTATAAAACCTATTTAAAACTGTGCGAATACCAGCTTTTCCAGCCGCTATTCCCACTGATTGCCCGTAATTTTACTGAACAGCATGATTCGCCAATGGAGCGTATTCTGGTTCAGGTACTGAAAAATACCGACCACCGTCTGCATAATGATCAGCGGGTTAATCCTGCCTTCTTATTTGCGGCGATGCTGTGGTATCCGCTGATTGAACATGCGCAGAAGTTAACGCAGGAAAGCGGCTTGGCCTATTACGATGCATTTGCATTGGCCATGAATGATGTACTGGACGAAGAGTGTCGCTCACTGGCGATCCCTAAACGTATCACCTCACTGGTACGGGATATCTGGTTGTTACAACTGCGTCTGTCACGTCGTCAGGGGAAACGTGCCCATAAGCTGATGGAACACCCTAAATTCCGGGCGGCTTACGATCTGTTACTCCTACGGGCAGAAGTGGAAAAAAATCACGAGCTGCAACGTTTGGCGCAGTGGTGGGGCGAATTCCAGGAAGCCACTCCCACGCAACAGAAATCCATGCTGAATACATTAGGTGCTGATCCTGCGCCACGGCGTTCACGTCCACGCCGCCCACGCAAGCCAGTACCCCGTAAAGAAGGGGTATAATTTTACCATGATCCGGGTCTATATCGCGCTGGGTAGCAATTTGGCCATGCCACTACAACAGGTTAGCGCGGCACGGGAAGCCTTGGCGCATCTGCCGCGTAGCCGGTTAGTAGCGTGTTCGCCACTTTACCGCACCAAGCCATTAGGCCCACAGGATCAACCCGATTTTCTCAATGCCGTGGTCGCACTGGATACATCGTTGCCACCAGAGCAGTTGCTGGATCACACACAAGCGATTGAACGTAACCAAGGCCGGGTGAGAAAAGAGCAGCGCTGGGGGCCACGGACGCTGGATCTGGATATTATGTTGTATGGCGATCAGGTGATAAAAACTGATCGCCTGACGATTCCGCATTATGGTCTGAAAGCGCGTGAATTTATGCTCTATCCACTGGCAGATATCGCCCCAGATCTTATTTTCCCCGATGGCGAATCCCTATCAGAATGCCTTAAGCGGGTCGATAAGAACGGCTTGGTTCTCTGGTAATATCGCCGGCTCACACACGGCAAGATCCTCTGTTTCCCCCGATCTTTTTATTCTTCGATAGCCAGACTCTGCCCGTGCGTTGAGCCACTCATTACGTTATATTGATATAACATTATGATTATCAACTAAAAATAGCCCACCTCGCCGTCAGGCCAAGGTTGCAGTAGAATGTCTTGCAGATAATCTTATATTCCATCCCGTAATGGGCAGGTCTTGGTTTATCCGTTTGTTGATAAAGTTGTTCACTTTAATTTCAGGAGACAGAGTGATGAAAACCACCACCATGAGCCAATTACGCCAATGGAAACAAGAGAAACGTAAATTCGCAACGCTGACGGCCTATGATGCCAGTTTTGCCCAGTTATTTGCCGAACAGGGTATTCAGGTGCTATTGGTGGGGGATTCGCTCGGTATGACGTTACAAGGGTTCGATTCCACGCTGCCAGTGACCGTTGCCGATATGGCCTACCATACCCGTGCAGTGCGCCGTGGTGCGCCTCATTGCCTGTTATTGGCCGATATGCCATTCATGAGTTATGCCACGCCAGAACTGGCCTTTACCCACGCGGCAGAGCTAATGCGGGCCGGAGCCAATATGGTCAAACTGGAAGGTGGGAGCTGGCTGTGCGATACCATTCGCATGTTGGCAGAGCGCGCGGTGCCGGTTTGTGGGCATCTGGGGCTCACGCCACAATCGGTGAATATTTTCGGCGGCTATAAAGTACAGGGTCGTGAAGAAGTGGCGGCCAATCAACTGTTGCAAGATGCTATTGCCCTGGAACAGGCAGGGGCTCAACTGTTGGTACTGGAATGCGTGCCGGTAGAACTGGCACAGCGGGTGACCGAAGAGTTAACCATACCGGTTATTGGTATTGGTGCGGGGAATGTCACTGACGGTCAGATTTTGGTTATGCATGATGCACTCGGTATTACCGGGGGTCATACGCCAAAATTCAGTAAAAACTTTTTAGCACACAGTGCGGGCGATATTCGTGCCGCCATTAAGCTCTATATTGAAGAAGTTGAGGGGGGGATTTATCCTGCTGAAGAGCATACATTCCAGTAACTGAGCCACTAATATTTCTTCTAAAATAGGGAGTTTTCAAAATAGGATCCTCCTAAAATAGATCGTTCCTAAAACAGGAGAAAGGGAATGCTGATTATTGAGACATTGCCATTGCTACGTCAACAGATCCGCCGTTGGCGTCAGGAAGGCAAACGAATTGCCTTAGTACCCACCATGGGTAACCTGCACGAAGGGCATATGACGCTGGTGGATGAAGCAAAAACCCGCGCTGACGTGGTCGTGGTGACTATTTTTGTTAATCCGCTGCAATTTGAACGGCCAGATGACTTAGCCCATTACCCGCGCACCTTACAGGAAGATTGCGAGAAACTGACCCGCCACGGTGCAGATCTGGTGTTCGCACCGGCCGCAGCCGATATCTACCCTGCGGGGCTGGAAAAGCAAACGTATGTTGATGTTCCTGCCCTATCGACCATTTTAGAAGGGGCCAGCCGCCCTGGTCATTTCCGCGGTGTTTCAACCATCGTCAGCAAGCTGTTTAATCTGATCCAGCCAGATGTCGCCTGTTTCGGCGAAAAAGATTACCAGCAGCTCGCCTTGATCCGCAAAATGGTGGCGGATATGGGTTATGACATCAACATTGTTGGGGTACCAACGGTGCGCGCGAAAGATGGTTTGGCGCTGAGTTCCCGTAACGGCTATCTGACGGAAGAAGAACGTCAGATTGCGCCACAGCTCAGTAAGATCATGTGGGCGCTGGCAGAGAAAATGGCCTTAGGCGAACGGCAGATTGACGCACTGTTGGAAGAGGCGGCAGCGCAGCTACTCCGTGTAGGCTTTACGCCCGATGAATTGTTTATCCGCGATGCCGAGACCTTACAGCCACTGACTGTCGATAGCCAGCAAGCGGTGATTTTGATGGCCGCCTGGTTGGGTAAAGCTCGTCTGATTGATAACCAACTGGTTGATTTGCGCCACTGATATTTTACCGATCAGGCGGTTGCTCATTCCCCTCAAGCCGCGAGTTGGCCCAAAATCAACCAGGAACGCCAAGGTAAAAGTCACTATCAACAGCATTCCCCCATAACGGGTTCGCTCGGAACCCGTGACCGCCGATGAGCAACGGTTTTGGTGAGTGAGAGACGCGGATACCGTGGAAGTGGACGTAATGAAATGAAGAGGCAACAAGGAAAATTTACAGATAGGGCATCAATCATAGACAAGTGGTATAAAATCGGCAAAACTGAGTGGGCATTTTTTGCAGAAAGTCTTAGGCCGCAGGACGCTTAGCGCGAAATCTATCTGGGTCTATTTTTATGATTGAGCCGCTCCCTGAATCAGTAGATTATAGGGTCTGGTAAGAGATTTAATCAGGGTCAAAGGTAAGAGTTATGATACGCACTATGTTGCAAGGCAAACTGCACCGGGTCAAAGTCACTCAAGCGGATTTGCACTATGAAGGCTCCTGCGCCATCGATCAGGATTTTCTGGAAGCCGCCGGTATTCTGGAATACGAAGCTATTGATATTTATAACGTTGATAACGGTCAGCGTTTTTCAACCTATGCGATTGCTGCTGAGCGTGGTTCGCGGATTATCTCCGTGAATGGTGCCGCAGCACGCTGCGCTTGTGTCGGTGATAAGCTCATTATCTGTTCTTATGTACAGATGTCATATGCTGCTGCCCGTTTGCACCACCCTAAAGTGGCTTATTTTGAAGGTGAAAATCAGCTACAACGCAAAGCTAAGGCAGTGCCAGTTCAGGTCGCTTAATCCCCCTCAGTACCTGAAGCTACGGGGGTTAGCGATGTTCGCTCCCCCGGATCACTGGCTAGATAGCCATAATAATGCGATTAACCTCGGGCGCTTAAATAAAACACCCTTCCTTTTTATGCCATAAACGTCTTATGCCATAACATCGTTAATCCATTTCAATCACTGCGGGTGCCGGTTTTACCGCAACCGGGCCGGGTTGATTGGCGATGCGCTCCGCCATGGTCGGTATTGAGTCAGTACGGAGAATATAGAGCCGTTTCAGGGTATATGGATTATCGCCTGGCTTGACCTTGCCTTGCATCGTGGTCACCGCCAAATGAAAACCGGCATTCTTCGCCGCATTGACCGCTGTTTGATTAAAACCCCCGAAGGGATATGACAGAAAAATCACATGCGGATTGAACTGCGCTAATGCCCGACGTGAGCGTTCAAAATCAAAAATGATATTGTGATAAGAGCGACTCAATAATATGGGATGGTGTCTATTATCGGTGCGGTGTAAAAAATGCGTATGAGACTGTATATCAAACACATCTTGAATTCCTTTCAGTTCAGCAATACTCATAAACTGTAATGAATCTGGATTCCATTTTTGTGGATGCCGTTTAATACGCGAAGAGATAATAAACGCCGTGGCGCGGAAACCATTCTCTTTCAGAATAGGATAAGCATAGCGACTCACTGACTTCAAACCATCATCAAATGTCAGCACTACAACTTTCGCAGGCAGATTAATCTTGTTATTCAGATAGCCTTCGAGCTGATACAGAGAAATAGTGTCATAGCCCGCCTGTTTGAGGTAAGCCATTTGATTACTGAACGCCACATCAGATGTGGTGGTTGAGGTGTTCAGGAAGCGTTTATTTTCTTCGTTCTTCAACATGTGATGGTAAGTCAGGATCGGAATACCGTTGTCTATTTCAGCGTCTGCGCTACTGACATACCCCAAGCGATCACCAATATTGACCTGATACCAAGTATTGCTTAAACGATCTTTCAATTTTCCAACAATGGGATAACGTAAGTTCTCGGCCAGAACAGCAAATTGTTCACTGCGCACATCCGCAGCCAAATAAACCTTAGCCTCACGCATCGTCAGTATATTTTGATTCGGTAGGGGCTTATTTAAATCGCCCAACATGTCGTTGTTTTTTTGTGCTTTATTAATCTCACGTAAATCATCTTTATCAATAAAACCGGTACCGTTGCCAAACTTAAACTCATAGTATTCAGCAATAACTGGCGTCACCTGAATCAACTGGCCTTCTTTGATTTCTCCGACGGGAATAACATGTTCACCAACCAACGAATAAACTTCGCTATCGCGTTCGGTCATCATATATTTTGGTGGTGTGACCTCCACATTTGGCAAGAGGTCAGCCTGGGTTGTCGGTATCATTATTACCCACATGACAATGCTGAGTAGCATCCCAATAGCTATTCTGTTTTTATGCCACATGTTTGTTCTACTTATGCGCAGTCGGCGCTGAATGGAAAAAGGGAAATAGTGTGCGCCAGCATATCACGAGAGACTTGGGGTTGAAAAAGGGGTTATCAGGTAACAGCACGATTTATTTATATACCCACATTGCAAAGCCCTTGGTGTTACAGCAAGTCAGCAAACGAGCGCCGCTGTAGCGCCAAGGACAAAGGGAAGGGAATAGATTAGGTACGTAACCCGGTTCCACGCTCAATCAAATACCACGCCCACGCATAGAATACCGCGATAAACACCACTAAAACGCCAATGGTGTAGGCCAGTGAGACATCAGTAATACCGAGGAACCCATAACGGAAACCGCTGATCATATAGACGATAGGGTTAAGCTTCGAGACTGCCTGCCAGAAAGGTGGCAATAATGATAACGAATAAAATACCCCTCCCAGATAGGTCAATGGCGTCAGCACAAAAGTCGGCACCAAACTGATGTCATCAAATGTCTTGGCAAAGACTGCATTCAACAATCCTCCCAGGGAGAATAGGATGGCCGTTAGTATCAGCGTCAAGGCAATCATTGACCACGAATGGACATGCAGTGGCACGAAGAATAACGAGATAATCGTCACCAGAATGCCGACACAAATGCCGCGCGCCACCCCACCACCGACATAACCGATAATAACAATATGCGTAGGCACAGGGGCTACCAGCAACTCTTCGATACTGCGCTGAAACTTCGCCCCATAGAACGATGCCGCCACGTTAGAATAGGCGTTAGTGATCACCGCCATCATAATCAAGCCAGGGACGATAAACTGCATGTAATCAAAGCCCCCCATATCGCCAATCCGGGCACCAATTAGGTTGCCGAAAATAACAAAATAGAGAGACATCGTAATCACAGGTGGCACCAAGGTTTGAATCCAAATACGTGCGAACCGCGTAATCTCTTTGATCCAAATACTCTGCAAGGCTATCCAATACAGGCGGGTCATGCTTTCTCTCCCTCGTGGCCATTAACCAAAGTGACAAACAGCTCTTCCAGACGGTTGGCCTTGTTACGCATACTTTGTACCTGAACCCCCTGTACGTTCAGTTGGCTGAATAAACTATTCAGGCCCTGTTCACGCTTAACATCCACTTCCAACGTCGAGGTATCCGTCAGACGGTATCCATAACCTTCCAATTTAGGCAGTGGGCTTTTCGCCCCAAGATCAAAAATAAAAGTTTCTGATTCCAGCTTACTCAGTAGCTGTTTCATGGTGGTATTTTCCACCAATTCCCCATTTTGGATAATGCCAATGTTGCGGCACAGCATTTCCGCTTCTTCCAGATAGTGCGTCGTCAGAATAATCGTCGTGCCCTGCGCATTCAGCTCTTTCAAGAACCCCCACATGGAGCGACGCAATTCAATATCTACACCCGCCGTAGGTTCATCTAAAATCAGTAATTTAGGTTCATGCATCAGCGCCCGTGCAATCATCAAACGGCGTTTCATGCCACCCGATAAACGGATCGCACGCTCATCACGTTTGCTCCATAAATCTAACTGACTGAGATATTTCTCTGCCCGCGCTAACGCGTCTCGCCGGGTCACACCGTAGTACCCGGCCTGGGTAATCACTATCTGTAACACCGTCTCAAACGGGTTGAAATTAAATTCCTGAGGCACTAACCCGAGCTGACGTTTAGCATTCACAATATCGTTATCGATATCGTAGCCAAAAACCTGAACCTTGCCGGATGTTTTATTCACTAATGAACTAATAATACCGATGGTAGTGGATTTCCCCGCCCCATTCGGCCCGAGCAGAGCATAAAAGTCGCCTGCCTCTACGTGCAGATCGATACCACGCAGTGCCTGAACGCCACCCATATAGGTTTTGGTCAACTGCGTTATTTCCAGTGCATATGTCATAAGTAAAAAGGAACCTTATTCAATGGGGCTCTTGGTGGTCCTGCGTACCCATGACGTATTTAACCCTCCCCACATGAGGGACGTTACGGGTAACATAAAAAATCAAACAGGCACCGAGAAGATATTACGCAGACAATATCGCGTTATTACCGAAACTACTGTTCCGATTTCAAAATCGGAATCCTTGCCGTATATTATTCTATCGCAACCCGAACACTACAGGCTATTTACATTGATGAAAGAAATAGAAAAGCTCATCGCGAACAATCGAACTTGGTCAAATACCATTTGTAAAGATGATCCCGGTTTTTTTGAGCACTTGGCACAATCTCAGAAACCGCGCTTCTTATGGATTGGTTGTTCAGACAGTCGCGTTCCCGCAGAGCAGTTAACTGGATTGAAATCAGGCGAGTTATTTGTTCACCGTAACGTTGCCAATCTGGTTATCCATACCGATCTTAACTGCCTATCGGTCGTCCAATACGCTATTGATGTTCTTCAGGTAGAACACATTATTATCTGTGGCCACCTTGGCTGTGGTGGTGTTGAAGCGGCCATCAAAGGCGAAGAGATGGGGCTTATCGATAACTGGTTACTGCACATTCGGGACCTTTGGTATAAACACAGTTCATTGTTGGGTGAACTGCCACAAGAAGAACGCAGTAATGTGTTGTGTCAGATAAACGTGGTAGAGCAAGTGTATAACCTTGGTCATTCAACCATTGTGCGTTCAGCCTGGAAGCGCGGGCAAAAAGCCATGATCCACGGCTGGGTATATGGTATTGAAAATGGCCTGCTGCGTGATTTAGAAGTCTCAGCCACCAGCCTTGGTAGCCTGGAAATGGTGTATCGCAAAGCAATGGCTGAGTTATTACAAAACAATAAAGAAGACCATTAAGTCGCTCTGGGAGGGTACGTTAAAACGCGCCCTCTCCCACAAAACCCTTCCGCTAAATTAAGCGTCCCAGCGCGCAAGAACCGGAGCGTACATGCAGTACGTGAGGACTCTGAGCACTGCGTAAACTCAACATGGCAACGCGCAGTAGCCCGATCACTCGTCTAAAGTGACAACCTTACCTACATACGGAAGATGCCTGTACCGCTGCGCATAATCGATCCCGTAGCCTACAACAAACTCATCGGGAATGGTGAAACCCACCCACTCAACCGGAACGTGCACTTCACGGCGCTCAGGTTTATCCAACAGCGTACAGATAGCCAGTGATTTTGGGCCACGCAATTGCAGAATTTCACGTACTTTGCTCAGCGTATTACCGGAATCAATAATATCTTCAACAATCAGCACATCTTTACCACGGATATCTTCATCCAGATCTTTCAGGATCTTCACATCGCGGGTGGTGCTCATACCGTTGCCGTAGCTGGAGGCCGTCATAAAATCGACTTCATGAGAAACATCAATGGCACGGCATAAATCAGCCATAAACATAAATGAGCCACGGAGTAACCCCACCAGCACCATATCACTGCCACTGTCGCGGTAATGTTCAGAGATTTGGCGGCCTAATTCGGCGATACGGGTTTTTACTTCCTGTTCGGAAATCATGACTTCTACAGTGTGCCTCACAGCCAACATACCTATTTAAATGAATGAACTTTTATATCAATGGGAAACCGATACCGATGGCCTCAATGATACAGATTGATGCCCATAGCTTAACACACATCAGGAGGCATCCAGTGGCTCTGCCAGCTTAGGGGAGACAAAGTATAACAAAAATGCGCAGTGGGATGCATTGATGGCGGTTTTATAAAAAACACCCCGGTCAACCGACCGGGGTGTGGCTCAGGCGCTGACGGTAAAGCCCAGCATCATGCCAGTATCTTCATGTTCCAATAAGTGGCAGTGAGCCATATAAGGCGTACTCGCAGGGGCGAGATAATTAAAGCGCACCAATATTTCACTGCGTGCGCCTTCAACACGTACTATGTCTTTCCATCCCCGGCGATGCTCTGCTGGCGGTTTGCCGTTCTCCGTTAAAATACGGAACTGTGTGCCGTGAACATGGAATGGATGTAGCATCATGTCGCCTTCACCTGAAATGGTCCATTTCTCATATTTGCCCTGCTTCGCGTCAAACGCGGGTTCGGTCATCGAGAAAGCTTTACCGTTAATCCTATTCGCGTGACTGAAATTAAAGGCTGGCGCACCGTTCATTGTGCCATGATCCATGCCTTTCATTTTGCCCTGGCTCATATCTGGTCTATTGCCATGGTCCATCGCCCCCATGTCACCATGATTCATATTCATACCGGCCATGGCTTTCATGCCATAACGCGCCACTAAGGCCTGCATCCCCAGCATATCGAGCTTTGGATCCATCATCAGTTGGAACCAGCGCTCCTGCACACCAGTGACATCGGCTAATTCCGGGATCACCACGAGAGACTCGGGCAAAACCTGACTGCCGATCGCCAGTGAGGGTTGGATCCGTAGCACGGGCAGCGGCTGATCAAACGGGGCCAAGGTCATGCCCATCTGCGTAACGGGCAGGGTGACCAAATCGAGAGACTGACCATCGCGGGTATCCACCAGCACTTCGAAACGTTCGCCCATCAATATCGGTAACTCACGCACCACAACGGGTTCGGCTAATAATCCGCCGTCGCTGGCAATCACATACATTGGCCGGCCATCGCTAAGCGCCAGATTCAGCGAACGGGCATTACAGCCATTAAGTAGCCGTAATCGCACCCAGCCACGTGGCGTAATTTGTTGCGGATAAGGAACGCCGTTAGTCAGCATCCGGTCACCAAACCAGCCGACTGCGGCGGTCATCACATCAAGCTGATAGTCAACCTGCCCATGTTTATCGAGTAACTTATCCTGCAAAATTACGGGAATATCGTCCACGCCCCACTGTTTTGGCAACGGCAGCGTCTCACTGTCGCTGTCATCAATCAGGACTAACCCGCCTAACCCCATCGCCACTTGGTGACCCGTTTTACTGTGAGTGTGCGGATGGAACCAACACGTTGCGGCGGGTTGCTCCACCGCGAAGGTAACCTGACGCTTTGCCCCTGGCTGAATCAACGCCTGTGGGCCACCATCAACCTCGCCGGGGATCTCCAAACCATGCCAATGTACTGTGGTCGCTTCCGGTAAAGCATTAGTGATATCAATGGTTACCGCTTTACCCCGCTGCAAACGAATCGCTGGACCCAATAAATTACCGTTATAGCCCCAGGTTTGCGTCGCAGTGGAAGGTAACCAGACCACACTCCCCGTCTGAATATTCAGATTAATTTTACCGTTGGCATCCGGTTGGAGCAGAGGGGGAATGGGTAACGGGGAAAAATCTGCGGCCAATGCCGCTCGGCTCCATAAAGGCAGTGATGTGGCAGCTCCAAGAGCGGCCGTTAACTTAAGAAAATCACGGCGATGCATGGTCGTCTCCCTTCTTGATGATAAGTAAATGCTGATCATGGGTAAATGCTGACCGTAGGTAAATACCTGCATAGCACATGGATATATGGATATAAAAACCGTCTGTTGGTATACACGTCGCCCATTGACACACAAGTCGTCCGTTGACGCATTCCGTTGACACATAAAAAACACGGTATACGAGCTTAAACCCTCCTCTTAGGGGAAGGTCAAGAAGCAATCACTCACACTATGCTTTCGCTCAATACAATAAAATTTAGTTTGTGACATCACTGTGTGGTAACGTCTGTGAACAATAAATAAACCTATTTTTGCTATGAAAAGAACAACGTTAGTCATGCTGCTGCTTACTCTGTGCGGATTCTCATCTGCCAGCTTTGCATTAAGTGAATCTGAAGCTGAAGATCTTGCCGATCTGACCGCTGTTTTCGTTTATCTAAAAAATGATTGTGGTTATCAGGAGCTCCCTAACAACGAAATTAAGCGAGCCATTGTCTACTTTGCGCAGCAAAATCGTTGGGATCTCCACAATTACGATAGCTTTAATATGAAGGCATTAGGTGAAGACAGCTATCGCGATCTACGTGGTATCGCCCTTCCTACCCCTGTAAAATGTAAGTCTCTAGCCCGTGACTCTTTGAGTTTATTAGCCTACGCTAATTGACCATCCCACCTTTAACGCCTTTTGCCTGAAATTTGACCGTGCAACCTCAGGCAGAGTTGGCTATGATATTGCCCCCCATTTTTCATGGCTGTTACTGCGAAGGAGAAGCCCCGAACATGTCACAGAAAGAACTATGGTATGAAACATTACATGCCAACTTCGGCCAGTACTTTTCTGTTGAGAATGTATTGTTCCGCGAAAAAACCGAGCATCAGGACCTGGTGATTTTTGAAAACCCAGAGTTGGGCCGCGTAATGGCATTAGATGGTGTGGTGCAAACGACAGAGCGTGATGAGTTTATCTACCACGAAATGATGACACACGTTCCTTTGCTGGCCCACGGGCAAGCAAAAAAAGTGCTGATCATCGGCGGTGGCGATGGCGCAATGCTGCGAGAAGTCAGCCGCCACAAGAATATTGAGCAGATTACCATGGTGGAAATTGACGCCGGGGTCGTAGAATTTTGCCGCCAGTATTTGCCTAATCATAGCGCGGGGGCGTATGACGATCCTCGTTTCAAGCTAGTCATCGACGATGGTGTGAATTTCGTTAATCAGACCACTGAAAAATTCGATGTCATCATTTCTGACTGTACCGATCCTATCGGTCCTGGCGAAAGCCTGTTTACCTCTGTATTTTATGAGGGATGCGCCCGTAGCCTGAATGAGGGGGGGATCTTCGTTGCACAAAACGGCGTCTGTTTCCTACAACAGGATGAAGCCGTCAATAGCCATAACAAACTTAGCCACTATTTCAGTGACGTTAGTTTTTATCAGGCCGCAATTCCAACGTATTACGGCGGTATTATGACCTTTGCCTGGGCGACACAGAACCCGGCTCTGCGCCAGTTGGATCTCGCCACCTTGCAAAACCGCTTTGCCCAAGCTGGCTTGGCCTGCCGCTACTATAACCCAGCGATTCATGTCGGCAGCTTTGCTTTACCACAGTATTTGCTAGATGCCTTAACGACGATACCCAAAGTCATTGGCGTCGATTCAAGTGAATAAGAGCCGCTAGCAACGCAGTAGTGCCGAGTAAAAAAGGGATAAATGTTGAGTATTCATTTGTAAGGAGGTGAACTAAATTGTCCAAGCTTAAACTGCACGGCTTCAACAACCTGACCAAAAGCCTGAGTTTTTGTATTTACGATATTTGTTATGCCAAGACCGCAGACGACCGCGATGGCTATATCGCCTACATTGACGAACAGTACAATGCCAATCGCTTGACCGAGATCTTGAGCGAAACCTGCTCGATCATCGGTGCCAATATTTTAAATATTGCTCGTCAGGATTACGATCCACAAGGTGCCAGCGTCACCATTTTGGTCAGTGAAGAGCCCGTTGATCCGCGCGATGTTGATACCTCTGAACATCCCGGTCCATTGCCAAGCGCCGTGGTGGCCCACCTGGATAAGAGCCATATCTGTGTGCATACTTATCCAGAAAGCCACCCTGAAGCGGGGTTATGTACTTTCCGTGCCGATATCGAGGTCTCTACCTGTGGGGTGATTTCTCCGCTGAAGGCCCTGAATTACCTGATCCATCAGCTCGAATCCGATATCGTGACCATGGATTACCGGGTACGGGGTTTCACCCGAGATATCAATGGGGTAAAACATTTTATCGATCACAAAATCAATTCCATTCAAAATTTTATGTCCGATGACATGAAGTCGCTTTATCACATGATGGATGTGAATGTTTATCAGGAAAATATCTTCCATACCAAGATGATGCTGAAAGATTTCGATTTAAAGCATTATCTGTTTAACGCCAAGCCGGAAGAGCTAAGCGCAGAAGAAAAGGAACAGATTACCCGCCTGTTATACAAAGAAATGCAGGAAATCTACTATGGCCGCAATGTGCCGGAAGTGTGATGCATTACAGCCTAGGCTCTAAATAATTCTGTATAACTGATACGGAATTAAAGGTGATCGTTCAGGCGATCACCTAAAAACGGCTCGTCGTAATTACCCGTTCAGGGTTGGTATACTCCATTCTCTCGATACAATTCAGCCAGTCCTGTTTGACATTCTGCACCAGCGTCCCTAACACATCAGGTCAAATATTCAATATGTTGAGATGTGGTCGTTTGCTGGCAACAACAAATACCAGCACTGGCTGTGGTACGCTTGGGTATTCAAAATCACCAGAAATGCACGATAGGATCATCGGCACTTTTATTGAACGCGAGAGTTGCTTTTGATGGGTTATCAACGTATTGAATACATAACCCCTGCAACTTGAAGTATGACAAGTATAAGAAGATGATATTCTTCCCCCCTTTAGCATTGCACAAGGAAGATGCCCCCTAATGAACCGCCTCCCAACCCTGTATGGCATTATTGCGATTTTACTGTGGAGCATGAGTGTCGCCTTAACACGTGGGCTGGCCGAAGCACTGGGGCCATTCGGTGCCGGATCGGCTATCTACAGTGTCAGTGGGATTCTGGTATGGCTAGTGGCAGGTAAGCCTAGAGTACGTGGGCAGCATCCCGCTTATCTGTATGGCTGCGGTTTACTGTTTGTGGTGTATATGGTGGCCTTCGCTCTGGCAATCGGTATGGCTAATGATCGCCAGCAAACACTGGAGATAGGCTTAATCAATTACCTATGGCCGAGCCTAACGCTGCTATTGGCGGTACCGTTGCTGAAACTCCGCGCCCGTTGGTGGTTATGGCCGGGGGCGGCTCTCGCTCTATTTGGTGTTATTTGGGTGGTCAGTGGTGGTGAAGGGCTGGACGTTAAAACGCTCGCCGTAAATATCAGCAGCAACCCGCTGGCGTACAGCCTGGCGCTGATTGCAGCATTCACCTGGGCGGGCTACTCCAACTTAGTACGGTTATATAGCCAAGGGCCAGGGGCGCTGCCACTGTTTTTAATCGCCTGCGCCCTGTGCCTGTGGTTGATGTTCTTTATGTGGACTCCGGGCAAATTGCACTTTACCCCACGAGCCATATTTGAATTGTTACTCATGGGCGCGAATACCGCACTGGCCTACCAATGCTGGGATAGGGCCTACCAATGCTGGGATAGCGCAATGAAAAAAGGCAACGCCACACTGGTCGCGGCCCTATCCTATTTCACGCCATTGTTATCAATATTGATCGCCAGCGTGTGGCTCAATACCTTGCCTTCTGCGGCTTTCTGGCCTGGCGTTGCCATGGTTGTAGCAGGTTCGTTGCTATGCTGGTCAGCCAGCCGAAATCCCCTTCGTACTTGAAGCCGTAGGGTTGTTAGTGGTGTCCGCTTACCCGAATCACTTACTTATCTAAGCCCATCGGGGCCACTCTCTTACTGCCTACCTGCAACACCACGTTATTTGGGTAGATATTATTGTGTAATAAAAGCCCGATAGCCTTTCAACACCAGCAAAAAGTCCTCTAAACCGCATAGACAGAGGCTTTCTTCATCGTAATAATTCATGCCTTCTTCCATCTCATCGCCGTCGAGATCTAATTGATTGGCACGCACCATCACTTCTTCACCATCCAGCCACAACGTATATTCATGGCCTGGGAGTTGCCACTGGCGCTCGCTCCCTCTGACACCGTCAGCCGCCGTTTCAATGTGATCCAGTTTTACCAAATCACCTTTGATCTCTTCATTCAGCCAATGGCCGATCACTTCATGCCCCATGGAGAATTTAACGAGTACTTGCCCGGTTAAATCACGCAAGAATTCATAATCCATAGCAGGTCCTCCTAATGCTCTTTCTATTAGTGTAAACATTATTGCCAACCTGGCTTGGCGCAAGCTCACACCGCTTACAAGTATCGTGAGCATTACAACATAATGCGATCGTTAAAACATGCTGTGATCGTTAAAACGTAATGCTAATAGTTAAAAAAATAATGGCAGATAGCTAAAACATAATTGCCGAATAGCAAAAATACAGCACCGTTTTTAAAATAGAAACGGGAGGCCAATGGCCCCCCGTTTTAGCTGATGCGAATAGATACCCAACGTCACTGACAAAGGGGACTACGCCTTACACCGCGGTTTGGAAGATCACACCGTCAGCTTTATCCGTATATTGGCTTAACTGATCAAAGTTCAGATAACGATAAGTATCCTCGGCGGTCTTATCAACCTGAGCCATGTAAGTCTGATACTCATCAGGCGTTGGTAAGCGCCCAAGCAGAGACGCTATCGCCGCCAACTCAGCCGATGCCAGATACACATTCGCCCCGGTCCCTAAACGGTTCGGGAAGTTACGGGTTGAGGTGGATACCACCGTCGCACCGTCAGCAACCCGCGCCTGGTTACCCATGCACAGTGAACAGCCGGGGATTTCAATACGAGCACCGCTCTTACCAAAGACGCTGTAATAGCCCTCTTCTGTCAGCTGTGCTGCATCCATCTTGGTCGGTGGTGCCACCCACAGGCGGGTGGGCAGTTGGCCTTTATGCTGATCCAGTAACTTACCGGCGGCACGGAAGTGGCCAATGTTGGTCATACAGGAACCGATAAAGACTTCGTCGATTTTGCTGTTAGCCACATCAGACAACAAGCGAGCATCATCCGGATCGTTTGGTGCACACAAAATAGGCTGTGTGATCTCAGCCAGATCGATTTCAATCACCGCTGCGTATTCAGCATCGGCATCGCCTTCCAGCAGACTCGGGTTCGCCAGCCAGCTTTCCATCCCATTGATACGGCGCTCTAGTGTGCGACGATCACCGTAGCCTTCTGCAATCATCCACTTCAGCAAAACAACGTTGGATTGCAGGTATTCGGTAATCGGCGCTTTATCCAGCTTGATGGTACAACCAGCTGCAGAACGTTCAGCAGAGGCATCTGCCAACTCGAAAGCTTGTTCGACTTTCAGCTCTGGTAGACCTTCAATTTCCAGAATCCGGCCTGAGAAGATGTTTTTCTTACCTTTCTTCTCAACCGTCAGCAAGCCTTCTTGGATCGCATAGTAAGGGATAGCATGAACCAGATCACGCAAGGTGATCCCCGGTTGCATTTCACCTTTAAAGCGTACCAATACAGATTCAGGCATATCCAATGGCATGACGCCGGTCGCTGCCGCAAAGGCCACTAAACCAGAACCCGCCGGGAAGGAGATCCCAATAGGGAAACGGGTATGGGAGTCACCGCCGGTACCGACAGTGTCCGGTAACAGCATGCGGTTAAGCCAAGAGTGAATGATGCCATCGCCCGGACGTAGCGACACGCCGCCACGGTTCATGATGAAATCGGGTAATGTGTGGTGGGTCGTCACATCTACTGGCTTAGGATACGCTGCAGTATGACAGAATGACTGCATCACTAAATCGGCAGAGAAGCCCAGACAAGCCAAGTCTTTCAGCTCATCGCGAGTCATCGGCCCGGTAGTATCCTGTGAGCCGACCGACGTCATTTTAGGTTCGCAGTATTCACCAGGGCGCACACCTGCGACGCCACAAGCACGGCCAACCATTTTCTGCGCCAGTGAGAAACCTTTGTTACTTTTGGCTACCGGCTTTGGCACACGGAACACATCGCTGACAGGCAGGCCCAGTGACTCGCGGGCTTTGGTGGTCAAGCCACGACCAACGATCAGCGGAATACGTCCACCGGCACGGACTTCATCCAACAGCACATCAGTTTTCAATTCAAAGGTGGCTAATACTTCACCGGTATCGTGGCGACGAACTTCGCCCTGATACGGGAAGATATCGATCACGTCGCCCATATTCAGTTTGGCAACATCCACTTCGATTGGCAGCGCACCGGCATCTTCCATGGTGTTAAAGAAGATTGGGGCAATTTTACTGCCCAGAACCACACCACCACCGCGCTTATTCGGCACGTAAGGAATGTCGTCACCCATAAACCATAATACGGAGTTAGTCGCCGATTTACGGGAGGAACCGGTACCCACAACATCGCCGACATAAGCCAGTGGAAAACCTTTTTTATTCAGTTCTTCGATCTGTTTTATCGGGCCAACGCTCCCCGGCTGATCTGGATGAATCCCTTCACGGGCGTTCTTCAGCATTGCCAACGCATGTAATGGAATATCCGGGCGCGACCACGCATCAGGGGCAGGAGATAAATCATCGGTGTTGGTTTCACCCGTCACTTTAAATACGGTTACGGTGAGTTTTTCTGCCAACGCCGGACGGGATAGATACCATTCCGCATCAGCCCAAGATTGTATGATTTGTTTTGCATACGGATTGCCAGCTTTGGCTTTATCTTCTACGTCGTAGAAGTTATCGAACATCAGCAACGTGTGGGATAACGCTTTCGCCGCGATAGGTGCCAGTTGCTCATTATCCAATGCATCAATTAGCGGGTGGATATTATAACCGCCTTGCATGGTGCCAAGCAGCTCAATCGCTTTCTCTGCGGTGATCAGTGGGGAGTGGGCTTCGCCTTTGGCGATAGCAGCCAGAAAACCGGCTTTAACGTAAGCGGCTTCATCAACACCAGGTGGAACACGGTTAGTCAGCAGGTCTAATAGGAATTCTTCTTCGCCCGCAGGCGGATTTTTTAATGATTCAACCAGCGCTGCCATTTGTGACGCATCTAATGGCTTGGGGACGATACCCTCTGCAGCACGCTCGGCTACGTGCTTACGGTATTCTTCTAGCACGACTTTCTCCTCGCTCTTATTGTCATTTATTTTACCCGGCTATCTATACCCAAGTGACTTCAAGCTGCATGTGCGTTGGCTGCGTTCAATCACCCAAATCACTTACTGGTATAAGCTCATTAAGCCTCTCTCGCTTGCTGCCTTCCTGCACCTTAAAATCTATTAGGTATATTGCTACCAGCCATCAGCACTGATGTAGTCAATGTAGGGTAAGACGTCCAGTTTCGCCCCGCCAGCATACCAGTATTTAAACTCAGTGTTAATTCGTTCACATAAAAGCAACATTAAATTTTTGCTGAATCGTTGAGTGCAGTGTAATCACCTGAGGTATTGATAATCGCTCTCACTTGGCCTGTTGTTGGCAAGGTTTATCGGTAAAACCGGCATCTCATAATAACCATAACCAATGAGAGGATACCATCTCTCTGAGTCGCTACACTTAACTACCGCGTATAGGCTAAAATAAATATCCTCCGGCATAGCCGGAGGTTTTTCATATGCGCCTATAAGGCTCTGTTACCAGCCGCGCCCTAACAGGCGCATCGCGATCTGACATTTGCATCTATGGATTACTTACGGCCCGTAAACGGGCTACCGGGATACGGGATCGAGAGTTGCTCACCCATTTTATCCTCTTCCAATTGGTGCTTTATGTATTCTTGTATCCTGGCCGTGTTTTTCCCTACCGTATCAACGTAATACCCTCGACACCAAAACTCCCTGTTACGGTATTTGAACTTCAAATCGCCAAACTGCTCATAAAGCATCAGACTGCTCTTTCCCTTCAGGTACCCCATAAATCCCGAGACACTCATCTTGGGCGGGATCTCCAGAAGCATATGGATGTGATCCACACAGCATTCTGCTTCCAGGATATTCACGTTTTTCCATTCGCACAGTTTTCTTAAAATACTGCCAATCGCTCTGCGTTTTTCCCTGTAGAACACCTGCCTTCGGTACTTCGGCGCAAAAACTATATGATATTTACAGTTCCATCGGGTGTGCGCTAAGCTCTTTTCATCCCTCATTGGGACCCCCTTTTGATTTCTTGTTGAACATTTGCAGTTGCCAGACCGCAAACTGTTTTAACAAATCAAAAGGGGTTTTTATAACTGACCCAAAGCTGAAAGCTTTACTGAACCCCCAGCCTAGCTGGGGGTTTTCTGGGCACAAAAAAAACGGCCCCTATGTAGGGACCGTTTCACTTTTATTTATTGCTGTACATTTACCTCTGTACATTCACATCTGTAAATGCAGCATCAACAAAAAATTATTTCTTTTTCGCTTTCGGGTTAGGCAGGTCAGTAATGCTACCTTCGTAGATTTCCGCCGCCAGGCCCACTGATTCATGCAATGTTGGGTGAGCATGAATGGTCAATGCGATATCTTCTGCATCACAACCCATCTCAATGGCCAGACCGATTTCACCTAACAGTTCGCCACCGTTAGTACCGACAATCGCACCACCAATGATACGGTGAGTTTCTTTGTCGAAAATCAGTTTAGTCATACCATCTGCGCAATCAGAAGCGATAGCACGGCCCGATGCCGCCCACGGGAAGGTGGAGGTTTCGTAGCTGATGCCTTTCTCTTTTGCTTCTTTTTCGGTCAAACCAACCCATGCGACTTCTGGTTCAGTGTACGCAATCGATGGAATAACTTTCGGATCGAAATAGTGCTTCATGCCTGCGATAACTTCAGCGGCAACATGGCCTTCGTGGACACCTTTATGCGCCAGCATTGGCTGACCCACGATGTCACCGATAGCAAAAATGTGTGGCACATTGGTGCGCAGTTGCTTATCAACGTGGATAAAGCCACGATCATCAACTTCAACACCCGCCTGACCCGCATCCAGCAACTTACCGTTAGGCACGCGGCCAATCGCAACCAACACCGCATCATAGCGTTGTGGCTCTGCTGGCGCTTTTTTGCCTTCCATCGTGACATAGATACCGTCTTCTTTGGCTTCTACCGCTGTCACTTTGGTTTCCAGCATCAGATTGAACTGCTTGCTGATCCGCTTGGTAAAGACTTTCACCACGTCTTTATCTGCTGCGGGGATCACCTGATCAAGCATTTCGACCACGTCAATCTTAGAACCCAGTGCGTGGTAAACGGTCCCCATTTCCAGACCAATGATACCACCGCCCATCACCAACAAGCGCTCAGGAACCGTTCTCAATGCCAGTGCGTCAGTTGAATCCCAAATACGTGAGTCTTCATGAGGAATGAATGGCAGTTGAATTGGGCGAGAACCCGCCGCGATAATAGCGTTATCGAAGTTAATGGTTGTTGGACCATTCTCACCATCAACCACTAAGGTGTTCGCACCGGTAAATTTACCAAAACCAGTCACTACTTTGACTTTACGGCCTTTAGCCATACCTGCCAAACCACCGGTCAACTGATTGATAACTTTATCTTTCCAGACACGGACTTTATCAATATCAGTTTTAGGCTCGCCAAAAACGATACCATGTTCAGCCAGCGCTTTGGCTTCTTCGATCACTTTGGCAACGTGTAACAGTGCCTTGGAAGGGATACAACCCACATTCAGGCAAACCCCCCCCAGAGTGGAGTAACGTTCAACCAGAATGGTTTCTAACCCTAAATCCGCACAACGAAAAGCAGCAGAGTACCCTGCTGGACCTGCCCCAAGTACCACGACCTGAGTTTTAATTTCAGTACTCATCATGACCTCTTAATTGTTTGTCCGGCGGGTCTGACATCATTTTTTAGGCGAATCAATTTCATAACGCCCTCATCCACCGGGACGCTCTTATACCGGGAACTGACTCGCGGGCAGTTTACAGAATTGTTAATAAACTGAAAAGCCGCATCGCGTGACCAGTGTCTCAACAACCTTGTCGACTAATGTAACAGCCTGACAAAGCCGGTTTATAAGTGTCTTTTCTCTATTGGTGATCAGTAATAACAAGATCACCAATAACAAGAGCAGTAACCACAACAAGGCCGGCACGAAGCCGGCCTTGGCGATTACATCACCAGACGGCGAATATCCGCCATAATGGTAGCGATATACGCGGCGAAGCGTGCACCCGCGGCACCATCAATCACACGGTGATCGAAGGACAGAGACAGCGGTAACATCAGGCGTGGAGCAAACTCTTTACCATTCCAGACAGGTTTCATGGATGATTTTGATACACCCAAGATAGCCACTTCTGGCGCATTGACGATTGGCGTAAATGCCGTACCGCCGATACCGCCCAGACTGGAGATAGTGAAACAGCCGCCTTGCATGTCAGATGCTGTCAGCTTGCCATCACGTGCTTTCTTGGAGATGACAGATAGCTCACGAGACAACTCGACAATACCCTTTTTGTTGACGTCACGGAATACTGGAACTACCAAGCCGTTAGGCGTATCAACCGCCACACCGATATTGATGTATTTCTTCAGCGTCAGTTTCTGACCATCTTCGGAAATGGAGCTGTTAAAGCGTGGGAATTCTTCCAGTGCTTTAGCGGCGGCCTTCATCAGGAACACCAGCGGGGTGATTTTCAGGTCTTGTTTTTTCTTCTCAGCTTCGATGTTCTGTTGCTTACGGAAGGCTTCAACTTCAGTGATATCCGCTTCATCGAATTGCGTCACATGTGGGATCATGACCCAGTTACGGCTCAGGTTCGCACCAGAAATTTTCTGGATACGGCCCAATTCGACTTCTTCGATTTCACCAAATTTACTGAAATCAACTTTTGGCCAAGGCAATATGCCCGGCAGGCCGCCGCCAGCCGCTGCTGGTGCAGCTTCGGCACGTTTCACGGCATCTTTCACGTAAGCTTGAATGTCTTCGCGCAGGATACGGCCCTTACGGCCTGTCCCTTTCACCTTCGCCAGGTTCACACCGAACTCACGCGCCAGACGACGGATAACCGGCGTGGCATGCACGTAAGCGTCATTCTCGGCAAACTCGCCTTTGCTTTCTGCTTTGGCGGCAGGTGCGGCGGCTGGCGCTGGCGCTGCACCTTCAACTTCGAAGACCATAATCAGAGAGCCGGTTTTCACTTTGTCGCCGGTACTGATTTTGATTTCTTTCACGATACCAGCAAACGGTGCGGGCACTTCCATCGACGCTTTGTCGCCTTCAACCGTAATCAGTGATTGTTCGGCGTCAACTTTATCGCCCACTTTCACCATCACTTCAGTCACTTCAACTTCGTCATCACCGATATCTGGCACTTCAACATTTTTCGCCGCAGAGGCTGCCGGAGCCGCTACCTGAGCAGGCGCCGCCGGTTTTTCTTCTGCTTTAACCGGTGCCGCAGCGGCACCCGTAGCGTCGAAGACCATGATCAGAGAACCGGTAGCCACTTTATCGCCAACCGCAATTTTGATCTCTTTAACCACGCCCGCCTGAGGTGAAGGAACTTCCATGGAAGCTTTATCGCCTTCAACGGTGATTAGCGACTGTTCCGCTTCAACGGTATCGCCCACTTTCACCATAATTTCGGTGACTTCCACTTCATCTGCACCGATGTCTGGTACATTAATTTCTATAGACATTATTCTCTACCTCTTATGCCAGACGCGGGTTAACTTTATCAGCGTCGATACCAAACTTAGTAATTGCTTCAGCAACTACACTGGTGTCGATGTCACCGCGTTTCGCCAATTCACCCAGAGCCGCAACCACAACATAAGAAGAATCAACTTCGAAGTGGTGACGCAGGTTCTCACGGCTGTCAGAACGGCCGAAACCGTCAGTGCCCAGTACACGGAACTCGCTGGCAGGAATAAAGTTACGAATTTGTTCAGCAAACAACTTCATGTAGTCAGTAGACGCAACCGCAGGGGCATCATTCATCACCTGAGCCACATAAGGAACACGTGGTGTTTCTGTCGGGTGCAGCATGTTCCAACGCTCACAATCCTGACCGTCACGGGCCAGTTCAGTGAAGGAGGTCACACTGTACACATCAGAACCTACGCCGTAATCTTTAGCCAGAATCTGAGCCGCTTCGCGAACGTGACGCAAGATTGCACCAGAGCTCATCAGCTGCACTTTGCCTTTGCTACCTTCAACAGTTTCCAGTTTATAGATACCTTTACGGATACCTTCTTCTGCGCCCTGTGGCATCGCTGGCATGTGATAGTTTTCGTTAAGCGTAGTCAGGTAGTAATAAACGTTTTCCTGCGCTTCGCCGTACATACGCTCCAGACCGTCATGCATAATGACGGCGACTTCGTAAGCATAGGCCGGATCGTAAGAGATACAGTTCGGGATAGTCAGTGACTGAATATGGCTATGACCATCTTCATGTTGTAGACCTTCGCCGTTCAGGGTTGTACGACCTGAAGTACCCCCGATCAAGAAGCCACGTGCTTGTTGATCACCCGCAGCCCAGCACAGATCGCCGATGCGTTGGAAACCGAACATGGAGTAGTAAATATAGAACGGGATCATTGGCAGATCGTTGGTGCTGTATGAAGTCGCAGCAGCCAGCCATGAAGAGGCAGCACCCAGTTCGTTAATCCCTTCTTGCAGGATCTGGCCTTTCTCATCTTCTTTGTAGTAAGCAACCTGTTCACGGTCTTGTGGGGTGTACTGCTGACCATTCGGGCTGTAAATACCAATTTGACGGAACAGACCTTCCATACCAAAAGTACGGGCTTCATCAGCGATGATGGGAACAATACGATCTTTGATCGATTTGTTCTTCAACATCACGTTCAGCGCGCGCACGAAGGCGATAGTGGTAGAGATCTCTTTATTCTGCTCTTCCAACAAGGAGCTGAAATCTGACAAGGCAGGGATTTCCAGCTTCTCGGTGAATTTAGGCATACGGGTTGGCAAATAGCCTTCCAGCGCCTGACGGCGTTCGTGCAGATATTTATACTCTTCGGAATCTTTCTCGAAGGTGATGTATGGCAGTTTTTCGATTTCAGCATCGGCAACTGGCACATTGAAACGATCACGGAAGTGGCGAACCCCATCCATATTCATTTTCTTCACCTGGTGAGCAATATTTTTACCTTCAGCCGTTTCACCCATGCCGTAACCTTTAATGGTATGGGCCAGGATAACCGTTGGTTTACCTTGAGTTTCTTGTGCTTTTTTCAGTGCAGCAAAGATTTTCTTCGGATCATGACCACCCCGGTTCAGAGACCAGATCTCATCGTCAGTCATATCTTTCACTAATGCAGCCGTTTCTGGGAAGCGGCCAAAGAAGTGTTCACGCACATAGGCGCCATCTTTAGATTTAAACGTCTGGTAGTCGCCATCCAGCGTTTCGTTCATCAATTGGATCAGTTTGCCGCTGGTATCTTTACGCAGCAGTTCATCCCAACGACCACCCCAAATGACTTTCAGAACCTGCCAGCCAGCACCACTGAAGATACCTTCCAGCTCATTAATGATTTTGCCGTTACCCGTAACCGGGCCATCAAGGCGCTGCAAGTTACAGTTAATAACGAAGACCAGGTTATCCAATTTTTCACGGGTTGCGATGGTGATCGCACCTTTGGATTCCGGCTCATCCATCTCACCATCACCCAAGAAGGCGTAAACAGTCTGTGCTGAGGTGTCTTTCAGACCACGGTGCGAGAGGTATTTCAGGAACTTGGCCTGATAAATAGCACTAATTGGCCCCAGCCCCATGGATACCGTCGGGAACTGCCAGAATTCAGGCATCAGTTTTGGATGCGGGTATGAAGACAGACCTTTACCGTGAACTTCCTGACGGAAGTTATTCATTTGATCTTCAGTCAGACGGCCTTCCAGGAAGGCGCGCGCGTAAACACCTGGAGAAATGTGGCCCTGGAAGTAAACCAGATCGCCGCCGTCTTTTTGGTTACGGGCACGGAAGAAGTGGTTGAAGCAAACCTCGTAGAACGTAGCGGAAGACTGGAAGGACGCCATGTGGCCCCCCAAATCCAGATCTTTCTTAGATGCACGCAACACCGTCATCACCGCATTCCAACGGATAGCAGAACGAATACGACGCTCCAGGTCCAGATTGCCGGGGTAAGCGGGTTCATCTTCTACTGGAATGGTGTTGATGTAATCACGATTTGCCGAACCTGCAGCAACACTCACGCCACCTTTACGGGCTTCGCCCAAGACCTGATCAATCAGATACTGAGCACGCTCAACGCCCTCTTCACGGATGACCGATTCGATCGCCTGTAGCCAGTCGCGGGTTTCGATCGGATCCACGTCATTATTTAAACGTTCTGACATGGTGGTATTCCTTATTTATTTCTAATGGTTTATTTGGAGTCCATCTTCTAATGCTTTAACACAAGGGTAAAGCACACGCCCTGGTGAAGAACAGAAAGATAGGCCCATCAGTTTAGTTGCCGCTAATAATTCTCAAATGAGAATCCAAAACGAGTTATTGAGGTCTTGCAGAGGCGCAACCCGAATGATTCGTTTCTACTCCTTGCGCTGTTGGAGCCGACGCAAAGATCGCTCACGGCGACTGTGCTCCCGGCTAAGATCCAACAGAATCTCCTCAATAAACGCCAAGTGACGGTGCGATGCTTCTCGTGCTTTTTCTGGTTCACGTGCCACAATCGCCTCGAAAATCCTGGCTCGGTGACTGCTCACAGTGGCCAACATTTCGCGGCGCAAGTAGAGCAATTCAAAGTTTTGTCTGACGTTTTGTTCCAGCATTGGCCCCATGCAACGGAGTAAATGCAGCAAGACCACATTATGTGCAGCCTCTGTGACCGCCACTTGATACTGCATCACCGCATCGGCTTCAGCATCCAAATCACCGTTATCCTGCGCTTGCTGGATGACAGTATGGCACTCACGGATACGTTGCAGATCTTCATCAGTGCCACGTAATGCAGCGTAATAGGCGGCAATACCTTCAAGGGCATGACGGGTTTCAAGCAGGTCGAATTGTGATTCTGGATGGTCTGCCAGCAGTTCAGCTAACGGATCGCTAAAGCTTTGCCACAGATTGGTCTGAACGAAGGTACCCCCTCCCTGACGGCGCAACAGCAAGCCTTTAGCCTCTAATCGCTGAATAGCTTCTCTCAAAGAAGGTCGGGAAACATCAAATTGCTTCGCCAACTCACGTTCAGGCAGTAACTTTTCACCCGGACGCAGCGTCCCTTCCAAGATCAAGTATTCGAGCTGCTGCTCGATTACATCTGATAGTTTGGGTTGACGTATTTTGTTGTAGGCCATATTTGGTGTAAGCCGTATTGAGTGAATCGTCTCTGCGAGTGGCGCGGAGTCAATTGGTAATACCAATTTCAAAAACGTGACGATAAAGTAACAAAGTATTCACTAGCTGTCCATACGGACCTTGACCGAAATCATGAAACCCAGCACATTTTAACAACTTTATGAATAAAGAAGAGCAAAGTGATAACGTACCGGTGGTAATACCATTACCTGACTCTACAGAATATTAACCTTGATAAAACGGATGATTAGGCAAGCTGAAGCGTTATAGTCATTTAATAATTAAATTTAAATTCATATTTTTTGAATTTAAATTCACACTTAACTAAAGAAACTTCATATCCGTATTTTCTTTCATCAGTGAACCAATATAAGAAAAATTAAAATGGCTCACGACTCATTTATAGCCTAGAAAGCACACATGACTCTTTTTCCTCACTATAAGATTTTTTCCAAAACATCAGTTTGATCACATCTCAATATCTTTATTGCCATTTTGCTCAAAAATTAGACAACCAAAAGAAAAAGCAGATGCAAAGTTTTTTGCTTACCACTATTCTCTCCCAAACGGTAGCCTGTAAATGAAATACGAAAAAGGTTAATCGTAAATAAAGCAATACAACCAGTGTAATTAAATGATTACATTAATACCCGTAATCACTGGCGTTATAAGCAAGCCGCAAGCAAATGGATCCCGAGAAGTTTATTTCGGTAAGTGATTCGAATGCCGGTAAATGGTTCGAATACCGGTAAGCAGTTCGAATGAATATCGCTAGCGTCTCTGTAACGTCCAATGATGAAGGGTATAGCAAAAAACTAAGATTAAGCCCGCGAGTAGTCACAACGACAAAGGATGTAATTGATGAGTGATCAACAAGAGGGTGCTGAGCTAAAACGGGGGCTTAAAAACCGCCATATTCAGCTTATTGCCCTAGGTGGTGCAATTGGTACCGGACTATTCCTCGGCATAGCACAGACCATCAAAATGGCTGGGCCTTCGGTTTTACTGGGGTACGCAATTGGGGGTTTTATTGCGTTTCTGATAATGCGCCAGCTAGGCGAAATGGTGGTTGAAGAACCTGTAGCCGGTTCCTTTAGCCACTTTGCGTATAAATATTGGGGACACTTTGCCGGTTTTGCTTCTGGCTGGAACTACTGGGTGCTGTATGTGTTGGTGGCGATGGCCGAACTAACCGCAGTGGGGATCTATGTGCAATATTGGTGGCCAGAAATCCCTACCTGGGTCTCCGCCGCCGTCTTCTTCTTGGCCATCAACGCCATCAACCTGGCTAACGTAAAAGTCTATGGTGAGATGGAATTTTGGTTTGCCATCATTAAAGTGATCGCGATTATTGCGATGATTTTATTTGGCGGTTACCTGCTCATCAGTGGCCGGGGTGGCCCAGAAGCCACGGTAACCAACTTATGGGCCCAAGGCGGTTTCTTCCCGAATGGCATCATGGGTCTGGTGATGGCAATGGCGGTAATTATGTTCTCTTTCGGTGGCCTTGAATTAGTGGGTATCACCGCAGCAGAAGCAGAAGACCCGGCCAAAAGCATTCCGAAGGCAACCAATCAGGTTATCTACCGTATTCTTCTGTTTTATATTGGTTCTCTGGCAATCTTGTTATCACTCTACCCATGGGGAAAAGTGGTCGAAGGCGGCAGCCCATTCGTATTGATTTTCGATGCGCTGGACAGTAATTCAGTCGCCACTGTCTTGAATATTGTCGTACTGACGGCGGCACTCTCGGTCTACAACAGTTGCGTATACTGTAACAGCCGCATGTTGTTTGGTTTAGCTAAACAAGGTAATGGCCCGAAAATCCTGTTGAAAGTGGATGGCCGAGGTGTTCCAGTCATTGCGATTGCTGTTTCTGCGTTTGCTACCGCGTTTTGTGTACTGATTAACTACCTGTTACCTGGCCGTGCCTTTGAATTACTGATGGCATTAGTGGTATCCGCGTTGGTGATCAACTGGGCGATGATTAGCCTGGCACACCTGAAATTCCGTGCGGCGAAAAACCGCCAGGGCGTAATACCAAAATTCAAAGCATTTTGGTATCCGTTCGGTAACTGTTTGTGTTTGTTGTTCCTGACCGGCATCTTAGTGATCATGTTTCTGACACCCAGCATCCGGATTTCAGTGATACTTATTCCTGTCTGGGTAGTCGTCCTAGCGATTGGTTATATTCTGAAGAATCAGAGCCAACGTCAGAATCAGCAACTGAGCGCTAGCAGCAGGAAAGTAACCAAGTAAAGAACAACCCATTTCCTTATAAATCCGCTAGTTAACCCTACCTAGGCCAGCACTTAGTGCTGGCCTAGGCTATTGACAAAGTACCTATGGCGAAGAGAACAGGCAGCAAATAAAGCCGCCGCCTTCCCTACAGAAAAATAACATCCATGTAAGCTAGAGCCGCGCTATATATGGATATGGCGCGAACGCTTTACTCCTCTGCCTATCCTCACCGTTTCAGTTCGAGTCATCGGGGTTTGTCATTAGTCTGAGGCCAACACTCATGACAAAATGCTATCGGCGGAGAGAATGGGTCGTTGATATTCCTAATTATTGTGGCTACCAATTATTCGGGCAACTAATTCTTAGGATAACCAATTCTTAGGGTAACCAATGTTGGGGCACAATAAGCCCCAAGCATCGGAATCCATTAGCGTATTAAACCAGTGCGCCGTAAATCGTCAGTAATGCGACGACGACAATGATCGTCAATGTAACTTTTCGGGCTAAAGACACCGCTGCGCGGGGTGTCTGCACCGGATCTAAATGCGGTTCTCGAGCCAAAGAATACTGAGCAAGCCGCGTCAGCACCTGATATTGCTGAGAGTGGAAATCCCCTAATGAAGCCAGCCAAGCGGGTAGAGCCCTTTCACCATGCCCTAACAAAGCATAGGCAACGCCCACTAACCGCACAGGAACCCAATCCAGCCAATGCAAGATACCGTCAATACCCGTTTGAGCACGCTCTAAAGGCGTGTGATGGCGTGCTAACCACGTTTGATATCCTCGTAGCATGGCATAGCCAGCCAACGCTACAGGGCCATAGCTGCCACATACAATAAGCCAGAAAATAGGGGCTAAATAGTAGCGAAAGTTAATCCACAGTAAGGCATTTTGCAAAGATTGCAGACGGTCCTTCTCACCACTTTCTATGGGCAAACCATGAATTAGCGCGAGTTCCTCTGCCATTTTATCTGTAGCATGAATATCGCCTTGGCGAGCAGCTTTCAAATACGCTCGGTAGTGCCTACGAATCCCCCCCGCACCGATACACATTAGGCAAATCAGGATCCAAAGCAATAATAGTGGGAAGCCAAACAAAATATTTTGCACTAATTGCAAAATCCCCCAAACCAGCACCATCCATAGGACAGTTAACAAAATGGTTTGTATCAAGGAAAATCGCTGCAATCGGGCAAATACAACTTCAAGGCGGTGATCTAACTGCCAATGTTCGCCCAGTTTAAACAAGCGCTCCCATGCCAGCACCAGTAACAGCGTAAACAATGTCATTAGCTCTTATTCTCCCTTTGATTGAACCTATCCTGAGACAGGGCATATACCCATGGCATTCATGAATGACAGAACCAGACAGCATTCGGGACGGATCTCCACCCTAGAGATAAATACCGGCCTGATAATAAGACTGCACTAACTTTACTGAGTTACAGAGATTAACTGGTTGTCTAGAGCATGTAGTTACATAGAGCATGTAGTTACACAGAGAATATAATTAAACAGATCATATGGTTACATCGAGCATACAATTACACTGGCTAGTGTAATGCCACCGGCAACATGCTCATACAAGCAACTTAGCTAAATTTTGTTGATAAAAAAACCAATCAAAGGCCAGCCCTGGGTCTGTTTTACGCCCTGGTGCGATCTCACTGTGACCAGCCACCCGCTCTACCGTTATTGGATAGTGGGCAAATAAAACCGCACTGATCTCAGTCAGTCGTTGATATTGCACGGGAGTAAACGGTAACACATCTGTCCCTTCCAGCTCGATCCCAATAGAAAAATCGTTACATCGCTCACGCCCAGCAAATACGGAAACACCTGCATGCCAAGCCCGTTTATCGAACGGAACATACTGAATGATTTCACCATCACGGCGAATCAAGCAATGGGCCGAGACGCGTAAATGTACAATACTAGCAAAATAGGGATGCTCATCGGCATTGAGTGTCCCGGTGAAGAGCTGATCGATATAGGGGCCACCAAACTCACTGGGCGGTAGACTGATACTATGAATCACCAGCAGAGAGGGCATTTCACCCTCTGGCCTCAGATCAAAATGGGGGGACAGCACCTGTTTAACCCCGACAATCCAGCCGTTTTCCAGCAGCATTATTTACTCCAATCACCCTGATCGTTCACTTTGAACGGCTCTTTGATGGCACTTCAGCCTGCAACAGGGTAGCATGTTTAGACGATTGTCTATTCGCCATTTCGGAGTTTATATGCCGCCCCGCTGCTACAATTCCAACAGCCGCCGCGCCGAGCTATTGGAACGAATTCAAAGTGATATACCTGCGACTGTTGCTCAGGCACTGAGTGAAGACCTAGGCGGAGAGGTCAATGCAGACCGTGATCTCACCGCACAATTACTCCCCGCAGATAAACAAGCTACCGCCACAATTATTACCCGTGAGGACGGTATCTTTTGTGGGCAACGCTGGTTGAATGAAGTCTTCATTCAACTGGGTGCGCAAATCTCAATTCAGTGGCTGGTTACAGATGGCGATAAACTGACAGCCAATCAAACACTTTGCCATTTGACCGGACCTGCTCGCATTTTGCTGACAGGTGAGCGCACCGCACTTAACTTCCTGCAAACGCTATCTGGGGTTGCCACCGAGGTCAGCCGCTATGTTGTACAACTCGCGGGGCTAAAAACACAACTACTCGATACTCGCAAGACACTACCAGGCCTGCGTACTGCATTAAAATATGCCGTCCTCTGTGGTGGTGGTAATAACCATCGGCTCGGTTTATCTGACGCCTTCCTAATCAAAGAGAATCATATTATTGCAGCCGGTTCGATTAAAGAAGCCGTTGCCAAAGCCTTTTGGATACATGCCGATGTCCCTATCGAGGTTGAAGTCGAATCCCTTGATGAATTACAGCAAGCACTAGAAGCAGGTGCAGATATCGTTATGTTAGATAATTTCACCATTCCAATGATGCGTGATGCCGTAAAAATGCGCGATGACCATGCCAAGACTCAAGGCAGTGCACAATTGGAGGTCTCGGGTAATGTCACTTTAGAAACGTTACGCAGTTACGCTGAAACCGGCATTGACTTCATCTCAGTAGGGGCGCTTACCAAGCACATAACAGCGTTAGACCTCTCAATGCGTTTCCAGTAACTCTACCAAACTATCTTCGGCGGATAGCCATTATTATCAGGTCAATATCCTGTTTTGCGAGTGCCGCCGAAGTTATCTGTTACGTTATTGCAATAACCTAAATATCCGTCAATACGCCCCGCAATTCGGCACAAAGCCCCTGTTGGTATGAATTAAAAAACGGCACCCTGCCTCCAGTTTCTTAAACACATGGAGGGGTAAAATGGCTAAACATCAGGGTTTAACATTACAGAAAGGTTTTACATTAATTGAATTGATGGTTGCGGTTGCTATCATTGCAGTCCTCAGTGGTATTGGCATTCCCTCATATCAACGTTATATCCAAAAAGCAGCACTCACCGACATGCTACAGGCCATCGTCCCCTACAAGATGGCGGTAGAACTTTGTGCTCTTGAGCAATCCAACCTTGATAGCTGCAACGCTGGCAGTAATGGGATCCCCGCAGGGCAAGTATCGCGTTATATCAATGCAATAAATATTGCCAAAGGTGTTATTACATTAAGTGGCCAGCATACGCTTACTGGCCTGACATTGGCGATATCACCAACCCGAAACAGCAACGGAAATTTAGTCTGGGCCAGAACATGTACGGCAACAGATAGTGCCATGACTGATAGTTGTAAAGCGGTATTCCGTTTCAATGATAAGGCCCCATCAAATGGCTGAATTTATAGTGTCCTCATTTGAAACAATTAGTGATGAATTACACCTTCTCTGTCGGCGTTATCGGGCAGTGGCACTCACTCTTGATGGTAAAAGCCTTTCGATAGCTTCAGCCCAGACCGTTGATGAAGCGTTATTGACCGCGTTGCGTTTCACATGTGGCCGTCAAGTCAGAGTGGAATATTGGCCCGAAGCCAAGATTGAACAATCATTGTATTTGGGGAGCCCGACGAAAAATAACCTAAACAGTAGTATTAACAACGGGCTAAATAGCGCGTTGTTATCCCAAAAGGGAGGTGATCCGTCGCGAGTAAAACCGCACAATCAGCAGCAACAGACAATAGATGATACTGTGTTTGATAATGAGAGTGACACACCCGTCATTCAATTCATAACCCAGACGCTAAGTCTAGCCATTCAAAAACGCGCTTCAGATATCCATTTTGAGCCTTATCAACACCACTATCGTGTTCGTTTAAGAATTGATGGTGTGTTGCATGAATTCACCCCACCCGAGGCCGAATGGGCAGCTCGGATTAGCAGTTGCCTGAAGGTCATGGCGAAATTAAATATTGCTGAACGGCGATTACCACAAGATGGTCAACTAACCTTACCCTTTGGTGATTCACACTATTCAATGCGGATAGCGACTCTCCCTACGCAATATGGTGAAAAAGTGGTATTGCGTATTCTTCAAATACAACAGCAAACCACGTTAGAAAAGCTGGGGATGACGGATGCGGCACTGAAACAATTAACACAGGCATTATCAGCACCACAAGGGCTGATTCTGGTCACCGGCCCTACCGGTAGTGGCAAAACCATTACGTTATATTGCAGTTTAGCGCGGCTGAATCAGACACAAAGAAACATCTGTAGCGTCGAAGATCCTATTGAGATCCCCGTCAATGGCATTAACCAAACCCAGGTAAACAGCAAGATCGGTCTGGATTTCTCTCGAATACTACGAGCCATCCTACGACAGGACCCTGATGTCATTATGGTTGGTGAAATTCGTGATAATGAAACCGCCAGTATCGCAGTTAACGCGGCCCAGACCGGGCATTTGGTCCTATCGACGCTGCACACTAACTCAACAGCAGAAACGCTGATACGCATGGCACAAATGGGAATAGAACGCCATTTAATCGCCTCAAGTCTAAAACTCGTCATTGCTCAACGCTTGGTGCGCCGCCTATGTTTACATTGCCGCCAGGCTGCATCTCACCCCTTTATTCCACCAGCTCACATAAGGTCTGGTCCGATCCAACACTATCTAGCTGTAGGTTGTGAGCATTGTTGTACGGGTTATTATGGCCGAACGGGTATTTATGAAATGCTGAGTGTAACGCCGCAGATTCAGCAAGCCATACTCAATAATGCCAGCCCTGTAAAACTGGTACAAATTGCCCAGAAGCAAGAACAAACAGCCTTACTCTGCTCAGGTTTAGCTTTAATCGAAAAAGGCATCACTACCCTTAGTGAAATTAATCGTGTTGTGGGCTTCGTAGCAGAAACAGAGGTCACCTCTTGAGCCGCCATCGTTTATTCAATTGGACAGCTCTCAACAAAACAGGGGAGCTACAGACGGGCATGCTACTGGCAACTGAGAGAAACAGTGTCTATGAACATATCATCCAACATGGCTTACAGCCCCTAGGCGTGAAAGGGGGAAGGCGGTTATCTGCACGCTACTGGCAAGGGGAACGGTTGGTGGCAATGACCCGCCAATTAGCGACTTTATTGCAAGCGGGTTTACCGTTGGTCAACAGTTTACAATTATTGGCAAAAGAGGCAGATGACTCAGCATGGCGTTGCCTATTAGATGAGATAAGTCAGCAAGTTGCACAAGGCCAGTCACTCTCGGAAGTGATGGAACAGTATCCACACGTATTCCCCCGACTGTATCCTCCAGTGGTTGCCGTCGGGGAGCTTACGGGTAATCTTGAGCAATGTTGTACTCAATTAGTACACCATCAGGAACGGCAGCAAAATTTACACAAAAAAGTCATAAAAGCGCTGAAATACCCCGTTGTGGTCTGCATCGTCGCATTGGTAGTCAGTGTCATTATGTTAGTCATGGTGTTACCCGAATTTGCACAAATATATCAATCGTTTGATACCCCCCTGCCGGGGCTAACTGCAAGCTTACTGTGGCTATCAACTTTTCTCACTTTTTATGGCCCCTATCTGGCGCTGATAATAGCAATAGTGTGTATTGGGTATTTCTATACATTACGAAAAAAATCTCGCTGGCAGCAATGGGAACAGACCATTCTATTAAGCATTCCCTTAGTCTCAACATTAATCCGTGGTAGCTGCCTCAGCCAAATTTTTCAAACGTTAGCTATCACACAACAAGCCGGGCTACCCCTGTCAGCCGGGTTAGATGCAGCGGCTCGATCCATTCACAACTACAATTATCAGCAAGCCTTAAGGTGTATTCAAAAACAAATTAGCCAAGGTATACCGCTGTATACCACTCTTAATCAGCACCCTTTATTTCCTGCCATTTGTCAGCAGCTCATTAGGGTTGGTGAAGAATCAGGCTCACAGGATGTGTTGCTGGAAAAGTTAGCCTGTTGGCATCAGCAACAAACTCAGAATTTGGCAGATAACGTCACTCAAATGCTAGAGCCACTTCTTATGCTGATTATTGGCAGTATTGTCGGCGTACTGGTGATCGCCATGTATTTACCCATATTCCAGTTAGGTGATGTTATTGGATAACCTCATTATGGACCTAGTGGATGGTAAACTGGGCATAGTGGAGTGCATGGCATGCCATGGCGGGATGTAATGGCACGATCAGGTGCAAGACCAGAGAGGCATTGCGGAGAGAGTAAGTGAAGGATTAACGGGGCGTTGAGCAGTTGAGCAGTTGAGCAGTTGAGCAGTTGAGCAGTTGAGCAGGTAAATATAAAAACCATACGTGAATACAGCCACATACAACGGTCAGAAATAACAACCTGAAAGCGTTAGCTTGGCCCAGTAGATAAGGGCGAAAATAGGCCCTTATCTACCACACAACCCTATATTGAATTGCGTTGGCACCCTACAACTCAGCGCTCAGGTATCCTGATGACGACATTACTGACAAATTATCATGCCGTAATAACCCGTATCAATCAGTGCCAAATACGCGGTTTTCTTGCTCTGCTACGCGAATAAACGTCGTACGCTTCGTTAATTCTTTCAAATGTGAAGCGCCCACATAAGTACATGCAGAACGTAGGCCTCCCATGATGTCACGCACGGTATTATCGACTGAACCACGCAGTGGTAACTTAACCGTTTTACCTTCTGCCGCACGGTATTGTGCAACACCACCGACATGGCGTTTCATCGCAGATTCAGAACTCATCCCGTAAAACAGCATGAACTTCTCGCCATTCTCTTCGACAACGCGCCCTTCACACTCATCATGGCCTGCCAACATGCCACCTAGCATCACGAAATCGGCACCACCACCAAAAGCTTTAGCCACATCACCTGGAACAGAACAGCCACCATCGCTGACAATTTGGCCCCCAAGGCCATGAGCAGCGTCGGCGCACTCAATGACAGCAGACAGTTGTGGGTAGCCAACGCCAGTCTTAACACGGGTGGTACAAACAGAACCAGGGCCAATACCGACTTTAACGATATCAGCACCAGAGAGGATCAGTTCCTCTACCATTTCACCTGTCACGACATTACCCGCACAAATGACTTTATCAGGACAAGCTTCACGCGCTCTTTGCAGGAAAGAAACAAAGTGTTCTGAGTAGCCGTTCGCGACATCAATACAGATAAATTTTAATGATGGTGATAACGCCAAAATTTGTTTCATTTTGTCGAAATCAGCAGAGGAAGTGCCCGTTGATACCATGACATGGCGTAACACTGATTCTGGTGAGCGCTTAACGAACTCAGCCCATTGTTCGAGAGTGTAATGCTTGTGAACGGCAGTAAGAATATCAAATGAAGCCAAAACCTCAGCCATGCGGAAGGTACCAACGGTATCCATATTAGCGGCTATGATAGGGACACCAGACCAATTCCAACCTGAATGTTTGAAAGTAAACTGACGTTCCAGAGCAACTTCAGAACGGCTTTTCAGCGTTGAACGTTTAGGACGGATTAACACATCCTTAAAGCCTAATTTCAAACCTTCTTCAATGCGCATGACTTATTATTCCCTGGTTATTGGCGATAGATCGCAAAATGTGATCGGGCGTAAAACACGCCATCCCAGTGGAGCTATCATACGCATGAATAATTCTTCGGCAAGACTGCGAATTAACCTTTATTTGCGCTACAATCCCACAAATTACCTGAATATTACTGACCACGCTCTTATCCGTGAGTTTTCTCCGCTTATTTTACTGCGCCATACAGATAGAATGCATACCTTGGCTATGCCTTCGCCCAAGCTTTCAGATACAATTCTCCCATCCAATGGCAGTAAATAAGGCGAAGCAATGACCTATATTGTGGCTCTCACAGGTGGGATCGGTAGCGGAAAGAGTACGGTGGCAAATGCATTCGCCAATTTAGGTGTGCCGTTGGTTGATGCTGATATTATTGCTCGTCAGGTTGTTGAACCAGGGACATCTGCACTAGCGGCCATTGCATCCCGTTATGGTGAAAATATTTTGCAGCAAGATGGCTCATTAAATAGAGCGGCATTGCGACAAAAAATTTTCAGTGAGCAACAAGAAAAAGCATGGTTAAATTCACTGTTACACCCCCTTATTCAGCAGGAAACGCAACGCCAATTAGCCGGTATTGATCAACCTTATGCCCTTTGGGTTGTGCCTCTACTGGTTGAAAATGGTTTACATCACCGGGCAGATCGTGTGTTAGTAGTCGACGTAACACCAGACATACAGCTCGCACGGACCATGGCGAGAGATGGTATTACACGCCAACAGGCAGAAAATATTTTGGCTTCACAGGTTTCGCGGCAACAACGCTTGGCCTGTGCTGATGACATTATTGACAATAGCGGCGACCCGTTAATGATCGCCCAGCATGTTGCCTCACTACACCATCGGTACTTAAAATTGGCAACTGCGGCCCAACAGGATCTACATCAATGAGTGACCTTACCTCAACAATACTTTTTGAACATCCGCTCAATGAAAAGATGCGCACTTGGCTAAGAATGGAGTTTTTATTACAACAGCTAGAAAGCCACCGCTCATTAGATAATATTGCCAATGCATTAACCTTTTTCCGTACCGCATCGGATTTAATTGATGTACTTGAACGCGGTGAAGTCCGTACTGATCTGTTAAAAGAACTCGAGCGCCAACAGCAAAAACTACAGCAATGGGCTGATATACCCGGTGTTGACGTGTCATTAGTAGACTCTCTGCGCAATCAGTTAAAAAGCCGTGCCGCCGTATTAATGTCAGCCCCGCGTATCGGGCAGTCACTAAAAGAAGATCGCTTGATCAGTGTGGTCCGCCAGCGCCTGAGTATCCCTGGAGGATGTTGTAGTTTTGATTTACCGACGTTACATGTCTGGTTACATCAACCGTCAGAACAACGAGACCAACATATCAATAAATTGCTAGCAAGTCTGGCCCCTCTTCACCAGTCACTGACGATCATTTTGGACTTAATTCGCCAGTCATGCCCTTTACGTAGCCAGATAAGTTTAAATGGTTTCTTTCAGGATAATGCTGGGGGAGCTGACCTGCTCAGATTACGTCTACCGCTCGATCCACAACTGTATCCACAAATTTCCGGCCATAAAACACGGTATGCCATTCGCTTTTTAGCGCTTGATAGTGAAAATGGCACCGTTCCGGCCCGTTTATCGTTTGAATTAGCCTGCTGCTGATTTTGTAATAAGTGTGATACCCAATAGATTTCAAGGCGTAGGAAGGCGGCAAAGGAGTAAATCCCGCATCATTGACATCAGCAAATAATACGGATGAACGGGAACTGCCTAATAGATCTACTATTTGAAACTAATACATCTACCACTTGAAAGATGAAGGGTATCGATAGATTTTAGGAGAGAACATGGAATCAGAACAAATACAGGTTAACTGCCCCACCTGTGGAAAAGTCGTTATCTGGGGTGAACAAAGCCCTTTTCGCCCTTTTTGTTGCAAGCGCTGCCAGCTTATTGATTTAGGTGAGTGGGCAGACGAAGAAAAGCGGATCCCTAGCGATACAGAACTGTCTGACAGTGACGAATGGAGTGAGGAAGATCCTCTTAAGCATTAACTGCTGTCTATTTTTAACTGTGATATGTCTTTAACCGAGACATGTCTTTAACTGCGATACGTCTTAAGCGTGATGTGTTTTAATAAATATCCTCCGGCATAGCCGGAGGTTTTTCATATGCGCCTATAAGGCTCTGTTACCAGCCGCGCCCTAACAGGCGCATCGCGATCTGACATTTGCATCTATGGATTACTTACGGCCCGTAAACGGGCTACCGGGATACGGGATCGAGAGTTGCTCACCCATTTTATCCTCTTCCAATTGGTGCTTTATGTATTCTTGTATCCTGGCCGTGTTTTTCCCTACCGTATCAACGTAATACCCTCGACACCAAAACTCCCTGTTACGGTATTTGAACTTCAAATCGCCAAACTGCTCATAAAGCATCAGACTGCTCTTTCCCTTCAGGTACCCCATAAATCCCGAGACACTCATCTTGGGCGGGATCTCCAGAAGCATATGGATGTGATCCACACAGTATTCTGCTTCCAGGATATTCACGTTTTTCCATTCGCACAGTTTTCTTAAAATACTGCCAATCGCTCTGCGTTTTTCCCTGTAGAACACCTGCCTTCGGTACTTCGGCGCAAAAACTATATGATATTTACAGTTCCATCGGGTGTGCGCTAAGCTCTTTTCATCCCTCATTGGGACCCCCTTTTGATTTCTTGTTGTAACGAACGGTGCAATAGTGATCCACACCCAACGCCTGAAATCAGATCCAGGGGGTAATCTGCTCTCCTGATTCAGGAGAGTTTATGGTCACTTTTGAGACAGTTATGGAAATTAAAATCCTGCACAAGCAGGGAATGAGTAGCCGGGCGATTGCCAGAGAACTGGGGATCTCCCGCAATACCGTTAAACGTTATTTGCAGGCAAAATCTGAGCCGCCAAAATATACGCCGCGACCTGCTGTTGCTTCACTCCTGGATGAATACCGGGATTATATTCGTCAACGCATCGCCGATGCTCATCCTTACAAAATCCCGGCAACGGTAATCGCTCGCGAGATCAGAGACCAGGGATATCGTGGCGGAATGACCATTCTCAGGGCATTCATTCGTTCTCTCTCGGTTCCTCAGGAGCAGGAGCCTGCCGTTCGGTTCGAAACTGAACCCGGACGACAGATGCAGGTTGACTGGGGCACTATGCGTAATGGTCGCTCACCGCTTCACGTGTTCGTTGCTGTTCTCGGATACAGCCGAATGCTGTACATCGAATTCACTGACAATATGCGTTATGACACGCTGGAGACCTGCCATCGTAATGCGTTCCGCTTCTTTGGTGGTGTGCCGCGCGAAGTGTTGTATGACAATATGAAAACTGTGGTTCTGCAACGTGACGCATATCAGACCGGTCAGCACCGGTTCCATCCTTCGCTGTGGCAGTTCGGCAAGGAGATGGGCTTCTCTCCCCGACTGTGTCGCCCCTTCAGGGCACAGACTAAAGGTAAGGTGGAACGGATGGTGCAGTACACCCGTAACAGTTTTTACATCCCACTAATGACTCGCCTGCGCCCGATGGGGATCACTGTCGATGTTGAAACAGCCAACCGCCACGGTCTGCGCTGGCTGCACGATGTCGCTAACCAACGAAAGCATGAAACAATCCAGGCCCGTCCCTGCGATCGCTGGCTCGAAGAGCAGCAGTCCATGCTGGCACTGCCTCCGGAGAAAAAAGAGTATGACGTGCATCTTGATGAAAATCTGGTGAACTTCGACAAACACCCCCTGCATCATCCACTCTCCATCTACGACTCATTCTGCAGAGGAGTGGCGTGATGATGGAACTGCAACATCAACGACTGATGGCGCTCGCCGGGCAGTTGCAACTGGAAAGCCTTATAAGCGCAGCGCCTGCGCTGTCACAACAGGCAGTAGACCAGGAATGGAGTTATATGGACTTCCTGGAGCATCTGCTTCATGAAGAAAAACTGGCACGTCATCAACGTAAACAGGCGATGTATACCCGAATGGCAGCCTTCCCGGCGGTGAAAACGTTCGAAGAGTATGACTTCACATTCGCCACCGGAGCACCGCAGAAGCAACTCCAGTCGTTACGCTCACTCAGCTTCATAGAACGTAATGAAAATATCGTATTACTGGGGCCATCAGGTGTGGGGAAAACCCATCTGGCAATAGCGATGGGCTATGAAGCAGTCCGTGCAGGTATCAAAGTTCGCTTCACAACAGCAGCAGATCTGTTACTTCAGTTATCTACGGCACAACGTCAGGGCCGTTATAAAACGACGCTTCAGCGTGGAGTAATGGCCCCCCGCCTGCTCATCATTGATGAAATAGGCTATCTGCCGTTCAGTCAGGAAGAAGCAAAGCTGTTCTTCCAGGTCATCGCTAAACGTTACGAAAAGAGCGCAATGATCCTGACATCCAATCTGCCGTTCGGGCAGTGGGATCAAACGTTCGCCGGTGATGCAGCACTGACCTCAGCGATGCTGGACCGTATCTTACACCACTCACATGTCGTTCAAATCAAAGGAGAAAGCTATCGACTCAGACAGAAACGAAAGGCCGGGGTTATAGCAGAAGCTAATCCTGAGTAAAACGGTGGATCAATATTGGGCCGTTGGTGGAGATATAAGTGGATCACTTTTCATCCGTCGTTGACATCTGGGGAGACAGTCGGATGCTCTTGAGCTACCGCTGTAGTGAATTCAGCCACTCCCAAGCGGGCCCCCTGACCCAAGGTTGCTAACTCTGAGCGGTTTTGCATCAGAGCATCCTCTGATGTAATTTCAGTAAATTCCACAGCAAGCCTTTGTGCAACATCACGAATGTGCTCAGCTGTAGCCTGATATAATTCATTTACAGAATCAGTGGGACAAAAAGCGGTCCAGTCTTGTTCAACATCAGATTCGAAACCTTCTGTATCAACGATAACCTTGTAACGCCGGGCAAAGCGTGTACGTCCGTCGAAATTGGCTATCTGTCCAACTGCCCATGACGGGGTCCCAACTAATCTGTGCTGTACCCAAAATGCAATTCCTTGGTGCAAAGAAGAATGATTCAGACGAGTTGAGTCGATGACAATCACTTTGGCATGACGTCCTGCACTGAGGCACAGGGTCTCTTCACTTATTCGCCCATCAATCTCAGTAAAGGGTCGTAACTTGCCATTAACACGCACCTCGAATTCAGGATCGTGGATGAAGCGGGCGGATAATACAGTGAGTATTTCATCGGCATCTGGCAGTTTGCGTGTTACCTGTACCTGCAATCGTGTACCGGATCCTATGTGTTTCTCCTCAGTCTCACTACGACACACGAAAGGACTAGAACCAGCTCCGGTGCCAACAACGAAGGTTGCCAAAATGCCATCGCGCCAGGTTTTCACTTCGTATTCGTCAGCAAAACAAAGCAAGCCATGGCGACCAATGCCATTGCGACCGTAAGCCTTTCGCGGGCGGGCAGTTCGTCCGGTAGGGAACTCTACATTGAAACCTTGATACTTCTCGCGGGTATAGCGCAAAGTCATCCAGCGCTTTTTAAATTGCTCCGGGGTCATACCATGACCATCGTCTGTCACAGTCAATATTCCACCTATATCGGTAGGTAAAACCAAGTCTACTCGTGACGCTCCGGCATCCCAGGCGTTAGCAACTAACTCTGTTAAAGCGACCTGTGGAACATGTGCTACCTGCCCAAGTTCCCGTAGCAGGTAATCGTCCTCAAAAAGCGAGTTCTGTAGTGGTTGCTCAGACATGGGCGGCCTCACATAAACGATTCGGTGACCAAATTAATTCTACTAATCCCGCAATCAGTTTCCGGCGTACCTGTTGCTCCGCTTTATCGAATACCTCAGCGAATTTGAAAGGCAGCTCATATTTGGTAGAAAACTGCTGAAACTGTGGCTGATGTTCGTAAACACTGGAGTCCAAACTTGCGGCAAAGAAGTTCTGTTTGGCATAGTGCACCCGCTTCAGGGGAAACGGTTTGTCCTGCAGGCTCCGGTTAACATCTGCTGGTAAGAGTAAAATTGACGCAACATGATTGCGCCAATCTTGAAATTCCTGCTCAGTACTGAACTGATCTTTCACGATTTCGTAATCATCAGCCCAGATATGTTCGATGTCAAATGGGTTCTTGAGAGTACGGTCCACCAATCGATCAAATGTCTCAGTACGCCCTGCGCCGATCTCAGTTGCTTCTGTCAGTCGTGCTAGCAAATGGTAGATATAACGGCGGCTGAATTGATTGAGCCCTAAACCATCAATACCCGTTCGTCCTTTTACTGCGTAGCCGGAGAACGTAACATCATCATCTGCCAACTTATTCTGGAGGATAGCTACCAACTCCGATAGCGGTTTACGCCTGATCTCCCGGCACAATAACCACATAGCGTAAGACACACTTGAGTATCCAACCCGGACATAATTCACTACTCGACGCATCAACCAGATGTCCAAATAAGTAGCTGTGACCGCCAGTTTGCGATCCACTGTCTCGTCGTCGTCAGTTTCTATCAACGATGCTAGGAGCACCGTATTCTGCCAAGTAAAATCATTGTGAGCGTTGTAGTAGACCGCTCGTAGCTTCGGTGTGTAATGCTTGCTGGTATGTAGGATACGTCGGTACGCTTTGGCAAAAAATGGAAAGCTTACAGCCATCATGTTCTGATTTTCCTGAGCTTTACCCAAACCCAGGCGAGAGTTGTTTTCTCGCACCCAGCGGTGAAAGACTGAACCGATCAACTCCCAATCTTTATCGACCGAGCCCGCCTTACGTTCACGGATACTTTCTGCGTACTGTGCCCGTAACCACGCCTTAATACAGTTGGCATCACGCTCCGGTTCGTGCCCCCCTCCCCAAGAGATCAATTCCAAAACTTGTTGTTTCCAGACCTGATTAGCCTGTAATCGCGCATCCTGTTCTTCAATTGGAGCCAACAGATAGGCCTTCAACATATCGACTGGACTCAGTGGCTTACCCCGATCATTCATCGTTTCAAAAATAGCGTAGGCATAGCTATCGTTATCCGTGGCAATCTCGATCAAACCTACCCTCGTCAACAACCAGTAGATGAAATGTGGCAGCGCGTCTCCTAGTTCTGCCATCAGGTCATTTACTTCAATATCGCTATAACGAGCATACATGGTTTGGATGGATTCATCCTTACCGTCCGGATTGAACGCTTCCCCTTTAAATAGTGCATTAATAACAGGTAACCGCTCAGAGATGTCAAGGTTAAACTTGGGCTTACCGAGGTTGTCACTGAAAATGAGTGGGGCTAAGGTTTGGGCTACCGGCAGCCCCTTTTCTTGGGCTGCTCGGTACAGGCAAATCAGCAACAGTGTCAAGGAAGTGACCCGCTGCTGACCATCAATTAAGTAGTTTTTGTTGTTGCGCTTGCTGACAATGATAGAACCAAGAAAATACTCGCCATAGCTGCTGACGGCACTGGTTTCATCATCCGGTTTGCTATAGCTGAAAAATTTGCCCTGAAGATCAGAGAGTAGCTCGTCAATGTTCTCCTTTTCCCATTTGTACTCGCGCTGGTACTCATCAATGGAAAACGACTGACTTTGCAACAACTGTTGTACGTTGCGGTAGTGAGGGGTAATGGTGCTCATATCAGACGAAACCATTCTAATGAGTAATTGCTGCATTATGCCTTGCTTACGGAGCAGTGTCTTTGACCCTTGTTCAAAATCAGTGCGTTTCAAAATCTGTAGTGGCACAGTTGAGTTAAAAGCCCGCAAATAACACAATTAGAAAAAATAAGGCATATCAGATACATGCCTTACAGAAACTTTTTTTAATCAGCTCGTATTCAACTTCGCAAAATCAAACGGACTAACCCCCTTCTCCCGATTCGCATCCAAGTAATCAGCCCACCACTGAATCATCAATCTGCGCTCATCTAAGTGCTCGGCTTTATGGATATAAGCCGCACGCACAGAGTTGCGCTCCTGATGACTCATCTGCCGTTCTACTGCATCCCTCGACCACAATCCAGACTCAATCAATGAACTACAAGCCATGGTTCTGAAACCGTGGCCACAGACTTCAACTTTCGTGTCATATCCCATCACGCGTAGGGCTTTGTTTACCGTGTTTTCACTCATCGGTTTACGTGGGTCGTGATCACCGATAAAGATCAGCTCACGGTTTCCACTCATGCTTTTGATCTTTTCCAGAATGGCGAGAGCTTGACGGGATAAGGGGATAAGATGGGGAGTGCGCATTTTTGAACCTCGATGTGAATGCTTAACACCTTCCAGTGGTTCACGTTCTCCCGGAATCGTCCACATTGCAGTTTCAAAATCGACTTCTGACCAACGGGCGAAGCGTAATTCACTGGAACGGATAAAGACCAATAAAGTCAATTCTACCGCTAGTCGAGTGAGTGGCCTGCCACTGTAGTAGTCGATGCGATGAAGTAACTCTGAAACACGGTTTAACTCGAGTGCAGCGCGGTGCTTTCTTTTACCGGTAGCAACAGCGCCCGCCATCTCCTGCGCGGGGTTGTAATCAATTAAACCGCTTTGAACTGCATAGCGCATTATTGCTGTGGTTCGTTGTTGCAGGCGGGAAGCCACCTGAAGACGTCCAGCCATCTCTACGGCTTTAATTGGAGGTAAAAGATCACGGGTTCCGAGGTCTGCGATATTCCGTTTGCCAATGGCTTGAAAGAGATTGTCCTCTAAGCTTTTGAGTACTCGAGCACTGTGAGCTTCTGACCATTGACGATTACTGGCATGCCACTCTCTGGCTACCACTTCAAAAGTTATCGCTTCTTGCTCCTGCTCTACCTTAACGGCTTTCTTGCTCTCACTTGGGTCCACACCATTAGCTAACTGCTTACGAGCTTCGTCACGCCGTGCCCTGGCATCAGCCAGTGATATTTCAGGGTACTTCCCCAACGCCAACATCTTTTCTTTACCGTCAAAGCGATAGCGTAGCCGCCAGTATTTCGAGCCGTTAGGGTGAACCAGTAACACCATGCCTTCGCCGTCGGTAAGTTTATAGGCTTTTGCTTCAGGCTTGGCTGTACGAACCTTCACATCACTCAGAGCCATGTTGAGTATCCTTTCAAGGGTTCTGCGTGGGTACAAACATGATCGAACCGGGATATACCCGCAGATGTACCTACATCAGTAAGTTGATGTAGATTGAATCAGATTGACTTATGTTGACTGATAAGAGAGGTAAGGCCTTGCTGTGACTGGATTTTAGGCAAAAAAAGCCACCTTGCGGTGACTTAATTTTCATACTAATGGTGCCGAAGGCCGGAATCGAACCGGCATGCCTCGCGGCGGTTGATTTTGAGTCAACTGCGTCTACCGATTTCGCCACTTCGGCACTGAAGTAGTAGTATGCGGAAAACGAGATGAATTATACCTACCAATGATCCGCATGCAACTGTTATTCCACTACGTTTAGTCTAAGTGCTGAAAAAAACGTCATTACCGCCGTTTTAGCAGCAAACAAATGCTGATCAGGAGGAATAACATACTCGGCAACAGCGCACCCAGCATTGGTGGGATGCCATAAACCAAGCTAAGTCGACCAAAAACTTGATCCAGCACGTAGAAAACAAAGCCGAAGAAAATACCGGTGACCACCCGGACACCCATTGGCACGCTGCGCAATGGGCCAAAAATAAACGACAGCGCCATCAGCATCATGACCGCAACAGAGAAGGGAGCAAATACCTTGCTCCACATACTCAGTTCGTAGCGGTTAGACTCTTGGCCACTTTGCTGTAGATATTTACTGTAGTCGTGCAACCCGCTAATGGAGAGCGAATCTGGATCCATCGCCACCACACCCAACTTCTCAGGCGTCAGATTGGTCTTCCACTCGCCGGTCAGCGTCTGTGAACCTGTCACCTGAGTAGGATTACTTAAATCAGATTCATCGACCTGCGATAACCGCCAGGTTTTATTGTCTTTTTCATAGGTCGCCGTCGCCGCATACCGCACCGAAAGCAGACGATCTTCTTTATCAAAATGATAAATATTGACACCCGTCAACTCGCTTTCGCCAGACACCCGCTGAATATAAATAAAGTCAGAGCCATCTTTCGCCCATAAACCCGACTGAGTTGAGAGTAACGAACCACCGTACATCTGCTGTGTCCGGAAATTACGCGCGGTCTGCTCACCTTGCGGTGCCACCCACTCACCGATAGCCATCGTCAGCAACACCAGAGGGATTGCCGTTTTCATCACTGACGCTGCGATTTGCATCCGGGTAAAACCTGACGCTTGCATAACTACCAACTCACTGCGACTGGCTAAAGTCCCAAGCCCCAGTAATGCCCCTAAGAGGGCCGCCATCGGGAAGAAAACCGCGATGTCCTTTGGGATGCTCAGGATAGTGTACATACCCGCAGAGGCCGCCGAGTAGTCCCCCTGCCCGACTTTACGCAGTTGATCGACAAACTTGATGATGCCCGACAGCGACACCAACATTAATAACGTCATCAGGATAGTATTGAGGATAGTCCGTCCGATATAGCGGTCTAATACACCAAACATCAGGCAGCACCTCTCAATCGAGCACGTAATTTACGAGCCATCAGGCCATCCCACAGGTTCAAGATTATCGCGAGAGCCAAATAAGCACCATTAACAGCCCACATCCAGACCAGTGGATCCAGTTGGCCATTACCCGCCTTAGAACGCAGGGAGCTTTGTAACAGGAAGAAAATCAAATACAGCAACATAGCCGGAAGCATACTCAGGACACGACCCTGGCGTGGGTTAACCACACTCAACGGCACCACTAGCAATGCCATAATAACGACCGAAACAATCAGTGTTAGACGCCAGTGGAACTCAGCCCGTGCATCAGGTTCTTGAGAGCGCCATAGCTCTTTCATTGACATCTGATCGGCCCCGTTGCTGCTTTGCTGTACTTGTTTGTGTCCTATAACAGCCTGGTAATCAACGAAGTCAGTAATACGGAAATCGCGTAGCAAGGCGGTGCCTTCATAGCGAGTCCCTTTGTTCAGAATAACCATTTGTGAACCGTCCGGGAGCTCACTCATATGGCCGCTATCGGCCACCACCACAGAGGGGCGCTGGTTACCGTTCGGGCGCAATTGTGCCAAAAACACACGGTTAAACTCTTTACCCGCCACATTGCCAATAAAAAGAGCTGAATTACCATCGTTTGAAGATTTAAACTGCCCACCGCCAAGCGCTGCCAGACTCGGATTGGCTTTGGCATCGTTCAGTACGACATCTTGATGTTTAGAAGACCAAGGACCAAGCCAGATAGTGTTGATGGCTGCCAGCCCGGAGGTGAAGAGCGCCAGAATTAACGCTGCCATGATCAAGGACTTTTTACCCATGCCACAGGCATTCATCACGGTGATTTCACTCTCCGTGTACAGTTTGCCCAAGGTCATCAGCAGCCCTAGGAATAAGCTCAATGGTAAGATGAGTTGTGCCATTTCCGGCACACCAAGTCCCAAAAGGGATAAAACTACATTTGTCGGGATTTCACCATCAACAGCGGCACCTAATATCCGAACTAACTTCTGGCTAAAGAAGATTAATAGCAGGATGAACAGGATCGCAATTTGGCTTTTTAAGGTTTCCCGTACCAGATATCTAATGATGATCACGCTAATACGCCTGTGAAAACTTGTCTTTTTGCAGGAAAATCGATAGTTTCATCGTTAATCCGCCATTTATTCTCATCATATGGCAACCTTCACAGCTAAAATAGTATTACAACATCTAGCGTTTGGGTGTCCTATAGGAACATGCTTATAGTCGCCAAAACAAAACAACTTATGCCGTTAAGGTTAACACACGTCGTTAACACAACGGAGAGAGATCGTTGCGGAGCGCCATATTCTAACGGTAGCTCCCACCTTTGTCTTTAAGATTCAGGAGAGTACATGGAGTTCAGTGTAAAGAGCGGCAGCCCGGAAAAACAGCGTAGTGCCTGTATTGTAGTCGGCGTTTTTGAACCTCGTCGTCTATCTCCTATTGCCGAACAACTCGACAAAATTAGTGATGGCTACATCAGCGCGTTATTGCGCCGTGGTGAACTTGAAGGCAAAGTCGGGCAGACACTGTTACTGCACCATGTGCCGAACATTCTTTCCGAACGCATCTTGTTAATTGGCTGTGGTAAAGAGCGTGAGCTTGATGAGCGCCAATACAAGCAAGTGATCCAAAAGACCATCAATACCCTTAATGACACGGGTTCAATGGAGGCGGTCTGCTTCCTGACTGAACTGCATGTCAAAGGCCGAAATACTTATTGGAAGGTGCGTCAGGCGGTAGAAACAGCCAAAGAAACGCTTTACACCTTCGATCAACTTAAGAGTAATAAAACCGAGCCTCGTCGCCCACTGCGTAAAATGGTCTTCAACGTGCCAACCCGCCGTGAATTGACCAGTGGCGAGCGTGCTATCCAGCACGGTTTAGCTATCGCTTCCGGTATCAAAGCGGCAAAAGACTTGGGCAATATGCCACCCAATATCTGTAACGCCGCCTATCTGGCGTCTCAGGCTCGCCAATTGGCGGATGCTTTCAGTACCAACACCGTCACCCGCGTGATTGGCGAACAGCAGATGAAAGAGCTGGGCATGCACGCTTATTTGGCTGTCGGCCATGGTTCGCAAAACGAATCATTGATGTCGGTGATAGAATATAAAGGCAACCCAAATAAAGATGCTAAGCCAATTGTGCTAGTGGGTAAGGGGCTGACTTTCGATTCCGGTGGTATTTCCATCAAGCCTGCCGAAGGCATGGATGAAATGAAGTACGATATGTGCGGTGCAGCAACCGTTTATGGCGTGATGCGGGTCGTTGCCGAGTTGCAATTGCCACTGAACGTGGTGGGTGTACTAGCCGGTTGTGAAAACATGCCGGGTGGCCGTGCTTATCGTCCTGGTGATATTCTGACCACCATGTCTGGTCAAACCGTAGAAGTGCTGAATACCGATGCCGAAGGCCGTTTGGTGTTGTGTGATGCGCTGACATACGTTGAGCGTTTCGAGCCAGAGTTAGTCATTGATATCGCAACACTGACCGGCGCGTGCGTTGTGGCGTTAGGCAATCACCTCACCGGTTTGATGTCGAACCACAACCCGTTGGCTCATGAGCTTATCGGCGCATCCGAACAGGCGGGCGACCGCGCATGGCGCTTGCCACTGGGTGAGGAGTACTACGAGCAACTGGACTCTAATTTCGCTGATATGGCCAATATTGGTGGCCGCGCGGGTGGGGCTATTACCGCAGGCTGTTTCTTATCGCGCTTCACCCGTAAATACAGTTGGGCGCATCTGGATATCGCGGGTACTGCGTGGCGTTCAGGTAAGAACAAAGGCGCAACTGGCCGTCCGGTCGCGTTGTTGTCTCAGTTCCTACTGAATCGCGCGGGCTTAAACGGCGACGATTAATCGTTTGATATATTAAGGTTAACGACAACAGTGAGTGAAGGGTTGACAAGCAAAACGGTTACTACGACCCCAACGGCACGTTTCCCCTTCATTTGATTTTGTTAGCAGTCTGAGGGCACATTTTTGTGCCCTTTACGTTGTAGAGAATTTATGAAAAACGCTACCTTCTACCTGCTCGAACACGACACGCCTGCCGGTGAGCTGCGAGCGCACGAAGCGTTGGCCTGCGAGATCGCGGCTGAACGTTGGCGTGCGGGCAAGCGGGTGTTGATCGCCTGTGAAAGCCAGGAACAAGCTCAGCGGCTGGATGAAGCGCTCTGGCAGCGCGCTCCTGAACAATTTGTGCCACATAATCTGGCCGGTGAAGGGCCAAAATATGGCGCTCCCGTCGAACTGGCGTGGCCGGAAAGACGCGGGAATTCACCGCGCGACCTGCTTATCAGCCTGCTGCCAGAATTCGCAGGTTTTGCCACCGCTTTCCATGAAGTGGTAGACTTCGTGCCTTATGAAGAAAATTTGAAACAGTTGGCGCGCGACCGATATAAATCTTATCGCAGCGTCGGCTTCCACTTGACCACGGCAACGCCGCCAACTAATTGAAATAAAAAGAAAATGGAAAATACACCTTCTCATATCAACAAAACTGAGCCGTCCCTCGATAAAACATACAGCCCGCAGGAAATTGAGCAGCCGCTGTATGAACATTGGGAGAAACAGGGTTATTTCAAACCAAACGGCGATACCAGCAAAGAAAGCTACTGCATCATGATCCCGCCGCCGAACGTGACCGGCAGCCTGCATATGGGTCATGCATTCCAGCAGACAATCATGGATACCTTGATTCGCTATCAGCGTATGCAGGGGAAAAATACCCTCTGGCAGGCAGGTACTGATCATGCAGGTATCGCGACCCAGATGGTTGTGGAACGCAAGATTGCCGCCGAAGAAGGCAAGACCCGCCACGATTACGGCCGTGATGCGTTTATCGATAAAATCTGGGAGTGGAAAGGCGAATCCGGCGGCACCATTACTCGCCAAATGCGTCGTTTGGGTAACTCCGTGGACTGGGAACGTGAACGTTTCACTATGGATGAAGGCTTGTCCAACGCAGTTAAAGAAGTGTTCGTGCGCCTTCATAAAGAAGATCTGATTTACCGTGGCAAGCGCCTGGTGAACTGGGATCCGAAACTGCGTACTGCCATTTCTGATCTGGAAGTAGAAAACCGCGAATCCAAAGGTTCCATGTGGCACCTGCGTTATCCGCTGGCCGATGGTGCCAAGACTGCGGAAGGCAAAGATTATCTGGTGGTGGCAACCACCCGTCCAGAAACCGTTCTGGGTGATACTGGTGTCGCGGTTAACCCGGAAGATCCACGTTATAAAGATCTGATCGGCAAAGAAGTGATCCTGCCGCTGGTTGGCCGCCGTATTCCGATCCTCGGTGACGAACACGCCGATATGGAGAAGGGCACCGGTTGTGTGAAAATCACCCCAGCCCACGACTTTAATGACTATGAAGTCGGTAAGCGCCATGCCCTGCCAATGATCAACATTCTGACCTTCGACGGGGATATCCGCTCAGAAGCCGAGGTATTTGATACCCACGGTGAAGCAACTGATGCATTCAGTAACGCTATTCCTGCGCAGTTCCAAGGGCTAGAACGTTTTGCTGCCCGTAAAGCGGTGGTCGCGGAATTCGAGAAACTCGGTCTGTTGGAAGAGGTTAAACCTCATGACCTGACAGTACCTTATGGCGACCGTGGCGGCGTGGTTATCGAACCCATGCTGACCGATCAATGGTACGTGCACACCGCCCCGCTGGCCAAAGTCGCGATTGAAGCCGTAGAGAACGGCGAGATCCAGTTCGTCCCTAAACAGTACGAAAACATGTATTACTCATGGATGCGCGATATCCAGGACTGGTGTATCTCACGTCAATTGTGGTGGGGCCACCGTATTCCGGCCTGGTATGACGAGCAGGGTAATGTGTATGTTGGCCGCGACGAAGCCGAAGTGCGTCGCGACAATAATCTGGGCGCAGAGGTTGCTTTGCGTCAGGACGAAGATGTGTTGGACACCTGGTTCTCATCCGGCCTGTGGACATTCTCTACACTGGGCTGGCCTGAACAAACCGACGCACTGAAAACCTTCCATCCGACCAGCGTGGTCGTCAGTGGTTTTGATATTATTTTCTTCTGGATTGCCCGCATGATCATGCTGACCATGCACTTTATGAAAGATGAAAATGGTAAACCACAGGTGCCGTTCAAAACGGTCTACATGACCGGTCTGATCCGTGATGACGAAGGGCAGAAAATGTCCAAGTCCAAAGGTAACGTGATCGATCCACTGGATATGGTTGACGGTATCTCTTTGGAAGCGTTGCTGGAAAAACGTACCGGCAATATGATGCAGCCACAGTTGGCGGAGAAAATTCGCAAGCGCACTGAAAAGCAGTTCCCGAACGGTATCGAGCCGCACGGCACTGATGCACTGCGCTTCACGTTGGCGGCACTGGCCTCAACTGGCCGTGATATCAACTGGGATATGAAACGCCTGGAAGGGTATCGCAACTTCTGTAATAAGCTGTGGAATGCCAGCCGTTTCGTGCTGATGAATACCGAAGGGCAGGATTGTGGGCAGAACGGTGGCGAAATGGTGTTATCACTGGCTGACCGCTGGATTTTGGCGGAATTCAACCAGACCATCAAAGCCTACCGTGAAGCGATGGACACCTACCGCTTCGATCTGGCGGCCGGTATTCTGTATGAATTCACCTGGAACCAGTTCTGTGACTGGTATCTGGAACTGACCAAGCCGGTGATGAACAGTGGCTCTGAAGCTGAACTGCGAGGCACTCGCCACACGCTGATTCAGGTGCTGGAAGCCTTGCTACGCTTGGCGCACCCCATCATTCCTTACATCACTGAAACTATCTGGCAGCGGGTGAAAAACCTGAAAGGCATTACTGCAGACACGATTATGTTGCAGCCTTTCCCAGAATATGATGCCAGCCAAGTCGATGAACAAGCACTCAGTGATTTAGAGTGGATTAAGCAAACCATTATCGCGGTGCGTAATATCCGGGCGGAAATGAACATTGCACCGGGTAAACCACTTGAGGTCATGCTGCGGGGTGCCAACGCACAAGCACAGCGTCGGGTGCTGGAAAACCAGAGTTTTATCCAGTCATTGGCGCGCTTGTCCTCTCTCACCTTGCTAGCTGAAGGTGATAAAGGCCCAGTATCGGTCACTAAATTGGTTGAAGGTGCTGAAGTGCTGATCCCAATGGCAGGCCTGATCGATAAAGCCACCGAGTTGGATCGTCTGGCGAAGGAAGTGGCGAAACTGGATGCTGAAATTGAGCGCATCGAAGGCAAACTGGGTAACGAAGGTTTTGTGGCGCGGGCGCCAGAAGCGGTAGTTGCCAAAGAGCGTGAAAGACTGGCCGCTTGTGCTGAAGCCAAACAGAAGTTAATTGAGCAGCAGGCAACTATCGCTGCACTATAATTAATCAAACTATCAGTCAGTCGTCACCAGGGGCCATGATAATTATTCACTATCATGGCCCCTGCTTTTTACCATTGCACCCTGGCACCATTCGATGGTATTACAGATTATGACTAAGATATTACCTTTGGGTTTATAGAGCATGACCACAACCACACCTATCCGGCTCCTGGTGCGCCCCATCACCGCAGGAGATAACCTCGCCATTGCCAATGTTATCCGTGAGGTTTCGGCAGAATTCGGCCTGACTGCGGACAAAGGCTATACCGTGTCCGATCCTAATCTTGATCACTTGTATGAATTGTACAGCCAGCCACGTAGCGCTTATTGGGTGATTGAGGTGGATGGTCACATCGCGGGTGGTGGTGGTGTCGCGCCACTGTTGGGCGGTGAAGCCGATCTATGCGAATTACAGAAAATGTATTTTCTGCCAATACTGCGTGGTAAGGGTTTAGCGAAACAGTTGGCACTACAGGCGTTGGCATTTGCCCGCCAGCAGGGATTTGGTCGCTGTTATTTGGAAACCACTGCCAGCCTGACCAGTGCTGTTGGTCTGTACGAAAGATTAGGTTTTGAACATATTGGCGGTGCGATGGGGAATACCGGCCATGTAGATTGCGAAGTGACGATGCTGAAAACACTTTAACCTCTTGAAGCCCTCCCCTGCAAGAATTTCAGGGCGCCATGCACCCTTAATGATGACAAAAAACTGTAGCCTCAAGAAGGGGATTACCCAACGTCATTGGTGCTACAGCAAGGCAGCAAACGAACGCATCCCGATGAGCTTACTCAGGTAAGTGATTCGGGTAAGTAATTCGGGTAAATAAGTGCCGCTAACATCCTGGGATGACAAAAAACTGTAGCCTCAAGAAGGGGGATTACCCAACGTCATTGGCGTTACAGCAAGGCAGCAAACGAACGCATCCCGATGAGCTTACTCAGGTAAGTGATTCGGGTAAGTAATTCGGGTAAATAAGTGCCGCTACCATCCTGGGATGACAAAAAACTGTAGCCCCAAGAAGGGGATTACCCAAAGTCATTGGCGTTACAGCAAGGCAGCAAACGAACGCATCCCGATGAGCTTACTCAGGTAAGTGATTCGGGTAAGTGAGTGCCGCTAACACAGCTGTAGCGCCAAGGACGAAGGGTAATTTAGTGACGCTTACCGTCGTCATCCTCATCAACCAACTCTTCGTCGTCGTACTCACCGTCTTCGTCATCTTCTGCGTTTGGATCTTCGTAATAGGTGCCCCAACCGTCATAATTAACGCCACAGGCTTCAGCCAATGCGACCAGTTGTTCAACCTGAGCATCAATAATTTCTGCATTCAGGGCGACTTCGCTGATTACGTCACAACACATCACCATAGAGCCGTCTTCAACTTCCAGCTCTTCAGCATCTGTCACCTCGTAACCTAGCTTGAACGCTTCAACGGCGGCCTTTTCCAACACCTCGAATTTCTCAGCAGAGAGGTGATGTTCAATGGTGTACAGTGCATCCGGATCGCTGCCATCTTCCAGCAGTTCCTCGATGATCAGGCGGGTCTCATCACGTTGTTCGTCTAGCAGTTCGCGGTTTGCCATGCCTTTATCCTCAGTTAATGGGCGTTATATTGCGCCATTTTCCCACACCCTAGCTATTGCCTCCACTATAAACGAGAAAGAATTATTAATTTGGGTTGTAATTGAATATTTATACCTATAAATTGAATTTAAATTCATATTGAAATTCAATTTACCCCCAAATAATTGGTGTTGTAAGCATCAAGGATGAAGGGCACATGGAGACGAACAGATGAATCAGTTCTATAAACGTCACTTTCTGAGGTTGTTAGATTTTACCCCCGCTGAAATTATTGCCTTGCTTGATTTAGCTACTGAATTGAAAAAAGACAAGAAATCTGGCTGTGAACAGCAAAAATTGGTCGGTAAGAATATCGCGCTCATCTTCGAAAAAGACTCGACTCGCACTCGATGCTCTTTCGAAGTTGCCGCATATGACCAAGGTGCTCGCGTCACTTATCTCGGGCCAGGGGGAAGCCAGATTGGGCATAAAGAATCAATCAAGGATACCGCCCGTGTATTAGGCCGTATGTATGACGGCATTCAATATCGTGGCTATGGGCAACGCGTGGTGGAAACACTCGCAGAATTTGCCGGCGTACCGGTCTGGAATGGCCTGACCGATGAGTTTCATCCAACCCAACTCCTGGCTGATTTGCTGACTATGCGGGAACACCTGCCCAATAAATCGCTGAATAAAATGACGTTGGCGTACCTCGGTGATACACGTAATAACATGGGGAACAGCCTGTTAGAAGCGGCCGCACTGGTAGGAATGGATTTACGCCTAGTCGCACCGAAAGCCTGTTGGCCAGAGGAAGCCTTCGTTATCAGTTGCCAGGCACTGGCACAGAAAACGGGGGGCAAAATCACCCTGACAGAAGATATTGCCGAGGGAGTGAACGGCGCTGATTTTCTTTATACCGATGTCTGGGTCTCGATGGGGGAACCCAAAGAGGTCTGGCAGGAACGCATCAACTTACTCAAACCTTATCAGGTCAATATGCGTGTACTGACGCTGACCGGTAACCCTCAGGTAAAATTTCTGCACTGCCTCCCCGCCTTCCACGATGACCAAACCACCATCGGTAAGCAGATGGCCGAACAATATGATTTACCCGGCGGCATGGAAGTGACTGAAGAGGTGTTTGAATCAGCTCATAGCATTGTATTTGATCAGGCAGAAAACCGCCTGCATACCATCAAAGCCGTGATGGTCGCCACGATGAGCAAAATATAAAGGCAGCCGATGACAATAATAAGGGCTGATCCGTTATCTATATCGGCCCTTTACCTATAAAATTCAGACGACGTGCAGCGCGCAGCCAACGGAGCGTACACGCAGTACGTGACGGCAGCGAGCACTGCCCCGAAGCTCAAGCTGGTCGCTTTTCGCTATCAATTAATGAAAATAGCCAACCAGATTAAATAGGCGTTATCGGCGCAGGCAGATTGAGTGCGGACAGCGCGCAGCCAACGGAGCGTACACGCAGTACGTGACGGCGGCGAGCACTGCCCCGAAGCTCAAGCTGGCCAGTGAGATAGCCTATTTCACCGCTATTTTAACAACCGCTTTACGCACATTCGCCGGCTCGCCCACGGCACATAATGGCTTATGCACTTCACCTGGGAAAAATACGACAAAATCACCGGTTTGCAGCACTACGTGTTTTTCATCTGTGCCTGCAGGTAAGAAGGCAATATCTTTGTCTGCCAACCAATCGGTATCTGGCTTTCCTGCGGGTAGATTACTGAAAGCCATCCCTTCCTGCCCTGCCAAAATAATCTGGATATCCAAATACTTGGCGTGATATTCCGCACGGCGATTCTCTAATAAGTCAGTGCTGTCATTGGAAACCAACACGAACACATTATTGCCATCAATATCATGCTTACCCAATGGGGTATCTGCGTTGATATGGCTTTTCACATACTCGATGGCGTCCCGCAATTGGGCTGGCAGATAAGGCAGCAGTGCCAAATGATGAATATTTCCGATAATCATGATGTTCCCTTGTCTTATGAAAATGAAATGCTGTTTTATTATATACCCAAGTTACTTCAAGATGCAGGTAGGCAGCAACCGAGTAAATCCCCAGGAGCTTAGATAACTAAGTGACTGGGGTGAGCAAGGGCAGCTAACCCCCCTGCATCTTAAAGGGCGACGGGTATAAGTAGATTGGCATTCATAAAATGGGATATTTGCTGATTATTTATTTTTCAGCCTACGGATGATGGCGTTGCGGCGGTGATGACTATTGCTGGAAAAAACATCATCATTCAGACTGCTGACAAACCCCGATGACGCGATCTTGAACGGTGAGGATAGGCAGAGGAGTAAAGCGTCCGCGCCAAGGATGGCGCGGCTCGAGCCTACATGGATGTATTTACGGCGTCTTTACGATCTGCCTGTTCTCTCCGTCGCGGACACTTTGTCAATAACCTCATCATTATTCCTTTACGGAATATTTTATTATCACTAAATATTATAACAAATAACTGTTGAGACTTTTACCACAGACAGTAAAGTGATTATGGTGGCAAGCTGCGGTGAAATAAATAAAAAAACACTCATTTTCTATCGATGTTAACTACTTAATACTAGAAACACGCGATGGCGGTAATCTATTCTTGGGAGTCTCAATGAAAGCAAAAGTTCTGTCATTATTCGTTCTGGCAGCGTTATCTGGCGGCACATTGGCAGCAACGCCGCCGGATACGCTGATAGTCGTGCAATCCCTGGATGACATCGTCAGCCTTGACCCCGCAGAAAGTAACGAGCTGTCTAGCATTCAGACAGTACCGAGCCTCTATCAGCGCTTAGTTCAAGCCGACCGCGATAACCCGGCAAAAGTAGTACCCGTCTTGGCCGAAAGCTGGGAAGGCGATGCCGCAGCCAAAACATTAACGGTCAAATTGCGTCCACAGGCGGTATTTGCATCGGGTAATCCGGTACAAGCCGATGACGTCATTTATTCTTTCACCCGCGCAGTGAAAATGAATCGCTCACCTGCTTTTATTCTCAACGTCTTGGGCTGGCAGGCTGATAACATCGATCAACACCTAAAGAAAATTGATAATAATACCGTGCAAGTAAGCTGGAGTGCAGATGTCAGCCCAGCGGTTGCCTTGAATATTTTATCAACGCCCATTGCATCCATTGTTGATAAAAAAACCGTGACGGCGAATACCAAAGATGACGATTACGGTAATGCGTGGCTCAAAATGCACTCTGCCGGTAGCGGCGCCTTCAAAATGCGGGTTTATCAGCCGCACCAAGCCATTGTGCTGGATGCCAACCCTACGTCACCGGGTAATCAGCCATTAATTAAGAATATTATTATTAAAAACGTGCCTGACCCCAGTGCCCGCCGCCTGTTAATTCAACAAGGTGATGCTGATATTGCACGGGAATTAGGGCCGGACCAAATTACTGCGCTGAAAACACAGGCCGGCGTCAAGGTCGTTGAAATCCCATCAGCAGAACAAAACTATTTGGTGTTTAACACCGCTAATGCCGCTAACCCGCTGCTGAGCAGGCCAGAACTCTGGCAAGCAGCCCGTTATCTGGTGGATTACCAAGGTATTACCAAAGATCTGTTGAAAGATCAGTATTTCATTCATCAAAGCTTCCTCCCCGTTGGTTTGCCTGGGGCATTGGCAAGCAATCCATTCACTTTTGATCCGGCCACCGCCAAAAAAATTCTGGCTAAAGCGGGCATTAAAGATGCCACACTGACACTGGATGTTGAGAACAAACCCCCGTTTATCACCATTGCTCAGTCGTTACAGGCCAGCTTTGCGCAGGGGGGGTGAAACTGGTATTGCTGCCAGCAGCAGGTAGCCAAGTTTATGGTCGGGTGCGGGCTAAACAGCATCAATCGGCGATTCGCCTGTGGATCCCGGATTATTTCGATGCACACTCCAATGCCAGCACCTTCGCTTATAACGACGGTAAAAGCAGTACGGTGGCGGGCCTAAACGGCTGGGTTATTCCTGAACTGAATAAGCAAACACTGGCTGCCGTCGCTGAAGCAGATCCAGAAAAACGGACTCAGTTGTACACCCAGTTACAGCAGGAACTGCAGCAAAACTCACCTTATATCTTTATTGATCAAGCCAAAGCACAAGTTGTGTTACGAGATAATGTAAAAGGCTATCAACAAGGTCTGAATGCCGATATGGTCTATTATGATCGTGTCAGTAAATAAGACCCTTGTGCTGACTTATTTGTGAAATGAGTTAGATGTGATATTAGTTATTTGTGGAACACATGTAACTCAAGCGACAAGCGAGCCGATAGTCAATGTCTGTAGCATTAAATACCACGCCGGGAACCCCCTCCCGGCGTCATCTTTTGGTTTTTTTACAGGGGCTATTCACCCTGGCCCTAACGCTATTCGGCCTGTTGGTGATCACTTTCTTCCTTTCGGCACTGTCGCCAGTGGACCGAGTCCTGCAAATTGTGGGCGATCACGCCAGTGAAGCCACTTACCAACAGGTCAAACAGCAACTCGGGTTGGACCAGCCATTATTTGTACAATTCTGGCATTATCTGGTGCGATTGGCTCATGGAGATTTAGGGGTCGCCAGCGCCAGTGGCCAGCCGGTATTACAGGATCTACTGACCGTCTTCCCTGCCTCGTTAGAATTGGCAACCTTATCACTGCTCGTGGGCGGTGCACTGGGTATTTTCCTCGGTTTATTGTGCGCCCGCTGGGCAGGTAGCAAGCTGGATATCACTATCCGCTTTATCACTCTGCTGGGTAATTCAGTGCCCATTTTCTGGCTCGGCTTGCTGATGCTGCTGCTGTTTTATGCGCGGTTGCAATGGAGCCCCGGTCCGGGTCGTCTGGATGATATCTACCAATATACTGTTGAAGCCAAGACCGGTTTTGTGCTGATCGATACCTGGCGATCAGGTGATATGGGGGCCTTTAATAATGCTCTCGGCCACATGATTTTGCCGGTCTCCCTACTGGCTTACTATGCGTTAGCCAGTATCACCCGCCTGACCCGCTCGGCCTGCCTAAGTGAATTGAATAAAGAGTACATCACGCTGGCAAGGGCCAAGGGCGCAGGTGAAATGCGTATTTTACTGATGCACGTCCTGCCCAATATTCGTGGCACCTTACTGACGGTCATTGCGCTGGCCTATACCAGTATGTTGGAAGGTGCGGTGTTAACCGAAACTGTTTTTGCCTGGCCAGGCATTGGTCGCTACCTGACCAGCGCCCTATTTGCCGGGGACACCACGGCGATTATGGGCGGAACCTTGCTGCTCGGTATGTGCTTTATTTTGATTAACAATGTGACGGATCTGCTCGTCCGCCTGCTAGATCCGAGAACGCGCTGATATGTCGATGATGCTGATATGCCAATAATAAAGTTCTACCGCACGCTGAAGCGTTCCCCGTCCACCAGCATAGGTCTGTTTATTCTATCACTGCTGGTTATCATTGCGGTTTTTGCTCCGTGGCTTGCTCCACAGGACCCTAACTGGCAAAACGCAGCCGATCGGTTGTTGCCGCCGGGTGACTCGGGCCACTTGCTGGGCACCGATAGTTATGGCCGCGATATGCTGTCGCGTCTGATTTACGGTACCCGGCCAACCTTGGGATTGGTGCTGCTGGTCACCGTGATCACATTGCCTCTGGGGTTGTTGGTCGGGGTGCTTTCTGGCTATTACGGCGGCTGGCTCGAACGCATTCTGATGCGAATCACTGATGTGGTGATGTCGATGCCACGGCTGATTCTGGCCTTTGCTTTTGTTGCCATGCTCGGCCCCGGTTTACTGAACGGCGCATTAGCGCTGGCACTGACAACCTGGCCGGCGTATGCCCGTCAGGCCAGAGCTGAAATTCAGTTATTACGTAAAAGTGATTATTTAGCTGCGGCTGAAATGATGGGCATCCGAGGGCTACGGCTCCTGTGGGGCCACATATTGCCCATGTGTTTACCGTCTGCCGTTGTGCGTTTGGCACTGGATCTGGCGGGCATTATATTAGCAGCTGCAGGTTTAGGTTTTCTGGGGCTGGGCGCTCGCCCCCCCATGTCTGAGTGGGGTTCGATGGTCGCCGATGGGATGCAGGTGATTTTTGACCAATGGTGGATTGCGGCCATTCCCGGTTGTGCGATCCTACTCAGCAGCATGGCCTTTAACCTGTTAGGCGATGGCCTACGCGATATTCTGGATCCTCACCATGACTGATTCTATTTTTACCGTCGATAACCTGTGCGTCGATTTTCAGCAACAGCGGGTGGTGGATAACATTTCGTTCCACCTCGGTCACGAACGTGTTGCTCTCGTAGGCGAATCCGGCTCCGGGAAATCGATCACGGCCAGAGCGCTGATGGGCTTAGTCAGGCACCCCGGTAAAGTCAGTGCCAAGAAGCTGAGTTATTACTCTGACAACACGGATGATCAGGGCCATTCCGGTCAGATTATTGAACACGATTTACTGCGCCTAAACACCAGGCAATGGAGCGCATTACGGGGCAGTGAAATTGCTATGGTGTTACAAGACCCCCGTTATGCCTTAAATCCGGTACAACCTGTTGGTAAGCAGATTGAAGAGTCTCTGTTGCTGCATAACACCCTTTCAAGCGCTGATGCGCATGAACGGGTATTAAATGCACTGGCCTCGGTTGGGTTAAATGCCAGCGCTTACCACAGCTACCCCGGCCAGCTTTCTGGTGGTATGGGGCAACGCGCGATGCTGGCAATCGCTTTGGTGAATAATCCCAGAGTATTAATTGCCGATGAACCGACATCCGCGTTAGATGCCAAATTACGCAACCAGATCCTTGAATTAATTGTTGAGCAAACCGAACAACGAAAAATGAGCCTGTTGCTGATCAGCCATGACCTGCCATTAGTCGCCGAACATTGTCATCGCGTGTTAGTGATGTATCAGGGGAAGTTGGTCGATCAAGGTCTGGCCGCTGATCTGCCCCATTCAACCCACCCTTATACCCACACGCTATGGGCTTGCCGCCCGAATGCCCATACCTATGGCACCGATCTGCCAGTATTGGATCGCAGCGTAGATTTCTCCGGAGGCTCCCGTGGCACTGATTGAAGTGAACAATTTGCAGGTCAGCTTTGCCCAGAAGAACCAGATCAAAACAGCGGTTGAATCGGTCAGTTTTGCGGTTGAAGCCAATGAAACATTCAGCCTGATCGGGGCATCTGGCTGTGGAAAATCCACCGTCTTGCGGACATTGGCCGGGTTACAGCGCGAATGGCAGGGGGAAATCACCTTGCTGGGCCAGCGGTTACAGCCGGGCCAACGTTTCACCGGCCAACTACGTAAAGATGTGCAGATGGTGTTTCAAGATCCGTATGCCTCGCTGCACCCTCAACATAATATTCAACGCACCTTAGGTGAGCCGTTAAAGATCCACGGCGAGAAAAATATCGCTCAGCGAATTGCGCAGGCACTAGAACAAGTGGGTTTGCCTGCGTCTGCCGCTTTACGTTATCCCCATCAGTTCTCCGGAGGCCAGCGTCAGCGTATCGCTATCGCCCGCGCTCTGCTGCTGCGGCCTAAATTGCTGCTGCTAGATGAACCCACCTCAGCGTTAGATATGTCCGTTCAGGCCGAAATTCTTAACCTGCTTAATCATTTAAAACGCGAATACGGCATGACCTATTTGCTGGTCAGTCACGACAGCGATGTGGTGGCACATATGTCTGAGCGCGCAGTGTTGATGGAAAACGGCCATATTGTCAGGGAGTACTCACGGGAGGATTTAGCGTCGGCGGAGCATTCGATGGGGTAAGTTTTGGTGATTCGGTGAGGTGACATGACGCGGCCAGTAAATAGAAAAAATCGATTATCAGGCGAACCCTATCAACACAAGACCTTTTCGTAAACACCATACCTTTTCGTCAATACAGTACTTTTTCGTAAACACAAGACCTTTTCATAAACACAAAACCTTTTCGTCAATACAATCCCTCGCCATAAAAATCACAATTCTGTGACGTACTGAACAGGGAATAACCCTAACGCCAATTTCCTTGTTCTAGGTCAACAATATTGGCTATCAGTTGACTGTCACTCATCCAGATACCCATATATAGTGTCTATAATATTTTAAGCATCTATATGTAGTAGTTATCCACAAAAGCATCCACATCCCCCTCGCAGCCCTGATGTGCTGCGGGTTGCCTTGTGGATAACCCTATGCGGCGGTATACAGGAGTGACATTGTGAAAACAGTAGTGATTAAACGGGACGGCTGCCAGGTACCTTTTGATGAAGTTCGTATCAAAGAGGCTGTTGAGCGCGCAGCATTAGCTGTTGGCGTGGTCGATGCCGATTATTGTGCAACCGTTGCCCGAGTGGTCGCTCAAACGATGGAAAACCAGCCGAAGGTTGATATCCGTGAAATTCAAAACGCGGTAGAAAACCAACTGATGGCGGGTCAATACAAACAGTTAGCCCGGGCTTACATCGAATATCGTCATGATCGTGATATCTCACGGGAACTGCGTGGCCGCTTGAATCAGGAAATTCAAGGGTTAGTGGAGCAAAGCAACAAAGCACTGCTGAACGAAAATGCCAACAAAGACAGCAAAGTGATCCCTACCCAGCGCGATCTGTTGGCCGGTATTGTTGCCAAGCACTACGCTAAACAGCATCTTTTGCCCCGCGATGTGGTGCTGGCCCATGAGCGCGGCGAAATTCACTATCATGATCTGGATTACGCGCCGTTCTTCCCGATGTTCAACTGTATGTTGATTGATTTGGAAGGCATGTTAACCCAAGGTTTTAAAATGGGTAATGCGGAAATAGAGCCGCCAAAATCCATTTCTACCGCAACCGCTGTAACCGCACAAATTATCGCGCAGGTTGCCAGCCATATCTATGGTGGCACCACCATTAACCGTATTGATGAAGTTTTGGCCCCTTTTGTCACGGAAAGCTTTAATAAACATAAGGCTGTCGCCGAAGAGTGGCAGATCCCTGATGTTGCAGGTTATGCCATGTCGCGTACCGAAAAAGAGTGTTACGACGCCTTCCAGTCACTGGAGTATGAGGTCAATACACTGCATACCGCGAATGGCCAAACGCCCTTCGTCACCTTCGGTTTTGGCTTGGGCACCAGTTGGCAATCACGCATGATCCAGCAGGCTATTTTGCGTAATCGTATTGCGGGCTTGGGTAAAAACCGTAAAACGGCGGTATTCCCAAAACTGGTATTTGCTATCCGCGATGGCCTGAACCACAAATTTGGCGATGCTAACTACGATATCAAACAGTTGGCGCTGGAGTGCGCAACCAAGCGCATGTATCCAGATATTCTTAATTATGATCAAGTGGTTAAGGTCACTGGCTCCTTTAAAACGCCAATGGGCTGCCGTAGCTTCCTCGGCGTGTATGAGGAGGAGGGTCAACAAATCCACGATGGCCGGAATAATTTGGGAGTGATCAGCCTTAATCTGCCACGTATCGCGTTGGAAGCAAAAGGGGATGAAAACCAATTTTGGCAGTTGCTGGATGAGCGCCTGCTTATCGCGAAAAAAGCGCTAATGACCCGAATTGCCCGTTTAGAAGGGATCAAAGCACGAGTCGCCCCCATTCTGTATATGGAAGGTGCTTGCGGTGTACGCTTACAAGCGGATGATAATATTGCCGAAATCTTTAAAAATGGCCGTGCGTCGATCTCGCTGGGCTATATCGGGATACATGAAACCATTAATGCCTTATTCGGCCATCAGACCCATCTCTTTGATGACCAGAAGCTGCGCGAAAAAGCCATCGCCATTGTGGCTCATTTGAAACAGGCTACCGATGATTGGAAAGATGAAACCGGTTATGCCTTTAGCCTATACAGCACCCCAAGTGAAAACTTGTGTGACCGCTTCTGCCGCCTTGATACCGCTGAATTTGGTGTGGTTGAAGGGGTGACGGACAAAGGCTATTACACCAACAGCTTCCATCTGGATGTTGAGAAAAAAGTGAATCCCTACGACAAACTGGATTTCGAAGCCCCTTATCCGCCGCTGGCTAACGGTGGTTTCATCTGTTACGGCGAATACCCTAATTTGCAGCACAACATCCGGGCGCTGGAAGACGTCTGGGATTACAGCTACAGCCGGGTTCCTTATTACGGCACCAACACGCCAATTGATGAGTGCTATGAATGCGGCTTCACCGGTGAATTCTCTTGTACCAGCAAAGGCTTTACCTGCCCGAAATGCGGCAACCATGAGCCATCGAAAGTGTCGGTCACCCGCCGGGTATGTGGTTATTTGGGTAGCCCAGATGCACGGCCATTTAATGCGGGTAAACAAGAAGAAGTGAAACGCCGGGTGAAACATCTGGCTAACGGGCAGTTGGGCTGAAACGCTAAGCAGAATATGACCCAAAGCAGTATTACCCAAAACAGTATTACCCAAAATCATTGGCGTTGTAGGTAGGCGACAACCTCAGGCCTCGTCAATGCGAGGCCTGCTGATGGGCTGAGTCACCCAGCTAACCAACACGCCTGCGGCTACCAATACGAAGGGGGGCATTTACTATAAATTACCATCAATACTACCCAGTCGATGTGATTAATGGCCCCGGCACCCGCTGTACGTTGTTCGTTTCGGGCTGCGTGCACCAATGTGTCGGCTGTTATAACAAAAGCACCTGGCGACTCAATTCCGGCAAGCCGTTTACCCGCGAGATGGAAGATAAGATCATCGCCGACCTGAACGACTCGCGTATCCGGCGGCAAGGGCTATCCCTTTCCGGCGGCGATCCGTTGCATCCACAAAATTTGTCCGCCATTCTTCAACTGGTACAACGGGTGCACCACGAATGCGATGGAAAAGATATCTGGCTATGGACCGGCTATACCTTGGCTGAACTCACTGCCGAACAACAGCAAGTGGTTGATTTGATCAACGTCCTGATCGACGGCAAATTCGTACAAGACCTGAAAGATCCTTCACTTATCTGGCGCGGCAGCAGCAATCAGGTTATTCACTGTTTACGTTAATAAATACGTTACGTTAATAAATACGCTCCATTAATAAATACCTTTCATTATTAATAGACAAATACACGACGTTAGCCCAAACCCACAACGTTAATTGATAAGCCCCTGCGGTTCCTGATAAGAAACGTGGGGGGAGCAAAATATTCATCGTTCCGCCATCCTAGCTTAACCCCACTGTCATCAAAAACAGCCAGCATTACGGTGAGAAAACTTACCGGTTATCAACATGACAATCCGCCACCTGCCCGCCTGCTTTTTCTTTTCATGTCGTTGTCTTGGACAAAAAGCGGTAGCCCGTGGTGATGATGCTGAGAGGGTATATTTGCCATGAACTTATCTAGACCACCGACCAGCTATCCCACCCGCTATCAACATATTGCGGCCCAGTTAGAGCAGGAGTTGCGCGGCCATTACCGTTGTGGCGATTATCTGCCCTCCGAACAACAGCTCGCCGACCGCTATCAGGTTAACCGCCATACCCTGCGCCGGGCAGTGGATGAATTGGTCGAGCGCGGCTGGCTACAACGCCGCCAGGGCATCGGCATTCTGGTGCTCATGCGCCCTTATGACTACCCGCTCCATGCCAATGCGCGTTTCAGCCAGAACCTACTCGATCAAGGCAGTGACCCCACCAGTGAGCGCTTACTTGCCGTTTTACGCCCTGCGGCTGAGCCTGTTGCAAAAGCACTCTCGCTGACAGAGGGGGAATCGGTCATTCATTTGCGCACCCTGAGGCGGGTTAATGGTGTGCCGGTCTGCATTATCGATCACTACCTACCCGATCTCAGTTGGTGGCCAGTTCTACAACGGTTTCACTCAGGTTCACTGCATCAGTTCATCGCACAACATTTACAACAGCCTTTGAAACGCAGCCAAACTCGCATCAGCGCCCGGCGTGCTCAAGCCAAAGAGAGTGCCCTGCTGGAGATTGCCACCCACGCGCCGCTCCTGTGCGTGCGAACGCTAAATACCCGTGTTGATAGCCAACAGGTGGCGGAATATTCCCTCAGCCTGACCCGCGCCGACATGATTGAACTGACCATGGAGCACTGAATGGAAAGCACGTTGATGACCCGGCAAAATTGGCTGTCGATCTTGGCCCATAGCCAGCCCACAGAACTTCTCGCCCACTGGCAGCCCTTAAATCTATCCCCGGAGTATCAGGTGATCCGGGCACCTGAGATGGGTCTTAATCAATTGCAGGCGCGGATGGGGGCCACCGGCCGCCGTTTTATTCTCGGTGATATGACGGTCACCCGCGCGGTTATCAAACTCAATGACTGCACCGATATCTATGGCTACAGCTACATCGCCGGACGTAACAAGCCCCATGCCGAACTCTGCGCGTTATTGGATGCCTTGCTGCAATATTCAACGCTGAAAGGCAGGCCCGCGGGACTGAACGAATTATTACTGAAAACCGTGATTCACCCACTCGCCGCAATACAGCAGAAACGACGCCAACTGCGCGCCCAGCATATCGCCGCCAGTAAAGTCGATTTCTTCACATTAGTTCGGGGAGAAGATTGATGAGTCTACTGACGCATTTTGACCAGCCTGTGGTTGAGGCCCAGTATGCTTTTCGCCGCATACTGAAAGCACTGAGCGAACCTGGGGTGCAAGTGACATTACCGCATTCTACCGGTTGGCAACCGTTAAATCCTGCAACCACCAGCGTCCTGCTGACCCTAGCCGATCAGGAGACACCACTCTATCTGGACAGCCAAATAGCGAGCGAGGGGGTACAGCACAACCTGCGTTTTCATACTGGTGCGCCACTGACCGCCGATCTCGCAACCGCCTGCTTTGCGGTCTTGGGCAATGAGCTTACTGAAGTGCAATTAGCCACCTGCCCACCGGGCAATGAGCTCTCACCAGAGCAGTCTGTCACGGTCATTATTCAGGTGGACAGCCTGAATCAGGGGACGCCTTTGCGCTTACACGGCCCCGGTATTGAACAGAACCGCATTGTTTCACCGCAACTGCCTCAGCCTTTGATGAATTATCTATTAATGAACCACCCGCTAATAAACCGCCAGCTCATGAACCATCCGCTTAACCGGCCTGCCGTGTTCCCCGCCGGCCTTGATTTCCTGTTGACCTGTGGTGAGCACCTGATGGCTCTCCCACGGACCACTCATGTGGAGGTGTGCTGATGTACGTTGCCGTGAAAGGGGGCGAAAAAGCCATTGCCGCCGCCCATCAATTACTGGAAAACCAGCGGCGGGGCGATACTCAGATCCCGGCGATCGATTGTGAGCAAATTGAGCAGCAGTTAGGTTTAGCCGTTGATCGGGTGATGACCGAGGGCGGTATCTATGATCGTGAATTGGCGGCGCTGGCCATTAAGCAGGCCAGTGGTGACCTGGTTGAAGCCATCTTTCTGTTGCGGGCTTACCGTACCACCTTGCCCCGTCTGGCGGTCAGTCTACCGCTGGCAACCGACACGATGCGCCTGGAACGGCGTATTTCGGCCATTTACAAAGATCTGCCCGGTGGGCAAGTGCTCGGCCCCACCTATGATTACACCCATCGGCTGTTGGATTTTACCCTGTTGGCCTCTGGCGAAACGCCGCTAGCCCCCCGTGGCGAAGAAGCCTTGCCAGAGCATTGCGCTCACGTATTTGATTTACTGACCCAAGAGCAGTTAGCGCTGCCGGAGCAAGATGACGGCACTCCGCCAGATGATATCACCCGGAACCCGCCAGTTTATCCCTGTAATCGCTCGGCACGGCTACAACAATTGGTCAGAGGTGATGAAGGCTTTCTGCTGGCGCTGGGTTACTCCACCCAGCGCGGTTATGGCCGCACTCACCCGTTCGCCGCCGAGATCCGCACCGGTTACCTGACCATTGCCATTCAGCCAGAAGAACTGGGCTTTGCGATCGATATTGGTGAGATCCTGTTGACCGAATGCGAGATGGTCAATGGTTTTGTCGATCCGGTCTCAGAACCGCCCCATTTTACCCGGGGCTATGGCTTAGTTTTTGGCCGTGGTGAACGCAAAGCCATGTCGATAGCGCTGATGGATCGCACCCTGCAAAGCCGTGAGTATCAGGAAGCGGTTTCCAGCCCGGCGCAGGATGAAGAGTTCGTGTTATCCCATGCCGATAACGTTGAGGCCGCTGGTTTTGTCTCTCATCTGAAACTGCCCCATTACGTCGATTTCCAGGCGGAACTGGCACTGCTCAAACGCCTACGCAGTGAACATCTGGCCGCGTCATCCGCCCTTTTCACACCGCAATTATCGTCTTCTTCATTACCATCATCTTCACAACCATCATCATCTTCACAACCACCATCTTCTCAACGACAGGAGCCACACCATGACTGAGGTTCTCACTGGCTACAACCTGGGTTATTTGGATGAGCAAACCAAGTGTACATTGCGCCGTGCCATACTGAAAGCCGTCGCAATCCCAGGCTATCAAGTGCCATTTGGTGGGCGTGAGATGCCAATGCCTTACGGCTGGGGGACTGGCGGCATTCAGTTGACGGCGTGTCTGATTGGCCACACGGACGTGTTGAAAGTCATTGATCAGGGCGCAGATGACACCACCAATGCCGTCTCGATCCGCCGCTTTTTCCAACGGGTCAGCGGGGTGGCAACCACAGAAAAAACCACTGAAGCCACATTAATCCAGACCCGCCATCGCATACCGGAAACCCCACTGACAGAAGATCAGATCCTGATTTATCAGGTACCGATCCCAGAACCGCTGCGATTTATTGAGCCACGTGAAACCGAGACTCGAAAAATGCATGCACTGGAGGAGTACGGCGTGATGCAGGTAAAACTGTACGAAGATATCGCCCGCTACGGCCATATCGCCACCACCTATGCCTACCCGGTCAAAGTGAATGATCGCTATGTCATGGACCCTTCACCGATCCCGAAATTTGATAATCCCAAAATGCATATGATGCCCGCACTGCAACTGTTCGGGGCGGGTCGTGAGAAACGCCTTTATGCCCTGCCCCCGTTTACCAAGGTGGAAAGCCTCGATTTTGACGATCATCCGTTTAGCGTACAACAGTGGGATGACCCCTGCGCACTGTGTGGTTCGCGCCACAGTTATCTTGATGAAGTGGTGATGGATGACCAAGGTAGCCGCATGTTTGTTTGCTCGGATACTGATTTTTGCCAGCAGCAACTGGCTCAAGCCAGCGCACAAGAAGCCACATCCCCAACCGAGGTACCTGTCTGATGATGTCAGCCCAATCTACCCCTCAGCCGCTGTTGTCGGTGGAGAATCTCACTCATTTATATGCGCCGGGCAAAGGATTCAGTGATGTCTCTTTTCAGCTCTATCCCGGTGAGGTTTTGGGGATCGTCGGCGAATCCGGCTCGGGTAAAACCACCTTGCTGAAAGCTATTTCGGCCCGTTTAGCCCCACAGCAGGGGCAGATCATTTACCGCACGGGTACACAGCAACCGGTTGATTTATACGAAATGGCCGAAAGTCAGCGCCGCCGTTTGTTGCGTACCGAATGGGGTGTGGTACATCAGCACCCACTGGACGGCTTGCGCCCACAAGTCTCCGCGGGCGGCAACATCGGCGAACGTTTAATGGCTACCGGCCAGCGCCATTACGGCGAGATCCGCCAACTTGCAGGCCGCTGGCTGGAAGATGTCGAGATCCCGTTATCCCGATTGGATGACCTCCCCACCACTTTCTCCGGCGGGATGCAGCAGCGCCTGCAAATCGCCCGTAATTTGGTGACCCATCCGAAACTGGTTTTTATGGATGAACCTACGGGCGGCTTGGATGTATCAGTGCAGGCACGTTTACTGGATTTACTGCGCAATTTGGTGGTGGAAATGCAGCTAGCCGTGGTGATTGTCACTCATGACTTGGGGGTAGCCCGCTTATTAGCTAACCGTCTATTGGTGATGAAAGAGGGCCAGGTTATCGAAAGCGGCCTTACCGACCGGGTACTGGACGATCCCCATCACCCCTACACCCAACTCCTGGTCTCATCGGTACTGCAAAACTAAACCACTGCTGGCTCTATTTTTGCTCTTTGATTTTGCATTTGCAGTTGGTTTTTGATTTTGACTTTTAGGCCGTTGACCTTGAACGGCGAATCGGCCAACGCCGACTGAAGAACGCAGGTAGGGTGAGCCGACAGGACGTCGGCGAAAGGCGTCAACCTACAGGGATGTAGGTTAAAGCCAGCCCGTAAAGCCGAAGAGATGAAGAAGGGAACCCACGTAGTGGGCGTTGGATGTTGAGCAAAGCCGCAGGTGCAGGAGGGGCGGCCTGCCCTCCTGCTCGATTGCAGGCACTGAAGGCCTATGGATAACCGATGCCTTGGCAAGCGAAACCATTGCACTGAGTGAAATAACCGTACCGAGCGAAACAAAACATAAACCGAGGCCCACCATGAACCCCCTACAACTCCGGGTTGAAAATATCAGCAAAACCTTCGTGCTCCACCACCAGCACGGTATTCGTCTGCCGGTACTGCATCAAATATCACTGGAGGTGAACCGCGGTGAATGTGTCGTGCTACACGGCCATTCCGGGAGTGGAAAATCCACGCTGCTACGCTCCCTCTATGCCAACTATCTGCCTGACAGCGGCCATATCTGGATCAAACATCAGGGAGAATGGATCGATATCGTGGCCGCCGAAGCCCGACAAATTATGGCCGTGCGTCACCATACTGTCGGTTGGGTCAGTCAGTTCTTGCGGGTGATCCCACGGATTAGTGCATTAAATGTGGTGATGCAGCCCCTATTAGAACTGGGCGTTGATCGGCACACCTGCCAACAACGGGCGCAGGACCTGCTAACCCGTCTCAATGTCCCGCCACGCTTGTGGGACCTGGCCCCTTCAACGTTTTCTGGCGGCGAACAGCAACGGGTTAATATCGCCCGCGGTTTTATTGTGGATTACCCTATCCTGCTGTTGGATGAACCGACCGCATCACTGGACAGCGCTAACAGCGCAGCCGTGGTCAGCCTGATTGATGAAGCTAAACAACGCGGTGCCGCGATTGTCGGGATTTTCCACGATGAGAGTGTGCGTAACCATGTCAGTGATCGTTTACTTACCATGACGCCCGCCCCCTCAGAGATCCGCACGGAGATCCCTGTATGATCCTCAATAACGTCAGCCTGATTCTTGAAGACAGCGTAGTCAGTGGATCGCTGGAAATCGTAGACGGTGTCATCCGCAGTTACAGTGATCGCCCGACGCAGTTACCCGCCGCAATAGATGGCGAGAATGGCTGGCTACTGCCGGGGCTGATTGAACTGCATACCGATAATCTGGACAAATTTTTCACCCCGCGTCCCAATGTCGATTGGCCCGCCCATTCAGCGATGAGCAGCCACGATGCGCTGATGGTGGCCTGCGGTATCACCACGGTATTGGATGCGGTTGCCGTTGGTGATGTGCGCGATGGGGGTCACCGACTGGATAATCTGCAAAAGATGATTAATGCCGTGGTAGATAGCCAGCGTGCGGGCCTGAACCGGGCCGAGCACCGTATTCATTTACGCTGTGAACTACCCTATGAAAATACTCTGCCACTGTTCGAAGCCCTGATGGCGCAACCTGCGTTATCGTTGGTGTCATTGATGGATCATTCACCGGGTCAACGTCAGTTCGCTTCGCGTGAGAAATACCGTGAATATTATCAGGGTAAATATCATCTTAGCGATCCGCAGATGGCGGCGTTTGAAGAAGAGCAGGTCGCGCTCTCCACACGTTGGGCAGGGCCTAACCGCTCGGCGATTGCTGCTCAATGTCGCGAGCGAGGCATTGCGCTAGCCAGCCACGATGATGCGACAGCCGCTCATGTGGCGGAATCACAAGCGCTGGGCAGTGTGATTGCCGAGTTCCCGACCACAGAGGTGGCCGCCACCGCCTCTCATCAACTCGGTTTACAGGTATTGATGGGCGCACCGAATATTGTCCGTGGTGGCTCTCACTCCGGTAATGTTGCCGCTCATCACCTGGCTTCTCTGGGGGTGCTGGATATTTTATCTTCTGATTATTACCCCGCCAGCCTGATGGATGCAGCGTTCCGTATCGCACACGACGAGAGCAACCGCTTCACCTTGCCACAAGCGGTCAATTTGGTGACCCGTAATCCGGCCAGAGCTTTGGGGCTAAATGACCGAGGTGTGATTGCCGAAGGTAAACGGGCTGACTTGATTCTGGCCCGCGCACATGGCGAGAACGTTTATGTGCAAAACGTCTGGCGTCAGGGAGTTAGGGTGTTCTGATGGCGCGTTTAATCTATCTGATGGGGCCTTCTGGCGCGGGTAAGGATTGCCTGTTATCTGCACTGCGAAACGCCACACCGCAAAATAGGGTGGTGGCACATCGCTATATTACTCGCCCGGCAGATGCGGGGGCAGAGAACCATGTGGCGCTGAGCAAACAGGAATTTATCCAGCGGGCAGAACAGGGCTTATTTGCGCTGCACTGGCAGGCACATCAGCACTGCTATGCCATTGGGATTGAAATCAACCTCTGGCTGCAACACGGGTTGGACGTGTTAGTCAATGGCTCCAGAGCGTATTTACCTGAAGCCCAACGCCGCTATCGCCACCAACTGTTACCCCTCTGTCTCACCGTCTCCCCAGCGATTCTGGCACAACGGTTGCGGCAACGGGGGCGAGAAAATAGCGAACAAATTGATGCCCGCTTGCAACGGGCGCAACACTATCAGCAGCAACTTCCTTCTCACTGTTTGCAACTGTGTAATGACGGTGAGTTACAACACACCCTGAACCAATTACAGCAATTACTGACCCTTGATACGCCGTTATCTGACCCCGTTGAGGATAAACCATGCAACTGACGCTGTTAGGCACCGGATGCGCCCAGCAAGTGCCGGTATTTGGCTGTGACTGTGTGATCTGTACACAAGCTAGCGTGGACCCCGCACGGCGGCGTAAACCTTGCAGTGCGATGTTGTATTACCAAGGGGAAACTACGTTGATTGACGCAGGTTTGCCGACACTGGATCAGCAATTTAGGGCGGGTGAAATTCAGCGTTTTTTGCTGACACACTATCACATGGATCATGTACAGGGGTTATTTCCGTTACGTTGGGGGTGCGGAAATAAGATCCCAGTCTATGGCCCCCCCGACCTGGACGGTTGCGACGACCTGTTCAAGCACCCCGGTATTTTGGATTTCAGGCCGCCACTGACCGCCTTCCAACCGTTGCAATTTGGTGAGTTGCGGGTTACCCCCGTGCCGTTGGTCCATTCCAAAATAACTTTCGGCTATTTACTGCAAAGCCCCAACCGGGCTATCGCTTATTTAACCGATACTGTTGGGCTATCTGCCGATAGCGCACTGTTTCTGGCCAGTAAGTCTATTGACCTACTGGTGCTGGATTGCAGCCATGCGCCACAGTCACCACCGCCACGCAATCATAACGATGTGACCATGGCATTAGCCATCAGGGATTTATTGATGCCAGAGGAGACGCTACTGACACACGCCAGCCACCAGTTGGATAGGTGGCTCCTCAACAACTCGCTACCCACCGGGGTCAGCGTTGCCTATGATAATCAAACGGTTACGCTGGTATAACTTAGCGCGGCGTCAAGGACGCAGGGTAGGTTGCATTTGGGCAGATGACAACACCGTAACGCCCTCCTGCGGCGGAGCAAACGCCTGATCCAACATCGCTTGTGCTACATCTTTGGCGTTAATCAAGCGCCATTTAGCCGGTAACAAGGCAAATAGAGGGGCGCTGAGGTTCTCCAACAACCGTGGCGTCGCCCGTTGGCCGGCCAACATCGAAGGGCGGGCGAAGGTCAATTGCGGCCAGCCTTGAGCCTGCAAATCCCGTTCCGCTTCCCCTTTAGTGCGGTTATAAAACAGCCACGAATCGGGATTGGCCCCTAATGCGCTCACCAAGAGGAAATGCCGCGCGCCCAGACGCCGGCCGGTTTCACCGCTTAGCAATACCAGCCGATAATCCACCTGACGAAATGCCGCCTGACTGCCCGCCTGCTTGCGGGTGGTCCCCAGAGCGCAAAAGACCAAGTCCACGGGCTCATGCAGCATTTTCAGCAACTGACCGATATTTTCGCCGTGTGGATTAATCAATTTATTCATAGCAGGCAATGGGTTACGGGTTGGTGCAATGATCGATGTCACTCGGGCATCCAAACGCAACAGGCGCAATAATTCGCCGCCTACCAGGCCACTCGCCCCCAGTAATAATACCTTCGCCATCTGACCTCCCGAAAAAATGTAAGTGCCCCAACATCTATCCCTTTCATGCTTAAAGCGGTCAGGGTGCGAGTGAAGTGGGATTTATAAGAATAATAAACCAGGCAAAAATAGCATTATTTACAGTTAATAATCGAAAAGTTGCAGCCCAAACTCATAACGGCTCCACACGCGACCAATGCAATTTTTTACCAAAGCCGAGGGCGTTATTCGTCATTTTGATTTCCAGCAGATTGAGTTGCCAGAGAGGGGCAGAAGAGACCTTCGCTACCGGAAAACGACGGCAATAGCGGTTGCGGGCCGCCTGTTCGGCATCGCCGCTCAAGAGGCTAATTTCACCACGATATTGAATGCCCTTTATCAAGGCGATAGTGCGGGATTGAGTGGCAACCGTGCCAGCCACTTGCGGGTTTATCAACATCAGTTCGCTATGACGGGTGTGCTTTTCTGTCATCAGAAAGAGCGCCATCTGATTTTCGTCAAATACGTAAAAACAGCTAGCGCACCACATATCCATGCCGCTGCCCGCGCATAAGGTCAACACATGTTGCTGGCGCAGGAAGCGGTTGATCAACAGCACGTCATCAGGATTATTCACGTCACTCTCCGGCGTAAAAACAGCGTTCAGTGTACATGAAATTTTCTTCTACTATTTGATCTGACCTGCCAATTTTCCCTCTTTCAACTTTGCCACATTCAACTTTGCCACAACAGGCGATCACGGGATGTCAGAGTCTCGGCCGGGAAAGTGGCTAAGACGGCTTGATAACGTTTGGCATCCTGGGGGTAGCCCCGTGCCGCCTGCAAGAGCAGCCGCAATGCGCTGTCATAATCAATACCGCGCAAGTCACGGTAAGGCCACAGTTCCGGTTCAGCAATAAACGGCAACAGATAATCAACCCCCTGCTGAACATTACGACCGTCCTGTACCCATTCCCAGCGATCAATCTCTATATGTTCCCCGTAGCGGCACAGCAGTAAATGGGCCTCCATATTAAACAAGGAGTAATGGAAAGGCACGGTGCGCTCCAATTCCATCCACTGCTTACCGTCTTGCGCAATCTGTGCCGCCAATCGTTGCGTGATCCCTTGACGGATAATGGTGGTTACCAGCCCACGATCGCCGTAGAACATGGCATTAGCCGCACGCTGGACGTCATACCAAGTGCCGTGATTGTTATGCCAGACATATTCAGAATGGCCCACTTCGCTGTGGAACATCCAGTGGTTAAAGTCGCGGAACCACTGCTGCAATACCGCCGTATCTTCTGTATCCAACAATTTGGCCGGTGATATCAGGCCCAGGGTGTCGATCACCATCCACATCATGCGAGTATCAATTAAGCCCGTGCCGCGCCCGGACACAATCCCAGGAATGGCCTGGCCGTAATTGAGATGCGGATTCATGCGGGTTTTGGCATCCAAAAACCAGCAACGGATCTGTTCTGCCGCGACCTGTGCATAGCGGCTATTGCCGGTAAAATAGTAGGCCAGCCCCAGTGTCAAACAGCGGTCACACATCCGTGCGATACGCTGAGTATCCGTATCATCGTTCTGGCTCTGCGGGTTGGTATGCCCGTCGCGACGCACATAGGGCAAACCGTTAGGCTTGCGCGGGTTAGGCCACCAATAAGTGCCAAAACTATAGTAATCGTGAATATCACCACTGACAGGCAGTAACGTCTTGTGGGTGACACTTTCAGGCGACTGATCGCGCAATATATCCGCTTCACTCAATAACCGACGTAACGCCGGTTGCAGAGGTGAAAAAGGCTGCTGCAATATCGCCTTAGCTTTGATCAGGCAGTTAACATCCAATGTGTATAGTTTCATTGCTGTCACTGCCGTTTTTATTGGCGTCATGAATATGGCCTCCCTTATGCCGCCTGGCAGTCAACCCGCAACCCCGTAGCAGCATCAAAGATATGGATACCCGCAAGCTTAGGTTGCAGATAGACCGTTTCCCCTTCGCTCACCGCTAAACGTTGTTTAAATACAGAGGTAAAGCGGCCCCCGCCCGTGCTGCAAAAGAGCTGCATATCCGAGCCCGTATTTTCTATCGCCGTAATGGTCGCTTTCAATGCGCTGGCACAGTGCGTTTCATCTACCACATTCACCTGCTCTGGCCGGATGGCGTAAACCACGTTTTGCCCTTCAGTGACGTTCAATCCAGTGGGCAAGGCCAGTAATGAGTTGTCCTCCAATTGCAGCAGGAATTTATCGCCCTCTTGTACCACCGTGCCTTTTAACTGGTTGATTTCAGGCGATCCAATAAAGCCAGCAACAAACAGGTTAGCCGGGCGGTCATACAAGTCCAATGGTGAACCAACCTGTTCAATGCGCCCTTCACGCAGGACCACGATCATCTGGCCCATGGTCATCGCTTCTATCTGGTCATGCGTCACATAAACTGAAGTGGTTTTTAGCCGCTGATGCAGTTCGCGGATCTCCCCACGCACCTGTGTGCGTAGTTTGGCATCCAGGTTCGACAGTGGCTCATCAAACAGAAACACCTGTGGGTTACGCACAATTGCCCGTCCCATGGCGACCCGCTGACGCTGACCACCGGACAAATCTTTTGGCAGGCGTTCCAGCAGCGCTTGTAAACCGAGCAACTCGGCGGTTGATTCGACCTTTTGGTTAATATCAGCTTTGGACATCTTAGCCATTTTCAGGGCGAATCCCATGTTTTCACGTACCGTCATCTGGGGATAAAGCGCATAACTTTGGAACACCATCGCGATGTCACGCATCTTCGGTTCCACATCGGTGACATCTTTATCATTGATGCCAACCGTGCCGCCGGAGATCTCCTCCAGCCCGGCAATCATGCGCAGTAAGGTGGATTTACCGCAACCGCTAGGGCCAACCAGCACGCAGAACTCACCATCAGGGATCTCCAGCGATACATCGCGGATCACATGGATGTCACCGTAAGATTTACACACATTTTTAAGTACAACCGATCCCATTTTCTTTCTCCCTAGCCTTTAACCGCGCCAGACATGATCCCGCGATTGAAATGTTTTTGCAGACCCAGATACACGATGATGCTCGGCAACATCGCCAACAGCGTGATGGCAATAAAGATGTTCGGGGTGATGCTCTCATCGGTACGGAGTGTGCCGAGGATCACCGGAATGGTGTTCAGACTGTCCTGATTCACCACAATCAGTGGCAACAGGTATTGATCCCAAATCATGATAAAGCCGAAGGTCACCACAGTACCCAATGCAGGTTTCACCAATGGCAAGATCACGTGGAAGAAGATTTGCCATTCGCTGGCACCGTCAATGCGCGCCGCCTCTTCCAGCTCTTTTGGAATTGCCGCCATAAATTCGGTCAATACAAAGATAGAAAAGGCCCAGCCCACAATCGGTAGGATCATGCCCAGATAGCTGTTGTACAGCGAGGCATCGATCACCGGCAGTTGCCAGTTGATGATCATATACAAAGGAATGGCGATCACTTCTTCCGGCAGCATCATGGTCGAAAGGATGATCAGACTGGTCAAGGAGACCCCGACAAACTTTTTACGGGCCAACGCATAAGCCGCCAGCGCACTGACTGACACCTGCAACACCGTGCCAAAGAACACCACAATGATCGAGTTCAGTAGGTATTGCCAGACGCCGATATCCATCCAGGCGAAGATAAAGTTATCCCATGAGAACTGATTGGGCCATGCCAGCAATTCACCGGGTTTCACCGGTGCACCACTGAATGCCGTGGCAATAATTCCCCAGTACGGGCCAACAAACACAATCAGCAGCAGACCATAAATTATCCAACGGCCGATACTGTTCCAGCTTTTACTTTTCATTACCAGTCTCCGGCTCGGTTAGTAACGGGCGATCCGTTTTTTCAAGGTGAGATGACCTATCGTCAGCACCACAGTGAATGCAAATAACAGGAAAGACACCGCAGAGGCATAACCATAATCAAACTGCTCAAAGCCCAATTTATAGATATGCGTCATGATCATTTCCGTCGCATTAGACGGGCCACCACCAGTGGTGGCGTAAACTTCGGCAAACACACGGAAGCCACGGATAAATGACAGCATCAGGACCACAGAAAGCGCGGGGATCATGCCCGGTAACGTCACATAACGCAGGCGGTTCCACCAGTTGGCCCCATCCACGTTTGACGCGTCGTATAAATCACGGCTAATCCCTACCAGCCCGGCGATAAAAATCACCATGTTGTAAGGCACGGCTTTCCAGATATGCAGCAGCATTACTGTCCACAACGCCTGATCGGTATCCGCCAGAAACCCCTGCGCTTCAATGCTGAACCACGATAAAACGTGGTTCACCACCCCGTTGCTGGTCGGGTTGAACAGAATGCGCCACATTTCGGCGACAATCGCCGCACTGGTCACTGCGGGCAGGAAGATGGCGGTACGAATAAAACGCAAATGCCGTGCCGGCCCTTCCAATAACATCGCCAGAAAGAAGGCGATAAACGCGGCCACCACCATGGTGACCAGGACATATAACAACGTGTTGAAAACAGCCGAGTGCAGCGCTTCATCACCAAAGGCGCGGGAAAAGTTGGCAAACCCGACCCACTCGTTTGGCTGGTTAAAGTTAACCTTGTAGAAACTCATCACCAGCCCTTGCAACATCGGGATGAATTTAAACCAGGTGAAGATGACCAGTGCCGGGGCCAGGAACAGCCACGGAACCAGGTTACGTTTCAGTCGGGGGGTTAGCGTTATCATTATTCACTCACTGCCCTAAGACGTTCTGTTTAGCCAACTCATCATTAACTTTCTGATTCACCGCTTTTAATTCTGCGGCGATATCACTGTCACAGTTGGCTAAAATACGGTTGAAACCTTCAGCAGTGACCTGACGAATAGGTGTCCAGTTAGGAACTTGTGGAATATAGCGGCCCTGTTCGGCATACAGATCGGCGAATATGGCCCAACGTGGATCGTCATAGACCGCTTTGGTATCCACCAATTTATTGATCGACAAGCGCACGACTGGCATGTTTTTGGTGCCCATTCCCATGCCGATCTGCTGCCCTTCAGGGGAGATCATGAACTCAATGAATTTCTGAGCGGCTGCTTTTTTCTGGCTGCTTTTCATCATAAAGACCGTAGTGCCTTCAGCCAACGTAGCCTGTCCTTTTGGCCCTGTCGGTGGCGGGATCACTTCAAAAGCCTCGGTGCCGGGATCTTTATCAAACAACGCGATGTGATATGGGCCGGAGAAGAACATGCCACTTTGGCCAGAACGGAATGAAGGGATCGCATCAGCGGTGGTCGCATTGATAGCCCCCGGCTGGACTGTTTTATCGCACACCATTCCGCGCATGAAACTCAGGGTTTCAGTGGCTGCTGGCTCCTCCAGCGAGGCAATAAATTTACCTTCACCGGCTGGGCGAATAAAGTCACCCCCCGCCTGCCAAAGGTAGGAGCTGATAAACCAACTGGCGTAGCCACGGGTTGTTGAACCAGGCAAAATAAAGCCGTAAGTATCATTTTTACCGTTGCCATCGGGGTCATTAAAGGTAAAGGCTTTCGCCAGCGTGCTAATGTCTTGCCAGTTCTTCGGTTGCTCTAAGCCCAACTTTTCCCGCCAGTCTTTGCGAACAAATAAGGCAAAGGTTTGAGCGGAGGTGGGAACCCCGTAATATTTTCCATCAATATATTGGGTACTTTTCCAGGCGGTATCGAAGATGTTCTCTCCGCCAATAATATTTTTTGGTTCAATCGGTTCGACAATCCCTAGCTGCACAAACTGACCAATCGCCACGGCATCGTTGAAAATCAGATCGGGTAGCGCGTTGCCCGCAGCGGCCCGTGCCAGACGTTGTTCAAAATCAGTCGTGGCATTGAAATATTCAATTTTGATACCGGTTTTTTTCTCAAACGTGTCAGCTTCTTTTTTATAAATGTTTTTAGAGTCATTACTTGCACGGATCCACACTTGCAATGTTTCTGCGGCGTGAAGAGAAGGGATCCCCATGGCTAAATAAGTTAACAACAGCAAAGACTTTATTTTTACTTTTGACATTATCATTTGCGTCTTCATCTTAGCATCCTCGTTGAAATTTAATTTTTAATGAATTTACCCAGAAGTTTAAATAACAAAACAGAATCGTAAAACACGTGATAGCATTAGAACTCAGAGGAAAACAAAAAACTACACCATAAAAAACAAAACTTAATTCCAATTTGAAATTTCTGCTTGAGATCACATTTGTAAAATTAACAAAAAAAAGATAAAAATTTAATAAACACATAAAAACAGTAGGTTAAGTGATTTATTTTAAAAATTAAAAAAAACATGCAATGACTTAAAATGACGGGAAAAGACCTAAAACAGAGATTTAATTTGAAGGCAGTCACAATCTAAGTCAATTATTAATAGAGAATTCATAAGGTAGACTTGGATCACAAAAGTCCAAAAACTTTGCCTTAGAATTCAACCGAAATATAAATTAGATGGAATTCATTCTCTCTATCACCCACGAATTGATTAAATAACCACATTATAAATAAGCACAATTTTTATTTAAAAAATGAGTGTTCAATATATTAAATTAATAATTTTTTATTTACACCGTTTAATCCATAAAAATAAGGAAAGTGATGATGCTAAACTCTGGTGCTAAAAACCTATTACTGACTATTCTGTTGGGTACATCTCCCTTTATTTATGCTGCAGAAAGTCATCCGTTGTTATTAAAAATGGACGATATTAACTACAGCATTGAACAGATTAAACAAAACAACCCGTTATATGAAAAATCTTATAAAAATCTGATGGCTAAGGCCGACAAGGCACTAAAAAAACCACTGTACTCCGTCATGGATAAAAGCCTCTTGGCCGCCAGTGGTGATAAACACGACTATTACAGCTTCCCACCTTATTGGTGGCCAGATCCAAGCAAGAAAGACGGTATGCCTTATTTACGTAAGGATGGGGAAACAAATCCTGCGGCCAACAGTGATGCCACCGATAAAAAGCGCATGAACAGCTTCAGTGAAGACGTCTATTATCTGGCGTTGGCTTATAGCTTTACCGGTAAGCCTGAGTATGCCCAAAAAGCGCATGAACAATTGGTCAATTGGTTCGTGAATCCAGAGACTAAAATGAATCCAAATCTGCAATATGCGCAGGCCATTCCGGGGATTAACGAAGGCCGAGGTATTGGTTTGATCGATAGCCGGGCGCTAGTTGATGTGATTGATGCCGTTGAATTGATCAGACCCGCCAATGTTCTCAGTGACAACGACTATCAGGCCATTAAAAGTTGGTATGGTGATTTTTATCAATGGATGACCACCAGCCAAAATGGTTTCGAAGAAGATAACTGGCACAATAACCACGGCACCTATTTTGATATGCAGGCGGCCTCTTTTGCCCTGTTCAGCGATCAAAAAGCCGCTGCACAGAAACGTTTGGAAATCACGCAATTACGCCGTATTCCCTCACATTTTGATATGCAAGGCCGACAAAATGCCGAGCTGGAGCGCACCCGCCCATGGCATTACAGTAACTTCCATCTAGAGGCCTACAATAAATTGGGCCGTCTTGGGGAGGTTGGCGAGAAAGATATCTGGGATTTCAGTCTGGATGAGCACAGCCTGAAAAAAGGCTATCAGTACGTTGCCGGTTTCATCAATACCGACCAAGCCTGGCCGTATAAAGATCTGGATGGAGTACAGGATAAAAAAGCCTTGGTCAATATGATTACCGCCGCTCGCGCCTACCCTGCTGACGTTGAATTCCAACAAAAAGCACAATACCTGATAGCAAAATACCCAGATACCGTTGAAATCTTACTTTACCCAATCACAACGCAAAAATAAGCATCGCCGAGGACACGCCAGATATGAAGCAGTTTACGGATCGGCAGATGGTTAAAATCCGCCAGCGCGTTGTGAAACAACCGGAGATTATTGCCACGCTGATCGCCGATAATCAGGTGGTTTTAGAGACCGACACACTGGTGCCCGCCACCGGTATCGCCACCTGGAATCATTACTATTATTGCCCTGAGCATGGTGTCCAGTTGGTATGGGATCGCTTTTCACCTCAAGCACACCGCTGTCCGGTAGATGATCATCTTTTTAGCGGCGAACCCTACGACGGTGCCTGGTGGCGGGCATTAAATGGTTTGAACGCCAAAGCCTGCAATCAACTGGGCTTGCTGTGGCAATTAACCGGAGAAATACGTTACTTCGATAAGGTGCGGGACATTCTGATGAGTTATGCCCGCTACTACCCTGACTATGAAGTCCACGGTGGTATTCCTTATAACGGGCCGGGTAAGGCGAATGCACAGACCCTGTGTGAGGCAAACTGCCTCCTTGATTTTGCCTTGGGCTATGACTTTATCGCTGATACGCTCAGCCAAGAGCAACGTGATTGTCTTGCTGAGCGCTTATTGCGGGTGGGCGCTGATTTCTTAATGCAACACCGTACCCGTCAGTTGCACAACCATGAAGTTAAAATCAGTAGCGCTATCGCGGTTATTGGCCTGATCCTTGAAGAGGAGCACTACATTGAGTTTGCGGTTAACGCAGATTACGGCCTGCGCTACCAGTTAGAGCATGGCTTATTCAACGAAGGGCTGTGGTTTGAAGGCTCGGTGCATTATCACTTTTATGCACTGCAAGGTTTTTGGTCATTTGAAAAACTGGCGGCCGGTAGCCGCTATAGCCTACTGGCGCTGCCCTATTACCGCGACATGCTCAGCTTCCCGCTCAAGCTGCTGATGCCCAACGGCACATTCCCGCGCATTAATGATTGTACCGCCGGGCAAGAGCAGCTTAATCATGCGCATCTGTATGAATTTGCTTATCAGATCTACGGCAACCGTGAATATGCGGCGGCCCTGCAACATATTTATCGCCAGCAACCCCGTTTAAATCTGGATGCACTGCTGTATGGGGCTGAATCATTACCACTGCAAATTATTGATGTCATCCCGACCGATACACTACATGCACCAGATTGCGGATTAACCATCCTACGCCAACCGCAGGCCAGCCGCGCATTGTTGATAAAACACAGCCCGTATGGCGGCGAGCATGATCATTATGATCGGCTAAATTTAATTCTGTTTGACAGGGGCCACGAAGTCCTGCCCGATTTAGGCACCACCGGTTATGGTGCACAGCGACATTATGACTATTACAAAAACAGCGCCACTCACAATACGCTCAGTATCAACCAAAAAAATCAGCCTCCTGCAGTGCCTTACATCCGTCAATGGCATCAGGCAGCAAACTTCAGTTGGCTGGATACCGAAGTCGATTGGCGTCAAACCGCGCCTGAGTTAGACAGCCATACCCGCGTACAATGGGATGAAGCGTCTTATCGTGATGTTAAATTCCGCCGCCGTATTTTATGGCTGGAAGATACGATTATCGATATTAGCAATATCGTTAATCCCCATCAGCAGTCGTGGAACTGGACGCTGTATATTGATGGGACTGCGACAGAACAGAAAGGTGAAATGACGTCCTTCGGTGACAGCGGCCCGATGCAGTATGTGCATCAGGTGACCGCCCAACCACTAAATGGGGTGATGTCGTGCCGTTACCAAACCACAGCACGCCCACTGACACTGTGGTTAGCCGCTGATGCCACGCTATTTCAAGGGCTGGCCCCAGCGAATCCGTCGGTACGTGATCTCAGCTACCTGATGTTACGCAACCAACAACCAGCAGCTCAGGTCACCTGTGTTTTTGACTTGAATGACAGTAACCCGTTACTGCACGTTGAGGTGGAAACTAACGGCGAAATATTATCAATAGAATTAATCCGCCAACAGCAAACCATGCGGATAAACATTCCTTTAACCAGCAACCAACTGCCGCAATTTAGCCAGGCGTATCCATCTTAGCTAGGTGTATCTATCGCGGGGCCGCTTTTGCCCCGCGTCTACGACGTCGTCGTCTACTCTCTGTTTTTTTCTCCTACACGGTCTTCTGCCCACGGCACTCGGCGCGTCGTTCACTCGTGACACGCTCGTGGCATTAACCCGATTGGCGACGGGCAGATAAAAAGTCAGGATGCAATACGCTGTTCCGGTGATAACATGCCGAACCGTTACCCTCGGACTGGAATAAGATTATGTCAGATAGCCTTTGGCATCTCTATTTGCTGCGTACCGCCAGTGGCATGCTCTATACCGGTATTACCACCGATGTAGCACGGCGGTTGGCACAGCATCAGGCGGGGAAAGGGGCAAAAGCGCTGCGGGGCAAAGGGGAGTTAACGTTGGTATTTCATTGTGAAGCGGGCGACCGTTCGACCGCCTTAAAGCTGGAGTACCGCGTCAAGCAGCTCAGTAAACAGCAAAAAGAAAAGCTGGTGATTGACCAGCCGAGGTTATTGACAACGCTATTTTTAGACTCGTGAATGAAGGGTTGACCGCACCTCGGGGCACTCCGGTGGCTTACGCCACTACGACCCCAACGGCACGTTTCCCCTTCAATTGACTTTGTCAGCAGTCTGAGCTGGTGATTGACCAGCCCTCCTCGTTAATGCCGTTATTGACAGTAAAAACCGAATTAACGGTGCAACATATTGCGGCTAAAAGCGATTGAATGGGGCAGAGAACACCACTTCGCCTTTGGTATTAACCAGCGTGTCTTCTGCCAGTGCATATACCTGGAAAGCCTCTTCGCTACCGGGCCAACGGCAGGTTAGTTGATGGCGGGCTGCCGGTACAAAACCAAAACGTGAGTAATAATAAGCTGGCGCACCTAGCACTACCACAGCGGCATAACCGAACTCATTCAGGGCATCAAGGCCCTCATACACCAACTTTTCACCCAAGCCCTGCCGACGCAAGCCCTCTTCCACGGCCAGTGGTGCCAATGCGACCCATTGGCGATCTTCACCGCCAACCTCAACCGGGCTGAACGCCGCATAACCGATAACGACCCCTTCATCGTCCGTCGCCACGATCCCAAGCGTCAGCAAGCCATCTTCGCGCAGTTGTTGTACCAGCTCCGCCTCATCACCCTGCTGAAATGCCCGACGCAGTAAAGCATCGATCCCCGGCGCATCAACCGGAATTTCAACCCGGATCAACACGATGCCAGCCCGCGGGAAGTTGCCACCGCGCCCTCTTGCTGACCCGCTTCGATAAACTCAGCCAACTGTTGCAAACCAACACGCAGTAGCGTCGGCATGGATTCCAAATCAATGGCATCCATTAAATTTTTAACATACAGGCCCAATTCGGTATCCCCTTCAATACGTAACCGGCGCTGGAAAAACAGCGTATCCGGATCTTCTTTACGGGCAGCGATCAAGATCAGATCGTTGGCATCACCGCTAAAGCTGACATCGGCGTCAGCCTGTTGGCTCACGAGCAGCTTGCCATTTTCTACCGTCACAAACCATTGTAACGCAAGGTCACGGACCTCGATTTTTAACCAACGAGACTCAAGAAACGCCAACTCACCGTCCAGCAGAGCCTGACGGAATTGCCAGCCCAACACGTGTTCTAGTACCTGACGCTGCAAGGCAAATGGTGTGACTTTTAATGGACCTCGTAGCAGCGCTGGCCCTTGACGCACAAGATGTGCTCGTAGTTTTCCCAACACAGGCGGTGACTCCTTGTAATCCTGAATAAAATGATAGCACTGAATAAAATGACAATGCCAAGTACCGCTATTCTGCCACATTGCTAACCTATGAAAATGGGCTATATCGACAAATTTTGCATCAGAACATCTTCAGATGTATTGCTAAATATCAGAAGAGTGTCACCAATGCGAAAGAAACTGCCTTAAATCAAGGTGCGATGTGAAGAGGTTAACTAAAATTGCCGCTCGATAAAATACCAAGATCATCTATGCCCTCACATCTGCAACTTGAATCTGCAACTTGAAGTATGGGGGGTATATCAGGGAAATTCTATGGAGCTGCTGTGTCCTGCGGGTAACTTACCTGCATTAAAGGCCGCAATCGACAATGGTGCCGATGCGGTTTATATCGGTTTGAAAGATGATACTAACGCCCGCCATTTTGCCGGCCTCAATTTCACCGATAAAAAGCTACAAGAAGCCGTTAACTACGTTCATAGCCGTAAACGTAAATTACATATCGCCATTAACACCTTCGCCCACCCTGACGGCTATGCACGCTGGCAACGGGCGGTGGATATGGCCGCACAACTTGGAGCTGATGCGCTGATCTTGGCAGACCTGGCGATGCTGGAATATGCTGCTGAACGTTATCCGCAGGTTGAGCGCCATGTCTCGGTACAAGCTTCTGCCACCAACGATGAAGCCATCCGCTTTTATCAACGCCATTTCGATGTCGCCCGGGTGGTATTGCCGCGTGTGCTCTCAATGCATCAGGTAAAACAGTTATCACGTACCAGCCCGGTTCCGCTGGAAGTCTTCGCTTTTGGTAGTTTGTGTATTATGGCTGAAGGCCGTTGCTACCTTTCTTCCTATTTGACCGGTGAATCACCCAATACCGTGGGTGCTTGCTCGCCCGCACGCTTTGTACGTTGGCAACAAACCCCACAAGGGATGGAATCCCGCCTCAACGACGTGTTGATTGACCGCTACGAAGACCATGAAAATGCCGGTTATCCTACACTGTGCAAAGGCCGCTATCGGGTAGATGGCCAGCGCTACCATGCACTGGAAGAGCCGACGAGCCTGAATACCCTTGAGCTATTACCCGAATTATTTGCTGCCAATATTGCCTCAGTAAAAATTGAAGGACGCCAGCGCAGCCCAGCCTACGTCAGCCAGGTTGCCAAAGTCTGGCGACAGGCGATTGACCTCTATCAGGCGAATCCGGCGCAATTTGCCGCCAAAGCAGAATGGATGGAGCAACTGGGCGCAATGTCCGAAGGTACCCAGACAACACTGGGCGCTTATCATCGTAAGTGGCAGTAGCCGGAGGAAATATGAAGTACGCCTTAGGCGCAGTACTCTATTACTGGCCAAAAACTGAGATTGAAACCTTTTATCACGCGGCGGCCAACAGCAGTGCCGATATTATTTATCTGGGTGAAAATGTCTGTACCAAGCGCCGTGAAATGAAGGTCGGTGACTGGTTGGCCTTAGCCAAAGCCGTCGCAAGCAGCGGCAAACAAGTGGTGATTTCTACGCTGGCGCTGTTACAGGCACCATCCGAATTGAATGAACTGAAACGTTATGTGGAGAATGGCGAGTTTTTACTGGAAGCCAATGACCTCGGCGCGGTGAATATGGCCGCCGAGCGCGGACTACCGTTTGTCGCTGGCCACGCCCTGAACTGCTATAACGCCTATACCCTGCGCATTTTACACCGTCAGGGCATGATACGTTGGTGTATGCCGGTTGAACTGTCCCGTGACTGGTTGAGCAATGTACTGCAACAGTGCGATGCGTTAGGATTTCGTCATCAATTTGAAGTTGAAGTTCTGAGTTACGGTCATCTGCCGCTGGCGTATTCCGCCCGTTGCTTTACCGCTCGCTCAGAAGACCGCGCCAAAGATGAGTGCGAGACCTGCTGCATTAAATATCCACAAGGGCGCAAGGTGATGTCACAAGAAGATCAACAGGTCTTCATCCTAAACGGTATTCAGACCCAAAGTGGCTACTGCTATAACCTCGGCAATGATCTGATCTCAATGCAGGGGTTAGTGGATATCATCCGTCTTTCGCCACAAGGCCTTGAGACGCTTAGCGTTATCGATCAATTCCGTGCTAACGAACAGGGTCTGTCACCGCTACCTGTAGCCAATAAAGCAGATTGTAACGGCTACTGGCATCGTGTTGCCGGGTTAGAACTGGTGTCGTAAACGGCCTTGCCTTATCAAGTAATAACAGGGAGGTCATTGCTGGCCTCCCTGTTATTCATGTTTATTAACGCTTAATCACAGCGGCATTTTATAGACTACGATGTACCCAATAGACTAAAAATATGCCCGCGAAAAAATGTCTACTCTTTGGCGACGTCAGATACCCCACCACCTAAAACTTTATACAACGTAATCAAATTGTTAGTTTGTATCTGTTGCACGGCAATCAGACGAGTTTGCGCGGCATATAAGGTGCGTTGAGCATCTAACATATTCAAGTATGTATCGATTCCCTGTTTATAGCGTTTTTGTGCCAGTTCAACACTTTCTTGTGCCGCCGCCACGTAAGCTTGCTGTGCTGCCCGTTGTTCTTGAATGGTCGCTTTACGCGCCAGTGCATCGGCGACTTCCTTAAACGCCGTCTGAATCGCTTTCTCATATGCGGCAATGTAGCCGGTTTTCTGTGCCTGTGAATATTCCAGTGCAGCCCGATTTGCCCCGCCATCAAATATCGGCAAGGTAATCGCCGGGGCTAATGACCAAATCCCTGCCCCCTCACTAAGCAATGTTGAAAGTGCCGAACTGCTGACGCCCCCACTGGCGGTTAAGGTCACACTGGGGAAGAATGCCGCCCGAGCGGCCCCAATATTGGCATTGGCCGATTTCAGTTTATGCTCGGCTTCCAATACATCAGGCCGGTTCAACAACACATCAGAGGAAAGCCCAACGGGTACAGCTTTGATGACCTCCGGCAATGTAGAGGCCGTCACTGGCAGTAAATGTGCTGCCACGGGTTGGCCCACCAACAAATCCAGTGCATTTTTATCCTGCGCTACCGTGGTTTTGTATTGTGCAACATCGGCCCGCGCTGATTGATACAACGTTTCCATCGCCGCTACATCAATACGTGACGCTATCCCATTTTTCTGCCGCAGTTGTGCCAATTTTAAAGATTGCTCCGCACTTTTTAACGTCTCTTCGGCCAGCAATAATTGATTCTGGTCAGCCGCCAGTGTTACCCAAGCTGTCGCAGTATCAGCAATCAGTGTGATGCGGGTGGTTTTCGCCGCTTCTTCTGTTGCCAGATAGGTTTCAAATTCAGCATGAGACAAGCTGCTTTTTTTACCAAATAAATCCAGTTCAAAGGCACTAACACTGGCTTGGGCACCATAACTCTGGCTGATAGCGGTATTGTTGTTGCCATCAGAGGTATCGGACAATCCGCGCCCACGGCTGCCATTGACTCCTGCATTAACCGTTGGTATCTGGGCGGCCCGTTGCACACCATATTGCGCACGGGCCGCTTCGATATCGGCAATAGCTTGGCGTAGGTCACGGTTGCTCTCTAATGCCAACGCAATCACCTGGCGCAGTTTAGGATCAATGATCGTCTCCTGCCACGGAATATCTGCCGCCTTGCTGCTACTGGCGGTTGAGTAAGGCAAGGTTGCCGGAACCGGTGCCACTGGGCGCTGATAGTCCGGATCGAGAGAAATACATCCGGCCAGCAGCGCGGGTAACGATAATATCAGTATACGACTGAACATTTTATACTCCTTTATGTTCAGTGATATTTTTTGACTTGCCGCTGAACACTCGACGAATCAAGACAAAAAAGAGCGGGACAAAAAAGACGGCCAACACTGTCGCCGTTAAGGTGCCGCCAATAATGCCGCTGCCGATTGAAATGCGGCTGTTAGCACCGGCACCGGTAGACATTGCCAGAGGCATTACCCCAGCAATAAATGCCAGCGATGTCATCAGGATAGGCCGTAAGCGAGTTGCAGCGCCCTGCAACGCCGCCACCACCAGCGGTTCGCCGCGTAAATAGGCCGCTTCGGCAAATTCAACAATCAGAATGGCGTTTTTCGATGCCAGACCCAGGGTCGTCAACAACGCCACCTGGAAGTAAATATCATTTTCCAATCCCCGCAGCGTCGCTGCCGCTACTGCACCGATTATCCCCAACGGAATAACCATCATGACCGAGAACGGGACTGACCAACTCTCATACAACGCCGCCAAGCACAGGAATACCACCAAGATTGAAATGGCATACAGCGATAATGCTTGCCCGCTGGCTAAACGCTCCTGATAAGACAGCCCGCTCCACGCATAACTGGTGCCAGGTAATTCAGCCGCCAGTTTCTCCATTTGATCCATTGCGGTGCCCGAACTGCTGCCGGAAGCGGCCTGCCCCTGAATTTCATAGGACGTCTGCCCGTTATAGCGGGAAAGCGTTTCCGGGCCGTAAATCCAGCGAGTTGTCGCAAAGGCAGAAAACGATGTCATGGCATCACTGCTACCGCGCACGAACCATTGGTTGAGATCCTCCGGTTTAGAGCGGGTATCCACATCACCCTGCATATACACTTTTTTCACTCTCCCACGATCAATAAAGTCATTGATATACGTCCCACCCCAGGCGGCACTTAATGTGGCATTCACATCACTGATCGACAGCCCTAATGCCGCGACTTTATCGTTATCGATATCTACTTGTAACTGCGGCATTTGTTGCAAGGTATTGGCGCGAACTGAGGCCAAAATAGGGTCTTTATTCGCCTTGCTAATCAGTTGATCGCGCAAGGTCAGCAGTTGCTCGCGGCTGGTATCCCCTGTGGCTTGCAACTCAAAAGTAAAGCCATTCGACTGGCCTAACCCATCCACCGCAGGTGGCGTCATACTGAAAATTTGGGCATCGCGAATACTCGACAGTGCCTTCATCGCGCGATCTGCAATGGCTGTGGCGGTATTTTCACTGCCCGGCCGGTCACGCCAGTGTTTCAATGCAATAAACGCCATACCGGCATTTTGCCCGCTACCACTAAAGCCAAAACCGGAGATAGTGAAGACCGCTTTGGTATTGTCCTTTTCCTGCGTCATGAAATAGTTTTCTACCGCCTTACTGACCTCCATGGTGCGCCCACTGGTTGCCCCTGCTGGCAAGGTATATTGCACCATGACATCACCCTGATCTTCGGTCGGTAAAAAGCCCGTTGGCAGGCGAATAAACAACACACACATCACCCCAATCAGCACGGCGTAAATCAGTAAATAGCGCAAAGAGCGGTGAATAACATGCCCTACCAGGCTTTCATAACGGGTCTGCATCCGGTCATAGCGACGGTTGAACCCGCCGAAGAAACCGTGCTCTGATGGCGGTTTATGGTTGGGTTTCAGGAAGGTGGCGCACAATGCTGGCGTGAGGGTTAATGCGACCAACACGGATAGCGCCATCGCTGACACAATGGTGATGGAGAACTGGCGGTAGATAACGCCGGTCGCCCCACCAAAGAAGGCCATGGGCAGGAATACTGCCGAGAGCACCAGTGCAATCCCAATCAGTGCGCTGGCGATCTCACTCATAGATTTCTCAGTCGCTTCACGGGGCGGGAGATTGTCTTCCCGCATCACCCGCTCAACGTTTTCCACCACGACAATAGCATCGTCGACCAACAAGCCGATCGACAGCACCATACCAAAAAGTGTCAGTGTATTGATTGAGTAGCCGAATATGGCCAACACCCCAAACGTCCCTAACAACACAACTGGGACGGCAATAGCCGGTATCAAAGTGGCACGGATATTTTGTAGGAAGATGTACATCACGATAACCACCAGCAAGATGGCTTCGATCAGCGTTTTCACCACTTCCTCGACCGAAACTTTAATAAAATCAGTGCTGTCTTTTGGATACGCGATTTTGTATCCGTCAGGCAAGTTCAATTCAAACTCGGCAGCCTTGGCCTTTACCCGCTCGGCGGTCGCCAGCGCATTAGCACCAGGTGCCAGCATCACCGCGATCCCCGCGGCTGGATGGCCGTTCAAGCGGGTCGTCACGCTGTAATCTTCATTGCCCAGCTCAACACGGGCCACATCGCGCAGTCGTACCACCGCGCCCGTGCTGTCACTTTTAACAATAATATTGTTGAACTGCTCCGGTGTTTTCAGGCGGGATTGCGCCATGACTGTCGCGGTCAATTGCTGCTCTTTACCGCTCGGTAACGCCCCGATTTTGCCAGCAGAAACCTGTGTGTTCTGTGCCGTAATGGCGGATTGAACATCGCTGGGCATCAGATTGTAAGCGGCCAGTTTGGTCGGATTTAACCAAATCCGCATCGCATATTGCGAACCAAACACCTGCACACTCCCTACCCCTTCGAGGCGAGCCAGTGGGTCTTGCAGGTTGCTGACCAGATAGTCGGCAATATCCGTTCCGGTGTGTTTGTCTTTTTCATCATACAGCGACATGATCAACAAGAAGTTAGTCTGCGACTTGGTCACCGTGACCCCTTGCGCCTGCACCTCTGTTGGCAAACGGGTTAGCGCCTGCTGAACCTTATTTTGCACCTGTACCTGCGCGGTATCAGCATTAGTCCCCTGCTTAAATGTGGCGACGATCTTGGCATTACCATCGGAACCGCTGGAGGAGGAAAAATAGAGCAGACCATCCAATCCGGTCAGTTCTTGCTCAATGACCTGCGTCACACTGTTTTCGAGTGTTTCTGCTGAAGCACCGGTATAGGTGGCTTTAATGGAAATAGATGGTGGTGCGACATCGGGATACTGGGCTATCGGCAAGGTTTCCAGCGCAACCACCCCGCCCAACATAATAACAATGGCAATGACCCAGGCAAAAACCGGGCGATAAATAAAGAAACGGGCAAACATCGATTATTTCTCCCCAGTTGATGGCGTAGTCGGTTCGGCCACAACGGGCAGCGTAGTGCTCACCTCTACCGGTTTGACGTCATCGCCAACACTGACCTTTTCGGTTCCTTCAACAATCAGGCGGTCACCTGCAGCCAGCCCACGGCTAATCAACCAGTAGCTATCAATCGTGCGTTCGGTTACCACTTCACGCCGCTCAACTTGCTGCTGTTGATTAACCACCAACGCGGTAGCATTCCCTTTCGCATCATGAGTGATGCCTTGCTGTGGTGCCAAAATAGCGGTGTTATTTACACCGTTCCGTACTGAAGCGCGAACAAACATGCCCGGCAATAATTGGTGTTCAGGGTTAGGGAATTTCGCACGCAAGGTCACCGCACCGGTCGCTTCATCCACGGCCACCTCGGTCAGTTGCAGAGAACCTTCGTGGGCATAAACCGAGCCATCTTCCAGCGTTAGCTGAACCGGCGCATTCGCTACTGTGTCATTGCCTGCCTGCTGCTGTTTGCGTAAAGCAAGCAACTGCGCACTGGACTGGGTTAAATCAACATAAATGGGATCAAGGTTACGGATGGTGGCTAATGCCGTGGTTTGATTAGCCGTCACCAGCGCCCCTGGTGTCACAGAGGAAATGCCGATGCGACCTGAAATGGGTGCCCGCACTTGGGTATAGGCCAAATTGATACGCGCCGTTTCCAGCGCAGCAGTTTTTTCGGCCACATTGGCCAGCGCTTGCTGATAGCTGGTTTGGGCGTCATCAGCATCTTGCTGCGACACACCATTTTCTTTGGCTAATGCCGCATAGCGCTGGGCTTTCAGCTTGGCCGATTTTACGCTGACCTGAACATTTTGTAGCGCGGCTTTTGCGGTGTCATAAGCGGCCTGATAACTAGCAGGGTCTATTTGATAGAGCACTTGTCCCGCGGTGACTTCAGATCCTTCAGTAAACAAGCGTTTCTTGATGATACCATCGACCTGTGGCCTGACTTCAGACGTCATTGCCGCCACCGTTCGGCCTGATAAATCGCTACTCAATGTGACCGGTTGAGTTTTTAAGGTCACCACCCCCACCTCTTGTCGCGAGGGTGTCGCTGAAGGTGAAGAGGATTGATCACAAGCGACAAGCGTGAACACCAAACAGGCCAAAATAATTTTACTGTGCATAAAATTTTACCGTACATTCATTGTGTTGATAGTCATTGTTCGTAATTGTACGGATATCGACTGTTTGATTTTTTCAGCATTACGTAAGGATTCCGAAAAAAAATATTTCAGTCCCAATAAATTAAAAAAATCGCAATGACCACCACAAACAATAGGATAAATAACCTTTTCGTCTTCGTAGGTTCACTCGTTTTTTAATCGCCGCATTTATTCCCCCTTCGGCAGCATTTATTTAGATTATGCTGCCAGAGTAATAGCCTCATGTTTTACGTCATTTTTGGTGGGTCAATTAATGCGGCTATACCCAAAATAATTTGAGTTTTAGGAAGGCGGCAAGCGAGGTAATCCCGATAAGCTTGCATAAGTAATTGATTTTGATGAGTACGCGCAGCTAACGATCCTGTAATTTCAAATACTCATCTGTAATTTCAAGTACCCACTCTCAACTTCAAGTACCAACAAGAAGATAATGCGTTCGCCCTTCAAGCGACTCGACATAAGGTTAAGATGGACGATTCTATGATTGATAACACCGGTTCTGTAGTCGATAAAAATACTGTCCCCCTTTCTGTGCTCGATTTATCCCCGATAGCACAGGGTAAAACAGCACGGGATGCATTTCATGCTTCACTGGATTTAGCACAACATGCTGAAAAATGGGGATATCAGCGCTACTGGCTCGCTGAACATCACAATATGACCGGTATCGCCAGCGCGGCGACGTCGGTGCTGATCGGCTATATTGCGAGTGGCACGAATAAGATCCGCGTCGGCGCTGGTGGTGTCATGCTGCCGAACCATTCACCGCTGGTGATTGCTGAGCAGTTCGGTACCCTCGCGTCGCTCTACCCTGATCGTATCGATCTCGGTTTGGGCCGTGCACCCGGTAGCGATCAACGCACCATGATGGCATTACGTCGCCATCTCTCTGGTGAAGTGGATAATTTCCCAGCCGATGTGCGTGAACTGCAGAATTACTTTGCCGAAGTACAACCGGGGCAAGCAGTACAAGCAGTGCCAGGCCAGGGGCTGCATGTTCCGCTGTGGCTACTAGGCTCCAGTCTGTATAGCGCACAACTGGCCGCCGCGATGGGCCTGCCGTTTGCCTTTGCCTCACATTTCGCCCCAGATATGTTGTTACAGGCACTCTCGCTATACCGTGAGAACTTTACACCATCCGCTCAATGGCCAAAGCCCTATGCCATTGTCTGCGTAAACGTGGTCGCGGCAGATAGCGAGCGCGATGCACGCTTCCTGTTTACCTCAATGCAGCAACAATTTGTCAGCCTGCGCCGGGGGACACCGGGCCAGTTACCACCGCCAGTGGAGAATATGGCGGCAATTTGCTCGCCAGCGGAACAGTTTGGTGTCGATCAGGCGCTGCGCTTATCCATCGTCGGTGATAAAAGTAAAGTACGCCATGGGCTTCAGTCATTATTACGGGAAACACAGGCTGACGAATTGATGATTAATGGCCAAATTTTTGATCATCAAGCACGGCTGTATTCCTTTGAAACCGTTGCCAGCTTACAGCAAGATCTGATGCATACCCCGCGCCGGTAATATCGCAGGCAGATACAAATAACCGCCATAAAAAAACCAGCCCGAAGGCTGGTTTGAGGTTGTTGACAAAGTGCCCGCGACGGAGAGAACAGGCAGATCGTAAAGACGCCGTAAATACATCCATGTAGGCTCGAGCCGCGCCATCCTTGGCGCGGACGCTTTACTCCTCTGCCTATCCTCACCGTTCAAGATCGCGTCATCGGGGTTTGTCAGCAGTCTGAACCAGCCCGAAGGCTGGTTTTTACGTTTAATCATCAAAATGTTTGAGTAAATATTTTCTTCATATTGGCAGCAAAATCAATATCCATGGCCGCCGTATAACCAATCAGAGTATCAAGAGTCGGGGCTGACTCACCTTTCTCGAATTTGCTGATCGCCTGCCGACTCACACCGATGCGTTTAGCGATATCAACCTGCGTCAACTGTTTGGATTTTCTGACCGCAACCAGACTATTGAGTAGTGCCTTACGTAGCATGACGATAGCATAGGCCCTTGCGGTTTCTTCATCTTGTAAGAGTTCTGCCCGAACCTCATCCCAAGCGTGCAGTGTCAGATCACTTTTCATAACAACCTCTTTTTGTTGCTAATTTATTCCTCACCCTGAGAACGGAGGAAATCTTTATACCTACGTAATCCGAGTGCTTTGCTGGAATCAGGTGCCTTATTGGTTTTCTTGGCAAAAATATGCGTAACAATATAAAGGCCATCAACGTAGTGAAAGTAAAAACCTCGGAGCCAATGACTTCTACTGTGTGTTTTAAGCTCATACATATCGCCCCCGATCTTCTCCACGTTAGGCACACCAGAACCAGGCCCATGGAGTTCAAAGACATCAATAGCAACCAAAAATTCGGCTCTATTGATTGCATCTAAATCGCTAAGTTCCTTTCTTGCCGAGCCCAGTAGCCTGATAGGAAAATTTTTTCGACGTTTATGATTTTGGTCATCCCTGCCCATACTGTCAACTTATAGGTTTACTTTAATAGCACCATCGGTGGCTTAAGTTAACAAATACATCTCTCTATCCAAAGCAATTGGCATGGCTGTAAGGCCAAATAAGTTTGGCTTAATGAGCAGGTGAGCATAAAAAATAAGCAGGAGATAATCATGATATAACGATAAATAATAGCCATAAAAAAACCAGCCCGAAGGCTGGTTTTTACGTTTAATCATCAGAGATGACTAAGCGAACTTATGCATCACCGAAGCGACGACGGGCTGGTGCGGCGGCTGCAGCAGCAGGTGCGGCAGCATCATCACGACGTGGGGCCGCAGAACGCTGACCATCGCGGTTACCACGACGCTCACCACCACCGGTAGGAGCACGATCGCCGCTAAATGAACGACGAGGAGGAGCGCCTGCGCCTTCACGACGTTCGCCACTGAATGGACGGCCACCGCCACGACGCTCACCACCGTTACCACCCGCTGGACGCTCACGGCGTTCATGTGGCTGTGCATCACCCAACAGCTGCATGTTCAGCGGCTTGTTCAGGATACGGGTACGGGTGAAGTGAGATAACATTTCGCCCGGCATGCCTTTTGGCAGTTCAATCGTTGAGTGGGAAGCAAACAACTTGATATTACCGATATAACGGCTGCTGATATCACCTTCGTTAGCGATAGCGCCAACAATATGGCGAACTTCAACACCATCATCACGGCCCACTTCAATGCGGTACAGCTCCATCTCGCCAACATCACGACGTTCACGACGAGCAGGACGCTCACCACCATCACGGCTATCAGCAGAACGGCTGTCAGAGCGGTTATCGCGACGGCTGTCACCACGATCACGGCTACCACGATCGTTACCACGGTCATCACGTGAATTGAATTCACGCTGCGGACGGCGTGGGGCTTCTGGTGGCAGGATCAGAGGACGTTCGCCCTGCGCCATTTTCAGCAGTGCAGCAGCCAGAGTCTCGATATCAAACTCTTCTTCCGGTTGCAGCTTAGCCAGCAATGCGCGGTACATATCCAAATCACTGCTTTCCAGTTGTTGGCTAACCTTAGCGGCGAATTTAGCTAAACGACGTTCGCTCAGCAAATCTGCGTTTGGCAACTCAACTTCTGGGATCGTCAGCTTCATCGTGCGTTCGATGTTCTGCAACAGACGACGTTCACGGTTCTCAACGAACAGCAACGCGCGACCTGCACGACCTGCACGGCCAGTACGACCGATACGGTGAACATAAGACTCTGAATCCATAGGGATATCATAGTTTACGACCAAGCTGATACGCTCAACGTCCAAGCCACGGGCAGCTACGTCAGTTGCAATCAGAATATCCAGACGGCCATCTTTCAAACGCTCCAGCGTCTGCTCACGCAGTGCCTGATTCATATCACCATTCAGTGCCGCGCTGTTGTAGCCGCTACGCTCAAGGGCTTCTGCTACTTCCAAGGTCGCATTTTTGGTACGTACGAAAATAATAGCAGCATCGAAATCTTCAGCTTCCAGGAAACGTACCAGCGCTTCATTTTTACGGTAACCGCCACCCACTCTCCAGTAGCTCTGGCTAATGTCAGGGCGGGTCGTCACGCTAGATTGAATGCGGACTTCCTGTGGTTCTTTCATGAAGCGACGCGTAATACGACGAATCGCTTCTGGCATGGTTGCAGAGAACAACGCGGTCTGATGTTCAGCCGGGATCTGCGCCATAATCGTTTCAACGTCTTCGATAAAGCCCATGCGCAGCATTTCATCTGCTTCATCCAACACTAAACCGCTCAGGTTGGACAGGTTAAGGGTACCGCGTTTCAGGTGGTCTAACAGACGACCTGGGGTACCAACAACAACTTGTGGCCCCTGGCGCAAAGCGCGTAATTGAACGTCATAACGCTGACCGCCGTACAGGGCCACCACGTTGACGCCATTAATGTGTTTAGAGAAACTGGACAGCGCTTCAGCAACCTGAACAGCCAATTCACGGGTTGGTGCCAACACCAGAACCTGTGGCGACTTCAGATCAGCTTTAATATTGTGTAACAGCGGCAGACCAAACGCGGCTGTTTTGCCACTGCCTGTTTGCGCCATACCGAGAACATCACGGCCGTTTAACAGGTGTGGAATACATTCCAACTGGATAGGAGATGGTTTTTCATAACCAAGATCAGTCAGAGCGGAAAGAATTGGAGCGGACAGCCCCAGATCAGCAAAAGAGGTTTCAAGCTCAGTAGTCATGTACACGTGCCTCATTAATAATGGCAGCCAGTCTACATAACTCGTCGAGAAAATTTTCAGTCATTTTCATTGAAAAGTGTGAACCGGCTCAAATTAGATTATAAAACGAACAAAAAGGCCATCACCTGTTAGGGTGATTAACTTTGGTAAAAACCAAGGTATATCAGGCTGATAGTTGTTCGTCAGCTATTGCTGGTCCGATTCCGATAGGTCGTCTTGTTCTTGGCCCAAAAGTGCCAATTCCAACAATGCATAGCGGTGCTCAACAAAGTTATGAACGTTGTTAGCTACCGTCAGTTTGAACAGCACCGAAGCGGTGTTCTTGTCCCCCAGACTTAGGTAATGTTTACCTAAATAGAAGTCAGTTTCACTGAGATGCTCAGCGAGCGAAGTGTTATCCGTTGCATCTGCCTTGAGCCTTTCCATCAGCGATTTTTCGCTGATCTTGCCCAGGTAGAATTCGACAATATTCCATCCCCATTGCCCTCTGTCCGATTTTTCATAGCGTTGTTGTAACGCTACTACAGCTGCTTTAGGATCGATTTCTCTTTCCACCAGATACAGCCATAATGAACGGAAGGGATCATTTGGATCGTCTTGATAAAACGCCTGCAGATCATCCTGCGCCAACGGGAATCGACCGCCATAATACAAGGCGATACCCCGGTTTAAACGCGCGTAATTGTAAGTTGGATCAAGCTCTAGTACAGAATCAAACGCTTCATAGGCAGCATCAAAATTGCCTGCCTGCGTTAAATATATGCCAAGATAGTTAAAAACCTCTGGCATATCAGGACGAATAGCTAACGCTTGCGAAAAATCATTTCGCGCTAGTGCCCGTAGCCCGAGGCTATCATACAGCACTCCGCGCTCATATAAAAGCTGCGCGCGCTCATCATCCGTAAGTGCCCGACTTGCAAGGATTTGTTCCATGCGTGCCAGAATCACTTCCTGCTGTAACGTTGGTTGCAACGGGATTGCCAAAACCTCGTCTTTACGCCAATCATGGTTGCTGCATCCTGCCAGCATGAGTGCTGTCGCAACGTAACACCAGCGCAAGAAAGGCTTCATTTCCTACTCCCGAAGACAAACATTGGATAAACATCCTTTCATCCATTTGTTTAACACAAGAGCATCCCGCCCCTGAGATAACACAGCCCCTTACCGATGAGCAAGGAGCTGTGGAATGACTTAATTACTCTGCTGCTGCTTCTGGTGCTTCTGCGTCAGGAGTAGTGGCTTCTTTGATGCTCAGGCGGATACGGCCCTGACGATCAACTTCCATTACTTTAACTGGCACATCTTGACCCATCTGCAGGTAGTCTGTCACTTTCTCTACACGCTTATCAGCGATTTGAGAAATATGTACCAGACCTTCTTTACCGCCACCGATAGCAACAAATGCACCGAAATCAACGATACGGGTGACTTTACCTGCGTAAATACGGCCCACTTCGATTTCAGCAGTAATCTCTTCGATACGACGGATAGCGTGTTTTGCTTTATCGCCATCAGTTGCTGCAATCTTAATGGTACCATCATCTTCGATTTCAATCGTGGTGCCAGTTTCATCAGTCAGCGCACGGATCACCGAACCACCTTTACCGATCACATCCTTGATTTTCTCAGGGTTGATCTTCATGGTGTAGATACGTGGAGCAAACTCAGAGATATCGCCACGTGGTGTGCTGATAGCCTGTTCCATCACGCCCAGAATGTGCAAACGTGCACCCTTAGCCTGATTCAGAGCTACCTGCATAATTTCGCGGGTAATACCTTCAATTTTAATGTCCATTTGCAGTGCGGTCACACCGTCACGGCTACCGGCTACTTTAAAGTCCATGTCGCCCAAGTGATCTTCGTCACCCAGAATGTCAGACAGAACGACAAAGTTATCACCCTCTTTTACCAGGCCCATTGCAATACCAGCAACAGCGGCTTTAATTGGCACGCCCGCATCCATCAGAGCCAGAGAAGCACCACAAACAGAAGCCATTGAGGAAGAACCATTAGACTCGGTGATTTCAGAAACCACACGAATAGTGTAAGGGAACTCGCTCGCACTTGGCATCACAGCCAGAACACCACGTTTCGCAAGGCGGCCATGGCCAATCTCACGACGCTTAGGTGAGCCAACCATCCCTGTTTCGCCTACACAATACGGAGGGAAATTATAGTGTAACAGGAATGAATCTGTGCGCTCACCCATCAACTCATCAATGTTTTGTGCGTCACGTGCCGTACCCAGCGTAGCGGTAACCAACGCCTGAGTTTCACCGCGGGTGAACAAGGCAGAACCATGAGTACGTGGCAAGATGCCAGTACGTACATCCAAACCACGGATCATGTCTTTTTCGCGACCATCGATACGTGGCTCACCACGCAGCACACGGCTACGCACAACATTTTTCTCAACGCTGGCCAGGATATCCTGAATTTCAGCGGCATCTAATGTGTCGTCCTGCGCTAATAGCGCTTCGGTCACGTCAGCTTTGATAGCATCAACTTGCGTATAACGTTCTTGTTTTTCAGTGATACGGTATGCATCGCCCAGACGCGCTTCGGCCAGTTCAGCAACACGCGCATGCAGTGCTTCGTTGACAGGCTCTGCCTGCCAATCCCACTTAGGTTTGCCAGCTTCAGCAACCAAAGCGTTAATATTTTCAATCACAACTTGCTGTTGTTCGTGGCCGAAGACGACCGCGCCCAACATTTGCTCTTCGGACAGAATATCGGCTTCTGATTCAACCATCAGCACTGCACCCGCAGTACCGGCAACAACCAGATCCAAACGGCTCTCTTTCAGCTCGTCAGTGGTTGGGTTCAGCACATACTGGTCGTTGATAAAACCAACGCGAGCAGCACCGATTGGGCCGTTAAATGGAATGCCTGACAAGCTCAGTGCCGCAGATGCACCAATCAGTGCCACGATGTCTGGGTTAATTTGTGGGTTAACCGAAACGACGGTTGCAATCACTTGAACTTCGTTCAGGAAGCTGTCTGGGAACAGTGGGCGAATTGGGCGGTCGATCAGACGTGAAGTCAGTGTTTCGCCTTCACTTGGGCGGCCTTCACGACGGAAGAAGCTACCTGGGATACGGCCAGCAGCGTAAGTACGCTCCTGATAGTTAACCGTCAGAGGGAAGAAACTCTGGCCTGGTTTGGCTTTCTTTTGACCAACAACAGTCACGAATACTGCAGTGTCGTCCATGCTTACCATTACGGCTGCAGTGGCCTGGCGAGCCATCATACCAGTTTCGATAGTTACGGTATGTTGACCATACTGGAATTTACGAATAATCGGAGTCAGCAAAATTGTACCCTTATGCTTTGCGGTGCCTGATCGTATTGACGATCTAATCCACCTGTTACTGATACCTTCACACTGCATCCTCGCGACTAATGACAATCCTTAACTTTCATTAAGTTAAAGTCTCTCATTAGCCGCGCGAACCTCTGCATTGGAAGATCCTATTTATAAATCTTATATAATAATAACAATATACTAACGTATTCTATCATTACTTCTTAGAAAAAAGGGGCCAACTTGCACTGAACCCCAAAACTTGGACATCTGCTTTACTGCTTTTCTACCTGAGTCCGGTATTCTGCCGGACTCATTCCGCCTGTTTTCAGGCTAATGCGCTCTGTATTGTAATAATGGATATATTCTACAATGTCACGCTTTAAAACTGTGGCTGAATCGTACTTCTTACGGTGATACATCTCGGCTTTCAGGTGACTGAAGAAATTTTCCATCACTGCATTATCTAAACAATTGCCTTTGCGTGACATACTTTGCCTTATCCCCGCCTCGACAAGCATTGAGCGCCACATCGGCGTTCGGTAATGCCAGCCCTGATCGCTGTGCAACATCAGGCCTTCTTTTCTCCCTTTCACTTTCAGCGCTTTTTCCAGCGTCTTGCACGTCAGGATTAATGCTGCTCTTTCTGACATATGCCAAGAAATAATCTCATTATTAAACAGGTCTTGTATCACCGACAAATACAGCTTCTGTGCTCCAACTCGGAACTCTGTGACATCTGTACACCACTTCAATCCACTGATTTCGGATGTAAAATTACGAGCCAATAGATTATCGGATGCCCGGCCACCATCGGCCCTATAGGAGCGATATTTTTTCCGCCGAATGAGGCTGAGTAACCCGTGCTGATTCATCAGTTTTCGCACCGTTTTGTGATTCAGTGTGAACCCTTCTTTTCTCAGTGCGACCGTCATCCGGCGATAACCGTAGCGCTGTGCGTGTCGTCTGCTTAGGGCGCCAATCGCTTTTACCGCATCTGCATAGTCATCAATTACACCGTCCGGTTTCGATGCATGATAATAGTATGTACTGCGTGCCAATTTTGCGGCACACAGTAGGCAAGAAAGTCGATGTTCTGCTGTCAGTGCTTGAACTATTCTGGTTTTTTCTGCTGCTCCCTGAGTGCCTTTTCTTCTCTCAGGGCTTTCCGCTTTTTTAGATAAGCGTTTTCCGCGCGCAGATACTCAAGTTCTTTCTCTAGCTCCGCATGCGTCATCTCGCTGAACGGTTTTGAATCGTGCTCATATTTATCTTTTGGCATAGTAGGACCCGTTTTCGATGGGTTAAGCGCTTCTTTTCCTCCCTCTCGATAACGTTTCATCCAGTTTTGGATAATCGTCTCGTTGGGAATGTTAAAATGAGCAGAAGCATCGGCAGCGCTACATCTGTTTGCCATCATATAGCGGACAACGCAAAGCCTGAATTCTGGAGTATAAGTTCTGGAAAGATGGTGCTCCAGTCCAGCCTCACCTTGACGGCGAAAAGCTCGGATCCAACGCGTAAGAGGGGATTTGCCAACACTGAATTGACGTGCGGTTTCCCGCAGAGTGGCCTTTCCTGAAAGGTAATGTTGAACCGCCGCTAGGCGGGTTGAAAAAGGGTGTTTCATTGAACCGAACCTCCAGATCATGGATAAAAAGATCCAAGATCTGGGGTTCAGTGCAACTTGGCCCCTTTCTCCCGAAACTCGCAGACTTAGCGACGCAGACCTAAACGTTCGATCAGGGAAGCGTAACGCGCTACATCTTGACGCTTCAGGTAGTCCAGCAGCTTACGACGCGTGGATACCATACGCAACAGACCACGACGGCTATGGTGATCTTTTTTGTGCTCGGAGAAGTGACCTTGCAAATGGTTAATTTGAGCAGTCAACAGAGCAACCTGAACTTCGCTTGAACCGGTGTCATTAGTACCGCGACCGAAGTCAGCAACAATTTTAGCTTTCGCTTCAACACTTAGAGACATGATACAACTCCAAATATATAAATGAATTAAGACAGGCGCCGATCTCTAATTCAGCAACCCAATATGTAAGCCGCACTATTCTACTCTTTGAATCGCGGGATCGCAAGGCAGGCCGTGTGGCCTACTTTTTATTTTCTACTGGCAGATTTTCTACTTCCACGCTTTCCACAACCAAACGTTTAGGGGCAACGCGGCCATCTTCTGCGATAGTACCAATACCAATGAAATTACGCTCTTTACCTTCAGTGATTCGGACCATTCCTTCACTGGGAGCACCTGACACATGCACCGGTTGCCCCTGTTTTACATAAGCGGCCACGGAAGGTAACAGATTGACTTCAGGAAAATTAAGAACGGCACTGTCCATCGGCAATAACAGCGAATCCAGTTCTGGATTTGGCGAGCGTCCCTCTGCCTGCGCAGCCTCAACCATCGCCGTTAACTGCTCTAGGGTCACCATCCGTTCGCTCGGGTAAGTCGCAACCTGCAAGCGACGCAGATAACTGACATGTGCGCCGCAACCCAATAATTCACCCAAGTCATCGATGATGGTACGAATGTACGTTCCTTTCGAACAGTGAATTTCCAGTTCCAGATCATTGCCTTCCCAACGGATGAAGAGCAACTCGTAAACCGTAATGCTGCGAGCTTCACGTTCGACTTCAATCCCCTGACGGGCATATTCGTAAAGAGGCTTACCTTGATGTTTCAATGCAGAATACATGGAGGGGATCTGCTGGCTTTCACCGCGGAAACTCTCCAGTGCAGTATCGATCTGAGCTTGAGTAAGATTGACCTCACGCTCACTGATTAACGCACCTTCCGCATCTGAGGTATCCGTGCGTTGCCCCAGCCGAGCAACCACTCGGTAACGTTTATCTGAATCGAGTAAGAATTGAGAAAACTTAGTTGCTTCGCCCAGACAAATAGGCAACATACCGGTTGCTAATGGATCAAGAGCACCCGTGTGACCAGCGCGATTAGCGCTAAAGAGACGTTTTACTTTTTGCAAAACGTCATTAGAAGAGAGGCCTAGCGGCTTATCCAATAGCAAAACGCCGTTAATGTCACGGCCGCGACGACGTGGACGCCCCATTACTTCTCCTCGTCACTACCTGGATTAACCTGACGCTCTACATCATTTTTGATGACATTGCTCACCAGGTTAGACATCCGCATCCCTTCAATCAGGGAGTTATCATAGGCAAAGGTCAGCTCTGGCACGATACGCAGACGCATGGCTTTACCCAGCAAAGTGCGGATATAACCTGAAGCATCTTGCAAAGCTTTAATGCCGTTTTTAACCGTATCCGGATCTGCGTTATCAGTTAACACATTCAAGAAGGTCACAAATACTTTAGCGTAGGCTAAATCACGGGACAGTTCGATGCCAGACACTGTAGCCATACCAACACGAGGATCTTTGATTTCACGCTGTAAGATGAGTGCGATCTCTTTTTGCATTTCCTGAGAAACACGCTGAGAACGACTAAATTCTTTTGCCATTTGGATTCTCCAGACAGTTTGGGGGGCCAAGGCCCCCCAAATGGATATTTGCAAATCAGAAGTGCTTAAGCAATGGTACGTTTGATTTCGATAATTTCGAAGACTTCGATCACATCACCGGTACGCACATCATTGTAGTTCTTAACGCCGATACCACACTCCATGCCGTTGCGAACTTCGCTAACGTCATCTTTGAAGCGGCGTAGGGATTCCAGCTCGCCTTCATAGATAACCACGTTGTCACGCAGAACACGGATTGGATTGTTACGCTTAATCACACCTTCGGTAACCATACAACCTGCAATGGCACCAAATTTCGGTGATTTAAAGACGTCACGAACTTCAGCCAGACCAATGATTTGCTGTTTGTACTCAGGTGCCAGCATACCACTCATCGCCTGTTTCACTTCGTCGATCAGGCTATAAATTACTGAGTAGTAACGCAGATCCAAGCCTTCAGTTTCCACTACACGACGCGCGGAAGCATCAGCACGAACGTTAAAACCAAGAATGATTGCGCCAGATGCAGCGGCCAGTGTTGCATCAGTTTCGGTGATACCACCAACACCTGAGCCAACAATCCGGACTTTCACTTCATCGGTAGACAGTTTTTCCAGTGAGTCGCAGATAGCTTCACAAGAACCCTGTACGTCAGACTTGATCACAATGTTCAGTTCAGAAACTTCACCTTCGGTCATGTTAGCAAACATGTTTTCCAGCTTAGATTTCTGCTGACGAGCCAACTTAACTTCACGGAATTTGCCCTGACGATACAGTGCAACTTCACGGGCTTTTTTCTCGTCACGAACAACAGTCACTTCGTCACCGGCAGCAGGGACACTGGACAAGCCCAGAATCTCAACCGGAATAGACGGACCCGCAGAAGTAATATCGCGGCCTAACTCATCACGCATCGCACGGACACGGCCATATTCAAAGCCACACAGTACGATATCGCCCTTGTTCAAGGTACCTTGTTGGACCAGCACGGTTGCCACTGGGCCACGGCCTTTGTCCAGGAAGGATTCGATAACCACACCGTTTGCCATACCAGTACGTACGGCTTTCAGCTCCAGAACTTCAGCTTGCAGAAGGATAGCGTTCAACAATTCATCAATACCGATACCGGCTTTCGCTGATACGTTGATGAACTGAGACTCACCGCCCCACTCTTCAGGCTGGATACCGTACTGAGACAATTCAGTTTTAACGCGATCTGGATCAGCTTCTGGTTTATCGATTTTATTCACCGCAACCACAACCGGCACGTTCGCCGCTTTAGCATGCTGAATAGCTTCGATAGTTTGTGGCATCACGCCATCGTCCGCTGCAACAACCAGTACTACGATATCCGTCGCCTGAGCACCACGAGCACGCATTGATGTAAACGCGGCGTGTCCTGGGGTGTCCAGGAAGGTGATCATGCCGTTTTCAGTTTCAACGTGATAAGCACCGATATGCTGAGTAATACCACCGGCCTCACCTGACGCCACTTTCGTGGAGCGGATGTAATCCAGTAAAGACGTTTTACCGTGGTCAACGTGGCCCATGATGGTCACAACCGGAGCGCGGTGCTCAGCGGCAGCTTCAACACCAATATCACGGTCACTCATCAGCGCTTCTTCCAGCTCGTTCTCACGACGCAGGATAACTTTGTGGCCCATCTCTTCAGCAACCAGCTGTGCTGTTTCCTGATCGATAACCTGGTTAATGGTTGCCATTGCACCCAGTTTCATCATGGCTTTGATGACCTGAGAGCCTTTAACCGCCATTTTGTTGGCTAATTCAGCAACCGTTACTGTCTCGCCAATCACTACATCGCGGTTCACCGCAACAACAGGCTTGTTAAAGCTCTGCTGTAATGTGCTTGGTTTACGTTTGCCTTTGCGGCCAACAGCACGTGCTTCTTCGCGATCAGCTTTAGACTCAGAGAGTTTGTTGCCTTTCTTCTGTTTAGTCGCTTTACCACCACGAGTACGGCTGCGGCGATCACCTTCAACTTTGGCGTCGTTTTCATCTTCCGCGGCGCGTGCATGTTGTGAGGTGGTGACATGATAGTCAGCAGACTCAGTCTGCTCAGCCACTGGCTCAGGCCATTTGCCTTCATTTTCGGCTGCCATTTTACGGGCTTCCTCAGCAACGCGTTTGGCGTCTTCTTCGACCTTACGGCGTGTTTCTTCTTCTACAGAGCGTTTTAGCTCTGCAGCTTCAGCTTCACGACGTGCTTTATCGGTCTGAGCTGGCTTAGTTTTTTCGTCGGTTTGTTGATTCGTCACTTTTTCTTTTTCCGCTGCTTGCCGCTTAGCTTTTTCAGCGGCCTCACGTTTGGCTTGTTCTTCAGCCTCACGCTTAGCTTTTTCTTCAGCGATTTTCTGCGCTGTGGCTTCCGCTTCACGTTGTGCCTGTTCTTCCGCTTTCGCTTGTTCAGCTTCCGGCGTATTTACATAAGTGCGTTTCTTGCGGACCTCTATTTGCACCGATTTACTTTTCCCGCCGGTGCTCGGAATATTCAAGGTGCTACGCGTTTTGCGTTGCAACGTGAGTTTGTTAGGCACACTACCATGTTCACGGTTTAAGTGTGCCAGCAGTATTTCTTTTTCTTGCTGGGTAACTGAGTCTACGTCAGACTTCTTGATCCCTGCATCAGCAAACTGCTGTACCAGGCGATCAACCGGGGTCTGAATCTCTGCTGCCAGCGATTTTACGGTTACATCTGTCATGCTGTTCCTTCCTGCTACAGTTTATTACGCATTATCGCCAAACCAACAGATATTACGTGCGGCCATAATCAGCTCACCGGCTTGCTCATCGCTAAGCCCTTCAATATCTGCCAAATCGTCGATACCCTGCTCGGCAAGATCTTCCAGCGTACATACACCGCGCGCAGCCAATTTGAATGCCATGCTACGTTCCAGACCCGCTAAATTCAACAGGTCATCAGCGGGTTTCTGGTCGCCAAAACTTTCTTCTTGTGCCAGGGCCAGCGTGGTCAATGCAGCTTTGGCGCGATCACGCAGCGCTTCAACCGTATCTTCGTCAAGACCATCGATTTCCAGAAGTTCTTTCATTGGCACATAAGCCAACTCTTCCAGAGAAGAGAAACCTTCTTCTACCAATACGGTGGCAAAGTCTTCATCGATATCAAGATATTTAGTGAAGGTATCAATAGCGGCATGAGCCTCGGCCTGATGCTTCGCCTGAAGATCGTCCGCCGTCATTACGTTCAGTTCCCAGCCACTAAGCTGCGCGGCTAAACGTACGTTCTGGCCATTACGACCAATTGCCTGGGCCAAATTACTGGCTTCAACGGCAACATCCATCGTGTGTTTGTCTTCATCAACCACAATAGACGCAACATCAGCTGGCGCCATAGCGTTAATAACAAACTGGGCTGGATTATCATCCCACAATACAATATCAATGCGCTCGCCGCCAAGCTCGCTGGACACAGCCTGAACACGGGCACCACGCATACCAACGCAAGCACCAACCGGATCGATACGCTTGTCATTGGTTTTGACCGCAATTTTAGCACGAGAGCCAGGATCACGGGCAGCGGCTTTAATTTCGATCAGCTCTTCACCAATTTCTGGTACTTCAATGCGGAACAGTTCGACCAACATTTCAGAACGTGAACGGCTGACAAACAACTGTGCGCCACGAGCTTCTGGACGCACGTCATACAGAACACCACGGATACGGTCACCTGGGCGGAAATTTTCACGCGGGAGCATATCTTCACGACCAATAACAGCTTCCGCATTGTGGCCCAGATCCAGTGCAATACTGTCACGGCTAACTTTCTTAACAATACCAGTGACAATTTGCCCCAGATATTGACGGAACTGCTCAACAACCATCGCCCGTTCAGCTTCACGTACTTTTTGTACGATGACTTGCTTGGCTGTTTGGGTGGTAATGCGGTCAAAAGTCACCGATTCAATCTGGTCTTCGACATAATCACCCAATTGGAGAGAAGGATCTTCAAATTGAGCCGCATCCAACGTGATTTCACGGGTTGGCATAGTCACTTCGTCAACAGCGACCCAACGGCGGAAAGTATCAAAATCACCGGTTTTACGGTCAATACTGACGCGGACTTCAATCTCTTGTTCGTATTTTTTCTTGGTTGCTGTCGCTAGAGCGGTTTCCAACGCCTCAAAAATCTTCTCGCGCGGAAGGGATTTCTCATTGGAAACTGCTTCTACAACAGCCAGAATCTCTTTGTTCATCCTAGTTGCCTCATCCAAACTTTAAAAGTGGGGTACCAGGTTCGCTTTCTGGATGTTGCTCAGCGCGAACACTTCATCTTTTCCATCCACAGTAACCGTGATCATTTCGCCATCAACGGCTTTAATAATACCCTGCCATTTACGGCGATTCTGCATTGCCATCCGCAAAACCAAAGTGACCTCTTCGCCGAGGTAACGAGTATAATGTTCAGCCGTGAACATTGGGCGATCAAGGCCAGGAGAGGAAACTTCTAAGTTGTAAGCGACCGTAATCGGATCTTCTACGTCCAATACTGCGCTGACCTGGTGGCTGACATCAGCACAAGCATCAACAGTGATCCCGTCGTCACTATCAATATAAATTCGTAGCGTCGATTGGCGCCCCCGGATGAATTCGATGCCAACTAATTCGTAGCCTAAAGCTTCAACCGGTGCTGAAATTATCTCTGTTAACTTTTGTTCTAATGTGGACAAGCCCACCCCCAAGACATAAAAAAAGGGCTTAATAGCCCAGTGATTCTGCTGTCAAATAACAAAAAACCCCGAAATTCGGGGCTTTATGCAACTGGACCCTGTTTGCCGCAAAGCGGCTTCGGTGCAACTCTCTGGCAAGTATTTTTTTCAAATTGAAATCGAAAGTATCTGAGGTCTACCGAATACAACATTTGAAAAAAAACACTTTAGGAAAGTGGTTGCGGGGGCCGGATTTGAACCGACGACCTTCGGGTTATGAGCCCGACGAGCTACCAGGCTGCTCCACCCCGCGTCCGAAAACGTGGCAAATACTACGTCGATAACGATAAAAAAGCAAGTTATCTATCTGATTTGGTACCGAGGACGGGACTTGAACCCGTAAGCCCAATCGGGCACTACCACCTCAAGGTAGCGTGTCTACCAATTCCACCACCCCGGCACTGATTCAACTGGTTGTTTTTACTGTCCAAGTAACAACAACCCTTTTAAAACTCTTTTTCTTTACACTTACTGTGCTGCTGAGAAACATTATTATTGCGGGATATCACTGCTCGGTTTCACTGGTGCTACCGGCGTTGCAGTCTGCTCAGTTTTCAGTGGCTGACCTAAATTTTCCCACTCACTGCTTTTTTGGCCCTGGTTGGAGCTCATGTTTCCCAAAATCAAGCTAATGACGAAAAACAGCGTCGCCAATACAGCCGTCATGCGGGTCATAAAGTTACCGGAACCATTCGAACCGAACAGAGTTGCAGACGCACCTGCTCCGAATGAGGCTCCCATATCCGCACCTTTACCTTGCTGTAACATGATAAGAGCTACGAGCCCAATCGAAATCAGCAAGAAAAATACCAGAAGAGCTTCGTACATAGTTGTACCTGTATCCTTGCGGGTTCACCGCATGCCAAATGCTTCTCACCCATCAGCGGGGGACTTATTCACCCACTTAAGCGGGTGTGAATACTAACCAAAGCGTCTAGTTCACGCAAGGGCAATTTCATCACATGGGTTTATTTGCAGAAAAAAGCGTCAAGTTATTCAACTTCAGCGTAATTTCTTGGGGAAGAGTGCCTCTCCCCCTTTAAAAAAGGGTTAACCTGCTGCCTTTACTGCATCAGCAATCCGGTTTGCCATTTCAGCTATCAGTGATTCTTCCGCATCACCTTCAACCATGACGCGAATGAGTGGTTCAGTACCCGATTTACGTAATAGAACCCGGCCACGACCACCCAATTCTTTTTCCACCTGCCGGGTCACTTCTTCAACTTCATCAGATTTCAGTGGATTATGCTCGCCGGAGAAACGCACATTTACCAAAATTTGTGGTAATAACTTCATGCCACTACACAGGTCATGCAAACTCATATGGTTACGAACCATGGCGGTGAGCACTTGCAAACCTGCCACAATCCCATCGCCAGTGGTGGTTTTATCCAATAAAATTACATGACCCGAGTTTTCTGCACCAATACGCCAGCCTTTCTCTTGCATCGCTTCCAAGACATAGCGATCGCCCACTTTGGCACGAACAAATGGGATACCCAGATCTTTCAGGGCTAATTGAAGGCCCATGTTACTCATTAGCGTGCCAACCGCACCGCCTTTCAATTGACCTTGGCGTAAGCCTTCACGCGCAATAATGTACAGAATTTGGTCACCATCAACTTTATTCCCCAAATGGTCAACCATCATCAGCCGATCGCCATCCCCATCGAATGCCAAGCCTACGTGAGCCCCTTCGGCAAGAACACGTTCTTGCAGCAAACGAACGTCTGTAGCACCACACTCTTCGTTGATGTTCATACCATCAGGTTCACAGCCGATGGTAATCACTGTCGCGCCCAATTCACGTAATACGCTTGGTGCGATGTGATACGTAGCACCATTGGCACAATCGACCACTATTTTCAGCTCATTCAGGCTAAGTTCGCTTGGGAATGTCCCTTTGCAGAACTCAATGTAACGACCAGCAGCATCAACAATACGGTTAGCTTTTCCCAACTCAGCGGATTCAACACAAGTCAGCGGTTTTTCCATTTCGGCTTCAATAGCCTCTTCCACATCATCAGGCAATTTGGTGCCATCAATGGAGAAAAACTTAATACCGTTATCATAGAAAGGGTTATGAGAAGCAGAAATTACAATACCCGCTTCAGCGCGGAAGGTACGTGTCAAATAAGCAACAGCGGGTGTGGGCATCGGCCCAGTAAATAGCGCAGATAGCCCAGCGGCTGCCAGGCCCGCCTCAAGTGCTGATTCCAGCATATAACCAGATATGCGAGTGTCTTTACCAATAATAATTTTACGAGAACCATGTCGTGCCAGAACCTTACCGGCAGCCCAGCCAAGCTTCAATACAAAATCCGGCGTAATCGGACTTTCACCCACTTTACCGCGAATGCCATCTGTACCAAAGTATTTACGGTTACTCATAATTTATCTTTATCCCTTCGCTGAACGTGTTGCCTCGACGATACACATCGCCTCGACAGTTTCTTTGACATCATGCACTCTGATAATCTGCGCACCTTGCATGGCAGCAATCACCGCACAAGCAACACTCCCGATGACACGCTGTTGTGGTGGTACATTCAATAATTGGCCTACCATCGATTTTCTCGACATTCCGACCAATAATGGCAACTCAAAATGGTGAAGCTCTGACAGATGTGCCAATAGTTGGTAATTATGCGCCAGATTTTTACCGAAACCGAAGCCTGGGTCGAGCAACAATTTATTTTTTGCGATACCTGCCGCAACACAGCGTTCAATATGATGTTGGAAGAACCGATTTATATCGGTCATTAAATCATCATAGTAGGGTGAATGCTGCATATTTTTCGGTTGCCCCTGCATATGCATTAGGCACACCGGTAAGCCAGTCTTTGCCGCTGCTTCAAGAGCGCCAGGCTCTTGCAACGAGCGGATATCATTAATTAGATGGGCACCTGCATGAGCAGATTCAGTGATAACAGCGGCTTTAGACGTGTCTACCGAGAGCCACACATCAAAACGCTGAGCTAACGCCTCAACCACAGGCACGACTCGATCAAGTTCTTCTTGCTCACTGACTTCAGCAGCCCCAGGGCGCGTTGATTCACCACCGATATCAATCAGCGTAGCGCCTGCTGATAACATCCGTTGAGCATGTTGCAATGCTTGATCAAGGTTATTGTGACACCCACCATCTGAAAATGAATCTGGTGTGACATTCAGAATACCCATGACTTGTGGACGAGAGAGATCCAACGTCAGACCTCTGGCAGTTAGATGCATGTTATTGCGCCTTAAAAGTGGCTATTCACTTCAGTTATTAAATTTAGCAACAAAAAAACCCTAGGCAAGCCTAGGGTTATATTAGTCACAACGCTTTTAGATGCCAACAGCTAGTTGATTTACTTATCACCCAACTGTTCTGACACTGTATTGCCCGACGTTGGAGTATTCGGTTCATCAGCCGGCATGGTTGCCGTTGGTGTATTGTCATTGTCAGATGATTTATTTTTGGTCACATTGTCCCAACCCGCTGGCGGGCGAACTTCTTTGCGATTCATCAAGTCATCAATCTGTGGCGCATCAATAGTTTCATACTTCATCAACGCGTCTTTCATGGAGTGTAAAACATCCATATTTTCTAACAGCAATTTACGTGCACGCTGATAGTTACGCTCAACAAGTAATTTAACTTCCTGATCGATGATACGCGCAGTCTCATCAGACATATGCTTAGCTTTCGCTACAGAACGGCCGAGGAAAATTTCGCCCTCTTCTTCAGCATACAGCAACGGCCCCAGTTTTTCGGAGAAGCCCCACTGCGTTACCATGTTACGCGCAATAGACGTTGCCACTTTGATATCATTCGAAGCACCGGTAGACACTTTTTCCGGGCCATAAATGATCTCTTCTGCAAGACGACCACCGTACAAGGTAGAAATCTGACTTTCCAACTTCTGGCGGCTAGCACTGATTGCATCGCCTTCCGGCAAGAAGAAGGTGACACCCAGAGCACGGCCACGAGGAATGATCGTCACTTTATGCACTGGATCATGCTCTGGCACTAAACGACCAATAATGGCATGCCCTGCTTCATGGTAGGCCGTAGATTCTTTCTGCGCTTCTGTCATTACCATGGAGCGACGTTCCGCACCCATCATAATTTTGTCTTTCGCTTTTTCGAACTCAACCATAGAAACAACGCGTTTGTTACCGCGGGCGGCAAACAATGCAGCTTCGTTTACCAGGTTCGCCAAATCAGCACCAGAGAAGCCTGGAGTACCACGAGCGATCACTGAAGCATCAATATCGGTATCTAATGGCACACGGCGCATGTGAACTTTAAGAATTTGTTCACGACCACGAACATCAGGTAAACCAACGACAACCTGACGGTCAAAACGGCCTGGGCGCAATAACGCAGGATCCAGAACGTCTGGGCGGTTAGTTGCCGCAATAACAATGATGCCTTCATTACCTTCGAAGCCATCCATTTCAACCAGCATTTGGTTCAGCGTCTGTTCACGTTCGTCATGACCCCCACCCAGACCAGCGCCACGTTGACGGCCAACCGCATCGATTTCATCAATGAAGATGATACAAGGCGCAGCTTTTTTAGCCTGTTCAAACATGTCACGGACACGGGATGCACCGACACCAACGAACATTTCTACGAAGTCAGAACCAGAAATTGTGAAGAATGGCACTTTAGCTTCACCTGCAATGGCTTTCGCCAGCAAGGTTTTACCCGTCCCCGGAGGGCCTACCATCAACACGCCTTTAGGAATTTTACCGCCCAATTTCTGGAAACGGCTTGGCTCACGCAGGTAGTCAACTAATTCACTGACCTCTTCTTTTGCTTCGTCACAACCAGCAACATCAGCAAACGAGGTTTTTATCTGATCTTCCGTCAGCATTCGAGCTTTGCTTTTACCAAAGGACATTGCTCCTTTGCCACCGCCGCCCTGCATTTGACGCATAAAGAAGATCCAGACCCCAATCAATAACAACATTGGGAACCAAGATATAAAGATAGATGCCAGTAAGCTTTGCTCTTCTGGAGGCTCACCAACAACTTTCACATTTTTAGTCAATAAGGTATCTAGCAGCTTTGGATCATTGACCGGAATAAAAGTCGTATATTTGCTGTTATCTTTCTTACTAACGTTAATTTCACGTCCGTTGATACGTGCTTCACGCACTTGATCTTGGGTTACGTCGGACATGAAAGTAGAGTAATCCACTCTACGGCCATTCGATTCGCTGGGACCAAAGCTCTGGAATACAGACATCAAGACGACTGCAATAACTAACCAGAGAATTAGGTTTTTCGCCATGTCACTCAAGGGATTAACCTCATATTACAACTGTGTTAACAAACAGCGTTAGGGTACTACAGTTTCCGCCCTGTCGCTACAATGTATACTTCACGCGATCGCGCACGAGAAGCGTCTGGCTTACGAATCTTAACTTTCGTAAACAGGGAGCGAATTTCCCGTAGGTATTCATCAAAGCCATCTCCCTGGAACACCTTCACCAGGAAACTTCCACCTGGTGCAAGTACATCACGACACATATCTAAAGCTAATTCAACCAGATACATTGATTTAGGTATATCGACTGCCGGAGTACCACTCATATTCGGGGCCATATCACACATGACCACCTGAACTTTTTTATCCCCAACGCGCTCAAGTAAAGCTTTCAGGACCAGTTCATCACGAAAATCGCCCTGAAGGAAATCGACACCAACGATAGGATCCATTGGTAGAAGATCACATGCGATAACTCGCCCTTTACTGCCAATCTGGGTTACAGCATATTGGGACCAACCACCAGGGGCTGCACCTAGGTCAACAACTGTCATACCCTGTTTAAAAAGTTTATCGCTCTGTTGTATTTCATCAAGTTTAAACCAGGCACGAGAGCGTAGCCCCTTTTTCTGTGCCTGAATTACATATTTATCGCTAAAGTGTTCTTGTAACCAGCGACTGGAGCTAGCCGAACGCTTTTTATTAGACATCTCTTTTTCCAACTATCTTAATTAAGAGCCCGCGCATCTGTTGCTTAGCTCGCGTAAACTCCTTACCGGCGTAGACCGATTTGGTGATACACATGAGATGGCGGTAGAATGAACCGTTTTCAATCCCAACTTAAGCAAAAAAGACGATGAATCTGAATAACAAACAAAAACAGCACCTGAAAAGCTTGGCCCATCCGTTAAAACCAGTAGTCATGCTGGGCAATAACGGCTTAACCGAAGGGGTGCTGGCTGAAATCGAACAAACGCTAGCACATCATGAACTTATTAAGGTGAAAATCACTGCTGAAGAGCGTGAAACCAAAGCCCTAATTGCTGACGCTATTGTGCGTGAGACCGGTGCCGTTAACGTCCAAATGATCGGTAATATTTTAGTACTCTATCGCCCGGCGAAAGAACGCAAAATTATTTTACCGCGTTAATGACGCTTGTTTTAGAGAAAGGTGCCATGCACTTTGTTCTGATAAAAGGCCGCTTGCGGCCTTTTACTTTTCTTTACAACTTTATTTTATAACTTAATGGGCATTTACTGTTCAATACAGGCCAGTATTACACATATTCAACGCTAAGAATTTCATATTCTACTTCGCCGCCTGGCGTATGGATAACAACGACGTCATCAACTTCTTTACCAATCAGGCCACGAGCAATAGGCGAATTAACCGAAATAAGATTTTGTTTAAAATCAGCCTCGTCATCACCCACAATACGGTAGTTCTGTTCTTCTTCAGTGTTCAGATTTAATACACGAACAGTGGCACCAAAAATAACACGGCCATTGTTGGGCATTTTAGTGATATCAATTACCTGAGCATTTGAAAGCTTGGCTTCTATTTCCTGAATTCGGCCTTCACAGAACCCTTGTTGCTCACGGGCTGCGTGATATTCCGCATTTTCTTTCAAGTCGCCATGTTCACGTGCATCAGCGATATCAGAAATAATTTTAGGGCGACGAACACCTTTTAAATAATCCAGCTCTTCACGCAGCTTATCTGCGCCACGTACCGTCATCGGAATCTGTTTCATCTTTTAAATACCTCTAAATCTATCCTGTTCAAAAAACCGTCATCCTAACGTTTTCGAGTGAATATACGGTTAGCTTGATACCCTATCCGCTTCCAAGCGATAAACAAAAAAAAACCTAGGGCCAAAAACCCCAAGTCAGGATCAATTTTGCATTTTGATATGCATTTTAACGTAGAGTTCCTTTAGGGTCATCGTTTACTTTCTCCCTCGTTGCACCGTAGTATGACAACACATTATTCAGCAGTTATACCGAAATTATGCATTTTTCACGAATTGTCAGTGGATTGGCCTGTTCTATCATACTCAATATCAGTGTATCTAATGCCAATGCGGCTCAGGTCGAGAATTACACTCAGTATCTGCCTGATGGGGCAAATCTTGCGTTAATGGTCCAAAAAATTGGGGCATCAACCCCTGCAATAGACTATCACGCTCAGCAGATGGCGCTACCGGCCAGTACGCAAAAAGTACTGACGGCCTTGGCAGCGTTATTGCAACTCGGCCCAGACTTTCGCTTCAATACTACCTTGGAAAGCCATGGCACGATTACTGATGGTGTGTTGCGAGGTAATTTAATTGCCCGGTTTGGTGGTGACCCAACGTTAACGCGTCAACAACTGCGTAATATGGTTGCGACTCTCAGAAAAGCGGGGGTTAAACAGATCGCGGGGGATGTGGTGATTGATACCTCAGTATTCGCCAGTCATGACAAAGCACCGGGTTGGCCATGGAACGATATGACGCAATGCTTTAGTGCGCCGCCTGCTGCTGCCATTGTTGATCGCAACTGTTTTTCAGTCTCTCTTTACAGTGCGCCCAATCCCGGCGATACCGCATTTATCCGTGTCGCGTCTTATTATCCGGTGCAAATGTTCAGTGAAGTCCGCACGTTAGCCAAAGGCTCACCCGATGCACAATATTGTGAGTTGGACGTCGTGCCAGGCGAATTAAACCGGTTTACGCTTACCGGTTGTCTGACACAGCGCAGCGAACCTTTGCCATTGGCCTTTGCTGTGCAAAATGGGGCCAGCTACGCCGGGGCTATCTTAAAAGATGAATTGAAAAAAGCTGATATTCAAATTGATGGCAATCTGCGCCGCCAAACAATACCGAGTCCTGCGGGAAACGTGCTAGCACAGACCCAATCAGCCCCCTTACATGATTTGCTGAAAATCATGCTGAAAAAATCAGACAATATGATCGCTGACACCGTCTTCAGAACCATTGGTCATCAGCGTTTTGGGGTTCCGGGTACTTGGCGCTCGGGTGCCGATGCCGTTCGCCAAATTTTACGCCAAAAAGCAGGCGTTGATCTTGGTAACAGCATTGTGGTGGATGGATCTGGCCTATCGCGCCATAATCTTATTTCACCAGCAACAATGATGCAGGTTTTGCAATATATTGCTCAAAATGATCAAGAGCTTAATTTTATATCAATGCTGCCTCTAGCAGGATATGACGGTACTCTACGTTATCGTGGTGGCCTGCATGAAGCGGGGGTCAACGGTAAAGTTTCAGCGAAGACGGGTGCACTGCAAGGGGTTTACAATCTTGCCGGTTTCATTACTACCGCTAGTGGGCAACGTATGGCATTTGTACAATTTTTATCCGGCTATGCCGTTCCACCTGAAGACCAAAAAAATCGCCGAGCCCCCTTGGTTCGATTTGAGAGCCGCCTCTATAAAGATATTTATCAGAATAACTGAGAGCTATGAAATTACTGATTGTTGAAGATGATGAACTGCTACAACGCGGTATAGCCATGGCGCTGACCAGTGAAGGCTATGTCTGCGACTGCGCAGCTACCGCCGCCGAGGCTCACAGTTTGCTGCAAACCAGTCAGTACAGCATGATTATTCTTGATCTCGGCCTGCCGGATCAGGATGGTACTCTGTTATTACGTCAATGGCGTCGCCAACATGTCACCCTGCCAGTACTCATCCTCACCGCACGTGATGCGCTTGAAGACAGGGTTGACGGGCTGGATGCCGGTGCTGACGATTATCTTGTCAAACCTTTTGCCTTGGCTGAATTACTGGCCCGGGTACGTGCTCTCATCCGCCGTTATCAGGGGCAGAGTGACAACCTGGTACAGCAAGATGACCTGAGCCTTAACTTGTCGACACAACAAGTCTGTTTACAAGGGCAGCCATTAGAGATAACCCCTAAAGAGTTTGCGATCCTCTCACGTCTAATCATGCGAGCTGGGCAAACAGTTAACCGCGAGTTGTTACAACAGGATCTATATACCTGGAATGACGACCTTAGCTCTAATACGCTGGAAGTTCATATTCATAATTTGCGACGCAAACTGGGTAAAGATCGTATCCGAACCGTTCGAGGTATTGGTTATCGATTGGAAGCCTTATCATGATCAGCATGCGCCGTCGTTTGCTGTTAATGCTGGCGCTGATTTTACTGGTGACCCAGTTGATCAGCGCATTCTGGCTATGGCATGAAAGTCAGGAACAAATAAGTTTTCTGGTCGATGAAACTCTTAGCGCAAAAGCCCGTAATGAGCAGGTTGATAAAGAAATAGCTGAGGCGATTGCCTCCCTGCTTGCACCGTCGCTAATCATGATGACAATCACTCTGCTGCTGTCTTTCTGGGCAATCAGTTGGATTATTCGTCCACTTGATCAATTACAACAAAAGTTGGCAGAACGCTCCGCAGATAACCTTTCCCCCTTGGTTGTTAACAGTGAAATGCAAGAAATTGTCTCTGTTACCTCAACACTCAATCAATTGTTATTGCGACTTTCTAATACCATTCAGCAAGAACGGTTGTTTACCGCCGATGCCGCCCATGAACTGCGTACACCACTCGCAGGAATACGCCTCCACCTAGAATTAATGGAAAAGCAGGGAATTGCCGAGAGTAAATCGCTGATTAATCGCATCGATCTGCTAATGCATACGATTGAACAGTTATTAATGCTATCGAGGGCGGGACAAAATTTTGCTAGTGGCCATTATCAAACCCTAGATTGGGTTAACGATGTCGTCCCCCCCTTGCAGGAAGAGCTGGCTGAAATGTGTGAGTTGCGTCGGCAAACAATACAGTGGGAATTACCGCCTCATGCAAAAATGGAAGGTGACGCCACGCTACTACGCTTGATGCTGCGTAATTTGGTTGAAAATGCCCACCGCTATAGCCCGGTTGGTAGCCAAATCATCGTCACTCTTTCCACTGAAAATCAGGGTGTATTACTGCAAGTCACCGATGAAGGCCCAGGGATAAAACAAAATCAGGCTGGTGAACTAACCCAAGCATTTAGGCGCATGGACCAACGCTATGGTGGCAGTGGCTTAGGATTGAATATCGTGATCCGCATTGCCCAGTTACATCAAGGTAAACTTACGTTGGAAAACCGCCTTGATCGTACTGGTCTGAAGGCACAATGCTGGCTACCCGCGACCACTTACAGCCAGAAATAGATATGCTCACCGCCCCCAATAAGGGCCACCCTGCCAAAAAATAAGGGCCACCACGAAAAAATGGCAGCCCTTATTCAAAGAATAACTGGAGAATTTAACGTTCGTAGATAATTTCTACGCCGTCATCATCTTCTTCATCCCAATCATCATCCCAGTCGTCTTCAGCTTCCGCTTCAACTTCCGCCAGTTGCTCACGGTGGTAATCGTCCCACATGAACTCAACTTTCTCTGGCACGCTTTCTGCAATAGCCATGGCTTTAGGTTGAGAATTAAGGAAACTCATGACATCCCAGCACAATGCATTCACATTGTCGCGATTCGCGGCAGAGATCATGTAGTACTTACCTTCCCATCCTAGCGTTTCTACAATGGCCTTAGCACGTTTTTCAGCTTCTTCTGGGTCTATCAGGTCAATCTTATTGAAAACAAGCCAGCGAGGCTTCTCAGCAAGGTTCTCGCTGTACTGCTGCAACTCATTAACAATTACTTTGGCATTTTCAGCGGGGTCTGATTCATCAATAGGCGCCAAATCCACCAAGTGCAATAATACCCGGCAACGCTCAAGATGTTTCAGGAAGCGAATACCAAGCCCTGCACCATCTGAAGCACCTTCAATCAAACCTGGAATATCGGCAATCACAAAGCTCTGTTCGTAATCCATTCGCACTACGCCCAGACTTGGAATCAGGGTAGTAAATGGATAATCAGCAACTTTAGGTTTAGCGGCGGAAACCGCGCGGATAAATGTCGATTTACCGGCATTAGGTAGGCCCAACATACCCACATCGGCCAATAACAGCAGTTCCAGCATCAGCTCACGTGTTTCACCTTCAGTTCCCATGGTTTTTTGGCGCGGAGCCCGGTTAACCGAGGATTTGAAACGGCTGTTACCCAACCCGTGAAAACCGCCTTTGGCCACCATCAGCCGCTGGCCATGACGGACCATATCACCGACAATTTCACCAGTGCCTTGATCCAGCACCCGCGTACCAACCGGGACTTTGATGGTGATATCTTTACCGCGTTTGCCTGTACAGTCGCGGCTCTGACCATTCTGCCCACGCTCAGCCCGGAAAGATTTTACAAAACGGTAATCAATCAGTGTGTTGAGGTTTTCATCAGCCAGCAGGTAAATATCGCCACCGTCACCACCGTCACCACCGTCAGGGCCACCGTTAGGGATATACTTTTCACGGCGGAAACTGACACAACCGTTACCACCATCACCTGCTACAACCAGGATTGCAGCTTCATCTACAAACTTCATTTACTTTCTCCGTAAATCATTCACCGGCTGCTTTTGCAAAGCAACCAGGTTTATTTCTGTCCGACGTGGCCACCAACGGTGACCAATTGCGGAAAACATTGCACCTGCCACCACCACGAATGCACCTGCGTACCCGACAAGGTTGAGGGACGGTGCGGCAAACATATCTGGCCAAGCCAGCGCCAATAAAATTGAAAAAAACAAGGTAAACAATGGCGTCAATGTGATGAGTGCGCTTACCTGCGCTGCCTGCCAGCGTGCCATAGCTTCAGCCAAGGCACCGTAGCCTACCAAGGTATTAACACCACAAAACAGTAAACAGGCAAACTGCCACCCGCTAAGCTGAAAAATGACAGCAGGTTTCGCCAGTGGAAACAATGCAATCGCACATAAAGTGTACAGCAATAATAGAATTTGTTGCGATGCCATACGCCTTAATAGCACCTTCTGGGCAACACCATAACTTACCCAGACTACCGCTGCACAGACGCCCAATGCAACGCCAAGGGTATAATCCGTCAGGCGGGTAAAAATTTCATGTAGGCTGGTGTTAAAAAATAACAATAGACCACAAATCAGCATACCCGCACCAATCACTTGGGTGATACGCATCCGCTCTTTTAGAACCAGAACACTGGCAACCATCATCCCGACTGGCGAGAGTTGCCCAATGACCTGGGACGTCGTCGGACTTAGATATTGTAATGATGAACTGAAGAAGATGAAATTCCCCAGTAAGCCACAGGTCGCAATGATCAGTAATGCTAGCCAGCGACGTTGGCGAAAAAGTTTAAGAGAGGGAAGCTGACGACGTGAAGCCAGGATAATCCCCAGGCCAATCGCCGCCATCATGAAGCGATACCAGACGATGGTAAACGGCTCCATAACCTCAAGTACTTGCTTCATTGCAATCGGCAAAGCACCCCAGAATACGGCAGTGGTTAGTGCCAGAAAAATACCTAAACCAGCCTGCTGTTTCGTATCCATTTTTTACCAGGTGGGGTCGAGCCAGAAATGTAAAAAGCCCCGCAACGAAATTGCAGGGCTTACATCTATTTACAGGACGCGAAAAACTTATTCAGCTTCGATGCTGATAAATTTACGGTTTTTCGGGCCTTTAACTTCGAACTTGACTTTACCGTCAGCCAAAGCAAACAGAGTATGGTCTTTGCCGCAACCTACATTGATGCCTGCATGGAATTTGGTGCCACGCTGACGAACGATGATGCTGCCTGCCAGAACTGCTTCGCCGCCAAAACGTTTTACGCCCAGACGTTTGCTTTCGGAGTCACGACCGTTACGAGTCGAGCCACCAGCCTTTTTATGTGCCATTTATCCGCTCTCCTAAATCTTAAGCGCTGATGCCGGTGATTTTAACATCAGTGAACCACTGACGATGACCTTGCTGCTTACGGTAATGCTTACGACGACGGAATTTAACAATCTTAATCTTCTCGCCGCGACCATGAGCAATAATTTCAGCTTTGATCTTGCCGCCATCGACTAAAGGAGCGCCGATATTGATTTCTTCACCGTTAGCAATCATCAGAACTTGGTCAAACTCAATCGTTTCACCAGTTGCGATGTCCAGCTTTTCCAAGCGAATGGTCTGACCTTCGCTTACTCGGTGTTGTTTACCACCACTTTGGAAAACCGCGTACATATAAAACTCCGCTTTCCGCGCACTCCACTTTTGTAGTCCAGAGCGCACTATAAATATTCACAATAGGGCGCGAATTCTACGCAAAAATGTAGCGAATGACAAGTATATAATCAGTACGAGAGAAGAAAAAAAGCACAGTTTATTACATCTCATTTATTTGATGCATTTTTCAAGTACAATCATGGTCTCAGAGAACGTCATGTAATAATGTGAGCGGTAATCTCATCGTAGTTAAAGAGAAGAACAGCTGAATAAAACAATGAACCTAGAAAAGATTATCGAGTTAACCGCGCCAGATATGGCGGCAGTAAATACAACAATTCTCGACCAATTGAACTCTGATGTTGTTCTTATCAATCAATTGGGTCATTACATTATCAGCGGTGGTGGAAAACGTATTCGCCCAATGATCTCGGTCTTGGTGGCCCGGGCCCTTAACTATCAGGGTAGCAAGCATATCACCGTCGCGGCACTCATCGAGTTTATCCATACGGCGACACTGCTACACGATGATGTTGTCGATGAATCCGATATGCGGCGTGGCAAAGCGACCGCCAATGCCGCATTTGGCAACGCTGCCAGTGTATTGGTCGGCGATTACATTTATACGCGCTCATTCCAGATGATGACAGGGCTGCAATCAATGCGAGTGCTGACATTGATGTCTGAAGCGACAAACGTTATCGCCGAAGGTGAGGTATTACAGTTAATGAACTGTAATAACCCAGACATCACTGAAGAAAGCTATATGCAGGTCATTTACAGCAAAACAGCACGCTTATTCGAGGCCGCTGCACAATCTGCCGCAATATTGTCAGATGCCAGTGAGGAGCAGGAACTGGCATTACAGAACTATGGTCGTTATCTGGGGACTGCCTTCCAGCTTATTGATGATCTACTGGATTACAGCGCAGAGGGTTCCACGTTAGGCAAAAATACGGGGGATGACCTGAATGAAGGTAAACCGACGTTGCCACTGCTACATGCCATGCATAATGGCACCCCAGAACAAGCCGCAATGATCCGGCAAGCGATTGAACAGGGGAATGGCCGTCATTTACTCGAACCAGTGCTGGCTGCCATGGAGCATTGTGGCTCTCTGGTCTATACCCGTCAGCGTGCTGAAGAAGAAGCAGATAAAGCGATTGCCGCATTGCACGCGTTACCTGAAAGTGATTATCGTCTGGCCCTTGAAGGCTTGGCACATATCTCAGTGCACCGCCGTTTTTGATTATAGTTTATGGAAATTATTTAGAAACCCGGATTCACCATCCGGGTTTATCCCATTAATGAGTAAGCGCGGTCATATCCTATCTTTACCCACGGGTTAATCCATTTCCAAACGTTCGATAAGGCTTTTAGCCCCTTCACGGAAAATAAAGCTGATAACCTGTTCCCGTTCAGCCTCTGTAAAACGATAGTAAGCTTCGACCCAGAGGGTTAACGGATCCTGCCGTGTCGTGGCATATTGAGCAGGCTCTTCTCTGAGTTGTAATGAATTCAGAATCGTGATTGGTAAACTGCCAATATGGTATTCAACAGCCTTTCCCTGAACTCCCCGGCGGCGACGTTGCTCCCATCCCTCACGTTTAGCCATGAGGTTTATTCCTTGTGGTGATGAAGGTAGTCCCTCAAGACCTGCCAATTCCTTAGCGGCAAACCACTCTTTTTTCATAGCGTTGCTTCCTACTATGCGTTGAGACACAAAAAAGAAATTTTTAGAAAACATTTAAATTTTTTTGGAAAATAAATGATATTATCTTTCTAAATGATTACTTTTTGTTCACTGTATAATTAACGATGTACCGTTATTTATATCACTAACACGTCAGCAGCTTAGAAAAAAAAAGGATTAAAGATGATTTTAAGGAAATCTGATTGGCACCCAGCCGACATCATTGCTGCACTACGTAAGAAAGGTACGACTCTGGCAGCCCTTTCCCGCAAGGCAGGATTAAGCTCTTCTACGCTCGCCAATGCATTGACGCGACCTTGGCCGAAAGGCGAGTGGTTGATTGCAGAGTGTCTGGATATTCATCCTTCGGAGATCTGGCCAACACGTTATTTTGACCCCAAGACAGGGAATCTCCTTGATCGCAAAGTAAGGATACGACCAACCACAACGCAGCCATAAAAAAAACTATCAGCTTACCGCTCACAGGGTGGGGGGTGAACGTCTTATTACACCGCCGATAAATCTCATAACGACGGGCAGTATCATTACAATATCAGGGGCTACTGTTCGTACTCTTTTCAGTAGCCCCTTTTTATCTCTATATCCAAAGTCATGGCATTGCAGGTAGGCAGCCAGTAAACGACAAATTGGTTCAACCATTTTGAACAGCGCTGGCCCGCAGGATGAGCCTCTGATGAGGCTCATAGTCCCGATGAGTCTATTTATCTAAGGTCAACGACCAGTAAGTGATTCGGGTGACAACTGTTATTGACACTTAGCGCCGGGAGCAGATTTGAACGCGGCTTGCAGCGGCCTCGCAGAAGCGAGGCCCATGGATGGGCCGAGTAACGCTTGCAGCTAACCCCCTGCAACGTCAAGGCCGAAGGGAATATTATTGATTAACGAACTTCTCACCTAACTCGATATCTTTGTGTAAAACATCAAGCATATTTTCCAGCGCTTGTTGCTCAAAAGCACTCAGTTTACCGATATCTTTACGTTCAGCGACACCGTTTTTACCCAGTAGAATAGGCTGAGCAAAGAAGCGGGCATATTTGCCATCGCCTTCAACATAAGAGCATTCAACAACATTGCTTTCACCTTGCAGGGCACGTACCAAAGAAAGACCAAAACGTGCCGCAGCTTGCCCCATAGACAGCGTCGCGGACCCGCCACCGGCTTTAGCTTCTACAACCTCGGTACCCGCGTTCTGGATACGTTTGGTCAAATCTGCAACTTCTTGTTCTGTAAAGCTAACGCCAGGGATCTGTGATAGCAATGGCAAGATAGTCACACCAGAGTGGCCACCAATAACCGGCACTTCGATATCCTGGGGTTGCTTACCTTTTAATTCGGCAACAAAGGTATTGGAGCGAATGGTATCCAGAGTGGTAATACCAAACAGCTTATTCTTGTCATAAACGCCTGCTTTTTTTAGCACTTCAGCCGCAATAGCGACGGTTGTGTTGACTGGGTTAGTGATGATACCAATCAATGCGTTCGGGCAAGTACGTGCAATTTGCTCAACCAGATTACGAACAATGCCCGCATTGACGTTGAACAGATCCGAACGATCCATACCAGGTTTACGTGCGACACCAGCAGAAATCAGCACAATATCTGCCCCTTGAAGGGCTGGTGTAGCATCTTCGCCGCTGAAGCCTTTAATGTTAACGGCTGTAGGGATATGGCTCAGATCAACAGCAACACCAGGCGTTACTGGCGCGATATCATATAAAGAGAGGTCTGAACCTGAAGGAAGCTGGGTCTTGAGTAGAAGAGCGAGGGCCTGGCCAATCCCACCAGCGGCACCGAGAACTGCAACTTTCATCCTATACTCCTTATTATGTTTAATTTAAATTTGCCGTGAATTCATCTAGTTATGCACCTTAATTTATTGTGATTTTAAACACAATAAATTAACAGCTAGAGTGAGATATCACGCATCAAAAAGGTGCATAACATTCGTACATTTTAGATTAAATCGCTTATTCATTAATGAGATAGCGCACATTATTCTAATATTTACAAATATATTTATGACAAGTTAACCGGCGGTTACATTACACCCTTCTGTTACATCAGAACAACATCATTTTAATAACATTCTCATTACTATCGCAGAATAAGAATGAAAAGTGATTTAGCATAATTGTGACAAAAAAGTGATATTAAAATTTTGTTGTACCTTGATATCAGTGCTTTTCCAGACAATGCCTTACTGCCATGTTGAATAAAAATTCATTTATATGCATAATAATCTTATTCCCTTTTTACTGCTCAAGGCATAACAGATGCGCAATCCCGCAAAGCAAGAAGATCTTATCAAGGCGTTTAAAGCGTTATTGAAAGAAGAGAAGTTTAGTTCTCAGGGCGAGATCGTTTTGGCCTTGCAAGAAGAAGGCTTTGAAAACATTAATCAATCCAAGGTTTCCCGGATGCTGACAAAGTTTGGTGCTGTCAGAACGCGTAATGCCAAAATGGAGATGGTTTACTGTTTACCCGCAGAACTGGGGGTACCGACCACCAGCAGCCCACTCAAGAATCTGGTACTGGATGTAGATTATAATGATTCAGTCGTTGTCATTAATACCAGTCCAGGTGCCGCTCAGTTGATCGCTCGCTTGCTGGATTCATTAGGTAAAGCAGAGGGGATCTTAGGTAGCATTGCTGGTGATGATACTATTTTCACCACGCCCGCCAGAGGTTTTACCGTTAAACAACTGCACGAAGCTATTCTCAGGCTATTCGAACAAGAGCTTTAACGTCCCGCTTAAACACCGAGCAGTAAAATGCGGCCTTATGTGCCGCATTATCTCACCCTCGCCAGACGGCGTATTCCACTGCCTATCATAGCCTTCACCCTCAATATGCTTACTTTTTATTGCATCAGTGGCTGAAGCGACTGCCTCAGTTCGCACGTTTAGTCAAAATCACTTATTCAATTGAAAGTATTTAGTTTTTATCAATTAAGCTTGTTTTTTCGCCGCTTATTATTCCTTTTGGTTCTTAAAAAGATAGTAACATACAGTAAAGTGACAATAATTATTATTACCAGGCTATTAATAATTTTAGTTGTTAAGCGTACACTCTATTTAGTGACGTAAGTCACACTTTATGTAAAGTGATGAAAGAATATACCGAGGTAACAATATGAATATTAAAACGACTGTTGCAACAATGAGCATTCTATCTGCATTATCATTTGGTGTTTTTGCAGCAGATTCTATTAATGAGAATCAAGCGACTCAGTTGCAACCTATGGGAACAATTACCGTCAGTGGCCTTAATGGCGCACCATCTGACATCCGCCAGGCCTTATCTGATAAAGCAGATACCGTGGGTGCGAAAGCGTATAAAGTGATTGAAGTGCGTTCAGAGAATAATTGGCATGCCACCGCTAATATTTACAAATAAGATTAAGTGTAAATAATAACCGCCAATGAGGTTATTGACAAAGTGCCCGCGACGGAGAGAACAGGCAGATCGTAAAGACGCCGTAAATACATCCATGTAGGCTCGAGCCGCGCCATCCTTGGCGCGGACGCTTTACTCCTCTGCCTATCCTCACCGTTCAAGATCGCGTCATCGGGGTTTGTCAGCAGTCTGCAATGCCCCATTAACATGGGGCATATTTTCAAGATGATGATTTGTATCCTTCGTCGTTATTCCCGGCACACTCCCCCCACTTGCAGGGGATATTTTATCCAGCCTAAAACAGTGCCGTTGCTTGTTCTGCTTTTTTATCCAATGCACTAAGCAATTTATCGTGAATCCCGCCAAATCCACCGTTGCTCATCACCAGAATATGGTCGCCAGGCTGTGCTGTTTTCACAATCATATCAACTAACTGATCGATATCAGCACTCCAATACGCTGGCTGGATACAGGCTTCAGCTACCTCAACCACTTGCCAAGGAATGTGCTGCGGCTGGAACAGAAATACTTCATCCGCGCGACCTAATGAAGGTGCCAGCTCATTTTTGCATAACCCCAGTTTCATCGTATTAGAGCGTGGCTCCAGTACGGCCAGAATCCGTGCTGTTCCACCGACTTTACTGCGCAGGGCCGCCAGCGTGGCAAGAATAGCGGTAGGATGGTGAGCAAAATCATCATAAACCGTGACACCATGCGCTTCTCCGCGTAGTTCCAACCGGCGGGAGGCATTAATAAAATCACCTAATGCCCGGCAAGCATCAGCCGGTAGCACGCCAACGTGGCGAGCGGCCGCAATCGCCATCAGGCCATTATGCATATTGTGCTCACCCACCAATGACCAGTTCACTTCGCCGACCACATTATTATCGAGTAAAACTTCATAAACACTGGCATCGGTAGAGACTTTGCGGGCAAACCAACTGCCGGTTTCGCCCACCAGCTCTTGCTCACTCCAGCACCCCATCGCCATCACTTGTTTCAGGTGATTATCATTATCCGGCAAAATAATCTTACCCTTCCCTGGCACCAAACGGACCAGATGATGGAATTGCTTTTGAATCGCCTTAATATCATCAAAAATATCAGCATGATCGAACTCAAGGTTATTCATGATCAGGGTGCGTGGGCTGTAATGAACGAATTTAGAGCGCTTATCAAAGAAGGCACAATCATATTCATCCGCTTCAATCACAAAAAATGGGCTATTACCTAAGCGGGCAGAGACATCGAAATTACCCGGTACCCCACCAATCACGAAACCGGGTTCATAACCGCAGGCTTCGAGGATCCAAGCCAGCATGCCAGCGGTTGTCGTCTTACCATGAGTCCCCGCGACCGCCAGCACCCAGCGCTCGGGGAGCACATGGTCATGCAACCACTGTGGGCCTGACACATATGGAATGCCTTGCTCCAATACTGCTTCTACACACGGGTTACCGCGAGTCATCGCATTACCAATAATCACCAGGTCCGGTATTGGATTCAGTTGGGCAGGATCATAGCCTTGAATTAAGTCAATGCCTTGATTCTCAAGCAAAGTACTCATTGGTGGATACACGTTAGCATCCGCTCCGGTCACTTCATGTCCCAGTGATCGGGCGAGCATCGCCAAGCCCCCCATAAATGTGCCGCAGATACCTAAGATGTGAATGCGCATAAATCTTCCGTATTAATAAGCTTAAAATTTGTAGCCATTCTACCGCTCAGAATCAAAGAGAAGAAATGGAATTGCCTATGAATCAATCTTACCTTTGGGCTACACTGCTGACATTAGCTGTGTTGTGTATTAATAAATCGATATTTAACCGTAGATTCAGGGATTGTGTCATGAAAACGTTAGGCGAATTCATCGTCGAGAAACAGCTCGATTTCTCTCACGCCACTGGCGAACTAACTGCGTTACTTTCAGCAATCAAACTCGGCGCAAAGATCATTCACCGCGATATCAACAAAGCAGGTCTGGTTGATATCTTAGGTGCCAGCGGCGTTTCCAATATTCAGGGCGAGGACCAGATGAAACTGGATCTGTTTGCCAATGAAAAGTTGAAAGCTGCCCTTAAAGCCCGTGGTGAAGTTGCCGGTATAGCCTCCGAAGAAGAAGATGACATTGTCATTTTTGATGGCGGAAGAGCAGAAAATGCCAAGTATGTGGTTTTGATGGATCCACTGGATGGTTCTTCAAATATTGATGTGAATGTTTCTGTTGGCACAATTTTCTCAATTTATCGTCGTATTACGCCATTTGGGACACCAATCACTGAAGAAGACTTCCTGCAACCGGGTACCAAACAAGTCACGGCAGGCTATGTCGTTTACGGTTCCTCAACCATGTTGGTCTATACCACAGGTTACGGTGTCCATGCCTTTACCTACGATCCTTCTCTGGGTGTTTTCTGTTTATCCCACGAAAAAGTTCGCTATCCCGCAACCGGTTGCATGTATTCCATCAACGAAGGGAATTACATTAAATTCCCTCTGGGTGTGAAAAAATACATCAAGTATTGCCAGGAGCAAGACGAAGCCACTAAGCGCCCATATACCTCCCGTTATATTGGTTCATTAGTTGCTGATTTTCATCGTAACCTGTTGAAGGGCGGTATTTATATTTACCCAAGTACCGCCAGCCACCCTCAAGGGAAACTGCGTTTGTTGTATGAGTGCAACCCAATGGCCTTCCTCGCGGAGCAAGCCGGTGGTAAAGCCACCGATGGGGTGAACCGTATTCTGGACATCGTGCCAGAGAAACTGCATCAACGCGCACCGTTCTTCGTGGGAACAAAATCCATGGTGGAAGATGCGGAAGGGTTTATCGCTAAATTCCCAGATGAAGAAGCCAAGTAACTTGCAGTAATGCCGTCGCTCCCTTCAAAAATAAGCTAACAGCGGCCTTTTAAGCCGCTGTTTTTTATTTCTAACGGAATAAAATAGCCCTACCTCTGGCTATCTCAACGTCATCTGACAATGAAAAGGACAGGAATTCATAAAAGACTTGGCTATAATAGCCAGCACTCCATTTCTGGTTTGATAAAAGGAAACCGACATGAGCTTGAACCAAGTACCCGCAGGTAAAGACCTGCCAGAAGATATCTATGTTGTGATCGAAATCCCTGCCAATGCCGATCCTATTAAATATGAAATCGACAAAGAAACCGGCTCTTTGTTTGTAGACCGTTTTATGTCCACGGCCATGTTCTACCCATGCAACTACGGTTACATCAATAACACCTTGTCATTAGATGGTGATCCGGTTGATGTGCTGGTACCAACACCGTATCCGTTGCAGCCGGGTTCAGTTATTCGCTGCCGTCCGGTTGGCGTATTGAAAATGACCGACGAAGCAGGCGAAGATGCCAAACTGGTTGCAGTCCCACACAGCAAACTGACCAAAGAGTATGATCACGTTAAAGACGTGCAGGATCTGCCTGAATTGCTGAAAGCACAGATCAAACACTTCTTTGAGCATTACAAAGATCTGGAAACAGGCAAGTGGGTGAAAGTTGACGGCTGGGAAGATGCCGCAGCAGCCAAAGCTGAAATCCTTTCTTCTTTCGAGCGTGCTAAGAAATAGTTCTGCGTATCGCCTATAAAAAAACACCGCCTATCGTGAACAGGCCCCAAAATAGGGCCGTTTACCTTGTGCGGTGTTTTTTTGTTACTGCTTACCTTGTTTGTTACTGCTTACTTTTTACGGCTTATCAATCTCTTCATGGCGCTTTAGCCAGTCACCGCTGTAAATGCGTGGTAAACCCTCTGTCGGCAAGCGATACAGATATATCCAGGCACTGCCATACGGCGTCTTGATCAACTCACGTCGATAGTCCTTCGTATTGCTTTTAAGCTCATCTAACTCATTCATAATTGAAGAGTTGATCCGATAAACTTCACAATGCACAGTGCCGTCTCCGGGGATAACCGCCGGATAATGGCCTAAATTGTACATTTCGTAGCCTTCAAGGTCATGTTCACCCAGTAACTGAGCGTCCGTCATCCAATGACTATTCCCTTGTTTGCGCCGTAAACTGCCGTAAACAATAATTCGCATGGTTAAAACTCAAACTGATAAAGCAAATCTAATGCCTGATCAATACCAGACACCGCTTCCAGATACAACCTGGGCATCAACCGATAACGTAACGTTAACGTAGCCAGTGAGTCAAATATACCCACACCATATTTTATTTGCAGGTCTTTGGTGACGTAACCACTCACGACCACTTGTGAGCTATCACCGACCCCTTGAGTATCTAATGCCAGATTACTGACACCAAATGCCTCACCGATTTTACCCACCAATTTACCACTTTGTGCCACCCCCATGCCGATCAACATTGAGGTCATCATACTGCTGTCAGCCCCCGAATTGCCAAGCCCCTGGCCACGCAACAGATAAGATAAGGCCTCCTGTTGAGACATTGCCGGATCAGAGAATACCTCCATGCGCGGGGAATCTGCCATCCCCGTAACACGTACTCCGGCAATAACACCATTAGCGGTAGAGTCAGGATTTCGGATCGCTTCAATATTAAGTAGCGGCTGATCTGGTGGGCCAGAGAACAGCAATATTCCTTTGTTGACGATGAGGTCCTGACCATAAGCGCGGAAGCTACCGGACGGAATATTAATTTGCCCATTCAGCCCTAACCCACGCTGATCCTGCATCATTCTCAAATCGCCCTGCAAGCGGGCTTTCAAACCAAATGCATTCAAACGAACATCGTTACCGATCCGAATCACCAAATTACTGCTGATCGGAATACTGGCGCTCCGTGGCGCAATAGGCTGCAATTGGTCATTGAGCATAACCTCATTCGAGGAGACGCCAACCGCTGTTTCGGGCACTTCCTGCACGGTGATGCGCGCCCAAGGAATATCGACCGAACCATTGAGCGTAAATAACTGCGGCGTGGCTTCGAAAACAATATCCGGTGAAACATCGACTCGCGCCGTCGGCGGGATCGTAACCCGTAACTTGTTGCCCTTGGCCGCAATTCTGGCATGCCAGGCGCTAATATCACGCCAGTCCGCATCGCCGGAGAGATTCAACTGCCCTTGGGAAGTCCGTATCAACCCCTCCAGCGTCGATGTCATGCCATCAAAATTCATCGCCAAGCGCCCTTCGGTGATATCGAATGGCATCCAACTGCCATCAATATCCACCTTATCCAGTGCCAGGCGGCCATAGACGAGCGGACTTTTCGCATTCCCTGCCAAACGCAGATTCGCATTCAATATGCCAGCCGCTTTTTCACCATCACTCAGAATCGGGTTAATCATCGCCAGAGAGAGATTACTTATGGCTACATTACCGGATAAGTTGCGCCGCCCTTCTGGGTCTGCAACTTGCACCTGCCCAGAGAACTGCCCGTTATTGACGAGCTTGACCAACCAGTCGGCGCGCACTTGCCCATTCGCCAGCCCGCCATTCAGGTTCAGGGTTTCAAAGGCAATCGGCAGTGGGCTGCCCTGCACCATTTGTTGTACTTTCACGCCATTACCACTGAGTGATACCCGCACATCAGGTAACTTACCGCCCTCTTTCCAACTGACCTCTGCCCGGCCAGTAAACACACCGTTCATGGTGGTATCCGGGCCGAGGAACGGTTTGATCATCGCTAAATCAAAGCGGTTGAGTACCACACTTGCCTGCCCACTGGGGCCAGCTTCAATTGGCCGGGGCGCACAAAGCTCAGCATTGGGATTAAGCCAACAGTGGGGGCCGATGGTGATCCGTTGCGCGCTGTTCTGATAATCCAGTGTCATTGCACGGCTTAAACGCCATTCCCCCACTGGGGTATCAAAGCGCGTGTTATTGAGAGTACCGCGCCAACGCTGTTGTTGTTTGTCGAAGCTGCCCTCCAGCGACAATTGGCCGGAGACAGGATCCCCTTGCATATTCAGACGCAACTGATGCTGTTTTTCACTGCCACGGGCATCCAACGTCAACAAACTGACCACAAAATCAGCTTGCTTAAGCTGTTCAACTCTGACCGCCAACTGGCCTTGAATTTGATCTGTCGAACGGACATCGCCATCCACTTTAATACGATTGATGTGCAACTCTTGCCATTGCAGGCGGTTAGCCGTGAGATCAGCCAGCAGTTGCGGCGTTTTCAGGTTACCGCGTAATTTCAGCGACCCTTTCACTACACCACCCAGACCGGGCAACGCGCCATCAAGTTGTGGCGCATCGACATTAGCATCCAACAGCCAGTTGTCGTTCAACTCCCCTTTCATATCAAGCTTATTACGGCCCAACGCCAGATTGATACCAGGAATATGCCATTGGCCCGCCGCATTACCGGTCAGAGACCCGCGGGCGGTCACGCGATTCTGTTTCACATTGCCATCAAGTACCAGCTCCGGAACCTGCAATTGCCAGCTACCGCCATGAATACTGCCGCGGGTAACAATCTTACCCTCCAATTTTGCTGGCCATTCAGGCCACTGTTTGGCCATATTGATGCCCGATAAGGTGAGTACCGAATTCCAACTGATCGCTTGCCGCCAATCCACTACCCCAGTCAGGTCAGTGTGACCTTGCAACGCCGCCAGACGTAAACGCGTCAGATTAAATTGCTCAACATTGCCTTTACCCTCCAGCGTGAATACCGCTGGCGGTAGATCAGTACCTTTGATATCAGAACGGATAGAAAGCGCATAATCCGTCGCTTGCCCATTGAGGCGCATCCTGAGGTTATTCATTTGGTATTGGGGCTCGCCAGTCAACGGCCAGCGCAGTTGTTTGCTCTGCAGAGTCAGCGACAACGGCAAACCTGCCTTTGCCAGCGACGTTTCTGTCTCCAGTTGCGCACTGACCGGCCCTGACAGATTGAGCGTGACCTTGAGTTCCTCACGCAGCGCCCCACCGACGGTCAATTTCACTTTTTCGCCTTTCAGCGAGTCAATGTTCAACGCACTATTGACCACCAGATCCAGCGGCCACTTATCCGCCAATGTCGCTTGCCCCTGCGCCGACAACCCGCCCTGCGGCGATTTGATCTCCAGCGTATCCAGTGTTATCCGTTGATCTTGTGTACTGGCCTGCAGTAACAAGCTGCTGATAAGGACCTCGTTATCCCCGGTCAGCCTAAGCTGTTGCCCTGAGATCTCTTCAATCTGCAAATCCAGCGGTAGACGGAAGTCCGGCAATGCCGGTAGCAATGGTTTGGCAAATAGCGCTTTTAAACTTTCACCCAGTGGGGTCGCCGGTTCTGCTGGGACCGTAGCCAGTTGACCCCCGGTAGTGGCTGATTGCCCTGACGCAGTAGCTGATCGTCCTGACGCAGTGGTTGATTGCCCTGATGCAGTGGCTGATCGTCCAGGAGCCGCTGATAATTGCGCAACCGCCTCTTTGGCGGCCATAGCAGTTTCAACCGCAGGCTTCACCGCATCGGGAACCCCGGCTGACACCGTTTTGGGTAATGCGATCAATAACCCGTTGATTTTTGTCGGCATCAAAGCCAATGAACGTTGCTTCCAATGCGCACCAGTACGGAATTCATCCAGTGAAATAGCCGTATCATCAATGGTCACTTTGACGTTATTCAGTGACAGCAAACGTAAGAAAATGGGATATGGGGTACTCAGTTCCCCCATGGGGTCAGTACTGGCTGGCGTGGATGACGTAGGTGGCATCGCTTGAGTATTCACCACCACATCAATATCTTGTGCTGTCAGTGCGTTAACACATAGCTCACTATTCTTCAGACAAGAGAGCTGCAATGACAGATAAAATTGCCCAGCTTTGACCGTGACGCCGGGCATTTGATACTGAATGCCCGTTAAGGTGAGACCACGCCAGCCACCACTAACACTGGCAATATCAAGCCCAGGTACCCAGCGGGCGGCGCTGTTGATTAAAAAATGTAACCCACTGGTCGTACCGAGTAACCCCCCCAGAGCACCGACCAATAGCAGGATAATCAGCAAGAATGCAATACTGAGTCTCTTTACCCACTTCATAGTTCAGGCCCCAAACCGATGTAAAATTGCACGCCATGTGTCTCGTTATCGCCTATTGGTGCCGCGATATCCAGTTTGATCGGTCCAACGGGTGATGCCCAACGTACCCCGACACCTGCCCCTGTTTTTAAGTCACTCTTGCTGAAATTATTCACCGCCTCGCCCGAATCGACGAAAACGGCCCCCCACCATCTACCCGTGAAGTTATATTGATATTCAAGAGAGCCCGTTGCCAACTTGGAAGCCCCGGTTAATTTTCCGTCACTATCACGCGGTGAAATATTACGGAATTTATAGCCACGGATACTGCGGTCGCCCCCGGCGAAGAAACGCAGCGACGGTGGAACACGGTCAAAATTATTGGTTTCGATCCACCCCACATTGCCACGCGCCACAAAACGATTTTTCTCACCTAAGGTCCGGATCCACACGTTCTGCGCCTGAAAGATGCCAAAATCAACATCCGACCCCCAAGTCGTATCAGACACATCAATAGAATAGCGCTGGCTATCCCCCCAGACCGGCATCGCCCCACCACGTTGGCGGGTACGATTAATACTCACCCCCGGATACAGCAACATCGTGGTATCCGTGACTCTGCCTTGGGTAAAGTGATCGAGGCTCCAACGCAGGTTAATCGCCCTTTGCCAGCCGCTGGAGAGATCCCAAAAACGTGCAACGTTCAAGGTCGTGGTATCTGAATTAGTGTCGTTTAAGTCGGTACGTCTAAAGCCCCCTTGTATCAGGTAATACTGCTCGAGGGGGTTTCTCAATAAAGGAATACGGTAGCTGAAATCCAGTGTCTGCTCAGGTGCCGAAAGCGCGGTAGTGGTGGTTAAGCTATGCCCGAAGGAGTTCATCCAAGGCTTACGCCAACTGGCGGTCAGACGCGGACCGACATCGGTTGCATAACCGCCCCCCAGTTCGACGGTATTCTCAGTGCGTGGGGTAACGACCGCATCAAGCGGTAAAATTTTACTCTCTTTGGCATCTTGGAAATCCGGCGAAACAACCACCGAGTTAAACCAGTTGGTGGCTGCCAAGCGGCGGTTCAACTCGGCCAGTTCATCAGAGGTATAGAATTCCCCCTCATGGAACGGCACTAAATTCTGCAGATAATCCTCTCGGATTTGTGAGCCTTGGAAAATAACCTTACCAAAGCGGTAACGTTGCCCACTGTCGAAATCAATATCCCAGAACGCCTCGTGTAATTGAGCGGCAACACCGAGCTGGCTTTTGATCATATTGGCGTCGAAATAGCCACGGCGTAACGCTAAACCAGTAAGAGAACTGGTGAAATTATCAAAATCACCATGGTTGAGGACCGAGCCAATTTTCGGGGTATCACGGCGAACGAGTGCCTGATAATCAGGATCCGTTTTCGCACCGCCTTGCAGTACGATATCGACACCGGCAATCAATACCGGCTCGCCAGGAACCACTTTTGCAATTAACACTGAACGTGCGGGTGCCGGGCGGTTTTGTAATTCAAACGTAATGGTGGGATCGTAATAACCTAATGCGCGCAGCCCCTGCCGAATAGCTTCATCGACCCGTGAACGAAAACGGCCATCTGCGGTAACTTCATCAGTGCCAATTGTGGACAAACGTGCCCTGACGTTTCTTTCTAAATCACCGCTAAGACCCTCAACCTGTAGCCGCACATTGGCGGCATAGGCGATAGGTGTGGCGAGCAATAGACACACAAAACACAGAATAGGGTATCGTAGCACGCGTACTCCTGATTAATTTTACGTTCCTGTCAAACACGCTCAAGGGTTTCAGAGGAGAGTGGCGTTACTCACACAATAATCCTCTAAGCTTAAAGACGATTTAAGCCTGTAACCCTAAAATTCCCTGCTAAGTAGTTAGATTAACGCAGAATGACTCTTATTGTGTGCAAACTCACAATCAGATACAACTATCTATAGTGATTCACTGTAAACATCTTGTTATCCATTTACTGTAAAAATCTAATTTACTGTCAACCTCGGAGTCTGTTTTTTTATGCAAAACGTTGATAATACCGCCGTCATTGATGCGGCGAATGCCTTGCCGGGGCGACTGACATCAATACCGGTCTCTCCTCTCCATGCCGTTCATGGTCATTCCATGACGTATATACCGGAGGGGATGGACCTAGCCTTCTTCGCCATGGGCTGCTTCTGGGGAGCCGAACGCTTGTTCTGGCAACAGCCTGGCGTCTATAGCACCGCAGCAGGTTACAGCGGTGGTCACACGCCTAATCCAACCTATCATGAAGTTTGCAGTGGTCGTACAGGCCATGCGGAGGTGGTTCGTGTTGTTTTTGATCCCGCCGTCATCAGCTATCAGCAGCTATTGCAGATTTTCTGGGAAAATCACGATCCAGCACAAGGGATGCGTCAGGGCGGTGATGTCGGGACACAATACCGCTCGGCTATTTATGTCCTGACCCCCGAGCAGGAAGAACAAGCTCACAAGAGCCGGGAGCGGTTCCAACAAGCCATGGAAAAAGCCGGTGATCAACGGGTGATTACCAGCGAAATTACGGTTGCCCTGCCGTTTTACTATGCCGAGGATGACCACCAGCAATATTTGCACAAAAATCCTCATGGATACTGTGGTCTTGGGGGTATTGGCGTTTGTCTGCCGCCTAACGTGTAAGGCTGGCAGTGCGCTCATCGCTGCTGCTATCTCCCATCGCTGCTGCTATACTGTCCGGGCTGTTCACTCAGCCCAATAACCACTTTCTGCCATTAGCTTGAATTCAAACCCTGTTCTGTACACAATCATGGGCTTTATAGAGACCTTGTTCTGTACCTAAGCTGTGTCTGGGTTTTGATATAATGCCTTAATATTTAAAAGATATACTGAAACAAGATAATTGTGTGACCCTTCCTTATGATCGCCGGCGCTATCGTCGGTACGACACGGATAGATTATGTTAAATAGTATCTTACTGATTCTTTTTTTAATTGCGGTCAGCGCCTTCTTCTCGCTATCAGAGATTTCATTGGCGGCTTCACGCAAAATTAAACTAAAACTGCTGGCGGACGAGGGCGATACCAACGCCTTACGAGTCCTGAAACTGCAAGAGACGCCAGGAATGTTCTTCACCGTGGTCCAAATTGGCCTGAATGCTGTCGCCATTCTTGGTGGTATTGTCGGTGATGCCGCTTTCTCCCCTTCGTTCAAACTCGTTTTTGAGCGTTTTATGGCTCCTGAGTTGGCCGATCAAGCCAGTTTCGTTTGTTCTTTCGTGTTAGTGACCAGCTTATTTATTCTGTTTGCTGATTTAACCCCGAAACGCATCGGTATGATTTCACCTGAAGCGGTTGCCGTCCGGATCGTCAACCCAATGCGCTTCTGCCTAATGATCTTCCGCCCATTAGTCTGGTTCTTCAATGGGATGGCAAATCTTATCTTCCGCCTATTTAAATTACCCATGGTCCGTAACGATGACATCACTTCCGATGATATCTATGCCGTGGTAGAAGCCGGTGCGCTCGCCGGAGTGCTACGCAAGCAAGAGCATGAGTTGATTGAAAACGTCTTTGAGCTGGAGTCTCGAACCGTTCCTTCCTCCATGACTTCACGTGAAAACGTGATTTACTTTGATCTACGGGAAAGCGAAGACAGTATCAAAGATAAAATCTCCACACATCCGCACTCAAAATTCCTGGTATGTGATGGCCACATTGACCAAGTGGTGGGTTACGTTGACTCTAAAGACTTGCTGAATCGGGTATTAGGTAACCAAAGTCTGGTACTCAGCAGTGGCGTACAAATTCGTTCAGCTCTGATTGTGCCAGATACATTGACACTTTCAGAAGCGTTGGAGAGTTTTAAAACCGCGGGTGAAGACTTCGCCGTGATCCTCAACGAATATGCTTTAGTTGTTGGGATAATTACACTGAATGACGTAATGACCACGTTGATGGGCGATTTAGTTGGCCAAGGGCAGGAAGAGCAAATTGTTGCCCGCGATGAGAATTCATGGCTGATTGAGGGCGGTACACCGATTGAAGATGTCATGCGCGTACTGCATATCGACGATTTCCCGCAATCGGGCAATTATGAAACTATCGGCGGCTTTATGATGTATATGCTGCGTAAAATTCCTAAACGAACTGATTTTGTTAAATATGCGGGTTACAAATTTGAAGTCGTCGATATTGATAGCTACAAGATAGATCAGCTACTGGTGACAAGGCTCAGTGACCAGCCAGCGCCAATCCTGCCAAAAGCACCACACGAAAGCAGTGACGCCTAGCCGCCGCTGATGAATAAATCGTGATCACGGTAAACATAACGGCCCCTGAGTTGGGGCCGTGATTAAATCTGCTCAGGTGGGCAAATGCCGCTAACAATGCTGCGGCTTCAAGTCAGCAGGGTATCGGCCTGCAAACGTAACACCTGCCGATTGACCTCCGCCATCACTTCAAAATGCCGCTTATCCTTAACTTTCGGGACTAAAATCTTACCGTTATCGAACTCAAAAGCCCCCATATCTTTGATATACAACCGACCACGGAATAACGTTTTGACATACATGGCAACTTTAGCCGGGTTATAACGCTGGAAGATCCTCATTGTTCTATTTTCCTCCCATCACATCAATACTCCCCTTCGAACCTTAGCGACCAAGATCACAGGCCGCGTAAGATAATTGCTCAATGTTAGATTTGAAGCATGGCGCTTAGTTCCTCCAGAATCAGTCATAGATGCTGAATTTACATAATATTACAGAATCAGGCAGCAAAAATGAGACTTAACAACAGAATAACCTTCTAATAATTATTAGAAATTAATTAGACTACTAAACAGGACAGACCTCTGATCTGGACCTATTATTGAAAAACTTACCTACTTTCAGGGGTAAGTGCCCTACGTCATTATCTACGCGGATATCTCTACAAGGACATAATATGATAAAAAATAGCCTGCTTATAATATCGCTGATATTCACACCGCTACTGGTATCGGCCCATAACATTCAGGACAACCAACGCGTGCCGCCAGTTGGTGTCCGCGATAAAGGTGAGTTGGATTATGATAAGACCACCAATCAGTTTAACTATAAAAACTGGAATAGCTCACAATTGCCCGGCAAAACCCGCGTCATTCAACACATTGCTGGCCGTACCTCAGCCAAAGAAATGAATGCCCCGCTGATTGATGCCATCAAGCAAGCCAATCTGCCACGCGAACGTTACCAAACGACGACCATCGTCAATACTGATGATGCAATCATCGGGACAGCCATGTTTGTGCGTAACAGCATTGAAAGCAGTAAACGTGAATTTCCTTGGTCGCAATTTATTATCGACAGTAAGGGAAATGTGGCAAAAGCTTGGGGGTTAACGGAGAAAAGCTCTGCCATTGTGGTGCTGGATCCACAAGGAAATGTCAAATTTGTAAAAGATGGAGCACTGACATCAGCAGAGGTGCAGCAGGTCATCGACCAACTGCACCAACTTGTGCAGCAATAACGCTAAAATAACGAAACTCTGAAACCGGGGTTCAAGAAAGATTCACGTGGGGTATAAGACAGTGTCTTTCCCTGCCAATCGTGTACTTGCGCCCCGGCAGCGATGGCGACGGCATGACCAGCCGCCGTATCCCAGACGTTAGTTGGCCCAAAACGCGGGTACAGTTGCGCTTTCCCTTCCGCCACCAAGCAGAATTTAAGTGATGAGCCCACCGAAATAGTTTGATGCTCCCCCAGTTGTGATAAATAGTCTTCCAATTCAGCATCGCTGTGAGAGCGGCTCACCACGACCAACGGAGGCTGGGCATCACGCACCTGAATCTGCATACGTCTGCCACACTCTTCTTTCCAAGCCTGTCCGTTTGCCGCGCTGTACATCACTTCGGTTACCGGTACATAGACGACGCCCAGTACCGGTTCACCTTGGTCAATCAAAGCGATGTTGACGGTGAATTCACCGTTACGATTGAGGAACTCTTTAGTACCGTCCAGCGGGTCAACCAGCCAGTAGCGTTGCCAGTGCTGGCGCACATCCCAAGCGGGTGGATCCTCTTCAGAGAGTAGCGGAATATCCGGGGTTAATCGCGCCAACCCAGCTTTGATAATCTGGTGAGCCGCCAAATCAGCCGCCGTCACCGGTGAATCATCCTTTTTATGCGCAATATCAAGGGGTTTGTCGCCCTGATAGACCGCCATAATCGCCACGCCTGCCTCACGGGCCAACTGGCCAATTTGCTCTAACATCATCCCCCCTTGGTATTATCCATTATGTAAAATATCGCTCATCAGAGCGCACCAAATTAATTGTCGCTCTTGAGTTAACTGTAGCTCTTGGAGTAAGAGTAGCTCTTGCGCCCCCCCTCACCGGATCTCTCTCTATTTTAGAACGCCAATTATTTTAGAACGCAGAGCCAAAATAAAAGCTGAACATCTCAAGACTGATCATCAATCTGAAGACTAATAATATTCTTGATAAATAGCCATATTTGTCAGGAAAGTACTTATAAAATCAGTGGGATTCATCTACCGCAACTGTGAGCGTCTACGCGTTATCTGATTAAGTTTTCTGCCAAACTTCACACTTTGCTTTAGCAATTAATTAAAATTACATATTCTTTTGCGATACATATCGAATATACACCAAGTACGAAGGGTAGCGTTTTTAATGGAAACCCACGATGGAGAAAGCCATGTTCAAGCGTCCGCTGACGTTATCCCTCCTTGCCAGCCTGATTGCTGTCGCGACATCACTGTCTGCTGCCACTGTTGATTTACGAGTATTGGAAACCACCGACCTACACAGCAACATGATGGATTTTGATTACTACAAAGATAAACCCACGGAAAAATTCGGGCTGGTACGCACTGCCAGCTTGATTATCGCAGCCCGGCAACAAGCCACTAACAGCGTGCTGGTGGATAACGGTGACGTGATCCAGGGGAGTCCGCTTGGTGATTATATCGCGGCTAAAGGGTTAAACGACGGAGAGATTCACCCAGTCTATAAAGCGATGAACACGCTGGATTATGCGGTCGGCAATATCGGTAACCATGAGTTTAACTATGGGCTGGACTACCTGAAGAAATCACTGGCAGGGGCGAAATTCCCGTATGTTAACGCCAACGTGATTGATGTTAAAACAGGTAAACCCTTGTTCCAGCCTTACCTGATCATCGATACCCCAGTGAAAGATCGTGACGGAAAGAGCCATAACCTGCGGATCGGGTACATTGGTTTTGTACCGCCTCAAGTGATGATCTGGGATAAAGCGAATCTGAGTGGCAAAGTCACGGTGAACGATATCACTGAAACCGCCAAGAAGTGGGTACCGGAGATGCGTGAACAAGGGGCTGATCTGGTTGTTGCTATCCCGCACTCTGGTCTTTCCAGCGATCCTTATAAAACCATGGCTGAAAATTCGGTTTATTACCTCAGTCAAGTTCCAGGTATCGATGCCATCATGTTCGGCCACGCACATGGTGTGTTCCCCAGCAAAGATTTTGCCGCCATCAAAGGCGCGGATATCACTCAAGGTACCTTAAACGGTATTCCGGCAGTGATGCCTGGCCAATGGGGTGACCATTTAGGCGTAGTCGATTTTGTCCTGAATAATGATCAGGGAAAATGGCAAGTTATCGATGCCAAGGCTGAAGCCCGTCCTATCTACGATAAAACAGCACAAAAATCACTGGCGGCAGAAAATGCCAAACTGGTGGAAGTACTGGCAGTTGATCACCAGAGCACCCGTGATTTTGTCAGCCAACCGATTGGTAAAGCATCAGATAACATGTACAGCTATCTGGCACTGATCCAAGATGACCCCACCGTGCAGATTGTGAATAACGCCCAGCGCGCGTATACCGAACATTTTATTCAGGGCGATCCTGATTTAGCTGACCTCCCGGTACTGTCTGCCGCTGCACCGTTTAAAGCCGGTGGCCGCAAAAATGATCCCACCAGTTTTGTTGAGGTGGAAAAAGGGAAGCTGACCTTCCGTAACGCCGCGGATTTGTACCTTTATCCAAATACACTCGTCGTCGTGAAAGCCAGTGGGGCTGAGGTTAAGCAGTGGCTGGAGTGTTCCGCCGCACAGTTTAATCAAATCGATATTAACAGCAGCAAACCGCAATCGTTGATTAATTGGGATGGTTTTCGTACTTATAATTTCGATGTCATCGATGGTGTTGAGTATGAAATTGATGTCAGCCAGCCTGCCCGCTACGATGGCGAATGTACGCTAATCAACGACCAGGCAGAACGTATCAAAAACCTGACGTTTAACGGTAAGCCAATCGATCCGAAAGCCACATTCCTGATTGCCACCAATAACTACCGCGCTTACAGCGGTAAGTTTGCCGGTACCGGTGACAGCCATATCGCATTCGCTTCACCCGACGAAAATCGAGCGGTCCTGTCTGCATATATCAGTGCTGAAACCAAGAAAAAGGGTCAGGTCATCCCGCAAGCCGACAACAATTGGCGTCTGGCAATTCTTGATAGCAAGCAACCTTTGGATATTCGTTTTGAAACCTCTCCAACTGCTAAGGCCGCTGATTTTATTAAACAAAAAGCGCAATACCCAATGGAAGCACAGGGTACAGATGAAGTTGGCTTCGCCGTTTATCACATCGATTTACAGAGAAAGTAATCTCTGGCGGCAACGCCTTACACTGTACGCTGCTGTCACCCCATAATACCCACTTGGAGTTATATCACAATCTATAACATGCATTTATTATGCATGTTATAGGTGTATAATAAATACATGTTATAGATATATAATTACTCAATGAGGTGTCATTATGGATTACCGCAATCAGTCTCTGGGCGCACTGGCTATCGCTATTCCTCGGGCCACAAAGTTATTCCGTCAACATCAGCTCGATTTCTGCTGTGGCGGCAAACAAACACTCTTACGGGCCGCCAATAAGTTGAATCTGGATATTGATGCGCTGGAAGCACAATTGAGTGCATTGCAAACCGAACCTCACTCATCTGAAGATTGGCAACAACAGCCACTGACAAATCTCATTAGTTTTATCATCAGCCGCTACCATGATCGCCATCGTGAGCAGCTACCAGAACTGGTTCTCATGGCGGAAAAGGTTGAACGGGTACACGGCGAGAAACCCACCTGTCCTCGTGGGCTGGCAGCAGAACTCAGTGCGATTTTAGAAGAGTTGACTCAACATATGTATAAAGAGGAGCAGATCCTGTTCCCGATGATCCAACGAGGCATGGGTTCTCAGGCCAGTGGGCCAATATTTGTGATGGAAGCGGAGCACGATGCGGTTGGGCAGCAATTAGACGTGGTAAAACAACTCACACAAAATGTGACACCACCAGAAGGGGCCTGTAATACCTGGCGGGCGCTTTACACCGGTATCAATGAATTCATTACTGACCTGATGGAACATATTCATCTGGAAAATAATTTACTGTTTCCCCGTGCGCTAAGGGGCGAATAACTCACTAACTATTTATTCTCACCGTAAATATTCTTATCGTAAATAAACGCCAAAGGGCGACACCCTGTCGCCCTTTGGCATAATCGGTACCAAGGAATTACAGAATTTCCAACAGTTCCACTTCAAACATCAGGGCGCTGAACGGCGGGATCGTTGCACCAGCACCACGCTCGCCATAAGCCAGATTGTGCGGAATATACAGCTTCCATTTAGACCCTACAGGCATCATAGACAGCGCTTCGATCCAACCTGGGATAACGCCGCTGACGGGGAAGTCGGCTGGCTGACCACGCTCAACAGAGCTATCAAATACCGTACCATCAACCAAACGTCCGGTGTAATGTACACGCACACGGTCCTGACGGGATGGGATCGGGCCGTCACCTGCCTGCAATACGGAGAACTGCAAACCAGACTCAGTGGTAGTCACATCATCACGCTTGGCATTCTCTTCCAGGAAGGTTTTGCCTTCGTCTACCAACGCCTGCTGGCGCTCAATACGGACTTTATCTGCCTTTTCATGCACTTCTTGTAACGCGCGATGTATCACATCAACAGGGACAGTCGGTGTATTCCCTTCCATCGCGTCACGCAAACCTGCCAACAATGCCTCTGGCAATAAACCTTGCAGACCGGACTCTTGTAATTGCTGCCCGATTTGTAAACCAATCCCGTAGCTCGCTTGCGCTTCAACGCTATCAAAAGAAGGGGTTGTCATGAATTTTCCTTTAGTCACTAATCAAATTGAAGCGGCAAGCATAACAGCAGCAAGGGAGTTCGGTAAAATCTTGCATCGTGAATGATGACTTTTGTCGAAGAAAAAGAAACAATGATGGCCAGCTAACGGAAAATTCCCCGCTTAGGTATCATTATTCCCCCTGTCTTTCTGCATCAGTCCGTGAGTAAACTCTCCCCCAAAGCCATGGCGCAGCGGCCAAGGAGTTAATGGGTAGAGAGTTAATGGGCTAGAGAGTTAACAGGCTATATACTTAGAAGCCTATGAGCCTGCTGACCATCTGCAGTATCCATTTTTATTTTACGTCGTTGAAGAGAGGTTAGCATGGGCAGAATCGCGCCCAGGAGAAGGAAAAATAATCGGGTTTATCAGCCGCTGCTACACAGTTGGCTAACCATTAGGCAGAAGGTTCTACCGGATGCAAAAAATACTGATGAGCAAAACCTGATATCCGAAATCAATGCACCAGAACAGAGGGTGGATCCTGATAACGTGACAGAACCTGCGCTAGCGCCCACACAGAGAAAAGGCGTTCAGAGCATTAAAGAACTGTGGCTAAAAATTTGGCACCTGCCGGACAGTTTTCAGTGGATGGAGCCGTTGCCTTTCTTCCACCGCCGCGGGGTTATTATCGCTACCACTGTATTGCTGCTGGCACTGCTGTGGCCCGCTTCCCGTGATAATACTGACCTTTCCTTCCCCGTTAGCGCCCCATCGACCAGCGTGCCATTACAGGCCCAATTACAAGACAACAATGACGTACCCGTCCCCCCCAAAGTTTCCCCTTCTGAGACGACACAAGGAAACTGGCAGAGCTATCAGGTCCAAACGGGTAAAACGTTGGCGCAACTGTTCCGCGATAATAACCTGCCAGTCAACGATGTTTTTGCCATGGCTCAGGTCGAAGGCAGCGATAAACCGCTGAGTAACCTGAAGGCTGGGCAAGAGGTCAAGATCATGCTAGATGCACAAGGCGCAGTCACCGCACTGGCGATTGAAACCCCAGAGAACACTGAAGTGCTGTTTTCCCGACAAAACGATGGTAGCTATCGTCGCGAACATTAATCGTCACGTTGGCTTACTGCCCCTATCTACCCTGTGATCTTCTTTATTATTGTCACTCTCACTCGTTCAAATTAGGTTATTTCTTGGATAGTTATCGCTATCTGCAGGCAGATAACCGTATTTATAAGGAGAGAGAGTAATGATGAAATATCAATTATCCTTTGTGTTACTACTCACGCCATTGGCCGTATTTGCTGAACAGCATTGTCCGGCAATTGATGCGATTAAGCTGATCGGAGGCGTTTATACGGCGAAGGCGACTAGTGGCGAAGAGTGGGTTGGTATCTTACAAGGGCCACTTCCCCAAGAGAGCGGTATTAAGCGTTTCAGTGAGGCGCTCTTCGTGGTTGAAGGTGAGAACAATGGAAACAACGTCACCGGGTCAGGAAAGTTTCAAAAATGCACTTATGATTTGCAAGCCGAAAACATACAGCTCGATATGTACTATGGCGGTACAACCTGGATAGCATCCATCCGTGGGAAACCATACTGGGAATATGAAAAAGGGGGCTTTTTTGAAATTTACACCTGCTCAAATGTGGCACCTGAATACTGCAAATTTGATATTTTAGTGCCAGGGTCAGCATCTCGATGATACCGATAACCAAAATAAATATCCTCCGGCATAGCCGGAGGTTTTTCATATGCGCCTATAAGGCTCTGTTACCAGCCGCGCCCTAACAGGCGCATCGCGATCTGACATTTGCATCTATGGATTACTTACGGCCCGTAAACGGGCTACCGGGATACGGGATCGAGAGTTGCTCACCCATTTTATCCTCTTCCAATTGGTGCTTTATGTATTCTTGTATCCTGGCCGTGTTTTTCCCTACCGTATCAACGTAATACCCTCGACACCAAAACTCCCTGTTACGGTATTTGAACTTCAAATCGCCAAACTGCTCATAAAGCATCAGACTGCTCTTTCCCTTCAGGTACCCCATAAATCCCGAGACACTCATCTTGGGCGGGATCTCCAGAAGCATATGGATGTGATCCACACAGCATTCTGCTTCCAGGATATTCACGTTTTTCCATTCGCACAGTTTTCTTAAAATACTGCCAATCGCTCTGCGTTTTTCCCTGTAGAACACCTGCCTTCGGTACTTCGGCGCAAAAACTATATGATATTTACAGTTCCATCGGGTGTGCGCTAAGCTCTTTTCATCCCTCATTGGGACCCCCTTTTGATTTCTTGTTGAACATTTGCAGTTGCCAGACCGCAAACTGTTTTAACAAATCAAAAGGGGTTTTTATAACTGACCCAAAGCTGAAAGCTTTACTGAACCCCCAGCCTAGCTGGGGGTTTTCTGGGCACAAGCAAAACGCCAGCACTAGGCTGGCGTTTTAACAGGTTACAGCCGCGTAACTTACGCTTCTGGAACCACAACTACGTTCAGTTTCGCGAACACGTCGCTGTGTACTTGGAAGTGAACTTCATGCTCACCTGCAGTACGCAGAACGCCATTCGGCAAACGAACTTCGCTCTTGGCTACTTCAACGCCAGCTGCAGTTACAGCGTCAGCGATGTCGCGAGTACCGATAGAGCCGAACAGTTTGCCTTCATCCCCTGCTTTAGAAGAGATAGTGACGCTGACCAGTTCGTTAATTTTGGTTGCGCGAGCTTCTGCAGCAGCCAGAACGTCAGCCAATTTGGCTTCTAATTCAGCGCGGCGTGCTTCAAAGAACTCTACGTTTTTCTTTGTTGCTGGAACAGCTTTACCCTGTGGAACCAAGAAGTTACGAGCATAGCCCGCTTTTACGTTAACTTGGTCACCCAGGCTGCCCAGGTTTGCTACTTTATCAAGCAGAATAACTTGCATTACCTTATCCTCTCAAAGTCGTTAATGGACAGTGGCCGATTACTGATGACGATCAGTGTACGGCAACAAAGACAGGTAGCGTGCGCGCTTGATACAACGGGCGAGCTGACGCTGGTATTTTGCACGAGTACCGGTAATACGGCTCGGGACAATTTTACCACTTTCAGTGATATAGTTTTTCAGCGTAGCGATATCTTTATAATCAATCTCTACAACGCCTTCCGCGGTAAAACGGCAGAACTTGCGACGACGGAAATAACGTGCCATTTGGCTAGTCTCCAGAATCTATAAATTCAATCTGCTCGGCATGCAGAACCAATTTGTTCAGCCCATTGCGACCTTGATGGCAGCTAATGAAGCCTTCAACGGTTAACTGACTGCCGACCGTTATGCTGTGAGTTAATGCTTGTGACTGCTGTCCGCTAACGACTATGGGCATTCTGCACCATGTTTGTCGGCTAAATCCGGCTTCCTGCTGTGTTGATCGATGCTCAAGCACAAATTGACAATGCGGAATACCAGAAGGACTTACTTTTCGAACCGGTGTCTTGCACACAGTGCCAGAAAGTACCAGACGATTAGTGGTCACCACGGCAATTACTCTTCAGAATCCCCAGCTTCAGAATCATCATTGGCTTCTGACGCGAAGTCGTGACGCTCACGGCGTTCGTCTTTCGCTTTAACCATTGGTGATGCTTCAGTTACCGCGTGCTTAACGCGCATAACCATGCTACGGATAACGGCGTCGTTGAAGCGGAAGTTTGTTTCCAGCTCATCGATCGCTTCCTGCGGAGCTTCAACGTTCAACAGAACGTAGTGGGCTTTGTGCAGTTTATTGATCGGGTAAGCCAGCTGACGGCGGCCCCAGTCTTCCAGACGGTGGATCGTACCAGCAGCATTAGTGATAGTTGCACTATAGCGCTCGATCATGCCCGGAACCTGTTCGCTTTGGTCAGGATGGACCATAAAAACGATTTCGTAATGACGCATCGATTATTGCTCCTTACGGATTATTCAGCCTCCTGATAGGGTCAACCGCGGCCCATGGAGGCAAGGAACGTGTTTGTGTGCGGCTGAAAAATGACGCGTAACTATACTTGTGGGCTGTCGGAAACTCAAGGACTGCGGGGGATTTATTCCTGTTATGACGATGAGCAAGCTTAAACCGCATTTTTTGTTCATTACCCGTGATCGTGGAGACAAGGCTGTTTTTGGCTAAATTTACCAATAAAATCATAACTAAATTACCAAATGAGTTCTTTGATGGCTCAATCAAACCCATTCTCAGTCCCCCAACAAACCTCGATGGCTCACGGTTAAATAATCAGAGCACCCTCTATATCAGAGACGGAGATTTTATAAATACTGGGTAAAAAAATCACTTCCAGCACGTAGCGCTGTAGGGGTGATTTTATGCCCTATCCCCGCTTCGGTAAGATAGGTCAGATTATTATCACCCCCACGGGTTCGTAATGCCTGTACCAGACGTGCACTTTCCGCCGCTGGAACGACATCATCAGCCTCACCGTGCCAAACTAATAGTGGTCGCTCAGTAATTTTTTCTAACTGATGAGTCAGCTCATAATCCGCTAATGGTGCCAAGCGACGCTCAAACGCCTGTTGGCTGATCTCCCGACCTGCATCCCGTGGCGGAAACAGTGAATGTGCCAATGAAGTAAAGTAGCCTGACCCCATGAAATCTGCGGCCACACGGATCCACGGGTAGCGGGCAAATGCCCCCAATGCCGTCATTCCCCCCATTGACGCACCCGCAACCCCAATACGTTCACCCTCAATCAATCCAGCCTGTTGATAATGTCGTTTCAGGTCTGGCAATTCATCAATGTTAGATTTTAAAATCTCCCAGAAATGGGATAGCCGCTGTGTTTCATTGCCATTAAAACGGGCGCCATGCATGTCCGCATCCGGTGAAATAGTGCGAAACCCTGCCTGCGCGAAAGCATAGGCGAAATAGGAGTAAACCTCTTTTGACGAGGTGTAGCCGTGGTAGAAGAAAATGGTCGGTAATGTAACGAACGGTGCAATAGTGATCCACACCCAACGCCTGAAATCAGATCCAGGGGGTAATCTGCTCTCCTGATTCAGGAGAGTTTATGGTCACTTTTGAGACAGTTATGGAAATTAAAATCCTGCACAAGCAGGGAATGAGTAGCCGGGCGATTGCCAGAGAACTGGGGATCTCCCGCAATACCGTTAAACGTTATTTGCAGGCAAAATCTGAGCCGCCAAAATATACGCCGCGACCTGCTGTTGCTTCACTCCTGGATGAATACCGGGATTATATTCGTCAACGCATCGCCGATGCTCATCCTTACAAAATCCCGGCAACGGTAATCGCTCGCGAGATCAGAGACCAGGGATATCGTGGCGGAATGACCATTCTCAGGGCATTCATTCGTTCTCTCTCGGTTCCTCAGGAGCAGGAGCCTGCCGTTCGGTTCGAAACTGAACCCGGACGACAGATGCAGGTTGACTGGGGCACTATGCGTAATGGTCGCTCACCGCTTCACGTGTTCGTTGCTGTTCTCGGATACAGCCGAATGCTGTACATCGAATTCACTGACAATATGCGTTATGACACGCTGGAGACCTGCCATCGTAATGCGTTCCGCTTCTTTGGTGGTGTGCCGCGCGAAGTGTTGTATGACAATATGAAAACTGTGGTTCTGCAACGTGACGCATATCAGACCGGTCAGCACCGGTTCCATCCTTCGCTGTGGCAGTTCGGCAAGGAGATGGGCTTCTCTCCCCGACTGTGTCGCCCCTTCAGGGCACAGACTAAAGGTAAGGTGGAACGGATGGTGCAGTACACCCGTAACAGTTTTTACATCCCACTAATGACTCGCCTGCGCCCGATGGGGATCACTGTCGATGTTGAAACAGCCAACCGCCACGGTCTGCGCTGGCTGCACGATGTCGCTAACCAACGAAAGCATGAAACAATCCAGGCCCGTCCCTGCGATCGCTGGCTCGAAGAGCAGCAGTCCATGCTGGCACTGCCTCCGGAGAAAAAAGAGTATGACGTGCATCTTGATGAAAATCTGGTGAACTTCGACAAACACCCCCTGCATCATCCACTCTCCATCTACGACTCATTCTGCAGAGGAGTGGCGTGATGATGGAACTGCAACATCAACGACTGATGGCGCTCGCCGGGCAGTTGCAACTGGAAAGCCTTATAAGCGCAGCGCCTGCGCTGTCACAACAGGCAGTAGACCAGGAATGGAGTTATATGGACTTCCTGGAGCATCTGCTTCATGAAGAAAAACTGGCACGTCATCAACGTAAACAGGCGATGTATACCCGAATGGCAGCCTTCCCGGCGGTGAAAACGTTCGAAGAGTATGACTTCACATTCGCCACCGGAGCACCGCAGAAGCAACTCCAGTCGTTACGCTCACTCAGCTTCATAGAACGTAATGAAAATATCGTATTACTGGGGCCATCAGGTGTGGGGAAAACCCATCTGGCAATAGCGATGGGCTATGAAGCAGTCCGTGCAGGTATCAAAGTTCGCTTCACAACAGCAGCAGATCTGTTACTTCAGTTATCTACGGCACAACGTCAGGGCCGTTATAAAACGACGCTTCAGCGTGGAGTAATGGCCCCCCGCCTGCTCATCATTGATGAAATAGGCTATCTGCCGTTCAGTCAGGAAGAAGCAAAGCTGTTCTTCCAGGTCATCGCTAAACGTTACGAAAAGAGCGCAATGATCCTGACATCCAATCTGCCGTTCGGGCAGTGGGATCAAACGTTCGCCGGTGATGCAGCACTGACCTCAGCGATGCTGGACCGTATCTTACACCACTCACATGTCGTTCAAATCAAAGGAGAAAGCTATCGACTCAGACAGAAACGAAAGGCCGGGGTTATAGCAGAAGCTAATCCTGAGTAAAACGGTGGATCAATATTGGGCCGTTGGTGGAGATATAAGTGGATCACTTTTCATCCGTCGTTGACAACCACTGATGGGCAAGCGGGTCCACAGGGTAAAGGTGGTTTTAACGCCGAAGCCCACCGTTACCATCTCTATGTTTCCCTCGCCTGTCCGTGGGCGCACCGTGCTTTACTGATGCGCACCTTGAAAGGCCTTGAATCGCTAATTTCTGTTTCCGTCGTGCACCCATTGATGCAAGAGAATGGCTGGACCTTTAGTAGCGATTTTCCCGCTGCAACGGGCGATGCACTTTACCACCTCGATTACCTGTATCAACTCTATCTGCGCGCCGCACCGGACTACAGTGGACGCGTGACGGTACCGGTGTTATGGGATAAACAACAACAAACCGTGGTGAGTAATGAATCCGCAGATATCATTCGGATGTTCAACAATGCATTTGATGATGTTGGTGCAAAAGCGGGAGATTATTACCCCACTGCGTTACGTAACGATATTGATGACATCAATGGCTGGGTTTACGATCAGGTCAATAACGGTGTGTATAAAGCGGGGTTTGCGACCACTCAGGAAGCCTATGACGAGGCCGTGGGCACGTTATTCAGCGCATTAGACAGACTCGAGCAGATTCTGGGACAACATCGTTATCTGACCGGCAATCAGCTAACGGAAGCTGATTTACGGTTATGGACTACGCTAGTGCGTTTTGATCCGGTGTATGTGACGCATTTCAAATGTGATAAACGGCGCATCAGCGATTACCCGAATTTATATGGCTTCCTACGGGATATTTACCAGATGCCCGGCATTGCGGAAACGGTTGATTTTGCGCATATTCGCACTCACTATTACCGCAGCCACGGCACCTCAATCCTTATGGGATTATCTCTATCGGCCCACAGCAAAACTTGCTGGAGCCACATGATAGGGCGAATCGCTTTGTATAAGAATTGATTTGTACAAGAATTGATTTATCTAATTAGCACGCTAAACGCCCTTTTCCCCAAGGCCAAGGGCGTAGCAAGCGAACGTTGTTTGACGCAACCTAAACCCAAAATCCACACGCGCAGTAGCTGATCACTTACCCAATAGCTTGGGGATCTCGCGCAAACACCAAGACTTAGCCTCCCCCATACTGTCACGCCGCCACGCCATAATAATATCGGCCTCACGGCTGTATTCCGGCCCGATCACCCGCAACCGGCCTGCGGCAATGTCTTTTTCCACCATCTCATAAGGCATGGTCGCCACACCCAACCCGGCTAATAATGCCCGCCGTTTATCTTCAATCGTACTGACGGTCAGGCGCTGTTGTTTATCCAATAATTGCACCGTAATGACGGGCCGCTCCCGCGCGGTATCGGCTACGGCAATCCCCCGGTATTTTACCCGAGTCAGTTCCGAGAGCGGTTCTGGCTCTTGATGAATAGGATGGTCTGGGCTGGCAACGTATACACTGGTCACTTTGTACAACTTACGGCTATTAATCTCAGAAGAGGCGCGAAAGTGCATATCTGGAGCAATAACGATATCTGCCCGCCCCTGTTCCAGCCGTTCCCATGCGCCAGCCAGCACCTCGGTGAGGATTGATACCTGTGTATTGGCTTTAAGCGCCAATTTATCAATCAACGGAAATAATTTCCAGGCAGGCGATAACGCCTCGCTGACAATGGTGATATGAGTTTCCCAACCACGAGCCAGTGCTTCAGCATCGGTGGTTAATTTATCTGCCGCTTCCAGTAATACCCGCCCACGCTCCAGCAACATCCGCCCGACATTAGTAAATTTGGTTCGATGTCCAGAACGATCGAACAACACCACATCAAGCTCTTCCTCAAGTTTTTGCATGGTATAGCTGAGGGCGGAAGGGACCCGACCCAATTCATCAGCCGCCGCAGCAAAACTGCCACGACGGTCAATGGCATCCATGACGCGTAATGCCTCTAGCGTTAATGCCCGATCTCTGGCCATTATCTTTCTCAATCAGGAAATTTGAATATGCCGACCAGATTAACTGGCTAACAATCCAACGTCCAGACGCTTACCATCTGTTTATCAATTAATACCATCAATAATATGCCTAATAGATTTCAAGATTCAGGAAAGCGACCAACGAATGACAAACGGGTCGAGAACCGGTTGCCGCAGTCTTGCAGAGGCGAACCGATGGAGAGGCCGACAGACTCCTTCCTGTGGCTTGAAAGATGACCGGTATAAGAGGTAATCATCGTCATGATCACATGCAGAACAGCAGAACAGTGCGGGCAGGCTGACTTTGGTTGGCTTCAGGCGCGTTATACCTTCTCTTTCGGCCACTATTTCGATCCTACATTATTAGGCTATGCCTCGTTGCGGGTCCTAAACCAAGAAGTATTAGCACCCGGTGCCGCATTCCAACCACGGACTTATCCGCAAGTTGATATTCTCAACCTGATTTTACAAGGCGAAGCAGAGTACCGGGACAGTCTGGGGAATCATGTGCACGCCAAGACAGGCGATGCTCTGTTATTTTCGCCTCAGCAAGGGGTCAGTTACAGTGAGCACAATCTGAGTGCCAATAAATCATTAACCCGTATTCAGCTATGGCTTAATGCCTGCCCTGAACGGGAAAGTGCTCCAACGCAGCACCAGAGATTAAGCACTCGCCCTGTGCAGTTGCTCGCCTCACCAGCCGGTGAGCAAGGTAGCCTACAGCTACGCCAGCAAATGTGGATACATCACCTGGCATTAGCGGCTGGAGAACAGCAAAAGATGCCACTACACGGCCACAGAGCATACTTACAGTCGATTCATGGGACAGTCGACGCCACTGGCCCGCAAACGGGGACATCACAGCGCCTAACTTGTGGTGATGGGGCCTTTGTGGAAGAAGAACAACACCTAGTAATTAAAGCGATAACCCCACTGCGCGCCCTCTTGATTGATTTACCGGTTTAGTTCTCTCGCCGTTGCCTGATACCGATGTATTCGCTCGCGCCCTATCGTGTAAAACAAAAACCCGCCAAAGCGGGATTTTGTGGCATGAGTGGCGTTGACCGGTAAGCCGCTTTCTTTTATAAAAAGTGTCGTGGACAGTCATTCCCCTCGCGCCCTATCCTGCAAAGCAAAAACCCGCCGAAGCGGGATTTTGTGGCATGAGTGGCGTTGACCGGTAAGCCGCTTTCTTTTATAAAAAGTGTCGTGGACAGTCATTCCCCTCGCGCCCTATCCTGCAAAGCAAAAACCCGCCGAAGCGGGATTTTGTGGAATGAGTGGCGTTGACCGGTAAGCCGCTTTCTTTTATGAAAAGTGTCGTGGACAGTCATTCCCCTCACGCCCTATCCTCCAAAGCAAAAACCCGCCGAAGCGGGATTTTGTGGAATGAGTGGCGTTGACCGGTAAGCCGCTTTCTTTTATGAAAAGTGTCGTGGACAGTCATTCCTCTCACGCCCTATCCTCCAAAGCAAAAACCCGCCGAAGCGGGATTTTGTGGAATGAGTGGAGTTGACCGGTAAGCCGGGTTCTGTCGTGGACAGTCATTCCTCTAGGCCAGCAATCGCTCACTGGCTCAAGCAGCCTACCCGGGTTCAGTACGGGCCGTACCATGCGAACCCCTATTTGGCCTTGCTCCGGGTGGAGTTTACCATGCCACGAACTGTTGCCAGCCGCGCGGTGCGCTCTTACCGCACCCTTTCACCCTTACCTGATCCCACTTGCGTGGGCCATCGGCGGTTTGCTCTCTGTTGCACTTGTCGTAGGCTTGCGCCTCCCAGGCGTTACCTGGCACCCTGCCCTATGGAGCCCGGACTTTCCTCCCCTCCACCTGTCTCCCCCGAAAGGGACGGCAGTGAAGCGGCGACTGTCTAGTCAACTCCGCGGCGGATTATAGGCACATTACTGCTGAATGTCATCCTCTTCTGTTTCTACGTCGCCTTGTTGCTGTTCTAAAGCATATTTATAGAGCGCATTCTTTTTGACTCCATGAATTTCTGCCGCTAATGCGGCGGCTTTTTTCAGCGGTAACTCTTTTTGCAGTAAGGCCAGTGTGCGCAGTGCATCGGCTGGTAATGCATCATCGGACTGTACTTTATGCCCCTCGACAATCAAAACCATCTCACCACGGCGACGGGTCTCTTCTTCCTTAACCCAAGCCAGCAATTCACCGACTGGCGCTCCGTGAATAGATTCCCAGGTTTTGGTCAGCTCTCTGGCCAGTACAACATAGCGTTGTGGGCCAAGTACGGTTACCATATCCTGTAAGCTTTCTAATAAGCGATGCGTTGATTCATAGAAGATCAGTGTTCGAGGTTCCTCAATCAACGCTTGCAGAGTATCCTTACGTCCTTTGGTTTTTGCTGGCAGGAAGCCTTCGTAGCAAAAACGATCTGAGGCAAGGCCTGCGGCAGAGAGTGCGGTAATCGCCGCGCAAGCGCCCGGCAAGGGCACAACTCTGATGCCAGCTTCACGGCAACGGCGCACTAAATGGTAGCCCGGATCGTTAATCAGTGGCGTACCTGCATCGGATACCAGCGCAATACTCTGGCCTTCTTGCAGTTTAGCCAGCAACTGATCAGCTTTTTGTTGTTCGTTATGGTCATGAAGTGCAAACAGGCGGGCGTTGATCGCAAAATGCTGTAACAACAACCCCGTATGGCGTGTATCTTCAGCCGCAATCAAATCAACGCCTTTCAGTACCTCTAACGCCCGGTGGGTAATGTCCCCTAAATTACCGATTGGGGTAGGTACCACATAAAGCGTAGATGCAGAAATTACTGCTCGATCGTGTTGATTCATTGTTTCATCCGAATTACCGATTTAATATTGAGCATCTTGAAAAAAACATCACTGGATACAGTATGCTTTCCTCAACGTTCGTTCGTTCTAAAGCAGGGCTTGTTCCTGTCATTCTGGCTGCTCTTATTTTAGCGGCCTGTACAGGCGATGCGCCACAAACGCCGCCCCCCGTAAATATACAGGACGAAGCAAGCGCTAACTCTGATTATTATCTGCAACAGTTGCAGCAGAGCAGTGATGATAACAAGGCTGACTGGCAATTACTTGCCATTCGTGCCCTATTACGTGAGGCAAAAGTGCCTCAGGCCGCCGAACAACTCAGCACTCTCCCTGCAAACCTGAGCGATACACAGCGCCAGGAACAGCAATTGCTGGCGGCTGAACTGTTGATCGCGCAGAAAAATACGCCAGCGGCGGCTGATATTCTTGCCAAATTAGAGGCAACTCAACTCTCAGCTAACCAAAAAGTACGCTACTATCAGGCCCAAATTGCCGCCAATCAGGATAAAGCCACCCTGCCATTGATTCGTGCATTTATCGCTCAGGAACCATTACTGACAGATAAAGCCCATCAAGATAATATTGATGGCACTTGGCAGTCACTGTCCCAACTGACACCACAAGAATTAAATACCATGGTGATCAACGCAGACGAAAATGTGCTGCAAGGCTGGCTGGATTTACTGCGTGTTTATCAAGATAACAAGCAAGACCCAGAGCTACTGAAAGCCGGGATTAAAGACTGGCAAACCCGTTACCCACAAAACCCGGCAGCGAAAAATCTGCCAACTGCATTAACTCAGATCAGTAATTTCAGCCAGGCATCCACCGCCAAGATTGCTCTGCTGCTGCCATTAAGTGGCCCGGCACAAGTATTCGCCGATGCCATCCAGCAAGGTTTTACTGCCGCCCAAAATGGCTCAGCGGTAACAGCTTCAGTACCAGTAACGCCAAATGTGACGGAAAGCAGCCCAACGGATACTGCTGCGGTTGTTTCGGATGATACCCCGGCCACCCTTCCGGCCCCAGTGCCCCCCCCCGTCGTCACCAACGCCCAAGTGAAAATCTACGATACCAACACTCAACCACTGGCAGCGCTATTGGCTCAAGCCCAGCAAGATGGTGCAACACTGGTCGTTGGCCCTCTGCTAAAACCCGAAGTTGAGCAACTCAGTGCCACCCCAAGCACATTGAATATTCTGGCGTTGAACCAACCAGAAGCCAGTAATAACAGCCCAAACATCTGTTACTTTGCCCTATCGCCAGAAGATGAAGCCCGTGATGCAGCGCATCACCTGTGGGAACAGCAAAAAAGAATGCCGCTGTTGCTGGTGCCTCGTGGTGCCCTTGGTGAACGCATTGCCAAAGCCTTCGCTGACGAGTGGCAAAAACAAGGTGGGCAAACGGTATTACAACAGAACTTCGGTTCAACCACTGAGTTGAAGCAATCCATCAACAGTGGTGCCGGTATCCGCCTGACCGGTACCCCCGTTAGCGTTTCTAATGTAGCCGCCGCCCCGGCCTCCGTCACTATTGCGGGCCTGACCATTCCAGCACCGCCAATCGATGCACCGGTAGTGTCAACGTCTTCGAGCGGTAACATTGATGCGGTCTATATCATTGCGACGCCATCTGAATTAACCCTGATTAAGCCAATGATTGATATGGCAACCAGTTCACGCAGTAAACCTGCGCTGTTTGCCAGTTCACGTAGCTACCAGGCTGGCGCTGGCCCAGATTACCGTCTGGAAATGGAAGGTATACAGTTTAGTGATATTCCGCTGATGGCCGGCTCTAACCCCGCTTTGCTGCAACAAGCATCGGCTAAATACGCTAACGATTATTCTCTGGTACGCTTATACGCCATGGGGATTGATGCCTGGGCATTGGCAAATCATTTTTCTGAAATGCGCCAAATCCCTGGCTTCCAAGTCAAAGGGGTCACCGGTGATTTAACTGCATCATCAGATTGTGTTATCACCCGCAAGCTACCTTGGTTACAATATCGCCAGGGAATGGTGGTGCCACTCGCATAATTCAGTCACATTCTTCTCATATGTTGTAGAGAATGATGTGGTAGAAAATATTGTCGAGTGATTAAGGATTTTAGGGACTATCGATGAGCCAACGGGATACTGGCGCACATTACGAAAACCTGGCTCGTCGCCATCTGGAGCGAGCAGGTCTCGTTTTTCAAGCGGCCAATGTTGCCTTCCGTGGAGGCGAAATTGACCTTATTATGCGTGATGGGGATGCATGGGTATTCGTCGAGGTTCGCTTTCGGCGCAATGACCTGTTTGGTGGTGCAGCCGCCAGTATCACCCCGCGCAAGCAACAACGGCTACATCTGGCCGCCGCTGTTTGGCTGGCACAACGCGGCGCCAGTTTTGCCACAACATCCTGTCGTTTTGATGTAGTGGCGATAACCGGTAACCAGTTAGAATGGCTACCCAACGCTTTCAATACGGATTGATGTTTATTTTCCAATTGATACCGAGCTATACCCAAATAATTCGAGTTGCAGGCAGACGGCAAGCGAGAGAAAAATTGGTCTGGAACCAATTTGAACAGCATTTATGCTGTCCGCAGGGTGGGCCTCAGGGATAAGGCTCATTAATTCCGATGAGCTTACTGACTTTAAAGTCAACGACCAGTAAGTGATTCGGGTTATTGAGCGTCACCAACGCACATACAGCTTGAAGTATGACGGGTATATTAATTTTACTGAATGGGTTAAATCAACGTGCTGGAAAGAATCAAAGGCTGCTTTACTGAAAGTATTCAAACCCAGATTGCGGCGGCGGAAGCTCTGCCTGATGCTATATCCTGTGCAGCGATGGCGCTGGTCCAGTCATTGCTCAACGGCAATAAAATTCTCTGCTGTGGTAACGGGACTTCTGCAGCGAATGCACAGCATTTTGCTGCCAGTATGATAAATCGCTTTGAAACCGAGCGGCCAAGTCTGCCCGCTATCGCTCTGAATGCCGATAATGTTGTTTTGACGGCGATCACTAACGATCGTTTACATGACGAGGTTTACGCCAAACAAGTACGGGCGCTCGGCCAAGCCGGGGATGTTTTGCTCGCTATTTCCACTCGTGGCAATAGCCGTGATATTGTTAAAGCGGTCGAAGCAGCAGTTACCCGAGATATGACCATTGTCGCGCTCACTGGTTATGATGGCGGCGAACTGGCTGGCCTGTTAGGTCAGTTGGATGTCGAAATCCGTATTCCTTCACACCGTGGAGCCAGGGTTCAAGAACTGCACATGCTCACAGTGAATTGCTTGTGTGACTTAATTGACAACACTCTATTTCCTCATCAGAACGATTAAAGGAGCACCAATGAAGGTTGGTTACATATTTGCCATGCTATTCAGCACCCTACTTTTACAGGGCTGTGTCGGCGCAGTGGTCGTCGGTAGTGCGGCGGTTGCCACAAAAACCGCCACGGATCCACGTACCATCGGTACGCAGGTAGATGACGGCACACTGGAAGCCAGGGTCGTTAATGCCCTGAGCAAAGATAAGGAAATCAAGAGCCAAACACGATTTGTGGTCACGGCTTATCAGGGAAAAGTATTGCTAACCGGGCAAACCCCATCAGCGGAGCTGTCTAACCGCGCTAAGCAGATCGCCTCTGGCGTCGATGGTGTAACGGAAGTCTACAACGAAATGCGTTTGGGGAAACCGGTTGATCTGAGTACTGCATCAATGGATACCTGGATCACAACCAAAGTACGTTCACAGCTACTCACCAGTGATTCAGTTAAATCCTCTAACGTCAAAGTGACGACGGAGAACGGCGAAGTCTTCTTATTGGGCTTGGTCACTCAACAAGAAGCGCAATCGGCGGCACAGATAGCCAGCAAGGTCAGCGGCGTTAAACACGTCACGACGGCCTTCACTATTGTTAAATAAGATCCTGTTTTAAAGAAGATTAAATAAGATTTATCACGGGCTTAGCGCTAAACCGCCAAGCCCGTTTTTTATCCACCACATCGATACCCAATATCATGAGTCTTACAGGCAGCCGGTGAGTCAACACCAACGAGCTTGCCCCAGCCCGCAATTTAACCCAGAGCGACAAACTCCCGCAGAAATATCAAAGTCGGAGGGTATCAGCGTCAATCCAGCGTATTTTCCTGCAAGAACGTTTTGCCCCCTAACTGGTGCATCTGGCGCAAAATCCATTGTTGGCGAGAAATAACATAACCAGACGGCGCATTAACCTTAAAGCGAAGTGGATTCGGCAGTACTGCCGCTAATAATGCGGCTTCCGAGGCACTTAATTTGCTGGCGGGCTTGTTGAAAAAATGGCGCGCAGCAGCTTCGACCCCAAAGATACCATTACCAAATTCGGCAATATTCAGATAAACCGTTAGGATACGGCGCTTCGTCCATATCAATTCAATACCCGCAGTCAATCCGACTTCCAACCCTTTGCGTACCCAGCTACGGCCATCCCAAAGAAACACGTTTTTAGCTGTTTGTTGTGACAGCGTTGATGCACCACGGATACGCTTTTGATTGCGCTGATTATGGGACAGCGCTGATTCGATGGCACCGACATCAAACCCCCAGTGGTCAGGGAACTTTTGATCCTCCGCCGCCATGACGGCCAACGCCATATAGGGTGAAATTTCATCCATGGGCACCCAATCAGAGTGGGCAACATAAGCGAAATCACCGGTCAGCCAGGCACCCAGTTGCCTTTCGATCATGACCATAGAAAACGGGACCGGCAAAAAAGCAAAAATCAGAATACCGGCCATCCACAGCGCAATAATGCCGATAACCCCCCGTTTCCCCCAATACCAAAGCTGACTAAACCCCCGTCTGACTGAGATCATTCAGTTAAATCCAAGACTTTCGTCACCAATTTATCAATACCTTTAGCCGCTTCTGAAATGGAACCAGCCAACATGTAAGCCGGTGTCGTCACCACTTTATTTTCCAAATCAATGACAACGTCATCAGCAGGGCAAATAACATGCTCCCCCCCCATAATTTCAATGGCATCAATCGTATCGGGATCGTTACCAATTGTCAGTCGAATGGGTTTGCCCAACAGCTTCGGCAGCATCACCGGAGAAATACACATCAATCCAATTGGTTTACCGGACTTATGCATTAATTGAATTAACTTATATAAATCGGGTTCAACGGAACATTCGCCCCCTTTAATGGCGAAGTCGCAGAGGTTCTTTGCTGCCCCAAAACCTCCCGGTACGATTAGTGCATCTAATACCTCTGGATCAGCCGCAGAAAGGGGGGTGATCAGGCCACGGGCAATGCGGGCAGACTCCACTAAAACGTTCCGTTCTTCTGCAACAATCTCACCAGTAATATGATTAATAACATGAAGTTGAGGTTTATCTGGCGCAAAAAACAAAACCTCTGCGCCCGCGCGATCCAATGCCAGCATTGTTAAGACAGACTCATGGATTTCAGCGCCATCCAAAACACCACATCCACTGAGCACTACGCCAACTGTTTTCATCTCGTTTCTCCCTTATCTTCCTCTGTCAATCACTTAACCCGTTCTAGTAACAAAGACCAATCTCTATCACAAATTTTAATGAATCTTGTAACAAGAGCGCTTACATTTGCTATGTTGTTGCTAGTATGATGTATGAAAGAATCCTGACAACCTGCGAATTCACTCGAAATCGAAATAATACGCAGGTTAACGTTTTCCCTGGTGTTGGCGCAGTCTTCGCGCACCCCGGCCTCGGTCGGGGTTATTTTTTTTCAACTTCCGCTGCCCACTCACGCAATACCTGAACATCATTACGCCATTCTAATTTTAACTCATCGACCCAGTCCTGCACGTTATCCCACCACGCTGGCAATGTCGGTGTCTGAATCTGTTGGGCCAGTTGCTGTATGTGGCGTAAACCGACAGAACCTGCCGCCCCTTTAATTTTGTGTGCTTCTTCCGTGATCCCCTTTTGGTCCCGCGCCGTCATATTTGAATCCAGCACCGCCAAATAACCTGGCATCATCTGTTCAAACATCTCCAGACTTTGGTGAATCAACTGTGGGCCAACTAAATCGATGTATTGTTCCAACATGGTGGTATCAAGTAACGATTCATGGGTTTGCATCACTTTATGCTCCTGTTTTTGTACCGCTGAAGAGGGCTTACTATCCCAAAATTGCTTAATCATGGCCGTCAGTGCAGGGACTGACAGTGGCTTACTCAGCACGTCGTCCATGCCGGCATCTAAATATTCTTTCTTATCTTTAAGAACGTTAGCGGTTAATGCGACCAACGGGGGCAATGACTGCTTGCCATATTCCGCCCGAATTTGCCGGGCGATATCCAGCCCACTCATATCAGGCAACTGAATATCTAATAAAACCAAATCAAAATCTTCAGGGTTAAACATGGCTAATGCATCGTGGCCATTCATCGCCACGTCAACACTGTTCCCCAATTTTTCCAGAACTGAACGCGCAACAATGACGTTCAGCTCGATATCTTCCACCAGCAGTACATGAAGAGCAGGTAATGGCATATCGTCGCCTGACGGCGCGTTGGAGGCTTCCTGTACCGCAGGTGCCTTGATGGTTAAGGTGAAGCAAGAACCCACCCCCTGCGTGCTTTTCACCGTAATATCACCGCCCATACTCTGTGCCAGACGTTTAGATACCGCGAGGCCGATACCGGTGCCCGTGGCCGGGCGCCCCCCGTTGCGATCTTTCACCTGATAATACATGGCGAAAATTTTATCTTGTTCGTCTTCCGGTATCCCCATGCCTGAATCTTCGACTTCAAAAATCAGGCGGTCGTTACCCTCACGCCGTACCCGCACCACAATTTTGCCTTGCTGGGTGAATTTCACCGCATTACCAATCAGGTTCCACAGGATTTGGCGCAGCCGGGTCCCATCGGCAATCACTTTCTCCGGCAATGGCAACTGCGGTTCCATAATGAATTTCAATCCTTTTGGCTGCACCAGTAAACCGGAGAGGTTTTCCAGATCGGCCATGAACCCAGTAAAATCAACAGGTTGATTATCAAGCTGTACTTTCCGCCGCTCCAGCTTATCCATTTCAATGATATCGTTGAAAATATTTCCAAGAGTGATAGCACTGACATGAATGGTTTTTAGGTATTTCAGTTGTTCGGCATCTAATTCGGTATCTAACAAGATGCGACTGAGGCCAACAATGCCATTAAGCGGCGTACGTAGCTCGTGGCTGATTGTTGAGATAAATGTCGTCTTATCCCTACTGGCATTCTCCAGCGCGTCCTGGTAGCGCTTACGCTCGGTTATATCGCGTCCAAAGCCCATTAGCCCATGTCGTTTACCGACTCGGTCATAAAAAGGCACTTTACGCAGTTCAAAACAGGCTTTACGGCCATCTGGGTAAACCAGCCACTGTTCGTAGGTAAGAGAAACGTTATGGCGGAAGACTTTCTCATCGGTCTCCATCACTTTCTCGGCGATATCTGGTGCATAAACATCTTTTGGCGTCAATCCGACCAGTTGCTTCTCACTTTTACCCGTCAACAATTCCATTGCGCGGTTACAACCGGAAAACTCATTATCTTCGTTACGGTAATAAACCAAATCTGGCGAAGCATCGAGAAAAGAACGTAATAAGGCCGATTGCTGCCCCAGCTCAATCTGCGCCTGCTCGCGGTGGCCCATCTCTTCTTTCAGTTTATCGACCACTTGCAGATGCGCTTTCTCTGCTTTTTCGCGTTCAACAATCTCTTGATTCAGTTGAGTAATATTTTCTGTCAGTTGCTTGTTCAGCTCGAGATCGCGATGACGCATCACTTCGAGCTTATCAACCAACCGGGACAGGCGCTGGCGCGACTCTTCCAGTTGCTCAACCACAACCGACAGGAAATACACGGCCCAAGGGGTTATCAGCAAACCAAAGAAAATGGAGCGCACCAGATCGAGGGTTTCAACAGAGCCGCGCAAGACGAAGGTGACGGCCATTTGAACAACCATCGCCAATAACACCAATGCCGATGCCAGTAGCAGCGAAAAACGCACCAGCCCTAATTTAACCATTAAATCAACATAGTACTGGGCTAATACCCGGATTTGCTTCATAGCAACCTCTGTCAGTGCTTATCGGATAAATCATACCGTAAAACCACAAAGAGATAAGCCAGGTGACTCAGAAGTGTGGAAAAGATTGCAAATCGCGGGGAGATAATTTGGGGAATAACGCGTTTATGGACCTGAACAGTAAGCAAACAACAGATAACACCAGCCAATAGATATCCCCTCCAACGGTAATAATGAGTATTTTAGCCATAGCAATAAGTCTGTTAACCATGGCGATTACTCTCTTAGCTATTACGATAAGTATCTTAACGATAGCAATAAGCATCCCCAATCGCGGTGCCCTGTACGCCATGCTGGAGTAGGTAATTATTCAGCTCATTCATGCCTGTCCAACGATTCTCACACCACAAGGGGGCCAGCAATGTAGGGCGACGCGCACTGGCAGAAATCCGATGATAGACAACCTCTGCGGGTGTATGGCGAATCATTTCACCTGCGGTGAGGACATAATCCTCCAACGCCAACGCCGTTAAGCGCCCCGCCCGCCAGGCTTTCGCCATCGTACTGCCTTCCACGATATGCAGTGGATGCAGTTTTATCCCATCAACACCGGTGGTGACCACTTTTTCCAAGGTTTCCCTCCCCTGCGCCCGATCCTCTCCTGGTAAACCCACAATTAAATGGCAACACACTTTCAGGCCACGAGCGCGAGCACGGCGGGCCGTTTGCTGGTAGCAGGCAAAATCATGTCCACGGTTAATACGTTTGAGTGTTTTATCATTAGCTGTTTGTAGACCCAGCTCGAGCCAAACTTCATAACCTTGTTGTTGATAACTGCTCAGCAAATCCAGAACGGCATCGGGCACACAATCCGGGCGAGTCCCCACGCACAGGCCCACAATATCGGCCTCACACAATGCCTGTTGATACATTGCAGCTAACGCATTCACCTCTGCATAAGTACTGGTATAGGCCTGAAAATAAGCCAGGTAACGATTCGCTCGATTGGCTTTTTTGGCCTGTATCGCGAGTTGCTGAGTGATACTTTGTTGCTGCATTTGCTCATCAGCAAAGGAGGCAACCTGACAAAAAGTACAACCACCACGCCCCAGAGTTCCATCACGATTCGGACAACTGAACCCGCCATGCAGCGTGAGTTTATGAATTTTTTCACCATAACGGCGCTGTAAGTCCGCACCAAACATATTGACTAATTGCTGTAACTGCATGATCTTGGCACTGCCTGTCAAAAAGAGCCCATACCCAAAGCCATTGGCGTTGCGGCCAAGCAGCAAACGAACGAAATCCTGCAGATCTGAATTAAGTCAGTAAACCGGATAAGTGAGGGCCGCGAATACCGCTGTAACGTCAAATTAAGGGGGGTAAGCCTAACCCGCCGCCGATGCCGTGTGCGATGACAGAGATCAACTCCCACGCTTTTGGGTGCAATCCTGCATAACCATTCATCATAAATGCAAATAAAACCACTTGACCGATTATTAAATTTTCTTATTCCCACCAAGCCCTTAGCGCTTCTATTACAAATCAGTGAAAAATAGTTTTAACATCTAATAAATAAAAAAAATTCAGTCTATAATTCTAGCATCCCCACCCGCACTAGCATTGTGCAGAGATTTGACGATTACACTATAGTGAGACAGCTCACATATTTGTGTCTGCTTCATGAAGCAGCCGGCAGGTATAAAATGCAAATAAATCAATATTATTCATAATGATAAGAGCATTTATTACCATAAAGATATATCTCATGCTTATATTTGACCTGCGTATTCTTTCTCGCTAAGTTGGAAGTCCGCTGGAAGCTTTCTAGACGGGCAAACGTCTAGTCATAATTATGCAGTAATTTAAGACTCCCTCTTAAAACAAGTCTTTTACCACTTGTGAGAACCATCACGAGAGGCCATTGGCGGAGGGCGGAAAAGCAGATTTGCCGCAAAGCACGCGTCTGTCAGCCCACACTGTCTGATATCAATATGTCCTTTACGAGCTGGTTTGTGAGAGTCTCACAGAGCCTGGGGAGGTTCACTGATATGTTGTATGATCAATCCCAAGAGAGGGACAACTGTGGTTTCGGCCTAATCGCCCATATAGAAGGCGAACCTAGCCATAAGGTAGTGCGCACCGCAATACACGCACTGGCCCGTATGCAACACCGTGGCGCGATCCTTGCTGATGGCAAGACGGGCGATGGTTGTGGCTTATTATTGCAAAAACCGGATCACTTTTTCCGGATGGTCGCTGAAGAACGCGGGTGGCGTTTGGCCAAAAACTATGCCGTAGGTATGATGTTTCTCAGTCAGGACGAAGAACTCGCCAAGGCAAGCCGCCGCATTGTAGAAGAAGAATTGCAAAATGAAACGCTGTCGATTGTCGGCTGGCGTGAAGTGCCGACGAACCCAGATGTACTCGGTGAAATCGCTCTCTCCTCCCTGCCCCGGATTGAACAAATTTTTGTGAACGCCCCTGCGGGCTGGCGTTCGCGTGATATGGAACGTCGCCTGTTTGTGGCACGCCGCCGTATTGAAAAGCGTATTTCAGATAAAGATTTCTACGCATGTAGCTTCTCGAATCTGGTGACAATCTATAAAGGCTTATGTATGCCTGCGGATTTGCCACGCTTTTATCTTGATTTGGCTGACCTGCGCCTCGAATCGGCAATCTGTCTGTTCCATCAACGCTTCTCAACCAATACCGTCCCCCGCTGGCCGCTGGCTCAGCCGTTCCGCTATCTGGCACATAACGGCGAAATCAACACCATCGCCGGTAACCGCCAATGGGCCAAGGCGCGTGCCTATAAATTTAAAACGCCATTAATTCCGGATTTACAGGATGCGGCCCCCTTCGTCAATGAGACCGGCTCTGACTCCAGTTCGCTGGATAACATGTTGGAACTGTTCCTCAGTGGCGGGATGGACTTGATCCGTGCAATGCGTCTGTTAGTGCCACCGGCCTGGCAGAACAACCCAGATATGGATACTGATCTGCGTGCCTTCTTTGACTTCAACTCCATGCATATGGAACCGTGGGATGGCCCCGCTGGGATCGTGATGTCTGATGGTCGCTACGCGGCCTGTAACCTTGACCGTAATGGCCTGCGCCCTGCGCGCTATGTCATCACCAAAGACAAACTGATTACCTGTGCCTCGGAAGTCGGGATTTGGGATTACCAGCCCGATGAAGTGGTTGAAAAAGGCCGCGTGGGTCCTGGCGAACTCATGGTGATTGATACCCGCAGCGGTAAAATCTTGCATTCCGCCGAAACAGACAACGATCTAAAAAGCCGCCACCCGTATAAAGAGTGGATGGAGAAGAACGTTAAGCGTCTGGTGCCATTCGAAGACCTACCGGAAGAGCAGGTAGGGAGCCGTCAGTTAGATGATTCGCAGTTGGAAACTTATCAGAAGCAGTTTGGTTACAGCAACGAAGAGCTGGATCAAATCATTCGCGTGCTGGGTGAAAACGGTCAGGAAGCCACCGGGTCGATGGGCGATGACACGCCATTTGCCGTGCTCTCCAGCGGCCCGCGCATTATTTATGACTATTTCCGCCAGCAATTTGCTCAGGTGACTAACCCCCCTATCGATCCACTGCGTGAAGCACACGTTATGTCACTGGCGACCAGTATTGGCCGTGAGATGAACGTCTTCTGCGAAGCTGAGGGCCAGGCTCACCGCTTGAGCTTTAAATCGCCGATCTTGCTTTACTCTGATTTTCAGCAATTAACCACGCTGGAAGGGGAACATTACCGCGCTGACCGTTTAGATCTGACGTTCAATCCCGCAGAGAATGACTTGGAGCAAGCTGTACTGTCGCTGTGTGATGAAGCAGAGCGTAAAGTTCGTGATGGTGCCGTTATGTTGGTGCTATCAGACCGTGCCATTGCGCCTAACCGCTTGCCGGTGCCAGCCCCCATGGCTGTCGGTGCAATTCAAACGCGTTTGGTGGACAAAAGCCTACGCTGTGACGCGAATATTATTGTCGAAACCGCCAGCGCACGTGATCCACACCACTTCGCGGTGCTGCTCGGTTTTGGTGCGACAGCGATATACCCTTATCTGGCTTATGAGTCATTGGCCAAACTGGTTGATTCCCAAGCGATTGATAAAAAGTATCGCGATGTGATGCTCAATTATCGCAACGGTATCAATAAAGGGCTGTACAAGATCATGTCCAAAATGGGCATCTCGACGGTGGCCTCTTACCGCTGTGCCAAGCTGTTTGAAGCGGTTGGTTTGCATCGTGATTTGTCTGATCTCTGTTTCCAGGGTGTTGTCAGCCGTATCGGCGGGGCCAGCTTCAGTGATTTCCAACAGGATTTACAGAATCTGTCCAAACGCGCCTGGCTGAAACGTAAGCCTCTGGATCAAGGCGGCTTGCTGAAATTTGTCCACAACGGCGAATACCACGCCTACAACCCAGATGTGGTCAGTACCTTACAAAAAGCCGTTCATAGCGGTGAATACAGCGATTATCAGGCGTACGCCAAGCTGGTTAATGAGCGCCCGATTGCCACACTGCGCGATCTGTTAGCCATTAAACCGCAAGGCACTCCGATTCCGGTGGATCAAGTTGAACCGGCTGAATCTCTGTTTAAACGTTTTGATACTGCTGCAATGTCTATCGGTGCCTTAAGCCCGGAAGCCCATGAATCACTGGCTATCGCCATGAACAGCTTGGGAGGTTTCTCTAATTCCGGCGAAGGGGGCGAAGATCCGGCCCGTTACGGCACCAATAAGGTGTCCCGTATCAAGCAGGTGGCCTCTGGTCGTTTCGGTGTAACACCGGCATATTTGGTCAATGCGGATGTTATCCAGATTAAAGTGGCTCAAGGAGCGAAACCCGGTGAAGGCGGCCAGTTACCGGGTGATAAAGTCACGCCGTATATCGCCAAACTGCGCTATTCCGTACCGGGTGTGACCTTGATATCCCCGCCACCGCATCATGATATTTATTCAATCGAAGACTTGGCCCAGCTAATTTTCGATTTGAAGCAGGTCAATCCGAAAGCCATGATTTCGGTGAAACTGGTCTCTGAACCGGGTGTCGGCACCATTGCGACCGGTGTCGCCAAAGCTTACGCCGATTTAATTACTATTGCCGGTTACGATGGGGGGACCGGTGCCAGCCCGCTGTCTTCGGTGAAATATGCCGGTTGCCCATGGGAACTGGGTCTGGTTGAAACACAACAAGCATTGGTGGCCAACGGCTTACGCCATAAGATCCGCCTGCAAGTTGATGGCGGCCTGAAAACTGGCGTTGATATTGTTAAAGCCGCTATTTTGGGGGCGGAAAGCTTCGGTTTTGGTACCGGCCCTATGGTGGCACTAGGGTGTAAATACTTACGCATTTGCCACCTGAATAACTGCGCGACCGGTGTGGCTACGCAAGATGAAAAATTGCGTCGTGACCATTATCACGGCTTACCGGAACGCGTAGTGAACTACTTCCACTTCATCGCCCGTGAAACCCGTGAAACCCGTGAAATCATGGCCGAACTGGGCGTGAGTCAACTGGTTGATTTAATTGGCCGAACCGATATGTTGCTGGAACTGGATGGCATCTCAGCGAAGCAAAACAAACTGGATCTGTCGCCAATGCTGAAAACAGCAACGCCACATCCGGGCAAGGCGCTGTATTGTACTGAAAGTAACCCGCCGTTCGATAAAGGCTTACTGAACAAAGAGTTGCTGTCTCAAGCTGAACCCTATATTGAAGCCAAACAAAGTAAGACGTTCTATTTTGATATTCGCAACACTGACCGCTCCGTCGGCGCAGCATTGTCGGGGGCGATTGCCACGAAACATGGCGATCAAGGGCTGGCAACTGATCCGATCAAAGCGTATTTCTCCGGGACTGCCGGTCAGAGTTTTGGGGTGTGGAATGCCGGTGGCGTTGAGTTGATGCTGACTGGCGACGCGAATGACTACGTCGGTAAAGGGATGGCCGGTGGCCGTATCGCGGTACGTCCGCCAGTCGGTTCCAACTTCCGCAGCCATGAAGCGAGCATCATTGGGAACACCTGCCTATACGGTGCCACCGGCGGTAAATTGTTCGCCGCAGGCCGGGCGGGTGAACGCTTCGCGGTGCGTAACTCCGGGGCGATCACCGTCGTTGAAGGTATCGGTGATAACGGCTGTGAATATATGACTGGCGGGATTGTCTGTGTTCTGGGCCGTACTGGGATTAACTTTGGTGCCGGTATGACCGGTGGCTTCGCTTATGTTCTCGATGAAGACGGTGAATTCCGTAAACGTGTTAACCCTGAACTGGTAGAAGTGCTGGATGTCGAGCAATTGGCTATCCATGAAGAACATCTGCGCGGGCTGATCACTGAACATGTTCAGTTGACTGGCTCTAGCCGTGGCGAAGAGATTCTGGCTAACTGGCCAGAATGGGTGACCAAGTTTGCCTTGGTTAAACCGAAATCCAGCGATGTGAAAGCACTGTTGGGCCACCGTAGCCGTTCCGCAGCTGAGCTGCGGGTTCAAGCGCAGTAAGGAGTTGATATGAGTCAGAACGTTTATCAGTTTATCGACTTACAGCGCGTCGATCCGCCTAAAAAACCGCTGAAGATCCGTAAAATTGAATTTGTTGAAATTTACGAGCCATTCTCAGAAACACAAGCCAAAGCACAGGCCGATCGCTGCCTGTCCTGCGGCAATCCGTACTGTGAATGGAAATGCCCGGTTCATAACTACATCCCTAACTGGCTGAAACTGGCCAACGAGGGGCGGATTATGGAAGCGGCTGATCTGGCACACCAAACGAACAGCCTACCGGAGGTCTGTGGCCGTGTTTGTCCACAAGATCGCTTGTGTGAAGGATCTTGTACTCTGAACGACGAATTTGGTGCCGTGACCATCGGCAACATCGAGCGTTATATCAGTGACAAAGCCATTGCGATGGGCTGGAAACCGGATATGTCACATGTTCACCCTACCGGTAAACGTGTGGCCGTGATCGGGGCCGGCCCTGCCGGGCTGGCCTGTGCTGATGTATTAGCACGTAACGGTGTTCAGGCTGTGGTCTTTGACCGCCATCCAGAAATTGGGGGGTTACTGACCTTCGGTATCCCAGCGTTTAAGCTGGAAAAAGAAGTGATGATTAAACGCCGTAAGATCTTCTCCGAGATGGGAATTGAATTCCAACTGAATACTGAAGTAGGCAAAGACATCACCATGGAAGCACTGCTGAAAGATTACGACGCCGTGTTCCTGGGGGTTGGGACCTACCAATCTATGCGTGGTGGTTTGGAAAACGAAGAGGCTAACGGTGTATATGATGCCTTGCCTTTCCTGATTGCTAATACTAAACAGCTAATGGGCTATGAAGCGACGGCTCACGAACCGTATATCAACATGCAAGGTAAACGCGTCGTGGTGCTTGGTGGCGGTGATACCGCAATGGACTGTGTGCGCTCCTCAATTCGTCAGGGGGCAACCGATGTGGTTTGCGCCTATCGCCGCGATGAAGTGAATATGCCGGGTTCCAAGCGGGAAGTGAAAAACGCCCGTGAAGAAGGGGTAGAATTTAAATTCAACCTGCAACCATTAAGCATTGAAGTGAACAGCAATGGCAAAGTCTGTGGTGTCAGAATGGTCCGCACCCAGTTGGGCGCGCCAGATGCACAGGGCCGGCGCATGGCTGAACAGATCCCTGGCTCAGAACATGTATTGCCAGCAGATGCCGTAGTGATGGCATTTGGTTTCCGCCCACACAGTATGGAATGGCTGGCCGCTCACGATGTGAAGCTGGATAAGCAAGGCCGGGTGATTGCACCGGAAAGCACTGATAATGCCTTCCAGACCAGTAACCCGAAAATCTTTGCGGGCGGCGATATTGTCCGTGGTTCCGATTTAGTGGTTACCGCCATTGCCGAAGGCCGTAAAGCCGCAGACGGCATCATGAATTATCTGGAAGTCTAATGCGGTAGATCCCCAAATCATTCAATAAACGCTAGGGCGGGTTCAATTCACAGAACCCGCCCTTTCTATTTATTCTATTTATTTATGCACGTCTATTGTTGTATACACCTATTGTTGTACACGTCTATTCCCTCATTTCCACTTCTGAGTTTCCACATACTTCTCAATCACACACTCTCATTAAGTGAATACATTTATAGCGTACATGCATTCTGCACGCCTATGGACATCAATAAATGATTGGGGAAACGCAGGTGGTCAACGCCTAGGCGGCTTGAAGTAGGATGGACATTACCCAAGATTTTGTAACAATATCAAATAGCCTTATTTTCAGTATTTTATCCACGATAGCGCTATAGTGAAGGCTTGGTTGTTAAGTGCAAGCCCCTCACAACTGGCATATACTGTCACACTTTGCTTTAAATAAAGGATAATCTGTTATGAAATTTCACTTACCTTTTATTGTTGGCGGATTACTGGCGATGAGTAGCAGCGCATTCGCAATGTCTCTAAATTATCAAGAAGTTGGCTACAATATTGAGGCGCGGGGCGCACGTGCAGTGGTTGCCGAACTGGAGAAATCGGGGCAACTGCCAGCGGTTGAGAATAATATTAAGCTTGGTGATGATAACTGGATTGCTATGGCACCCAAATTAGCCAGTGCCGGTAATCCGAAGTTTACTGAAGGGGTGAAATCTGCCCTCTCCTCTGCCCTGACTTATAACCCGGCAGCGGTATTAAAAGCAGTCAGTGGCAGTAAAATATTAACATTATCCGATGTTTGCACTGCACCGATAGATGTCAAAGACAGTGAGGCAAAAGCCAACTTCCAGCAGCGAGCGTCACGGACATTATTGACCATCAAGAACAGTGACATGGCAGGCCCACGTGATAGCTGCCTGGCTGAGCTCAAAAAACTGTCGTAGCAATTATCAAGTAAATGAAAAACAGCCATCAAGTAAACGAAAAAACGCTACCAACAGCCAGCTAATCAAGATTCCCGCACAAAACAGAAACGATAAGGGCGGCTAACGCCGCCCTGAAGAGATAGAGCCTGTATTTATCCGAACCGCGAAAATTACTTAACCACGCGTAATGCCGGGCGGCCACCACTCCGTGGCGGTTGCGGCGGCTTATCATCCGGTGAATTGTCATCATCCTGCTCAACGCGGGTATCATCTGTTACCAACATCAAGCTCTCAGTCGGTGCTGTCTCGTTCTCTTTTCCTTCGATGCCCTCAAAATTACCATCAGCATCAGCATCATAAGCCGCTTCTGGCTCAAACATCGTACCTGAGCCATTTTCGCGCGCATAAATCGCCATTACCGCAGCAATAGGAACGGTAACCTGACGAGGAACACCACCGAAACGAGCATTGAAACGGACATCATCATTGCTCAGTTCCAAATTACCCACCGCACGCGGTGCCACATTCAATACAATCTGCCCATCACGGGCAAACTCCATCGGCACTGAAACACCAGGACGGGTAACATCCACAACCAGATGTGGAGTAAGTTGATTATCAATCAACCACTCATAAAATGCGCGCAACAAGTAAGGGCGGCGCGGAGACATATCCGACATCTCCATGACAATTAGCTCCGAGTTTTCAGATGCATTTCACGTTCAGCTTCAGTCAGTGAAGCCAAGAACGCATCACGCTCAAAGACGCGAGTCATATAGCCTTTCAGCTCTTTAGAGCCCGCCCCTGTGAACTCAATCCCTAACACCGGTAAACGCCATAGCAACGGAGCTAAGTAACAATCGACCAGACTGAACTCTTCACTCATAAAGAAAGGTGTTTCGTTAAAGACTGGCGCGATGGACAGTAACTCTTCACGTAACTGTTTACGTGCCGCTTCAGCTTCCTGTGCATTACCTTGCTCAATTTTATACAGCAGGGAATACCAGTCGTGCTCAATACGGTGCATCATCAAGCGGCTGCTACCACGAGCAACAGGATAGACTGGCATCAATGGTGGGTGAGGGAAACGCTCATCCAAATATTCCATGATAATGCGGGATTCATACAGCGTCAGCTCGCGATCAACCAAAGTAGGGACAGTACGGTAGGGGTTGAGGTCAATCAGGTCCTGTGGCAGGTTATCAGCTTCAACCTGCTCAATCTCAACACTGACACCTTTCTCTGCCAGTACGATACGTACTTGATGGCTAAAAATGTCGGTCGGGCCGGAAAACAGCGTCATTACCGAACGTTTGTTGGCAGCGACAGCCATGAAAACCTCCAAGTTTATCTAGAAAACAGTGCGAATAGCCCACGGTTAGGTTGCTATCCTGGGTCGTTTTACCACCGGTTCGCAATCTCGACCGCTGTACCGTAAATGAGCCTTGGACGAGATAAGAATTCAGCCAGGGAGATACACGGACGTCAACAGTTCGCCGAACAGGCACAAAAGTGGTTGGTAGTGTACCAGATTTTGCATGTTTTGTGGGGATGGTGCTGCGATTTCATGATGAATTGTCTATCCGACAACAGTTTAACGCCCAGAAGGGAGCGTATAAAATGGCAGGTACGTGTTTTTCAGGCATAAAAAAACCCGGTGAGACACCGGGTTTTTACCATCAATCTGATGCCGTAAAGGCAAAAAATTAACGTTTGGAGAACTGTGGACGACGACGTGCTTTACGCAGACCCACTTTCTTACGCTCAACTTCACGCGCATCACGCGTTACGAAGCCAGCTTTACGCAGTTCACCACGTAGAGACTCGTCATACTCCATCAGTGCACGGGTGATACCGTGACGGATAGCGCCAGCTTGACCAGAAATACCACCACCTTTAACAGTGATGTACATGTCAAACTTAGTAACCATGTCTACCAGTTCCAGCGGCTGATTAACTACCATGCGGGCAGTTTCACGGCCGAAGTAAACTTCTAGGCTACGTTGGTTAATAACGATTTTACCGCTACCCGGCTTAAGAAAGACGCGTGCGGAAGAACTTTTGCGGCGACCAGTGCCGTAGTATTGATTTTCAGCCATTGCCATAATCCCGATTAAATGTCCAGAACTTGCGGTTGCTGTGCCGCATGATTGTGCTCAGTACCCGCGTAAACTTTAAGCTTACGGTACATTGCACGACCCAACGGGCCCTTCGGCAGCATGCCTTTAACCGCGATTTCAATCACACGCTCAGGACGGCGGGCAATCATCTCTTCAAAGGTCGCTTGTTTGATACCACCGACGAAACCGGTGTGATGGTAATAAATCTTGTCTGTACGCTTGTTGCCGGTTACAGCAACTTTTTCTGCGTTCAGAACGATGATGTAATCACCAGTATCAACGTGCGGGGTGTATTCCGCTTTATGCTTGCCGCGCAGGCGACGAGCCAGTTCAGTAGCGAGGCGACCTAAAGTCTTACCGCTCGCGTCAACAACATACCAGTCGCGTTTTACAGTTTCTGGTTTAGCTGTGAAAGTTTTCATTAAAAGCTTACCCAATTAATAAGTTACACGTTGGTGAACACCCAAACGTTCAAAAACAGTTGAGGCTCACACGACCATCAGTCCAGCAAACCTACCCCTTCGAATAGCCAATGCTGGCACTATCAAAGTTTTTGGGAAAAAAACTTTGTTGTAACGTGGGGTCGCAAGATTATAGAGAAGTCGGCGTTAAAGATCGAACTGTTTTTCACGAGAAAGGTATAAATTAAACATGTTAAGTACGGACGACAAATGTCGCCCGCCATAGAATAGCATTTAAGCCGCCCAAAAGTGAACCATTGTGGCGCAATAGCCCTTAAGGTAAATGGGGTAAAGAAAGGTACTCTTCGCTTTGCATCTCTTGTAATCGCGATAAACAACGCTGGTACTCAAACTTAAGGCGCTCACCGCTATAAATCTCAAACATTGAGGCTTCAGCCGCAATAATCAGTTTCACCCGGCGTTCATAAAACTCATCTACCAAGGCCAGAAAACGCCGTGCCGTGTTCTCATCGCGGGCCGCCATGCAACGGACATTGTGGAGCAATACCGTGTGATAGCGCTTAGACAAAGCGATATAATCCAGTTGACTGCGCGCTTCTTCACACAATGTATGGAAATCAACCGCCAGCACCCCCTCAGCCACACAAATCGCAGGCAAAGGCCGGTGATTCACCTCCAACACCGTTGCCTTTCCCCCTTCTTTCCCCGCAAGTTTAACGAAAATCGCTGCCATTGCTTGTTCGGTCTGTGAATTTAACGGGGTCAGATAAAGATTAGCCTGAGTCAATGTCCGCAAACGATAATCGATACCCGCATCCACGTTCATCACCTCACAATGTTGCTTAATTAAGGCGATAGCGGGTAAAAAACGCCCGCGCTGTAACCCGTTATGGTACAGATTATCTGGCGGAATATTAGACGTCGCGACCAGTGTGATGCCCCTGGCAAATAGCGCTTCCAATAATGTTGCCAACAACATGGCATCGGTAATATCCGAGACAAAGAACTCGTCAAAACACAGTACGTCAGTCTGGGCCTTGAAACCATCAGCAACAATTTCCAATGGATTTTCATGCCCTTGTAACTCGGTCAGTTCTTGATGTACCCGCAGCATAAAACGATGAAAATGGAGGCGGAGTTTGCGCTCACCCGGCAAACTGTGGAAAAACAGGTCCATCAGCCAGGTTTTCCCCCGCCCCACACCGCCCCACATATATAACCCCTGAACGGGGCTTACGGGTGGTCGTCGAGCTGGCTTCCCAAATAAACGGCCCAGGCGGTTGCGTAAACTTGCACTGGCCGCAGGGACATTTTGGTACTGATTTAGCGCCTGATAAATTGTCTCTAGCCGTGCTACAGCACGCCGCTGCACATCATCAGGTTGATAGCCGCCGGCATCAAGTGCCTGCTGATAAAGCGTTATAGGTGAACTCTGTTGCATGTTTATCCGCAATCCCTGATAAAATAGTTATCGACTTTTCGCTACGCTTTCTTACTGATTTTTCGGGAAATCGTAGCATTTACCGACTCCGCAATTGCGGAAAAAACCTGATAACCAGAGGTAACATTGCATCAGGATTCCACTCAGACAAGGTTAACGGTTATAGTGGGTATTATTAAGTGAAAAAGTTCTGCTGAACAATGAAGTCAAAAAAGGAGTCATCATGACCTGGGAGTATGCGCTTATTGGATTGGTTGTTGGTGTTGTGATCGGCGCGGTGGCTATGCGCTTTGGCAACCGCAAATTGCGTCAGCAACAAGTGCTGCAAAATGAGCTGGAGAAGAGCAAAACAGATTTGGAAGAGTATCGTCAAGAGCTGGTTGGGCACTTCGCACGGAGTGCCGAGTTACTGGATAACATGGCCCGTGATTATCGTCAGCTTTATCAACATATGGCGAAAAGCTCCAATAACTTATTACCGGACTTACCATTACAGGATAATCCGTTCCGTTACCGTCTGACAGAATCCGAAGCGGATAATGATCAGGCACCCGTTAAACTACCACCTCGTGATTACTCTGAAGGCGCATCTGGTTTATTACGCCCGGAACACCAGAATCGCGATTAAGCTTGTGTTTAAACATCTATACTCACTGCGGTGGGGCACATCTCCGTTCCACCGCAACTCACTACATTTACACTTCTATACTTGCCTCTCCTTGAATTGCTGTAACGCGGCCCTTATATCAAACGACATCAAGGGTGTTTACTTTTAGACCAATACTATCCTTTTGAAATGAGCGAATTTTTTTGCTATTTACGGGTCTGAATTTATACAGACTAGTGAGCGTCATCCACCCTATTCATTCACCGTTAGGTATTGAGAGAGTTTAAATCAATGAAGAAAACATCATTACTTCTTAGTGCGCTAGCAATAAGCGTCGGCTTAGGTCTCGCTTCTGTTCCTATGGTGAGTGCAGCAGCACTGCCTGCGGCGGTCGCCGGACAAACGTTACCTAGCCTGGCACCAATGCTGGAAAAAGTATTACCCGCCGTTGTCAGTGTTCATGTCTCTGGGAGCCAGGCACAGCAACAACGCTTGCCAGAAGAGTTTAAATTCTTCTTTGGCCCGAATGCACCATCAGGAAAAGAGAGCAGCCGGCCATTCGAAGGCTTAGGATCAGGCGTTATTATTAACGCTGAGAAGGGCTACATCCTGACCAACAATCACGTCATCAATAATGCCGATAAAATTCGTGTTCAGCTGAATGATGGTCGTGAATACGATGCAAAATTGTTGGGTCGTGATGAACAAACCGACATCGCTTTACTGCAATTAACGGATGCTAAAAATCTGACTGCGATCAAAATTGCAGATTCCGATAACCTGCGGGTGGGGGATTTTGCTGTCGCCGTAGGTAACCCGTTTGGTCTAGGGCAAACCGCGACGTCAGGTATTATTTCAGCACTGGGTCGTAGTGGCTTGAATCTGGAAGGGCTGGAAAACTTTATCCAGACCGATGCCTCAATCAACCGTGGTAATTCTGGCGGTGCTCTGGTGAATCTGGATGGGGAACTGATCGGAATTAATACCGCCATCCTTGCGCCAGGTGGCGGTAATATCGGTATCGGCTTCGCTATCCCAAGTAACATGGCACAAAACCTCAGCCAGCAGTTGATCGAGTTTGGCGAAGTGAAACGTGGGCTGCTCGGTATCCGTGGTAGTGAGATGACGGCTGACATTGCGAAAGCCTTTAATATTGATGCTCAGCGTGGGGCTTTTGTCAGTGAAGTGCTGCCAAAATCAGCGGCAGCGAAAGCCGGGATCAAACCAGGTGATGTGTTGATTTCCGTTGATGGGAAAAAGATTAGCAGCTTTGCTGAATTGCGCGCCAAAGTCGGGACAACGGGGCCAGGCAAAACCATTAAAATTGGTTTACTGCGCGAAGGGAAACCACTGGAAGTATCGGTGACGCTGGATAACAGTAGCTCAACATCCACCAGCGCTGAAAATCTATCGCCATCATTACAGGGCGCATCCCTGAGTAACGGTGAGCTCAAAGACGGTAGTAAGGGGATCAAAGTTGATAGCGTCACTAAAGGTTCGCCAGCCGCACAATCTGGCTTACAAAAAGATGATGTGATTATTGCCGTAAACCGCGAACGGGTTAAGGATATTGCTGAGTTGCGTAAAGCCATCGAAGCCAAACCTGCCGTGATTGCACTGAATATCGTGCGTGGTGAAGATAATATTTACTTATTAATCCGCTAATTTGCAGAAATAAATATCCTCCGGCATAGCCGGAGGTTTTTCATATGCGCCTATAAGGCTCTGTTACCAGCCGCGCCCTAACAGGCGCATCGCGATCTGACATTTGCATCTATGGATTACTTACGGCCCGTAAACGGGCTACCGGGATACGGGATCGAGAGTTGCTCACCCATTTTATCCTCTTCCAATTGGTGCTTTATGTATTCTTGTATCCTGGCCGTGTTTTTCCCTACCGTATCAACGTAATACCCTCGACACCAAAACTCCCTGTTACGGTATTTGAACTTCAAATCGCCAAACTGCTCATAAAGCATCAGACTGCTCTTTCCCTTCAGGTACCCCATAAATCCCGAGACACTCATCTTGGGCGGGATCTCCAGAAGCATATGGATGTGATCCACACAGCATTCTGCTTCCAGGATATTCACGTTTTTCCATTCGCACAGTTTTCTTAAAATACTGCCAATCGCTCTGCGTTTTTCCCTGTAGAACACCTGCCTTCGGTACTTCGGCGCAAAAACTATATGATATTTACAGTTCCATCGGGTGTGCGCTAAGCTCTTTTCATCCCTCATTGGGACCCCCTTTTGATTTCTTGTTGAACATTTGCAGTTGCCAGACCGCAAACTGTTTTAACAAATCAAAAGGGGTTTTTATAACTGACCCAAAGCTGAAAGCTTTACTGAACCCCCAGCCTAGCTGGGGGTTTTCTGGGCACAAAAATCGGACACAGCACGATGCTGTGTCCGCCTAACTCATGCTATTCTCCTTTTCACCCATTCATTTATGCCTTAAACCTCATGTTTCTTAAGCTATTGCGTTCTATTATTTTGGGGCTAATTGTTGCCGGTATTCTGCTGGTTGCCCTACCCATGCTCCGCAGCCCAGGTTATTTATTCTCTGGAAAAAGCAATAACGTAAATGAAGAGGTTCCTACCAGTTATAACCAAGCAGTACGTCGTGCCGCACCGGCGGTGGTCAATGTCTATAACCGGAGCCTGAGCGCTACACAGCAGGGGTTAGCCATCCGCACGCTGGGCTCGGGTGTGATCATGAGCGATAAGGGCTATATCCTTACCAATAAACACGTTATCAATGATGCAGAACAGATCATTGTCGCCATGCAAAATGGCCGTATCTCAGAAGCTTTATTGGTCGGTTCAGATAATCTGACAGATTTAGCCGTCCTAAAGATTGACGCAACAAACCTGCCGGTGATCCCCATTAATATTAACCGCACACCACATATTGGTGACGTCGTGTTGGCAATTGGTAACCCTTATAACCTTGGGCAGACAGTAACGCAGGGGATTATCAGTGCAACCGGGCGTATTGGTTTAAGCTCTTCCGGGCGGCAAAATTTCCTGCAAACAGATGCATCAATTAATCAGGGTAATTCCGGCGGTGCGCTGGTCAACACCCTTGGCGAGCTAATGGGGATCAACACGCTCTCATTTGATAAAAGCAATAATGGCGAAACACCGGAAGGCATCGGCTTTGCGATCCCAACAGCACTGGCAACGAAAGTGATGGAAAAACTGATCCGTGATGGGCGGGTGATCCGTGGTTATATCGGTATTACCGGCGAGGAGTACCCACCGTTTAATGCTAACGATAATGGCTCAGATCGGGTACACGGTATTAAGGTCAAAAAAGTTTCACCAGACGGCCCAGCGGCCCAGGCAGGAATACACGTTGGCGATATCATTCTTAACGTGAATAATAAACCGGCAACCTCCGTGATCGAAACTATGGATCAGGTCGCAGAAGTCCGCCCTGGTACGACCATTCCTGTTTTACTATTACGTAATGGTCAGCAGATAGCGGTTCAAATCACCATCACTGAACTCGATCAGAATGAGATGCTGACCACCCAAGCAGCAGATTAACGCGCAAGCAGCCAATACCCGTGTCACTTAACGGTATGACGGGTATGTATAAAGAATAATGGGTACCTTGACGCCGATGAATATAAACATAAAAAATGCCAGCCCCAATCACCGGCTGGCATTTTTATTTACCGAACACGATCCGCTTTTTAGCGATCAGCTTTCTGTCGATCTGCGGATTTACTCGCCTTTCACGCGTTCAATCTTCGCACCTAGCGCCCGCAGTTTATCTTCAATACGTTCGTAGCCACGATCGATGTGATAAATACGGTCAACGATTGTTACGCCTTCAGCGATACAACCGGCTAATACCAGGCTGGCGGAAGCACGTAAATCGGTTGCCATAACCTGAGCACCAGAAAGTTGTTCAACGCCATAGCAAATCACGGTATTGCTCTCGATTTCTGCATGTGCGCCCATTCGAATAAGCTCTGGGACGTGCATAAAACGATTTTCGAAAATGGTTTCAGTGATGACACCCGTTCCTTCAGCCACCAGATTCAATAAACTGAATTGGGCCTGCATATCCGTTGGGAAGCCAGGGTGTGGCGCGGTACGAAAGGTAATGGCTTTAGGGCGTTTACCCTGCATATCCAGACTGATCCAATCATCACCGACTTCAATATCAGCACCTGCTTCGCGCAGTTTAGCCAAGACAGCATCCAGCGTGTCAGGGCGTGTTTGGCGGCACACCACTTTGCCACCTGAAATGGCTGCGGCAACCAGGAAAGTACCGGTTTCGATGCGGTCAGGTAGCACACGGTATACGCCCCCCCCTAAACGGGTAACCCCCTCAATGGTAATGCGGTCAGTACCGGCACCACTGATTTTAGCACCCAGCGTATTCAGGAAGTTCGCCGTATCAACAATCTCTGGTTCACGGGCCGCATTTTCAATCACGGTCGTCCCTTCCGCCAGTGTTGCCGCACTCATGATAGTCACCGTCGCACCCACGCTGACTTTATCCATCACGATATGAGCACCTTTTAGGCGGCCATTAACGGAGGCCTTAACGTAGCCTTCTTCCAGCTTGATTTCAGCACCCAGTTGTTCTAGACCCGTGATGTGCAAATCAACCGGACGTGCGCCAATCGCACAACCACCAGGCAAAGAAACCTGACCTTGGCCAAAACGGGCAACCAGTGGCCCCAACGCCCAAATAGAGGCACGCATCGTTTTCACTAAATCGTAAGGCGCACAAAACTCATTAACAGCGCTGGCATCAACAAAAACGGAACCATTATTACGTTCAATTTTAGTGCCTAACTGGCTGAGCAACTTAATGGTGGTATCAATGTCTTTTAGCTTTGGGACATTTTGTAGCTCTACCGGCTCTTCTGCTAACAATGCTGCAAACAATATCGGTAACGCAGCATTTTTCGCTCCGGAAATAGTGACTTCACCGCTCAGGCGAGTCCGCCCCTGCACACGAAACTTATCCATTGTGACCACTCTTGGTTGTTGTCAAATCTTGTTGTCAAATTCGAATTCGCTGCCCGCCTCAGCCACTGTTTACTGCTAACGGTAAATGACTACCACAGTAAATGACTACTACAGTAAATTACCATCACAGTAAACAGCGTTTAGCCAACAGCCTTAAAAGCCATTTAGTTTGCGATCCCGCTGCCATTCTTGTGGCGTATAGGCCTTAATGGATAAGGCATGGATACGGTTATCGGCGATATATTCCATCAATGGCGCGTAAACAGCCTGCTGTTTCTTCACTCGGTTCATGTCGGCAAATAACTCACCCACTACAATCACCTGAAAGTGGCTACCGTCACCGGTAACATGAGCTTCCTGCAATGCCAATGCATTCATCAGCACGTCTTTAATTTCGTTAGTATCCATAAGATTCATTCTATTTTAAGAGGATCATAATCAGGCAAACATATTAGTGGAATACGGCAAGCTCTGAAACTAAAGAAAAGCCCCTGTGATGCCATTATGCACAGGAGCTTGATTATCTTACCTTCGGACTTAACACTACAGCGATGCTAACTGGCCGTTTCCACAGGAATTATCTGCTGGAGGTTGTACAATTCAATCAACGTTGCCAGCCGGTTACTGATACCGATAATCTCCAGAGAATGGCCGCGCTGGCTTTGTAACTCGCGAAAATGCACTAACAGAGCCAGACCAGACGAATCGACTCGTTGTAATTGGCTAACATCAATACGGCTCTTATCTGCCAGCAAGGTTTCACGCTGTTGCCAAAGCGGTAACAGCGTTTCACGATCCAGTTCACCTTGCAGTACCAGTGTTTCCTGCAGAGACTGCCAGCTTAGCTCACCCGCCATAATGACTGTTTATCCCTATAATTTATCTAAAATGACTATTTATCTAAGGTGATTGGCTGTTTAGCCGCACTCAGCAATTGTTGGGTCAAACCATCCACACCCTTTTGGCGCAGGATAGAGGCCCATTCATTCTGTTTGGTGCTAATCATGCTCACCCCTTCGGCGATCATGTCATAAGCCTGCCAGTTACCGGTTTGGCTATTTTTACGCCATTGGAAATCTAACCGGACAGGTGGACGCCCACTTGGATCGAGAATGGTGACGCGGATAGCAACGATGTTGGCATCCCCTAAAGGCTGGTCTGGTGCCACATCGTAAGTTTGGCCGTGATACAACGCCAATGCCTGCCCGTATGCCTGCTCCAGATATTTACCGAATGCATTGAAATACGCTTCACGCTGTGCAGGTGTAGCATCTTTATAATAGCTACCCAGTACTAACGCGCCGGCGTATTTGATCTGAACAAACGGCAACAGCTCTTCGCGTACAATGGTGCGGAGATAATCTGGATTTTGCTTAATCTTAGGCTGCTCATTTTTCAGACGCGTAAAGGTTTTCTTCGCTGCCTCATCCATCAGACGATAAGGGTTGCTTTGATCGACAGCATGAACCAGTGGTGCTATGGCCAACAATGCGACCATGAATAGACGTTTAAACATTCAGATGCCCTCTTAAGGATGTTGAGCGGGAAGAGAAGGTACCGCAGCCTGTGGAGCTGCAGTTTCAGTTGCCGGAGCCGTTTCACTTACTGCCGGGCTATCACCGCTGCTCTTGTACAGGAACTGGCCGATCAGATCTTCCAGAACTAATGCAGACTTGGTGTCTTGAATGGTGCCGCCATCTTTCAAAATACTGGTGCCCATTTCCGGATCTTCAAAACCCACATTCAGTGCCAGGAATTGTTCGCCCAGTAAACCCGATGTGCGTACAGCCAATGAGCTGGTATCTGGGATGTGGTTATAGCGTTGCTGAATATCTATCGCGACGCGTGGCGTGTAGTTCTTGGTATCCAAGGTGATTTCCGCCACCCGCCCCACAACTACGCCACCAATTTTGACAGGAGAGTGGTTTTTTAAGCCGCCAATATTGTCAAAATTCGCGTAAATACGGTAAGTGGGTTGATTGCCCACTGACTTGATATCTGCAACTTTTAGGCAGAGAAATATGACTGCCAGAATAGCAATCAGTATAAACATTCCTACCCAGACTTCACTTTTCTTCGTTTGCATCGACTCAGTTCCCAAACATCAGTGCTGTCAGCACAAAATCCAATCCCAATACCGCCAGTGACGAATGCACTACAGTACGTGTCGTTGCCCGGCTAATCCCTTCAGACGTTGGGACCGCATCATAACCATTGAACAGCGCAATCCAAGTCACGGTAAGAGCAAATACCAGACTCTTAATCAGGCAATTCAGTAAATCTGTACGCCACTCCACCGCATTTTGCATCGCTGACCAGAAGAAACCACTGTCGATCCCTTTCCAATCAACGCCAACCACTGAACCGCCCCAAATACCCACAGCAACAAAAATAGCTGTCAGCAATGGCATACTGATCAGACCGGCCCAGAAGCGAGGCGCAACCACTCGCCGTAAAGGGTCGATAGCCATCATTTCCAGACTTGAGATCTGTTCAGTGGCTTTCATTAGGCCAATTTCTGCGGTCAGGGCAGAACCAGCTCGCCCCGCAAACAGTAACGCAGTGACCACAGGCCCCAATTCACGCAGCAGTGATAAAGAAACCATCATGCCGAGGCTGGCCTCTGCGCTGTACGTGGTGAGGATCAAAAAGCCCTGTAAACCCAGAACCATACCGATGAACAAACCGGAGACCACGATAATCAACAGGGATTGAACCCCAACGCTGTACAGTTGTTTGATTAATAATGGCCATTGTTTGCGCGGTTCAGGCCGCCCGACAAGGGCATTGAACAGCATCAAGCCTGCGCGACCAAATGAGGCGCAAACATTAATTCCTCGGCGACCTAAAGATGCTAACGACTTTACTAACATGAATACTCCATCAGCCCATCCCCTTAGTGTTTGATGCTATAGGGGGATTCGCTATGTTCACTCACCTGAATCCATTACCTGTAGTAGATTTTACTTATAGATAAGTTCATCGGGATTATGTGCCTCACCAGAGGCTCCCCTGCGGGCCAGCTCAAGCGCCGTTCAACATGGTTTATAACCAATTTGTCGTTCGCTTGTTACCTGGCTGCAACGCCAATTACTTTGGGTATAACAACTCGGTTTTATAATCGCCTGCGGGGAAGCGGAAAGGTACCGGCCCGTCGGCAATACCATCGAGGAACTGGCGCACGCGCATGTCGCTATTGGTTTGCAACTGCTCAGGTGTCCCCTCTGCGATAACATGCTGATCAGCAACTATATAAGCATAATCAGCAATACTGAGCACCTCTGGCACATCATGGGAAACCACAACGCATGTGACCCCTAACGCATGATTCAGCTCATCAATCAGTTTTACTAGCACCCCCATGGTAATAGGGTCTTGGCCGACAAAAGGCTCATCAAACATGATTAATTCAGGATCAAGGGCTATCGCTCGTGCCAATGCCGCACGCCGTGCCATACCGCCGGACAGTTCTGCGGGCATCAAGTTGGCCGCACCACGTAACCCAACAGCTTCTAATTTCATCATCACCGTACTGTGCAGCAACTCTTCAGGCAAACGGCTATGTTCACGTAGAGGGAAAGCCACATTCTCAAATACCGTTAAATCGGTAAATAAGGCCCCAGACTGAAACAACATGCTCATTTTCTTGCGAACATCATACAAACGCTGACGCGAAAGTGCTGGAATATTATCACCATCGAACCAAATTTCACCGGTATCGGGTGCCAATTGCCCACCAATCAGACGCAATAGTGTGGTTTTTCCAATCCCCGAAGGCCCCATAATCGCGGTCACTTTGCCGCGGGGGACGGTCATATTGATGTCCGCAAATATTAGCCGCTCACCACGGGTAAAACTCATCCCACGGATCTCTATCAAATTCATCACATTCGATGCCAGTTGTTTCATTATTATTCATCCCTTAAGGCCTTTTACGACTGATCCGTCCGTTAATGCTACATCAAATGACGGTGACAAGCGTAGTCAGAAGCATTTTGGCAACTTATTAACGCTTTTTCGTCGCCAAAGTTGCCATCTGTTTTACTTTTCTGATACTCACAGTCAAAATTAGGGGGTAAACAACAAAGAGATTGAAAGTATATTTTTTAATCACTTCTGCCTACGGACAACCTTTGCCAACGCATTGGGATTATACCTAATAAAGGACTCTGCATGTTTCTTGCGATAACACTATTAATCATTGGCTTGGTTTTATTAGTGTATGGCGCTGATCGATTAGTTTACGGTGCCGCAGTGTTATCCCGTTCTTTTGGGGTCCCCCCTCTCATTATCGGGATGACCATCGTCGGTATTGGTACATCGCTACCGGAACTCATTGTTTCAGTTACAGCGGCATTGAATGGCCAAACGGATATGGCGGTGGGTAATGTGCTCGGCTCCAATATTACCAACCTATTGCTGATTGTAGGAGGGGCGGCACTTATTCGCCCGCTGATTGTACGCTCAGAGATTCTGCGGCGGGAGTTGCCACTGATGCTCGTGGTCACGGCGTTATGTGGTTTTCTGCTGGCAGATAACCACCTCAGCCGCGGAGATGGTGTCATCTTGCTCTTGGCTGCTGCCGCTTTTATTGTTCTGATGCTCAAAATCGCACGCCTGGCTCATGCGGAAGGGAATGATATCTTAACCCGTGAACAACTATCTGAATTACCACAAGATAGTAGCACTACCGTGGCGTTGTTGTGGCTCGTATTAGCCTTCATTATTTTACCGCTCTCCGCCAAGATGATTATCGATAATGCGACGGTCATTGCCCGGGTGGCCGGTGTCAGCGAGTTGGTCATTGGGCTGACAGTGATCGCTATCGGCACCAGTTTGCCTGAACTGGCTACCTTCATCGCCGGTGCGTTGAAAGGTGAAAATGATATCGCTGTCGGTAATATCATCGGCTCCAACATTTTTAATATTGTGATTGTACTCGGTGTGCCAGCCCTGCTGTCACCCGGTGAGATCAATCCCGAGGCTTTCCAGCGTGATTATTGGGTGATGCTCGCGGTCAGTGTGGTGTTCACCCTTCTTTGCCTGGGCCGTAAACATCGAATCGGTCATCTGGCAGGCGCTCTGTTATTATGTGGGTTTATCACTTATCTTGCGGTGTTGTTTTTTGCTCCCATAAGTGCGCTGTAAAATACATTTCCCTATAAATTTCAATGCTCAGGAAGGCTTGGAGCGAAAGCAACCAACACACCTACAGCGTGAAAGATGACGGTAATACCAACATTGGGCGGATATTAAGTATGTCTACTTTTGATTTACAGCCGGGCGTGGATTTCCAGCAGGCAGGTAAGCAGGTACTTCAGATTGAACGCGAAGGGCTGGCTCAACTCGATCAATACATAAACGAGGATTTCTCCAGAGCCTGTGAGGCCATTTTTCGTTGCCACGGCAAAGTCGTCGTGATGGGAATGGGCAAATCTGGTCATATTGGCTGCAAAATTGCAGCCACATTCGCCAGCACGGGCACACCTGCATTTTTTGTCCATCCTGGTGAAGCCAGCCATGGCGATTTGGGCATGATCACGCCACAAGATATTGTATTAGCTATCTCTAACTCTGGGGAATCCAACGAAATCCTCACGTTGATCCCCGTGCTTAAGCGCCAGAAAATTCTGTTGATTTGCATGAGCAGTAACCCTGAGAGCACCATGGGTAAAGCGGCCGATATTCACTTGTGCATTAATGTGCCACAAGAGGCCTGTCCGCTGGGGCTAGCGCCAACCACCAGTACGACTGCAACACTGGTTATGGGGGATGCGTTGGCGGTAGCCTTGCTCAAAGCACGGGGTTTCACGCAGGAAGATTTCGCACTCTCTCACCCAGGTGGCGCGCTGGGGCGTAAGTTGCTGCTGCGGATCAGCGATATTATGCATACGGGTACGGAGATCCCCACCGTCAGCCCTGATGCATCATTACGTGATGCCTTGCTAGAAATTACTCGGAAAAGTCTGGGTTTGACCGTTATTTGTGACGATTCAATGAGGATTAAAGGTATCTTTACCGACGGTGACTTGCGCCGGGTATTTGATATGGGCATTGATCTGAATAATGCAAAAATTGCTGACGTCATGACTCGCGGGGGTATTCGAGTCCCTCCGAACATATTGGCGGTGGACGCGCTCAATCTGATGGAGTCACGCCATATCACTGCGTTGCTCGTCGCTGATGGTGACCAATTACTGGGTGTCGTACATATGCACGATATGCTGAGAGCCGGTGTTGTCTGACAGTTTAGTTGAGTCAATGAGCGCCGCGAACAATGCTATCAGTCAGTGATTCGGGTGAGTGAGTGCCGCTACCAATGTTGTAACTTCAAGAACGCTGCAACTTCAAGTAAGAAGGGTTTACCCAAAGTACTTGGTGTGGCAGCTAGGCAGCAAACGAATGAATCCCGATGAGCTGACACCAGTCAGTGATTCGGGTGAATGAGTGCCGCTAACAACGCTGCAACTTCAAGTAAGAAGGGTAAGAGTTAATGAGCAACACCGCATATATAGACACATGCTACGGGCCAGTGGCCGATGACGTAATACAACGTGCAGCAAACATTCGTCTACTGATTTGTGATGTCGACGGTGTTATGTCCGATGGCCTGATTTATATGGGCAATCAAGGCGAAGAGCTGAAAGCGTTCAACGTGCGTGATGGCTATGGTATCCGCTGCCTGATAACCTCAGACATTGACGTCGCTATCATTACTGGCCGCCGGGCAAAATTATTGGAAGACCGAGCCAACACCTTAGGCATTACCCACCTTTATCAAGGACAATCTGATAAGCTGGTGGCCTACCACGAATTATTAGCTACCTTACAGTGTCAACCCGAGCAGGTCGCTTATATTGGTGATGACTTGATTGATTGGCCCGTAATGGCGCAAGTTGGGTTATCTGTTGCGGTGGCAGATGCCCATCCGTTACTGTTACCCAAGGCGCATTATGTGACTCGAATCAAGGGGGGCCGGGGGGCGGTACGTGAAGTATGTGATTTGATATTATTGGCCCAAGACAAGCTCGAAGGGGCCACAGGATTATCAATATGAGCAAGACAAGACGCTGGATAACACTGGTACTGGCACTGATTGCGTTAGCCTTGATTGGCTGGAATATGTCAGGTTTTAATCAACAAGGTGCGCCAGTAGTAGCTGATGATAATGAGCCATCGTCGCAAAGCCAGCATACGGTAACGACTGTTTTTAATCCGGTCGGTCAACTGAATTACAAGTTAGTCGCCGAAGAGGTTCAGAATTTTAGCGCGAAGGAACTGACTTGGTTTACCAAACCGGTCATGACCCTGTTTGGTGACAATGCGGTGGCAACCTGGACAGTGCGCGCTGATCGCGCCAAGCTGACTGATGATAAAATGCTTTATCTGTATGGTCATGTTGAGGTTGATAGCCTGACCGCCGATGCGCAGTTAAAAAAAATTCGAACGGATAACGCCCAAGTGAATCTAATTACCCAAGATGTCGCCTCAGACGATGAAGTGACCCTTTTCGGTATTGGATTTACCTCTGAAGGCATGAGAATACGTGGGAACTTGCGGGACAAAACCGCTGAGCTGATTGAAAAGGTTAAAACCTCTTATGAAATCCAAAAATAAAATAAGTCATCTTTTACTTGCCTGCTCACTTTTAGCCGCAAGCCTGTCTGCATTCGCATTAACTGGCGATACAGAACAACCTGCCGAGGTCAAATCCGACAAACAAACATTGGATATGGAAACCAATACGGTCACCTTTATTGATAACGTGGTGATCAAACAAGGCACGATCGAGATCAAAGCCGATAAAGTGGTCGTCACGCGCCCCGGTGGCGATCAAAGTAAAATGATCATTGAAGGCTTTGGTAATCCAGTCACCTTCTACCAGATGCAAGATAGCGGTAAACCGGTAAAAGGCCATGGGCAGAAATTACGTTACGAAATCGCTAACGACTTTGTGGTACTGACCGGCGATGCCTATCTGGAACAGCTCGATAGCAATATCAAAGGCGATCGCATCACTTATTTGGTGAAAAAGCAGCAGATGGAAGCCTTTAGTGATAAAGGTAAGCGCGTCACTACCGTGTTATTACCGTCTCAATTACAAGATAAAGGGCCAGCAGCATCAGGCCAAAAGAAGAGTAAGTAATCATTTATGGCAACATTAATCGCAGAAAAGCTGGCTAAGGCGTACAAAGGCCGTAAAGTGGTCGAAGACGTTAGCCTAAACGTGAAGTCTGGGGAAATTGTGGGCCTGTTAGGGCCAAACGGCGCAGGTAAAACCACGACTTTTTATATGGTTGTCGGTATCGTCCAACGTGACGCCGGCCGTATTGTGATTGATGACGAAGATATCAGCCTCTTGCCCCTTCATGAACGTGCGCGCCGTGGTATTGGCTATTTACCGCAAGAAGCCTCGATTTTTCGTCGCCTGAGTGTCTTTAATAACCTCATGGCGGTACTGGAAATCCGTAAAGATCTGTCGGCGGAACAGCGCGAGGAACGGGCTGAAGAATTGATGGAAGAGTTTCATATCAACCATCTGCGTGACAGCCTGGGGCAATCACTTTCTGGTGGTGAACGCCGCCGTGTGGAGATAGCTCGCGCCTTAGCCGCTAATCCAAAGTTTATTTTGTTGGATGAACCATTTGCCGGGGTTGACCCAATTTCAGTGATCGATATTAAAAAGATCATCAAACACTTACGCGACAGTGGCCTCGGTGTACTGATTACCGACCACAATGTGCGTGAAACTCTGGATGTTTGTGAGCGGGCTTACATTGTAAGCCAAGGGCATCTCATCGCTCACGGTACACCGCAAGATATTTTGGCTGACGAACAGGTTAAACGCGTGTATCTAGGTGAAGAGTTCCGTCTTTGAACCCACGCACCTAATTTGGCTCCTCTGTTGGTCGTCCATTAAGGAAAATTGATACAGCATTATGAAGCAAGGTCTGCAACTCAAGTTCAGCCAACAACTGGCGATGACTCCGCAGCTTCAGCAAGCTATTCGCTTGTTGCAACTTTCGACGCTTGAACTCCAGCAGGAGATTCAGCTCGCGCTGGAGAGCAACCCCCTTCTTGAGCAAACGGACCTTCATGAAGAGATAGATGCTAAGGAAACCGTGGACAGTGAATCGCTGGATACCCGCGAAGCACTAGAACAAAAGGATATGCCGGAAGAATTACCGCTAGATGCCACCTGGGATGAGATTTACACCGCAGGTACCCCATCCGGCATGGGCAATGATTACAGTGACGATGAACTGCCCGTCTATCAGGGTGAAACCACCCAAACACTGCAAGACTATCTGATGTGGCAGGTGGATTTAACACCGTTCACTGAGACCGACGCCGCCATTGCGACTTCTATCGTTGACGCTGTTGATGACACTGGCTATCTCACTGTGCCGCTGGAAGATATTCTGGAAAGCATGGGTGATGAGAACGTAGCGCTAGACGAAGTGGAAGCGGTACTCAAACGTATTCAGCATTTTGATCCCATCGGTGTCGCTGCCCGTAACTTGCGCGAATGCTTGCTGGTACAGTTATCACAATATGCCAAAGACACCCCTTATTTGGCCGAAGCGCGTCTGATCGTCAGCGAATATTTAGATTTGCTAGGCAACCATGATTTCCGCATGATGATCCGCTTGAGTCGGCTGAAAGAAGATACACTTAAAGAAGCCATCGCGCTGATCCAATCACTGGATCCACGGCCAGGTCAGTCGATCAATACCGGGGAGTCTGAGTATGTCATCCCGGATGTTCTGGTTCGTAAAGAGAAAGGTATCTGGACGGTGGAGCTGAATGCCGATAGCATCCCACGTCTAAAAGTTAACCAACAATACGCAGCGATGGGCAATAGCGTCCGTAATGACAGTGACGGGCAGTTTATCCGTAGCAATTTGCAAGAAGCAAAATGGTTGATCAAAAGCCTTGAAAGCCGCAATGAAACGCTGCTAAAAGTAGCAAGATGTATTGTAGAACAGCAAGTCGAGTTCTTTGAGAAAGGTGCAGAGTTTATGAAACCCATGGTACTGGCTGATATCGCCCAGGCTGTGGATATGCATGAATCAACAATCTCTCGAGTGACCACGCAGAAATTCTTGCACAGTCCCCGAGGGATTTTTGAACTGAAGTATTTCTTCTCTAGCCACGTCAATACCGATAGTGGGGGCGAAGCCTCTTCTACGGCGATCCGGGCGCTGGTGAAGAAATTAGTGGCGGCAGAAAACCCTGCCAAGCCATTAAGCGATAGTAAACTAACCACTTTATTATGTGAACAAGGCATTATGGTAGCACGGCGCACCGTCGCAAAATACCGAGAGTCGTTATCCATCCCTCCGTCTAATCAACGTAAACAGTTGGTTTGACCTGAACTGAGAAGGAATAGACTATGCAGCTCAATATTACCGGTCATCATGTCGAAATAACCGAAGCATTACGCGAGTTTGTTACCACAAAATTTGCCAAACTTGAGCAATATTTTGATCGAATTAACTAAGTATATGTGGTTTTAAGTGTCGAAAAAGTAAAACAAATTGCAGAAGCAACGGTACATGTGAATGGAGGCGAGTTGCACGCAAGCTCGGAACAAGAAGATATGTATGCAGCAATTGATATTTTGGTTGATAAACTGGCTCGCCAGTTGAACAAGCATAAAGATAAATTGAAACAACATTAGAAGCCCTTGTTGCTGTTATTACTCAGCAAAGGTTCTACACTCGCTACATAGCCAGATACCGGTGGATATTTATTCCCACCGGTATCTGGCGTAAACAGCGCTTAAGTGAAAGATGAGATGACCAACGATCCAGCATTGCAATTAAGCTCGGTACTCAATATCGAGAGCACCAAAAGCTCCGTACACTGCTCAAGTAAAAAACGGGCTTTGGAAATTATCAGCGAGTTAGCTGCCAAGCAGCTTAATCTACCTTCACAGGTCGTTTTTGATGCAGTATTGACCCGTGAACGCATGGGTAGCACCGGGATTGGCAGTGGTATCGCAATACCTCATGGCAAGTTGGAAGAGGATACACTGCGCGCGGTGGGTGTATTTATTCGTCTGGAACAGCCTATTGCCTTTGATGCGATTGATAACCAACCCGTTGACCTGTTGTTTGCCTTGTTGGTTCCAGCAGACCAATGTAAAACTCACTTACATACTTTATCTTTAGTCGCCAAACGATTAGCTGATAAAACAGTGTGTCGCCGCCTGCGGTCAGCACAAAGTGATGATGAGCTTTATCAGATTATTACTGAATTACCGCCAGAAATAGCCTAGTTTGGGGCCAATACGCCCAATAGACTTCAATGTGTAGGAAGGCGGTAAAAATAGCGTAAGACAGTAAAAATGTAGGAAGACAGGAAAATAGCGTAAGGCAGTAAAATATAGAAAGGCGGTAAATGGCAAATAGCCAGGCCCGAAGAATTTACATAAGTCAGTGATTCGGGTAGATGAGAGTAGCCAACACACCTGCGGCTCGAAAGAGGGTGGGTTCCGCACCCACCACACCCCGGTTTGTAGCCGGAATGCAGGTTCCTAATTATGGCGATAAACGCCAAAGAGATACCAAGGGGAGTGACTACATGGTGCTGATGATTGTCAGCGGCCGTTCCGGTTCAGGGAAGTCTGTTGCTTTGCGTGCATTGGAAGATATGGGCTTTTATTGTGTCGATAACTTGCCTGTGGTTCTGTTGCCGCAGTTGGCAAGTACACTTGCCGATAGGAACATCTCCGCCGCCGTAAGCATAGATGTGCGCAATATGCCTGAATCTCCTGAGGTATTTGAACATGCCATGACCCAACTGCCGGACAGCTTTTCCCCGCAGTTGCTATTTTTGGATGCAGACCGTAATACCCTAATTCGTCGCTACAGTGATACCCGTCGCCTGCACCCACTGTCGGCGAAGAACCTATCGTTAGAAAGCGCGATTGATGAAGAGAGTGACCTGCTAGAGCCTCTGCGCTCGCGGGCTGACTTGATTATCGATACCTCAGAAATGTCAGTGCACGAGTTGGCTGAAATGCTGCGTACCCGCCTGCTGGGTAAACGTGAGCGTGAGTTGACCATGGTATTTGAGTCCTTTGGCTTTAAACACGGCATTCCCATTGATGCAGATTATGTCTTCGATGTCCGTTTCCTTCCCAACCCACACTGGGATCCCAAGCTACGCCCAATGACCGGCCTGGATAAACCCGTTATTTCCTTCCTTGATCGCCATACGGAAGTACATAACTTTATTTATCAAACACGCAGCTATTTGGAACAGTGGCTGCCAATGTTGGAAACCAATAACCGCAGTTATTTGACGGTCGCTATTGGTTGTACCGGCGGGAAACACCGTTCGGTCTATGTTGCTGAACAACTGGCCGATTATTTCCGCGCTCGTGGTAAGAATGTCCAATCACGCCATCGTACCTTGGAAAAACGTAAACAATGACTGTCAAACAAACCGTTGAGATCAAAAACAAGCTGGGAATGCACGCCAGACCCGCGATGAAATTGTTCGAGCTGGTTCAGAGTTTTGATGCAGAAGTGATGTTACGCAATGACAGCGGTACCGAAGCGGAGGCCAGCAGCGTCATTGCGCTGCTGATGCTGGATTCAGCCAAAGGCCGCCAAATAGAGGTTGAAGCAACCGGGGTTGATGAAATTCAGGCATTGGCAGCGGTTATCGAGTTGTTTAATTCGGGATTTGACGAAGATTAAGGGCGCACGCAGTGTAGGTAATCGTTTGCTAAGCACGAAAAAGACGATCTTTACTCCTTGCAGAGAAATCAGACGCGAGTATAATTCGCCACAATTTGCCGGGGGAAATGATGAAAAACCGCCTATATTTTGTTGAACAACATGCAATTGATCATCGACAAAATCACCTGCCTGCGGGCAGCCAACTGCCGTGGTTTCTCCCGTTGCTAAACCGATCCTGTAAGGCCCCTCGTTGAGGGGCTTTTTTTTGTCTGTCGAACAGAACCAAGTTAAGCATTACGACTCATTAAAATAAGGGTAGCCCGCGACCACGGGTAAGCACAGAGGAGAGCAAAAAATGGCCAATCCGTTGTATCACAAACATATCATCTCAATTAACGATTTAAGTCGCGATGAACTAGAACTGGTCTTGCGTACTGCGGCCAGCCTGAAAAAGACTCCGCAGCCAGAGTTGTTAAAACATAAAGTGATCGCCAGTTGCTTTTTTGAAGCGTCGACCCGCACCCGCTTGTCATTTGAAACATCCATTCACCGCCTGGGTGCCTCGGTCGTGGGCTTTTCTGATAGCAGCAATACCTCATTGGGTAAGAAAGGCGAGACACTGGCAGACACCATGTCAGTCATTAGCACTTATGTTGACGCCATTGTGATGCGCCATCCACAAGAAGGGGCTTCACGTCTGGCCGCGCAATTCTCGGGGAATGTGCCTATCGTGAATGCCGGTGACGGCGCAAACCAGCACCCAACACAAACCCTGCTCGATTTATTCACTATTCAGGAAACGCAGGGCCGGCTGGATAACATCAATATCGCCATGGTAGGTGACCTGAAATATGGCCGTACCGTGCATTCATTGACGCAAGCGCTGGCAAAATTCAATGGCAACCACTTCTTCTTTATCGCCCCTGATGCGCTGGCAATGCCCGCTTATATTTTGCAAATGTTGGAAGAAAAAGAGATTGAGTACAGCCTGCATGAAAGCCTCGAAGAGGTGGTACCGGAGTTAGATATTCTCTATATGACTCGCGTACAGAAAGAGCGCCTTGACCCATCGGAATATGCCAATGTCAAAGCACAGTTTATTTTGCGCTCTTCTGATTTAACGGGCGCACGGGATAATCTTAAAGTGTTGCACCCGCTGCCACGTATTGACGAAATCACAACCGATGTCGATAAAACCCCCTACGCCTACTATTTCCAACAAGCGGGTAACGGTATTTTTGCACGTCAGGCGCTACTGGCACTGGTATTAAACGCAGAATTAGCTCTTTAAGGGGAATGATGATGACTCAGGATTACAAACTTCAGGTTGAAGCGATTAAATGCGGCACCGTGATTGACCATATTCCAGCTCAAATCGGCTTTAAATTGCTCTCACTGTTTAAGCTAACGGCAACCGACCAGCGCATCACCATTGGCTTGAATCTGCCGTCTAAACGTTCTGGTCGTAAGGATCTGATTAAGATCGAGAACACTTTCCTGACCGAGCAACAAGCGAACCAGTTGGCAATGTATGCTCCAGATGCAACCGTCAATCGTATCGATAACTACGAAGTAGTGAAGAAGCTGACCCTCAGCCTGCCAGAGCGTATCGATGCGGTACTGACGTGCCCAAACAGCAACTGTATCAGCCACAACGAACCCGTCGACTCCAGCTTTACCGTCAAAGCGCAGCGAGGCGAAATTAGCCTGAAGTGCAAATATTGTGAGAAAGAGTTCGATCACCTGACCGTACTACACGCGGATTGATAACGGTAAGCCCGTAATATTCATCCCAATGGGCAGTGGCTAACTTCGCCCCACGGGTTGCTGTAATTCAGTTCGCCTTTATAATGGTCGGGATCATTATGATATCCCTTTCCGCATTACGTAAATCAGGAGTCAAGATGTTACGTGCTATCAAAACTAAACTCGCCCCTGCTGCCATTGGCCCTTATGTTCAAGGTGTCGATCTGGGCAGCATGATCATGACTTCCGGTCAGATCCCGATCGATCCAAAAACCGGCTTAGTCGCTGATGATATTGCCGCTCAGGCTCGTCAGTCACTGGAAAACGTGAAAGCCATTGTTGAAGCGGCTGGCCTGAAAGTTGCCGATATCGTGAAAACCACCGTATTCGTTAAAGATCTGAATGATTTCAGTATCGTTAACGCAACTTACGAAGCCTTCTTTACAGAACACAGCGCCCCGTTCCCAGCCCGTTCTTGTGTTGAAGTGGCCCGTTTACCCAAAGATGTAAAAATCGAAATCGAAGCCATCGCCGTACGTCGTTAATCCCTCCCCCATCACCGCATACGGCGGGTTATCGCCAGCCGCATGTGGTGATTTTATTTCTCTCCGCTCTGTCTCTCTCTTCCCATTCCATGACCGAATCTCCGTTGACGGCTTTTAAAAAAGCAGGGACTATCGGGCTGCGGACAAGATCAGATGAAGGGGATACAGGCCGTTGGGTCGTAGATACAAGCAGCATAAGTCACCCAATCGCCCCACCCTTTGATCGCCGCGTTATCACACGGATACGGTTCAGTTGTAACGAACGGTGCAATAGTGATCCACACCCAACGCCTGAAATCAGATCCAGGGGGTAATCTGCTCTCCTGATTCAGGAGAGTTTATGGTCACTTTTGAGACAGTTATGGAAATTAAAATCCTGCACAAGCAGGGAATGAGTAGCCGGGCGATTGCCAGAGAACTGGGGATCTCCCGCAATACCGTTAAACGTTATTTGCAGGCAAAATCTGAGCCGCCAAAATATACGCCGCGACCTGCTGTTGCTTCACTCCTGGATGAATACCGGGATTATATTCGTCAACGCATCGCCGATGCTCATCCTTACAAAATCCCGGCAACGGTAATCGCTCGCGAGATCAGAGACCAGGGATATCGTGGCGGAATGACCATTCTCAGGGCATTCATTCGTTCTCTCTCGGTTCCTCAGGAGCAGGAGCCTGCCGTTCGGTTCGAAACTGAACCCGGACGACAGATGCAGGTTGACTGGGGCACTATGCGTAATGGTCGCTCACCGCTTCACGTGTTCGTTGCTGTTCTCGGATACAGCCGAATGCTGTACATCGAATTCACTGACAATATGCGTTATGACACGCTGGAGACCTGCCATCGTAATGCGTTCCGCTTCTTTGGTGGTGTGCCGCGCGAAGTGTTGTATGACAATATGAAAACTGTGGTTCTGCAACGTGACGCATATCAGACCGGTCAGCACCGGTTCCATCCTTCGCTGTGGCAGTTCGGCAAGGAGATGGGCTTCTCTCCCCGACTGTGTCGCCCCTTCAGGGCACAGACTAAAGGTAAGGTGGAACGGATGGTGCAGTACACCCGTAACAGTTTTTACATCCCACTAATGACTCGCCTGCGCCCGATGGGGATCACTGTCGATGTTGAAACAGCCAACCGCCACGGTCTGCGCTGGCTGCACGATGTCGCTAACCAACGAAAGCATGAAACAATCCAGGCCCGTCCCTGCGATCGCTGGCTCGAAGAGCAGCAGTCCATGCTGGCACTGCCTCCGGAGAAAAAAGAGTATGACGTGCATCTTGATGAAAATCTGGTGAACTTCGACAAACACCCCCTGCATCATCCACTCTCCATCTACGACTCATTCTGCAGAGGAGTGGCGTGATGATGGAACTGCAACATCAACGACTGATGGCGCTCGCCGGGCAGTTGCAACTGGAAAGCCTTATAAGCGCAGCGCCTGCGCTGTCACAACAGGCAGTAGACCAGGAATGGAGTTATATGGACTTCCTGGAGCATCTGCTTCATGAAGAAAAACTGGCACGTCATCAACGTAAACAGGCGATGTATACCCGAATGGCAGCCTTCCCGGCGGTGAAAACGTTCGAAGAGTATGACTTCACATTCGCCACCGGAGCACCGCAGAAGCAACTCCAGTCGTTACGCTCACTCAGCTTCATAGAACGTAATGAAAATATCGTATTACTGGGGCCATCAGGTGTGGGGAAAACCCATCTGGCAATAGCGATGGGCTATGAAGCAGTCCGTGCAGGTATCAAAGTTCGCTTCACAACAGCAGCAGATCTGTTACTTCAGTTATCTACGGCACAACGTCAGGGCCGTTATAAAACGACGCTTCAGCGTGGAGTAATGGCCCCCCGCCTGCTCATCATTGATGAAATAGGCTATCTGCCGTTCAGTCAGGAAGAAGCAAAGCTGTTCTTCCAGGTCATCGCTAAACGTTACGAAAAGAGCGCAATGATCCTGACATCCAATCTGCCGTTCGGGCAGTGGGATCAAACGTTCGCCGGTGATGCAGCACTGACCTCAGCGATGCTGGACCGTATCTTACACCACTCACATGTCGTTCAAATCAAAGGAGAAAGCTATCGACTCAGACAGAAACGAAAGGCCGGGGTTATAGCAGAAGCTAATCCTGAGTAAAACGGTGGATCAATATTGGGCCGTTGGTGGAGATATAAGTGGATCACTTTTCATCCGTCGTTGACATCAGTTACCGCATTCGTATACTCTGTAGCCTATTGAGAGGGGATTAAGGATGAAACTGCGCACTTGGTTATTAATACCGATAATATGCTCACCTTTTTTTTGGGGAAGTACCGCAATAGCCAAAAATGGCGTCGCCATCCCATTACCTGATAAGCGAGTCGCTGTGTTGTCTGAGGGCGATTTAGAATCGGCATCTGTCGGCACCTATTCTGTCGCTATTTTCAAGAATGACACTTTTTTGGACTTTATTGCTGGCGGAGTGTTTTCTCGTGATGGTTCGATATTCCAAGATAATGGAAAACCTCGGGTAGAATTTACTGATATCAATGGTGATGGCAACAAAGAATTGATCGTCTCCCAATTGACTGCTGGATCAGGTAACTATTTGCGGGTTGATGCCTTCAGCCTGGGACCGGATAGTATCAATAAAGTATTGAGTATTCAATCAGATACCAAAAGTGATTATATATCACTACTGAAAGAACTTTGTGAGATCTGTCTGCCCATCGATGCTCCCCCCCACTGATGGTTCTGCATTCAAATTCAGTTCACCCCCAATAAAACCAAACCACATAATCGATATCACCGCAGTAAAAAATACCCTAACGGTGAGAAAATTCGTTAGGGTATTCCTATGCTGCCAGTCATCGGAATATCATGCGTGCCATCTGGTTCTATGCATCTCGAACTTCCCAATACCACTGCATATATAAATAATGAGTTTAAAATGTATTTTCAAACCTGAACATTAGGCAAACCATGCAAAACCGTTTGACCATTAAAGATATTGCCCGCATGAGTGGTGTTGGAAAATCCACAGTTTCACGGGTATTAAATAATGAAGGCAGCGTCAGCCCACAGACCCGTGAACGGGTCGAGGCGGTGATCCGCCAGCACGGTTTTACCCCCTCCAAATCGGCCCGAGCCATGCGTGGGCAAAGCGACAAAGTTGTTGGCATCATTGTCTCTCGTCTCGATTCGCCATCCGAGAACCAGGCAGTACGTACTATGTTACCGCTGTTCTATCAACAAGGTTACGACCCGATCCTGATGGAGAGCCAATTTGATACCACATTGGTTAGCGAGCATTTACATATTCTGCAACAACGCCATGTTGATGGCGTGATCCTGTTCGGTTTCAGCGGATTAACTGCAGAAATGCTGGCACCGTGGCAGGAAAAAATGGTGGTGCTGGCGCGCGAGTACCGTGGTTTTTCTTCTGTCTGCTATGACGATGAAGGTGCCATATACCTCTTGATGGACAAATTACGCCAAGCCGGGCACCGCCATATCAGTTATATCGGCGTACAATCTTCCGATGCAACCACCGGTATGCGCCGCTATCAAGCCTATCTCGATTACAGTCAACAGCATGGCCTGACACCCATGGTGGCGCTGGGGGAGTTGAGCTATCAGAGTGGCTTTCAGCTCGCTCCTCAGGTGATAACCCCACAAACCTCGGCATTGGTTTGTGCCTCTGACACTATCGCCATGGGCGTCAGTAAATACTTGCAACAGCAGGAGCGGGAGCAGCCCCCCATTCAGGTATGCGGTATTGGTAATACACCGCTGTTACACTTTTTGTTTCCCGATACCTTAACCATTGAGCTGGGTTATGGCCGTGCAGGTGTGAAAGCCGCGCAGCAATTACTGGACCAACTGAGTAATAGCCAACCTATTCAGCAAATTATTATTCCGGGCCAACTCGTCTGATCCCATCCTGTACAGAGGAATAACGCTGCATCGATGGCCTTAACAGTGAACAACTGTATAAAAATTTATCAATTTGTGATCTTCAATACAAAATGGGAACGTTCCCATTCCATAAAAATAAATACCTAGCTAATCTTTATTAAGTTGGATATTTCTCCGCCTATATCCAACGTCATTGGTGTTGTAATAAGACCGAAAACCGATTTGAACAGCATGACTGCTCGCCCATAAGGTGAGCCTTAAAAATGCGACGCATTAATCCTGATGAACTGACTCAGTGTCGCCATTTGGGTGAGTGAGCGTCGCGGTAACACCGAGTAAAAAGGGAATTATAGATTTAATTCGCTGCTGACTTCAGGCAGAGATGGCATCTCATGCGCGCACGTAACCTTTACGGAAAGGACGATAAAATGGGCAAAGTAAAACAGCAGGATATCGATCAACTGATCGTTCTGGTGGGAGGCAGAGAAAATATTGCCACCGTCAGTCACTGCATTACTCGATTACGTTTTGTATTAAAAGATCCGTCGATAGCATCACCAAAAGAGATTGAAAATCTCTCAATGGTCAAAGGCTGTTTTACTAATGCAGGCCAATTTCAAGTGGTCATCGGGCCAGAAGTCGATGATTACTATAAAGCATTGATTGCTAAGATTGGCCAAAGTGAAGTGGACAAAGAACAGACCAAGCTCGCGGCACGGCAGAACATGACTTGGTTTGAGCGCGGTATTTCTCACTTTGCTGAGATCTTCTTCCCGTTGCTACCGGCGCTGATCAGCGGAGGGTTAATCCTCGGCTTCCGTAATGTCATCGGTGACATCCCAATGTCTGAGGGGAAAACGCTGGCGCAGATGTACCCCGCGTGGCAAACCATTTATGACTTCCTCTGGTTACTTGGCGAAGCCATCTTCTTCTACTTGCCTGTCGCGATCTGCTGGTCAACAGTGAAGAAAATGGGCGGGACCCCGGTATTGGGGATTGTACTGGGGATCACACTGGTCTCTCCGCAATTGATGAACTCCTACTTACTGGGGCAACAACTGCCTGACGTCTGGAACTTCGGTTGGTTTACCATTGAAAAAGTGGGTTATCAGGCACAGGTGATCCCCTCTATTTTGGCGGGTCTGGCGCTGGGGTGGATTGAAACCAACTTGAAGAGAATCATCCCCGCCTATCTCTACCTGGTGGTCGTCCCTGTGGTCTCCCTGCTGCTAGCCGTGTTCCTGGCCCATACACTGATTGGGCCGTTTGGCCGCATGATTGGTGACGGTGTGGCATGGGGCGTGAAGGCGGTGATGACCGGCAGTTTCGCACCGGTCGGTGCGGCACTATTTGGTTTCCTGTATGCACCGCTGGTGATTACTGGGGTACATCAGACCACGCTGGCTATTGATATGCAGATGGTTCAGAGCATGGGCGGCACACCGGTCTGGCCATTGATTGCGTTGTCCAACATCGCACAAGCTTCGGCGGTACTGGGTATCATCATCATCAGCCGTAAAATCAATGAACGTGAGATTTCAGTACCCGCAGCGATCTCCGCCTATCTGGGCGTGACCGAACCAGCAATGTACGGTATCAATCTGAAATACCGTTTCCCGATGTTATGCGCCATGATCGGTTCCGCACTGGCTGGCCTGATTTGTGGGTTGACGGGAGTCATGGCGAACGGCATCGGTGTGGGTGGGTTGCCCGGTATTTTATCTATCCAACCGCAGTTCTGGGGAATTTATGCCGTGGCGATGTTAGTGGCCATCGTGGTGCCATTAGCACTGACCATTCTGGTGTATAAGCGTAAAGAGCGTCGTGGCGAATTGCCAGTCTGAAGGGTGTCGATCTGGATGATGTCGATATAAGTTGTGTTCTCCCGCCAGCGGTGATCGTCTGGCGGGGTCATTTTTCAATGAATAAGAGTCCGCTATGAATAATCCAATCCCTTGGTGGCAACATGGTGTCATCTATCAGATTTACCCGAAGAGCTTTCAGGACAGTACCGGTAATGGCTATGGTGACCTGGCAGGCGTTGCGCAGCGGCTGGATTATCTGCAAAAGCTGGGCGTTGATGCCATTTGGCTGACACCGGTGTATGTCTCGCCACAAGTGGATAACGGTTATGACGTGGCGGATTACTGCGCCATTGACCCCGCTTATGGCACATTGGATGACTTTAAACGTTTGGTCGCGGGTGCTCATCAGCGAGGCATACGCATCATCATGGATATGGTGTTCAATCACACCTCCACAGAACATGCCTGGTTTAAAGCTTCGCAGGATCGTAATAGCCCTTATCGGCAATTTTATATTTGGCGTGACGGTGACGGTGGAGACGGCAGTTTACCGAATAACTGGCGCTCGAAATTCGGTGGTCACGCATGGCAGTGGCACGCGGCCAGCGGCCAGTATTATCTGCATTTGTTTGCCCCAGAGCAGGCTGATCTGAATTGGGAACACCAACCGGTACGCGATGAGCTCAAAAAGGTGTGTGAATTTTGGGCCGATCTGGGGGTTGATGGTCTGCGTTTGGATGTCATCAATCTGGTGTCCAAACAGCAGGATTTCCCTAATGATCTGGACGGCGATGGCCGCCGTTTTTATACCGATGGCCCACGCATTCATGAGTTTTTGCAGGAACTGAGCCGCGATGTGTTCCAGCCACGCCGCCTGATGACGGTAGGCGAGATGTCATCCACCCGTCTCGAGCATTGTCAGCGATATGCGGCATTAGGCGGTGATGAGTTATCCATGACCTTTAATTTCCATCACCTGAAAGTGGATTATCTTAACGGTGAAAAGTGGTCATTGATGCCGCCGAATCGGGTGGAGTTGAAACACATTTTTAATCAGTGGCAGCAAGGGATGCACAACCGAGCATGGAACGCACTATTTTGGTGTAATCACGATCAACCACGCATTGTCTCGCGTTTTGGTCATGAAGGCGCACTACGTTTGCCAGCGGCAAAGATGCTGGCGATGGTACTGCACGGTATGCAGGGCACGCCTTATATTTATCAGGGGGAAGAAATTGGCATGACGAACCCCAATTTCACTGATATCACTCAATACCGTGATGTTGAAAGCCTGAATATGTTTGCCGAACTGAGTGTGGCAGGCCGCGAACCCGATGAGTTATTGGCGATTCTGGCAGCTAAATCCCGTGATAATAGCCGTACCCCCATGCAATGGGATAGCAGCGATAATGCGGGTTTCAGCCAAGGCACTCCCTGGATTGCCCCTTGCAGCAATTATCATGAGATTAACGTTAATGCCGCATTGGCCGACGCTGACTCGGTGTTTTATGCCTATCAATACCTGATAGCCCTGCGTAAACAATACGATATTTTCACTTTCGGTGATTATCAGGATCTTTGCCCACAGCACCCTGATTTATGGTGCTATTTGCGCAGTTGGCAAGGGAAGCAACTGTTGGTAGTCGCTAACCTGAGTGAAGAGCCCCAGCGATGGCAACCCGAGGGCCTCACGCTGGACGGTAATTGGCAATTATTGATGAGCAGCTACGACCAAAGCGCCTTCCAACCGCAAGATATGATATTACGCGGATATGAGGGGATTTATTGGGTATGTGAGTAATTTATTGGGCGCATGGATCATTGAATCGGTGTGTAGGTCATTTCATTGAGTAAGCGCGTTATTTTTCGAAGGGCCGGTGATAGGTGACTCCATCAGTGCAAAATGTCCTGATGGAGCCGTATTCGCAAAATATACTGTTAACTTTCCAATGTAATCATTAACAACAAAATAACTTTCATCTCAATGTGCGGCTGCGATTCGTGATGGAAAAAAGTTCGTGATCCGGATCTCTTTCTTTTCTTGTCGGAAGCGCCTAATATCAGATTAACATTAAGCTATTTTCTAACACCCCCTCTCCTATGGCGTGGGGGTGTTGTTTTTATGTTTTGCTGAAATTGAATTGGAGAGTGCTATGACCAAGCCAACCATCACGATTAACGAGCTGGATGCTGAGCGTTTGGATGCGTTGCTAGCGCAACCGGCTTTTGCCGGTTCTGTGGTCGCAACAGCGCTCAATGAAGAACTGGATCGGGCAGAAATTTTGCCACCTAATGAGATTCCCGCGGATGTGGTGACCATGAACAGCCGCGTGCGTTTTCTTGATCTGAATAGCCAAGAAGAACATATTCGTACACTGGTTTATCCCGCATCATTAAAAGACAGTAATGAACAACTTTCAGTCATGGCTCCACTGGGCGCAGCACTGCTGGGCCTGCACGTCAATGATGAGATCAGTTGGAAATTACCTGGTGGGGATGAAACCCGCATTACCGTACTGGAACTGCTGTATCAGCCAGAATCAGCGGGCGAATATCACCGCTAATACGTGATGCAGAGATGCAGAGATGCAGTGTCAGGTAAAAAGGTAATAAAGGGTAATAGAAGATAATAGAGGGTAACCGCCGCAGGCCATTACCCTCTATCGCTCACTTTTATATCCGCCATCCTTCAAGATGCAGGGCGTTGGCTGCACTCATTGCCTGGCCCATCTATGGGCTTCGCCACGGCAAGCCGCGTTCCAATCTGCGCCCTTATCTATCTCAGGCTCAGCGGTACTTTTTGTGATAGGTATTGCGGGTGTCTTTAAAATCTTGTGCCGCTTGCTTTGCTTCATCCAACTTACCTTGATCCGCCAAGGCCAGCGCCCCATCAATTTCCCCAATCAGCACATCCATGCCATGGCGAAAATCCTTCATTTCAGGACTGTCTTCAACTTTACTCTTCAATTTTGTGGGAATGCCCTTTTGTGCATCCACTGCGGCCACTCGCATCGCCTGTAAATCTTGTTTAATCACCGCTGTGGAATCGGCCTTCAATACCTTGCCGTAATGCTCGGCAATCGTCTCCATATCGTCAGCAACGCTGGCCGCCATGACTAAACTGCTCGTACTCAGTAACGCGGCGGTGATTAATGCCATTAGTGTTTTACCCATGCTCACATTCCTATTGTTATCGTTAGGTTAGTATTTACGACTTATTTTGCTCTTCCTTAACATAGGCAATGGCAGGTAAAACTGACAGTTAATTTTAGTAATCGGTGAAAAAATAAGGGAGGGGGAAGTAGATTAAAAGCGTACACCGACAACCTTAGCGATGAGCAGACAGCAAGAGTTGGAAACAGTAGCAGACTTACTCATTTATCAACAATACTGCGATATTTTCTCTCTATTCTCAGCGACCAAAACCACGCCCCATTTGGTGGTATCTGGATGCAGGCTCCAAATTTTTTCTTCAGGAATGCCTTTACCATTATAGGGAACGCGATCACCACAATAAGGGTAAAACTGACCAACGTCAGAATCTAATATAAACACCGCCAGCTTGTCCGATTCTTGAGCAATCTTCTGCCACAGCGCCTTACCGGCTTCATATTGTTTATTATCACTCATTAAAATCACGCCACACTTAACGACTAATTCTTCATAAAGTAATGTAGCCAACCCTTTGCCACGCGCCCCCTGTTCAACCACCATTCCTTCCACTTGAAAAAGAGCAGAATCTTGCCAAAAGCGCTGAACAGAAATAACGTTTTCACCTAACTCTTGCTTCGCAACCAGATCAAGAGCCGCGATAATCCGGTGACGCGGTATACCATTAAAACTTTCCGTATTCATACGGATAATGGCCGCTTTAGGGACATTTTTATCGAAAATCACACCATATTTCATGCTAGACAATTCAAATTCATGAATGACCTTAAATTCTCTAGCAATTGTCGCTGGACTATAAGTACTTGGCATAACAATCATATTTGAACTTCCCCGAATCAATACCGGCATAATCATTTCTTTTGACTATATACCCTAAATAATTCGAGTTGCAGGAAGGCGGCAAGCGAGAGAGTCCCGATGAGCTTACTGCAGTAAGTGATTCGGGTGAAAGAGAGCAGCCAACGCATATGCAGCTTGAAGTATGACGAGTATAAAACATCCATACAAACTGGGGAAGACTATCATATCAAGGAAAAGCGCATACAAACTCGCGGGTATTTTCTACCCGCGAGTTGTGGAACAGTAAGATGACAGGAAGGTTATTATTCGCCCGCGATTTTCATAACGGGCAATAAAACGGAGCCGCACTGAATATTGCTGCGAGTTTCGATATCACTGCCCACACTGACGATATTGCGTAGCATATCTTTCAGATTACCCGCGATGGTTATCTCACTGACCGGGTACTGAATCTCGCCATTTTCGACCCAGAAACCCGCAGCACCTCGGGAATAATCCCCGGTAACCGTACTAACGCCCTGGCCCATCAATTCGGTGACGACCAAACCTTTATCCAGTTGCTTCAGCATACCTGCGAAATCCTGGCCCTGACCGGCAATGCGCCAGTTATGGATGCCACCAGCGTGCCCGGTGCTTTGCAGCCCCAATTTACGGGCAGAATAACTGGTCAACAAGTAAGTTTGCAGCACCCCGTCTTTGACGATTTCACGTTGCAGTGTGCGCACGCCTTCACTGTCGAACGGTGTTGATGCCAGACCACGCAAGAGATGTGGATGTTCTTCAATGGTCAGCCATTCAGGTAAAATCTGTTGGCCTAAATGATCGAGCAAGAACGTCGATTTGCGATAAATATTACCGCCGCTGATCGCTGACACCAGATGACCAAACAGGCCAGTGGCCACTTCAGCCGCAAACAGCACGGGTGACTGCATGGTCGGTAATTTACGCGGAGACAGACGAGATAGAGTACGACGCGCACACTCCTCACCGACCCATTCTGGCGTGGCCAAATCTTCCATCCGACGGCCAATGGTATAGGCGTAATCACGCTCCATATCCCCATTGTGCTCGGCAATCACACTGCTCGAGAGCGAGTGACGACTGGAGCAGTAGCTTTGCAACATACCGTGGCTGTTACCGAAGACTTTGATGCCATAATGGCTGTTAAAACTCCCCCCCTCGGTATTGGTGATCCGCTTGTCAGCCTGCAATGCCGCCTGTTCTGCGCGGGCCGCCAGCAAGATACCTTGCTCAGCATCCAGATCGCCAGGATGGAATAAATCCAAATCTGGTGCATCAAAGGCCAGCAGAGATTTGTCTGCGGGTCCGGCGTAGGGGTCGGGTGACGTATAACGGGCAATATCCAATGCCGCCTGCACGGTACGGGCAACGGCATCCGGATTTAAATCCGTGGTGGACGCACTGCCTTTACGCTGTTGGTGGTAAACGGTAATTCCCAGCGCACCATCACTGTTGAACTCCACGTTCTCCACTTCACCAAAGCGAGTGCTGACGCTGATCCCGGTGGTTTTGCTAACGGCGACTTCGGCCGCATCAGAACCCACGCGGGCTAATTCTAAAGCCTGTGCAACAGCTTGTTCCAGCGTTTTACGCTGTTCTGCAACTTGAGTGACTACTTTCATCGATCTGCCATAATTAATGAGATAATCGTTCAGAAAAGTGCCGTGGCGACGTAGTAATACGACGACTTATACGGATAAAATAGAGAACGCCATAGGTCTGAGTCTAACAGAGATTTTTGTACAATTTCGCACAAAGCCTGGCAACCTGCTACGATTAGCCTCTTTTTAAGGAATTTGACCATGAACAAACAGCCCGAAGATTGGCTAGATGACGTCCCAGAAAATAAAAACGACGATGACGATGAGATTATCTGGGTCAGTAAAAGTGAAATTAAACGTGATGCCGAAGCGCTGAAAGACCTTGGCACCGAGCTGGTTGATCTGGGTAAAAATGCACTCGAACGCATCCCGTTGGATGAAGATCTGCTGGCCGCCATTGAACTGGCGCAGAAGATCAAAAAAGAAGGCCGCCGCCGCCAGCTCCAGTTAATTGGTAAAATGTTGCGCGCCCGTGATGTCGAACCAATCCAGACCGCGTTGGATAAACTGAAAAACCGCCACAACCAGCAAATCTCGCTGTTCCATAAACTGGAAACACTGCGTGACCGCCTGATCGCGGAAGGTGATGAGGCGATCCCAACGGTGCTAGAGCTGTACCCTGATGCAGACCGCCAACAATTACGCAGTCTGGTGCGTAATGCACAAAAAGAGCAGGCTGCGAATAAGCCGCCAAAATCATTCCGTCAGATTTTCTCGTATTTACGTGAACTGGCTGAAAAAAAACAGTAATCGGGCGGGGCCGGGTCACTCCCGGCTCCCGACTCAATACTGTTGGCGGGCGTAATCTATTCACAAAATAGTGTATTCATCAAACAATGCATTCATCAAACAATGCATTTATCAAACAATATGCTCATCAACGACATTAAAATGTAAACGCCCTGCCAACTCCTCTTCAGCCTCTTCTAATAGCAATACAATCGCAGCAAAGCGCCGTTGATGGCGGCGGCTGAAATGAACGAATTCAATCTCTACCGGTAACGCTATTTCTCCGGTGACCACATCCCACAACGCATCCAGATTGGCCCCAAAATCTTCGCTCAGCGCAAAATTCTGAGAAAATGCGCGGTAAAATGCAGGAAGATCCGGTATATGGTTAAAATCGAATACCACCTTTACCATCTTCTTACTCCATCCGAATGAAATGCTTATAGTGATCTTGGGTCAGATAAATCAGGCCATCATTGGAGTACAGCAAGCGATCACTACCACGACGCCCACAGCGGTAATTCACATCAGCTTCTCGCCAATGACGGCCTTTGGCGTCAGGCAACTGACGCTCACGGTTGGAGAAACGATCACCGCCAATGGCTTTGCCCGGTAACACGTCACAGAGGTTCCCCTTTTGGGCATCCCAGCCTTGCTCACGGGCCTGTTTCTTCGTCAGGTAAAAATCCGGTAGCCGATGGTGCGTTTGTAAGTATTTCACCACTTTCTGATGTTGCGTTAACGACTCAGTAGCGGCAGAGGCCGAAAGCGCCGGGCGCTCAAGCTCTGCCGAGGAACCAATATCACGCACCGTTACGCCATCAATCCCTTGCCATGCACCTGCTATCAATAGCAGCACAGCACCCAGTATGGCCATCAGTCGTTTATTCATGGATCCCCTTAATCCCCAGGCTCCCTACCACGGCGGTACTACTCATTGTTGCCCTTAATATCGTTCCTACAATTAATATCATTCCTACAATTAATGCCATTAGGACCATTCATATCATTATGACTATTCATATCACACATCATTATTACAACTCATACTTAACGCTAACCCATTAACTCGACCGACAAGGTTGTCTACAAGTTACCCAAATGCAGGGTTTTCACTTCCATAAATTCATCCAACCCCAGCACCGAACCTTCACGACCTAGGCCAGACTCTTTAACACCACCGAAAGGGGCCAACTCGGTCGAAACCGAGCATTCATTGACGCCAATCATACCGCTTTCCAACGCCTCTGAAACGCGGAACACCCGTTGCAAGTTCTGCGTATAGAAATAGGCCGCCAGCCCAAATGGCGTATTATTGGCCCGTTGAATCACTTCGGCTTCAGTGCTGAAACGGAAGCAGGCGGCCAGCGGGCCAAATGTCTCTTCCGAGGCCACTTTCATCTGCTCATTGGCATCTGCAATCACCGTTGGCTGGAAGAAATTACCGCCCAGCGCATGGCGATGCCCCCCGCTAAAAGACGCCCCCCCTTCTCAAGCGCATCTTTTACGTGCTCTTCTACTTTCTCCAGACCAGCCAAATTAATCAACGGCCCCATGTTGACGTCTTTATCCATCCCGTTGCCGACCTTCAGTTTTTTCACCTCGGCAGCCAAGCGGTTAACAAACTCGTCGTAGATAGCATCCTGAATATAGAAGCGATTGACGCACACACACACCTGCCCGGCATTACGGAATTTACACGCCATAGCACCGGCGACCGCCGCCTCTAAATCGGCATCATCAAAAACGATGTAAGGCGCGTTACCGCCCAGCTCCATCGAAATTCTCTTCATGGTTGCAGCAGCATTGCGCATCAGCGTCTTACCGACATTGGTTGAGCCGGTAAAAGAGATTTTACGCACGTCTGAACTGGCCATAATCGCGTCGCTGATAGCATGAGTATCCCCCACGACACCATTGAGTACCCCAGCTGGCACGCCAGCCTGTTCTGCCAGTGCCAGTAAGGCGAAGGCAGATAATGGCGTGTTATTGGCAGGTTTAATCAGCCCGGTACAACCGGCGGCCAGTGCTGGCCCCAGTTTGCGGGTGAGCATCGCGAGCGGGAAATTCCACGGTGTGATAGCGGCTACCACACCAATAGGTTCGCGGGTCGCCAGGATACGTGCGCCCTCTTTGGCTGACGGGATAATTTCACCGTTAGCCCGCTTGGCCTGCTCACTAAACCATTGGATAAAACTGGCGGCATAAGCCACTTCAACCAAGGCTTCTTTTAAGGGTTTACCTTGCTCGGAGACCATCAGCTCTGCCAATGATTGCTGATGTTCCATTATCAGCAAATACCAACGCTGTAAAATCTCTGCTCGCTGTTTAGCGGGCGTTTTTCGCCAGGCAGGGAAAGCCTCGCTGGCAGCTTTAATCGCCGCTTCGGTTTCTTGTTTACCGGATTTAGCCACTCTGGCGACCAGCTCGCCGGTTGCCGGGTTGTAGACGTCAAATTGCTCCTGTGCCTGAGACCATTTTCCACCGACAAAATAGCCAATGTGGTATATACCGTCGTGCTGTCGTTGATGTTGTAAAGGATTTTGTGCGGGCATAGTGTCAACCTCCTGAGGAGATGATGCCACCCATCAAAGGGAGGCGAAGAAGGAAGGTACCGAGGTTGATGACAACGTGCCTGCAGCGGGAGAAGAGAGAAATAACAAAGACGCCGTGAGCGCCTTTATGAGGGCTCGAACCGCGCCTTCCCTGCCTATCCTCACCATTTAAGATCGAATTATCGGGGTTTGTCAGCAGTCTGGTACCAAACTTATTATAGCCCTTGATGAGGTGATGAGAACACCTTATGTCCGTAGGTTATCGGTTAAATCAGCGCACTCTGATATTTACGCAACATCTCAGTCAACCGCTTAACCGGGCGGATAACCGCATCAGCAGCCTGATAATCCACCAATTTCTGTTGATATTGATCCAGTTCCTGCAATAACCGGGCAAAATAATAACGCCGTTTCTGGTCATTGTTGACAGTAATCACTCGCTCTGCGGTAGAGCGGATCTGTTTATGAAAAGCGCTCAACTCCGCATTCACCGGGATTTCAGTCCTGTTTAACCGCTGGTGAGCAATAATCAGCGTTAATGCCAGACGATATTTATCAATATCGGCCGGGAACATCATCAATAACTGGTTCAGTTGCTGATACAGCGCGGGTAGATGATTTTCGCCGCGCTTGGTTTTATTGGTGGTTAGGGCCGAGACCGCACTGTAAACAAAACGGTTGAGTAAGGTTCTGCCCGTTCTGTCCTTCGCGTTGTCACGGATCAACAGCAGGACAATTAAAGAGACAAAGCAGCCTACAATTTGACCTAATGCGCTATCGAGAAACTGGCGGACATTAAATATCATTGGATTACTTAGCACGATAATATTTATGGTGCTAGCCAGCGTTCCCAGTGAACCCAAGCGCCGTTTTTGTACTTCGATGCCGATAATAAATGCCAGCACCCCCAAGCTGATACAGAGCAACAGCATACTTTGCTGGGTCGACGGGATAATAAACATAAAGTAAAGCGCCCCGATGGGCAGTGCGATAATCACGCCGACCAGAAAATCGAGCGCCATCCTCCGTGGATTCGGTGTTCGCATCGCCAGCGAAGTGACCACTGCAATCATCACCATACACCCCGCGCCGGATGTCCAGCCGGTCCACAGCCAGAACAGGCCACCAATCGCCGTGGCAATACCGGTACGCAAGCCATTGATCATCGCATGATGGCCTTCGGCAGAAATGGGCTTAACCGGCGCATCACCCGCCAAAATATCCTCTTCGACCTGATTGATGCTGCTGTTGGTCTGGATCCCTTTCGACAGTAATAAATAGCGAGTCGCTGCCCCAACCCAACTGCTGATGGTGTGCGGGATCGCCTCACTGTGGCTGGCAGCAATAAACTGACGCAGTTTTTTCATCTGCTGGTGGATCTCTGCAGGAGTTTGAGCGGGTTCGCTCAGCATAGTTTTCAGTTCAGCACTGATCACCTCTGGGTGATTGCTCATCACCAGATAGGTTTCACACGCCTGCGTGATCAGCGCCAAAGACTCGGTATGTAACACCTGCAAACGGCGATTACACCGCTGCCAACGGGAAGACTCCATCATCAGATAGCTGCGCATCCCATTGAGTGACGTGGTATTTTTAACCAATTCATTCCAAGCGCGATCAATCTCACTTTTTTCTGCTGGCTGAATGCAGAGTTGTAAGAGCCGGTACTGATCCACTAACACCTTGTCGACCAATCGATCAATATCCTGTTTGATCGAGCGGGGTGAAAACAGCAGATCTGCCATCACCGCACAGACGATCCCGAGGACAATTTCGCTACAGCGCTCAACCGCAAATTGCGGCGTCAGTAGTGGCGTTTCACCGGTGGTGACAATGATGATTAACGCGGTATAACCGGCCAAACCGAACGCATACGAATTTTCTACCCGTACCAGTGATGAAATCCACGTACAGATCCCAGCCCATAGGCAACACAGCATCAACGTTAATACTGGCGCTCTGATGGTCAGCACAATAATGACCAGCCCCCCAATACAGCCGATAAAGGTGCCGATAATCCGTAACCAACCTCGGTGGCGAATCGCACCAGAGAAAGGTTCGCCACCTGCAGCGAAGGCAGGCCCGGCGGAAACAATAGCGGCAGTAAGCACTGACCAACGCGGTGTTTCCAATTGCAGATGAAAGCCAAGAAATAATGCCGCCACAATGGCAAAACTCAGCTTGAACGCAAACCGCAGGCGAATAAAGCTTGGGTGGGTCATATTAGCCAAACTCACGTAGACGATGCATCAACTTGGTCATGGGCGATGCCTGATGAGGATCACGATCATTCGGCCCGGTGATCACCACCGTGGCCGTGGTGCCCGCCGGATACAAATATTGCTGGTCTTCGCTATCCAGATGAATCTTCACCGGTACCCGTTGCGCCAAGCGTACCCATTCAAGATTATTATCAATGGTCGCCAGCCCTTTGCTGTCGGCACTGCTACTGCTATTGGTAACACCGGCTGAAATGCTATCGACCGTACCATGCAGGATGCGGTTACTGCCCAGCGGGGTAATTTCCGCTCGGTAGCCCGGTTTAACCCCTTCGAGCTTCGTCTCCTCCAGATAGGCTAAAATGTAGAAAGTATCTTTTTTCACCAATGCGACCGCCGTGGCCCCACGGTTAATAAACTCGCCAGCATGTACATTCAGGTTGGTCACCCACCCTTCTGCTGGTGCACGTACCGTGGTCCTTTCCAGATCAAGGCGGGCTAAATCCCGCACGGCAATGGCTTTTGCCAACTGATGCTGGACGGTTTGCAACACATTGCTTGCCTGGTCAATCTCTTCTTGTGACAGCGCCTGAATACCCAGGCGGTGACGCCTACTGGACTCCCGTTGCTTCTCCGCAGCCAGGGTCTGGTAATAGGCCACATCGGCCTCGGCTTCAGCCAACGCCTGCTGATAACGGGGCTGATCAATGACAAACAGAATCTGGCCTTTCTGCACCAGTTGGTTGTCTTTTACCGGTACTTCGGTCAGTAAGCCGCTGACATCCGGTGCGATAGCGACCACGTCTGCGGTAAATTTAGCATCACGGGTCCACGGCGATTCAGTATAGAAGGCCCACACGTTGAAAATCGCGATAACAGCCAGTACGACCACCAAGACGGTGATGCCAACGCGGATTATTTTTAATGAAAATGTACTCACGGTGACCTCAGGAAAAAAGACGGGATGTTAAATAAAACAGGCAACAATACAGCGCCGTATTAAAAAGAGCCGGGTGCCAAACAAACTCGTAAATACCGGTTGGTTGCAGGATGCGGCGCACAACAAAAAACAAAGCCAATGAAATTAGCAGCTCAAGAAATATCGGTGGAAAAGAGAGGCCAAAAATCACCATCACCGGAAGCAAACTCATTCTTTAAATCCTTTATGTTTAAGGTTCGGGTCATTTAGCCTGCGTTAATGCCCCTACCCACCCAACTTACCTGCTGGGCACTCAAAGCAAAAGCCATAAGGCAGTCTTATGGGTTAAACTGAAGCTATTGAATTGAATAAATTATGATAACGCTTCGGCGTGGTGCCGTATTCGCACCGATAAGCAAAACGTGAGGCTATTCTCCCGACAACAGTATATTAGCCTGCTTATTATCAAGTTATCTACGATGTGTGATCTAAATCACTTTTAAGCCAGAGTTAATAATACAGATGGAATAAGTAATGGAAAGATTAAAACAGATGTCTGTTTTTGCGAAGGTGGTGGAGTGCGGCTCTTTTACTGCCGCAGCACGACGACTGGAGAACAGTGTCTCTTCCATCAGCCAAACGGTATCAAAACTGGAAAATGAGCTTAACGTTAAGCTACTAAATCGTAGTACTCGCCGCATTGGCTTAACGGAAGCGGGCCGGATTTATTACCAAGGCTGCCGGCGTATGTTGCAGGAGGTGCAGCAAGTTCACGAACAATTGTATGCTTTTAATAATACCCCAACCGGCACATTACGCATTGGTTGCTCCTCCACCATGGCACAAAATGTGCTGGCCACCATGACAGCCGATATGCTCAAAGCCTATCCCGGTTTATCAGTGAATCTGGTTGCCGGTATTCCTGCACCGGATCTGATAGCTGATGGCCTGGATGTGGTGATCCGCGTCGGTGCCTTGCAAAACTCAGGGCTGTTTTCGCGCCGCCTCGGTGCTATGCCTATGGTGGTGTGTGCAGCAAAAAGTTATTTGTCACAATATGGCACGCCAGCAAAACCCAGTGACATGGCCAATTTTTCCTGGTTGGAGTATAACGTCCGCCCAGATAGCAATTTTGAGCTGATCGCACCAGAAGGTATCACCACCCAAATATCACCGCAGGGCCGTTTTGTCACCAATGACTCACAAACCATGATCCGTTGGTTAAAGGCCGGGGCGGGTATCGCCTATACCCCCTTAATGTGGGTGATTGAAGAAATTAAACGTGGTGAGGTTGAGATTCTATTTAAACACTATCACTCAGACCCGCGTCCGGTATATGCGCTTTATACTGAAAAAGATAAAATGCCACTGAAAGTTCAGGTCTGCATTGATTATTTGACCGAGTATTTCAAACGGGTAGCTGATGTTTATCAGGATTATCGCTAACGGTATGTTATATCAAATAACAAATTAACCTGATGATTAAAAATCATCTTGAAATAAGAAACAACTGTTAAATAAGATATTTATTATGCTAATTTACGTAAGAAATACCATTACCTAACATACAGTATTTTTGCTAACCCGTCTCCTTAGTTGACTAAAATAACACTAATTATTCTAATATATGAAATAGACTTAACTTATATTATAGATATATTGTACATCTACATATCGCGACAACTAATAGTAAATAAGTGGTGCATATGTTTATATCAAAAAATTTACTCGTATTCTTTACTACGGTTCAAGAGGGATCGTTGACTAATGCAGCGGTGAAACTATTCACAACACCGCCCCCCATGAGTAGAAGCTTAAAAATACTGGAAGAGGAACTGGGTTTTAAACTGTTCACACGTACAACATCGGGATTAAAACTGACATTGGAAGGCGCGGCTTTTTATCAAGAAATTTACCCAACCTACGTGCGATTAACTGAAATAACAAAGAATTACAAAAAGAATAAAAATGGTATTATAAATATCGCCACCTATCAGTTGAATTCAGATCATGCTGGCGTGATATGTGATTACTTTATAAAAAAAGGTAATTTTAACATTGAGTTAAGAGAGAATATTGGTGATATCAGTCAAATGGATATCGTCATCAGTACCAAAGAGATAAAAGGCTATGATTTCGATACTGAGCTAACCGCCAGTTGTGAAATAAAATTACTGTATGCATCACATTTGAATGACTTGCCTGATAGAGTTGAATATTTAAAGAAACTGCCCTTTATACAAAGTAGTATTTTTTGCTCTTCCTGCTGCTTTAAGCGATTTTCACACAACCTAATACAACAAGGCTACTCAGGGAATGTACTGCGTATTGATGATGCCAGAGTTCGCCATGAAATAATTAAAAAAGGGGCAGGAATCTCGCTATCAACAAATTATTTTTTTGATAAAAAAAAGATAAGTCACTCTACCGAAATAAGTTTTATATCAGATATCAACTTTGACATTACCTATTACATTTACTTTAAAAGCTCAGTAATTAACAAAGAATTTTTCATCCAATACATAACGAATAATTCACTCCTGCAGTGGCAGAAGGCAGAGAAAAAACACTAAGTCAGATGCAACACGTAGTTAAATACAATTTGTTTAACTAAAATTTAGTTAAACAGAAGATAACAATAAAAACACCAGACAGAAACGATAGCGCGTCATTTTATCCCTAAAGTAGTTGGAGTTGCAGAAAAATTAATTCCGAGGAACTTACGCAGGCAGGTTATTTAAGTAAGCACATCGTTAACACCTGCTGTTTCACATCCCAAGCTAATGTCCCTAAGTATAGAGGTAAATTATGCAAGATAATATCGACCATACTGCATCCGTTATAGCGGATACTGATAATACGATTCATCAGCAAGCCAAAGCAGAAGAGCGCCACCGCCAGGCCGTCAGGCGGGCAACACAGCTACGCAACGATCCGGTACTCAGTGGCATCAATAAACTGGCCTTTTCTGTTGCACCAAAAATATTGCAGCCTGAAGCCAGAACAGATCTTTCACTGGCCGAAGGAATACCAGAACGAGCAAATGAGTATGCCGATCCGGCATCTATCCAATCCTTGTTCTCTCCGGGCCGCTATTTATGCGAATTGTATCATGTAGCAAAAGAGTTACATGAAGATGGAAACAAACTGCATATCGATAAACGCCGCCCTGATTTACAAGAGCTGGTGCTTAGTAACAGTAATATGAATCAAGAAGTCTCTTCGCTGGAGATCTTACTCAATGTACTGCAAACGAATGCACCTCTGGCTAAGCTGGCTAAAGATACCGAAGCACACGCAAATGACGTTTCTTTTACCCTACCTTATGACGATAACCTGACAGTTATTAATGCAATACTGGAAGATAAAGCTATCAGTCTGCGAGAAATTGCAGCCCTGTTAGCGGAGAATAATGATCCATGGGCTAATCCCATTACCCCCGCGTTAGTACAAGAACAACTCGGGCTGAACCCGGCCAGCTATGCATTAATTGACATAAAATCCCCATTGGATGATAACAGCGCCAAACGTCTGGCACATGCCACGCAACTCAGCGTTGAACAACTGCAATGGCTTAATAAAAATGCCATTGAAAGTAGCAGTGATAAAGATAGCCCCCTCAGACCCGAAATACTCACGATCATCTCCGAGTATCGCCGTTTACATCAGCGTTACGGCCTGTCTGTCGATCCGTTTATCGCCATTATTAATGCCGTTAACACCACCCATACCAACGAAAATAAAACCAGTTTCTTCCAGCAGATTTTCTCTACCCTTGATGTAGATGCAGGATTTAACTTCCTTGATCAGGGTTCGTGGGAAGTGATTATCCGCAAGGCATTGGGCATTACTGCCGAAGAACTGTTACGTATTGCGAAATATTGCTTTGGTAAGAGTTCAATTAGCAACGTAAAGATGAATAGTAAAAAATTCAGCCAATTATACCGTATGGCAATGATCCCCCGCACACTTGGTGTGAGTTTCTCGCAAGCTGAATATCTATGGCAGTTATATAGCCATCCAGATGAAAATATTATGGAAAAAATAGCCCAGGGTAATGCTCTGACCATTATTGATGCCATTATTGTGCTAGAAAATACCCTTCAATGGATGAGTGAGCAAAAACTGGATATCACCACCCTACAAGCCATGCTCACCAAGCAATACAGCACCACAGCGACCCCTGAATTATTTAATTTCTTATCCAATATTTATCAAACCTTAGGTAAGCAAGTTTATTCCGAATCGCTCAAACCTAATCTGTATCGCAGCTTGGCAAACGGCTTCCACCTAAAAGCTAATGTAGTCGCAGGGCTGGTCAATTGGTTAGCAAAAAATGACTCTGAATTTACCTTAGAAAGATTTTGGCAAAATATTTCCATGACCTTTGCTGAAGAGCCTTCATTGCACCAACTGGAAATCCATCAACCCTTGCTTATTCAATGCCAAAAACTGAGCCAATACGTATTAATTGCGCAATGGGCAGAGTTGTCTGAACAAGAGATAGCATTAATCTTATTACCCAATGGCATTGATAATAGAGGCAGTGCCCCTTCTCCAAGTATCACGCTGTTAAAGTTATTATCTGAATTTAAGTTATGCCAACAAGAGGCTAAGGTGTCACAAAGCGAATTATTTGACATTATGCAACAGCTGATTACTGATACAAATGAAAAACAAGAAAAATTAAGAAATTCAGCAGATAAAGTAATAAGGTCAATAGCAAAAAGCATTGGTTCTATAAATAACAGCATGGATGATATTGATTCAACCATATCGATTAGAAATGGTAGCGCAACACTGTTCCCCCCAGAACACCCCATGTATAAAGCACTTAAACTTGAAGTATCAAACCTTGAAAAATCAAAAATTCAGTTAGAAGGTAAAAAGAAAGAAGAGGAGATAAAACTAGAACAGGCCAAAGACAATATACAGTCACTAATTAATAATTGGGACAGTGAAATAATCATACGTTTGGCAGACGCATACCATTGGGATATAAACATTGCTAATAGTATATTTATACTTATTTTTGGCGAAAAGATAAACTTCACTTTCCATTATGAGAATAGAAATGATTATCATTATGAAGAACACTATGGTTATCGTTTTGAACAAAAACCAATGTATAGTTTTGATAAAAAATTGACTAATGGGTTTGGATCAATCTTATTATTGAAAAATCACATTTATATCGCTGAAAAATTAAAAATCCATCCTGGAACCATAATTAAAATAAAAAACTATATTTTTGATGATAAGAGTAACGAGTTAGAGAATATCGCCAACAAGCTAAGAGTTAATCTTTAAAAAAACGTTATTACATCCAAATTTAATAGGAATAATAATTATGCCTACTAGCACTGTATTAAATAAAATTAACGAATCGCGCCGCGACGCATTGGTTAACTACTATCTTGCTAAAAATGTCAGCGGTGACGAGAAAATTAAAACTGCAGAACAACTGTATCAATATTTATTGTTAGACACTAAAATTGGCCATGAAGTAAAAACCTCACCTATTGCCGAAGCGATCAGTAGCCTACAAATTTATATTAATCGCTGTGTTGATGGAGAAGAAAATGATCTCCATGAAAAAAACATCAGTACACATTTCAGTAGCGATAACTTTCTGCATGGCTGGAACAGTTATAATAAACGCTATGCGCGCTGGGCGGGTAAAGAGAAGTTAATGTATTATGCGGCAGACTATATTGACCCTACATTGCGCTATAATAAAACTGAGCTATTTAATACTTTTGAACAAAGCATCAACAACAGCAGACTGACGGAAAAATCAGTCAAATCAGCATTGCAAAGCTATTTAATCAGCTATGAAAAACTGGCTCAAATAGATACTATCAAAGAGTTGTATGTAGAAAATATTAAGACTCATTTTTTCCTCGGTAAAACCCGTGAATCACCCTGCCAATATTATTGGCGTAGTGGTGAACAATTGTCTAATGATAGCCATCATCTACGCTGGTCTGAATGGAAAAAAGTCAATTGCAATATCAATGGCACAGAAGAAAAATTCTTTATCAATCTTAGTTGGCATCGAAGTAGTCTTTATATTGATTGGATTAATAAATTCTCCATTAGGACCGATAAAGATGAAACCACAGAGAAATATCATTACAATCGTGTATACAAAAACGATGATAACACTTGGTCAGAACTCATTATTAATATGGATATAGGATTTAAATTGAGCACCTCAACCGAGGTTATAACATTGCCTCCTTTCTTTGTAAATCAAGGTGACCCAAACGCTAAAGAAGAAGTTGAAAATTTATTCTTAACTAATGGAACCAGTATAAAAAGAATAGAGTCACGTCTTCATGGCTATATTAATGGTCATATTAAAATATTGTGCAATGACGATGGTATATCGTTTGAAATAGCGGAAAAACTTATCAATGGAGATAATGGCACCATCGGTGAAGTTAAAATAATTGAGAATGAAAAGATAATATCAACTATAAACAATGAAAAGGGAGAAAATAAAAAAATAAATCTCATAGATAAATTTGAAATTAGAATATTTCCATATAATGAATTGGTAGCCAGCACTATTGTATTCAATAGAATAAAGCCTGAAGAAAAAATAATCGATGAATTAGACGATAAAATCTCTTTACTATCACCGAATAGCCTGCCATTAAAAGAAAAATTTCAAACATCAGTTGATGAGTTACTCAGTTATAACACCCAAAAAATAACGTTAAATTAAATGCATTCAATGGGTCTTACGGTATTTATTTATGGGAGTTATTCTTTCACATTCCGTTACTGGCGTCTATGCGGTTCCTAAATGAACAACGTTTTGATCTGGCACAGCACTGGTTAAAATATCTGTTTAATAGTGCCGGTTATCGTGATGGGAATGGCAACTTGCTAAAGGAAGGCGATAATATCCTTTATTGGAATATCCTACCACTGCAACAAGATACCGCTTGGGATAAAAACACGCTAATACAGGCAACCGATGATCCGGATGTTATTGCCATGCAAGATCCGATGCAATATAAGCTGGCGATCTTTATGCGTACCTTAGACTTGATTATTAGCCAAGGCGATCAAGCTTATCGTCAATTAGAACGGGATACGCTGGCCGAAGCTAAAATACACTATATTCAGGCCAGTCAATTATTGGGGCCACGTCCAAACCTTAATAGTAGTCATCAGTGGGAAAACATCAAATTAGCAGAAGAAAGTCGCCAATTGGAGAATAGTCATTTCCTGCCACCCTATAATGAACTGTTATTATCCTATTGGGATAAACTGGAAATTCGCTTATATAACCTGCGCCATAATCTAAATTTGGATGGCCAACCATTACATTTACCCCTCTTTGCTACACCGGTTGATCCTAAAGCATTGCAGCGTCAACACGGGGCCGGTAATGGCATCAATAGTAGTGAGCAAATAGCAACAGCGCAAACCTCGCTGTATCGCTTTCCACTGTTAATTGAACGGGCAAAAAGTGCCGTCAGTGCGGTGATTCAGTTCGGCAACAGCCTGCAAAGCGTGCTGGAGAGGCAGGATAACGAAGCCATGACGTTGTTGTTCCAACAACAGCAACAGAAAGTTTTGCAGCACACTAAAGATATTCAAAACAACAATATCCAAGTCTTGCAAGCCAGCCTAGAAGCGACAGATTCACTAAAAAGTGCTGCAGAACAACGGCGTAAGCATTATAAGGAGCTGCTGGATAACGGTATTTCCAGCGATGAGCAATTAGCGATTAATATTCGTATTGCCTCTGCGGCCCTCAATGGTGAGTCTCTCGTCCCCTTGGGGCTTAGTGCTGTTTTGGATACTGCGCCCAATGTTTTTGGCTTGGCTGACGGGGGTTCTCGCTGGGGGGCGATATCACAAGCGGTTGGCTGGGGAATGCAGAGTATGGCTATGGCCCTAGAAACCACCGCGGGTGTCCGTGATGCAAAAGCCAATTATAGCCGTCGCGCACAAGAGTGGACCTTACAAAAAGATCAGGCGGATAAAGACATTGAACAGTTAGCGCACCAATATACCAGTGTGCAGGAACAGCTCAATATGGCGCAAAAACAGCTGAATTTAGCTGAGTTAGAGCAAGGCCATGCCGACGCACTGTATCAGATGCAAAGCACCCGTTTTACCGGCAAAGAGTTATACAACTGGATGGCAGGTCGCCTTTCGGGCCTCTATTTCCAACTGTTTGATGCCACTCAACCCCTGTGTTTAATGGCAAAGGCGGCACTGGAAAAAGAGGTCGATAAAGCGAAGACCGATGGCTTATTTATCCGCTCCGGTTGGAACGATCTCTATCAAGGACTACTGGCGGGTGAAGACCTGCAACTCAATCTGCAAAAATTGGAAAATGTGTGGCTGATGGAAGAACAGCGGGCGCTGGAAGTAGAGCGTACCGTTTCATTGGCACAACATTATCAACAGTTAAGCGACCATAAGTTCAATCTGGCAGAAATCGTTACGGGCTATATGGCGCAAGATAAAGACCAAAAAACCGGTAATGAACAAGACTTTGTTGAATTAAAAAATGGCACCTTAATTACCTCCCTCAGCATCAAGGGCCTGAACCTGGTTGAGGACTATCCGGAAACCATGCATTTGGGTGATATCCGCCGCATCAAGCAGATAAGCGTGAGTTTACCTGCGCTGTTAGGGCCGTATCAGGATGTTCAAGCCACTCTCGATTATGCGGGTGAAAATACCCATCTGGCAAAAGGGTGTACCGCGCTGGCGATCTCCCGCGGAATGAACGATAGCGGCCAGTTCCTACTGGACTTTAACGACGGTAAATATCTGCCGTTTGAAGGAATTGATATCAGCGACAAGGGCACATTGGTGCTGCGCTTCCCTAATGCAACTAGCAAACAAAAACTGCTGCTGCAAAGCCTGAGCGACATCATTTTGCATATTCGCTACACCATCCGTTCTTGATAACGCCGTTACCTCAGTCAACAGGCCCCACAGAGGGCCTGATAGGAGAGCCCTTTATGGAAAACAGTAAACAGCAAGTGGCCGTTGCTCCCTTGTCGCTCCCTAAAGGGGGCGGTGCGATTACCGGTATGGGCGATAGTTTAGGTCCTATCGGCCCCAGTGGCATGGCAACACTGACGCTGCCTCTGCCGATCTCCGCAGGCCGCGGTTACGCCCCCTCGCTCACGCTAAGTTACAGTAGCGGCAGTGGTAACGGCCCGTTTGGCCTTGGCTGGCAACTCGGCACCATGGCGATTCGCCGCCGAACCAACGCCCAAGTGCCACGTTACGATGAGTATGATGAATTTCTGGCTCCCAATGGGGAAGTCATGGTGGTTGCCGCGGATCCGCAGGGCAGTATCGAACGCACTGAACAGTCACTAAATGGGGAACAATTCAGCGTAATTCGTTACTTACCACGTATTGAAGGCAATTTTCATCGCATTGAGTATTGGCGACCCCGGACAAATAACAGCCAGGCACCGTTTTGGTTAGTCCACAGTTCAGATGGCCAAAAACACTGTTTGGGGTATTCCGCTGCCGCGCGAATTGCCGATCCACTGCACCCTGAGCATATTGCTGAATGGCTACTGGAAGAGTCGGTGTCTCTGAGCGGTGAGCATATCGGCTACCAGTATCAGGCAGAAGATGAACAAGGCATTGATGAGCCTAGTATTTATAAGGCTGAAAAACAAAATCATCCAGCAGCCAGTGCGCAACGCTATCTGAAACGCGTGGTTTATGGTAATCGCCAAGCGGCGTATGAACTCTATTGTCTGACTCAGCAACCTGCGCCGACAAGCTGGTTATTTAGCCTGATTTTTGATCACGGCGAATACAGTAATATCGCGGAGCAAGTGCCGGTAATCATAAAAGGAAAATCCTGGAATTTCCGTCAGGACGCCTTCTCACACTTTAACTATGGCTTTGAAGTGCGTACCCGCCGCTTGTGTCAGCAAGTGTTGATGTACCATAATTTGTCAGCACTTAAAGGTGATGAACCCGATGCTCAAGCCACGCTGGTTAGCCGTCTGCGTTTACACTATCAGCACGATGCTTATGCCACCCAACTGGTCGGTTGCCAACAGTTAGCCCATGAACCCGATGGCACCAAACGTAGCCTGCCACCGCTAGAATTTGATTATCAGGATTTTTCCACTCGCGACGCCCTTGGTTGGCAACCACTTACTGATTGGGCTGAATTTAACTATCAGTACCAAATGGTGGATCTGAACGGCGAAGGGATGCCGGGGATGTTGTATCAGGACAGCGGTCACTGGATTTATCGCCCACCGGTTCGCCAACCAGGCACCGCCGACGGCATCACTTTTGGCGCGGCCCAACGGTTACCGAGCCTACCCGCGATGCGCGAAAATGCCATGTTGATGGATATCAATGGTGACGGCAAGCTGGATTGGGTGATCAGTCAACCGGGCTTAGCGGGCTACTTTAGCCGTGATCCTGACCTTAGCCGTGATCCTGATCTTAGCTGGACCCAATTCATCCCGTTATCTACCTTGCCAGCGGAGTATTTCCATCCACAAGCGCAACTGGTCGATTTAGCCGGCAGCGGGTTATCTGATCTGGCGTTAGTCGGGCCAAAAAGTGTCCGCGTGTATACCAATCTGTGTGACAGTTTTGCTGCCGCAACCCAAGTAGCACAAGATGATGACATCACGCTACCACTACCCGGAGTTCACTTCACTGAACTGGTGGCGTTCAGCGATGTGATGGGTTCGGGCCAACAACATCTGGTGCGAATACGCCACAATAGCGTCACCTGCTGGCCCAATCTCGGCCATGGCCGCTTTGGTCACCCCCTCTCTTTACCGGGATTTAATCAGCCAGTTGAGCAATTTAATCCACTAGCGATCTATCTGGCAGATATTGATGGCTCCGGTACCATTGACCTTATTTATGCCACCACCAGCCAACTGCTCATTTACCGCAACCAGAGTGGTAACCGCTTTGCCGAACCACTGGCTATCGCGTTGCCAACAGGCATTCGCTTTGATAATAGCTGCCAACTGTCACTGGCAGATATTCAGGGGCTGGGCGTGGCCAGCATTATGTTGAGTGTGCCGCACCCCACCACACAACATTGGCGCTATGATTTTGTCGCCAGTAAACCCTATTTACTGTGCACCACCAACAATAATATGGGCGCAGAGAGTCAGTTGCTTTACCGCAGTTCTGTCCAATTCTGGTTGGATGAAAAAGCACAGGCGGCCAAACAGGGCCGATCACTGGCCTGCCAATTGCCCTTCCCGATCCATCTATTAGCGCAAACCACGCAATTTGATGAGATAACCGGTAACAGCCTGAGCCAAACCGCCCGCTACTTCCATGGTTTTTATGATGGTGTGCAACGTGAATTCAGTGGTTTTGGCCGTGTCGATACGCTGGATACCGATACCTCGGCACAAGGCAGTGCCGCTGAACGCACTGCGCCGACCAAAAGCAGTCGCTGGTTCCACACTGGCCGGGCAGGCAATGAAACACTATGGCAAAGTGAGTATTGGCAGGGCGATGACCAAGCCTACTCATTGCTGCCTACCCGCCTGACAAAATTTATTAACAATACCCAAGGTGACGAATTACTCAGTGAACTCGATGATAATCAAACGTTTTGGTTGCACCGGGCGCTGAAAGGTTCATTGCTACGCAGCGAACTCTATGGTCTGGACGACAGCGAACTGGCGACACAACCGTATAGCGTTAACAGCTCTCGCTATCAGGTGCGGCAAATTCAATCCTCTGCTGATGGAATCTCATCCCCGGTAGCCTTACCGATGGTGCTGGAACAACTCAGTTATCACTACGAACGTATCGCGCAAGACCCGCAATGCAGCCAGCAGATTGTGCTGCGTTGCAATGAATATGGTCACCCACTACACAGTGTGACAATCAATTATCCACGCCGCGATAAAGCCCGTATTTCCCCGTACTCCTGGCTGGCAAAGGAACATTGGGATAGCCATTTTGACGAGCAACAGCAACAGTTGCGCATCACTGAAAGCCAGCAATCTTATCACCATGAGATCAGTGATAAATTCTATGTGCTGGGCCTGCCTGCCGGGCAGCGCAGTGATGTACTGACCTATCCCGACAATTTCGTGCCTACCGCGGGGATTCATTGGGAAGAATTACAGCAGCCAGAGGGCCTGCTTGGTACTAAAGCAGAGCGAACCTTTACCGCGCAGCAGCAGGTTTTCTACACCTCGGACACCATTCCGGGCCTGGTTGCCTACAGTCAACAGGCAGAATTTGACGATCAAACCTTGGTCGCATTGGATGAATTATTACCAGCGAATGAGCGTAAACAGCAGCTTATCAAGGCCGGTTATCAAATAGCACCCCGTCTATTTGCTCGCACCGGAGAAACGGATATTTGGGTCGCCCAAAGTGGGTTTACTGACTATGGTGATGCCTCCCGCTTCTATCGCCCCATCAGTCAACGTAGTACGCAATTAGTCGGGAAAACCATTTTGGAATGGGATGCCACCTGCTGTGCTGTCAGTGACATTATATTGGCCGATTACAGCATCACCCATGCTGAATACGATTATCGCTTTATCACCCCTTATCTGCTGATAGATATCAATGATAATCAACATTATATCGAGCTAGATGCGCTGGGGCGGGTTACCTCCAGCCGTTTTGCGGGCACCGAGATTGATCCACAAACCAATAAAGTCATTGAAACCGGTTTTCCTTCCATCGCGGAACAGCCCTTTAGCGCCCCCAATTCAGTTGATAAAGCTCTCAGCCTGGAGAATACCCGCATTCCCGTCGCGCAGTTCTCTGTCTATCAACCTCAGAGTTGGATGATTTCATTACAGCTTGATGACATTGAAATATGGATTAGAGCCAATAACATTACTCCAGAATATCTATTCCAAAATCATATTCTGATCGATAACTATTATCTTTGCCCCCTTGCGCTACGCCGCTGGGGAAGACAAAACAACCTTCTCATCACTGAAGGTGTTGGCCTGACATTGAAAAATCCCATGCGCCAACCGCCTCATATATTAACCGTCGTCGTGGATAACTACTTTTCTGCTTCTGAACCACAACAGCATCAACAAACTCTCGCTTTCAGTGACGGCTTTGGCCGCGTATTACTCAGCGCACGACGGGTGGAGACAGGACCCTCTTACTCATTCGATCCGGAAAACGGCCTCTTAGTTGATGACAAAGGCAATCTGGTGCAACTCGAAGTCGATCAACGCTGGGCGGTCTCTGGCCGTACCGAGTACGACAATAAAGGTCTGCCACGCCGCCGTTATCAACCTTATTTTTTCGACAACTGGATCTGGCTTTATATCGCCAATAACAGAACCCTCAAAGAGGCTTACGCCGATACCCATATTTACGACCCACTCGGGCGAGAAATAAAAGTGATCACCGCGAAAGGTTATCTGCGACGAACTCACTATTTCCCGTGGTTTGTTATCAGTGAGGATGAAAATGACACGGCGTCAGAAATCACGCCGAATCCCTAATATTAGCCGCAGAGCCTAACCGGCCCCTTCCCGGTCAGGCTCTATACCCTGTCATTTCAAGGCGCAGGACGATGATCTGCCTCTGCGCTTGCAACATGAAAGATGACGGGTATGCACAGAGGATATTGACAAAATGCACGTCCAGGTACCCATCGATGATTTTTTTATAACCTGGGTGATCATTGGCACATTTTCGGCCTGGGGAGGATTAGTGCGCTATATCGTCGATCAAAACAACGAATATGAAGAGTGGAGCTGGGTAGGTGTTCTCTGCCAAGTCATTGTTTCTGCTTTTACGGGTTTGATAGGCAGCCTGTTCACCCTGGAAACAGGGAGTAGCCGCTATATCACGTTTGCAATCGCAGGCTTATTCGGCGCGATGGGTAACACCGCACTGAAACATCTCTGGCAGCGCTTTTTCAGCCACAGTAAATAACAGGTGGACCCTATGATGAATGACAAACCCACGTTTCGCCTAAGCCAAATAAGTGAACATAACTTACACCATGTTCATCCCGACTTAGTCCTGATAGTACGCCGCGCACTCACCTTATCCCATATTGATTTTAGGGTAATCGAAGGGATACGCACCCCTGAACGCCAACGGCAAATGGTGCTCAATGGCCACAGTAAAACCATGAACAGCCGCCATCTCACTGGCCATGCGGTTGATCTGGCACCAATGGTGAATAACAGAATCCCTTGGGATGACTGGCATGCTTTTGTACATGTCGCCAAGGCGATGAAGCAAGCCGCCAAGGCGATGGAGCTGCCATTGCAATGGGGGGGCGATTGGAAAAACTTTCGCGATGGTCCGCATTTTGAGCTGCCCAGAGAATGCTACCCATGATCAGCTTGAGCACCTTATTCGGTCTGGGCAAATCCATGATGCTGCTGGCCGGTGTTGTCGCCATTGTTTGGGGTGTGCAAGCCAGCCGAACGCTGGATAGGCTCAATCAGGAGAATGTGCAATTAACCACGCAATTGGCGCGCATTGGGCAAATCAATCAGCAACTCACACAGCATATTCAGGCCACCACGGTTCAGCTCAAGCAAGCTCAGGAACAAGAGCGTCTGGAAGGAGAAAAAAGCAGTGAATTACAAAAACGCTTGCGACTGGCGCAAAAAGGTAACCGCTGTGCTGAGGAGCCTGTGCCTGCTGCTGTTATCCGCATGCAGCAGCAGTCCTTCAGTGACGGTAAATGAGTGTTTGCCTTTTCCTGAGGTTTTGCTCCCTCCGTGTCAGATGCCGACGTTTGATGTGCAGACCTGGGGAGATTATCCACATTATGTGGAGCGCACTCGCCTGGCGATGGTGCGCTGTAATGCTAACCGGGAGTCAGCGTTACGCTTTTTGCAACGATAGATTTCACAACCGTAAAATAACTCGTTTAAGGAATAATTTTATGCCCAATATATTACCCACTGATCTGTGCGCCAACACCCCCACCCTCGCCATCCACGATAACCGGGGGTTCGCTATTCGCACACTGGCTTATAACCGCCGCGATCATAATGAAACCATTGGCGAACTGATCAGCCGCAACCGCTATAACGCCTCCGGTCAGCTAATCGCCAGCCGCGACCCGCGCCTTGAGGTGGATAATTTCCGCTATCAATACAGCCTCAGCGGTGTTCCACTGCGCACCGACAGCGTCGATAGCGGCAGTACACTGCAACTGGCAGATAGTGCTGGCCGCACGGTGCTCACGCTCGATGCACACCACACCCGCCGCTGGGTGGAGTATGAGACCGGTGAACACAGTTTAGGCCGCCCGCTAAGTTACCACGAGCAAGCCAAAGGCGGCCTGAAAACAGTTACCGACCGCTTTTTCTATGCCACAAACAGCGAGCAGGATAAAAGCGGCAATCTGAACGGCCAGTGTGTACGCCATTACGACAGCGCCGGTTTGCAGGCACTGATTAACCAGTCGATTATTGGCGTACCACTGCAACAACAGCGCCGTCTACTGACGAATCCCAAAGGCCCAGTTGACTGGTTTGGCGAAAAGGAAAACTGGGGCGCTCGCCTGAGCGAACAGCCGTTTGTTAGCCATAGCACCACCGATGCTCTCGGCCAGTTACTCACGCAAACCGATGCCAAAGGCCATATCCAGCGCATGGCCTATAACCGCGCCGGACAACTTATCGGTTCGTGGCTAACAATAAAAAATAGCGCTGAACAGGTGATCCTCCGTTCACTCACCTATTCGGCTGCTGGGCAAAAACTGCGCGAAGAGAGCGGCAACGGGGTGATTACCGAATACCGTTATGAACCCCAGACTCAGCGCTTAATCGGCATTAAAACCACCCGCCCGGCGAAGAAAGACCGCCCGACCCGGTTACAAGACCTGCGTTACGATTATGACCCGGTCGGGAATATTCTCGCCATCCATAATGACGCCGAAGCCACCCGCTTCTACCGTAATCAGAAAATCGTGCCGGAAACCACTTACCGCTACGATGCACTGTATCAGCTTATCGAGGCCACCGGCCGTGAAGCGGATACCAACGGCATACAAAACAGCCAGTTACCCGCACTGGCGTCACTGAACGACAGCAACCAGTTCGTCAACTACACCCGCAGCTACCACTATGACCGCGCCGGTAATCTGCTGAAAATACAGCATACCGGTGCCAGCCAATACAGTACCCATATCACGGTGTCCGATTCGTCCAATCACGGCATTCAGCAACAAGAGGGTATCACCGCCCGTGATATTCGCTCCCAGTTTGATGCGGCGGGTAATCAGCAACAACTGCAACCCGGTCAGCCCCTGCGCTGGAACAGCCGCAATCAGTTACAGCAGGTGGAACCCGTGCCCCGCAACGATGGCATCAGTGACAGCGAAAGTTATCTCTATGATGGTGGCGGTAGCCGGGTGGTCAAAACCAGTCTCCATAAAACCCATAACGCCATCCAAACCCGTTCAGTCATTTATTTAGCGGGACTGGAACTGCGTAGCCAATATAATGGCAATAATCTGACAGAAGATTTTCAGGTGATAACCGTGGGTGCCGCGGGCCGTGCTCAGGTACGGGTATTACACTGGGAGCGCGGCCAACCCGTTGATATCGTCAATGACCAACTGCGTTACAGTTTCGATAATCACCTTGGCTCGGCGTTAATCGAATTAGACAGCGATGGCGATATTATCAGCCAGGAAGAATATTACCCATTTGGCGGTACCGCGGTGTTAGCCTCCCGCAATACCGTGGAAGCCAAATATAAAACCGTTCGTTACTCCGGTAAAGAGCGTGACGCCACCGGGCTGTATTATTATGGTTACCGTTATTACCAGCCGTGGCTGGGCCGCTGGTTAAGCGCTGACCCCGCAGGCACTATAGACGGACTGAATTTATATCGGATGGTGAGGAATAATCCGGTGGGGTTGATGGATGGGGATGGGTTAATGACCGATAAGCTTCTTGCTAAACATGAAGCAAATTTTGCAAAAAAAAACATATCATCTATGGCTGAATTAAAATCAGAAATAGAAAAACTCGGTCTGCTCCCTGCTGATAGTAAGCAATTATTCTTGCATTTAAATGGTGGTGAATCTGACGATGAACCCTCTGGTTCTTCCGGTTCTTCCGGTTCTTCTGAAATATTAGAGAATACTTCACCCCACAAAATAAAAAACTTCCATTTCATTAGCGAAATAAATCTAGCCACCATGCCCAGACCTTATTATAAAGACTTTTCCAGCACAGAGGATATGTTGGAGTCTGCAGAGAGACTTAAAGCATATGGTTCAATAGATACGCTGTTGACACTAGATTTAACCAGTGAAGATATTCCTGAATTTACGTCAATATTAGCCGATAAAGGAATAAATTATATAGCAGAAAAACAATATGAAATAATTGATTACTTTAGCGAAGATGAATTATCCTCAGAAAATATAGACCGTATCGTCAACATGATAAAAACAATTCAAAATAACAACCACAAAGTAGGTATACATTGCGCAGCAGGAAATGGCCGCAGTGGACTTATTGCCACCGCCATGATAATAAACAAAAAATACACACAAAGTCGTATAAATAGCTTTGAAGAAAAAAACAAATTAAAGGAAATAATTGATAAGAATAAAAATGAAATAAATGTTGATGCTATTACTTATGATGCAATGAAATTAGTAAGGAAAACAAATCCCTTTGCCGGAGAGCGAACAACTGACATAAAAGCAGCACGTGAATACTCACGTTATTTATATAGCAAACAGAATCGATAATTAAGAATATTAAGGAGCCATTTTATGTCCACAAGTTTACCAACCCAGCTTTGCGCCAACACCCCCGCCCTCACCATCCACGATAACCGGGGGTTAGCTATTCGTACACTGGCTTATAACCGCCGCGATCATAATGAAACCGTTGACGAACTGATCAGCCGCAACCGCTATAACGCCTCCGGTCAGCTAATCGCCAGCCGTGATCCGCGCCTTGAGGTGGATAATTTCCGCTATCAATACAGCCTCAGCGGTGTTCCACTGCGCACCGACAGCGTCGATAGCGGCAGTACACTGCAACTGGCAGATAGTGCTGGCCGCACGGTGCTCACGCTCGATGCACACCACACCCGCCGCTGGGTGGAGTATGAGACCGGTGAACACAGTTTAGGCCGCCCGCTAAGTTACCACGAGCAAGCCAAAGGCGGCCTGAAAACGGTTACCGACCGCTTTTTCTATGCCACAAACAGCGAGCAGGATAAAAACTGCAACCTGAACGGCCAGTGTGTACGCCATTACGACAGCGCTGGTTTGCAGGCACTGATTAGCCAGTCGATTATTGGCGTACCACTGCAACAACAGCGCCGTCTACTGACGAATCCCAAAGGCCCAGTTGACTGGTTTGGCGAAAAGGAAAACTGGGGCGCTCGCCTGAGCGAACAGCCGTTTGTTAGCCATAGCACCACCGATGCTCTCGGCCAGTTACTCACGCAAACCGATGCCAAAGGCCATATCCAGCGCATGGCCTATAACCGCGCCGGACAACTTATCGGTTCGTGGCTAACAATAAAAAATAGCGCTGAACAGGTGATCCTCCGTTCACTCACCTATTCGGCTGCTGGGCAAAAACTGCGCGAAGAGAGCGGCAACGGGGTGATTACCGAATACCGTTATGAACCCCAGACTCAGCGCTTAATCGGCATTAAAACCACCCGTCCGGCGAAGAAAGACCGCCCGACCCGGTTACAAGACCTGCGTTACGATTATGACCCGGTCGGGAATATTCTCGCCATCCATAATGACGCCGAAGCCACCCGCTTCTACCGTAATCAGAAAATCGTGCCGGAAACCACTTACCGCTACGATGCACTGTATCAGCTTATCGAGGCCACTGGCCGTGAAGCGGATACCAACGGCATACAAAACAGCCAGTTACCCGCGTTGGCGTCACTGAACGACAGCAACCAGTTCGTCAACTACACCCGCAGCTACCACTATGACCGCGCCGGTAACCTGCTAAAAATTCAGCATACCGGTGCCAGCCAATACAGTACCCATATCACGGTGTCCGATTCGTCCAATCACGGCATTCAGCAACAAGATGGCATCATCGCCCGTGATATTCGCTCCCAGTTTGATGCGGCGGGTAATCAGCAACAACTGCAACCCGGTCAGCCCCTGCGCTGGAACAGCCGCAATCAGTTACAGCAGGTGGAACCTGTGCCCCGCAACGATGGCATCAGTGACAGCGAAAGTTATCTCTATGATGGCAGCGGTAGGCGGGTGGCCAAAATCAGTCTCCATAAAACCCATAACGCCATCCAAACCCGTTCGGTCATTTATTTAGCGGGACTGGAACTGCGTGGCCAACATAATGACAATAATCTGACAGAAAGTTTTCAGGTGATAACCGTGGGTGCTGCGGGCCGTGCTCAGGTACGGGTATTACACTGGGAGAGCGGCCAACCCGTTGATATCGTCAATGACCAACTGCGTTACAGTTTCGATAATCACCTTGGCTCGGCGTTAATCGAATTAGACAGCGATGGCGATATTATCAGCCAGGAAGAATATTACCCATTTGGCGGTACCGCGGTGTTAGCCTCCCGTAATACCGTGGAAGCCAAATATAAAACCGTTCGTTATTCCGGTAAAGAGCGCGATGCCACCGGGCTGTATTATTATGGTTACCGTTATTACCAACCGTGGCTGGGCCGATGGTTAAGCGCCGACCCCGCAGGCACTATAGACGGACTGAATTTATATCGGATGGTGAGGAATAACCCAATCAGATGGCGTGATAACAATGGGCTATTAACCGAAGAGCAAATTAATATGTACGTTAATTTGTTTAGTAATATTGGATTAAAAAATGATGATGAATTAAAGAGTGAATTATTAAAATATGGTTTAAGTGAAGAAGAGCAAAACCAGATATACCTTAATATGTTAAGACCTATGCAGTCTGGATCATCAAGCTCATTATTCTCCTTCCCTTCTGAAAGTAGTTCAAGTTCTGGGAGTACGCAAAGTGTTGATTCAGGTTATCTCAGTCCAGTAAGAAACTATCATTTTTTTGAAGATATTAAGTTAGCAACAATGCACCGTCCCTATCCAAAAAAACAAGCCTCTAGTGACACAATAACATATTCAGCAGAAGATTTAACAGAAGCTAGCCCTATAAAAATTCTCATTGGTTTGGATTTGACCAGTAAAAACACCCAACCATATAAGTCAGCGCTTGCCGAAAAAGGAATTAAGTATATCACTAAAGAAAAATATGAAATAACAGACTTTTTTGAAGAAGGAGGATTATCGACTGAACAAATAGATTTAACAGTAAATAAAATATTAAAATTACAAAAAAAGGATCTTGTAGGAATTCATTGTGGGGCAGGTAATGGAAGAAGTGGAGTTATTGCATCAGCATTATCCATTAATAAACAGTATACAACAGATAAAATAAATAGTTTTGACGTAACTCATTCATTAAGAGGGTCAATACTTAAAGACACACAAACATACCAAGTGGATACGGTAACCGCCAAGGCGGTTGGGATTATCAGAGAAATAAATCCTAAAGCAGTGGAACGTAATCAGGATGTTATTTCCCTATATAGATATTCTCATTTTTTATATACAAGAAAACACACTACATCATTATAATTTATTAATTTTAAACACCTTCCCTATTTTGAATAGGGAAGGTGTCTATACCCGTAATACTGATTTTTTAAAATCGCTGATACTGACAGCAGCATTGGCAAAAATAGGGTTAACTAATATACCGATGCTTTGTTGGCACTAAATTTAGTATCAAATGCAGTGCCAACAAAGCCTAATACCCATATTGTATTTTCGAGCGCCTCTACGCCGTGCCGCCCACGGTTAAATTATCCAACTTCAACGTGGGTTGGCCGACACCCACCGGCAGGCTTTGGCCCTCTTTGCCACAAACACCAACGCCTTTATCCAGCGCCAGATCGTTGCCGACCATGGAAATCTGCTGCATCGCTTCAATGCCAGAGCCAATCAGGGTGGCCCCTTTCACCGCGTGAGTGATTTTGCCTTTTTCGATTAAGTACGCTTCCGACGTTGAGAAGACAAACTTGCCAGAGGTGATATCCACCTGACCGCCACCAAAATTTGGCGCATACAGGCCGTACTCCACGCTGGCGATAATATCTTCCGGTGTCGATTGTCCTGCCAGCATATAGGTGTTGGTCATGCGTGGCATCGGCAGGTGCGCATAGGATTCACGACGGCCATTACCGGTTGGGGCTACCCCCATCAGACGCGCGTTCAGTTTATCCTGCATATACCCTTTCAGAATGCCATTTTCTATCAACACGTTATATTGACCCGGCACCCCTTCATCGTCGATAGCCAGTGAGCCACGGCGGCCTTGCATGGTGCCATCGTCCACCACCGTACAGAGTTCTGAAGCCACCAATTTGCCCATTTGCCCACTGAATACCGAACTGCCTCGACGGTTGAAATCACCTTCCAACCCGTGACCAACCGCTTCATGTAACAGCACGCCCGGCCAACCTGCGCCTAACACTACCGGCATCGCACCCGCTGGAGCGGCAATAGCCGAAAGATTAACCAGCGCCATTCTGACCGCTTCATTAGCAAAATTATCTGCCCGCACTTCGCCATCAACGGTTTCAAGGAAATAGTCATAACCGAAACGGCCACCGCCACCGCAAGCACCGCGTTCACGTTTGCCGTTATCTTCCACCAGTACACTGACCGAAAGACGGACCAACGGACGCACATCGGCAGCCAAGGTGCCGTCAGTCGCAGCCACCAGAATCTGTTCATACACGCCGGTCAGACTGGCGCTAACTTCCTGCACCCGTTTATCGGCGGCGCGAGCGACTTTATCGACCCGATGTAACAAGGCAATTTTATCTTCCCGCGATAGGCTTTGTAGTGGATCAAGCAACGGGTACAAGGCTTGATAGGCAATCTCACCCAAGGTATGGACTTTGCCGTTGCCAGTGTCACGAACAATACTGCGGGCCGCATGGGCACTTTGCTGCAACGCATTCAACGTGATTTGATCAGCGTAGGCAAAACCGGTTTTTTCACCACTTACCGCACGTACGCCCACACCCTGATCAATATTGTAGGAGCCGTCTTTGATGATGCTGTCTTCCAACACCCAGGCCTCGTGATAGCTGGACTGGAAATACAGGTCAGCATAATCGAGGCGGCGTTCAGTTAGCTGCCCCAACACTGAGAACAAGTCCTGATGGTTCAACTTGTTAGCAGTGAGTAACTGCTCACTGACAAATGAGAGGCTCATAGTTTTTACTCTTAATTAGATGGTGGTTTATTCAATAATGGTTTATTCAATGTCGGCTCCAGCGTCGCCTGAAAGCGATTGTGCTGCATGACCGGCATTTGATTGCGAATCGTCTTCAAACCTGCGGTTTCAATTCTTACTTTTAGGGCCGCCACCGCATCTGGGTTATGCCCAATAATTTTACCCCAGGCATCGACTGCCATGGTATGGCCCCACGTCCGGCGGGTAGCACCGTGACGCCCCACCTGTGCAGCAGCCAATATCACGCACTGGTTTTCGATAGCCCGTGCACGGAGCAATGTTTCCCAATGCGCCTCACCCGTCATTTTGGTAAAGGCTGCCGGAACAGAAATGATTTCAGCCCCCTGCGCTCGCAAAGCCTGAAACAAGCCAGGGAAACGCAAGTCATAGCAAATGGTCATGCCCAAGCGGCCAACCGGGGTATCAACCACCGTCAACTGCTGCCCCGGCTGATAAGTATCAGACTCACGGTAATGGCCATGGATGTCATTGATATCGACATCAAACATGTGAATTTTATCGTAACGGGCTTTGAGTTCGCCTTGATCATCAAATAACAAGCTACTGCTGGTGATCAGGTCCGGTGACTCACGGCTCACCATAGGCATGGAGCCAACCTGTATCCAAACCCCGTAGCGCCGTGCCATTTCACGCACTTCTTGCTGTAATGGACCGTCATTATGGTGTTCCGCATGGTGACGATAAGAGGCAGCATTAGCAAATAACAACGCATTTTCAGGCGTCATAACCAGTTTGATACCTGCATTTAACTGTTTGATCTGCTGCTCAATTTGAGCCAGATTGTCACGGGTATTTTCACCGCTGCACAACTGCAATAATGCAACATTGGCATTTTTCATGGTGCCTCATTCTCCTTTAGCTGACGTAACACTTCATGGATGGTCGGTTGATCCAGACTACCGGTAATCTGATAGCGGATCAGCGAAACCTTGCTCCATAACGGCCCTAAAATCTTCGAGGCAGCAAACACTGCCGCCCCCACTATCGGGTTGATCGCAAAGGCGGTGGCAACACCTACAGTGGCGGAAAGTTCCGGTGTGATGACCGCTTCCATGGCGATTTGGCGCTTAACCAGATCAACCTTGCCATTCATGGCGATATCTGCCGCCAGCCCATCAATCACTAAGTCATTGGTACTCATCACCCCATTTTTAAGGGTGGCCGTACTCCGAATAGAGTCAAATGCGAAGTCACGGCTAAACGTATCACTAAAGTCGAGTTGAAGCTTACGTAATAGTGCGTCAAAGCTGACCAGACGCAGTAACTGGCCCGCACGGCCCCCCCCAAGATCAGTGAGCTGCCCTTTGCCTAACCGCCCCTTTAACGTCCCACTAAGGGTATTAATCTGTGGCTCCCAAGGGACACCGCGCCAGTTTAGATCGGCGTTAATCGCAAAAGAGGCATTTTTTATCAGGGTGGTCAGGCCAAAGAATGAGAGGGTTTCATCTATTCTTGGCCCGTTCAAGCCGATGTTCAGTGTGGTTTTATCGCCAGCGCGATCTTGCTGCCACTGACCGGTAATATTGGCCCGCCCATTTCCGGCCTCAATTAAGCCGTTCGTCAGTATCAGAGCCGAGCCTTTCGGCGTTAGGTCCGCGTTCACCCGGCCGATATTCTGCCCCAGTATCCAACATGCCTTGCAGCGCAATTGCAGCGCAGGCCAATCACTGAATGATATACCGCTGGGAGGTTGTGGCTTCTGCAATACCGTAGGCTCCTGCGATACCGCTTGCGCCAGCGGGTTATTTGCCTCACGGCTGCCCCATTGTGGGTTGTAATAAAGATAATTGAGATCAGCATGCCATGGCCCATAGTCTGCCATTAACAGGCTACCGTCCACCTCTTGCCCCTTCGCGGTGATTTTCATCCCACTTGGCAGGGGATCGGCCTGTAACGTCAGTTGGTGCCAGGCCTGCCCACCCACCAACAGTTCGGGGGTTTGTAATGTCAGCCGCTTCGGTAAGATGACATTGGTTTTACTGCCTTTGATCTTCGGTTGAGTGGATGATGTCGCAGAAGGCGAAGAAAATGATGCAGCAAACGGCGAAGCGGCCGTCGCCAGCTCGGGGGCCAATAATGCCAGCCAACGCTCACCATCAATGGCCGGTAATTTGAATACCAGCGCTTTATCATCAGGCAACGATGGAATTTTTTTACTGTCGGTTTGCCAGATGGCGCGGGCCAGTTCAACTTTCTCGCCTTGCAATAACCACTGGCTGTTGAAGGCATTGTTGTTACCCGCGCTACCAGAGAGGGTAAATGCCTCCAGCCCACCGTTCACCTGAACATGCAGTGGCAATGCCTGACCGCTGTTTTTATCTAGCGGCGAAGGTAAGTGACTGCTCACTTTCTTTAAGTCTGCGCTGACATCGACTTGATAATCTGGCTTACCGTGTTGGGGCAATTTCACCGCAACTTTACCTTGCCAATTGGCACTGCCACTGAGCATCTTCGCAAGAGAATCCGGTACACCGGGCAATTTAGCAGGCAGCCAATCGCCCTGTAGCCCAACATTCACCAAGAAGTCCTTTGGCTGCTCCTTCGTGGTGAAATTAACCGTCAATGGTTGCCCATACCAGTTGGCCGATAACGTCTCGCTCTCCAAATTGCCATCATAGAAGCGGAATTTACCGTTGATATTTTCCAGTTGGCTTTGCAGGGGCTTAACCAGCAGGCTGTTGTTATTCAAGGTCACTTCACCGCTGGCATGAGTGATGCTCTCTTCTTCCAGCGGGATATCCAGGTGTAAGCGCCCACTAATTTTTCCACCCACCTGCAATTCATCCAGCGTTTCGGCCACCGAATCCTTAAGTGGTGTCGCGGTAAAGTAGTCATGAACATCGCGCCCTTCACCCAGGACATCCGCATCGACATACAGTTTTTCTTTCAAGTAATCAGGAATGATGGCGCTGATATTGCTGCCAATAACCTTGCCCAACAGGGTGTGTGGCGCATTCATCCACAAGCCTTCATTGAGGAAGTTAAGGTCAATGGCCAAATTATCTAAGGCTGGCCAGTCCGGTTGAAACTGGAAAACCGCATTACGTAGTGGGACATAGACCTGGAACTGACCCTCTTTATTTTTATAAGGAAAATCATGAGGATTACCGTTATATACCAGTGTCGCATTATCTACCTGCCCCCCCTGTAGCGCCTCCGTCAGATAATCGGCCAGTTTCTCGCCCATAAGCGAGACCGGGAAGTAACGCCAGGCATCGGTGGCATCATACAGGCGGATGCCCGCCAGTATTTTCAGCCACGGCTGGGCTTGATTAAGCTGCGACGGCTTCTGATTAGGCTGCATATAATAAAAACTGCCGTTGCCCCACAACGATTTAGCCTGGACATCCAGTTGATCACTCCACAGCGCCCAGCCTTTATCATCAATACGCCAGTTTAGCGCGCCACTCGCCTGGCTAACCTCCAACGGGGCGCGGAACAGGTCACCATACGGCAAGAGACTGTTTTTAAGGTTGATGTTAAGACGCCCAAGACGTGCGGAGCCACTCAACTCACCATCAAAATGATTAACTCCGGGTAGTTGGCCCCAGTACTGCCAACTGACATCGTGCCATTTGGCTTGAAAACGGGTGGTCTCCGGTTGGCTGATAGGGATATCCAACGCCAGTGCATCGACATACCCTTGTGGTTGTAAATCTGCCCAGCGGGCCAGCAGTTCTGGGGTAAAAGGTGACAGGGTGGGTAACAGCGGCCCAATCCGTTCCAACTGAAGATTGCTGGCTCGAATACGTAATTCTTGACGCTGCTCAGGGCCAATAAATTGGGTATTCTCCGGTAGCCAAAGGGCCGATAAGCGCCCTTTCGGCCAGGCTTGACCATCGGTTTTTAGGTTCAGTACTGGCGCGTCGATTTGCCAACCATTGCCCTGACGGCGGCCTTCCAGCACAAAATTATCAACAGATAATTGATGTGAATTACTGCCCACCGTCCAATTGGCCTGCCCCTGACTGAGCAGCACATTGCCCCGGTAAACTTCACCACTTTTAATGCTCAGCCAAGCCGCCAAACTGAATTCGGCATTATCCAGACCGGTATTATTCTGCAACCAACGGCTAATCCACGGTTTAAGGTCGATATTATCGGCCTGCATATATACCGTGCCATTATTCAGAATGCCCTGATTATCGTGCAAATCCATACGGACCTGCACCACACCGTGCTGACCATTAATGGTCGATAGGCTAATTTGCCCTTCGGCACGATGACGGGTGCTGGAATTGAGCCAGGTGAGTTGTGGAATTTCCAGCTCGGCACGGGGGCCAGATGGCGTCAGAAAAGAGATGCGGCTATTACGCAGATCAAAACGATCTAACTGGCGCAGGAAGATATTATGAACATTACCGGTTTCAAGGTTACTGCCGTTATTCTGCGTCGCATCCAGTGTGGTGTGCAGATCCAACTGCAACTGATAGAAGGTCAAATCACGGAATTGCCAACGCCAGTGCAGCAGTGACTGCCACACATCCAGTGCCAGCGTCACCCGTTGAACCTGCAAGTCAGCCTTCGGCATTTGGGCGCGAATATCGCGTAATTCCAACGTCGGGCCAAATGTTTCCCAGGTTCCCTGCATAAACCCTACGTCCAGTGGGATACCGCTGACCGACTGGATCTTAGCCACAATTTGCGGCCGATACTCATTAATGAGAGGCAGCATCATGCGTAGCGCACTGACCAACAGCGCCACCACAACAATGATTGTGGCGCCTGTCGCAAACATTATTTTGGGCAGTCGCCTCACGCCTTTCTCCTTTCAATCCGCAGTGAGACCATGACGCTGCAAGGGCCACAGCGGAACCGTCTTAGAACCTTCGCCAACAACACGGGAAGGCCCTTACATCATCACCACGTCAAACTGTTCTTGGTTATACAGTGGCTCTATCTGAACTTTTACCTGCTTACCGACGAAGATTTCCACCTCGGCCAGTGCATGAGACTCTTCGCCTTTCAGCGCCTCACCTACAGCCGGAGAAGCATAGACCAAGAAACGGTCAGAATCATAAGCATGATGAACACGGACAATTTCACGCAAGATTTCGTAGCACACGGTCTCTACGGATTTTACCGTGCCACGGCCACGGCAGGTTGGGCATTCATGGCATAAAACATGCTCAATACTTTCACGCGTACGCTTACGCGTCATTTCGACTAAGCCTAGCTGGGAGAAGCCATTAATACTGGTTTTTACGCGATCTTTACTCAGTGCTTGTTCCAATGAATGCAATACCCGCCGGCGATGATCTTCATTACTCATATCAATGAAATCAATAATGATAATCCCGCCCAGATTACGCATCCGCAATTGGCGGGCAATGGCCTGCGTCGCCTCAATATTGGTATTGAAAATGGTTTCCTCAAGATTCCGATGCCCGACAAATGCCCCAGTGTTAATATCCACGGTAGTCATCGCTTCTGTCTGATCGATAATCAGATAACCACCTGATTTTAATTCAACTTTACGCTCCAGAGAGCGCTGAATTTCATTCTCGACATCATAGAGATCGAAAATAGGTTGCTTCCCAGTATACAGCTCCAGCTTGTCCGTCATTTCTGGAATATATTCGCGGGTGAACTCCACCAGCAAATCGTAAGTCAATTTTGAGTCAACGCGGATTTTATCCAGCGCCGCACCAGCAAAATCACGCAATACGCGTTGCGCCAGCGCCATTTCACCATACAGCTTATATTTGGTGATATTACGCTTCTTACGCTCCTGAACTTTGGTCCACAAACGTTTAAGGAACGCGGCATCGGCGGATAGCTCTTCTTCGCCAATCCCTTCAGCGGCAGTACGAATAATAAAACCGCCCTGCTCATCACAGTAAGCTGCCACCGTCTTTTTTAGGCGTTCGCGCTCTGCTTCACTTTCAATCCGCTGGGAAACCCCAACATGGGCAGCTCCGGGCATTAACACCAGATAGCGAGAAGGAAGAGTAATATCGGTTGTCAAACGTGCGCCTTTGGTACCCAAGGGATCTTTCACCACTTGTACCATTAAATCCTGCCCCTGACGGACCAGTTCGGCGATATCGCGCACATTGAAGTTTTTCTGTTCATCCCCGGCCACGCATTCGGTGTGGGGCATGATATCGGAAGCATGGAGGAAGGCGGCTTTATCCAGACCTATGTCAACAAAAGCAGCTTGCATACCCGGTAAAACCCGGCTGACTCGCCCTTTATAAATATTGCCAACGATCCCTCTTTTGGCTTCACGCTCGATATGTATTTCTTGCAGGATGCCGCCATCAATATAAGCAACACGCGTTTCAGACGGTGTAATATTGACCAGTAATTCAGCTGTCATGTATTCCTCTCACATTACGCTGCGCAATAAAATGACTTAGTAATTCATGGGTTTCAACTAACGGCAGGCCCACCACTGCGTGATAACTGCCTGCAATGGCCCTGACGAAGCAACCACCTTTCCCCTGAATGCCATAAGCGCCCGCCTTATCCATGGGTTCACCGGTAGCAATATAGTCACTGATTTCTAACGGAGATAACACGCGAAATGTCACATCTGTCACAACCATGGCCGATAACATGTTTTGCCGATCGGCCAACGCCACGGCGGTCATCACCTGATGCTTCTGGCCAGACAATGCACTCAGTATTTGTTGTGCATGTTCCTTATCCCGTGGTTTTTCTAAAACCTGCCCATTTAACACCACAATGGTATCGGCACCCAATACCGGTAAATCCTGTGGTGCGACAGCCACACCTGCCCGTGCTTTATCCTGCGCCAAACGCTGGACATACACCTGCGCACTCTCGCCAGGGTGACGCTGCTCTTCAACCTCTGTTTTCAGTACCTCAAACGGTAAATCCAACAGGGCCAGTAATTCACGGCGACGTGGCGAAGCAGAAGCCAGATACAGGGCAGTCATGGGCATTAAATCCTTATTGCACCGAAAATTGGCGGCGAATTTTACGCATTAGCAGGAATAGCCATGGCCAGAGAATGCCGTTGACAACGCTACTCCAGAAAACTTCAGGGCGGAATGCGACATTAATCACCAAGAACTCAGACCAAAACACCACAACATCCATCGTCAGCGAAAGCAGCATGACGATAAGTGCCTGTTGCCACAGTGCCATATTACGGAATAACTGAAACTTAAAGGCCACCAGATAGGCGATGATACTGAATGCCAACGCCCGGACTCCCAGAGTCGATCCTAAAATAAGGTCCATAATCAGCCCCAGAATAAACCCCGTGCCAACATTCACCCGGTGTGGCAAGGCCATCACCCAATAAATGAGTACCAAGGCTAACCATGAGGGCCGAAACATATAGATCTGTTCAGGCCACGGCATAATTTGCAGCACCATCGCAATCAGGAAGGATAGCCAGATAACCCAGCGACCATGACTACTGTAACGATTCACGGCGAAACTCCTGGTGTGACAACTCCTGGTGTGGCACCCGCGGGCGTAGATGCGGCAGGCGCAGGCGGCCCCATAGCATCAGCAGAAGGCAACACCTGAGACATCATTGGTGCCAGACGTTCATTGGCGACCCGGCGTACCTCATCCGGTGGCATTGGCATATCACCATTACGATCAGCGCCCCACAATAGCAGTAAATAACGTAAGCGTTGTAAATCTGCGGTGGGCCGAGCTTGAATAACCGTATAAGCGCGCTGGTTGTCGACTTTGACCGAAGAGACAACGGCAACGGGATAGCCTTCAGGGAAGCGCCCACCCAAGCCCGACGTTACCAGCACATCGCCTACACGAATATCTGTATTACTGGGTAAATGCTCCAATAATAAATCATCGCTACACCCGCTACCGGCAGCAATCACCCGAATATCATTACGCAGCACCTGAATAGGCAGTGCATGGGAAGCATCGCAAATCAATAATACGCGGCTGGTAAATTTACTCACTGCAACAACCTGGCCGACGACACCGCGATCACTAATGACCGGTTGGCCCTCATAAACGCCGCTGTTCGAGCCTTTATCAATCACAACATGATCACTATAAGGGTCTGTCCCGCTGGACATGACCTGAGTCACCATTTTTTGCTCATCCTGACGCAGAGGAGAACCCAATAATTCCCGTAAGCGGTTGTTTTCCTGTTTAAACTGCCCCAGTAATTGAAGATCGGTATTTTTCAGTAACAGCTCTTGGCGTAACGCACGATTCTCCAACTCCAGTTGTTCGCGAGTGGCTAGCGTATCAGAAACGTTGTCGAGAATTTTACGTGGCCCATTGGCCAGAAAATAGAAAGGGCTAACTGCGGTGTCCATGTAAGTCCGTATTTTAACGAACGTACCCAACCGGCTATCAGCAATAACCAGTACAATGGCCGCAATAATGGCAAAGAAGAGTCGCAGTTGCAGGGATGGACCCCGACTAAAAATCGGCTTCATAAATTATGCGTATTCCTCGACAACAAGAGGAGACACTAAATCGGGTAAGTAAAATACCTTGTCACTTGAAATTACAGCAGTGTTAGCGTTATTCATTCGCCCGAATCACTGACCTGGATCAGCGCATCGGGATTCGCTGACTTGCTGCAACCCCAATTAATTTGGGTATAGACTTAACCGACCTAGCCCTCTTCTTTGGCTGACTATTCTTCGCTGAACAAATCGCCGCCATGCATGTCGATCATTTCCAACGCTTTACCGCCACCACGTGCAACGCAGGTCAATGGATCTTCTGCGACCACGACGGGAATACCGGTCTCTTCCATCAGCAGGCGGTCCAGGTTACGCAGCAATGCGCCGCCACCGGTCAATACCATACCGCGCTCAGAGATGTCAGAAGCCAATTCTGGTGGGCACTGTTCCAGCGCCACCATAACTGCGCTCACAATACCTGTCAGCGGTTCTTGCAACGCTTCAAGGATCTCGTTGGAATTCAGCGTAAAGCCACGTGGTACCCCTTCAGCAAGGTTACGACCACGCACTTCGATTTCCAGCACTTCGTCGCCCGGGTAAGCAGAACCAATGCTGTGTTTGATACGTTCGGCGGTTGCTTCACCAATTAATGAACCGTAATTACGACGGACATAATTAATGATAGCTTCATCAAAGCGGTCACCACCGATACGCACAGAAGAAGAGTAAACCACCCCGTTCAGAGAGATGACGGCCACTTCTGTGGTACCGCCACCAATATCCACAACCATTGAACCGGTGGCTTCAGAAACAGGCAAGCCCGCGCCAATGGCCGCAGCCATCGGCTCTTCAATTAGGAACACCTCACGGGCACCTGCGCCCTGGGCAGATTCACGGATCGCACGGCGCTCAACCTGAGTAGCCCCGACCGGCACGCACACCAACACGCGCGGACTCGGGCGCATGAAGCTGTTGCTGTGAACTTGCTTGATAAAGTGCTGCAGCATTTTTTCCGTGACAAAGAAATCGGCGATAACGCCGTCTTTCATTGGACGAATAGCCGCGATATTACCAGGAGTACGCCCCAGCATCTGTTTGGCATCATGGCCAACCGCTGCAACGCTCTTTGGTGAACCGGCACGATCCTGACGAATAGCCACCACTGAAGGCTCATTCAGTACAATGCCTTGTCCTTTAACATATATAAGGGTATTGGCGGTACCCAAGTCGATGGACAAGTCGTTGGAAAACATGCCACGAAATTTCTTAAACATAACGAAAGGATAATCCTGCAAGCTGGGGGCGAAAAATAAAATCCGCCTACTTTACCAACCACACGAATCAGCAACAAGGCGCAAAAACGTCCTGACTCGGTGAAAAAGTAGCTGCGTCAGTCACATCACGTTCCAGTCAAAATCTATATTGCTTGAAAAGGTTAAGTAAACCCTCTGTACAACACAGATTTGCCCGCACGGCAGACGTAACACAGCACATAAAATCTAACATTTAACCTGATTCTCGTTGAAAGTAAGTGCACACCAACGATTCACGGTAATGACTGACACATTCTACGTTAATTTTTGCTCAACGATCAGGCTAACATGGCCCTATTACGAATATTTTTTCTTTCCGGAGTTTAATGGGGTCGGTGGAGCAAAGAAATTGCCCTGTCCGCCGTAAACGCCTTTCTCTTGCAGCGTTTGCCATTCTTCACGGGTACGCACTTCTGCCGCAAAAACTTTCGTCTGCGTCCCTGCACAGGCACCGGTCAGACTTTCTACAAATAACTGGTTTTCATAGCGAAAATTAATGCTTCTTACCACACCGGGATGAAGCTTTATCATTTCAACCTGCAAAGACTTAATATATGAGGTGCTGACAACCGTCAATCCAGCCTGTGATGCCATCACTTTGCAGCCTACGCCACGCAATAAACGGACCATTTGGCGGATTTCTTCGATATGTTGACACACATCTGCCTCTGCAAGTTCAAAGATAATTCGCATTCGGTCAGATTTTTTGCACTGTAATAGCGTGTCACGCAACCAGCGCTGGAAAGGACGATGTAATAATGAATCAACGCTGATAGAAAATGCCAGCGTTTCATCCGGCCATAAAGATAATAAAGGAATTATCTTATCAATCTTTTGCCGATCATAACGTTCACCCAATCCGAGCAATTGTACCAAGGGCATAAACTCGGCCGCCAGTAGCTCCTGCTCACCATCATATATGCGGCTAATTATTTCACGATGGCTTATTTTGCCATCAACAGTAATAACGGGTTTTTGATAAAGCCTTGGGCCTCCGCTCGCCAGAGTCTGTTCCAGTAATGTACGCCATTTAACACTGCCACGTCCGCGCTCCGGTACCTGAGTGTCGAACACATACCAACCGTTGCCACCATACAGCGCCGCACTTTTGGTCGCCTGCCCGGCATTGTCCATAATTTGTTCGACTGACTCACCACTCCGGTAAGCCACGATGCCAATATGCAACAGTGATTCGCGATCAATAATATGAGGCTCCGGTAAGGTTCTCACCGCATTCACCAACTGTGCGGCCATCACATCGGCATCTTTCAGGGTTTTGTGGGGCAGTAATATCGCGATGTCACTATTAAGGTAGCGGGCCAAGAGTGCTGAGGGGTAGCGTGCCACAAAAGTTGACAGCAGGTTAACCAGTGAACTCATCAATTCCTGTACTTGCTGCTGATCATGCGTTTCATTTAAGGCTTCAAAATCGGGCAGTTGCACCATCATGACCACACCGTGCGCACCGGTCTCTTCAAGTTGTGTGGTCAGTTGGTTATCAAAAAACTGACGGTTACTGAGGCCAGTCTGAGCATCTTGAGCCGCAAACGTGCGGATTAACGTATCTACCCGATTGCGTTCTGCCCGCACCTCCATCAACTCAGATAATAAATGGTCAATAGCCCTGCTGGCACAAGGTGGCCATTCGTAATCCTCGCTGCGCACCGCATGTTCACGTTCACCATTGAGAATGCGCCTTGCTCGCCGTTCAAGTTTTTCCTGCCCCACGGTCTGGTCACGTAGCCAGCGGAAACTCAACAACAACGTTAACGCAATGACCACCACCACCAGTGATAAAATGGCCGCGGCATAAATAGAACGGGCATAGCTACCCAACGGGTCAATATAGTTGAAATGCATCTCCGTCCCTGGCTGATGCAACAGAGGCAATACCATCTGACGGTAGCGACTGTGGCTGTTCCAAGGCGTATAAACTGCAGGAATGTGGAGTTGATAGAGGGTACTGGTGCTATTTTTGACACTGACATCGACCACACCAAGGGTCTGCATCATCAGTGGCAGCCATTCACGTTTTTTATTGATGGGTTGCAGCAGCAGTGACTGATCGTAAGCGGTCACAATACTTTGGAGCCGTTGTTCCATTTTCTTCTGGCACAAATAGAAGAAGCTGATCGTGCTGCCCAATAAGACTAAACACATAGCCAATACGACCAGCAGCGTCATAAACGCAGAAAGTTTGGTGGTAAATCGCATTACTTAGCCTTGCCTAGTGCAATTAAATGAATAGAGTCCCTCAAATCCATGGGGGCAAGTACTATATGACAAAAATAACCCGTAACGCTGATTTTTTACTGCAGAATACGGCAAATACACAATAATTTAGTCCTTTTCCCTGACGTTCAGCTTATCCCTCTAACAAGCATAGCCCCTGATAATCATCAACAGCATGATTTTTGTCCCCGATCAGCCTTGAAATTTGCTGTAACCGCTATATTGGCTCACCCTTAACACAGGGTTTTTATTTCTGTCTTTTCACCATTTATACCCAACGTTATTGACATTGCCGTAAGCGAATCACCCATCGTCCACGTCACGAGAGCGGCTGACACGGCGGCAACGTTAAGTAAGAAGAGGGGTCATTAGGGAGCACGACATGCGAGCACTGATACTTGAGCAAATTGAAGGGCGTACCACCGCAGAAGTACGTCAAATTTCGGCCTCACAACTGCCTGCGGGTAATGTCACCGTAGATGTCAATTGGTCCAGCCTGAATTATAAAGATGCGTTGGCGATTACGGGGCAAGGGAAGATTATTCGCCAGTTTCCGATGGTACCGGGTATTGATTTCGCCGGCACAGTACACAGCAGCGAAGATCCACGTTTTCATATCGGCCAATCGGTCTTATTAACCGGTTGGGGAGTAGGTGAAAACCATTGGGGAGGACTCGCCGAGCAAGCACGAGTGAATGGCGACTGGCTTGTCCCCATGCCAGACGGACTGGATGCACGTAAAGCGATGATTATTGGTACCGCAGGTTTTACCGCCATGCTGTGCGTCATGGCACTGGAAGACGGTGGTGTGACCCCGAAAAGCGGTGAAGTGGTAGTAACCGGGGCCAGTGGTGGCGTTGGTAGCACAGCAATTGCCTTGCTTTCAGCGTTAGGCTACCAGATTGCCGCTATTTCTGGCCGCGACAGCAACAGTGACTATCTAAAGAACTTGGGCGCACAACGGATATTACCGCGCAGTGATTATCTTGATGCTTCACGACCACTGGAAAAACAGCTCTGGGCAGGGGCGATTGATACTGTGGGTGATAGCATGTTGGCCAAAATACTGGCCCAGATGAATTATAACGGTACCGTCGCGGCGTGTGGCCTGGCAGGCGGTTATAATCTGCCAACCACCGTCATGCCATTTATTCTGCGTAATATTCGCCTACAGGGCGTGGATTCAGTGATGACACCACAACCTCGCCGTCTGCAAGCCTGGCAGCGATTACAGAAAATTTTGCCTGAAAGTTTCTATCAGCAAGCATCACAAGCCATCACGCTGGCTGATACGCCCACGATTGCGGCCAGGTTACTGGCAAATGAAGTCACCGGGCGTACCTTAGTCAAAGTCCGCTGATTTTTTCTTATTCGCTGACGGCACTCAATTTACTGGCGACACTCACCCCCACTAATTAATCGTTACAGCAACCACCGAGGTCAGTTTCACACTTGCCTCGGTGGTAGAAATTTCATATTTTTCTTAGAATCTTCGCACTTGTTCCCATTTGCCACCATGATTAACCACATCAGGGGCAACGCGATTAACGACATCAAGGGCAACTATCCGACGGAGTCTGCTATGCATAACACGTTTACTCATACTAAAAACAATACTCATACTAAAAACAATACTCAGGCTAAAAACAGCGGTTCTCAGACGAAAAGCAATGCGGTCAGTCTCAATAAGCCACGAAAACTGACTGAGGCAGATGTCACGCCAGAGAGTATTTTTTATCAACGACGTAAGGTGTTGCAGGCTCTGGGGATCACCGCCGCCACCTTGGCTTTGCCAGCATCAGCACAAGCCGATTTACTGGCCTGGTTTAAAGGTAACGAGCCGCCCAAAGCGCCCTCAGGTAAACCATTGACGTTCACCCCATCAGCCGCTTACCACCCAGACTTGGCTTTAACGCCAGAAGACAAAGTGACCGGGTACAATAATTTCTATGAGTTTGGGTTGGATAAAGCTGATCCCGCCGCGAATGCTGGCACGCTGAAAACAGAGGACTGGCAGATTAAGATTGACGGCGATGTCGTTAAGCCCATGACGTTGGATATGGATTATCTGATGAAATGCTTTCCCCTTGAAGAGCGAATCTATCGCCTACGCTGCGTCGAAGCGTGGTCGATGGTCGTGCCATGGATCGGTTTTGAGTTAGGGAAACTGCTGAAATTAGCAGAGCCAACCAGTAACGCCCGCTATGTGGCGTTCCAAACATTGTATGCTCCAGATCAAATGCCTGGGCAGAAAAACCGCTTTATTGGCGGGGGACTGGACTACCCCTATGTCGAAGGGCTGCGGTTGGATGAAGCCATGCACCCGCTGGCCTTTATGGTTGTTGGCGTGTATGGCAAAACCCTGCCACCACAAAATGGTGCGCCACTACGACTCATGACACCGTGGAAATATGGCTTTAAGAGCATTAAATCCATCGTGCATATTCGCCTGACACGGGATCAACCGCCAACCACCTGGAATTTGAGCGCCCCCAACGAATATGGCTTTTATGCCAATGTGAACCCGCACGTCGATCACCCCCGCTGGTCACAGGCCACCGAGCGCGTTATCGGTTCTGGCGGTATTCTGGATGTAAAACGCCAGCCCACCCTGTTATTTAACGGCTATGCTGAACAAGTGGCATCGCTATATCGTGGTTTAGATTTGCGGAAGAATTTCTAATGCGGCTCAGTTTACGACACATCACATGGCTAAAAATCGCCATTTGGCTGGCGGCAACATTACCGCTTCTGTGGCTCGTATTATCGATCAATCTGGGGGGGCTCAGTGCCGATCCCGCCAAAGATATTCAACATTTTACCGGGCGGATGGCCCTTAAATTACTTTTGGCAACCTTATTGGTCTCGCCATTGGCTCGCTACAGTAAACAACCGTTGTTACTGCGCTGCCGCCGCTTATTAGGCCTATGGTGTTTTGCCTGGGGAACACTGCATTTACTCAGCTACTCGATATTGGAACTGGGGCTGAGTAATATTGGCCTGTTGGGGCATGAGTTGATTAACCGCCCTTATCTGACATTGGGCATTATCAGTTGGCTGGTGTTACTGGCGCTGGCGCTCACCTCCACCCGGTGGGCGCAACGAAAAATGGGCGCTCGCTGGCAAAAACTACATAATTGGGTGTATGTGGTCGCCATTTTAGCCCCTATTCATTATCTTTGGTCAGTGAAAACACTCTCACCTTGGCCCATTATCTATGCGGTGATGGCAGCACTATTACTGTTACTACGTTATAAATTACTGCTACCGCGTTATAAAAAATTTCGTCAATGGTTCCGCTAAAAGTCCGAACCGCTCATCGCTTCCCCCCTGTAACATCCCGTGTGCAGGGGGTAAATCGATGAGTGAACGCACAGTTCGCTATTTTTTTTATTGAATATCTTCGCTGATAAAAGCAGTATTTAGCTGCGAATTGCTACGATATCATTATAATGCCCAACCTTAGTGCTGATCGCCGTGCCAGTTTCGTCGTAAAAAGGTGACAAATCGGTAGCAGCAGGTTATTTTTTACGATGATGGACTAATTGCCGGAGATACCAGCACAATGTCGGATAAGTTTCACATTTTGCTTCTGAATGGCCCTAACTTGAATCTGCTTGGAACGCGTGAACCAGAAAAGTATGGTTACACCACCTTAGCTGAAATTGTCAGTCAGTTAGAAATTCAGGCTCAGGGAATGGATGTCGCGCTTTCCCATTTGCAGTCAAATGCAGAACATGCGCTGATCGATAGCATTCACCAGGCACGGGGTAATACCGATTTTATCCTGATTAACCCAGCAGCGTTTACGCATACCAGCGTGGCACTGCGTGATGCGTTGCTAGGCGTGCAGATCCCGTTTATCGAGATCCACTTGTCTAACGTGCATGCCAGGGAGCCTTTCCGTCATCATTCATATCTCTCCGATATCGCGGTTGGCGTAATCTGCGGACTTGGCGCAGATGGCTACAACTTTGCTTTACAGGCAGCGGTAAATCGCTTGTCAAAATCCAACTAGACCCGAAATAATTCGAGTTACAGGAAGGCGGCAACTGAGCGAATCCCCACGAGCTTACATAGGTAAGTGACTGGGGTGAACGAAGGCAGCCAACGCACATGCAACTCGAAGTATGATGGGTATAATTGCAACACACAAAGAGTACGGAATCACACTTATGGATATTCGTAAGATTAAGAAACTGATCGAACTGGTTGAAGAGTCTGGTATTTCAGAGCTGGAAATCTCAGAAGGCGAAGAGTCAGTACGTATCAGTCGTGCTCCTGCCGCACCGAATTACCCAATGATGCAACAGCCTTATGCTTTTGCTGCACCACAACAGCAGCCAGCGCTGGCTGCCGCCGTCGCCCCAGCACCCGTTGCTGAAGCCGCACCGGCAGCGATAAGTGGCCATATCGTATGTTCCCCAATGGTCGGTACGTTCTACCACACCCCTAGCCCAGATGCCAAAGCCTTCGTTGAAGTCGGTCAGAAAGTTTCTGTTGGTGATACTCTTTGCATCGTTGAAGCGATGAAAATGATGAACCAAATCGAAGCAGACAAATCCGGTACTGTAAAAGCCATTCTGGTTGAAAACGGCCAACCGGTTGAATTCGACGAGCCTCTTGTCGTCATCGAATAACGAGGCGTTCCATGCTTGATAAAATCGTAATCGCTAACCGCGGTGAGATTGCGCTGCGGATCCTACGGGCTTGTAAGGAGCTGGGGATCAAGACTGTCGCCGTTCACTCTGTTGCGGATCGTGACCTGAAACACGTATTACTGGCTGACGAGACTGTTTGTATCGGTCCTGCGCCTTCAGTTAAAAGCTATCTGAACATCCCGGCAATCATTTCGGCTGCTGAGATCACCGGCGCAGTGGCTGTTCACCCCGGCTATGGTTTCCTGTCTGAAAATGCTGATTTTGCCGAACAGGTAGAGCGTTCCGGTTTCATTTTCATTGGCCCACGAGCCGAAACCATTCGCCTGATGGGCGATAAAGTTTCCGCTATTAGCGCAATGAAAAAAGCCGGTGTGCCATGCGTACCCGGTTCTGATGGCCCATTAAGCGACGATACCACCAAGAACAAAGCCTTTGCCAAACGTATCGGTTATCCGGTCATTATCAAGGCATCTGGCGGCGGCGGTGGCCGTGGTATGCGTGTGGTTCGTCACGACAAAGATCTGGAAGAATCCATTAACATGACCCGTGCGGAAGCGAAAGCTGCTTTCAATAACGACATGGTTTATATGGAGAAATACCTTGAGAACCCGCGCCATATCGAGGTTCAGATTTTGGCTGATGGTCAGGGTAATGCTATCTATCTGGCCGAACGCGATTGCTCTATGCAGCGCCGCCACCAGAAAGTGGTTGAAGAAGCACCTGCACCAGGTATCACCAGCGAAATGCGCCGTTATATCGGTGAGCGCTGCGCGAAAGCCTGTATGGAAATCGGTTATCGCGGTGCAGGTACCTTTGAGTTCTTGTATGAAAACGGTGAGTTCTATTTCATTGAAATGAACACCCGTATTCAAGTTGAACACACGGTTACCGAAATGATCACCGGTATTGATTTGATCAAAGAGCAGCTCCGTATCGCGGCTGGCCAACCTCTCTCCATCAAACAAGATGAAGTGAAAGTGCATGGCCACGCTGTTGAATGCCGTATTAACGCCGAAGATCCAAATACCTTCCTGCCAAGTCCGGGTAAAATTACCCGCTTCCATGCACCGGGCGGTTTCGGTGTTCGTTGGGAATCTCATATTTACGCAGGCTATACTGTGCCTCCGTATTATGATTCCATGATTGGTAAGCTGATCACTTACGGTGAAAACCGTGACGTGGCGATTGCTCGTATGAAAAATGCCTTGGCAGAGCTCATTATCGATGGCATCAAAACCAACGTTGAGTTACAGCAACGCATTATGAATGACGAAAACTTCCAGCACGGTGGGACTAATATCCACTATCTGGAGAAAAAACTCGGGTTGCAAGAAACCTGATATTTCGCCTTTCATACATCATTTGAGCTGTTATAGCAGGGCCGGTTAATTGAATTGCCCCCCAATATTGGATAATAACCTGATATTGGGGGGCAGTTTTTTATGGCATAAACTGAAGTTAAAAAGCCTGAATTCTGTAGAGTGCGGAATTCAGGCCTTGATGGCTAATTAATTTAAACAACCAAAAATCTTGTTAATTTAAACAGCCGTATATCTTACCTTCAGTTTATTTAAGCTGAAATTTTTTAATTTGCTCCTGGCATGCATTGGAAAAAATCTTCCTTTCCATTTTCATCGTATGAGACCATTGCGCCTCCGCCTTGTGGGCATCTGTCTAAGTGCCAGTTAATACCAGATGCATATACTGGAGCTATGGAAGAACTGGCACATACTAATAGAAGAGAGGCAATGATTTTTTTCATGGTAAATTCCTATAAATTTTAAGTTAATGTTTATATTGATAAAAGTAATTTATCAGTAGTCAATACAATTATTTTTACAATGTGATTTCCTACCACCAAAACAATATTAAAAAGAACAAACCCAATCAATTAAATTTATTATCTTTTCATGTTATTAATGATTGGTAATCATGTTATTAGGGATCTAATATTTGAATTATTTTTTTAATTTTATATATAAAAAAGAAAAAAATAAACAGCGTCAATGGAAAATCTATTTTAGCCAATAGGTTGCAATAAAAATCCAATATTAAATCTAGAAAATAATATTTATTATAGATAATATCGGTTATTCCGTGGAGTGAGTGTTAAAAACAGTATTTATAATATATTCACGGTTAAAAAAAACAGGTCCGGTGCCATTGTCGTCAGGAACCAGCAGCCTCCAGACTGGCTGAAAACAACATTTGAATTTCCAATGTGATTGAGACAAGAAAATGGATGGCCTTAGAATATTTTATCTAAACCGTTAGCTTCAGCTAAACAATGGGCTGTTTATGAAATATCATTCCGACCGGTTTTTTCTTTTCTGCAACGGATCTACCCAAAACAAGACAGTAAATGAACAAGTCCCGATGAGTTGATTCGGGTGGGTGAGTGCCGCTAACAACGCTGTAGCGCCAAATACGAAGGGAGTTACCCAATGGAGTTGGTGTGGCAGCTAGGCAGCAAGCGAATGAATCCCGATGAGCTGACTCACGTCAGTGATTCGGGTGAGTGAGTGCCGCTAACAACGCTGTAGCGCCAAATACGAAGGGAGTTACCCAATGGAGTTGGTGTTACAGCTAGGCAGCAAGCGAATGAATCCCGATGAGCTGACTCACGTCAGTGATTCGGGTGAGTGAGTGCCGCTAACAACGCTGTAGCGCCAAATACGAAGGGTATGGGGAGAACATATGGAAACAAGATTCCTACAGGCAAACAAAGAAGCACGCTGGGCCTTCGGCTTAACACTGGCCTACCTCGCAGGGTGGATTATAACCGCTTACTTACCGGGCAACCTTCCCGGAATGAGCGGCCTACCTGCTTGGTTTGAAGCGGCCTGTATCGCATTACCGCTCCTGTTTATTGTGCTGTGTATTCTGATGGTGCGGCTGATATTCCGCGATATTCCACTGGAGGATGACGATGCAAACTGATGTCGTTCTGCCGTTAGTCGGCTATCTGGTGTTGGTCTTTGGCTTATCTATTTATGCTTATACGCGCCGCCAAACCGGGAATTTTCTCAACGAATATTTTATCGGCAACCGTTCGATGGGCGGTTTTGTATTGGCGATGACCCTGACCGCCACCTATATCAGCGCCAGCTCGTTTATTGGTGGACCAGGTGCCGCTTATAAATACGGCCTTGGCTGGGTCTTACTGGCGATGATCCAATTGCCTGCGGTCTGGCTTTCCCTCGGTGTCTTAGGCAAAAAGTTTGCCATTCTGGCGCGTCGCTATAATGCCGTGACCCTCAACGATATGTTGTATGCCCGTTATCAGAGCCGTTTACTGGTTTGGCTGGCCAGTATCAGCCTGCTGGTGGCTTTTGTCGGTGCCATGACCGTGCAATTTATTGGTGGCGCACGGTTGTTAGAAACGGCGGCGGGGATCCCTTACGACACTGGCTTATTGATTTTTGGTATCAGTATCGCCCTGTACACCTCGTTTGGTGGCTTCCGGGCCAGTGTCTTGAATGATGCCCTGCAAGGGTTAGTGATGCTGATCGGCACCATTTTACTGTTAGTTGCGGTGATCCACGCGGCAGGTGGCCTACACAAAGCCGTCGAAACGCTGCAACATATCGATCCGGCGCTGGTTTCCCCCCAAGGCGGCGATCAGATCCTCGACGTGCCATTTATGGCTTCGTTCTGGATCCTGGTCTGTTTTGGGGTGATTGGTCTGCCACACACCGCCGTACGTTGTATTTCGTATCGTGACAGTAAAGCGGTTCATCGCGGTATTATCCTCGGCACCATCGTGGTGGCGATCCTAATGTTCGGTATGCACCTGGCTGGCGCACTGGGGCGGGCGGTGTTACCAGATCTGAAAATTCCAGATCAAGTAATCCCGACACTGATGATCACCGTACTGCCGCCATTTGCTGCGGGGATATTCCTGGCAGCACCGATGGCGGCGATCATGTCGACCATCAATGCCCAGTTACTGCAATCTTCTGCTACCATCGTGAAGGATTTGTATCTCAATCTGTGGCCAGCAGAGTTAAAGAATGAGCGCAAGCTGGCACGTATCTCCAGCTTATCCACACTCATTCTTGGGCTATTATTGCTCTTGGCCGCCTGGCGACCACCTGAAATGATTATCTGGTTGAACCTACTGGCCTTTGGCGGACTGGAAGCGGTATTCCTCTGGCCATTGGTATTGGGATTATACTGGGAGCGAGCCAATGCCCACGGCGCTCTTAGCGCCATGATCGTCGGTGCGGTATGCTATACGGTATTAGCCAGCTTCGACATCAAGATAGCCGGCCTGCACCCCATTGTGCCGTCACTTACACTTAATCTGTTGGCGTTTTATATCGGTAATCTGTTTGGCGACAGAGCGCGGGCGCGACACCCCGCCATCGTCAGTGCCGATTAACATCACTATTACTCTATCAACACATCAGCCGGTATCGTGGTTATGGCCCCGATACCGGCGCTTGAGAGAATTGCTATGCCTTGGATCCAACTAAAATTAAACACCACCGGCAACCAAGCCGAATCCCTAGGGGACGTTCTGGTAGAAAGTGGTGCTGTGTCGGTCACTTTTCAGGACACCCACGATAATCCGGTCTTCGAGCCACTGCCTGGTGAAACCCGTCTGTGGGGCGATACCGATGTCATTGGCCTGTATGATGCAGAAACCGATATGGCTGACGTGGTCGCCATGTTGGAATGCCACCCGCAGATCGGCAAAGGCTTTATCCATAAAATTGAACAGTTGGAAGATAAAGATTGGGAACGTGAATGGATGGATAACTTCCATCCGATGCGTTTTGGTGAGCGCCTGTGGATCTGCCCAAGCTGGCGTGATGTGCCAGATCCAACGGCGGTTAACGTTATGCTCGACCCCGGCTTAGCCTTTGGTACGGGTACCCACCCTACCACAGCACTATGCTTACAATGGCTAGATAGCCTCGATCTCAATGGTAAAACCCTCATCGATTTCGGTTGTGGCTCTGGCATCCTGGCGATTGCCGCGCTAAAGCTCGGTGCAGCGCGCGCTATTGGCATTGATATCGATCCGCAGGCCATTCAAGCCAGTCGCGATAACGCGCAGCGTAACGGCGTTTCAGAGCGTTTGGAGCTGTATCTGGCAAAAGACCAGCCCGCAGAACTATCTGCTGACGTGGTCGTGGCCAATATTCTGGCAGGCCCATTACGGGAACTGGCACCACTGATTAGCGTTTTACCGACGACGGGCGGCCATCTTGGGTTGTCTGGGGTATTAGCAACACAAGCGGCGGGCGTCGCACAGGCCTATGAGGATAAATTCATTCTCGACCCAGTCGCCGAGAAAGAAGAATGGTGCCGCATTACCGGTATCAAAAAATAATTTTGCCTTAACTGACGCACACGGACTTGAGTCCGTGTGCGTCACAACTCACCTTTCAACGCCAGCCACCTTTCATCATCAACAATCCTTCATCATCAACAATATTTCTGTATCGATAATATTTCAGTATTAACAGCATTTCAGTATCAACAACATTAACATTTCAGTATCAACAGCATTGCACCGTCAGGTGAGAACGGCATACCCATGATTTTACTATGGAATAACGATAGGGTTTCTGGCTTTTAGCCGCCCTTTATCTCATATTCTTTTTAATTGCAACGAGATGTGTGACAGATATATTTCTACTCTTTATCTTTGATTTGATGAATAAAACAGCACTATCGACCCTATTTTTGATACTTTCCCAGTTGATAATTATGTTGTTTGACAGAAAATACTAAAGCGCACAATTCAACCAGATAAGCGTAACGTGATGTTATTTATAATTAAATATCTATAAATACAACGTTAGCCTATTATTCATTGCTCTTTTTTCATCAATTGGTCAAAGTTTGGCCTTTCATCTGGGCGCAAAAATGCGTAATATACGCGCCCTTACGGACACAGTGTGGTCATTCTTTGTCTATGCGTATTGGACACTTCCAGCTTACAAATTGCCTGATTGCCGCCCCGATGGCGGGTATCACAGATCGCCCCTTCAGAGCGCTATGTCATGGTATGGGGGCTGGGATGGCTGTATCTGAAATGCTCTCCTCTAATCCAGAGGTTTGGCGAACGGATAAGTCGCGTTTACGCATGGTCCATGTTGATGAACCCGGGATTCGTAACGTGCAAATTGCCGGTAACGATCCAGATGAGATGGCAGCAGCCGCCAGAATCAATGTGGCGAGTGGTGCCCAAATCATCGATATCAATATGGGATGTCCAGCCAAGAAAGTGAACCGCAAACTGGCGGGTTCTGCATTATTGCAGCATCCTGATCTGGTCAAACAGATCCTCTCCGCAGTGGTTAATGCGGTAGATGTGCCGGTGACGTTGAAGATCCGGACGGGTTGGTCACCAGAACACCGTAACTGTATAGAAATTGCCCAACTGGCCGAAAATTGTGGTATACAAGCCCTGACGATTCATGGCCGAACCCGTTCTTGCCTGTTTAATGGTGAGGCGGAATACGACAGTATTCGAGCAGTTAAGCAGACTGTTTCCATTCCCGTTATCGCGAATGGTGACATCACTGACCCGCATAAAGCCAGAGCGGTACTCGACTACACTGGAGCTGATGCTCTGATGATAGGCCGTGCCGCTCAGGGAAGACCGTGGATCTTCCGGGAAATCCAGCATTATCTGGACACTGGGGAACTGCTGCCACCGATGCCACTTGGCGAAGTGCAGCGTTTGTTAGACGGGCATATACGGGAATTGCACGACTTTTATGGTCCAGGCAAGGGATTTCGTATTGCACGTAAGCACGTCTCTTGGTATCTCCAAGAGCACGCCCCTAACGACCAGTTTCGGCGCACATTCAACGCCATTGAGGATGCCAGCGAACAGCTGGAGGCGTTGGAGGCATATTTCGAAAATCTTGCGTAAACAGAAAAAAGAGCTGACAGAACTATGTTCGAACAACGCGTAAATTCTGACGTACTGACCGTTGCAACCGTAAACTCACAAGATCAGGTGACTCAAAAGCCTTTGCGTGACTCGGTTAAACAAGCACTGAAGAACTATTTTGCTCAACTGAATGGTCAAGATGTAAGTGACCTGTATGAGTTGGTACTGGCTGAAGTTGAACAGCCATTGTTGGACATGGTGATGCAATACACCCGTGGCAACCAAACCCGTGCGGCCCTGATGATGGGCATCAACCGCGGTACGCTGCGTAAGAAATTGAAAAAATACGGCATGAACTGATACTAGTCAGTTAAGGTGTTGTTTAAAAAGGCGTTATCCTTAATTGGTTAGCGCCTTTTTTATAATAATGGCTACACCATGGACTACACAGACTGGTGAACGAAAGTAGCCTCGTGCTGTACGGACGGGAGGAAGGCTTGAACGTGACTCTTTGTTACTAACTGGCTGGCTTTGGAACGCTCACCATCGCCTTTAGCTTTACCGCCAGCCCTTCGGTATGCCTCGGTCTGATTGGCACCCTCTAGCAGCGCGGTAACGAATCTGCACTGTAATTGCGTCAGGGCATCGAAAAGCGCCTTTTATTCTTTGGTGAGCGTCATTTCGATACCTTAGGCTTGACCGGTATAGAATTTTCTCATTAATAATGATAGCGAGGGCCTTTCTGAACAAAATAGTCAGTGGGCTATTTATTTAGAGCGTCCTGATTTAGTTTATTGATGAGCTGTAGAACTTGTTCATATAGTTGCTTATCGTCAAGTTCATATTCCTCTCTGTCTGAGTCAGGATTATAGAGATCAGCCAAACAAAATATACTTGATAAGCACTCGCTTAATTTTTCATTGTCTTTAAGACAGATACGTTGGTCACGCTCTAGCGAGTAAACCTTACTCTCTGTTGACGTATGGGTGCCCGCCCGTGAAAGAACACCTGAATGATTAAGAAGACATACCTTCCTTGGCCACTGTCCGTTAAGTTAAATAAGAGCCAGACTCTCTGTATTTTACAGTCCAGCCTCTAGTTTAACATTGCAAATTATTCTATTAATGGCATCAGTGATATCAACAAGCCAACGATATCATCGTAGCTTTCATTGAGCCTATCTAGCCCAATGCGGTCACGGTTCTCATATGATCCATTTTTTTTATTGAAGATAAGAATATCTGTATCTGTTTCACCAATCAGAACCCAATCGTTGAACGCATCAGGGAACAATTCAGGAAACGCTTTTAGGTCAGCCAACTGCTTACGTAAATCTCGTTCATCACCTTTATCATCAAAATAGCCGAATAGCCGAACACCATTAAGATCAAAACCATTTACATTACGTAGAAATGGCAGATAGCTCTCCGCAAAATCATCACCGCCTAACAGGGTAAGTGCATGATGGCAGGGTGTAACTTGATGTTCGTTAATTCCGTTCCTGTCCTCATAACCTGCGGCAAGGCGTGATTTAGCAATTGTATGAATCTTGCCAATTAACGTGCTAAGTTTTTTGTTTTCAGTATTCATGCTGACCGCTATGGATAGATTTTCCCGTTAGGTATCGGCAAAAGGATTGCCTATGTCTTTATTGCCTACGTCGCGTTGGTCTCCTCAAGGATCCGCAGAGCAACTTCTTTTGCATTGGCGACATGCCGTTCTGCCGCATCGGGATCCCGCGCTTTTAACGCCTGATACAGATCGTCGATCTCATTAATGCTGACAGGTAAACGCTGCGGATCCATTAGCGAAGTCGCGCGCAATAAGTTAATCCGCGAATGTAAGCTGGTTAAGGTCTCTTTCACCAACCCATTGCCACAATTGTCCAGCAACACGTCATAAAGATCTGTTTTCGCCTTCAGTACCTTGGCCCGATCCTTTGTCATGCCTGCCATGCGCAGCGCCTGAATAGCTTGTGCGAAATGCACAATCGCTACATCCGTTGCCCGTTGGGCAAATTCACGGGCGGCGAACCCCTCCAAGAGACCGCGCAGGGCGAATAACTCAGCAGCTTCTTGCCTGGAGATAATCGCCACTATCGGGCCTTTGTGCGGCACAATGGAGACCAGTTTTTCAGCTTCAAGCCTACGTAAAGCTTCACGAATTGATGTCCGGCTGACGCCTAAGGTTTCACACAGTTCTCGTTCAATCAGCCGCTCCCCTGGTGTAAAACGCCCTGACATGATCGCTTGCCGCAGTACATTTTCAACCTGATAGCGCAAGGTCTCAGGTTTAATCACACCCATTCCCGCTAGCATTAATTGTATTCCTGTCCGACAATATGGTTGCTTTTTGTACCATGCCTCTGTAATACAAAACAAGAAAAGACCCGGTGATAATCACCCCGTTAGCCCGCTGACGAGGTAAAATCGACCTCTTTAGTTTCCGGCCCCATAATGGCCCCCACCGTACCTATCATCCCCCCCAGCGCCAGTAACACCACCGCAGTCAGTTCAAAGGGCACCACGACACTGAGCCAGTCCATATAGAAAGCATAAAAAGAGGGAATGATGACGGATAAGCTAAACCCAACACCAAACCCAGTAGCCCGTACGCCAGTGGCGAAATGCTCATTAATATACGTGATGATCACCCCCCAGGGAGAGGTCACCACTACCGCCAATAGACAGACCAACAGCATAACGGTACTAAATGATAAGCCATCGCCATGACTTAATACGTAGAGCAGCGCTGACCCCATAGTTGCAATCAAGGGGCCTGCAATCATGAAGAAACGCCGCCGCCCGATTTTTTGCCCCAACATGCCCATGCCGATATAGCTGAAGAAAAGCACGCAATAGGTCACTAACAAGATCGATGTCACCTGTAGCCCCCTCATATTCAGGGTATTGATTAGCAGCCCGGTGGGGAGAAAAAGGGTGATAAGATTTTGCGTCAGCCAAAAACCGCTCATCATCAGTAATACCTGCCATAAATTACGCCCACTTTGTCCACTGACTAAGGTTGATAAAGGCTGTTTTTCACGTGCGCGTTTCTTGCTGCTGCCTTGTTGCCACACCTCAGATTCCGTGACATTAAACACGTAATACAGGGCGAGGAACCCGGCCAGTAACCCACCAATCACAAAGGGGATACGCCAGCCCCACTGCGCATACGGTGAATACAGCCCATCCAGTGGGATCAGAGCGAACATCAGCATCGCCACCAAATTGATCGCGACATAGGCTGCAGGGAAACCACTGAGGATCAACCCCCCGACAAATCCCCGCTGTTCTTTTTTAGAATATTCGAGCGCAAGCGGTATCGCACCGGTATATCCCCCGCCGAGAAAAATGCCGTCGATAAAACGCAGTAATACCAACAACAGATAAGAGGCGATCCCCAGTGTTTCGTAGCCAGGAATGAGCGCAATCAAAAATGTCACCACACCAAATCCTGATACTGAATAAATCGATGCCATACGACGACCAATACGATCAGCCATAATCCCAAACAGTAAAGCGCCAATTGGCCGGCCTAACAGGGTTGTGATAAAGACCAGTGAAGCCAAGATATTAGCGGTGCTGCTCGATAAATTAGGTGGCTGGAAATAGAACAAAACGGGGGGCAACACAATAACCGGCAGATAGATATCGAACATATCTATAAACTCGGAAAAGAACGCGCCTTTAATGGCATTTTTCCTTTTCACGTCTCTCAATGGGTCATTTTCTGCCGCTGTAATAGCAGAGTCAGCACTTAAGGTTTCCATTTCAGGCTCCTACTTCTTTCCTATACATCCTTTTCTTTCCTCTGCATCCTTGATAGAGATATAAGATTGAAATCTACCGCAGAGGGCATGTTATTGATCGCCACAAATTGATCGCCACAACCGGTGGAGTTGGCATTAGACGCGAAGGGAGTGCTAACTGTCAGCAATCTCATCGTCATACGCTTTGATTGCGGCACTGGCAATACGAAACGCCGCCAGCGCGACTGGCGCACCGCAATACACCACGGTTTGTAGCAACACCGCGCGTATCTCCTCGCGTGTGACACCATTTCTCAGCGCGCCTTTAACGTGTAAAGAAAGCTCATGATGCTGGCCCATCGCCGTGAGAATGCCAATATTCAGCATACTGCGAGTTTTAAAAGTGAGTGCCGGATCCCCCCAGACCTCTCCCCAGCAATATTCAGTGATCAGTTTTTGCACCGGTCGGTTGAATTCATCCGAATTACCCCATGATGTTTCAACATGTTCCGCGCCCAGTACTACTTTTCGGTTGTGAAAACCCCGTTCAAAACGATCTTGAGCTACCATCATCACCCTCCTTCCGATTTCATAACCCACCCTATTCGACACTCACGCCACAACAGAGTGTCTGATACATAACGTCTGATTGTATGACAGGATGGTTAGACAAAATTTTTTACCCCTGACGCTTCCCCTGAGCGTAACCTGAGGTATTCGCTACGTAAGGCGGCCTCCTTTACGACGCTATGGCTCCTTGTCGATCAACAGCCGGTACATCTCGGTATGGTCTGCCATCGGTGTTGCACGCCGCGAAACTTCATCCCAAACATCGACACAGTGCATGCCCAATCTCATTGGGTAATTAAGCCGTTGTGCCAAATTACGTGCGATATGCAGGTCTTTATTCATCAATTGCAGCGTAAAACCAGAGGCATACGAACCGTTCAGCATAAATTGGCGCACTTTGTTTTCTGACGTATTACTCCGGCCAGTGGAGGTATTGAGCACCTCGGTCATCACCTCTGGTTCGATCCCAAAACGTTGGGCAACATGCAGTGCCTCGATTGTCGCCAATAGCCCCGTCGCTGAGACATAATTATTCAATGCCTTGGCCGCATGACCACTCCCCGCAGGGCCAACAAACAGGATCTGTTCCCCCATCGCAGCCAAAGCGGTATAACAAGATTTAAGTACCCGGTCCTCGCCCCCAATCAGGATCGACAATGTCCCGTTTTGGGCTTTTTTTACCCCGCCAGAGACCGGGGCATCCAGATAATCCAGTTCCCATACAGCCAGCAAGATCGCCAGACGACGTGAGCGTTCGGGATCGGAGGAACTCATGTCGATCACCACTGCCGCTTGAGATAGCTGTGCAACCCATCCCGATATCCCGTCACTTCCCAGCAATACCTGTTCAACGGCCTCAGAGTTAGGCAACATGGTGATCAAGGCATCTAAAGATGCCGCATTATCGACCGTGAGTGATTCAGCGTTGAGTTCTGCCGTCAGTATTTGCACCTTGGTGATATCTGCATCACAGAGATACAGCTCAAAACCCGCCTTTACCAGGCGCTGTACCATAGGGGTTCCCATCTTCCCCAAACCAATAAAACCAATACGTTGTAGTTGTTTCATCTGACCCCCTTAATCGTTATTGGTCGCCAGAGCACGCATTTAATCCGTTCGGCTGAAATACATTTCACGTCCACTGAGTGAGGGGGGCAACATCAACCTGAGCGATCCATGCGGCCGTTTCCGGCGTGCCCGCTGGGTAACGTTGCAACACCATCGGATCATGTCCGGGAATAATATGGTCGAATGAATCGGCCCAGCGATAAAGTGTGTTGTAGCCTTCCAAGACATCGCCAACGTTATAAAGGATTGGATAAGGCCGGCGTTGCTGAATATTAGCGTAGAAATGCGTGGCATCCGATGCCAACACCACCCAGCCACGGGCGGTGTGTACTCGTATGATTTGTAAACCGTCAGTGTGCCCACCGACACGGTGAACACTGATACCGGGAGCAATCTCGGCATCCCCATGGTGAAACTGTAGACGCCCAGCAAACAGCCTCCCTACCATCGCTTTAACATCTTCTACATCAAAAGCCTGACTTAAGCCGTGATGGCCCATACAGCGGCCAGTACAAAACGCCATCTCACGATCCTGAAGATGAAAACGCGCGTTGGGAAACAATCCGTGATTACCCGCATGGTCATAGTGCATATGCGAAATAATGACGTCTTCAATCTTTCCCGCATCAATGCCAAGTTGGCTCAGACCGTCTTCAATGCAATGCGTGATGGTCCGGCCACGCTGATGGGCCATGGCAGCATCAAATCCGGTATCAACCATAATCGTGCGCGTGGTCCCTACGATGGCCCAGACAAAATAGTCAATCGGCATCGGCCCGTCGTGTGGATCTCCCCCCAGAAAGTTATCGCGGGTTAGCCGGTGGTGATGAGCGTACTTGATAGCAAAAATCCGGTAATTCTCATGGGATGCAGACATATCGCGGTTCTCCATGTCAAACGGCCTATGCCTGCCAATGCGGGCAATACTTCACCGATAACGGTTTACAGCCACGTCTTCACGTCCACCTATAGCCATAGGTTTGATTAAAAAATAACCTACCGTAATATAATCAGTCAATAATATAAAAAGTGATATAACCCACATATTCAGCCAAATTTGAGGGGGGGAATAAGCGAGGGGACCTCAGGGAGTTTCTTCCGTTTTCGTGTGTCAGCCCCACATTAAGTGAGCCAATGGGCTACCTCCGATCTTTGTGGTCTCAATGAATTAAGTATCAACATGATATTTATCTCTTCAGATTAACTGCAATCACGCTATAGTCATTATTAACAGCTATCTATAGTCTAAATAATTCGAGTTGCAGGAAGGCGGACAACGCACAGGCAACTTGAAATATGACAGATATATAAGCTGAATGAATTCTGACTTGCACTGAGGAAAGGGGTTGATTATGAATAAGCTGGCCATTGCCGTTGCACTTGCCGCCACCGTATTAAGCGGATGTGCCAATAACACTGCGTCTGGTGATACTTTTACTGCCTCTCAGGCACGACAAGTACAGACCGTCACTTACGGCTCGATAGTGTCTGCCCGCCCGGTCACCATTCAGGGCGGCAATAATAATAATGTTGCCGGTGCCATTGGCGGTGCCGTAGTGGGTGGATTCTTAGGGAATACTATTGGCGGTGGCCGTGGTAATAGCTTGGCAACTGCAGGTGGTGCCGTTGCTGGTGGCGTAGCAGGCCAGGGTATCCAGAGTGCGATGAACCGCAGTGAAGGGGTTCAACTGGAAATTCGCCGTGATGATGGCAGCAATATTGTTGTTGTACAGGCTCAGGGGCCTACCCGTTTCAGTGCTGGCCAACGCGTGATAATCGCCAGTGATCGTAGCGGTACCGTCACGGTTTCTCCTCGCTAAACGTAGCAACCGGGGGGCACGTTAACCCCAGTTTTCAGTCTGTAGGCTGATAGCCCATGCCTACGGACTGGTTATCAAATGCCGTAGTCGTTAAAGCCGGAGGCTAATTGCGCGTAGCCCACCAATCATGTGAGTCGGTTTTGGGCTGATATGAGTGACAAAGTGATGGTACGCCCGGCCCCCGCCAAAAATATTGCACAAATTTCCACAGGCATTTAATTGGCGTAAAAGGTTGTTTATCCACATTAAATGTAATACATAACCCATAAAATCAGATGAAAAAACCATTCATGTTATCTATGTTAGTCAAACATGGGGTTGCCACAGGGAATGTATTGTGGTTAAATAGCTTCATCGGTTTGGAACACAGACCTTATGAAAGCAGTTTTAGTAAAGCAGTCCTCAGTTCAAGCGTTATCATAGATATCCCTTCTCCGTGAGTCTCCTCCTAAGTGCCCAAGTAAGACATCCTCTGAAAGACAGACCACGTTCGCTACACTATTGTGGCAAAATAATTGAAGGAAATATCTCTATGTCTAATAAAATGACTGGTTTAGTAAAATGGTTTGACGCTGGTAAAGGTTTTGGTTTCATCACTCCGGCCGATGGCAGCAAAGATGTGTTCGTTCACTTCTCTGCTATCCAGAGCAATGATTTTAAAACCCTGGATGAAGGCCAAAATGTGGAGTTCTCTATCGAGAACGGCGCTAAAGGCCCCTCAGCAGTAAACGTAATCGCCCTGTAATTCAGTGTGATTCGAGGAGTTGGCAACCGACAGCGATGACGGGTTACCCCGAGCAGTGTTGCCAGCCCCCACGTAAAAAGTTATACCCGGTTGACCGTAACATTTATGTCCGCAGTTTTAGTAAAGCATTTCCCCGTATTAGCGTTATCAGACAGATACCTCTTCTCCGTGAAATTCCTTCTAAGTGCCCCATAAGTTCTACCCAAGCCTATCTAGTCGCCTGTGGCGGCAATTAAAAATTATTGAAGGAAGTATCTCTATGTCTAATAAAATGACTGGTTTAGTAAAATGGTTTGACGCTGGTAAAGGTTTTGGTTTCATCACTCCGGCTGATGGCAGCAAAGATGTGTTCGTTCACTTCTCTGCTATCCAGAGCAATGATTTCAAAACCCTGGATGAAGGCCAAAATGTGGAGTTCTCTATCGAGAACGGCGCTAAAGGCCCTGCAGCGGTAAACGTTATTGCGCTGTAACCGTCAATAATATCTCGGTGTGACTTTCAATCGCGATGAAGGCGATAGCCCAAAGCAATAAACTCATACCGAATAATAAATATCCTCCGGCATAGCCGGAGGTTTTTCATATGCGCCTATAAGGCTCTGTTACCAGCCGCGCCCTAACAGGCGCATCGCGATCTGACATTTGCATCTATGGATTACTTACGGCCCGTAAACGGGCTACCGGGATACGGGATCGAGAGTTGCTCACCCATTTTATCCTCTTCCAATTGGTGCTTTATGTATTCTTGTATCCTGGCCGTGTTTTTCCCTACCGTATCAACGTAATACCCTCGACACCAAAACTCCCTGTTACGGTATTTGAACTTCAAATCGCCAAACTGCTCATAAAGCATCAGACTGCTCTTTCCCTTCAGGTACCCCATAAATCCCGAGACACTCATCTTGGGCGGGATCTCCAGAAGCATATGGATGTGATCCACACAGTATTCTGCTTCCAGGATATTCACGTTTTTCCATTCGCACAGTTTTCTTAAAATACTGCCAATCGCTCTGCGTTTTTCCCTGTAGAACACCTGCCTTCGGTACTTCGGCGCAAAAACTATATGATATTTACAGTTCCATCGGGTGTGCGCTAAGCTCTTTTCATCCCTCATTGGGACCCCCTTTTGATTTCTTGTTGAACATTTGCAGTTGCCAGACCGCAAACTGTTTTAACAAATCAAAAGGGGTTTTTATAACTGACCCAAAGCTGAAAGCTTTACTGAACCCCCAGCCTAGCTGGGGGTTTTCTGGGCACAAAAAGAACCTGCCTCCGTGCAGGTTTTTTTGTGCCTATGACACCGGTACTGATATAAAAAACACCGCACTACCACGAGCTCCTGAGTCACCGGCAGACATCATCGCGGCTCAGAAGAATCACGTTACCGGACAAGAAACCGTTATATGGCTCAACTATCTCACCATCCTTGCGGGATCCCCCTTCATTCATCTGGAACAATGTGAAACCGTTGTTTAGTATGTCGGTATTCTGCCTACGTTATCAGCAAATCCTATATTTATGAAAAAACTCATTAAACGGCTGGAGATCATCAAAAGCGGTATTGAGCTTGAAGATGACGACATTATTCGCCACCAACTCCCCTATCTTAAAAGTGAGACTCAGGACCCTGTGCTGGTTTTTATCGTCATGGCGATTGAACAGGGAAAATTCACCCAAGCTTTGGATGCGATTGCAACCTGGCTGGGAAGCAAGCAAGGGGTCATACAGTGGCAGGATATTGAACTGGCCGCTTGCAAGCTTGAACTGAAAGCCCTGGAGGAACAGTTAAGCGAATTAATTGATAAACGTAATGAGCGTATTCAGCTACTGGATGACTTTAACGATCTCTATCTGGTGCGCCTTGGCCCGTTGATGAAGCAAATCCTTAACCTGCGTAGGCAACTGGCAGAAAGCACTTTACGTAAAGCCGAAGCAGAAGCCCGGCGCAGAGAACGCGACTATCGCAATTGCCAACAATATATTTCTCAAGCGATAGACGAACTTATCTCGTTAAAACAGCGGTGGTTGGCTCTCCCTTCTATTTCTAATGACACTATTGAGATACGAAACCGAATTCAGCAACAGACAGAATTGATTACCGCATTACTGGCTGAAATTAAAGAATTGGAAAATAGCTTTTGCACACGGAATACCGAGTCAACACGCAAAGCCCGTGAAGAAGCAAAAGAGAAATACGAACGTTATCAAGAACAGCAGACCGATGCAGAACAACGACTTGATAATGATAGGAAACTCTCCTCTGAGCAACGCCAGGATCTCAAACGGTTGTGGCGGCAAGCCAGCCGGCTTTGCCATCCCGATCTCGTGGCTGATGCGTTTAAAGAAAAAGCCCATCAATTGATGGTTCAACTCAATCAAGCCCGCCAACGAGGTGACTTCCCCGCTATTCACGCGTTGCTGGAGAGTTTAAAGCAAGGGCTTGAGCCACTGATGGCCAGCGATCTTATCGATGATCTTGAACGGTTACGCAGAAAAATCAGCGATGTGCGGACACAAATTGACGCGATATTACACGAGATCGACGCGCTGAAAGGAGAAGAGTCATGGCGGCTTGCCACCTCTTTGCCTGACAAAGATAAATGGTTCAAAGAACAAGAAAATGTCTTATCCAAGACACTTAACATTCTTGAGCGGCAAGTCGAGGAAGCATCAAGAGTGCTCTATGAAGCATAACGCTATGAAACATAATATTGTCTTAAAGCGTAAAAAACCCGCGCATGGACTGGCCCCATAAAGTTGGACAGTTCATACCCGGGCTTGTCAGGAAAGATGGAGCCAGTTACTGACTCAATAACGCTTTCACATCCAGTAAGATAAATTCATTATCGTCCGCCTCATTAGGCTGGCGGCTGGAGGAGAATGGGAAGTTATTATCGTTACCGACAATGATATGACTGGCATCCACTACATCAACATTCTCAATGGTAAAGAACGGGAATGTCAGTACGCCGTTGTTTAAAGGTTTACGTGCCAAGTTCTGCGGGTCTTTAATATTGAGCAAATCAATATATGACACTTTTTCTACTGGTTTGCCGACATTGTCATCAGAGAAAGCTATTTTGTAGACACGTTTAAACTTAGCTATCTGGCTAAAGCACTTATCCGTTGGCGCCCCTGCCGCACAGGCTTTATCTGCCGTGCCCTCGCCGTTGTCGCGTTCAATGACTAATCCATGGTTTGCATCAATCAGATTAAAATCGCCAATGGCATTCTGGTTATCTTCCAACACATATTGCCAACTGCGCCCTGTCCATGCCTGATTTTTAACATCAAACTCCAACACTCTCAGGTAGCGTTTGCCATCGATATTCTCAAATTTTTCACCATCCCACAGCGCCCCTTCTAACATGGGGTACAACTTGCTGCCATCGGGCGAAACCGCCATCCCTTCAAATCCTTTTGAGCGCGCTACCTGAAAATTCTGTTTACCATCAGGAGCACCCGGCAGTGTAAGCGTCGGATTATCGGGTGATTTCACGACGTTGCCATCAACCTGAGTCTCAAATACCGCCAGCACTTTTCCGTTCAAATCGGCTTTAATCAAATAAGGCCCGAATTCATCACCAATCCAAAGGGCATCATCGGCAAACTGGAAGCTTTCGGGATCAAAATCACTGCCGGTCAGATAACGTTTTTCAGTACTTTCATTAATGATATGAAACGGCACTTTTTTATCTGGATCGTGCAGAAACACGGTTTGCAGTGGGGTCACATTGCCATTTTTGAAATCAATATTATAGTGATTGAGATAAAGCATGGCATCAGGTGAGTTAGCTTTGCTGCCAAATCCATTATCGGTTAGCACCCAATAAGTCCCATCTGGCATATGCTTTATTCCCGAGTGCCCTTGTAGCGGTTGGCCGCTAATCGGTAATCCAATGCCCGTCAGACGGTCGGCAGATTTAGCGGCCACAGAACCCAATGCGCTAACGCGTTGGCCGCTGGTATATTTTCCGCTTTGTTGTAAATCAGTTGGAGCATCAGAAGGTGTTGCAACCGTCGATTTCACCGGCAGAACCGCATGTCCGGCCAGAACTGCGGGTACCTCAACGGCTTGTGCCCACGACGAAGTACTGAATGCGATGCTACTGGCCAGCAGCACCAACCGGAATTTGCTCATGTGCATGTTAAGTTCCCTAATTATGTCTATTGCCCAAAGGTAAAAAGCAACTTCACTATAAGGAACCGGAGTGACAGAAATATTATCCCTGTTATTCTTTATGATTGATGCATAACCACTATGAATATTATTTAGCTCATATAGCCAAAATAACTTGAGTTGCAGGAAGGCGGCACCCGAGAGACCAATCGTCAGGAACCGATTTGAACGCAGCTTGAAGTATGACGAGTCTATTCATTCTCAAATAAGGTAATCCATGATGAAAGATAACGAATACCAACCGCCGAAAATCTGGACGGAAAACAATGCCAGCGGCGGTGTGTGGTCTAAAATCAATCGTCCGACAGCGGGTGCCCGATATGAAGCTGACCTGCCCGTAGGTAAACACCCGTTGCAGCTCTATTCCATGGGTACACCGAATGGCCAAAAGGTGACTATTCTGCTGGAAGAGTTGCTGGCGTTGGGGGAGAAAGGCGCAGAATATGATGCCCATTTGATTCGTATCAGTGAAGGCGAGCAGTTCTCAAGTGGCTTTGTTAGCATCAATCCCAATTCAAAGATTCCGGCCCTGATGGACTATTCATCTACCCCACCAGTAAGGGTTTTTGAGTCTGGTGCCATTCTGCTTTATTTGGCCGATAAATTCGGTCATTTCTTACCGAAATCTCATGCAGCAAGAACTGAAGCGCTCAATTGGCTGTTCTGGCTACAAGGTGCAGCCCCTTATTTAGGGGGCGGTTTTGGGCATTTTTATCACTACGCGCCAGTGAAGATTGAATACGCTATCGACCGTTTCACCATGGAAGCCAAGCGCCAGCTCGATTTACTCAACACTCAGCTCAAAACACATGAGTATATCGCGGGTGATGAGTACACTATTGCGGATATCGCTATCTGGCCGTGGTACGGCAGCTTGGTGCTTGGCTTGCAATATGAAGCGGGTGAATTCCTGGATGTGAAATCCTATCCTCACCTGATTCGTTGGACAGAGACCATCGCGAAACGCCCTGCGGTGCAACGTGGTCGCATCGTTAACCGTACTTGGGGGGCGCCAGAAGAGCAATTACCTGAGCGCCATGATGCAGCAGATTTTGACCGACTCATAAAGTAAGTTTACTGGCCTAATAAAAGATCTGACCTGATAAAAAGAACCGGCCTTAGTGCAGGCTCAGAGTGCTGAAAAAACCCGATGACGCAGTCTTGAACGTTGATGATAGCCGAAGAGTACTGACATAAAAAAACACCGCGCGGCCATACCGTTGCGGTGTTTCTCTTTCACGCGGGCTATCATGAGTATTGATTATTGCTGCTTACGTAACACCATCCCGACATCTCCACCGGGATGAACCGCCAATAAAGTCTCTTTACTAAAACCAGTACGCGCCATTAGACAGGCACAGATAGCATCAAACAGCGCCAGTACTAAAACAATCGATGTTGTCGCTAACATATTCAGCGGATCGATCTCCTGCTTTACATGTGTCTTCAGCACCAACGCGGAGACCTGCGCAATCGCAGACTGTTCATTTTCCGTCACGCTGATAATCTTCACCTGCTTACGTTGCAAGGTGGGCAGCAAACGGGTTAACTCATCAGAATTACCGCCACGGGAAATCAAAATAATGATGTCCTGCGCGCCGAGAAACCCCAGATCACCGTGTGCCGCATCAGTTGCATTCAGGTAAATCGCCGGTTGCTCAACACAAGCTAGCATATGCGCCACTTTACGGGCCGCAATACCCGATGTCCCCACCCCCGTCACCGCAATTTTTCCACGGCATTCAGCCAAGGCATCCAGTACCTGCAACCACACCTGTTGATCGACATTCTCTTTTAATGCCGCCAGTTCGCGGCTGTAGATCATCCAGGCATCACTGGCTGCCAGCCACTCCTTATTCTGGCTCATGCGCCCTCCTGCATCAGTGCCTGATAGCGCATATGGTCGTGATACATCTGATGGAATACCCGGTACTTACGATCGTAATAGGCTTTGATTTTATTGGTTTGTGGGGTCACGGTCTTACCGATGCGGCTCATGGCCGCCATGGCTTCCGGCAATGACTCAAACACCCCAGCAGCGACGGTACCCATCATGGCACTCCCCAACAGCATCGCCTCACTCTCTTCTGGCAACAGCATGGCGCAGCCCGTCGCATTCGCATGCTCCTGTACAAATATGGGGTTCTTGGTGCCTCCGCCGCTGGCCATCATAGTGTCGATGTTATAGCCATTCTGATTCATGGTTTCGATAATATGCCGTGTGCCCAACGCCAGCGCCTGAATGGTTGCCAAATAACGCAGCGCCATATCTTCTGGCGTGGTAGAGAGTTTCAGGCCAGTAATAATGCCCGTCAGATTTGGGTTGGCACGGGGAGAGCGGTTACCGTGGAAGTACGGCAACATATGAATATCATTCGTCAGGAACGCGATATTTTCAGGTTCACCCGCCATCTGACGCAAAATATAATTCAGCGCCTCATAGATGGTTTCGCCCTTATTTTTAGCCTGTTCCAGCAGTGCCGGATAGCAAGGATGTGATTGAATAATATGGTCAATCAAAGCCCCCGTTGCCGACTGCCCGCCCTCGTTCAACCAATATTCCGGTAAAATGGCCGAATAATATGGCCCCCAAATACCACTGATAAAGTGTGCTGAGCGCGACATCGCCATATGGGCGGTAGAGGTGCCACCAATCAGCGCAATCCGCCGATCAAAGTTAGCATTTTCCCCCGTCACACCACTGGCACCGAGAATGCCAATCGTCCCAGCGTGAGCATCAATAATCGACACACTGACCGCCGTACCGGGGATCAACCCCATTTCTGATGCTGCCCGCTGACTTAAACCATGCCCTAACGGTGCCCCCATGGGTTTAACCGTCGCACCGATCTTCGCCGCGTTGTTATCCAGTAAATCGGCCAGCCCCACCAATTTGAAGTAGGACGGATCCCAGCGATCTTCATGGCCCAGATAGGTCCATTTGCAGACGGTGGAACAGAGCGAACGGGTTTCATCTTTCGTGGCACGCCAGGTAAGAAAATCTGGTAGATCAAACAGATGGCCGACATTACTCCACGTGTTCGGCATATGTTGCTTTAACCACAACAACTTTGGTGTCTGCATTTCTGGCGAAATCACACCACCGACAAACTCCAGGACCGGGTGCTTGGTGGCATTAATCCGCTCCGCCTGAGTGATCGCCCGGTGGTCCATCCAAACAATCACATTTTGCTCATTGCGCCCTGAAGGGCTAACCGTCAGTGGATTCCCTTCTTTATCCAACACCACCAGCGAGCAAGTCGCATCAAAACCCAGCCCTTTGACCTGAATCGGGTTGATATCGGCCTGATTAACCGCATCACGCACCGCATTACACACCGCTTGCCAAATATTCTCGGAAGACTGCTCAACAAAATCAGCCTTGGGTTTAAACATGGTGATTTCACGGCTGGCCTGCCCAACCATACGGCCCTGCAAATCGAATACCCCAGCTCTTGCACTGCCGGTCCCTACGTCTACGCCGATAAAGTAACTTGCCATTGTTTTGTCCCTCAATTCTTAGGCTTTACGATTCTGTAATGCGATAAAGAGGATCAGTACCCCACCCCATAACGCCATGGTCAGGTAGCTACTCACCCCCAGCAAATTCAGGCCACTTTCCAGTAATTGCAGTACCACCAGCGCCAGGATCAGACCGATAATTCGCCCAAAGCCACCATCTGGATTAATCCCGCCCAGTACCGAGGCCAAAATGGTGACCAACAGATAGGATTCGCCATAACCGGCTTTGGCAGAGTTGAATTTTGCCATCATCAAAATGGCCGCCCCCCACCCCAGTAAAGCCGATAAGATATAGACCGCAATTTGTACCCGATGGGTATTTACGCCACTAAAGCGGGTTGCCTGTTCATTGGAACCGACCAGATAGATACTGCGCCCCAGCGTGGTGTGCTCCAGTAAGACCCACAGACCCGCAGCGACCAGTAGGAATAAGATCATCGCCACTGGAATACCGACAATATCGCCGCTGCCAATGTACTGAATGACCGGCGGAAAACCGGAAATCACATCACCATTGGAGAGCAAAATATTCAGGCCAGTAATCAGTGTCATGGTGCCCAACGTTGCCAGAATCGGCGACACGCCAATGACTGAGATCAACACCCCGTTCAAGGTACCAATCGCCACGGCGACCAGTAACCCAGCCACTAACGCCAGCAGCAGAAACGCGGGTTGACCCGGATGGCTGACAATGATCGCCGCCATCACTAGCGAGCACGCATTAGCACCGGCAATGATAGATAAGTTAATCCCCCCGGTGAGCATGGTCAGCCCCATGCCCAACGCTAACATGCCTAAAATCGGCAATTGCGAGGACATCGACTGGAAATTGCCTAAGCTGAAAAAGCGTTGCCCCAGAGTCAGTGAGAAGACCAACATCACCGCAATCAGAATCAGTAATTGCAGGCGGATAATACGGTCATCGGGGATAGTTCGGTTTAACCAGGTCATCTCAGTGCTCCCTCAACAACTTGCGTTTTTCATTCCACGCGGTGGTACTGATACTCACCAAAATAATCACGCCACTGAAAACGGTATGCCAATAAGAAGAGACACTCAGCAGCGTTAAGCCGTTTTGCAGAAAAGCCAATAACATGACACCCAGCACCGTTCCGGTCAGTGATCCGCGTCCACCGCTCATACTGGTGCCACCAAGGACCACCGCAGCCAATACCGTTAACTCAAATCCCATCAAAGAGTTAGGTGCGACTGATTGGGAAATCTGAGCCTGTACTACCGCTGCCACGCCTGCCAATATGCCCATGTAGCCGTAGACATACAGGTGCAACCGAAAGATGTTAATGCCAAGACGAGAGGCGGCATCTTTATTGCTGCCCATGGCAAAAATCTGCCGCCCTAACCGGGTGTAATTCATCATGACACCGGTGAAGATGATGGTGCCCGCCAGACATAACAGCGGCAGTGTCAGGCCGTAGTCGTAACCGTCACTGCCTTCAAATGAGAACCAGTTAATACCGGTCATAAACCAGTCTGGGAAGCCGTACAACCAAGTCCCGTTGGTAAAGTAAACCAGCAGCCCATAAAACAGATTCAGCGTGGCGATGGTGATAATGATCGCCGGGACTTTCAGCCAATAAACCAGTAATCCGTTGATCAGCCCCAGTAGCAGGCCAACCGCCATTGCCATGACCAATGCCAGCGGGAAGCTGCCACCCTGTGTAATCACCCACGATGCCATCACATACTGCGCGATAGCCGTGACCGCCGGGAAAGAGATATCAATGCCACCAGCAATCAGCACCACAAATAGACCGCAGGCTAAAATCCCCAAAATGGCATAACTGGTCGCCACATCGGTTAAATTCCCCAATGTCAGGAACTCAGGGCTTTGCACACTCAACCCGATAGCCAACAGCAACACCAGCAACCCGAGATAAAACTCATGGTGCCCCGTGAGTTGGCGCAGTTTTAGCTTATCCATTGACCACCTCGGCGATCTGTTGTTCGGTACACTGATGAGGATAAAACTCGGCGATCAATTCGCCTTTACGCATCACCAGCACCCGGTGGCTGTTGTAATACGCCTCTGGGATCTCATCGCAAATCATCAATACCGCCATCCCTTGCTCTGCCAATGCCTTGGCAATATGGTAAATCCCTTCTTTGTTGGCGATATCGACACCGACGGTAGGCGAATCAAGGATCAAAATACGCGGTTGTGTCGCGACCCATTTGGCAATAGCAATGCGCTGAGCATTACCGCCAGACAAGGTTTTCACCGGCAGCGCGGTGTCCGAGACTTTGATATTCAGGTCCTGCACCAGCTTATTTACCAGTGCGGCGGCCTTGCTGTGATCCAGCAAGCCACTGCGGGTGTGTAATTGGTCAAAAACTGACACGATAGTGTTGTCATAGATCGACTGCTCCATGATCAACCCCTGAGTCAGGCGATCCTCAGAGACATAACCGATGCCATGGCGGATCGCATCACGGTTATGACGAAAACGCACCGGCTCACCGGCCACGAATATTTCGCCGCTTTCGGGTTGCGTCATACCGAACAGACTGAGGCATAACTCCGTTCTCCCTGCCCCCAGCAAACCGGTGATAGAAACAATTTCACCCTGATGTAACGTCAGATCGATATTACGGAACTGCTCACCACGGCTCAGTTTCCTGATCTCCAGCAGCGGTGCCGCTTTGGCCGCCAACGGCGGTAACGGACGGTAAGTGAAGCGCTGGCCCGTCATTAGAAACGCCAGTTCATGGCTGTCTAACTCGCTGGCTTGCCAGGTCCCGACCCATTTGCCATCGCGCATCACGCTGATCCGATCGGCCACTTCCATCACTTCATCCAGACGGTGGCTGACAAACACCACACAAATGCCTTGTGATTTCAGGTCACGGACCACATTCAACAAGCCTTTGACTTCCTGGCTGGTGAGTGAGGCTGTTGGCTCATCCATAATCACCAAGCGGGCATCGGCGGCGATAGCACGGCAAATTGCCACTAATTGGCGGTCAGCAATAGAGAGCTGTTCAACTTTTTTATCCAGATCCAGCGTCACCCCGACGCGCTGCATCGCCGCCAGCGCCCGTTCACGCATACTTTTACGTTTTACCCAAAAATCTCCGCCGGGCAGATAACGGTGGACGGCAATATTTTCTGCTACGGTTAAATTCGGGAATAGCGACAGATCTTGATAAATCACCTGCACGCCATAATAGAATGAGAGTTGCGGCGTAAGCTGATGAAGCAGCTTGCCGTCTATCAGGATACTTGCGCCTTTCTCTGGCTGATAAACTCCTGAAATCACTTTGATAATGGTGCTTTTGCCGCAGCCATTTTGGCCTGCCAGACAGTGCACTTCTCCTTTGTTCAACGTGAGATTCACCCCATCCAGCGCTAATACGCCAGGGAATCGCTTGCTGATATTTTCAAGAGTGATAAATGCGGTGGCCTGAGTCATGACAATACCTTCCCTAACGTCATAAATTTGACGTTATGTTCTACAGCCATAAGGTGATAGTGGAGAAGACAGTGGGGTTATTTTCCCACTGCCTGTTTACGGGTAACTTACTGCATTACTGACAGCTTACTGTACTGATAACGAATCTCTTACTGCTGGCCACGATGAATCTGCGGCCAATTCCCTGGTGTGGCACCTGAAAATCAGAAGCCTAACGTTTTGGCATTATCTTTGGTGACCTCGAGGATCTTGTTAAAACGGATCACCCCGTTCTTACTGTCCACATCGGCTTTACCCAAGCCATCGATGGTCAAATCTTCTGTCACTTTCTGGCCATTCAACAATTGATTGGCAATTTCTACTACCGCAAAACCGGCATCCTTTGGATCCCACAGCAAGGCTTTTTTGATATCGCCACGCATCAGATACGGCGCGGCCTGTGCTGGCATCGCAATACCCACTACCGCAATTTGGTCCTTAGCCCGTTTCTTGGCAACCGCCTGACCTGCACCAATTGGCCCCAGTGAACCGAAACCAATAATCCCTTTCATTTGCGGATATGTTTTCATCAGATCCAGCGTGGTGGAGTAAGACTTATCAATATTCTCTGCCACCGGTAAACGTGGCGTGACTTCAAACATTTCTGGGTATTTTTCTTTCTGATATTTGATAGCGTAATCAGCCCAAGCGTTATGTAACGGCACCGTCAGGGAACCCACATAAATGGCATAGCCACCTTTATTACCCATGGCTTTTGCCAGCTCATCCATATTGGCTTGAGCATATTTTTCGCTATCGATAGTTTCGACGTCCCACTGCCCGATACGTTGATCTGGGGATTCATGCGTCAGCACCACAATGCCTTTTTCCTGTGCTTTCTTCAGCACGGGCTCCAACACTTTGGCATCGTTCGGCACCACAATAATGGCATCGACATTTTTCGCAATAAGATCTTCAATCACTTTAACTTGTTGCGCAGGGTCCGGTGTCGCTGGCCCGACTTGATAGGCATTGACATTCAGCTTCTTCGCGGCTTCATTTACCCCGACTTCCATGCGGGTAAACCAGGGGATACCGGTCACTTTCGCTACAACGGCAATCTCATGTTTTTTCTCTGCTGCCAGGGTTTGTGTGGTGAACAGCATGCATGCAGAAACGATACATACATTCAGTAATGCGAGATTAAATTTCATAGCAATACCTTCTTGTTTTCTTTCAGGTAACGGAACGGTTGCAAGGTAAGAAATCTTATTATGTTGCAAAGTGATTGTTTTATTTTCACGTCACTATCATTCACAGACCAAAGGTTAACAAAAAAACACAAGAGGCTGCTCGGCGGACCAGAGTGAAATGTGATGCAAGCCCATTAAAGTTAATTTAAATGATTTATTTGGTTAAAAATTGGTTAATAAAATTGATTTAAGAATAAATACGATCAAATAAATAGGATAAACAACCAGAAAATTAACCATTTAAAAACAAAATAGATACAAACATAATTTTATGCTTGCCATGTAGCACGTTAATCGCACTCAAAAGAGTGTCATCGATATAATCATGAGGCGAAATTGAGATATACCTCTCATTTTCGAATGGCGATCCACCTCTGTTCACCTTTTTTAGATGAAACTTTCACACAATTGCTTCCACAGCATCATCGTTTTCAGACAAATGAGTGTCAGGGCCATATGCAGATAAATAACGCGGGTTTGCGTCAAGAGACCGCGGGCTAGGCAGACTACGTTGATCTTTTCCTTTCATTCATCATGGATATGGTATAATCAGCGCAAAGCCGCCCTCGCTGACAAGTCACCTGCCTTTTGTGCCAATCACTACGCGAATCCCCGCTTTTACTGTAAAAATTGCGTCAATTTTCGTCCTCACGAAAACGATGATTGACCACTGGTGTCAGAAGATATGTATCGCTATCGAGTTATGTCCTTATGCGTTACACACTCGCACTTAACGCATAACGATAGAGTTCATATGATAAAGCCGCAGAAATTCCATATTTCCCTGCTACACCCACGCTATTGGCTAACCTGGTTTGGCCTTGGCGTACTGTTTTTGTTAGTTCAACTCCCTTACCCACTACTCAATAAGTTAGGTGTTTGGTTGGGGCGAACCTCCATGCGGTTCCTCAAACGGCGGGTTTCCATTGCCCGACGTAATCTTGAACTCTGTTTTCCTGACATGGATAAACAAGTCCTTGAGCAGACTATCATCGGTAATTTCGAATCATTGGGCATGGGATTGCTGGAAACCGGGATGGCGTGGTTTTGGTCCGATACCCGGATACAGCGCTGGTTTTCCGTCTCCGGTCTGGAGAACCTGAAACGCGCACAACAAGGTAAACGGGGCGTACTGGTCATTGGCGTCCATTTTATGTCATTAGAGCTGGGTGGCCGGGTCATGGGGCAATGTCAGCCAATGATGGCGATGTATCGCCCACACAACAATAAAGTGATGGAATTAGTGCAGACCTGGGGCCGTATGCGCTCCAACAAAGCGATGTTGGATCGGAGAGACCTGCGCGGTATGGTGCGAGCCTTGAAGCAGGGTGAAGCGGTATGGTTTGCACCAGATCAAGATTATGGCCCGCGCGGCAGCGTTTTTGCACCACTGTTCGCCGTAGAACATGCGGCAACCACCAGCGGCACCTTTATGCTCGCCCGTTTAGCAAAACCCGCACTGCTGCCCTTGGTTTTATTGCGCAAAAAAGAGGGCCGTGGCTATGACCTGCTGATCCAACCCGCGCTGGAAGACTACCCGATTGACGATGAGATAGCCGCTGCCAGCTATATGAATAAAGTGATTGAGAAAGAGATCATGCGCGCGCCGGAACAATATCTTTGGTTACACCGCCGCTTTAAAACCCGACCCATTGGCGAACCTTCGCTGTATTAATTTCACTTATTTATGTGAAAAATCAGACGGCTGACAAAGTCAAATGAAGGGGAAGCGTGCCGTTGGGGTCGTAGGAATCACAGCCCATTTCATTCTGTGGTTTAATCGCTCAAATGTTGCATTGATACCGTTTTTTGAAGGACCAAGCATAATGAAATCGTTAATACTCCTCTTAGCATTACTGATACCCGCCAGTGTAACGGCAAATACCCTCTCGGTTGAGCCTAAGGATACCAAACCAGCCCTGATCGATTCGTTATCAGCCACTTTTGCGATTGATAAAATCGCGATGTTAAAAAAGGAAAAAGGCGCAAATGAATCCAATCTGTACCTGCCTTTTGAACAAACAAAAGACGGTTTGGCGATCTTATTTGGTGATATCAATCAAGATGGCAAAATCGACGCGTTAGTCCCCTTTACCTGGGAAGGCCTCAATGGTCTTGACCAAGAAATACCCTCTAACGACTGGTACAGCTATTACGCCATTTATCTTCAGGATGACCAAGGCTGGAAACAGGTAGGGCAAATCCCGACAGGCACCTTTACCACGGATAATCAGACGCTATTAACCAACATTGAGGACGGGGTCATTTACGGGGAGATCATGCCACGTATGACGGATGATGACCCACAACCTCAACAGTGGGTATTACGTGCGCATCCAGAAAAAGACAATCTTCTTGTTCCTATCCCAACACCGCAGCCACTCGCTAACGCCCTGACTCTTAATCTGAGCAAAAAGCGGCCATTAACGCGAAATGCGTTAGTCACCGCCTTTGGTGAACCCATCAATATTGGTGACAATTATTTCTTAGTAGACGGAGATTGTGTTGGGCACCCAGACTGGAAATATTACCAATACCCCGGAGCCGCTTTTAATGTCAGCCAGAATGATAACAGTGTTGGAGTCAGTCACTTTATTGGCATTCCTGACAACCTGAGTTTAGTGCTGGGTGATCTTACTATCACTCAGAAAACCTCTGCACATCAATTAATTAAAGCATTATCTCAAAATGACAGTTTTACCGTTTCCCGTACCAGCACCGATTTGCGAACAGATCTGGGGCAATCATCACCTTACTTTGACGATGCAAACGATATTTTCGCTCTGCGCCTGCCTTACTACATCGCTGGATTTGAGGCTTGGGCAAAGAAAAATGAAGCCAGAGAAGTACCCAATGATGAAGAAGCAGACACATTCACCCGACAATTTTATTTCACCACGACAATTGGTGTGGCCCCAATTCAGAACAGCCCAACACGGCTGATGTTTTATTTCTTAGGGGACAAAATGGTAGCACTCAGTGTTATTTATGATGACGGTCAGGTTTGTATCTAAACAGCCCAAACAGGCACGCTTACGGACATAACTCAGCATTTTCTCTTTTCAGGGTTATGTCTGTTAGGCCATAATCACCCCCCTCTAATAAGCCCGCCTTTGTTACCCTCTGATAAGCACAGTACTGTCAGACGGCTGACAAACCCCGATGAGTCGATTACGTTTTAAGTCTCATGTAATCGGTAAACGGGGCCAAATTAGCCCCGTCCGTAAGATATTAACCTTCTTTTTCGATCAGCAACGCTTCCAGCAAATCCAAATCATGCAGCAGCTTTTGCAGGGTTTCATTGCTGATTTTCTGCGTGGCGCGCAGGTGATATAACTCACCACGTTCGGCCCGCAGGGCGGTTAAGCGAAAACGCCGTTCCAGATTTTCAATCAGCAGCGTATTCTCAACTTCATCTTTACTGCCCGTGCGCCGCCGCAATGTACCAATGACCCGCGAGCTAACCTCCTTCAGTAACTCTGAGTCAATATTCTCCTCACTACTGGTCATTAGCCGCTCTTCCATCTTATTCAGGCTAACAATCGCGACTTCTGCCATCGCCGCCCGAGCCAGACGAATTTCTTCACGGCTGGCACTCTTATCCGCAACCACCACCCCGCGTAATAACGGCGGCAAGGCGATCACCCCAATAATCACCGACAACAAGATCACGCCAGTGGCGATAAAGACCAATTGGTAGCGGGATGGGAAGGCTGAGCCATCGCTAAGGAATAAGGGAATCGACAGCACACCGGCAAGGGTTATCGCCCCACGCACCCCGGCGAATGAAGCAACCCACAGCTCACGGGTGGTGTAATCGCTAAATTGCAGTGGCCGCTTGGTCAGCACCCGCTTACTGATTTTCTTCATCGACCACAACCAACCGAAACGCAGCAACAACAACGCGCCATAAATAATGGCAACATCAGCGAACAGGTTCCAGGTTTGAATGGTCGGGTCCAGTTCTGCTTGTGTGATGGAGGTTTCGAGGATCCCCGGTAATTGCAGACCCAACAGGATAAATACCATGCCGTTAAACACAAACTCCAACATCGACCACACACTGTCAGCACGCAGCCGCATCGCCAACGGGGCGTTACGAATAATACCCGACTGGCTGATGGTCATCCCCGCCGCCACCGCCGCCAAGATGCCGGAGACGCCAAGGTGCTCTGCAACCAAATAGGAGGCGAACGGTAACAACAGCAACAAGACAATTTGTGTCGCTGGATCATCGCCGCTCCAGCGGCTCATAATACGCAGCGATTTACTGTACAACCAGGTTATCGCCACACCCGCCAGCAGACCACCGATCGCGACTTTTAAGAACTCCAGCGTGGCACCGGAAACGGTAAAGATCATCGTCCCCATCGCCACTGCAATGGCAAATTTCAGCGCCACCAGACCGGAGGCATCGTTCATCAACGCCTCTCCTTCCAGTACGCCCATAATGGATTTCGGGATCCGCCCTTTACCCACGATACCGGATAGCGCTACGGCATCGGTCGGCGATAACACCGCCGCCAACGCAAAGGCCGCCACCAGCGGAATACCCGGTACCATCCAGTAAATCAGATAACCGATACCCACGATGGTCACCAAAACTAATGCCAGTGCCAGACCCAATATTTCTCGCCCATGATGAATAAATTCCCGTGTCGGTGTTTTCCAACCATCGGCAAATAGCAGCGGCGGAATGAACAGCACCAGGAATAGCTCTGGGTCAAAATTGACATGCAACCCAAAATTGGGCCAAGCCAGCAAAGCACCGCAGACAATTTGCATCAGAGGAAGAGGGACTTGAAACGGTAACATTCGAGTGACAACGCCAGAAAGCGATACCACTAAAATCAAAATGAGGATTGTAAAAAAGATTTCCATGCTTTCCTTAAGACTCCACACGACATAATTTTGTGATCATACCCGCCCGAAGCCAAGGCCGGGCATCGCTTTCGATAGTAGATCACTTTTTTGTGAAGCGGGGGAAAAACCTGTGACAACCCGTAGAAAAAATAAAGAAAGTAGGGATATATAACATTAAGTTCACATCGGGGAGGATAATCCCCCCCGATGCCTGCAACCAATTGTTATTACAAGCAGTTACTATTGCGGAAAGTCACTATTAAAAATAGTCATAATCTCGAATGGCCATGATGAGAAGTATCCACCATTACAAGTATCTACCATTACAAACATCCACCATTACAAACATTCGCAATCCCTGTGGGCTTAAATTGCCCAACCACCTGCGTAGAATGCAACCAGTGCAACCGCAATAATCACCGTGCCGACGTTCAGTTTGCGCCATTCACCAGAGCAAACCCGGCCAATAACCAGTGAGCTAAAGCCCAACATAATACCCGTGACGATATTGCAGGTCAGTACGATAAATACCGCACACAGTAGGCCGGACATGGCATCAACAAAGTCCTCGAAATCCAGTTTGGATACATTGCTTAGCATCAGCAAGCCAACATACATCAGCGCCGGAGCGGTGGCATAAGCCGGAACCAAATACGACAGCGGCGAGAGGAACAAAATCAACAGGAACAGGATACCGACCACCGTCGCCGTCAAACCAGTTTTGCCGCCCGCTGCAGTGCCAGCAGCCGATTCAATATAAACCGCCGCCGGTGCCGCCCCCACCAAACCCGCAAAAATGCTACTGACGGAGTCAGTGGTCAGCGCTTTACCACCGCTGATGATTTGGCCGTCTTTATCCAACAAGTTAGCCTGCCCCGCAACCGCGCGGATAGTCCCGGTCGCATCAAATACCGCGGTCATCACTAACGCCAGTACGCTTGGCAATACCACGGGTTGTAAAGCGCCCATGATATCAAGGCTGAAAATCAAAGAGTCGCCGTTAGCATCCGCCAGACTTGGCATCGCGAACAGACCCTGATAGGTCACGCTTGGATCAAAAATCAGGCCGATCACCGAGATGGCGACAATCACCAGTAAAATCCCCCCCGGCACTCGCAGTTTCTCCAGACCAAAAATCACGGCCAGACCCAGCAAGGTCATTATCACCGGGAAAGAGGTAAATGCCCCCAACGCGACCGGTAAACCTTCAATCGGGTTTTTGATAACCAAGCCGACACCGTTTGCGGCAATCAACAGCAAGAACAGACCAATACCGATGCCCGTACCGTGCGCAACCCCCATTGGCAAGTTACGCAGGATCCACGAACGGATACCGGTTACTGAGATAATGGTAAACAGCACCCCCATCAGGAAGACCGCACCCAATGCCACTGGGATACTGATTTGCTGGCCCAATACCAGACTGAACGCGGTAAATGCTGTCAGTGAGATGGCACAACCGATAGCCATTGGCAGGTTAGCCCACAGACCCATCAACAGAGAACCGAGACCCGCAACCAGGCAGGTCGCGACAAACACCGCCGTCGGTGGGAAACCGGCTTTGCCTAGCATACTCGGTACCACAATCACCGAATAAACCATCGCCAGAAAAGTCGTCAGACCGGCCAGCACTTCTTGGCGTACATTACTGCCACGTTCACTAAGCTTAAAGAATGCATCAAGCGTGCCCTTTGGCTGTGCTTGAGGGTTGCTGCTAGACATGGTGATGTCCCCTGTGTGTCATTTTAAAATAGCATGCCAAGCCAAGCGCCCTTCTCTACGTAATCGTTTCCGTTCCTGTCGATGAACTCACTAACTCTCCCTGACTCATAGAGCGGGGAAAAATAGCAAACGATTAGCTGGGAGAACGCATGACTGAAAAAAAATCGAAGTTTAGGGCAGATGTCATTTAAGGCAAACGATTATCTAGCCATCAGTGGTGACTAATCAACACCCGAATGCGACATTTAATACATTTTCTTCAATTAATTTGTCGGGACGCATTAATTTGATGAGAAACTTTAGATCATCAAATGAATAGGTTCATCGAATAAACATCGCTCAAACACCTTATTGTAGCTACATCGTAGCTACAATAAGGGTAATTTAATGGAGGTTATTATGACTGATACTGTTGTTCGTGCCTGAGTTTCACCGGCCTCAAAAGCCGCTGCAATGGCTAATGCCAAAGCCCTTGGCCTCGATTTGTCTACGGTGATCCGTATGGTCGTTAATCGCCTTGCCGTTAACGCAGAACTACCCATTGATTTACTGCAACCTAATCAGGAAACGTTACAGGCTATTCGAGATCTCGAAAACGGGGTGGAGGTTTACCGTGTTGACTCGGTGGATGCGCTCAAACGTGATCTTGGTTGGTAACAATGCTGACAATTGTCTATCAGAGCCGCTTTAAAAAAGATGCAAAGCGTTACACCAAGAATAAAAAGGCGCAGAAACAGACTGCTGACAAACCCTGATGACGCGATCTTGAACGGTGAGGATAGGCAGGGGAGTAAAGCGTCCGCGCCAAGGATGGCGCGGCTCGAGCCTACATGGATGTATTTACGGCGTCTTTACGATCTGCCTGTTCTCTCCGTCGCGGGCACGTTGTCAATAACCTCAGAAAGTTATTTTAGAAACCATTTCACTGTTACAGACAGGTGAAGCGTTACCCCCAAAATATAAAGAGCATCCATTAATCGGTAACTATATTGGTTATCTTGAATGCCATGGCATGCCAGATTTATTGTTAATTTATCAACGTACCGACTCAGAAATTAAACTCTACCGTGTAGGAAGTCATTCTGATTTATTTTAAATGAAACTGAAGTGACTAAGACTGAAGTGACTAAAAGAGAGTCAGTCTCCCCGCCAAATCCCCCCCATTTCTAGTGGTCTGGAACAGAGCAGGAAACTGACTGGGAAGGTTATGGATGGTTTGTTCAAATATCCATTTAGGTATTTTCCCGTTGTACTCAGGGCCCTATTTGAGCCGTCTCAATTCGCCACCCGCCGTGATGTTGCTGTACCTTGGCGTGACGCTTTAATGCCTTGGCGTGATGCCTCAATGCCTTGGGGGGGTGACAAGACTCTTTCCAACACCTCGGCCTCCAGCGCGGCCAGCTTCGCCGATCCTTTGCGACGTGGGCGCGGCAAATCGATAGCCAGATCCAAACCAATACGCCCCTCCTCAATCAACAGCACGCGATCCGCCAGTGCGATAGCTTCACTCACGTCATGCGTCACCAACAATACGGTGAAACCATGCTGTTGCCAGAGACGTTCAATCAGGCCCTGCATCTCAATACGGGTCAACGCATCCAACGCGCCCAGCGGTTCATCCAACAACAATAAACGGGGGCGATGGATCAGCGCCCGCGCCAGTGCAACACGTTGCTTTTGTCCGCCTGATAATGCCGCGGGCCATTCATTGGCGCGATCTGCCAGCCCGACGGTGTCCAATACCTGCAACGCTTCATCACGCCAGTGGCCACGCAAGCCCAGCCCCACGTTATCAATCACCTTTTTCCACGGGAGCAAACGAGCCTCCTGAAACATCAGACGAGTCTCATCCTTGGCATGACTGAGCAGAGCATTACCACTTAGCAGTGTTCCGTCACTGGCCGCTTCCAACCCCGCGAGCAAACGTAACAACGTACTTTTTCCACAGCCGCTGCGGCCAACCACTGCCACAAATTGTCCTGCGGTGATACGCAGTTGCAGATTATCTAAAACAGTACGATTACCATAACGTTTGCCGATCGACTCCAACGTTATTGGCGTCCCTTGCGGGATATGAGTCAGTGTGGTCATTGCGCTTCTCCTGATTTTTGTTGATAGGCCGGATGCCAACGCAACCAGACTCGTTCGAGCAGTTGTGCACTGCCATCGGCCAGTTTGCCGAGTAAGGCATACAGAACAATGGCCACCACCACCACATCGGTCTGGAGAAATTCACGGGCGTTCATTGCCAGATAACCAATACCCGAATTGGCGGAAATGGTTTCAGCCACGATAAGCGTCAGCCACATAAATCCGAGCGCAAAACGCACGCCGACCATGATCGATGGCAACGCGCCTGGCAGCACCACTTGCGTCAATAATCGAAAACCGCTTAGCCCATAACTGCGCGCCATTTCCAGTAGGCCACTGTCAATATTCTTAATACCGTGATAGGTGTTCAGATAAATAGGGAACAACGTACCGAGTGCCACCAGAAAAATTTTGGCGGATTCGTCAATGCCGAACCACAGGATCACCAGCGGGATCAGTGCCAGATGCGGGACATTCCGGATCATCTGGACCGAGCTATTGAGTAACCGCTCTCCCCAGCGAGACAAACCTGTGATGACCCCCAACACTAATCCGATGCTGCCACCGATGCTAAAACCAATCAGGGCACGCCAACTGCTGATAGTCAGGTGTTGCCACAGCTCACCACTTTTGGTCAGTGCCCAAAATGCGGTCACTACGGCACTTGGCGCAGGTAATATGCGGTTGGATAACCAACCCGCCTCAACCGCGACTTGCCAGCCAACCACCAACGCCACGGGCAAAATCCAAGGGGCCAGCCGATGCAGAATTCGTTGTGCACTGATTGTCATCATGTTTCTCCTCAGCTTTGCGAGACTTTTTGTGGCACATAAATATTGGCGACCACTTCACCTTGCGGTTGGGTTGCAGGCCGCTGCGTCGGTAGCTCGGTGGTAGCCAAATCAAGATGTGGGAACAACAATTCACTCACACGATAAGCTTCTTCAAGGTGCGGATAACCGGAGAAAACAAAGGTATCAATCCCCAGATCAGCATATTCCTGGATCCGTTGTGCGACAGTCGGGCCATCGCCTACCAATGCGGTACCCGCCCCGCCCCTCACCAGCCCAACACCGGCCCACAGATTCGGACTGATTTCCAAATTATCTTTCTTACCGCCGTGCAGTGCAGCCATGCGCTGCTGACCAACAGAATCGAAACCAGCGAAAGCCTGCTGTGCGTCGGCAATGGTTTTATCATCCAGATTAGCTATCAAACGGTTGGCTGCGCGCCAAGCCTCTTCGGTCGTTTCACGGACGATGACATGCAAGCGGATACCGAAACGTACTGTGCGCCCTTTTGCCGCCGCTTTAGCCCGAACCTCCTCAATTTTTTCCTTCACTTGTTCAGGGGGTTCTCCCCAAGTCAGATACAGCTCAACCTGTTCAGCGGCCAAATCTTGAGCTGCTGCCGAGGAGCCGCCAAAATACAGTGGAGGCCGTGGATGTTGAACCGGCGGAAATAACAGCTTGGCGCCTTTTACCTGAATATGCTTGCCAGCAAAATCAACGGTTTCACCTTCCAGCACCTTGCGCCACACATGAGTAAATTCGGCAGAAGCCTCGTAGCGCTCAGTGTGATTAAGGTGTAATCCTTCTGCGGCCAACTCTTCTGGATCGCCACCGGTGACCAGATTAAACAGCGCCCGGCCATTAGAAAGCCGATCCAACGTAGCGGCCTGCCTGGCGGCCAGCGTGGGGGAGATGATGCCAGGGCGCAGCGCGACCAGAAATTTCAGCCGTTGGGTGACGGGGATCAGCGAGGCGGCAACTAACCAGGAATCCTCACAAGAACGGCCCGTTGGGATCAACACACCACCGAACCCAAGCCGGTCAGCCGCTTGGGCAATTTGCTGTAGATAACTATAATCGACCGCGCGTGCCCCTTCAGAACTGCCCAGATAGTGGCCATCGCCATGGGTAGGTAAAAACCAGAATACGTTAATGCTCATAGCAGGCTCTCCTTATCATTATTTGGTCTGTGATTTTGCTGTAGATGATTGCTCTATAGATGTCTGCGCTATAGACGGTTGATCTGTAGGTAATTGGCTTGGAGATGATTGGTTTGAAGATGATGGCTTTGAAGATGGTGGCTTTGAGGATAATTGCCCGGCTGGCTGCCAAACACGTTGCGAAATATCCACTTTGACCGGTAACAGCCGGTTGGCGAAAAACAGATCGGCTGTTCTTTGTTGGGCAGCAACCGTCGCCTGACTCAAAGGCTGGATAGCCGTGGGGGGACGATGATCCAGATAGCTGGCAATCACGGCCTCTGGTAGCCCCATCGCGTTGGCCAGTAGCGTGATACTTTGTGCTCGATCGCTAAGCGTCAACGCATCAGCCTGCGTCAGTACCTCCAGCACCTGCTGAATAAATGGGCCGTTAGCTTCGGTATAAGGACGAGAAGCCAGATAGAAAGAGCCTGTCTGGTTTAATTGGCTGCCATCTATCAGTACCCGTATGCCCCCTTGCAACAAGGCGGCGGAATAGTAGGGATCCCAAATGACCCAAGCATCAACATTGCCCTGTTGGAAAGCCGCTCGTGCATCAGCAGGCGTGAGGTAGACAGGTTGGATATCGGTAAATTTTAGCCCCGCTTTTTGCAGTGCCTGCAAGAGCAGGTTGTGTGAGCTTGAACCTTTCTGGAAAGCCACTTTATGGCCTTTCAGTTCAGCAACGCTGTTAATCGCGCTGTTTTCCGGCACCAAAATCACTTCTGCCTTCGGTTTCGGCGGCTCCATGCCGACATACAGCAGATCAGCGCCAGCAGCCTGAGCAAAAATGGGGGGAATATCGCCAGTACTGCCCAAATCGATGCTGTTGACGTTCAACGCTTCGAGCATTTGCGGGCCTGCCGGGAATTCAATCCAGCTAATTTGGGTATCAGGAAAGCGTTTTTCCAGCAATTGGTGAGTTTTCGCCAACACCAGATTCACCGAGCCTTTTTGGTACCCAATGCGGAACTGGGCCGGGGCGTTATCCTGTGCAATCACTGTATTAGTAAACGCTAACGTAATAATAGCGGCCATTGCCCCGATATTGAGCCAGCGGTGAACGTTGAACCCGCGACGAAAGAAGAAAGATAGCGACATAATGATTTCCTTTATTAGGCAGCCGTTTGCTGAACCAACGAAGATGACACAGCGTTAGACGCCAAGGGTTTACGGCGACCGAGTGCCAGATAGAAGCTTTCCAACGCTTCTTCTAACCGGGTTGTCGCACTTGTAGACACCGTGACCTGTTCACCGTGAAAAACCACCTGGCTGTCATCGACGAAAACGCCATGCAGCACCTCTTGGGCCTTTAGGGCCGTCAATACCGGTTTCAGCGCATAGTCCACCGCCAGCATGTGGCCGATGGAACCGCCAGTCGCCAGTGGTAGAACCACCTTATGGTCCAATGCCCTCTCTGGTAACAAATCGAGTAAGGTTTTCAGAGCGCCAGAAAAAGACGCTTTATAAATAGGCGTGGCAATTAACAGGCCATCGGCTGTTGCTAGCTGTGCAACAAAAGCGCTGACGTCGGGGCTGTTAAAATTAGCACGCAGCAGATCATCAGCCTGGAAATCGTGCAAGGTGTAGGGGATCACCTCCACATTCTGCTGTTGTAACCAGTGTTGGCTTAAATTTAACAGTGCCGCAGAGCGTGAGGGAGTCCGTGGACTCCCCGCCAAAGAGATAACGCGCATGGTTATTCCTTATATCAAAAAGTTATTTTTAACAGTGATTTCACATTTAAGAGTTATAAAAATAACAACGAAAACGCATATTTCTAAATATCATTTTTGATTTTGATATGACTGGATGATTGGATAAATGCAGGTTATCAATATCGTCGCCAATGGATCTTACGATGCCGTTCTCTGTCGCTATGGGGCCTGTCTTCGTCATTCGGCCCCATCGGCAGGGCAGAATACGGGTAATTTCTTGAGCCAGATCACAACTTTATTGACCTGAAAATTCTATCCATGTTGCGGGGAATCCTGCCTATCACGCTTTACGCCACACTTGCCTAAAGTAAGCCCATGTCTACCGCATAGTGACCGATGCATAGCTACATACACAGCTACCTATACGTAGTGACATACATATAGCTACATACACGTAGTGACATACACATCGCTACATGCGCTTATTTAGCAAACAGGAGTATAAGTAAATGATTGATTTCAATGATCCCCGCCAGGTTGCGAAGGCTATTCAGTTCACCAACGTCAATGCCGATTTAACTCGGGAAGGGGTGATTAAGCACTTAAACATTTGCCTGGAGTATCAATTCGATGCCGCCATGATCGCTCCTTGCTGGGTCTATCTGGCTAAAGACGTGCTGAAAGGTAGCGGTGTACGAGTGGCAACAACCGTCAACTTCCCACAAGCCAATGACACCACCGCGATGAAAGTCGCCATCGTGAGAGAGCTTGCGAAAGAAGGTGCCGACGAGTTCGACTTCCCACCAAACCCAGGCTTTTTACTGGGTGGGCTGGATGAACTCTATTTTAACGAACTGAAAGAAGTCACCCATATCGCCCATGATCTGGGAATGAAAGTAAAGGCGATGCTGGAATTCGGTTTTATTACCGAGGAAGCCATGAAAATCAAAGCCACACGTTATGCATACGAAGCGGGAATTGATTGGGTGAAACAATCTAGTGGCTGGGGTAAAGGCGGATGCGCAGCAACAGTAGAAGATGTTCAACTTCTCAAAGCCAATATTCAAGCGCCTTGCCGTGTCAAAGTTTCAGGTAAAGTCAATACGTTAGAGAAGATGAAAGAGATGTTCCTTGCCGGTGCCGAGCTGGTTGGTACCAGCTCCGGCCCTGAACTGGTGAAAGGACTAACCGGCGACATTAACGCTTATTAATCACTGAGTACCGCCGTAGACACTTTGTCAGTAACCGCAGTATCGCCATAAACGGGGGTACTGCTGCTAGACAAATGAATAACAAACAGATTTCGCAAATGAATAACAAACAAACTATGCAATGAATAACAAACAGCACAGTTAAAGGAGTATGTGATGAGTGTATTTATTCTCGGCAGCTATGCGAAAGCGCTGGTGATGACCACCGACCGTATTCCTCTGGCTGGGGAAACGCTGATTGGCTATGACTTTCGCCAGACGTGGGGCGGTAAAGGCTCGGATATGGCGGTTCAGGCAGTGCGTCTGGGGGCAGAGGTCGCCTATGCGGGTGTCGTCGGTGATGACACCTTTGGCCATGAATTTGTCGGCTTGATGCAGGAAGAAGGCGTCAATATCGACGCATTAACCATCAGCGGAGAATTACCAACGGGGGCGGGACTTATCGTTAAAGATAAAGAAGCCCGTAACGTGATTGTCGTGGATATGGGGGCCAATAAACTGTTTACCCCAGCGTTGGTGGACAGCGCCTTATCCCAGCTCAAACAAAGCAATGTGGTGCTCACACAGCTTGAAATTCCGCTGGAAACGGCACGTTACGGACTCCAACGGGCAAAAGAATTCGGCAAAATAACCATCCTGAACCCGGCTCCGGCAAGGGATCTGCGCGGTCTCGATCTCAGCGCGATTGATTATTTGACCCCTAATGAAACGGAAGCCCGCGTGGCTCTGGGTCTGCCTCCGGATGACCCACGCAGCAACCGAGAGATTGCCAACCTCTTACTGGAAACCGGTTGCCAATATGTCGTGATGACGCTGGGTGAATCAGGTTCTGCGGTATTTGGTCGCAACGACACACAAGAAATCCCCCCCTGCATCATTGATGTCGTCGACAGTAACGGTGCAGGTGACAGCTTTAACGCGGCACTGGCCGTCGCGCTGGATGAAGGGCTGCCGATTAGCGAAGCTGTGCTGTTTGCTAACGCCACGGCGGCGTTGTGCTGTATGGATTGGGAAACGGTTCCGTCCTATCGCTACCGCGAAGATGTCGATGCTTTTATGCGATCTATAACCGTGAAAGAGGAATAACAATAATGAGACCCGATAGAATCTTACACCCTGAACTTGCCGCCGCTTTAGCCACCTTAGGCCATACCGACATTATATTGGTCACGGATGCAGGCTTCCCGATCCCGCCGCAGGCTAAACGTATCGATTTGGGGTTTTGGCCTGGCACCGTTGATGTACTGCATATTCTGCGCGTCCTACGCAAAGAAATTTTTGTGGAAGAAGTCCGCTTTGCCAGTGAAGTCCGGGATTGTCACCCGCAACTTTATCGTGACGTACAAACCCTCTATACCGGCTCCGGCGCTGAATTTCAGGCAGCCAGTCACGAAACGCTCTGCCACGACCTTGCCCACCAAGCCAAAGTTGTTATCCGTTCCGGATCATTTAATCCGTGGGCCAATTTCGCGCTGGTTGCCAGTACCGATCCTTTTGCCTGGTTCACCGATGAATCTGGCGTAAAACCGCTGCCCGCTTATGTCGCAAGACGGCAACGCATTCTCGACAACGTCGTACCGGAACTCAACGCCTAGGGGGGATTGTTGTGAAAGCTGCGGTTGGCGGTATTGGCGCAGTTGACGATATTTATACCCAAATATTCTGTTGATAACACACATACGGCTCCTACAACGGGAGGCCGTATGCTGCTCATCTCTCATAATCCTATCGTGCGTGGCGACAGCCAGGAAATTGCTCAGTCGTGACGGTCATTATCCAATTGCCGCTCCTGGCGGCGAAAATCACTTGGGGATAAACCGACTGACCGATGAAAATCACGGGAAAAATGCAGCGGGTCGTTATACCCCACCAGCCCAGCAATACGGCTAATGGTCTCCTCGGTTTCCACTAATAAACGACGCGCTTGGGAAAGGCGATAATTTTTAAGCCATCTCAAAGGGCTTTGATTAAATGTCTCCTGAAATAATCGAAAAAGTTGCGACTTACTCACTTGGCAATACTGCATAAACTTATCAATATCCCAGTCATCATTGTAATGGCTATGAATCTGATAAATCAGCCGACCCAGCCCACGATGGGAAATGACCGGCGATTTCGTGGCATCGAAACTGCGATTCTCCAGCAGGGTGTATATCAGTTGGGAACACAGCACATCGCAATGGGCATCCGCCACGAGGGTATGACTCTGCATTAAATCAAATAGGCGGTGATAAATATCGGTGATGGTTTCAGGGGAGGTGAATTCAAAAACCGGTTGTTGGGCAACATCAAGGATCTGCATGATATTGTTGAGTTTAGCGCCATCAATGCGTAACCATAAAATCTCCCAGGGTTCTTGTTTATTTGGAAAATGTTCATGGGGCCAACGGACAGGCAACCAAGCGAGATTACCCTTTTTAACTTCATGAAGATTATTTTCCAGGCGGATAAATCCACTACCATTGAGACAAAAAATCAATTCGTGACCGGCAACAGACTGACGGCGTACATGAAAATTATCGGCTGCACGAATATGACCCGCACGCAGAATCCGGTAGTTCACCAACGTCGAAAACTCATCCGACTCTCGATACCAGTTCGCCACGACCTGCGTTCGTTGCATGTTTTTTTCCATACGCCCCACACGATGTTGATGACAGAAATTCAGGCTATATCCCGGTTCATCGTGACATGCCAAGAAGATAAAAACAGGTTCCCCCTCATCATACTGATGAATTTTTGAAGCGGCTCACAAATCCATTGACATGAGAATTGTGTCCATACCGCGGGGAGTTCTGCCTATAACGTCTTATCCCACAACGGACTAAAGTAATCACATGTCCACCGCGGATGGATAAACGCCAGAAGCAAAGATGACCAACTGGAGGCATTATGGATACATTAATTAGCCAATTAGAGCACGCAACCCAGCCTGTACTACCGAAACGACGGGATTACCGCATCGGGATTATTGGTGCAGGTTTTATCGTTGAGCATTGCCATCTGGTTGCTTATCAAAAAGCAGGCTTCGTGCCTTATGGCATAACCTCAAAGGAGCATAGCCAGAATCACCGGTTGGCTGAGACATTTGCGATAAAAAAAGTTTATGAGACATGGCAGGATATGGTTTGCGATCCGCAGATCGACATTATCGATATTGCCGTCCCACCGCATATCCAACTCGAAATTGTGCGCTTTATTTGTGAAAGCAATTCTGCGGCCAAACATATCAAAGGCATTCTTTGTCAGAAACCACTGGCAATGTCGCTGAAGGATGGCCGTGAGATTGTGCGTCTTAGCCAACAGAGTGGTATTCCCATCGCGGTTAACTCTAATATGCGCTATGACCCTTCCATGCGGGCACTTAAATATATTCTTGAGAATCAACTGATCGGCGATCCTGTTATTGCCAGCATAGATATGCGCGCTATTCCAGACTGGCAGGCTTTTTTGCAAAAATATAAAAAGCTCGAACTGTATGCCATGGCAATCCACCATATTGATGCTTTCCGGTTTTTATTTGGTGACCCGGTAAAAGTAACCGCAGTATGTCGCACTGATCCGCGAACCACCTTTGAACATATTGACGGGATCACCCAATACACTTTCCAGTACGCAAATGGTCTGATCGCAACCAGCCTTGATGATGTGTGGGCATGGCCGGGTGAACCTTGCGCCAAAAATAACTACATCAACTGGCGCGTAGAGGGAAGTGACGGACTGGCAGAAGGTGATTTCGGCTGGCATCGTCGGGAACCTGAATATTGCGGAAGTACCTTGAAATTGGCGTCGCGGAATCATCCCGGACAATGGATCGCCCCAAAATGGGAAAGACAATGGTTCCCGGATGCATTTATCGGCACCATGGCAAATTTGATGTGCGCTATTGAAGAAAACCGCCCCCCGGAAATAAGTGCAGAAGACAATCTTGGTACGCTGGCCTGTATTGAGGCTTGTTATCTCTCTATTCAGCAAGAGAGAACCGTCTATCTCAATGAAATACTCCTGGAGAATGCAAAATGATTAACGTTGGCATCTTTACCGGTTATTACCCTTACACCCTGAGTGGCACCATCGACAAAATTAAGCAGGCGGGTATGGGATGTGTGCAACTCGATCTTGAGTTCACCGACATTGATCTTCGCCGGGGGCGCATTACCAAAGAAAAAGCGCATCAGGTACGTAATGCATTTCGTCGGGCGAATATTCCCATTGTGGCTATCTCGGCGTATACCAACTTAGTTCATCCGGACCCGGTAAAACGTGCGGAAAATATTGCTGCGGTGAAAGAGATCCTCGCTCACGCTCGTCACTTTGGCACGCCATATGTCATTAGTGAAACCGGAACTTATAATACGGACAGTGACTGGCTGTACGATCCTAAAAATAGTACTGAAGAGGCTTATCAGGAATTTAAAGCTATCGCCAAAGAGTTAGCGACCTTTGCCTATGAGCATAATGCGGTGTTCCTCGTGGAAAATTACGTCAATAACATCATCGGTTCCGTAGGACAGGTTGCCCGATTGATGCAAGAAGTTGAACATCCCGGATTAGGATTGGCCTTGGATCCCACCAACTATTTTGACGATAAAAACATAGATGCTATTGATGAAACACTGCACAACATTTTTAACGTACTCGAGAGCAGAATAAAAATCGCTCATGCCAAAGACTGTAAAAAAACAGATGCTATCGCAGAGAAATTTGGTGGAGGTGCCGCGGAACATAACAGCTTTAGAGGGGCGGGTTCAGTAGAATTACCGGCAGCAGGATTAGGCGCGTTGAATTATCCGTTATATGTCGAGTTGCTGGCCCAGAAGCATCCTAATATTCCACTGATTATTGAACATGTTGATGAAGAGGATATCCCCCGAGCCAAACGCTTTGTTGACGAGGTTTTAATGGCAACAGGCAGTTGACCTGTTTTTATCACGTAGAATTTATAAAACAAAAAAATGTGGCTGGCTAAACCAGTCACTTTGTATCACTAAAAATATTATAAAGACAGGGTTTACGCCCGGCACAAAATTTAAAATACAACAATATTGGAATGGCCTGATAATAACCTTAATCGCCAGTGAGATCGCGACCCAACAGGTACTTAATGAGATTGAAAACGATCACCATATTGGCATGGACTGGATACAAGATAACAGCGAGATGTATCTGGCGGGAGACTGGCTCACACAAACGGGCTTAACTGGGTAACTACTGGCGATCAAAAAACAACCGGGAAGATCTTCTTAGGATCTTCCCGGTTTTTATTTATGGCAGTTTTCTAGGTGCTTTTTTAATTGTTGGCGGTTTCCAGGATATTAATACCCCTGCCTCACCAAGATACTTATTTACCTCGTCGAGTTTAGTATCCTCAACTGTCCATAGCCACAGATCATTATTTAATCCTTCAAGGGTACCATGCTTTTCATCACTTGATATCCACTCTTTCAAGCTAACATTTCCGATAATAATATCAAGATGATGATGATTAATCACATTAACCGGGTACACCATCCTTAGCATAGTGTTTTTATAGCGTTCCTGACCCTCATACATTCCCCCGGTTTCTTTTTCAAAAAACATTGGGTTCTCATATTGATAAATCTGAACAAAGTTTCCACCCTCTGCATAATAAAAACCATCGGCAACATTGTCAGGATTATATACTATCCCATAAGAGAAGTTATTTTTACTGCTAAACTCTTTTATAAATTCAATAAATTTCTCTTTTCCATTTTTCGATAATGCACATTGAGCATCAAAATGATAAAAACCACCAAAATCACTTGTTGAGAACCCAAATGAGGCAGTCCAATAATTGCTTTTTTCACTTTCATTATAAAATCGAAAAGAAGTCGCATTTTTATTTTTAAGTTCATTTTTCAAATCAGATAAAGACACTTCAATAAAGTCAATATCCTCCTCACTTCTATCTTCCCTATATTTATAGTAACCTGTTGAAGTTATATCTAGTTCTATAACCTTAAAAAATAGCATACCTATTTCATATGCAGTTTCAGGAGGGATATTCTCAGTACCATAAATAGCTATAGCCGTACACATAGTTTCACCTATATACCAGAAATAAGATTATCTAATGCATTCTTAATCTTCGAAGAATTATATTGGTGTTCTAATACAATAACACTTCCCCGATCAATGCTTGGTAAGTTTTTCATTGCATCTTGGTTTCGAGTTCTCAGAGATGGGAATTTTCTACCCATATCTGTTTTAGATGCCAATTCTATAGCATGAACTTTACCATTCATATCAACAGCCATAATGTCAGGTCGTCGTCCTGAGATTCCTTTACCATTAGCAAAATTATATGACCTATTTAAATAGACCTCTTTAAACTTACCACTCATGGCTAATTTATTGGCTATAACTTCAGAGAACTGATCATGACCAGGAGTTCCATCTTTTTGGCCTTTACCAAATATTTTTGTTCCGTTAACTTCACGCATTGGACATGTTGCCAGCCCCAGCGGATCCACCCAGCTCACCGGATTATGTACATACCCGTACGGGTTTAATCCCCCTTCCAGCCCTATCGGGTCCGGGCATAGATATTGCCCCGTCTCGCCATCATAGTAGCGGAACCGGTTGTAATGCAACCCGGATTCTGCATCCGCGTACTGACCCGCAAAACGCAGGTTACAGCTGACCCGATCCTCCTCATTCGCCGCCTGTCGCCATAATTCCGCCTGCCCCCAGGTGCTCAGTCGGCTCGCCCACACCACCTTGCCCTGCTCATTCAACAACTCCCGCGGCGTACCCAGATGATCCGCCACCACATAATGCAGTTTGCCTTGCGCGTAGCGGGCCATCGGCGTTAATCCGCCCGGCGCATACAGCCAGTGGATCCCCTGCTCATACGCCACCGTGCCGTCGGCATACACCGGCACCTCTTCGATTAACTGGTCGCCGCTCCACAGGTACGCGTAACCGGCCAGTGATGCCGTGGCCGGACCGGTGGAAGGAGCGTCCATCTCATTGAGCGGCGGGGTATCCACTACCCGCAGTTTTCGAATACGTCGCCCAAAGGCATCATAACCGTAGCGCCAGCGCGCCCCCGTCGGCGTGATCAATTCGGATAACTGGTCCTGCTCATTCCAGCGGTAGCGCCACAGCTGTGGCCGGTAGCCGTCTTTTTGGCTGCGTTTCTCCACCAGTCGCCCGGCAGCATCGTAACGGTACTGACTGTCACCGCGCTTCACCACCCGGCCCGCCTGCTGTTGCTGGCTCGCCTGCGCCAAAACCGCCTGTGCCCCACGCGGTAAACAGCGATGCTCGCGCAGGTTCTGGTTCACATCGTAGCTAAACTGCTCCTGCAACGGCAAAAAACCACCAAAATCAGCGCGAACGACCTGGTCATTGCGGTCATATTGGTACTGCGTTTTACCCCAACGCCCGTCATCCATCCCCACCACGTTATAAGCCCGGTCATACTGCCAACTGCGGTTGACCGCACTGCCGTGCAAGGCCGGGCTCTCCGGGGCGATCAACTGTTGCTGGAATAATGCCGAGTTACGCCCGGCCGCCTGATGGGCCAACAGCCCGCTCGGGGTATAATTGCAGGCCTGAATAAACCCGGCCGCGCTTTCACGTACCGTCTCCCGCCCCAACCGGTCATGCTGCAACTGAAGGGGCTGATGGCCCGCCAGCTGTAGCCGGGTCAGTTCGCCCTGTGCGCCGTACACAAACGTCAGCCCCAGCTCACCCACCTGTCGGGCAACAGGGGTGCCGTTTAGCGCATCCCACTGATGCCGCACCTCCCGGCCATTCAGCCGCTCCGCAACCAACTGACCCGCCTCGTCGTAATCAAACTCCACCACCGCATCCGCATTGGTCGCGCTCAGCAAACGACCGGCACCGTCATAACCGTAGCTGACCGTGCCAACCAGCGTGGAACTCAGTGCATCGCAGTGCCAGGTCTGCTGCGCCAGCACCTGATCCTGCATCGAGTAGTGCCAGCGAACAAGGCGCTGATCCGGGTAACGCGCCCCGATACGCCGCCCCACCGCATCATACTGATAATGAACCGTGCGCCCGGTAAAATCGGTTTCGCTGATCACCTGCCCGGCCCGATCACGGGTATAACGATAGGTGTCACCTGACGCATTGGTCACCTGATTCAGGCGCGTCAGTGTGTCATAGCCGAAGGTCAGCCGCTGCCCGTCCGGGCGTATCAGGCCGGTCAGTAAATCAAAACCCCCGTATTCGTAACGGGTGGTTTTCCCCGCGCCATCGGTCAGCGCGGCAATACGCTTCTCGCTGTCATAGGCAATGGCCTGCTCCACACCATCCGGCATGACCATTTTTGTGACGCTGCCCGCCGGACTGGCATGCGCGTCACTGTGTGTGTAACGGGTGAGCTCCCCGAGGGCGTTTTGGTGAGAAAATAACCGCCCCAGCACATCCAGTGTGACGGCTGTACTGTTCCCCTTCGGATCGATAATGGTGCTTAAACAACCGTGGTGATCATAGTGGTAACGCCACACCTGATCTTCCGCGATGATCTTGCGCAGCACTTCTCCCTTCTTGCCGTAGCGAAACGACATCGTCTGGCCGGAAGGATAAGTTACCTGTCGTAACAATCCCTGCCTGTCATACTGATATTGCCAGCTATCCCCCGCCGAAGACGTAAACGCAGTGACCACGCCAGACGGGTTATACTCATATTCGGTACGGGTTTCATCCGGGAGGATCACGGCGGTTAAATCACCGCGCTCATTGTAAATAAACCGGGTGATACGCCCTAATGCATCGGTTTCTTTTATTTTCTGGGTCAAGTCCCAGTCGGTGAGGGTGGTATTGCCTAACGGATCGACTAACTTTATCAGCAGATTGTTTTCATTATAGTGATAACCGGTTTCTCCCCCTTCCCCATCGCGATAGATCGTATAGCGTTCTTTGTCATGATAAATAAAATGGTCGGCAAAAAAACCGGTCGATGTTTTTAGTGCCACCACCCGCCCTGAAATATCATAACGGACAGCCACATCCGTGCTATCCGTATCCCGCCAGCGCACCATATACCCCTTCGGATCATATTCATGCGACAGCGTGCCATACTGGAAACTCTGGCACTGAACGAGGTAACCGCGCTCACTGAATGTACTCTGCAACAGCTTTTGTCTTTTCTCCTGCGTGACAAGCTCGACCGCGTGTATTGTCCTGCCACGGCTGTCGATCTCCAGCACATAGCCGTCACTGTGCTCGACCGATATCAGTTCCCCCTGTTGGTAACGAAAATCGATTCGGTTCCCTTTGCGGTCGGTGATAGCCGATAAATAACGCTGCTGTTGTTGCTGTTGATTAAAATGCAGTGTCTGCTGAGTTGACCGGTCAAAAACCCTGAGTTCGCCATGACGCTCCCCCACTAACTCATAACGCAGGTTATACAGATTGACGGCCTGGACTTTATTCTCTGGCGTAAAGAAGCTCAGCCCCACCCCTTCCTCATCAATGTAATCAATGTTGTCTTCGTGCACGACCAAGTGTTGTGACCAGCTATCCGCCCATTTATGACCAAAGCAACCCGAGACCGTGAAATAATCGCCGGAACGATAAGTACGCTGTAACCGGACAGGCAAAACACCGGCAATATCAATCACGGGCCAGACCTGAAGGTAATCGCCGGAGACCATATCAACAGGATCACTGCCGGTCGGGCAGTTATGGGTAGCGTTGACCGCGGTATTGGGCGGCTTTTTTAAGGAGCGAAACCCTTGCTCAAATTTTTTCTGTATTGGCAAGAAACTCAGAATAACCGCTGACCAGCGTAAATACGGATTACGGCTGTCTGCCACTTCATACACATAAGCCGTTTCCTGCGTGATGGCGAGCGAACCGCATCCCGCATTGATATTGCCATCGCAGGTGGTACGGTGCCCCAGACGCGCGATCTGCTTTTGGTTGGCAAATACGGTTTTTGCGCCCTCGGCAATCATCGGCGGCGGTGAACTGGGGTGATCGCTGCATTGGATCTTATCCCCCACCCGGGCCACCGGCTGGCCTTCAAAGAAGACGTTGGCGGAGCCTTCAGCAATCACGCCTTTGTTATCACCGTATTGTCCTAATGCCGCCCCGGTCGCGGCGGCGATACCGCCGATTAACCCGGCTGCGGCCGCCGCCGCGGCAATCACCACCAACCCCGTACCAAAGGTGACGACCACCAATGCCGCCGCCGCTGCCCCCAGTAAAATACCGCCAATGGCCCCCCACACCCCCCAATCTTTTTTCTGATGGGCAATGGGATGGCCCAGGTGCGCGGGGCTTTCTCCTTCCGTCGCCACTTGATTAAAATTAAGCGCACGGGCAATACCGTGACCTAACTTATTGCCGATTTTGGCACCGACATATCCCCCGGCCACCCCGGCGGCAATCGCCTGCATCCCAAAACCGGCGGTCACCAGAGTGTTAAACTGCTGACTTTCCGCCACATTCAGCAGAGAATCACTCGCTCGCGCGATATTCCCCACATTGGGATTACTGACCTGATAATCCGTCCGCGCCGGGCTCTGTTGCCCCAGCGCGGTTTGACGTAATGCCGATTGCGCGCCAGCCGCGCCATACCCGGTGCCAATACTTTGTGCGACAGTCATAAACATCCTCCTGATGCCGTGGCTCTATCCGAAACGACCGTAAATTATGACCGCGCGTTTATTTGCAACGTCTGCACTATCGCCGTGATATGTTCTTTTTGCTGCGGGGTTAATTCACCGACCATGGTGGCGGTTAATATCAAGACACGGGGGGCGATATCGACCAGCGTCATAAGCTGGTGTATCCGTCCCTGCTCTGATGACCAGCAAAACTCGGCCGTCACTGACGGGTGATTATTGACTTCACCGGTGTCCTGATGCAGTAACTGATAGTGATTTAATTGCCGGCTCAGAGAGCCTATTTCCCGGTCAAAGAACTCATGAAACCCCATTCCCCACGGGGGCGTATCCCGCGACACCGTAAAACTTAACCCCACCGTTTCATCCAGAGACGATGTCAGCACATTTACCGTCATATCGCGCCATGCCTCAGGCAACTCGAGGGAACCCTCGTTGAAGTAATACATGCTTATCCCTTGTCTTTATTTAAGTTAATCAATGGCGCGATGGCGTCAATATTGGCGGCATTCAGCGTAATAGAGGTAGAGCCAGAAAATTGCAGAATAATAGAGTCCGGATTTAAGGTAATGCTGCTCTTGCCCACCACGAACTTTATCTGTTCCGTCGCGGTATAAAGTTGCGTACCAGGCGCATCACCTTCAGCCTTCACCTGAATAAAATTCGCGCAGGTACTGCGACGCACTTTGATCGTCTCGGTCAGGCTCCCTTGGGTAATATCTGTGGTTTCATTTCCGGTCGCGACCGTGACTGTCCTGTCACCTTTTTCTACGGTGACGGTTTGATTACCTTTCTCCACCGTCGTCGTCTGGTTATCTTTTACCGTGGTACTCATATCTTTCTGCGCATGCATAAACAGCCCTTCGCCGCCTTTGGCATCCTCGAAGCGCATTTCGTTGTAGCCTTCCCCTTGGTGGGTTTTTGAGCGGAACGCCATCTGGGTTTTACTGGCCGGTAACGACCCCGGCGGGATGTTGTTGGCGTGATAGGTCCGCCCCGTGACAATCGGTTGATCCGGATCGCCGTGCAGAAAATCCACCACCACTTCCTGACCAATACGCGGAATGGCCAGCATGCCCCAGCCCTGGCCCGCCCACGGCTGGGTTACCCGGATCCAGCAGGAGCTGTTGTCATTGCTCTGCCCGTAGCGATCCCATAAAAATTGCAGGCGGATGCGCCCGTATTCGTCGCAGTAAATCTCTTCCCCCGGTGGCCCCACCACCATGGCGATCTGCGGGCCGTCCATCGCCGGTTTCGCCAGCGGCGTCGGCCGCCAGGTCTGGGTGTGCGGAATAAAACTGAAGTGGTTGAACAGCACCGTGCCCTGATCGCCAGACGCCTGCTCCAGCGCCTGCATCTGTTTGCCGCTGTGCTGAACGCCGAGCAACTGCCAGGCGTGGTTCAGATCACCACGCGGGTGGTTGTACAGGCTGAACAACTGCCCCGGCTGGAGGGTAAAATCATTGCTCGCCCCCTGCCCCAGATTGGCGTCATTGCGCAGTGCATCCAGCCGGTAGCGGGTAAAATCCTGCCCGTGCTGGGCATCTTTGAAGCGCCCCGGAAAATCAAAATGCTCGTAGTCCGGTCGCTGGTTTTGCAGTTCTCCCGACTGTTCGCTGAAGGCCGCGGCCCAGTTCGGGTTTTTAAAGGTGTAGTCCTTCAGTTGCACCATCGCCGGGCGCACCTGCGCACTGCGGGTGAAGGTGGTGATACTCAGTTCCTGCGCCTGCGCCGCCACATTCGGGTTATAGGGCAGTGACGCGCCTTTCGGCAGGGAGCCGACATCATCGGCATACACCACGGTATTTTTCCCGGCGCTGAACTCGAAGTAGTAGAAAATCCCCTCTTCTGCCGTCAGGCGCTGGATAAAATCAAAATCGGACTCCTGATATTGCACGCAGAACTCGCGCACCGGGTGCGGGTGGCGAAAACCAAAGGCAAAATCGTTGATGCCGTTCTCTTTCAGCAGGGTGGTGATGATCTCTTCCACCGAGGCCTGCTGGAAGATGCGGGCATTGCGCCGCAGGCTGGTGCGCCACAGCGCCGGGCGGATCACCATGCTGTAGCGGGTCTGATGAAAACCGGTATCGCCCTGTTCAAAGCTGGCGACCATGCCGGTGATGCTGCGTTGCAGCACCCCTTCGCGCCAGATAAACAGCGTGGCGTCTTCATCCAGCACCGCCGCAAAATCCACCGCCGGATCGGCACTCGCCAGCCCGACATTGAGCACAAACGGCGAGGAGAGCATCTCACTCAGGGTGAAATCCACCACCGCAAAGGTCTGGGGCGGTAAACTGGCCGTCGTCAGGGTAAATTGCAGGCCGGAGGGCTGTTTGACCAGGCGGGTAAGCGCCGCCGCGGCGCTGTCCGGTAATCCCGCACCGGCCCCGCCCGCGGCCAGATTCAGCGGCGTGACGCCGCCGTCCAGGACTTTTGCTTTGGCATCCAGGGCGGTTTTAGCCACCTCGGCGGCCTGATTAATGCGCTTACCGGCAGTGCCGCCCACCGCATCCCCAATCCCCCCGGCCATCTCGGTCATCTGAGCGCCACTCACGGTTGGGGCGGCCTCCGGCGAGACGATATGGGTCGGCGTCACCGTGCCGGTCTTGTCCGCGGTTTTATTATTATTAGCTTTATCATGAGCAAACATCGCGTTGCTGTCTCCTGGAGGTTAACGGGCAGAGTTCGTCTGCTGCGTTAAGTGGTGATAACGGCTGAGTAAGGCGTTCCAGCGGTCATCAATTTGTTTTATCAAGACCGGCGAGGCCGGTTGATGTTCATCGGCGGACACCGCCAACTGGCGCAGTAACTCCTCCAGCGGTATCTCCCGGTTCAGCTCGGTCTGCATCTGGTAAACTGCTGTTTTTAGATAGGAGATAGTCAGACTGCCCCGAGAACGTTCCTTTTTTAAAATACGTTAACATTTAATTTGCATCGTATTACGATATCTAATAGCATCGCTATACGATGTGTATTCGTTTTTAAAAGTGGCCTTATACTGGAGCATCTTATGACTGACGTGATAGACGAGATTATGCAGACGGAAGAACAGCGCCGGGCATTTGGCCTACGGCTAAAAGAATTACGTAAACAACAACATAAAACACAAAAGGAAGTCGCGACCCGTATTGGCTTGCAACTTTCACAGTACAATAAATATGAATCAGGGATGCATATTCCACCGGCGGATAAATTAATTACGCTGGCTGAGTTACTGGTTACCAGCATTGATTATCTGCTACTTGGCTCGTCTAACGAGACCTCATCGATTAGGAATACGCGCTTATTAGAGCGTTTTAAAGCCTTGTCGCAGTGCCAACCGGAAGAGCAGGAAACCGTGATTAAGTTAATTGATGCGGTGATTGTGAAGCATCGGGTTGAATCGGCTTTACAGCCAGTTGACCCAGAGAAGAAGTGATAACCACAGTATTTTAACACAGGGTTGAGGTGTATCAGCACCTCAGCCCCGCTAACCACAAGCAACTAAGCAGGAGTTACTATGGCTAAGGCACATTCTACGTCAGGAACTGGCATAAATAAAACACCGAAAACAGAGCGTTATTACACGGTGGGATATGTCCCGCAAAGAGGTAAGCGCAACCCACCGCCCGCTATCAATCTTAAAGGCCGCTGGCTTGAAGCGCTGGGTTTCTTCTCTGGACAACCGGTACTTATCACCGTCGAACATGGACGACTCGTTATTCAGCCGGAGATAAAAATATGAATGGGAATATTATTCTCAACTGTATTATGAACAATAATATCCCTGAACTCATTATCGACAAACCCGATATTATTAATGCAGGATTTACGCCCGGCGCAGTATTTAAAATACAACAATATCGTAATGGCCTGGATACAAGATAATGGTGAACTGTCTCTGTCCGGAGAATGGCTCACGCAAACGGGCTTAACCGGGCAACCGCTGGCGATTAGCGTGATGGCGGGTAAGGTGATTATTCAGTTTCAAAAAATGAACATGCTTTTGTAATATATTCAAGGAGGATCCAACAATGATCCTCCCCATACGCTTACATGCCTTACTCTAAATCGTCTTCTTCGACCAATCCATTGATAAATTCTTCAAAGGAAGAAGTTAATTTCTTTTGCAATACATCATGATTCTTGCTCATAGATACTTCCGGGTCAAATGAGTCTGTTGCATAAAAAACAACACTATCATCATCTTTATTTAAGCAAAAAAAGTTCCCTCCCCAATCATTTCCAAACGGTATTATGTTTGAGGGGATTACATTTTTTCTAATCATTTCATTATAACAACCATCGATCAATGAATTAGGATTATCATTGGTCATTTTATGATATTTAAATGGTTTAAAAGCGGCTATTTCTAAAGGTTCACAACCATCATCACAAGCCCACCACGCCCTCAAAGGCACTCCACCATTAAAAGATAAGTAATGTGATACAAACGCTTCAGGGAAAGAATAACCTAAAGTTTTCTCTACAGATTTAATATCTGACAAATCGATATTCTTCTCACAATTCTGACAAGGATTTTTCATTTTAACACCCCGACCTTAGCGCCTTAGGAATTCGGCCCTTTAACCAACCTTTCGAATGCGATATAGCAACAGCATCTGCACTGCCATAAGACTGAGAAGGTAAATTAAAGTGCTTTTCAAATTGAGAAACTGAACCCGCATGAGGGAATGTAGCTTCGTGAGCTGATGTTGTTACCAATTGCATGGTTGTTTTACCACTTACAGGATCGAAATCATTTAAATGGTGCCATGTATAACCAGTGGCGTCTGCTTTTGATATACCAGCCAGTTTAAATGCCTCCGTGAAATCTCGTCCTCGGGCACCTTGCATTGTTATTTCTACAATATTTAACTGGCTCCCTTTGACAGGGAATAAATCTGGAGATCCAGTAAAGTCAACGCCCCCAAAAGCCCATCCCCAAGGATCGATCCACGTTAACGGATTTGGCCCATACTGATAAAGATTTATCCCCCCCGCCAGCCCTATCGGGTCCTGCGTACTAAATCGCCCTATCTCCGGGTCATAGTACCTGAACGTATTGTAGTGCAAACCCGTCTCGTCATCACTGTATTGCCCCGGATAACGCAGCGGTTGCGCGAACCGGCTGACCGTGCTTTGCCTTGGATCGCTGACATTCTGCCGGGTGACTTTGCCCCAGGCGTGGTATTTCCCTGACCAGCGGTGCTTACCCTCTCCGTCCGTGACATCCAGCGGGGTACCGTTGATATCCGTATGAAAATAATACACCTGACTTTCTGTCTCGCCATGACGCTGATCGACCCGCGCCAGCGGCGTATAACTTTCGTTCGGGTCGTAAATATAGGTCGCGTTGCCGTCCGTATGTTGCTCCTGCAACAACCGCAGTCCCTGCCAGATAAAATCGGTCTGACGGGTGGTTTTTTCTGCGCCGCGCTTTATCGTCACCGATTTGTGGATACGCCGCCCCAGCGCATCATACCGATAGTGGCTGTCATGCTCCCCTAACGGCCCGGTTCCCCAGGCCCGCAGCAGCCGGTTATCATCGTCATAGGCAAAATGTTGCATCCGACCACCGGCATGCCGCGTGGTCATGTTTCCCCAGGCATCATACTCAAAACGGTAATGCTGCCATTGCGTCAAACGGTTGTTGGCGACCGGTGTATCGTACAGTGGATCGACCGTATCAAACGGCAGTTTCCTCAGGTTCAGCAGGTTATCCGCATTGTCGTAAGCAAAATCCTCCGCAACGGATAACTGATGACGCTCCCGGCTGTCAGTCAGCCGCCCTTCCGCATCATAACGGTACTGCTGCTCACCCCGGATAAAATCGGTGGCCATGCTCAGTTCACCGGCAGTGTCAAAGCTAAATTTACGCCAGATATCCCCCTGACGGGGCAGCAGATCGGCCGCCACTGTCGGCGCATCAGAACCCGCCGATTGCTACAACCGCCGCCCCATCGCGTCATAATCACGATACTGCGTCAAAATACCCTGGGTCCGGCTCACTTCCCGATGAAGATTATCCCGGCTGAACTCGGAAATAAGCGTATCACCATGACGAATGGCACTGACATGGCCCGCACCGTAACGCAACCATGACAGCGTCTGACCATCGGGCAGCGTCAGGGCGGCCAGATGATGCAGCGGATCCCACTGATACGTCACCGCACCCAGGTCACCGCTTTCCGTCAGTAAATGCCCGGCCTTGTCATACGCCAAACGAACACCATGACCGACGATCCCCGCCTGTTCGCCCACCGCCGTTGGCACACGCTCGGCCAGCAATAAACGGTCCATGATGTCCCAGTCATACCGGGTCGCACTCATGCCCGTCAGGCGCTGCGTCATTCGCCCGCCCGCATCATAGTCAAAACTGACCTGCCGGGAGACGGTAAGATCGTCAACCGTGGGCGCGGTGGTCTCCAGCGCCATCAGCATCCCGCTCTCCCCATAGCGATAACGCCGGACAAGGTTATCGGGATACTGCTCTTCCACCAATTGCCCGCCACTGCTCCACCGGAAGTGATACTGGCCACCATTGGCATTATCCAGCTCAATCATCTGCCCATGGCAGTCATAGCGGTAACGGTATTCCCGTTGCAGACGATCAGTAAAGCTGACCGGCTGACCCCGCAGGTTATAACGCCAGTGCAACTGCCGCCCGACAGGATCGGTAAACTGTTCAACCAGCCCCTGAGCGTTATACCGCAACTGCTCTTTGCGGCCATCGGCGTACCTGATCCCGGTGGGCTGCCCGAGACGGTTGTAGCTGTAATGTGTTGAATGGTTTTCAGCATCGATGACCGTCAGCAGATGGCCATCGATATCATATTCGTAGCGGGTCAGTTTACCCGAGCAGTCGGTGTGCTCCGTCAGTTGCCCGTGCCTTTCCCAACCAAGGTGTGTCTGCGCCCCTACGGCATTGGTTATGCGTTCAGGAAGGGATGAGGCCCCTGGATAATGATAAAGCGTCACCCCGCCATCCGGCGCGTTCTCTTTCAGCAAACGGCCGGTACGGTCATATTCCCCCTTCCAGACCTGCCCGTCAGGGTACTGACGGCGCACCACCCGCAGACTGTTACGGTGATAATCAATGTGGGTTTCACGTTTTAGCGGATCGGTGATCTGGATCGGGCGCGCCAGTGCATCGTAAACCAGAACGAGCGTTCTCTCGCCTGCCAGCACAACGCGTACCGGCATATTGAGGTCGTTGTAGTCAAATGCATATTTCCCGCCATCAAAATCCCGATAGTCGGTAATTAAATGTTGGGCGTTATATCCCCAGCAGGCGGTCTGCCCGGTATTGAGGTCCGTCAGGGTGGTCTGTTGATTGTCGATATCATAATCAAACTGCCACTGCTCCCCCAGATTGGTGGCACTGTGCGTAATTCGCGGGGTTCCGCCGATATCAGCCCATGTGTAACGGCACTCCAGCCCCCTGACATCCGCCAGTTTATTGATCAGATGGCCATGGTAACCAAACTGGCGGGTGATTTGCCCCTCACGGTTAGTGACGCTGACCAACTGGTGCTGTTCATTATACTGGTAGCGGACCAGTGTGCCCGGCGTACCGCCCTTGACGCAGGCAACGGACACCAGACGCCCTTTTTCATACTGGCAATACACCCCATAACCGCTGGTGGTCGATATTTTTTTCAGTTGCCCGATATCGTCATAAGAGAAATACAGGGCATGACCATTGAGATCTTCGAGGCTGGCTAATTTCGCAACGCCAGCCTCAGAAAAGGCCTCAAAAATAAAACAGGTTTCAAACGGGCTGCTGATGGCATAGGTATCACGCTCGGTACGTGCCAGCCAGATATGCTCCGTGGGGGAGAAATAGCGCTCTCCACGTTTAATCAGGGGAAAGACAATCTCCCGACCTTCATCATTCTGATAAACAATGCTGTCATCTTCTTTGCGTAATGAACGCTCCCATACCAGAGACCAGCCTTGTCCCAGCGCCCCGACATGGTGATTTTCACTGCGATAAATCCGGCTCCAGTGCAGCGGGAAGATACCCGGCAGAATAAAATCGGTATCATCGCCCTCACCTGTCAGCAATTTCTGTCCACTGATCACATCAACCGGGTAACCGAAATAACCGGCGATGGCCCCAACCCCTTTTTCCAACCCATACCCGGCAGCCGCCCCGGCCATCTCACCCAACGCAATCTTGCTCAGGCATTTAAGGCCGAAACACCCCGCCTGTTTTGCCGCCCCAAATATGCCGCCCGCCAGCCCGGCGACAATAAACAGCTTCTCTGACAAATCACGCATTTCATCAGAAATCTCGCGTTTAATATCGAGATACTGAACGCGCCCCCCACCAAACGTCACATTACTGGAAGCGGAATCGACAACCGCATCACAGGTCGTTTTATCTTCCAGACGAACGGCGGCTTTACTGTTAATAAAGATATTTGACGAACCTTCGGCCATGCGCTGAATGGCGGAGTCATCTTTACAGGCCACGGTACTGAGCTCGACATGCGCCGCCCGTTTACTGTTCACTTTAACGTTTTTGGACCCTGTCGTAATTTGTCCGACATCGTGATGGCACATGCTCCCTATTTTTTCGCCCACGGAGCGTATTAACCCACCGGCAACGACGCCCAGCGTGGTCACCCCCATACCCACAATAAAGCCGGTAGCGACCAGCGTCGCCCCGCCGGTGAGAACAATGGAGGCGGCGTAAGCCGCGGCCGCAAAAATCACGGCGGCACCAATAATGGAGCCAATAATAAAACCCGCTAAGGCACTGGAATGATAAAGCTTGTCATCAACACGGGCCGCTTCAAACATGGCCGGCCTCCCTGGCCCACGGCGCAAAGCTGTGGATCCACTGCTCCCAGGTAGCCTGCTGTTGCGGGTTAAACGGCGAGGCATTCGTGGCCGTAAAAATCATCATATGGTCACCTACCTGAATCGCGACCTGTCTCTGCCACACCCTTCGGGTTTCAGCCATATAAGTGGCTTCAACATATTCTCCGGGGATGTGTTGCGCCCCGACGTCAATCTGCTGGTGCTTTTTGACTTCATACTTTTTAAGGTTATCTTTTAATATGCCAATCTGGCGTTGTACGTAGTCACTCAGGACTTCATGGGCCTCGGGGACATCGCGGGCGATATTCAGGGCAAAAGCAGCGCCCGGTTTACCTTTCATAAAGAGGTTCACCGTACGGTCAGTGAAACCCTCTGGACATTCCAGCGTTCCTTCCTGAATACAGTAAGTGTTGATGTTATTTTCTGGCATCCCTGCTACTCCTCTGGATTAAGATCGATCATATCGGCCGCTAAACGAATGTATTTCCCTTGCAGAACAATGGCACCGTCATGGGTGATCGTAATTCCGGCATTCGGGGTTGATATGCTGATATCACCTTGTTTGGCATGGATTTTAATACTTTTCGTCACCGTGAGCGTTTCGTCTTCATGCACTTCGGTGTAACGAATTTTCGTCACAAACTCTTTCTTTTCACCTTTCACCACTAGCTGGTAATCATTGCCCACTTCGGTTTGTTGATCGCGAGTCACCTCTACCCGGCGATCATTTTGGATCGTATTACTTTGGTTACGCACAACCGTCACGGACTGATCTTGCCCAATGTGCTCTGAATGGTCCTGAGTCACATCGGTTTTGCGATCATTCAGCACCATGGTCGTCATATCTTTCTGCGCATGCATAAACAGCCCTTCGCCGCCTTTGGCATCCTCGAAGCGCATTTCGTTGTAGCCTTCCCCTTTGTGGGTTTTTGAGCGGAACGCCATCTGGGTTTTACTGGCCGGTAACGACCCCGGCGGGATGTTGTTGGCGTGATAGGTCCGCCCCGTGACAATCGGTTGATCCGGATCGCCGTGCAGAAAATCCACCACCACTTCCTGACCAATACGCGGAATGGCCAGCATGCCCCAGCCCTGGCCCGCCCACGGCTGGGTTACCCGGATCCAACAGGAGCTGTTGTCATTGCTCTGCCCGTAGCGATCCCATAAAAATTGCAGGCGGATGCGGCCGTATTCGTCGCAGTAAATCTCTTCCCCCGGCGGCCCCACCACCATGGCGATCTGCGGGCCGTCCATCGCCGGTTTAGCCAACGGCGTCGGCCGCCAGGTCTGGGTGTGCGGAATAAAACTGAAGTGGTTGAACAGCACCGTGCCCTGATCGCCAGATGCCTGCTCCAGCGCCTGCATCTGTTTGCCGCTGTGCTGAATACCGAGCAACTGCCAGGCGTGGTTCAGATCACCACGCGGGTGGTTGTACAGGCTGAACAACTGCCCCGGCTGGAGGGTAAAATCATTGCTGGCCCCCTGCCCCAGATTGGCGTCATTGCGCAGCGCGTCCAGCCGGTAGCGGGTAAAATCCTGCCCGTGCTGGGCATCTTTGAAGCGCCCCGGAAAATCAAAATGCTCGTAGTCCGGTCGCTGGTTTTGCAGTTCTCCCGACTGTTCGCTGAAGGCCGCGGCCCAGTTCGGGTTTTTAAAGGTGTAGTCTTTCAGTTGCACCATCGCCGGGCGCACCTGCGCACTGCGGGTGAAGGTGGTGATACTCAGTTCCTGCGCCTGCGCCGCCACATTCGGGTTATAGGGCAGTGACGCGCCTTTCGGCAGGGAGCCAACATCATCGGCATACACCACGGTATTTTTCCCGGCGCTGAACTCGAAGTAGTAGAAAATCCCCTCTTCTGCCGTCAGGCGCTGGATAAAATCAAAATCGGACTCCTGATATTGCACGCAGAACTCGCGCACCGGGTGCGGGTGGCGAAAACCAAAAGCAAAATCGTTGATGCCGTTCTCTTTCAGCAGGGTGGTGATGATCTCTTCCACCGAGGCTTGCTGGAAGATGCGGGCATTGCGCCGCAGGCTGGTGCGCCACAGCGCCGGGCGGATCACCATGCTGTAGCGGGTCTGATGAAAACCGGTATCGCCCTGTTCAAAGCTGGCGACCATGCCGGTGATGCTGCGTTGCAGTACCCCTTCGCGCCAGATAAACAGCGTGGCGTCTTCATCCAATACCGCCGCAAAATCCACCGCCGGATCGGCACTCGCCAGCCCGACATTGAGCACAAACGGCGAGGAGAGCATCTCGCTCAGGGTGAAATCCACCACCGCAAAGGTCTGGGGCGGTAAACTGGCCGTCGTCAGGGTAAATTGCAGGCCGGAGGGCTGTTTGACCAGGCGGGATATCGCCGCCGCGGCGCTGTCCGGCAATCCCGCACCGGCCCCGCCCGCGGCCAGATTCATCGGCGTGACGCCGCCGTCCAGTACTTTTGCTTTGGCCTCCAGGGCGGTTTTAGCCACCTCGGCGGCCTGATTAATGCGCTTACCGGCAGTACCGCCCACCGCATCCCCGATCCCCCCGGCCATCTCGGTCATTTGAGCGCCACTCACGGTTGGGGCCGGGCCAGTGGCCACAATGTTCGTCGGCGTGACGCCGCCGTCCAGTACTTTTGCTTTGGCATCCAGGGCGGTTTTTGCCACCTCGGCGGCCTGATTGATGCGCTTACCGGCAGTGCCGCCCACCGCATCCCCAATCCCCCCGGCCATCTCGGTCATCTGAGCGCCACTCACGGTTGGGGCGGCCTCCGGCGAGACGATATGGGTCGGCGTCACCGTGCCGGTCTTGTCCGCGGCTTTATTATTATTAGCTTTATCATGAGCAAACATCGCGTTGCTGTCTCCTGGAGGTTAACGGGCAGAGTTCGTCTGCTGCGTTAAGTGGTGATAACGGCTGAGTAAGGCATTCCAGCGGTCATCAATTTGTTTTATCAAGACCGGCGAGGCCGGTTGATGTTCATCGGCGGACACCGCCAACTGGCGCAGTAACTCCTCCAGCGGTATCTCCCGGTTCAGCTCGGTCTGCATCTGGTAAACTGCTGTTTTTAGATAGGAGATGGTCAGACTGCCCCGAGAACGTTCCTGTTCGAGTAATTTTTCAGACAGCGCATGCAAGCGCTGCTGGAGCTGGAAATAGCTGCTGTCGGTACCGGCCAGGCCGATACGCGCCTCCACCAACCGCGCCCAGCGCTGGCTTTCGGCCACCTGACTGGGATCGGACGGCCAGCGTTGACGAGCCATCGCCACCGACTGGTCGGCGGTATTGAGCACAAACAGGGGCGAGAGGTTTTCCAGGGTGCTCAGTTGCTCACCATAGGTGGCGACATCCGGGCGGTTGAGCCACAGCAATGCCGCGCTTTCCGGTTGGGTGGCCAGCACCGTCATTTGCTGTTGCAGCGGTTTGAACTGGGTAACGTAAACCGCAGTCGCCACCAGTAAACTACACAGGACACCGGCACCAAAGCCCCACAGCACCGCCCCCCGTTTAGTCGCCGGGGGGGCGAACGCACCTCAATATTGGCCGCAGGCTCAGGGGCTGCCGCTGCCGTCCGGACAGGCTCGGCCTCGGGTACCGAGAGATAGACCATAGGCGGCATTTTCAGCGGGGCCGCGGTTTGCTGAGCCTTCGCCGCATCACTGGCCGATTCGAGTTTTTTGGCGGTGTTCTGCATCAGGTACAGCAAGTTTTCAATGCGCGGTACCCGTTTTAATTCAACCTGTTGCAATTTATCGTACAGCAACTGCAAGGCCCGCTCGGCGCGGTACACCAGCCGCAGATCGTCACGGGTAAAATCATGCTGACGCAGTTGATTGCTGACGCGGGTATTGAACCATTCCAGTATTTCACTGCGTGCCTGCGGCTGTTCCGGCCACAGGTGATCCCACTGGCCGACTACCATACCGGCCAGCAACTCGCAGCCCTCGGTGAAACCGGCCAGGCCATTTTTTTGGGTGCGGGCCAGCGTGTAATACACCGCCGTCTGCAAATCCACGCCGTGGGTGCGGAACAGGGTCAGCGCCAGTGATTCAATCAAACCCCAGTTGACCTCTGGCCGTGCCGGGTGGTTGATTTTGTTGATCTCTTCACGAATGGCGTTAAATTCCGGCCGGTTCCGTGGGTCAGTGCCGGTTTTAATGATGATATGTTGCGGGGTGTCACTCATGCAGACTCATCCTTTGATCGTCTTCCTGCCGCCTAAGCAGCAGGAAGACGTGATGACAACGATTAATACGATTTGCCTCAATGCATCTGTTTCAATGCGATCTGTCTCAATACAATCGTGTGTCTCAATACAGAGTGTCTGGCAGACTGAATTTACTGAACAAACCGCCCGCGAATGGGTTGTCGGATTCATCAACAAAGATGCGGTACGTCATCTCGCCGCCATCAACCTTGAAGCGGACATCGAAGGAGTTGGTGCCCACATTGGTCAGTTCACCGGCGTTGATCAGCCGCAACTGCGCCCAAGGACCGCTGAAGCTGAGGGTGCGCGGTGATTTGCCGCTCTCATCCGGGACTAACGTCAGTTTGCTTTCCACTCCTGCACGCATCGAGTTTGGCCAAACCAGATGCACTACGCCGCTGCGGCCATGGGCGTAATCCAGTAATTGCCCATCCAGATTCAATACGCTGCGGCGCTTGTTGCCACTTAACAGCACCGGTTCAATCGCAAACTGTGTGCCCAGGCCGTTTTGGGCCGAGAAGAAGGTGTCGCGAATTTTCCGTGCCTGCGCCAGTTGCTGTAACACATCAGGCCGGATCAGCAATTCGCCATCGCTGCCACCGGTCAGGTTGTTTTCGACAAACGGTTTCAGGTTCTGCTGATAGAATGCATCGAGCGTGCCTTTCGGCCCGAAGAAGCGTTCAAACTCACTGAGTGGTACATCCTGTTTCGCGTGAGGATCGAAGGGATAACGTCCGGCCAGGTAGGTTTGATACTGTTTGATCACCGTCTCATTCCACTCCACTTCCAGTGACTGGATCGCCTCCATCATCACCACCCGCCAGGCTTGCTCTGCCAGTTCGCCCACCCAACGGTTTAGCGGCTCCGGCAGGTTTTTAGCCAGTTGCTGGACTTCAAAAATCGGATCACTGTTGTTTTGATCCAGACGTAATTGCACCGCCTTCAACGCCGCTTTGCCCGGCGCGGGCGAGTTTTGGATCGCCAACAGATAGCGGTGTAGCTCGGTCAGTTTTTGGTAAACACTTTGGATCACGCTGCCTTTATCGCCATTCTCCACCAGCACCGCCGTTTCGGGGGAGAACTCACGGTTGATGCGGGTCAGCAGCAGGTAATCGGGTTTTTGCAGCAGCTCTTGCTGCTCCTTCGCGGGGATCAGATCCGAGATAACCGGCAAGCGGGTGTTGTCACTCAGCGTTTGCAGTGCACGGCGGAAAGGTTGTTCCCCGCTGATCACCTGTTCAATGGCGCTGATCGCCTGTGGCAAGCCTTCAAAATCACTGACCGACAGGTTATTCATAGCCGCACGCCAGGTGGCGGTATAATCGCCAAGATACTGTTCGGTCACCTGGCGATGGATCTCTTTGCGGTCTGCCTCGCTGTATTCGACGTTCTTGGTGAGATTAAGTACCCAACTGTCCATCACCGTGAGATCAACCAGTTGATCGTTCTGTTTGATGAAGTAACTCTGTAAGCCGCTACGGGTCAGGAATTGCGGGATCACCAGCAGGCGATCGTTACCGGAGACAAAGATGTCGTCAAAACTTGCGCCGATCTGATCGCGCAAATCGAGCGCGGGCGGCAACGCATCCTGTGCTTTGATCCGCAGGTTCTGATACACCCGTTGGTAGATCGAGAGTTTGCTCAACTCTTGCTGCGCTGACTGGATCGGGCGGAGGTACGGAACAAAGCTCTTGATCGCATATTGATCGCCACTTTCCCGTGCGCCGTGCCAGTCGGTGTGTTTCAGTGCGTAGTTCAGGTGGCTCGACAGTTGCTCCTGCAACTCGCGCTGGCCGTTGAATTGTTGGCTCCAGCGGTGGCTCATATATTGTTCAACCAGCGCGGCATTGCGGCCACTGCCGTCTTCCAACATCCGCATCACCCGCAGAATTTCCAGTTTCTCTTCACTGCCCTTCGGCGCGGCGTTCAGTTGTTCTAACAGCCCGCTCATCAGTGCCGGGACAAAACGTTGCTGTAGGAGTTGCAAGTAAGTGCTTTCGACATAAGGCCCGATATTATTGCCCTGATATAACCCCATATCCGCCAGGAACGGGCTGCGTTCATGGTAATTACCGTAAGCCAGCGTGGCGTCACGGATGGGGTTTAGCAGCGGCAGTTGCAGATTGCCATAACGGTCATCGCCTTCTGGCGGTGGGATCGATAAGAAGGTTTTTGCCTGGGTTAATACCTCTTCGCCAGCCCGGTAGTTAAGCTGGTGATAGTAGTGCCAGTAGCCCCATAAGGTCAGCGCGGCCAGGGCACCCACCCCCGAGAAAATGAACATTCGCTTTCTCGTTTTTTGCAGCCAGATACCGTTCTCTCCGGCCAGATTGGGTTCGGCCAATAGCACCTGGTTAAACAGCGCTTTGGTAAAATACGGCGTCGTATCCGAGACCGGCCAGGTCGGGAAGGCCTGTGGCGCAAGGTGATATTGCACCGCGGCAGATTGGGTAAAGATATCGTCCATTTGCCCGCGTTGCTGGGCAGACGTGAGATAAACCCCCCGTAACAGCGGCTGGGCATGTTCTCCACGGTACAGAATGCCTTCCAGCAGTTGCACGACGTAATCGTGCAGGCCCTGCATCTGGCGAGTGAAGCTAAACAACTGGCTACGCTGCCCGGCATCCACACTGTTCAGCATCATGTCCGGCATCGCGCCATTCAGTTGTGCGACCCATTGCTGCCAGAACTGTTTCAACTCCGTCCGCCACACGTCCGGATCCGCCGCATTGAGGCTGAACGTCACCCCCAGAACCGCTTCACGTTCGGCTTTATCCAGCGATTGGTACATGGCCTCGAAGCCGTACAGCAGGTCCATTTTGGTGAACACCACATACAGCGGCACCTGGCTGTGCAAAGACAGCCGTATCTCTTGCAGCCGTTGATGAATATCAGCGACGTAAGTCTCCCGCTGCGCTTTATTCGCGGTCATCATCTGATGAAGATCGACGGTGAGAATAATGCCGTTTAGCGGCTGACGCTGGCGCTGTTCAATCAGCCAGGATAATAGACTTTGCCATAAGCGGCTGTTGAGTGATGCTTTGCCCGCGATCGGTGTCGTAGGTTGTTCAATCAGCACCCCCGCAGGATCGATAATAACCGCTTGTTCCCCCAACCAGCAGCGGACGCGCAGATCTGCTGCGTCTTCCGCATGGAGCCGCTCGGATGCGGAGATCTCTGTCAGTTTATACCCTTCTTTGATCAGTGTACTTTTGCCGCTATTGCGCGCACCAATGACCATGTACCAGGGCAGGCGATACAGATATTCCGGGGTGTTCAAATGGCGCTGAAGTTGGTGCTTCCAGCCATTGAGGTAGTGGTTTTGTTGCTCGATATCAGCACTGACGGGGTCGTCGAGCTGAATTTTCGTTTGCAGTTGGAGTTTTTCCAGGTGTTGTACTCGCCTCATGACTTTCAGGCTGAGCCAACAAACGGCCACCAAGACAAATACCGCCGTGACCAACCAACGGCTCAATAATGTCTCAAACGGGTAATTTTCCCCCAATTGCCACTCGGGTCCGTAAATCCATACCCAAATGAGTGCCGCACAAGCCATCAACGCCAATACCACCGGTATTGACGCTTTAAGGCGAGGAATGGCGGGCTTGGCTATGCGTATAAAGAACGGCAATTTCATGCGCTAACGCTCCTGTGGCATTCCATGGCGATCATGGTTTGAGTTGTCGCTGTTTTTCTGTCAGTAGAGCGATCAACGCAGGTTCCCATTCGCTTAGCTGTAATTGCTGCCCTACCAGTAATAAGCTGTGGTAGTGCTGCTGCGCCAATGCGGTTAACCCTGCTTTTTCGAACAACTGTGCACTGAGCAATTGATGGTAAAAACGGTCCCGAGGTTCGGATTGCTGTGGTTGCCGGTTTATCATCTGTAGTGCGGCTTCCAATCCTTGCTGTTGATAGCATTGCCAAATTTCATCCTGTTCAATAGTGCGACTTCTTCCCTGATGATTCGCATCCTGCTGTAACCAGGCGGCAGATTCAGAGGAGAGGAATGGCGTCATATCCGTAAAAAAGAGGGTTTTTAATGCGGGAATACGGGCTAAAAAAACGCTGAGTTCATCACGGATAGCCTGTGCCACCGCGTCATAACCCAGTTGCAGGGCGATTTGTGCCGAAAGCACATGTCCATCCAGCCAATAAGGCGCGAGGGTGAGGCTCTGCTCCACTTGGTGCCACAAAGGCAAATCGGCATTAGCCAGACGTGCTAAGTAATCGGCGGTTCGATCCGCAGATACCGCGGCTAACGGGGTGCGGCCATCGCTCTGCGCCATAGGTGGTGCGGTTAACGCGCCCCATACGGCATGGCGGCGTAGCCGGAAACCGATAGCGGCATCGGGTTGCTGTTCGCTGAGTAGATCCGCCATTTTCAGCAAGGTCTGCCGCCAGGCTCTGTCGCTCGTGTTATCTATGGCGAGGCTTGGGCTAACGGGGGTGGCGGCCATTGCCGCCGCCAAGGTGTTGGATGAGAGCGGTTCATCAGAAGCCACTGCCTCGATAACCCGCTCCGGTGGCCGCGCATAGCGGCTGCGTAATGCATCCACCTCTTTAGCCAGACCCGGCTCACGGCTATGCCAAACCTGTGCTAAATGTGCCAATAATCCTTGCACATTCTCACGTTGAGCCTCGTCCGCTCGTTGGCTAAAACTGCTGCTGGCGCTGTCAAAGCGTTTTAGGATTTGTTGAGCAAAGCGCCGTTTGTGTAAAGGATTTTGCGGCCAGGCCGTAGTCCAAAATAGCTGGACGTATTCGGTCAGCAACGACATCGCCAGCATTAATTCATCTGGCTGGCCCCCGTGTTGTAGGGTGCGCAGTAGATGCACCACGAGCCGGAAGTCTTTACTTTTCTGTGATAACAGCGCCATGGCTTGTTGCTGAATATCATCAATATTCAGCGTGGCGTGGGCCAATGACCCCAGTTTCACCATCTGGCCGTCGATATATTCCCATTGGGGGTCATCATCGGCCAGGGCTTGTGCGGTCTGCTCAGGTGACAAAGGGGCTTGTAACAAGACATGCCAGGGATGTTGTGACGTGATATCCATATGCCTCACCAATGACATGCGTTACGCAGCGGTTTCAACGCTGGCGTTAACTGAGAAAGAGTAAATGTCAGCCGAGGAAAAGCACCGTTTGCCCCTTCGATGGTCAGGGTTTCCGCTGACATCAACCGCTTAATTTCATCGATACCCGCCAGGCCACGGCTGGATTCCAGTAAATAGCCGTTTTCACGCAGGAACCACTGTGCGTCCAGACGGGTTTTGTCGATAATTCCGGCTTTGTCGATAATCAACGTAACGGAACTCTCTTTTTGTGGTCCCACCAGCGCAATCTGTAAGCGGGTGATATTGTCAATGCAGCTCAACATCAGTACCGGCCGTGGAGGTGGCATGCCAATCGCAGGGGTGGTAATGAGCACCATCGGATTCGAGCCTTCGCCTTCCGTCACCAGAAATGCGGTGGAGTGATCAGTGCGTCCCTTTTCCTGATTCATCGCTCGCTGCCAGGCAGGGCCAGCATTTACCCGTTTTTCATCGACGGCGTTCACTGGCGAGAGCGCTTTGTCATAACAGTCCAGCCGTACCAGAGCCGAGTTTTCGCTACGGCAACGCATCACCAGTGCCAGCGTCCCCGCCTCCTCTTTTTCCGCCACCGGGGGGGTAATCCCATCGTCCAAAAAGCGTCGGTATGGCCGCCGGAAAACAGTAACGAGCTAATCAATAACCACGTGTTCATAGCTGGCACCTGTATTTCGCTAACTTATACGTCAAGGCGCGCAGTGATAGCCCCAAACTGGCCGCAATACGGCTTTTGTCGTTACCGTACAGGCGCTGGCGCTGGGTCAATACAGCACATTCGAAGGTCTCGACCGCCGTGGTCAGGCTGTCTATTTTGCTGTAGTCTTGAGAGATTCCGGGCAAGGCGTGCGTATCTGAGGTACTGAGCGAGACCAATAACTCATCTAATTGCTTTTCCCGCTGTCGCTGCTCTTTAAATACCGTTCGGATCTGATTAAATTGCGATCTCAGTTGGTCCATCTCCTGTAATTTGTTCAGGCGATGCTGAAAGATGTGGCAATAAATACTAAATATGCCGCGAGTATCAGCGAAGCGTTCGATATTTTCGGAAAAAACCGCAATCACGCCGCAGGCATGTCCATGAACGTCAAACAGCGGTAAGGCGTACAGCCCACACCTCGTGGGTAACGCCTGAATGAAGCTGCGAAAATCATCATCTTCGATGCGTACCCCCTGATACAGGCTGCCCCACACTTCGGGGAAACCATTGCGCAAAACCCGAACCAACGGATGGTTAACATCTTCAATATTCGCATCCAGCTTCAACGCAACGTTCATGCCGCCATCCGGCTGGTGATAACAATCAAGACGCCCTTCACTGGCGTTAAACATCGACACCATCAGGGCGCTAAATCGTTGGCGGTGGTGGTTAATCGTCAGAAAGCGATGGATCAGTTGTTCGGTTGAGTCATTGTCCAGCAGTGCGAGGACACTCTTTAACCGTTGTCTCATATCGCTCCCTCAACCTGTGCAGTAAACACATTCCCCTCTACCGCGATCCGAATGTGGCTGATAGCGGTGCCAGCGGCCACTTTCTGTAATAACAACAGAGAAACCGGTGGTAATAGCGCACCGTCGATAATCGACTCGAGCATACGCGCACCATTTTCGGCACGGGTCGCGCGTAGCAGGATTTCGTCGATCACTTCAGGTTCAATGACCACATCAGCACTAAAGCGTTGGCGCAGCAGCGTATCCAGACGGTTCAGTTTGCCGTGAATGATAATTTGCAGCGTTTCCATGCCCAGCGGCAGATAAGGAACCACTTCCATGCGGGCCAGTAGCGCAGGTTTAAAGAATGCCGATAGCTCGGGGTAGAGCCGTTCATTGAGCAATGCAGGCTCGTCTGCATGATCAACAATGGTCTGGTATCCCAGATTGGAGGTCAGGAAAAATACGATATTTTTGCAATCGATGATGCGGCCTTCACCGTCCGCCAACTCGCCCTTATCGAAGGCCTGATAAAACAGATTCAGCACATCGGGGTGGGCTTTTTCCACTTCATCCAGTAGCACTACCGAGTAAGGTTTTTGGCGAATGGCTTCGGTCAGTACGCCGCCTTCACCATACCCGACGTAGCCCGGAGGTGAACCAATCAGGCGCGAGACGGTATGCTTCTCTTGGAATTCGGACATATTGATGGTGGTGAGATATTGGCGGCCACCATAGAGCAGGTCGGCAATCTGTAGCACGGTTTCCGTTTTACCCACGCCGCTAGGCCCAACCAACAGGAAAGCCCCCATTGGGCGACCTGGGCGACGTAAATCCGCCCTTGCGGTCAGCAAGTGTTGGTGCAAGCAATGGATAGCCGTCTCTTGTCCTTTGATCTGCTGCCCCAGATAAGAGGGCAATTCAGTAACCACCGCCAATTCACTCTGAGAAAGGCGGTTTAGCGGTACACCGGTCCATTCCGCGATCACCGCCGCAATCTGGCTCTTATCCACATGGGGCGAGACCAGCGTCTGGTGCTGTTGCAACCGTTCCAACTCATCGCTCAACGCTGTCAGATTGACCACTTGCTCATCTGTGGCGCTCTCTTCTTGTGCCAACAGGACCGCTCTCAGTGCGATAATCTGCTGGACCAAATGTTGTTGCTTTTCCCAACCGGTATTCAGGGCAATGAGTTGCTGTTCGATCTCAATTCGCTGCTGTTGTAAAACGGATAACCGCTCATCCGGGCGGCTTAAGCTGAGGCGTTGCTCCCGCTCCAGCATCTCGATTTCCATCCCCTGATGGTAGAGTTCGTTTTTCAGTGCCGAAACCTGACGCGGTGCAGAGGTGAGATTGATGGCAACACGTGCGGCTGCGGTATCTAACACGTCGATGGCTTTATCTGGCAACTGCCGCCCTGAAATATAGCGGTCACTGAGCACCGCCGCAGCTTGCAATGCTTCATCATCGATCAGGACGCCATGCGCCTGTTCATAAACTGTACGTAGGCCACGCATGATAATCGTGGCCTCTTGCGCGCTGGGTTCAGAAACTTTGACCAACTGGAAACGGCGCGACAGCGCAGCATCTTTTTCAAAGTATTTTTTGTATTCGCTCCAGGTGGTTGCCGCAATCGTTTTCAGTTCACCACGCGCTAAAGCGGGTTTGAGCAGATTGGAAATGTCTAACCCGCCCTGTTGGTTACCGGCCCCGATCAGCGTGTGTGCTTCATCAATAAACAGGATAATTGGCGTCGTGGACTGCGCAATTTCCGCCATGATGCCCTTGAAACGCTTCTCAAATTCGCCTTTCACTGCCGCGCCAGCCTGAAGCGCGCCTAAATCCAGCGTCATCAACTCGCTGTTACGCAGTTTTTCTGGCACCTGATTATCCACGATACGCAGGGCTAAACCTTCGATCAGCGCACTTTTCCCTACCCCCGCTTCACCCACCACTATCGGGTTATTTTTGCGGCGGCGGCACAGAATATCGATCATCAGATCGATTTCGGTATCCCGACACAGCACAGGGTCTAATTCCCCGTTACGGGCCTGTTCGGTCATATTGCTGGCATAGCGGGCCAGCAAGCTGTCACCATTGATTTCTGCGCCGTTGCCAGCTTCAGCCCCTTTTTCTGCTCGCGGTGTTTCTGCTGAGTCTGCCGTCCAGTTAGCAAAATTCTGACGCAGTAACTCACGGTTAATCGGAGACAGTAGCCGGTTGGCCGTGGGGACCAGATAGCGCGACGGGCTGAGCAACAACGTCAATAACATCACGCCGCTACGGAGTTGGCTGTGTTCCATCTCTGTCGATGCCAGCAACCAACTGTCTTGTAACCATTCCACCAGTAATGGGGAAAAACTCGGGTAGGCCTGGGTAATAGCTTGATAGCCTGAAACACGTTGATCGAGCGACTCCCGTAGTTCATCCTCCTCAACACCCGCATGGCTCAGGATTAACCTGACATCACATAATGGTGTGGAGATCATTTGCAGTAGCACTTGGGAGACCGTAATTTCAGCTTCCTGCTGACTGACGCAATGCGCCGCCGCCGCTTCCAGAGAATGGCGGGCAATGGGATTAAGGCGGTTTACGAGTGTGGGCAAGTCAATTTGAATCATTTGTGCTTTCCTAGCTCAATAAATTGTTTAGCTGTTGCAAAATATCCTGACTTTGGGTGTGCAGGTGGATGGCATAAAACAGATAAATCACCACCAGCAGACTCACGCCACCCCATAACAAATGCTTGATAGTCAACCGTTTACTCAAGTGGTAGCGGCTATTCAGACGACCGCCCCCTTGATAAAGGACCGTCGGCGGCGCATCACCCCGTAACTGCTGTAATTGATGATGCAATCGGCGGAACAATCGCTCAAAGTCATCACCGTTTTGTGATGTCACTTTGTAGCGGCCGCGGTAACCCAAACAAAAACAGAGATAGATAAACTCCAGCAGGTCTTGGTAACGCTTGGGTTCCCCCATTAAGCGTTCCAGCAGGACGTACACTTTCTCTCCGCCCCAGGTTTCATTATGAAAATGCACCAACAGAGATTGCTGTAACCAACCGTTTTGGGTGTTCCAGCCATGCCCTAATGCCGTTTCATCGATGAATGTGCACAGCACATATCGGAAAGATATGATTGCGCCGGGTTCGTAGCCTTTGGTTTGCAAGTACTGCTCAATAGCACGGATATCCGTCACCACCTGCTGATATAGCTGGTCCGGTAACGCTTGGTTTTCCATGTCTTTCAGGCGCAGTACCATCCCCAATAATGGGGTGGCGGTATCGATCATCGCGTTCAAGCTTTCGCCACGTAGCGGTAGCTGATACTGCCGATGGGAGGTGACCGCTTCCGCTGCGGGGAAAGGGGTGTTGTCAGTCACAGCATCTGTTTTCATTAGCTGCTCCTGATTGCCCAGAATTGCATGTCCAGATCAGGGAAATCACCCGAGACGTGGAAGGCAATCGCATTGCTTTGCTGGATTTCTTTCCATACAGGGCTTTGCAGATCCAGCATGAAGTAGGTGTATCCCGAGTGGTAAGGGAGCTGGCGCGGTGCGGCGGACAGTGCCACCAACGGGACGCCGGGCAGTTGGACACTGACCAAATCGCGTATTTTCTCAAGTGAGGTGATTTTGGTTTGCTGAACAAACTGCCGACGCAATTGTTCTTGAGGTATTTGCGCCCGAACCGCCAGCACAAAATCAGCACTGCGCAATAGATCACTATCATTAATGGTCGCAACGCGAATACCGTGTGCCTGCATATGCAACTGGATAGAGATGGCACGCGGTGTGAGCACGGTGCTTAATGCCTGACGCATCGCCAAAAACAACGGCTGAAAACTGTCGGTCAAGTTATCGTGGTTATAAACCGGGAAGGTGCCCGCTAAGCGTGATTCATCGGTAAACGTGCGCAGTTCACCGCAGGTTTGTACCAACTGATGGTAAAACGCTTCTGGATGCAGAATCGCCTGATGTGCCAAATGGGTAAAGAGCGGCTGTGTCCGGTTAAAGACCTGCAACATCATAAATTCAGCCACATCCGCGATCCCCTGCTGACCGGGAGAACCAATACGTTTCGCCAGTAGTTGGGCGCGTTCAACCAATGTCCCTTCGACTTCATCCATAAAGCCTTTTAACTGCGTGGAGACACTGAGCGTGGTGCAGGTGGGAATGAACTCTTCATCCAAGATCAGCGAACCGTCAGGCCGTTTCTCTTTGACCCGACACAGCGGCAGGACCGAGTAAGCACTGAGGTCTTCCGAGCCTTGCATCAAACGCGGTGCCAGTTGTGCCAGTACCAACTGGCTGACATCGCCCCCTTCGGTATGTAAATCGCGGACATCATCGCTATGTTCACGATAGCGAAGGGTTCCCGGCGCTTGCCCCTGCTGGCCTGCCACCTCATTAATGGCATCGTTTAGCATCGGTAATGCCAGATAAATGTCACGGCTGGCCGCATCATTACAATTCAGTACATCCAATGGCTTTGGTGAATAGTCTTGATAAGGGATATCAAACACCGTGCCATCAGCCATATTGCCACTGGCGACCGTCAAGCCAATACGCCCTAATTTCAATAACTCCTGATTCAGGATCAGTGAACTGAAACCATAGCTATACCCTTGCAGAGCGATAATCCGGCGTTGTAACTGGTAGTCGTTATGCCGTTGCTGTTGTTGAAAATGTTGCGGTTTGATGAACAGCCCTTCGCGCCAAATCACTCGATTTTTGGTTGGCATGGTTATTCTTCCTCTTTCCTTAGATCGACATCGTTTGATCTGACATGGACCAAAACCTGGTAGTTATGGCCGATCCCTTTTATTTTGATGATCTTCTTCCATTCACTGCGGTTGGCATCGGCATAGTGAGCAATCACCCCCAGATAGCTGTTTTTCTCTTCCAGCTTGATAGGGTCCAGCGCCTTGAATTGATCGGGCAGTAAGGTGTATTCCTGATGATCGATGTAATTCTTACCCAGCGTTTTCTCCAACGCGTCACTGCTTAGCTGATCATAATCCGCGGCCAGCAGCTTGGAGTTTTCACTTAGGTACACCACCACTATCTCAGTCGGTACCGCTTCCCCTTTTTCATTAGGGTTGGTATCGGGATCGGACAGCAATGTTAGCCTGACCGTTGAGGGTTGATCGGTAGCCTGCCCCACCGGAATATCAGGGTCCATAACCACCTTGCCGACCTTTTTAGTGGCTTCCCATGCACCGCTGCACCCAGACAACAGGAACACCACACATAATGCCCACGTCAGGAGATAGCCTCTGGCGTTGTTCATTACTCGCTATCCTTCATGCCTTGACGTAAGGCCCGGTCATAGGCTTGCTCATACACTTCGCCAAACAGTTTTTCAAAACCTTGCTGGCGGCTGGAGGCCAGCTCGTTATAGTAGTTTTTGTACATATCCCACGCCCAGGCGGAGTCCTGCTCTTGCCGCTCATTACTGCGCAAATAATGGGTAAAACGCGTCAGTAAACGCTCAGGGGAGAAGGCTTCCAACATGGTGTTCAAGGCTTGCGTAATCGCCTGTTGATTGGCCTGATGATGCAAACGCAGGTTATCCAGGCTTTCGGCCACGGCGGCGGGCGCTGAAAGATGAACCGGGCTTTTTTGATCGGCAAACATCAAGTTGAGGGTGGTGTCGTAATCCATATTCAGACGCAATGGATTATCTTCAATCGGCCGTAAGTGCTTATCACGCAAGCCATGTTGGCTGCGTTGTAAGGCGAGCAGACCTTCGATTGTCGCTTTGAGTGTTTTACCCGCCTCTTCAAGGAAATCGTGAGCTTCCTGGCTGTTGCGGATCGGGAGTTGAGCGTCAAAACCACGCATCAGCGGCGTAATGGCAACGTGATGTTGTTCCATTTGGTTATTTAATCCTTCTGGTTTGCCCCCCGCTTGTTTACCGTTAAGAAAGGTACTGATCTGCGGGAGATCGATAAACGCCTGATCCATAGCACTGTCCTTGGGGGTATCAGAGAGCGGGGAAGAGAAAAGTGGGTTACGGTATCGGTCCTGCTGTAGAGAGTGATCAGCATCAGATATCACGGCGTCATGGCCTTGCGTGGTCAGGCTTTCAGTTTCCAATACCCGCAATGGATCATGGCTGAAATTATGGCTAACCGTCGCGGCTAACCGGCTGTCTTGCTGATGATGAGGCGAGGCCAACGGCTCCCCTTCCATCATGGCATCCATCGGGTTGCTGTAACTCGATACCAGTGACTCCGGTGACACCATCAGTGGATCGATCATATCGGCAGCAGAACGGCTGATATGGCTTTTGATCACCAGATTACCCAACGTCATTTCATCCCCTTGCTGTAGGCGAACGAAACCCGAATTGGGTGTCAGCATCGAATGATTAATGTTCAGAGAGCCATTCAGCATCCGCAGGCAGAAAGAGCCATCACGCCATTCAATAGCAAACTGTGACGGGCTGATATTGCCGCCTTGGTCCTGAATCGACCAATGATGGCTACCGTCACTGCCGACACTGCCCCCTTGCGTATGAAACAGGCTGCTGGCTTGTTTGCCACTCTCTAATTTATCGCTGTTGACGACCCGCAATGACAGCGTTGGTTGTTTTTTATCCATGGTGTCTCTTCCTGAATACTGATTCTTATTTCATAACGCTGATCGCTATTTCACAACGCGGGTCGTTATTTCATCATGCCGACCGTTATTCCATCGCGTCGGCCGTTATCCCATTACACTGATCGTTATTCCATTACACCAATCGTTACGCTGGGTTTCTGTTCGGGATCGCCGAGGATACTGGTCCAGCCCAATAGGCTATTTTGCTCGGTTCCCAACACCATCCCGCCCACCTGTTGCTCGGCCAACCCAAGGCGTAAATCCCACGCGAATTGATCGCGCATAATGAAGGCGACAAACATCACTAACGAGGCGTAATTAGCCCCGTTGGGTAAAAAGGATAAGAACTGTTCTCGCGTCAGCTTATTGATGCACAACAAGAATTTCCCGCTACGATCCGCAACCCGTGAACCGATGGAGAAATTAACGCCAAGCACTGATTTTTCATCATATTTCTTGCCACGGACTTTCACCCTCGTCCCCAAGCGATTCTGCTGTGAGGGGGCAATATCCACTTTGCGTAGCTGCCAACTGTGTAAGGTGATATCTGGCAAATTGAAGCAATGTGAGACAAGGCTGCAAATCACTTCAGGTGCTCTGCCGGGGCTGGCCAGCAGCCCTGCATAAGCCAGCATTTTGCTGTGATTGATCTGCAATTTATTGCGGACGACCTCGCTACCTAACCCCACCAGCGAGAACATGCGTTGTGAAAATGCATCATCACCGCCATTGTCAAAGCAGATGTAGTAACGGTATTTACGCCAAATCTGATGCAGTAGCGTTAACAGGCGGTGGTTGAATACGTTCATGAAATCCGTTAGCCGGTTCTCATTCTGCGCATCCTCCCACGCTAACGAATCGAGGTAATATCCTGGTAGCGGCGATTGGCTGCCATGCAATCCAAGGAAAGAGACCTCTAACTCAAATTGACCTCGGGCGGAGGTGTCCAGTGCGATCACATCTCTGGTCGGGAATGCTAAACTGGCGGTCGATTTAAAACGGATGGCTTCATTGGCTGGGGTCGCCACAGGGGCCGCACCTTGCCACGCTACCGCCAATTGGTTGAGCAATTCGACCAATTGAAAAAAGTTATAACGTGAAACATCCAATGCCTGCCCTTCGGGTCTTGCCTCAACCCCATTTACATTCTCAACCCCACTTACATCCTCAACCACACTTACATCAGTGCATGTTGACCTGTCTGTACCGGCCATTCGTAACATTCCTGATTATCAAGATTGATGACTTTTAAAAGATGAAACGCATTGACGCTGGCATACAGTGAGAAGAAGCGAGCTAATACCGTGCTGAAGAGATAAAGCTCGCCTTCAGAGCTAAAAGCGCCTTGCTCCAGCCATAGCGTGGTTTGTAGCCCTCTGACAGGTAAGCCACGAAACAACCGGTCAATCGGTTGTGTTTCAATACGTTGGATAGCGTCCAGTTTCTTTTGCGATGCCCTGGCTGATTGCCGGTTATGCAGGCTTGGGAAATCATAGGTATGCAGAATTTGCTTCAACGCGTCCTTATCCAGTAAGGACATGTAGTTCAACGACATATTGGAGAGCAATGACCAATGCAGGCCCCCATCCAGCACCGGATACAACGGCACGGAAGGACGGGTAATATTGCGGAACGTCGCGAATGAAGGGCTGTCTGTGCTGAGTTGATTGATATCACCAACGCGCAACGACAGCGGCAACTCACGGTTGGTGCACGTCAGGCTGACCGAGACATTCTCTTCAGCAAGCACCAGCTTCGATTCATCACTGCGAACAAAGGAAATGTAGTGTTCGAATCCCTTACGGAATAATGAATTTTTCACACGTAGGCGGTAATAAAGTGCGGTCTTTTCTTGCGAGTGTTCGATCTGATGGTGGAAGCTCTCAAACGAGGTGTACTCCCGGCCATGACCCCGGTGCACTGAACCCCAGATCTTGGATCTTTTTATCCATGATCTGGAGGTTCGGTTCAATGAAACACCCTTTTTCAACCCGCCTAGCGGCGGTTCAACATTACCTTTCAGGAAAGGCCACTCTGCGGGAAACCGCACGTCAATTCAGTGTTGGCAAATCCCCTCTTACGCGTTGGATCCGAGCTTTTCGCCGTCAAGGTGAGGCTGGACTGGAGCACCATCTTTCCAGAACTTATACTCCAGAATTCAGGCTTTGCGTTGTCCGCTATATGATGGCAAACAGATGTAGCGCTGCCGATGCTTCTGCTCATTTTAACATTCCCAACGAGACGATTATCCAAAACTGGATGAAACGTTATCGAGAGGGAGGAAAAGAAGCGCTTAACCCATCGAAAACGGGTCCTACTATGCCAAAAGATAAATATGAGCACGATTCAAAACCGTTCAGCGAGATGACGCATGCGGAGCTAGAGAAAGAACTTGAGTATCTGCGCGCGGAAAACGCTTATCTAAAAAAGCGGAAAGCCCTGAGAGAAGAAAAGGCACTCAGGGAGCAGCAGAAAAAACCAGAATAGTTCAAGCACTGACAGCAGAACATCGACTTTCTTGCCTACTGTGTGCCGCAAAATTGGCACGCAGTACATACTATTATCATGCATCGAAACCGGACGGTGTAATTGATGACTATGCAGATGCGGTAAAAGCGATTGGCGCCCTAAGCAGACGACACGCACAGCGCTACGGTTATCGCCGGATGACGGTCGCACTGAGAAAAGAAGGGTTCACACTGAATCACAAAACGGTGCGAAAACTGATGAATCAGCACGGGTTACTCAGCCTCATTCGGCGGAAAAAATATCGCTCCTATAGGGCCGATGGTGGCCGGGCATCCGATAATCTATTGGCTCGTAATTTTACATCCGAAATCAGTGGATTGAAGTGGTGTACAGATGTCACAGAGTTCCGAGTTGGAGCACAGAAGCTGTATTTGTCGGTGATACAAGACCTGTTTAATAATGAGATTATTTCTTGGCATATGTCAGAAAGAGCAGCATTAATCCTGACGTGCAAGACGCTGGAAAAAGCGCTGAAAGTGAAAGGGAGAAAAGAAGGCCTGATGTTGCACAGCGATCAGGGCTGGCATTACCGAACGCCGATGTGGCGCTCAATGCTTGTCGAGGCGGGGATAAGGCAAAGTATGTCACGCAAAGGCAATTGTTTAGATAATGCAGTGATGGAAAATTTCTTCAGTCACCTGAAAGCCGAGATGTATCACCGTAAGAAGTACGATTCAGCCACAGTTTTAAAGCGTGACATTGTAGAATATATCCATTATTACAATACAGAGCGCATTAGCCTGAAAACAGGCGGAATGAGTCCGGCAGAATACCGGACTCAGGTAGAAAAGCAGTAAAGCAGATGTCCAAGTTTTGGGGTTCAGTGCACGGCCGCGCCCCTTAGGAACACCTTTTTCACTGAGCCAACTGTCAACCCGATCAACTGAAAAGATGTCGTAGTGATCCGGATTATGGTAGCTGACACAGAGCGGATATTCCGTCTGGGTTCCATCAAGATCAATCGCTTCACTGTCATGTTGGAACAGGTTCACCGCAGGTGTGCAATTCATCCGCAGTGTGGTGGAGCGGACTTTCACTTCAGGCGGCAATGCCTGAGAGAAATACAAATTCAGAGAGAATTCACTGGCATTCAAGTGCGGCGGAAAATCGACCACACCATTGACATCAAAGAACAAAAAGCCTTCGGGGAAGCAAAAATATTCTTGCAGGATCCGGTAACCCATATAGGCGTTTTTCGGGTACGGCAAGAGGGCATCATCGCGTTCAAAGCCCACTGGGTTAAAGTCAAAATCAGGCATCGGGATGGTTATCCCGTTGACAACCAGTTCAGCGCGTTCGAAATAGTGGTTAATCCAGAAATAGAGTTGTGTGCTGGTGTAGTTGTCTTCGCCCAGATAAAAGCGCAATTTATCCAATTGCAGGTCTTGTAAGTTCAATTCCGCTTTGGCGGCAAAGTGAATACTCAAAATGCCTTGTTCGTTACTGCTGTTCGCCGAGATCTCCCGGATGGACATGGGGAACAACCACACATCACGGCACAACGTAAAAGTACATTGTGGCCCGGCATGAGCATTACTGTTGATAAACGCGCTGCGCTGACCATTTTGTGCGATGGGGATACTCATCACTTGGCTACCCCGTTTCACCAGCGTCGCCTCGGTGACCACACTTTCATCCGGTGTGTACTCGATGATGGTCATGCTCGGTATTGGCCGTAAGTAGTTCGGCCACAACATATTCAGTAAACCATGAGTCAATTCAGGGAATTGATCATCGATTTTTTCACGCAGGTTGCCCGTTAGAAAAGCAAAGCCTTCCAGCAAACGTTCAACATCCGGATCAGAACCTTGCTCAGATAAAAATGCAGCGAGATGAGGCCGTTCTATTGCGGCATCGCGTCCTAATTGCCGGAGGTAGTCCAGCTCGTCCCTGAAATACTTTTCGAACGACATTATGTTTCCTGGTTAAAGCAGTAACGGCGGTTATTGTCTAACTGAATGTTGAACTCAACGACATCACCCATATCGTCGAAATTAACACGAGCGCTAATATGGAAACTCAGTTGCAGTGGGTCGCCATGGTTCAGCAAGGATTGAACTGTAACGGCAGAAATTCGGGGTTCGTAGTTCTCGATACAATCCTTAATGGCTTTCTCAATACTTTTTCGAAAATCAGATGAGGTGGCGGTCGCATCATTGAGGTCGATAACCCCGAGATCGACCGCACTTTGGCAAGCACCTGGACGAGAGTTAAGGACCTCGTTCAAATGCTTTTGGATTGAATTCAATAGCTCACGCAGACGGCCATCGGAGGAAGAGCTAGCGCCCTTCCCCTGTATGCGGTCAAACAAACTGGCAGAACTCCCTCGATCCCAATTAAGAAGCGCGGCCATCGTCGGTTATTCCTTATCCAAACGGCCAACCAGTGACAGCTCGAAGCTCGCCCCCATGTATTTGAAATGCGGGCGAACCTGCATCGCAACCTGGTACCAGCCCGGATCACCTTCAACATCCAGTACCTGGATTTGCGCTGAACGCAGAGGACGACGGCTACGAACATCCGTTGGTGGGTTTTCTTGATCGGCAATGTACTGCTTGAGCCAGATATTGAGCTCGCGCTCCAGATCCTGTCGTTCTTTCCATGAACCAATCTGCTCGCGCTGGAGCACTTTGATGTAGTGCGCAAGGCGGTTGATGACAAACATGTACGGCAGTTGCGTGCCCAACTTGTAGTTGGTTTCTGCCATTTTCCCTTCGCGGGTATTCGGGAAGACTTTTGGTTTTTGCACCGAATTCGCCGAGAAGAATGCGGCGTTATCACTGCCTTTACGCATGGTCAGGGTGATAAAGCCCTCTTCCGCCAGTTCAAACTCACGACGGTCAGTGATCAGAACTTCGGTTGGGATTTTGGCCTGAATCTGCCCCATCGCTTCATAGAGATGAACCGGGAGATCGTGAACCGTGCCGCCACTTTGCGGCCCAATAATATTCGGGCACCAACGGTACTTGGCGAAGCTGTCGGTCAGGCAGGACGCTAGCAGGAATGCGGTGTTGCCCCACAAGAAATGCTCGTGATTCCGGCTGACATCCTCGTAGTAGTTGAAGTTTTTAATGGGGTTTTCAACGGTCGAGTAAGGTAAGCGCAACAGGAAACGAGGAGTGGTCAAACCAAGATAACGTGAATCTTCAGACTCACGCAGAGCACGCCATTTGGTGTGAGCCGGCCCTTCAAATACAGATTTCAGATCTTTAATCGCGGGTAACTCAGTGAAGCTGCTGATGCCAAAGAAATCAGGGGCCACACTGGATAAGAAGGGGGCATGTGCCATCGCGCCAACAGCACTTACGTATTGCAAGAGCTTCATGTCAGGTGAGCTATTGTTGAACGCGTAGTTACCAATGATCGCGGCAGTGGGTTCACCACCGAATTGGCCGTACCCTGAGGAATAAACGTGTTTGTAGAAGCCTGACTGAATAATTTCTGGCGAGAACTCAAAATCTTCCAGCAACTCTTCTTTCGTTGCATGCATGATATTGATTTTGATGTTTTCACGGAAATCGGTCCGATCCACCAACAGCTTCAATGAGCGCCATGAAGATTCTATTTCACGGAATTCGTTAGCATGTAGGATCTCGTCCATCTGAGCACTCAACTTTTTGTCGAGTTCGATGATCATGCGGTCAACTAACAGCTTGTTAATCGGCTCTTCGTTGGTTCCGGTATCCAGAATACTGCTAATAAAAGCGGCCACACCCTGTTTAGCGATATCGTAACCATCGTTTCCCGGTGCCATACGGGTTTGTGACATGATTTCGTCGAGCAAGAATGTTGCACTGGCAGGTTCTGCCGCTAAAACGGTATTTTCTTCATGTAAAGGCATACGTAGAATTCCCTCTTACCCGAGCTATTATTTTTGATGAAGAGCTATTACTTTTGATGAAGAGCTATTATTTTTGATTAAGAATGTCCAATTCTTTCAGCAACTGCTCGCGCATATCTTCATTGCCAAGCAAATCCTGTAGACGAGAGCGGAAAGCTGGGATATTCCCCAATGGCCCTTTCAATGCCACTAACGCTTCCCGTAGTTCCAGAATTTTTTTGAGCTCTGGAACTTTTTTCGCCACATTGTCAGGCGAGAAATCATCAAGACCCTTGATCGACAAGGCGACCGGCATGTCTTCTTCCCCATCACCTTCAAGGCGATTAGGCACATTGAAACTCAGACTGATATTTGCTTCGTTCATGACTGAGTTGAAGTTATTCTTATTGACCGAAACAACCTGACGCTCTTCAATTGAAGTCTCTTCACGCACGCCTTTAAGATCACCCACAACCAGCAGATTCAGCGGTAATTCAATTTCTGCAACCTGGTCGCCAGTATTCGGCACATACTTGATGTTAATCCTTTCTTTTGGGGCAACACTGCTTTGCTTATTTTTACTCATCACACGTCCTTTTAATCTCTAATAAGGGGTGTCAGCCAATATGTCACCCACAGCAGAAAGGGAGGTTCTTATATTAATCTGACTCAACTGTGCGCATAGTTAACTATTTTCAAGGTAAATGTCTATAATCTTTTCTTTATATTAAAACATGAGTGGCATTTTTATTGCGATATAATGATTCTATCTATGATCATAAAAAATAATTTCCTTTAAAAATTAAAATCGTATGAAAACATTATTTTACGCAAACACAGCATTCGATATCACGATCAGTTTTGTAACATTTGCGAATTAAATCAGCAAATATCGCGGCATAATATGCTGGTTATACAAATATTATAACTTTTTCGTCCGTGAACATGCGGGCTAATTTATACGAAACTTGGCACTGATAAAAAAGCTGCTTATAGTGATAATCAGAAAGTGAAGTGGTGGAGCGAGTTACATTCAACGCTGACAGATATGTCCAGCAGAAGTGACTAACCTTTGATCAAAATCAAATAAACTATCAAGGATATTAAAAATGCCAACTCCAGCTTATATCTCTATCACAGGGAAAACGCAGGGCAATATTACCGCAGGTGCTTTCACAGCTGAATCCGTCGGTAATATCTATGTTCAAGGTCATGAAGACGAAATGTTGGTACAGGAGTTTGAGCACATTGTGACGGTGCCTACCGATCCTCAATCCGGCCAGCCTTCCGGCCAACGTGCGCACAAACCATTGCGTTTCACTGTTGCGTACAACAAAGCCGTTCCATTGCTGTATAACGCATTAGCCTCTGGTGAAATGCTGCCAACAGTGGAATTGAAGTGGTACCGCACCTCGATTGAAGGCAAACAAGAGCATTTCTTCACGACTAAACTGGAAGATGCCACCATTATCGACATTGATTGTAAAATGCCGCATTGTCAGGATTCCACCAAGGCTGAGTTTACTCAATTAGTCCGTGTATCACTGGCATACCGCAAGATTAACTGGGATCACACCACCGCGGGCACCTCTGGTGCTGATGACTGGCGTGCGCCGATCGAAGCGTAATATTGTATTTCTTCAGCAGCCAATGAGGTTATTGGCTGCTGGTTTTTACTGATGGTTTTTAGTGTATTTAACCCGCCTGATATTCCTTTTATCTTCATCGCGCACTTAACCGATATTGAGTGCAATTCAATGTGTCGCCGCCAGGGATATATTAACGCCACAAAATAATCTCCGTAGTTAAATACCCCTCATTTACCGTATAGTTCATACACGCGATATCGCCGCATTTGATATATGATTTTTTATAAAATACTCGGTTAGAATAATATATTAATAGCAGAGCATCATTTCCCAAAGTGATATACACAGTGACTATTTTGGATTTATTTTTAACAAACTCATTACAAATAAGATGTGTTTTTAATTCGCGTTCCACTTGCTTAATTAAAGTGCCATCAGAAAACAACAGCAATAAATTAGGAAAATTCATCGCAAATTTAAGGAAATTTCCTACAGGATTTTTTTCGACAACAAGCGAGGATCCAGTCATATTTAATGTCATGCTATGACAAAAAAAGTGGCTATCATTGGCGTGGTTAATTTGTTTATTGATGTCACTCATTTGTGTATTAATAAATACTGCAAGTCTTTCAGTCTCTGCTCACAGATAATTCCAATCGAACGCAAACCGAATCTCAACGTTATATTAAATAAAAAAGAATGAGGGTGAATGCGGCCGTCATCCACAAACCAAGGCGTAGCGAGCTAAGTCAGATTGAGTGCGTCCAGCGCGCAGCACCCGGAGCGTACACATAGTACGTGAAGAGAGTGAGTACGTGAAGAGAGCGAGCACTGCACAATCTCAGTATGACGACGCGCAGTAGCCGCTTATAAGAACCAAACGAAAAAAGGTGCGCCAAGGCGCACCAACCATCCAGCCATATTTGGCAGTGCCGGGATTTAACCCTTGCCTTTTACACTACCAATAAAGGTTTTTCGGGCTGAAGTTGAGCCCAAATGTTCCGCTTCGTTCAACAATTTCAGCGCCTTATCGACATCACCGGCTTTCACCGCATCTTTAATCGCCTGGTTGAAGTAGTTTTCAGTCTCACCCAGCATCGGTGCTGCAGGTTTCGCCGGTTCTGATTGTGGCGCAGCCACGGGTTGAATACTGCTGCCCACCACGACCGGAGCCGAGGTCGGTGCCGACTGGATCAAGCCAATCATAATATTGCCCATGCCTTGCTCAGACGTTACCTTAATTCTTAAAGTCCCTGTTGGGGAGTGATTGACAATGGGGTCCGGGATATCTGGGACGGCATTACCCACACCTTGTGCGTACGCTTTTGCCGGATCGAGCAATTGTGTGGTTTTCTTCAAATCATCGCGAGTGGTATAGACCAGCAGGTAAATTTGTTTCTGGCCCAACGCTGGCGTCAATTTCATCACGCCTTGCAGGCGATCATTGATCATGATGCCCGCTTTTTCATAGGTGAAATAGCTGGACGGGTAATAAGCCGCTGGCCGCATTTGCTCATCCAACACCAATACGCTCGGTGTAAAGAGCTGCTTATCCGTGAGCAAACTGCTGAGCGTGACTTCCAATGAACCGCGATCCGCAGGCAAGGCAAAAGCGGCTACCGCGCCTTCAACCTCACCCTGAGAAATATGCGGGCTGCCCGCAGTAAGTTGAATATCTTGCGTCACCGGTGGCACCAAAGGCTGCCATGGCAACTGCTGTAATGTGGTGGTACTGATCGTTGGCGCAATAGAGACATTCGCCGGAGAAATGGTTGATGCGGCCTGTACTGCCAGAGGTGCAGTGCCCCCTAAAGCCAGTACCAGACAGAGTGACAGCAGATTCTTTTTCATTGTTATACCCTCATACATTGAGCGTCAGCGCTAACGGTGCCCAGGCAAGGTCGGCAAAGTTAACCAATCTACCCGTCATACTCCAAGCTGCATGTAGCGTTGGCCGCCTTCCTGCAACTCAAATTATTTTGGGTATACATCTTGTGGTCAGTAGGATGCGGGCCACAGCCCGCACACCCGTAAAACGGTTAAGACATCAAGATAACGTACAGCCGCCCGCAGACGGCTGAAGAATCGCTGTTACCACCAGGCTTCGAATTGCGCACCGAAGGTGACTTCATTGTTCTTACCACGGCTGTTGGTACCAATAGTGCCGTCTTGTGCTACGCCGGTTGTATCGCTATAGCCCCACTTCTCATCCCAGTTGGCATAAGTTGCGAAGACACGAATTGCCGGACGTGACCAAATGCTATCACCTGCCTGCCATTGTTGGGCCAGAGTCAGTTTGTATTGACCGTTACGCTCACCGGTATGTTGTGATTTAACGTTGTCGTAGCCTGCTTCCAGCAACGTACTCATGATAGGTGTCCATTTGTACATCGGACGTACACCTACGCTGTACCATGTGTTGCCGTTATTGTTATCCAAATCAATATCTTGGTATAACGCGACATACATCATGTCCCACTTCTCAGCCAGATTGATGGCACCGTGGTCAATAACACGCAATAAGTGGCCATTATTATTTACTGACGTACCTTGCGAGTGACCGGTGTTATAGGACGTCATCGAGTCGGTAGCATATTGCACCACGAACTTGTTGAAGCCACCCATCAGGCTTTGGGTATGCTCAGCGGTCAACATCACACCATCTTTAGAGGCATTTGGTGCTAACGAGTAACCTTCTTGAGTATCGGCGCGGCCATAATCAACACCTAACTCCAATGAACCGCCGGGGTTAGTTTCTAAACCGGCCAAACGCACGTCGTATACGTTGTTAATCGTATATTTTGCATTTTCACGTTGGTTATCGATCCAAGCGCTTGAGCCACCCGATTCTGAGTTACGGGTTGCAGCAACCGATAACTTACCAAAGCCCAGATCGATAGTTTCAAGACCGGCACCTGGGCCTGAAATATCCCAGTAGTAGAAGTCAATCATATGGACGTCATGACGTTGATAGAAACGCTTACCGGCCCAGATAGTGGAGCCCGGTAATGATTCGATCAGGTTTTTACCCTGCACATTGGCTTCACGGAAAGCCGGATCAGTGGATTCCCAGTCATCACGCTGTGAAACGGAATAGGCGACGTTGGTATCGAGATAGAAGCTCTTATCGCCTTCTTTCCACAATTCCTGGCCTAATTTAAGTTCCGCATAGGTTTCACACTCGTTGCCCAGACGGTATTTACTTTGAGCACCTGTAGTTTGGAAACATTGTTGTTCACCACCGCTTGCCGTCCAGCCAATCCCGGAACGCGCATAACCATGGAAATCAACCGCCATGGCCTGAGTGGAGAGGACACCAGCGGCAACAGCCAGTGCTATTGGTAACTTGCGCAGAGTAATCATCAGTAATCTCCTGTTATATTTGCCTGTCGGCATGCGTGCTTTCATTCTCTGTAACCAGGCGTCGCCGTAACTAGACGCCCAGTTCTTGGTACAGCCGCTTACATGCAGTGCCATCCTCACGGAAGAGGTGACACCGATGCGGTGGCAGACCGATGGAGAATGTTGCACCTTCTTCTACCAACACCACGTCGTTCTGGCGGTAGACCAGGTTCTGGCGTATTGCTGGGATTTGGATATGAATTTGAGTCTCATTACCCAACTGCTCTACCACCTGAATCTCGCCTTCCAACGTGACTTCAGAGGCGCTACTTGGCAGCAGATGTTCTGGGCGGATCCCCAAAGACATATTGGCGCCGACCTGAACCTGATCGCCTTCCACCGGCAGCCATACCCGCTGATGGTTAGGGAGTTCGATCTGTACTTGACGAGGTTCAGCGGCCGTGACTTTAACCGGTAAGAAATTCATTTTTGGCGAGCCGATAAAGCCCGCGACAAAGCGGTTGGCTGGGTAGTGATACAGCTCCAGCGGCTTACCGACCTGAGCGATATTGCCGGCGTCCAACACCACAATTTTGTCGGCCAGCGTCATGGCTTCCACTTGGTCATGGGTGACGTAGATCATGGTGCGTTCCAAGCGCTTATGCAGACGAGAAATCTCGATTCGCATCTGCACCCGCAATGCGGCATCCAGGTTGGAAAGCGGTTCATCCAACAGGAAAACATCTGGCTCGGAGACCAAGGTACGACCAATCGCCACCCGCTGACGCTGGCCACCGGATAAGGCTTTTGGCCGTCGGTCCAACAAGTGAGCCAGTTGCAGCACCTCTGCGACCTGATTCACCCGCTGGTAAATTTCTGCTTTCTTTACCCCCGCCAATTTCAGGCCGAAGGACATGTTTTCTGCCACTGATAAGTGGGGATAAAGTGCATAGGATTGAAACACCATGCCAATGCCGCGCTCAGAGGGCGGCACTTCATTCATGCGTTTGCCACCAATCAACAATTCACCCGAGGTAATGTCCTCAAGACCGGCAATCATCCGTAGCAGCGTCGATTTCCCGCAACCTGATGGGCCAACAAACACCACAAACTCACCGTCATCGATCTCCAGGTTGATGTCTCTGGAAATCACAGCCTCACCAAAGGCCTTATAAACGCTGCTCAGCGTTACATTAGCCATGCGTTACTCCTTTGCTTGCGCAAACAACTTTTCATATGAATCTGAATGAAGAAAAACAGTGGAAGCAAACCCCGGCATGACCCATTGATTACCCCCAGTGCCCTGATGACTCTCTCGCTGCGCGCCGTGCCGCCAAGCCAGTGGCAAGGTTGCCCCGGACGGCGTCGCGGCCTGAGTATAGGGCTGCACGTTGAACAACGCCTCAACATACTGATCCAACAGGGTAATAATGAGTCGCACACCCCATTCAACCCTCGATAATCCCCCACGCCATTACCCTGGCCATCGCGGAAACTCACCGGATGAATGCGGTACAACGCTGGGTTAGGAATCGAACGTGCTGACAACATTATTCCTGGTCCTACAAGCTGGGAGTTAAACTCGATGTGGCTGATATTGCGGGAGTGTCACTATTCGGTAATCATCCGTAACAAAGTTTTTCATGGGGGAGGGGATGGGAGGATGAGAGAACGACCACTCTTGGCAGAAGTTCCGTGACAAAGACAAATTCGTGATCCGCTCTGCAAATTTCGACCTACATTATTGTGCCTAACACCACAAAACAGGCTGCAGTGTTAACTGAGTCACAATAACCCGTGGGGGGGCGTAGAGGGGGGGAGGATGAGGCAGAGTCCCTTTGTGACCCACTATGTCAGCGTAATAACCAGGCTAGCGTCATCATTGGCCACGCTGCCACGCCCCCTTCTACTTCGTGATTCATGGCGATAGCAGTCTGAAAATTCGCAGCTAATGGCTCACAAGAAAGTCGGTACCCACAAAATTGGATAAAAGGATTGGATTATGACTCGCAGCTTCACGAAATCCGGCATTGGTAAGACCGCACGTGTTTTGGCTCTTTCGGCGTTAACCACGCTGGTGCTCTCTTCCTCTGCTTTTGCCAAAATTGAAGAAGGTAAACTGGTTATCTGGATCAATGGCGATAAAGGTTATAACGGATTGGCAGAGGTCGGTAAGAAATTTGAGAAAGATACCGGCATCAAAGTGACCATCGAGCATCCAGATAAATTGGAAGAAAAATTCCCACAAGTCGCCGCAACCGGTGATGGCCCGGACATTATCTTCTGGGCCCATGACCGTTTTGGTGGCTATGCACAATCAGGTTTACTGGCTGAACTGACCCCATCGAAAGCCTTCCAGGAAAAATTGTTCCCATTCACTTGGGATGCCGTTCGCTTTAATGGCAAGCTGATTGGTTACCCTGTTGCAGTCGAAGCGCTGTCACTGATTTACAACAAAGATCTGGTGAAAGAAGCACCAAAAACGTGGGAAGAGATCCCTGCACTGGATAAAACACTGCGTGCTAATGGCAAAAGCGCCATTATGTGGAACCTACAAGAACCGTACTTCACTTGGCCCGTTATCGCCGCTGATGGCGGTTATGCATTCAAGTTTGAAAACGGGGTTTATGATGCGAAGAACGTGGGCGTAAATAATGCGGGCGCCCAAGCTGGCCTACAATTTATTGTCGATCTCGTTAAGAATAAGCACATCAATGCCGATACTGATTACTCCATCGCAGAAGCAGCCTTTAATAAAGGTGAAACCGCGATGACCATTAATGGCCCATGGGCATGGTCCAATATCGATAAGAGTAAAATTAATTACGGCGTAACCCTGCTGCCAACCTTCCATGGCCAGCCATCTAAACCCTTTGTCGGTGTACTGACCGCCGGTATTAACGCAGCGAGTCCAAATAAAGAACTGGCAACGGAATTCCTGGAAAACTATCTGATCACCGACCAAGGCCTGGCTGAGGTCAACAAAGATAAACCACTGGGTGCCGTAGCGCTGAAATCATTCCAGGAGCAACTGGCAAAAGATCCGCGGATTGCAGCAACAATGGATAACGCCACCAACGGCGAAATCATGCCAAACATTCCGCAAATGGCAGCCTTCTGGTATGCCACCCGTAGTGCGGTACTGAACGCCATCACTGGGCGTCAAACCGTTGAAGCGGCACTGAACGATGCGGCAACCCGTATCACGAAGTAACTGTCTACTCTGAGAAAGGGGCACGGTTCGCCGTGCCTCGACAGAATTTGCCATAACGCGATCCAATGTTAAGCACAGCTCAACGTTAAACACGACCCAACGTTAAACACGGCTCAACTTTAAGCACAACTTATTAAGTTCAAGCACAACTTAACTTCAAGCACAAAAAGTATGAAAGGGAACATTATGCAGTTATCCCACACCGAGCTTCAAAGCCGAAAAAAGAAAATCGCCTGGTGGCAGAGTGATGCGCTTAAATGGTTGGTTATCAGCCTGTTAAGCCTCTTCACCTGTTATTTGATCGTGTTGATGTATGCTCAAGGTGAATATCTTTTTGCCATCGTGACGCTGATTTTGGTGAGTTTAGGGCTGTATGTGTTTGCCAACCGCCGCGCTTATGCCTGGCGCTATGTTTACCCCGGCGTGGCCGGTATGGGGCTGTTTGTTCTCTTCCCCTTAATTTGTACTATCGCCATCGCCTTTACTAACTACAGCAGTACCAACCAATTAACCTTCGAACGTGCTCAATCCGTCTTGCTGGATCGGCAGTTCCAGACCGGTAAAACATTTACCTTTGGTCTCTATCCCAGCGATAACCAATGGCGTTTACAGCTTACCAACCCAGACGACGGTAGCCTGTTCATCTCTGAACCCTTCAGTTTTGAGGCCACGGGTGAGCAAAAAGTGATGGTCGCCCCAACCAATACGGCACAAACGAGTGAACCGGCATCACTGCGGATTATTACCCAGAGTCGTCAGGCGCTAAGTAGCTTAGTGGCTATCCTGCCTGATGGTGCTGAACTGCGTATGAGTTCATTACGTCAATTTTCCGGCACCAAGCCGCTCTATACTCTGGGTGCCGATGGTAAAGAACTGATTAATCAGCAAACCGGCGTGAAATATTGGCCGAATCCTAGTACCGGGTTCTATCAAGCGGTCAACGCTGATGGGCAGTGGGAAAATGAAAAGCTTAGCCCCGGCTTTACCGTGTCTATCGGCTGGAAAAACTTCCTGCGGGTACTGCACGACGAAGGGATTCAAAAGCCGTTCATCTCGATCTTTATCTGGACTATCCTCTTTTCGGTAATGAGCGTGACCTTTACGGTAGCTGTCGGCATGGTGCTGGCATGTGTGGTGCAATGGGATTCGCTGAAAGGTAAAGCTATCTATCGAGTGATGCTGATCCTGCCCTATGCGGTACCGTCGTTTATCTCTATTTTGATTTTCAAAGGGTTATTTAACCAAAGTTTCGGTGAAATCAACCTGATGCTCAGCCATTTATTTGGCATCAAACCCGCCTGGTTCAGTGATCCTATCACCGCCAAAAGCATGATTTTGATCGTGAATACCTGGCTCGGTTATCCCTACATGATGATTTTGTGCATGGGGCTGTTGAAAGCGATCCCTGACGACTTGTATGAGGCATCGGCAATGGATGGCGCAGGGCCATTCCAGAACTTTTTCCGCATCACATTTCCGTTACTGATTAAGCCACTGACACCGCTGATGATTGCCAGTTTTGCCTTTAACTTTAATAACTTCGTGCTAATCCAGCTATTGACCAACGGGGGGCCCGATATGATTGGTACCAGCACCCCAGCGGGGTATACCGATTTGCTGGTTAACTATACCTATCGTGTCGCCTTTGAAGGCGAAGGCGGGCAGGACTTCGGTTTGGCAGCCGCTATCGCAACCCTGATTTTCATTTTGGTAGGCGCACTCGCGATACTGAATTTGAAAGCCAGCAAAATGAATTTTGACTAAGGAGGAGATGCAGATGGCTATGGTTCAACCTAAATCCCAGCGTTTGCGTCTATTGGGCACGCATTTTCTGATGTTGTGCTTTATCGCGCTGATCATGTTCCCGCTACTGATGGTGATCGCCATTTCGCTGCGGCCCGGTAACTTCGCCACAGGTAGCCTGATCCCAGATCAAATCTCGTGGGAACACTGGAAATTGGCGCTCGGTATGAGTGTGACCCATGCTGACGGTAGCGTAACCCCCCCACCGTTCCCGGTGATGTTGTGGTTATGGAACTCAATTAAGATCGCCTTGATTACCGCCATGGGTATTGTCGCCCTGTCCACCACCTGTGCTTACGCCTTTGCCCGTATGCGTTTCCGTGGTAAAAGCGCCTTGCTGAAAGGCATGTTGATCTTCCAAATGTTTCCCGCGGTACTGTCATTGGTGGCGTTGTATGCCTTGTTTGACCGTATCGGGCAATATATGCCGTTCATCGGGTTAAATACCCATGGCGGGGTCATTTTCGCCTACATGGGCGGTATCGCCCTACACGTCTGGACCATCAAAGGTTATTTCGAAACCATTGATAACTCATTGGAAGAAGCGGCAGCATTGGATGGTGCAACCCCATGGCAAGCCTTCCGGCTGGTGCTATTGCCGCTGTCGGTGCCCATTTTAGCCGTGGTGTTTATTCTGTCGTTTATTGCGGCCATAACCGAAGTCCCTGTCGCCTCCCTGTTGCTGCGAGATGTGAACAGCTACACTCTGGCAGTCGGTATGCAGCAGTATCTTAACCCGCAAAACTATCTGTGGGGTGACTTTGCCGCCGCCGCTGTGTTATCGGCCATTCCGATCACCACCGTCTTCCTGCTCGCACAACGCTGGCTGGTAGGTGGATTAACGGCAGGTGGTGTGAAAGGTTAAGCATTAAAGATTTCATCATTCAATACCCTAACTCTTTGGATGGGCAGGGTATTTTCTCCTCTGGTACTGTGTCTTTAGGGCGGCCTTAATGGCCGCCATTTTTATGTTTATCACCCGCCATCGCCCCAAAGATAAGAAGGGGTTATTCGCGCTTTAACCGCTCAGTATTCGCCAGATACAAGGTCACGACCAAGACTAGAATAGAACCGGAATAAATCAGTGTATCAATAGGATTTTCATGATCCACAATGATCAAACGGATAATCGCGGTAATCCCGATATAAATAAAATAGCGTAACGGGAAGTGGTAGCCGGACTCAAAATACTTAACAATCAGTGCAATAAATTCAAAATAGAGGAAATAAATGACTATCCCTTCAATCAGCATGTAGGAGGAGGTTTCCTGATTACTCAGGAACAAGACTTTCCCCAGATGAATGGTTTCCTTCACCAAAAAAACCACCAAAATAGCGGCCAACATAATCAATCCTACATTCAGTAAACGTTGCAAATTTTTAGCGATCCACTGAGAACGCGAATTTTTAGCCATAAATACTCCCAAGGAAAGTAGGTGAAACAGCCTGAGCCTATCATAGCCATGTTGCACTCAAGCCAAAAAAAAGGCCCCTTACAGAATAAGAGGCCTAATAAAGTACAGATCAAAGAGCTTAAGAGCCTGTTAGCTTAACGCCAGTTCTTGAAACGGTTAATCAACGCATTGGTTGAACTGTCATGACTGGTCACTTCTTGGTCATCTGCCAGTTCTGGCAGGATACGGTTAGCCAGTTGTTTACCCAGTTCGACACCCCATTGGTCGAAGGTGTAGATATTCAGAATAACCCCTTGGGTGAAGATTTTGTGTTCATACAAGGCAATCAGCGCCCCCAAACTGAACGGGGTAATTTCGCGCAGCAAAATGGAGTTAGTTGGGCGGTTACCCTCGAAGACTTTGAACGGCGCTACGTGCGCGACTTGTTCAGGGGTTTTACCCGCCGCCGCAAACTCCGCTTCAACGTCTTCCAGGGATTTACCGAAAGCCAATGCTTCTGTCTGTGCAAAGAAGTTAGACAACAGCTTCGCGTGGTGATCGCTTAATGGGTTATGGCTGATCGCCGGTGCGATAAAATCACACGGGATCAGTTTGGTACCTTGGTGAATCAACTGATAAAACGCATGCTGGCCGTTAGTACCCGGCTCGCCCCAGATAATCGGGCCCGTTTGGTAATCAACCGGATGACCGTTACGATCAACATATTTACCATTCGACTCCATGTTACCCTGCTGGAAGTAAGCCGGGAAACGGTGCATATATTGGTCGTAAGGCAGGATAGCTTCCGTTTCTGCACCAAAGAAGTTGTTGTACCAGATACCAATCAGTGCCAACAGGACAGGCAGGTTCTTCTCTGCCGGTGTTTCGGCAAAATGCTTATCCATGGCATGTGCGCCACTGAGCAGTTGTTCGAAGTGTTCAAAACCAACCGACAAGGCGATAGATAAACCAATAGCAGACCATAGCGAGTAACGGCCACCAACCCAATCCCAGAACTCAAACATATTATTGGTATCAATACCAAACTCACCAACGGCTTTGGCATTGGTCGATAAAGCCGCAAAGTGCTTGGCAACGTGCGCCGGGTCACCGGCGGCAGACAGGAACCAATCACGCGCGCTGTGAGCGTTGGTCATGGTTTCTTGCGTGGTGAAGGTTTTTGATGCCACCAGGAACAGCGTGGTTTCCGGGTTCAGGGGTTTCAACGCTTCGGCAATATGAGTGCCATCGACGTTAGAAACAAAATGCATATTCAGGTGATTTTTATACGGACGTAACGCTTCGGTCACCATGTAAGGGCCGAGGTCTGACCCCCCGATACCAATATTGACTACATCGGTAATCGCTTTGCCGGTATAGCCTTTCCAGTCACCGCTAATCACACGGTCACAGAACTGTTTCATTTTGGCCAGAACCGCATTCACTTCTGGCATCACATCTTTGCCATCCACCACAATTGGGGTGTTACTGCGGTTACGCAGAGCAATATGCAATACCGCACGGTCTTCTGTGCGGTTAATTTTCTCACCAGAAAACATGGATTTTATTGCACCAGCCAGATCGGTCTCTTTCGCCAGATCCTGCAATTTTTCCAAGGTTTCGCTGGTAATACGGTTTTTTGAGAAATCCACCAGCATTTGATCGTCAAAAGTCGCAGAGAACCGGTTAAAACGCTGGTCGTCCTTGGCAAACAGACTGCTGATTGTGACATCTTTCATCTGTTCAAAGTGTTGCTGTAACGCTTTCCAGGCAGCGGTTTGACTAGGATTGATATTTTTCATAGCGGCGCTCTTCTAGGCTTAAGGATTAATGAAACGAATACATTGATTGTATCCTGTTACCCTGTGATTGAGATCTCTTTTCTTGCGATAGGTATTATCTCTCGAAACAACGCTTGATCTGTTTCCTATTTCTCGCCATACGTCGGTTCATCTTAAGACGTTCATCATTATTTTAATGACGTTCAATTAGAGTAGCCGCTCATATTCAGGCCAGTATCCAATCAATTTAGTGATATGACGGAGCGTATTATTAAAGATGAAAATACCTCATAGCCATTTCATTGACAGAAAGTGGATAACCCGTTATTTCCTTGTACAGAGAAAAATACAGATGCCCCCAAGATGGCATCACTGACACGAGGTTTTTAGATGATTCAAGTCGCCCCCCAACAGACCCGCGATGCACCTTCTGCGACTGTCGTCGCCAAATTTGGCGGCACCAGCGTGGCCAGTTTTGATGCCATGAGTCGTAGCGCCGATGTGGTTTTATCGAACCCGGACGTTCGTTTGGTGATCCTTTCTGCGTCTGCCGGTATCACCAATCTGTTGGTTGCCCTTGCTGATGGCAGTGAGCCAGAAAAACGTGCAGACCATCTGGAGGATATTCGCCATATTCAATACGATATTATTGCCAGACTCACTGATTCGACGGTGATCCGCGAAGAAATTGACCGCATGTTGGAAAACATTGCCATGCTGTCTGAGGCGGCCAGTCTGGCGACCTCCCCGGCCCTGACCGATGAGCTGGTCAGCCACGGTGAATTAATGTCCACCCTGCTATTTGTCGAGCTGTTACGCCAACGTCAGGTTGCCGTGGAATGGTTTGATGTGCGAAAAGTCATGCGAACCAATGACCGTTTTGGCCGCGCAGAGCCAGATACCTCGGCCTTGGCTGAACTGGCCCAAACACTGCTGGCACCGCGTATTGAAGATGCCATTGTGGTCACACAAGGTTTTATCGGCAGCGAAGGCAAAGGCCGAACCACCACTCTGGGCCGTGGTGGCAGTGATTACACCGCCGCATTGTTAGGTGAAGCACTGAATGTCAGCCGTATCGATATCTGGACCGATGTGCCGGGGATATATACGACTGACCCGCGTGTCGTCCCGGCAGCAAAACGTATCGATAAAATCGCCTTTGAAGAAGCGGCCGAAATGGCAACCTTTGGGGCGAAAATCCTGCATCCGGCCACTCTGCTACCGGCAGTACGCAGTGATATCCCGATGTTTGTCGGCTCCAGTAAAGATCCTGCGGCTGGCGGCACCTTGGTCTGTAACGAAACCTACAACCCGCCGCTGTTCCGTGCTCTGGCACTACGCCGCAAGCAGACGCTGTTAACTTTGCACAGCTTAAATATGTTGCATGCGCGCGGTTTTCTGGCGGAAGTGTTTAATATTCTGGCGCGCCACAGTATCTCCGTGGATTTAATCACCACGTCTGAAGTGAGTGTCGCGTTAACATTGGATACCACCGGTTCAACGTCTACCGGTGATAGCCTGCTGACCACCTCGTTATTGACGGAACTCTCTTCCCTGTGCCGGGTTGAAGTGGAAGAAGATCTGGCGTTGGTGGCCATTATCGGCAACAACCTGTCTCAGGCTTGCGGCGTCGGTAAAGAGGTATTTGGTGTCTTGGATCCGTTCAATATTCGTATGATTTGTTACGGTGCCAGCAGCCATAATCTGTGTTTCCTGGTACCGGGTAATGACGCTGACAAAGTCGTACAAACGCTACATTACAATTTATTTGAATAAAACAGATGTTATTTGAATAAAAGAGATGTTATTTGAATAAGACAGTTTATTTGAGTAAGACAACTTATTTGTGTAAGAGAGCACATTAACACATTAATTTATCTGCTAATTAAACCTGACTGGTTCACACCAAACCGGATGATTTCAAACGTGTACTTTCCCTGCTGGCCGGCTACTGGTCAGGTAAACCGGTTAAAACAGATAAAAAATAATTAAACCTCAGAAAAATGCCTGAGATCATCGGGCATTCACTGCTAACACGACCTTCATCTCTGACACTGACATTTATGCCCCTCACCCGTAAACACAAAATAGAAAACAGCAATATCCGTGATTAACCTTAATTTGCTTTAAATAACGCAAAAATCACTCACTCTTCGCAAAATTTATATTCATATTTCACTGTTATATTTTACTTCCTGCCAACAACTTAATTCCCGTTGTTTATCCGTCGTTCTCTATTGTTCAGGGACGGTAATTGTGCTGCCCGTCAATTTGACTCAGGGACAGAAAGAGCTGCGCCTGCAAATAAATTTGTTCGGTCAGTCTATTTCTCAATCAGATATTATGATTAGAAAACGTACTGCGTTATGGCTTGTACTCAGTACTGGCGCTCAAGCCGAGACGCCTTTGGCCATAGAGACCCCATCTTCCATTAATGAATCTCGCCAGTCACTACAAAATAATGCCAAAGAAATTAATCAGCTAGTAGAAGAAAAACGCCACCAACAGATCACACAACACAACACCGGACAAAGTGAATTATCTCGTCCGGCCCCCCCTGCACCGGTGTTACCCGAAGATACGCAGTGCCTACCCATTAATGGCGTTTATATTCAGGGGATCACCTTATTAACAGAGGATGATTTAAGTGAATTAAGTGCGATCCCTGAACAATGTATTCATCCTGATAATATTAACCTTCTGACCCGTGAACTCACTCATATCTATATGGATAAAGGGTATATCACGGCGCGGATTCAATTTATTCCACCAGATGCTGACGGAAAATTAGGTCTGGATATTACCGAAGGGTTTGTCGAAGCGATTGATAGCACGGACACCGGGTTAGATGGCGAGACGGTATTCCCGAATATGATCGGCAAGCCGCTCAATATTACTCGCCTTGATCAAGGACTGGACCAGGCAAACCGTTTGCCCTCAAATAAAGTCACCGTCGATATTCTGCCCGGAACACTACCCGGTGGTTCTATTCTTAAACTGCATAATACACCGTCAACGCCCTGGCATTTGACCACCTCGATGGACAATTACGGTAATAAAAATACCGGTAAATGGCTAAGTCGCAACGCCTTATCTTTCGATAATCCGTTGGGCTTATCGGATTCCGTCAGTATCAATATCAGCAATACCGTTGATCGCCCCCAACATAATTATAGCCGTGCTTACTCAATGTTTTATTCGGTCCCTTACGGTGCCTTGACCTTTAGTGGCTTTGGTAGTTATGCCGAATACCGTTATCCAATGAAATTGCAGTTTAATACAGCCAAGTTACATGGAGAAACACAGCAACACGGTTTACGGGCAGATTATGTTTTCTATCGCGATCAAAGCCAGATTAATGGGCTAAGTGCGCAATTAACCTATAAACGGGCCAGTAATTATCTGAATGAAGAAAAAATTGCTATCAGCAGCCCGACGCTAACAATCTTTGAATTAGGCCTTAATCACCTGCACGTCCTGCCCATGGGCTTATTCAATATCAATGTCAGCCTTGAGCAGGGCTTGCCTTGGCTGGGCGCGGAGCGCTCAAATGGCCCATTAGCGAACTATCAAGATAGCCAATTCACTAAAGCTAAGACCTCAATTACCTCCAATCACTACTTTGCACTGTTTGATGATACCTATCTGTTCAGCAATCAATTTTATGGCCAGTACACCCGTGACCGGTTACCCGGCGTGGAATGGCTCAGCATCACTGACAGCAGTGCCATCCGTGGCTTTAGCCGCAATACCTTATCCGCCGACCAAGGCTGGTATTTACAAAACACCCTCTCCCGTCGTTTCACCTTGGGTGACGCCACGCTAACCCCTCGCGTAGGGCTTGATACGGGCCGTCTCCAGCAAAAACCACAGGGGTGGGTCAGCGCTATGGGGCTAAGCGCTGGCGTCAGCCTTAATTACCAGAATGCCACCTTGGATATAGAAGCCAGCCGTGGCCGGTTACTCTCCGGCCCATCGAAGATTAACGATCCAACACAAATTCTGGCGCGTTTTTCTTACCGCTTTTAATGCAATTTTCCCTTGAGAACACCTTGTTACTCATACCAGGAAATATCACCCCAAAATGGAGATGTAAAAATGAAGAAACACACCTTTAAGCTCTCACCGGCAGGGAAATTGGCGGCGGCGGTAACCATTATTTCGGTTTCTGTTGCCACCTGTTATGCCGCCGGTATTGTCGGAGCAGGCGATTCTGCACATAAACCGGATGTTAGCTCGGTAAATGGCACATCGGTAATTAATATCGTGCAACCGTCAGCCTCCGGCTTATCACATAACCAATTTCAGGATTTTAATGTTGGCGAAAAGGGGGCGGTACTGAATAACGCCACCAGTGCAGGTAACTCAATACTTGCCGGGCAGTTAGCCGCTAACCAAAATTTAAACGGTCAAGCGGCCAGTATTATTCTTAATGAAGTCATCAGCCGTAATCCTTCTCTGTTATTGGGCCAACAAGAAATTTTTGGTATGACGGCGGATTATATTCTGGCCAACCCAAATGGCATCACCTGTAATGGCTGTGGTTTTATGAATACCAACCGCGAGTCACTGGTCGTGGGTAATCCCTTGATTGAACAAGGATCGCTGAAGGGTTTTGAAACTTTCAATAACAATAATTGGTTGATAATTCAAGATAAGGGGCTAACTGCTAATAAAATATTGGATCTGATCGCACCCAGAATTGAGGTCACAGGTATGGTCACCTCAACGGAAGCCATTAATGCCTTATCAGGTAATAACCAAATTTCAACTGATGGGCAAATATTAGAGTCTCGCCAAGAAGATCATCCAAATCGTCCAACCAGTTTGGGGGGATGGTTTAGCAGTTTGTTTTCAAGTGAAAGTGAAGAATCTATTGATGGTAAATATCTTGGCAGTATGCAATCAGGCCGGATTAATTTAGTCAGCACTCGGGAAGGCAGTGGGGTAAAAATTGCCGGGAGTCTAAACGGTAGCGAAGAAATAAACGCCACTATCAAAGGAAAGCTGCAATTAGAAGCCGCCAAATTAGGGGGTAATGATATCAACATCAACGCCAATAGCATCCAGGCATTCGGTAATCTTCATAAAAATGAAGACAATGGGGGTGTTACGCAGAGTCTGGAACGCACTCAGTTAAAAGGCAAAAATATTGCTATCGTTGCCAATAAAAAGAATCAGCTTTCCGCAGTAAAAATCGATGCTGACAATGTGACGTTGAGAGGAGGTGAATTGGTATTGGATGAGAGAATCCTCACCAAGACAGAACAAGAATCTTCATCAGACGGTGGAAATGGGGTGCTGGGCCTTGGTAAGTGGAATTGGTCTGAAAATAAAGAGGAGAAACAACAAACCAGTATTGGCACCACCATTACAGCGAAAAATAATGCCTCTCTTGAATCAACTCAAGATGATATTAAACTGTCGGCTGCCACAATAACCGCGGGTAAAAATCTTGCCATCAAAGCCAAAAAAGATTTACACATAGACGGTGCTATTGAAGAGAATTCAATTCACGACTACGGCCATAATTATAAACATATGGTCAAAGATGAATCTTGGAATAATAAAACCACCAAACAAACACTCAATAAAACCACACTTGAGGCCGGTAAGAATTTGGGCCTCACCGCAGAAAATAAAATCACGACTCAGGGAATCAAAGCTTCTGCGGGGGGTGACGTCGTAATCGATGCCAACGACGTTAAGATTGGGGTACAAAAAACCAGTAATCAGGAAACAACCGACGGTAAACATGAAAGAAACTTGGGACTCGGTGGTGTCGATCACAATAATAACGATAAGTATGCGGAAACCAGCCATAGCTCAGAAATAACCGCTGACGGTAATATACTCATCAGCGTGAAAGATGACGTTGCTATTACTGGCAGTAAAGTAAAAGCAACTAAAGATGGTTTTGTTCAAGCTAAAGAGGGTGGGATCAAAATCGATAACGCCATCAGTACCACAACCAATAAAGTTGATGAGCGTACGGGGGTAGCATTTGATATTACCGGCAGTTCCAAAAAAGCCAATAACAGTGAAGAAAAATCTACCGGTAGCGAAGTCGTCTCTGAAGCAAACCTGAAAATCATCAGTAAAAAAGATGTCGATGTGATTGGCAGCTTGGTAAAAAGCGCCGGTGAATTAGGCATTGAGACCTTAGGCGATATCAATGTCGCCGCTGCGCAGGAAAAACAAAAGATCGATGAACAAAAAACCCTACTGACAATTGATGGTTTTACCAGTGATGACGGTAAAAATCAGTATCAAGCGGGGCTAAAAGTGGAACACACCAGCGAGAGTGAAAAAACGGAGAAAGTGATAAATCACGGCTCTACTCTCGAGGGGGGCACCGTCAAACTGGAGGCAGACAAAGATGTGACATTCACTGGGTCACAACTCAATACCACCAAAGGCGATGCGGATATCACTGCTGAAAACGTCTCTTTTGTCGCTGCACAAGACACCACCACCAGCAATAAAGAAAAAGAGACCGTGGGTGTGAATGCTCACTATACCGGTGGGATGGATAAAGCGGGTAGCGGTGCGGGGGTGAGTTATGAAGAGACGAAGACGGACAGCGAGAAATCAACTGCGGTCGTTTCCCATACTGACGTGAAAGGCGATCTGAATCTCAACGCCAAACAAGAGATAACTAACCAAGGCACCGATCATAACGTCGAAGGCAGTTACGCGGCGAATGCAACTAACGTTAATAATTTAGCCGCAGAAAACAGTGAAACCACCACCACAACCACCAACACTGTCGATGTTAAATATGGTGGTAATATCGCTTATGACGGTGTTACTCGTCCTGTCGAAAAGACGATAGAAAGTGGTAAAAAATTGGATGTTGGTGGCGTTATTGAAAACGTAGGAAATGTCGCGCCAGATTCAGTCAATGCCGGCGTAGACCTCTCCGTTAATGTTGGCGAAAAAGAGAATAAATCCAGTAATTCTCAAGCGGTAGTGACATCAATAAAAAGTGGTGATATCAGCATCACAGCAAAAGAGGATGTCAAGGATCAAGGAACTCACTACCAAGCTGACAAAGGTGGAATAAAGATTGATGCTGCCAACCACACTTTTGAATCTGCGGTTAATCGTGCTGAAGAATCAGAAAAAGTCGTATCGGGCGGCGTAGATATGCGAATTTATACCACTACGGGCGAAGACATCAATGTTGATGCAAAAGGTAAGGGTGAAAATAAACAGCAAGAGGTTAAGGCCGAGCAGGCTCAAACTGGCAGCATGAAAGCTGTTGGCGATATTATTATCAACGTACAAGAAAACGCCCGTTATCAAGGGACTGATCTTGATTCTGGTGATGGAAAAATCGCTATCACAGCAGGCGAAGAGATTAAATTTGAACAAGCAACCAGCCACCTCAGTGAAAACCACAATAAGATTGATGCAAACGCCAAAGCAAACTTCGGTACTAAGCCGAACAGTAAAGACTTTGGCGGCGGCTTGGGCGGCGGCCATAGTCAAGGCAGCACCAGTGCCGATATTGCCCAAGTCAGCCATCTACACGGTAAGCAAGGCATCGAGCTGAACGCTGGAAAAGATTTAACACTGCAAGGTACCGAGTTTGGCAGTAAAAATGCCGCTACCGGTGATGTTCAACTTACCGCCGGTGGAAAAGTAGACTTCCAAGCGGCACAGTCACAAAGTTCTAAGCAAGATATGACCTGGTCTGCCAGCGTCAAGGCAGGAAAAAGCAAAAGTAACAGCACCAGTGAAAATGATGATGGCACAAAAACGCATACTAACAACAAAGGGTTCAGCGCAGGAGCAGAAGCCAACGTTAAAAACACTGATGAGACCAGTCTTACACATCAGGGCGGCATTATTAACAGTAATGGCGCGGTGACCATTAAGGCAGACGGTAAAGATCAGCAAGCCATCCATCTGCAAAATACCAACATCATCAGTCAAGAGACCATTCTGAACGCGGATAATGGCGGGATCGTAATGGAATCGGCTCAGGATAAAGAGCACAAAAATAACTGGAATGTTAACACCAACCTCAATGGCAGCCAGAAAAACACCATTAAAAGCGATGATCAAGGTGTTGTAGATAAAGATAGCGCCAAGAAAATCCATAATGCGGCCATCAAACTCGATGGCGGTGTTGATAAACTGGACTCTGTGACGCAACAAAACACCCATATCAACAGTGATAAGGTGACCCTGAACAGCGCTAAAAATACCGAATTGGCAGGCGCAGTACTCCAGGCTAACCAGATTAGTGGGCAAATCGGTGGGGATCTAAACGTCATTAGCCGCGAAAACAGACTCAATAAAGTCAATGTTTCTGCCGCACTTGGCGGCAGCCACAGTAATGCAAAACAAGACAGTTTGATCAGCCAGGTAGCGAATGCCAGCCCAATTATGTCTGATAAAATCAAGAATAAACTGGAAGAGAAATCTACCAAGATCTTCGACAAAGTCGAAAATAAATTCAACACCTTAGGAAAAGAAAAGGACGATAGCGTCCAGACCATCAGCTATACCAAAGACGGTCAAACAGTGAAGATCAGCGAAGCCGATGAGAAGAAGGAAACCAAAGATAAATGGTGGCAGAAAGGGGCTAAATCTGTCGGTAAGAAAATCAAAAGCGCGGTACAGGATGAACAAGTCGTCGGGGGTAACGGCAGCGTCAAAGCGAACGTAGAGGTTGTCGAGAGCCAAGGGGTTGAGGAGCAATCAGCTATCCGGGGTACACAGAATGTGGATCTGACCGTTAAGGGTAAAACTGACCTGGTTGGCGGGAAAATATCCAGTAAAAATTCGGATGTTAAGCTAAAAACCAATGGGTTAGAGACGCAGGATATCAACGGGAAATATACCGAAGGGGGTGCACGATTGAACGCTTCTTCATCGGTTATGGATATGATTAGCGATGGCGCTAAGGATGTAATGGATGGCAAGGCACCGCTGGTCAGTGGACATGGTAAATCTGAACAGAAAAATGCAACGGGTGGTATCACCAGAGAATGATCAATCCATTAATTAAACTGTAATATCGAAGGGGATAAACCAATCACGGTTTATCCCCCTCGTTAGATCAACATTATCTCGCCTTTAAACGCACATCAATCCGCATCGTAACCCAGATTAGGGGCTAGCCAGCGTTCAACTTCGGCAGTGGGCATCCCTTTACGGGCGGCATAATCCTCAACCTGATCACGCTGAATTTGTGCTACGGCAAAATATTTGCTGTCTGGGTGGCTGAAATACCAACCCGATACCGAAGCCCCAGGCCACATGGCGTAGGATTCGGTCAGTTTCATACCGGTGTGGGTTTCGACATCCAACAACTGCCAAATTTGGCCTTTCTCGGTGTGCTCCGGGCAAGCGGGATAGCCCGGTGCCGGGCGGATCCCCTGATAATTTTCGCGCACCAACTCTTCGTTGCTCAGATTTTCGTTCGGTGCAAAACCCCAATACACTTTACGTACTCGCTCATGCAGATACTCGGCAAAGGCTTCGGCCAGACGGTCTGATAATGCCTTAATCATGATTTTATTGTAGTCATCATGTTGCGCATCATAAGCATCGGCCAATGCGTCTTCTTCCAAGCCACCGGTCACCGCAAACGCACCAAAATAATCGGCTTTACCACTGGATTTAGGCGCGACATAGTCAGCTAAACAGTAGTTCGGGAAGTCGGTTTTTTCGGTCTGTTGGCGTAAATGATAGCTGATGGCCAGTACCTCATCTCGCCGCTCATCACGGTAAATTTCGATATCATCGCCGACGCTGTTAGCCGGGAACAGACCAACCACGCCTTTTGGATGCAGCAGATCCTCGGCGGACAATTTATCCAACAAAGCATTGGCGTCGGCGAGCAGGCGCTTGGCCTCCTCCCCCACCACCTCATCTTCTAAAATGCGCGGATACTTGCCTGCCAACGACCAGGTCATAAAGAATGGCGTCCAGTCGATATAGTTGCGCAGAGTTTCAATACTGGCCTCCACCACCTGTACCCCCAATTTATGGGCCACTGGCGGAGTGTAGTTCTCCCAATCAATCACCGTTGGGTTATTCCGTGCAGCCTGCAAACTGACCGGCGGGGTGCGCGGTTTTTTACGGGCGTGTTGGATACGTACAGTCTCATATTCTTTGCGGGTTTTTGCCACAAATGCCTCCCGTTGCGTATCCGATAGCAACGCGGATACCACGCCCACACTGCGCGAGGCGTTAGAGACATACGTGGTGGAACCGCTATAATTTTGTTCAATCTTGACCGCGGTGTGAGCTTTGGATGTCGTTGCGCCACCAATGAGCAACGGCAGCGTAAAGCCTTGGCGCTCCATCTCTTTCGCCACGTTAACCATCTCGTCCAGCGACGGGGTAATCAGACCAGACAGGCCGATAATATCCACCTTCTCTTCCCGTGCAGTGCGCAGAATTTTTTCCGTCGGCACCATCACGCCCAGATCGATGATTTCATAGTTATTACACTGCAAAACCACACCCACGATGTTCTTGCCGATGTCATGCACATCGCCTTTGACGGTTGCTAATAAGATTTTACCGGCGGTGGTACCCTTCTGCTTACTGGCTTCAATATAAGGTTCGAGATAGGCCACCGCCTGTTTCATTACCCTGGCTGATTTTACAACCTGTGGCAGGAACATTTTTCCTTCACCAAACAAGTCACCAACCACATTCATCCCAGACATTAACGGCCCTTCAATCACTTCAATTGGCCGATCTGCCTGCTGGCGCGCTTCTTCGGTATCCAGCTCAATAAATTCAGTAATGCCTTTTACCAGCGAATACTCTAACCGTTTCACCACCGGCCAACCACGCCATTCTGCTTGCTGGATCGCGACCTCGCCACTTTTACTGTCACGGTATTTTTCTGCTAAATCCAGCAGGCGCTCAGTACTGTCATCACGGCGGTTGAGGATCACATCCTCGACCGCATCACGTAATTCATCAGACAGGTCGTCATAAATCGCCAATTGACCGGCGTTAACAATCCCCATATCCATGCCATTGCGAATAGCGTAATAGAGGAACACTGCATGAATGGCTTCACGTACTGGATCATTCCCTCGGAAAGAGAAGGAAACGTTGGAGACACCGCCAGAAATCAGCGCGTGAGGCAACTCGGCTTTGATATCGGCACAGGCTTCAATAAAATCGACGGCATAATTGTTATGCTCTTCAATCCCCGTCGCTACGGCAAAAATATTCGGATCGAAGATAATATCTTCTGGTGGGAAACCGACGGTTTCCGTCAATATTTTATACGCACGGCGGCAAATCTCGATTTTGCGTGCGCGGGTATCGGCTTGCCCGGTTTCATCAAAGGCCATGACCACCATGGCGGCACCATAACGGCGTACCAGTTTGGCGTGATGAATAAAGGCATCAACGCCCTCTTTCATCGAAATGGAGTTCACGATGCCTTTGCCTTGAATACATTTCAGGCCTTTTTCAATCACATCCCACCTTGAGGAGTCGATCATAATCGGCACCCTGGCAATATCAGGCTCCCCGGCAATCAGATTAAGGAAACGCACCATGGCCGCTTCGGCATCCAACATGCCTTCGTCCATGTTGATATCGATGATCTGCGCGCCGCTTTCGACCTGTTGGCGGGCAACATCCAGCGCCTCTCCGTACTTCTCTTCTTTTATCAGCCGTTTAAAGCGTGCCGAACCCGTGACGTTGGTCCGCTCACCGACGTTCACAAACAGGGTATTGGCATCGATAGTCAGTGGCTCCAGCCCGGCCAAACGGCAGGCAACCGGAATATCAGGCAACGGGCGCGGAGGCACCCCAGCGACAGCGTTGACCATCGCCGCAATATGCCGGGGTGTGGTACCGCAGCAACCGCCGACAATATTCAAAAATCCGGCACGTGCCCACTCGCCAATCTGCTCAGCCATCTCTTTGGCTTCCAGATCATATTCACCAAAAGCATTCGGCAAACCGGCATTCGGGTGCGCACTGACATAATATTCAGAGATACGCGATAACTCAGCAACATATTGGCGCAGTTCATCCGGCCCCAGCGCACAGTTCAGACCAAACGACAGCGGTTTGACATGGCGCAGCGAGTTATAAAAAGCTTCCGTCGTTTGACCAGACAGCGTACGGCCGGAGGCATCGGTAATGGTGCCGGAAATCATCACCGGCAACAGCACGCCCATCACTTCGAATTCGCTTTCAACCGCAAAGGTCGCGGCCTTCGCATTCAACGTATCGAAGACCGTTTCGATCATAATTAAATCAACACCCCCTTCAATCAGCGCGCGGGTAGACTCACGATAGGCCTCGACCAACTGATCAAAACTGACGTTACGGAACGCCGGGTCATTAACTTTAGGGGAGATGGAGGCAGTACGGTTGGTTGGCCCCAGCACCCCGGCAACATAACGTGGTTTTTCTGGCGTGCGGGCGCTCCATTCATCGGCACAGATACGGGCCAGACGGGCGGCTTCATAGTTAATTTCAGCCGACAGTGACGCCATCTGATAGTCCGCCATCGCAATGGAGGTAGAGTTAAAGGTATTGGTTTCGAGAATGTCAGCACCGGCTTCAAGGTAGGCATTATGGATCGCCGTGATGACTTCTGGCTTGGAGAGCACCAAGAGGTCATTGTTACCTTTTAGGTCACTTGCCCAGTCAGCAAAACGCGCGCCTCGGTAATCTGCTTCTTCTAATCGGTAGCTCTGGATCATGGTGCCCATACCACCATCCAGTACCAAAATGCGTTGCGCCAACTGCTGGTGCAATTCCTTGACCTTATTATCGATTACTGTATCCACCACATTCGCCTCTTCACCCTATTGCCTGCCGTGTCCGGACGACACGCCGCAAAACTAATCCGTCATCCTAGCACAAGTTGCAAACGTAATGAGTCCGCTCACAGTTGAGACTTTTTCAGGTAGAAAAGTCGACTCATCGGATGAGTATTTTTAGCGGTTTACATGCATAATTGAAAAACGAAAATGAATTCCATAAAAATATTTGAGGGGCTGATTTATGGCGTTACCGATTCCGATTAAACGGGGAAAGAAACCCAAGGCAGCCACACAGAATACACCTGCAGCAACGGGCCAAGTTCAATCATTGACTCGCGGCCTTAAATTGCTGGAATATATTTCCGAATCTGATGGGAACGTCGCCCTGACTGATTTAGCCCAACAGGCGGGATTACCCAATTCGACCACCCACCGTTTACTCACGACCATGCAACAGCAGGGTTTTGTTCGTCAGGTCGGCGATTTAGGGCTATGGACCATGGGGGCCCCCACGCCTTTATTGTCGGGAGCAGTTTCCTGCAAAGCCGTAATTTACTGGCGATGGTCCACCCAATGTTACGCCGTTTAATGGATGAATCTGGCGAAACCGTCAATTTGGCGGTACTCGATCACAGCGATTACCAGGCAATAATTATCGATCAAGTGCAATGTACCGCGCTGATGCGGATGTCCGCACCAATTGGAGGCAAGCTCCCCATGCATGCCTCCGGGGCAGGCAAAGCCTTTCTCTCCACCCTGCCGGACGATCAACTGGTTCAGTTGTTACATAAAAAGGGGTTGCACGCTTACACCCAGCACACCCGTACCAATCCAACCAGCCTGAAAGAAAATCTAGCGCTGATCCGCAAGCAAGGTTATTCATTTGATGATGAAGAGCACGCCCTCGGCCTACGTTGTATCGCCGCCTGCTTGTTCGATGAGCACCACGAAGCCTTCGCCGCGATTTCTATCTCCGGCCCAATATCACGGATCACCGACGATCGCGTCACCGAGCTGGGTGCACTGGTCATCCACGCGGCGAAAGAGATTACCCAATCTTACGGTGGGGGAACCGGGGTTAAATAATAGAATGAAAAATAAAGGAAAAATTTGTCGTTCGGCGAGAACAGGCCGATCGTAAAGACGCGATAAATAGAGGCGTAGCGAGCTACGTTAATCTGAGTACGTTCAGCGCGCAGTCGCCGTTAATTTAAAGCCCGCTGGGAGAAGCGTTGCTTTCGTCTATAAGCAAAAACATCCTCCACATGCCCATCCCGGATACGCTGCTGCAAGCCGCGCCAATAACTGGCCTGGAACAGATCGCCGTGCATCTCCTCAAAAAAGTGCCTGACTTTCCGGTCACTGCATAAGAAATGGCGAAACTCTTCGGGAAAAACATCATTAGGAGACACGCTGTACCACGGCTCACTGGCCATCTCATCTTCGGGATAACGCGGTGGGGGAATATCGCGGAAATTAACCTCGGTCATATAACAAATTTCATCATAATCGTAGAACACCACCCGCCCATGGCGCGTCACACCGAAGTTCTTAAATAACATATCACCGGGGAAAATATTGGCCGCAGCCAGTTGTTTAATGGCGTTACCATATTCCTCAATAGCATCCTTCAACTGCTGATCATCTGCCTGCTCCATATAGAGATTTAACGGGGTCATCCTTCGCTCCATATACAGGTGCTTAATGACGATCTTGTCACCTAAATCCTCCAGTTTTTCGGGTACTTCATGTTGCAACTCCGCCAGCAGTTCTGGGCTGATACGGTGCTTATCAATCACAAAATTTTCATACTCTTGGGTATCCGCCATGCGCCCTACCCGGTCATGTTCTTTAACTAATTGATAGCATTCTAAAACTCGTGCTTGAGTGACCTCTTTTTGTGGTGCAAATTGGTCTTTAATCACCTTAAATACCCGATCAAATGACGGTAAGGTAAAGACCAACATCACCATGCCTTTCACCCCAGGTGCAATAATAAACTGTTCACTGGATTGATGAATAAAAGCCAAATACTCGCGATAACTCTCTGTTTTACCGTGTTTCTGACAGCCAATCGCCGTATACAGCTCAGCGGTAGATTTACCCGGTAATATTTCCCGTAACCATTCCACCATTGCAGCCGGCAGCGGCACATAGACCATAAAATAAGAACGAGCGAAGCCGAACACGATACTGGCCTCCGCTTTGCTGGTCAGACAGGTATCAATAAATAGCTCACCAGACTCATTGTGATGAATAGGTAACAAGAAAGGATAGATGTCACCGTTCAGCCTCAATTTACCCACCAACCAAGCGGCCTTATTGCGGTAAAACAACTCATTCGCTATTTGAAAATGCGCACTGGCTAGCTGCTCATCGGTAAAGGCTTGCCGTATGGCCATCACGATATAATCAATGTCTCGCGACAAATTTTCCCAATGTAAGCGCAGTGATAAATCATTAAGCACCATCTGCAACATACCACTGAGATCCCCTTTAGGGATGAAATCGCGGGCCAGAGGCCGTGGGATCTCACGGAAGCGCCGCTCAGGCTGAGAGCTAAAAACAAACAACTTATCGGGCGTTAAATCGCGGTGTTTAAATAAACGGCAATAAACCGAATTAAAAAAGCTTTCGGCGATTTCGAAGCGCGGATAATCCGGTAGCAGCCCGGTATAAATTTCTTTCACCCGCGCCAAAAATTCCACATCAAAATGGCGTTGATCCGTAATGTATTTCAGTTGCTCAACCACTAAACCCACATGGTGATCATAAAGGTGAATACGCTTTTTCATCGCCTGCTGTACCGCATGCCAATCGGCCTGCTCAAAACGGTGTTGAGCACCGGCAGTGACCTCCAGAAAACGGCCATATTGCGCATCAAATCCCTGCAAAATGGTCTGAGCGATAAGTTGTTCTAGCTTTGCCACCATGCTGCCCCCTACCGTACAAAACGGAGCCTGCATAAGCAGGCTGAGGTTATTGACAAAGTGCCCGCGACGGAGAGAACAGGCAGATCGTAAAGACGCCGTAAATACATCCATGTAGGCTCGAGCCGCGCCATCCTTGGCGCGGACGCTTTACTCCTCTGCCTATCCTCACCGTTCAAGATCGCGTCATCGGGGTTTGTCAGCAGTCTGAGCCTGCATAAGCAGGCTCCTGATAAGACCACACTCACTCAATCGTGGCTAAAACTGCTGCTCTTCCGTCGAACCGGTCAGTGCCGTTACAGATGATGCGCCCCCCTGAATAATATTGGTGACTTTATCGAAGTAGCCAGTCCCCACTTCTTGCTGATGGGAAGCAAAGGTGTAGCCGCGGTCCACAGAGGCAAACTCAGGTTGCTGGACTTTCTCAACGTAGTGTTTCATGCCTTCACCCTGCGCATACGCATGGGCCAGATCGAACATGTTGAACCACATGCTATGAATACCCGCCAGCGTAATAAACTGGTATTTGTAGCCCATGGCGGAGAGTTCATCTTGGAAGCTGGCAATTTGCTGGTCGGTCAGATTCTTCTTCCAGTTAAAGGAGGGTGAACAGTTATAAGCCAGTAATTTTCCGGGGAATTGAGCATGAACAGCATCGGCAAAACGTTTGGCCAGAGCCAGATCAGGTGTCGAGGTTTCACACCACACCAAATCAGCATAAGGGGCATACGCCAGGCCACGGCTGATCGCTTGTTCAATACCGGCACGGGTGCGGAAAAAACCTTCAGCAGTACGGTCGCCGGTAATAAACTCCCGGTCATAGGGGTCGCAATCTGAGGTCAATAAATCAGCCGCATCCGCATCAGTCCTGGCAATCAACAGCGTTGGTACACCCAAGACATCTGCGGCTAAACGGGCAGCAACCAGCTTTTGAATGGCCTCTTGTGTCGGCACCAGTACCTTACCGCCCATATGCCCACACTTTTTCACTGCGGCCAATTGGTCTTCAAAATGAACCCCTGCCGCCCCCGCTTCAATCATCGCTTTCATTAATTCAAACGCGTTCAGCACACCGCCAAAACCCGCTTCCGCATCCGCGACGATCGGTAGGAAATAGTCGGTATAGCCTTTACTACCTGGCTCAATATTATTCGACCACTGAATTTGATCAGCGCGGCGGAAGCTATTGTTGATACGTTTCACCACCGCAGGCACAGAGTCGACCGGATACAGTGACTGATCTGGATACATGCTAGATGCCGTATTAGCATCAGCCGCCACCTGCCATCCCGACATATAAATGGCTTCAACACCGGCTTTCGCCTGTTGTAGCGCCTGACCACCGGTTAATGCCCCCAGACAGTTGATATACCCTTTACGCGACCCGCCGTGCAGCAATTCCCACAGTTTTTTGGCACCATTTTGTGCGAACGTACATTCTGGATTGACCGAACCACGCAGCTTGATGACATCTTCGGCGCTATAAGGCCGAGTGATATTTTTCCAGCGCGGCGATGTCCATTCCTGTTCCAACTGCTGAATTTGTTGAGTACGAGAGATCGTCATGGCGATGTTCCTTATAATTCAATTTTGTAGGGTTCAATAGGATGGCTCAGGCAAGCAATGCATAGCCCGGCAACGTCAGGAAGTCGATAAGCTCGTCTTGTGTTGTAATACGCTCCATCAAGCGTGCAGCTTCTTCAAACCGCCCGCGATCAAAACGCTCTGCGCCAAGCTCAAGCTTCACAACCTGAATTTCTTCACTCAACATGCTGCGGAACAGCTCTTTAGTCACCGTCTGGCCATTACTGAGGCTTTTCTGATGATGTATCCATTGCCAGATAGAAGTGCGGGAAATCTCTGCAGTAGCCGCATCCTCCATCAAGCCATAAATCGGCACACAACCATTACCCGATATCCATGCTTCAATGTACTGCACCGCGACTCTGATATTGGCCCGCATCCCTGCTTCAGTGCGCTCGCCAGAACAAGGTTCCAGCAACTCAGCGGCGGTGATAGGTTTATCCTGTTCGCGGCTAACCTCTAATTGATTAGGCCGAGAACCTAATACTTTGTTAAAAACGTCCATCACCGTATCTGCCAAGCCCGGATGCGCCACCCAAGTTCCATCGTGGCCGTTACTGGCTTCTAACTCTTTGTCGGCACGAACTTTATCCAACACCAACTTATTCTTTTCTGCGTCTTTATCCGGGATGAAGGCGGCCATTCCCCCCATCGCCAAAGCGCCACGTTTATGGCATGTCTTGATCAACAAACGGGAATACGCGCTAAGAAAAGGTTTATTCATCGTGACTGACTGGCGATCTGGTAACACGCGGTCAGGGTGGTTTTTCAATGTTTTTATATAGCTAAAGATATAGTCCCAGCGCCCACAATTCAGACCAACAATGTGGTGGCGCAGGTGGTAGAGAATTTCATCCATTTGGAAAACGGCGGGTAATGTCTCAATTAATACCGTCGCCTTAATGGTGCCCTGCGATAGACCAAAGCGCTGCTCGGTAAAATTGAACACATCGCTCCACCAAGCGGCTTCCTGGTATGACTGCATCTTCGGCAAATAGAAATAAGGGCCGCTGCCCTTCGCCAGCAGTTGCTGATAGTTATGGTAGAAATACAAAGCGAAATCGAATAAACCACCGGGAATCGCCTCGTCCTGCCATTTAACATGTTTTTCCGGTAAGTGCAGGCCACGAACACGTGCAATCAATACCGCGGGATTAGGTTTTAATTGATAGACCTTGCCCGATTCATTCGTATAGGAAATTGTCCCTTTCACCGCATCATGTAGATTAATTTGACCATCAATCACTTTATCCCAACTGGGTGCCAGTGAATCTTCGAAATCCGCCATAAAAACTTTTACGTTGGCATTAAGCGCATTGATCACCATTTTCCGCTCTACTGGCCCGGTGATCTCAACTCTACGATCGCGTAAGTCAGCAGGAATACCTTGGATTTTCCAATCACCATCACGAATGGAATTAGTTTCCAAAATAAAATCGGGTAACGCCCCCTGATCGATGGTTTGCTGCCAAGATGCCCTTGTGGCAAGGAGTTGGTTACGCGATTCGCTAAATTTCACCACTAATTCGGTTAGAAACTCGATGGCTTTATCCGGTAAAACCTGCCGCTCAGCAGCATTAAAAGGCTGGGTGAAAACTAACTCTGTGCCCGCTAACTGTTGTCTCATTGCTATTCCCCTTCCCAATGTTACTGCTGCCACCTTAACGCTGACCTCGCGTCACTCTTGGATTATCATCAGGTAACGTGTCCCTGCCAGTAAAAAAGGCAGAATTTTATGGTTATTTTTCACCCGACAGAAATAAGAATAATCAATTAATTCATAAAATCAAAAACGATTTCCATTTTTATGGAAAATATTTTTTTAATCTTTATTTATCATATCGTTAACATATAGGAGGGATTGGAAATGATAGGAATCAGATTCCATTATTGATTTTTAATGGCTATAACTCATTGTTTAGAAAAGAGATCGGACCAGATTTAGGGAGGGAAAAAGGTAATTGGAAGGGAAGAAAATAATAGGCGGCCTCGATTCAGCCGCCATAATTAGCATCTATGCGACGATGAACATCGAGAAGGGGAAAAATCAATCAAGGGTAGGATTCATATGTCGCAAATCAAATGGCGTAATTTGGTAAACATAGTAGTTGAGCCAATTGGCAAACAGTAGATGCCCATGACTGCGCCATGATGCTTTTGGTCGTAACGATGCATCGTCAGAAGGGAAATAATTAAGAGGAACTTGTGGGTTAAGGCCTGCAGCCAGATCACGCTGATATTCACCCGCTAACGTATCGACATCATACTCGGGATGACCGGTAACAAAAGCCACCCGCTTATCTTTACTGGCAAACAGATAAGCCCCAGCCTCTTCTGACGACACTAAGATATCCAAATCAGTATATTGTTGAAGGACTTCAACGGGAAAATCAGCATAGCGGGAATGAGGAGCCAGAAATGTTTCATCAAAACCACGCGTCAATAAGGCCAGCGGTTCGAGTGTTTGATGCTGATAGATACCAGAGAGTTTGACCTCGCGCGTCATCTTCGGGATGCCATACAAGATATTTAACGCCGCCTGCACCGCCCAACAGACAAATAGAGTTGATGTCACATGCTCTTTTGCCCAGGCAATAATACGTTCAATTTGTGGCCAATAAGCCACATCACAGAAATCGACTAAACCCAGAGGAGCGCCGGTTACGATCAAGCCATCAAAATTCTGGTCCTGAATGTCCTCAAAATCGCAGTAAAAGTTGTTCAGATGCTCCGTAGGCGTATTTTTAGACTCACGACTATCAACCCTCAACAATTGAATATCAACCTGGAGTGGCGAGTTAGAGAGTAAACGTAGGAATTGATTCTCCGTCTCAATTTTTTTAGGCATCAGATTTAAAATCAATACCTTCAGGGGCCGAATTTCCTGAGTTTTAGCACGCGATGAAGCCATCACAAAAACATTCTCATTGCGCAAGAAACTCACTGCAGGTAATTCATCAGGAACCCGAATTGGCATGCCTACATCCTCAATATATCCGTTTATACGTTTAGACTTCTAGATGCCTGAAGATAGCGGATCTTAGATGAAAAGTCGAGCGAACTGTAACAACCTGAAAATGTTTCATCGCGACAGTGAGTTCATTACAGTGAGTTTATATAAGGCGGGAAAGGGGGCACTAGAGAATAGCTTTAAATTGCTTATCGTATATAACGTTGCTTATCGCATATATTGTTTGGGTAAAGCTATCAACTTCAGGACACTCATTAGTATCAACACCAGTATAAGGTGTCTGCTTAACAGCTTAAATTTTAAACTCATCAGTGACATTTTTATCGGAATCATATTGCCCATTTGACGGCAATTGTGTGGCAACAAAGTATCTGTGGGAAGCGGAGCGATTCACGACTAACAAAATCAGACAAAGGGAAAATATGCTGTTGAAGCCGTAGTGCCGTAAGCCACCGAAGTGCCCTTAAGTGCGGTAATTCCTTTGTTCAGCGGACTATAAAACAGATTTTTTATCAATGGAGAGGATAGGCAAGATCGTAAATACGCCATATTTTCTATATTAAAATAACGTTGATAGGGGCTAGAATTACGCTATATATGAACGTCTTACGCCTCCTTGCCTATTCTTACCGCTTAACCACTTAACCACTCAAGATCGAGTCACTAGAGTTTGTTAAAACTATTTAGGACGGATCGCAAAAACAGAAAAGGCCACCCTAATGGATGGCCTTTCTGTTTATTTGATACCTGGCAGTGTCCTACTCTCGCATGGGGAGACCCCACACTACCATCGGCGCTACGGCGTTTCACTTCTGAGTTCGGCATGGGGTCAGGTGGGACCACCGCGCTATTGCCGCCAGGTAAATTCTTTTCTACTACTGCCGAATTTAATCCATGTAACTGGTGCTGATACCCAGAGTCGAACTGGGGACCTCACCCTTACCAAGGGTGCGCTCTACCAACTGAGCCATATCAGCACAACTAAATTTGATGCCTGGCAGTGTCCTACTCTCGCATGGGGAGACCCCACACTACCATCGGCGCTACGGCGTTTCACTTCTGAGTTCGGCATGGGATCAGGTGGGACCACCGCGCTATGGCCGCCAGGCAAATTCTGTTTCAATTAACCCGCAAACAAGCAACACTTGTCAGCCAGTCAACACAATCTCGGAACGATGCTGAAAATCTCTCTCAATTCAAAACACCTTCGGTGTTGTAAGGTTAAGCCTCACGGATCATTAGTACTGGTTAGCTCAATACATCGCTGCACTTACACACCCAGCCTATCAACGTCATAGTCTTTAACGTTCCTTCAGGGGGCTTTAAGCCCCAGGGAAGACTCATCTCGAGGCAAGTTTCCCGCTTAGATGCTTTCAGCGGTTATCTCTTCCGAATTTAGCTACCGGGCAATGCCATTGGCATGACAACCCGAACACCAGTGATTCGTCCACTCCGGTCCTCTCGTACTAGGAGCAGCCCCTCTCAATCTTCCAACGCCCACGGCAGATAGGGACCGAACTGTCTCACGACGTTCTAAACCCAGCTCGCGTACCACTTTAAATGGCGAACAGCCATACCCTTGGGACCTACTTCAGCCCCAGGATGTGATGAGCCGACATCGAGGTGCCAAACACCGCCGTCGATATGAACTCTTGGGCGGTATCAGCCTGTTATCCCCGGAGTACCTTTTATCCGTTGAGCGATGGCCCTTCCATTCAGAACCACCGGATCACTAAGACCTACTTTCGTACCTGCTCGAGCCGTCACTCTCGCAGTCAAGCTAGCTTATGCCTTTGCACTAACCTCACGATGTCCGACCGTGATTAGCTAACCTTCGTGCTCCTCCGTTACTCTTTGGGAGGAGACCGCCCCAGTCAAACTACCCACCAGACACTGTCCTCACCCCAGATCATGGGGCCGAGTTAGAACATCAAACATTAAAGGGTGGTATCTCAAGGTTGGCTCCATGCAGACTGGCGTCCACACTTCAAGGCCTCCCACCTATCCTACACATCAAGGCTCAATGTTCAGTGTCAAGCTATAGTAAAGGTTCACGGGGTCTTTCCGTCTTGCCGCGGGTACACTGCATCTTCACAGCGAGTTCAATTTCACTGAGTCTCGGGTGGAGACAGCCTGGCCATCATTACGCCATTCGTGCAGGTCGGAACTTACCCGACAAGGAATTTCGCTACCTTAGGACCGTTATAGTTACGGCCGCCGTTTACTGGGGCTTCGATCAAGAGCTTCGCCTTGCGGCTGACCCCATCAATTAACCTTCCAGCACCGGGCAGGCGTCACACCGTATACGTCCACTTTCGTGTTTGCACAGTGCTGTGTTTTTATTAAACAGTTGCAGCCAGCTGGTATCTGCGACTGGCTTCAGCTCCAGGAGCTAGTCCTTTCACCTAACGCCAGCGTGCCTTCTCCCGAAGTTACGGCACCATTTTGCCTAGTTCCTTCACCCGAGTTCTCTCAAGCGCCTGAGTATTCTCTACCTGACCACCTGTGTCGGTTTGGGGTACGATTTAATGTTACCTGATGCTTAGAGGCTTTTCCTGGAAGCATGGCATCAACTGCTTCTGCACCGTGGTGCATCGTCATCACGCCTCAGGGTTGATAAGCAACCGGATTTACCTGGTCACTCCCCCTACACGCTTAAACCGGGACAACCGTCGCCCGGCCAGCCTAGCCTTCTCCGTCCCCCCTTCGCAGTAACACCAAGTACAGGAATATTAACCTGTTTCCCATCGACTACGCTTTTCAGCCTCGCCTTAGGGGTCGACTCACCCTGCCCCGATTAACGTTGGACAGGAACCCTTGGTCTTCCGGCGTGCGGGTTTTTCACCCGCATTATCGTTACTTATGTCAGCATTCGCACTTCTGATACCTCCAGCAACCCTCACAGGTCACCTTCAACGGCTTACAGAACGCTCCCCTACCCAACAACACCTAAGTGTCGCTGCCGCAGCTTCGGTGCATGGTTTAGCCCCGTTACATCTTCCGCGCAGGCCGACTCGACCAGTGAGCTATTACGCTTTCTTTAAATGATGGCTGCTTCTAAGCCAACATCCTGGCTGTCTGTGCCTTCCCACATCGTTTCCCACTTAACCATGACTTTGGGACCTTAGCTGGCGGTCTGGGTTGTTTCCCTCTTCACGACGGACGTTAGCACCCGCCGTGTGTCTCCCGTGATAACATTCTTCGGTATTCGGAGTTTGCATCGGTTTGGTAAGCCGGGATGGCCCCCTAGCCGAAACAGTGCTCTACCCCCGAAGATGAGTTCACGAGGCGCTACCTAAATAGCTTTCGGGGAGAACCAGCTATCTCCCGGTTTGATTGGCCTTTCACCCCCAGCCACAAGTCATCCGCTAATTTTTCAACATTAGTCGGTTCGGTCCTCCAGTTAGTGTTACCCAACCTTCAACCTGCCCATGGCTAGATCACCGGGTTTCGGGTCTATACCTTGCAACTAGACGCCCAGTTAAGACTCGGTTTCCCTACGGCTCCCCTATTCGGTTAACCTTGCTACAAAATATAAGTCGCTGACCCATTATACAAAAGGTACGCAGTCACACCACGAAGGTGCTCCCACTGCTTGTACGTACACGGTTTCAGGTTCTATTTCACTCCCCTCGCCGGGGTTCTTTTCGCCTTTCCCTCACGGTACTGGTTCACTATCGGTCAGTCAGGAGTATTTAGCCTTGGAGGATGGTCCCCCCATATTCAGACAGGATGTCACGTGTCCCGCCCTACTCATCGAGTTCACAGCCTGTGCATTTTGGTGTACGGGACTATCACCCTGTACCGTGCGACTTTCCAGACGCTTCCACTAACACACAAACTGATTCAGACTCTGGGCTCCTCCCCGTTCGCTCGCCGCTACTGGGGGAATCTCGGTTGATTTCTTTTCCTCGGGGTACTTAGATGTTTCAGTTCCCCCGGTTCGCCTCGTTAGACTATGTATTCATCTAACGATAGTGCAACGTATTGCACTGGGTTTCCCCATTCGGGTATCGTCGGTTATAACGCTTCATATCAGCTTACCGACGCTTTTCGCAGATTAGCACGCCCTTCATCGCCTCTGACTGCCTAGGCATCCACCGTGTACGCTTAGTCGCTTAACCTCACAACCCGAAGGTGTCTTGTCATTGCTGACAGTACATCTTGTGTTGCGATTATTTGAGAGACTCTATTACAGGTTACTCTTTACCCCAATACATCTACGGCGGGGTAAATTTCAGCTGTAATGTTTCAATTTTCAGCTTGTTCCAGATTGTTAAAGAGCAATATTTCACAACACACTGTGCCTTGCGACCGCAGTACGTTTTGAAATAGTTTTATATGGTGGAGCTAAGCGGGATCGAACCGCTGACCTCCTGCGTGCAAGGCAGGCGCTCTCCCAGCTGAGCTATAGCCCCATATAAAAAGCAAATCACCTTATTGCTGCAACTCAACAGGGAATGGTGAGTTGGTGGGTCTGAGTGGACTTGAACCACCGACCTCACCCTTATCAGGGGTGCGCTCTAACCACCTGAGCTACAGACCCAACAAGGTACTAAAGCCCGACCAATTTCTCAGCCCGGCTTTATTTGCTCGTTACTTTCTATCAGACAATCTGTGTGGGCACTGCGCAATGCGTATCGTTAGGTAAGGAGGTGATCCAACCGCAGGTTCCCCTACGGTTACCTTGTTACGACTTCACCCCAGTCATGAATCACAAAGTGGTAAGCGCCCTCCCGAAGGTTAAGCTACCTACTTCTTTTGCAACCCACTCCCATGGTGTGACGGGCGGTGTGTACAAGGCCCGGGAACGTATTCACCGTAGCATTCTGATCTACGATTACTAGCGATTCCGACTTCATGGAGTCGAGTTGCAGACTCCAATCCGGACTACGACAGACTTTATGTGGTCCGCTGGCTCTCGCGAGTTCGCTTCACTTTGTATCTGCCATTGTAGCACGTGTGTAGCCCTACTCGTAAGGGCCATGATGACTTGACGTCATCCCCACCTTCCTCCGGTTTGTCACCGGCAGTCTCCCTTGAGTTCCCACCATTACGTGCTGGCAACAAAGGATAAGGGTTGCGCTCGTTGCGGGACTTAACCCAACATTTCACAACACGAGCTGACGACAGCCATGCAGCACCTGTCTCACAGTTCCCGAAGGCACTTTAGCATCTCTGCCAAATTCTGTGGATGTCAAGAGTAGGTAAGGTTCTTCGCGTTGCATCGAATTAAACCACATGCTCCACCGCTTGTGCGGGCCCCCGTCAATTCATTTGAGTTTTAACCTTGCGGCCGTACTCCCCAGGCGGTCGACTTAACGCGTTAGCTCCGGAAGCCACGCCTCAAGGGCACAACCTCCAAGTCGACATCGTTTACAGCGTGGACTACCAGGGTATCTAATCCTGTTTGCTCCCCACGCTTTCGCACCTGAGCGTCAGTCTTTGTCCAGGGGGCCGCCTTCGCCACCGGTATTCCTCCAGATCTCTACGCATTTCACCGCTACACCTGGAATTCTACCCCCCTCTACAAGACTCTAGCTTGCCAGTTTCAAATGCAGTTCCCACGTTAAGCGCGGGGATTTCACATCTGACTTAACAAACCGCCTGCGTGCGCTTTACGCCCAGTAATTCCGATTAACGCTTGCACCCTCCGTATTACCGCGGCTGCTGGCACGGAGTTAGCCGGTGCTTCTTCTGCGAGTAACGTCAATGATTGAGCGTATTAAACTCAACCCCTTCCTCCTCGCTGAAAGTGCTTTACAACCCGAAGGCCTTCTTCACACACGCGGCATGGCTGCATCAGGCTTGCGCCCATTGTGCAATATTCCCCACTGCTGCCTCCCGTAGGAGTCTGGACCGTGTCTCAGTTCCAGTGTGGCTGGTCATCCTCTCAGACCAGCTAGGGATCGTCGCCTAGGTGAGCCATTACCCCACCTACTAGCTAATCCCATCTGGGTTCATCCGATGGCGTGAGGCCCTAAGGTCCCCCACTTTGCTCTTGCGAGGTCATGCGGTATTAGCTACCGTTTCCAGTAGTTATCCCCCTCCATCAGGCAGATCCCCAGACATTACTCACCCGTCCGCCGCTCGCCGGCAAAGTAGTAAACTACTTCCCGCTGCCGCTCGACTTGCATGTGTTAGGCCTGCCGCCAGCGTTCAATCTGAGCCATGATCAAACTCTTCAATTTAAGATTTGTTTGATTTGCTGACTTTTACTTGCGTAAAAGCAGCGGTGCTCAAAGATTACTTTCTGCAAATAGGCATCTTGACCGAAGTCAAAATGTTTACTGCTTTGGTCACTCTTCAAGACTTGATATTATTTCTGCCTGCCGAAACAGGCGTCGATATCGTCTTGCGAGTGCCCACACAGATTGTCTGATAAATTGTTAAAGAGCAGTGCGTTAGCAACACTTGGTTGGTAACGCGAGGTGCGCATATTACGCTTTCCTCATTCAGAGTCAACTACTTATTTCGTTGAATTTCTCTGTTCTCTTTGCCGGCCACTCAACGATTTGATTCGTTGTGTGCCGTCTCGATGGATGCGCATTATAGGGAGTTCCACGCAGCCCGCAACCGCTATTTTCAATAAAAATGACTGTTTGCTGCATTCCACAGCAAAACCCCGCCTTATACGCAGTTGTGCACAAACTTATCCACAGATTGAATCTGCGCTCAAAATTGACGAGCATCACGCAATCGTTTTCGCTACAATTCCCCGCGTCGAAAAGGGTGACCTCATCGACAAAATATCAACGAAATAGTCTGTAGCGCCCTATTAATTGATAGTGAAGAACTCTGTAATTGATAATGAAGAAAACTGCGACTCCAAATCCAAGGGATAAAACCATGCAACAACGCCGTCCAATCCGCCGTGCTCTACTCAGTGTGTCTGACAAAGCAGGTATCATCGAATTCGCCCAAGCACTTTCTCAACGCGGTATCGAGTTACTTTCCACCGGTGGGACTGCCCGCCTGCTGGCTGATGCTGGTTTACCCGTTACCGAAGTGTCTGACTACACCGGTTTCCCGGAAATGATGGATGGACGTGTGAAGACTTTGCATCCAAAGGTGCATGGTGGGATTTTAGGTCGTCGTGGTCAGGATGATGGCATCATGGCTCAACATGGCATTCAGCCCATTGATATTGTCGTCGTTAATTTATATCCCTTCGCCCAGACGGTTGCCCGCCCGGATTGCTCGTTGGAAGATGCGGTTGAGAATATTGATATTGGTGGCCCAACCATGGTTCGCTCTGCGGCCAAGAACCATAAAGATGTCGCCATCGTGGTGAAGAGTAGCGACTACCCCGCCATTATTACTGAGCTTGATAATAATGATGGTTCGTTGACTTACCCCACCCGCTTCAATCTGGCCATTAAAGCTTTCGAACACACCGCCGCCTACGACAGCATGATCGCCAACTACTTCGGCACACTGGTGCCACCTTATCATGGTGATACGGAACAGCCTTCCGGCCACTTCCCTCGCACCCTAAATCTTAACTATATAAAGAAGCAGGATATGCGTTACGGTGAAAACAGCCACCAGCAAGCTGCCTTCTATATAGAAGAAGATGTCAAAGAGGCATCCGTTGCCACTGCCCAGCAATTACAAGGGAAAGCCCTCTCTTATAACAATATTGCGGATACCGATGCCGCGCTGGAATGCGTGAAAGAGTTCAGTGAACCAGCCTGTGTGATCGTTAAACATGCCAACCCATGCGGTGTGGCTATCGGTGATTCTATTCTTGCCGCTTATGAACGTGCCTATCAAACCGATCCAACCTCAGCTTTCGGTGGCATCATCGCCTTTAACCGTGAATTGGATGCAGCAACGGCCAGCGCGATCATCAGCCGCCAGTTTGTCGAAGTGATCATTGCGCCAACAGTCAGCTCTGATGCATTGGCATTGCTTGCAGCTAAACAAAATGTCCGAGTCCTGACTTGTGGCCAGTGGCAAGCACGTTCAGCAGGTTTAGATTTCAAACGTGTTAATGGGGGTTTGCTGGTACAAGAACGCGATTTAGGTATGGTGACGGCGGCCGACCTTCGCGTGGTTTCCAAGCGTCAGCCTACCGAACAGGAACTGCGTGATGCGCTGTTCTGCTGGAAAGTGGCTAAGTTTGTTAAATCCAATGCGATTGTCTATGCCCGCGATAACATGACAATCGGTATAGGTGCCGGCCAAATGAGCCGCGTGTACTCTGCGAAAATAGCCGGTATCAAGGCCGCAGATGAAGGGCTGGAAGTGGCTGGCTCAGCCATGGCCTCTGATGCCTTCTTCCCGTTCCGTGATGGTATTGATGCCGCCGCGGCTGTGGGCATTACTTGTGTCATCCAACCGGGCGGCTCAATTCGTGATGATGAAGTCATCGCGGCTGCTGATGAACACAGTATTGCCATGATCTTCACCGACATGCGCCATTTCCGTCATTAATTAACCCTCTTATATAGGAAGGGGCGCTTGATGATGTGCCCCTTCACGGAGTCATCCAGATGAATATTTTGATAATTGGTAACGGCGGTCGTGAACACGCTCTGGGCTGGAAAGCCGCCCAATCTCCTTTAGCGGACAAAATTTATGTTGCACCAGGTAATGCGGGTACAGCACTGGAACCGACCTTAGAAAATGTTGATATCGCCGCCACTGATATTGCCGGTTTACTGGCCTTTGCTCAAAGTCATGATATCGGCCTGACGATTGTTGGCCCAGAAGCCCCTTTGGTGATCGGCGTGGTTGATGCGTTCCGCGCTGCTGGTTTAGCTATTTTTGGCCCGACTCAGGCTGCGGCTCAATTAGAGGGTTCTAAAGCCTTCACCAAAGATTTCCTGGCCCGTCACAACATTCCCTCTGCGGAATACCAAAACTTTACAGATGTCGAGGCCGCATTGGCCTATGTGCGTCAAAAAGGTGCGCCAATCGTTATCAAAGCCGATGGTCTGGCCGCCGGTAAAGGCGTGATTGTTGCGATGACGCAGGAAGAAGCCGAAACCGCCGTGAATGATATGTTGGCCGGTAACGCTTTTGGTGATGCAGGGCACCGTATCGTGGTGGAAGAGTTCCTTGATGGCGAAGAAGCCAGCTTTATCGTGATGGTTGATGGCGAAAATGTTTTGCCAATGGCGACCAGTCAGGATCATAAGCGAGTTGGCGATGGTGATACCGGGCCAAATACCGGCGGAATGGGTGCTTATTCCCCAGCCCCCGTGGTAACAGATGATGTTCACCAACGGGTCATGGATCAGGTTATTTGGCCGACCGTGCGTGGTATGGCGGCGGAAGGTAATATTTACACCGGTTTCCTCTATGCTGGCCTGATGATTTCAGCCGATGGGCAACCCAAAGTCATTGAGTTCAACTGCCGCTTTGGCGATCCAGAAACGCAGCCAATCATGTTGCGTATGCGCTCCGATTTGGTCGAACTGTGTTTAGCCGGTACACAAGGCAAACTAAATGAAAAAACCTCAGACTGGGATGAGCGCCCATCACTGGGGGTCGTTTTAGCCGCTGGCGGTTATCCAGCAGATTACCGCCAGGGTGATGTTATTCATGGCTTACCACAGCAAGAAGTCAAGGATGGAAAAGTCTTCCACGCGGGGACCAAGCTGAATGGGAATCATGAAGTTGTCACCAATGGTGGCCGCGTCTTGTGTGTCACTGCACTCGGTGAAACCGTCGCGCAGGCGCAACAATATGCCTATCAGTTAGCTGAGGGGATCCAGTGGGAAGGGGTTTTCTGCCGTAAAGATATTGGTTATCGAGCGATTGCTCGCGGTAAGTAAAGGCTCACTGTCTTTAAAAGGGTACAGTCTAGTGCGCTGTGCCCTACTTATTGCGGATCATAATCGATTACTGGCTATCTTATGACGCTGCACCGCTGATAACCAGCAGCTTATAGGTCATTGGTTAACTTATAGCTCATCGGTAACTTACAGGCTGCCTGCCTGAGGTTCCCAACGGCAGAAGTCCTGATTCGCGACCAGCAGAAGTTGTTGCCCTTCAGATGAATCCAGCCATGCGACACCAAGAGGCTGCGTGTTCTTCTCACCCCGCGTTGTCAGCCATGCCTGCGAATTATCATCCAGATTCAGACGCAACGTTTTACCTGCACAGGTAGTAAGCATGCCATCCTGCCAACGCCCCTGAATTAACCTTACGTCACCCGCACGTAGCACACGACTGAGTTCCAAAATGCGTTTAGCTTCCAACTGATAAACCGCTATATCATCAGCAGAGAGCGACTCACGACGCGATGCGAGCTGGCGTTGCATAAAGCTAACCTGCCCTTGCTCATCGAAACGCAACTGGACACTCTGTGGGGTAGCGCCTAAATCATTGCGACGGATTTCCCGTAAAATGCCATTCTGGTACTCGTAGAAGGTCACTCGGGTATTGCCCCCGAAGTAGGGACTGTAAACGCTCATCAACACCTGGGGTTGCTGCTGCGCATTATCCTGACGCCATAAACGAACAACACCGCTATCGGCGATATACCCGCTGGCACTGAATTGAGGGGGATCTGACAGGCTGCTACAGGCGCTGAGACCCAAGGTTAATCCGAAGGTTATCAGCACCCGCTGCATAAACAAAAGGGGTTTTATCCCCCCCCTGCTTATTATTTTTACTGACACACTATGACTTAACAGCGTCTTTCAGTGCCTTACCAGAAACAAACGCGGGTACATTAGCGGCAGCAATTTTGATTTCTTTACCCGTTTGTGGGTTGCGGCCAGTGCGCTCATTACGATGGTTTACTTTGAAGGTACCAAAACCAACCAATTGTACTGGATCCCCTTCTTTCAGAGATTCGGTAATTGCAGCCAGTGTGGATTCCAGAGCAGCTTTAGCTTGTACCTTAGAAAGGTCCGCTTTGTCCGCGATTACGTCAATCAGTTGAGTCTTATTCATACGTTATCCTTACAGTATATTTATCGTTTGCAAAGCATCAAGTGCGACGGATATGCCGATGGACAGCACTCCCTGCATACACGCACCGATAGCCACTTTTAAATCGCCCCCCAAATGTAGAACAGACAGGGGGCAGATGTGAAGCCTTAAGACGTGACAAATCAGGCGTTAAATCACGTTTTCTTGCCTTATTGCGTTAAATTTATGCCAATGTTGCTAACAGCGGCTTCCCGCAGGTCAGATCGTAACCCTTTGATCAGATCTAAGTCGCGCTCTTCACAGTCAGCTAATAGACGAAAAATCTCCCACTGGATATCCCATTCTTCTTCAATCGCAGGCAAGATTTTTAGTTCTTCATCGGTCATTTCTTTACCTGCCAGCGTCATTTCCAGCATCGCAACAGTACGGATTGATGCTTCGCTGATCGCGATGGCATGTTCCAGTGTTTCACCACTCAAACGTGAATGAATAGCCTCACTTAATGCGATACACGCATCAATAGCAGGATAAACACCGTAGATAGCATAGTCATCAGATGATGGAATAGCCTCTTCCAGCTTTTCCAATTGACTATCAAAGTTCACTTTAGCGTCTTTGACGACTAACGTTTCCCAGATAAGATCCAGAATACGTCGATAAACCGCCGGATCGCCAAATCCGGTTTCCAGACAAAATTGCTGGTAATTGGGATACATCCGCTCGCACAGGCAAGCAATAAAAGTCAGATGTTGCCAACTTTCCAGCTTTTCGAGCCGTAGATGAATCGGATTACGTAACATGATGAGTTCTCATTATTCATTATCTGCGCGGCAGTGTAACCGAAATTAAATCATATCCCTACGCTTGCCAAGAAAATCAGGATTTTTCCGCAGCCAACGTTGAAATTGCGGACGGTTTGAAGCAATAGCATCCGCCCAGCGGGTTGGTTCAGGCAGACGATAACCCGCCATGCAACGTTGAACCCATGCCAGCGCACTGCCAACACTCACCCGATGCCCAGGCGAAATAAACAGTGGGTTACAGCGGATTTTACTGCGCCATACCCAACCAAGCTGCTCATCGTTATCGAACAAGGGCTGCACCGCACCAACATCTTGATGCAGTGGCAAGAAATCACCACACAGGCGGCTTTTAGCGACACCAATCGTCGGTACATCGACCAATAACCCAAAATGGCTGGCAACGCCGAGACGGCGAGGATGAGCGATGCCTTGCCCATCGACCAGAATCAGATCAGGGCGTTGCTGCAACTGCGCCCACGCGGCTAACAGCGCTGGATATTCACGAAAAGAGAGTAAACCGGGGATATAAGGCAGAGAAGTTGCCACTCTGGCAACCTGGTATTCCACCAGCGCCAGAGAGGGATAGCGTAAAATAGCGATAGCGGCACGGGTTATCTCCCCATGCTGCTCAAAACCGACATCAGCTCCAGCAATAAAGCGCACAGACTGGTTATCAATGCCATCATGAAGACTAATCTCCGATGCCCGTTGCCGCTGCTCTGCCTGTAGCGCTTTAGTATCAAACATTGATTTAGTCTCAACCCTCGATTTAGTCTTCACCATTGACCAATCGGCTCCATCCTACACGCTGATTATTTTTGATGATAAGGCCGTGATAGCGCATGTACCGCGTTCACAAATGCACCGGCATGTGCTGGAGGTACATCTTGGTGAATCCCGTGGCCCAGATTAAATACATGCCCTTCACCCTGGCCAAAGCTCGCCAGAATGGTACTAACCTCCTGCTCAATACGCGCAGGGGGTGCATACAGAACCGAAGGATCCATGTTGCCTTGCAAGGCAACTTTATCACCAACACGACGACGCGCATCCGCGATATCCGTTGTCCAGTCTAGACCCAGCGCATCACAACCGGTGGCGGCCATCGCTTCCAGCCACGGCCCCCCGCCCTTGGTGAACAAAGTGACAGGAACCCGACGACCTTCGTTTTCGCGGATCAAACCATCGACAATTTTATGCATATAATTCAATGAGAACTCATGATAATCACGGCCTGTCAGTACCCCTCCCCAGGTATCAAAGATCATGACCGATTGAGCCCCCGCCTTGATTTGGGCATTAAGATACAAAATGACACTGTCTGCCAGTTTATCCAGCAGCAAGTGCAAGGTCTGCGGTTCGGCATACATCATTTTTTTCAGTTTGGTAAAGGCTTTACTACTGCCGCCTTCAACCATATAGGTCGCCAGAGTCCATGGGCTACCGGAAAAACCGATTAAGGGCACCGAACCGGCCAGTTCGCGACGAATGGTCCGCACCGCATTCATCACATAACCCAATTCTTGCTCAGGATCGGGGATCGGCAATTTTTCAACATCAGCCCGGCAAGTAATTGGGGATTGAAAACGCGGGCCTTCGCCAGTTTCAAAATAGAGCCCCAGCCCCATGGCATCAGGGATGGTCAGAATGTCGGAAAACAGAATCGCTGCATCCAGCGGATAACGACGCAGTGGCTGCATCGTGACCTCACAGGCTAACTCTGCATTTTTGCACAGTGACATAAAATCCCCAGCAATAGCGCGGGTTGCTTTATATTCTGGCAAATAACGGCCTGCCTGCCGCATCATCCATACCGGTGTCATGTCTACAGGCTGACGTAGCAAAGCACGCAGATAGCGATCGTTTTTCAACTCATTCATGATAGGGCTCCCTTAATGATCTGACGGCCTTGTATTATAAAGTGGCATTATATTACAAAACGGAATTGTAGCATGTCAGATGGCTCTTTCCTGAATCACCCTCTTGAGTTGCTCATTATCAACCGACTGAACTCGAGATATCATCGGGAGATTGATGGCTATTCCCGCGCAACAATAGGTACAACGAGTCCAGTTTATTGTTTGTTTGAACATCACTTTTCAAACCCTGAAATAATTCAACCTTCCCGCTTTCTTCATTCGCTTGAGTAATGCGAATGCCAAATACATGAATTTCCCCTGGAGAGTCTTGTAGAAAATAGGTAGCACCCGTTAACGCTCCAGCCTTACAACAGCTGTCTGTTTGAATAGAATGCAGATTTTCATGTACATCATTAACCATCTTAAAGTTATAGTTTTCTTCAGGCTTTAATCTTGGCTGGTCATAGATGGCTTTATATTGAAATTGATTCTTATACGACAGTAAATTATGGAGAGTCTGCGTGCGGTCAGTTATTGTTTTTTGGCTGGCAATATCCTGCCGAATATTCTGGTGCATCATCTGCATCACTCGCTCAGGGCTAGCAATACTCAGGGGGGTTGGTGGGTTAGCGGTGTGCGATATCATGACTGATATACACTTAGGATCCTGATATAACAATTCCTGCAATACTTCCTCATAGAGCTTTTGAATACCTACCGCAGTGGTGCGCCTTTCCACTTCATTACCTTTGATATCTACATAAGCGTGTAAGAGAAGAGCTCTCACTGCGTCGCCTTTAATGGTGCTGTCTAACGCAGCTTTATTATGTAGCGATAACATAACCTTATCTTGGATAAAGGCTTTTGGTAGTGATGGATACATCGAAGTCACTGGTTGCACGGTCTGAGTTATGATTGGACGCACTTTTTTACTCCTATGGATTAGAAATAAAGAAAGTACGTCATTGCATCCCCCCTTTCTTTCACAAGCAATAGCAAGATATTGATTTTAAAATGCTATTGGCTTAAATCGCTATGTTCACGACATAAGACCACCGTATCTTCAATCAGACGGCGTGCCACGGTACCGGGTGGAGGTAGCAAAGGTAATTGGTCATAGCGATACCAGCCGGCATTCAGCAACTCTTTCGGGTCATGACATAATTCACCGCTGTCATAATCCGCCATAAATGCCATCATCAGTGAATGAGGAAATGGCCAAGGCTGTGACGTCACGTAGCGCAAGTTCTTAATGTGAATATTACTTTCTTCCAGCACTTCCCGTGAAACCGCCTGTTCCAGGGTCTCACCCACTTCAACAAACCCCGCCAGCACGGTATTGATACCGCCACGATGGCGCACATGTTGTGCCAGCAAAATTTCATCACCACGGCGAATAGCAACAATCACACAAGGAGCAATTTGCGGATAATAGCGCTCCCGACAGTGGTTACATAAGCTGGCCCATTCCGTCCGGCTGGCATGCATTTCATGCCCACAATAGCCACAAAAGCGATGTGAACGATAGAATTCGGCTAATTGCACACCGCGCCCTGCCAATTGGAATAAACCGCGGTCAACATCCAATAATTGCCGGACCGACCCCATCCCTGAAGGCATCATCTGGCGAATAAGCCACACAGACTGCCCTTGCCATTCACCAATCTGCCGTGCAGTCGTGCCTTGCAATGACCAGTTAGCGGCATTGCCTTGTGGTAGCTCTCCTTTCGGCAACCATAATTTATTTTCATGACTGACAATCCACCAGCCACTTTCTTTACCTGTAAGTTGTAGTTCCATATCGTTGTTGCACAACCTCTATTTCACTGGCAATCTAGAAACCGGCTGTTACATTTTTGTAACCCACAATATTTTTTCTTACTAATGGAGTCGTTCATGCTCAACCGACTGGAAAGCCTGACTCAACGCGTTGGCGGTAGTAATGAATTAATTGATCAATGGCTTCATGCGCGTAAAGAACTGTTAGTCTCTTATTGCACCGTGATCGGTATTAAGCCGCAAAAAGAGAAGCATACCCCGCTTAATGCAAAAACGCTGGAGAACTTTTGCCATAATTTAGTCGACTATCTTTCTTCAGGCCATTTCCATCTCTATGACAGAATTATCAAAGAGGTAGAAGGCGCATCTAGCCCCAAAATGGCACTGACAGCCAAAATTCATCCTGCATTAAAAAACAACACTCAAACTATCATGGCATTCCATGATTGCTATACAAACATTGAAATCGACGACGATAGCTGCACCGAGTATCAACAAGCTTTATCGGATATCGGTGAAGCGCTTGACGCCCGTTTCAGGCTGGAAGACCAATTAATTCAATGGGCCGCCGAATCTTGGCAAGCCGCCCAGCTAGCGGATGCGGATAAAAAGAGCCAGGTCAACTGACCGCCGCCTGTAACTGCGAATAAACAGCAGATACGGGTAGCGTGCACAAAATGAGCAAGCAGAATAGCCTGCTCATAAGTAGGCTATTGTAGTTTTAATTCAACCTCGTATAGTAAAGGCTCTTGTCGGAGTGCCTAGCACCTGCTTTTTTAGGAAAGCAAACGCAGGCTGAGACCGTTAATTCGGGATCCGCGGAACCTGATCGGGTTAATACCCGCGAAGGGAACAAGAGTAATTTATCGCTACAGGCCCGATACTCACCCTCAAGGGTAGCTACCGGTCACTGGCCAACATCGTTACTCCCGCCAAGCTCCAGACAAGCAATTTTCCCAATACACCACACTGGCTCTATAAACCACACTGGTAGGAATTGCTATGTCTAATAATACAACGTCATTACCCGCTGAAAATTCGTCACACCCACGTAAAGGCACACCTATTCGTAAAAAGCAGCGCGAAGAGGCCCAACAGTTTATTAATACCTTACAAGGCGTTACTTTTCCCAACTCCCAACGTATTTATCTACAAGGCTCTCGGCCCGATATTCAAGTGCCGATGCGTGAAATCCAACTCAGCCCGACGCAAATCGGCGGCAGTAAAAACGAACCACGCTATGAAGATAATGAGGCCATCCCGGTCTATGACACCTCCGGTCCCTATGGTGACCCACAAGCTAAACTGGATGTTCATAACGGGCTGCCTAAACTGCGTGCCGCTTGGGTCGCAGATCGCCAAGATACTGAAGCGCTGGCATCTGTCAGTTCCGGCTTTACCCAACAGCGTTTGGCTGATGAAGGCCTGGACCATTTACGTTTTGAGCATCTACCCCGCCCACGGAAAGCAGCCACTGGTCAATGTGTGACTCAGTTGCATTACGCCCGACAGGGGAAAATCACGCCAGAGATGGAGTTTATCGCCCTACGGGAAAATATGGGCCGTGAACGTATTCGGGGTGAAGTCTTGCTTCAACAACATCCGGGACAAGCGTTTGGTGCCCATCTGCCGGAAAATATCACCGCCGAGTTTGTGCGTCAGGAAGTGGCGGCCGGCCGAGCCATCATCCCCGCCAATATTAATCACCCAGAATCTGAACCAATGATTATTGGCCGTAATTTTCTGGTCAAAGTGAATGCCAACATCGGTAATTCCGCCGTGACCTCTTCCATTGAAGAAGAGGTAGAAAAACTGGTCTGGTCTACCCGTTGGGGTGCCGATACGGTGATGGACTTATCTACGGGCCGCTATATTCATGAAACGCGGGAATGGATCCTACGTAACAGCCCGGTCCCTATTGGCACGGTACCTATCTATCAGGCGCTGGAAAAAGTTAATGGCGTGGCCGAAAATCTGACCTGGGAAATGTTCCGTGACACCCTGTTAGAGCAGGCAGAGCAAGGGGTAGACTATTTTACTCTCCACGCGGGGGTCTTGTTGCGCTATGTGCCGATGACTGCCAAACGCCTAACCGGTATCGTCTCTCGCGGCGGTTCAATTATGGCAAAATGGTGCCTTTCGCATCATCAGGAAAACTTCCTGTATCAGCATTTCCGCGAAATCTGTCAGATTTGTGCAGCCTATGACGTTTCATTATCACTGGGCGATGGCCTGCGCCCTGGCTCTATTCAAGATGCCAATGATGAGGCCCAATTCGCCGAACTGCATACCTTGGGTGAATTGACCAAAATCGCCTGGGAGTATGATGTACAGGTGATGATCGAAGGCCCAGGGCATGTGCCGATGCAGATGATCCGCCGCAATATGACCGAGGAACTGGAACACTGCCACGAAGCGCCATTTTATACCTTAGGCCCACTGACCACGGACATCGCACCGGGCTATGACCACTTTACCTCAGGGATTGGTGCAGCGATGATCGGCTGGTTCGGTTGCGCCATGCTCTGTTATGTCACCCCCAAAGAGCACCTTGGTCTGCCGAATAAAGAGGATGTCAAACAGGGGCTTATTACTTACAAAATTGCCGCGCACGCCGCAGATTTGGCTAAAGGCCACCCCGGTGCGCAAATTCGTGATAACGCCATGTCCAAAGCTCGCTTTGAGTTCCGCTGGGAAGATCAATTCAATTTGGCGCTTGATCCAGCAACAGCCCGCGCTTACCACGATGAAACCTTGCCGCAAGAGTCCGGGAAAGTCGCTCATTTTTGTTCCATGTGCGGCCCGAAATTCTGTTCAATGAAAATCTCACAAGAGGTCCGCGATTATGCTGCGGCACAAGAACAAGCGGCCGCACAAGCACAAGCCGCTACACCAACCACCGCAGCACAACCAATAGACATCACGCAGCCAATTAATATGCTGCAATCAGGGATGGAAAAAATGTCGGCCGAGTTTCGCTCCCGTGGCAGTGAGCTATACCACCGCCCGGCGAATCTGAGTGCGGAGGCCAATAATGAGCCAACTTGATGCCCTCTCTCCTGTGGCTACACCAGGTTTCCCCTCCACGGAACAGCGTCTTGGGCTCTACCCAGTGGTGGACTCATTATTATGGATAGAACGCCTGCTGGCAGCCGGAGTCACGACGCTACAACTGCGCATTAAAAATGCAGACGATGCTCAGGTGGAGCAAGATATTGTCGCGGCCATTGAATTAGGAAAACGCTATCAGGCGCGCTTATTTATCAATGATTACTGGCAGTTGGCGGTTAAACACGGCGCTTATGGCGTTCATCTCGGTCAGGAAGATCTGGAAGCCGCTGATTTAGCGGCAATTCAGCAAGCGGGGTTGCGGCTCGGCATTTCTACCCATGATGAACATGAGTTGGCGGTGGCAAAAACACTGCGCCCCTCTTATATCGCACTGGGGCATATTTTTCCCACTCAGACCAAACAGATGCCGTCATCCCCACAGGGGTTGGCGTCGTTAAGCCGTCAGGTGAAGAATACGCCGGATTACCCAACTGTGGCTATCGGTGGCATCAGTATTGAGCGGGTGCCACACGTATTAGCAACCGGCGTCGGCAGTGTCGCCGTGGTCAGCGCCATTACGTTGGCAAGTGACTGGCAACGGGCAACCGCACAATTACTGCACCTGATCGAGGGTAAGGAGTTGGCTGATGAAAAATGACCAGACGCTAAGTGACAGTGAATTTTTACGCTATAGCCGCCAACTGCTACTGGAAGATATCGGCCCGGAAGGGCAACGAAAGCTAAAGGGTGCCAGTGTGCTGATTGTTGGCCTCGGTGGGCTGGGCTCCCCCGCAGCGCTCTATCTGGCCGCCGCCGGTGTCGGTCAGTTACTGCTGGCAGACGATGACCAGTTGGATCTCACTAATTTGCAGCGCCAGATTCTGTATCGTACAGCAGATATCGGCCAAACGTTATCGAACCCCACCTCATCGGTTAGCCACAACAAGGCCCGGTTAGCGCAACGCCATTTGCAGCAACTCAATCCACAGATCCGCATTGTCGCACTGGATACACGGCTGACAGGACAAGTATTGACCGATGCTGTCGCTAATGCAGATTTAGTACTGGATTGCAGTGACAATATGGAGACACGCCATCAGGTGAATGCCGCCTGTGTCACGGCACAAAAACCACTAATCAGCGGCAGTGCTGTGGGGTTCAGTGGACAACTGTTGGTGATTGAACCGCCCTATGCCCAAGGCTGCTACGCCTGTATTTATCCAGATAAAGAGTTGCCTCAACGTAACTGCCGTACCGCGGGTGTTCTGGGGCCGGTGGTCGGTGTCATCGGTACCTTGCAGGCGCTGGAAGCCATTAAAATGCTCGCGGGAATACCATTAGCACTGAGCGGTAAATTGCGGCTATTTGATGGCAAACAGCAGAGTTGGAGCACCCTGCAACTGACAAGGGCAGCCCATTGCCCGGCGTGTGGAGGTGGGTTGTGAAGACCAATTACATACCAATCATGCTCAATGACCAGCCATTGGAGGTGGAGTGCAATCTCACCGCCGAGATGCTGCTTAATCAACTTAAACACCACCAGCCGGGAACCGCACTGGCTATTAATCAGGTCATTATTCCGCGCGCCGATTGGCAAAATCATCGGTTGCAAGCGGGTGATCATATTTTGCTGTTCCAAGCCATTGCCGGAGGATGACATGCTGAAAATTGCCGATACCACTTTTACTTCTCGTTTATTTACGGGCACAGGGAAGTTCTCCTCTCCCGAACTGATGCTGGAAGCACTCCGCGCCTCGGGTTCACAACTTATTACCATGGCCATGAAGCGCGTTGACTTACAGTCAGGAAACGACGCGATCCTCGCACCCTTGCGGCAGTTGGGCGTGCGCTTACTGCCTAATACGTCCGGTGCCAAAACCGCTGAGGAAGCTATTTTTGCCGCACGTCTGGCCCGCGAAGCCTTGAATACCCATTGGGTAAAACTGGAAGTTCATCCAGATGTGAGATATTTGCTGCCTGACCCGATAGAAACGCTCAAGGCCGCCGAAGTGCTGGTGAAAGAGGGGTTTGTTGTTTTACCTTACTGTGGTGCTGACCCCGTCTTGTGTAAACGACTGGAAGAAGTGGGTTGTGCTGCGGTGATGCCATTAGGCTCACCGATAGGATCTAATTTGGGGTTACGTACTCGCGACTTCCTGCAAATTATTATCGAACAATCGAAAGTCCCGGTCGTCGTTGATGCGGGCATTGGTGCACCGAGCCATGCCCTTGAAGCGCTGGAACTGGGTGCCGATGCCGTACTGGTGAATACCGCAATTGCCGTAGCTCACTCCCCGGTGCAGATGGCCCATGCTTTCCGGCTGGCGGTTGAATCTGGCGAACGGGCACGCTTGGCTGGGCTTGGCGCTTCACCGTTCAATCCTTCACAACCTGATACATTACAACTACGGGCCACCGCCACCAGCCCGCTAACGGGTTTCCTCAGCCAACTTGAGGAGCAAGACCATGTCTGAAGACTTCAACCAGCGCTGGCAGCAGTTGGACTGGGACGATATCTCCTTAACCATCAACAGTAAAAAACCCGCAGACGTTGAACGGGCGCTGAATGCCATCAAGCCCACCCGCGAAGATTTGATGGCACTCATTTCCCCTGCCGCACTGGCTTACCTGGAGCCAATGGCACAGAAGGCCCAACAACTGACACGCCAACGTTTTGGAAATACAGTCAGTTTTTATGTGCCGCTTTATCTCTCCAATTTGTGTGCTAATGATTGCACTTACTGCGGCTTCTCGATGAGTAATCGCATCAAACGCAAGACATTGGATGAAGCAGAGATTATCCGAGAGTGTGAAGCCATCAAAGCGCTGGGTTTTGAGCACTTGCTGCTGGTCACTGGGGAGCACCAAACAAAAGTAGGAATGGACTATTTTCGCCGCCACCTCCCTACGATCCGCAGTAGATTCAGTTCGCTAATGATGGAGGTTCAGCCATTGGCAGAAGATGAATATACTGAATTAAAGGCGCTGGGATTAGATGGCGTGATGGTTTATCAGGAAACCTATCACCCAGCGACGTATCAGCAGCACCATTTGCGGGGTCATAAGCAGGATTTTCACTGGCGGTTGGCAACCCCAGATCGTTTGGGCCGTGCGGGGATCGACAAGATCGGATTAGGTGCCTTGATTGGCTTGTCCAATAGTTGGCGTACCGACTGTTATATGCTGGCGGAGCATCTGTTTTATTTGCAACAAACTTACTGGCAAACCCGTTATTCGATCTCTTTCCCTCGCTTGCGTCCGTGCGCTGGGGGGATCGAACCCGCATCCATCATGAGTGAGCCACAACTGCTGCAACTGATCTGCGCTTTTCGCTTATTTGCACCTGATGTGGAACTGTCGTTATCTACTCGAGAATCGCCTTTCTTCCGCGATAATGTCATTCCGGTTGCTATCAATAATGTCAGTGCCGGGTCAAAAACCCAACCGGGGGGTTATGCCGATGATCATCCCGAACTGGAACAATTTGCGCCCCATGATAACCGCTCCCCGGAACAGGTCGCACAAGCGTTAACAAAAGCAGGCTTACAGCCCGTGTGGAAAGATTGGGATAGCCATTTAGGCCGTTCATTGCGATAAGCGAGTTCACGTAATATTGAAAAACCGCCCGAAGGCGTAATATCAGTGAGTTACACCACTGGCTGGCATGACACTCTTGGCGGTTTGTTTTAACCAGAGAACACCATTAAGCGGCAAGACTAAATTCAGGGGGGACGACATTGACTCTAAAAACAAACAAAATTTACTCTAACAAAAACAAAACGCTCTAAAAAAAACGACTTACTCTAAAAATAAACAAAAAAAACGGCCCGAGAAGGGGCCGTTCGTCTCTCAAAAACCCGCATCCCGAAAGATGCGGGTTTTGTTGTGCCCAGAAAACCCCCAGCTAGGCTGGGGGTTCAGTAAAGCTTTCAGCTTTGGGTCAGTTATAAAAACCCCTTTTGATTTGTTAAAACAGTTTGCGGTCTGGCAACTGCAAATGTTCAACAAGAAATCAAAAGGGGGTCCCAATGAGGGATGAAAAGAGCTTAGCGCACACCCGATGGAACTGTAAATATCATATAGTTTTTGCGCCGAAGTACCGAAGGCAGGTGTTCTACAGGGAAAAACGCAGAGCGATTGGCAGTATTTTAAGAAAACTGTGCGAATGGAAAAACGTGAATATCCTGGAAGCAGAATGCTGTGTGGATCACATCCATATGCTTCTGGAGATCCCGCCCAAGATGAGTGTCTCGGGATTTATGGGGTACCTGAAGGGAAAGAGCAGTCTGATGCTTTATGAGCAGTTTGGCGATTTGAAGTTCAAATACCGTAACAGGGAGTTTTGGTGTCGAGGGTATTACGTTGATACGGTAGGGAAAAACACGGCCAGGATACAAGAATACATAAAGCACCAATTGGAAGAGGATAAAATGGGTGAGCAACTCTCGATCCCGTATCCCGGTAGCCCGTTTACGGGCCGTAAGTAATCCATAGATGCAAATGTCAGATCGCGATGCGCCTGTTAGGGCGCGGCTGGTAACAGAGCCTTATAGGCGCATATGAAAAACCTCCGGCTATGCCGGAGGATATTTATTTGGTAGTAGGCAAAGAGATTAGCCTTTGTTGTTACCAAAACCGGCATTAAGCAATTCGGCCAAGTTTGCAGTCGCTTCATCCGCGCTGACTTGTGGAACAACAGGCGCTTCACCCTGTGCTTTACGGCGCATACGGTCCTGATGATAAGCATAACCGGTACCGGCTGGGATCAGACGGCCCACGATTACGTTTTCTTTCAGGCCACGCAATTCATCACGTTTACCGGCAACTGCCGCTTCAGTAAGAACGCGCGTGGTTTCCTGGAACGAAGCCGCAGAGATGAAGGACTCGGTCGCCAAGGATGCCTTGGTGATACCCAGCAGGTCACGAGTGAACGTAGCCTCAATTTTGCCTTCTGCTGCCAGCTTACGGTTAGCGATTTTAACGCGGGACATTTCTGCCTGCTCGCCTTCCAGGAAGTCGGTGCTACCTGCATCAACGATAGTGCCTTTACGCAGCATCTGACGAACGATAACTTCAATGTGTTTATCGTTAATCTTAACGCCTTGCAGACGGTAAACTTCCTGCACTTCGTTGGTGATGTAGCGGGTAACCGCGTGAACGCCACGCAGACGCAGAATGTCATGTGGAGATTCTGGGCCATCGGAAACCACGTCACCGCGTTCCACAACTTCACCTTCGAACACGTTAAGCTGACGCCATTTCGGAATCATCTCTTCGTATGCATCGCTACCATCCAACGGTGAGATCACCAGACGACGCTTGCCTTTGGTCTCTTTACCGAACGAGATGATCCCGCTGATTTCAGCCAGGATTGCAGGCTCTTTCGGACGACGTGCTTCGAACAAGTCAGCAACACGTGGCAGACCACCGGTAATATCCTTGGTACCGCTTGATTCCTGAGGAATACGCGCCAAGGTATCACCCGCACCGATCTGAATACCGTCTTCCAGCTGTACAATCGCTTTACCTGGCAGGAAGTATTGAGCAGGCATATCAGTACCTGGGATCAATACGTCATTGCCTTTGGCATCAACGATTTTCAGTGCTGGACGCAGGTCTTTACCGCTACCCGTACGCTCTGCACTGTCCAGAACGACCAGAGAAGACAAACCAGTCAGTTCGTCGGTCTGGCGAGTAATGGTCTGGCCATCAACCATGTCGGCGAAGCGAATGAAGCCGCTCACTTCGGTGACCACTGGCATGATGTGCGGATCCCAGTTAGCAACGGTTTCGCCGCCCTGAACTTCTGCGCCATCGCCTTTAGCCATTACCGCACCGTAAGGCACTTTATAGCTTTCTTTGGTACGACCGAATTCGTCGATCAGCTTCAGCTCGGTATTACGAGACGTAATAACCAGCTTGCCAGCCGCATTGGTCACGAACTTGACGTTGCTCAGTTTCAAGCTGCCTTTGTTCTTAACCTGGATGCTGGATTCTGCTGCCGCACGAGATGCCGCACCACCGATGTGGAACGTACGCATCGTAAGCTGAGTACCCGGCTCACCGATGGACTGTGCTGCAATAACACCAACCGCTTCACCTTTGTTGATGATGTGGCCACGTGCCAGGTCGCGACCATAGCAGTTAGCACACACACCGAAATCAGTTTCACAGCTTACTACGGAGCGAACTTTAACGCTGTCGACGGAGTTTTCTTCTAACAGATCACACCATTTTTCGTCCAGCAGGGTGTTACGCGGAACCAGAATATCAGCCGAACCTGGCTTGATAACTTCTTCTGCAGTCACACGACCCAGTACGCGATCACGCAGTGGCTCTTTAACATCACCACCTTCGATAACCGGGGTCATCACGATACCGTTATGGGTACCACAATCATCCTCAGTCACCACCAGATCCTGTGCCACGTCAACTAAACGACGGGTCAGGTAACCGGAGTTCGCAGTTTTCAATGCGGTATCCGCCAAACCTTTACGCGCACCGTGGGTTGAGATGAAGTACTGAAGTACGTTCAAACCTTCACGGAAGTTCGCGGTGATTGGCGTTTCAATGATCGAGCCGTCTGGCTTAGCCATCAGACCACGCATACCTGCCAGCTGACGAATCTGTGCGGCAGAACCACGCGCACCGGAGTCGGCCATCATGAAGATGCTGTTGAATGAAACTTGCTGTTCAACAACGCCATCACGGTTGACAACATCCTCAACCGACAAGTTATCCATCATCGCTTTAGCAACACGTTCGTTAGCCGCAGCCCAGATATCGATCACTTTGTTATAACGTTCGCCTGCCGTGACCAGACCAGATTGGAACTGTTCTTGGATCTCAGCAACTTCAGTTTCAGCTTCTTCGATGATCCCCGCTTTCGCTTCTGGGATAACCATGTCATCGATACCTACAGAGGCGCCTGAGCGTGCTGCGTAAGCAAAACCGGTGTACATGATCTGGTCAGCAAAGATAACCGTTGGCTTCAAGCCCAAGATGCGGTAACACGTGTTCAGCATCTTAGAGATAGCTTTTTTACCCAGCGGCTGGTTAACGATAGAGTAAGGCAGGCCTTGCGGGACGATCATCCACAAAATAGCACGGCCTACAGTCGTATCGATAATGCTGGTACGCGTAATGCTTTCGCCTTCGGTATTACGAATTTCTTCGGTAATACGTACTTTTACGCGGGCATGCAGAGATGCCAAGCCAGCGCGATAAATACGCTCAGCTTCTTTCGGGCCAGTCAGAACCATGCCTTCGCCTTTGGCGTTAACACAGTCGCGGGTCATGTAGTACAGACCCAATACAACGTCCTGAGAAGGAACGATGATTGGCTCGCCGTTCGCGGGTGACAGGATGTTGTTGGTAGACATCATTAACGCACGCGCTTCTAACTGAGCTTCCAGTGTCAGCGGTACGTGGACAGCCATTTGGTCACCATCGAAGTCGGCGTTATATGCCGCACAAACCAATGGGTGCAACTGGATTGCCTTACCTTCGATCAGAACCGGTTCAAACGCCTGGATACCCAAACGGTGAAGGGTTGGTGCACGGTTCAGCAGCACTGGGTGTTCGCGGATAACTTCATCCAGGATATCCCAAACAACCGCTTCTTCACGCTCAACCATCTTCTTGGCGGCTTTGATGGTGGTAGCAAGACCACGCAATTCCAGCTTGCCGTAGATGAACGGTTTAAACAGCTCAAGAGCCATTTTCTTAGGCAGACCGCACTGATGCAGACGCAGGTATGGACCAACGGTGATAACCGAACGACCTGAGTAGTCAACACGTTTACCCAGCAAGTTCTGACGGAAACGACCTTGCTTACCTTTGATCATGTCAGCCAGTGACTTCAACGGACGCTTGTTAGAGCCGGTAATCGCACGACCGCGACGGCCGTTATCCAGCAATGCATCTACTGCTTCTTGCAGCATACGCTTTTCGTTACGTACGATGATGTCCGGTGCCGCCAAGTCCAGCAGGCGTTTCAGACGGTTGTTACGGTTGATCACGCGACGATACAAATCGTTCAGATCGGAAGTCGCAAAGCGACCACCATCCAACGGAACCAATGGACGCAGATCTGGCGGCAACACAGGCAGCACGGTCAGGATCATCCACTCTGGCTTGTTGCCAGACTGTACGAACGCTTCCAGCAACTTGATACGCTTGGTCAGTTTCTTACGCTTGGTTTCAGAATTTGTTTCGTTCAATTCTTCACGCAGGATCTCGCACTCAGCTTCCAGATCCATGTTTTTCAACAGGGCCTGAATAGCCTCGGCGCCCATTTTCGCGTCGAACTCATCACCAAACTCTTCCAACGCATCCAGATACTGCTCTTCAGTCAGAATCTGGCGACGTTCCAGGTTGGTCATACCGCCTTCAATAACCACATAGGATTCGAAGTACAGTACACGTTCGATGTCACGTAATGGCATATCCAGCAGCAAACCGATACGAGATGGCAGCGATTTCAGGAACCAGATGTGCGCAGTTGGAGAAGCCAGTTCGATGTGACCCATACGCTCACGGCGCACTTTAGTTTGAGTCACTTCAACGCCGCATTTCTCACAAATAACACCACGGTGTTTTAAACGCTTGTACTTACCGCACAGGCATTCGTAATCTTTTACTGGGCCAAAGATACGGGCGCAGAAAAGGCCGTCACGTTCTGGTTTGAACGTACGGTAGTTAATGGTTTCCGGCTTTTTAACTTCACCGAATGACCATGAACGGATCATGTCTGGCGATGCCAGAGCAATTTTGATCGCATCAAACTCTTCGGTCTTAGTTTGCGCTTTCAGAAACTTTAATAAGTCTTTCACGGATTGGCTCCTGTCGGAGTTAGACCTGATAGGCACTCAAACCTAAGAACCTAGGTTTGAGTGCCCCTGTGACCAGTGCGAACCACCAGCAAACTCCCGGCTATGAGAGTTTGCCGTCTGGTGAAGAATTACTCTTCTTCCAGCTCGATATTGATGCCCAGAGAGCGGATTTCTTTCAACAATACGTTGAAGGACTCCGGCATTCCTGGTTCCATACGGTGATCGCCATCCACGATGTTTTTGTACATCTTGGTACGGCCGTTTACATCGTCGGACTTGACGGTAAGCATTTCTTGCAATGTGTACGCGGCGCCATAAGCCTCCAACGCCCACACTTCCATCTCACCGAAGCGCTGACCACCGAACTGAGCTTTACCACCCAGCGGCTGCTGAGTAACCAAGCTATAAGAACCGGTAGAACGCGCATGCATCTTGTCATCAACCAAGTGGTTCAGTTTCAGCATGTACATGTAGCCGACAGTAACCTGGCGTTCAAATTGCTCACCGGTACGGCCGTCAAACAAGGTAATCTGACCAGACGTTGGCAGGCCACCCAGCTGTAACAGTTCCTTGATTTCTTTCTCTGTCGCACCATCGAAGACTGGCGTTGCGATTGGCATACCTTTTTTCAGGTTCTCTGCCAGACGCAGTACTTCGTCATCGGTAAAGGTGCTCAGATCAACTTTCTGACAAACGTTGTCGCCCAGATCGTAGGCCTTCTGGATGAACTCACGCAGTTTGGCAACTTCTTCCTGCTTCTTGAGCATGGCGTTGATTTTCTCGCCGATACCCTTCGCTGCCATCCCTAAGTGGGTTTCCAAAATCTGACCGATGTTCATACGCGATGGTACGCCCAGCGGGTTCAGAACGATGTCTACCGGCGTACCGTTTTCATCGTAAGGCATATCTTCGATTGGGTTAATCTTAGAGATAACACCTTTGTTACCGTGACGACCGGCCATTTTATCACCCGGTTGAATCTGACGTTTAACCGCCAGATACACCTTGACGATTTTCAGCACACCAGGTGCTAGATCATCGCCTTGGGTGATTTTACGACGCTTGGCATCCATCTTCTTCTCGAATTCAGATTTCATTTCGTCGTACTGCTCTGCCAACTGTTCCAGTTGGTTTTGCTTGTCTTCGTCGGTCAGGCCCAGTTCCAGCCAGCGTTCACGTGGTAACTTGCTCAGCTTCTCAGCTTCGATGCCACCAGAAACCAGAACCGCGTGGATACGTGCAAACAAGCCCGCTTCCAGGATCTGCAACTCTTCAGTCAGGTCTTTCTTAGCCTGTTTCAGTTGCATCTCTTCGATTTCCAACGCACGTTTGTCTTTTTCTACGCCATCGCGAGTAAAGACCTGGACGTCGATAACCGTACCAGAAACACCGTTTGGTACACGCAGAGAAGAGTCTTTAACATCAGACGCTTTCTCACCGAAGATCGCACGTAACAGTTTCTCTTCTGGCGTCAGTTGGGTTTCACCTTTAGGCGTTACCTTACCAACCAGAATGTCACCACCAGTCACTTCAGCACCGATATACACGATACCGGATTCATCCAATTTGGAGAGCGCGGCTTCACCCACGTTCGGGATATCGGCAGTGATCTCTTCAGGCCCTAACTTGGTGTCGCGTGACACACATGCCAATTCCTGAATGTGGATGGTTGTGAAGCGATCTTCTTGCACCACGCGCTCGGAGACTAAGATGGAGTCTTCGAAGTTGTAACCGTTCCAAGGCATGAACGCTACGCGCATGTTCTGACCCAATGCCAGTTCGCCCAGGTCTGTCGATGGGCCATCTGCCAGCACGTCACCGCGCTCGATTGGCTCACCCAGATTCACACACGGCATCTGGTTGATACAGGTGTTCTGGTTAGAACGGGTGTATTTGGTCAGGTTATAAATATCAATGCCGGCTTCGCCTGGGTGCATCTCATCTTCGTTAACTTTAATAACGATACGGGATGCATCTACGTACTGAACAGTACCGCCACGTTTGGCTACAGAGGTTACCCCTGAGTCAACCGCCACTGCACGTTCCATACCAGTACCCACCAACGGCTTATCAGCACGCAGAGTAGGAACCGCCTGACGTTGCATGTTCGCGCCCATCAAGGCACGGTTGGCGTCATCGTGTTCCAAGAATGGAATCAGAGAAGCACCAACGGATACGATTTGCTGAGTAGATACGTCCATGTAGTCAACTTGCTCGCGGCTAAACAGGCTTGATTCGCCTTTGCTACGACAAGTCACCAAATCTTCTAAAAAGCGGCCTTCATCATCCAGGTTGGAGTTCGCCTGAGCGATAACGAAGTTGCCTTCTTCAATAGCAGACAGATAGTTAATTTCATCGGTCACCACACCATCACGTACACGACGATAAGGTGTTTCCAGGAAACCATACTCGTTAGTCTGTGCATATACAGACAAGGAGTTGATCAAACCGATGTTTGGACCTTCTGGCGTTTCAATTGGACATACGCGACCGTAGTGAGTCGGGTGTACGTCTCGAACTTCAAAGCCAGCACGTTCACGGGTCAAACCGCCCGGGCCCAATGCAGAGATACGGCGCTTATGCGTAATCTCAGACAACGGGTTGTTTTGGTCCATAAATTGGGATAACTGGCTGGAACCAAAGAACTCTTTCACCGCAGCCGAGATAGGCTTGGCGTTGATCATGTCCTGTGGCATCAGAGTATCAAGGTCGCCCAGAGACAAACGCTCTTTAACTGCACGCTCAACACGAACCAGACCTACACGGAACTGGTTTTCAGCCATCTCGCCAACGGAACGAATACGACGGTTGCCCAAGTGGTCGATATCATCCACTTCGCCTCTACCGTTACGGATATCAATGAGCTTTTTCATCACTTCTGTGATGTCTTCTTTGCTCAGGATACCGGAACCTTCGATCTCGTCACGCAGCAGAGAACGGTTGAACTTCATCCGGCCAACCGCAGATAAATCATAGCGGTCTTCGGAGAAGAACAGATTCTCAAACAGATTTTCAGCGGCTTCACGTGTTGGTGGCTCGCCAGGACGCATCATGCGATAGATCTCAACCAAAGCGCTCAGACGATCGCTGGTTGGGTCAACACGCAGGGTCTCGGAGATATAAGCACCGTGATCCAGATCGTTGGTGAACAATGTTTCAATTTGCTTGTGGCCAGCTTGGCTCAACTTAGCCAGCAGATCCAGTGACAGCTCCATGTTAGCGGCACAGATCAGTTCACCGGTGCTCGCATCAACATAGTCTTTAGCAACAACTTTACCGGCAATGTATTCAACCGGTACTTCGATGCGGTCAATGCCGTCTTTTTCAAGCTGGCGAATATGACGAGCAGTAATACGACGCGCTTTCTCGACGTAAACTTTGCCATTCGCTTCAATATCAAAGGATGCCGTTTCACCGCGCAAGCGCTCTGGAACCAATTCCATCTGCAGCTTGTTATCACGAATCTCAAAGACCACTTTCTCAAAGAACAGATCCAAGATCTGTGCAGTGGTGAAATTCAATGCACGCAGAATGATGGTTGCAGGCAATTTACGGCGACGGTCAATACGTACAAACAGGTTGTCTTTCGGATCAAACTCGAAATCTAACCATGAACCGCGGTAAGGGATGATACGTGCGTTGTACAGCACTTTACCCGATGAATGGGTTTTACCCTTATCGCTGTCAAAGAACACACCAGGGCTACGGTGCAACTGAGATACGATAACCCTCTCAGTACCGTTAATAACAAAGGTACCATTTTCGGTCATGAGTGGAATTTCACCCATGTAGACTTCTTGTTCTTTGATGTCTTTGACCGTACCTTCCGGAGCTTCCCGCTCATAGATAACCAGACGCAGTTTAACGCGCAGCGGTGCTGAATAAGTCACACCACGGATCTGGCACTCTTTGACGTCGAATACTGGCTCACCAAGACGGTAGCTAACGTATTGCAGCTCCGAATTGCCGCTGTAGCTCTGGATAGGAAAAACAGAACGGAATGCTGCTTCTAGTCCGTGCTGCCCTTCGGGATCTTGCTCGATAAATTTCTGGAACGAGTCAAGTTGGATAGAAAGGAGATAAGGTATGTCCAAAACTTGTGGACGTTTACCAAAATCCTTACGAATACGTTTTTTCTCGGTATAGGAGTAAACCATAGGGTTCCTCAGCTCGCTGATCAGTGACCCACTCTGTCCGCCCTAAACTAGGACAGGTCATGCAACACTATTATTTTGATCGAGAAGTCGAAACACTTCCCGGAATACTCTTTTCTATCACTCTTAAACCATTTCATCGCGTTACCTTGACTACCGAGCTACCCGAGTGGGTCGTAGCTGAGAACGCAGTATATTAAGTCGTCAATAGAAAGGAATATTAGGGGTTAGTCAGTAGCTAAACAGTGTGAAATGCTACTGACGCCCTACAGCGCAAAAAGGCTGATGACTAAAAAGTCACCAGCCATCAGCCTATAAAGTTAGGCTGCGAACTCAAAGCTAAACTTACTTGATCTCAACAGAAGCACCAGCTTCTTCCAGAGATTTTTTCAGCGTCTCAGCTTCGTCTTTGTTCACGCCTTCTTTCAGAACTGCTGGTGCAGACTCAACCAGATCTTTAGCTTCTTTCAAGCCCAGGCCAGTTGCGCCGCGAACAGCTTTGATTACTGCAACTTTGTTCTCGCCGAATGAAGCCAGAACAACGTCGAATTCAGTTTGTTCTTCTGCAGCTTCAACAGCAGCAGCAGGACCTGCAGCAACAGCAGCAGCTGAAACGCCGAATTTTTCTTCCATAGCGGAGATCAGTTCAACGATTTCCATTACAGACAGAGCTGCAACGCCTTCCAGAATTTGGTCTTTAGTGATAGTTGACATAACAAGTGTTCCTAAAATACAGAAATAGTTTATACGTTAAAAAGCAACGATGAAGAAAAAAGGCAATTAAGCAGCTTCTTTCTGATCGCGCAGCGCAGCCAGAGTACGAACCAGCTTGCCAGCGGCAGCTTCTTTCATGGTTCCCATCAGACGTGCGATTGCTTCTTCGTAGGTTGGCAGAGTTGCCAAGCGGTCGATTTGAGCCGCAGGGATTAACTCGCCTTCAAAGGCTGCTGCTTTAACCTCAAATTTTGCATTATCTTTAGCAAATGCTTTGAACAGACGAGCAGCTGCGCCCGGATGTTCAGCAGAGAATGCAATCAAGGTTGGACCAACAAACGTGTCTTTCAGGCATTCGAATGGAGTGCCTTCAACAATGCGACGCAGCAAGGTGTTACGAACAACTTGCATATGAACGCCAGCTTCACGACCTGCTCTACGCAGTTCAGTCATTTTATCAACGGTAACGCCACGGGAATCCGCAACAACCGCAGACAGCGCACCTTTGGCTACTTCTTTAACTTCAGCAACAATCGCTTGTTTGCCTTGAAGATTTAGTGCCATTAGTTCTTGCTCCTGGATTAACCGGAGAATAATTCTCCGGAACTCACGTCACCCAATTCACGACAAAATTGCCGTGAACGAGCGTTGAAACACGGTGAGCAGAATCCAGCAAAGACTATTCTTTATCATTCTTTATAAACAAATAAAGAAAGAAAAATTTTCTTTAGGTTCTGTCACCGTCTACGCAGGAAATTAAGTGTTTTTCAACACACCTGCGGTCTTGGACGGAGGCTTGGATAAGGCCAAGCTCCAACCGAAAAATTTTGTTGCTCTGTCGAAGGCGATACAACGATCAACAGATAGCATGGGCGTAAGATTTTAGACAAACCTTACGCCCACGTAAAGCGATAAAAGCAATTAGTGATTAGTTCACTACTGCAGTCAGGCCGCTTTGATCAATAGCAACGCCAGCACCCATGGTAGTGGACAGGCTGATTTTCTTGATATATATGCCTTTCGCTGTAGCAGGCTTAGCCTTTTTCAGCGCAACAACCAGAGATTCTAAGTTCTCTTTCAACTTATCTGAGTCGAAATCAACTTTACCAATGGTAGTGTGGATAATACCGTTTTTATCATTACGATAACGAACCTGACCTGCTTTAGCATTTTTAACTGCTTCAGCAACGTTAGGTGTAACGGTACCCACTTTCGGGTTAGGCATCAGGCCACGTGGACCCAAGATTTGGCCCAATTGACCAACAACGCGCATTGCATCTGGAGAAGCAATAACGACGTCGAAGTTCATTTCGCCTTTCTTGATCTGATCAGCCAGATCGTCCATACCTACCAATTCAGCGCCTGCTTCTTTCGCCGCTTCAGCATTTGCACCCTGAGCGAAAACAGCAACGCGTACTGAACGGCCAGTACCATGTGGCAACACAGTCGCGCCACGAACGTTTTGGTCAGATTTACGTGCATCGATACCGAGGTTAACGGCAACGTCCACGCTTTCTACGAATTTAGCAGTAGCCAGCTCTTTCAGCAGAGCAACAGCTTCGTTGATATCGTATTGCTTAGTAACATCAACTTTGTCACGGATCACGCGCATGCGCTTGGTCAGCTTAGCCATTTATTAACCCTCCACTACCAGGCCCATGGAATGAGCAGTACCTTCGATTGAACGCATCATCGCGTCAACGTCAGAACCAGTCATATCCGCAGCTTTGGTTTCTGCGATTTCACGGACCTGAGCACTGGTCACTTTACCTACTTTGTCTTTGTTCGGCACGCCAGAACCAGACTTAATACCTGCCGCTTTTTTCAGCAGAACTGCTGCTGGCGGGGTTTTAGTAACGAAAGTGAAAGAGCGATCAGAATAAACAGTAATAACAACTGGGATCGGCAGGCCTTTTTCAATGCTTTCAGTCTTAGCATTGAACGCTTTACAGAACTCCATGATGTTAACACCCTGCTGACCCAGAGCCGGACCGACTGGTGGGCTTGGGTTCGCCATACCAGCTGCTACTTGCAGCTTGACATAGGCTTGTACTTTCTTAGCCATTTACGATTTCCTCGATTTGGGTAGTATCGCCTCGTTTGAGGCTCCCCGTGTTTTGTCTCGCTTGTTATTTCCATGGATGTGGTTACCACGGATGACAAAAGCAAAACATCTAAAAACAAAAGGCGCGAAATTATATTTTAATTTCGCGCCTAAGACAAGACTCAAATTTCAACCACTGCTGAAAAATGAATCAGCCTTTTTCTACCTGACTGAAATCCAATTCAACCGGTGTCGCACGGCCAAAAATAGAAACGGATACTTTCAAGCGGCTCTTCTCGTAGTCCACCTCTTCAACAACACCGTTGAAGTCTGCAAACGGACCATCGCTAACACGAACCAATTCGCCTGGTTCAAACAGTGTTTTCGGACGTGGCTTATCACCCACTTGCTGAAGACGATTCATAATCGCATCAACTTCTTTATCACTGATTGGTGCCGGGCGATCGGATGTACCACCGATAAAGCCCATTACACGTGGCACGCTACGTACTAAGTGCCAGCTGGCATCATTCATGACCATCTGGACCAGCACATAGCCTGGGAAGAATTTGCGTTCACTTTTACGGCGTTGACCGCCACGAATCTCTACGACTTCTTCCGTTGGAACCATGACTTCGCCAAACAGCTCTTCCATGTCATGTAACTTGATATGCTCACGTAGCGATTGTGCTACACGGCCTTCAAAACCGGAAAACGCCTGAACGACGTACCAACGCTTTTTGGGTGCTTCAGACATCTTAGAACCTCAGGCCAGTAATAAATGATACCAAGCGGACTAGGATACCATCCAGTCCCCATAGAATCAGTGACATTACAGCAGTGACCGCAGCAACGATTAACGTTGTATGCAGTGTTTCCTGACGGGTAGGCCAAATCACTTTACGCACTTCCGTGCGTGCTTCACGAGCAAAGGCTACAGTGGCTTTACCTTTTGCTGTCATCAATGCAACAGCACCGGCAACAGCGATAATTACTACAACTGCCAACGCGCGCAGCGGCAAGCTATATTCACGGTAATAATAATTACCGACAATTGCTACGACTAACAATACAGCAACGATTAGCCATTTAGCCGTTTCCAGGCCGCGTCCGCTCCCTGGAGCCTCGGTATTCGCACTCATAAACCAACCTGTCACTATGATTCAGAACAAACAACTTTGCTTCGCATCGCAAAGCAAACCAAGCCGAAGGATGCTCTAGAGACTCTCTAATCGGCACCACTCAGCACTATTTCAGCACTATTCGCCGTATTTCCAGAGCCTATCTCACCAGTAATTACGATTAAAAAAACCACTGACGAGATAGGTTCTAGTATGCAACGTATAAAAAGGGCATCAAATGATGCCCTTTTATCGCATGTCGCGTCAAATCTTATTCAATGACTTTAGCAACAACGCCAGCACCAACAGTACGGCCACCCTCACGAATTGCGAAGCGCAGACCATCATCCATTGCGATAGGAGCAATTAGGTTAACAACCATGTTTACGTTGTCACCAGGCATGACCATTTCAACGCCTTCTGGCAGCTCAATGGTACCGGTCACGTCAGTTGTACGGAAGTAGAACTGAGGACGGTAGCCCTTGAAGAACGGTGTATGACGGCCGCCTTCATCTTTGCTCAGAATATAAACTTCTGACTCAAACTTCGTGTGTGGCTTGATAGAACCTGGTTTCGCCAGTACTTGACCACGCTGAACATCGTCACGCTTAGTACCACGCAGCAGAACACCAACATTTTCACCAGCACGGCCTTCATCCAGCAGCTTGCGGAACATTTCAACGCCAGTACAAGTTGTTTTAATCGTATCGATAATACCAACGATTTCAACTTCTTCGCCGACCTTAACAATACCACGTTCTACACGACCAGTAACTACAGTACCACGACCAGAAATAGAGAATACGTCTTCAATTGGCAATAGGAATGGTCTATCAATAGCGCGTTCTGGTTGCGGAATATAGCTATCCAGAGCTTCTGCCAACTCGATAATTTTAGCTTCCCACTCAGCGTCACCTTCCAGGGCTTTCAACGCTGAACCACGGATGACTGGAGTGTCGTCGCCTGGGAAATCGTATTGAGACAGAAGCTCACGAACCTCCATTTCAACCAACTCTAGCAACTCTTCATCGTCAACCATGTCACATTTGTTCAGGAAGACAATAATGTATGGGACACCAACCTGGCGGCCCAGCAGGATATGCTCACGAGTCTGCGGCATAGGGCCATCGGTTGCAGCAACAACCAAGATCGCTCCATCCATCTGAGCAGCACCGGTGATCATATTTTTAACGTAGTCAGCATGACCTGGGCAGTCAACGTGTGCATAGTGACGAGCAGGAGTATCATATTCAACGTGAGAAGTGTTGATGGTGATACCACGCGCTTTTTCTTCCGGAGCGTTGTCGATCTGGTCGAATGCACGAGCACTACCGCCGTAGGTTTTAGCCAATACGGTGGTGATTGCAGCAGTTAAGGTAGTTTTACCATGGTCAACGTGGCCAATAGTACCCACATTAACGTGCGGCTTTGTACGTTCAAACTTTTCTTTAGACATCGATTGTCCCTCTAAGACACGGAATCGGTGGTTTCACCGTATCAACCAAGCATATGCTTGCTGAATCCATAAAACAGAAAGAAAATCAGGGGACGAGAGAATGAGAAATGGTGCTGATAGGCAGATTCGAACTGCCGACCTCACCCTTACCAAGGGTGCGCTCTACCAACTGAGCTATATCAGCACATCTTGGAGCGGGCAGTGGGAATCGAACCCACATCATCAGCTTGGAAGGCTGAGGTAATAGCCATTATACGATGCCCGCATCTTAGAACTCGGCTACCTGACTTAATCTGCAGAAATCTGAAAGGAAGGGCTTGGCCACTTCACTCTTCATCGAGGTACGCTACCCTCGCCTTGAGTGCTTACTGGGGATTCAACGTTCTGAATTACCCTGGGACTCAAGGTTAAACATGGTGGTGGGGGAAGGATTCGAACCTTCGAAGTCGATGACGGCAGATTTACAGTCTGCTCCCTTTGGCCGCTCGGGAACCCCACCTAAATTTTAGTACTTGAATGGTGCCGGCACCAAGAGTCGAACTCGGGACCTACTGATTACAAGTCAGTTGCTCTACCAACTGAGCTATGCCGGCATCAAGTGCAGCGCATTCTAGGTAGAGCGGAGCCATGATGCAACAAAAAAATTGCATAACTCGCGTCTTTGCTCATAAAACGACCACCTTTTACGCCGCAGAGGTATTATCAAGCATAATCAGCTCAATTAATACTCAAAAAATCAAATATTGTACCCGCCTATCATTATAAGATTCATCCTCAAAAATCTCATCCATATCTCATCACCGAACAATATTGTCCTGAATATCACTTTAGTCATATGCACCACAATGGGGAAAATTATTCTACATCAGTGCATTCCTGAATGGCTAATAAGCAGAAAAGCGCTTACTACTGCCCACTTTATAAGTTTGGCTTGTTTATTGCTTAGCAATGGATATCAGAGCAGACAGTTTCAGAGAGAAATTTTATTATTGTCAACGACGGATGAAAAGTGATCCACTTATATCTCCACCAACGGCCCAATATTGATCCACCGTTTTACTCAGGATTAGCTTCTGCTATAACCCCGGCCTTTCGTTTCTGTCTGAGTCGATAGCTTTCTCCTTTGATTTGAACGACATGTGAGTGGTGTAAGATACGGTCCAGCATCGCTGAGGTCAGTGCTGCATCACCGGCGAACGTTTGATCCCACTGCCCGAACGGCAGATTGGATGTCAGGATCATTGCGCTCTTTTCGTAACGTTTAGCGATGACCTGGAAGAACAGCTTTGCTTCTTCCTGACTGAACGGCAGATAGCCTATTTCATCAATGATGAGCAGGCGGGGGGCCATTACTCCACGCTGAAGCGTCGTTTTATAACGGCCCTGACGTTGTGCCGTAGATAACTGAAGTAACAGATCTGCTGCTGTTGTGAAGCGAACTTTGATACCTGCACGGACTGCTTCATAGCCCATCGCTATTGCCAGATGGGTTTTCCCCACACCTGATGGCCCCAGTAATACGATATTTTCATTACGTTCTATGAAGCTGAGTGAGCGTAACGACTGGAGTTGCTTCTGCGGTGCTCCGGTGGCGAATGTGAAGTCATACTCTTCGAACGTTTTCACCGCCGGGAAGGCTGCCATTCGGGTATACATCGCCTGTTTACGTTGATGACGTGCCAGTTTTTCTTCATGAAGCAGATGCTCCAGGAAGTCCATATAACTCCATTCCTGGTCTACTGCCTGTTGTGACAGCGCAGGCGCTGCGCTTATAAGGCTTTCCAGTTGCAACTGCCCGGCGAGCGCCATCAGTCGTTGATGTTGCAGTTCCATCATCACGCCACTCCTCTGCAGAATGAGTCGTAGATGGAGAGTGGATGATGCAGGGGGTGTTTGTCGAAGTTCACCAGATTTTCATCAAGATGCACGTCATACTCTTTTTTCTCCGGAGGCAGTGCCAGCATGGACTGCTGCTCTTCGAGCCAGCGATCGCAGGGACGGGCCTGGATTGTTTCATGCTTTCGTTGGTTAGCGACATCGTGCAGCCAGCGCAGACCGTGGCGGTTGGCTGTTTCAACATCGACAGTGATCCCCATCGGGCGCAGGCGAGTCATTAGTGGGATGTAAAAACTGTTACGGGTGTACTGCACCATCCGTTCCACCTTACCTTTAGTCTGTGCCCTGAAGGGGCGACACAGTCGGGGAGAGAAGCCCATCTCCTTGCCGAACTGCCACAGCGAAGGATGGAACCGGTGCTGACCGGTCTGATATGCGTCACGTTGCAGAACCACAGTTTTCATATTGTCATACAACACTTCGCGCGGCACACCACCAAAGAAGCGGAACGCATTACGATGGCAGGTCTCCAGCGTGTCATAACGCATATTGTCAGTGAATTCGATGTACAGCATTCGGCTGTATCCGAGAACAGCAACGAACACGTGAAGCGGTGAGCGACCATTACGCATAGTGCCCCAGTCAACCTGCATCTGTCGTCCGGGTTCAGTTTCGAACCGAACGGCAGGCTCCTGCTCCTGAGGAACCGAGAGAGAACGAATGAATGCCCTGAGAATGGTCATTCCGCCACGATATCCCTGGTCTCTGATCTCGCGAGCGATTACCGTTGCCGGGATTTTGTAAGGATGAGCATCGGCGATGCGTTGACGAATATAATCCCGGTATTCATCCAGGAGTGAAGCAACAGCAGGTCGCGGCGTATATTTTGGCGGCTCAGATTTTGCCTGCAAATAACGTTTAACGGTATTGCGGGAGATCCCCAGTTCTCTGGCAATCGCCCGGCTACTCATTCCCTGCTTGTGCAGGATTTTAATTTCCATAACTGTCTCAAAAGTGACCATAAACTCTCCTGAATCAGGAGAGCAGATTACCCCCTGGATCTGATTTCAGGCGTTGGGTGTGGATCACTATTGCACCGTTCGTTACAATTATGAAGATAGTTTTGCTTAATGCCGCAACTTTCCCCATATACCGAAGTGGGTTAGCCAGTTTACTTATTGATGCGGTCACTTATGGTGCCTCCGTGGGTTACAATACGCATACACTTTCCCAGGAAGAAGCTGAGGGTTATTTCCACAGTCTACGCCCAGCCATAGAGAGAGAAGCATTACTCTTATGGATAGCACGTGATGAAATTGGCATCATCGGTACTATCCAATTAGTTCTTTGCCAAAAACCGAATGGCTTAAATCGGGCTGAAATACAAAAATTACTTGTTCATAGCCGTAGCCGTCGCACTGGGATAGGACATAAATTAATCATTGCTGCAGAAAACACCGCAGTACAATTACGCCGTGGATTAATATATCTAGATACTCAATCGGGTTCTTCCGCTGAGTCTTTTTATCGGGCACAGGGCTACCGTTATGTGGGGGAGATCCCTGACTATGCCTGCACTCCTAATGGTAACTATCATCCAACCGCAATTTATTTCAAACGCTTGTTTACCGTGGTTCAACCACACACGGCCATACAAAACTAATGAACCATAGTGTAAAAAATAGAAAATACCTGAACCTGCCATAAGCCCTCTTAATTGATTGGAATAGCAACACGCGTCAAAGAAATCACTCACTAAGCGCAAAAATGTCTACACCAAAAACCAAGCTGCCTATAATATGCAGCTTGTTTCTTATCTGGAGTTGGCGTCCAGCGCCTTTCCCAACCTGCGTTAACAGGCAGAATTTGGCTTATGACAAAAAGAGAACAATCTTTAGCGACGCCTTATCTACAGTTCGATCGTACCCAATGGGCGGCATTACGCGACTCAGTGCCATTGACACTGACAGAAGAAGAAATCGTTAAACTCAAAGGGATTAACGAAGACCTTTCATTAGATGAAGTGGCACAAATTTACCTTCCACTTTCACGCCTACTTAATTTTTATATTAGCTCTAATTTGCGTCGTCAGGCTGTTCTTGAGCAATTCCTTGGGACTGATGGCCAACGTATTCCTTATGTCATCGGCATTGCTGGCAGCGTAGCTGTCGGTAAAAGTACTACCGCCCGTTTATTGCAAGCTTTGCTTAGCCGTTGGCCGGAACATCGTAGCGTAGAACTCATTACAACCGATGGTTTCCTTCATCCTAATAAGGTGCTCAACGAACGTGGGCTAATGAAGAAAAAAGGATTCCCGGAATCCTATGATATGCATAATCTAGTGAAATTTGTCTCTGAGGTTAAATCAGGAGCGGATTATGTTACTGCACCCGTTTATTCTCATTTAATATATGATGTTGTCCCTGACGGTAATAAGGTAATCAAGCAACCCGACATCCTAATATTAGAAGGCTTAAATGTGCTACAGAGTGGGATGGACTACCCACATGATCCCCATCACGTATTTGTATCAGACTTTGTAGATTTCTCTATATATGTGGATGCACCTGAGGATTTACTTCAGAGTTGGTATATTAATAGATTTCTTAAATTTCGTCAGGGTGCATTCTCAAATCCAGACTCTTACTTTCATAATTATGCAAAACTACCAGAGACAGAGGCTATTAAGATCGCCACTCAATTATGGAATGAGATCAATGGATTGAATTTAAAGCAAAATATTTTACCAACTCGTGAAAGAGCAAGTTTAATAATGACGAAAAGTGCCAATCATGCAGTAGAAAGTGTACGCTTAAGAAAATAATCTATACGGGAGATAGTTATCTCCCATTAATTAATCAGACACCTCGAAGGGATATCTCACCGCCAATATAAGGCTTTATATTGCCATCTTGTTCTAATAATAATGCGCCTTGCTGATCGATTCCGCGAGCAATACCAAAAATCTCTTGATTACCAATAATTAATTTCACTGGCCTATTAAGATAATTATCCATTTTCTGCCAACGAGAAAGGAATGCCGATAAGCCCTCATTTTCGAACTTAACTACTGCAAGCCGTAATTCAGATAAGATCTCAGCAGTGAGTTTATTACGATCGATAGTAACACCAGCATCCTGCAAATTTATCCAATCTTGGTTAATAGCATTTGTTTCTGAACCACGCATTGTCAGGTTAATACCTGCACCAATGACTAATTGTGCAGCATCACCCGTTTTCCCAGTAAGCTCTACTAATATTCCGGCCAGCTTTTTATCATTTAAATACAGATCATTAGGCCACTTAACACGAACCTTCTCTGCACCTAAATTCTGCAGAACCTCTGCCATAACAATCCCAACAACCAAGCTTAATCCCATTGCAGCAGCAGGACCTTGCTCTAGCCGCCAATACATTGATAAATAAAGATTAGCACCAAAAGGAGAAACCCATTGACGCCCACGCCGACCTCGTCCTGCTTGCTGATATTCCGCAACACACGCATCACCTGATTTCAATTCAGTAATACGATCCAATAAATATTGATTAGTAGAATCGACTACGGGTAATACTGTTACGTGACCCGTAGGTAAATAACTTAATATTTTTTGTTCATCAAGCAATTGGATAGAAGTAGGTAAGCTGTAGCCCTTACCTGGGACAGTAAAAACATCTAAACCCCAATCTCTAATAGTTTGCATGTGTTTATTAATCGCAGCGCGACTCATGCCTAACGTTTCACCCAATTGCTCACCGGAGTGAAAAAAACCATCAGATAATATACTGACTAACCGTAAGGGGACCCTGATATCTTTCACGATAAATGCTCCACAGCATTAACTTCACCATTATCAGCAATAAAGCGTACCTCTGGTTCTAGCCAGATTGAAAATCTCTGTGCGACCTGCTGGCGGATATAACGTGCAAGATGTATTACATCTTGGCCAGTCGCTTCTGACTGGTTAATCAGCACCAGAGCTTGTTGCTGGTGTACTGCGGCACCACCAATCTGGTACCCCTTAAGTGAACACTGATCGATCAACCAACCTGCTGCAAGTTTTACTGACCCATCTGGCTGCAGATAATGAGGAGCATTGGGGTAACAATGTACGATCTCCTCAGCGATTGCTGCGCTTACTACAGGGTTTTTGAAGAAACTCCCGGCATTGCCAGTGACCATTGGGTCTGGAAGTTTACTCCGCCGCATTGTACAGACAGAGTTAAAAATATCTGTGGCAGTAACTGTTAATGGGTCCATATGTATTAAGTCGCCATAACCCAGCGTTGGAGTCCATGATTTCATCAATTTAATACCGACAGATACGATAGCAAATCCATTCCCATAGCGATGTTTAAAAATGCTGTCACGGTAACCAAACTGACACTCCTCAGCGGAGATACGCTGAATAGTACCTTTATCCATATCAAGTAAATCAACATATTCACATACTTGTTTTAATTCAACGCCATAGGCACCTATATTTTGGATCGGCGCAGAGCCGACACAGCCTGGAATTAACGCTAAATTTTCCAACCCCGGCATATTATTTTGCAGTGAATGACATACCAGTTGATGCCAATTTTCCCCAGCACCGACATGTAAATACCAAGCAGCACTGTCTTCGGTAGAAGTAATCCCCATAATCCTATTGAGTAATACTGTCCCAGAGAAATTTTTAATAAATAACACATTGCTACCTTCACCTAGTAATAGTACCGGCTGTCGCTTGGCTTTTGATTCATGCCAAGCCGCAATTAATGTTTCTACTGAGCCAGCACTAATGACATTGCTTGCATAAGCAGGTAGCGCAAAGGTATTAAGGTGTTTTAGAGAGGAACGCTGATTCGACATTACATTAGATGCTCATTCTAAATAACTCTCGCGCTAGTCTAACCGATCGTAATGGGCTGTTTGTATTTTTTATTTCAAGTAAATAATGAAAAAGTAGTGATCGAGCTACTAGCGATATCATCACCAGAAAAATTTCATCGGATAGGGCTAAGAAGTCTTGATACTACCTAAGGCTAGGGTAAATGGAATGTTATTTAAAGAGTGGGAGAACGCTTGGTAAACCTGCTTTAATCTGGTCGTCACTGTGAGTACTGGTACCAGTACAAAGGAAATTGGCCCTAGAATTCTAGGAGGATTTGATATCGGGCAGATTTTTTCTATAAGTGTCATATTTCACACTAATAGACCTTGTCAGTCTATGGTTCATAAACCCGAAATTCTACTCGCTACAACGCGCAATTTCTGTGTTTCGCACACAGCAAAAAACCCACGCTTTGGGCATGGGGTCTTGGCTTTATTTGATGCCTGGCAGTGTCCTACTCTCGCATGGGGAGACCCCACACTACCATCGGCGCTACGGCGTTTCACTTCTGAGTTCGGCATGGGATCAGGTGGGACCACCGCGCTATGGCCGCCAGGCAAATTCTGTTTCAATTAACCCGCAAACAAGCAACACTTGTCAGCCAGTCAACACAATCTCGGAACGACGCTGAAAATCTCTCTCAATTCAAAACACCTTCGGTGTTGTAAGGTTAAGCCTCACGGATCATTAGTACTGGTTAGCTCAATACATCGCTGCACTTACACACCCAGCCTATCAACGTCATAGTCTTTAACGTTCCTTCAGGGGACTTTAAGTCCCAGGGAAGACTCATCTCGAGGCAAGTTTCCCGCTTAGATGCTTTCAGCGGTTATCTCTTCCGAATTTAGCTACCGGGCAATGCCATTGGCATGACAACCCGAACACCAGTGATTCGTCCACTCCGGTCCTCTCGTACTAGGAGCAGCCCCTCTCAATCTTCCAACGCCCACGGCAGATAGGGACCGAACTGTCTCACGACGTTCTAAACCCAGCTCGCGTACCACTTTAAATGGCGAACAGCCATACCCTTGGGACCTACTTCAGCCCCAGGATGTGATGAGCCGACATCGAGGTGCCAAACACCGCCGTCGATATGAACTCTTGGGCGGTATCAGCCTGTTATCCCCGGAGTACCTTTTATCCGTTGAGCGATGGCCCTTCCATTCAGAACCACCGGATCACTAAGACCTACTTTCGTACCTGCTCGAGCCGTCACTCTCGCAGTCAAGCTAGCTTATGCCTTTGCACTAACCTCACGATGTCCGACCGTGATTAGCTAACCTTCGTGCTCCTCCGTTACTCTTTGGGAGGAGACCGCCCCAGTCAAACTACCCACCAGACACTGTCCTCACCCCAGATCATGGGGCCGAGTTAGAACATCAAACATTAAAGGGTGGTATTTCAAGGTTGGCTCCATGCAGACTGGCGTCCACACTTCAAGGCCTCCCACCTATCCTACACATCAAGGCTCAATGTTCAGTGTCAAGCTATAGTAAAGGTTCACGGGGTCTTTCCGTCTTGCCGCGGGTACACTGCATCTTCACAGCGAGTTCAATTTCACTGAGTCTCGGGTGGAGACAGCCTGGCCATCATTACGCCATTCGTGCAGGTCGGAACTTACCCGACAAGGAATTTCGCTACCTTAGGACCGTTATAGTTACGGCCGCCGTTTACTGGGGCTTCGATCAAGAGCTTCGCCTTGCGGCTGACCCCATCAATTAACCTTCCAGCACCGGGCAGGCGTCACACTGTATACGTCCACTTTCGTGTTTGCACAGTGCTGTGTTTTTATTAAACAGTTGCAGCCAGCTGGTATCTGCGACTGGCTTCAGCTCCAGGAGCTAGTCCTTTCACCTAACGCCAGCGTGCCTTCTCCCGAAGTTACGGCACCATTTTGCCTAGTTCCTTCACCCGAGTTCTCTCAAGCGCCTGAGTATTCTCTACCTGACCACCTGTGTCGGTTTGGGGTACGATTTAATGTTACCTGATGCTTAGAGGCTTTTCCTGGAAGCATGGCATCAACTGCTTCTGCACCGTGGTGCATCGTCATCACGCCTCAGGGTTGATAAGCAACCGGATTTACCTGGTCACTCCCCCTACACGCTTAAACCGGGACAACCGTCGCCCGGCCAGCCTAGCCTTCTCCGTCCCCCCTTCGCAGTAACACCAAGTACAGGAATATTAACCTGTTTCCCATCGACTACGCTTTTCAGCCTCGCCTTAGGGGTCGACTCACCCTGCCCCGATTAACGTTGGACAGGAACCCTTGGTCTTCCGGCGTGCGGGTTTTTCACCCGCATTATCGTTACTTATGTCAGCATTCGCACTTCTGATACCTCCAGCAACCCTCACAGGTCACCTTCAACGGCTTACAGAACGCTCCCCTACCCAACAACGCCTAAACGTCGCTGCCGCAGCTTCGGTGCATGGTTTAGCCCCGTTACATCTTCCGCGCAGGCCGACTCGACCAGTGAGCTATTACGCTTTCTTTAAATGATGGCTGCTTCTAAGCCAACATCCTGGCTGTCTGTGCCTTCCCACATCGTTTCCCACTTAACCATGACTTTGGGACCTTAGCTGGCGGTCTGGGTTGTTTCCCTCTTCACGACGGACGTTAGCACCCGCCGTGTGTCTCCCGTGATAACATTCTTCGGTATTCGGAGTTTGCATCGGTTTGGTAAGCCGGGATGGCCCCCTAGCCGAAACAGTGCTCTACCCCCGAAGATGAGTTCACGAGGCGCTACCTAAATAGCTTTCGGGGAGAACCAGCTATCTCCCGGTTTGATTGGCCTTTCACCCCCAGCCACAAGTCATCCGCTAATTTTTCAACATTAGTCGGTTCGGTCCTCCAGTTAGTGTTACCCAACCTTCAACCTGCCCATGGCTAGATCACCGGGTTTCGGGTCTATACCTTGCAACTAGACGCCCAGTTAAGACTCGGTTTCCCTACGGCTCCCCTATTCGGTTAACCTTGCTACAAAATATAAGTCGCTGACCCATTATACAAAAGGTACGCAGTCACACCACGAAGGTGCTCCCACTGCTTGTACGTACACGGTTTCAGGTTCTATTTCACTCCCCTCGCCGGGGTTCTTTTCGCCTTTCCCTCACGGTACTGGTTCACTATCGGTCAGTCAGGAGTATTTAGCCTTGGAGGATGGTCCCCCCATATTCAGACAGGATGTCACGTGTCCCGCCCTACTCATCGAGTTCACAGCCTGTGCATTTTGGTGTACGGGACTATCACCCTGTACCGTGCGACTTTCCAGACGCTTCCACTAACACACAAACTGATTCAGACTCTGGGCTCCTCCCCGTTCGCTCGCCGCTACTGGGGGAATCTCGGTTGATTTCTTTTCCTCGGGGTACTTAGATGTTTCAGTTCCCCCGGTTCGCCTCGTTAGACTATGTATTCATCTAACGATAGTGCAACGTATTGCACTGGGTTTCCCCATTCGGGTATCGTCGGTTATAACGCTTCATATCAGCTTACCGACGCTTTTCGCAGATTAGCACGCCCTTCATCGCCTCTGACTGCCTAGGCATCCACCGTGTACGCTTAGTCGCTTAACCTCACAACCCGAAGGTGTCTTATCATTGCTGACAGTACATCTTGTGTTGCGATTATTTGAGAGACTCTATTACAGGTTACTCTTTACCCCAATACATCTACGGCGGGGTAAATTTCAGCTGTAATGTTTCAATTTTCAGCTTGTTCCAGATTGTTAAAGAGCAATATTTCACAACACACTGTGCCTTGCGACCGCAGTACGTTTTGAAATAGTTTTATATGGTGGAGCTAAGCGGGATCGAACCGCTGACCTCCTGCGTGCAAGGCAGGCGCTCTCCCAGCTGAGCTATAGCCCCATATAAAAAGCAAATCACCTTATTGCTGCAACTCAACAGGGAATGGTGAGTTGGTGGGTCTGAGTGGACTTGAACCACCGACCTCACCCTTATCAGGGGTGCGCTCTAACCACCTGAGCTACAGACCCAACAAGGTACTAAAGCCCGACCAATTTCTCAGCCCGGCTTTATTTGCTCGTTACTTTCTATCAGACAATCTGTGTGGGCACTGCGCAATGCGTATCGTTAGGTAAGGAGGTGATCCAACCGCAGGTTCCCCTACGGTTACCTTGTTACGACTTCACCCCAGTCATGAATCACAAAGTGGTAAGCGCCCTCCCGAAGGTTAAGCTACCTACTTCTTTTGCAACCCACTCCCATGGTGTGACGGGCGGTGTGTACAAGGCCCGGGAACGTATTCACCGTAGCATTCTGATCTACGATTACTAGCGATTCCGACTTCATGGAGTCGAGTTGCAGACTCCAATCCGGACTACGACAGACTTTATGTGGTCCGCTGGCTCTCGCGAGTTCGCTTCACTTTGTATCTGCCATTGTAGCACGTGTGTAGCCCTACTCGTAAGGGCCATGATGACTTGACGTCATCCCCACCTTCCTCCGGTTTGTCACCGGCAGTCTCCCTTGAGTTCCCACCATTACGTGCTGGCAACAAAGGATAAGGGTTGCGCTCGTTGCGGGACTTAACCCAACATTTCACAACACGAGCTGACGACAGCCATGCAGCACCTGTCTCACAGTTCCCGAAGGCACTTTAGCATCTCTGCCAAATTCTGTGGATGTCAAGAGTAGGTAAGGTTCTTCGCGTTGCATCGAATTAAACCACATGCTCCACCGCTTGTGCGGGCCCCCGTCAATTCATTTGAGTTTTAACCTTGCGGCCGTACTCCCCAGGCGGTCGACTTAACGCGTTAGCTCCGGAAGCCACGCCTCAAGGGCACAACCTCCAAGTCGACATCGTTTACAGCGTGGACTACCAGGGTATCTAATCCTGTTTGCTCCCCACGCTTTCGCACCTGAGCGTCAGTCTTTGTCCAGGGGGCCGCCTTCGCCACCGGTATTCCTCCAGATCTCTACGCATTTCACCGCTACACCTGGAATTCTACCCCCCTCTACAAGACTCTAGCTTGCCAGTTTCAAATGCAGTTCCCACGTTAAGCGCGGGGATTTCACATCTGACTTAACAAACCGCCTGCGTGCGCTTTACGCCCAGTAATTCCGATTAACGCTTGCACCCTCCGTATTACCGCGGCTGCTGGCACGGAGTTAGCCGGTGCTTCTTCTGCGAGTAACGTCAATGATTGAGCGTATTAAACTCAACCCCTTCCTCCTCGCTGAAAGTGCTTTACAACCCGAAGGCCTTCTTCACACACGCGGCATGGCTGCATCAGGCTTGCGCCCATTGTGCAATATTCCCCACTGCTGCCTCCCGTAGGAGTCTGGACCGTGTCTCAGTTCCAGTGTGGCTGGTCATCCTCTCAGACCAGCTAGGGATCGTCGCCTAGGTGAGCCATTACCCCACCTACTAGCTAATCCCATCTGGGTTCATCCGATGGCGTGAGGCCCTAAGGTCCCCCACTTTGCTCTTGCGAGGTCACGCGGTATTAGCTACCGTTTCCAGTAGTTATCCCCCTCCATCAGGCAGATCCCCAGACATTACTCACCCGTCCGCCGCTCGCCGGCAAAGTAGTAAACTACTTCCCGCTGCCGCTCGACTTGCATGTGTTAGGCCTGCCGCCAGCGTTCAATCTGAGCCATGATCAAACTCTTCAATTTAAGATTTGTTTGATTTGCTGACTTTTACTTGCGTAAAAGCAGCGGTGCTCAAAGATTACTTTCTGCAAATAGGCATCTTGACCGAAGTCAAAATGTTTACTGCTTTGGTCACTCTTCAAGACTTGATATTATTTCTGCCTGCCGAAACAGGCGTCGATATCGTCTTGCGAGTGCCCACACAGATTGTCTGATAAATTGTTAAAGAGCGTTCGTTACCCGTTTGCCTTGCGGCGAATCTTACGGTAACGCGGGAGGCAGATAATACGCTTTCCCGCTGAAGAGTCAAGGTTTTCTTTTATTTCTTTCGAAGTTCAAGTCTGCTTTTCTCTTCCTGACCCGGCGAAGTGTGTTTCGTTGTTCCCGGTCAGTGGAGGCGCATTATAGGGAGTTCCTGACAGCCTGCAACCCCTAATTTCAAAAAACTTTTCAACCGTGTTTTTTTTCAGCAATTTGCTGTGATAACCAGCGTGATAGCTACTTTTTATACTGCAGTGCCAAGAAATCCTGAGTAAAACGGCTTACCTCTTGCCAATCCGTATACTCAACTTCTTTACTGGTATCGGTTTCTCCCCCAGTCATACGCATAATAAGTTGAATCATTATCCGATCTATCCAACTGTAGCGTGGATAACGCAGAGCACCAGCGAATACCGAGCACAACGTTGGCTGCCAGGGAGTGTTCAATAAAAACTTACGTACATATGTATTGGTTTGTGGCGAACGTTTTTCTGGCTTGCGTGCCGTTAAGTTCACAGCAAAGAATGCACTTGGCATCTGACTCAATTGCGCAACGTGTTTATTAACGAACTTATTCAACACGGGGCTGAAATGTCCATACCGTACAGAAGCCCCAATGATAACTTGCTGATACTGGCTCAGATCGATTTGGCCTACTTGAGATAGGTCTTGTATTTCACAAGTGGCTGCCTCTGTTAATTGCTTAGCTATATAAGAAGCTATAGTTTTCGTTTGGCCGTCTCGGCTGGAGTAAAGTATTAGTATTTTCATAGTAATGTTCCTTATGCAGAACTACTCGCGCCAAAATGTTGGGGTGAAAAGGACTAGCAAAGTGAAGACTTCCAGCCGGCCAAATAACATCGTAATCACCAATATCCATTTGGCTGCGGGATTCATAGATGTAAAGTTATCAGCCACTACCCCCAAACCGGGCCCGAGGTTATTCAACGTCGCAGTGACAGCAGCGAAGGCAGAAAATTCATCAACCCCAGTCGCGACGATCGCTAACATACTGATAATGAAGACCAGCGCATAAGCAGAGAAAAAGCCCCAAACCGCTTCAAGAATCCGCTCGGGTAATGCACGCCGCCCCAGTTTAATGGTGTAAACCGCATTAGGGTGGACCAACCGTTTTAACTCGCGTGAACCTTGTAAGTAGAGTAATAGGATACGAATAACTTTTAGGCCGCCCCCGGTAGACCCCGCACAACCACCAATAAAAGCAGAACATAATAAGAGTAGGGGCAAGAAGAGCGGCCATTTCGCAATGCTGTCGGTCGTGAAGCCCGCCGTAGTAGCCATTGAAACCACTTGGAAGAACGCCTGATTTAAGGTTTCTATTCCGGACTTATATACACTATGTTGCCAGAGCACTAAGGTACAAACGATAACTAGCGTCAATTGTACAAAGATAAACATACGGAATTCGGGATCACGCCAATAGACTTTCAAGCTTCTGCCACTGAGTACCGCAAAGTGTAAACCAAAATTACAGCCAGAAATCAGCAAGAATATGCCAATAATTGTGTTGATCGTTGGGCTGTTAAAGTACCCAATGCTGGCATCATGGGTTGAAAAACCACCGATAGCTATTGTCGAAAAACTATGAGAAATAGCATCAAATACCGACATCCCTGCTCCCCAAAGGGCAAGCGCACAAGCGATAGTCAGTAGTACATAGATGAGCCAGAGCGTTTTAGCCGTTTCAGCAATGCGGGGCCGCATTTTATTATCTTTCAGCGGACCAGGCATTTCTGCACGATAGAGCTGCATCCCCCCGACGCCCAAAATTGGCAAAATAGCCACAGCGAGTACGATGATCCCCATCCCACCAAGCCATTGCAGCATTTGTCGATAGAATAGAATTGCTTTGGGAAGTGAATCCAACCCCACTAAGGTAGTTGCCCCTGTGGTAGTTAACCCTGAGAATGATTCAAAGAATGCATCAGTTAATGAAAGATTAGGCCGCTCTGAGAATAAAAAAGGTAATGCCCCGACACTACCCAACACCGTCCAAAATAATACGACGATGAGAAAACCCTCGCGAGGTTTTAACTCATGCTTCTGCTTTCTATTCGGTAACCAAAGCAAAAGCCCGATAGACACAGCAACAAAAAAAGTTTCACTGAAGGCACGGCCAGCACCATCACGATAGATCAAAGCCACCAGCCCGGGAATAAACATTGTTCCGGAGAATAAGATGACCAGCAGACCAACAATACGGGTTATGGCACGAAAATGCATTCCGGCACGTTCCTTAGCAATTCACTTGGATGGGGATTATTACGAAATAGGTGTTAATTGCAATGTACCACGACTGAGATCACGCAATTTATCCCCGACTTGGCTGGCTTGAGTTGCTGGCAGAGTGAGATGAAGTGTTACAAGTTCCGTGTATTCACCTCGTAAAATCTGGCCTTCAACCTGCTGTAATAGCATTTCTACCATAGCAAGCTGCGCATAGTCACACTGTAAAGTATATTCCACCTGTGGGACTTTATATTTTACCGCTACCTGTTTTAGTGCCTGCTGCACACCACTACCATAAGCTTTTACTAACCCACCTGTGCCAAGTTTAATGCCCCCATAATAACGCACAACAACAGCCGTAATTTCTCCAATATCACTCCCCATCAGTTGTGCCAAGATGGGTTTACCGGCGGTGCCAGAGGGTTCTCCATCATCGGAAAAACCTAACTGCTGAGAATCCGTCGGGGGACCGGCAATAAATATCCTCCGGCATAGCCGGAGGTTTTTCATATGCGCCTATAAGGCTCTGTTACCAGCCGCGCCCTAACAGGCGCATCGCGATCTGACATTTGCATCTATGGATTACTTACGGCCCGTAAACGGGCTACCGGGATACGGGATCGAGAGTTGCTCACCCATTTTATCCTCTTCCAATTGGTGCTTTATGTATTCTTGTATCCTGGCCGTGTTTTTCCCTACCGTATCAACGTAATACCCTCGACACCAAAACTCCCTGTTACGGTATTTGAACTTCAAATCGCCAAACTGCTCATAAAGCATCAGACTGCTCTTTCCCTTCAGGTACCCCATAAATCCCGAGACACTCATCTTGGGCGGGATCTCCAGAAGCATATGGATGTGATCCACACAGTATTCTGCTTCCAGGATATTCACGTTTTTCCATTCGCACAGTTTTCTTAAAATACTGCCAATCGCTCTGCGTTTTTCCCTGTAGAACACCTGCCTTCGGTACTTCGGCGCAAAAACTATATGATATTTACAGTTCCATCGGGTGTGCGCTAAGCTCTTTTCATCCCTCATTGGGACCCCCTTTTGATTTCTTGTTGAACATTTGCAGTTGCCAGACCGCAAACTGTTTTAACAAATCAAAAGGGGTTTTTATAACTGACCCAAAGCTGAAAGCTTTACTGAACCCCCAGCCTAGCTGGGGGTTTTCTGGGCACAACAAAAGCCCAGCAATGATGCCGGGCCGTTGGATGTTGTTGCTTAACCTGCTGAATAAAATCTTTAGCCTCATTAACCCCACAGGTATGAGCCAATAAGGTAATGAAACGGCTTTTCTTGATCTCTTCGCTGATAGTAACCGGCATAGCGGGTATCAGATAAGGCTGCATCAGGCCAGTTTCAGATCACGCGTCATATTTTCGACCCGTTTATCATGAATAACAATATTGTCTTCTATACGAATACCACCATAAGGCTTCAGTGCATCAATACGATCCCAATTAAAATGTTTGCTGAACTCACCAATGCGCCAAGGAGCCAACAAAGAATCGATAAAGTACAGGCCCGGCTCAATAGTCAGCACCATGCGCGGTTGCAGAACACGTGTGCAACGTAGATAAGGATACTTAGATGGCGCGTTCAGGTTCGTACCTTTATCGTCCTGCATAAAACCAGCAGTATCATGCACTTGCAAACCAAGTGGATGACCCAAACCATGTGGCAGGAATGGGCAGGTAATTCCCTGTTCGACCATCGCCTCTTCGCTGATCCCCGTGACTAAATTATGTGTACGCAAAAGCTTAGCAATGCGTTGATGCATCTGAACGTGATAATCAGTATAGCGTTCACCACTTTTAATCGTATCGATCAGCGCCAATTGCTCAGTATTAAGGTCGCTAATTAAAGCCGCAAAATCACTGTCACGGTCTGCTGTGTAAGTACGAGTCAGATCGGCAGCATAGCCATTATATTCAGCTCCGGCATCAATCAGGAAACTACGTATCTCTGCCGGAGGTTGATGCTGTAAAATCGTATAATGAAGTACTGCGGAGTGTTCATTCAGCGCGACAATATTATCGTAAGGAACATCAGTATCACGATGTCCGGTAGCCATCAGGTAAGCCAGATTAATATCAAACTCACTCATACCCGACTGGAATGCTTCATAGGCCGCACGATGCCCTACGACTGCAGTTTTTTGTGCTTCACGCATGCACGCCAGTTCGTAATCCGTTTTATAAGAGCGATAATAATGAAGATAATCCAAGACCGGCTGCGGGTTAATGTTCTCAGCACTGAAGCCTAAAGCTTGTGCACGCTGCTGGGCATAACCAATATAAGCAACACGTTCACGCTGAACAGGTAATTGTTGCGCAATATCATCAGCATTCAGCAATGGCTGAACATCAATATTCTTCGTCCAGAAGCTATCAGGTAGCGGTTCGACACTGTGCCAGTAATCTACCGGTGAGTAGAACCATAATTTTGGTGTATTGACTCCATCAACCCATAACCAGCAATTGGGGACCTCAGTCACAGGGACCCAAGCTTTAAACTGTGGATTAACCTTAAAGGGATAGTCACGGTCATCAAGAAAAAGCCGCTGTAATTCACCAGAGTGAATCAGCAACGCATCTAATTGATGACGCTCCAGCACATCGCGGGTGCGCTGTTGTAGAGTGGATAAATGTTCGTTATATAAAGAAGCCAGCGTTTCCATCACAGTACCCTTCGCTATTAGAACTTAATTTTTTTATCTTATCATAGTCACCGAAACCATGTTTCGATGACGTTTATTCTACAAATTGATAGCCACTATACCCAAAATAATGGGTGTTGCAGCCAAACTCTGCCCGCGTAATAGAACGATTATTTAGTCTCTCGAAACATCTCGAATAAATATGATAAAGATCAATTAGTCTACCTTATTGATTGTGATCTTCACTGCAAAAAAACAATCTCTCATTTGCATTTCATTAACAAAATAACCACACTTCCTGAATATCTGGTCATACCAGATCACATGCGCTTATTCAGGAGATAGATATGCTCTACCAAAGCGAAACATTACAGCTTCACTGGTTGGAAAACGGTATTGCCGAGTTGGTATTTGATGCTCCGGGTTCAGTTAATAAACTGGATACTAAAACCGTAGCCAATTTGGGTGAAGCCTTGAATGTGTTAGAAAAACAAAGTGAACTCAAAGGGTTGCTATTACGTTCAGCGAAGACAGCCTTGATTGTTGGTGCCGATATTACTGAGTTTCTATCCCTGTTTAATGCCCCACCAGAAAAACTGCACCAGTGGCTGGTGTTCGCCAACACCATTTTCAATCGACTGGAAGATTTACCCGTGCCAACCATTTCAGCAATTAATGGATACGCACTAGGTGGAGGATGTGAATGTATTTTGGCGACGGATTTCCGTATCGCCTCCCCAGAAGCACGTATCGGCCTCCCAGAAACCAAGTTGGGCATCATGCCGGGCTTCGGTGGTTCGGTCCGTTTACCACGCCTGCTAGGCGCTGATAGTGCACTTGAGATTATTGCCACAGGTAAAGATGTTACTGCCAACGATGCACTAAAGATTGGGCTGGTTGATGCAGTTGTCGACCCTGAGAAACTGGTCGGTTCAGCCTTAACTATGCTGAAACAAGCTATTGACGGTAAGCTCGATTGGCAGGCAGCACGCCGCCCAAAACTGGAACCCCTAAAACTTAATCCTACCGAAGCGGCTATGTGTTTTACCATTGCTAAAGGCAGAGTCATGCAAGTCGCCGGGAAACACTATCCCGCACCATTGACTGCAGTAAAAACTATTGAAGCCGCCGCAAAATTTGGTCGTACCGAAGCGCTGAACTTGGAAACCAACAGTTTTGTCCCTTTAGCGGGTTCCAATGAAGCTCGCGCTTTGGTGGGGATTTTTCTTAACGACCAGTATGTAAAAGCGCAAGCCAAAAAACTGTCCAAAGGCGTCGCTGCACCAAAACTGGCTGCGGTTCTGGGCGCAGGGATCATGGGAGGTGGAATTGCCTATCAGTCAGCGCTGAAAAGTGTGCCAGTCATTATGAAAGATATTAATGAAAACTCGCTGGATCTTGGAATGAATGAGGCCGCTAAATTACTGAATAAACAGCTGGAACGCGGCAAAGTGGATGGCCTTAAAATGGCAAGTATTCTAGCGACTATTCGACCAACCTTGGATTATGCAGGTATTGAACGAGCCCAAGTGATCGTCGAAGCTGTGGTGGAGAACCCGAAGGTTAAAGCCGCTGTACTTGCGGAAGTAGAAGCATTAATCGGTGAAGATACCGTTTTAGCTTCCAATACCTCGACGATTCCTATTGATCAGTTGGCTAAATCACTCAAACGCCCTGAAAATTTCTGCGGTATGCACTTCTTCAATCCAGTACACCGGATGCCACTGGTTGAAATTATTCGTGGGGCAAAAACCTCAGATAAAACCCTTGCGGCAGTAGTCGCTTACGCTACACAAATGGGGAAAACCCCAATTGTTGTCAATGATTGCCCTGGTTTCTTCGTTAACCGCGTCTTATTCCCGTATCTCGCAGGCTTTGGCATGTTAGTCAGAGACGGTGGGGATTTCCACCAAATTGATAAAGTGATGGAAAAACAGTTTGGCTGGCCGATGGGGCCCGCTTATCTATTAGATGTCGTCGGTATTGATACTGCCCATCATGCACAAGCGGTGATGGCTGCCGGTTTCCCTGAGCGAATGAACAAGGATTACCGTGATGCGGTTGATGTGATGTTTGATAACCAACGATTTGGGCAAAAGAATGGTCAGGGGTTTTACCGCTATACGCAAGATGCAAAGGGTAAGCCACGTAAAGAAAATGACGAACAAGTGGATAAATTACTGGCAGAAATCAGCCAACCTCTCCAAGAATTCAGCGATGAAGACATTATTGCCCGCACCATGATCCCAATGATCAATGAAGTCGTCCGCTGCCTGGAAGAAGGTATTATTGCCAGCGCAGCCGAGGGTGACATGGCGCTGGTTTATGGCCTTGGCTTCCCTCCATTCCACGGAGGAGTCTTCCGTTACCTTGATACGCTCGGTAGCGCAAATTATGTCGAAATGGCTCAACGCTATGCCCACCTTGGTGCGTTATATCACGTTCCTGCGGGGCTACGAGCTAAAGCTGAACATAACGAAAGTTATTATCCTGTGGCAGCAGCGCTGCTTGATGTTTCTACCAATCAACCAGCATGAGGTCTTAAAATATGGAAAATGTAGTCATTATTGATGCCGTGCGTACACCGATGGGCCGCTCCAAAGGGGGGGCTTTTCGTCATGTACGGGCTGAAGACCTCTCTGCCCATTTAATGCGTGCCGTTATCAGCCGTAATCCTGGGTTGAATGCTGCTGAAATCGACGATATTTATTGGGGTTGTGTGCAACAAACGTTGGAGCAGGGTTTCAATATTGCCCGTAACGCGTCTTTATTAGCCGAAATTCCTCACAGCGTACCCGCTGTTACCGTTAATCGCCTGTGTGGCTCATCAATGCAAGCTCTGCATGATGGCGCACGAGCCATTATGGTGGGTGATGCGAAGATCAGTTTGATTGGTGGAGTGGAACATATGGGCCACGTGCCAATGAACCACGGCGTGGATTTCCATCCAGGAATGGGTCGCACTGTTGCCAAAGCGGCTGGAATGATGGGCTTGACCGCTGAGATGTTGGCTAAAATTCACAATATCAGCCGCCAGTCACAAGATGAGTTTGCATTCCGTTCTCATCAACGTGCTTATGCTGCGACTCAGGCAGGGCATTTCGCAAAAGAAATCGTTGCAACCAATGGGCATGATGCAGAAGGTGTATTAAAACGCTTTGATTTCGATGAAGTCATTCGTCCTGAAACAAATCTATCCGGTCTAGCAGCCTTGCGCCCTGCATTTGATCCGGTAAATGGCACAGTTACTGCAGGGACATCATCAGCCTTGTCCGATGGGGCTTCTGCGATGCTGATTATGAGCGAATCCAGAGCGAAGTCATTAGGTTTAACCCCACGAGCACGTATCCGTTCGATGGCGGTCGTAGGTTGTGACCCCTCAATCATGGGCTATGGCCCGGTACCTGCTAGTCAATTGGCATTAAAACGTGCTGGCCTTGAATTGGCAGATATTGGTTTATTTGAGTTAAACGAGGCGTTTGCTGCTCAGTCACTGGCTTGTCTGAAAGGTTTAGGTTTGTTAGAAAGCATGGACGATAAAGTAAACCTGAACGGTGGAGCCATTGCATTAGGTCACCCGTTAGGCTGTTCAGGCGCACGGATCTCTACCACATTGTTAAACCTGATGGAGCGCCGTGACGTACAATTTGGGCTAGCAACCATGTGTATCGGCCTAGGGCAAGGTATTGCTACCGTATTTGAGCGCTTATAGTAGCCAAATACATATAACCATCAAATACACATAACCATCAAACATAGACAACCACCCGACATCAAGAAATTAGGGGCCTGAACGTAGGCCCTGATAACTGAGGTATATCGTGTTTAGTTGCTATTTCCCCGCCGGTCAGAGGCGGGCTTTTTATCGCTTTTAGATAAAGGCAAAAGCATCACCAAAGATATGTTCTTCCTGTGCGCCACGCTCCACACAAAAACGCTCACGGGCGATTTTAGCCATTTCAAAACGCCCCGCGATGTAAATATCCTGCTCAGCTAAAGAACCGTAATCTTGTAGTACAGCACTCAGTACAGTCCCTGTGCGCCCACGCCAACCCTCTTCCGGTTGTTCTACTACGGGAATGACTTTCAGTTGCGGATACTTAATCGATAGTGCTTCCAACTCACCTAAATCATACAGGTGTACCGCTTCGCGCCCGCCCCAATAGATAGAGACTTCGCGATCAGGTTGTTCCGCTAACGCGGCTAACAAGATGGATCGCGCATAAGAGAAGCCAGTACCGCCAGCAATCAGAACCAACGGACGCTTGCTCCCTTCACGGAACCAGGCATCTCCATGAGGAATATCAACATCCAGTTTTTTCTCTTTTAGGATGCGATCCATCACTGCCATTGCGTACAAATTCAGCTCCGAAGCACCGATATGTAACTCGATAAAGTCCTGCTGAAACGGTGTGGAAGCCATCGAGAATGGGCGCTTATCACGCTCATCCATCACTACCATCAAATACTGCCCGGCGCGGAAAGAAAAAGAAGATTCAGGTACCAATTGCACCCGGTACACCGTATCGGTAATGGCCTCTACGGAGGTTACTTTACAGCTTAAAGTTGTCATGCCTTCCCTCTGTCGGGTCATCAAATGCAAAACCAAGTACAAAGCCGACGCTAGTTAGCGTTTCGCGTCTTTGTCACTGAAAATGGCCAGCTCATCCCACAGAGCATCAATACGGGCACGGACGTCTTCGTCCATCTTAATTGGACGCCCCCATTCACGCGGAGTCTCTGCTGGCCATTTGTTGGTGGCATCCAGCCCCATTTTCGATCCCAAACCGGAAACCGGTGAGGCGAAATCCAAATAATCTATCGGTGTATTTTCAATTAACACCGTATCGCGGGATGGGTCCATCCGGGTGGTGATCGCCCAAATTACATCATTCCAATCACGAGCATTAATATCGTCATCACAAACAATAACAAACTTGGTATACATAAACTGGCGTAAAAACGACCATATTCCCATCATCACGCGTTTGGCATGGCCTGCATATTGTTTCTTGATGGTTACCACCGCCAACCGGTATGAGCACCCTTCTGGTGGCAAGTAGAAATCAACAATTTCCGGGAATTGCTTTTGCAAAATAGGTACAAAGACTTCGTTCAGTGCCACCCCCATTACCGCAGGTTCATCCGGTGGTCGGCCCGTATAGGTTGAATGATAAATTGCGTCTTGGCGCTGTGTAATATGCGTGACGGTAAACACGGGGAAATTATCTATTTCATTGTAATAGCCCGTATGATCACCATAAGGACCTTCCGGAGCCATATCACCTTGTTCGATATATCCTTCCAATACAATTTCTGCACTTGCAGGAACTTCAAGGTCATTGGAAAGACACTTCACCACTTCCGTTTTATGGCCGCGTAACAAGCCGGCAAAGGCATATTCAGACAGCGTGTCTGGTACCGGGGTCACTGCGGCTAAGATCGTAGCAGGGTCTGCTCCCAAGGCGACAGCGACCGGAAAACGTTCACCAGGGTGTGCCTCACACCACTCCTGATAATCCAGCGCACCACCACGATGCGATAGCCAACGCATAATTAATTTGTTTTTACCCAATACCTGCTGGCGATAGATGCCTAGATTCTGCCGTTCTTTGTGGGGACCACGTGTAATAGTCAACCCCCAAGAGACTAGTGGTGCGGCATCTTCTGGCCAGCAGTGCATCACAGGGATGCGACTTAAATCAACATCCTCACCTTGCCAAACTTGCTCCTGACACGGGGCCGAGTTCAAGCGTTTCGTTGGCATATTCAATACCTGCTTAAATTTTGGCAGCTTATCAAATAAGTCACGGAAACCTTTTGGGGGATCGGGTTCTTTCAGGAAGGCCAATAATTTACCAACATCTCGCAGGGCGCTGACATCTTCTTGCCCCATCCCCATGGCGACTCGCTTAGCGGTGCCAAACAGATTACACAACACGGGCATGCTGTAACCTTTAGGGTTCTCAAAAAGTAACGCAGGCCCACCAGCACGTAACGTGCGATCGGCAATTTCTGTCATTTCCAAATAAGGATCAATGGGCTGGCTAATGCGTTTAAGTTCCCCCCTCTGTTCCAGTAATGAGAGGAAGTCACGTAAGTCACGGTATTTCATGCTGATCATTTCGGCGGCTATGGGATGCGCCATTATAAGCTGTCTTTATAGTGGTTGCTGTCTTTTTGTTAAAAATGAATACAAACTCACCTTAAAATAACGTCATGTTATTATTTATCGCTAATTCTCATCAGCATAGGTACAATCCGTACCGCTCAAAATAATCTGTATATTGGAAGTGATCCATTTTTCCTCACTATATCTCGCTCACTGCTTTTGTTATGCTGCTAAATAGTACCCAAAGGTATGTGAAACTATGAAATCTTGGTATTTATTGTATTGTAAACGCGGTCAGATTTTACGTGCCAAAGAGCATTTGGAACGGCAAACTGTAAACTGTTGGACACCAATAGTGGCTATCGAAAAGATAGTTCGAGGGAAACGTATTGAGGTAATAGAGGCTCTATTCCCCAATTATTTATTCGCTGAGTTTGACCCGGAAAATATCCATACCACAACCGTCAGCGCCACCCGGGGGGGCAGCCATTTTGTTCGTTTTGGTACACAGCCCGCGGTGATCCCAGCAACCGTCATTGCTGATATGCAAGCCCATGCTGTGGATAAGATAATTGCCCCTGAAGTACCGAAACCTGGTGATATCGTAAAAATTATTGATGGCGTTTTTGCCGGATTACAGGCTATTTATACCGAACCAGATGGTGAAGCCCGCTCGATGTTGTTACTGAATATGCTCAATAGCCAAATTAAGCATAGCCTGGACAATCGTCAGTTCGAAAAGCAATAACACGCTGACTTACAATAATCTGGATGAGTATTACCTCATCATTATAGAATTCATTCAGATAGGCGCAGTTAGTGCCTATCTGAATGCTGTGACTCTTAGTTATGATCCTTTAGCGCTGCATCTGGTCATCATGTAGCCATTGCGCAACTTGCTTTGCGAAATAAGTTAATACGCCATCCGCACCTGCACGCTTAAAGCATAACAACGACTCCATCACCGTCGGTTTCTCTTGGAGCCAGCCATTCTGAATCGCTGCCATATGCATGGCATATTCACCAGACACCTGATAGGCAAAGGTTGGAACACCAAAAGTATCTTTCACCCTGCGTACAACATCCAGATATGGCATTCCTGGTTTTACCATCACCATATCAGCGCCTTCTTGTAAATCTTGAGCTATTTCTTGCAGTGCTTCATCACTGTTGGCGGGATCCATCTGATAAGTTTTTTTATCCCCCCCTTTTAGATTACTGCTCGAGCCAATTGCATCGCGGAATGGGCCATAGTAGCAAGACGCATACTTAGCCGAATAAGCCATTATCTGGGTGTTCACTAACCCTTGGCGCTCTAATTGATCACGAATTGCACCTATACGGCCATCCATCATATCGCTTGGTGCAATAATCTCAGCGCCAGCTTCAGCATGCGATAGTGCCTGACGCACTAGAATCTCTTTGGTGACATCATTGATCACGTAACCATCAGAATCAATCACACCATCTTGACCATGGGTCGTATAGGGATCGAGTGCCACGTCAGTCAGAATACCTAGCTCAGGAACTGCATCTTTCAACGCACGCACAGTACGCTGAACTAAACCATCCGGGTTATATGCCTCTTCTGCATATAATGATTTTTTCCCTGCTTCAATGACCGGGAATAGCGATATAACCGGCACACCGAGCTTAGCAATTGCTTCTGCTTCTTTCAGCAGCAGATCAATTGTCATACGAGAGACCCCCGGCATTGAAGAAACGGCTTGTTGCTGGTGAGTCCCTTCCATGACAAACACCGGGTAAATCAAGTCATTGACCGTCAAGTGATTCTCGGCAACCAAACGGCGGCTGAAATCATGACAGCGTACACGGCGCATACGGCGACCAGGAAAGGTGCCCGGAAATGCATAGCTCATATTGTTCTCCTAACTCAAACCAGCCGGAAAACCCGGCGGGCGTTTTCATCAGTTTTCTGTCCTAGCCAATTAGGGTCTTCTTGTCGCCAGGCTGCAACCTGCTGGACGATATGGGGCAGAAAACAGGGTTCATTGCGACGTGATGCAGGTTTAGGATTCAAATCCCTTGGCAATAAATAGGGAGCATCAGTTTCCAACAATAGCTGCTGAACAGGAATACGCGGGAGCAAAGCTCTAAGATCAAGGCCACGACGCTCATCGCAAACCCAACCCGTGATACCTATAGATAAACCCAATGCTAAACAGGCATCTAACTCATCACTGTCAACGACGGATGAAAAGTGATCCACTTATATCTCCACCAACGGCCCAATATTGATCCACCGTTTTACTCAGGATTAGCTTCTGCTATAACCCCGGCCTTTCGTTTCTGTCTGAGTCGATAGCTTTCTCCTTTGATTTGAACGACATGTGAGTGGTGTAAGATACGGTCCAGCATCGCTGAGGTCAGTGCTGCATCACCGGCGAACGTTTGATCCCACTGCCCGAACGGCAGATTGGATGTCAGGATCATTGCGCTCTTTTCGTAACGTTTAGCGATGACCTGGAAGAACAGCTTTGCTTCTTCCTGACTGAACGGCAGATAGCCTATTTCATCAATGATGAGCAGGCGGGGGGCCATTACTCCACGCTGAAGCGTCGTTTTATAACGGCCCTGACGTTGTGCCGTAGATAACTGAAGTAACAGATCTGCTGCTGTTGTGAAGCGAACTTTGATACCTGCACGGACTGCTTCATAGCCCATCGCTATTGCCAGATGGGTTTTCCCCACACCTGATGGCCCCAGTAATACGATATTTTCATTACGTTCTATGAAGCTGAGTGAGCGTAACGACTGGAGTTGCTTCTGCGGTGCTCCGGTGGCGAATGTGAAGTCATACTCTTCGAACGTTTTCACCGCCGGGAAGGCTGCCATTCGGGTATACATCGCCTGTTTACGTTGATGACGTGCCAGTTTTTCTTCATGAAGCAGATGCTCCAGGAAGTCCATATAACTCCATTCCTGGTCTACTGCCTGTTGTGACAGCGCAGGCGCTGCGCTTATAAGGCTTTCCAGTTGCAACTGCCCGGCGAGCGCCATCAGTCGTTGATGTTGCAGTTCCATCATCACGCCACTCCTCTGCAGAATGAGTCGTAGATGGAGAGTGGATGATGCAGGGGGTGTTTGTCGAAGTTCACCAGATTTTCATCAAGATGCACGTCATACTCTTTTTTCTCCGGAGGCAGTGCCAGCATGGACTGCTGCTCTTCGAGCCAGCGATCGCAGGGACGGGCCTGGATTGTTTCATGCTTTCGTTGGTTAGCGACATCGTGCAGCCAGCGCAGACCGTGGCGGTTGGCTGTTTCAACATCGACAGTGATCCCCATCGGGCGCAGGCGAGTCATTAGTGGGATGTAAAAACTGTTACGGGTGTACTGCACCATCCGTTCCACCTTACCTTTAGTCTGTGCCCTGAAGGGGCGACACAGTCGGGGAGAGAAGCCCATCTCCTTGCCGAACTGCCACAGCGAAGGATGGAACCGGTGCTGACCGGTCTGATATGCGTCACGTTGCAGAACCACAGTTTTCATATTGTCATACAACACTTCGCGCGGCACACCACCAAAGAAGCGGAACGCATTACGATGGCAGGTCTCCAGCGTGTCATAACGCATATTGTCAGTGAATTCGATGTACAGCATTCGGCTGTATCCGAGAACAGCAACGAACACGTGAAGCGGTGAGCGACCATTACGCATAGTGCCCCAGTCAACCTGCATCTGTCGTCCGGGTTCAGTTTCGAACCGAACGGCAGGCTCCTGCTCCTGAGGAACCGAGAGAGAACGAATGAATGCCCTGAGAATGGTCATTCCGCCACGATATCCCTGGTCTCTGATCTCGCGAGCGATTACCGTTGCCGGGATTTTGTAAGGATGAGCATCGGCGATGCGTTGACGAATATAATCCCGGTATTCATCCAGGAGTGAAGCAACAGCAGGTCGCGGCGTATATTTTGGCGGCTCAGATTTTGCCTGCAAATAACGTTTAACGGTATTGCGGGAGATCCCCAGTTCTCTGGCAATCGCCCGGCTACTCATTCCCTGCTTGTGCAGGATTTTAATTTCCATAACTGTCTCAAAAGTGACCATAAACTCTCCTGAATCAGGAGAGCAGATTACCCCCTGGATCTGATTTCAGGCGTTGGGTGTGGATCACTATTGCACCGTTCGTTACAATCACTGTTACCCGTGAAACAATGCACAACAGCCGCCGGTATTTTATCTAGCCAAGGAACCAGCAAATCAATAAAACGCTCATGGGCATCACGACAATGCAAAAATACCGGCAGCGAAAGTTCGGCAGCCAGAGCTAATTGAGCGGTAAATGCGACTTCTTGTTGCGCTGGGGTGGAAAAGTTACGGTTAAAGTCTAACCCGCACTCACCAATACCGACGACGGAGGCAGTGGCTGCCAAGGTTCGAATTTTCTGCTCGACACTATCTTGCCAACTGCTCGCATGGTGAGGATGAACGCCTGTAGTCGACCAACAATAGCCAGGGTATTCAGCGGCCAAAGTCTGTGCTGCCAAGCTTTCATCTGCATCAGTACCGGTAATCAGGATACCGAGAACCCCAGCCTCTTTTGCCCGGTTGACTACCTGATGATAATCTTTTGCAAACTGTACGCTGGTTAAATTAACACCAATATCAAACATAAGTGTTCCAAAACAGAAACCGCCCAGAAGGGCGGCTAAATATCAACGCATCGATTTAAGGTGCTTTCGGATGGCTATCTATACCTTCATCTTCTTCAGTAGCTGCACGGCGCTGTTTACCGGTATAAAAACGGGCAAAGAACACACCAACTTCAAATAACAGATACATCGGAATAGCCAGCAGTGTTTGGGACAGCACATCTGGAGGTGTCAGGAGCATCCCCACAACAAAAGCGCCGACAAACACATAAGGCCGCTTTTTCTTCAATGCTTCTGGTGTTGTTACACCCGCCCAACACAAGAGAATGATCGCGATCGGAACTTCGAAAGAAATACCAAAGGCCATAAAGAGCGCCATGACAAAATCGAGGTATTTGGTGATATCTGTCGCTATCAGTACGCTTTCTGGCGCTGTTTTGGCAAAAAAGCCAAAAGCCAATGGGAAAACGACAAAGTATGCGAATGCCATCCCAAGATAGAATAAAAGGCTACTGGATATCAATAACGGCACCATCAAACGGCGTTCATGCTTATATAATGCAGGAGCGATAAATGCCCAAACCTGATAAAGAGTCATCGGTGCGGAAACAAACACCGAAACCATCATGGTCAGCTTGATGGGGGTGAAAAACGGTGATGCCACATCCGTTGCAATCATACTGGCACCGGCAGGCAGCTGTTTGATCAACGGCGCTGATACCAAGTTATAGATATCATTAGCAAAAAAGACCAATACCAGAAAAACCACCAAAATGGTGATTATACAATTCAGTAACCGCTTACGCAGTTCTATCAGATGAGAGATAAGGGGTTGGGTATCATCAACAGCCATGTTTACTGATCGCCGCCAGGTTGGTGAATACGAGATGGGCCAGCACTGGATAAATCCGTGCCATGGGAATCGATTGTATCGATTTGCTGCTTGGTTACGGGTTTATCCATAACATCTGCCAACCCTACTTCTTGTACTGGAGTCGACTTAACCAATACCTCCCCCTGAACCACCGATTTCACGGTAGTAACAGGTGCAGCTTCGACTACAGAGTCAACCACTGACGCTGTCCCTGCCTCAAGTATATTAGGGGCCTGTGCCAATGCGGAAACCTGTGTTGCTGGCTCCGCTGGCGTAACACCGTCGTGGATCGCTTCCGGCTCTGTCACCAATGGGTTATGGATCGTATGTGGAGCTTCTGATCCAGCATCAACATGATAAGAACGTTTTAGCGCCTCTGCGGCCTCTTTGAGTTCATCCATCGACGCCTTCAATTCAGGCGTCAGATTTTGTAAGCCGGCCTGCTCTACTTTTTTCAGGCTGTCTTGTAACTCTTGTAGTTTTAGCTCTTGTGCCAGTTCGTTTTGTACAGTGGCCGCAAGCGAACGCAATGTACGAATCCAGCCAGAAACAGTCCTTACGGCGACAGGTAATCGCTCCGGCCCAAGTACGACCAGACCAATTACAAGGACCAGTAGCAGTTCACTAAACCCGATATCGAACACAGCTTATCCCTGTTCTTTTTCGTGACTCTTAGATTCTTCAGCTTTTGCTACGGGCTGCTGCTTTTCTGTAATCGATTTCGCAAAGTCAGCATCATTGCTGGTCTTATCAACGTTTGTTGGTGGGGTTTGCGAATCATCTCCCATCGCTTTTTTAAAGCCTTTGATAGATGCCCCCAAATCTGACCCTAACGTCCGCAGTTTGTTTGTACCAAACAGCAAAACGACGATCACCGCTATAATCAATAATTGTGCCCAACCGATACTGCCCATATTACCTACCTCTATTTATAGGGGTTATTCCACAGAGAATCGTATTATACGTTATACAGCCTCTGTGGATACTGATCTAACTTACCGCATTTTGAACTAGTTCATAGCTTATTGAACAAGTTTATATAACTCACGGTTATGCAATAACCCATAACCCAACATTCTTCGCGATAAATAATTTAGCAGGTACGTCGCCAACCGATAAACCAAGCCAATGCACCGGCAACGATGAACCCTGTAGAGACTTCGGTTGCATCGGCCAAGAATAAGATAGTACCGCTCACTAATAGTGTAGCGCCAACACCGAACAAATACCGTGACTGCCCCTGACGTTGTTGCTGACCTTGTATCTGTATAGTGAGCTTCTCCACACTTTGTTGTAATAATTTATGCTGCTGTAAGCTGTCGTAAACCAGTTCTGGTAGCTCAGGGAATTTTTCAGCCCAGAAAGGGGCTTTCTCTTTTAATGCACGAATTACGGCAGGTAGACCGACCTGGTCCCGCAGCCAACTTTCCAGAAACGGCTTAGCGGTAGTCCAGAGATCAAGCTGAGGATAAAGCTGACGCCCTAGCCCTTCAACGTATAACAAGGTTTTCTGTAATAGAACTAACTGTGGCTGTACTTCCATATTAAAACGGCGCGCGGTGTTGAAGAGATTCAGCAACACATGCCCAAATGATATTTCTGCCAGTGGTTTTTCAAAGATAGGTTCACAAACGGTACGGATGGCGAATTCAAAATCTTCGACATTGGTATCTCGAGGTACCCAGCCAGAGTCCACATGTAGCTCAGCAACCCGGCGGTAATCGCGGTTAAAGAAAGCAATAAAGTTCTCAGCCAGATAACGTTTATCGGCTTTATTCAGTGAGCCAACAATACCGCAATCAATACCAATATAAAGCGGGTCATGAGGATGTTCATAGCTGACAAAAATATTCCCCGGATGCATATCTGCGTGGAAGAAGCTGTCACGGAAAACCTGGGTGAAAAAGACTTGCACCCCGCGCTCTGCCAGTAACTTCATATTGGTACCTTGGTCTTCTAAAGCAGCAATATCAGATACCGGGATACCGTAAATCCGCTCCATGACTAATACGCTTTCACGACAATAGTCCGAGTACACCTCGGGAATGTAGAGCATTGGACTGTCTTCAAAATTACGACGCAGTTGAATGGCATTCGCTGCTTCACGCAGAAGATTCAGTTCATCAAGCAGCGTTTTTTCATATTCACGAACAACTTCACGCGGGCGTAATCTGCGACCATCAGGTAAAAGCTTTGGTACCCAGCCAGCTAAACGATACATTAAACGTACATCAGCTTTAATAATCGGCAGGATATCAGGGCGAATAACCTTAAGTACGACTTCCTTACCATTCTCTTTTAAGCGTGCAGTATGTACTTGGGCAATAGAGGCTGAAGCTAGCGCTTGCGAATCAAAATCATCAAACCATGTTTCTAACGCCCCCCCCATCGCAATCTCAATATGCTTACGCGCTAGCGCACCATCAAAAGAAGCGACCCGATCTTGTAACAGAGCTAATTGATCGGCAATATTTGGAGGAAACAAGTCGCGGCGCGTGGACATCATTTGGCCGAATTTGATCCAGACAGGTCCCAACTCCTGCAAAGCAAGACGTAAACGCTCACCTAATGACTTATCTTTATGCCGGTTAGATAACCAAAAAAACAGATGACGCCCAACCCGTAGTGGTAGCGTCAGACGTATATTCGGAATTAATTCATCCAACCCATAACTCAAGAAGACCCGAATAATTAAATACAGGCGCCGAAGTTCTCCTGGCGTCATTATTTTGTCTCCATAGTTGCCAATCTGGAACTCAAAGCTTCGGTTGCACGAGCGGTTGCATCGACTTCTTCATGAAACCACATGACTTCCAGCAGGTTGGGAGCCATTCTCCACTCCTCGGTGATAGCTTCAGCCAAATAATGCTGCTGTTGCCGTAATTGCCTACTAAGAAAACCGCTACTTTTGTGAATAGCTTGCCCCAGACTTTCAGCAGCAACATCACCCACATAAGGTGCCAACCATTCCGCAAGATCCCACTCAGCAAGATCTAATAACGCGACAAGTTGCTGGACTACTTGAATGTCACCTTCAACCACCAATTCACCCGTGCGCATTAAAGGCGAAAGTTGCTGGCGGTCACGTAATCTTGCCAGTACAGCGACATCCGTTTTAACTAGGCAGTCCGCAGCATCATCCCACTGGCTTAAGACATCGACTTGACGCTCACTAAACACGAACAGCAATGGGAAATTTATTTCACGTAATTCAATACGTAACACTTTGCCCACTAAACGTGAACGGGCAGCTTTTAGGCTTTTATCATTAAACAACACACCATTGAGAACCGTTTCTAAGGCTGCGGTTATTAGGGGTGTCAGTAACCTTGGTTTTAATAAAAAGGGCTTTAGCATTAGTGTTCTTAGTGACATAGCCATATTCCTGTTAGAACTTAAAGCCCCGATGTAACGCAACAATGCCACCGGTTAAATTGGAATAGGTTACGTTTTCAAACCCAGCGTCGGCCATCATACCTTTTAGTGTTTCTTGATCAGGATGCATCCGAATAGATTCTGCCAGATAGCGATAACTTTCAGCGTCCTGAGCCACAAGCTCACCAATTTTAGGCAAGATATGGAAGGAGTAGGCATCGTAGGCTTTACTTAACGGTTCGAGGAGCGGCTTAGAAAACTCAAGAACTAGCAGACGCCCACCTGGCTTCAGCACCCGAAACATAGAACGCAATGCCTTTTCTTTTTCGGTGACATTTCTCAAACCGAATGAAATGGTAATACAGTCAAAAAAATTATCAGGGAAAGGTAAAGCTTCAGCATTGGCCTGTACATAGCTGACATTACCTACAATACCTTTATCACGGAGTTTTTCACGCCCCATCCGTAACATGGATTCATTGATATCAGCCAGGATGACTTCACCCTGTTCACCCACTAAACGGGAGAATTTAGCTGTCAGATCGCCAGTACCGCCAGCTAAATCCAACACGCGTTGACCACGACGGACACCGCTACAGTCAACCGTAAAACGCTTCCAAATACGATGAACACCAAATGACATCAGGTCATTCATTAGATCGTATTTAGCTGCTACGGAATGAAAAACTTCTGCCACCATGCCTTCTTTCTGTTCTTTGGCTACGGTGCGAAAACCAAAATGGGTGGTTTCCTTCTCCTGATCTACCATTTTCTATGCCTGCTTTTCAGTCAATCTTTCGAGGAAGTGTACCAGAACTCCGATGAAAGCCCCACACCCCCTGGTTGCGGTGCCAATTAAATTACTCTGGAAATGCCCCTGATTCTGCGTCATCGGATAGCGCTAAATCACCCTCAGGTTGATGCTCCGCGCAGGCTTTTTCTGCCAGTAATGGGCTAATAGGCCGCTTTACCTCGACCCCTAGAGTGCGAAAACTCTCTACTTGCCCAACTAGGTTACCACGGCCCTGGGACAGTTTATTCATTGCCTGGTGATAGCTTAGCTGTGCTTTATCGAGGCTTTGCCCCAAAGACGCCATATCATCAACAAACAAGCGTACTTTGTCATAAAGTCTGGCGGCTCTTTCAGCAATACGTTGCGCATTTTGGCTTTGATGCTCGTAGCGCCACAAATTGGTGATAGTGCGCAAAGCCACTAGTAATGTGGTAGGGCTGACCAACATGATATTGTGTTGTAGTGCTTCGTTGATCAACTCAGGCTGGCGGTCAATAGCCACCAAAAATGCAGGTTCTACCGGGATAAACATCAACACATAATCGAGGGAGCGTAAACCGGGGAGTTGCTGGTAATCTTTACGCCCCAGCATCCTGATATGGCCACGTAATGATGATAAATGTTCATTCAACGCAACCTCACGTTCAGCATCATCTTCGCTATTAAAATAACGTTCATAGGCAACCAATGACATTTTAGCGTCAATAACGACATCTTTGCCTTGGGGTAATCGAACAATCACATCCGGCTGCATACGACTGGTTTGGTCAATTTTAACGCTAACCTGTGTTTGATATTCATGCCCCTCACGTAACCCTGAGGCTTCAAGCACTTTGGCCAGAACGACTTCCCCCCAGTTACCCTGTGTTTTATTATCCCCTTTCAAAGCCTTGGTCAGATTCAATGCCTCTCGCGCCATCTGGGCATTCAATTGTTGCAGGTTCCGAATTTCGTGAGTCAGAGTATGACGCTCCCGAGCTTCTTGCCCAAAGCTATCCTGAACCTGACGACGAAAGCCATCAAGCTGTTCACGTAAAGGTAATAGCAGGCGATCTAAGCTTTGCTTATTCTGTTCATCAGCCCGACGCCCCGTTTGCTCAAAGATGCGGTTTGCCAAATTCTCAAACTGAGTGGTCAGTCGCTGTTCACTATTAAGTAATAAACGCTGCTTTTCTTCTGTGGCTAAGCGAGTTTCTTCTAAGCGGATGGTGACTTCACGTAATTCTGCTTCTTGGGCACTATTGATTTCCCTTTGAGCCCGCAATTCTTGATTAAGCTGTTCACATTCATTACGCCAATGAGCAAGCTGCTGTAATTTTTCGCTATTTGCCGCTAATTGGCTATGCAAATTACGTTGTTCCAACTCACTTTGCCGTAACTGTTGCTCATTACGTTGTTGAGTCATCTGCAATGTAGCAATACTCTGTTGTGCCTGCTGTAATGCCTGCTCCAGTAATCGCCGTTCAATATCTTGCTGTGCTTTTGTTCGCTGCTGGGACAAACTGGCAATTAGCCACCCGATCAGCCCCCCGACCAAACAGCCACCCAGCCCATAAAATAAACTGATATCCACGATTATCCCCCTGCTCCTCTAATGTCAGTCAAGGTAAGGGGATACTGTATGGATGTCCAGAGTGTTTTTGCGTTACATCTCATCTTGCGAAGCTGTGCGCATAAATAATAAACAGGCTAAAAAACCGTTCCCCTGAGGATAAGAAACAGGTTAAAACTATTAACCGTTGAACACCCGCTAGCCACCAATAACGTCAAAAAAATAAGGTTAGCCTATCCAATTGGACAGCCATTGAATGCCGAATGCTCCTGGAGCCAAAATACCAAAAGCCCAAATCAGAGCTGAGGTAATATTAGCCAGTTGGAAATAGCGTTGAGGCATGGCACAAATACCAGCGACTAGAGGGACGATAGCACGCAACGGGCCGAAGAAACGGCCAAAAAAGGCCCCAAAGAACCCCCAACGCTCGAAGAAAGCATGGCCTCGAACCAGTAACTGGGGATTTCGGGAGAGTGGCCACAAGGTGGCAACGCGGTCCTTATAATGAATTCCGACCCAATACGAGACCCAGTCACCGAAGAAAGCACCCGCAGCGGCGGCGGCCCAGATTGGCCAAAAAGGAATGCCACTTTCACCAATCAATGCCCCTAACCCAAGTAAGATGACTGTTGCTGGCAATAATAGGGAGAGAAAAGCCAATGATTCGCCAAAAGCCAAAATAAAGACAATCGGTATAGCCCACGCTTCATGTACGCGAACAAAATCAATGGTGGTAGTAATGGCATCATTAAAGGTCACGCTTATGTCCTGTGATTGATAGAGTCGAACTATACCCAAAGTAGTTGGCGTTGCAGATAGGCAGCAAACGAACGAATCCCGATGAACTTATTCGCTGTAAGGTCAACGACAAGCCAGTGATTCGAGTGAGTAAGAGCCGCTAACACCCCTGCAACGTCAAATACGAAGGGTATATCAGCATACTCAAAATGCAGTAGCTATAACTTAACAAAAAATAAACGGCTAGAAGATTCCAGCCGTTTAAACAAATTAGCACAATAAGTCAGTGGTATCAGGCGTTGGCAGTAACCACTTTGTTGCCAGCCATCTCAGCAGACCTGCGGATCCATAGCTCACGCCATTTCCTCAGCGCGGAGATCAAGATGATTACACCCAAGGTCATCATGATAATTGAGATGATACCATTGAACAGGTTGTAGCCTTTAGCCGCTGAATTAAAGTACACGTGAGTGATCATCCAATAGCCGGCGTAATTTACTGTGACAAACAGGTAAGCCAGAGGAATAACACAGGTCAACATATACACACGCTTGGTCGCCAAGCGCAGGATAATCGTGGCACCAATGATTAAGCCAACAGAAGCCATTAATTGGTTCGATACTCCGAACAATGCCCAGACAGAGTTAATATCACCTGAGTTAAGGAGGTAACCCCACAATGCACAGGCAATAACACTACAAACCAATGTTCCTGGTAACCAATCGGTCCGTTTCAGTGGAGCCCAGATATCGCCCAGAAAATCTTGCAGTAAATAACGGGCAACACGGGTACCTGAATCAACCGCAGTCAGGATAAACACCGCTTCAAACATAACAACAAATTGGAAGAAGTAAGCAGCCAAACTATTAAACCATGGCACACGAATGAAGATATCGGTCATCCCTACAGCCAGAGTGACAGCACCACCGGTACGGCCATACAGGTCCAAACCAATTTCTTCACTCAATTTTGGCAGGTTCACAACCTCCATACCAAGCGCACTCCAGGCTTCAGCAGAGGAGTTAATGGCAAAGTAGTCAGCAGGATGCAAAGAGGTTGCGGCGATAAGGGCCATAACCCCAACCATACATTCTGCCAGCATCGCACCAAAACCGACGGGCAAGATATCGCTCCATTTATCGATCTGTTTCGGTGTCGTACCCGAACCGATAAAGGCATGGAACCCAGAGATAGCACCACAGGCAATAGTAATAGAGATAAACGGCCAAACCGGTCCCGCAAGAACTGGGCCACCGCCGTGAATAAACTGCGTAACCGCAGGGAATTGAATTTCAGGATTAATGAAGACAACACCAACAATCAGTGCACCGAACACACCGATCTTCATAAAGCTGGAAAGGTAACCACGTGGGGTTAACAACATCCAGACAGGCAGTGCGGTTGCAAAGAAAGCATACATTGGCAGAATAATACTGACCGTATCAGCTTTCAGCATTAACCATTCACCAAGCCAAGTGCCTTCAATATACGGGCCGACAAATACGCACACCATGATAGCGGCAATACCCACATACGAAGCCCCTTTCATGCTGCCAGTCATGCGTTCCCACAAGCCAACACAGATGGCGATAGGGATGGTCATGAACACTGCGAAAGTCCCCCAAGGGTTACGTTCCAGAGCATGTACGACCACCATCGATAACCCGGCCATGGTAATAGTGATAATGAACAACATCGCCAGGCCGGTACACCAGCCAGCAACTGGGCCAAGTTCGGATTTAGCGACTTCTGACAGGGATTTCCCCTGATGTTTCATTGAGGCAAACAAGACGACCGTATCGTGTACGGCACCGCCGATAACACAACCGATCAAAAGCCATAAGAAGCCGGGTAAATACCCGTATTGAGCAGCCAACACCGGGCCAACCAAGGGGCCTGCCGCCGCGATTGCGGCGAAGTGGCTACCAAAGTTCACCCACTTTTTAGTCGGAACGTAATCTTTGCCATCTTCAAAGGTATGGGAAGGGGTAACTTCACTGTCATCGACGCGCAGCACCTTACGAACAAAAAAGATACCGTATAAACGGTAGCAGATCGTAAGGATACACGCGGAAGCGATAACAAAGGTAATCGCATGTTGCATGAGCATTCTCTCCAGGGAATTTATCAGGCGTAAACATACGCCTCGCCATAAGAGAAATATCAGCGAACTGGTTAAGCGGTAGTTTGTATCATTAAGCGGTTAAAAAGAGTCACCCAGTGGTGGGCCCATGCCATAAGCCGGAGAGAAACTATTAGTATAGACAACGGGCTAGTATAGACAACGGGCGTGTGGCCCCAATGCGAGGCCCTTGGGGCCATAAAACTGTGGTGGTCTTATGACCTCGGGCGCTGAATGTTACTCGAGAAAATACGGGGGTACCGACTCCAACTCTTCGCCTGGACCAAATAAAAGGCAAGAGGTAACGCATTATGCTAAAAAACGAATGTCATAAAAAATAACCCGTTACTCTAAAAAATAAGACTGTAGTTTTTCACGCTCAATACTGCCAAGACCGAACTCATGCTTTAACCAACGCTCCCTGCTTCCATAACGCTCATGAATGCTCCGCAGCGTAGTTTGAATAAACTCTTCTCTGGCAGAGAGAACAAATGTAAATTGCGCCAGAGCCTGATCATTCAGTTTTAGTGCCAATTCAGCCAGCATATGCTCACGAAAAGGCTTCAGGGTGGTTTCCGTCAACAGATAATCTTCCAGCACAGTAGATTCATCAGCCCCCAAAGCAAACAGTACCAACGCAGCACCTACACCCGTGCGGTCTTTTCCAACCGCACAGTGCTGTACAATACCTCTATGTACCACATCGCCACTATGCACAACGCTGCTAGCGACAGGGTCCGTTGATGCACAATTTTGCAATAAATTGACCAATTGCTGATAAGCCAAGCTATTAAAAGGTAAGCGGTGATAAAGCTCGAACATAAAGGCACGGACATCAAATGTGGCTAATGTCTCGTTAGTCAATTTTTCCAGATTGGCATTCACCTCACTACTGAGCGGGTTGGCCGGTATATTGTGATAGTGGGCACCCGGCCATAAAACATCTGGCTTAGCCTGTACTTCATCGGCATCACGGTAATCAATAATTTGGGTAACGTTACTGTGACTGAGAAAATCACAATCGTTGGTACTCAAGCGATCAAGCGAACCGGAACGAAATAACAAGCCGGGCTTTATCCGCCGGCCATCAGCGGCAAGGTTACCCCCGAGATCACGAAAGTTAATACCGCCATCCAGTGGGATCAGGGAGGGATGAGAGAAGGTCGTCATCGTCATATTTTCCTCTTATTATTGTTCGTTATAAGAGCTGTGACCTTATCAGATAATCAGATGAAATAAAGAACGGGCCAGTAAACTGACCCGAGAACAAACCCTCTACTTCTATCAAACGCTGGATTACAGCAGATGACGAGCGGCTTCTACTACAATTTTTACCGCATGGCTTTCAGTGGCTTTCATGGTTTCTTCGTTTGGGATCTCTTGCTGAGTGCGGTTAACTATAACCCCGGCGACCATACCGGCACGCAGGCCCTGACTCGCGCACATGGTCAGTAAAGTTGCAGACTCCATTTCATAATTCATCACTCCCATCGATTGCCACTCTTCCATGGAGCCTTTGAAGTGGCGAACAACACGGCCAGAGAAGGTATCGTAACGCTCCTGCCCTGGATAGAAAGTATCTGAAGAGGCCGTAATCCCAATGTGAGTCGTCGCCCCTACCGATTTAGCGGCATTGACCAATGCTGTCGTACAGGAAAAATCAGCCACCGCCGGGAACTCCATTGGTGCAAAGTGTAGGCTGGCACCGTCTAAACGGACTGCCGCAGTGGTGACTAATACATCCCCGACATTAATATGTGGCTGAATAGCCCCTGTTGTCCCAATACGTAGGAAGGTGCGCACGCCAAGCTGTGCCAACTCCTCGACGGCAATGGAGGTAGAAGGTCCCCCGATCCCCGTAGAGCAAACAATCACAGCCTTGCCATCTAATTCAGCACGCCATGAGGTAAATTCACGATGAGAAGCCAGATGTACTGGGTTATCCATTAATTTAGCGATTTTCTCAACACGTTGTGGATCACCGGGAACGATAGCCAACGTCGCTCCTTGCAGATCATTTTTGGTGAGGCCCAAGTGAAAAACGTCGGATTTAGCCATGTGTGAGACTCCTCTTTTCATGAGAGATGTTGTAGGGAGGGACAAAGAAATACTTTACTCAAAATAAGAACACCATTTCGTGATTTATGTCACCTTGAAAGAGAAAGTGATTACATAAATACATTTTAATTGTGATTTAAATCACACATAAAACACCGAAAGTCTATTTTTTGTACAAAAATACAAAGATAGCATTCATTTTATCTGTGAAGAGTCATTACCGAGGCATGAATCGCGCCAACATTAAATCTTGGTACTCGCGGTTAGTCTGACTGCGCAGATTTACAGCTTGAATTATCCAATAGCGTTAATGACAAAAACCTGATCTCATTAATCTCAAAGATTACCTATAGTTAAACTCGGCAGCAGCAAAATTAGGGGGGTTTTCAACCCGCGAACACGTCCTCATATCGTAAGGAGATCACTTGTGAAAACGGATCAACTGGTTAGACTCAGACAAGCAGCGGGCGGTTTCACACCCGCCGGAACCCCATTAATGGCAACGGCCCACCATACTGACCAACTACATTCGTTACAAACCCACGGTATTCACTGTGGGGAAACAACGATCCCCTCTCAGGGTGATGAGCTACCCGCTTATATTGCTAAACCTGACCAACATACAGGGCCATACCCTGTGGTGATTGTCGTGCAAGAAATCTTTGGCGTGCATGAACATATTCAGGATATCTGCCGCCGGCTCGCCAAACAGGGCTATTTAGCCATAGCGCCCGAATTGTATTTTCGTCAGGGCGATGCCAAAGACTATAGTAATATTAATGAGTTAGTGAATAATCTGGTAAAAAAAGTCCCTGATCGTCAGGTTTTGGTGGATCTCGATCACACCGCTCATTGGGCATCCCGCCACGGTGGGGACACCAAAAAATTGGCCATTACCGGATTTTGCTGGGGCGGGCGTATCGCATGGTTATATGCCGCACATAATCCACAGTTGAAGGCGGCCGTGGCCTGGTATGGCAAATTGGTTGGTGAAAAAACCTTATTCCTACCGAAATATCCGGTCGATGTTGCTATCGATCTCTGCGCCCCAGTGTTGGGGCTATATGGAGGTAAAGACACCAGTATCCCAGCAGAGCATATTGAAACTATGCGCCAGGCATTACGCGCTGCGAATGCCGATGCTGAGATTATTGTTTATCCAGAGGCTGGGCATGCTTTTAATGCCGACTATCGCCCAAGCTATCATGCAGAGTCGGCCCAAGATGGCTGGCAACGTATGCTTGATTGGTTTACCCAACATGGTGTCTCGGCCATCCCCATTCCAGAAGAAACGCAATAAAAAAGGGCGCGAAAGCGCCCCAAAAGCCCCACTACACAGAGTAAAACGGTTTAATTAAACCTGTTCTTCACGCAGACGCTGCGCTGCCAGCACCATATTCGCCAGAGCCTGACGCGTCTCAGGCCAGCCGCGGGTTTTCAAACCACAATCTGGGTTCACCCACAAACGCTCGGCCGGAATACGTTGAGCGGCTTTGCGTAATAACGCTTCAATCCATTCAACACTTGGCACATTCGGTGAATGAATATCATAAACACCGGGACCAATTTCATTCGGATAAGCGAAGTCTTCAAATGATTCCAACAGTTCCATATCTGAGCGGGAGGTTTCGATGGTAATCACATCAGCATCCAGTGCGGCAATGGAATCCATGATGTCATTGAACTCGCAATAACACATGTGGGTATGGATCTGTGTATCGTTTTGCGCCACAGCGGCATTCAATTTAAAGGCGTCGACGGCCCATTGCAGATAGGCTTGCCAGTCAGCACGGCGCAGAGGCAAACCTTCACGTAATGCAGGTTCATCAATCTGGATGATACCAATGCCTGCTTTTTCTAAATCTTCCACTTCGTCACGCAAAGCCAGCGCAATTTGTTTGGCAATCGTCTCACGGCTGACATCTTCACGCGGGAACGACCAGCACAGAATAGTGACCGGGCCGGTAAGCATGCCTTTTACCGGTTTCTCTGTTAAGGATTGAGCATATTTCGCCCACTCAACAGTAATCGCTTCTGGGCGGCTAATATCACCAATGATGACCGGCGGTTTCACACAGCGGGAACCGTAGCTCTGTACCCAACCATTTTGTGTAAAGACAAAACCATCCAAGTGTTCGCCGAAGTATTCGACCATGTCGTTACGTTCTGCTTCACCGTGAACCAGCACGTCCAGGCCCAAGCGTTCCTGTTCAGCAATAGCGTGTTTGATATGCTCGCTGATCCCTGTGCGATAGTTTTTACCGTCCAGACGACCTTGTTTAAAATCAAGGCGTAAACCACGGATCTCTGTCGTTTGTGGGAAAGAACCAATGGTCGTGGTTGGCCAGGCAGGCAAATTAAAACGCTTACGCTGAGTTTCAGCACGTGCTTCATAAGGCAGTTGGCGCTCAATATCCTGCGAAGTAATCGCAGCTAAACGCTGCTCAACTTGCGCATTATGCACGCGGCTGGAGGAACGACGGGCGCGGATCGGCGCACTGTACGCAGCCAGTTCTGCCAGCTTAGCGTCATTAGGTGCATTCAATGCTTGTGTTAGCAGCGCTAACTCAGCACATTTTTGCAGGGCGAAGGCAAACCAGCTCTTCACTTCTGCATCAAGACGGGTCTCTTCATTTAAATCAATCGGGCTGTGCAATAAGGAGCATGAGCTACCCAACCACAGCGGGCGGCTATTAACCAATGGCTGCAGACGTTCAAACCAACTACTCAGGTCAGCACGCCATACGTTACGGCCATTAATGACCCCCAGAGATAACAACCACTCTTTTGGTAAATTTTTATTCAAAACAGCAAGATCGTCATGACCCGTAACCACATCAACATGCAAGCCTTGCACTGGCAGAGCGCGGATAGTGTCGATGTTATGGCCGATACTGTCGAAGTAAGTTGTCAGCAATAATTTGACCTGACCTTGCAGGGCCTGATAAGCCGGTTGATAGGCATCCAACCACTCTTGTGGTAATTCCAGAACCAATGCTGGCTCATCAATCTGCACCCACTCGATTCCCCGCTTCGCTAATTCAGCCAACACCTGCTGGTAAACCGGCAAAATATCGTTCAGTAGCGAGAGGCGATCGAACTGCTCACCTTTGACTTTACCCAACCAAAGATAAGTGATCGGGCCAAGCAGCACAGGTTTAATTTTGTGGCCCAAGGCCAGCGCTTCGTCCACTTCATCCAGCAGTTGAGTCCAACCCAGTTTAAACTGCTGGCCTTGCTGGAACTCAGGCACCATGTAGTGATAGTTGGTATTAAACCATTTAGTCATCTCGGCAGCCGCTGCGGGCTTACCGGTTGGAGCACGGCCACGACCAATACGGAACAACGTGTCTATATCAATCGAGCCATCAGCATTTTGGTGGCGCTCTGGAACGTTACCCAGCAACAGGCTGGTTGTCAGGACATGGTCATACCAAGCGAAATCACCTACTGGCACTAAATCAACACCCGCTTGTTGTTGCTGTTGCCAATGGCGAGCACGCAATTCACGCCCCACATTGAGCAATTCTTCCTGTGTTGAGTTGCCTGCCCAGTAACTTTCTTGTGCTTTCTTCAGTTCACGTTTCAGACCAACACGCGGAAAACCCAGTGTGTGATTTAAAATTGTCATCGTCTTATTCCCCATTTAGCCATCCAGATGTTTACACATCTATAATCCGCAGGTACTGTATATTCCACAAGCGCATTTTTTTCACAGTCACTGTGAAGGACTCTCATGATCGAACTGAAACACTTACGCACCCTGCAAGCTTTGCGTAATACTGGCTCGCTGGCAGCGGCGGCAACGCAACTTCATCAGACCCAATCGGCCCTGTCCCATCAATTTAGTGATCTGGAACAGCGTCTGGGATTTCGCCTGTTTGTACGCAAAAGCCAACCGCTGCGTTTCACGACGCAGGGGGAGATTTTGTTACAATTGGCAGAGCAAGTGCTGCCACAAATTAAACAGGCACTGCAAACCTGCAATGAGCCACACCAAACGGCGTTACGCATCGCAATCGAGTGCCACAGCTGCATTCAGTGGCTGACACCCGCGTTGGATAATTTCCATAAGCACTGGCCGCAAGTGACTATGGACTTCAAATCAGGCGTCACTTTTGACCCGCAACCCGCATTACAGCAAGGGGAACTGGATCTGGTGCTGACATCGGATATTTTGCCGCGCAGTGGCCTGCACTATTCACCGATGTTTGATTTTGAAGTGCGCCTGGTATTGGCTCCGGACCATCCGTTAGCCAATAAAGACCGCATTGAACCAGAAGATTTAGCGCCAGAAGTATTGATGATTTATCCGGTGCAGCGACAGCGGCTGGATGTTTGGCGGCACTTCCTGCAACCCGCAGGCGTCAGCCCATCGTCGAAAAATGTGGATAACACATTGCTGCTGATCCAGATGGTATCAGCACGGATGGGTATCGCGGCATTGCCTCACTGGGTGGTGGAGAGCTTTGAGCGCCAAGGATTGGTTGTCACTAAGACGCTGGGAGAAGGGTTGTGGAGCCGGTTATACGCTGCCGTCCGTGATGGAGAACAGCGCCAACCAGTCACTGAAGCGTTTATTCGTTCTGCTCGTCAGCACGCTTGCGATCATTTGCCGTTTGTAAAGGATGCGGTGCGATCCAACGCCGGTGTACCCACAGCGAAGCCATTATCACCGCAGCTCCAATGATAAAGCTGGGCCAATGCGGTTTTTCTTGCCAGATGGCCAGATTCACCAGTAGCCCAGCCGGAACATGTACATTATTCATGATGCCGAGTGTGCCGGCATCTACCTGTGTTGCGCCATAATTCCACATAAAATAGCCCAGTGCGGAAGCGCCGACACCCAGCCAGACGAGTATTCCCCACTGTAATCCCGTGGTTGGTAGTCTCTGTGGATTGCCAAATGCAAACCAGGCAACGACAGCAACAACAAAGGCGCCAAGATAGAACCATGAGAATGCGACATGTTGTGGGATCGGGTGGACCTCCATCAACCGTTTGTAACCGACTTGCCCAATGGCAAAACAGATATTTGCTGCCTGCACCAGTGCCAATCCCCACCAAAAGTGTTCACTCAGTTGATCATAGCGAATAATGGCAGCCCCTAGCACCGCGAGTAACGCACTGAGAGCATAACCCCAACGTAGGCGCTGTCGGCGCAGCAAATCATAAATCAAGGTGACATACAGCGGGGTCATCACGGTAAACAGCAAAAATTCCGGGACCGTAAGATATAGATACGCTCGGAAGCTGAATAAATACATGATACCTAATTGGATTGACCCCACCGCCATATACAGCAGGATCACCCGCCAGGGGATATTTCGCCAACGCAGAAAAGGCAAAAAGACCAGTGCGGCCAGCCCGACACGCATCAGAACAGAGAACCAACTGTCCACCTGCCCTGCTAAATATTCGCCAATCAGACTAAAAGAGAAAGCCCACAAGATAGTGGTAATGACCAGTAGCAACACAATAAATTGGCTCAGTGAGAGGGTAAAATGCAATTGTAGCGGAAGCAGTATAGAAATTTCCCAATAATTTCGTTTACATATGGTTGAAATTAAATCGATTTAGTGATTTTTTTAAAATGATTAGCTCTATTGCTGTTGATAACTGCTGATAGGCATTTCATTAACCATGATTATCCCTGCATTGATCATATATCCAGCGAGTGCGAATTATTCAGCGAAGGTGACTGGAAATATTGAAACTTACCGCCAGATAACCAGTGACTATCAACACTGAGAATGGCTGTCTGCTATCAGAGGAAATCTAGCATCGAAAGTGCAGATGCTAGATTCTCATATTAGCTGGCATATCACACTATATGCCCACCCCAATAATGGTCAGAATCAGTGGCGTGGTGACGGCGGCCAGTACCGTTGAATCACCAGGCTGGCGGCGGCGGGGCCGGTGAGGACATTAAACTGACGTGACATCAGATAAACATTCACCCCCGTTGCCATCGACCCCAGCAACACCACGACTTGAGTTTCTAGCGCGGGCAGATCCATCGCCCATGCCAGCGCCCAAATCACCATCGGCTGCACAATCAACTTGAGAAAGCAGATAGCGGTACTAATCTGCCAACCTTCGGTCACGCGGTATTCTGCCAGCCCCATACCCAAGACAATCAATGAGAGCGGAGGTGCAACCTGCCCTAACATACTGACCGGTTGGTCAATAAACACCGGTAAATGTAACCCCGTCAGGCTGAATAAGGTGCCGGAAATAATCCCGATAATGAGTGGGTTAGTCAGCACACTACGGGTCGTTTTCACAAAACCAGCCATCGTCGGTGAACCATTTCGTGCCCACTCCACCGAGATGGTGACCAGCGTCCACAAGATCAGCCCGTTAAATACCAGCACCAAGGCCACCGCAGGGATAGATTTCTCCCCCAGCATGATGGTGGCAATAGGTAGCCCTAGCATCACGTTATTGGAAAAGATCCCACCGAGGGCAAAGACTGAGCCAGAAACGCCATCCAGATGAAACACCCGTTTGGCGATAACCCGCCCAATGATAAACACCACCAGACAACTGCCAAAAAAAGCAATCAATAGGCGAGCATCAACCGCCGGGCGTTCGGAGAAGTCACACATCATGCGAAATAGCATGGCAGGCAGCGCGAGGGAGAAAACAAAGCGAGTCAGACCATCCGTAATGGTCGATGGCCACTTACCGAATCGCACCAGAGCATATCCCAGTGCGAGCAAAACAAATAACGGTGAAGACAAAACGATTTGGTGCCAGAGCGAAACAACAAAGGCGGGCATGATTTACTTCCTGTCAGGCCGGGCCAGGTCAGCCCGTAAATGTAAGAATGGCTGACCTGTTTTTATTATGGCGGGTATTGAGGGTCTTTATAGGAGAAGGTCAGCAGCCGGTAAAGTCCGAACCCAGTAAATCTATACGGTCAGTACAGATACAGTCAACGCCCCAATTGAGTAATTCCCGCGCCCGCTCGGGTTGGTTCACCGTGTAGACCAAAATACGTAACCCAGCGGCTTTGAGTAACGCCACGCGTTCTGCTGTTAGCTGTTTGTGATTAATATGCAGCGAAACACAATCAAGTTGTGTGGTCAGTGCCGCCCAATTGTCATCCCATTTATCCAGCAACAATCCGCGTGGTAGTTCAGGAACAGCGAGTTGTGCGGCGGCCAGCGCGTCAACGGAAAAAGAGGACAGCAGGGGGGGGATCGGCTGCCCTTGCCACAATGCGCGAGCGGCGAGCGCAATCGCCCGGCCAGTCGGAGCATCCGTGCCGGTTGTCGGTTTAATTTCAATATTGGCGGCCATCCCGTGCTGCGCACAACGCGCCGCTACTTCAGAGAGTAAAGGTAAGCGTTCACCACGAAATGCCTTGCTGAACCAGTCACCCGCATCGAGCTGAATCAGTTTTTCCCACGTCAACTCACCCGCTACCCCCCAGCCATTACTGGTACGTTCCAGGGTGTCATCATGCAGTAAAAAGATTTGCCCATCCTGCGATAGCTTGGCGTCAAATTCGATCATCTTATGGCCGTAGCGCGCACCGACATCAATTGCGGCCAGTGTATTTTCCGGTGCCAGTGATCCGCCACCCCGATGGGCAACGATAGGAGGGTAAGGCCAGTCTCTATTCATGGTTCTATCCGTAGTCCGCTATCGGTATCAAAGAAGTGCAGCGCTGCTGGCGGTAAATATAAATGCAATGTACTGCCTGCCACTGGCATTTCTTCATGGGATAAGCGAGCAATGATACTTTGCCCGCCCCACAGGCCGTGCGCCAGATTATCTGCGCCTAATAATTCCAGCGTTAGCAGGTTCATCGGCACACCCTGCGCTGAGGTTGTCTGCTGAATATGCTCCGGGCGAATACCTAGAGTCAAGCGCCGGCCCCCCCATTGTGGCTGAGGGATCTCCAGTGGCAGAGTCAGACCATCGGATAAAATAAACGTGCGCCCATCTGGGCTGACCGTACCGTCTAATAAATTCATCGCGGGCGAGCCGATAAAACTGGCGACAAACAGTGACGCAGGCCGTTTATAAACCTCGCTGGGGGTACCGATTTGCTCGGCAACCCCTTTGTTCATCACAATCACCCGCTGTGCCAATGTCATGGCCTCAACCTGATCATGTGTGACATACAAGCTAGTGGTTTTCAGGCGGCGGTGCAGTTGTTGCAGTTCAAGGCGCATCTGCACCCGTAACTTGGCATCCAGATTAGAGAGCGGCTCATCAAATAAGAAAACTGCGGGCTCGCGCACAATGGCACGCCCCATCGCTACCCGCTGCCGCTGACCACCGGATAACTCACGCGGTTTGCGTTTCAGTAGCGGCTGCAACTCCAGAATACGTGCCGCTTCATCCACCCGTTGGCGGATCTGTTCTTTGCCAAAACCCCGGATTTTTAGGCCATAAGCCATGTTATCGAATACGTTCATATGGGGATAAAGCACGTAATTCTGAAATACCATCGCGATACCACGGTCTTTAGGTTCCAGATCGGTTACCCGCTGATCCCCGATATAGATATCCCCAGTGGTCGTGCGTTCTAACCCCGCGACCATGCGTAACAGCGTTGATTTACCACACCCGGACGGACCGACCATCACGATGAATTCGCCATCGGCGACATCCAAATCAATCTGCTTAATCACTGGCGTCACGCCGTCATAAGATTTGGTTACTGCCTGTAATTTTAAACATGCCATATCAGATTACTTCTCACTGTCTACCAAGCCGCGTACAAACCAACGCTGCATCAAAAGAACCACCACGACCGGTGGAATTAAAGTCAAAATCATCGCCGCCATAACCTGATTCCATTGGGTTGGTGCGCCCGAGGTTGAAATCATGCTTCTTATCCCCGCCACTGCCGTGCCCATTGAGGCATCACTGGTGATTAAGATCGGCCAAAGGTATTGGTTCCAGCCATAAATAAAGGTAATAACAAATAATGCTGCGAGATTGGTTTTTGACAGCGGTAATACAATGTCCCAGAAGAAACGCATGGCACCGGCGCCGTCAATACGGGCGGCTTCCAATAGCTCATCCGGCAACGTCATAAAGAACTGGCGGAATAAGAACGTCGCCGTGGCAGAGGCCATCAGCGGCAATGTTAAACCGGTATAGCTGTCTAGCAGGTTCAGGTTGGCAATCACCTCAATGGTAGGGAAAATACGCACTTCCACCGGTAGCATCAGCGTGAGGAAGATTAGCCAGAAAAACAGATTCCGCAGTGGGAAACGGAAGTAAACGATGGCATAAGCAGACAATATTGAGACAGTGATTTTGCCGACAGTAATGGCAAAAGCCATAACAAAACTGTTCAACAGCATCAACCCGAAAGGTGTGCTGTTATTGCCCACGCCGGCATGCCAGATATGGCTGATGTTTTGCCACAAATGCGGGCCAGGGATCAGCGTCATGGGCGCCTGAAAAACCTGGCTGTCATCTAATGAAGCCGCAACGAACGCCACATACAGTGGGAACAGGATCAATAGCACCCCGATAATCAGCATGATGTGACAAAAGATATCCAATCCACGACGATTCTCGATCATTGGTAACGCACCTTACGCTCAACAAAGCGGAACTGGATAACCGTCAGGCCAATCACCAGTAACATCAGGATCACCGACTGGGCAGCGGAGCTGGATAAATCCAACCCGGCGAAACCTTCGCGGTAAATTTTATAAATCAGCGTGGTGGTAGCTTGTACTGGGCCACCGCCAGTAGCGGCGTCAATCACCGGGAAAGTATCAAAGAAGGCATAAACCAGATTCACCACCAGCAGGAAGAAGCTGACGGGTGAAATCAACGGCAATACCAAATTGAAGAAACGGCGTACCGGCCCGGCACCGTCAATAGCGGCAGCCTCAACCAGTGATTTTGGTATAGATTGCAGCGCGGCCAGAAAGAATAAAAAGTTGTAGCTGATTTGCTTCCATACCGAGGCTAACACCACCAAAAACATCGCCTGGCCGCTGTTTTGCGCATGGTTCCAGCTATAACCCAACTTAGCCAGAGCATGGGTTATCAGACCCAATCCAGGGTCAAACAAGAAGATCCAGAGCACGGCCGCAACCGCCGGGGCGACCGCATAAGGGAGGATCAATAAAGTTTGGTAAAGACGGCTGCCACGTAGAACGTAATTCACCATTGCGGCCAAAAACAGCGAAACGATCAGGCCGATCCCCGCAACCAACGCGCTAAAAATTAGCGTGGTATAAAACGAAGCCAGATAGTACTCATCCTGAAATAGCTGAATAAAATTACTCAGCCCGACAAATTCACTGGAGAGACCAAATGGATCCAGCGTTTGCACTGAATACCACAGCGCTTCACCCGCGGGCCACAAGAAGAAGATGGCGGTGATCGCCAATTGAGGTAATACCAACAGATAAGGTAACCAACTACAGGAAAAACCGGGACGAGAAGGTGACATAAAATTAACCGTTTATCAGACGCCGTGCTGATTACCACCAAGGTGGTAATCAAAAAAAGTGACTTCTTAACTCAATAGCGCACAAACTATTTTTCGTCACAAACCATTTATTCGTTACAAACCATTTATTTATTCGTTACAAACCATAGGCTTGTTACAAATACAGTCAGTTTGGTTTTGTTATGGGCAGCGCATCGGTTCCGGTGTATACACCCGGTGTTATAAAACCAAGTGCATTACGCGAGCAGACCGAGCTCTGCCCAATATCAAACGGGCAGCTACCGTAGCCAAATAACGTTATTTATTGGCTTGTTCAAAACGACGCAGTAACACATCACCCCGCTTCACAGAGTTATCCAATGCCGCCTGAGGCGTCTTCTTAGCGGTCCATACAGCTTCCAGCTCTTCATCAACCACGGTACGGATCTGCGGCATATTGCCGAGACGCAGGCCTTTGGTATAAGGCAATGGCGGTTTATTCAGCATCTGGCGGGTCGCTACATCAGCGCCTGGGTTCTGCTCATAAAAACCTTGTTGTTTCGTTAGTTCATATGCCGCCGTCGTGATGGGCAGATAACCCGTCTTCTGATGCCATTCAGCGGCAATCTCTGGTTTGACCAAATATTGCAAGAACTCTGCGACACCCTTGTAAGTCTCTTTATCTTTGCCATCCATCACCCACAGGCTAGCACCACCAATAATGGCGTTTTGCGGCGCATTTTTTGCATCTGCGTCATACGGCATCATGCCAACACCGAAATTAAACTTGGCATAATGGCGGATACTGGCGAGGGAGCCAGAAGAGGCGGTGGTAATAGCGCAATCACCGTTATAGAACTTGGACGTAGATTCATCTTTACGGCCAAAATAGGTGAAATCACCTTTTTTATTCATATCCGACAGCAATTGGATATGTTTGACCTGCAAGGGTTTATTGAATTCCAATACCGCATCAGTGCCGTCAAAACCATTGTTGCGGCTGGCTATCGGCTGACCATGCCAAGCACTGAAGTTCTCAATTTGAATCCACCCTTGCCAACCGCTGGCATAACCGCAACTAGAACCCGCAGCGCGTAGCTTAGCGGTATCTGCTGCCAGTTCTTGCCATGTTTTTGGCGGTTGTTCTGGGTCCAAGCCCGCTTTTTTGAAAGCCTCTTTGTTGTAATACAGCACGGGGGTCGAGCTGTTAAACGGCTGAGACAATAAACGCCCAGTTTTAGAATCAGTGTAATAGCCTGCCACTGTTGGAACGAAGACGGACTCATCAAAATCAATATTGGCATCTTTGAAGACTTGGTAAACCGGTTTGATCGCCTTACTGGCCATCATGGTGGCAGTACCGACTTCATAGACTTGTAAAATAGCCGGTGCCTTACCTGAACGGAATGCCGCAATACCTGCGGCCAAACTCTGCTCGTAATTACCTTTATAAACAGGAACAATTTTATAATCGGGCTGCGACTGGTTAAAACGATCCGCAATTGAATCGACTTCTTTACCTAATTCTCCTTCCATCGAATGCCAAAAAGGAATTTCAGTCACTGCCATCGCATTGGCACTAAACGTAAGTGTTAGCGCGATACAGATCGACACTTTATGAATGGAATTATTAAACATATCTGGCCCCTGAATAAATCTGTGTGGCTCACATCAAAAAATAAGTGTGAATGAGCGAAATAAATCAGTTTTTGTTCGGAAGCAAACATGACATCTTTTCATGACAGAAATATAACAATTATATGACAGAAATACGGCAATTTAATGAAAATAAAGCATCTGTAATGTGTACAAAAAATTAACAATGAAATGAAAGTAACCTTTTAATTCTATTTTATTTTTTCATTACCAATAGAATCATCAAGTAAAATAAAAAATAACAGTTAGTTAGTCGATAAATTAAAGGAGACCGCTAACAATTAATACTAACTATAACAATTAAGTATTTATTCCTTAAGGTGATATAAATTAAAATCATTCAGACAAAATGGTATAATTACCACTTGAAATAACGTTATTTGTCATGTTAGTGTTCGCCCCGGTTTGTGACGGGCATAATGTCGCGTAATTATTTAACACCCTCATTTTATATTACGCCACCAACATCAACCCTAATAAATCACAATGCCATTCCATTTTGGATGGGTTTTTACATAAAGGACTATCAGGTATTTATGATGAAGAAAACTGTTATTGCTATTATCACTATGGCCACATTGACCAGCACTGCGGCTTATGCAAACACAATAGAGAAAGATATTCGTGTTGAAGCAGAAATTATTTCTCTCATGGACGTGAAGAGAGCTGATGATAGCAATATTAATAAAATAAAATTAACCTATGACACGGTAACGAATGATGGTACGTATAGCCATTCAGAAGCAATTAAAGTAAAAGCACGTAAACAACTCGGAGATAAGCTAAAAGTGTCTCTTGCCGCACCGGTTATCTTAAGCGAGCCAAATAACAATAAAGAGTTTACTCACGTTGAAGTATTGTTAGATGGGAAGAAGCTGCTTGAGACGGCCGACACACGAGACCTGATTGCCTTCCATGGCTCTGAGCTCAACGCAGAACTAAAAGTCAGCGCCAAAGAGCCTAATAATGCCGTCGGTGGTGAAAAGTATAGCGGGGTAATTCAATTGCGCCTGGAGCCAAGCGCTTAATTTAGTTTGTTTCAATACAGTTTGTTAATTTAATGAATACAGCCATGGAATTATCTCCTGGCTGTATATATCTGTCATACTTCAAGCTGCATGTGCGTTGACCGCCTTCGCTCACCCCAGTCACTTACTGGTGTAAGCTCCTGGGGACTTACTCAGTTGTCGACGTCCTGCAATTCGAATTATTTTGGGTATATACACAAATTATTTCTTTTAAAAATAAATAATTATCCTGTAAAACCACCATAATTATAGTGGAATGGAATCCTATGGCCTATTATTCAAAAATTAATCATAGCTTACTTTTTACTTTAGCCTTATTCACACTAAAGCTCGCTCATGCAGAAGCAGTTAAAATAGAGTATTTAGTGCCAATGGGGTTTTCCGCGGCTGAAGAGAACAACTCACTTCAGTTATTAGGGGTATTAGACAGTAAGACATTGCCCAGTCCTATTACCTTCTCAGAAGAAGAACAACAACTGCAATTTAATCAACAAAACTATCGACATAATAATATTAGTGAAGAATCTATTATTTTATTGGGAGAGATATTATCTCAAATACCGTATTTACAGTGTAAAACCGGCTGTGATTATACTTTATCGGGTCACCGCGTGGCGTTAGATAAAGTGAATAACACATTGACGATCACCAATAATAATAATCGTTATCTGATGCCAACCACGACATGGGGGTTGGTCAGCAATCAATCTCTCGATTTGCGAATGACAGCAGCCCACTATCGGGCGATGTCAGTCCGTGGTCAAAGTTACATCGGCTTGCCATGGCAATCTTATGGCTTTGCATCTTGGTTTTATAACGCGATTCAGTCACAAAATACGCTGCAATCACAGAACACCATGCCATCGCAGAGCACCTATCAGCCCGTTAATCGCCCTCAGTATCAGCGCCTAACCCAAAAAGGGATCGGCAGTTGGTATTTGCAAAAGAACTTCTCGGCACTCTATTTACGCACCGGTCGGCAAAACAACCTGGATAACAACGCAGGTAGCGTTCACACCCTGATCAACCCTGCGTTGGACCAATTTGTAACACTCGGTAGTCAAAGCTATCTGGCCATCGATAAGCCTTCCACCGGCAGTATCGTGCTCTATGCCGCTCAAGATGGTGACTACGAAATATACCGCGATAATCAGCTCATTCGCCGCATCCCCGCTCAATTGGGTCGCAACGAGATAGATTACAGCCAACTACCAGGGGGCTATTACAACGTTGAGATTCGTTTAGTTGATCGTCTTGGGCGGATCGTCAGCCAGGAAAACCAAACCATCAGCAATATTGGTAATCAGACCAATAATGGTTGGTTTCTGACAATGGGCAAAGGGCCTGCAAAGGGTAAAAAAACGCCCCGTTTAGTCCAGTTTGGACGCAGCAGGGTGATAGAAAGCGTACAAACCAATATCACGCTACTCAAAGATGATGCCCATCACTGGGCCGTGGAAGCGAACGTCTCACGCCCTTTAAGCCTCAATAAGGTGAATATCACCCCAACAGGGGGCTTGATGTCAGGAGAGAAACGCAGTGGAGGTTACGTTCGCTTAAATGGCGGCAACAATACACTGGGTTACTTTTCATTAGCTCGCTATCAGTCACCTTATGTCTCGCGATACGCACCTGACTCTGGCAGTACCTCAGGCTCCTATACCCGGCGTATTGGGCCAACCCAGCTAAGTTATCAATTCAATCAGTACCGCAATAACCGGCAACACCGTATCCAAAGTGGTTGGGACTGGCAATTACCACAATTTAACCTCGCGTTATCCCTTGGGCTGCAAAATGGTGGGCAATGGAACAGCCACAATAATTACGGCGTCTTCCTGAACACCACCCTGTCCTTCGGCCAAAGTAACGCCAGCATCAATACGGCTTATACCCAACAACAGTTGAATACCAGCGCCAGTTACCAGAAAGAGTTTATTGATAACTATGGGGCCAGCACTTTGGGTGTCAGTGGTAGTGCCAGCGGGAAACTAAATAGCGTCGGCGGTTTTGCTAAACGCAGCGGGAGCCGGGGGGATATCTCTGGCCGGGTAGGCATTGATAACCAGATAACCAACGGGGGGATTAGCTATAACGGCATGTTGGCACTCAGCTCACAGGGGGTTGCCTTGGGGCGCAGCAGTTATAGCGGAGCGGCACTCTTGATCAAAGCCCCCGCTCTGGGCGGCACCCCCTATAGTTTTCATGTGGAGGATAGCCCAATAACCGGTGGTGGCACCTATGCGATACCGGTCCCCCGCTACCAAGACCGTTTCTTTGTCCGTACTCACACCGACCGCAGTGATATGGATATGAATATTCAACTGCCGGTCAATATTGTACGCGCTCACCCTGGGCAAGTTTTTTCAGGCGAAGCTGACATCACATTAAATCTGCTATACAGCGGTTTTCTCAAGAATGCACAAGGGCTACCGGTGAGCGGGGTGATTGAGGAGACGGGTGATACCGCTTATCCCAATGGGCTGTTTTCCATTAACGCCCAAAATAGGCTGCAAGCGATAACCGTCCATGGCCCCTCTGGCCGTTACCGCTGTGATATGCACTCGCAACCTACTCATATTTACCTTTGCCACGCCGATTAATACCGATAGGAACCTTCATGAAATACCTTTATTCGATACTCAGCATCGCGCTGTTACTGGCCCCCGGTTCTGCCACTCACGGCCAACTGCTTGCTACCCCCACCCGTATTGCGGTAGAGGCACAAGAGCTGAAGCGCACCGTGCAGGTGTATAACAGCGGCGATACACCGCTTTATCTGGATATCACATTACAACGTGTGGATAACCCTGGCGTGAACCCTGAACGTAAAACACCCATCAGTGAAATCTCTCAACCTGAAATGATTTTTAATCCTAACCGCATTACGTTAGGGCCGAGACAAAAGCGGGATATTACGCTGATCCCACTCAAATCGCCGGTACAGGAAACCCTTTACCGCCTGTATATCAACCCCGTGCTCAATATCAAAGCGGTTGGCGATGGGGAGGATAAAAGTAAAGTTCATGCCCCGATGACCATCAGCATTGGTTATGGCGTGCTGATTCATCATTTGCCACCGGCGGCGGCACAAACTCGTCATTGGCAACATCAATGCTCAACCACTGGCGAGCTAACACTCACCGCTACCGGAACGGTACACAGTAAGTTTAAGCAGCTCGAATCGGGCGGTAACGCCGCACTGGCCGACAGTCTAAACCTGTATCCGGGCACCGCGCTCACACTGCCCGTCAAACAACTCAATGGTGAGGTGGACGGTGAAAAATTTAGTCTTCGCTGCCATTAGCCTCTTGCCGCTCAGTGCCGCTGGCGTGATCGATATTCAACCACAGGTCGTGGAACTACAGCAGGTAAATACGGTGGTTACCGTGATCAACCATGGCATGACTGCTGAATATATTACGGTGCAGTTATATCGGTTAAATAACCCTGGTGTCGCCTCTGAATTGGAATCGCTGACCCCTGTTGGCTACCAGCAGCAGCCCTTACTTTTTGCCACACCGCTGAAACTGACGCTAGGCCCTCGACAGAGTGGGAAAATTTTTCTACATGCCTTAGGGGCACCGGAACAAGAGCAGGTTTATCGGTTAGCCGTGGTACCAAGCAACCACCTGAAAATCAGTGGCAATAATACGGCTGTCGTGGGTGTGCAGATCAGTTATATGGGGCTTATCAGGCACCTGCCAGCATCAATACAACATCAATGGACACACCGTTGTATCGCGGGGAAGCCTGAATTACACAATACCGGCAATACCCGCCTGTACTGGCATCAACTGCAAGCACAGGGGCAAATGATAGACGATTTTACGCTCTACCCCGGTCGGTATCGGCAGTTAGCTTTCAATGAGTTGCAAGGAAAAGTAGAGGATCAGGCGGTTAACCTACAGTGCCCTTCGGGCTAGCCTCTTGGTAATAAGCTATCAACAAATTTATCTGCATCAAGAAGAAGGATAAACCAGAAACATGAATACCATAAAAATGGCCATCACATTGCTATTGCTCTCATGGCACACCTGCTGGGCCGCAACGCCATTGGGGGATATCGACGTCAAATTAGAGGTAACAGCCCAACCCAGAATCGAAATTGAAAAACCGCATGGTGGCTGGTACGACAATATCAAGCTGCACAATAGCCCAGAGAACCATGCCGTTTATGAGGTAGAAGTCCCGGTAGCCGTCAAACTCCGGCGGCAAGAGGGGTATCAAATCTCAATTAAAAACCCGCTAATACTCACCCGCCAATCAGATGCTTTCAGCGCAATAGAACAGACATTCTCACCGGCGGAAGTGCGTTGGGGAAATAACCGCACCAATTTACGTTTACTGTCAGCGGTACCGGAGTCCTTTAGCGTCCCCCCACAGGCAACCCGCCACACCACCACCGATTATGTCTTACAGATATCCGCAAAAGCCCCCGCTGGGGACAATACTGCGGGGAAATATCACGGGCAACTGACATTGGTATTCGAAGTTAATAGTTAATAGTTAATAGTTAATAGTTAATAGTTAATAGTTAATAGTTAATAGTTAATCGTTAATCGTTAATCGTTAATCGTTAATCGTTAATCGTTAATCGTTAATCGTTAATCGTTAATCGTTAATCGTTAATCGTTAATCATCACGGAGAGACCATTAAATGAACATAAAAAACAAACCACTGCTTATCGGGTTATTGCTGTTATTCCTACACCCCACAACTGCCGCAGCCACCAAGTGGGTTGGGAACTATTTTTACCCATTAGCCAATAAGTATTCGAACTGTAACGTCACGTTATTAGAAGATAATAGTGTCGCGGTTTCTTTTGATGTCACATTGGTAGCCGATTTATTTGAAACCGACCGTGGCCCACATCTTCAACGCTGGAAAAAGATAATTGGTACTCAGCAAGATGTTCTGTTGGTACAGAATAATGCTTTACTTTTTCTCTATTTTTATCATGCCGATGGTTCAGCTGATTTTAGTATCCGGCCTGGGGATATCCAAAATATGTCACTGAATGGCATACCCGTTCAAGAGATTGATTACAACCTCCAAGAGGCAAGGTTTGTCAGCACCCATGCCTTTTCAAACCAAAGTTATCACGTGTCATTCAACATTACGGCAAATGCCCTTAAACATATTAGAATGGGTGCCACCATTGGGGGGGTACTCCATTCCGAAGGGGTGTCCTATTCCGTGCGCTCACCACAAGGCGTGGCATTTAATCAATCAGGTAATCAATGCGAATTCTTTGACCCCACAACAGAGATAGCACCGTCCCATGCTTTATATATCGAGCCTAAATTCCGATTGGGATCAGCAATATGGCAGCTAAAATCCCTCGATCTGGATCATTTACTCGATAGCACGGCTGATAACCATGGGTTGCATGCACCATTAGTTAACGGCCCGGCTAACCGTTTTTGTATCCATTATCCGGCGATAGGTACGCAAAATAGGCGTTATATGATCAGTGCCAGTAATCTCAATGGGTTAGCTGAGAGTAGTCGCTATTTTCAGTTAAAAGATAACCAAGGGGAGCACATCATCAACTACAAGGTCACACTGAAAAATCATGAGGATAGCGAGGCTGATTTTTCATTACCCAAAGAGAAAAAGTTTATTCAGCTAAAGAGTGATACTAGCAGCGGCGGCGAAGCACAGATGTGCTGGTCACCCCGCATTCGGGTTTACAGTACCGATACCACCGATAAAGGTCACTACACGGATACGCTGAATTTTACTATCACGCCGTTAGCCTAATTTCAATGACGTTATTAATCGTTAGATTATCAATAAGCTGAACACTCAATAATTCGAGTTGCAACAGAGCAATCAACGCATAGGCAACTCGAAATATAATGGGTATAAATAGAGTTAATATAACGTAGTAATACAAAGGTATTTACTGATCCAAAATGGTTTTTTGGTACCAGAATCTACGTTTTGATCAGGGCTAAGAACCTGGGTGGGAATACGACATTCGCGATCAGCACTGGTATCTAAGTAAATATTACGGTTAAGGCTGAGATTGTCGATATAGCTAGCTTGCTCTCTATCAGGTATTTCTCGAACGTGCAATTTGTCAAAGCTAATCGTCTTTTTTTCGCCAGAAGCAATAGTTTCATTCTTGAGTTCTGCGTGATTTTTTGTGGCTTTTAAAATTCCTTTTGGGCCTTGTAATTTATCGTTATTCACATGGGAACTGGTCACTTTATATTCGTGATTATCTCCATTTTTATTAGTAATATTTAGCATTAAGTCTGCTGTCAAAAAAGCGAAGGAACGAACTGCAGATAATCCTTGTAAGTCCATTTTATTACTTATGCCATCCATCATAACCTATCCTTTTTAAAGTGCAGTGAAGGAGAGATACTAAGCCTATGCAGACGAGAGTGGCATCAGGCTTTATATTGAATCGATGAGCTATCTTTTGGAATATTATTAGCCTTGTCGGTCGGGAAGCTGGAGGGCAAAACCGCCCCTCCTGCGCCTTGCGCGAGATATCAAGATCCGAGTAACGAACGCTGCTAACGCCCCTGCAACGTCAAGGACGAAGGGGGATATTAGCCACCAAGATAAGCTGACCGCACCGCTTCATTCGCAAGCAAAGCTGCGCCGGTATCTTCCAAAACAATACGGCCATTCTCCAACACATAACCACGGTCAGCCAATTTCAGGGCCTGATTCGCATTCTGCTCCACTAAAAAGATGGTCATTCCTTCTTCCCGCAGTTGTTGAATGGTATCGAATATTTGCAAAATGATAATTGGCGCTAATCCCAGTGACGGTTCATCCAGTAGCAGCAATTTGGGCTGGCTCATCAACGCCCGGCCTATTGCCAACATCTGTTGTTCACCACCAGACATGGTTCCTGCCCGCTGGATACGCCGCTCGAACAGCCGTGGGAACAAATCATAAACCCGTTCGATCCGCTGCTGATATTGCTGACGATCAGCAAAAAAACCGCCCATTGCCAGATTTTCTTCTACTGTCATACGAGAGAAAACCCGCCGGCCCTCAGGGACAATCGCGATAGCTTCGCGCATAATCCGTGCAGTCTGCCAGTGGGTGATATCTTGTTCACCAAAGACAATATTGCCCTCAGTGGCTCGAGGCTCACCACATAAGGTCCCCAATAATGTGGTTTTGCCCGCACCATTGGCCCCAATCAGTGTCACAATTTCGCCTTGCTGAATATGTAAACTGACCTGGTGCAATGCCTGAATTTTGCCGTAATGGGCTGAAACTTGATTAAATGACAACATGTTATTGTTTATGCCTCGCCCGCTTTCCATTTACCAAAAATACGTTATTCACCCAAATAGGCTCGGATCACATCCGGATTGTTACGGATTTCTGCGGGTAGGCCTTGCGCCAACGGCGTTCCCTGATTCACCACATAAATTCGGTCAGAAATACCCATCACCAGCTTCATATCATGCTCAATCAACAGTACCGAGACCTGATGTTGATCACGTAGCTCCATAATCAGCTGATTCAATTCATCGGTCTCTTTCGGGTTCAGACCTGCAGCGGGTTCATCCAGCATCAATAACTCGGGGCGTGTCACCATGCAGCGGGCGATTTCCAGCCGTCGTTGCTGACCGTAGGCTAAATTCCCTGCCTGACGGTTCGCCAGCGCTAATAGCCCTACCCGCTCCAGCCAAGTTGCCGCTCGCGCCAGTGCATCCGCTTCCGCCCGGCGAAAACCGGGGGTTTTCAGCAAACCCGCAAAAATCCCGCTCTTGAGGTGCTGATGTTGCGCCACCAGCAAGTTCTCGATAACCGTCATTTCGCGAAACAAACGCACATGTTGGAAAGTCCGAATCACCCCCATGCGGGCAATCATCTGGCCCGGTAATCCTTCAAGATGGCGTTCACGTAGCTTAATGGTGCCGCCTGTCGGGCGATAAAACCCGGTCAGGCAGTTAAAGATCGTGGTTTTACCGGCCCCGTTCGGGCCAATCAGCGAGACAATCTCCCCCTGATTCAACGTCAAGCCAACGTTATTGACCGCCAGTAATCCACCAAAACGCATCGACAGCCCTTCGACTGTTAACAAAGGTTGCCCATTCATGCCTGCTCTCCCTGCTTAGCCTTTACATCAGCAACTTTCAGCTTCAGTTGTGGCCGTTTCATCGGCAATAACCCTTGCGGCCGCCAGATCATCATCAAGACCATTAACGCCCCCAATAGCAACATGCTGTAAGCGTTGAGATCTCGCATTAATTCGCGCGAAACAACGAGCAACACGGCAGCCAAAATGACTGCAAACTGCGAACCCATCCCGCCTAGCACCACTATCGCCAGAACGAAAGCCGATTCAACAAAGGTGAAAGACTCTGGGCTGACAAACCCCTGCCGGGCAGCAAACAAGGTACCGGCAAAACCTGCAAAGGCCGCGCTGATGGTAAATGCCGTCAGCTTAATTTTGGTCGGGCTGAGACCCAGTGAGCGGCAGGCGATTTCATCTTCACGCAGTGCTTCCCACGCACGGCCCAGCGGCATACGCAGTAACCGGTTAATGACGAACAGCGTCAGGATCACCAATAATAACGCCACCAGATACAGGAAAATGATGCGGTGGCTGGGATCGTAAGTCAGGCCAAAGAAGTTATGGAAGGTATCCCAACCGCCATCTTTCGCCGTGCGGCTAAATTCCAAACCAAACAGCGTTGGTTTAGGGATTTGGCTGATGCCATTCGGCCCCCCGGTGATCTCAGTGTTATTGAGCAGTAAAATACGCACAATCTCACCAAAGCCCAGTGTCACAATGGCCAGATAATCCCCACGTAAACGCAGTACCGGGAAGCCTAGCAGGAAGCCTGATAGCGCGGCGGTTATCCCGGCCAGCGGTAGGCTTTCCCAAAATCCTAAACCGTAATAGTGATTTAGCAGCGCGTAAGTATAGGCACCAATGGCATAAAAACCGCCGTAACCCAGTACCAGCAGGCCTGATAGCCCGACGACGACATTCAATCCCAGCCCCAACATGACGTAAATCAGCGTTAGGGTGGCGATATCGACAGAGCCGCGAGAGACTAAAAATGGCCAGGCAACTGCGGCGATAATAACCACGGCTGCCAAGAGTTTTTGCCGCGGTGTGGTGCCATCAAAACTGGGCAGCACCCACGCCGGGCCTGAGACTTTTTTAATCCCTTGTTGTATGAGCGGGCGTACCAGTTGGAAGCAAAAAACCACCAGACAACCGGCACCAATCCACAACCAACGGACTTCCGAAGCACCTTGTACCACCAATCGGGTGCCGTCTAACTGCAACTGCAACCCCATCACAAACGAGGCGAGGACCAGTAACACAAAGCTGGAAATAATGGCATTAACGAAGTTGAGCTGTTTCATACTTTTTCAACCTCCGGACGGCCTAAAATCCCGGTAGGCATCACTAACAACACCACAATCAGCAGCGCGAATGAAACCGCATCTTTGTATTCAGTGCTGAGATAAGCGGAGGTCAGTGCTTCAGCCACACCGAGAACCAAACCACCAATCATTGCGCCCGGAATACTGCCAATACCGCCTAATACTGCGGCAGTGAATGCTTTCATCCCTGCCATAAAGCCAATATAGGGATTGATCACCCCGTAGAACTGGCCGAGTAACACACCCGCGACAGCGGCCATCAGTGCGCCAATCACAAAAGTCAGCGAGATAACCCGGTCAGTGTTAATGCCCAGTAAACTGGCCATTTTCAAATCTTCGGCACAGGCGCGGCAAGCACGGCCCATTCGTGAATAACGGATAAACAGAGTCAGCGCCAACATGGCCAAGAAGGTGACAATCCAAATCGTCAGCTGCATGGTGCTGATCGTCGCAGCAAAGCCATTACTCTCACCTAAGGTCCACTGCCCGGTGACCAGACTGGGTAATGCCAAATCCCGTGAACCTTGCGTCAAGCTGACATAGTTCTGTAGGAAAATAGACATGCCGATCGCCGAAATCAGCGCGATCAGGCGCTTAGAGCGACGAACTGGCTTATAGGCTACCCGTTCAATGCTCCAGCCGTAAGTACTGGCGATCACAATCGACACTAGGAAAGCGCAACCAATCAACAGCCAACTGGCATCGATCCCCACCATCATTAATGCGGCGATCACGATAAATGAGACGTAACTGCTGATCATATATACTTCGCCGTGAGCAAAGTTGATCATGCCGATAATGCCGTACACCATGGTATAACCAATGGCGATCAGCGCATAAGTGCTGCCCAACGTAATACCGTTGAACATCTGCTGCAGAAAATATAAAAACTGCTCTGACATACCCTAACCCTTTGATTCACTTGCCTGGCTGCCCTAGTCACTGTCCCAATCTACGCTGTAGAGGGAAAAATCCCCCCGGAATACGAGGGGATGCAGTTGATAGAAGGGGCCGGATTACTGCGAGAGCAATCCTAAAACGAGATAGTTCTACTATTCTTGTCAATAGTTCTACTATTCTTGTTATTTGACTGCGGTAGAGGAACCATCCGCATGCCATTCAAAAATACCAAACTCAAACCCTTTCAAATCGCCTTTATCGTCCCAGCTCAATGGCCCCATCACGGTCTCAACCGGTTTGCCGGTTTTCAGATCGTTAGCCAAATCAGCCGGTTCTTTGCTGCCAGTACGTTCCATCGCCGTCGTCAGTGATTGCAGCGCAGCATAAGTGGTCCACACAAATGGGCCTGTTGGATCCAGTTTTTTCGCTTTTAGCGCATCAACAATAGGTTGGTTCGCCGGAACCTGATCATAACGCTTAGGTAATGTCACCAGCATGCCTTCAGAGGCCTCACCCGCGATGTTGGAGAGTGAGGAGTTACCCACACCTTCTGGCCCCATAAAGCGGGCGGTTAGGCCTGCTTGCTTAGCCTGACGCAGAATTTGGCCCATTTCTGGGTAGTAACCGCCGAAATAAACAAAATCGACGTTCTCTTTCTTCAGGCGAGCAACCAGAGTCGAGAAATCTTTATCCCCTGCGGTCACACCTTCAAACAGCACAACCTCTGCACCTTGTTCTTTCAGACTGTCGCGCACGGAACGTGCCAGACCTTCACCGTATTGCTGTTTATCATGTACCACAGCGATACGTTTAGGTTTAATCGTCTCAACAATATATTTGGCAGCAGTAGGGCCCTGGTCTGAATCCAGGCCGGTGGTGCGCATAATCATTTTGTAACCACGGGTGGTCAGATCCGCGTTTGTAGCAGCAGGGGTGATCATTATCACCCCTTCATCTTCATAAATATCTGAAGCTGGCTGAGTTGAAGAAGAGCACAGATGGCCGATAACATAACGGATACCATCGTTTATTACTTTGTTCGCGACAGCCACGGCTTGTTTCGGATCGCAGGCATCATCGTATTCCACACCAACCAGCTTATCGCCTTTAATACCACCGCTAGCGTTGATATCGGCGATAGCCTGGCGCGCACCGGTAAATTGCATGTCACCGTATTGGGCCACCGGGCCGGACATTGCCCCCACAATAGCGACCTTAATGTCTTGCGCGAGCACAGAATGACTCATCGCCATTGCCATACACCCAGCCAGCAACACTTTACCTTTTGTTAATTTCATCCGCGAATTCCCCATCTGTCATTGTGAACATGCTTGTTGTGTTTGTCTGAGTGTTTTAGCATTAATGTAACATTTTGTTCATAAGTAATAATGATTTAACCTTGAAAGTCTTTATTTTTTCTAATAAGACTTTATTTTTCATACCATTAAACAGGAGTTTTATGCTGCAAATCAACTAAGACAAGCAGAAACAAGCGGTGTAAACAGCATAAAATTAGGTGTGAATTGAATGGTTTTTTAACAATTGATAGTGTGTTGTGCTGGTTATGTGATCATTTACTCCGGTAAAACTCGGAAAACGCAGTAGCGAAAAAACATTTCCCCCCGTGGACGTACAGAAAAACTTACACAGCTCTCTGGTCTGTGTTCTAGTACAATGAACCTCGGCGCTATATCCACTTTATTACTATGGCTTCTCGCGATGAAACTGACGATTGAACGACTAATAACCCTTACTCATCAAGATGTTATAGATTTAGCTAAAATCTGGCCGAATCAACAGCCTGCTGCCTGGCAACAGTGGATTACTGAGGGTAGACCACTTTTTGCTGCACGTTTTAATGAACGTTTGTTAGGTGCAGTTAAAGTGGCGGTATATGACCAACAGGCTGAGCTACAGGATTTGTGTGTCAGAGAAGTGACGCGTCGCCGAGGTGTGGGGTTGTATCTGATCGAGGAAACGCTGCGTCAGTTACCGGAAATTAAACATTGGTACCTGAACGGCGGGGATCTCACAGCTGCCGAGCGCCCCCAGATGAATAGCTTTATGCTCGCGTGTGGATTTAGCCATGAAGCACAAGGCTGGCGGCGGTAAGCCGCGCGGACAATAATGATGAACCGTAGCAGAGAACGGTAGGCCGCAGACAGTCATTACGAACAGTCGGCGCGGACGATAGTTGCCAACATTAGCTGCGGAGCTACCAAACGGTAATCGTCCATATCTGCCAAAAAAATAAATATCCTCCGGCATAGCCGGAGGTTTTTCATATGCGCCTATAAGGCTCTGTTACCAGCCGCGCCCTAACAGGCGCATCGCGATCTGACATTTGCATCTATGGATTACTTACGGCCCGTAAACGGGCTACCGGGATACGGGATCGAGAGTTGCTCACCCATTTTATCCTCTTCCAATTGGTGCTTTATGTATTCTTGTATCCTGGCCGTGTTTTTCCCTACCGTATCAACGTAATACCCTCGACACCAAAACTCCCTGTTACGGTATTTGAACTTCAAATCGCCAAACTGCTCATAAAGCATCAGACTGCTCTTTCCCTTCAGGTACCCCATAAATCCCGAGACACTCATCTTGGGCGGGATCTCCAGAAGCATATGGATGTGATCCACACAGCATTCTGCTTCCAGGATATTCACGTTTTTCCATTCGCACAGTTTTCTTAAAATACTGCCAATCGCTCTGCGTTTTTCCCTGTAGAACACCTGCCTTCGGTACTTCGGCGCAAAAACTATATGATATTTACAGTTCCATCGGGTGTGCGCTAAGCTCTTTTCATCCCTCATTGGGACCCCCTTTTGATTTCTTGTTGAACATTTGCAGTTGCCAGACCGCAAACTGTTTTAACAAATCAAAAGGGGTTTTTATAACTGACCCAAAGCTGAAAGCTTTACTGAACCCCCAGCCTAGCTGGGGGTTTTCTGGGCACAGCAAAAGGGCGATAATCAATATCGCCCTTCTTTATCGTGCCGGATTACAGCATCTGTCTGTTTGTTGTATCAGGCTTCAATCGCCATACGCAATTTTTTCATCGCGTTCTTTTCAAGCTGACGTACACGTTCAGCAGACACACCGTACTGATCGGCCAGTTCTTGTAAGGTGGACTTGTTCTCATCGTCCAGCCAACGGGCGCGAATAATATGTTGGCTCCGCTCGTCCAACCCTTCCAACGCATAAGACAGTTTATCTGCTGCGTGGCTGTCCCAGTTATCCTCTTCGATGCCATCAGCAAAATCAGAGGTTTTATCCTGCAAATACAGGACTGGGGCCATGAATTGGCCGTCACGTGCTTCATCATCAGGAGAAGGATCGAACGTCATATCCTGAGCGGACATGCGTGACTCCATCTCGCGAACGTCTTTACTGGTCACGCCAAGCTCTTTGGCGACCAATTCTACTTCGTCCTGATTAAACCAGCCCAGGCGCTGCTTGGTTTTACGCAGGTTGAAGAACAGCTTACGCTGAGCTTTGGTAGTTGCAACCTTCACAATCCGCCAGTTACGCAGAACATATTCATGAATTTCTGCTTTGATCCAGTGAACCGCAAAGGACACCAGACGCACCCCGACTTCAGGGTTAAAACGGCGAACCGCTTTCATCAAGCCAATATTACCTTCCTGAATAAGGTCAGCTTGTGGCAAACCGTACCCGGAATAGTTGCGGGCAACATGAGCAACAAAGCGCAGGTGAGACAGGATAAGCTGTTTAGCCGCTCCCAGATCGCCCTGGTAATGCAGCCGTTCAGCCAGCTCCCGTTCTTCCTCTGCAGTTAGCATTGGATAGGCATTGGCAGCCCGAATATAGGCTTCCAGACTACCCTGGGGCACTAAGGCTAAAGTTTGCATTTCTTTGGTCATTTAAACCCTCTCAGTTGCATGTTTAGTGCAGGTTTCTCTCAGCGCTAATATTTTAGCACCTGGTTATACAGATTCAAGCGCTGAGCAACTTATCATTTTGCTGCAATATTCGACTGAGCATTGCTTTAAAAGTTCAATCTAGATCACGTTTTTGGGCTGAGGATCTTAGCAGATCGCTAACCATATCTGTCGATCTGGTCATATGCATCAAAGAAAACCGATGGTATGAATAGACATCGTCAATGACTGAACTGCGACTCTCTCCCTACCTGATTTCAGCCCGGTAAGGAAAGAGTATAACAAACATTCTTTATTGCGGTGTAAATCGGCGTAAATGTTGAACCGTCGCCAACCACGCGGCAATCCAGCCAATCATTGCTGAGATTAATACCAGTAACAGGCTTTCATCCCAGCTCAGACCATGCAGAGTAAATTGGGTACCAAACACGGTCGCCACCTGTTTGACAACTGACCCCAATTGCCATACCAATGCCTCTGACAGTATCAACGATAATACCGCACCACCGAACCCTAACATCGCACCGCCATTCAAGAATGGCCGTAAAATGAACCCATCAGTAGCACCAAGTAACTTCATGACGTTGATCGTATCCCGACGGCTAAAGATACTCAGCCTGACGCTGTTACCGATCACCAGGAATACAGCGACCACCATCAGTACGCCAACCATTGCTGCAACCTGACCGACCAAGCCCGTCAGTGCCGCTAAACGGGCAAACCAGCTGTCGTCCATACGGACTTCCGCCACCCCTTCAACCTGGCTAATGCGATCACGCAATGTATTCAGCGTTTCAGCACTTTGGAAATTTAACTTGGGAGTAATAATAGCGACGGCAGGTAACGGATTCTCTTCCAGCATATCCAGCGCACCGCCAAAACCAGACCAGTTGCGGAACTCACCCATCGCCTCTTCCCGCGACAGGTAATTGACCTTCTCAACACCGGCTTCAGCTTTCAGCGTCACGACAACATTCTCAGCCGCGTTATCGTCCAGTGCTTTATCCAGATAGACTGTCAGTTGCGGTGTTGGATACCATTGCTCCGCCGCCTGGCTAACGTTCTTCCACACGATATAACATACGCTTGGCAGCGTTAGCGAAATAGATATCACCATCACCGTTAATAGCGTCGCCATAGGCTGACGCATCATATCGGCAATCGCATTGACCCACGAATAGCGCCACTGCTCACGCCAACCGCCCTTTAGCGCCTTGGTTTTTGCTTTTCGCGCATTATTCGCCATGGTGTGCTCCTGACATCCGCCCCTGACTCAACGTCAGGATCGGGTAACGCCGCCGGGCAATCAACGACGTATCGTGGGTGGCCATCAAGACGGTAACCCCCACGCGGTTAAACTCTTCAAACAGACGCAAAATACCTTCTGATAAGGCATCATCCAGGTTACCGGTCGGTTCATCGGCCAGCAATACCGCGGGTTTATTCACTACGGCGCGGGCAATCCCTACGCGTTGTTGTTCACCACCGGATAGCTGAATGGGGAAATTTTTCGCCTTATCCAATAGGCCGACTTTATCCAGTGCAGCCGAGACCCTACGACGAATATCTTCGCTACTCGCACCGGCGATAATCAGTGGCATAGCGACGTTGTCGTAAACCGTTCTGTCCAGCAGGAGGTGGTGATCTTGAAAGATCATCCCGATTTGGCGGCGCAAAAAGGGCACCTCACGGTTTTTCAGACGGCTGATATCATGACCACCAAACCAGATATGACCCGCACTGGGGCGTTCGATACCACAAATCAGTTTCAGCAGAGTACTTTTCCCTGCACCAGAATGGCCGGTCAGGAACGCCATTTCCGCAGGACGCAGATGAAAATCGACCCCCTGCAGCGCCTGCCGTCCCCCCAGATAAGCTTTACTGACCTGTTCAAAGCGAATCATCCGTATTAATCCTCTCGGGCAAAAAGAGCCTCAATAAATTCGTCAGCCTTAAATGGCCGCAAATCTTCTATACCTTCTCCGACACCGATATAACGGATTGGGATCTCAAACTGATCAGCAATGGCAAAAATCACCCCGCCTTTGGCGGTACCATCCAGTTTAGTTAGGGTAATCCCGGTTAGGCCCACTGCTTCATTAAACAGTTTTGCCTGACTCACCGCATTTTGTCCGGTACTGGCATCCAGTGTCAGCATAACCTCATGGGGGGCGTCGCCGTCCAGTTTTTTCATTACCCGGACAATCTTCTTCAGCTCTTCCATCAAGTGGGCTTTATTTTGTAAACGCCCAGCGGTATCGGCCAACAGCACATCAATACCACGGGCTTTAGCCGCCTGAATCGCATCGAAAATAACCGAAGCGGAATCTGCACCGGTATGCTGTGCAACAACCGCAATCTTGTTACGCTCACCCCAAACTTGTAATTGCTCAACGGCAGCGGCACGGAATGTATCACCCGCCGCCAACATGACAGATTTACCTTCAGCCTGGAATTGGCGCGCCAGTTTGCCAATAGTGGTGGTTTTGCCCACGCCATTAACGCCAACCATTAAAATGACATACGGACTCTTGCCGCTAACATCTAATGGCTTGTCAACTTTAGACAGAATCTCAGACATTTCCTCTTTGAGCTTGCCGTACAGCGCATCAGCATCTTTTAACTGCTTACGGCTGGTATGTTCTGTCAGAGAAGTAATGATTTTACGGGTTGTTTCGACACCAACATCGGCGATCAGGAGCTGTTCTTCCAGCTCTTCAAACAAGTCATCATCAATCTTTTTGCCGCTGAACAGCCCCATAAAACCGGAGCCAAGATTCTGTTTAGTCTTGATTAAGCTGCGTTTTAAACGCGCGAAGAAACCTTCTTTGGTTGGCCGCTCTTGTTCTTGAGCCGCTACCGGGATAATTTTTTCTTCAACTTCTTCAACTTCTTCAACTTCTTCAACTTCTTCAACTTCTTCAACTTCTTCAACTTCTTCAACTTCTTCAACTTCTTCAACTTCTTCAACTTCTTCAACTTCTTCAACTTCTTCAACTTCTTCAACTTCAGAAGTTTCGGTAGGTTGCTCAACAGCGTCAACCCGCGATTCTTCTACCACCGCCTGCGGGGTGGGAACATCAATAATAAGGTTGTCTTCCGTTAACGACCGTTTTGGCAGATTGTCTGTGGGGCCGCCCTGTTCAGTGGTATCACCCTCGATGCCAGGTTTTACTAAAGAGAGCTCACCGCCAGCTTCCGTTACCTGCGTTATTGGCTCGATAATCTCATCATGAACAATGGCCGCGTTGTCACCGGTCTCTACTAATTCGGCAACTACTGATTCGGCAACCGCCCTCTCTGGTAAAGTGTCAGGGACGCCCTCACTCATTATGGCGTTATTCGGCTCAGTAGGAATTACCGCAGCGACCTGCTCGCGCAGTTCTACCTCAATAAAGGCATTCTCCGCGGGAGCTTCAGTCGTTTTTTCACTAATGACGTGCTCAACGGTTTGCTCAATAACGTCTGTTGGCTCAATAACGCCGGTTTGTTCAATAACGTCTTCTTGCTCTGTAACGCCTTCTTTTTCAGTCGCCAGCGGCTCTGCTGCTGGTTCTTCACTCTGACGGCCAAGACCCAGCCAGGAAAAAAATCCACGTTTTTTTTCTTTTGCCATTTGCGACTACACTCCTCGCGGTTAAATCATGGCTTATACCTTTGGGTACAATAATAGCCTTGGGTACAATAATAATGTGCAAGTCTATCACTTTCTCCTGGACAGCAACACGCGCACGATGATGCTTTCTACTGTGAATTCAATCGTTATCGCGAACATCTCTGCAACCTAAAGTCCGAAGGGGATATAACGTTTCCCCCACACAGCACACATCGGTAGAATAGTTGCTAATTCTTTTATTCAGCGCTGCAATAATGGCCAATTTTCAAGCAAAATAATCTATGGCAAAGCAACCTATAGCAAAGCGTTCTATAGTAAAAAAAGCATCACCGCAGTCAGCGGGGCAGATAAGAATCATTGGCGGCAAGTGGCGTGGGCGTAAACTCCCCGTTCCAGATAGCCCAGGGCTGCGCCCCACGACGGACCGGGTAAGGGAAACATTATTTAACTGGCTCGCTCCGATGATTCAGGGTGCTCGCTGTCTGGATTGTTTTGCGGGCAGTGGTGCGTTAGGGCTGGAAGCACTATCCCGTTATGCAAGCGAAACTACCTTGCTGGAAGCTGATCGTCAGGTTGCCAAACAACTGAGCGACAACCTAACGCTACTAAAAGCTGAAAATGGGCAAGTTGTAAACACCAACTCATTACAATGGTTGGCGCAACCGGGGCAGCCTTTCAATTTGGTATTTCTGGATCCGCCTTTTCGTAAAGGCCTACTGGCTGAAACCATTAATTTGCTAGAGCAATTTAACTGGCTGGCTGCTGATGCCTGGATCTATGTTGAAGCGGAGGCAGAAAGCGCCGTTGCTGATGTCCCCGCCAATTGGCTGTTACATCGAGAAAAAATCGCCGGGCAGGTTGCCTATCGTTTATTTATTCGCCAACAAACCGATTTGCCAGCATGTGCATCGGTGGCAGAGCAGGAGCAACACCATGTGGATTAATCTCGGCCGGTTACTGATGCTAGGCGTCTGGTTTTTTATACTGCTGAATCTGTTCCAGCCTTACCCTAAGCCATTGAGATACTTTATCCATGTGGCCATGATATTTATGGTTCTGATGCATGGCTTGCAACTGGTCTTGCTCAAATCGACACAACCCAAGGATCAACCTATCAGTGGGTTACAGCAATTTAAAATCTTTGTTTTTGGCGTATTTGAATTATTAGCCTGGCAGAAGAAACAGCCACAACTGCCTAAAAAATAATATCGTCACCCAATGCTATATACCCAAGTTACTTCAAGATGCAGGCAGGCAGCAACTGAGTAAACACCCAGGCGCTTAGATAACTCAGTGACTGGGGTGAGCAAGGGCAGCTAACCCCTAATCCCCTGTACCTTAAAGGGCAACGGGTATATACCCTAAATAATTTGCTTGCCCGCAGGGTAAGCGTCAAGGATGCGGGGCATCCGGGATAAAACCGATATAGCGCGTGCCTTGTAAACGCAATATTCCCTGTGCACCTTGCTCAATGCGGTTATATTCCTGCTGGGGCAATACCATTTTAATTTCACTGCCGCTCTTTATTTCATTGCCTCCAGAGAGTCCGAGGCTGTTCTTTATTTCTATGCCACTGGACAGTGGACGGAAATAAACTTCATAGCGTTTCTCTTCAGCCACGATCTCCTCGCGCTGCCTTGATCGGCGATTGGGGGCAAGGACTTCACGTTTATCAACGACCTCAACTTGCACACTACGCACCGGTGCGCGATCATTTTCTGCATCCTGCTGTTTTTTCTGCCAATACTGGCGGGTTGCCAGCACGACGATCAGCACCACAACGGCAATAAATAATAAAGGGAGTTTGCTCATATCTGCATTCTATCGATTAAATATAATCCGTTAAAAATCATTATTAACTCAAAATAATTACCCACTAAAAGCTATTAATGGCAAAAAAACCATTAATGACCCAAAAAGCTGTTAATGGCAAAAATTCAGCATACCCGCCCCATCAATGATACGACAGGGACACCGTAAAAACCGTAAAAGATGACACCCATAGCGCCCCAGTTAAATATTCTTAGGGTTTATTACCCGGTAAATAGGGGAAATTCATCACATTGTTGCCAAGCTCAGATATCCGGGCGCTACCTTTCTCGGTGACACTATCAATACGAATGACCGCATGTAGAGGAATATAGCTACGGTTGACACCAGAAAATTCAGTTTTCAATTTCTCTGTCGAGGGATCAACTAACAATGTTGATTGGCTATCAAAGACAAAATCAGCAATTTCAATAAATCCAAATAACGAGCTAGAACCGATTTCACGGACATAAAGCTGATAATTTTTACCATTATTTATAAACTGAATACGATAAAGCAGTTGTTCATTCGCCATAGCGTGACCTGTCTCTATTCCTTGTTATAACGAGAGGAAATCGGCGTTAACATAGCATGTGAGCCAAACAAGACCAAGATATCAGCATGCAGAGCCGGTGCCTTAAAGTTTAATCTGCGCGCTGTTACGCATTAAGTTGCATAACCCAAGCAAATGACACTTGCCTGGCTATCGCTCTTTGCCTCCATCCCTTACACTAATGAGTGTTGTACAGTATTGTACATGAATTGCAGATTGTCATAACAACACAGGCGTCTTCGATAAACCTGAATAGAGAAAAGGATAAATAATGAGCTGGCCATTCCTTGCTGTATTTTTTTCTGGTTGGTTGTTTGTCGATGCCACTTATCGTGGCCCCCGCTGGCAGCGTTGGGTATTCAAACCCGTCACCTTGTTACTCTTACTGTTACTGGCCTGGCAAGCACCTGCTCTTGGTCCTGCAGGTTATCTGATTGTCTTAGGATTACTGGCAACACTGCTTGCCGATGCCTTATTACTGCTACCCAGTGAGCGCTTACTTTATGCTTTAGGGGCATTCTTCCTATCCCACTTGCTGTATACCATCAGTTTTGCCAGTCAGATGACCCTGACGCTATTCTGGCCATTGCCTCTGGTGTTGATCGTGGTTGGCGCTCTGCTGTTAGCCGCTCTCTGGACACAGCTACAAGATATGCGCTGGCCAGTCGTCGCCTTTATCGGTATGACCTTGCTAATGGTTTGGATGGCGGGTGAACAGTACTTTGCCCGTAGCACTGATTTGGGCTTCTCGTTACTGGCGGGTAGTGTTCTTCTCCTGCTATCACATGCTGTCTGGTTGCTGAATCGCTACCGTTTCTCTTTCCGCGCGTCAGATGCCATCGCTGCCGGGTGCTATTTTATCGGGCACTTTTTGATTGTCAGGTCGCTGTATCTGTAGCTGAGCATCTGTATTGGTCACGAGTGTATCAATATCTAAGATATTGGCAGCGAGTACATTGATAAATATTATATTTATAATTCATCTCACCCATGCCCTGTTACTGAACATCATGACTAAGTTGCTCCACGGACGGAGCGAGTCTTCATGTCCTCATCTCAGTATATTGGTGCATAACGGTATATTGGTGCATAACGGCCCCCTCTCTTTCATTTTTCCCTCGGTTGGCAGTCAATAAAAATAATCCTATTTAACAACTATTCTCATCTAACCCCTTGACTCTGGAGTTGGCTCCAAGGTGTAGAGTACAGCTATACCCAAAGAATCTGGCGTCGCAGCGCGGTCACTAGCACCACTGCAACGTTAAGGGACATGGGCATATACCTGTTACATCCTGCATAGGGAGCAGCATCATGCATTCACACTCTGAGCATCAGAAATCAGTAGAGACCAACAGTAATTGTGGCTGTGGTCATACTCATGACAAACATCAAACCGGTTGTAGCAATCTGGCTACTGCAGCTAACAGCGACGCTATCAGTCATGATTCTGTAAGTGAACACTCACATCATGACGGAGAGAGTTGTAGTCATACTCATGCCGATGAGGCTGACGAAGAGAGTGATCGACTTGATACCACTATTGTTAGCGGAACCCAACGTTTCAGTTGGCAAGTTAAAGGGATGGATTGCCCGAGCTGCGCCCGGAAAATTGAAAATGCAATCAGCGGACTTGATGGCGTTGAGAAGGTAAAAGTGCTGTTCACCACCGAGAAATTGGTGGTAGATGCCCGTGCCGATGTGCGTTCCCTCGTCCAGAAAGCCGTGATTGCTACTGGATTTAGCCTGGTAAATACCCAAACCACTGCCGGGCAGAAAAACGTTGCCACGGAATCACGTCTTCGTGAGTATTTACCACTGGCATTACTAAGCACCTTAATGCTTATCAGTTGGGGATTATCCTTCTTCAATACTGAACTTAGCCAAACTGCGTTCACTATCACCACCATCGTTGGCTTGATCCCCTTTGTGATCAAATCCTGGAAACTGATTCGTTCTGGGACACCTTTCGCCATTGAAACATTGATGAGCGTCGCCGCTATCGGGGCGGTGTTTATTGGTGCAACCGCAGAAGCCGCCATGGTATTACTGCTGTTTATGGTGGGTGAGTTACTCGAGTCTTATGCAGTGAATCGTGCGCGGCGCGGCGTCACCGCACTGATGGCGCTGGTACCAGAAGAGGCATTACTGTTAAAGGATGGTAAGCGCACATTAGTTCCTGTCGCAGATTTACGCCCTGGGGATATTATCGAAATCCCACCAGGGGGCCGCCTGCCTGCCGATGCTGAACTACAGGCCTCTTTCGCCAGCTTCGATGAAAGCGCCCTAACGGGTGAATCCATCCCCGTTGAACGTCAGCAAGGCGAAAAAGTCGCCGCGGGCTGCCTGTCCGTTGATCGTGCCGTCGAAATGTGCGTAGTATCGGAACCGGGGAATAATGCCATCGACCGTATTCTGCAACTGATTGAGCTCGCAGAAGAGCGTCGTGCGCCAATTGAACGGTTTATTGACCGCTTCAGCCGTATATACACCCCCATAATTATCCTGTTCTCCATACTGGTCATTTTGGTCCCACCATTAGTTTTCGCCGCACCTTGGGAACCTTGGATTTACCGTGGCCTGACACTGTTGTTAATTGGTTGCCCGTGTGCGTTAGTGATTTCTACCCCTGCGGCGATTACCTCAGCACTGGCGGCGGCAACACGGCGTGGGGCCTTAATCAAGGGCGGCGCGGCACTGGAACAACTGGGCCGTAGCCAAATCATTGCATTTGATAAAACGGGCACCTTGACCGAGGGTAAACCAAAAGTCACTGACGTTCTGCCCATCTCAGGCATCAGTGAAACCCGGTTGCTCACTTTGGCCGCGGCGGTAGAAGCGGGGTCACATCACCCCTTAGCCATCGCGATCATACAATGTACCCAGCAAAATCAGCGTGCTCAGCAAAATCAACGTGCTCAGCAAAATACGCCAATGTTGCCACTGGCCGAAGAACGCCGGGCGTTGGCGGGGGTCGGTATTGAAGGTGTGGTCGATGGTTTAATGGTCCGTGTCAGTGCACCCAGCAAGTTGTCTCCGGCACTACTGACCGATGAATGGCAGGCACAGATCGACCAACTGGAGAGCAGTGGTAAGACAGCCGTTGTGGTCTTGGAGGATGAAAAATTCATCGGCTTGCTGGCGCTGCGTGACACATTACGCACCGATGCCAAACAGGCGATTGACGCGTTGAAAAAATTGGGAATTCAGGGAGTGATGCTGACGGGCGATAATCCACGCGCAGCCGCCGCCATTGCCGGTGAACTGGGGATTGATTACCGCGCCGGGTTACTGCCAGCCGATAAAGTACAGGCGGTGATGGCATTGAATGCATTGCAACCGACGGTCATGGTAGGTGATGGTATTAATGATGCGCCCGCCATGAAAGCATCCAGTATTGGGGTCGCGATGGGCAGCGGCACTGACGTTGCACTGGAGACCGCGGATACCGCATTGACCCATAACCGGCTGACCGGGTTGGCGGAGATTATTCTGCTCTCACGGGCGGCTAACGCGAATATCCGTCAAAACATCACTATCGCGCTGGGCTTGAAAGCCATCTTCCTGGTCACCACCCTGCTGGGTCTGACTGGCTTGTGGCTGGCAGTATTGGCGGATTCCGGCGCAACAGCCTTGGTGACAGCGAATGCGTTGAGGTTGTTACGCAAGCGAGATGTTTGATTAGGTCCGAGATGTTTGATTAGGTCAATGTTTGAATAGGCTAATGTTTGATTAAATCGATGCTTGATCAGCAAGATACTGGATTAACCTGCGGTTATTCCCTTCCTCACCAAATAGCGATAGGGGGTCTGTTCAGTATCTTGCGCCAGTAGCTGGTGATCCATAAAGCGACAGAAGCCCGGAATATCACGGGTGGTCGCGGGATCATCAGCAATAATCAGTAGGGTTTGGCCCTCTTCCATGTGCCGGACCGTCTTACGAACCATCATCACCGGCTCTGGGCAACGCAGGCCCAGAGCATCAAGGGTTTTATCTGGATTAGCAAAAATATCGGTCATGGCGGTTCTCTTGTTCGTCAGTAAACGGTTTAATAATTCGTCAGTAAGCGGTTTAATAGAAAGATAAAATGTCAGCAAGCTTACAAAGGCGGCCAGTTTAACGAAATCCGATGGTTTAACAAAAGCAAATAGCTTAACCAAGGTAAAGAATTTACCTTAATCGTTTGCGTTAAAATTAACCATTGCATTCGTTGCGCAAACGCGTATTATGCCGCCGCGCCGTAGATCTTGCGGCATATTTTGTTTGGGTTCCCTCACCCCAATAACCAAAAAGGTTACATTTATGTTTTCGTTTACTGTCCAACAGCGGATGACCGCGTTGGTATGGCTATCGCTATTCCATATTGTCATCATTACCTCCAGTAACTACCTGGTGCAATTGCCGATCGCTATCTTCGGCTTTCATACCACTTGGGGGGCTTTTACCTTTCCATTTATCTTCTTAGCCACTGACCTGACCGTGCGAATTTTTGGTGCCCCTTTGGCGCGCCGGATTATTCTTTCCGTGATGGTGCCCGCGTTGTTGATTTCGTATCTGATATCAGCACTGTTTTATCAGGGAAGCTGGCAGGGGTTCCCCGCATTAACCAGTTTTAATCTGGTGGTTGCTCGTATCGCCGTCGCCAGTTTTATGGCCTATGTTCTTGGCCAAATTCTGGATGTTCAGGTGTTTAACCGCCTACGTCAGCGTAATGCCTGGTGGGTTGCACCTACTGCGGCCATGTTCTTTGGCAATATCAGTGACACCATGGCATTCTTCTTCATTGCTTTCTATCGCAGTAGTGACCCGTTTATGGCAGCACACTGGGTGGAAATTGCGTTAGTCGATTACAGCTTTAAGCTGTTAATTTGCATGTTGTTCTTCCTGCCAGCTTATGGCGTGATGCTGAATGTGTTGCTGAAGTACTTTGCCCGGCAGACGGGTCAGCCAGTGCTGGCAACTGAACGATAGGTTGCTTTTCGCGTCTGAATAAGGTGCGATAGAATAACTTAGCAACTATTGATAAATTGTCAGTTGTTGAGGCGTTATCGACATCCGCCCGTGGCTCGAAAGGCATACACGTATGAATAAGGGATACCCATGTACAAAAAAATAGTTCGATTTCTTGCCGTCGGCCTGCTGGTCGCAGGATTAAGCGCCTGTGATAACAGTAGCGATAATAACGTGGGCCAGACCGTCAGCCTGTTAGATGGCAAAGTGACCTTTAACTTGCCAGCAGACCTGTCAGACCAAAGCGGGAAGATGGGTAATCAAGCCAATAACATGCACGTTTACGCCAATAATACTGGTGATAAAGCAGTGATCGTCATTTTAGGTGAGGGCACCAATGAAAAGTTGGAAGTGCTGACCAACCGTTTAGCCGAGCAGCAGCGCGCCCGCGATGCAAACCTGCAAGTGGTGACCAACAAGACGATTAATATTAACGGGCAACCGTTCCAGCAACTGGACAGCATTATTACCAGTAGCGGCCAAAAAGCGTATTCATCTATCGTCATGGGAACCGTCGGTAACCAATTAATGACATTGCAGATTACGCTCCCCGCCGAGAATCAGCAGCAAGCTCAAACCGAAGCCGAATCCATTATCAGTACCTTGAAGCTGAAATAATCTGTCCCAGCAGAGCGCGGTTCACTCGCGCTCTGTTTTATTGACTTACTCGGCGTTATTAATTTATCCGGCGTTATCAACTTATTCAGCGTTATTCACTTATCCAGCGTTATTCACTTGCTCGGCTTTATCGATCTCCTCAACCATAATTTTTACCCCCATCAAGCCAATGCCCGCGCCAGTAAAGTAATCGGGTGCTCACATTTCTTACTGGTCGACATTTCGATCTGCCATTTGCAGGTTTCGCAATCGGTAATCACCAAATCAACCCCGCTATCCTCAATTTGCTGGAACAACGATGCCCCAATCCCTTGCGATGTCGCGTAGTTTTCTGATTTAAAACCATAGGTCCCGGCGATACCGCAACATTGAGAATCTAACACCACCAGCTCAACACCGGGTATCCGTTGGAGCAAAGCCAGGGTATAGGCCGTCCAGCCCATTTTCTCCATATGACAAGGTGTGTGATAGGCAATGCGCAATGGGGCTTCTTGAGATGCCAATAAGGGGTTTAATGAGAATAAAGGCTTCAGAGGTAGCTCTCGCCCTTGATCCAATAAGCGGTAAAGGTAGCGAGTCGCCAACTCTACTTTATCGCGCACCGGGGTCGTATCCACATCTAATAAATGAGGATATTCATCCCGCAGGGTGAAGGTACAACTTGAGGAGGTGGCGACTACCGGAATATCACGGCCAATGACCGTATCAGTGAGTGATTCTAGGTTTACCCGTGCCTGCTTTTTCGCCTGCTCAATAAAACCATTTACAATCAGTGGGACACCACAGCATTTTTCACGTTTCAACAACTGCACACCGATATTCATCGCATTGAAAACGCTGACTAAATCCTTGCCTAATTGAGGGTGGTTATAGTTGACAAAACAGCCATGGAAAAACGCAACTTGCTCGGTATATTGCTGCTGTTTTTCCGCCTGTTTGCGATACCAACGGCGAAAGGTACCAAATGAGTATTTGGGTAATTCACGTCGATGGTCAATTTTCAGCGCTTTGTCCAACAATACCCGAACGGGTTTCAACCCCGTCACCGCATTGATCACCGGTGCAAACGGTGTCGAAAGCGTGCCCATGATGTCGGTATGACTGAGGATGGCATCGCGTAATTTGGGTTTGTTAGTGCTATGGCTGGCTTTCGCCCGTTGGATAATATCGCCAATTTTGACATCTGACGGGCAAGCCACTTCACAGCGTTTACAGTTGGTACAATATTTCAGCGCATCATCGTACAGTGCCGGATCTTTCAGACGCAGGCGTTCACCATCCGGCCCAGCTTGTTTCGGCCCCGGATAGAGTGGGTTAACCTTTGCCACCGGACAGTAAGTCGTACAGACCGTACATTTGATACAGCTTTCGAAGCTATTATCTCGCGTGAGACGGCTATCGCCCACCATCATGCCATCCTGTTCGGGGCTAGCATCATGCTTTGGCAACCCTGTCATAATGTCACCGCCATCTCGCTGATAATCTGTTCGGCGACAAACACAGCACTGGTCAATGAAACACCCGCGCCACAACCTTGCTGGAGCGGATCATATCCCCCCAGAACGGCACCGATGGCATGTAGATTCTCTAGGGCGACACCGCCACGCAGCGGCCGTAAATGGTTATCCGTGTTGACACCAAACTGCAGATAAGGCTGCGGCGCAAACAGATTACTGTGGCTCCAGTCTGCGCGGTGAGGCAGTGATAAAATATCCAGATCCAGTATCGGTTCATAGATTTTATCGAAGGTGGCAACCAGCCCATTGCTGAAGAAACTGCCACTGGCCAGTACCATCTGCGCAGCTCGTAGAGGAATATCACCGTGGTTGCGGCTATAAAGGCCAGTGATCCGGTTATCAACCAATTCCGCCCGCAAAACCGCATCACCCGGCATCACTAAGCCCCCCAATTGTTGGAAGCGATGGCGCAGCGCCTGATGTAAGCGCATCCCTAACAGCGAAGGAGGTAATGTCGGCAACAGTTGAATAGGTTTGCCGACCACGGCGCGTAGGGCATCTAATGGCGCAGATTTATCCAGCCCAATACAGGCGGGCAATAGAATCATTTCAGCGGTAGATGACAGGCGGGATAACTCATCCGCTAAGGGTTGTCGATTTTCCGGTAAATCCAGTATTCGAGCGATGTTTACCGCTCTGAATTCGCTCGGATTATCCCGCAACCGATCCAGCGCCGGTAAATGTAAATAATCTGCCGTCGCATCAATACCCTGATCCTGTAAGGCACTCGCGACCATCTGTGGCTGAAAATCGAGAAAGCCTTCAATACCAATCACGGCCACGCGTTGCCACGGCAGCGGGCCATTTAACGGTGCAACCGGGATGTCCGCCAGGCTCAACCATGTGGGACGGCAGCTACCCAATGGCGTCAGACGTAAGTGGTTTTCAGCGCTACTCCCAACGATATCCAGACCGCACCGCCGTAATAGAGCCTCGGCTTCCTGTACCAACTCATCCAATTGCGTGATATTCCGCATTTTACTGTAAGGATGTTCAGGGGCTAATTCAGCTAATGCACTGAGTGCCGATAATGGCTGGCTGACCGCCTGCCCATCGGGTAATTTTGCCAAGAGATCCAGAGAACCAGAGGAAAAATGCAGTGCATTTTGTCCGGAACTGACAATCGCACAATATTTACCTTGTTCGGCCAAACGAATACCACAGGCCAACCCGGCCAAGCCACCGCCAATGATGATCACATCAAATTTCATCGTGTTTCTCCCGCGCATTCACGGTGGCTGGAATCTCATCCAAACCACAGAGTCCCTGATAGACCCACTGGGTAAACTCACTCTCACGCAATGCATCACCCCAAGCAATTGGGCGTACACCTTTCCAGCGCTCGTTGAGAAATTGTGTCAGTTGCTCACGGGATTGCTGCGGTGTGGTCACCTTAAAGCGGCTGAGTAGGCCCGCTGCACGGCAAGCGCACAGTTCTCCCTGGCAAGTGCCCATCCCCACACGGGTACGACGGCGTAAATCCAACAGGTTATTGACCGATAAAGATTCAACCGCGTAGCGAACTTCACCGGCGGTGACCGCCTCACATTCACACACCAGGCTGTTATCCAGCCGGTTTCCCACCAACAACTGCGTGGCACGATCACCATGGCGATAAACCGCCGAACCGCGAATGCTGGCAGGCAAAGAGATCACTTTGCTTAAAGTCTGTTCTGCGGATTGCCGTGAGCCGGGTAATGGCACTTGCGCTGTGGTACAAGCTGCGCTGATACCCAACTTTTCGCACACTTTATCGGTTGCCCATTCCGCCATCAGCCGGTAGGTCATCAGCTTGCCACCGGTGATCGTGATAAAACCCTCCACCCCATCCCGGCTGGCATGATCCAGTAATACGATGCCACGGCTGACATTACGCCCTGATGGATCATCATCGCTGGCAACCAGCGGCCGCACTCCCGCGTAGGCACGCAAAATACGGGTTTGCGCCAGTTGCGGCGAAAGTTTGGCACCTTCACGAATTAATGTATCCACCTCTTGTGCCGTTACTACCATATTGTCTATTTGATCGTAATTGATGTGGGTTGACGTGGTACCGATCAATGAAATGGTATCGCCCGGCACCAAAATATCGGCATCCGCAGGCTTACGACAACGGTTGATCACCATGTTATTGATCCGATGCCCGAGGATCAGCAACGCGCCTTTGGCGGGGAACATGCGGATACGCAGATCGGCATATTCAGCAATATGTTGTCCCCAGATCCCAGCAGCATTCACCACAATCTGCGCATGAATGTCGTATTTTCGCTGATTTTTATGGTCGAAAACGCACACACCATTGATTCGGGAACCCTGCCGCAACAAACCGATAACTTCATGATATGTCAGAATATTCGCGCCATGTTCGCGGGCATCCAACATGTTAGCCGCGGTTAAACGGAAAGGATCGACAGTACCATCAGGGACCCGGACCGCGGCAATCAGCGCGGGGTTGACGGCAGGCTCCAAGCGCAGTGCCTGTGCCGGATCAATGGCTTCAGCCTCAATGCCCGCATCCCGACAACGGGCGATAAATTGTAGCTGATACGCCAGAGAGTCTTCCGGCAAGGTGATGAACAAGCCATCCGTTTGTTCAATGCAGTGGCGAGCAATCCGTTTGAGAATGCGGTTTTCTTCAATGCACTCACGGGCTGACTCACCGTCGGTTACCGCATAGCGAGCGCCACTGTGCAGGAGACCATGATTACGCCCCGTGGCCCCAGTAGCGATGTCATGCCTTTCCAATAAAGTACAAGCCAAACCACGGCGGGCGCAGTCGCGAGCGATTCCGGCACCGGTTGCTCCGCCACCGATAATGATGACATCCGTTTCTAGATAAGGAGAACTGTTCGTCATGAAAGACCCCAGATTATCAGACAGCCGCCTGCTGGCGAGTTATGTCCCTATTGAGCCACAGTCTTTATAGATATTGATTGATAAGAAACAAAAACGAACCTAAAACGAAAGCAATGTGGTGTTTAAAAACCATGATTGTGATCAAAATCACAGGTGATTTGTTATTACTTGTTTCAAAATGTCGAATAATCACCCAAAATTGCCGCCGATTTCATAAAATAGGTAACAATTTCGCCATCCCCCCAGATAAAGCAACCCATATTATCTAGCATGACATTCGCTATGGAACATAAACGACGCGAGTTAACTGTTCAATAATCGGGTAAATGCCAGGCTATACCGGAGTCAAAAAACAATAAAACGCCATCAGAGGCATAGCATGTTGAGCATTTTCAATGCCTGCGGCACATCAGGCAAGGCTAGCCGCAGACTGGGTCGACTGACTTGTTCGGTTATCTGGGTGGCTCGTTAGCAGCCAGTGCTATCGTAGGCTACACCGTTGACGACTTCGGTTGAGACGGCGGCTTTCGGCGGCGGCATCGCGGTGCTGTTACTAATTAGCGTTGCGGCCAGGCAGCAACCTCGAGTAAGAAGGGTATAAAACCGACAAATGGAGCACTATTGATGCAAACTCACGTCAAAACGCTGTTGGCAAGTCTGATTCTGGCGGCCTCTATGGCAGCCCCGGCCTATGCTGCGAAACCAGCATCTGCGGATAAATCTGCATCTGCCATAGATAAAGTCGTCATCGCTCACCGCGGTGCCAGCGGCTATTTACCTGAGCACTCACTACCAGCCAAAGCCATGGCCTACGCCCAAGGCGCTGATTATCTAGAGCAAGATCTGGTGATGACTAAAGATAATGAATTGGTGGTGTTGCACGACCATTATCTGGATCGTGTGACCGATGTTGCCGAACGCTTCCCTGATCGCGCACGGAAAGATGGCCGCTATTATGCCATTGATTTTACGTTGCCAGAAATCAAGTCGCTGAAATTTACCGAAGGCTTTGATATTGATAAGAACGGTAAGAAAGTACAGAGCTATCCGAACCGTTTCCCAATGGGCAAATCTGATTTCCGGGTGCACACTTTCCAAGAGGAAATTGAATTCATTCAGGGGCTGAACCACTCGACCGGTAAAAATACGGGTATTTACCCTGAAATAAAAGCGCCGTGGTTCCATCATCAAGAAGGCAAAGACATCTCAACCAAAGTATTGGAAGTCCTGAAAGAATACGGCTACACCAATAAAGACGATAAAGTGTATCTGCAATCCTTTGATGTAAATGAATTAAAACGTATTAAGAATGAGTTGGAACCTAAGATGGGGATGGATCTGAAACTGATCCAACTGATCGCATACACTGACTGGAATGAAACCTACGAGCAATTACCTGATGGCAAATGGGTTAATTACAACTATGACTGGATGTTCAAGCCAGGTGCGATGAAGGAAGTGGCGCACTATGCTGATGGCATCGGCCCTGACTATCACATGTTAGTGGTTAAAACATCGACAGCAAAAGACATCAAGTTGACCGATCTGGTCAAAGAAGCCCATGCCAGCAATATGATGGTCCATCCGTTCACGATACGGGCTGATAGGCTACCTAAATACGCCACCGATATTAACCAACTATTTGATATTATTTACAATCAGGCACAAGTTGATGGTGTATTTACTGACTTCCCGGACCAAGGCATCCAGTTCCTGCAAAAACAGCAACAGCATAAATAACTCGCCGTAAACATGGCTCTCTTTTTTCTCTTTCTTCTCTTCAGAGATTCAGAGGAAAGAGAGCCATAATTAATTATTCAACGTGACTCACTACATTCTGATAGTGATTTTTTTCACCCATGTATCCGTAGACATTATCCACGGGCGCAATGGAAGAATCACCGAAAGAAGACATATCTTGAACCAATTTTTCTGTATCGAATTGATCTGATATTATTGCCTCGGCACTGCCCTGCCTGGTATTTTCTATACCAATTGATGTCATGATAAAACTATTCTGCTTGGACTCTGGAATTAAAGTATCGCTATCACCGGATGAAACACGTAACCGGCTAGGCTCAGCATGGAAGATATCTAATTTATAACCTTTTTCGAAGGGAATAATGGTATTTGAAATATTCGCATTCGTGCCATAAAGTTTTTCCTCAAACGTGATGTGCCCTTGTTTATCGGTCACTTTAATACTGGCATACAGCTCATCACCAAAATGACAATGGGGGGTGTCAGTAACAATCTTAATACCCGCCAGTTTACTCTCTTCATCGATGGTCACTGTCGCAATATCATAATCACATACGCCCAACAGCTTGAACTGGAACGATACCATCAATTTTGTTGTCGAATCGATACCCGTGCGGGTACTGGTGCTGACGATGGGATCGGTGCTGGCAGAAGGGATATCAGGAGCGATAGGGGTAGACGTTGTGGGTTCCGCTGTAGATGCAGGTTCAATAACATCCGCATTGACCCCCACTGAAACGGAGTTTGGATGAATAAAATCCGCCTCGATAATATCGGTAGGATAAGATTCCATCTTAGGATTTGTCACACCTAATGGCGTCATTACAAGAAGAGTAAATGGAGAATTGGAGTCAATAATACTATAAAGATCAGGAGAACTAACGAGTCTGCTGGGTATAGGGTGGTACATTTCAAGTTGATAACCCACCTCAAATGGAAGTTCTATTTTCTCTTCTTTTATCTCTGCATCTGATAATTTTTTTTGAAAAACCATTTTTCCTTTAGCATCCCACACGGCAATATAGATATACTCCTCAGGAATATAGTCACTACTAAATTTCTTCTCAGCAATATTTATTGTTATTTTTTTATTTTTTGAGTCAATATTAACATCGGCTATGGAGTTTAATTTATTACCGAGAAAATTAATCTTCTGAGGCCGTTCATCGATCAAATCACTATTATCTAATCTTGCAGTAATAGGACTTTTCATAGGTATGAAATGGGGGGAGGTAACGTTTATATCACTCATATTTAACTCCATTCAGATAAATTTTGCTTTAATATTAAATTAAAACAATGAGATACCATTATCTTCATGAATATATAGAAAGACTAATTAGTCTTTATTATAATTAGTTTAATGTCATTAAATAATTATTTAGAATTGGTTCATGGAATACATAATTTTGAAGGATGATTTTGAAAGATGAGTGCGCACCGCTAACCCCCCCTGCAACGCCAAGGAGGAAGGGTGACCAAAGGCCACCCTACTCCACAGCATCATCATACTACTGCAACGTTAACCTTACTCTTCCTTACCTAAGAACATCTTACGCAAGTAGTGTGGTACCGCATCATCAGCATTAGAGCCTATCACTTCCAAATTCGGCAACACATCTTTTAGCCGCTGATGTGCGTCGCGCATGATGCAGCCTTTGCCAGACATCGACAACATTTCGACATCATTCATGCCATCGCCAAAGGCAATACAGTCTTTTAGTGAATAACCGATGATTTTAGCAACCTGTTCCAGCGCATGGCCTTTGGACACGCCGCCGCCCATCACTTCCAGGCAGGTAGGGAAGGAGAAGCTGACGTTAACGCGATCGCCCCAGCGGGCATTAATGGCCTCTTCCAAGATCAGCAACTTGTCATGATCTTCGCAGGTGAAATACACCTTACATACGCCGTCAGTCGGCAGTAATGCAGGTTCAAATACCTGATAATTGAACACGGATTCACGGAAGAACTCTTCTTGCTCTGGACATTCGCGGTTCATAAACCATTCGTCGCCCAGATAGACGTTAGTCAGGATATCCGGATTATGATGTTCAAGATTGTACAAATCACGGGCAATATCCGCATCAAGGTTATGACTGAAAATCAATTCTCCCTCAGTGTTATGCACGCGTGCACCGTTAGAGGTGATCATAAAAGCACTGATCTCCAAATTATCGCGGATTTGTGCCACATCGATATGGTGGCGCCCGGTGGCAAACACAAAATGCACATCACGCTGCGTCAGCAATTTGAGTGTTTCTTTCGTATAAGGGGTCAACGTATGATTAGGCGATAGCAGCGTGCCATCTAAATCGGAAGCAACAACATGATACATAATGGTATGTTCTAACCTCTGGTGGCGTCGGCGCCTAATGGCCGACTGATGATTGATGTTGCGCGAAAAAGCGCAATATGGCGCTAAGCGCCTCGGCACGCAGCGTGTCCCGCTCAAACAGGATCTCATGGCGTGCGCCTTGAATGACCTGAGGACGCCCCCCTTCACAGGGGTGCCCTGCCAATGTCATTGCCTGAGAAAAAGCATCGTGGGCTGGGTTATGAACCACCCGATCCTCACTGGCCTGTAACAATAATACCGGAGTGGTGATTTTCTCCGCTTCAGCAATAATTTGCTCCCCCACCAGCAAACTTTCACGTAGCCAATGGTAAGTGGGGCCACCCACGCGGATTTCTGGTGTGTCTGAATATTGGCGCAAATAGCGGCGATAACGCTCGCGGCTGTGAGTCAGCATATTGACCAAATACGGCAGTGGCCGCCAATGCCCAGTACCAATCGCGTAATAATCCCGTAGCTTTTGGTGCCCTTCGGCCCAGTTAACAATACGGCGTGCCAACCAGCCCGGCAGGGGTAAATGAATACCAAACATGGGCGCACATAACGCAACGGCATTAAATACATCAGGCTCTCTGGCTAGAAAACGCGTCAGAATCGCGCCCCCCATTGAGTGGGCCAGCGCAAAACGCTGCTGATAATGGCTACCGGTAATTTCGATCTGCACCAGTTGTGCAAAATCCTCAATATAGTCATCGAACTTAATCACGTGACCACGGTTATGATCATCCAGCATACGCCCAGAACGCCCTTGCCCGCGATGATCCAGCACTATCACATCATAGCCCTGCTGGAACAGGTCATAAGCAACTTCAGGGTATTTGACGTAACTTTCGATACGCCCCGGCACTACCACCACGACTTGGGTATGATGCGGCGCACGAAAACGGACATAGCGAATGGGGATATTATCGACGCCCATAAACGTCTGTTCGTCTCGTTGCTGCCAGAAATCCAACAATGGCCCATTAATAAAAGCAGCAAATTGCTCTTCTCGGGTTAACCAATTATTCATGTGATGACCTAACAGCATAGTTCAGTTATGTAGCTCTGGTTATATGGCACTGGTTACGTAGCCTGAATTTATAGCCCTGATGTTATATTTTAATAACATAGAGAATATTAATGGCACGCTTTAGCCGACGTTGCCCAGAATTTTGTGAGCCATAGCACAACTATTGGCAATGAGGTATTGTGGCATAAATTTGCCCATTCAGGGAGCTTGCCGATGACCTTAGACTGGTGGTTAACCTATCTGCTGACAACATTGATCCTCAGTCTTTCTCCCGGCTCGGGGGCCATTAACACAATGAGCACTGCCATCAGCCATGGTACCCGTGGGGTTGTTGCTTCCATTGGCGGGTTACAACTGGGTCTGGCGGTGCATATCGTCTTGGTTGGCGTCGGTCTTGGTGCCCTGGTCTCTCAATCCTTACTGGCATTTGAAATATTAAAGTGGCTCGGTGCGGCTTACTTAATTTGGCTTGGTATTCAACAATGGCGTGCAGCCGGGTCGCTTGACCTGCATGCACTGGCAAACAGTATGCCCAGGCGTAAGCTGTTTAAACGTGCGGTGTTTGTTAACCTGACCAATCCAAAAAGCATTGTTTTTCTGGCCGCGTTATTTCCACAATTTGTACTGCCACAGCAACCGCAGGTGGCACAGTATTTGATTTTGGGCAGCACCAGTGTGATTGTCGATATTATCGTGATGATTGGTTATGCCACTTTGGCTACACGTATTGCCCGTTGGATTAAATCGCCACAGCAAATGAAACTCTTGAACCGAATATTTGGCGGCCTATTTATGTTGATTGGTGCATTATTAGCCACAGCGCGCAAAGTATAAAGAGCCTGTCAGGCTAGCCAACCGGGTTAAATACCCCGTTGGCTAACCCGTTAGCGGGACAATATCAGTTGGATACCAAAACCGGCAAATAACACACCTGCCAGCCCATCAATCCACTTGGAAAGCCGCTGATAACCACGGCGCATGGTGGGTAACGCAAATACGCAGGCCACCACGGTGAACCATAAGAAGGTTTCGCCAACAATCAGGATAAACAACCCCCAGCGCGCACCTGCACCCACGTCATCACCGACAAACCATGAGAATACACTACCGAAATAGATAACGGCTTTTGGGTTCGACAGGTTGGTCAGCAGACCACGGATAAACGTGCGGCCACGGGCAGGCAAGACGACCTGTACCTCTTCTTCGGCGACATCATGTTTAGCACGGGCCGATTTCAATAGCTGCCACCCCATCCAACACAGATACATCCCACCGCCGACCATAATAATTTGATGCAGCCAAGCCATTTTCTGCAAGATGAGATTCAACCCCATCAGTGCTACCCCAGCCCAAATAACAATTCCTAGCGAGATCCCCAGCACGCCCATCATCGCCTCACCACGTGAGCGGCTGGCGGCAGTTTGCGATACAAAAAAGAAGTCAGGCCCTGGACTAATCAGAGCAACCAGATGAATAAACGCAACGGTGAGAAATAGCATCAACATAGATAGCCACTCATAACAGGGAAGATCGAAAAATTATGCTAACACGCAATTCGATTTTTATCGTTGATAGGATCATCGGGTAGCACCAACGGCTAACCCGATCTATTTAGTCATCGTTGTTATCCACATGATCACGGATCAGGGCCATAAATGGTGCACCAAAACGTTCTAGTTTACGCTGACCGACACCATTCACGCTCAATAGCTCGCTGGCAGTAATCGGCATCTGCTCAGCCATCTCCAGCAAGGTCGCATCGTTAAACACCACATAAGGCGGGATATTGCCTTCATCAGCAATTGATTTACGCAGTTTGCGCAGCTTAGCGAACAACTTGCGATCATAATTGCCACCATAGGATTTCTGATTGGCACTGCTACGCACTTTCAGGCTCTGAATACGCGGTACCGCCAGTTGTAATGGCAGCTCTGCGCGTAAGACCGGGCGCGCCGCTTCAGTCAGTTGCAAGGCAGAGAACTGGGCAATATTCTGGCTGAGCAGCCCCAAATGGATCAACTGGCGCAAGACGCTGACCCAGTGTTCATGGGTTTGCTCACGGCCAATGCCGTACACCGAAAGCTTGTCATGGCCCATCTCACGAATACGCTGGTTATTCGCCCCACGCAGCACCTCAACGATGTACCCTAAGCCAAAGCGTTGCCCTACCCGATAGACGCAAGAGAGCGCCTTTTGCGCATCTGCCAGACCATCGTAGCGCTTTGGCGGATCCAGACAAATATCGCAGTTACCGCATGGCTGCTGTTTACCTTCACCAAAATAGTTGAGCAGCACCAAACGGCGACAGGTTTGCGCTTCGGCAAATGCCCCCATCGCATTGAGTTTATGCCGTTCGATATCTTGCTGAGCACCCGCAGGTTTCTCTTCAAGACAACGGCGTAACCACGCCATATCTGCCGGATCGTACAACAACACGGCCTCAGCCGGTAAGCCATCACGCCCGGCGCGCCCCGTTTCCTGATAGTAGGATTCGATGGTGCGTGGGATATCAAAATGCACGACAAAGCGGACGTTCGGTTTGTTAATCCCCATTCCAAACGCTACGGTGGCGACCACCACTTGTAAGTCATCGCGCTGGAAAGCCTCTTGCACCTGAGCACGGCGCTCGTTATCCAGCCCGGCGTGATAGGCGGCAACACTCAAGCCACGGCTTTGCAAACGGGCGGTCGTATCTTCCACTTTCGCTCGGCTATTACAGTAAATAATGCCGCTCTTGCCGCGCTGGTCTTGTACAAAACGCCACAGTTGATCGAGAGGTTTAAACTTCTCAACTAAGGTATAGCGGATATTCGGGCGATCAAAACTACTGATCTGAATCAGAGGTTGATCCAGATTCAACAGGCGCACAATATCGCCACGCGTCGCTTCATCAGCCGTAGCGGTCAATGCAATAACCGGTAGATCAGGGAAACGCTGCTTTAACTGACCAAGAGCACGGTATTCCGGGCGGAAATCATGCCCCCATTGGGAAATACAGTGAGCCTCATCCACTGCCAGCAAGGCGGGTCGCCATTGATACAGTTGATCAAGAAAACTCTCCATCACCAACCGTTCTGGCGCGATATACAGCAATTTAATCTGCCCACTGCGGCAACCATCCATAACGGCCAGTTGCTGTTCACGGGTCTGCGATGAGTTTAGACAACCCGCGCCCACGCCATAGGCCAACAGTTGGTCAACCTGATCTTTCATCAGAGAGATAAGCGGTGAAACCACCAATGTCAGCCCATCGGTCACCAAGGCAGGGATCTGATAACACAAGGACTTACCGCCGCCAGTTGGCATCACAACCAGACAATCCTGGCCTGACAATGTCGCGTTGATGATCTCCTGCTGCCCTGGCCGAAATTGCTGATAACCAAAAGTATCTCGCAATACCTGCACTGCCAGTAATTCCCTGTTTATCACTGCTGCGGTCGACACACTTTTCCCCCAACTATTAGATCTGCACAGGCCGGCTAACCGGCCTGTGTCTGAAACTGTGATAACGCCGGATGACGTTAAAGGACATCGTTCAACATGATACCTACACCCACCCGTGTTTGCCTAAAGTTATAGTCAATCATTGACTCACCGTAGCCACTGAATACCTGAGTATAGAAGCGAACATGTTTGGTAATTGGGTAGCTCCAGCCCATTTCCGCGCCACCGTAACCGGTATTCCAGTTATAGCGACCATCAAGGCTGAATACGCTGTCACCCAGGGCATAGCCGACTTTCAGGCGATAATACCCCATGTATTTCGTAATATCAGGGTTATCATCTTTACTGTCGCTTTCAGGAATACGATACCAAGGCTTCAGGTCGATTTCCAAATTGCCACGTTGTGCCATCACGCGGGTATAAACACGGTTCCAACTACGTGAGGTTGGGTCAGCTTTACCGTTGGATTGATGGTTAAAACCAAATTCGACTTCGCGGAAAGTCCAGCCAGCCAATTCGTAATCTGTTGACCACGCCAAAAACAGCTGTGGCTCGTAGTTGGTTTCACGAAAAGGTGAAGATTCTTCACTGTTGGATGCCTGCCACCATGAACGCTGGGTATAAGAAGCCCCCAATAATGAGTTATCCCCGGCAATACCACGCCAGATAGGGAAAGCTAAACTCAGTTGGAATTTTACTTCATCTTTATTCGCCTGTTCAGCCCAATCATACGAGCTAATGGCTTGTTTATTGATCTCGTTGGTATAGGTGTAGAGCAAATAGTTGGTTTCATACGGATAAAGTAGGAAAGGATTATCGTGGTCCTGCAACATTGCCGCGATAATACTGCCACGCACTGCGGGCGCATCATGAATCTTTTCAATCGTTGCTTCTTCAGCCTGTGCCAATGTTGGCACCAGTAATAACGCAATCAGTATCTGCCAAAATCTCGCCATAATTCCCTCACCACCCTCGGATTATTTCTATTTTTAATGAAAACAGCTCATTCTACACACAAATGTTACCTTGGATTAGTGTTGTTTATCTTTATGATTTAATGGCTGGAAAACAACAAAATACAAGCATAAAATAAACAATTAATTAACGTATAATGTGATTGCTTCTGATCGATAACGGCTGTTTCTAAGCGATAACTAAGAGAAGAGAATAGAACATAATGTCAGTAACGCCCTTAACACTGGAAGACGCTCGCCGCATGATCGGCGAAACCTTTGTTTATCACATGCCATTCAACCGTGAATTAGGGCTAAAATTAGTCCGTTTTGAACAAGATTATGCCGAAATCACCTTCGATAATGATGACAAGTTGGTGGGTAATATCGCGCAAAAGATCTTGCACGGTGGGGTCATTGCCGCCGTATTGGATGTTGCCGCGGGTCTGGTTTGTGTTGGCAATAGCCTGATACGCCATGAACCACTGATTCAAGAGCAACTGCAAATAAAGCTGGCTAAAATGGGCACTATCGATCTACGCGTCGACTATCTGCGCCCTGGCCGTGGTGAGCATTTTATCGCCAGAAGCAGTATCTTACGCAGTGGAAACAAAGTGGCTGTCGCCCGGGTTGAACTGCATAATGAAAAACAAATTCATATCGCCAGCGCGACGGCGACCTATCTGGTTGGCTAATTTAACCTACTGCGTGGGTGATTCGCCACGCAAAGTTAAGTACACTAACCGCATCTCCTTTCTTGTATTCTGTACCGAGCCACTCCATGGATAAACAACAAACTCGTCAGGGCATTTTTTTTGCTCTGGCTGCCTATTTTATTTGGGGCCTTGCTCCCGCGTATTTCAAACTCATCCAACAAGTGCCCGCTGATGAGATTCTGACCCACAGGGTCATCTGGTCATTCTTCTTTATGTTGATTCTGCTTACCGTCAGCCGCCATTGGCCACAGGTGCGCGACGCCTGCAAAAACCGTAAGCGCCTATTGTTACTGGCGGTGACCGCCGTTTTGATTGCCAGTAACTGGCTGCTGTTTATCTGGGCGGTCAACCACAATCACATGCTGGAAGCCAGTCTGGGATATTTCATTAATCCGTTGGTCAATGTGCTGTTTGGCATGTTATTTCTCGGCGAACGCTTTCGTCGTATGCAATGGGTCGCCGTGGCACTCGCCTTTGCCGGCGTGCTGATTCAACTGTGGCAATTTGGTTCACTGCCAGTGATTGGGCTGGGTCTGGCCATCACCTTTGCTTTATACGGCTTGTTGCGTAAAAAGCTGGGCGTTGATGCCCAAACCGGTATGCTCATTGAAACCATGTGGCTGCTACCAGTAGCCGCCGTATATCTGTTTTTCATCGCCGACAGCCCGACCAGCCACCTGAGCGCCAATGCCTGGTCGCTGAACCTGCTGCTAGCCGCTGCGGGCGTCATTACCACAATCCCACTGCTGTTCTTCACCGCGGCGGCCACCCGTTTGCGTCTTTCGACACTGGGTTTCTTCCAGTATCTTGGGCCAACATTGATGTTTATTTTGGCGGTGACGTTCTACGGTGAAACCATTGGTAATGACAAGATGGTGACCTTCATCTTTATCTGGGCGGCCCTGCTACTGTTTACGCTGGATGCACTCTATACCCAACGCAAACTACGCCGGTAAGATGCCGAAAAAAAGCCCGGTTACTCAATATTGGGGTTAGTCCAATTGAGTGACCGGGCTTTTTTATTCGTTGCTGGATATTTTTATCAATACAACCCTAGAGCCAGTTTTTACGTTTGAAGTACAGATAAGGAGCCAGACCGGCAATGATCATCAGAGCAATGGCCCCCGGATAACCAAATGACCAACGTAGCTCTGGCATAAACTCAAAGTTCATCCCATAGCTCGATGCCACCAGCGTTGGCGGCAGGAAGACCACAGAAACCACCGAGAAGATCTTGATGATGCGGTTCTGTTCGATATTGATAAAACCCATCGCCGCCTGCATCAGGAAGTTAACCTTCTGGAACAGGGACTCATTGTGTGGCAGCAAGGATTCGATATCGCGCAGAACCTCGCGGGCCTGCTCTAACTGGCTGCTGGGCAGGCGGGCTTTGCGTACCAAGAAATTCAGCGCCCGTTGGGTATCCATCAGACACAAACGCACTTTCCAGCCGATATCCTCTTGCTCTGCCAACGTGGACAAGGCGGCATCGTATTCATCACCCTGCTGGCCTTCCATAATGACGCGGCTTAAGGCTTCTAAATCGCTGTAAATATTCTCAATTTCATCTGCCAACTGTTCAATTTTAGTTTCAAACAGATCCAGCAGTAGCTCATAAGCGTTGCCATCAACTAACGTTTGGTTACGTGCGCGCATACGGTACAAACGAAACGCCGGCAATTCACGCTCACGCAGGGTGTAAAGGCGACCATCACGAATAGTAAATGCCACGGTCGAGTTACCCGCATGATCATCAGCATCTTCGTAATAGAAGAAGGAGTGAATGTGCAGACCATCTTCATCTTCAAAAAAACGGGCCGAAGCCTCGATATCGTCCAACTCTGGCCGTGTCGCCAGGCTTTGGCCTAACTCCGTCTGGACGCGCTCCCGCTCACCTTCTTCCGGTTCAACGAGATCGACCCACAGTGAGGAGGCCAGATCATCTGATTCATCCAGCTCCAAGCGAGATAAGCGATTGTTGTGTAATTTAAATGCGCTCAGCATGTGCCAAAACTCCCTTGCGGTGATGGATAGGGATACGCATTGAAGCACAGAAACAGGTGAATATCGAAATACCTATGTTTCAGACCATAAAAGACCTGACTCACAGCGACAATTTAGCGGGGCCGCTGACAACCACGAAGGCTATCAGCAAAAAAGAGGATAGCCTTAGAAGTTGCACCCTATGAATAGGTTATTGAGCCAGTATCTACTGGGTGTGTCCAAGGCGAAGGTCCTCATAAAGAATAGTGCGCGCATGTTACGCCGAGAAGAAAAAGACTGTCAACCGGTTAAAAGTAGTTAATTTATGAGCACTATTTGCAGTTGTTGCCGATAAAATTGATTGTTAGACAGCATGGCTTGCCACACTCGCCAAAGAGCCGCTCATCGTCTGCTTATAATACGAATTTTATCAGCCAGTTACTGTTGGTGATCTCACCACTGGCTCACTGACTAGAGGTCAGTCGAGCGCCGTAATAGGCTGGCGAGGTCTCGCATTTCGAGTCTTTGAATGGGGGCTATTCGCGCTAAAAGACCCAAAAAAAACCGAAGTCAGTAACAACTTCGGTTTTGCGTACCCTGCATCTTCATTTAGCCGATTACCGGACAAAACTCACAAAGCAGGCTTTCCACTGGTATTGGCAAAAAGTATCAACGCGTTATATTTTTAAATTTTTGGGTGGTGTCAGTCAGGGCAATTTCTGTCGGTAAACGCTCCATTGAGCTAGCGCCGTAGAAACCATCACATTGTGGGCAATGATCCATAATGTATTGCGCATCTTCCGGTGTAGAGATTGGCCCGCCATGGCACAGCACAATCACCTCTTCACGGACGCTTTTGGCTGCCGCTGCCCAATCATTAATCAGAGGAACGCAGTCGGCCAGCTTCAGTGCCGTATCCGCACCAATGTTGCCCCCGGTGGTCAACCCCATGTGCGGCACAATAATATCGGCACCCGCTTGTGTCATCGCGATAGCATCTTCGGCACTGAAGACATAGGGCGTGGTCAGTAAATCTTTTTGGTGAGCCAAACGGATCATTTCCACTTCCAACCCATAGCCCATGCCCGTTTCTTCAAGGTTAGCGCGGAAATTACCGTCGATTAACCCCACAGTGGGGAAGTTCTGTACGCCTGAAAAACCAAGCGCTTTCAGATGGTCCAAAAAGTGATCAAATTGGCAGAAGGGGTCTGTCCCATTAACACCGGCCAGAACCGGGGTATTCTTGACCACCGGCAGCACTTCTTTTGCCATATCAACCACAATGTCATTGGCATTGCCGTACGCCAGTAACCCCGCCAATGAGCCACGACCAGCCATACGATAGCGGCCTGAGTTATAAATAACGATTAAATCAATTCCCCCGGCCTCTTCACATTTGGCTGATAGCCCCGTACCCGCACCGCCACCAATAATAGGTTCACGGCGGGCAATCATTTCCCGAAACTTGGCCAATATGGCCTGACGTTGAAATTTAGGCATGTGCTTCTCCATAAATAAAATGCCCCTAATGGGAAGGACGATTCACAATTTCTTTAAAGTTTTCGATGGCAGCCTGAGCAAACAGCGGGTCATTAATATTGAATGGATAATGGACCACGCGCCGCTTATCGGTTTGAATCACCGTTTCTTCCAGTGTGCGGATAAAGGCCGTTAGCGCCTTTTCATCCCAGAACGGTTGACCGGGGGCATCCAATGCGGAGAACCCCCCTTCCGGAATTAAAAAGCGCACTTCACCCTGACAACGGTTTAACTTCTCGCCAATCCAGCGGGCCATTTCAATGTTTTCTTGCTCAGTGGTACGCATCAGCGTCACCTGAGCATTATGTTTATAGAACAGGCGGTCGGCATATTTAGCCGGGATGGTGGCCGGGCTGCCAAAATTGACCATATCCAGTGCTCCACAGGAACCGACGTAGGGAATATGGGTATGGGCTATCGCATCAAACCGTTCCGGCCCACAGGCTAATACGCCATCAAATAACAGGTCGCAAACCTCTGTGGTGGTCAGGTCAAGCACGCCAGCCAATAAACCGCTTTCGGCCAATTTCTCCATCGCTTTGCCACCGCTGCCCGTGGCGTGGAATACCAAACAGTCATATTCATCCGATAATTCTGCGCTAACCGCCTGAATACACGGTGTTGTCACCCCAAACATAGTCAGGCCCAGCGCGGGTTTGTCATCAACCGGAGACGCTTCTTGAGCAAAATAAACCGCCCCCGCAACTTGGTGAGCCGCGTTACTGAGGACCCGCCGGGAAATACGGTTAAGCCCGGCAATGTCGGTGACAGAATACATCATCGCGATATCACTGGCCCCGATATAACCGGAAACATCACCAGAAGCCATGGTGGACACCATCAGTTTAGGGATACCGATGGGTAAACGTTGCATCGCTGGGGTGATCAGCGCTGTACCACCAGAGCCGCCCATACCAAGTAAAGCGGCAACATCAACGCGGCTCACCATAAAACGCTCGAAAGCGATAGCCATAGCATTAATGGCCTGCCCTCTATCACCACAAAAAACCGCCTGACGACCATCGGGGTGATAGCCCGCCACCGTTTCAGCGCAAATATCAGCACCGCTATCCCTTTGGCTCTCTTTGGTTGATAAATCAACCGTGACTGTTGTCAGACCGGTTGCCTGGATCAGTTCACTGACATACGCCAGTTCCTGGCCTTTGGTATCGGTAGTGGTAGCAATATAAATATGACGAGGCATCTGAACATCCTTCTATGAATGTGGTGGCGACTCATTTCCTGTTGCCACCTATCGGTTTCAACATGCTTATTTATAACGGCTTATTTTTTAGGTGACATTTCTTATGGGGTAACTGATATTTTTTATGGCTCAAGTAATATTTTTTATAGCTCAAGCGATGCGTTTTATGGATCAACCGACAGCACCGAATGATTAAGATAGCACCATATTGAGACAGCAGTATCATTATCGCAAAGAGCACATGCAGAATATGAGACTATAGTCTCAAAATTCATGTAAGAGTGAAACGCATGGATAGTGATTTGTGCTAGCGGTTTGGTATAGTGAAGCAGATATAATCAGTATACGAATGTGGCATGTAAACTCATTAACTCTATAAATTCATTAGATCATCAAACTCATTAAGTCTATAAACCATGGAGCAACCGTGAATACTCAGAATAAACAAGAAGGTTTCTCTCCATCGTTAACGACCATTAGAGCCAGAACCCGGCGGTTACTTATTGATACCGCCATGTCGATGTATGAACGTGGTGCATTCCCATCAATCACCGAAGTCGCCAGTGCGGCTCAGCTTTCTCGTGCTACTGCTTACCGTTACTTTCCGACACAAAGCGCATTGGTTTCAGCCATGGTCGATGAGAGCCTCGGTCCAATATTGGCTTGGCAACCCACCCAACCGGATGCACGGCAGCGTATCGCCGAATTATTGTCCTTTGCTTATCCGCGCATGTTGCAACATGAAGGCGTGTTACGTGCAGCGCTGCTGTCAACGACGGATGAAAAGTGATCCACTTATATCTCCACCAACGGCCCAATATTGATCCACCGTTTTACTCAGGATTAGCTTCTGCTATAACCCCGGCCTTTCGTTTCTGTCTGAGTCGATAGCTTTCTCCTTTGATTTGAACGACATGTGAGTGGTGTAAGATACGGTCCAGCATCGCTGAGGTCAGTGCTGCATCACCGGCGAACGTTTGATCCCACTGCCCGAACGGCAGATTGGATGTCAGGATCATTGCGCTCTTTTCGTAACGTTTAGCGATGACCTGGAAGAACAGCTTTGCTTCTTCCTGACTGAACGGCAGATAGCCTATTTCATCAATGATGAGCAGGCGGGGGGCCATTACTCCACGCTGAAGCGTCGTTTTATAACGGCCCTGACGTTGTGCCGTAGATAACTGAAGTAACAGATCTGCTGCTGTTGTGAAGCGAACTTTGATACCTGCACGGACTGCTTCATAGCCCATCGCTATTGCCAGATGGGTTTTCCCCACACCTGATGGCCCCAGTAATACGATATTTTCATTACGTTCTATGAAGCTGAGTGAGCGTAACGACTGGAGTTGCTTCTGCGGTGCTCCGGTGGCGAATGTGAAGTCATACTCTTCGAACGTTTTCACCGCCGGGAAGGCTGCCATTCGGGTATACATCGCCTGTTTACGTTGATGACGTGCCAGTTTTTCTTCATGAAGCAGATGCTCCAGGAAGTCCATATAACTCCATTCCTGGTCTACTGCCTGTTGTGACAGCGCAGGCGCTGCGCTTATAAGGCTTTCCAGTTGCAACTGCCCGGCGAGCGCCATCAGTCGTTGATGTTGCAGTTCCATCATCACGCCACTCCTCTGCAGAATGAGTCGTAGATGGAGAGTGGATGATGCAGGGGGTGTTTGTCGAAGTTCACCAGATTTTCATCAAGATGCACGTCATACTCTTTTTTCTCCGGAGGCAGTGCCAGCATGGACTGCTGCTCTTCGAGCCAGCGATCGCAGGGACGGGCCTGGATTGTTTCATGCTTTCGTTGGTTAGCGACATCGTGCAGCCAGCGCAGACCGTGGCGGTTGGCTGTTTCAACATCGACAGTGATCCCCATCGGGCGCAGGCGAGTCATTAGTGGGATGTAAAAACTGTTACGGGTGTACTGCACCATCCGTTCCACCTTACCTTTAGTCTGTGCCCTGAAGGGGCGACACAGTCGGGGAGAGAAGCCCATCTCCTTGCCGAACTGCCACAGCGAAGGATGGAACCGGTGCTGACCGGTCTGATATGCGTCACGTTGCAGAACCACAGTTTTCATATTGTCATACAACACTTCGCGCGGCACACCACCAAAGAAGCGGAACGCATTACGATGGCAGGTCTCCAGCGTGTCATAACGCATATTGTCAGTGAATTCGATGTACAGCATTCGGCTGTATCCGAGAACAGCAACGAACACGTGAAGCGGTGAGCGACCATTACGCATAGTGCCCCAGTCAACCTGCATCTGTCGTCCGGGTTCAGTTTCGAACCGAACGGCAGGCTCCTGCTCCTGAGGAACCGAGAGAGAACGAATGAATGCCCTGAGAATGGTCATTCCGCCACGATATCCCTGGTCTCTGATCTCGCGAGCGATTACCGTTGCCGGGATTTTGTAAGGATGAGCATCGGCGATGCGTTGACGAATATAATCCCGGTATTCATCCAGGAGTGAAGCAACAGCAGGTCGCGGCGTATATTTTGGCGGCTCAGATTTTGCCTGCAAATAACGTTTAACGGTATTGCGGGAGATCCCCAGTTCTCTGGCAATCGCCCGGCTACTCATTCCCTGCTTGTGCAGGATTTTAATTTCCATAACTGTCTCAAAAGTGACCATAAACTCTCCTGAATCAGGAGAGCAGATTACCCCCTGGATCTGATTTCAGGCGTTGGGTGTGGATCACTATTGCACCGTTCGTTACAGCTGCACTTATCGCTACAGCAATGGGCTGATGCCCGCAACAGTGACAGTAATAACAACAGCAATGACAGTAATAACAGCAGCAATGAAGAAAAGTTAATCCGTGGGAACCGTAAACGATTACTGAAATTGGCCGTCGAGCCACTGGAAGAGACGTTGGCACCAGAGGCCTTGCAACGGGTGATCCATGCCTTTTCATTAATCTATGGCTCTGAAGTTTTTATGGTGCTGAAAGATATTTGGCATCTGGACGAAGCGGGGATTCAGGATGTAACCCAGTGGATGGGCAAGGCCATTTTGTTGCAAGCTGAAACCGATTCCCAACTGGCGGCTCAGGACAAAACTCATTCGTGAAAATAATGAAAACAGTAAGAACAATGAAAATAGTAAGGAGCAATAAAGATAGTAAGGAGAAATAAAAATAGATAGGTGGCCGCACTGACACTGCAACCACCACAAATATCAGATTACACGGGTTCCAGACGCGCATAGGCCGCGACCAGCCACTTAATCCCCTCTCCGGGGAAGGCAACCTGCAACCGGTTGTGCTCACCACTGCCTTCCAAATTCACAATAGTACCCTCGCCAAATTTAGGGTGCCGCACTCGCTGGCCCAATGAGAAACCGCTGTCATTCTCGTGCATCGGAGTCCCCATTCGGCGGTGATTCACCGGGCGGGAAACACTGGCGCGCAGCCGGACCTCTTCGACGCACTCCTGCGGCAGTTCGCCGATAAAGCGTGAAGGGCGGTGATTGACCTCTTTACCGTATAGGCGGCGGCTTTCGGCGTAACATAACGTCAGTTTCTGCATCGCACGGGTTAACCCCACGTAGGCCAAACGCCGCTCCTCTTCCAAACGCCCCCCCTCATCCAATGACATTTGGCTCGGGAACATCCCTTCTTCCATTCCCACAATAAATACCTGTGGAAACTCCAAGCCTTTCGCTGAATGGAGAGTCATTAATTGCACCGCATCCTGATAGGCATCGGCCTGGCCATCTCCGGCTTCCAGTGCCGCATGGGATAAGAAGGCCTGTAGCGGCATCAGATCCTGATCTTCATCCTGATAGCTGTATTGACGGGTCGCCGTAACCAGCTCTTCAAGGTTCTCGATACGTGCCTGACCTTTCTCGCCTTTTTCCTGTTCGTACATCGACCACAAGCCAGAATCACGAATAACGCGATCAGTTTGCACGTGTAGCGGCATATCAGCCGTTTCGCGCGCCAGTGAATCGATCAGCTCGACAAAGCGTTGTAATGCGGACGCGGCACGCCCTGCCAGCACTTTTTCCTGCAACATGGCACGGGTTGATTGCCATAGCGTTAACTGGCGGTCACGGGCGGTTTGACGCACCACATCCAATGTGCGATCGCCAATCCCCCGAGTGGGTGTATTCACCACCCGTTCAAACGCGGCGTCGTCATTACGATTGGAGATCAGGCGCAGATAAGCCAGTGAGTCTTTAATTTCCTGGCGGTCGAAGAAGCGCTGCCCCCCATAAATACGGTACGGGGTTGCCGTTTGCAGTAACGCTTCTTCTAATACGCGCGATTGGGCGTTGCTACGGTACAAAATGGCACAATCATTCAGCGCACCGCCGTTGTCCTGCCAGGCTTTGATACGATTGACCACAAAACGGGCTTCATCTAACTCGTTAAACGCACAATAGAGGGAGATAGGTTCGCCCTCCGCGCCATCGGTCCACAGATTTTTACCCATGCGGCCGTCATTGTTGGCAATCAGGGCATTGGCGGCAGCCAGAATGATGCTGGTCGAGCGGTAATTCTGCTCCAGGCGGATGGTCTCCGCACCGGGGAAATCCTTCAAGAAACGTTGGATATTCTCGACCTGCGCGCCGCGCCAACCATAGATTGACTGGTCATCGTCGCCGACGATCATCACATTGGAACGTTCACCGGCCAACAAGCGGATCCAGGCATATTGGATGTTGTTGGTATCCTGAAACTCATCCACCAAAATGTTGGTAAAGCGTTCACGATAATGATTAAGAATATGTGGTTTGTTCAGCCACAGCTCGTGCGCTCGTAGCAACAGCTCGGCAAAATCAACCAGACCCGCGCGGTCGCACGCTTCCTGATAAGCCTGATAGATACGTAGCCAGGTGGCCTCAACCGGATTACCGTAGCTCTCAATATGTTGCGGGCGCAGCCCTTCGTCTTTTTTGCCGTTGATGTACCACATCGCCTGACGCGGGGGCCATTGTTTCTCATCCAAATTGAGTGCTTTGACCAGGCGTTTCAATAACCGCAGTTGGTCATCGCTATCCAGGATTTGAAAATCTTGTGGCAGATTGGCATCCAGATGGTGAGCACGCAGCAGACGGTGCGCCAAACCGTGGAAAGTCCCGATCCACATCCCGCCTTGGCTGGTGCCAATCAGATGTTCAATACGGTGGCGCATTTCAGCCGCCGCTTTATTGGTAAAGGTTACCGAGATAATCGAATACGGCGAGGCATTCTCTACCGACAACAGCCAGGCGATACGGTGAACCAGCACCCGCGTTTTGCCACTGCCTGCACCGGCCAGTACCAACAAGTTGCCGCGCGGCGCGGCCACGGCGTCACGTTGTTTTTCATTCAGGCTGTCGAGCAGATCAGAAACGTCCATAGGCACCGTTTATCGGGTAAGGGAAAATAGCCACAATGCCCCGGGTCTCCGGTAGTTTGCCCCCCTCCCACTGTAGATTTACACAGGGTTATTGCTGAGGATTATAGCAATGCTGTCAGGGATGCCAACTGGGAAATTTCAATATGTGGCAGTAAACGGCTATCACGGGCAGTCATCAGGTTTTGTTGCCTATCGTTAATCCAACAGGCTTGCATACCACAGCGCAGTGAGCCGGCAACATCCGTCGTTAGGTCATCGCCAACATGCAGAATATGTTTTAACGGAATATCCAAATGGTTCGCCGCTTTATGATACATATCGCGGAATGGCTTGGCGCGGCCATGAGGCCCAGAGCGCAAGACAAATTGAAAATAGCGATCCAACCCGCAAGCTTTAGGATCAGCATTGCCGTTAGTGATGGCCACCAGTGGGTAATGCTCCGCTAATGCGCTCAGTGTATCGTGTGTGGCTTGCGGCACATCAATACGGCTGCGCCATAGCGCAAAGTTTGCCATCGCCGCATCCGCTCCCGCTTGCGCCTCTGCCTTACTCAGGCCATGGCGCATCAAGCCCAGTTCAATCGCCTGCCAGCGCCATTGCGTGACATCGTGGTAGATACCGGGATCTTGTGCCAATAATTCAGCACGTAAGCGCTGGAAATCCGCTGGCTGTAATAGGGCTAAATTGGGATGATACTGTTGTAAAAAAGCCACAGACTGCTGTTCAGTCCGCGCGATCACTGGCCGATTGTCGTACAACGTGTCATCCAAATCGAAGGTAATAGCGGAAATACGCTCAAGTGGACGATAAAAATGCATCAGGATTTGCCTCGTTTGGCCCGTGGATGAGCAGCATCATACACTGTCGCCAGATGTTGAAAGTCGAGATGTGTATAAATTTGCGTGGTGGTCAGGTTGGCATGGCCCAGTAGCTCTTGTACTGCGCGTAGATCACCACTGGATTCCAGCATGTGCGTGGCAAAAGAGTGACGTAATTTATGTGGGTGAATGTGGCTACTGACCCCCTGCTTCACCCCCCATTCGGCAAAGCGCTTCTGCACATTACGGGCTGAAATACGCTTGCCGGTATTGGCCAGAAAAATAGCGTCATCTTGCGGTTCGAATAACTCACGTAACGCCAGCCAATGCTGTAACCAGGTCACCGCCGTTTTACCTAACGGCACCTTGCGCTCTTTACTGCCCTTCCCCATCACCCAGACATCGCCGCTCGCCAGATCCACATGTTTACAGTTCATGCCAACCAATTCAGATAAACGCAGCCCCGCGCCGTACATCACCTCCAGCATGGCCCGGTCACGTACCGCCAGCGGATCATTCAGATCAATACTCAGCAGTTTATTGACTTCATCAACATCAATATTTTTTGGCAGGTGGCGGCCCGAGCGTGGCGTACTGACCCCTTTAGCGGGGTTGGCTGGCAGCACGCCCTGGCTGACCAACCAGTTGAGAAAACTGCGTAATGCGGAGAGCCGTAATGCCAGGCTTGAAGCATGTAAACCCGCACGTTTGCTGCGGGAGACCAACGAACGGACCTGAGCAGCATCCAGCGTCTGCCAGTGAGCCAAGCCCATCTGTTCGCCTATTTCCATTAGCGCAGACAACTGACGGCGATAACTGGTGACGGTCAGTGGACTAAGCTGACGCTCAATACTGAGATAACGGAGAAAAGCCTCTACCTGCGGAGCCAGTGAAGCACTGAACTCGGTCATACCGGCTCGATCCAACGTGCCAGGAGGCCCGGAAGCAATGTGGATAGCTGGTTTAACATCACCGTCCCCATACCTTGTTGATAATGCTGAGCATCGCGGCTACTGAAAATAACGACACCCAAATCGCCGTCCGCGCCCAATAACGACAGCGCGACAGACCCCACCAGCTTGGCCTGAGGCAAGAGTAGCAATAATTCTGGCCCATTCAGGCTACCCAGATAATGGTGGCGGTTACCTAACCGCTGAATACGCAGTGGTTCGAACGCGTGGCGGGATAGCGCCAAATGGGTAAAATCAGAGGGTGCGCCAATCTGCCAACGGTCACTGAATAACCGAATGTTAGCACCAGCCAACCCGAAATCTCTGGCCCAACGTTGCAGACGATTGAGCATATCTTGCAAGCTATCCGCCGCCGCCAGATTGGCTTGCAATTGTAACAAACGGCTGAACAACACTTCATTCAATCCCGCCTGCTCCATCAGCAAGGTAATCTCCTCTTCCAACTGGCCGATCTGATTACGCTGGCGTCCTAGCTGCCACTCCACCAGCGAGACACTGCCTCTGACCGGATGGGGGATATGCATCTGCTCGACCAGACGGGCATTGCGGATAAAGAAGTCGGGATTTTGCAATAAGTACTGCATCACAGCATCATCGTCTAATTCGATGCCCGCTAACGCCTGCTCCTCATAATTCTTCATATATCAACGCCCTTCATGTATCACTGCCCTTCATATATTAACGCTCGCCATGTATCAACATTCGTCATAAATGAATAAATCCGTCATAGACATGGGTGGCAGGCCCGGTCATATACAACGGATGGCCTGGCCCCTGCCAACGGATGTGTAAACTGCCGCCCGGCAATTCGACATGCACATTTTCGTTCAATAAGTCTTGCACCACCCCGACGGCCACCGCAGCACATGCACCACTGCCACAGGCTTGTGTTTCACCGGCCCCACGCTCATACACCCGTAAACGAATGTGGTCGCGACTGACGACCTGCATAAAGCCGATATTTGCCCGCTCAGGGAAACGCTCGTGGTTTTCCAATACTGGACCGAGCAACGCCACGTTGGCAACCGAAACATCATCGACCTGCATCACACAGTGGGGGTTGCCCATCGACACCACGCCACACAGCACCGTATGCTCTGCGGCGCGTAAAATATAGGTTTTCTCCGCTTTGGCGGCGCGAAAAGGGACAGTTTGCGGTTCAAAATCAGGCTCGCCCATATTGACGCAAACCTGTTCATCTTCTGTCACGCTTAGGATCATACGGCCAGTTTGCGTACTGACGCTGATCTCGCGCTTATTGGTCAGCCCTTTCAAACGAACAAAACGGGCAAAGCAGCGTGCGCCATTACCACACTGGGAGACTTCACTCCCATCGGCATTAAAAATACGGTAGTGAAAATCCAGCTCGGGGTCGTAGGGCGGCTCAACTACCAGCATCTGATCAAAGCCCACACCCGTGTGCCGGTCTGCTAATCGGCGGATCAATTCCGGCGAAAAGTAAACATTTTGAGTCACTGCATCAACAACCATAAAGTCGTTGCCAAGACCGTGCATTTTGGAGAACTGCATATCATACTCCGCTGACTACTCTTTTTATTGTTGGCTAAATTCGGTGTTGGCTAAATCCGGTACTGGCTAACGTCGATACAGGGCTGGCATCGGTACTGATATCATGTGGCGGTGTTCATGCTCACCCTAGCCTAATGTCTTGCAGATCATACACCGCTAAGGTATCAAACCCAGGGTTTCGGATCACTGTGACTCGGCAGTAGAGGGGGTCTGTGGTGTAGCAGACAGATCCTGCTGATTTTTCTCTACCTGTGGCGCTGCATCGACCGGGGCTTTATCCGCCGGTGGAAAGTATAACGGGCCTTTCAGGCCACAACCAGCAAGTGCAAGTACCATCATTGCAGCCATCGGCCAACGTAGTTCTTTTTTCATTTTTTAACGCCTGTAAATTGTATTAAACCTGTAAATTGTATTGAACCGGTAAAGCGCATTGAAAACCTGTTAAAGCGTATTAAACCTGTCACTCATGCGTCCAAGCTCTCTATAATCGCAGGTGGATCATGAAAAGCAATAGGAATTGAATATGAACGACAGCGAGTTTCATCAGTTAGCCGATCAATTGATGCTTTACATTGAAGAGACACTGGATAGTTTTACTGGCGATAGTGATATCGATTATGAAACCAATGGCGGGGTGATGACCCTGACCTTCGAGAATGGCAGCAAGATTGTGATCAACCGTCAGGAACCCTTGCATCAGGTATGGCTGGCGACCAAAGCGGGCGGCTACCACTTTAATTATCGTGACGGCCACTGGTATTGCTCACGCAGTGGCGAAGAGTTTTTGGCTAAATTGTCCGAAGCGGCCAGTGCGCAAGCCGGTGAAAATGTTAGCTTTGGTTAAAGGCAGTTGGATCAAAAAAGGACACGATTTTTACGTGTCAGACTGCTGACAAACCCCGATGACGCGATCTTGAACGGTGAGGATAGGCAGAGGAGTAAAGCGTCCGCGCCAAGGATGGCGCGGCTCGAGCCTACATGGATGTATTTACGGCGTCTTTACGATCTGCCTGTTCTCTCCGTCGCGGGCACTTTGTCAATAACCTCACACGATTTTTACGTGTCCTTTTTTCTGCAAATCAGCATATCAATGCAACTGGCATTGTTTGGTCGGTAAGCTGGCTTCTTTTTCGGCAATATTGGCGCACAACTGCGATAACGTATTGCTGCGGAACGGGATCACCTGAGTGCGGCCATCTAACTGCACAATTTGGTAGAACTGCGGCAGGTTAAAGTTGATAAAGCTGGAGCCATAAGTAAAGCGATCGTGAGAAGACGAATAGAACCGGCTGACATCCCGCACCAACTCTTCTTTACTGCCCTCGCAATGGTGATAAACCTCAACCCGGTTTGCTTCATCCAAGATATAAATATTGAAGCCTTTTTCATCGGCAGTGCCTTCGAAAAAGAACTGAATAATCCCTTCGCTGGCAAAACCATCAACCACTGGCGGCAAATGAATTTGGTTGGTTTCGACCTGAACCGATAACCCGTGCAATTTGTTATTGGAAATCGCACCGTAAAATTCAACAGCATTTTCCAACTTTTGTACCGAGACACTCAAACGCTCGAAGAACAAGCCCCACGTCTGGCCGGAAACCCGTACCGCTTTAAAACGGCCCGGTTCCTGACGAGTACTGGACAAGCGCAGGTCAATACATTCAGACACCAATTGCTGAATACGGGTGCGGATCAAACCGCGTAAATGCTGGCTGTAGCAGAACACATCCACTGATTCCGGTGGCGCAGCATCCTGATGCATTTTGCCTAAAATGGTTTTCAGTGCTTCCAGTACCGCCTGCTCACCGCTGAAATGCAAGGTGCGCACTTCATTCCATGAGTTGCGATACAACAAATCGATACTGCCCACCAGACACTGCTGCTGCTCACCAAAACTGAACACATCCAGTTTACGGAAATCAAAATGCACCACCTGATTACGGAAGGTGGTCGTCGGATCATGTTCCAAATTGACGATAATCGCCAAATGGCGAATTTCACACGGACTGTACAGCGCTTTCGGCGTTGGTGCAGCTAAGCGCAGCGGGAAGTGATGTGAAATGTCGGTCACCAGTTCCTGCAACTTGACCGTATCACACAGATTGGCGCTTTTAATATGCAGGTGCGTTTTACTGGTCAATAAGCCATTGAAATAAGCCCAAGAGACCAGTTTGTTCAGATAGCGGTTATATTCAAGCGGTTGATGGCTGACAATAGCATCCATTGACGGAGCTTGATTATACAGATACCAGCCAGGGCGGTTAGCGCGGCCAGCAGGGACATGGATAAATGTCAGATGCTCTTCCGATAAATCGGGTGAAATTTGCGGGTTAACCAATGTGACTTTACCCGGCAACGCTTCAAACGCCGCATATAACTTACGGGTCAAGACGCCGATATCCTGTGGGCTGGCACTGACACTCAGATTATTACGGCGAGCAAAGCGGATCAAATTACGGTAGCTCTGCATCATCGCATCTAATAATTCGTTATGCGCTTCACGCACCCGTTCGATCTTCCAGTTAGCGCGATTATCCAGCACCGCCAGTTTTTCATTGCTCCAACCCCACTCACTCACCAATTGGCTGAGAACCTCACGCCGCCAACCCGTACTGGCTGGTGTCCGCGACAGTTTCTCACACACTTTCAGGTAGAAGCAGCGACGCACCAGGTTTAAACGCGTGGTGTCATTAATTTGGATCAAATAACGGGTAACACGATCAAGCATCATGCAGTAAGCATCAAGACCAAACGAGACAATTTCGCCGGCGTGCAAGTGTTGTTTGATTTCCATCGCCAGCAGTTGGGAGTTGGGGTATTCCCAAGAATAGGCTTCCAACAACAATGTTTTAAGCACCGCTTTATATGGCGAATCGATACTTTTATACAGTTGCCACAAACTGGCACCGAAATACTCTTCTGCTGATAGCGTGCTTAAACCGCCCAGATCGAGCCATTCGTTCGGCGTCAGTACACCTTGCGCATAAAGTGACAGCACGTAATCATCGTAATGCTCTTCTTCTTTAACCGGGACCATATTCCACAGAATACGTTTCCCTGCCAGGCGAACCGCGCTACGGTAAAATTCATCCAATAACAGGATATGTTGAGTCGAGCCGCAATCCTCCCCCCCCAAGCTGCCACTGGCATTATGGCGGAAGCGGTTTTCATCAACCAGGAAGAAGCTGACCTCGACCCCCATTGATGCCGCCCACTTTTCCAACAGGCTACATTTTTGCTGGAGTTGATTACGCTCTTCAGTATCCAACCAAGCCTGGTGGCACACCCAGATGTCTAAATCCGATGTGTGGCACTGCCCAATAGAGGAGGTGCTCCCCATGGAATAGACGCCGGTAATCGGCAGTTCGCCCCCCGCACTTGGTGCCAGAGGCTCGCCCCACCGAGCTTCAACGTCAGCAAGATAATCTTGTTGTATTTCATTAGGTGTGAAAAGACAGACGCCATGGGGAACGTTACCATCAAGGTAGCCCGGCATCTGTGGATGATGACAATGTAGTAGGATCGGTAGCAGACTGTAGACCTTTTGGAAGGCTGGACCCATGGCCGCCAAAGCGCGATCGACTCGTAATTGGTTGATCGCATCCAGTCGCTGTTTCAGTGTCTCGATGTAGAGGTACAAGACGTCTCGCCTGATTATTCCGGTGTCTGGAAAAAAGCCCGTGCTCCAAATTCGCTTATTGCTTTGCGTCTTTTGTTGAAAAACACAAAAAACATTTTATTTGAAGAATATTTAGCGAATTATTGCTGGAAACGTGATCAATCTAACACCTTGCCGATTAACCGTAAAGAAAGTAAAGCTATCTCTACCATTGTAAAGCCTCTTTATGCCCGAATCACTGGCTCCAATGAGTTTCTCGGAGTCATAAGCGCTGATCACCGCGCAGCAGCATAAAGAAACGGGGTTCACCCACTCATCTCATCACATATTTGTTACAATCACTCATTTGTTACAGACATACATTTGTTGCAGTCATGCATCCATTACAATCGTTGTATTCATTGCAACAGTTGTTTTTTTAGGCATTTATCCGCCCTGTTCATACGGCTATTACACTGACAGTGTTCACCGGTCAGTGATAGGATGGGCCGTAAAATATAAAACGGTAACAAGCATGTTAGACAAAATTATTCGAATTGCCACACGACAAAGCCCGCTCGCCTTATGGCAAGCACATTATGTTCAACATTTATTGCAAGCCAATCACCCTGGTCTGCAAATCGAACTGGTCCCAATGGTCACCCGTGGGGATATCATTTTGGATACACCATTGGCCAAAGTCGGTGGTAAGGGTTTATTTGTCAAAGAATTAGAGCTGGCGCTGCTGGACGGCAGAGCTGATATTGCCGTGCATTCGATGAAAGATGTGCCCATTGCTTTCCCCGAAGGGCTGGGTTTAGTCACGATTTGTGAACGTGAAGACCCGCGCGATGCTTTCGTCTCGTCACATTATGCCCATCTGGATGATCTCCCTGCAGGCAGTGTTGTCGGTACCTCCAGCCTGCGCCGCCAGTGTCAGCTACGCGAACGGCGACCAGACCTGATTATCCGCGATCTACGGGGCAACGTCGGTACCCGCCTTGCCAAACTGGATAATGGTGACTATCAGGCTATTATTCTGGCTGTCGCGGGTCTCAAGCGCCTCGGTCTGGAAAACCGAATTCGCTATGCCATGTCAGCGGAGGAGTCCCTCCCGGCTGTCGGCCAAGGTGCCGTAGGTATCGAATGCCGTCTGGATGATGACCATACCCGCCAGTTGCTGGCTCCGTTGAACCATCGGCACACCGAATTACGGGTCTGTGCGGAGCGGGCAATGAATATTCGCCTTGAAGGGGGTTGCCAAGTCCCGATCGGTAGCTACGCTGAACTGGAAGGTGATACTTTATGGCTACGGGCGCTGGTGGGAGCACCTGATGGCAGCCAAATGATCCGGGGTGAACGCCGTGGTCCGGCGGCAGAGGCTGAGCAGATGGGCATTGAACTTGCCGATGAGTTGCTATCACGCGGCGCACGAGAAATCCTGGCGGCGGTTTATCTGGATAATCCTGCGCGATGACAATCCTGGTCACCCGTCCATCCCCTGCTGGGGAGCAATTAGTCACTCGCCTGCGTGCTCTGGGCCGGGTTGCCTACCATGCGCCATTGATTGATTTTTCCCCAGGAAGAGACCTGCCCAAACTGCCGGAATTATTGCAAGATATGCAAGCGGGAGACTTGGTTTTTGCTTTATCACAGAACGCGGTCCGCTACGCTAACCCGCTGTTAAAAAGAAATAAACTGTCATGGCCTGTGCAGTTATCTTATTATGCTATTGGCCGTACAACCGCATTAGCACTGCATACCGCCAGCCGTTTGCATGTCACTTTCCCACCAATGGGGGAGACCAGTGAAATGCTGCTATCATTGCCCCTGCTGCAAAATTTGGCCGGTAAAAAGGCACTGTTATTACGCGGTAATGGGGGCCGGGAGTTGCTAGGCGCAAGCCTCGCAGAACGCGGAGCGGCCGTGACCTTCTGCGAATGCTATCAACGCAGTCCCATCTATTATGATGGCAGCGAACAAAGTGCTCACTGGCAACGTGCCGGTGTTGATATTCTGGTGGTCACCAGCGGCGAAATGTTACAACAGATCTATACTTTAGTTCCTGATTACTATCGTTCTTCCTGGTTACTGCGTTGCCGTTTAATCGTTGTGAGTGATCGTTTAGCGGCCTTAGCCACCCAAATGGGGTGGACGGAGGTCCGGGTAGCAGAAAATGCCGATAATGACGCACTGATCCGTGCGTTACAAGACCTTCAATAAACCTAAAACCTGACTTATGGGATGCCCAATATGACGGAACAAAATACCCCATCCGCACCAGTGGAAGAGCCAACCACTGCGGTTGAGAGGCCCCAACAGCCAGAACCAAAAGGCCACCGTGAAAAACGGACTGGCCCAATTCTGGGTGTTATCGCTATCGCCTTGGTAATAGCACTGGGAGCGGGGCTTTATTATCATGGACAGCAGCAGGCCCAGTTACAGAGTGCGGAGAATATTGCGCTGCAAGAGCAGTTAGTGGCACTAAAACAGACGCTATTGCAGGAAAAACAGCAACTGGAGTCCTTACTGCAGCAGCAGGGGAAAGCGCTGGAGTCGGCAGAAAATCAACAAGCCTCTCTGACACGCCAGCTCAATGAATTACAAGAAAAAGTCGCGACTATTTCAGGCAGCGATGCCAAAACCTGGCTGCTGGCTCAGGCTGATTTCCTGGTGAAAATGGCCGGGCGCAAGCTGTGGAGTGATCAAGATGTCACCACCGCGGTCACCTTACTGAAAAGCGCCGATGCCAGTCTGGCCGATATGAATGACCCAAGTCTTATCGATGTCCGCCGCGCGATTACAGAAGATATCAGTGCACTCTCTGCCGTCAGTCAGGTGGATTTTGACGGTATTATCCTCAAGTTAAACCAGTTGTCTAATCAAGTAGATAACTTGCGTTTGGCCGATAACAATATTGATGACTCCCCCATGGATGCCAACAGTGACGAACTCTCCAGTTCACTCTCTGAATGGCGTCAGAATCTGAGCAAAAGCTGGCACAGCTTTATGTCTGATTTCATTAGTATTCGCCGCCGTGATAGTAGCGCGGAACCTTTGCTGGCACCGAATCAGGACGTGTATCTGCGAGAAAACATTCGCTCCCGCCTGCTGGTTGCCGCTCAGGCCGTCCCCCGCCATCAAGACGAAGTTTATAAGCAGTCATTGGAAACGATTTCTACGTGGGTCCGCGCTTATTTTGATGTGAACGACCCGAGTACCAAGGCGTTCTTGGATGAGCTGGAAAATCTGAGCCAGCAACCTATCTCAATGGACGTGCCGGATCAATTGAAAAGCCAGCCAATACTGGAAAAATTGATGCAAACCAGGGTCCGTAACTTACTGGCACAAACGCCAGTTGATGCTCAGGGGGAATAAATATGCTGCGAGTCTTGCTGTTATTCCTTGTTTTAACTGTGGGTATCGTGCTTGGCCCAATGTTGGCCGGGCATCAGGGTTATGTGCTGATCCAGACTGACAACTATAACGTTACAACCAGTGTGACCGGGTTAGCCATCATGCTGGTCCTGTTATTGGTGGCTTTCTTTATTGTTGAATGGGTACTACGCCGTATTTTCCGCACAGGTGCCCGCACTCGTGGCTGGTTCCTTGGCCGTAAACGTACCCGCGCCCGTAACCAGATGAAAGCGGCGTTGATTAAGCTGGCTGAAGGTGATTTTCTGCAAGTTGAAAAGCTCCTCACCCGCAATGCTGACCACGCGGAACAACCCATGGTTAACTACCTGCTGGCAGCCGAAGCCGCCCAGCAACGTGGAGATGAGTTTCGTACCAATCAATATCTGGAGCGCGCGGCAGAAGTTGCCGATGGCGACCAACTGCCGGTGAATATCACCAGGGTGCGTATTCAACTGGCGCAGGGGCATATTCATGCCGCCCGCCACGGTGTTGATCGCTTGTTGGATCAAGCGCCACGGCATCCAGAAGTCCTGCGTCTGGCTGAACAGGCTTACCTGCGCTCCGGTGCTTATCGCTCATTACTGGACATTTTACCGGCGATGAGTAAAACACAGATCCACACCCCTGAAGAAGTCGCGGCCCTTGAGCAACAAGCCTATATTGGCATCATGAATCAGTGCATGGCGGACGAAGGCAGCGAAGGTCTGAAACGCTGGTGGAAAGATCAAAGCCGCAAAGTACGAAATGAGATCCCATTACAGGTCGCATTAGCAGAGCATCTGATTGAATGTGATGATCATGATGTGGCCCAAAAGATCATTCTGGACAGCCTGAAACACCAATATGATGAACGTCTGGCGCTGTTGATCCCGCGTCTGAAGGCAGGTAACCCAGAGCCGTTGGAAAAGTCTTTGCGCCAGCAAATCAAGCAGCATGGTGCCACACCGTTACTCAATAGTACCTTGGGTCAGTTGATGCTGAAACACGGTGAATGGGAGAAAGCCAGCGAAGCCTTTAAAGCAGCGCTTGCGCAGCGGCCTGATGGCTATGATTACGCGTGGCTGGCGGATGCCTTGGATAAACTGCATCGCCCTGAGGATGCCGCTCAAGCGCGTCGTGAGGGGTTATTACTGACCCTGCGCCAGAATGGCGAATCATCCGCTCTAACCAAATTAATACATTGATGTTAGCCCGCAGATGAGGCCCATGGACGGGCCAAGTAACGACCGTAGCCAACACATGCTGCTTGAAGTGCGAAGCGCACCCAAAATAAATATCCTCCGGCATAGCCGGAGGTTTTTCATATGCGCCTATAAGGCTCTGTTACCAGCCGCGCCCTAACAGGCGCATCGCGATCTGACATTTGCATCTATGGATTACTTACGGCCCGTAAACGGGCTACCGGGATACGGGATCGAGAGTTGCTCACCCATTTTATCCTCTTCCAATTGGTGCTTTATGTATTCTTGTATCCTGGCCGTGTTTTTCCCTACCGTATCAACGTAATACCCTCGACACCAAAACTCCCTGTTACGGTATTTGAACTTCAAATCGCCAAACTGCTCATAAAGCATCAGACTGCTCTTTCCCTTCAGGTACCCCATAAATCCCGAGACACTCATCTTGGGCGGGATCTCCAGAAGCATATGGATGTGATCCACACAGTATTCTGCTTCCAGGATATTCACGTTTTTCCATTCGCACAGTTTTCTTAAAATACTGCCAATCGCTCTGCGTTTTTCCCTGTAGAACACCTGCCTTCGGTACTTCGGCGCAAAAACTATATGATATTTACAGTTCCATCGGGTGTGCGCTAAGCTCTTTTCATCCCTCATTGGGACCCCCTTTTGATTTCTTGTTGAACATTTGCAGTTGCCAGACCGCAAACTGTTTTAACAAATCAAAAGGGGTTTTTATAACTGACCCAAAGCTGAAAGCTTTACTGAACCCCCAGCCTAGCTGGGGGTTTTCTGGGCACAAAAAAACACTTGCCGAAAAGGGCAAGTGTCTAAAATTTTCAGGTCGATAGACAACAATATCAGTGCCTCACTCAACGTTATGCCCGGTATGTGATGACATTACTCAACATCGGTTACATGGACAATAGGCACTCTAAAATCGGCTCTGCGTCATCCCTGGGTTTATGAAGCTAAATTAGCCTTAATGGCCAAGCTGTCATAATAAGTGGGATGAGCATCTACAGGTTAGATATTGCACTTAGCGTGCCAGATCTGGCAGCAGACAGGCCCTTTACCTCAAACACCTCCCCAAAAATCACTAATAACTTGATAAATAATAAGTTTATTTTTTTGACTGCATTTCATTCATCCCCATCGGCTAACCGAGTGATATCCCGGTGACCAGAGTGAACTGTCGCTACAAAACGACGTTATAACCCTACATTGATTTTTAATATATTTTTCAATGAATTAAATGTCACCTTCTCACGACAATGTGATCGTTTATTGTCGTGGAAAACCAACACTGACGCCCAACACAACGAAACAGCCCAGCTAACGGTACTGGCAGCAGAATGCGATCAAAGGGAGCTAATAATGGAGGTGATTAACAAAGTACCTGTGGCGCGGAGGATACGGCGAATAAAGGGGGGAAAGTTGCAGGTCGGTCTGTCGGTCTGGCAAAATAGAATCATTATATTCAGGCGAAAAAAAACCCCGCATTGCGGGGTTTCTTCTGAAATTGGTCGGCGAGAGAGGATTCGAACCTCCGACCCACTGGTCCCAAACCAGTTGCGCTACCAAGCTGCGCTACTCGCCGATTTCTTGCTGCTTACTCTACATGGTCTCTCGACCTATGTCCATGTAAATATTAATAAATATCTACATGTTTGTGTGGTGCGAAGGGAGGGACTTGAACCCTCACGTCCGTAAGGACACTAACACCTGAAGCTAGCGCGTCTACCAATTCCGCCACCATCGCATGTTCCACAAAAATTTGGGGTGGCTAATGGGACTCGAACCCACGACAACTGGAATCACAATCCAGGGCTCTACCAACTGAGCTATAGCCACCATCACTTCTTTACAGCCTTTCTTACAGCTTACATCGTCGTACGCGGCAATCTTACCACCGCAGCTCTTGCACACAAAATTAATGGTGCGCCCGACAGGATTCGAACCTGAGACCTCTGCCTCCGGAGGGCAGCGCTCTATCCAGCTGAGCTACGGGCGCTTAGCGCCGTTGCGGGTGGGGATACTACGGTTTTAATACCTGGCTGTCTAGTGCTTTTTTAGAAGAAATGATGCGTTTGCTTACGCTTTGCTCACTCTGCCACAAAACTCAGTGAATAATAGCCCCCACACCGTCTTGATTGCCGATTTTATAGGCGTTCCGCTTCCATGGCCTTGGGTTTATGCATCCCCAGCACAAAATAGCATCCCGTCACTAATGCCAGAAAAATTGCCCCAACCAGTAATGATAAGCGAGTATCTGGGTTTATCCCCATTCCCACTAATACACAAATCAGGAATGCGATGGTGAGGTAGTTCACATAGGGGAATAGGATAGATTTAAACGGGTGCTGCTGTAGGGCAGCTTTATGTACCTGCCGAAAACGTAACTGACAGACCAAGACCACAAACCACGGCACCATGCCAGGTAACACGCTGGCACTGTAGACATAAACAAACACTTGCTGCGGGTTGGGAATAATGTAATTCAGGCTCGACCCCACCAGTAGACACAGGATGGTGATCGCAATGCAGTACACCGGTACACCGCTAGCCGACAGTTTGGTCAGGCCGGCCGGTAGCTGACGATTTTTTGCCAAGGCATACAACATACGCCCGCCGCTATACATACCACTGTTACAACCTGAGAGAGCGGCGGTCAGTATCACGAAGTTAATAATACCCGCCGCGGCCACTATTCCTATTTTGGCGAAGGTCAGTACGAAGGGGCTACCCTCTGTACCAATCCCATTCCAGGGAAAAATGGTGACAATGACAAATATTGCACCGACGTAGAAAATCAAAATTCGCCATAAGATGTTGTTGATCGCTCTTCTTAACGTCACCTGTGGATTTCTGGCTTCTCCCGCCGTAATACCGACCAGTTCAACACCTTGGTAAGACGCGACCACAATACACAGCGCAAACAGGAAGCCTTTCCACCCCCCGGCAAAGAAACCGCCATGGGCGGTCAGGTTATCGAAGCCAATCGGCTGGCCGTGATTACCGAAGCCAAAAAATATCACGCCTAAGCCAACCAAAATCATCACAATGATCGTCGTGACCTTGATCATGGCAAACCAAAACTCTAGCTCGCCATACAATTTGACCGCAGCCAGATTCGCTAATGCCACAATCGCCACCCCAGCGATAGCCGGTAGCCATTGCGGGATTTCTGGGAACCAAAACTGAACATAGACGCCAATGGCGGTAATTTCAGATATCCCCACCGCAATCCACATAAACCAGTAGCCCCAAGCCGTCAGATAGCCAAAATAGGGACTGAGATACTTATGCGCATAGACTGCGAAGGATCCAGCCACGGGCTCCAGATACAGCATTTCCCCCATTGCGCGCATAATGAAGAATACAAATAAGCCCGCAATGATATAAGCCAGTAATACTGACGGCCCTGCCCATTTCAACGTGCTTGCTGACCCCATAAATAACCCGACACCAATGGTACCGCCCAACGCTATCAGTTCGATATGCCGAGCTTCCAGCCCACGGTGTAATCCTTTTTTCTCTGCGTTGTCTGCCATAGATCCTCTGTAAACTGACTGGTGTATATCTGCTCCGGAATCCCCGGTTATTATCGTTATGATGCAAATGAATTTAATGACTGAATTTAAATATTCAATATATTTATCAAGGTATTAATTGAGATTATTGACAAAGCTATTTTTAGCCTCGTGAATGAAGGGTTGACCGCACCTCGGGGCACTCCGGTGGCTTACGCCACTACGACCCCAACGGCACGTTTCCCCTTCAATTAACTTTGTCAGCAGTCTGTTCATTGTTATTTTGTAGGTTAACGAAGGGAACCACTACCACTAGGAAAGAACGACCATCCACCCTCCAAACCGTAACCGGCCCGTATCGTTCCGTATTTGGTGTAAATTAGCAAACAGCAAACTAAAACTTTATGGAATAAAAATAAGAAAATTGATTCCATAAGGAAATTAGTTAGACGAACTGACGCAGAGCTGTGAAGTGATTCAACTGAGTGACGCCGCTAACCGCTGCGGCGTCAAGATAAGAAGGGGCGTGACTAAGAACAAAACACTACAGACGACCACTATAATAATAACCAACAAACTTAAGCAGCTTAAGCTGACGACGAATGCGGCTGGGTTGCGCCAGCAACCGGTATAACCACTCCAGCCCCATATTCTGCCAAATTTTGGGGGCACGTTTGACATGGCTGGTGAAAACATCGTAAGTGCCGCCAACCCCCATATACAGGGCATCAGGGTAAAATTTACGGCAGTCACGCATGAAGATCTCCTGTTTAGGAGACCCCATGGCGACAGTGACAATTGCTGCACCACTGGCGGCAATACGGGCAAACAGGGCTTCACGCTGCTCCGGTGTGAAATAGCCATCTTGGCTACCGACTAAATTCACGTTCCATTGGGCACGCAATTTCGCCTCGGTTTCAGCCAATACATCAGGCTTACCGCCAACCAAAAATACTGGTGTCCCTTGCTGCCCAGCGCGCTGCATCAGGGCTTCCCAGAGGTCAGCACCCGCAACGCGTGATAGCTCGGCCTGCGGATATTTACGGCGGATAGCCCGAACCATACTGATGCCATCTGCGTACAGATACTCCGCGTTCTTGATCAGTTCACACAGTGCAGTATCATCTTCGGCTTTTAATAGCTTTTCCGCATTCATCGCCACCAAGGTGCCCGTTTTTACCGGCCCACTGCCCAGTAGATGATCCAGCACCTGAGCCATGTCACGAAAACCCCAGATTTCAAAGCCACGGACATTATATTTTGGAATGACAGTATTGGGTTCCATTACAATCCTTACAGTTGATTGCCCGCGTTAGGCGTTGATAATCGGTTGGATTTAATCCCCTGACGCTTTATCAAGCCCGCCGTATCGAACAACCAGTACAACAATTTTGCCAGTACCAGACAGGCACCAAAGATAACGCAGAAAAATACCACTCGTGAGACAAAGGAATCCAGCCCTTCACGTGCCAAGACAATGATATTAAACACCGCCCCAAAACAGAAGCTTTGCAGGATCGCCGCTTTATAGCGATTACTCTCGGCCTTGCCTTGTTCATACAACCAATCGAACCATTTGATGATAAGCCCCACAACAATGGCCCCCAGCGGGATAAACAATACCCCCCCCATGACCACCAGAGAACCAATCAGCGTTGGCGAGATAGCCAGCCCAGAGTGATTGTCCAAAACGTCCCAGGTAAAGTAATTGGCGGTATTCAGTACCAAATCCGGGCGTTCTGGCCACAGCGCGCTTGGAATAAAGACATAAAAATCACGGACAATCGGTGCCAGCCCCTGGAAATCTATTTTGTCGTAGTTCTGTAGCAATAACCCGAGGTTTTCCCAGGGCGAGAAGGTGTCCCGCGTCAAATAGAGGAAGGTGTAAAATGCCTCTGCACCGTTCACATCCAGGCCATAACGTTTAAGGGCCAGCCAGAACATACCGACAATCCCGAAGACACCTGCCGCCGCTAGCATCCACAGGGTTATCCATCCACGGACGATACCGATAAACAGGAACAATGAGAATGCGATAATGATATTGGCACGCGTCCCACCAACGATGACATAAGTTAGAATGCCAAACGCCACCGTGCTGGCAAGGAAGAAGAACCAGGCCCGCCGATCCTGTTTGAGGAAATAAACCACCAGCATTGCCGGGATAAAGAAGTAGAAAAAACGCTTCAGGGCGACACCAGAGACATCACTGGAGAATATTTTGCTGTAGGAATCCAGCTTAAACAGCAAGAAACCGTTTTGCATAAAGAAGATGCCGACGGTCCCTACCGCGACCAGTGCCAGCAGCACCCAGGTCAGATTAGTTTCTACCCGGTTCATGGTGAATATTGGCGTGCGCGGCTGGCTACGAGGCTGACGTAACCGTGTTTTATAGGTGACATAGTAAATGCCATAAAAGGCCGTAGCAGACAGCATGGCGTACAACAAATACTCAACCGGCACCACCGCCACCCCAAACTGAAACACCAGCATACAAGTCAGTGGGAAACCAAAATAGAAGGTCAACAGATAAAGCATTGAAAACAAAACGTTAAAGTTAAACTTAACCCGCCGAAATTCCTGATAGGTTAGTGTCAGAATAAAAATGACTGCTATCAAATAAATACAAAATAGACCGCCAAATTGCCCCAGCGTCATGGGTGTTCCCCCGCAGCCAGAGCCAACGCTTGCTTCCAGCCCTCAATATAATTTGGATTGAAGAAAGCGATCGCTTGTTTATCTAACCCTGCCAGTTGACGTTGTGCCTCACGGATCATCGGCTCGTCCAGAGTGTCACCGTAGAAGAACACGGGAATATGCTGCTCAGCCAAATCTTGCCAGAACGGATTTTTACGGCTTAGCACAAAGGGCACGCCAAACTGGGTCAATAAACACAGGGTACCAATACCTTGTTGACGGTTAAAAATGAAATAGCCCAAATCACATTCACGCAGAATATTCAGATAATCATCAAAGGGGATCTGTTCGGTTAAGATACGTAGATTGTCTTGCGAGAACAGTGCGAGCCCCGCCTGCCTAACCTGTTCAATATACGCTTCGTTATTCGCCGGATAGCCCATCGGAATAATCACCCGGACGTCAGGGCCAAATTGCTGATGAATCGCCTTCAGCGCCTCTATATGGCGGTTAGTGGTATCACCGGAGTTCCCCACCAAGATTGTCATCGGCCCAGCTAAGGGTTTATCAATATTGATAGCGGTCAGGGCCGGATCCATACGGGTCGGGAAGTAGAGTAATGAGGCGGGCACGCGAGGATGCCGCTGCTGGTAATGAATTAAATCACCCCGAGTGGCAAACACGTGCCCAACCCGCCCTTGTGCTATGCGGCGCAGCAGGTAAAACAGACGAAATTTTAAGCTTTTGGCATCTTCGTATAAATCCGCACCCCAGACATGCCAATACACCTGCCCTGGCTTAATTTTACCGCTTAGCAACGCCAACCAGAGAGTGACATTAAACTGACCGTGCCAAAAGAAACGCGCACTGCGATCCGCCTGTGCACGGGCAATAACCGCCTCAGCCAACGCTTTTTTATCACTGTACGTGTTGATATCCAACTGCGGGAATGACGAAAAGGGGGCCGTTTCTTTTGCCGCGACCATAAAGTGCCGTACCTGTTCTACAGGCAGGCATTTCGCCAGCACGTCATTAAAGAAACGCAACACGGTCAGATTATGGTGCGGGATATCAGATCCCAGTACATGAGTCAGGGTTATCATTTTTTTCTACTGTAAAGAGTGTTTACGGTGCTGAGTGTCTACGATACACAAGGAATGCGCAGCTACAGAGCGCAAAATAGACGATATACGTTGCCATATACGCCTGTGCCGCACCAAGAGAGCCATTCATTGGAATTAACCAGTAGGCAAACCCGGTCAACAGTAAGAACTGGCTGACTTCCGCCAAAATATAAAAACGTAGCGATGCTTTAGCAATGACCAGATAGCCAAACACATAAGACCCCACTTTTAATACATCGCCCACCAACTGCCAGGCAAAAAGATCACGCATCGCAGTAAACTGGTGAGAAAACAACAACCAGATAGCAAAATCACGTAATAACCAAACCGTCAGACTGGCTGCCGCCACCGCAGGCAACACAAACTTTAGTGAACGGAAGATTTCACGGGAAATCGCCCCTTTATCCTTCAGCCGAGACAGTGTTGGCAACAGATAGACGGTAAATGAGGCCGTAATAAATTGTAGGTAAGCATCTGAAATGCTGCTGACCCCTTGCCAGATCCCGACGGCATCCCAACCATAGTTATTCGCCAGTAAGTGACGCATCATTACATAGGCCACAGGCAAGGTCACTGACGTAATCAGCGCCATCAGTGTGAATTTGCCCAAATGGCTGGCCAGCGCTTTATCCCAATGCGGTTTAAGGTAGCGCAGCGGGATCGTACGGCGGCGGTACAGCATCGCCGCAGCGGGGAGCACAACCAACGCCGGGACTAATCCTAAGCCAACTAACGCACCCGAATAGCCCCCGATCTGAAAACAAATATAATATGCTACGACCCCAATCAGGCTACCGCCAATGATCGCTAGCGCATTGCCCATGGCATCGCGATAACCTTTGAGGATCGCCAGAAACAAGTTGCCGTAGGCAATTCCCATCTGGATAAATGCTATCGCGCGCACCACATTCTGGTAATCCGCATGGCCAAATAACGCGATGCTGACAGGTTTCGCGGCCAGCAGAAAAACCAAGGCCAATAGGGTTGAGAACCCCAGAACAATAGTGGACGAGGTGCCCAGCATGGCCCGTAAACGTTCAGGTTGCTGATGATATTCAGCAACATATTTAGTAATACCGTTAAAGATACCCGCGCCAGACAGCACACCTAACACGATAATTAGCTGACGGAAATTACCCGCCTGCCCCACACCGCTGGGGCCAAAGGTGACCGCCAGCAGTTTAACCACCAATAGCCCTACGCCAATCTTGATTAGCGTAGAGCAGGCAGTCCAAATCGATGCTTTTGCCAGAGACATATCAGACGAAGAAACTCAGCACAGTATTAATAACCGTGCTCTGATTAACATCAGTCAGGTTGTAGAAAATAGGTAAGCGCACCAGACGCTCACTCTCCTTGGAGGTAAAGCGGTCTTCGCCAGCCATACGGCCAAACGCCTCACCTGCTGGACACGCATGTAATGGGATGTAGTGGAATACCGCCATAATATCCGCTTCTTTTAAATAGCTGATAAATGCAGAGCGCTCCTCAATATCACGCAGTTTAATATAAAACATGTGGGCATTTTGCACCACGTTGCCTGGGATCACCGGTAAATCAATGCGCCCAGCATCGGCCAACGGTTTGAAAGCATTATAATAACCATGCCATAGCGCCAGACGGCGTTCGTTGATCTGCTCTGCTGCCTCTAACTGGCCCCACAGGTAAGCGGCCTGTAAATCAGACATCAAGTAGCTGGAGCCGATGTCACGCCAGGTGTATTTATCCACCTGACCACGGAAGAATTGGCTACGGTTGGTGCCCTTTTCACGGATAATTTCTGCACGATCAATCAATGAAGGATCATTGATCAACGTCGCCCCACCTTCACCGCCCGCAGTGTAATTTTTGGTTTCATGGAAGCTGAAGCAGCCAATATGGCCAATGGTACCCAGAGCTTTACCTTTGTAGGTTGACATCACGCCTTGAGCCGCATCTTCTACCACAAACAAATTATGCTTTTTCGCCAGTGCCATGATGGTATCCATCTCACAGGCAACCCCTGCGTAGTGGACTGGCACAATAACCCGGGTTTTATCGGTGATCGCCGCTTCAATCTTGGTTTCATCGATATTCATGGTGTCTGGACGGATATCGACAAACACCATTTTGGCCCCGCGCAGCACAAAGGCATTGGCGGTAGAAACAAAGGTAAAACTTGGCATGATCACTTCATCACCGGGCTTGATATCCAGCAATAACGCGGCCATTTCCAACGAGGCGGTACAAGATGGCGTCAGTAACACTTTTGGGCAGTTAAAACGTTTCTCCATCCACTGCTGGCAGCGACGGGTAAAACCACCATCACCGCATAACTTGCCACTGCTCATCGCAGCCTGCATATAACCCAGTTCAGTGCCCACTATCGGTGGAGTGTTAAATGGAATCATCTCATCCCCTGCATAACCAATACGCGGTACTCTCAATGGAGGCACCACTACGAATATAGAGACGTAAAGCAGCAATATTGCTCATTTGTGTGGCTACCCGTAACCGGTGTAACCCATGATGCTGGCACCACTGCTTCGCCGCCGACATTAATCTTAACCCTATACCTTTACTCTGTGCACCGGGGAATACGGCCAACAGGCCAATACGCGCACTCCCGTCTTGCAAGTCACGCAACGTCACAAACCCGACGGGTTGATCCGTAGGGTCGAGCACCAATAAACATTGGTGATCAAAGGTTCCCAGCACCGCCTTTTCAACCCACAAAGCATAAAATCGCCCACTGTCCTGTGCGTCATACCAAGGCGCACGAAAGCGGCTTAAGGCAAAAGCACTGGCAGCAACACGGCGCAACTGCGGAATATCTGCCTCGGTGGCAACCCGTAGCGAGTAGGCCCCCATATTGGGTTCTGATGTAGCATTTTCCGTGCCAATACCTTCTTTTTCACCCACGACCAGCGACAGATCAATTTCCCCTTCAACCAAATGAAAATCAAGTTGGCTCAGGGCATCTATAAGATCAAGGCGATGAGTAGGTACTTTAGCCTGAACGAGAGTAAAAGCAGCCAACTCAGCCGGGTTAAGTGGCGGGGCTGAGTCGGAAAAAATCAATTTTGCACTTTGGCGCTGGAAAAATTCACTTTCCCAGCCCAGTGGCTCAATACTGGCGTGGACGGGCATGTAATAGATCCAACAGATATTTGCCATAACCGGTTTTCGCCAGCGCGGTTGCCGCACGTTTTACGCCATCATCATCCAACCAACCGTTACGCCAGGCAATCTCTTCCAAACAAGCAATTTTAAAACCTTGGCGTTTTTCAACCGTTTGAACAAAAGTACTGGCTTCGATCAGGCTGTCATGGGTGCCGGTATCCAGCCAAGCAAAACCGCGCCCTAGCAGCTCAACCGTTAACTCACCGCGATCCAGATACATTTGATTAATGCTGGTAATTTCCAGTTCACCGCGAGCAGAAGGTTTAACCTGCTTGGCAAAATCAACCACTTGGTTATCGTAGAAATAGAGCCCGGTCACCGCCCAATTTGATTTTGGCTGGCTCGGTTTTTCTTCAATAGACAACGCGCGGAAGTTGTCATCAAACTCCACTACGCCAAAGCGCTCTGGATCCATCACCTGATAGCCGAAAACAGTCGCGCCCTGCTGACGCGCGGCGACAGCTTTCAGTTTTGGACTAAAGCCTTGGCCGAAGTAGATATTATCACCGAGCACCAAACAGCATGGCTCATTATCAATAAACGCTTCACCAATGATAAATGCCTGTGCCAGCCCGTCTGGGCTAGGCTGCGCGGCATAACTCAGATTAATACCAAACTCATCACCGTTGCCCAACAAACGCTGAAACGATGGTAAGTCTTCCGGGGTTGAGATAATCAACACGTCACGGATCCCTGCCAGCATCAATACTGACAGCGGGTAATAGATCATGGGTTTATCGTAGATGGGAAGCAACTGCTTAGAGACGCCACGGGTGATGGGGTGTAATCGGGAACCTGAACCACCAGCCAGAATTATGCCTTTCATACGTTCTCCTGATACATGCAATCTCCTGATACATACAATTTCCTGATACATACCATCTCCTGAGACCATCAGGCAGAGGCTATACACAGGCAAAACATCATGCAAACGACTGGATGACGCCATCCCGATGATTAATCGACTTTGGTGTCTCTCGTAGGTCGCCCAACGATAGACACTATAGATTTCAAGGTGCAGGAAGGCGGCAAGCAAGAGAACCCCGAGGTGCTTACATCAGTAAGTTATTCGGATGACTGAGCGCAGCCAATACACCTACAACGTGAAAAATGACGGGTGTTAGTCACTCAAGCCCAAACGCTCTCCGGCGTAAGAGCCATCCTGAACACGACGCCACCAAGATTCATTATTCAAATACCACAAGACCGTTTTACGGATACCGCTTTCGAAGGTTTCTTGTGGACGCCAACCCAGTTCCCGCTCAATCTTGCCAGCATCAATGGCATAGCGCATATCATGACCCGGCCGGTCTTTTACGTAGGTAATCAAATCACGGTAGTGTGCGATACCCGCCGGTTTTGCTGGCACCAACTCATCCAATAGCGCGCAAATGGTTTCAACTACTTCAATATTCTTGCGCTCATTATGGCCGCCGATATTGTAGGTTTCACCCACCACACCCTCAGTAACCACCTGATACAACGCTCTGGCGTGGTCTTCTACATACAACCAGTCGCGGACCTGAGCACCATTGCCATAAACAGGCAGCGGCTTACCCGCCAACGCATTTAAAATAACCAGCGGGATCAGCTTTTCTGGGAAGTGATACGGGCCGTAATTATTTGAACAATTAGTCACCAAAGTCGGTAAACCATAAGTACGCAACCAAGCCCGGACTAAATGGTCACTGGACGCTTTAGACGCCGAATATGGGCTGCTTGGCGCATACGGCGTGGTTTCGGTAAACAAATCGTCAGTGCCGTGTAAATCGCCATACACCTCATCCGTTGAGATATGGTGAAAGCGGAACGCCTGCTTGGCTTCAACACTCAGTTGTTGCCAATAGTGACGGGCAGCTTCCAACAGGGTGTAAGTGCCAACCACGTTCGTCTCGATAAACGCGGCGGGGCCATCAATTGAGCGGTCAACGTGGCTCTCGGCAGCCAAATGCATCACCACATTCGGCTGATACTGTGCGAAAACCCGATCCAACTCACTGCTGTCACAGATATCGACTTGTTCGAAAGCATAACGCTCACTGCCCGCAACCACTGACAGCGACTCCAGATTACCGGCATAGGTGAGTTTATCGACTACCACCACGCTATCTGAGGTGCCATCAATAATATGCCTGACCACCGCAGAGCCGATAAAACCGGCCCCGCCTGTGACGAGAATTCGCCTCAACGCCATACTCCTTTGGTATCAACAATCCACTGTTGCTTAATATCTTCAGGTTTGATGGCCTTGAATTGTTTGTGGTCCACCAACATGACCAAGACATCAGCCTGTTGTAAAGCAGTGGCGGTATCTTTCAAGGTGACAAGACCCATCAGTGATTTTGGCAATTGCTCAACATTGGGTTCAACAACCAGTGTTTCACCCACATGCCACTCCGCGATCAAGCGGGCAACACCCACTGCTGGGCTTTCACGCAGGTCATCAATATCGGGTTTAAAAGCCAGACCGAAGCAGGCAATTTTCACTTCAGAAGCGCGTTTATCACTGGCGGCCAGACAATCAGCAACAGCGGCTTTAACGCGATCAACCACCCACAACGGTTTGCCGTCGTTTACCAGACGCGCCGTGTGGATCAGGCGGGCCAATTGTGGATTCTGAGAAACAATAAACCATGGATCGACGGCGATACAGTGACCACCTACACCTGGACCCGGCTGTAAGATATTCACGCGTGGATGGCGGTTCGCCAGACGAATCAGCTCCCACACATTGATACCTTGCTCATCACAAATCAGTGATAACTCGTTGGCAAAGGCAATGTTAACGTCACGGAAGCTGTTTTCCGTCAGTTTGCACATCTCAGCGGTGCGTGAGTTAGTCACCACACACTCACCTTCCAAGAAAATTTTATATAACGCACTGGCGCGGGCAGAACATTTTGGTGTCATGCCACCAATCACCCGGTCATTCTGGATCAGTTCAACCATAACCTGGCCCGGTAACACGCGCTCAGGGCAGTATGCAATATTGATATCGGCTGCTTCGCCCGCTTGCTGTGGGAAACTCAAATCAGGGCGAGCCTCAGCCAGCCATTGCGCCATTTGCTCAGTAGCACCTACCGGGGAGGTAGATTCCAAAATGACCAAATCGCCTTTTTTCAGCACCGGTGCGATGGATTTAGCGGCTGATTCGACAAAAATCATATCCGGCTCATGATCGCCTTTAAACGGTGTTGGTACGGCAATAAGGAATGCATCGGCTGCCTGTGGTTTCGTCACCGCTTGCAGGTAGCCGCCTTCAACAGCAATCTTTACCACTTTGTCTAAATCTGGCTCCACGATATGGATGGCACCACGATTAATGGTTTCAACCGCATGCGCATTGACGTCAACGCCAATCACTTTCTTTTTACGCGAAGCAAAAGCCGCCGCGGTCGGCAGACCAATATACCCAAGACCGATAACAGAAATAGTTTCAAAACTCATAGCGTCACCTGATGATTCTTTAAAGCTTTAAGGATGCGTTGACAGGCATACCCGTCACCGTAAGGATTGTGTGCCCGGGTCATTTGATGATAAGCCGTCTCATCAGTCAGCAAGCGGGTTACTGCATCAACAATTTTATTAATATTTGTCCCCACCAGCAGCACAGTGCCAGAATCTACGGCTTCCGGGCGCTCGGTGGTGTCACGCATCACCAAGACAGGTTTACCCAATGACGGCGCTTCTTCCTGAATACCCCCTGAGTCAGTCAGGATCAGATACGCATGATTCATTAGGTAAACAAATGGCAGGTAGTCTTGCGGATCGATCAGAATAATATTATCAATCCCCTTCAAGATACGGTTTACCGGCTCGCTGACGTTGGGGTTAAGATGCACGGGATAAACAACCTGCACCTCGGGATGTTTCCGGGCAATTTCCGCTAACGCACTGCAAATCCGCTCAAAACCACCACCAAAGCTTTCACGACGATGGCCAGTAACCAGAATCATCTTCTTATTGGTATCAAGGAAGGCGTAACGTTGTGCCAAGTTTGCTCGCAAATCAGGGGTATTCATCACCCGATCACGGACCCAGAACAACGCATCAATCACCGTATTACCCGTGACAAAAATACGGTTCTCCGGCACCCATTCACGTAGCAAATTCTGTCGAGAATTCTCGGTCGGCGCAAAATGATACATGGCAAGATGCCCAGTCAGTTGACGGTTAGCTTCCTCCGGCCATGGAGAATAGAGATCCCCGGTCCGCAGCCCAGCCTCGACATGGCCGACAGGTATGCGGTGATAGAACCCGGCCAGACTGGCCGACAGTGTGGTTGTGGTATCGCCATGCACCAAGATAACATCCGGCTTAAACTCTTCGAGAACCGGCTTTAGCCCTTCCAGAATGCGGCAGGTTATTTCCGTCAATCCCTGTCCTGGCCTCATGATGTCTAAATCATAATCTGGTTGAATCTCAAATAAACGCAATACCTGATCCAGCATCTCACGATGCTGGGCCGTTACGCAGACTCTCGATTCAAAGGCGTCATCCTGAGCCAAGGCATGCACCAGAGGAGCCATCTTTATCGCTTCAGGACGGGTGCCAAAAACAGTCAACACTTTCACAGTGAATCTCTTTAGGTCAGTTAGCCGCAGGCAATGCCTGCAAGTTGGGCGCACAATGCGTCCATTAACGATTTCTTGTCGCTCAGTGCGTGACTCGATACGAGTTCATACCATGATGAGCGACATACCAATATGAGCGACATACGACTATGAACTATATACAACCACGAGCGACATATGACTATCGATTACATACAACTACTGATTACATACGATGGCCGATCATGTGTCGTTACTGACACATGCCGTTACTGATTCCACATGACACCGGCCATACAGGTCACAGTGCCTTACTGGAGCGGCGAACCAATACCACACCCGCACCGACTAATGCCCCGATAGCGCCCCACATAATCAGCAGGAACACACGACGTGGGCTATCACGGGTAACCGGGTCTTCTGGTGTACGTAAGTAGCGGTAAGTCTGGAATTTATCATCTAGTGTCGGACCAACGTTCAATGTTGCCAGCATGGCACGGTTTTGATCATAATCAATATCAAAACTTGGGCCAGTAGCCAGTAATGTTTCTAAACGGGCTTCAAGCATCGGCTTACCTAGCATGAACATCTTGGAATCTGCCAATTGCTCGGCTGGCGTATCTGTCTGGCTACTGGTAATACCTTGTTGCCCAGCCACTTTCAATGCTTGCTTAACCGCCGCCACTTCACGATCAAAGACTGCTTGAGCTACCGCTTCCTGGCGTTTAACCTGCGCTTTCATTGATTGAGTCCGCGCTGCCCAAGCGCCTTGAATTTCATCATTCAGGTGGCTTGACGCACGTTGACTGGCAAAATCAATGTAACCACGCAGTAGCTTATTCGCATCACTGGCCGTTTCTGCCGTCAATTTAATGCTGTCATTCGGGATTTTTTTATCATCACGCGCCGTGAAAACAATGTTATTCACTAGCTCATCGAGTAATGCCGCATCCGCCTTAGCGTCTCCCTCAAGCCGTTGCTTGTAGTAATCGCTTTGTAGCCAGAAATCACGACGGGTATCGTAAGCCGCTAACTGAGTAATGAACTCACCGTAAGCTTCATCGGAGATGCCTGGCTGTTCACTGACAAGCCCGCTATTGAGACGGATATCAAGATTACGTAAAAACTGCTGTTGCGAATAATACCCCCCCAAATTGTTGACGGTTGGTTTGTCAGTAATGGCTGTCGCACTCCACTGCTGTTTCACCAGATAGGAGACTCCCAGTGCAATCGCAGCGAAAATAATGGCCATACCGATAATCCATACCTTGCCACGCCATAGAGTACGACACAGACCACGGATATCTAATTCGTTATCCACAGACGGTTCATTATTGGTAGACCCTGTTTTATCAGTCGACATAGATTCTGGTTTCATCACTGCCTAAAAGCCTCTGGTTAAGATTCATGCTTATTTTTCGATGCCCGCCGCATCCGACGCTTGAAACGTTTGATAAAACGCGCCACCCGCCATGCCCGTTTAATGCAGTAGCCATACAATAGAAATGCAAGCAAGAACAATGCCAACATGACCCATTCGGGTATAAATGTCAGCCGTTCGCCGATAACACCAATCATGGCTAACAACGCGGCAGCCAGTGTGATGAGGACAAAAGCTTGCCGGGAGGTAAAACCGGCCCGCATGATTAAATGATGAATATGTTGGCGATCTGGAGAGAAAGGACTCATGCCTTTGCGTAAACGACGATACATGATGGCAATCATGTCCATCAACGGAATGGCGATAATCCATAGTGCCGTCACAGGGTTGATCGGATGAGCATTACCCTGAGTCGCCTGTAACAGGATCCAGATCGCGGTGAAACCAATCAAAGTACTGCCAGCATCGCCCATGAAGACTTTATAGCGGCGACCCAGTAACCCGAGATTCAGTAAGATATAGGGAATAATGGTGGCTATCATGGCGAAACACCATAACGCCAATGACATCTGCCCACTTTGGTACAACAAAATCCCCATGGCCCCGAAGGAAACACAGGATAGGCCACCCAGCAAGCCATCTATTCCATCAACCATGTTGAACGCATTGATGGCCGCCCAAACCGCAAACAGGGTGACCACATAACCAAATGGCCCTAATACCATTTCCCATGGACCGAAGGCATGCCCCAGACTACGTAAATATAGCCCCGCGACTGCCATCATCGCGATGCCGACCAGTGCTTGAACAAAAGCGCGAATTTTTACGCTGATATCAAAACGATCATCTAAAGCACCAACGAAGACCAATAACCCGGCACATGCAAGATATAAACGAAAATGGGGAATTTGCTGATTAGTAATCAGAAAAGCAAAACAGACCCCCGCGAATACCGATATTCCCCCCACCAGAGGGATTAATCCTTGATGGCGCTTACGGTAGTTGGGTTTATCGACAAGTCCAATTTTTATGGCAACTTTGCGAGCAACAAATAGAAATGCCATAGAAAACAGAAAGATATAAATTAATTCAGTACTCATAGTGAGTAGGTTCACGTTTAACCGCTCTCTGCAAAAAGATACAACAGCTTAGCATGTAGATTAGCACTTGCTATGCCCCCAACACGCTTTCAGTTATATCTGAATATGATGATAGCCTTATTGGCTATTCCAAACTCTATTTTGGTATTGTCACATTGGTTATGAGAATATACCCGTCATACTTCAAGTTGTATGTACGTTGGCTGCCTTCATTCACCTCAGTCACTTATCTGTATAAGCTCCCAGGGGCTCCCTCAGTTGCCGCCTTCCTGAAACTCGAATTATTTTGGGTATAGATACGAAAATATTTGTCAGTTCGATATTTTTACCCTCTCCATGGACAATGATCCCAACTATCGTATATTCCAAAAGTAAAAAACGCCACGACTGGCGTGGCGTTTTGACTGATTCAACTACAATACCTTTAGTGATTCATCTATATAATGATTCAACTATATAGTGACTCAACTATACCTTTAGTACTTGACGCCACAGAGGTGCTAGCTACACACATTCCCCTGCAACGCCAGTTTCTTTAGGCGTATAAGCTTACGAGCGTCTCATATTATCAAAGAACTGATCGTTAGTTTTCGCAGTCGCCAGCTTACTGATGAGGAATTCCATTGCATCAATTTCACCCATTGGATGAAGAATTCGGCGCAAGATCCACATTTTTTGTAGCTCATCAGTCGTAGTCAGCAACTCTTCTTTACGGGTACCAGAGCGGTTGAAGTCAATGGCTGGGAATACACGTTTCTCCGCAATTTTACGGGACAGATGCAATTCCATGTTACCGGTACCTTTAAATTCTTCGTAGATAACTTCATCCATTTTAGAACCGGTATCAACCAGCGCGGTTGCAATGATGGTCAGGCTTCCGCCCTCTTCAACATTACGTGCGGCACCAAAGAAGCGTTTAGGGCGATGTAACGCGTTCGCATCAACACCACCGGTCAATACTTTGCCTGAAGCAGGTACAACGGTGTTGTAAGCACGGGCTAAACGGGTAATAGAGTCCAGCAAGATAATAACGTCTTTTTTATGCTCAACCAGACGTTTTGCTTTCTCGATAACCATTTCAGCGACTTGAACGTGACGGGATGCTGGTTCATCAAAAGTAGAAGCAATAACTTCACCTTTAACCAGACGTTGCATCTCGGTTACTTCTTCTGGACGCTCGTCAATCAGCAATACCATCAAAACACAATCAGGGTGATTGTAAGCAATGCTGGTCGCGATGTTCTGCAACAGCATAGTTTTACCGGCTTTTGGTGGGGCCACAATCAGACCACGTTGGCCACGACCAATTGGCGATGCCAAATCCAGTACACGGGCGGTTAAATCTTCAGTCGAACCATTACCACGTTCCATGCGCAGACGAGAGTTGGCATGTAACGGCGTTAAGTTTTCGAATAGGATTTTATTACGGGCGTTTTCCGGCTTGTCATAGTTAACTTCATTAACTTTCAACAATGCAAAATAACGCTCGCCTTCTTTAGGCGGACGAATCTTACCGGCAACGGTATCACCAGTGCGGAGGTTGAAACGGCGAATTTGGCTTGGGGATACATAGATGTCGTCAGGACCGGCGAGGTAGGAGCTGTCTGCAGAGCGGAGGAAACCAAATCCATCCTGCAATATCTCCAATACACCGTCACCGAAGATATCTTCTCCACTTTTGGCATGCTGCTTTAGAATAGAGAAAATAATATCTTGTTTACGCATCCGGGCCAGGTTTTCCAGCCCCATATTTTCGCCAAGTGTTATCAGATCAGAAACCGGCGTATTCTTTAATTCGGTAAGATTCATAATGGTGGGTTCTTAAACTCGGGGTATGTCTTGAACTATGGTCGTGAATGGTATGGCAGCGTCATACGTGCCTGTTAATGGGACATTCAACCACCGGCCTTGGGCAAACTACATAAGTAATGACTTACGCAAGATTTTTGCGACACAACGGTATAAAGATTGAAGGTGCCTTAGACTGATTTTGTAAAGCCATTAGACTGTCAAAAAAATGATTGAGTTCATAAATATTCTCAACACAAATCAATTCGACATAGAGTAAAACTTTAGATTCAAACTGTTTAGATGCTACAGACCCGGACTCAATACACAGGAATGTTCTATATGCAGTGAGGTAAACTTAACACGCTTCTTTGCAGGCGTCTAGCGGTCAGTGTGAGAAATCACAACTGCCGCTAAACATACCCTACGTCCTTGAGGCCACCGCTGTGTTAGCGGCTCTCATTACTCCAATGACTTGGGGTATAGACGGCTAGCACCGATTACAGATTTGCATCCAAGAACGCTTTGAGTTGCCCCTTAGACAAGGCACCAACCTTGGTGGCGACAACTTCGCCATCACGGAACAACAGCAGCGTAGGAATCCCACGGATACCGTATTTTGGTGCTGTGCCCTGATTATCATCAATGTTCAATTTAGCGATAGTCAATCTACCTTCATACTCTTCAGCGATTTCATCCAAAATCGGAGCAATCATCTTGCACGGACCACACCATTCAGCCCAGAAATCGACTAAGACCAAGCCGCTGGCTTTCAGCACATCAGTATCGAAACTGTCGTCACTCAGGTGAATAATTTTATCGCTCATGTTCTACTCCAAAGGATTGTGTCTACCTCGTTGGTGTAGCATTAACCAACAGTAGGATGACTTTATTTCACCGGATACGCTTTCGTAAAGCAATAGTTAGCTGATATTCTACCACACTATGAGCAAAACACACTTGACTGAACAGAAGTTTTCCGACTTCGCCCTGCACCCGCTAGTTGTTGAAGCCCTTGAAAACAAAGGGTTTCAGTATTGCACGCCGATTCAGGCGTTAGCATTGCCACTCACCCTCTCTGGGCGTGATGTAGCAGGTCAGGCGCAAACCGGTACAGGCAAGACGCTGGCATTCTTGGCGTCTACTTTCCATTATTTGCTTTCTCACCCAGCAGAAGAGGGTCGCCAGACTAATCAACCACGCGCATTAATTATGGCACCAACGCGCGAATTAGCCGTGCAAATTCACTCCGATGCAGAATCACTTTCCCAGGTAACCGGGCTGAAGTTAGGTCTGGCTTATGGTGGGGATGGCTACGATAAACAGCTTAAAGTGCTGGAAAGTGGCGTTGATATCTTGATCGGTACAACAGGCCGTTTAATCGATTACGCGAAACAAAATTATATTAACCTCGGTGCGATTCAAGTCGTGGTATTGGATGAAGCGGATCGCATGTACGATCTAGGCTTTATTAAAGATATCCGCTGGCTGTTCCGCCGTATGCCTTCCGTTGATAAACGTTTAAATATGCTGTTTTCTGCCACTCTCTCGTATCGGGTACGTGAATTGGCATTCGAACAAATGAATAATGCAGAATATGTTGAAGTGGAACCGTTACAAAAAACCGGTCACCGCATCAAAGAAGAGCTGTTCTATCCTTCAAATGAAGAAAAAATGCGTCTGTTACAGACGTTAATTGAAGAAGAATGGCCTGATCGCTGTATTATTTTTGCTAATACCAAACACCGTTGTGAAGAGATCTGGGGGCATTTGGCTGCTGATGGTCACCGCGTCGGTTTATTGACGGGTGATGTTGCTCAGAAAAAACGCCTGCGTATTCTCGAAGATTTCACCAAGGGCGATTTGGATATTCTGGTTGCCACCGATGTTGCTGCCCGTGGTTTACACATTCCATTAGTGACCCACGTCTTCAACTATGACCTGCCAGATGACTGTGAAGATTACGTTCACCGCATTGGCCGTACTGGCCGTGCTGGCGAGAGTGGTCACTCCATCAGTCTGGCCTGCGAAGAGTATGCATTAAACTTGCCAGCGATTGAGACCTATACGGGCCATAGCATCCCGGTAAGCAAATATAACAGTGACGCGCTATTAACTGATCTACCAGCGCCTAAACGCCTAGCCCGTACCCGCACCGGGAATGGCCCACGCCGTAATTCTGCCCCACGCCGCAGTGGAGCACCACGGAATAACCGTAAGCGACCAGGCTGATAAATGATGCTAAGTTCCACCTCACTTTATGCTGCCATCGATCTTGGCTCCAATAGTTTTCATATGTTGGTAGTACGTGAGGTGGCTGGCAGTATCCAAACGCTGGCACGTATTAAGCGGAAGGTCCGCCTGGCGGCTGGTCTGGATAACCAAAATCATCTATCGCAGGAAGCGATGGAACGAGGCTGGCAATGCCTAAAACTTTTCTCAGAGCGTTTACAGGATATTCCTCTGGATCAAATCCGCGTGGTCGCAACGGCAACCTTGCGCCGGCCTCTAATGCCGACGAATTCTTGCGTACTGCAACCGAGATCCTCGGCTGCCCTATTCAAGTCATCAGTGGCGAAGAAGAAGCCCGTCTGATTTATCATGGCGTAGCGCATACGACTGGCGGGCCAGAACAGCGGTTGGTCGTCGATATTGGGGGGGCAGCACTGAGTTGGTTACAGGCAATGGGGCTCAGGCGAATATTTTGGTCAGCCTATCAATGGGTTGTGTTACCTGGTTAGAACGTTATTTTGGTGACCGCCATCTGGCAAAGGAAAATTTTGAACGCGCTGAATTGGCCGCTCATGAGATGATCAAGCCCGTCGCCCAACGTTTTCGTGAACATGGCTGGCAAGTTTGTGTCGGCGCTTCAGGCACCGTTCAGGCACTACAAGAGATCATGGTCGCTCAAGGTATGGACGAGCTGATCACCTTAGCCAAGCTGCAACAGCTCAAACAAAGAGCGATTCAGTGTGGCAAATTAGAAGAGTTGGAAATCCCTGGTTTAACCTTGGAACGAGCGCTGGTCTTCCCCAGTGGTCTGTCCATCTTAATTGCGATATTCCAGGAGTTGTCCATTGAAAGCATGACACTGGCAGGTGGCGCACTGCGCGAAGGGCTGGTCTATGGCATGCTCCATTTACCGGTCGAGCAAGATATTCGCCGCCGGACACTACGTAATTTACAGCGCCGCTATTTACTGGATACCGAGCAAGCTAAGCGCGTCAGTTGTTTGGCGGATAACTTTTTCCTACAAGTGGAAAAAGAGTGGCATCTCGATGGCCGATGTCGCGAATTTTTGCAAAACGCCTGTTTGATCCATGAAATTGGCCTCAGTGTCGATTTTAAACATGCTCCGCAACATGCCGCTTATCTGATCCGTAATCTGGATCTACCCGGTTTTACTCCTGCACAAAAGCTGCTGCTTTCTGCTCTGTTACAAAACCAGAGTGACACTATCGATCTATCGCTCTTGAACCAGCAGAATGCATTACCTGCCGACATGGCACAGCATTTGTGTCGTCTACTGCGCTTGGCCATTATTTTTTCCAGCCGTCGCCGGGATGATACCCTGCCAGCAGTCAGGTTGCGGGCCGATAATAATGCGCTTTATGTGCTGGTCCCCCAAGGTTGGTTGGAACAGCACCCCTACCGCGCCGAAGCGTTAGAACAAGAGAGTCACTGGCAAAGTTATGTTCAATGGCCACTGCTATTGGAAGAGCTTAGCTAAGTGTGTTGGTGGGGATTACCCATAGCATTTCAGCGACGTTAAAAACGTCACGGTTGATGGTCAATCAGTCGCGCCTTAATGCATGGCTAACGGGCAATAGACTGCCCGTTATTATCTTCACTACTGTAACTGCTGCTTTTCGTGTTAACTACGGCTTTTCATATTAACTACGGTTTCTTCGCATTCGCTAACTGAGCACGAAGATTGGCCAGATGACTCTGGCCTTTTTGCATACGCTCTTCCGGGCTGACGGCTTTACGTTCGTTTTCCCAGTTTAAATCGTCCTGCGGCAACTCCATCAGAAAACGGCTAGGTTCTGGCCGAATCAACTCGCCGTATTGCCGCCGTTCTTTACACAGGGTGAAGAACAGTTCACGCTGGGCGCGGGTGATCCCCACATAAGCCAACCGCCGTTCTTCATCCACATTATCTTCATCAATGCTGCTTTGATGCGGCAGCAACCCCTCTTCCATCCCCACTAAGAATACATAAGGGAACTCCAGCCCTTTAGAGGCATGCAACGTCATTAATTGCACTTGATCCAGTTCTTCATCACTCTCCCCTCGCTCCATCATGTCACGCAGGGTAAAACGCGTTACCACCTGAGTCAGCGTCATCGGTTCATCCAGTTCCGACCCTTCCAGCATTTCGGTCATCCAACTGAATAATAAATTAACGTTTTTCATACGCATTTCAGCGGCTTTTGGGCTGGGCGCAGTTTCGAATAACCAACTTTCGTAATCAATACCGTGGATCAAATCCCGGACTGCTGCCACGGGTTCACGCTCAACCAAACGAATAATCCCATCCATCCAGTGAGTAAAACGTTGCAATGACTCCAGGCCACGGCCCTTCAGGTGCTCGCCTAACCCTAAATCAAAACTGGCCCGAAACAGGCTCTTATTGCGTAAATTAGCCCATTCACCCAATTTTTGGACGGTGGCCGCACCAATCTCACGCTTTGGTGTATTCACAATTCGTAAGAATGCACTGTCATCATCCTGATTGGTCAATACCCGTAGGTAAGCCAACAAATCCTTAATCTCTGGACGAGAGAAAAATGAATCGCCACCCGAAATTCGATAAGGAATACGGTTTTGCATCAGCAATTTTTCAAACAACCGCGATTGGTGATTCCCACGATACAAAATGGCGTAATCGCTATATTGGGTCTTTTTAACAAAGTGATGTGCAATAAGCTCGCCGACCACCCGCTCCGCTTCATGATCTTCGTTATTGGCGGTAATCACTTTCAACTCATCGCCATAGCTCAGTTCAGAAAAAAGTTTCTTTTCAAAAACATGTGGGTTGTTGGCAATCAAAATATTCGCCGCCTTCAAGATACGCCCCGAAGAACGGTAATTCTGTTCCAGCTTAATCACCCGTAGCGCAGGGAAATCTTCATTTAGCAGGACCAAGTTCTGTGGCCGAGCACCACGCCATGAATAGATAGATTGGTCGTCATCACCCACGACAGTAAAACGCGCCCGATTCCCCACCAGCAATTTCACCATTTGATACTGGCTGGTATTGGTATCCTGATATTCATCAACCAGCAGGTAACGCAGACGGTTTTGCCACCGCTCACGGACCTCCAGATTTTTTTGCAACAATAGGGTGGGTAGCGAGATAAGGTCGTCAAAATCCAGCACATTACAGGCTTTCAAATGGGCGTCATATAAGCCGTAGCAATGGACAAATAACTTATCACGCTCGGATCGTGCTGTCGCAGCAGCGGCGGCTGGATCCAGCAGATCATTCTTCCAATTGGAGATCGCCGACACCAGTTGCTGCAGCAATGTTTTGTCATCTTCCAGCCACTTATGGGTCAGATCTTTCAATAACCCCATTTGATCCTGTGCATCGAACAGTGAGAAGTTCGACTTCATCCCCAGAGCCACATACTCTTTCTTGATGATTTCCAACCCCAAGGTGTGGAAAGTCGCGATCATCAATCCCCGCGCTTCTTTGCGCCCCAGCGTTTGAGCAACACGCTCTTTCATCTCGCGGGCTGCTTTATTGGTGAAGGTCACGGCAGCAATATGCTTAGGCTGATAACCACACTGACGGATCAGGTGGGCAATCTTGTTGGTAATGACTCGGGTTTTACCCGATCCCGCACCGGCCAGCACCAGACAGGGTCCAGTGACAAATTCGACGGCTTCTTGTTGGCTGGGGTTTAATCGCATGACGCTCGGTTGCTCAATGGGTTTACGGGGAAGCGAATTGTACCAGAAAGCCACAGATGAAAAAAAACTGCCTGCTTTTTTGATTGGCAATACGCACGCAGCGGCAACCAAAATACGTTACACTGACGCGCTCCGCGAGCCTATCGAAGAGACTCTGCGTAAAATAACCCTGTCGTTAAAATAATCTGATGGTGACTGTTACTATGGCAAACAAAGCTTCTGCACTGCATATTCTGGTTGATGATGAAAAGCAGGCAAATGACATTCTGGCCCAGTTGAATAACGGGGCTAATTTCCAGGAGTTAGCGAAAAAGTTCTCTAACTGCCCGTCAAAACGCAACGGTGGCGATCTGGGTGAGTTCAATAAAGGGGATATGGTCCCTGCATTCGATAAAGCGGTATTTAGCTGCGAATTGCTGCAACCTTATGGCCCGGTCAAAACTCAGTTTGGATATCACATCATTAAAGTGTTGTACCGCAGCTAATCCTGAAATACGCCACGCTATAAAAGGTGGCGTATTTCATGTTTATACTCGTCATACTTCAAACTCCATGTGCATTAGCTGCTATCAATAACTCGAATCACTTACTTATTAATTGTAAAATGATCTGTTAGTTACCCTACAGTTAACCAAACCTTATTTACTTGCAATAAAATTTAGGTAATATGGTTTAGAAAATATTTTATAAAAATAAAATTTCCTTATTTATCAAGGTGGCTTAATGGAGATATTAAATATACCTCGCCGTTGCTTTACTTTTTTATTAATTATAATCACATATAGCTTTCCTTTATCTTTCGCAGATTCTAAACCTCTGAAGTATACCTTTGAAGTGATAAGAAAAATTCCGCATGATGAAACATCTTTTACGCAAGGGCTTGTCATTGATGACGGTAAATTATATGAAACGACCGGCCTCTATAAAAACTCTAAAATCAGGGAGTTAGACTTAACCAATGGTAAGGTCATTAGGTCAGTGAATTTACCAGATAATATTTTTGGTGAAGGGATCACTAAATTAGGTGATAGTTTCTACGTATTAACCTGGAAAGAAAAAAAAGCATTTGTCATTAACCCTAATGATTTGAAAATTATAAAAACATTCAATTATGAAGGAGAAGGATGGGGGTTAACGACCGATGGTATCAATCTCATTATGGGGGATGGGAGCGATACTCTTTATTTTCGTAACCCAGCAGATTTCTCAATTATAAAAAAAATATCAGTGACCTTTGATGGCCGAAGAATTGAAAAAATTAATGAGCTAGAATGGATTGATGGAATGATTTATGCCAACGTATGGTATAGCGATGCTATATTAGTGATTGAACCTGAAAATGGTAGAGTGGTTAAGTGGATTGAGTTGTCAGGGCTACAATTCATGCTCGATTCAGTCAACCGTAACACTAATACACTCAATGGTATTGCTTACGATAAAAGCAAAAATAAAATATACCTCACTGGAAAAAACTGGTCCAACATCTTTGAAGTGAAATTTTTAACATCCAAATGACTTGCTGGCATTTATCATTTTCCTCGAGACTGTAAACAATATTGTGTAATTGCCTGTTTTTGATATCTTCACTCCAACAACGGAGACAGGCAAATTATGGACGAAAAGAAACTTAAAGCACTTGCGGCTGAACTGGCTAAAGGTCTTAAAACCGAAGCCGACCTTAATGCATTTTCTCGTATGCTAACAAAGCTTACCGTCGAAACAGCGTTAAATGCAGAGCTTACCGAACACCTCGGGCACGAGAAAAATACCCCTAAATCAGGCTCGAATACCCGCAACGGCTATTCGTCCAAAACACTGCTATGCGACGACGGCGAAATCGAGCTGAATACGCCACGCGACCGCGAAAACACCTTTGAACCGCAGCTGATAAAGAAAAATCAGACGCGTATCACACAGATGGACAGCCAGATTTTGTCCCTGTACGCCAAAGGCATGACCACCCGCGAAATCGTCGCCACCTTCAAAGAGATGTATGACGCCGATGTGTCTCCCACGCTGATATCTAAAGTCACCGATGCCGTAAAAGAGCAGGTTGCTGAATGGCAAAACCGCCAACTGGATGCTCTGTATCCCATTGTTTATATGGACTGCATTGTCGTAAAAGTCCGCCAGAACGGTAGCGTGATAAACAAAGCAGTGTTCCTAGCGCTGGGCATCAACACTGAAGGTCAGAAAGAGCTGCTGGGCATGTGGCTGGCAGAAAATGAAGGTGCGAAGTTCTGGCTAAGTGTGCTGACAGAGCTAAAAAATCGCGGTCTTCAGGACATTCTGATTGCCTGCGTGGATGGCCTGAAGGGGTTCCCGGATGCGATAAACAGTGTTTATCCGCAGACTCACATCCAGCTGTGCATCATCCATATGGTACGCAACAGCCTGAAATATGTGTCATGGAAGGACTATAAAGCCGTCACCAGCGGTTTGAAAATGGTGTATCAGGCTCCGACAGAAGAGGCGGCGCTGATGGCGCTGGATAAGTTTGCGGAGGCCTGGGACGACAAATACCCGCAAATTAGCAAAAGTTGGCGTACGCACTGGGAAAATCTCAATACATTCTTCGGCTATCCGCCCGATATCCGCAAGGCTATCTACACCACGAATGCCATCGAATCGGTGAACAGCGTGATCCGTGCAGCCATTAAAAAGCGCAAAGTGTTCCCGACAGACGACTCAGTGCGGAAGGTTGTTTATTTGGCGATCAAGGATGCATCAAAAAAATGGAGTATGCCGATCCAGAACTGGCGGTTAGCGATGAGCCGTTTTATTATCGAGTTCGGTGACCGCCTGAGCGATCACCTTTAATACGGTGGCAGTTACACAGAATTATGGACAGGCTCTTTTCCTCTTGGTCGTCAAACCTCTTGGCCGTCGACAGTATCACTCTCAGAGAAGCTGATGCCATCCATCGCTAGAGTACAAGATTTGAGTGAATCGTTGCATTAAGCTTAATTTTTTATATCACCGTTTTATTCATCCCCTTTTAACCATAAACCTAAGATAACCCATTCCAACGCACGCTAATAAAAAATTCTGTTATAATAACCCATATTTCATTAACAATACTTAACACTCCATCATATCTTTAGTTTAGAAGGTATTACGCGCCTTAATTACAGTAGAAGTATTAATGCAACACTCGATAAGCGTTATCATACTCTTGTATAAGACATTGGTTTTTCTTGGTTTTATTTAGAGGAATATAAATAGCAACATTTAAAAAATAGACTTTTAAATATATCGAAAAATAATACCCAAGGGTATGATTGGTAATGAAAATAACAATAAAACCCTTATTTAACACTCTCTTAATAACATTTAAAAAACAATAGCTACAATTATTTAATAAAAGCAATATGGGAATATTCCTACACGACTCGGTTACCTTTTCCTATGTGAAACCAACATTAGCTTCTATATGATTGTCTCATGTAATAATAATTACACAGAAAAAAAACATCAAAACACCTTTGAAATTAAAAGGTATTTTGAGACGAATAATAAAAACTGAAAATGTTGGAATATATATTCACTCAATCAAATTCCCCATTCGGATTTTATTAAAATCCGAATGGGGAATTAACTCCATTTCAATGATTACATCGGGGTTTTAAATGAAAAAAATTACTTTAGCTATCGCGTTATTCTCGGCATCTACAACGGTTGCCATGTCTGCCAGTAATAATACGATTACGTTCCAAGGGGAAGTCACAGCACAAACCTGTTCTGTTACCGTAAACGGCCTTGAAGCAAATCCAGTTGTCTTGTTGCCTACAGTATCAAGTAGCGATTTAGACGCTTCCGGCCAAACTAAAGGCAAAACAACCTTTACGCTAGGTGTGTCTGGCTGTACATCAGGATCAGATGATCTTGATATCAAAACTGTTTTCATCGGTAGCCTGGTTACTGCTACTGGTAATTTACAAAATACAGGTACCGCAGGGAACGTTGAACTTCAATTATTGAAGGATGCCACGACAACAACGGGTATCGACCTGAATAGTGGTTTGGCACAAGACGGTATCGTGTTGCTAGCAGGTGATACATCTGCGGAGCATGATTTTGCTGTTCAGTATTATGCCACTGGGCAATCAACACCAGGGTCTGTCATTGCATCTGTACAGTATGCCGTTTCTTACTTGTAATAAATGTATTTATTACCGGGTGGTATACCCACTCGGTAAATGACTTCAGAAGGTACGCTCATCATGCTTAGTATATATGCCCGCCACTATCATTATCTGTTTGTAACTTTATTAGTGGCTATGAGTCTGTCTTTTGCTAATGCCAGTGTCGTGATGACAGGGAGTCGCATCATATATCCTGCGGCGGCAAGCGAGCACAGCATACAGTTAACCAATAATGACAATTTCCCTAATGCTGTTCAGGTGTGGTTAGACAGTGGCGATGAAAAATCGACACCAGAAACAGGCAAAGCCCCCTTTATAGTGACTCCACCGTTCTTTCGTATTGAAGCAAATTCTGGCCAAACATTACGGTTAAAATATACGGGAAGTGGCCTTCCTACAGATAGGGAATCCGTATTTTATCTTAACTTTTTACAGATCCCTCCCGTCAATAAAGTAGAGAAAGATAACAAGATGTTAGTGCTGTTGCGTAACCGCATTAAAGTATTTTATCGTCCCGAGAGTATTATCGGCCGTGTTGACCAAGTCTCTACCGCATTGACTTTTAGTCTACGAAAACAAGGAACTAACCTTGTTTTGACAGGAAAAAACCCAACTGGATTCTATGCCACAATTGCCAGTGGTGAAATCGTGAGTGGGAGCATAAAACTTAAAGTAAAATCAAATATGATCGCGCCTATGTCTCAAGTTGAGTGGGTGATCCCAAATGCATCCGTATCCTCGTCAGCAACGATTAACTTTCTGATCATGAATGATTTCGGCGGGCAAGATGCCGGTAGCTATCGTATTTAGCAGTAACTTTCCGGTAAAGGAATATTTATGGTGCAGGCACGGGTCATTCTGAAAAAAAATTTCTCAGGCCGTAGGAAAGCATTAACATTATGTATAACTTTAATTTTACATATTGATACTGCTTTTGGGCAGGAAGAACCACAAAATTTCGAATTTGATGAATCTCTTTTTTTAGGGACAAAATATGCATCAGGTTTGACCCAGCTTAATAAAAAAAATTCTATAACTGCCGGGAATTATGATGCTGTAGATGTTTTGGTTAATAACAAATTGTTCAAACGTATGAGCGTGCAATTTATTAAAGATGCCAACTCATCTGAGGTTTATCCCTGTCTGAGCGACGAGTTATTAACCGCGGCTGGCGTTGAACTGGGTAGAGAAAATAGCACCCCTCCCAAAGAACCCCATGTTACCGAGGCTAATACTCCCATAACTGAAACTCACGCCCCAACGAACCAATGTTTACCTCTGTCTACGCGGGTAAAAGGGGCATCCTTTCGATTTGATCAGGCTAAATTACGTTTAGAGCTTTCGATTCCACAGGCTCTATTACAAAAACGGCCCAGGGGCTACATTGAGCGGGCGGAATGGCAGGAAGGCGAAAAACTCGCATTCATTAACTACAGCGCCAACGCTTATCGCAGTGATACTCGCGGCCAGCAAAAGAGAACCTCTGATTTTGGTTTTATTGGCCTTAAAAGTGGGATCAATCTGGGATTGTGGCAAGTACGCCAGCAATCGAACGTCCGCTACGCCAGTAATGATAGTGGCAGCGATACCCAGTGGAATAGCATCCGCACTTATGTGCAACGCCCGATCCCACAGTTGGATAGCCAGTTAACGTTAGGCGAAACTTTCACTGACAGTACATTATTTGGCAGCATGTCGTTCCTCGGTGCGAAAATGGCTACCGACCAACGCATGTGGCCAGTGTCAATGCGCGGTTTCTCCCCAGAGGTCCGGGGTGTCGCCAGTACCAACGCACGCGTTATTATTCGTCAGAATGGACGTGAAATTTATGAGACGAACGTCGCTCCTGGCCCGTTCGTTATTAACGATTTGTTCAGCACCAGTAGCCAAGGCGACCTTAATGTTGAGGTTATTGAGGCCAATGGTAGCCGCTCGACATTTACGGTGCCATTCAGTGCCGTTCCTGATTCAATGCGCCCAGGCGTTAGCCGCTATAATGCGGTGATCGGGGAATCACGCGATTTCACCAATATTGATAATTATTTCACTGACTTCACCTATGAACGCGGCCTCACCAATCAACTGACGGCCAACAGTGGTGTCCGTTTAGCAAAAGACTACACGGCATTACTTGCCGGTGGCGTATTAGGGACACCGGTCGGTGCTTTGGGCCTCAATGCCACCTATTCTCACGCCAAAGTTGAAAATGATAAAACGCAAGATGGTTGGCGGATGCAGGCCACCTATAGCCAGACCTTTAATCAAACCGGAACCACGTTCTCTTTAGCCGGGTATCGTTACTCAACGAAAGGGTATCGCGATTTAAATGATGTGTTCGGGGTGCGTTCGATGCAAAAAAACGGGGGAACGTGGGATTCATCAACCTATAAACAGCGTAGCCAATTCACCACTACTATTAATCAAGACCTCGGTAATTGGGGCCAGTTATACGCCTCTGCCTCAACCAGTGATTATTATAACGATACGGCGAGAGATACCCAGTTACAGCTAGGCTATTCAAATAGTTATCAGCAAATCAGTTACAATTTGGCTGTCAGCCGCCAGCGCAGTGTTTATACCTCCACTCTGTATAACTGGGATAGCCCTGATACCGACGAGACGGCAACCACCACGCGCTACGGTAATACCGAGAACATCGCAACATTCACCGTTTCTATTCCACTGAATATTGGTAGCAACAACCAATATCTATCAATGTCAGCCAGCCGTAATCCGAAAAGCGGTAATAACTATCAAACATCATTATCAGGCACCGCCGGTGAGCGAAATTCCTTCAACTATGCATTAAATGCAGGCTATGACGACAGCAACTTCGGTAGTAGCTCAAATAATTGGGGGGCCAACGTACAGAAGCAATTCCCCAATGCTACCGTTAATGGCAGCTATTCTCGTGGCAATAATTACACCCAATATGGCGCAGGCGCTCGTGGTGCGGCGGTAATACATCGACAAGGCGTGACTCTGGGCCCTTATCTGGGTGAGACCTTTGGTTTAATTGAAGCTAATGGTGCTCAAGGGGCAAGAATTGATAGTAACGGTTTTGCTCTGGTGCCCGCGCTAACGCCTTATAACTACAACACAATAGGGCTGGATACCAAGGGGATTAACCGTAACACCGAGTTGAAAGAGAATCAGGGCCGTGTCGTCCCTTATGCCGGGGCAGCGGTAAAAGTGAAATTTGAAACACTGACTGGCTATGCGGTGTTAATTCAAGCCGAAGGTGAGGGGTTACCACTGGGTGCCGATGTGTATAACAGCAAAGATGAACTGGTTGGAATGGTAGGTCAGGGGAATCAGATCTACGCACGGATAGCCGATAACAAAGGTACACTTGATGTCCGTTGGGGCGAAAGCAGCGGTGATCAGTGTCAATTACCTTATGCTTTTAATCGCCAGGATACCGAGCAAGATATCATTCATATAACCGCGAGTTGCCGCCGCTAACCCTATGAGAAAAATAATGTTAAGACCAACAAAGCCATTAATATCTTCCGGCATTTCGCAGTCTACCACTGCGGTCTATTGCCGCCGCCCATATTTTCTTGCTGGGATGACATTACTGATTGGGTTATTTAGCACCTCCGCATGGTCAAACTGCACCCGTATTACCGCACAAAATCAGATAAGTTCCAGTGATGGTACCGCCGCTTCATGGTTGGGTTCCAGAGACGATAATAATGGTTCGCTCAACTTACCCAGTATTGTTGATCTCAGCACCAATGCGAATTTTCAGCCCGATGGCACGTTACTGGCATCAGCAACCTCAGACTTTACGACCTTTGCAGTGAATACCGGTTATGCCCTTGACCAGGTCCTCTTTCGCTGTGATGCGGCTGATGTGGATCAGCTCTATGAGATGTATGCCACTAACGGTGACAGCACTTATGGTGGCAGATATGAAGACGGCACGATTGCAGGCAATGTGTCCTATGGCTATGCTACTACAGTGATGAATGTGGTTATTCGGTTTACCAACCTGGCAACGGGGGAGTATTACGCTCGTATTTGGAAAGGCCGACGCTTAACCGGGCTTGATACTGACAGTAGCGGACGGATTTTAGTTAAAGCGAAAAATTTCAGTAATGTGTATACCGAGCTATTTCGTATTGATTATGCCCGTAGTGGCGCTAACAATACGCCATCTTATCTCTATGGACGTAGTCAGCCCAATGCCTATATCGCGTTTAAAGGGCCAGGAATTACTGGCCCGATTGAGGGTACTGACTCGTACTCAAACTGGCCCGGTTGGTATTCTACCTGGCCTGCATCACTTGGTTTGTACAAATACGTCACATTCCGCCGGACCACTATTTGTGCGGTAAGCAACTTTACCCCGACGGTCGTGTTACCCAGGATTTCGGTGGCAGAACTGAATAATGGGAATACCAGCTCTGCTGATTTTAATGTGGATTTTCAGTGCCAGACCGGAATTAACTCTGGCGTGACGGCTGGCACAGTGGCGATGGGATTTTTAGTGCCGGCGGCCAATGCAGCCAAAGCTCAGGCGCTGGGGTTAATGAACGGCAACGGGGGAGTAAGCCATTTGGTCTCCGATAACTATGGCGCTGCTGGCACCGCGGGCGGGGTGGGTATTCGCATCTACCGTAACAATAGCCCGATGTATCTACTGTCAAAAAACGTAACTCAGACAGGTAACAATGGGGGGTGGTATGGTATCTTACAGGGCGCACAAGAAACCACAGGCAGCGTAGATGGGGGGAACAGTTACACCGAAACTTTCCGTGCTGAGTTAAGCAAAATAAGCGGGCAAACAGTGACCGCCGGAGCAGTGAATGCACATGCGCAAGTGGTTATCCGTGTCCAATAATATAATGCTTAGCCGTATCAACCGTAGGCTCCGTGGGTTGCTGCTACTCATGACCACCTGTCGTGTACTGACTCTCCCTGCGCTGACGATTGGCGTGCTGATAATGAGTGCGCTGGCAACGAGTGCAGTGGCAAGTGTGATTGCAGAGAGAACACGTATTGTCTTCAGTGAAGGCAGTACAGAAGAGTCACTGCAACTGGTGAACAGCAATAGCTATCCGGTAGCGGTACAAGTTTGGGTGGATGACGGCAATTTGATGGCGACGCCTGATAAGGCTGTTTCACCCATATTGGTGTTACCTCCGGTATTCCGGTTACAACCTCAGGCACAGCGTAGCCTGCGGTTGATCTTATCTGGTGGGAGTAAATTACCTGCGGATAGGGAATCTGCATTCTGGCTAAATATTTACGAAATCCCGCCTAAGGCAACCCCCAAATCCGGTGATGAATCTTTTGTTACGCTGGCCCTACGGATGCAATATAAAGTCTTTTACCGCCCTAAAAACCTACCCGCGCCAGGAGATATTTTAGGCAAGGCATTAACCTTTAGCCTCGAGCGTAACGGCGACAGTGCGCTGATTAAGGTTAACAATCCAACCCCTTACTATGCATCCTTCGCTGCTTTGACCATCGGTTCAGCCGAAGGCCCTCCGGAAATGGTGGCCCCGTTCTCTCAATTAGATTTTCCACTAAACCGAGCGCCAATTAGCGACAACAAAACCGTCAATTTTGATTTAATTGATGATTTAGGCAACCGAAACTCTTTTAGCCATGAGTTGAAATAAAGTGCGCTGCTGGGAATGGCAGTTTGGGGGCGAGTAGTGCACAGACACTGGAAGCTTATTACGGTTTGAATATAACTCATAATTTCTCTCCTTGTTATATACCCGTCCCCCTGCAAGATGCAGGGACGTTAGCCGCCCTTGCTCACCCCAGTCACTTAGTTGTTGACCTTAAAAATAAATAAGCACCTGGGGATTAATGAGCCTCACCCCTGAGACTCACCCTGCGGGCAGCATAAATGCTGTTCAAATGATTCCCGACCCATTTGTTACTCCGTTGCTGCCTACCTACATCTTGAAGTAACTTGGGTATAGTGTATTTTCCATTGGTTTTTATTAAATTTATATTCAGACCCCAAAAATATAAACCGCTCTCACACATTTTCGAGAGTTTTATTATCTTTTTTATACATTTAATTAAATAATATTTAAATCAAAGATGGGCTGATAATCTCAACCAGCACTAGCACCTTACAAGGATTTAGTCGGGCCGAGATAGACTTTTAATCTATTTTTAATTAAAGTCAAAAATAGTTATTGAGATGAAATTAGCATCAAAATTATGAGTGAATTGTTATTTTAATGCAGATAAATATTAACAAAACCACCAGAAGGCGGTTTGGATTATATATTTTATTTATTTTTTGAAACCGGGCTTACCATTTTCAGCTCGCCATTTTTTTACTAACTCAAGTATTCCTTCTGGACTATCATCTGCACCATCTTCTGGATAATAAATTAAATCTGATCCTGACGGATGCTCAGTGATTTTTGTGAAGTGTCTCACCCATGAACTATGCAAAGATTGACTATCAGTATTCACCTCACAAATATTTCTAATAAACTCTAAAAATTCATGCTCTGTATAATCCTCATACTTCTCTTTAAGTTCCATTTTATTTTCCTCCACGTCTTGAATGAATTTCAATGTGGCGTTTTGGCGTTGCTACTCGTAAATTATCCACATCATAAACTGCTCCACCACTTTTGATCGAATTAACATGATGGATCTCAAATGTATCTCTCCCACCAACCTTTTCTGACAATACAGGATGTGGGGACAAACCCTTTTTCATCAATGAAACATTGTTAGGCTTAAACTGACCAACCAACTCAGGTTCATTCGCCACCTCGCGCCAAAAAGTCATATTATAACTGAATATTTTTTACTATTTAAATAATAACCCACCATTAGTCTGGATAATAAAATTAGAGCTGACAGTCATATTATTAAGTGTTAACTAGCTGAGAAAAAACCTCTTTTTTTATCAAACCAGCCTAAATATAGCCCCCTTATAATTCTCATAATGAATATATTTTCACATTAATATTATTATAAAATAAGAAAAACGCCCAACAATACACTCATTGACTGGACGTTAACTGAAGCATATTTTTTATTATTCAATGCCGTATTTTTTGTCGGTCACGAATTTCGGCTCTTTCCAATTCGGGCCTTTTAATGTATGGCCCTTTTCATCCTCAGCCAACTTGGCTTCTTTTATTAGCCTCTGATAAGTAAATAAAAGTTCTCGGTTAGAGACTATATTAAATCGATATCTTACATACATCCTCTCAATACCTTGATAGGCTGTATTAGGAGTAAAAGCTAACAGAACATCTTCTACTGTTTCATTTTGAATTATCTTTTCCATGATTGACATTATTTACTCCCTAACGAATTTTTTAACTCTGCTTTGATATATGCATCTTCAGCTTCTGAAGTATATAATGGCTGAGTTTTTTCATTAATTTTAAAATCTTCCAGAGTTGCTGTATGAGCATCATTCCAAACAGATTTATCATTGACATCATCCGGTATTCCTAGCATACGATATCGTTCTAGCTCTCTGATTTCATGAGTATAGAAGCGCTTATCAATATCGGTAGCGGTGAGTTTGTTTGTGAGAATTTTCTCCAACCTCTCGATCATTAATTTATTATCCTCTAATTCACCAAAACGCCTTGTATGTAGTTTTACCTCATCCACACCCTCTCCCCTAATTTTTATTTCTTTCCAGTCCAGATTTTTAATCGGACCACCAGCTTTATCTGGATTAAAGTCACGACCACTATATTTACCTTTAGCAGTTGTTTTACCATAAGGACTATTAAGGTAAACATACACTGGCTCCAGCCCGGAATCTGCCGGGAACCAGATAATGTAATCGTGGAAATCACGCGCATATAACTGCGGTAGTGGAAGTATAGTCGGTGTTATTACCGGTTTTATGATCATTTCACCCGTGTGCTGCAGGGTGGCCGGCGTGCTGCCCGGTGGGGCTAATATCGGGCGGGTTTCCGCTCCCGGTGGCTGTGCCGGGGTAAAAATCAGCGTGCGGGGCGGCGTGCTGTCGGTAGTGAAAGTATAAACGCCGGTTGATTCATCGTACTGCGCTGCACCAACTTTGACCTTCGGCAATACACCTGCCACGCCCGTTTTTACCGCATATATCTCCGTGCAACCTATCCAATCTTTAGCGTCAATGATCCGCATTCGCACTGGCAGAGCCATTTCACCCTGTGATGCCAATGATTCTGTCGCAGGTAACCCCATTGCACTCAGCGAGATACTGCCTACAAATTTCGGACTAACATTCCAACCCGGTGGCCGTTCGGAGCTTTCTCCCACTTTAGTCTGGTAGATCCCCAGAGCAATCATCGCCGCCACCGAACCTGATGCCGAAATGGTCGCTATCGCACTGAGTTGCTCCTGTGCCGCCAGAAATGAATTGTGTAATTCGGCGGCTTCCCCAACAGCACTCATTCCCGACGCTGCAAAGCTGTATTGAGCTGATCCTGACGGCTGAAGCGCCGGTAACGTGAAACGATTTTGCCAGGCTGAGGCCTGTTGAGCACATGATGCTTCCGATACTTGCTGTTTGGTGCCTTCAACTCGCTGCCGCTCCTGCTCTGCTAGCCGCTCATTCTCCATTCGCTGGCGCTTTGCTTCTGTTGCCGCTATCTCTTCACTGATCCTGCGATCGCGCGCGGCCTTTTCTGCTGCTTCTGCGGTTAAACGTGCATTCTCAACTCGCTGCGGCTCTGTGATTTTTGCTGTCTCCAGATCGGCATTAACACGCTGTTGCTGCATTAAGAGGCCCATTTCTTCCGTTTTTAACTTGGCAATAGATTGATTAATAACATCTATCTCTCCTTGTTTAGCCTGCGCTAATTTCCTCAGCCCGTGAACTTCGTGGAGGTACTTAAATTTTTTATTGCCACGTATACGAATAAGGTGCTCACATTGATGCCATGCCTGCCCTTCTTCTTGCCTCAGTAACGTCAGCGTACTTTCCAGTCAGATAATATGTGCCGCTGTTTCTGCGACTTGGCTATCCGTCAATGTTTTCTGTAACGTCATTTCCTCTATAAATAAGCCAAACGGTTTCTTCTGCACTCTATTTCGTTCAGCCACTTCTCGCTCGGTTTTGGCTATTTCGTATGTGTTGTATGCCTCCTGGCGGAGCGAACCTAAAAATTCAGGTTCGTAATAAAGCATGGGATGTGGTCGGATTGCTTGCTGGATAAGCCTATCGCCCCCGTTGGAATACCTAATATTCTTACCCCACCCTGGGGTTTCGGCAATTCTACCTTACGTATTGCCTGCTAAGGTGCACATAAAAAAGCCCCCCTTTTTTACAGGGAGGCTCAATATAAAATCACAAACTAAAGTCGGTTATTAGCCCGCAACAGCAATACGCTTCATATCTGTCATGTAACCACGCAGCTTATGACCAACGGCTTCGATCGGGTGATTGCGAATGGCTTCATTCACATCACGCAGTTGTGCGTTATCTACCGCCGAACCAGGGATACTTTTACCCAAGTCACCGGCTTGCAGGGAATCCATAAACTTCTCTTTCAGCAACGGCACCGCTGCATTAGCAAACAAGTAGTTACCGTATTCTGCGGTATCAGAGATAACCACGTTCATTTCATACAGACGCTTACGGGCGATAGTGTTGGCAATCAACGGCAGCTCGTGCAGAGATTCGTAGTAAGCAGACTCTTCAATAATGCCGGAATCCACCATGGTTTCGAATGCCAGCTCAACTCCCGCTTTTACCATCGCGATCATCAGTACGCCGTGGTCAAAATATTCCTGCTCAGAGATCTTGCCTTCAAACTGTGGCGCATTTTCAAAAGCCGTTCTGCCGGTCTCTTCACGCCAGTTCAACAACTTAACGTCATCGTTAGCCCAGTCAGCCATCATGCCGCTGGAGAACGCACCAGAAATAATGTCGTCCATGTGTTTCTGGAACAATGGCGCCATAATTTCTTTCAACTGTTCAGATAATGCATACGCACGCAGTTTTGCTGGATTAGACAAACGGTCCATCATCAGCGTGATCCCGCCTTGTTTCAGCGCTTCGGTAATGGTTTCCCAGCCGAATTGAATCAGTTTTTCAGCGTAAGCGGCATCAGTACCCTCTGAAACCAACTTGTCGAAACATAACAGTGAACCCGCCTGCAACATACCACACAGGATAGTTTGCTCGCCCATCAGGTCAGATTTCACTTCGGCAACAAAAGAAAATTCCAGTACACCCGCACGGTGACCACCGGTGGCCGCGGCCCAGGCTTTAGCAATCGCCATGCCTTCGCCTTTAGGGTCGTTTTCTGGATGAACCGCAATCAGCGTCGGCACACCAAAACCACGTTTGTACTCTTCACGAACTTCGGTACCAGGGCATTTCGGCGCAACCATCACCACGGTGATGTCTTTACGCACTTGCTCACCCACTTCAACAATGTTGAAACCATGCGAGTAACCCAGTGCTGCGCCCTCTTTCATCAGAGGCTGAACCGCCTTAACCACGGCAGAGTGCTGCTTGTCTGGCGTCAGGTTAACCACCAGATCCGCCTGTGGGATCAACTCTTCGTAAGTGCCTACTTTGAAACCATTTTCGGTCGCTTTACGCCATGAAGCACGCTTCTCGGCAATCGCTTCTTTACGCAGGGCATAAGCGACATCCAGGCCGGAGTCACGCATGTTCAACCCTTGGTTCAGGCCCTGTGCGCCACAACCGACAATCACCACTTTTTTGCCTTTCAGGTAGCCGGCTTCATCGGCAAATTCGTCACGTGCCATAAAGCGACACTTACCTAATTGCGCCAACTGCTGACGCAGGTTCAATGTGTTGAAATAGTTAGCCATGGTATTACTCCGTTCGTGTTTTATGTGGTGATTGCAGCCAGTAACTTTGAGTCCTGTCAGCGCCGTTTTTGCTATAGCGAATGACTATTTTTATGGCTGCAAATTAATGTTGTGTTGTGCTTTTTCACATCCCCTGTCTGAGCTGGGGATTCATCTTGGATTCACTATATGACAGGAAACACATTGCGGAAATTGATATATTAACAATGTGATATTGCAGTTTCTGCAATACACCCGATTTCTTATGCAATACACTACATCATCTCAACCAAGAGGCTGTCTGTGATGGATTTACGTGACCTGAAAGTATTTCTGCATCTGGCTGAAAGCCGCCATTTTGGGCGCTCGGCCAAAGCTATGCACGTCAGTCCCTCTACGCTTTCCCGCCAGATCCAGCGGCTGGAAGAGACTATCGGCCAGCCCCTGTTTTTACGCGATAACCGCACAGTGCAATTAACCGATGCGGGTAACCAATTAAAGGCGTTTGCCCAACAAACCCTCTTACAATATCAACAGTTGCTCCATGCATTGGGCCAGCACGGTCCTTCCCTAAGCGGTGAATTGCGCTTATTTTGCTCCGTTACCGCCGCTTACAGCCACTTGCCGCCAATTTTGGACCGCTTTCGCGCACGCCATCCGTTGGTTGAAATTAAACTCACCACGGGTGATGCCGCCGATGCAGTCAATAAAGTGCAATCCAATGAGGCTGATTTGGGGATCGCCGGCCGCCCTGAAGTGCTCCCCACCAGCGTGGCCTTTACCCAGATTGGTGAAATCCCATTAGTATTGATTGCCCCTGCACTGCCGTGTGCGGTGCGTTCGCAAGTGGCGGTTGAAAAACCGGATTGGGCGATGATCCCGTTTATCTTGCCGGAACACGGGCCGTCACGAAAACGTATCGATTTATGGTTCCGTCGCCAGCGTATAACTAACCCATTGATTTATGCCACGGTGTCCGGCCATGAAGCGATTGTTTCCATGGTGGCATTGGGTTGCGGTGTCGCCCTGATCCCGTCGGTAGTGGTGGATAACAGCCCGGAGCCAGTCCGTAACCGTATTTCTCTGCTAGATGATGTCTCGTTAGTCGAGCCATTTGAGTTGGGGGTTTGTGTACCGAAAAAACGGCTCCAAGAGCCGTTGATTGATGCATTTTGGGGATTGTTATAATCCTTGGTGTCTCAATAGCATAAATATCAGTGACACCATTGATAATAATATTGATTAAGCGGCAATAACACGGCCTATTGAATAACAGCTAATCATTGCAATGCTACCTGTAACATTACTTTGAATAGCACCGAGCATGCTAACTTGTTCAGAAACTTGGCTTGAGAAGTTATTCATTGCCGATGTCAATAAACTGATATCATCCCCTATATACCCAACAGTACCTTCTATCGTTTCTTTAGCTACAGCACCATTATCTTCCATAGATACACTCCATTAATTTATTATTTATGAATGAGGTTTACATTTAAACACTCAATAAGTAGCCACTTAATAATGACCACGCATCAATAATAACGAATTTCATTTTAAAATCGTATAACATAATAAATTAATAGAAGGTTAAATTTAATATGACTAGATATGACAGCATACATCCTAAATAATTCCAGTGTAGGGAAAATTGGCTATGTAGTCCCTCCGGTTTATAGTATCACTGCCTAGAGAAAAACCGCCACAAAGGCACCTTAGGCAGATGTTGGTATATGGATAGGGCAACCCTATTCATCATAATTTAGGCGGTGTTAACCGGATAAGCGTGTCAATAATAAGCTTATCCGGCTTATGTCATTATTAGCACAAAATTGTGAGAGCGTTCAGAATTCTGTGTCACGTTAAAAAATCATTACCACATAATCCCCGAATCGCTTACCCCCTTCCTACAACCCAAGTGATCTAGGCATACACGTTTGTAGGAAAATTTTGAATATTCTATAAATGAAGGGATTACTCTTGCATTGGAACGCTGTAAATAGAAAACTGCACGGTCTTTATAACAATTATCCCGCGAGTGGCCTGCGGCCTGATAAGGGATATTGGAAGCCGTTAACAACATAAAAGGAATTTATATTATGTTAGAAACCACCAAATCAACGGTACAGGCGTTATATTTTCCCTGTACTGTATTTAAAACCCAAAAACGTATGGATGATTACGGTGCCGATGATATGCGGTGTGGTGATCTAAGCGCAACACAGTTAAAAACAGATTTTAATGTGGTGATCTAAGCGCAACACAGTTAAAAACAGATTTTAATCTGCATAATATTTCAAGCAAGGTTAACCCGTACACGCTAACGTTGTTCCAACAGCTAAAGCCCATGCCTTATGGTTATGCTTATGATAAAAATCCTGAGAGCAAAAAGATAACACGGCAGGAATGTGTCAGGATCCTCTTTAATGAATTTCGCCACGAATCACGAAGTTTTGCTTTTTATGGCCCATATAAACACCTGATCGAAAAAATGATCGACCATATGCAGAATGGCAACGGCACACCGTTTCGGGATCTGTCTTTAGATGCCGCATTGAAAGAGCAAATACTGAGTGATTACACAGAAAAAAACAGTACGCGCCTGCTGTTGAGAAAAGTCCTAAATGAAAATATAGACTGGAGAAATAAGCTGTATCCAGCAGAAAAAAAAGATGACATAAGAAAATTTATTCTTGATGGTAGACTTCCAAAATTCGATAGATTTCAGGATAACTTTAATGGAATGGGGATCACCGTTCACGATACCTGGGCCACGGATATCACGATAAAATCATTGCAGATCGACAATGACCGTTATCGCGCGATGGTGCATTACAAAATACAGGATCACTTCGGGCTGGATAATAATGATATTAAGAATACCAAGTTTAACCGGTTTCATTTCTTCCGCATATGGTTTGTCCTCCAACGATTCAACCAGTTTGGTTTCAAGCCATTTATGACTAATATGGAAGCCACAATAGAGATTACCGGGGGCCGTAATGAAAGCAAAAAGTAAAAAGACTCTCTATGCACTATTACTGATTGGCAGCGTTCTACTGGGTTATTTCTTCTGGTTATCGCTGCGCCCGGTGGAAATTGTCGCTGTTCATAAGGACAGGAATTTTAGTGCTGTTTTAGTGAGAGATTTTCCGGTTACTGACAAAGGTAAAATAAATTGGTGGTTAGAAAATAAAAGTAGATTAAAAGACAAATACAATATTCCTAACCCTGCCCCTGATGGCTTTTTTTCTATCACTATTTGGGATTTTGGTGACGGCTATAAAGAGGAAGGAAAATACGATAGACGATGTTTTGAGGATATGAAAACCAGTAAGAATTGTATAGATAAAAATTCACTTATGATTATAAGAAATAGCCAATATAACGTAATGTCTTTTACTTTGGACAGTGGCATATATCAGTTAAAAAATGGCGAAATCGTTAAAATGAAACACGAATAAAATTTCGCCTCTTATGTAGTTTAGCCTCAAGCATTTATGACCAATATGGAAGCCACAATTGAGATTACCGGGGGCCGTAATGAAAGCAAAAAGTAAAAAAATCATCTGCGCGCTATTACTGCTTGGCAGCATTTTACTGGGTTATTTCTTCTGGTTATCGTTGCGCCCGGTGGAAATTGTCGCTATTCATAAGGACGGGAATTTTAGTGCTGTTTTAGTGAGAGATTTTCCGGTTACTGACAAAGGTAAAATAAATTGGTGGTTAGAAAATAAAAGTAGATTAAAAGACAAATACAATATTCCTAACCCTGCCCCTGATGGCTTTTTTTCTATCACTATTTGGGATTTTGGTGACGGCTATAAAGAGGAAGGAAAATACGATAGACGATGTTTTGAGGATATGAAAACCAGTAAGAATTGTATAGATAAAAATTCACTTATGATTATAAGAAATAGCCAATATAACGTAATGTCTTTTACTTTGGACAGTGGCATATATCAGTTAAAAAATGGCGAAATCGTTAAAATGAAACGCGAATAAAATTTCGCCTCTTATGTAGTTTAGCCTCAAGCATTTATGACCAATATGGAAGCCACAATTGAGATTACCGGGGGCCGTAATGAAAGCAAAAAGTAAAAAAATCATCTGCGCGCTATTACTGCTTGGCAGCATTTTACTGGGTTATTTCTTCTGGTTATCACGGCATCCGGTTGAAATCATCTCCGTTCATCAGAGAAATAATTATAGTGATATTTTAGTAAGAAACTTCCCTTTCACTGAGAAAGGGAAAATAAACTGGTGGCTAGAAAACAGGGATATGCTGAAAGCCAAATATAGCATTCCAAAACCTGCATCAGATGGTTTTTACACTATCATATTTTGGGATTTTGGTGACGGTTATAAAGAGGAAGGAAAGTACGACAGACTGTGTTTTAGCGATATGAATACGACCAAAAATTGTATCGAGAAAGAAAAATATATGACTATTTACAAGATAAAAAATGATGAACCATTGTTCTCCTTTGATGGAAATAGATATTTTTTAAACGAAAACAATAAAATTGTTAAAATGAAACGCGAATAAAATTTCATCTCTTATATAATTTGATCATCTGAACAGCAGAAGTGATATACCCGTCAGACGCCAAGCTGCATATGTGCTAATTGCTTTCGTTCACCTCTGCAGCTTAAAGTACGACGGGTATGCATCGCGATTAACCCGCTAAAAAGAACTTAAACGCCGGGTTATCCGTTTCATCGTGGCAATAGTAGCCCAGAGCCGCTAAGCGCTCTTCAAATTGCGGTTCGGTAGCCGACAACTCAAATGCCGCCAATACCCGGCCAAAATCTGTGCCATGGCTGCGGTAGTGGAACAGAGAAATATTCCAGTGAGTGCCCAACGTATGCAGGAATTTCAGCAAAGCGCCTGGTGACTCGGGGAATTCAAAGCTGAACAGGCGCTCACGCAGTGGTTTCGAGGGCCGCCCACCAACCATATAACGCACATGCAGTTTCGCCATTTCGTCATCAGATAAATCGACCACCTGATAACCTTTGTCCTGCAATTCAGCAAGAATTTCAACCCGCTCAGCATAACCACGAGTCAAACGTACCCCAACAAAAATGCAGGCGTTTTCAGCATCGGCGTAACGGTAGTTAAATTCCGTTACCGAACGGCCACCCAGTAATTCACAGAAACGCAGGAAACTGCCCTTTTGCTCTGGAATAGTCACCGCCAGCAGGGCTTCACGCTGCTCACCTAACTCGCAACGCTCTGACACATAACGCAAACCATGGAAGTTCACGTTTGCACCAGAAAGCACATGTGCCAGACGCTCGCCCTGAATATTATGCTGCTGCACATATTTTTTCAGGCCCGCCAATGCCAACGCACCAGAAGGCTCAGCAATGGCGCGAACATCCTCAAACAGATCTTTGACTGCGGCACAGATAGCATCACTGTCAACGGTGATCACATCGTCCAGATATTCCTGACACAGGCGGAAAGGCTCGTCACCGATACGCTTAACTGCCACGCCCTCGGCAAACAGCCCGACACGCGCCAAATCGACCGGCTGCCCCGCATCCAGCGCGGCCCGCAAACAGGCAGAATCCTCGGCTTCAACACCAATCACTTTAATCTGTGGCATCAATTGCTTGATAAGCACCGCCACACCGGCCACCAGCCCACCGCCGCCCACTGGGACAAAAACCCGATCAAGATGGGCATCTTGTTGCAGTAACTCCATCGCCAGCGTCCCCTGCCCGGCAATCACCGCCGGATGGTCAAACGGTGGCACAAAGGTGTAGCCCTGCTCTTGAGCAAGCGCGATAGCTTTGGTTTTGGCTTCATCAAAATTAGCGCCAAACAGCAGCACCTCGCCGCCAAAAGCACGTACCGCATCAACTTTAATATCTGCAGTAGCAACGGGCATGACGATCAGCGCTTTAATCCCCATTTTATGGGCAGAAAGCGCCACGCCTTGAGCATGGTTACCCGCAGAAGCCGTGACGACGCCACAGGCTTTCTGCTCTTCCGTCAGGCTGGAGATCATCGCGTAAGCACCGCGCAACTTAAAGCTGTGTACCGGCTGCCGATCTTCACGCTTCACTAAAACGGTATTACCCACGCGCGAGGAGATTTTCTCCATCACTTGTAACGGGGTGACTTGCGCCACCTCATACACCGGCGCACGTAATATCGCCCGCAGATATTCTGCCCCGCAGGGGGCAGCAGATAAGGGTTGCGAAACTGCCATGGGTGTTAGCCTCCCAGCTTACTTTTATCGCGCACCGCGCCTTTATCAGCGCTGGTTGCTAACATCGCGTAAGCGCGTAAGGCATAAGAGACCTGGCGCTCACGGCCCTTCGGTGACCAGGCCGCATCACCATGCGCTTCTTCAGTTTCACGGCGAGCAGCCAGTTCAGCTTCGCTAACATCCAAGACAATGCCACGGTTCGGAATATCGATATTGATGAAATCGCCATCTTGTACCAAACCAATCAACCCACCACTGGCGGCTTCTGGAGACACATGGCCGATAGACAAACCGGATGTCCCGCCAGAGAAACGGCCATCGGTCAGTAAGGCACAACTCTTGCCCAACCCCATGGATTTCAGATAAGTGGTCGGATAGAGCATTTCCTGCATACCCGGCCCCCCTTTTGGCCCTTCATAACGGATAACAACCACATCACCCGCCACAACTTTACCACCGAGGATCGCCTCTACCGCCTCATCCTGGCTCTCAAATACTTTCGCCGGGCCACGGAACGTCAGGCTGTCTTTATCAACACCCGCAGTTTTAACAATACAGCCGTCTGCCGCAATATTGCCGTACAACACCGCTAAACCACCATCCTGGCTGTAGGCATGTTCACGGGTACGGATACAACCCTCTTCGCGATCGGTATCCAGTGACGGATAACGGCAATCCTGTGAGAACGCTTTAGTGGTGCGAATACCGGCTGGGCCTGCGGCGTACATCTGCTTCACGCCTTCATCCTGAGTCAGCATCACGTCATAGGCTTCCAGCGTTTGTGTCAGATTCAGCCCCAACACGTTACTGACATCGCGGTTAAGCAAACCAGCGCGATCCAACTCACCTAAAATACCAATGACCCCCCCCGCACGGTGCACATCTTCCATGTGGTATTTCTGAGTACTCGGGGCCACTTTGCACAAATGTGGGACTTTACGGGACAGGTGATCGATATCGGTCATGCTGAAATCAATTTCACCTTCCTGCGCCGCCGCCAGCAAATGCAATACGGTATTCGTGGAACCGCCCATGGCGATATCCAATATCATGGCGTTTTCAAAGGCCGCTTTATTCGCGATGTTGCGTGGCAAGGCGCTGACGTCATCTTGTTCATAATAACGTTTGGTCAAGGCAACAATGTGTTTACCCGCATCCAAGAACAGTTGCTTACGGTCAGCGTGGGTTGCCAACAATGAACCGTTACCCGGCAACGCCAGACCCAGCGCTTCATTCAGGCAGTTCATCGAGTTAGCCGTAAACATACCGGAGCAAGAACCACAGGTCGGGCAAGCAGAACGCTCAATCTGGGCGCTCTCTTCATCGCTCACATTAGGATTCGCACCCTGAATCATGGCATCGATCAAATCCAGCTTGATGATTTTATCTGACAGCTTGGTCTTACCGGCTTCCATCGGGCCACCAGACACAAAGATCACCGGAATATTCAGGCGCAGAGACGCCATCAGCATCCCTGGGGTAATTTTGTCACAGTTAGAGATACACACCATGGCATCCGCACAGTGGGCGTTAACCATGTACTCAACGGAGTCGGCGATCAATTCACGCGATGGCAGAGAGTAGAGCATGCCACCGTGGCCCATCGCGATACCATCATCCACCGCAATGGTGTTGAACTCTTTAGCCACACCGCCAGAAGCTACAATTTGCTCCGCAACCAGCTTGCCTAAATCGCGCAAATGTACGTGGCCCGGTACAAATTGGGTAAAGGAGTTAACGACTGCAATAATCGGTTTGCCGAAGTCATCATCGGTCATACCGGTTGCGCGCCACAGTGCGCGGGCGCCGGCCATATTGCGGCCATGAGTGGTGGTATGGGAACGGTACTTAGGCATTGTCTCTTCACTCCGCGTTTTTATTTTGCAAATCAATGTCTGTCGCAAATAGATTGTGTGTCACAAATAAATTGTGTGTCGCAAATAAATTGTCTGTCGTAAATAAATTGTCTGTCGCAAATAGATCGCGTGTCGTAAATAAATTGTGTGTTGCAAATAGATCGCGTGTTGCAAATGTCTTATGCATTGCAGGTAGCGAACGAACCACCTACTGATAATTTCAGTTATACCCAAAGAACCTGAAGTTGCAGCCCGCGAGCAAGCGAATGGCACAGCTAACACCGCTGCAACGACAAATACGCAGGGTATTTTATGGATTAACCTGATCCAGCCAGCCCCATTTGTCCTCGGTTTCACCGGTAAACAAGCCGAAGAACGCTTGTTGAATTTTGGCTGTGACCGGGCCGCGCTTGCCAATACCAACCTGAATACCATCCACGCTGCGTACTGGGGTAATTTCCGCTGCAGTACCGGACATAAACACTTCATCGGCCAGATACAGAGACTCACGTGACAACACTTGCTCACGCACTTCCAGCCCCATATCTTTCGCCAGCTTGATAATGGCATCACGGGTGATACCCGGCAGGGCAGACGAGGTAAATGGTGGTGTGAACAGGATGCCATCTTTCACTTCGAACAGGTTCTCACCGGCACCTTCAGACAGGTAACCATGAACATCCAGCGCAATCCCTTCCTGATAGCCGTGGCGACGTGCTTCACTGCCCACCAGCAAGGATGAAAGGTAGTTACCGCCTGCTTTCGCCGCCGTTGGGATGGTATTGGGTGCAACACGGTTCCATGATGACACCATAGCATCAATGCCTTGCTCCAAGGCTTCTGCACCCAGATAAGCACCCCATGGGAAAGCGGCAATGATCACGTCAGTGTTATAACCCTCCGGTGGATTCACGCCCATGCCGACATCACCAATAAAGACTAACGGGCGAATATAAGCACTGGTCAGATTATTTTTGCGCAGCGTGGCACGGCAAGCTTCCATCAGTTCATCCACTGACTGGGAGACGGGCATACGATAAATTTTGGCGGAATCATGCAAACGCTGCATATGCTCACGGTGACGGAAAACTACCGGCCCTTTATGGGATTCGTAGCAACGGACACCTTCGAAGACTGACGTTCCGTAGTGTAACGCGTGAGACATCACATGAACTTTAGCTTCTGCCCATGGAACCATTTCGCCGTTAAACCAAATGTAATCCGCTTTCTTCGTCATTCTTTTCTTTCCTTCTGGCGCATCAGGCGCGTATCTGTAATGTATTAGGTTGTAGGATCTCGACACAGGCGACATCCATCAGCTTACTCAACTGAGAAGACAGCAGATCGACAGGGCGCTGGCTGGCAACGGTCAATTCTATATTAACATTCCCAGCATCAATCATTGGTGACATATTCATAGCACAGACCTGAAAGCCACGGTGCCGCACAACGCGCAAGACACGCTCTAACATTTCAGGGCGGAAGCGGGCTTGGATCGAGAGTTGATGTTGTATCATGAGATTTTCTCCAGCATGGTTTCATTACCTGCGCCTGGCGGCACTAACGGCCAAACGTTCTCGAGTTCGTCAATGGAAACCTGGAGCAGATAAGGGCCTTCGCTATTAAACAGCGCATCCAGAGCGGCATCGACTTGGTCTTTACGGGTGATACGTTGGCCGGGGATATCAAAAGCGCTGGCCAGAGTGATAAAATCGGGGTTATCAGAAAGATTGGTCTCGCTATAACGTCCATCGAAGAACAATTGCTGCCACTGCCGAACCATCCCCAACCGCTGGTTATCCAATAAAACGATTTTCAGCGGCAACTGTTTTCGTTTTATCGTGCCCAATTCCTGCACATTCATCATAAAGGAGCCATCGCCAGAGACACAGATAACCATATCATCAGGGCGGGCCATCTGAGCACCTACCGCAGCGGGCACTCCGAAGCCCATGGTCCCCAACCCGCTGGAAGTGATGAAATTCTCCGGGCGGGTAAAGTTCATATGCTGTGCCGTCCACATCTGGTGCTGGCCCACATCCGTGGTCACTACCGTTTCAGGGGCTTTGCGCTCCGAGATCTGCTTCAGTAATAACGGCGCATAAATCGCCTGACCAGGGTGGTCATAACGCCAGTGATGTTGCTGTTTCAGCGCCATCACTTCATCACGCCACGACTGAATATTTAACGGCTGTTGTAAGGCCGGCAACAACACGTTTAAATTGCCCTGCAATGCCACATGAACCTGACGCAATTTGCCCAGCTCAGCCGGGTCAATATCCATATGAATAACTTTTGCTTTCGATGCGAACGTATTCAACTTACCGGTTACGCGGTCATCAAACCGTGCGCCAACCGCTACCAATAAATCACAATCCTGTACGGCAAAATTCGCCGCTTTAGTACCGTGCATACCCAGCATACCCAGATAACAAGGGTGCGCGATATCTGGTGCACCCAGCCCTTTCAGGGTGGCGACCGCCGGGATCCCCGTCATGGCGATAAAATCACGTAAGGCAGGTACCGCCTGCGCCATGCCGACACCACCGCCAACATACAGCATCGGTTTCTGTGCGTTCGCCAGCATATCCCAAGCGTGTTGTAACTCAGCGGCAGAATCAACGGAATGCTCTTCAACTGGCTTCAAGTGTGGCGTTAACTCCCCCACCGCCAACTGGATATCTTTGGGAATATCGATTAACACCGGCCCAGGGCGGCCACTGGTGGCAATGGCAAACGCTTCAGCCATGATCTCTGGCAGCGCATCCAATGACTCAACCAAGAAACTGTGCTTGGTGCAGGCCAGTGATAGCCCCAGCACATCGATCTCCTGAAAGGCATCGGTACCGATTAAGGCCGACCCTACCTGACCGGTGATAGCTATCACCGGCACAGAGTCCAGTAAAGCGTCAGCCAGACCGGTGATCAGGTTAGTCGCTCCGGGACCAGAAGTGGCGATACACACCCCAACTTTGCCGGTTGCACGTGCATAACCGATAGCAGCAATGGCAGCACCTTGCTCATGGCGGCAGAGTAAATGTTCAACACCACCATCATACAACGCATCATAGACAGGCATGATCGCCCCGCCCGGATAGCCAAATACCGTATCAACGCCCTGCGCACGCAACGCTTGGACCACCCACTGAGCACCATTCATAGTTATTTCCCCGACCTTTTTCGAGAGGAACAGGATTTTATTCTGCTGTGCATTTTATGCTCCTCGCGTCCTTTAGCGTGCCAATAAAAAACCCCCGGACCTTTCGGTGCGGGGGTTCTCTTGAGATTAAGGCTTGATTTTTATGCCTTTCTTCGTCCAAGTGCAGCCCCGCACGGTGGGATAATAATCACCACCACGCTAATTAGGACTAGGTTAATCACTTGGAGAATTGCTTTCATAATTAGGTTGTTCATCTATCTAGTGTCGAACGAATGCCTACAGAGTTATCACAGTTATTGGTTATCTGACAATATTTATTTAACTTATTATTTTGTGAGCATACAGACCAAATGCTATAAACATTTTAATTATCAATCAGTAAAACCCACACCGCCGCTTGACCTTTTTTTGCATACCTCATCGCAGTTTTTAATTTTGATTCACTCATTGCAACGAAATTTCTCGTGAGCTTTCGCAAACTGAATATTTTTTTGTGTACTGAAGGGAAGCATGCGGCACCCTATTTAGGTTCTCATTTATCGCCACACTGAGCACATCAAAATAAAAACATCCCACGGAGCAGTATCGTGCGTCAGGACGCATGACGGCAAAGGAAAGCATAATGTCACTGGCAACCATTCATACTCGCGCAACATTGGGCATTCAAGCCCCTCCTGTCGCGGTAGAAGTTCATATCAGCAATGGATTACCCGGATTGATATTGGTCGGCTTACCTGAAACAACGGTCAAAGAAGCACGGGATCGGGTTCGTAGCGCATTAATTAACAGCGGTTTTAATTTTCCCGCCAAGCGGATCACCGTCAGCCTGGCACCGGCAGATTTACCCAAAGAAGGCGGGCGCTATGATCTCCCCATTGCTTTAGCCATCTTGGCCGCCTCAGAGCAGATCCCTGCGGATAAGTTAGCGCACTATGAGTTCTTGGGTGAATTAGCCCTATCCGGCGCGTTAAGGCGCGTTAGCGGCGCAATTCCAGCAGCACTCACCTGTAGCGAAGCTAACCGTCAGTTAATCCTTCCCACCGCTAATGGTCTTGAAATTGGTCTAATCCCACAAGGCAACTCCTGGGTCGCAGACCATTTATTAGCGGTATGCGGTTTCTTACAAGGTGAAAACCCCCTCGCACAGGGCCAGCCCTTCGAACCGGCCCCTTCACCGGATAACCACCTTGATTTACACGACATCATTGGTCAATCGCAGGCTAAACGTGCGTTAGAAATCGCGGCGGCAGGTGGTCATAACCTGCTGTTACTCGGGCCACCAGGTACCGGTAAAACGATGCTGGCAACCCGCCTAACCGGGTTATTGCCTCCGCTGACCGATCAGGAGGCGTTAGAAGCAGCGGCGATCACCGGGTTGCTGCATAGCAACGCACTGCCAACACAATGGCGTTGCCGGGCCTTTCGTGCCCCACACCATAGCGCATCGATGGCAGCGCTGATTGGCGGCGGCTCCATCCCCCGCCCCGGTGAGATATCACTGGCCCATAACGGTGTGTTATTTCTCGATGAACTGCCTGAATTTGAACGCCGGGTACTGGATTCACTGCGCGAACCGTTGGAATCTGGCGAAATTATTATCTCCCGCGCGGCAGCCAAAATCTGTTTTCCAGCCAAAGTGCAACTTATCGCGGCGATGAACCCTAGCCCCAGCGGCCACTACCAAGGCGTTCATAACCGCACACCGCCACAGCAAATTTTGCGCTATCTGGCCAAGTTGTCCGGGCCATTTCTCGATAGATTCGATTTATCGATAGAAGTGCCATTACTGCCAGCCGGTATGCTGGGTGCGCAGAAAAATCAGGGGGAGAGTAGCGCTACAGTCAAGCAGCGAGTGTTACAGGCCAGACAAAGGCAAATGGACCGGGCGGGGAAGATCAATACGCAGCTCACTAGCCAAGAGGTAGCAGAGTTTTGTTATTTAGCACCTGAGGATGCCGCGTTTCTCGAGCAGGTTTTACTGACACTCGGCCTGTCAGTACGTGCCTGGCACCATATTTTGAAAGTGGCGCGAACCATTGCCGATTTAGCGCAAGAAAAGACCATCCAAAAAAGTCATCTTTCAGAGGCGCTGAGCTATCGCTGTATGGATCGCCTGCTATTGCAGTTGCACAAAAGCCTGATGTAACAAAGGGGGCCAAAGCCCCCTAATACTCAACTAACCACCGATAGGTAAACGAATCCCGATGAGCTTACACCAGTAAGTGATTCGGGTGAGTGCACGCAGCTAACATCTTTACAACCTCAAGTACACAGGGTTTACCCAAAGTAATTGGAGTTGCAGGTAGGCAGCCAGTAAACGAATCCCGATGAGCTTACATCAGTAAGTGATTCGGGTGAGTGCACGCAGCTAACAACCCTGCAGCTTCAAGTACGCAGGGAGATTAATCGTCGCTATCGGTATAATCCTCCACAGCATCCATCTGTGGCTTACCGCCAGACAGGGTATGGAAACGTTTAGGCTGACGAGTCCGGATCACATATTTAGACCAGACCTTCTCCTCGGCACTGACCGGTTCACGCTCGCCACGGCAAACAGCAACGAACCGTTGCTCTTCTTCCGTTACTGGCTCACGTTTACCTGAGTCAAGCTCATTGAAAGCGTAGCCATGGCGCTCTAGTAATTGCGCCTCTTTAATGGTGAAATCGCCGTGACGCGAGAACCCGCGAGGATAATGTTTATTATCAAAAAAACGATTGGTCGTGATGAAGCTATCCGCCATCTGACACGCTCCTAATTCTCTCATGGTCGTGCTGTTTATGGCGCGGAGTATTAGATAGGCTTGACAGCGTGTAAAACAAAACATTTAAATCCTAACGATAAAAAAAATTGGAGATGGTGTGGATACCGAATTACTGAAAACCTTTTTAGAGGTCAGTAGAACTCGTCACTTTGGTCGCGCAGCTGAATCTCTGTACTTAACACAGTCGGCGGTAAGTTTCCGTATCCGTCAGTTGGAAAATCAATTAGGTGCAAACTTATTCACTCGGCATCGTAATAATATTCGTCTCACTCCTGCGGGTGAACGGCTGGTTCCGTACGCAGAAATGCTGCTGAACACTTGGCGATTAGCCAAAAAAGAAGTCATACATTCGCTACAACACACTGAGTTATCCATAGGTGCAACCGCATCCCTTTGGGAGGCGTACCTCACTCCATGGTTGCAACAGTTATATGAACAACAAGAGGAACTACGCCTTGAAGCACGCATTGCGCTGAGAAACTCACTGGTGAAGCAGTTGCACGAACGGCAACTGGACTTGTTGATCACGACAGAACCGCCCAAAATGGATGAACTGGCCTGCCTGCTATTAGGCCATTTTTCACTGCGGCTTTATTCGTCGTTCTCCCTTGATTTACCAAAAGAAGATGACACCCCGAACGAGCATAAAAATGCAAGTGAAGTGCCTTATATCAAACTTGAATGGGGGGCTGATTTCCATCAGCAGGAAAACCGTTTACTTGATAGTGAGCAGGCGCCAATCCTCACAACGACCTCTGCCCATTTAACCCGCCAGTTGCTTGAAACGACTGGCGGTTGCGCTTTTCTGCCTGAACATTGGCAAAAAGAATACCCACAGCTTGTCATTCATCCTGACATTCCACCGATCGTGCGGCCACTGTATGCCGTTTGGCTACAAAACAGTGACCAGCAAGCATTGATCAGACAACTCTTAAAAACCCCCATGAATAACGCGACCCAGAGCGTTACACGGGAGTAAGTGGCGATGACTGAGGGCGTGATCTGCGGTTGAGATAAAAAGCGCTCATCGCTTTCTGAATCACGATAAAGCTAAAGAGCAAAATACCAATCACAATTTTGGTCCACCACGAGCTGAGTGTACCGTCGAAAGTAATATAACTCTGTATCAGGCCCTGAATTAACACACCGAACAACGTACCGAATACCGTACCGATACCGCCCGCCAGTAATGTGCCACCAATGACAACCGCAGCAATAGCATCTAACTCAACACCACTGGCCGCCAACGCATAACCCGCAGACGTGTAGAGAGAGAAAACAATGCCTGATAATGCGGCCAATGTACTGGATAGCATATAAATTTTAATGGTCGTTCTCCTGACCGGGACACCCATCAACCCCGCAGAAACACTATTACCGCCAATCGCATAAACGTTATGACCAAAACGAGTGTGATGAGCCAAAAGGATGCCAAAAGCTACAACCATCAGCATAATAAATGCTAACAAGGTAAATCGCCCACCCCCAGGAACACGCCAGGCATAATTAGCCAACGTTTCATATATCGGGTGGTTAATCGGCAGCGACTCTTCAGAAACGATAAAACTCATACCACGGATAAAAAACATCCCTGCAAGAGTAATGATAAACGCTGGAAGTTTCAGGGAATCAATAATCCACCCCATCAACGCACCAAACATTGCGCCCATAACTAAGACGATAGCAAAGGCATAGACTGGATGAATACCATAGGTACCAATTAACTTAGCCAGCAGCACACCAGTAAAGGCAATAACCGAGCCGACAGATAAATCGATCCCCCCCGATAAAATAACGAAAGTCATGCCGACAGCAACAATGCCAAGAAAAGCATTATCAGTCAGTAAATCACACCATACTCGAGAGGAGGAGAAACTGGGAAATTGACTCAGACAGAAAGCATATCCCAGAATAAAAACGGCGATAGTAATCAGCAAGGGAACATTACGCTTTAACATTATTTTCGCCTCTGGAAGAGATGGCTTAATGAGATCATCGGGGATTGCACAACTAATACGGCCAGCACAACAATGGCTTTAAGCACCAAATTAAACTCCGGCTGATAACCAGAAAGTAAAATCCCAGTATTCATACCCTGAATAATTAAAGCGCCAATAACGGAAAGTAGTAGATTAAAACGTCCGCCCATCAACGATGCACCACCGATAACTACCGCCAATATCGCGTCCAACTCCAGCCATAAGCCCGCATTGTTCGCATCAGCACCACGAATATCAGCGGTCACAATAATACCCGCCACCGCAGCGCACACACCGCAAATCACATAAACGGCAATCAGCACTAAACGGGTACTCACACCTGCATTCCGAGCAGATCGTAAGTTGATACCGACTGACTCAATGAACAACCCAAGCGCCGTTTTACGGGTTAGCAACCACACCAGAATTAACATGCTACATGCAATAACCACTGACATGGGTAAATACATCAGCGTACTGCTACCAAGCGTTGCCAAACCGCCACTATCAAAAGTAACAATCTGGCCTTCAGTAATAAGCTGAGCGATTCCGCGCCCGGCGACCATCAACATTAGCGTGGCAACTATTGGCTGGATTTGTAATACCGCCACTAAGAAACCATTCCACAAACCACATAGCGCCCCGACAGCGAGTGACAGCGCTAGCACCGTCATGAACGGGTATCCCGCACTGGTCAACGTCGCGGCAGTCGCTCCAGCGATAGCCATGACCGCACCGACCGATAAATCAATGCCACCCGTCGCAATGACTAATGTCATTCCCAGCGCCAATAAAGCAACGGGGGCGCCGCGGTTTAAAATATCAATAATACTGCCAAACAGCCGGCCATCCTGAATATGGATAGAGAAGAAATGCGGTGCGACCAGACTATCAATCAATAAAATAACTGCCAGTGCACCAAATTGTGTCGCGCCTTTCGGCAAAACCCATTTTACTTTGCGCGGTCGTTGTGTCATTGACAGGCTCCTGTTTCCCATGAAACCACTCCTTATTGCACCGCGATCGCCTGCATAATGGCAGGAACGGAAATTTCATCGTGGTCGAGTTGAGCAACATGCCGACGATCACGAAGAACGATGATCCGATCAGCGTAACCCGCCAATTCTTCTAATTCGGAAGAGATAATTAACAGCGCCAACCCTTCATCACACAACTTTTCGATCAACCGAATAATTTCGGCGTGAGCACCTACATCGATACCACGAGTCGGTTCATCTAAAATTAAAAATCGGGGTTTCGTGGCAAGCCAGCGGGCAAGTAATACTTTTTGTTGGTTTCCACCGGAGAGATATTGAATTTGCTGTTCAGGGCTTGGGGTACGAATACCCAGTTGCTGGATAAAATCGTCTGCAATTTGTGTCTGCTCACGCATAGAAAGGGGCCTCAGCCACCCACGCTGCGCTTGTAAGGCTAAAATGATGTTTTCCCTTACGGTTGCCGCACCAACAATACCCTCTGTTTTGCGATCTTCTGGGCAGTAGCCAAAACCAAATTTTGATGCCTTACGTGGTGTTCTAATTTTAACCGGTTTGCCTTGTATTTTGGCTTCCCCCGTATCAGGTGTCGTTATGCCAAAAATTAGCTGTGCTGTTTCAGTCCGTCCTGAACCTAATAACCCGGCCAACCCGACAATTTCACCGGGAGATACAGACAAATCAAAATTCTCTACCACACCCCGTCGGCCATAGTTTTTAAACTCAACCAATGGATTCTTATTCGTAATACTGTGTTCACCACGTTTCAGTAATTGTTCATCAAAACTATGCCCCAGCATCATTTGCACTAGCTCAATCCGGGGAAGTTCTGCCACAGTTTTGGTACCGACGAGCTTGCCATTTCGCAAAACTGTAATGCGATCACTGATTCGATAAACCTGATCGAGAAAATGGGTCACAAAAACCATACCGATACCCTGGTCCCGTAGCTGGCACAAGATATCCAGTAACATACTGACTTCTTTAGCATCTAAACTTGCTGTAGGCTCATCCAGAATCAGCACCTTCGCGGAAAGGTCAACGGCGCGGGCGATTGCTACAATCTGTTGTATTGCAATAGAGAAATTAGCCAAAGGCTGCTGAACATCTAACGTTAAACCATAACCCGTCAGCAATTTTGCTGCTTGCTGGTTCATTTTATTGTGATCAATTAGCCCCCAACGTAGCGGCTCACGGCCAATAAATAAATTCGCAGCAACAGATATGTTCGGCAGTAAGTTGACCTCTTGATAGACAGTACCAATCCCCATGAGTTGGGCATCTGCGGTATCAATGGGGCACACAGCCTTGCCGTCCAACAGCACCTCACCAGCGGATCGTTTATAAACCCCGGTTAATGCTTTTATTAATGTCGATTTTCCTGCGCCATTCTCTCCTAATAACGCAACAACCTCACCGCGTTGCAGAGAAAAATCTACGGAGTCCAATGCCTTAACACCAGGAAACTCAACAGATAAGCCACGGACTTCTAACAATATTTCCATCAGATGTACCCACGTTCAAAAACAACTCAGATATTGACCCAATACAGGTGATAAAAGCAGGCGGGGGCAAGCCCCGCCATCTGAATCAATAACCAAGACTTTTCTTCAACTCATATTCCTGTTTAGCCGTGTCTGGCTGGAGCAGGCGGGACTCTGTCTGAATGAATTTAGGTGGCTGGGTACCGTCTTTCTTGAGCACAATTAATGCATCTAAAGCAGGGCCGGCCATATTAGGCGTTAATTCAACGGTCGCGTTTGCTTCGCCACTACTCATTGCTTTGAAGATATCAGGAACACCATCAATGGAAACGATTTTAATATCTGAACCCGGTTTTAAACCTGCTTCTTTAATTGCCTGAATAGCTCCAATCGCCATATCGTCATTGTGCGCATAGACCGCGCAAATATTTTTACCGTTTTGCTCCGCTTTAATGAAGCTTTCCATGACTTCTTTGCCTTTACTGCGCGTGAAATCCCCTGACTGAGAGCGGATTATCTTCACGCCAGGTGCCGAAGCTATCCCGTCAGCAAAGCCTTTCTTACGGTTAATTGCCACACTTGAGCCAACCGTGCCTTGTAACTCAACAACATTACAGGGTTTGCCTGCTACATCTTGCAATAGCCACTCACCCGCAACTTTCCCCTCATATACACTGTCAGAGGCAACAGCCGCCGTATACAAAGAAGGATCATTCACCTCAATCATACGGTCGAGCAGGAATACAGGTATCTTGGCTTCTTTCGCTTCCTGTAAGACTGGCGTCCAACCGGTAGCCACTACAGGTGCGATAAAGATCGCATCAACACCTTGAGCAATAAAAGATCTCACAGCTTTTATTTGGTTCTCTTGTTTTTGTTGAGCATCCGCGATCTTGAGTGTTATCCCACGCTTTTCCGCTTCTTGTTTCGCAACCTTGGTTTCCGCAGAGCGCCAACCGGATTCTGAACCAATTTGAGAAAAACCGACAACTAACGGAGCTGCCTGAACTGCACTACACATTGCCGCTGTTACAGCTGCTGCTAACAGTAAACGCCTGTACATATTTCTCTCCTCACTTCATTTGTCATCGTCAAGCCGCTGACTCGTTGCCATTCCTGAGAATAGCTAAGATGATCATTCAGACTGGTTTTCATCCTGAATTTCGGCCAATTTGCGAATTAATGTTGTGCTAAAAGCACATGCTATTTTTTAAGGTGAGCTTCCTGGATGGCTAAAATGTTAACTAGTTTTAGTACAATTGGTGAAAGTAATAATGAGCGGCGTCACACCACAGAATAACAATCATTTCGTACATAGATTCAGCCAAATAGACATATGTCGGGAACGTTACCATTTACAGATATATAAGAAATCAACAAAAAAAGATGATTAATGAGAGAAGTTATAAACGTTGGAAGGCATCATTTTTATCAGTAAATAAAATGAAAATGTGAATATCATCGCCCCGATATAACACCAACAACCTACCCGCTCCCGAACTGGAATACCAACATACTGCAACCCGGTTAGTAAAGGCGGTTGTACCGATGAAAAGTCATAATTCTTGCCAAAGAGACAGAATACCTGGGTCCTAAAACCGCCTTAACTGAGCGAACCAATAGCAAGAATGTCCAGAAAACTGAACGTATCAGAAGCCATGTATGATATGTGACATAAGAAATACAATGGAGTGGCCTATTACGTGAACAGAGGGCTTTCTTGCATCGAAATAGCCTATGCCACAATACCCGAAGCCCCCCCCCGAATCAAGCTCTAGGAAGCCCTATATAGGGCTTATAGCGCAAGTTTACGACGCGTCTGCTGACTTGCGCACATACCAATATCTGGGCATGTATATTGGACTGAATCTGTGTGCTACTGAGGTGATATTTGAGATAACCAAAATATTATAAAAATCATTAAATTATAATGAGGAAAGAGAAAGCGAAGGAAAAGGCATTAAGCCAATGAGGAAAGGGTATTAATTTTTTACAGACTTAAAATAAAAAACCCCTCGCTTTCGCGAAGGGTTTTTTATCTGGCAGGGGCGGAGAGACTCGAACTCCCAACACCCGGTTTTGGAGACCGGTGCTCTACCAATTGAACTACGCCCCTAATTAGGGTGGCGGAACGGACGGGGCTCGAACCCGCGACCCCCTGCGTGACAGGCAGGTATTCTAACCAACTGAACTACCGCTCCACCGATTCTTTTACGTGTATCTTCCCGATACTTTACCCTATAAGGGCCAGCGCTCTGCGCTGTGCAAAACCGCTTTTGGCGATTTTGACAGTTACCAGATGTCACTCTGATAACTCGTGTTTGATGCCTGGCAGTGTCCTACTCTCGCATGGGGAGACCCCACACTACCATCGGCGCTACGGCGTTTCACTTCTGAGTTCGGCATGGGATCAGGTGGGACCACCGCGCTATGGCCGCCAGGCAAATTCTGTTTCAATTAACCCGCAAACAAGCAACACTTGTCAGCCAGTCAACACAATCTCGGAACGACGCTGAAAATCTCTCTCAATTCAAAACACCTTCGGTGTTGTAAGGTTAAGCCTCACGGATCATTAGTACTGGTTAGCTCAATACATCGCTGCACTTACACACCCAGCCTATCAACGTCATAGTCTTTAACGTTCCTTCAGGGGACTTTAAGTCCCAGGGAAGACTCATCTCGAGGCAAGTTTCCCGCTTAGATGCTTTCAGCGGTTATCTCTTCCGAATTTAGCTACCGGGCAATGCCATTGGCATGACAACCCGAACACCAGTGATTCGTCCACTCCGGTCCTCTCGTACTAGGAGCAGCCCCTCTCAATCTTCCAACGCCCACGGCAGATAGGGACCGAACTGTCTCACGACGTTCTAAACCCAGCTCGCGTACCACTTTAAATGGCGAACAGCCATACCCTTGGGACCTACTTCAGCCCCAGGATGTGATGAGCCGACATCGAGGTGCCAAACACCGCCGTCGATATGAACTCTTGGGCGGTATCAGCCTGTTATCCCCGGAGTACCTTTTATCCGTTGAGCGATGGCCCTTCCATTCAGAACCACCGGATCACTAAGACCTACTTTCGTACCTGCTCGAGCCGTCACTCTCGCAGTCAAGCTAGCTTATGCCTTTGCACTAACCTCACGATGTCCGACCGTGATTAGCTAACCTTCGTGCTCCTCCGTTACTCTTTGGGAGGAGACCGCCCCAGTCAAACTACCCACCAGACACTGTCCTCACCCCAGATCATGGGGCCGAGTTAGAACATCAAACATTAAAGGGTGGTATTTCAAGGTTGGCTCCATGCAGACTGGCGTCCACACTTCAAGGCCTCCCACCTATCCTACACATCAAGGCTCAATGTTCAGTGTCAAGCTATAGTAAAGGTTCACGGGGTCTTTCCGTCTTGCCGCGGGTACACTGCATCTTCACAGCGAGTTCAATTTCACTGAGTCTCGGGTGGAGACAGCCTGGCCATCATTACGCCATTCGTGCAGGTCGGAACTTACCCGACAAGGAATTTCGCTACCTTAGGACCGTTATAGTTACGGCCGCCGTTTACTGGGGCTTCGATCAAGAGCTTCCCCTTGCGGCTGACCCCATCAATTAACCTTCCAGCACCGGGCAGGCGTCACACCGTATACGTCCACTTTCGTGTTTGCACAGTGCTGTGTTTTTATTAAACAGTTGCAGCCAGCTGGTATCTGCGACTGGCTTCAGCTCCAGGAGCTAGTCCTTTCACCTAACGCCAGCGTGCCTTCTCCCGAAGTTACGGCACCATTTTGCCTAGTTCCTTCACCCGAGTTCTCTCAAGCGCCTGAGTATTCTCTACCTGACCACCTGTGTCGGTTTGGGGTACGATTTAATGTTACCTGATGCTTAGAGGCTTTTCCTGGAAGCATGGCATCAACTGCTTCTGCACCGTGGTGCATCGTCATCACGCCTCAGGGTTGATAAGCAACCGGATTTACCTGGTCACTCCCCCTACACGCTTAAACCGGGACAACCGTCGCCCGGCCAGCCTAGCCTTCTCCGTCCCCCCTTCGCAGTAACACCAAGTACAGGAATATTAACCTGTTTCCCATCGACTACGCTTTTCAGCCTCGCCTTAGGGGTCGACTCACCCTGCCCCGATTAACGTTGGACAGGAACCCTTGGTCTTCCGGCGTGCGGGTTTTTCACCCGCATTATCGTTACTTATGTCAGCATTCGCACTTCTGATACCTCCAGCAACCCTCACAGGTCACCTTCAACGGCTTACAGAACGCTCCCCTACCCAACAACACCTAAGTGTCGCTGCCGCAGCTTCGGTGCATGGTTTAGCCCCGTTACATCTTCCGCGCAGGCCGACTCGACCAGTGAGCTATTACGCTTTCTTTAAATGATGGCTGCTTCTAAGCCAACATCCTGGCTGTCTGTGCCTTCCCACATCGTTTCCCACTTAACCATGACTTTGGGACCTTAGCTGGCGGTCTGGGTTGTTTCCCTCTTCACGACGGACGTTAGCACCCGCCGTGTGTCTCCCGTGATAACATTCTTCGGTATTCGGAGTTTGCATCGGTTTGGTAAGCCGGGATGGCCCCCTAGCCGAAACAGTGCTCTACCCCCGAAGATGAGTTCACGAGGCGCTACCTAAATAGCTTTCGGGGAGAACCAGCTATCTCCCGGTTTGATTGGCCTTTCACCCCCAGCCACAAGTCATCCGCTAATTTTTCAACATTAGTCGGTTCGGTCCTCCAGTTAGTGTTACCCAACCTTCAACCTGCCCATGGCTAGATCACCGGGTTTCGGGTCTATACCTTGCAACTAGACGCCCAGTTAAGACTCGGTTTCCCTACGGCTCCCCTATTCGGTTAACCTTGCTACAAAATATAAGTCGCTGACCCATTATACAAAAGGTACGCAGTCACACCACGAAGGTGCTCCCACTGCTTGTACGTACACGGTTTCAGGTTCTATTTCACTCCCCTCGCCGGGGTTCTTTTCGCCTTTCCCTCACGGTACTGGTTCACTATCGGTCAGTCAGGAGTATTTAGCCTTGGAGGATGGTCCCCCCATATTCAGACAGGATGTCACGTGTCCCGCCCTACTCATCGAGTTCACAGCCTGTGCATTTTGGTGTACGGGACTATCACCCTGTACCGTGCGACTTTCCAGACGCTTCCACTAACACACAAACTGATTCAGACTCTGGGCTCCTCCCCGTTCGCTCGCCGCTACTGGGGGAATCTCGGTTGATTTCTTTTCCTCGGGGTACTTAGATGTTTCAGTTCCCCCGGTTCGCCTCGTTAGACTATGTATTCATCTAACGATAGTGCAACGTATTGCACTGGGTTTCCCCATTCGGGTATCGTCGGTTATAACGCTTCATATCAGCTTACCGACGCTTTTCGCAGATTAGCACGCCCTTCATCGCCTCTGACTGCCTAGGCATCCACCGTGTACGCTTAGTCGCTTAACCTCACAACCCGAAGGTGTCTTGTCATTGCTGACAGTACATCTTGTGTTGCGATTATTTGAGAGACTCTATTACAGGTTACTCTTTACCCCAATACATCTACGGCGGGGTAAATTTCAGCTGTAATGTTTCAATTTTCAGCTTGTTCCAGATTGTTAAAGAGCAATATCGTAAACACGACTTGGTAAAGTCATCTTTACGTTATTTTTCAGTTCATAAAGAACCGGTGATAATGTCTTTCACTCATTATCGGATTGGCGTCCCCAAGGGGATTCGAACCCCTGTTACAGCCGTGAAAGGGCAGTGTCCTAGGCCTCTAGACGATGGGGACACGAAAATACCGATCAAACCGAAATTCAACCGTTTCGTATCAGCATGAGTCGAAACTCATAACATCAACAGGTGCTCTTGCTCGTTTACATTCATCAGACAATCTGTGTGGGCACTGCGCAATGCGTATCGTTAGGTAAGGAGGTGATCCAACCGCAGGTTCCCCTACGGTTACCTTGTTACGACTTCACCCCAGTCATGAATCACAAAGTGGTAAGCGCCCTCCCGAAGGTTAAGCTACCTACTTCTTTTGCAACCCACTCCCATGGTGTGACGGGCGGTGTGTACAAGGCCCGGGAACGTATTCACCGTAGCATTCTGATCTACGATTACTAGCGATTCCGACTTCATGGAGTCGAGTTGCAGACTCCAATCCGGACTACGACAGACTTTATGTGGTCCGCTGACTCTCGCGAGTTCGCTTCACTTTGTATCTGCCATTGTAGCACGTGTGTAGCCCTACTCGTAAGGGCCATGATGACTTGACGTCATCCCCACCTTCCTCCGGTTTGTCACCGGCAGTCTCCCTTGAGTTCCCACCATTACGTGCTGGCAACAAAGGATAAGGGTTGCGCTCGTTGCGGGACTTAACCCAACATTTCACAACACGAGCTGACGACAGCCATGCAGCACCTGTCTCACAGTTCCCGAAGGCACTTTAGCATCTCTGCCAAATTCTGTGGATGTCAAGAGTAGGTAAGGTTCTTCGCGTTGCATCGAATTAAACCACATGCTCCACCGCTTGTGCGGGCCCCCGTCAATTCATTTGAGTTTTAACCTTGCGGCCGTACTCCCCAGGCGGTCGACTTAACGCGTTAGCTCCGGAAGCCACGCCTCAAGGGCACAACCTCCAAGTCGACATCGTTTACAGCGTGGACTACCAGGGTATCTAATCCTGTTTGCTCCCCACGCTTTCGCACCTGAGCGTCAGTCTTTGTCCAGGGGGCCGCCTTCGCCACCGGTATTCCTCCAGATCTCTACGCATTTCACCGCTACACCTGGAATTCTACCCCCCTCTACAAGACTCTAGCTTGCCAGTTTCAAATGCAGTTCCCACGTTAAGCGCGGGGATTTCACATCTGACTTAACAAACCGCCTGCGTGCGCTTTACGCCCAGTAATTCCGATTAACGCTTGCACCCTCCGTATTACCGCGGCTGCTGGCACGGAGTTAGCCGGTGCTTCTTCTGCGAGTAACGTCAATGATTGAGCGTATTAAACTCAACCCCTTCCTCCTCGCTGAAAGTGCTTTACAACCCGAAGGCCTTCTTCACACACGCGGCATGGCTGCATCAGGCTTGCGCCCATTGTGCAATATTCCCCACTGCTGCCTCCCGTAGGAGTCTGGACCGTGTCTCAGTTCCAGTGTGGCTGGTCATCCTCTCAGACCAGCTAGGGATCGTCGCCTAGGTGAGCCATTACCCCACCTACTAGCTAATCCCATCTGGGTTCATCCGATGGCGTGAGGCCCTAAGGTCCCCCACTTTGCTCTTGCGAGGTCATGCGGTATTAGCTACCGTTTCCAGTAGTTATCCCCCTCCATCAGGCAGATCCCCAGACATTACTCACCCGTCCGCCGCTCGCCGGCAAAGTAGTAAACTACTTCCCGCTGCCGCTCGACTTGCATGTGTTAGGCCTGCCGCCAGCGTTCAATCTGAGCCATGATCAAACTCTTCAATTTAAGATTTGTTTGATTTGCTGACTTTTACTTGCGTAAAAGCAGCGGTGCTCAAAGATTACTTTCTGCAAATAGGCATCTTGACCGAAGTCAAAATGTTTACTGCTTTGGTCACTCTTCAAGACTTGATATTATTTCTGCCTGCCGAAACAGGCGTCGATATCGTCTTGCGAGTGCCCACACAGATTGTCTGATAAATTGTTAAAGAGCGCTCGTTACCCGTTTGCCTTGCGGCGAATCTTACGGTAACGCGGGAGGCAGATAATACGCTTTCCCGCTGAAGAGTCAAGGTTTTCTTTTATTTCTTTCGAAGTTCAAGTCTGCTTTTCTCTTCCTGACCCGGCGAAGTGTGTTTCGTTGTTCCCGGTCAGTGGAGGCGCATTATAGGGAGTTCCTGACAGCCTGCAACCCCTAATTTCAAAAAACTTTTCAACCGCTGATTCTTTAGACGAATTGCGCTTAAATTGGTAGTTTTTGCAGCTTCGGGAAACCATAACTCTGTAAAACGGGTAATAAAGCGTCAGTATCCTCGTCTAAAGCCATGCAGTAAGCGATGTTTTCATCTTGAGAAGAAATAACATTCTCTTGAGAAGAGATAAGCCAAGCCGTTCGGCGAGCAATGGCAGCGCCTGAATCGACCATCCGGGTACCTTCCGGTAGCACTTGCGCTAACTCTTCTGTTAATAGAGGGAAATGGGTGCAACCCAATACTATAGTATCCGGTGGCTCACGCATGCTTAACCATGGGTGGAGAATCTTCTTTAATACCTCGAGCGGTACAACTCCACCATGCAACTTGGTTTCTGCTACCTCCACCAGCTCAGATGAACCCAGCAACTCTATTTTGCAATCAGTGGCAAAACGCGCAATTAAATCTAAGGTATAAGAAGCATGGACGGTTGCACGAGTGGCAAGTAAACCCACAACGCCATTACGCGTTAACCTTACTGCCGGTTTAATCGCTGGGACCACGCCGACAACAGGGAAGGCGAAGCGTTCACGTAACGCAGGCAGAGAGACAGTGCTAGCCGTGTTACACGCGATGACAACAATTGCCAAAGGGTGGCGCTGCTGTACCGCGGTCACAATTTCCAGCACACGCTCGACAATAAATTCGCCGGACTTTTCCCCATAAGGGAAAGCGACGTTATCAAAAGCATATATATAGTGGAGATCCGGCAACAGTTGCCGAATCTCTTGATAGACAGACAGCCCGCCAACACCCGAATCAAAAATCAGTGCTGTCGGGCGAGGAGGAGAGTCAGCCTTAGAAGTTATAGCTTCCCGTGAAGTAGTATTCGCGTCCTGGGGTTTGGTAGCCATAAACCATCTCATAATCTTTATCAAACAGGTTGGCAATTCTACCACGAACCGTGAGATGAGATGTGACCGGATACGAAACAGCGAGATCCCAAAGGCTCACACCACCGAGTTCAACCGTTTCTTCTGGATAAGTGCTGTAGTCTTTGTCATAACGCTGACCAAGATATTGGTAGGTAACAGACCAATCCAAATCAGCTACCTGCCAATCCAACTGATATTTTACTTGTTGCTTGGCTCGGCGCACCAGAATTTCGTGGGTATCTGCATTACGTGGGTCCAGATATTCCAGCGTCACTTGATGTGATAACGGCCCAGTATCAAACGAACCTGTCCATTCAACACCTTTAATCGTGGCTTTATTGATATTGAAATAACCGTTGGTCAGATTGCTGTAATCGATAAGCTGATCAATATCGTTACGATAAGCAGATAGACGCCAAGTCAGCGGCCCCGTTAATCCTTCGACGCCACCTTCCCATTGCTTACTTTCTTCCGGTTTCAGATTGGCATTACCACCGTAAGCGCTATAAAGCTGCATCAGATTAGGTGCCTTATAGGCTGTGCCGTAAGAACCAATCAAGCGGTAGCCATCAATAAATTCCCAACCGGCGCTGGTCTGCCAAGTTGAGTGCCACCCAAACTGCGAGTTATCGTCACTGCGTACAGCCCCCTCTAATGTAACGTCGCTGATTTGCTGTTGGCCTGTCAAATAGATGCCCGTGTTGTGCTGCGTAAAATCGGCCGTAGTATTCTGGTTACTGCTTTTACGTTCGGTTCTTTGCTCTTGCCAATCCGCACCCGCACTGATCATGCCATTCGTTAACTGGAAGGTGTTACCCCATTGCAAGTTATATTGCTCAGCTTCATCTAACGAGGCCGTAATATCATGCTGGCCGAAAAGTGGGCTGTAATTATAATCTTTAGTTCGGTTATAACTGGCAATAAATTGGGAAGCATAAATGCCATTCTTGTAGCGTAGTCCCGTGTCATAGGTACGGCTGGAGAGTTTACGGGTATCGATTAACGCCAATGGATTGCTATAGTTGGTATACCCGTCATAATCACTGCGGTTATCGAAACCATATACTCGGGCAAAACCATTAAACTGCTCGTTAAACTGATGTTCTAAGCCCGCCCACAGCATTTTCCCCATGAAACCATCCCGGTCAGGCTGACGTGGTCCACCTGCTCCCGGCATACCAGCAACCACATCATACCCTTTGCTATAAGTGTAATTTCCCGCCAATGTCACCGTCGTGTCTTCACCCAGTTTCTGTTGAGTGGAACCATCATAGGTTTGATAACCGTTTGAACCCAACCCAGCAGAAAGTGTGGTTCCTGGTTTATCCCGTCCAGTCAGGATATTAATCACCCCTCCAATGGCATCTGAACCATAGACGGCAGAACGTGGACCACGAATGTATTCGATGCGCTGTACCAATGAAATAGGGATTTGACTGAGATCTGATGCGCCGGTAATCCCCGCTTGATTGAGGCGGACGCCATCGATCAGAACCAAGACATGGCTAGAATTAGTGCCCCGGATAAATAAAGAACTGCGCTGGCCCATACCGCCATCCTGAGCAATATCAACACCCGGTAAGCGGCGTAAGACATCATTTATATTTGTAGATTGCCAGCGATCAATATCGGCACGAGTGACTACATCGACAGGCGCTAATACACTACTTTTCGGTTGTGGAAAACGGTTGGCTGTTACAACCATTTCATCATTGTTGTCCGTGGTGTTATTACCCTGCGCCCAGCCAGAAAATGCCGTCACAGAAAGGGCTGTGAGCAGCGTATATTTTTTAATTGTCATTGTATTTTTAATTATCATTAAGAGAGCATCCAAACTCAATTGGCGGATGCCGCAGTGCCATGGCCGGTAGTACGCGACGGCCACGAATATTGCGACGTAATACCGGCAGGTCTTCGGGCTTAGGATCTCTGGTATCAGGCCATGGTTATGACAGTAAAAATACTGTGATAAATAAATGGCGCGAAATAGAGCAGGCGATGACTTCCCATCCTTGCGGACAGTGTCTGTTAGAAACCTATCGCCGTGACTTCCCCTTACCGCTGCGCGTCAGCTCCGGATTTACACCGGATTCCCTTTTAACTCTTAGGTGTTTAAATAACAGCATGAGGCCGGACCACAATGCTACGATCAAGTAAAATAGATGTCTAGACTTCCATTGACCCACGCCGGAATAAACACGACAAAACTGGACATCAGGGCAACTTTCCCTACAATCCGCAAGGATCATCCCCCTTTTATACTGACCCAACGAGAAAAACATGACTCCCAACATCCTGCCGATTGAAAGCTACGACCACCAACTGGCAGAAAAGTCTGCCCGTCTTAAGGCGATGATGTTGCCATTTCAGGCACCCGAGCCAGAAATATTTCGTTCTCCGGCAGACCATTACCGTATGAGAGCCGAATTTCGCGTTTGGCATGATGAAGATGACTTGTACCACATCATGTTTGACCAACAGACCAAGCAACGTATCCGGGTTGAACAATTCCCGGTAGCCAGTCGGTTAATCAATCGCTTAATGGATGCTCTGATGACCGCCATCAGAGCGGAGCCGCTATTGCGACGCAAACTGTTCCAAATAGATTATTTATCTACCCTCAGCGGTAAGCTGATCGCCTCGTTGCTGTATCACCGCCAATTAGATGAAGAGTGGCAGCAAAAAGCGCTGGAACTGCGAGATCAGTTACGTGCACAAGGTTTTGACCTACAACTCATTGGTCGAGCAGCTAAAACTAAAATCATGCTGGATCACGATTATATCGATGAGGTCTTGCCAGTCGCCGGACGCGAGATGATCTATCGGCAGGTTGAAAATAGTTTTACCCAACCTAATGCGGCGGTGAATATTCACATGTTGGAATGGGCGCTGGATGTTACCCAAGGTGCCACTGGCGATTTACTGGAGTTGTATTGTGGTAACGGTAATTTCTCATTGGCACTGGCGCGAAATTTTGAACGGGTGCTGGCAACAGAAATTGCCAAACCTTCCGTCGCAGCGGCTCAATATAATATTGCAGCAAATAATATCGATAACGTGCAGATTATCCGGATGTCAGCGGAAGAGTTTACTCAGGCGATGCAGGGCGTTCGTGAGTTTAACCGCCTGAAGGGTATTGATTTGGGCAGTTATAATTGCGAGACCATCTTTGTCGATCCGCCACGCAGTGGGCTGGATCACGAGACGGTTAAGCTAGTACAGGCTTACCCGCGTATTCTTTATATCTCCTGTAATCCAGAGACGCTGTGCGCCAATTTGGAACAATTACAGCACACACATAAAATTAGCCGACTAGCACTGTTCGATCAATTCCCTTATACCCACCATATGGAATGTGGGGTACTGCTGGAAAAACGTCACTGACGAATAATTCATACCGCAGATAAAAGAAAGGGCAACGACATGTTGCCCTTAGTTGGCAAGACGGTATCTAGGTGCAGTAACCCCTTCGAGCACCGCGCTATAAAACAGCTTGATAGGGCTGAAGACCCAAGGGCTATTGCTGTGGTTGATCCGAGTTATTGATATCAATATCCGCATCTGTATGTGTTTGTACCGATTTACGTGTTCTTAATTTAAATAAGATCCAGAACACCAACACCACACTGAGCACCGCAGGAACGAAGTTAGACCCAATTGCAGGGTATTCCACCCGCACAATCGCGCTGTACAACAAGATCCCAAGCAGGAAACATGCTGAAGCCAGCACCGGTATCCCTTGCGGCATAGCAAAATTGAGATAACGCTGATGTAGGCAATACACCGCCAGTATGAGCGTCAGTAGTGGAAAAACTGAAAAAGGCACCAGCGCACTGAATAACGCGGCACATACCCCATTTATCGCCAAGCCAGTAATTAATGCCAGTAGTAGGGTGCCGGTTTCACGGCGAGAAGATTGTTCCATATTTTCTTTACCTTATTCTACACGGGACGCAGCAAGCTTTTCTTGTTCACGGCGATACCAATAGTAAGCACCTTTGGAGATCATCCGTAACTGTAAGACCAAGCGTTCTTCTAACTGTCGCCGCTGTTCAATATCCACGTCCAGTACTTCTGCACCTGCACTGAAGACAATTGTGACCATGGCCTCAGCTTGAGCCTCAGTGAAGCTACGTGGCATGTGATTTTCTAACTCGAGGTAATCTGCCAGTTCAGCAATAAAGTGCTGAATTTCACGCGCAACCGCAGCACGAAAAGCGGCGGAAGTCCCGGAACGTTCCCTGAGCAGCAAACGAAACGCATTAGGGTTGTTGCCGATAAACTCCATAAAGGTGGACACCGATGTACGGATAACGCTGCCGCCTTTGGCAATCCGTTGCCGTGCCTGACGCATTAATTGACGTAACATCAGGCCGCTTTCGTCAACCATGGTTAGCCCAAGCTCGTCGACATCCCGGAAATGCCGGTAAAAAGAAGTCGGTGCGATACCTGCTTCACGGGAGACTTCCCGTAAGCTCAGGCTGGCAAAGCTCCGCTCAGCACTCAGTTGACTGAACGCCGCTTCGATAAGGGAACGACGAGTCCGCTCTTTTTGTTGTGCTCTGACGCCCATAATCGTACCCAAGGGATATCCAATTTCTCAATCTAAGACATATAGTCAGCAATATACCAAACTTTGCGGTAACAACCGTTATACAAACGTATCTTCTCAATACCGAATTGCGACTTTACAACACACATTATGGTGATTCCCCTATCGTTGATTGGGTTCTGCCTAAGATGATGTTAATGTATCGTTGTAATTTTGTATAAAAACAGGTCTCTCCTACATGCAACAGCACTTCCATTTTGATGCCATTGTGATTGGCTCGGGCCCTGGCGGTGAAGGTGCCGCGATGGGGCTGGTCAAGCAAGGGGCACGCGTTGCCGTGATTGAACGGTATAATAATGTGGGTGGCGGATGTACCCATTGGGGTACCATTCCTTCTAAAGCCTTGCGCCACGCCGTTAGCCGTATTATCGAGTTCAACCAAAACCCCCTCTACAGCGACAATGCCAGAACCATAAAATCCTCTTTCGCTGATATTTTAAACCATGCAGATCGTGTTATTAATCAGCAAACCCGTATGCGGCAAGGCTTTTATGATCGCAACCATTGCCACATGTTCTCAGGTGATGCCAGCTTCATTGATGCCAATACGGTTAATGTGCGTTACGCCGACGGTACCAGTGATACCTTGCAGGCCGATAACATTGTCATTGCAACTGGCTCGCGCCCTTATCGCCCAGTCAATGTTGATTTTAACCATGAACGCATTTATGACAGCGATACCATTTTGCAGCTCAGCCATGAGCCACAGCACGTCATTATTTATGGTGCAGGGGTGATTGGTTGCGAATATGCGTCTATCTTCCGTGGGTTGAGTGTCAAAGTCGATTTGATCAATACCCGTGACCGCCTACTGGCTTTCCTTGATCAGGAAATGTCAGATGCGCTCTCTTATCACTTCTGGAATAACGGCGTGGTTATCCGCCATAACGAAGAATTTGAGCAGATTGAAGGGACAACGGACGGCGTGATTGTCCATTTGAAATCAGGCAAAAAGGTCAAAGCAGACTGCTTGTTATATGCTAATGGACGAACAGGTAATACCAGCGGTTTAGGCTTGGAAAATATTGGCCTGGAAGCCGATAGCCGTGGTTTGCTGAAAGTGAACAGCATGTACCAAACCGCGCTGTCTCATGTCTATGCTGTCGGTGATGTGATTGGTTACCCAAGTCTGGCATCTGCGGCTTATGATCAGGGGCGTATTGCTGCACAAGCCATGATCAAAGGTGAAGCCAACGTTCACCTGATTGAAGATATCCCGACGGGCATTTACACCATTCCTGAAATCAGTTCTGTCGGGAAAACCGAACAAGAGCTGACGGCGATGAAAGTGCCCTACGAAGTGGGCCGGGCGCAATTTAAACATCTGGCGCGGGCGCAAATTGTTGGGATGGATACCGGTAGTTTGAAAATCCTGTTCCATCGGGAAACGAAGCAAATTTTGGGTATTCATTGCTTTGGTGAACGTGCTGCTGAAATTATCCACATCGGGCAAGCTATCATGGAACAGAAAGGAGAAGGCAATACGCTCGAGTATTTCGTTAATACTACCTTCAACTACCCAACCATGGCAGAAGCCTACCGTGTGGCCGCACTCAATGGCTTAAATCGCCTGTTCTAATGATGGGGCCATGCGCTCTTGCATGTGATCACGTATTGCCTCGGCAAGTTGTTCATAGCGGCCACGCAATGGAGAACCGGGGCGATACACCAACGCAATGGTGCGTTTAGGGACAGGTTTGTAGCACTCCAGATAACATACACCATCGCGCTGTCTTTCATTCGGCACAGCCAGTGCTGGCAACAGCGTAATACCACTACCCGCTGCGACCATGTTGCGCAGGGTTTCCAAGCTAGTCGCCCGGAAGTGAGTATCTTCATCCGCTCCAGCCTGGAAGCAAAAGCCCATCGCCTGATCACGTAAACAATGACCATCTTCCAGCATCAGTAACTTCTCTCCCGCCAATTCATGCATCTCCACTCTTTCGCGGTTCGCCCACGGATGATCGGCATAAATGGCTAGATTCATCGGCTCGTCAAATAACGGAATTTCGATAAAAGCTTCGGTCTCTTTGACCAGGGCTAAAATGGCACAATCCAATTTACCACTATCCAACTGGGCTAAGAGATTTTGGGTCTGGGCTTCATGCAGATACATTTCCAATTTGGGGAATGTTTTATGCAGCATAGGAATAATTTGTGGTAACAGATAAGGCCCAACGGTAGGAATAAGCCCAATATGCAACGGCCCAGACATACTTTCACCCTGTAAACTGGCCATCTCTTTCAGTACTTTCACTTCCCGTAATACCGTTTTCGCCTGCTCCACCAACAGTAAACCAGCCTGTGTAAACAACACCTTACGACTAGTTCGCTCCAACAACATGATCCCCAACTCATCTTCCAGTTTACGAATCTGACCGCTTAATGTGGGTTGGCTGACATGACAGGAGTCGGCGGCACGCCGGAAGTGCCTAAATTCAGCCAACGCCACTAAGTACTCTAGATCACGAATATTCATCTATGCCCACCTTATGATAGCTACTGACGATAGATAAGATAGCAACCAGTGATTAGAACTATCAAGAGATAAAATTAATAATATGACCCAACAAAGAGACACCCAGAAAAATCTAACTTTTCTATTTTTTAATTAAGGAATTACAGATGTTTACTAGCCAAGAAGGTAAAAAAGTCCCGCAGGTAACTTTCCATACCCGTCAGGGCGACCAGTGGATTGACGTAACAACCGACGATTTATTCAGTAATAAAACCGTGATTGTATTTTCACTACCGGGTGCCTTTACCCCAACCTGTTCTTCCAGTCATCTGCCACGTTATAACGAATTAGCGGGTGTATTTAAACAACACGGTGTTGATAGCATTCTGTGTGTGTCGGTCAATGATACCTTCGTAATGAACGCTTGGAAATCAGATCAACACGCTGAAAATATTACATTTGTTCCAGATGGTAACGGTGAGTTTACCAAAGGGATGAATATGTTGGTTGAGAAAGCAGATCTGGGCTTCGGTCCACGTTCATGGCGTTACTCCATGCTGGTACGTAATGGCGTGGTAGAAAAAATGTTTGTCGAGCCAAACAAACCGGGCGACCCGTTTGAAGTATCTGATGCCGACACCATGTTGAAATATCTGGCACCTGATTTTAAAGTGCAGGAATCCGTGGCTGTCTTTACCAAACCGGGCTGCCCATTCTGTGCCAAAGCGAAACAAATGCTGCAAGATCATGGCCTTCAATATGAAGAAATTGTATTGGGTAAAGATGCAACGACCGTCAGCTTGCGTGCTGTAAGCGGCCGCTCCACGGTGCCACAGATCTTTATCGGAGGCCGTCACATTGGTGGCAGCGACGATCTGGAAAAGTACCTACCAGCCTAATTATATTGATTAACAAGCATATTAATAAAAATTAAAGCAATAGGAAGTAACTTGGTAGGCTCCGGCCTACCTTTTTTTTCTGTTAGGAGTAGACATGAAAACCTTAAACGTTGATGTCGCTGTTATTGGCGGCGGAACGGCCGGACTGGGCGCTTATCGCGCGGCCAAACTGTTGACCCCCAACGTAGTGATGATTGAAGGTGGTGAATATGGTACCACCTGCGCACGCGTCGGCTGCATGCCATCCAAACTATTGATTGCGGCGGCTGAAGCCGTCCACCAGATAGAAAAAGCGCCCGGATTTGGTATTCACCCACAAGGTAAGCCCCTGATTAATGGCCGTGAAGTCATGGACCGCGTTAAGCGTGAACGTGACCGTTTTGTGGGCTTCGTATTGGAAAGCGTAGAGACCATTCCTGCGGCCGATAAAATTCAAGGTTATGCCCGTTTTATTGATGATAACACCCTGCAAGTTGATGATCACACGCAGCTTACTTCACAAAAAATCATTGCGCAGCGGATCGTGATTGCGACAGGTTCCCGCCCAAGCTGGCCCGCCTCTTGGAATGAGCTAGGTGACCGGTTGATTATTAATGATGACGTCTTTAATTGGGACGATCTGCCAGAATCTGTGGCAGTTTTTGGCCCAGGCGTTATTGGCTTAGAACTTGGTCAGGCACTGCACCGGTTAGGTGTCCAGGTAAAAATGTTTGGTGTCGGTGGTGCCGTTGGCCCGCTGACCGACAGTATCGTGCGTGACTACGCAGCAAAAACGTTGGGTGATGAGTTCTATCTTGATCCCGATGTAAAAGTTGAGCTGATGCAACGTGAGGGAGATAAAGTCTTTATCCGTTATCTGGATAAAAGCGGTAGGCCACAGGAGATTATGGTGGACTACGTCTTAGCCGCCACGGGCCGCCGCCCTAATGTAGATAAATTGGGGCTGGAGAATACGTCACTCATTCTGGATGAACGCGGAGTGCCGCAGGCAGACCGCCTGACCATGCAAACCAACGTGCCGCATATTTTTATTGCAGGTGATGCCAGCAATCAGTTGCCATTACTGCATGAAGCCAGCGATCAGGCACGTATTGCCGGTGTAAATGCGGGAGGATTCCCTGAGGTTGTACCCGGTTTACGCCGTAGCCCAATTTCAGTCGTGTTCTCTGACCCACAAATTGCCATGGTGGGGGCAACCTTCCGTGAGCTAGCACAAAAATTCAGCGCTTGTGGTTGCTTTGAGATTGGCGAAGTCTCCTTTGAGAATCAAGGTCGCTCGCGGGTGATGCTAAAAAACAAAGGCATTTTACGCATTTATGGCGAACAGGGCACTGGCCGATTCTTAGGGGCAGAGATGATGGGGCCAAGTGCGGAGCACATCGCCCACTTACTGGCATGGGCGCATCAGCAACAAATGACCATCGACCAGATGCTCGATATGCCGTTTTATCATCCGGTCATTGAAGAAGGCCTGCGTACCGCATTGCGTGATTTGCAATCTAAGTTAAAGCTGGGCGCTGATGAAGCGGAGCGCTGCCTACGCTGCCCTGGCGAATAAGGCCTCAGGCGGTTCAAACCGGGCACGGCGCCCGGTTTTTAATCCCCCGTTCTCCCCTCTCTTATTTTGCGTACTTTGCGCTCTACTCATATGTTACCCACTGCGATTGCCCGTATTATTTCCTTTTTAGATTAAAATCAACGGGCAGAGATAATGTTATCTGCCCCTGCGATAACAACTCAGCAGGCGGTTTCGGTAATGGCTGAGCGCGCTTGATAATCGCTAACGCCTCGCGATCTAAAGCGGATGTACCACTACTGTGACTCAGTTGCACTGATGACACATAACCATTTTTATCGACTACAAATCGAATCATGGCAGTCCCTTGCTGTTGCTGTTTTCTGGCACTGGATGGGTAACGCTTAAACCCCATTAAATGCCCCTGTAAACGACTTTTCCAACTCACTTGAGCTTGCTGACGGTGGGATGAGTCACTGTTTACCGCTGCGGCAACTTGTTGGCTCGTCCCTGAAAGCATTGCACTGGCTGCAGCGGCTGGTGAGGATTGTTTACTGTCACTTTCTTGTGTTTCTTTATTAACCGGTTTACGCGATGTCGCTCTATTTTCAGCTGGCCGTTTGACCTTTATTGGCTCTTTTCTCGTAATCTCCCGTTGCCCCTCTGGTTGTTCAGGCAGCGTAGGTAAATCGACAATGTCATCCGGCTGGTTGACCCGTTGCTCAACCGCAGGCTCGATAATATTCTGCGTTATGCCCACCACTGAGTTTTGTGGCAAGTTTTGCATAAATTCCGGTTCGGCTGAAAGCTCCATCATTATTGCGGCGGGGTAGCTGGTGGGTATTGCTGGTATAGATGCGGTACTCAGCCACCAAAGTGCATAAATATGGATACCACACGCTAATAAGGCCCCGACTAGCCAAAATATAAGTTTGTCACTGCTCTGCTGTAATCTATTCATGATAAGAAATCATTATATTCCTTTATTTTTAATGTTTTATTTCCAATGACTTAACCGAGATATTTTATTCCTCGGCTAACGCGAGGTGCAGGCGATCAGTGAATGGCTTAAATAAATAGCTGAGTAATGACCTTTCTCCGGTACGTATAAAAACATCAACGGCCATACCTGGACGGATTGCCAGTTCCGTCGGGTCAAGATCAATCGCAACGGTTAAAGGGTAATAAGGCGGTGAAGTAGGTGGGGGTTGTATACGATCGGCTCCGATGCGCCATACAGAGCCTTGTAGCCGGGGGGTATTACTTTGATTAAACGCAGAAAAATTGAGATCTACAGGTAGCCCGACCGCAACCTTATCAATTAGCTCCACCGGCAACTGAGCCTCAACGAATAACGGCTGCCCACTGGGGACAATTTCCATTAATGCCTGCCCTGAGCTTACTACGCCCCCCACAGTGTGTTGAGCCAATGCGATAACTGAACCACTGACTGGTGCAAAAATACGGGTATGACTCAATTCATATTCTGCAATATTTAAACGTTGGACCAGTTCTTGGGTGTTTTGCTGTGCCTTGGCTAATTGCTCGCTATTCTCACTTTGATATTGTTCGCGCCGTTGTAAAACATGTTGTTCTGTTTCATCGATAAGCTTATGTGCTTCCGCAATATCGCTGGTACTTTGTTCTACTCGTGCCTGGAGTGAGGTTGACTGGCTTTCCATTTCTAACAATTTATTTTTGGCAATATGACCATCCTTTGCCAATAACTGCACACTGTCTAATTGTTGCTGGAATAAATTGGATTGACGTTGATGATTGCTCCGCATAGCTTGCAACCCATCGAGCCGAGCCTGATGGCGAGTGAGCTGTGTCGATAACCGGGCGATTTCACTCAAGTGCGCCTGGCGGCGGTGATGTAAAAGCTGTTGCTGCAAAATAATATTACGTTCAACCGCTGGTTGTGTTGCGTGCTCAAGCAGCGCCTGCGGGAAAGTGATCACATCCAGATCGTTTTGCTCAGCAGTTAAACGTGCTTCCTGAGCAAGGGCGCTTAGATACTGATGCTGTAAATTATCCCGCTGATTGCGTATCGCCGTGTCATCCAGCGTGACCAATAATTGCCCAGACACTATTTCGTCGCCTTCAGTGACATGCAGTTGCTGAATACGCCCCCCTTGCAGCGGCTGGATCACTTTGCGGTTTTCTGCCACCACAAGCAGCCCGGTCACGGCAACGCCTTTATCTAACGGCGCTAACCCCGCCCAAAGTAAAAAGCCGATGAAGCCGATAACGACCAGCCCCCCACCTATATTGAGATAGCGCCCACTGTTTATTTGGAGTGGTGGTTGGCGATTGGCATTCGCAACCGAATAACAGACTGATTCAGGCAACATCGGTTATATCTCCATCCCTGGTTTTTATGGTCACAGTTTTTGTGATGAGGTTTTTTGTGATAAGGGTTTTGGTGATCATGGCTTCGGTGATGATGTAGTACGAGCCGGCCCGATGCCATATGACACACCGTTGCTCCAACCGCTTCGGCTATTCAGTATTTTCGCTTCAGGTTGCACAGCAGGCTTATCCTTACCCTGAATGTTCTGTAAGACCGCCTGAGTACGATCAAATAGATCCATTTGCCCATTCTTTAAAAACAGCAAATAGTCACTGCCAGATAACAGCTCTGGTTTATGGGTGATCATCACGATGGTGCAACCTTGTTGTTTTAGCTGGATAATACTGGCTAATAAGGCTTGCTCCCCTTCTTTATCCAAACTGGCATTGGGTTCATCCAATACGATAAGCCGAGGTATTCCGTACATTGCCCGAGCTAAGGCGATACGTTGACGTTGACCACCGGATAACCCCTCGCCGTCGTCACCTAACGGGGTGTCATACCCTTGCGGCAAATGCAGAATTAAATCGTGTACATCTGCCAACTGTGCAGCTGCGACCACTTTTGCGGTATCAATAGCGCCAAAACGTGCAATATTTTCAGCAACAGTGCCGCGGAATAGCTGAATATTTTGTGGCAGGTAACCGATAAATTCCCCTAACTGCGTTTTATCCCAACGAGAAAGGTCTGCGCTATCTAAACGCACTGTTCCGCTGAATGTGGGCTGGCTGGCGACCAAGAGTTTTGCCAGCGTAGATTTACCACTGCCTGATGGCCCCAAAATACCTAGCACATCACCGGGTTGCAGTTCAAAGTTGATGGAGTGTAATACTGGAATGTGCGTGCCCGGCTTGCAGGCCATAAGTTGCGTAACGTTCAGTTTCCCCTGTGGAGCAGGCAAAACCATGCCGGTGGGTGATGATGGGTGCTGCGCCAGTAATTGGGAGAGACGTTGATAAGCCAGCCGGGCGTGGCTCCATTGTTTCCAGACTGCAATAAGTTGATCGATAGGCCCCAGCACCCGCCCGATTAAAATTGACCCGGCAATCATCACGCCAGCCGTGATTTCATTATAAATCACCAGTAACGCTCCCAGACCTAACATCATCGATTGCAATGCCTGGCGGCTTGATTTAGCGACCGCCGTCACCCGGCTACTTTTATCGCTGGCAAGATTTTGTTGGTAGAGAAAATTCGCGTGCTGCATTAACCAACGTTCACGTAATGCTTTGAGCATCCCCATCGCTTCAATGACATCCGCATTACGTAAATTAGCATTGGCTTGTTGTGTCGCGTGTGAGGTGATAATTGAGGCATCGTGTAATGGTTTTTTACAGATCCACTGATTGAGCCAAGCGAGAACAACCAATATACCTGCGCCTGCGGCGGCCAGCATCCCCAGCCACGGATGAAGCAAAAAAATTACCAGCAAATAAAGCGGGAACCAAGGTGCATCAAAAAAGGCAAATAACGCATTACCGGTGGCAAACTGGCGTAACACTGTCAGGTCATTTAGCGCTTGCGCGGCTGGCGTGTTATGTCCCTTAAGATTGGCGGCAAAGGCCGCGTTAAAGACCGGCTGATTGAGTTGCATATCAATCTGAGTCCCCAAGCGAATCACTACTGCACTGCGAACCCATTCTAATAAACCAATAAAAACAAATACGCCCAGCACCAGAACAGTGAGCATCAATAATGTCATGGTATTCGCTGAGGCGAGGACGCGATCATACACTTGCAGCATATAAATGGCCGGTGCCAACATCAGCAAGTTTATTACGGCAGTAAATAGCCCGATGCCCCAGAGGATTTTTTTATTACCCGCCAGAACCGACAGAATTGTTGGCGGTACCGATGAAGCTCCGGGCGTTTTGCAAGATTCCATGGCGTCCATTTCCACACGAGAGGGCTATTGCCGTTAAAGGTAGCGTTATTGACTTTGATTTCTTAGGACAACTACAATCTGCACCACCGCTACAGCAAACCGGCCAGTAAGCCCTAGCGGTGGTATCAATGACTCAGCCAGAAAGTTATTTTCTGGCTGTTTTTCTTAAGCGGCTAGCAGCATATCGTGGCAATCCACCACACCAACGGTATCCACCATTGGCGCATCAGACATATAACCACTGTCAGGATATTGGCTGGCAATAGACAGGTCTTTAAAGGCAGTATCGACATTAATGCCTTTGGCTTTCATCACTTCCAGCATTGGATCTGGGTTACCTTTCATCAAACCACGTACGGATTTATGCATATCGCCTTGGTGGTTTTCTGTCATTGATTTACCAGAATCAAATTCACCGCTAAGATCCAGTTCGTTAAAGGTTATATCAATTTTTTCAAGATGTTTACCTGCACTAGGGCCACCCGCATTAGTAGCTAAATCCTTACCAAACTGCAGGGTGTCTATTTGCCCATGGAAAGTATGCTGAGGCATAAAGGAGTATTTCAAATCACCCTCAGCAATCATTCCCTCTGGATTACTATGCGAGCTACCAATCGCATATTGAGTACCGCTAAATAAGGTTGAGGAACCAGAGAAACTCCCACGATCTTTTGTTTCAGCTGGAGCTTGATCAATATCACCAAAGTTATTAGCCCATTCCCGAAGATAAGAGGAGATGCTGTAATCGGCATAATTACTGTTATATTGAATAGTTGTACTCATGATAATGTCCTTTTAATTATTAATTGTTACGGTGAACATGGATTATTATTAATCCATGCGGTTCCATAAGTGAAATATATTATTCTCGTATACTTCAAGTTGCATATGTGTTAGCTGTGTTCTCTCACCCGCATCATTGACTGCCGTCAATGATGCGGGATTTATTCACTTGCTGCCTTTCTGCAACTCGAATTATTTAAGAGTATATTCACCTAAAGACTTTAGAATTTATATTCAAATCCACCCTGAATAGTCCTACCGCGACTAGGGGCGAATGAAAGTGTATCGCCATAATTAACTAAATATGCACGGTTAGTTATATTTTCTATTGAACTACGCAATATTAAATTATTCGTTACCTTATAACTGGCATAAAGATCATATACGATATACTTCGGCCAATCGGCAACATAAGCCGTCAGTGGATTACCATTTTCATCTTGCGCTGAACGATCCTGATACCCTTTGTTATAACGGATAACAGTACCAAAATCTAGCCTTCTATCAAATATTCTACTCCCCAAAGTTAAACTACCGCGATCACCCGGTAAATAAGCCGATGAGCCAAATAACACATTGGCATTCATACAGGTTACATAATTATTGGCCACCTCATTTTCAACGGCATAAATTTGCTCTACCTTTCCAACGTACTTATATTTTACTGACTGTAAGCCGCCTAACCAAGCATATGGTGAACAAACATTATTTACACCAATCATTCTGGTGTAATTAATATTGGTATAAAATGTGCCAGCATCATAACTTAATTGATATTCTAAGCCACGGAAACGGGTTTTGAGTAAATTATTGACATAAGCTACATCAGTAAAAGAATCCCCCCCAAACTTGGGTTTGGCCTTACCTAATTCAAGGTTAATATAGTTGGCAATACGGGTATCAAAATAAGCGACCTTCGCGGCAAAGTGATCGTCTTCGATAAATAAATTGGACTGCTGAATATTAAACCCCGCCTCCCACGTTCTGGCACGTTCGGCGGCCACGAAAGGATTAGGTAAGACCCAACTGTAACCATGGGCGGTGCCGGTTGCTAACACTTCTGTCATTGCCGGTGGCCGCCAGGATTTACCGTAGCTGCCAAAAAACTCCAGCCATTCGAGGCCAGGCTTGACCCCCATCGCCAACGTTGGCGAGAGTTGCTGTTCACAGCGGTCAACATCCCACCTCATTGTTGCGGGTCTCCTAGATGAACACCGCGATCCAGGCTTTTCAGACTGCTCATGTATCCTTCGGTCACAGGGGTTCTCAAAAGTATAGGGCTGCAGGAAAGAGCGGGTATGGAGCCAGGTATTGCCTTTCAAACGGAATTGATCATAACGCAGCCCTCCTTCCAACCGCAGCCAATCATCATATTCGTAGTTAAGTTGAGCAAAGGTACTGGTGATAGCGCGCTTGCCGGGGGGGGTCGTCCTTTCAATAAGTTTGCGTGTTGAGTACCCCTCAGATTTATCGCTAAACCATTCCAAACCATATTTCAACCGTATTTGATGCGCATCCGATGGGGTAAAGGTATTGGTGTTTTGCAATTGTAAGCCACGGGTTTTCAGGCGTGTTTGAGTCCAGAAATATTCCTTGAAAAGGGAATTAGCATTATCAGTTTCATCATTGGTATCAACGTAATAGATCTTTGCCGTTGCATCCAGCCAACTAATATGCTCAGGATTCAGGCGGTAATCTAACGCAATATTACGGTTTTCCACGTTAGTAAAACTTGTGTTCCTCCAGCCAATCTTTGTTATCTCTTTCCCTGATGGCGACAATGCCAGAACTTCTGACAGCATACTGGCATTGGGGCTGGCGATTTGTGTTTGTAAATAGCTGAACTCCAAACGCTGGCCGGCCTCAAAATTCCAACCGACTTTAGCGAGCTGCGAACGCATTTTATAGCCTGTAAACAATGTCTTGGTATTCTTTAAGTCATCGCCGACGTTTCTGGTAGGGCTATAGAGACGCAACCCGGCCAAAACGCCTTTATTCCCCGGCCAATAATCCTTCAGGTTACGTTCACTAACAGCAAGTAATATATCGCCATTTGGGTTGCCCAGCGCCAACGCACCGCTGCCAATAAAGCGGGTGCCGTTATCCCCGGTCATTGCCCGGATATGCCCGCCCAGCTCTTTCTCTGGGGCCAAAAAATCACTGGCATTGATGGTATTAAAGGTGGCGATACCGCCAATGGCTCCCGCCCCACCAATACCGTTGAAAATGCCCCGTTCAATCACCACATTGCTTAAAATTTCTGGGTCAATATACATCGACCCATTGCGCTGACCATGACCGCTTTTCATAAAGTTCTGACGCATACCGTCAATATTCATATTTACACGGCCATAATCTTGTATGCCGCGAATATTTATTGAAAGCCCAGGGTCTTGTTGGCTAACGCTGGAATAGACACCGGGAGTTTGTTCTAAAATATCTGCAGCGTGGCGAGCGGGCCGGTTATCAAGTTGTTCCCGCGTAATTTCACTGACCGAGCGGGGTTCGTCATATATCCAATCGCTATCATGGGCATTCCCTTTACCTTCGACGTTTAATTTATCCAACGCCATATCGTTATTATTAGTGGGGGTTTCGGCTGTATTTGCCGCTAGCTGCCCTGAATATCCTTGCGTTACCAATGCGAATAATATACAAGTTGTAATTTTATTCACTGAAATTATTGTTTTTTTATCTCTAATTATATTATCCATTTATGAAACTTCATCCTTAACAATATAAAAATAATATGAACATCAATTATCAACAAAGTAATGCATTCATCATGGTCGGTAGATATCACTAATGTCGATAAGTAAAAGAAGCCGGTAAATAATAAATAGTCATTTTTGTCTGGGGTGTGTTACGGATTTAGTTAATCAATAACTTAATTTAAATTCATTCCACGATAATTTTGTTTCTTTATTAGACGATGCGTTAACGCTTTTTCATTACGAGTAAGAAGGTCATTTACTTTTCATTAAATATATTTAAATTTTTAATTTTTGCAGGAACCTCATCACAATGCCGCTATTGATAATGATTATCATAATCACTGGGGAATATAAACTCAACAGTCTATTAAGTTTAAAAGATCATAAGATTGAAAATATTGAAATTTTAAGAAAAATAAAGGCGAAAAAGGCGTGATGAGAAAAATAGAGATAATGAAGATAAGGTTATTAAGGGCAGTCGTTTTTAAGGGCAGTAGCTGTTAAGGATAATAGCTCTGTTAAGGGTAGTAACTGTTAATGCAAAGCGGGCCGCTGCAATTAGCGGCCCGCCCCGTTCTCAAGATTAAAACCCAGCAAATTAAAACAGCCGCGCTTTAGCCTCGGCAATGGCCGATGCAACCTGCTGCGGCGAAACGCCGCCTTTGGCCACTCGCTTATCTAAGCAAGACTGCAATGCCAGAATCGGGTACACATCATCACCAATTACGGAACTGAATTGCTGTAAATCACTCAGCGCTAAGGCCTCCAGAGCTTTGCCCTGGCGGATTGCCTCTACCACCGCTTCACCCACAATATGGTGCGCTTCACGGAACGGTACGCCTTTAGCGACCAAATAATCAGCCAGTTCAGTCGCGTTAGCATAGCCCTGTTCAGCCGCTTCTTTACAACGCGGGCGTTTTACCTGAATCCCATCCAGTACCAATGCCGCCATGTGCAGGCAGTCAAGCCAGGTATCCAGTGCATCAAACAGCCCTTCTTTGTCTTCCTGCATATCTTTGTTATAAGCCAAAGGCAGGCCTTTGAGCGTCATCGTCATCCCAGTTAATGCACCTTGCACCCGGCCACATTTACCACGGATGAGCTCCAGCGCATCTGGATTTTTCTTCTGTGGCATTAGGGAGGAACCCGATGTCACGCGATCCGATAAATCGACAAAAGCTGCTTCACCGCTGTTGAAGAAAATTAAATCTTCAGCAAAGCGAGACAAATGTACCATACCAATGCTGGCGTCAGATAATAGCTCCAGCACATGGTCACGGTCAGAAACGCTGTCCAGGCTGTTACGAGTAGCAGAAGCAAAGCCCAACCAGCCCGCCAGTTGTTCACGATCGATAGCATACGCCGTGCCCGCCAACGCACCGCAACCTAATGGGCTAACATCCAGACGTTTCAGGGTATCTTGTAAACGGCTTTCATCACGTGACAGCATTTCTACATAGGCCAAACACCAATGTGCAAACGTCACGGGTTGAGCACGCTGTAAGTGAGTATAACCAGGCATGACCGCATCCTGATTCGCTTCAGCGGTCATGACCAACGCCTGTTGCAGTTGTTGTACCGCCGTCTGTAATTCGGTTATCTGGAACTTACACCACAATTTCAGATCGGTCGCTACCTGATCATTACGGCTGCGCCCAGTGTGTAATTTTTTGCCTAAATCACCCACTTTATCGATCAGTTTGGTTTCGACCCAACTGTGGATATCTTCAGCGTCACTGGCCAAAATAGCGTGTGGGTTGGCCTGCACCTCTTCCAGTAAAACTGACAGCGCCTGTTCAAGTTGTTGCTGTTCATCAGCGTTCAATACGCCAACAGTAACCAGCGCTTTCGACCAGGCAACAGAACCGATAATATCCTGCTCTGCCAGCCGGTAATCAAACCGCAGTGAATCATTGAATTGCTTAAAACGCTGATCTGCTGCCTGACTAAACCGTCCGCCCCATAGTGCCATAATCTTGCTTCCCTAAATTCTTAATAGAAAACCCTTCGTCCTCGAAGCTACAGGGTTGTTAGCTGCGCCCACTCACCCGAATCACTTACTTACGGATGAGTTTGCTGGCTGCCTACCTGTAACGCCAATGACTTTGGGTATAACTTTATCGTCATCGTCAATAATATTAGACCGAAATACGCGTACCAATCGGTACACCGTTGAACAGTGCGGGGAGTTGCTCAGAATGACGCCAACTAGCGATATCAACCGGGCGACCTAATGAACGCGCGGCATCCAGTGCCGCATTCACTTTGACGACCATACCATCGGTGATGATGCCCTGAGCGATTAATTGCTCTGCTTTTTGCGCCGTCATTTCAGCAATCCGCTGCCCTTTACCATCGAGAATGCCACTGACATCGGACAATAAGATTAAATCAGCACCGAGCGTTGCTGCTAATGCGGTTGCCGCTTGATCGGCATTTACATTCATCAATTGCCCTTCAACAGTAATACCAATTGAGCTGATGATTGGCATATAACCTGCCGCCAACAAAGTTTGTACCAGTGCCGCAGAACCCGGTTGCGCTTTACCCACGTGGCCCAATTCAGCATCCAGCAGAGTAACCGTCACAGTATTACCATCAGCCAGGCACAAGCCAACAGCATTGATCTGATGTTTCACCGCCCAAGCCAAGAGCGTTTTATTCGCGGTACCCGCCAGTGCGCCAGTAATGATATCAATCTGATCAGCGGGGGTGACGCGCAGGCCGTTCTTCTTCACTACTGGCAAGGCGAGTCTTTTCATCAATTCGTCCACCAGACAGCCACCACCGTGCATAATCACAAGCGGGCGCTCATGTTTCTCACGATAGGTCACCAATGCAGTAAACAGGCGTTCCAGTGCTTCTTCGCTGTCCAGCAATACGCCACCTAATTTAATGACCAACGGGTTCATCATGCTTTTGCCTCAATATAATCGGATAAAATATAATCAGATAAAATATGCGTATCTGCCGGTTCTGTTGCTCACAATTTATGGCTCACAATCTGTTTACTGCAATCTATTTCTTGCAATCCATTAATTACAATCAATCACTTACAATCTATTGCTTGCAACCGAACGCTACAACAGGGACTGCGTTTCCGGGAAGCCAAAACGGATATTCATACATTGTACGGCCTGAGCCGCAGCACCTTTCAGCAGGTTATCTTCGGTGGCAACAATAATTAAATGCTCGCCTTGTACCGAGAAACCAATATCACAGAAAGGTAGGCCGACCACGGCTTTCAGCGCCGGGACACCTTGTTGATACAACCGCACCAGTGGCTTATTCTGATAAGCATGGTGATAGGCATCGGCGATGTTTTGCGCCGTGACCCCAGCTTTCAGGCGGCAGGTAATCGTCGCCAAGATCCCTCGGGCAAAATTCCCCAGATGCGGTGTAAAAATGACGGGGGTGCCAAGATGGGTAACAATTTCTGGCTGGTGACGGTGGGTAAATAGGCCATATGGCTGCAAGCTAACTTCACAGAAGCTGTTGCCCATGCTGGCTTTACGCCCTGCACCGCTGACACCACTGACGGCATTAATGACTGGCCACTGTGCATCGTTCAGTAATTGCCCATCAACCAACGGTTTAAGCGCCAGTTGTGATGCGGTTGGATAACAACCAGGAACAGCAATCAATTGAGCTTGCTTAATGTCTTCTGATTGCCATTCTGCCAGGCCATAAACCGCCTTATCGAGCCAATCGGGATGTTGGTGTTCAAAACCGTAATATTGGCTGTAAAACGCCGCATCACGCACACGGAATGCACCGGAAAGATCAAATACCACACAGCCAGCGGCTAAAAATTGTGGTGCCAAATCATGGCTGACCTCATGAGCGGTAGCGAGGAAAACCACATCGATACCTTTAGCCGCCTGAGCCACATCTACCAAGGGCTGTAGCGGGAGGTCAAGAATGCCTTTTAACTGTGGATGCAGATCGGAAAGTAATTTTCCTGCATCTGCACTTTGCGCTGAAACCGCTAAACCGGTTATGTTCATATGTGGGTGACGATTAAGGTAAGCCGTAAGCTCCGCGCCGGCATAGCCACTGGCACCAACAATCAACGTATTTAACATGGGTTCAGTTCACCTTCTGAGTATTTTTATTTATGTCAATAAAAGCCTATGCATATAAAAACATAAATAGTCAAAACTGGTATTCGGGTTCTCAGCAAGGTTTACTGTTCCCCCACATGATTGAGCGTTGACATTTTCGTGAATTTAAGGGTCAGTTTAGGTTCCCTTTCGCTCAAGCTTACTGTATTTTTATTCATAATTACTGCATGAATATTGATACTATCCTAACCAAAGGCTGTCAACAGTGAAGATGAAATTACCTCCATTTATTGAGCTGTACCGGGCGTTAATTGCAACGCCTTCGATCAGCGCCGCTGATAGTGCCCTCGACCAAAGTAATGAGGCATTAATCAATTTGTTAGCCGGATGGTTTGCAGACCTGGGTTTTCGCGTCGAGATCCAGCCGGTGCCTGATACTCGCCACAAATTTAACCTGTTAGCCAGCATTGGCGAAAATGAAAACGGGGAAGGTCATGGCGGGTTATTGCTGGCGGGTCATACCGATACTGTCCCTTACGATGAAGGGCGCTGGACCCGCGATCCCTTCACCTTGACCGAGCATGACCATAAACTCTATGGCTTGGGTACCGCAGATATGAAAGGCTTTTTTGCTTTTATTCTGGATGCGGTGCGCGATATTGATGCCAGCAAGTTGACCAAACCGCTCTATATTTTGGCAACTGCCGATGAAGAGACCACCATGGCAGGTGCGCGTTATTTTGCTGCGAATACCCAGCTACGCCCTGATTTCGCGATTATCGGCGAGCCAACCTCACTGCAACCTGTCCGTGCGCACAAAGGCCATATCTCCAACGCCATTCGTATTACCGGCCAGTCTGGGCACTCCAGTGATCCGGCCCGGGGGGTGAATGCCATTGATTTGATGCATGAATCTATTACGCAATTGATGGCGCTGCGTACCACACTGCAAGAGCGTTATCACAATCCAGCGTTTACTATTCCTTATCCCACCATGAATTTTGGTCATATTAATGGCGGTGATGCGGCAAACCGTATCTGTGCGTGTTGTGAATTACATATGGATATCCGTCCGTTACCGGGCCTGACATTAAGTGATTTAAATGAGTTAATGACCGAAGCGCTGGAACCGGTGAGTCAACGCTGGCCGGGGCGTCTCAGTATTGATGAGTTGCACCCTCCGATCCCTGGCTATGAGTGCCCAACAGACCATCATATGGTCGGCGTGATCGAGAAACTGCTCGGTGAGCGCACTGCGGTGGTGAACTATTGCACCGAAGCCCCTTTTATTCAGCAAGTCTGCCCGACATTAGTGCTGGGGCCAGGTTCGATTAATCAGGCACATCAGCCAGATGAATTTATTGATATGGCCTTTATCGAACCAACACGTGAGCTGATTGGTCAGCTAGTTGACCACTTTTGCCAGCAGAAATAACTATAATGGGGTAGACGATCAATATTGCCGATAAGCCAGACTGATAATCTCACCTCAGTAATTAAATTTCAGAAATATCCCTAAAATTGATGTTTTTTTACTGAAAATAGTGTCAATTGGGGTATGGAATTGAACGTGGCGAGTGGAATTGTCCATCTCTGCCTTTTAGTTGAAACTAATCTACAAAAAGAAATCGTATATCCAACGTAGTTGGCGTTGTAGGTCGGCAGCAAGTGAATGAATCCCGATGTGTTTATTTAAGTAAGATCAACGATTTTAAGTAAGGTCAACGACAGGTAAGTGATTCGGGTGAGTGAACATAGCTAGCAATCCTGCGGCTTCAAACACGAAGGATAAATGGGTCAGAGGTCATATGAACGAACAATATTCCGCAATGCGAAGTAACGTCAGTATGCTCGGCACACTACTCGGAGACACCATCAAGGAAGCGTTGGGAGAGCATATTCTTGATAGAGTAGAAACCATCCGGAAATTATCCAAATCTTCGCGTGCGGGTAATGAAGCGAGCCGTCAGGAATTACTGACCACACTGCAAAATCTTTCCAACGATGAGCTACTGCCGGTCGCCCGTGCCTTTAGCCAATTCCTTAATCTGACGAATACGGCAGAGCAATACCACAGTATTTCACCACATGGTGAAGCCGCGAGTAATCCGGAAGCCCTCGCCCAATTATTTACCCGCTTAAAAGATAAAAAGCTGAGCGATCAAGATATGCGCAGCGCGGTTGACGATTTGTCGATTGAGTTGGTCTTGACTGCCCACCCAACCGAAATTACCCGCCGCACCTTGATCCATAAACTGGTTGAAGTGAATACCTGCCTGAGCCAGTTGGATCACAATGATTTAGCCGATTACGAACGCAACAAGATCATGCGTCGTTTACGGCAGTTAGTTGCACAATCGTGGCATACCGACGAAATTCGCAAACTGCGTCCCTCGCCCGTTGATGAAGCCAAATGGGGCTTTGCGGTGGTGGAAAACAGCCTGTGGGAAGGCGTCCCTGCATTCCTGCGTGAGTTTAACGAGCAGTTAGAGAACTCCCTTGATTACCGTCTACCCGTGGAAGCGGTACCTATTCGCTTTACTTCATGGATGGGCGGTGACCGCGATGGTAACCCGAATGTAACGGCTGAAATCACTCGCCATGTGCTGCTACTCAGCCGTTGGAAAGCCACCGATTTATTCCTGCGTGATATTCAGGTGCTGGTGTCTGAACTTTCTATGTCGGAATGTACCCCGGAGCTGCGTGAATTAGCCGGTGGTGAAGAGGTGCTTGAACCTTATCGCCAACTGATGAAGAACGTTCGTACCCAATTGACCAATACCCAGGCTTATCTGGAAGCGCGTCTGAAAGGCGAGCGCGTATTGCCACCACACGATTTACTGGTCAGTAATGATCAACTGTGGGAACCGCTCTACGCCTGCTATCAATCGCTGAAAGCCTGTGGCATGGAAATCATCGCCAACGGTCAGTTGTTGGATACCCTACGCCGTGTGCGTTGTTTTGGTGTGCCATTGGTGCGCATTGATGTGCGTCAGGAAAGTACCCGTCATACCGATGCTATCGCGGAGCTGACCCGTTATCTGGGCCTTGGTGATTATGAGAGTTGGTCTGAATCAGACAAGCAAGCCTTTTTGGTCCGCGAACTGAACTCTAAGCGCCCACTGGTTCCTCTAAAATGGGAACCTAGCGCCGAGACACAAGAAGTGCTGGAAACCTGTCGGGTGATTGCTGAAGCACCGCAAGGTTCTATCGCTGCTTACGTTATCTCTATGGCGAAAGTGCCGTCAGACGTGCTGGCCGTGCATTTGTTACTGAAAGAAGCGGGTTGCCCATTTACTCTACCTGTCGCCCCGCTATTCGAGACCCTCGATGACTTGAACAACGCTGACGATGTCATGACCCAGTTGCTGGGTATCGATTGGTATCGTGGCCTGATCCAAGGCAAGCAGATGGTGATGATTGGCTATTCTGACTCGGCAAAAGACGCCGGTGTTATGGCGGCCTCTTGGGCACAATACCGGGCGCAGGATGCACTGATTAAAACCTGTGAGAAAGCCGGGATTACGCTGACATTGTTCCATGGCCGTGGGGGTTCTATTGGTCGTGGTGGTGCGCCAGCCCATGCGGCATTGCTCTCTCAGCCTCCGGGCAGTCTGAAAGGCGGCTTACGGGTTACCGAACAAGGCGAGATGATTCGCTTTAAGTTTGGGTTACCGGAAGTCACCATCAGCAGCCTGGCGCTGTACGCAGGTGCAATTCTGGAAGCCAATCTGTTACCGCCACCAGAGCCGAAGAAAGAGTGGATTGAAGTGATGGATCTGCTGTCAGACGCCTCTTGCGACATGTACCGCAGCTACGTTCGTGAAAATCCAGAGTTCGTCCGTTACTTCCGTGCTGCGACACCGGAATTGGAACTTGGCAAGCTGCCTCTGGGTTCCCGCCCAGCCAAACGCCGCCCGGACGGTGGAGTGGAAAGTCTGCGGGCGATCCCATGGATTTTCGCCTGGACACAAAACCGTCTGATGCTCCCTGCCTGGTTGGGTGCCGGTGCGGGTTTGCAGAGAGCGATCGATGCAGGTAAGCAAGATGTACTCGCCACCATGTGCCGTGACTGGCCGTTCTTCTCGACCCGCATTGGTATGCTGGAGATGGTCTTCGCCAAAGCCGATTTGTGGCTGGCAGAATATTATGATCAGCGTTTAGTGGATAAATCGCTATGGCCGTTAGGTCAGCAGTTACGTGACCAACTGGCAGCCGATATTAAAGTGGTGTTGGCTATCGCCAACGATGACCATTTGATGGCTGACTTGCCATGGATTGCCGAATCCATCGCGTTGCGTAACGTGTACACCGATCCATTAAACGTACTGCAAGCCGAGCTGTTGCACCGTTCACGCCAGCAAGAACACCCTGATGCCTGTGTTGAACAAGCGTTGATGGTGACCATTGCCGGTGTGGCTGCGGGGATGCGGAATACCGGTTAGGATTTAGGGGGAAGAGATTCCCCCGGTTATCTTTTGGTATTTTTGGGGTGAGGGTGATTTGAGCCGGTAAGCGGGTTCGGTTGTTATGGCTTTACGTCTCAAGAGCAGACCGGATCAGGTTTCGGTTGATATTCGTTCAGTGATCACCTAATTACAGTCGCCTCAACCGAGCAGGAGGGCTAGCCGGCCCTCCTGCACCTGCGGCTTGCGCGAAATATTGCCCTGCGGGTAAACCGCCTGCGTCTTTCGGGCTGACGAGCCAGCGCGATGGGCATCCCTGCCCAAGCGCGCTTTTCGCTGGCGTCCATGCCCGCTCACTCGCCCCTCTCTCCTTGTCGGCAATATTCCTGATTGCGCTCAACGTCAAAAAAACAATTCAAAACCCTCTTCTTTAGATTTTGAATTGGTCTTTGACCTTAAAAGCACATTTGAGCAGCGAGTGAAGCCAGACCATCATCCTTAGGCTTTTAATACGTTTTTGATTTTGAATGGGTTGTTGACGTCCAAAGCACATTTGAGCAGCCGAGTGAAGAATGAAGGTAGGACGCGAGGCATGGATGCCGAGCGAGGGCCGCTTGAGCAGGAAGCGAATCGGCCCGGTCCGTCAGCGAAATGATGAATCGAGGGAACCCACGCAGTGGGCAAGCGATAGTGCGAAAGCGCGGGGTTCCAAGGGGGCCACGCTTTGCACTGAACCCCAGATCTTGGATCTTTTTATCCATGATCTGGAGGTTCGGTTCAATGAAACACCCTTTTTCAACCCGCCTAGCGGCGGTTCAACATTACCTTTCAGGAAAGGCCACTCTGCGGGAAACCGCACGTCAATTCAGTGTTGGCAAATCCCCTCTTACGCGTTGGATCCGAGCTTTTCGCCGTCAAGGTGAGGCTGGACTGGAGCACCATCTTTCCAGAACTTATACTCCAGAATTCAGGCTTTGCGTTGTCCGTGTCAACGACGGATGAAAAGTGATCCACTTATATCTCCACCAACGGCCCAATATTGATCCACCGTTTTACTCAGGATTAGCTTCTGCTATAACCCCGGCCTTTCGTTTCTGTCTGAGTCGATAGCTTTCTCCTTTGATTTGAACGACATGTGAGTGGTGTAAGATACGGTCCAGCATCGCTGAGGTCAGTGCTGCATCACCGGCGAACGTTTGATCCCACTGCCCGAACGGCAGATTGGATGTCAGGATCATTGCGCTCTTTTCGTAACGTTTAGCGATGACCTGGAAGAACAGCTTTGCTTCTTCCTGACTGAACGGCAGATAGCCTATTTCATCAATGATGAGCAGGCGGGGGGCCATTACTCCACGCTGAAGCGTCGTTTTATAACGGCCCTGACGTTGTGCCGTAGATAACTGAAGTAACAGATCTGCTGCTGTTGTGAAGCGAACTTTGATACCTGCACGGACTGCTTCATAGCCCATCGCTATTGCCAGATGGGTTTTCCCCACACCTGATGGCCCCAGTAATACGATATTTTCATTACGTTCTATGAAGCTGAGTGAGCGTAACGACTGGAGTTGCTTCTGCGGTGCTCCGGTGGCGAATGTGAAGTCATACTCTTCGAACGTTTTCACCGCCGGGAAGGCTGCCATTCGGGTATACATCGCCTGTTTACGTTGATGACGTGCCAGTTTTTCTTCATGAAGCAGATGCTCCAGGAAGTCCATATAACTCCATTCCTGGTCTACTGCCTGTTGTGACAGCGCAGGCGCTGCGCTTATAAGGCTTTCCAGTTGCAACTGCCCGGCGAGCGCCATCAGTCGTTGATGTTGCAGTTCCATCATCACGCCACTCCTCTGCAGAATGAGTCGTAGATGGAGAGTGGATGATGCAGGGGGTGTTTGTCGAAGTTCACCAGATTTTCATCAAGATGCACGTCATACTCTTTTTTCTCCGGAGGCAGTGCCAGCATGGACTGCTGCTCTTCGAGCCAGCGATCGCAGGGACGGGCCTGGATTGTTTCATGCTTTCGTTGGTTAGCGACATCGTGCAGCCAGCGCAGACCGTGGCGGTTGGCTGTTTCAACATCGACAGTGATCCCCATCGGGCGCAGGCGAGTCATTAGTGGGATGTAAAAACTGTTACGGGTGTACTGCACCATCCGTTCCACCTTACCTTTAGTCTGTGCCCTGAAGGGGCGACACAGTCGGGGAGAGAAGCCCATCTCCTTGCCGAACTGCCACAGCGAAGGATGGAACCGGTGCTGACCGGTCTGATATGCGTCACGTTGCAGAACCACAGTTTTCATATTGTCATACAACACTTCGCGCGGCACACCACCAAAGAAGCGGAACGCATTACGATGGCAGGTCTCCAGCGTGTCATAACGCATATTGTCAGTGAATTCGATGTACAGCATTCGGCTGTATCCGAGAACAGCAACGAACACGTGAAGCGGTGAGCGACCATTACGCATAGTGCCCCAGTCAACCTGCATCTGTCGTCCGGGTTCAGTTTCGAACCGAACGGCAGGCTCCTGCTCCTGAGGAACCGAGAGAGAACGAATGAATGCCCTGAGAATGGTCATTCCGCCACGATATCCCTGGTCTCTGATCTCGCGAGCGATTACCGTTGCCGGGATTTTGTAAGGATGAGCATCGGCGATGCGTTGACGAATATAATCCCGGTATTCATCCAGGAGTGAAGCAACAGCAGGTCGCGGCGTATATTTTGGCGGCTCAGATTTTGCCTGCAAATAACGTTTAACGGTATTGCGGGAGATCCCCAGTTCTCTGGCAATCGCCCGGCTACTCATTCCCTGCTTGTGCAGGATTTTAATTTCCATAACTGTCTCAAAAGTGACCATAAACTCTCCTGAATCAGGAGAGCAGATTACCCCCTGGATCTGATTTCAGGCGTTGGGTGTGGATCACTATTGCACCGTTCGTTACAGTCCGCTATATGATGGCAAACAGATGTAGCGCTGCCGATGCTTCTGCTCATTTTAACATTCCCAACGAGACGATTATCCAAAACTGGATGAAACGTTATCGAGAGGGAGGAAAAGAAGCGCTTAACCCATCGAAAACGGGTCCTACTATGCCAAAAGATAAATATGAGCACGATTCAAAACCGTTCAGCGAGATGACGCATGCGGAGCTAGAGAAAGAACTTGAGTATCTGCGCGCGGAAAACGCTTATCTAAAAAAGCGGAAAGCCCTGAGAGAAGAAAAGGCACTCAGGGAGCAGCAGAAAAAACCAGAATAGTTCAAGCACTGACAGCAGAACATCGACTTTCTTGCCTACTGTGTGCCGCAAAATTGGCACGCAGTACATACTATTATCATGCATCGAAACCGGACGGTGTAATTGATGACTATGCAGATGCGGTAAAAGCGATTGGCGCCCTAAGCAGACGACACGCACAGCGCTACGGTTATCGCCGGATGACGGTCGCACTGAGAAAAGAAGGGTTCACACTGAATCACAAAACGGTGCGAAAACTGATGAATCAGCACGGGTTACTCAGCCTCATTCGGCGGAAAAAATATCGCTCCTATAGGGCCGATGGTGGCCGGGCATCCGATAATCTATTGGCTCGTAATTTTACATCCGAAATCAGTGGATTGAAGTGGTGTACAGATGTCACAGAGTTCCGAGTTGGAGCACAGAAGCTGTATTTGTCGGTGATACAAGACCTGTTTAATAATGAGATTATTTCTTGGCATATGTCAGAAAGAGCAGCATTAATCCTGACGTGCAAGACGCTGGAAAAAGCGCTGAAAGTGAAAGGGAGAAAAGAAGGCCTGATGTTGCACAGCGATCAGGGCTGGCATTACCGAACGCCGATGTGGCGCTCAATGCTTGTCGAGGCGGGGATAAGGCAAAGTATGTCACGCAAAGGCAATTGTTTAGATAATGCAGTGATGGAAAATTTCTTCAGTCACCTGAAAGCCGAGATGTATCACCGTAAGAAGTACGATTCAGCCACAGTTTTAAAGCGTGACATTGTAGAATATATCCATTATTACAATACAGAGCGCATTAGCCTGAAAACAGGCGGAATGAGTCCGGCAGAATACCGGACTCAGGTAGAAAAGCAGTAAAGCAGATGTCCAAGTTTTGGGGTTCAGTGCATAAGCGTGGCCCCCTTGGAACCCCGCGCTTTCGCACTATCGCTTGCCCACTGCGTGGGGTCCCTCGATTCATCATTTCGCTGACGGACCGGGCCGATTCGCTTCCTGCTCAAGCGGCCCTCGCTCGGCATCCATGCCTCGCGTCCTACCTTCATTCTTCACTCGGCTGCTCAAATGTGCTTTGGACGTCAATAGCCAATTCAAAATCAAAAAGTTACTAAAAATCTAAAGATGATGGTCTGGCGTCAATCGGCTGTTCAAATGTGCTTTGGACGTCAACAAGGAGAGAGAGGGTACAAAAAATTTATCGGTGTCATTCTTTTGTTAACCGAATTTGATTGTGCGCCTTATCCACCCAGAGATAGAAAGTGGATTGTGTCGTTTCGCTTGGTAGTGACCACACTTCACTATCACCAAAATTTGGCTTTGGCGTTCATACCCAAGACTGTTGAGATAATTTTTTAAAGGGCTAGCATCGAGCGTATGATTAAATATTATTGTACTTGATGGGTTATAACCGTCCCCTGGTTGATACTCAAAATAATAATCACGGGTAATCTTCGGCGTTTTTTCAATATCACGATCAGTAAGCATGTGATATTTTATAAAATTATCCTGAGTGTATACGCTTTTTTCATTAACCCCTGTAGCAATAAAAGATAAAAAAACCCAATAACGCCTAAGGTGACAAATATATAGCTTGAAGCCAAACGGGTTTGTGCCCTGTGAAACACGGTCACTACGCGAGAAAAACAATTTTATTCGCGTTTCATTTTAACTATCTTGCCATTTTTCTCTAAGCGATACATTCCATCGTAAACGCTAAACAATATATCTTTATCTCTGTCATTCTCGACAGAGAAAACCTTGTTTTTATCAATGCAATTTTTACTGGTTTTCATATCATCAAAGCATCGTCTGTCATATTTACCCTCTTCTTTATAGCCGTCGCCAAAATCCCAAAATATGACAGTGTAAAAACCATCAGATGCCGGTTTGGGAATACTGTATTTATCCTTCAGCATATCCCTATTTTCCAGCCACCAGTTTATTTTACTTTTATCAGTTAAAGGGAAGTTCCTCACTAAAACATCACTGTAATCATTTCTCTGATGAACAGAGACAATTTCCACCGGATGCAGTAACAACCAGAAAACATAACCCAGTAAAGCGCTGCCCGTCAGTAATAGCGCCCAGAGATTTTTTTTACTTTTTACTTTCATTGCGGCTCCCGGCAATCTCTACGGTGGCTTCCATATTGGTCATAAATGGCTTGAAACTAAACTGGTTGAATCGTTGGAGAACAAACCCTATGCGGAATAAATTGAACCCGTTAAACGTGGAATTCTTAATATTATCATTATCTAAATAACTGCGCTTAATAGTGCTCCACTTTCGTCATCCCTTGCGAGAAAAGGGATTGGATCAGTTTTACCGCCAAATGCTATGGTGTTAAGCTTTAACAACCGAACTGATCATCAACGTCTTCCGGGTCAATTATCAGGCCTATCTTACCGAATTCACCATAATTTTAATAGTATCTTTTATAAGCCATATAAAACGGGACGGAATATGACGATGAAAAAATAAAAGGAATTAATACCGCAATAAAAACCCCACTGCTGTCTATTGTTATATTAAAAATAGCTAAAGCCCCCGTCTTTGCAACGTTGAAATGATACTTAGCACACCCTAAAAGCAGAAAGGATGAGACAACATTTAAGATAAAATGCTTAGAGTGTAATAGGTGGCTGACCAAATAATAAAATAGGAGCAATGAAAATACTGTACAGATGATGTAAGTAGAAAATGAAAATATATGAACCATATTAATACGACCTGTACTGACTGCCGTATTCATATTACCTGCAGATCTCTCATATATTGATTCAGATAAGCTTATCATCTATATACCCTCTAGATTCAGGGTTTCGTTCCAGATACTCTTCTAATACATCCATGATAATATCCCTATTTTTTACTCAACTTTTATATAAGATAAACATGATGTAAATCGATATCAATAGATTAATTCTGGCGATCAGAGCGGATTCCGATTGAGGCTGGGCCAAGTGAATACCGAACTGATGACAACCCTATCCCTCTTCTTTTGAACCCTGCATGGGCTAGCCGCCTCAACAAAAACATACCTCAAGTAACACATATCAATAACAAAAATGTTACCTCCATCACGCATAAATGTTTTTCTTCGGTTAAATCTTGGCTTATTTGTTGGTTTTTGATTACAATCGTGAGCGAAAACGAACATTAAAGCGCTGTTTCGAACATTCAGAGGAAGGTAACATGGAAACCAAAGACTTGGCCTGTGCTACGTCTTCCGCCAGTTCCAAACTTATCCATGGTGGCTTACGCTATCTGGAACATTATGAATTCCGCTTGGTAAGTGAAGCCTTGGCCGAGCGTGAAGTGTTACTGAAACTGGCACCGCATATCGCATTCCCTATGCGCTTCCGCCTACCCCACCAGCCTCATCTACGCCCGGCATGGATGATCCGCACCGGCTTGTTCTTGTATGACCATTTGGGCAAACGTACCAGCCTGCCTGCCAGTAAAGGGCTGCGTTTTGGGCCGGAATCTGTGTTAAAGCCCGAGTTGGTGCGCGGTTTCGAATATTCTGACTGTTGGGTGGATGATGCCCGCCTGGTGGTGCTGAATGTGCAGGAAGTGGTTAAACACGGCGGTGAAGTCCGAACCCGTACCAAAGTGACCCGCACATGGCGTGAACAAGGCCTATGGATGGTTGAAGCCCTTGATGTCAATACCGGCAAAACCTTCACCTGGCGGGCTAAAGGCTTAGTGAATGCCACTGGCCCTTGGGTTAAACAGTTCTTCGACGATGGCCTAAAGCTCAAATCACCTTATGGCATCCGCCTAATTAAAGGCAGCCACATTGTGGTGCCTCGGGTTCATAACCAACCGCAGGCGTATATTCTGCAAAATGAAGATCACCGTATCGTTTTCGTTATCCCTTGGTTAGATGACTATTCCATCATCGGTACTACCGACGTGGAATACCACGGCGATCCAAAAGAGGTGAAAATTGACGATCAGGAAATGACTTATCTGCTGAAAGTCTATAACGACCACTTTAAAAAACAGTTGGGTCGTGACGATATCGTCTGGACCTACTCTGGTGTGCGCCCGCTATGCGACGATGAATCAGATTCACCGCAAGCCGTTACCCGCGATTACACGCTAGATGTGGCCGATGAAGCGGGTCAGGCACCACTGCTGTCGGTCTTCGGCGGTAAGCTCACCACGTACCGTAAATTGGCAGAACATGCGCTGGAAAAACTGTCAGCGTACTACCCGAATGTCGGCCCAGCGTGGACTAAAACCGGTGCCTTGCCCGGTGGGGATATCGGCGGTAGTCGTGATAGCTATACCGTGCAATTACGCCACCGCTATAACTGGTTGCCGGAAGGGTTAGCCCGCCGCTATACCCGTACCTATGGTAGCCACAGCGAGCTAATTTTAGCCAACGCGACCCGTCTTGAAAGCCTAGGTGAGCACTTTGGTCACGGCTTGTATGAGGCTGAATTGCGCTATTTGGTTGAGAACGAGTGGGTCGTTGAGCTGGATGATGCTATCTGGCGTCGTACCAAATTAGGCATGGCCCTCAGCGATGAAGAGAAACAGCGGGTAGCCCAGTGGCTGGCTGATGCGCACACTGAAAAACAACAGGCGCTGCCGCTGGTTTCTTAATAGCAAAGTTTAACATTGTTTAACTTTCGTCAATTTTTGCCTTTCTGGGCTGCATAGCGTTGTTCAAGCACCTCAAGAAATTTAAAAACCCTCTTCAATCGGATAACCGCGAAGAGGGTTTTTTACGGTGGCACTGGCGGTTGAATATGTCATTACCGCACACTACAGCCGGATAGGCTTAATATGCCAAATCTCATCGGCATACTCCTTAATCGTCCGGTCTGAAGAGAAATAACCCATATTGGCAATATTCAGTAAGGTTTTACGCGACCATTCATCCCGGTTGCGATACAGCGCATCGACTTGCTCTTGAGTGTCCACATAGCTGCGATAATCCGCCAATAGCTGGTAGTGATCCCCCAAATTGACCAGCGAATCAAACAGGTTGGTATAGCGATGAGGCTCTTCTGGGCTGAACGTGCCTGTCGCTATCTGTGTCAGTACCTGATGTAACTCAGGATCCTCGTCGTAATATTTCCGTGGGTTATAGCCACTCTTACGCAATGCTTCAACCTGCTCAGTCGTATTCCCGAAGATAAAGATATTCTCTTCACCGACATGCTCGCGGATCTCCACATTGGCACCGTCTAATGTACCAATGGTTAGCGCTCCGTTTAGCGCAAACTTCATATTACTGGTCCCCGACGCTTCTGTACCCGCCAACGAGATCTGTTCGGACAAGTCGGCCGCCGGAATGATCAACTGCGCCAAGCTCACACTGTAGTTAGGAATAAAGACCACTTTCAATAAATTATTGATCCGTGGATCGTTGTTGATAACCTTCGCTACGTCGTTGATCAGGTGAATAATTTGCTTGGCATTATAATAAGCCGAGGCGGCTTTACCGGCAAAAATCACCACCCGAGGCACCCAGTTATTGTCAGGCGCGTCAATAATGCGGTTATAACGCGTTATCACATGTAGCACATTCAGCAATTGCCGCTTGTACTCGTGAATACGTTTGATTTGTACGTCAAACAACGCTGCCGGATTGACCACGATATTGAGTTTTTCAGCGATGTAAACCGCCAGCCGTTTTTTGTTTTCCAGCTTGGCCTTTTGTAAGGCCAGTAAGAAACTGGGGTAATCAAGGTTCTTTTCCAGTTCGCTAAGTTGGCTCAGGTCAGTACGCCAGGTCTGGCCAATACTGTCATCCAGCACTGCCGCCAAGGGCCGGTTGGCTAACCCCAACCAGCGCCGTGGTGTCACGCCGTTGGTTTTATTGCAGAAACGGTTAGGGAAAATACGAGCAAAATCAGCAAACAACGATTGCACCATCAGTTCAGAATGTAACGCAGAAACGCCGTTCACTTTGTGGCTGGCAATCACCGCCAGCCAGGCCATTCGTATCCGTCGGCCGTTATTTTCGTCAATAACCGATACCCTTGAGAGCAGCTCTTTATCGTCAGGATATTGTTCCTCCACCAGCTTGAGGAAATGATCATTGATATCAAAGATGATTTGCAGATGGCGTGGCAAAATCTTACCGATCATATCGACAGGCCAGGTCTCCAGCGCCTCACTCATCAACGTATGGTTGGTGTAGGAAAACACTTGTTGCACCACATCCCATGCGTCCATCCAGGTAAATTTATGCTCGTCGATCAGTAGACGCATCATTTCAGGAATGGAAAGCACCGGGTGTGTATCATTCAGATGAATAGCAATTTTATCGGCTAAGTTATTGAATGTATGATGCATCGCCCAATGGCGGTTCAGAATATCCTGCACTGTCGCTGAGACTAAAAAGTACTCTTGTCGCAAGCGTAATTCACGCCCGGAATAGGTGGAATCATCGGGGTATAGGACTCGAGAGACGTTCTCTGAATGGTTTTTATCTTCAACTGCGGCAAAGTAATCGCCTTGATTAAATTTGCCCAGATTAATTTCATTACTGGCCTGCGCAGACCATAAGCGCAATGTATTGGTGGCATCAGTATCAAAACCAGGAATAATTTGATCATAGGCACACGCGAGGATTTCTTCGGTTTCTAACCAGCGAATCTTGCTGCCTTCTTGCTGAATACGGCCACCGAACCGGACTTTATAGCGGGTGTTGTGCCGTGGAAACTCCCATGCATTGCCATATTCCAACCAGTTATCTGGCGACTCCATCTGTTGGCCGTTAACAATTTTCTGGCTGAACATGCCATATTCATAACGAATGCCGTAACCCCGCCCTGGTAGCGCGAGGGTGGCCAATGAATCGAGGAAACACGCTGCCAGACGGCCTAAACCACCATTACCTAAACCGGGATCGTTCTCCTCTTTCAACAACTCTGACAAACTGAGGCCCATTTCATCCAACGCCTGCTCGATCTCATCATAAATCCCCATTGATAACAGCGCGTTAGATAATGTTCTGCCCAGTAAAAACTCCATCGATAGATAATAAACCTGCCGAACGTCCTGTGATAATTGAGCGCGATTAGAACGTAACCAACGTTCAACCATGCGATCACGTACCGCAAATAGAGTTGCATTCAACCAATCATGTTGCGTCGCAATGGTGGGATCTTTGCCAATAATAAACATTAGCTTATAGGCAATAGAGTGTTTCAGTGCATCCACACTGACAACGGGTGAGGTATAGCTAAACGGTGATGTCATAACGTTTTTCCCAAGTTTAATGGCTACAACGAGTCGACAATGACGAGCGCCAACAATAACGAGCGCTAACAATTACCAGTTTCAACGATTACCAGCTCCAACGATTACCAGCTCCAACAATTACCAGCTCCAACAATTACCAGCTCCAACAATTATCAGTTTCAACAATTACAGACGTCGATAAAGTGACAAATAATCTACGGCGGCAAGTTGCCAACCAAAGTCGAGCCTCATCGCATGGCGCTGGACGTGACGCCAATGCTTCGGCCTGCTCCACAGTACAAAGGCACGGCGTATCGCCTTCACTAAGGCTTGCGCCTCACATTCATTGAATACAAATCCCGAAGCGCTGCCGTCAGCCAGGTTTTCCAACGCGCAATCCACCACGGTATCAGCCAGCCCACCGGTATGTCGCACCAGCGGCAACGTGCCATATTTCAACCCATACAACTGTGTTAGCCCACAGGGTTCAAAGCGGCTGGGCACCAGAATGACATCCGACCCGGCAATAATTCGATGAGAGAATGCCTCGTGATAACCTATTTGCACCCCAACCTGGCCAGAATGCTCTGCTGCGGCGGCTAGAAATGCCTCTTGCAGCGTGGCATCTCCGCTCCCCAAGACGACCAACTGCCCCCCCAGTGCCAGTAATTCGGGCAGTGCTTCCAATACCAGATCCAACCCTTTCTGGACGGTCAATCGACTGACAACAGCAAAAATGGGTTTATTTTCTGCCAGTTGCAAACCCATAGCCGTTTGCAAATGTGTTTTATTGATGGCCTTTGCTTGCAGGTTCTCCGCATCATAACGAGTAGGTAGCAAGGTATCGCTCTGCGGATCCCAAATATCACTGTCGACCCCGTTCAGGATCCCCGTCAACCGGCCTTGACGCGCCAATGCTTGTAGCAACCCCTCCATGCCATAGCCAAAAGCAGGCTGAGTGATCTCTTTTGCATAGGTCGGGCTGACGGTCGTGACATGGTCGGCAAAGAACAACCCGGCTTTCAGATAAGAGATCTGCCCGTAAAACTCCAGCCCATAGATCTGGAAAAACTCAGCGGGCAGGTGTAATTCAGATAAGTGATCTGCAGAAAATAGCCCCTGATAAGCCAAATTATGGACGGTAAACACCGATCGTGCAGGCCGCCCACGCGCAGCCAGATAAGCACAGGTTAATCCCGCGTGCCAATCATGGGCATGGACAACCTCTGGACGCCAGTAACCGTCCAGGCCACAAGCCAGTTCGCACGCCATCCATCCCAGCAAGGCAAAGCGTAGATAGTTATCGCTATAGGCATATAAAGAAGCATCGTGATAAGGGCTACCCGCACGATCATAGAGCGCTGGCGCATCAATCAGATAAATGCCAATCCCCCGATAATGGCCATAGCGTAATGCTACCCGCCCCGCAAAAGTGTCAATCTCCCTGACCAGTACGGTCTCAGGGATCCCTCTACGCAAATCCGGGAAGGCGGGCAAGATGATCCGCACATCAGCCCCCTCGGCAAGCTGAGCTGCGGGTAAAGCACCGATAACATCAGCCAACCCGCCTGTTTTTAGTAAAGGGAACAGCTCAGAACATACATGTAAAACCCTCATCATCACTCCTGCTCTTTTATACCCTTCTGACCTGAAGTTGCAGTGGTGTTAGCTGCTTTCCTTCACCCTAATGACTGGCCTGTATCGACGCCAATTTGAAAAACAAAGTTAATATTATCAATAGGTTCATTCTGATAAATAAGTTCAGTCTGATCAATAAGCTCAGTCTGATCAATAAATCCAACCTGACAAATAAAAAACCTAATGGCTCTATTTTGCCTCTAACTTTGCCAGCATATCCCGAGTCACTAACACCACCCCCCCCCTCTGAACGGTAGAAACGGGCGCTGTCTTCATCCGCGTTTTCGCCAATCACCATTCCCTCAGGAATGTGACAGGCACGGTCAATAATACAGCGACGCAAGCGACAAGATCGCCCCACATGGACATCAGGTAACAGCAGTGAGGAATCGATAGTACAGAACGAATTCACCCGCACCCGAGGGAACAACACCGAATGCACCACCACTGAACCTGAAACAATACATCCGCCAGAGACCAGTGAATTCATCGTCATGCCATGGCTACCAGATCGGTCTTGGACAAACTTGGCGGGTGGCAATGGCTCCATATGGGTGCGGATTGGCCAGGCGCGATCATACATATCCAGCTCTGGTGTCACTGACGCCAAATCGAGATTAGCCCGCCAGTAGGCGTCCAATGTCCCGACATCGCGCCAATAAGGCGGTAATTCAGCATTGGAAGTGACACAAGAGAGATCAAACGGATGCGCCCAGACGACTTTTCTTGCGGTGAGTTGCGGGATGATGTCTTTACCGAAATCATGGCTGGAGCCTGGGGTATTATTGTCCTCTTCGAGTAACTTAAAGAGGTAGTCAGCATTGAAGATATAGATCCCCATGCTAGCCAATGCGTTGCTCGGATCACCCGGTATAGGAGGGGGGTTCGCGGGCTTTTCATAGAACGCGGTTATCTGATAATCCGCAGTAACCTCCATGATACCAAACTCACTGCCTTCACTAATTGGCACCGGGATACAGGCGACGGTACATTCAGCCCCTTTTTCCACGTGGTCGAGCAGCATACGAGAATAATCCATCTTATAGATATGATCCCCAGCCAGAATGACGATATATTCTGCGTCATAGCGGCGGATAATATCCAAGTTCTGACAGACCGCATCCGCAGTGCCTTTGTACCATTGCTCTGTGCTCAAACGCTGTTGGGCGGGCAGTAGATCAACAAATTCGTTCATTTCTTCATTGAGAAATGACCAGCCACGTTGAATATGCTGAACCAATGTATGGGACTGATATTGTGTTATCACACCAATACGGCGAACCCCTGAGTTCAGGCAGTTGGAGAGCGCAAAATCAATGATGCGGAATTTGCCACCAAAATGGACTGCGGGTTTGGCGCGGGTGGCGGTCAAATCTTTCAATCGTGAGCCACGGCCTCCCGCCAGAATGAGTGCCACGGTTTTATTGGGTAATTGTCTGGCCAACATCAATGAGTCTGTACTTTCAAACCTCACCATAAAAGCTCCTTAATCTCTCTTTATGAGCACACAAATGGTATGCGCGGACCCGCGCCATGTGGTTAATCGCTCCGCATGGTCTGACACCCCAAAGGGAGGAATCCCCTCCCATTCCCCTTCAGGTAAGTGCATTTCACACTCGTGATCAGTGGCATTGATGAGCACCAACCAGCGCTGAGATAACAAAATCTGTAGTTGCTGCTGGCAGCCTTGCTCCCAAGCAGCATCACTCAGCGCCTGTCCCTGACTATCCAACCATTGCACATTACTATCGCCGCTCTGCCACCATTGGTCCTGAGTCAGGGCTGGGATTTGCTGGCGCAGCCGGATAAGGTCAGCGGTAAACGTCATTAATGCACGATCCGCACTGCCCCAATCGAGCCAGGTGAGGATGTTGTTCTGACAATAAGCATTGTTGTTGCCTTGCTGGCTGTGGCCCTGTTCGTCACCGGCCAGTAACATCGGCGTTCCCTGCGAGAGTAATAAGGTGGTCAGTAGCGCCCGCTGACAGGCTTTACGCCGTTGCCAGATAGCCGCGTCAGCCACCAAGCCTTCACAACCAAAATTATTGCTATGGTTGTTATCACTGCCATCACGATTTTCTTCGCCATTCATTTGGTTATGTTTTTGGTTAAAACACAGCAAATCCAGCAAGGTGAAACCATCATGGGCGGTAATTTGATTAATGCTGGCAGAGGGTAAGCGCCCTCGCTGTTCAAACAGGCGGCTTGAAGCAGCAAAATGCTGGGCAAAGGTACCGCGCGGCACCTCCCCTCGTAGCCAGAAACCGCGCATGGCATCGCGGTACTGGTCATTCCATTCGCTAAAGCCGGTGGGGAAGTTCCCCAATTGATAACCGCCCAGACCGATATCCCAAGGTTCTGCAATCAATTTGCAGGCACTGAGCCGCTCATCGGCCGCCAAGGCGGCAAATAAAGGCGCATGTTGATCGAACGCCGGTGTGCGGCCCAGTACCGTGCCTAAGTCAAAACGAAAGCCGTCCACATGGCAGCTATCGCGCCAATAATTTAGGCAATCAATAACCCACTGTGTGACATACGGATGACTGAGGCGCAGTGCATTGCCGCAGCCCGTGATGTTGTCGTATTCACCATCGGGGGTCAGCCAGTAGTAGCTGGCATTGTCGATACCACGCTGACACAAGGTCGGGCCGAAGACATCCAACTCAGCGCTGTGGTTGAACACCACATCCAGAATGACTTCAATGCCCGCGTTATGCAGGGCTTTAACCGCATCCCGTAGTTCTCTCAGCGGTGATATGCCCTCGCGGCCCGAGGCATAATCTGGATCCACCGCAAAGGGCGCTAACACGTTATAGCCCCAGTAATTGCTCAGCCCCATTTTTTGTAGCCGGGGTTCATCAATATGAAATTGCACTGGCAGCAACTCCAGTGTGGTAATCCCCAATGTTTTGAGATGTTCAATCAGAGCAGGGTGTGCCAAGGCGGCATAGGTACCGCGCAGCTCTGGCGGAATATCAGGATGTAATTGGGTTAAACCACGGACATGGGCTTCATAAATCACGGTATTGCCCCAAGGAATGGCGGGCGGTTTATCCCCCTGCCAGTCATATTCCTCGTGTATCACAAGACATTTAGGTAACGCCGCCGCACTGTCGCGGACATCGGGCTGGCTAACGCCACCGGTAAAGCGGGGATCATCACCAACCTTGCCTTCTAACGCACGAGTTCGGGGGTCTATCAACAACTTATGTGGGTTAAAACGGTGGCCTCGACTGGGCTCGAAAGGCCCGCTGACCCGGTAACCATAGCGTTGCCCCGGCTTGCCGCCGGGAAGATAGCCATGCCAGATGTCACCAGTACGAGCAGGCATGGCTATCTGCCGCTCTTGCCCCTGCTCATCAAACAGACACAACGTCACCTGTTCAGCATGGGCTGAAAATAGTGTGAAATTAATGCCCTTCCCATCAAAGTGGGCGCCAGAAGGTGTCGGTGATCCATGGGTTAATACCGCCATCCTAGTTCTCCCGCAGCAGGTAAATCGTTGCCAGCGGTGGCAAGGTGAGTAACAACGAATGCTCGTGGTTGTGGCTCCTCACATGATGGCTATCAATGCCGCCCTGATTACCCAGGTTACTGCCGCAGTAAAATGCAGAGTCAGAATTCAACACTTCACGGTAGTGACCACCTTGTGGAATGCCCACACGGTAGTGATAACGTGGAACCGGGGTGAAATTACTGATAGCAATCAGTTCGTGCCCCTCGGCATCACGGCGCAGGAAGGCGAATACCGAATTTTCGTGGTCATCAACCACCAACCATTCAAAACCAGCGGGTTGATAATCCCATTCATACAACGGCGCATACTGGCGATAGCAATGGTTAAGGTCACGAACCAGACGCTGCACACCGGAATGCCAGCCGTTTTCATCGTCCAGCAGGTGCCAATCCAGACTGGTTTCGAAATTCCACTCACGCCCCTGCGCAAATTCACAGCCCATAAACAGCAGTTTTTTACCGGGATGCGCCCACATAAATGCGTAATAAGCCCGTAGGTTGGCAAATTTCTGCCAGGCATCACCCGGCATACGATCAAGTATCGAGCGCTTGCCGTGGACCACTTCATCGTGGGAGAGCGGTAAGATAAAGTTCTCGGTATAAGCGTATAACATACCGAACGTCATCAAATTATGGTGGTATTTGCGGTGAACAGGATCACATTGCATATAATTCAGCGTGTCATGCATCCAACCCATGTTCCATTTATAGTTGAAACCCAGGCCACCAATATCAGGCGGTAATGTCACACCAGGAAAGTCGGTTGACTCCTCCGCCATGGTCACACTGCCGGGGCGTTCAACGCCAATGGTCTTATTGGTGTAACGCAAGAAAGCGATAGCCTCCAAATTTTCCCGGCCACCATAATAGTTAGGCACCCACTGCCCTTCAGCACGGCTATAATCGCGGTAAATCATTGAGGCCACCGCATCAATACGCAACGCATCGATGCCAAAACGTTCCATCCAGTAGAATGCATTGCCCGCCAGATAGTTACGGACTTCGTTACGGCCATAGTTATAGATCAGGGTATTCCAATCCTGATGGTACCCTTCGCGCGGATCAGCATATTCATACAACGCAGTGCCATCGAAGGTCGATAATCCATGCTCATCACTGGGAAAATGGCCGGGAACCCAATCAAGGATCACGTTAATTCCTGCCTGATGGAATTTGGCGACGAACGCTTTGAAATCCTCTGGGGTGCCGTAACGGCGGGTCGGTGCATATAATCCTAGCGGCTGATAACCCCAGCTACCGTCAAATGGATGTTCGTTAATCGGCAGCAGCTCGACATGGGTAAAACCCATATATTTAACGTATTCGACCAGTTGATCCGCCAATTCGCGGTAACTCAACCAGAAATTATTATCGGTATGCCGACGCCACGAACCGAGATGCACTTCATAGATAGACACCGGGGAACATAAATCATTGGCTTTTTGCCGTGCGGCGCTACTCTTCACTACATCGGGTAGCGGGCTAATCAATGAGGCGGTTTCTGGCCGCATCTGCGCTTCAAAAGCGTAAGGGTCAGCTTTCAGACGCACCTGGCCATGGCAATCAATGATCTCAAACTTATACAACTGCCCCGCCTCTATTCCTGGCAGAAATAGCTCCCAAATGCCATTTTCACGCCGTAAGCGCATCGGATGGCGGCGGCCATCCCAAAAGTTAAAATCCCCCACCACGGATACCCGCTGAGCATTCGGTGCCCAAACCGCAAAACTGACACCGGATACACCATCAAGGCTCATTAAATGCGCCCCCAAACGTTCATAAGGGCGTAAATGGGTACCTTCAGCCAATAACCAGCTATCAATATCCTGTAATAAGGGACCGAAACGGTAAGGATCTTCGATGATTTGTGGGTTCTCTTGCCAGGTAACGGCAAATTGGTAGCGGAAGGATTTCTTACGACGAGTCAGTTGTGCAATAAAAAAACCACGGGGATCTTCGAGCGTTAATTGTGCTATCCGCCGCCCGTTCTCTGTCTCCACTAGCCAGACTTCTCGGGCATCTGGCAGCAATGCACAAATCTGCAACCCCTGCGAGGTTTCATGCATACCCAAAATGGAGAAGGGGTCGCCATAATGGCCGGAAATAAGCTGATTAATCACCTGACGATCGGGAAGTACTGACATACTCTCTTCCTTTGATTAATAGCATGACTGATACCGGTCCATGGACCATAAAGTCCAAACTCGGCCTTTCAGTCATGCAATCCGTTTGATGTATAACGCGTGGCTAAGGTCAATACATGGATTTAAGGCCTGAGCCCGTTTTTATCGCCGTAAAGCCCAGCCACCACATTTTTTTAACCCATACTATAAGCATAGTCAAAGGGGGCTAAAAAATCGGCTTAGGGTTCATGAAGTTTTTTCCCATACCAACAAATCGAGAAATAGAGCCTGAACGGCGGAGGAAAAACCGAAGTGATGTAACGGCTGTTATGGGAAGGAAAAGTCGCGCTAACCGCCAGATGAAAAGCCTAAAATAAGTGGCGGGTACGGTATTGGATTAGAGCGGGCTTTTTTATTAAAAAGGGCGGTGATTAACGTCTCTGGCGCAAAATACGGATACAATAGCGGCAGAAATAACGCTACCCAGAATCACTCCCTCCCAACGTCATAACAGTGGTCATCCAACATGGGCATTAGCCAAACAGAACTGATCTTTTCCCTTTTACAACAGATGTGTGTGTATTTGGTTATTGCCTATCTGCTGAGTAAAACACCGCTTTTTATCCCCTTGATGCAAGTTACTATCAGGTTGCCCCATAAACTGGTGTGCTATCTCACCTTTTCCATGTTTTGCATTATGGGCACCTACTTTGGTCTTAACATTGATGATTCTATCGCGAATACTCGTGCTATCGGCGCAGTCTTGGGTGGAATGCTAGGGGGGCCATCGGTCGGGTTTCTGGTAGGGCTAACCGGAGGCCTGCATCGTTATTCAATGGGGGGGATGACCGCAACCGCCTGTATGTTATCAACCATTGCTGAAGGGTTATTGGGCGGCCTTCTCCACCTTTATCTGACACGTAAAAACCGCCTCGATTTATTGTTTCAGCCACTGGTGGTCGCGGGCATTACACTGGTAGCCGAAGTGCTACAAATGATGATTATTCTGGCCGTCGCCCGCCCCTTCAATGAAGCGGTCGAATTGGTTGAAAATATTGCCTTGCCGATGATGATCACCAATACCATTGGTGCCGCCATGTTTATGCGTATCTTATTAGACCGCCGGGCCATTTTCGAAAAATACACCACGGCATTTTCTGCCAAGGCGCTACAAATTGCTGCACGGGCGGAGGGGCTACTGCGCCATGGCTTTGACCAGCAGAACAGTATGCGGGTGGCGCGTATCTTGTATGAGGAGTTGGGTGTGGGCGCAGTAGCCATTACTGATCGCGAAAAATTACTGGCCTTTATCGGTAGCGGTGCCGACCACCATCAGGTGGGCAGTGCTATTACCTCCAGCCATACCCACCGCGCGATTGAACTCAATCAGGTGGTGTATGCCGACGGCAATGCCGTGCCTTATACCTGCTCAATTTCACCCACCTGTAAGCTGGGTTCAACACTGGTTATCCCTTTGCGAGGTGAAGAGCACCGGGTGATCGGCAGTATCAAATTGTATGAGCCAAAAAGTAAATTATTCTCCAGCATTAACCGCACCTTAGGAGAGGGTATTGCGCACTTATTGTCAGCACAGATTTTGGCGGGAGAATTCGAACAACAAAAACAATTACTGGCGCAATCTGAAATCAAACTGCTCCATGCACAGGTCAACCCACATTTCTTGTTTAATGCGCTCAATACCCTATCAGTGGTGATCCGCCGTAATCCAGATCATGCCCGCAATTTGGTGCTTTCTTTATCAACCTTTTTCCGTAAAAACCTAAAACGCAGCCATGACGTGGTCACGTTAAGTGATGAGATTGAACATGTGAATGCGTATCTTGAAATAGAAAAGGCACGCTTTGCTGATCGTCTGACCGTCACGGTTTCACTACCGAATGAACTGATGGAGGCGCACTTACCCGCGTTCTCCCTGCAACCCGTGGTAGAAAATGCAATCAAACATGGTATCTCACAGATGTTCAGTAACGGACGGGTCACGTTGCGCGGTAAATTGGATGACAACACGTTGGTATTGGAAGTCGAAGATAACGCCGGTTTATATCAGCCGCAGCCGGATGGCGATGGTCTGGGAATGAGTTTGGTTGATCGGCGGATTAAAGCGCGCTATGGCAAGGAATATGGCATCACCGTCGTCAGTAACGCGGAAGTATTTACCCGTATTATTATTAAGTTACCGTTTATTACCGTGAGCGAGCAGTAAGACGGTTTCATTTCGAGAGACGATCTCGTCAAAGGCGGCATATCTTTTGACGATTAGAAAACCCTATAAAAATTAATGCCAGAGTATAACCCACCTCTGGCATTACTATTATTCCTGACACAACACTATTGTTTACACATCACTATCGCTTACACATCACTATCCCTTACACAACATCATCCCCCACGCCATGTTATCCCCTTCAAACTAGATTGGGCGGGTACACATCACATGAGTTATGGCCATAAAATCACCCATCGTCGTCAGCGTACCCGTTGACAAACCAATAGCCAGAGCCGTACTGGCATCATGATTATTACTGAGCCAGAAGAACTCAGCAGGCACCCAGCCCGGCGCAGTATAGGCACTGAAGTCACCCCATTCTGACCACAAGTTACCAACAGCCCGCTTGCCTGACATCCAGGTCGCCGCATTGGTGACCTGCGTAGACGTTGGCATCGTATAGCCCACATTTTCACAATGCGTTATTGCATCAGCGCGATTTAACGTAGCGCCATTATTATTGATAAACCACTGGTTGACTCTAAAACTGTACGAGAGTGGGCTACCGCCGCCTTTCGGGGTGGCAGATATAGTGATTGTCGGTGTACCCGTCGGGAATACCGCATTAAATGTCACCACACCATCACCGCTGACCGATACCAGCGCTGGGGCACTGCTGCTCCAGTCATAGAGGCTATTATCTCCACCCGAATTGACCTTGAAGGTGGCCCCCACAAAACCGGTGGTTGGGAACCCGGCATCCCCGTTAAACGTTGTACCATTCACGGTCACATCCAGATTCTTCATAGCAATAAAGGTGGTGTCTGTTGTCTCCGTCAAGGTCTCTATCGTCGCCGTAACCGTGCTAACCCCGGCTGTTCCATTAGTTAAGGTAGCCAAGACAATACCGTTAGCATTGCTTACCCCACCATCGGTGGCGGTGATCGTCGCCCCATTGCTTGCCGCAAAGGCGACCACTTCCCCAACGATTGGGTTCCCGCTGACATCTTTAAGCGTCGCCTGTACCGTATTGGTAGCACTGTTATCCGCAAAGGCATTATTGACCGTTGTCACCAGTGTCAGTGTCGCCAGCGGCCCGGCAGTAAAGACCGTGTCAACAGTCAAAGGCGTTCCTGCCGTACCCAGTTTGGCCGTCACAACCGTCACGCCAACCAAACTGTTGGTCAGCGTATTGACGGCATCCCCGTTATTATCGGTCAGTACCGTTACCTTACTCAGTTGCGCACCACGGTTGGCGGTAAATGTCACGGCCATATCGGCCACCGAATTGCCCGTACTATCGACAACATGCGCCCGGACCTGGTTACGTGTAACACCATCTGCCAGTGCATTGTTATCAACGACCATCAAGGTGGACAATTGAGCGGTATTTTTGTTCGCGATAAATGCGGCACCAAACGTGTCCGTATAGTTATTCGATACCAAGGTCCCCGTAATAGGGTGAACCCCAGCCTGAGTACTCGTGACAGATAAGAGCACACTTCCTTCCGGAGTACTGATCGAGCCATTACTCTCAGTTAGGGTCACCTCATTTGTTGCACTGAAGGCCACTTGCTGCCCCCCTACTGGGTTCTGGTTGGCATCAAAAACCCTTCCTAGCACGAAGAATTGCATTACCCCATCGGCAATTATCGGAATAGGGTTGAAATTAAAAAGTTGTAACGTTGCCGTGCTCACATCCGCAATAAAGTACGGCATCAGCGTGTGCACCGTCGCCATAGGCCGCGAGAGTCGCGCTAAGATCCCGCTCTCTCCAGCTTTAATATGGGTCAGCTTCGCGCTAGCCCACCCATCGACGCCAGTAATACCACTGGTGGTGATGGTCGCGCCATTTTGTGATGAGAAAACAACGCTGTAGCCAGCAATAGCATTCCCCTGATTGTCAGTCACCCTAGCGCGGACTTCATTGGCGTCCACGCTATTGGCCACGGCGCCATCATCGATAATGACAAAGTCACCAGTGGCAATATTGGCGGTGTTTATATCGGCAATAAATTGAGGCGTAACCGTCAGGCTCTCAGTCCCCCCTGGCGTCACCAGCGTTACCGTAACGTCACTTGGCCCTGAGAGAGTGTTTGTCAGTACACCGATAGCAAACCCATTTATATCAGTGATAGCTGATGCATTGATTGACGCACCATTAGTGGCACTAAAGTTAACTTCGACCCCAGAAACCGAATTATCATTGGCATCCACAAGGTGTAATAACACTCTATTTTCTACAACCCCATTCGCTACCGCATTATCATGAGTGATCAAAAAGCGATCCGTGACCAATGTGGCCGTATCCCTATCGGCGATAAAGGTCGTCGTGGTTGAGGCCGACACACCATCTGCAGTTACAGTGACCTTAGTCACGCCAGTATTAATATTGCTAACCGTGACATAAGCACTACCCAAGGCATCAGTCTGCACATCGTTCTGCACTAATTGGCCACCATTATCTGCGCTGAACACCACGTTACTATTCGGCACCAGGTTATCAGAGACATCATAGACCCTGGCTTCAACTCTGTTAGTTTGGATGCCATCGGCCACCGCCCCATCATTCAACCTGAATAGCTCAATTCGGGCACCGGCACCAGCAACAAACCGGACATCCTCGGTGAGACCCACCAAGTCAGTAGCGACCGTTGCAGTCACCGCACTGGTAACCGGCGCGTTATGCCTTAAGGTATTTTCTGCATACCCTTGAGAATTCGTGGTGACAGTGTTTGCGGTCAACGTCACATTCTCCGTGGCACTAAAGTTCACATTCATTCCCGTAACCACGTTGCCATGAGCATCCTTAATGTGCGCCTGCACGATATTTCTATCGCTATTGTTGGCAAGCGAATCATTTTTCACAACGATCAACTCCGACACATGGGCAGTGGATCTGTCTGCAATAAAGACGGCGTCTTTAGTTTGGCTTATCCCCATCGTTACGATCGCCGCAGTCACCTTACTGATACCCGCTGTCGTATGTGTAAAGGTTGTGCTAAACGTCCCACTGCTATCCGTCATCCCTGATGTTGGTGTCAGTAGTGCGCCATTATCCGAGGTATAACCCACAAACATACTCGGCACCGGGTTCCCATTGGCATCAGTAACAATCACACGAGCGGCATTAGTAGCAACCCCATCAGCTAGCGCATTGTTCCGGGTAATGGTCAGGTCTGATGCCCTAATAGTTGCGGTGGTTCTATCCGCAATAAAGGTCGTATCTTTGCTCTGCACCCGGTTACCGACCCTTGCAGTCACCACACTGGTACCCGCCAAGGTATGGGTTAAGGTGGCCTTGGTCAGACCATCGCCATCACTGATACCATTGACTGTCGTGATAGCAGCACCGTTGCCAGAGGTGAAGATAACCGTCTGACCCGATAACACGTTGCCCTTCGCATCGGTGACCCGTGCATGGACCTCATTTTTATCCAGGTTATCCGCGACCGCGTCATCAACAATAACCATCAAATCACTTGCAGCAATGTGTGCCGTCGTCACATCGGCAATAAAGGTAGTATCAATATTGCGGCTGCTGCCACTGGATACCACGGTCGCGGTCACATTGGTAATACCCGCCAGGGTATTAGTGAATGTCACCATAACGCCACCTTCAACTGATGTCACATCGAGCTCATATTGAATGGTGCCATTATTACTCAGCACGAATTCAACCGTTTGATCCTTAATAGGGTTACCATAGCTATCAGTGACTCTTGCCTGAACCGCGTTAACCGCCTGCCCATTAGCAACTTGATCGTTAACGATGATGAACATGTCACCCGCAATAATCTGCGCAGTCGAAGCATCAGCGATAAAGGTGGCATTAATCGTTTTACTCACCTGATCGATCCGCGCATTGATCGGGAGGCTCCCTGCCAGGGTATGCGTCAAGGTCGCCGTCGCCGTACCATCGCTGCCTGTCGTTACCGAGTTTGGTGTAATGTTCATGCCACTGTTAGAAGTGAGGTTGACCACCGCGCCGTTGATCGCGTTACCGTCTACATCCGTCACTAACACCTGGACTTCGTTGGTATCGATATTGTTAGCCACGGCATTATCTTTCGTCATCGTCATTTCAATCGATGCCGCTTTTCCCGCCACAAAATGCGTCTCGAGGGTTTCAGTTTGCCCGGTTGAATCGAGCGTTGCCGTCACCGTTGTCATACCTGCAAGCGTATTGTTGAATCTCATCAAGACAATTCCAGAGGCGCTACTGGCATCGCCCTGAGACTCAATGACTGCACCGTTATCGAGAGCAAAGCTAACGGATTGATTAGCTAATAGGTTGTCATGAGCATCGGTAACCAACGCTTGTGCAATGTTACCGGCTTTACCATTCGCAAGCTGGTTATCCAAGAACGACGTTAGCTTAAGCTGGGCTGTCGAAACATCGGCAACAAAGGTTACTCTGGCATATCCTTGATGAGCGCCACTTATTGCAATCACCGTATTACTGCTCCCCGCCACAGTATGCGTAGCACTCGCTCTAACACGACCATCGAGATTAGTCGTCACTGTTGATGAACCCACAATGGACGCCCCATTGGTGCCAAATATTAGGCTTTGATTCGCCACGCCATTACCGAAACGGTCAGTCACAAAGGCTTCGACAATATTGGTATCTGCGCCATTTGCCAGTGCATTATTGTTAATAATACTGACGACGATATTCTCCAGCTCACCGGCCACAAAGGTCGTGTCGATATTGGCGTTAACCGTATCAATGGTGGCGACCACATTGCTGGTCCCCGCCACGGTATTGGTCAGGGTCGCTGTGGCGATCCCGTCCGCACCGGTGGTGCCGATCACTGTGGTAATTTGTGCTGTGGCGTTGGCAGAGCTAAAGACTACGGTTGCACCGGTGACCGCATTGCCGTCGCTGTCGCTGACCACCGCCTGCACGCTGTTAGTGTTCACTCCATCCGCCACCGCGCCATTAACTGGCGCAGTCAGCGTAATGGTCGCAACTGCACCGGCCACAAAGGCGGTGTCGATATTCTCAGTAACGCTGCCTATGGTGGCGACCACATTGCTGGTCCCGGCCACGGTATGGGTCAGGAACGTTGATGCCACGCCATTTACACCGGTGTTCATGGTCGAGGAAAGAATAGTTGCCCCGTTGGCCGAACTAAAGACCACCGCAGCACCGGTGATCGGGTTGCCGTTAGCATCCTCTACCAATGCGTCCACCTGATTGGTGTCTGCACCATCCGCCACCGCGCCATTAACTGGCGCAGTCAGGGTGATGGTCGCAACTGCACCCGCCACAAAGGCAGTGTCGATATTGGCGCTGATCGTATCAATGGTGGCCACTACGTTACTGGTCCCGGCCACGGTATGAGTCAAGAGTGTTGATGCTACTCCATTTACACCGGTGTTCATGGTCGGGGCAATAATATCTGCTCCATTGGCTGAACTAAAGACCACGGCGGCACCGGTGATCGCATTGCCATTAGCATCCTGTACCAATGCGTCCACCTGATTGGTGTCTGCACCATCCGCCACCGCGCCATTAACTGGCGCAGTCAGGGTGATGGTCGCAACTGCACCCGCCACAAAGGCGGTGTCGATATTGGCGTTAACCGTATCAATGGTGGCGACCACATTGCTGGTCCCGGCCACGGTATTGGTCAGGGTCGCCGTGGCGATCCCGTCCGCACCGGTGGTGCCGATCACTGTGGTAATTTGGGCTGTGGCGTTGGCAGAACTGAAGACTACAGCCGCACCGGTAACCGGATTGCCGTCGCTGTCGCTGACCACTGCCTGCACGCTGTTGCTGTTTGCCCCATCCGCCACCGCGCCGTTAACCGGCGTCGTCAGTGTGATGGTCGCGACCGCACCGGCCACAAAGGTCGTGTCAATATTGGCGTTAACCGTATCAACGGTGGCGACCACATTGCTGGTCCCGGCCACGGTATGAGTCAGGAGCGTTGATGCCACTCCATTTACACCGGTGTTCATGGTCGAGGAAAGAATAGTTGCCCCGTTGGCCGAACTAAAGACCACCGCAGCACCGGTGATCGGGTTGCCGTTAGCATCCTCTACCAATGCGTCCACCTGATTGGTGTCTGCACCATCCGCCACCGCGCCATTAACTGGCGCAGTCAGGGTGATGGTCGCAACTGCACCCGCCACAAAGGCGGTGTCGATATTGGCGTTAACCGTATCAATGGTGGCGACCACATTGCTGGTCCCGGCCACGGTATTGGTCAGGGTCGCCGTGGCGATCCCGTCCACACCGGTGGTGCCGATCACCGTAGTGACTTGCGCTGTGGCATTGGTGGAGCTGAAGACTACCGTCGCACCGGTAACCGGGTTGCCCCCGCTGTCGCTGACCACCGCCTGCACGCTGTTAGTATTCACACCATTAGCCACCGCGCCGTTAACCGGCACCGTCAGGGTGATGGTATCTACTGCACCGGCCACAAAGTGGGTATTGACGGTCTGACCAACAGGGTCGGTTACCGTCGTGGCTTTGACTGTAGTGGTACCTATAGCCAGGTTGGTGAGTGTATTTTCTGCATAGCCATTACGGTCTGTCACCACTGGATTCTGTGCCAAAACAGCACCATTCCCAGCATCAAATGTTACAGAAACACCCGGTACTGAATTACCATTTGCATCAACGACCCACGCACGCACCACGTTGGTGTCAGTTCCATCCGCTTTGGCATTGTTATCAATTGCGGCCAACGTAGAAACAACCGCCGTCCTCGGATCAGCAGAGAACGTCATTGTCATCGTCATACCCACCAATGCAGGAGACGTCACGCTAACAACGGATTCTCCTGCCCGAAGGTTCGTGAATGTGGCATTAATCGTGCCATCTACACCGGTATTCGGTGTTGAAGCAACCACTATCGCGCCATTATCTGCCTGAATACTCATCGGCACATTTGGCACGGCATTGCCTGTCCCATCCCGTAACACGACTTGGATTTCATTCTGGTCGATGCCATCGGCAACCGCCCGGTCAGCCAATTTCACCAAACTGATCGCCGCTGTCGACCCAGGTTTAAATGTCGTATCAACCTGTTGAGATTGGCCTCCCAACGTTGCAGTCACTACCGAAACCCCTGCGGTGGTATTGGTCAGCGTGGAGTCGGCGATCCCCTCGGCATTGGTTATCACTGTTTGATCGATGACAGTTGCACCATTACTGGCACTGAATATCACGGATTGATTAGCAACAGCATTAGTATAGGCATCGGTAACCTTCGCCCGAACAACGTTAGTGTCACTGCCATTAGCCACTGAGTCATTTGTTGTCACTGTCAGATTTGCGGCGGTGATCTCCGCCGTGCTTTCATCAGCCACAAACGTCGTATCCACACTTCGGCTACTAGAACCCAACGTAACGCTAACCCTACTTACACCCGAGACGGTATGCGTCAGTGTGGTACTGGCAGTACCATTAGCTCCTGTTCTTGCCTCTGTCGTACTTAATGTTGCCTGAGTATTAACCGCAAAGTTGATGAGCTGCCCGATAATCGGTTGGCCGTCGCCATCGGTTACTGTGGCTTGTACCGTGTTAGTCGCAATACCGTTAGCCGTCGCATTATCAATCGTTGTCGCCAGATGGCTGATCACCATGGTCTCTGGACGAGTGACTTCAATAGATGTCACCGCACGATTTGAGGCGTTCCCTTGGGCATCATAGGCAACCGCACTTATTGTATGCGTATTGCTTGTTCTGAGAATATGTTGATAGAAAGGTAAGGTAACCGACAATGAACTCTGAGTGAGTGGGGAGGTACTGCCGCCCGCATTTTCTAACGGTGTCGCATCCCATTCAATACGGCTAAAGCCATATTTTGCACGTACCTGTGCGGTCAATGTAATGGCACCGCCACCCGAACCACTGATTCTGTCAGGCAGAACCAGATGTATTAATTCCTGCTTTTTATAATCCAGAACAATATTATTATTACGTTCAACCAGGTCATAACGGCTGCCCGCCAGTGTCCGGTTAGCCGCCACCGCTGACTGATCAATCTGATCATTCCACGGTTGCCCCATGCGATAATTCAGTTGCACATTAACGCTGGTATTGTTGTTGTTACCTTTCCCCTCACGGTGTTCTGCACCAATAGTGACCAAAGGAACCGGGGTGTAATTAACCCCCAACGTCACAGCATGTGGGTCTTTCTGGCGATCATCCTTACCAAATAAGGCGACTTCATCACCACGGTATTTTTCATACATTAATTTACCGCCTAATTGTGGATAGGCGGGTAAATAAGCCTCGGTACGGATATCGAAGCCATCAGCCGGACGCTCATCGTAACTGCTGAAGTCACGAGACTGATGCCAGCCGGTCAAACCAAAATAGGTGTTAGCGGAGAATTTAAGGTAGTCAGTCGCAACTTCAGCACCCACCCCCACACGCCGGTTTTTTCCAGTAAGATCATTGTCAAAGAAGGTATTAGCACCGTACATCCAGTCACCTTGGTACTGACGTATTCCGGCACCAATATTTACTGTGTTGCGGCTGTCTTTATTGCGAACACCAAGTTGAGTAAACAGGAGTGAACTTTCACTGTCTTTGAGTGGTACCAATAGGTCCAGCGCGCTGTTATCTAGCTTAAAATCGCTATCTACATTCAATTGTACCCGCGCAGTACCAAATTGGTTCAACCACTGCTGAGAAGATGCGTTAATTTCATTTGTCACTGCTGAACGCGCCATATTACTTGCGGCATCAGAGGTATTGTCATTAGAAAGTAACTTACCGGCTCCCATAGCATTTCTGGCTAACAAATCATCAACATCTTTTTTATTATTTTCATTAGGATTATTGCTAAAGAAAGATGACTCTTTGCGGGGAACTTCAATCTCATCCCCTGTTGTCAGTGATGCGAAAGGTTTGGAAAAGGTACGATAAGCATTCAGTTTTTTCAGTTCATCAACCGTAATATTATATTTTTTTGCTATCGATTGAATAGAGTCACCCGGCCCCAGCGTATAAGGTTCAGTCGCACGTGCAGCAGGAGGCAAAATAGACGCATTAACTGGCGTTATGACTGAGGTTGGTGCTGAATTAGTCGTGTTTGCGGCAGCAATTGCGGGCGTAAAAGAGAGACTTAGTGGGAATGCAAATTGAAAGAAAAGTGTAATCCATGCGACAACTTTTATTTTTCTGGGGTGTCCTTTTTCCTTCACATCATGGGGACGAGAAGTGTGATGAGACAACTTCCATTTCCAAGAAATGAGGATAGCCCTAAAATAATTTAACATGGATACTTAACTCACAAATAGAAATGCTATTAATAAAAAATCCTGAACAATTTAAATTTCTACTTACACTGCTCAGAGACAATCCAAATTAAAATAACCTCACAATAACAATAAAAAAGGTATGGTCATAAAAAACAAATCGTTAACAACACCAAAGGAAAGAATATAACACCTTGAAATCATTAATAATTAACTCAACCAGACATATTTATCGTTGTTATTGTCGTATTTTTGGTTAAACATAAAGCTGTAAACGGTTATAAGGTGCATCATTCACTATTTAATGACCCTATAGGCAAAAAAAAGCCACATGTTACTTCAATCTTCTTTTAGCGTTTATTACCAAAAATAACTTGGCTAGCGTTACTGTATGAAGTACACACATCTACTTGTCTACCAAGAAAAATCTCATAGCCCAAGTTTAAATAGTAGTATGTATTTTAATAATGATATCAGATAATCTGCAAGAAAAATGACGGCCAGCACACTAATCATTAACACATGCGCAAGCCTTCATAAGCACCACATAAAGTGTAACTGTTTCAAAAAGCTAAAGTTTATATTTATCTCATAGCATAAATATTATGCATATGCACAATTATTTCAAACGCAGAAGCACTAGCAGTAACTATAGTCTCAAGTAGGAATTCCCTTAGACTTTACCTGTACATTGTATTATAAAAAAAGCCTAAAATTATTTTTAACATCCTAAAAATAATATTTTAGGATTAATGCCCGAAAATTTTGATGCACAAGTGAGAATGACAATGATGTGACATCTTAAACAGAACCTTATTTCCCCAACAATGACGACTCTTATATTCTTCCCTGTAGAGGCACCTTTATGTGATCTAGGCATCTAGTCACATTAATAAAATTTAATCTTCTTCACGCAAAAAATAAAAAACCATTTTCTATACGGCATTCAATTTAAAATGACCGCAGTGACAATGATACCTCTTATTGAAAATCCGCTCATCGATAATTAAACCAACACTGTGCTTTTAATCGATATAAATAACCACTTTGTGAGGGAAATGCGGTATCTATACGACTTATCTTTATACTTAATGGAATAGGATACAAATTCCTTTTTAGTCCGCAGGATGTCAATAAATAACATCATACGGATAAAGTCTCTTCGGTGGCGTAACAGAGAAGTGGCTAGGGGAATGGAAAATAGGTGTCAATATCTGAACAAAGATATTCGCTTAAAATATAAAAAACCCTGACCATAAGATCAGGGTGCTTTGTTGTTCTTTGTTATCGGTTGTTTCTCGATATTGTTACAGCAGAATTCGCCTTGATACCTTCAAGCCCTTTAAATACGGGGATGTCGCCAGTGTTGTTTTACTTTGGGTACACACTAAAACGGAGTGCTCGCCTGATTGGCTATTTTATTCTCGACTTCTACTACTGGTGTAATTTGGATTATCACTTTTCCAGAGAAAAAATTGCGGCCTTGCTGACACCTGTCTGCGCAGAAATGACCAAATACGACAGGGCTTTATCAAATCTCAGACGTAGCACATGTAGGATCAATTCAGGGTTATCTGCCCAGTGCCGTCTTTCGTGCATTCATCTTAAATGTCCTTTTATTGCGAAAATGGACATTAGTATCGGAAACAGGAAAGGCAGGTGGTAAAGCAGTACCGCTTTTCTCCCCATAGAGATAGTCTCAGTGACATTCTGTCAAGGCTATAGGTTCATTATGAATAGCTTAATATTACAGGTGTTATTTACTCAGAGTAATGACAATTTTTTCAAGAAAAGATTGGACGTTATACCCCCATGAAGCGGGAGAAAACTCCCCCTCTGCGAGGTCGGTAAATTCAAGTTCTAATTCTTTTTCTTCCGGATACGCTGTTAACAGCATATTAGCTTCATCAATCGTTTTTTGGATTGTTTGTTGGTTTTCTGTATTCCTGTAAGAGGCAAGTATCTCATCTATACCTTCGCCAAATAAATCATAATCTTGTCCAAAAAAAACACGAACCAGAGTTCCAAGATGGATGGCTTTCATTCAGCGTCAGCCTTGATGCTGTAAGGCAAGATTCTGCACATCATGCAAAAAATCTTGAGGTGTCGTTCCCCACAGTTCTGGCGAAAAATCATCACCCCAACGCGTGTTAAGCTCATCATCAAGTGTATTGGGATACGCGGCTGTAAATTCAGCTATGTCTGAAATCAGCGTTTCAATCTGCGAAGGCGAGTTGTCTTGAAGATAAAAAGCCATAACACCCGCGATTGTTGTAGCCCCTGTGATTTCATAATAATCCTGTCCAAAATAAATTTGTATCAGGTGCTCTAGTGCCGAAAAATTACCCATTATTTTCATTGTACCGTCTCTAAAACATGGGGTAAGCGGTAAGAATATAGTATGGTTTACCGTGGAATGCTTCAAACCGAATGACTATCCTAAATTTTGTCAATTTGGTTCCGGCCAGTTCCCCGCGCCTTACCCCACATCCAATAACATGGCCAACAAAGTGATTAATAACAAATTGTTACGTTAGACGTGGTAAACTTGCCGCCCAGACTTTAATCCATTCAGTGTTGGATCTTAGCGCATCGGAAATACGTTCTTCGGCAAGTTCCGTGCAGAGGGAACTATTAAGAAAAAATCGTCAATCTGATATTATTCTTAATATAGTTTTGAGAAAATCATATGCGGCTGTTTCCCATAATGCGGGAGAGAAATCAAACCCGTATCTTTCCTCAAATTCCTTCTCAAGAATGTCAGAATAAATTTCAATAAAATCATACAGTTCTTTTTTAGCTCACTCAAAGTTTGTTCATCTGCTGTTTTCTTATAAAATTGGATAATCCCCTCAATAGTATCTTCGCCATCATTTATATAGGCGTAATCTTGATTAAAATGGCAACCGATGAGTTGGCCTAGAAAATAAAAGTTTTGCTTACCCATGGTATACGGCCCTACTCAGGAAATGCTGTTAATATATAATTATGAAAGTAAAACAACTGATTAAAAATTTATTAGGTAGAAGTATGTGCGACAGCATACGATAAACAAAGCCCGCACTCTGGCGGGCTTACGGGTCTTCCACGACACTATGCGACGCTAAAAAATAGTCTACAGCAGAATTCGCAGCATACGGCGCAGTGGCTCAGCAGCCCCCCATAACAGTTGATCACCAACGGTAAAGGCGGACAAATATTCTGGCCCCATATTCAGCTTGCGCAAGCGGCCAACTGGGGTATTCAATGTGCCGGTGACCGCAGCAGGTGTCAGTTCACGCATACTCAATTCACGATCATTCGGAATAACCCGTACCCAGTCATTGTGCGTCGCCAGCATTTGCTCGATTTCGGCTAATGGAACGTCTTTTTTCAGTTTCAGAGTAAAGGCTTGGCTATGACAACGCAGCGCACCAACACGCACACATAGGCCATCAACAGGAATCAGAGTACTGGTACTCAGAATTTTATTGGTCTCGGCCTGGCCTTTCCACTCTTCACGGCTCTGACCATTATCCAACGCTTTGTCGATCCACGGGATGAGGCTACCTGCTAGCGGCACACCAAAATTATCGGTCGGTAACGTGCCACTGCGAGTTGTTGACGTCACTTTGCGTTCAATATCCAAAATGGCAGATGCCGGGTCTTGCAACTCTTTTGCCACACCAGCATGTAGCATACCCATTTGGGTCAGTAATTCACGCATATGACGAGCGCCGCCGCCAGATGCGGCCTGATAAGTGGCAACCGATGCCCACTCCACCAGATTATTGGCAAACAAACCGCCCAATGACATTAGCATCAGGCTAACGGTACAGTTACCGCCTGCAAAGGTTTTGATCCCCTTATCCAGCCCCTGCTTAATCACATCGTGGTTAACCGGATCCAGAATAATAATGGTGTCATCTTGCATACGCAGCGAAGAAGCGGCGTCAATCCAATAGCCTTGCCAACCGATTTCACGCAGCTTCGGATAAATTTGGTTGGTATAGTCGCCCCCTTGGCAGGTGATGATGATATCCAATGCACTCAATGCATCAATATCATAAGCATCTTGCAACGTACCTTGGTGGCCCGCGAAAGCCGGTGCAGCCTGGCCATGTTGAGAGGTAGAGAAAAAGACTGGGCGGATACCGTCAAAGTCGCGTTCTTCAATCATGCGTTGCATGAGCACTGAGCCGACCATACCGCGCCAGCCGATAAAACCAACGTTTTTCATGTTTACTGCCCTGCCTTGGAAGGTGACACCGATTTATGGATACCTGTCTTGTATAACTGCGCGCGGTTACCCAATGTAAGTGGGGGTTGCGGCAAGGTTGCAAACGCACAAATCCCAATACGCTGATTCAGCTCAGTGGTCTGGGTATGTGAACGTGGCTAACACCACTACAACGTCAAGTACGAGGGGTATATCTAGCACGGCAGACTGACTAAGATAGACTTGATACCACCTTACAAAATATAGGCAAAGTGGCAAGTGAATTTATTCGATACCAGAATGATTCAAAGAAATTTTTCTAATATGTGACTTTATCTGGCCGAAAACGCCAGTAGCCTTTATCCCTTTGAGGTAATGATGACTGAGATGATTGCAGCAACTGTGTTGCTATTTTTAATTATGGATCCATTGGGAAATTTGCCGATTTTTATGTCGGTACTCAAGCATTTGGAGCCTAAACGGCGACGGGTGGTTTTGATCCGTGAATTACTGATTGCCTTAATTTTGATGCTGATTTTTCTGTTCGCAGGCGAGAAGATTCTGTTATTCCTGAATCTGCGCACCGAAACCGTCTCAATATCCGGCGGTATCATTTTGTTCTTAATCGCTATTAGGATGATTTTCCCTTCCTCCGAGAGCAACGTTACTGGGCTATCTGCTGGGGAAGAGCCGTTTTTGGTGCCACTGGCGATCCCTCTGGTGGCCGGCCCCTCTATTTTGGCCACCCTGATGTTGCTGTCTCATCAATATCCTAATCAGCTCAGCCACTTGGTGCTGGCATTGATGATTGCCTGGGGTTTATCGGCAGCTATTTTACTGATGTCGAATCTGTTCCTGCGTTTGTTGGGGAGTAAAGGTGTCAGTGCGCTGGAGCGGTTGATGGGGTTAATTTTGGTGATGCTATCGACGCAGATGTTTTTAGATGGTGTGAGGGCGTATTTGGCGATTTGAACGCACCATTCAAGAGCAGACCGGATCAGGCCTCGGTTGATATTCCTCATTGCGCTCAACGTCAAAAAAACCAATTCAAAATGGGTCTTTGACTGCTGACAAAGCCAAATGAAGGGGAAACGTGCCGTTGGGGTCGTAGTGGCGTAAGCCACCGGAGTGCCCCTAGGTGCGGTCAACCCTTCACTCACGAGGCAATAGCGTTGTCAATAACCTCAAGCCTCTTCTGAGGCTTTTAATAATTAGACGTCAAAATCATCAGGGTAAGCGGCTTTGAGTCTTTTTTGCTTGTCTTGAAAATTGGGATCTACTTGGTTAGGTAACTTTACTTTTAGCCCCTTTCTGATTTGTGAAGCAATATAAAAAGCATCACCTAGCCGATCCTCAAAAATAGGATCTGTTGCTTCGAATTCTTTTGTTGCATACATGCCGAATGTTAGTTTCCAAAGCTTTGTTTTATCTTTTTCTTCGCCGGTAATGACGTTATGCAGATAAATCAGCTGCTGAACGATGGAGTTATACATGGGTTCAAGCGTCTCACCACCAATGACGTTATATTTAATATGATGGTGGCGTTTCTGAGCCAGACGCAGTGCCCTATCCACGTAATCTAAAGCGGTGTCGTTGGTCATTTTTTCGGACTCCATACGTCTTTATTGGTACTGAACCATTGTATGCCACCGCCTTCAGCCTGGAATTAATCTAATCAATATATACGGCTTAATTGTTCTGGTGGTAATGCTAATAACGCCTTTCATACCTTTTTTTAATTCACTTTCCGGCATATCTATATCTGACATAACAACATCAAAAAGTGAAAAATTCATATGTCACCATCCGTTAACGTAAATAATCAGTTAACGTAAATAGTCGTCATTCGAGTAATTACTGATCCTGTATCGTAGATCCAACCAGTACGGACCACACTAGTATTACCGTTAGGCCCTGTAATTGGCATGTCGATAGTTGCACGCTGACCAAAGTTGTCAGAAGCAGCGAGTACCGCAGGATTTGACGTCACTCCAGCTTATCTTTTTCACGTGGCCCAAGAGAGGAAGCCTGAGTATGATGAACCTGTCTTTCACGCATGTTGATAATATAGTGATTAGCATGGTAACCATCATTAAATTCATACTCACGGCAAACCCGTGTCCAGGCAGCATAGGCGCTGACTATACGTTCATACTCTTCGGGGCGAAGATTATCTCTGGATAAGTTGTACAAATAGATGCCGAGAAGGCTTAGGCTCATCTCAACTCCTGGCGAAATGAGCCGTAATATAATGTTTGGATCAGCAGATATGCAGGGGGGCAGGTGTCAGTGGTGAAGGTTAAAGCCCCTGAGTTTAACCCGTATAGATATAAAATTACTTTATCAGACTGCTGGCAAAATCCGATGACTCGAACCAGCTCCAGATCACCAAATCAACTCACTAAGCCAACGCCCCCACGCATCGCCGGACAACCTCATCAATATCAGTATCAATATCCACACAAATTACATCAGGCTCATCCGGGCCGGGTTCTTCCAAGGCGTCAAATTGGCTTCTCAATAAATCGCTTGGCATAAAATGGCCGGAACGTGCTTGCAACCGCGCCATGATGACGTCGAAATTGCCCTTCAGATATAAAAATACCATGCCCTGATTGCCCTCGCGCAAGCGATCGCGGTAACAACGTTTCAGCGCAGAACAAACAATAATGCCCGTTTCATTTTTATGGCTCAGGCTGTAAGCCGCATCGCTTAGGCGCTCTAACCATGGCATACGGTCCGCGTCATTAAGCGGTTGCCCACTCCCCATTTTCTGAATATTGGCGCGGGGGTGTAAATCATCACCATCAATAAATTTGGCATGAATCTGGCGCGCGACAGCCTCCCCGACTGTGGTTTTACCACTACCCGATACGCCCATCACGATAATGCTCTGTCCCGCCATATGTTGATCTCTATCTCAGAATGGAAATTCTACTGGTGCCTATAGTTCCGTATTTTACCATGTTACCGGTATCATGATACCGGTAACAAATGGAGATGTGACTTTTATCACAACAGATAGCGCCGTTATCACAATAGATAAAACAGCTATCACGACAGATAAAAAACACTGCCTTCGTACTCAATCACGCGAGCCAGGAAAGGCCGGAGAAATATTATGCCATTAATCATCGTCGCAGTTGGCGTTGCCATGCTGCTATTACTGATGATCCGTTACAAACTTAACGGATTTATCTCGCTGATACTGGTCGCGTTAGCGGTAGGTATCATGCAAGGGATGCCAATCGATAAAGTTGTCGGCTCGATCAAAGCGGGTGTCGGCGGAACATTAGGTAGCCTGGCCTTGATTATGGGCTTCGGGGCCATGCTCGGTAAATTGCTGGCCGATTGTGGCGGCGCTCAACGTATCGCGACCACCTTGATTGAGAAATTTGGTCAAAAACATATTCAATGGGCGGTGGTACTGACCGGCTTTACTGTGGGTTTTGCCCTGTTTTATGAAGTGGGTTTTGTGCTGTTATTGCCACTGGTATTCAGCATTGCGGCCTCTGCCCGCATCCCCTTGCTATATGTGGGTGTTCCCATGGCGGCGGCGCTTTCTGTCACTCATGGTTTTCTGCCACCTCACCCAGGCCCGACCGCCATTGCCACCATTTTCAACGCCGATATGGGCAAAACGCTGCTGTACGGCACGTTGCTGGCAATCCCAACCGTGATTTTGGCAGGCCCGGTGTACGCCCGCTTTCTAAAAGGAATTGATAAGCCTGTTCCTGAAGGGTTGTATAACCCGAAAATCTTTACCGATAAAGAGATGCCAAGCTTTGGGGTCAGTGTCAGTACGGCGCTGGTACCGGTTATTTTGATGGCATTGCGGGCCGTAGCAGAGATGATTTTGCCTAAAGGCCATTCGCTGCTCCCCTATGCCGAGTTCTTTGGTGATCCTGTAATTGCTACGCTGATTGCCGTGTTAATTGCAATTTTCACCTTTGGTCTAAACCGGGGCCGCTCAGTGGAATCGGTCATGGAGACCCTGTCTGATTCCATCAAGATCATCGCAATGATGCTGTTAGTTATTGGAGGGGGCGGTGCTTTCAAGCAGGTTTTAGTCGATAGCGGCATAGAGCAATATATTGCTGGCATGATGGGCAATAGCGGGGCATCACCTATTCTGATGGCATGGTCCATCGCCGCCTTACTGCGTATCGCCCTGGGTTCTGCGACGGTGGCAGCGATCACCGCTGGGGGCATTGTCGCACCGTTAATCGCGACCACCGGTGCCAGCCCTGAGTTGATGGTCATTGCCGTTGGTTCCGGTAGCGTGATCTTCTCTCACGTGAATGACCCTGGCTTCTGGCTATTCAAGGAGTATTTCAACCTAACCATTATGGAAACCATTAAATCGTGGTCAGTACTGGAAACCATTATTTCAGTCTGCGGGTTGATCGGCTGTTTGTTGCTGTCTCTGGTTATTTAGCCAACGGCGCGATAAATAGTCGTTATATAAATGGCTGTTATATAAATGGTTATTATGTAAATAGTTACTATATAAATGATTGCTATATTTTTTATATACTGCCACCGGGGAGGATGGTAAAGCCGACATCCACCATTTGGGGTGTTACCCCTTCTCCGCGCAACCTGGCCAATAAACGCTCGGCACCGATTTGCCCCATTCTTTCCCTCGGTGTCAGTACGCTGGCCAGTTTCGGTACCATCGACTGGCCGATATCATGGCCATGGAAACCGGCAATAGCCATGTCATGGGGGATGGATAGCCCCTGACGCTGACATTCAAATACGGCACCAATGGCTAAATCATCATTGGTACAGAAAATACTGTCGATTTGTGGATAACTGACCTGCGCTTCACGTAACAGTTCAGCGCCAGCGGAATATGACGATGAACGGCTGGTCATCACGCTCATCGGTACCAGACCGGATTCGCGCATCGCTTGCTCATAGCCCTGCTGCTTGATCACCGTGCGCTCATCTTGGCGAGCGCCAAAATACACCACATAGCGATGGCCTTTAGCGATAATTTGCTGTGTCATCTGCCGGGCGGCCTCAAAGTTATTAAACCCCACGGCCAGATCAAGGCAAGGCGAAATACAATCCATTAGCTCAATAACAGGGATACCCGCGACCTCAATCATTTTCAGGGTCCGCGCGGTATGGTGGCGTTCAGAGAGGATGAGGCCATCAATATTGTAGGAGAGAAGCGACGTCAGCCGCTGCTCTTCGCGCTCTTTCTGATAGCCGTAGTGAGCCAGCATCGTCTGGTAACCGTGCGCATCCGTCACACTCTCTATCCCCCGCAAAACCTCAGCAAAAACCTGATTAGTTAACGACGGCAGCAGCACACCAATGGCATGGCTGGTGGCATTAGAGAGAATATCGGGAGCGCGGTTGGGGATATAGCCCAATTCGTCCAACGCCAGCGCGATTTTTTCCTGTAAAACAGCAGAAACCTGTTCTGGATTCCGCAAATAACGGCTGACAGTCATTTTAGTGACTCCCACCATATCGGCGACATCTTGTAGCACTGGCCTTTTTTTCTTCATTATCAATGAACTGAGGCTGGATGAACGGGAGGCAATTCTAGCAAAGAAAAGGGTATAGCGCGATGTGCATACCCTTTTTAGTTAACGTAAACCGGGGGTAAATCAACTTAATCCGAGAGTAAATCAACTTAAATTGGTGGTAAATCAAACAACAGGATCTCGCTGTCTTCATCGGCTTGAATAGAAAGCGCTGTTTCATCCCAGATGGCGAATGCATCACTGGCACCACCATGATGACCGTTGATGGAAACCTTGCCGCGCACCACTTGGATCCAAACACGGCGTTCAGCCTGAATCTGATACGTTGACTGCGCTGTACGATTCAATGCCCAGCGCCAGAGAGTCATATCCTGGAACACCTTCAATGAACCATCACGGGCATCTGGTGATAAAACCAACTGCCGCCCTTGGGGGAGATCAAACATCCGTTGCTCGTAACGGGGTTCCAAACCTAGCTTGTTTGGAATAATCCAAATTTGGTACAGATGCAGCGGTTGATCATCACGGCCATTGTATTCTGAATGGCGAATGCCCGTACCGGCGCTCATAATCTGGAACTCACCTGCATGGATCTGTTCTTTGTTGCCCATGCTGTCCTGATGTTCAACCGTGCCTGACAAGACATACGTCAGGATTTCCATATCTTTATGCGGGTGAGTACCAAAACCCTGACCAGCATCGATAACATCTTCATTAATGACTCGCAAAGCTGAAAAACCCATAAAATCAGGGTCGTAATAGTCTGCGAATGAGAAGGTATGCCAGCTATCCAGCCAACCGTGATTAGCATGGCCGCGATCGTCTGCTTTACGTAAAAAAATCATATTCAGTTCTCCTCAATGTTTTCTTTAGTCTAGAGGTAGTCCGAGAATATGAAAGCGTAAAAAACTCACCCCTCTGTTCAAAAAATTCGACTAACTCATCACGGGAAAACCGCGAGGTGAGTGAGGAGCTATAAAGGGTGCCATTCAGCGGGGAGATTATTACGGCAGAAACCGTGACAGAGGCAAGCTAGCAGAGAACGGGGTGAGAAAAAGGCAAAAAAAAAGCCAGCACCCGGCTGGCTAAGTAAACACTGGAAGCAATGTGAGCAATGTCGTGCTTTCATAATGTGAACACCTAAACTTTTGATGCGCTCATCTGAAAGCACGGCAATGATAATCATTATCACTCTCACTTGTAAAGCGTTTTTTTAACCAAATATAATATTATTGATTCAGGTAAAGAAAACGATATTTTAATAACAGATTCAAACACTAAGAGTAAGGTTATGTGGTGAGAGAGAACCTGTCCTGGGATCGGGAATGCTGCCGCGCGGTTGCTGCGCCTCACCACCAGGATGCACCTGATTCACCTGAGAAGTCATTCGCTATCGTTTCCTATAGCGTCGCTTCCATCTGCACGTGACCCCAATGAATTCCGTGAGCATACGCAGCACGGGAAATTGCTCATCATCAACATTGATGTGTCGAGTAAGCTGACGTTTGTGACAGCAGTTGAAAATTCAACACAGCTCGGTGTCATTTATACGGCTGGCAATCAACAATCGGATACACTTGTCAACACCCCTCACCTCTGGAAAAAATAATGAAACCTGCAATCCTCGTGGTGGATGACGATACGGCCATCTGTGAAGTGCTGCGAGATGTACTTAACGAACACGTATTCGATGTACTGTTATGCCACAGCGGCAATGAGGCGCTTCAGATTACCGCTACACAGCCCTCAATCGCACTTATTTTGCTTGATATGATGCTGCCGGATATCAATGGCCTGTTGGTGTTGCAGCAAGTGCAAAAACTGCGCCCGTCGCTACCGGTCGTGATGCTCACCGGCATGGGTAGTGAGTCTGATATGGTGGTTGGGCTAGAAATGGGGGCGGACGACTATATCGCTAAACCATTTAATGCCAGGGTAGTGGTCGCACGCGTTAAAGCGGTGTTGCGGCGGAGCGAGGTGTTGGCGATAGAAAGTAGCAGTGTGATAGAAAGTAGCAGTGTGAAAGCCTGCGGATTGCAATTTAATGGCTGGCGGCTGAATACCGACCGCTGTCAGTTGATGAACCCACAGCAGCAGCAAATCGATTTGACTCAGGGGGAATATGGCCTGCTGCTGTCGTTGATGCAAAACGCCAGAAAAGTGCTCTCTCGTGAAAAGCTGCTTGAACTGACGCACCGTGAAAGCCTGGACGTTTTTGATCGCACTATTGATGTACTGATTATGCGGTTACGTCGAAAAATAGAAGTTAATCCGCACCAGCCCACACTGATCCGTACCATCCGCGGCGTGGGGTATGTCTTTGCCGCCGATATTATTCATGCCTAGAATAATGTGGCCTAATAAGATGGGCTTAAGACGCTCTCCCCATCGGGCTATCTTATTTACCTGTTTGCAACATTATCCGTTTGCAACATTACCCACTTGCAACATTATCCGTTTGCAACAGTTACGCGTCTGCTGGCGTTTTCCTCGTGAAAAATAATGTTCATTCGGCGCGGTAATGGTTTATTTAACTGTTCTCACGAATAAACACGTCTAATTCCGCCAGTGGCTTTGCACCATCAATAGCATTGGCACAAAGTAAATTGGCACGGGCGCAGGCGTGGGCTAATTGAATACAATCATTTAACGGCCAGCGTTCATGGTAGCCATATAATATGCCAGCGCAAAAGGCATCCCCGGCACCAACGCTACCGACTATCTCTTCCTGGGCCAGTTTCCACGAAGGCACCCATGCTCCCTCCTGCCCATGCTCTACGCCCCATGCACCTTCCGGGCAGTGAATCACCACCCGCTGGCGCACGCCGGCTTCAAGTAATTGTTTTGCCGCCTGAGCGATATGATGGACGTCCGGGGTGCCATCGGCAAGACGCATCTCCAGCCCGCTTAACTCGCCAGCCTCCAGTTCATTAATGGTCAGATAATCCAGCCAGCACAACGTTGGCGTCACCAGTAAATGATAACGAGGATCGCCTTCTCTTGACACTAAGTCGAGGGAGGTTTCATAACCAAGCTGCGACATCAGCGCCAGTAGTCTGGCGCTACGAGTACCGTACTCGGTGTCTTCCACATCCAAACTATCGAGCAACAGCAGATAGCCAAGATGGAAAATTTTAAATGATGTATCAAGGCCATCGAAAGCGGGCAAGTCGAGCAGGCGGTTGGTGCCTGGAGAGTGGAAAAAGGTGCGCTGGCCGCTCGGATCGGTCATGACTTGTGACATAGATGTTGGAGCCAAGGTGGTCCGCCGAACGTGTTGGCGATTGACCTGATACTGGTCGAGCATCGCCATAATGTAATCACCGTCATGATCATCGCCAATAAGGCCCACCGCCTGCAGCGGCAGCCCGGTATACATTTTGGCCAGCGTCAGCAATACGTTAAGCGGTGCGCCGCCGGTTGAGCGCTCGCTGTGTACGATTTCCGCCAGCCAACCACGCTGCGGCCATTGCTCAATTTGATGAACATGGTCGACCAACATATTACCGGCGGCAATAATCCCGTTGCGTTCTATCATGGCATCCTCTCAGATTTGCTCTGAACTGCCGAAAATTCGCATTTGTTGCGCTACGACATCAGTAATAGCCTCCTCGATCCCCAGGAACAACTCGGCGAACTCGTCATAAATAGCGTGTCGATGAGTCATTTTCTGTTCCACGGCAGCCAGCGCTGCCTGCGACATGCCGGTATAAAAATTGATTTTATGAATGCCAAGGCTGATAGCCCGCCGGAAATCGGTATCGCTGATCCCAGAGCCACCGTGCAGTACCAGAGGTAGGCCGGTTTGCTGATGAATGGCGGCCAGACGCGCGAAGTCGAGCTTGGGTTCACCTTTATACTTGCCGTGTGCGTTGCCGATGGCGACCGCTAAGGCATCGATACCGGTACGGTCAACAAAGTCCCGGGCGATAGCGGGATCAGTGAATTTATTGCTATCAGCTTCACCATAAAGCGCGCCGCCTTCATCACCGCCAACAGCGCCCAGTTCAGCTTCTACCGATACACCCACGGCATGGCACATCTTCACAACTTCACGGGTTTGGCGAACGTTTTCTTCATATTCAAGCGTGGAACCATCAAACATTACCGAGCTAAAACCCAGCCTGAGTGCGCGAACCACGGCTTCAAAGTGCAGGCCGTGGTCGAGATTAAGCACCACCGGGATATCATGGTGTGCAGCTTCGAATTTCACTGCTTCTACCAATGATTCTAGCGAAAGGTACTTAAAATGGACTTCAGCAATATTGATGATAAACGGCGATCGTTCCTGTTTTGCAGCGGCAAACAGGGCGCGCAAAAAGTGGCTATCGAGCACGTTAAAGGCACCCAATGCGTAACCGTTTTTCCTGGCATGAGCCAGGCCATTTGCAAGGGAAATCAAAGCCATAGTCGTTCTCCTGGTGTTGGCAAATTCAGACGAAACGGCAGTACTCATTACACAGCACAAGTTCAGCCGGTTCGTCTTCAATAATCGAATTAAAACGTTCAAGAGGTTTCATAAATCGGTTGTCGTGGTCATCGTCATTTACCATCGATACCTCACCGACCAGCACCTCACCGTAACCTACCTCGCCCCAGAAACTGTGGTACACCCCAGGCACCAGGCAAATACTTTCACCGGGAGATAAGCGTAACTGGCTGCCTGCCGCATGGGTTTGGCGGCAGCCGTCGAGTGTCACGGTGACATCGCTCTTCTCCGTTTGTTCAAACGCGTCGGAATTCCATAGCTCGACGATAAGATTGCCGCCGCCACGGTTGATGATATCTTCCTGTTTACGCCAGTGAAAATGCATAGGTGTCACCTGGCCTTCGCGGACGTGCATGATTTTTTCGGCGTAGCATTTAGGGTAAGGAGTGCCGCTTACCGAACCGTTGCGTAAGGTGAACAGCGTTAATCCCTGAGTAAAAAAATGGTTCCCGCCGAATGCGGTAATATCCCAGCCGAGTTTCAGGTCAAACAGTTCTTGCCAGGCTTTAGGGTCAAGCTGTTGCCATCTTTGTGGCGTGAAACGGGCAAATGGCGGTAGCTGGATATGGTGTCGGGCAAAGAAATGACCGGTCTGCTTAAGGATTTGGTTGACCTCGGAGCGTTTCATAAAATCTCCTCAAAAAGTTGCCCCTCTCCTTAATAGGGAGAGAGGATTAGACCGAGCCGAAGTGAGGCGAGCTGTTATTTCATCGTCCAGCCTTTGTAAGTGCTGATATTATTTTTGTCGATCAGGGTCACTGGTATCAAAATGGGATCTTTTGGTGCTGGGTTGCCCTGCAAGATGCCATAACCAACCTCAACGGCTTTGGAGGCCATGACCTGAGGATCTTGCGCTGGGGTCGCGACAAACAATGTGTTACCACCCCGTTTCAGCGCTTCTTCTGCATCCGGGCTGCCGTCCACACCAACAATAAAGAATTCATTACGTTGTGCCTGTTTGGCAGCCAAATCAGCCCCAATCGCCGTTGGATCATTGATGGCAAACACGCCATCGATCTTCGGGTTCACCGCCAGCAAGGAGGTCATCACCTCCAGGCCACCTTCTCGACTGCCCTTAGCATTTTGGTTAGAAGAAAGGACCTTGATATCAGGATATTTTTTGAATTCGCTTTCACAACCTTCAACACGGTTTTGTATGGCAGACACTGGCGGCCCGTTGATAATAACCACGTTGCCTTTCTCTTTCAGACGGTCGGATATGTACTTACACGCCATCGCACCGGCCTGAGTGTTGTCAGAGGTAATCGTTGCGTCAGCCCCTTCTGCTGCCACATCCACTGCCACCACGACAATACCGGCATCTTTAGCACGCTTCACCGCCGGACCGATCCCTTTAGAATCCGCGGCATTGAGAATGATCATGTCCACTTTGGCGGCAATAAAGTTATCTATCTGTGCCACCTGCTGGCCGAGATCGTAGCCGCTGGAAACGAGCGTAACTTTGACTTTATCGCCGGCCAACTTACGCGCTTCTAACTCCACACCTTTGGTGATTTGCACGAAAAATGGGTTGGCAAGATCGCCCACCGTTACGCCTATCGAGTTCAACTCTTTCGCCTGGAGCGCCGGTGAACTGGCTATCATGGCCCCCGCGATTAGTGCGGTCATTATGGGTTTCAAACGCATGCTGTTACTCCTGTGTAAGGGTATTTTTAGTTATGAGTTATGGTGACGGGTACGGTATTTGTCTATCAGCACCGCTATGATGATCACCGCCCCTTTGATCACCAATTGCCAGAAATAAGAGACCCCCATTAGCGTCATGCCGTTATTGAGGGTGGCGATAATCAGAGCACCAACCAGCGTGCCTGTGATGGTGCCTACTCCACCAACAAAACTGGTCCCCCCGAGGATAACCGCCGCGATGGCGTCCAATTCATAGCCCATACCAAGATTGCCGTTAGCGCTGTAAAGTCGCGATGCACTCATGACGCCGCCGAGTCCGGACAGCAACCCGCTCATGCCATAGACAAACAGCAGCACCATCCACACTTTAATGCCGGTCAAGCGCGCCGCCTGCATATTGCCGCCCACCGCATATATGTGAACGCCAAGGGTAGTGCGGCGTAAAATAAACCAGCACACGGCAACCACCAGTAGGGCGATAACCACCAGCCACGGGACCGGGCCGAGATAAGCATTGCCTATCCACTCAAAATTAATGTTCGAGTTGATAATAGTGGTGCCATCAGCCAGTAAGTAGGCCACACCGCGCAGCGCCGTGTATGTGCCGAGGGTAACAATAAATGGCGGCAGTCCAGCCCATGCCACCAACATGCCGTTAAACAGCCCAAGACCGGTACCCATTAATAGCGCCGCCGGAATAGAAAGACCTTCCCAGCCGGGCATCAGCGAAACTGCCATGGCGGTAACTGCCGTAGTCCCGAGAATTGACCCCACGGAAAGGTCGATACCTCCGGTCAGAATAATGAAGGTCATTCCCGCCGCGAGGACGATATTTATGGATGACTGCCGGGCGATATTGAGTAGGTTAGATTCGGTAAAGAAATTTGGGGCGAGAAACCCGAATACCGCCACAATCAACACCAGAATCGGTAAAATACCCACGGTTTGCAGTAAATCGCTAAAAAACGCTTTTTTCAGCGAGGCCGATTTTGCCACCTGCTGCGGCGTGCCTGAGTTAGTCATGGTAAACCTCTTTTTTATGGTCCTCGGTCACGCCAGTTGCCAGCGTCATAATATTTTCCTGCGTGATATCAGGGTGATGTAGTTCCCCTGCAATACGTCCTTCATGCATCACGTACACCCGGTCGCTCATCCCTACCACCTCGGGCAACTCACTGGAAATCATCAAAATCGCCACCCCCTCGCGCGCCATCTGGCTCATGATGCGGTAAATCTCGCTTTTAGCGCCGACGTCCACTCCACGTGTTGGCTCATCAAGGATAAGAATGCGTGGGCTAATCGCTACCCAACGGGAAATCAGCAGCTTTTGCTGGTTACCCCCGGACAAGCCTCCGGCACGCACCTGCGCATGAGGTACACGTATGTTCAACCGATTGATGGCGTCGTCTGAAATGGCACGGGCTTTTTTGCGATCGAGCAGGCCGTAACAGGCGTCCCGCTCCAGGGTTGCCATAGTGATGTTGTCCTGCGCGGCCAGTTCCAAAAACAGCCCTTGCTCTTTGCGGTTCTCGGTCAGAAAACCAATACCGTGGCGAATGGCTTCACGAGGGGAGTGAATGACCAACGGTACGCCATCTATCTCTATCGTTCCTCCGGTGGCTTTGCGCACGCCAAAAATCAGTTGCGCCAGCTCCGAACGCCCTGCACCCACCAGCCCCGCTAACCCAACGATTTCACCGGAACGGACCTGTAAACTCACCGCCTGCACTTTGGCACCATCCGTCAGGTGATGAACCTTAAGGCGTAAATGACCGAGTGGAATATCCCGTTCTTTATTGAACAGATCGCTAAGCGGACGCCCCACCATCATGCGCACCAGTTCGTTGGCGTTGAGGTTGGCGCGCATCAGGCTGCCGACGTATTGCCCGTCGCGCAGTACGCTCACACGGTCAGAAAGTTCATACACTTCCGCCATACGATGGCTGATGTAGATAATGGCCATCCCCTCATCGCGCAGCCGCAAAATAAGTTCGAATAGGCGATGCGTTTCACGAGTAGAAAGCGCCGCTGTGGGTTCATCCATCACTAAAATGCGGCTGTTACGATGAAGTGCACGAGCAATCTCGACCTGCTGTTGTTCGGCGATAGTAAGCCCCATCACTAAATCGCTGGCTTTAAACTGAGCGCCGAGGCGGTCGATAACCGCCTGAGTTTGCATCACCATCTCTTTACGCTGCACCAGCCCTCCCCGGGAAAGCTCGCTGCCAAGGAAAATGTTTTCCGCAACGGTCAGATTAGGCGCAAGCTGCATCTCTTGGTAAATCAAACTAATACCTGCATTCAGCGCATCTTTTGGGCCTTTGATGGACCAAGGCCTACCCTCAATAAGGATCTCGCCGCTGGTGGTGGTATATGCGCCAGCGAGGATCTTCATCAGGGTACTTTTCCCCGCCCCGTTTTCGCCCATCAGCGCGTGGATCTCGCCGGAAAACACCGTCAAATCGACACCTTTAAGCGCCTGAAATTTGCCAAACGACTTGGTAATATTACGCATCTCCAAGAGGGGGACTTTATTCATAACGCGGTGCCTGTGGGTGAATGTCGATAGCCGCTAGTCAATCACAAGCCGGTAAATGCAAAATGTCAGAAGCCGTTCATAATTGTCATAAAGTTGAATAGTTAACCGAGATCACATTCCCGATAGGGAAATCATCGCTAGAGGCAGAGGAGTGATTAACTAACAGAAAATGCCAGCCGGAGCCTTCCATGGAGCAACCCCGCCTCTCCTTCTTTGCCAGTGTTCGTGGGCGATTGTTGTTCTTCAACTTGCTCGTGGTGGCGGTCACCCTGATGGTGAGTGGTGTCGCGGTGCTGGGCTTCGAGCAGGCAAGCCGCTTACAAAAGCAGGTCCAGGAGCGGACACTGCGCGATATGTCAAGCAGCATGGCGCTGGCGCGCGATACCGCAAATGTGGCGACGGCGGCGGTGCGGCTTTCCCAAGTGGTTGGGGCGCTTGAATTCCAGAGTGAAGCGGCCAGTCTTCAAGAGACGCAACTGGCGTTACGAAGTTCACTCGCTCATCTTGCTAATGCCCCGCTTGCCAGCCATGAACCGCTATTGGTGAAACGTATCATTGAGCGTAGCAATGAACTGGAAACCAGCGTTGCACGTATGCTGAATTTGGGTCACCGTCGCCATCTTGAGCGTAACCTGCTGCTGAGCGCCCTCTATCAGACCCAAAGTTATCTTCACCATCTGCAGGAGATTAACCAGCGCGATGGGCTGAACAAACCCGATGCCGCACTGCTAAAAGAGATGGATCGCCTGCTACTGGTGGCTATCCAGACCTCCTCGCCCAAAGCTGCCGTACAGCAACTTACTGAGGTGATGCAGGCATTGCCTGCCCATGCTGACTCGCCGCTGGTGGAGGAAATCTTGCAAGAGTTCAGCGCCAGCCTGTATCAGCTGCTGCCGTTGTCCATCACGCTTGAAAATAGCGATCTGAGCATTACCTGGTACATGTACCACGTCAAAGCGTTGGTGGCGTTTCTCAATCAGGGCATCAATATCTATGTACAAAAGGTGGGGGAGGAATCGCTGCAGCGTAGCCAACAAAACCACAAAGCCTTGCAATCGATCATCACGTCTATTGGTCTGTTTGCCCTGTTGGCACTGGTTATCACCGGGTTTGCCGGCTGGTATATCTACCATAACCTTGGCTCTAACTTAACGGCGATATCTCATGCCATGACCCGATTGGCAAGAGGAGAAAAAGAGGTCAGCGTACCAGCCCAACAACGGCGTGATGAACTGGGCGAACTGGCTCGCGCGTTTAACGTTTTTGCCCGCAATACCGCTTCGCTGGAGCAGACATCACGTCTTCTGAAAGAGAAAAGTACGCTATTGGAAACCACCTTTCACGCTATGCGCGATGGTTTTGCCCTGTTCGACAACGAGGGCTTTCTGGTGGTGTGGAACCCGCAATACCCACTGTTGCTGGGGCTGGCACCGGAGCAGCTACAGCATGGTCAGCACTACCTTCAATTATTGAAGCAGATGACGCCACTGCAAGAGCATATACTTGAGAACCTCGCCCTCCCGCTGCCAAAAACCCAAGAGCTAAGACTTGAGGACCATCGCACTATCGAACTGCGTTTCAGTCCGGTTCCTGGACGAGGGATGGTTAATGTGGTGTTGGATCGTAGCGAGCGCAAAGCACTGGAAGAAGCGCTGGTCCATAGCCAAAAAATGAAGGCGGTAGGGCAGCTCACGGGCGGCCTGGCTCATGATTTTAATAACCTGCTGGCGGTGATTATTGGCAGTCTTGAGCTAACCGCTACGGACTCGTCGGATGCCACGCGTATTCATCGTGCTCTGAAGGCCGCTGAGCGGGGGGCGCAACTCACCCAACGGTTGCTGGCGTTCTCACGCAAGCAGTCGCTTCACCCTCGAGCTGTTGCGATGAAAGAACTACTTGATAACCTGGACCCGCTGATACGCCACTCGCTTCCGGCTCATCTTACGCTCACAATTGAAGCTCAGCAGCCTGCCTGGCACGCCTGGATAGACGTAAACCAACTGGAAAACGCAATTATCAATCTGGTGATGAATGCTCGCGACGCGATGGAAGGGCGCAGCGGCGAGATTAAAATCCGCACCTGGAATCAACGCGTAGAGCGTGGTGAAGGGCGCAAACAAGATATGGTGGTGCTGGAAGTGGCTGATAGCGGCCATGGCATGACCACCGCAGTGAAAGAGCAGGTTTTTGAACCCTTCTTCACCACCAAGCAAACCGGTAGCGGGAGTGGGCTTGGGCTGTCAATGGTATACGGCTTTGTGCGCCAGTCCGGAGGGCGGGTACAGATAGAAAGTGAACCGGGGAAAGGGACCCGGGTCTGCTTGCAGTTACCCCGTGCACTCACACAAAGTCTGATAGAAGTCCTGCCAGCGCTTGGTGCCGTTGCGAATATGGCTGATCAGCTAGTCTTAGTGCTGGAAGATGAGCCGGATGTACGCCAGACCCTGTGCGAGCAACTCCATCAACTGGGCTACCTGACGCTTGAAACCGGCGACAGTCGGCAGGCGCTGGCATTGATGGCCGACGTGCCGGATATCAGCATTGTGATAAGCGACTTAATGCTACCCGGCGACATGACCGGTGCGGAAGTGCTTCAGCAAGCGCGCAGTGTTTATCCTCATCTTAAGCTGTTGTTAATTAGTGGCCAGGATCTGCGGCGCAGCAAGAATTTCATGCCGGAGGTGGAACTGCTGCGTAAGCCTTTTAACCAACAACAGCTAGTACAGGCGCTGCAAAGAGTCTGATTGGGATAATCCCCGAGAGCGTCAAGCTTTCGCCCTCCTCCCATCAGGCTGACAAATATTTCACAAATTTAGTCTATGAAAACCAGACGGGTAAACGGTGTTGTATAAAAATGCGCTTACGGGCAAACTTTATTGTTACTTCTTCGCCGCCAGCCCTTGCGCGCAAGCCCAAGCCGAGCTCCAGGCCCATTGGAAGTTATAACCGCCTAGCCAACCAGTGACATCAACGACTTCGCCAATAAAGTACAGCCCCGGCACTTTATGGGCTTCCATGGTCTTGGAAGAGAGCTCTTGGGTATCGACCCCCCCCAACGTGACTTCTGCGGTACGGTAGCCTTCCGTCCCGTTGGGTTGCACCCGCCACTGCTGAAGATTTGCAATTAATGCCGCCTGCTGGGGAACATTAAGCTGCTTCAGGGTAACATCAGGCAGTTGTTCCAATGTTTGCAGGCACTCGACCAATCGCTTGGGCAATAATTGAGCCAGTGTGTTTTTTAGCGTCTGGTTTGGATGGGCTTGCCGCTCGGTGTTCAAAAAGGCAGCCAGATCGACATCAGGAAGTAAGTTAATGCTCACATACTCACCAGCCTGCCAATAGCTTGAGAGTTGTAGGATAGCCGGGCCAGAAAGCCCACGGTGGGTAAATAAAATACTTTCACGGAAGCTAACGCCATTCTCCGCCGTCACCACCGCCGGAACCGAGACACCAGACAGCGTTTGCACGTGATCCAACAAGGGTTTATGCAACGTGAAAGGAACCAATGCCGCTCGGGTTGGTAACACCTTCAAACCAAACTGTTCCGCCAGCTTATAACCAAACGGAGATGCCCCCAGCCCCGGCATCGATAAACCACCAGAAGCCACAACAAGTGAGTTAGCGCTCACTCTCAAATCATTAATGTGTAGCACAAAGCCCGTGTCGCTTTTTTCAACCGACAACACATTACTGCGCAGCCGCACAGTGACATTCCCCAGCTCACACTCTTTCAGTAACAGATCGACGACCTGCTGAGCGGAATCATCACAAAAAAGCTGCCCCAGCGTTTTTTCATGCCAGGCGATGTTGTGGCGATTCATCAGGTCGATAAAATCCCACTGGGTATAACGCGCCAATGCAGATTTACAGAAGTGAGGGTTTTGTGAGAGGTAAGCCGCAGGTTCCGTATAAATGTTCGTAAAGTTGCAACGGCCACCGCCGGACATCAATATCTTGCGCCCGGCTTTCTTACCGTTGTCCACTAACAGCACTCGGCACCCTGCTTGCCCCGCTTGAGCCGCACAAAATAGCCCTGCCGCGCCCGCACCTATGACTACCACATCAAACTGTTCCACACTGGCCTCATTGAATAAAATCATCATTGCTGCAAAATTGCCCGCTTTTGGCTGCTTATCGTATTTTTGGTTATCTTCAGCCGACAAATTAGCGGTGGGAGATTGTAAGTCCCCTGCTGGCAGAGCGCCATAGTAAGAAAATGTTATATTCGGTAAAACTAAGTAACTCGCTGATATAACATACATATGTGGTGCAAAAAGACTAAGCCATATGATGTTATGTCAAAAAAAGGTCATATTTTCCTTTTACCAACCCCCCATTGTCACTGATAATGCGCCGCGTTCATGTCCACAAACTGGCGTAACGCTTATGCTACATCTTTTCGCTGGCCTGGATTTCCATACCGGCCTTATGTTAGTTCTTGCTTTGTTGTTCGTGCTGTTTTACGAAGCCATCAATGGTTTTCATGATACAGCCAATGCGGTTGCGACCGTAATCTATACCCGTGCCATGCGTTCACAGATCGCAGTTGTGATGGCAGGGGTGTTTAACTTCCTCGGCGTGATGCTGGGTGGTTTGAGCGTGGCCTACGCCATTGTTCACTTACTGCCTACTGATCTGCTGTTAAACGTCAGTTCCACGCATGGGTTGGCAATGGTCTTCTCCATGTTACTGGCCGCGATTATCTGGAATTTGGGTACTTGGTATTTTGGTATTCCAGCCTCCAGTTCTCATACGCTGATTGGTGCTATCATCGGTATTGGTCTAACCAATGCATTAATGACCAGTACATCCGTTGTGGATGCGCTGAACGTTCCTAAGATGATACAAATCTTTCTGTCGCTGATCTTATCCCCGATTGTGGGTCTGGTTATCGCCGGTTTGATGGTATTCCTGCTACGTCGTTACTGGAGCAGTACCAAAAAGCAGCAACGTATTCACCTGACGCCTGCTGAACGTGAAAAGAAAGACGGTAAACGTAAACCGCCATTCTGGACCCGTACGGCGCTGATCCTCTCCGCTATCGGTGTGAGTTTCTCTCACGGCGCTAACGATGGTCAGAAAGGGATTGGCTTGATCATGCTGGTATTAATCGGTGTGGCTCCGGCTGGTTTTGTCGTGAATATGAATGCGACCGGCTATGATATTGCCCGCACCCGCGATGCAGTCACTCATGTGCAACTCTATTATCAGCAACATGCTGAGGCATTGCCTCATGCCATCGCGCTGAAACCACTGGTGCCAGCCCCAGAAACCTTGCCAGGTACACCTGCGCAATTCCACTGTGACACTTCACGCGCGATGGTCGCCATTAACCATGCACAAGCGCTGCTGACCGATCTGAAAAGCTATGATGACCTAACCGTTGATCAACGCAGCCAAATGCGTCGCTTGCTGATGTGTGTCGCAGAAACCGCAGGAGCCGTTGCCAAACTGCCAGAAACCAGTGCCGAAAACCGCCGTTTCCTCAACAATCTGCGTACCGATTTGTTGGATACCGTGGAATATGCACCAACCTGGATTATCGTAGCGGTTGCTCTGGCTCTGTCTCTCGGGACAATGGTCGGTTGGAGACGCGTTGCCGTCACTATCGGTGAGAAGATCGGCAAAAAAGGCATGACCTATGCTCAAGGGGTTTCAGCCCAGATGACCGCGGCGGTCTCTATCGGTATTGCCAGTTATACCGGCATGCCAGTATCGACCACTCAAGTGCTCTCTTCTGCTGTTGCCGGGACCATGTTGGTCGATGGCGGTGGCGTGCAGAGTAAAACGGTGAAGAGCATTATGTTGGCCTGGGTCTTAACCCTGCCAATCTCTATCTTCCTTTCCGGTGCACTGTATTGGATAGCCTTAAAGTTCATTTAAGTTAATTCAACGCTAAGCTCATTCGACGGTAAGCCAATTCGACGAATTGTTATCACCGAGAGCCTTAGCGCGATGTCAGTGATGAGCAATAAAAAGGCGGCCTAAATCAGGTCGCCTTTTTTGTGCCCAGAAAACCCCCAGCTAGGCTGGGGGTTCAGTAAAGCTTTCAGCTTTGGGTCAGTTATAAAAACCCCTTTTGATTTGTTAAAACAGTTTGCGGTCTGGCAACTGCAAATGTTCAACAAGAAATCAAAAGGGGGTCCCAATGAGGGATGAAAAGAGCTTAGCGCACACCCGATGGAACTGTAAATATCATATAGTTTTTGCGCCGAAGTACCGAAGGCAGGTGTTCTACAGGGAAAAACGCAGAGCGATTGGCAGTATTTTAAGAAAACTGTGCGAATGGAAAAACGTGAATATCCTGGAAGCAGAATACTGTGTGGATCACATCCATATGCTTCTGGAGATCCCGCCCAAGATGAGTGTCTCGGGATTTATGGGGTACCTGAAGGGAAAGAGCAGTCTGATGCTTTATGAGCAGTCTGATGCTTTATGAGCAGTTTGGCGATTTGAAGTTCAAATACCGTAACAGGGAGTTTTGGTGTCGAGGGTATTACGTTGATACGGTAGGGAAAAACACGGCCAGGATACAAGAATACATAAAGCACCAATTGGAAGAGGATAAAATGGGTGAGCAACTCTCGATCCCGTATCCCGGTAGCCCGTTTACGGGCCGTAAGTAATCCATAGATGCAAATGTCAGATCGCGATGCGCCTGTTAGGGCGCGGCTGGTAACAGAGCCTTATAGGCGCATATGAAAAACCTCCGGCTATGCCGGAGGATATTTATTAATTCTTTTTGCCAATAATTCATGCTAATACCACAACATTAGGGCCACCAGACTGACAACCACTAAACCACATAACGCACTGGTCAGTATAAATTGCCCGCGTAATCTCTCACAGCGGCGGATAAATTCGGGATCATGATGATCAAGATAGCGTTGAGCAAAAATATACCCGACTAATCTGATCTGTTTGCTGGGCTGACCGTGAGAAGTAAAGAACCCCCCACCATCAACATACTGATACAACAACGGGTCACAGCCACGTAATACCACTAGCAGAGCACGCAGAGATGAATAGTAACGCGCCATATTCACCACACATACCACACACAAAGCCCAAAAAAGCGCGACGGTACTGATCATTATTATCCTCCCAGCGATATCTTGCACATCCGGCTAACTCCCCGAATCTTTGCACAATCGCTTACTCTCGCTGATAAAATCCCCCCCAGAGCTCGAAAAACGGCTCCTATCGTTCGCTTTCCTGTAATGGATCTCTACGTCATTCGGTCAATACCCTATCTGAACGTATAGGACTCCCTTTATTAGTGTAGGAAATGAAATGGAAAATAGCCTGATAATCTCGCATTTAAGCCTATCTTGCCGTTTGTTCAATACCGATTAATGTTAACGTCTCATTGGTATTGATTGTTATCACCGTATTTCTCGCGCTGATCACCGTGCTCAAACATTAACCTTACTCAAACATTAACCTTGCTTAATCAAATCCTCGCTATTCGACTCTGGATTTTTGTAATTCGCATATGCATCACAAATATGAAATTCCCTCAACCAAGAAAATTTATCAGCGTTATACTTAGCATCATGATCTACTTTAAATTCAATCGGTCCGACAAGATGCAAAAATAATAAGCGGTAGAGTTTAGTGACTTATTGGTGTAAAACGACAGACAGTAGCATTAGTGATCATTGTCAAAACCGTGGGTTGTGATCCGTGAAATACTCAAGTTAGAGGTCATAATGATGCGATATAAATGTCAGGCTAGTGCCCATTCGGTAGGTTGAGTGTTTGCTTACACATTAATTAACATTATGGTAGGAGTTTACTTATGGCTTACAAACACATTCTGATTGCGGTTGACCTATCCCCGGAAAGCAAGGTATTGGTGGAAAAGGCGGTTTCCATGGCCAAACCGTACAATGCCAAAGTTTCCCTGATCCATGTTGACGTTAACTACTCAGATCTCTATACCGGTCTGATTGACGTTAATCTCGGCGATATGCAGAAGCGTATTTCTGAAGAAACACACAATGCATTGACCGAGCTATCACAAAATGCAGGCTACCCCGTTGAGCAAACGTTAAGCGGCAGCGGTGATCTAGGCCAGGTTCTGGTTGATGCCATTAAGAAATATGATATTGACCTGGTCTTGTGTGGTCATCATCAGGATTTCTGGAGTAAGCTGATGTCTTCAGCGCGCCAACTGATCAATACCGTGCATGTCGATATGCTTATCGTGCCATTGCGCGATGACGAAAATGGCGAAGACGACTAAATCTTCCCGTTGTTGAGTAACGTTAAACGCTCGCCTCTCCGGCGGGCGTTTTTGTGATAGACGTTTTGCCAGCCCTCCTCATTACCTTCAATCTGAATCCAGATAATTTTTTGTCAAAATCCCTTGCCGCATCAATATAAACCAGTGATATAGTCGAAGGACACACAACATCGTCTCCTCACTATTTTGATAATAATAGTTCATATAAATGGTCGGGAGAGTCTTTAAGGGTACAAGGAATTAGTGATGAATGGTTTAGTTTCTTTGGAGTCATTTCTAGAATCGTTACAACGGCGTGATGCCAACCAACCAGAATATCTCCAGGCCGTACGTGAAGTATTTACGTCGCTCTGGCCCTTTCTGGAACAGAACCCACATTATCGTGAACAAAGCCTGCTAGAGCGCTTAGTCGAACCTGAACGTGTTATCCAGTTCCGCGTTGCCTGGACTGATGATAAAGGCCATGTTCAGGTTAACCGCGCATGGCGCGTGCAGTTCAGCTCAGCAATTGGTCCTTATAAGGGCGGAATGCGTTTCCATCCCTCAGTAAACTTATCAATTCTGAAGTTCCTCGGTTTTGAACAAACCTTCAAAAATGCCCTGACTACCCTGCCAATGGGCGGTGGTAAAGGCGGTTCTGATTTTAATCCGAAAGGGAAAAGTCAGGCTGAAGTTATGCGTTTTTGTCAGGCCTTGATGACTGAACTTTATCGCCACCTTGGCCCGGATACTGACGTGCCTGCAGGCGATATTGGCGTGGGCGGCCGTGAAGTTGCCTTCATGGCTGGCATGATGAAAAAGTTATCCAATAACACCGCTTGCGTCTTTACGGGTAAAGGGCTGTCATTCGGTGGTAGTTTGATTCGCCCAGAAGCAACCGGTTACGGTTTGGTTTATTTCACCGATGCGATGCTAAAACGCCATGGTTTAGGCTTTGAAGGTAGAAAAGTGTCTGTTTCAGGTGCTGGCAACGTGGCGCAATATACCATTGAAAAAGCGATGGAGCTGGGGGCTAAAGTGGTTACTGCCTCTGATTCAGGCGGTACCGTAGTGGATGAAGTTGGCTTCACGCCTGAAAAACTGGCTCATCTGGCTGAAATTAAGAATAAGCGTTATGGCACTATCGAAGACTATGCCCGCGAACGTAATTTGGTCTATTTAGCGGGTCAACAACCGTGGAGCGTCCCTGTTGATATTGCCCTACCTTGTGCGACACAAAATGAATTGGACCTGCCAGCAGCACTTCAGTTGATTGCCAATGGTGTGAAAGCGGTTGCTGAAGGCGCGAACATGCCAACCACCATCCAGGCGACAGATGCTTTCCTTGAAGCAGGCGTCTTGTTTGCTCCGGGTAAAGCGGCCAATGCGGGCGGTGTTGCCACATCCGGCCTGGAAATGGCTCAGAATGCAGCCCGTATGAGCTGGAAATCAGAAAAAGTTGATGTCCGTTTACATCACATCATGTTGGATATTCACCAGTCCTGTGTTGAATACGGCGGTGAAGGCAAGCAAACCCACTATGTACACGGCGCTAATATTGCCGGGTTTGTCAAAGTGGCCGATGCAATGCTGGCCCAAGGCGTGCTGTAAATAAAACGTTGTCCCCATATTTTTTTAAGATGAACGTCGAGAAAAATATGGGGTACTTCTTCCCTCTCTTATTTATTCATAGTAAATATCTTCAAATAAAAAATATTAATTACACTTATAATTTGCCAAGCCATTATTTTCTAACTTTAAGATTACGCTTATTTAAAACACCTCTGTCATCATTAATATCTCCCTCGCACATTAATAGAGATCAAAATATTTTATTAACACTCAAAAAGAGACGGTGATGTTTATGAGTTACTCCAGGGAATACAGCAATACTATAATTAAAAATGAACAGGTCATGCGTAGAGGCATTCATTATAAGAATGAAGTTAAAGGTGTTATAGCACCACAAATATCTAGCCGTCAGTCATGGAAAGAAAACACCATTCATAATAAAAATACAAACCTGACATATTCATTTAGTCGAGCCTATACATTATGGGATTATGATCGAACATTCCAACAGAACGCTTACATCTCATTATTTAATCCAGCCCAAATCCATCAGGCAAAAATCGCGATGCAATCTTGGGCTGATGTAGCCAACATCTCCTTCACCGAAGCATCAGCAGACTCCTCCGCCAATATTCTATTTTTAAATTTTCAGCGCCCAAGTAATGTGGCAGGTTATGCCTATTATCCTAATCCAGGTAGCTTCAGCCCAATATGGATTAATTACAGTTTCAGCGATAACCAACATCCCAGCAGATTAAATGATGGTGGCGGAGTATTAACACATGAGATCGGCCATGCTCTGGGGTTGGGTCATTCTCATGCCCCCCATGGCTATACACAGCAAATGAGTGTAATGAGCTATTTATCCGAACAGGGTTCAGGTGCAAATTATGGCCAACATTACTTATCCACACCACAAATGTACGATATCGCCGCAATCCAGTATCTGTATGGGGCCAATCTACACACCCGCACCGGTGATACCGTTTATGGCTTCAACTCGACGAGTTATAGAGATCATTTCACCGCCACCCACGCCAGTGATGCGTTGATTTTCTGTGTCTGGGATGCTGGCGGCAATGATACTTTTGACTTCTCTGGCTATAAGCAAAATCAAATGATTAATCTTAACGAACTCTGTTTTTCTGATGTTGGTGGACTAAAAGGAAATGTGTCTATTGCAGCGGATGTTACGATTGAAAATGCCATCGGCGGCAGTGGCCATGATGATATTATCGGCAATCACACCAATAATATTTTGACCGGTAACGGCGGATCTGATCAACTTTGGGGTAACGGGGGCAATAATACTTTCCGCTATGCCAGTGCCAGAGATTCAATGACCACCTCGCCCGATACTATTCATGATTTTAAATCAGGCCGTGACAAGATAGATTTGTCGCAATTAATGCCCTCAACCGACCGTGTTATTTTTGTCGATAGATTAAGTTTTAACGGTCAAACAGAGATGGGGCAGCAATATAATGAAGTGGCGGACATAACTTATCTTATGATTGATTTTGACGCTCAAGTCAGCGAGTGCGATATGATGATTAAATTTACCGGCAGGCACCATTTCACCGCCAATGACTTTATTTTAAGTACGTCACTGACGGCATAAATATTTATATCTACTTACCCGAATCACTCATTAAAATTTCAGCGATTCGGGTGAGAAAATGCCGCTAACGCGGCGGCGTCACCGATGAAGGGTATATGTCAAAACGGTGGCTCTTGGTCACAACCGCCGCCTGAGCGGCCACGCCAGCCAATGGCTCAGCATAATCCGGGCGTTTCACCACCACTCGCTTGGTGGCCAACGCACGGGCGGGGGCTAACAAACCATCAGCATCATTATCGGCCCCCACCAATGATTGAAATACCCGCATCTCTTTTTTAACCAACGCACTTTTTTGCCGGTGCGGGTACATCGGATCGAGATAAACCACCTCTGGGCGCGGTTCAATCGCCACCAACGCGGTCAGACTGGAGGCATGTAATAACGTCAGACGTTCACGTAGCCACGGACCGATTTCAGCATCCAGATAGCCCCGGCGCAAACCATCATCCAGTAATGCAGCGACCACCGGGTTACGTTCCAGCATCTGCACCTGGCAGCCTAACGCCGCCAGAACAAAGGCATCGCGCCCAAGGCCTGCGGTGGCATCCACCACCCGTGGGAGATAGCCTTTTTTGATGCCCACGGCTTTCGCGACGGCTTCGCCACGGCCACCACCAAATTTACGCCGATGCGCCTGCGTGCCAGAGACGAAATCCACATAGATGCCGCCAAGTTTCGGCTCATCCCGCTTACGCAGTTCAAGCCGTTCAGCGGTCAGCACCAACGCCATCACCGCCTGATCGTCAGAGACTAACCCCCAGCGATCAGCCAGAATAGATAAGGCGCCGGGATCGGCGCCTGCTTCAGATAATAAACAAATACTGACGTGTGACACGTATTAGCCCTTAATACCGTAATGACGCAACATGGCATCTAACTGCGGTTCACGGCCACGGAAGCGTTTGAACAGTGTCATTGGCTCCTCTGAGCCACCTTGAGACAGAATGTTGTCGAGGAAGGACTGACCGGTAGCGGCATTAAAAATCCCTTCTTCTTCAAAGCGTGAGAACGCATCCGCCGAGAGCACTTCAGCCCATAAATAGCTGTAATAACCGGCCGCATAACCGCCAGCAAAAATATGGCTGAAGGCATGAGGGAAGCGGCCCCATTCCGGTGATGGCACCACAGCAACCTGTTTTTTCACTTCATACAAAATAGGCAGGATCTGCGCACCGGTCAGCGGGTCGAACTCATAATGCATCCGGAAATCGAACAGACCAAACTCCAGTTGGCGCAGAATAAACAACGCCGCCTGATAGTTTTTCGCCGCCAGTAGTTTATCCAGCATCTCTTGCGGCAAAGGCTCATGAGTTTGGTAATGACCAGAAATAAAGGCCAGCGCCTCCGGCTCCCAGCACCAGTTTTCCATAAACTGACTTGGCAGCTCGACTGCATCCCAAGGCACGCCATTGATACCAGAAACGCCTGCGGTATCAATTTTGGTCAGCATATGATGTAAACCATGGCCGAACTCATGGAACAAGGTGGTCACTTCATTGTGAGTAAACAGCGCCGGTTTGCCGCCAACGGGCCCGTTAAAATTGCAAGTCAGATAAGCGACTGGTTTTTGCAGTTGGCCATTAGCCAAACGCAGGCTACCTACGCAGTCATCCATCCAGGCTCCGCCACGCTTGTTTTCGCGCGCATACAAATCAAGGTAGAAGCTACCGCGCAGTTCACCATCGGCATCAAACAAATCGAAGAAGCGGACATCCGGATGCCAGGTATCGACATCATGGCGCTCTTTGGCTGTAATGCCATAAATGCGTTTCACCACTTCGAATAAACCTTCCACCACCCGCTGTTCCGGGAAATAAGGACGAAGTTGTTCATCACTGATAGCAAACAGATGCTGTTTCTGTTTCTCGGAATAATAGGTGATATCCCAAGCCTGGAGTTCACTGACACCATAATGCTCTTTAGCAAAAGCACGTAACTGAGCCAGCTCTTCTTCTGCTTGCGGGCGGGCGCGCTTCGCCAGATCGTTCAGGAAGCCCAATACCTGCTGTGGGTTTTCTGCCATTTTGGTGGCCAGCGATTTATCGGCATAACTGTTAAAACCGAGCAACTGCGCTAATTCATGACGCAGTGTCAGAATTTCCGCCATGATCTCGCTGTTATCCCATTTCCCCGCGTTTGGCCCCTGATCAGAAGCACGGGTGGCAAATGCACGGTACATCTCTTCGCGCAATTCCACGTTATCGGCATAAGTCAGTACCGGCAGATAGCTTGGCATATCCAGTGTCAGCAACCAGCCGTCCTGCTCTTTGGCTTCTGCCATGGCTTTGGCCGCTGCGAGCGCGCTTTCTGGCAAACCTTTCAGTTGCTCAACATCGGTAATCAGTTTGCTCCACCCCATGGTGGCATCAAGCACGTTATTGCTGTAAGTCGAGCCAAGCTCCGACAAGCGAGCCACGATTTCGCCGTAACGCTTTTGTTGTTCAGGCGCCAGACCAATACCGGATAGCTGGAAGTCACGCAGAGCATTTTCTACCGCTTTGCGCTGCGGTGCGGTCAAGGCGGCAAAACCCGGCCCCTCTTTCAGGCTGACATACGCCTGATACAAACCTTTATGCTGCCCCACCCAAGTGCCGTATTCCGACAGCAATGGCAAGCTTTGTTCATAAGCGGTACGCAGCTCAGGGCTATTTTTTACTGAGTTCAAGTGGCCTACGGGTGACCAAATGCGCGATAAGCGGTCATCGGATTCGGCCAGTGGCTGACACAGATTATCCCAGGTGAACGGCCCTGATTGGGCAACCACACGCTCTACCGCTTGACGGCATTCATCCAGCGCGGATTTCACCGCAGGCACGATATCTTCAGGCCGAATAGCAGAAAACGGTGGCAGGGAGAACGGAGTCAACAGCGGGTTTGTCATAGGGCAGTCCTGGTTATGATTTGAATTTTAATAACGTTTATATACCAAACGCCAGACGCATCCAGCGACGGAGAATAAATTACGAATGAACAATTAACATGAGGTCTATTATCGCGAAAATCAATGGCTGGCGGCCTTAATCCTTTTGATTTCACTTTTTATCCACCAGACAGTTTATACTAGTGACCATAATGTGCTGGCTGTCGTTTCTGGTTACTGCAATTTGCACCCTCCGCAGGAAGAAACAGCAAGCAGCATCGCCGCAATGTACAAACATATTCCATTCAAATCCATGATTTAACTGTGAATATCACTTGGTCAAAATAAAATGTTAAGTTATCGCCATAGTTTTCATGCTGGCAATCATGCCGACGTCCTTAAACATACCGTTCAGAGCCTGATTATTGAGGCAATGAAAGAGAAAGAAAAACCTTTCCTTTATCTGGATACTCACGCGGGTGCAGGGCGCTACCAACTGAGTGGCGAGCATGCCGAGCGTACCGGGGAATACCTCGACGGTATCGGCAAGCTGTGGCAGCGCGATGACTTACCCGCAGATTTAGCCCCGTATATGAGCGCAATCAACTATTTTAACCGTGGCGAAAAACTGCGCTACTACCCTGGCTCGCCGTTAATCGCACGTCATTTATTACGTGAAGACGACAAAATCCATCTGACCGAATTGCATTCCAGCGATTACCCACTGTTGCGCAATGAGTTTGCCAAAGACGAACGTGCAAAAGTACAGCGTGCCGATGGTTATCAGCAGCTTAAATCACAATTACCGCCGCTATCGCGCCGTGGCTTTGTGCTGATCGACCCACCGTATGAAATGAAAACTGATTATCAGGATGTGGTGAAAGGTATTCAGGAGGGCTATAAACGATTCGCAACGGGTACCTATGCGCTCTGGTATCCGGTCGTTCTGCGCCAGCAAATTAAACGTCTGTTACGGGATCTGGAAGCCACGGGTATCCGCCGTATCCTGCAAATTGAACTGGCGGTACGCCCAGATAGCGACCAGCACGGTATGACCGCATCCGGCATGATTGTGATTAATCCGCCGTGGAAATTAGAACAGCAAATGAATTCATTATTGCCGTGGCTGCACAACGTGTTGGTCCCATCAGGCCACGGTCATACGCTGGTAAAATGGGTAGTACCTGAATAAGGGATAGTACCTGAATAATGGATAGTACCTGAATAAGGGGCTATGCCTATCAGAGTCATTGATGTACAAAAGGCGCTCAGACGCTACACTGTTAGGCAATTTTAAACGACTCTACCCTCAATAATGCGCGTTACGCGAAAGCGGCAACGTGCAGTATGACCGGGTATCTCATGGAAACGACCCTGATGACCAAACATTACGATTATCTGGCAATTGGCGGTGGCAGTGGCGGGATCGCATCGATCAACCGGGCAGCCATGTACGGTAAAAAATGCGCATTGATCGAAGCTAAACAGCTCGGTGGCACCTGTGTTAACGTCGGTTGTGTGCCAAAGAAAGTGATGTGGCATGCAGCGCAGATTGCGGAAGCCATTCATTTGTACGGCCCGGATTACGGCTTCGACACCACAGTGAACCACTTCGATTGGAAAAAGCTGATTGCTAACCGTACTGCTTACATCGATCGTATCCATCAGTCCTATGAGCGCGGTTTAGGCAATAATAAAGTGGATGTTATCCAAGGCTTCGCCCGCTTTGTGGATGCCCACACCGTGGAAGTTAACGGTGAGACGATCACCGCAGATCACATTCTGATCGCTACCGGTGGCCGCCCAAGCCATCCCGATATCCCTGGTGCTGAATACGGTATCGACTCCGATGGTTTCTTCGAATTAGATGAGATGCCAAAACGTGTCGCTGTCGTGGGCGCAGGTTATATCGCGGTAGAAATTGCTGGCGTACTCAACGGGTTAGGTACCGAGACACACTTGTTTGTCCGCAAACATGCACCGTTGCGTACCTTTGATCCGCTAATTGTTGAAACCCTGTTGGAAGTGATGAACACCGAAGGGCCGAAACTGCATACCGAATCGGTACCGAAAGCGGTTATCAAAAACGCCGATGGCAGCCTGACGCTGCAATTAGAAAATGGTACTGAAGTCACTGTTGACCACCTGATCTGGGCGATTGGCCGTGAACCCGCAACCGACAACCTGAACCTGTCTGTCACCGGTGTTAAGACCAATGACAAAGGCTATATCGAGGTTGATAAGTTCCAGAACACCAACGTCAAAGGCATCTACGCCGTCGGTGATAACACTGGCGTAGTTGAACTGACCCCGGTTGCCGTTGCGGCGGGCCGCCGTTTGTCCGAACGTCTGTTCAATAACAAGCCGGATGAGCATTTGGATTACAGCAATATCCCAACCGTGGTATTCAGCCATCCGCCAATCGGTACTATCGGCCTGACCGAGCCACAAGCCAGAGAGAAATTTGGCGACGATCAGGTGAAAGTGTACACATCCTCGTTCACCGCGATGTACAGTGCTGTCACTCAACACCGCCAGCCATGCCGGATGAAATTAGTCTGCGTGGGTGCCGAAGAGAAGATTGTCGGTATTCACGGCATCGGTTTCGGAATGGACGAGATCCTGCAAGGGTTCGCAGTCGCCATGAAGATGGGCGCGACCAAGAAAGATTTCGACAACACTGTCGCTATCCACCCTACCGCCGCAGAAGAGTTCGTTACCATGAGATGATTTCGTTACTATGGCCCGAACAGGCAGAGACTCCTGCACGGGCCATGTTTCTGAAATACACTAAGCCAGGTTGAAAATGAGCTAACCTGGCTTTTATCTTAATAGATAGAATGTCTGACCTTTACCTCAACGCCCATCGCAATTTTCAGCTACATTGATCCCCCCTATCCACTCTTAGCCTGTGACAAGTCATGCCAACCAGCTATCTTAAGGAAGACACCGCTCGCCAAATCGTTCAGCGCACCATGAGCATTATTGATTACTCAGTTAATGTCATGAATGAATACGGCGTCATTATTGCGTCTGGTGATCCTCGTCGTTTACATCAGCGTCATGAAGGTGCCGTTTTAGCGCTGACGGAAAACCGGATGGTCATGATCGACGAAGCCGTGGCTGGCAGGCTTAAAGGCGTTAAACCAGGAATTAACCTGCCGATTATTTTTCGTCAGCGAATGGTAGGCGTTATTGGGATTTCGGGTGAACCCGATAAAGTGCAGGCCTATGCTGAACTGGTGCGCATGGCGGCGGAGCTGATTTTAGAACAAGCTGAAATGTTAGAGCAAAATCAGTGGGAAAAACGCTATCGCGAACAGTTAACCTCTCAGCTCATTGCTCAGCAAGGCAGTGCGGCTTCAGTGGCATCGATGGCAGCCTATTTAGGATTAGACCTCACACTGCCACGCATTGCGCTGATCGTCAGTCTGCGTGAACAAGAGCACACTCAGCAGCGGGATCTGGTCGAAATATTAAGCAACCACAGCCGTGAAACATTGGTCACCTTACATGGGTTTGAGCGGGTTGTGGTGCTATTGCCGCTGAACCTTGCACACAGTGACGATCGTGAAGTGACGGCCAGAAAGGCTTTGCGCAAATTGTATGCGCTGCTACAGCCGCGTTTTAGTCTGAATATTTATGTTGGTGGCATTTTTGATGGCCTGGATGGGCTGCAACGCTCCTATCTTAGCGCACAAGCGATGCAAGAAACGGCATTGCGACAAAAGCTCACGCAACCGGTCATGTTCTATCAAGACCATTTTTTGACCGTTCTTCTGAATGATTTTGCCGGGAGTTGGCAGGCTGGTGAACTGAGCTCTGCCTGGCAAACACTGCGTCAGGCAGATACCAAAGACGTTCTGTGTCACACTCTGCGTTGTTACTTTGTACAGAATTGTGATCTGTCTCAAACGTCAAAACAACTGCATATCCATGTCAATACCCTACGCTATCGGTTACAGAAGATTGAAGCTATAACAGCTTTAAAAATCAATGAATTAAGTTCAATTATTCAGCTCTATATTGGCATGAAAATAGAGAGATAATTTGTAGCATCCTCCAAAAATCAGCCGTTTTAGCCGTCCATTTTCTGGCGGTTTCACTCAAGCTATTTTTCTCCCGCCCACCATAATGGCGACGTTGTTCTTGATCGCGACGTACCCTACTGCCGCACAGATCTTCCCCAAGCGGCCAAAATAGAATAATGAAAGCGGGAGTCATATATGACCACAGTTTCTGCTCTGGGCGCATTGGTGGCACTGATCGTGTCCATCGTCCTAATTTTACGCAAAGTGCCGCCTGCTTACGGCATGATCGCGGGAGCGTTAGCGGGCGGCTTAGTCGGCGGTGCCGATCTGATTCAAACCATTAACCTCATGATTACGGGCGCTCAAGGCATCACGAACGCTGTGCTACGTATTCTTGCTGCCGGTATTCTGGCGGGCGTACTGATTGAGTCTGGTGCGGCAAATACCATCGCCGAAACCATTGTACGAAAAGTCGGCGAAAAACGCGCCCTACTGGCACTGGCAGTTGCGACGATGCTGCTGACAGCGGTCGGGGTGTTTATCGATGTCGCGGTGATTACCGTTTCCCCAATCGCTCTGGCCATTGCGCACCGTGCGGATATTTCCAAAATGGCCATCTTACTGGCGATGGTCGGCGGTGGCAAAGCGGGTAACGTGATGTCACCCAACCCGAACACCATCGCCGCGGCAGACAGTTTTCATGTGCCGTTAACCTCACTGATGATTGCCGGTATTGTCCCCGGTTTGTTTGGCTTGGCGTTGGCCTATTTTATGGCAAAACACCTAAAACATCGTGGTTCCAAAGTCGAAGCGCATGAGCTGGTAGTCAGTAAAAATGATACTGCGCTGCCTGCCTTTGGTGCAGCAATGGCGGCACCTCTGGTCGCCATCTTCCTACTGGCATTACGCCCTATAGCTGGCATTGCCATTGACCCCCTGGTGGCTTTGCCGGTCGGCGGTTTAATTGGTGTCGTTGTCATGGGGCAATGGCGTCACACCAACCAATATATGGTTTCTGGCCTGTCACGTATGGCACCTGTGGCTATTATGCTATTAGGTACCGGTACATTGGCAGGCATCATCGCCAACTCAGGTTTAAAAGATGTTTTGATTAGTGGCTTGAGCGCATCGGGTATGCCTTCTTATCTGCTGGCCCCCATTTCAGGTGCACTGATGTCAATGGCGACCGCCTCAACCACGGCGGGCACCGCAGTCGCTTCTGCGGTATTTAGCTCAACGCTTATCGGAATGGGTATCTCAGCGCTGGCCGGAGCCGCGATGGTCCACGCAGGTGCCACGGTGCTCGATCACATGCCGCACGGCAGCTTCTTCCATGCCACTGGCGGTAGCGTCAACATGCAGGTACATGAACGCCTAAAACTGCTGCCCTATGAGACCGCCGTGGGTTTGATGATCGCCTTTGTCTCTACGCTGATGTTTGGCGTGTTTAATTTAGCGGGTTAAAGAGGTACGCATGAAAATTATTATTGCTCCCGATTCATTCAAAGAAAGCCTCACCGCCATGCAGGTTGCCGAGGCCATTGAGCAAGGCTTCAGCGAGATTTTCCCGCAGGCAGAATATATAAAGCTGCCAATGGCCGACGGCGGCGAAGGTACCGTTGAATCAATGGTTGCAGCCACTAGCGGAGAGTTAGTTAACGTAGAGGTTACCGGCCCATTAGGTGCTCCGGTTAAGGCCTTTTACGGTTGGATGGGCGATGGCGAAACGGCGGTGATTGAAATGGCGGCGGCATCTGGCCTGCATTTAGTGGCACCAGAGCAGCGCAATCCACTGATTACCACCAGCTACGGTACTGGCGAACTGATTTTGGCGGCACTGAATCACGGGGCGCGCAAAATTATTCTCGGCATCGGAGGCAGTGCCACCAATGACGGCGGCGCAGGTATGATGCAAGCATTGGGCGTACAGCTTCGTGATCAACAAGGTAAAGCGCTCACGGTTGGCGGGGCGGCATTAGCGCAATTGGTCGATATTGATCTCAGCCAGTTGGATGATCGCCTGGCACAAACCGATATTCTGGTCGCCTGCGATGTAGATAACCCATTGTGTGGTGCGAAAGGCGCATCGGCAGTGTTCGGTCCACAGAAAGGGGCGACGCCAGAACGTGTGCAACAATTGGACGCGGCGTTGCAGCACTATGGTGAAAAAATCGAGCAAGTTACTGGGAAATCCGTCATTAACGTGGCCGGTGCTGGTGCTGCTGGCGGTATGGGCGCGGCGCTGTTCGGTTTACTGAATGCACGGTTACAACCGGGGATTGAGATAGTCACCGAAGCGCTAAAATTAGCGGCTACCGTGCAAAATGCTGATTTAGTCATTACCGGCGAAGGGCGTATCGATAGCCAAACCATTTACGGCAAAACACCGGTCGGGGTGGCGCGAGTCGCGAAGCGTTTTGATATTCCTGTCATTGCTATCGCTGGCAGCATGGCACCGGACTATGAGGTGGTACATCAACATGGGTTAGATGCGGTATTTTCAGTTCTCAACCATATTCAAACGCTACCAGAAGCACTGGAAGAGGCGAGTGATAATATTCGTATCACGGCGCGTAACGTTGCTGCTGTCTGGAAAATGGGCAGAAGTTAATTTTGCCCACCTGGCTCGCCGCACCTTAAAATACGACAGATAAAATTATAGGCAGCCATAAAAATAGTGATCTCAAAACGTCCATCACCAGGGACTTTATCAAATACCGACGGTCAGATATCTCTGGCCGTTGGGACATCCTATTTTCCACATCACAAAGAGGATGGTCATATAGCCCCGACAATATTGTCGCTACTTTTTAGTTTTTCGTGAGAAAGTAGGTATCCAGCAATAAAGTTATCTCACTAATCCTCGGCATCTTTTGTTATTTCACCACCCTCTACTGGCTGCTGGTAGGATGAGTTTCCCATAGAGAAAAATATTCTATTATCTCTAATCTTTTCTATATCCATTATCCAGTTTTTATCTATGCAGTTTTCTGCTACTTTCATCTCCTCAAAGCATATTAAATGAGATGTATCAGAATCAGGAAAAAATACATCTCTTTTGGGTAAATTTAACTTATACCCATCACCTGCATCTAATATTTTTACCGAAAATCGGCCATCTATATAATTTTTAGGAACACCATATTTTTCTTTTAAAAAAATTTTGTTATTTTCCCACCAGCTAATTTTTCCTTTATCAGTGACAGGGAAGTTTTTAACTATTATATAGTTTGAATAATAACCTTCACTAAAATTATCGATATGAACACCAACAATTTCTACCGGTCGAGTAATCTCCCATGCGGTATAGAGCGCGCCAACAGCGAACATCCCTAATAGAATTTTATGTTTGCTATTTTTCATTTTTAGGTGCGATCTCCGCTAGATAATAAATTATTTTTGCAATCACTCACATTGTAAAACTCCAGTACTAATCCTCGACATCTTTTGTTATTTCACCGCCCTCTACTGATTGTCGGTAAGATGACCTACCCATAGAAAAAACGTATCTATCATCATATTTTCTTATAAATAAAAGAGATTTTTTTTCTATGCAATTTTCTACTACTTTCATATCATCAAAACAAAGTAAATCAGATGATTCCAGACTGAGCCGCACATCCCCGGTAGGCAATTTTTTATAGCCATCACCAAAATCCCAAACGCTAACTGAAAATCTATCATCTAAGTGATGTTTAGGAATATTATATTTCTCTTTTAACATAGACTTATTATTTTCCCACCAAGCAATTCTTCCCCTATCAGTTATAGGGAAATTATTAACAAGAATATAGTTAGAGTAATAGCCTTCACTAGAATTATTAATATGAACATCAACAATCTCTACTGGCCGAGCAATCTCCCATGCAGAATAAAGTATTCCAATGGTAACCACCCCGAATAAGATATTGTATTTTGTTTTTAACATTTTATTTTCGTTTTCCTGTGATTTCTATACTGGCTTCCATATTAGTCAGGAAAGGTTTATAGCCTAATCCTCTCCAACGCTGGAGAACAAACCAAATATGGAATATACGAAATTGGCGATAAAATGAGTCCAGCATATCAGTATTGTCAAGGCCAAAGTGATCTTGTGAACGATAGTGTACAATTGCACGAAATTCATTACCATTGACTTGTAATGACCTAATAGTAATATGAGTTGCATGGATGGCATGAACACTAATACCTAGCCCATTTATCCTATCATTTAATCGGTTAAATCTAGGTAAAACTGTATCTTTTATTGCTTCAGTCATCATTCCTTTGTTATTGATAGGATAATGACCATTATTCCAATCAATATTTTCTATCAAAGCATTTTTTATTTTAAGCAATGAACTATCATTAGATTTATCACTTAATATCTGCTCTTTTAATGCACTATCCAGTAATAAATCACGGAAAGGAGCACCATTATTTATCTGCATATACGTGATCATCTTACGCATAATACTCTGATATTTTCCCGAAAATGAAAACGTATCGGATAAGTGACGAAACTCATCAAATAAAATTCTGGCGACTTCTGCTTTATTGACTTTTTCTTTCGGTTTTTTATTGAAATGATCCATAGCAAAACTGGTGGGTGTTTTTTCCCCCGTGTAAGGATCCAGCGTAACGGATACCCCTCTCAGATTAAATTTTCCCTTTAATTCAGCTTCAGTCAAATCACCGTTCTTCATATCCGCAGCACCGTAATCATCCATACGATTGCGTGTTTTAAATATGCACAATGGAAACTGTAAGGGTAGCGTTTTGGGTGGTGCCTTTTTTTCCGTCATGTTTGTTTCCGTCATAATGCTAACTAAATCCGTTTAATAAAAAAATTTATCCGTCATAACGCAAAGCGGCATCCAGTAACAAGATGCCGCCCCAAATCATTATCAGAAACTGACTTTCACGCCCAAATTACCTAAGTAGCCATCTAATTTGCCATCAAAGGATTTTTGGTATTTCGCATCAGCATAGAGATCAACCTGACTATTCACTTTGGCGGTCACCCCTGCGCCCCCCTGCCAGAAGGTTTTTGTGAAGTCAGGACGGATATCCACCGTCGCTACCGTCACCTGTGGGTTTCGGCCTAACTGGTGAAGCACATCGGTGGTCAAATAAGGCTTAATGTCCCGCTTCTCACTCGCGTCACTGAACAGACGCAGCCCGCCACGTACCTGACCAACAGAGTAATCCGTCCCCCCGATCTCTGAAATGCTATCGTTGAAATTCTTCGGACTCAGGTGCAGGTATTGATATTTTAGCTGCCCCTGAGGCTCCACTACCCAGCCAGCAGCCAGTGGATACGGCTGACCCACTTCGGCAGACATCACAACACCGTAGCCATTATGCTTGGTATTATGTTGGCTCTCATAGTTGTTGCGGTATAGCGTCGCCTGGCTAACGATATCAAGGTAACCGCCTTCCTCGGTCATCAGGGTGTAATAGCCCCCAAACCCATAAGCCTCGGTTTTGATCTTGCCGGTATCGATCGACAAATCCGGATTTATCGCCCGCGCCCGATCCCGTGTATCGCTATTCTGCTTACCTAGGGTGATCATCATACCGCCAGTCACTTGAGTGCCTGCGGCATTTTTGGCCTGATAGACATCATGACCCAATTGCATAAACCAGATATTTGAATCGTAGCTAAAACGGCCCGCGTCAAAATTATTATGCTGCCCACGGATCCGGCCCCATGAGTCTTGATTAAACCCTTCGGCTGCTCCCTCGGCCGAGCCACGGCGTTCGTGCAAGCTACCCAAAGTAGTAAAACCATAAAATGCATTTAACCAAGGTGCGGCAATATAGCCAGGAACTTCAGGGCGGTAAGCTATCTCTTCTGGTTCAATTTCTGGTTCAGGACCAGGACCGGGATTGATGAGATTAGATTGCAGGTTCCAACGGTAGTCATCTATCTTATACAAGAAATATTCATAGGCCCCTGCGCTCACCGAGTTACTCATAGTAAATGAGCCGGAATGGGTCTCCCCATCAACGGTAATCAGGTTAATCCCGTCGCCCGTGGTCAATGCCCCCAAACCGCCTTGGTTAATAACCTGAACCCCATGGTCACCAGAAGCATTACCAATCACATAGAGTCTATCCACTGGTGAGTCGTTATCACCCAATTGCACATTAAAGGTAAAACTGCCACTCCCGGTGACATTACTGTTGATCGTTAAGGTGCTGAAATTATCGTAGGGAGCCCGTGAATTAGTGTCACTGCTATTTGAGATAAAGTTCATCTGGCCCAATACATGCATTGACTCAACATCTGCATCACCCGTTAAATTCCAGATACTGCTGCTGTCGATATCAACCTGTTTGGCGTTAGTCGCCGCCCCCGTCCAAACGGAATTATTATTCAGTGCCAGGTTAATATTGCTGTTTTCTGCGGCGTGAATATCACCCAACAGAACGGCGTGGTTATCGCCATTCACATTGACATTGCTGGCGGCCCCTGCATTACTTGAGGCATAGACCAATAACCCATTGCCTCCCGTTAACTGCGAACCATTCTTCACATCAACATTAATGTCAGCACCATTAGCCCAGATACCCGGCCCCTGCTCACTATGAATCTGTGAGTTGTTCAGCGTAACCTGAGTGTAAGCGGTGTGAGAGCCGGTCCCGGTATTTGAGGCATAAATCCCTCCCGCGCCCTGGCCTTGAGTGGTAATTTGGCTCTCTTCCAGCAGAATTGAGCTACCATCATCTACCCACAAGGCATAAGCACCAGCGCCGGTCGAGATCCCTGTAATATTTTTAGCGCTGATGGATGAGTCGGCAAAAGTACCCAGCACCATACCTGAATTACCCGTCGTCTCGATGAATGCATCATTCAGATTTAGGTTACCGCCTTTAGCTGCCGCCACCCCAATACTGCCAATCCCCGCAGTGGAAATTGCCATATTGGTGGCATCAAGGCTTTGCTCAGAGTAGAGGCCGTGAGAGTTATTCCCTTTAGTTATCACCGTGGTATTTTTTACGATAGCGGTGCCACGATTTTCAATCGCCGTTGCATTCACGCCCTCGGTGATAATCACGGCGTTATCGACATTCAGCGATGAGTTATTATCTCGAACCCAGATTCCCTTCGCATTGTTACCTTTTGAGTGGTAAGCCCCCCCATTAATGGTGACGTCAGCGTCCTTATTAACATCAACCAGTGTCGTGCTGCCGCTGTTAGAAATAACATTGACATTATTTAATATGATGACCGCTTGATTGGACGCACTGCTGCCCTGTGCCATTAATACGCCACCCGCGGCTAATTCGATATTGGCATTACTGACCGAGGCATTCCCATTCACTTTAAATAGGTTGGTGATATTACCGGTGGCAATAAGGCCATCCATCGTAATAGATGAACCCTCCCCCACATTCACACCAACAGCACCTTTAGTGATATTCAGTGTGGTGTTATCTAAAGTCGCATTTGAGCCACCCGCTGAAATATAGATACCCGCACCCTTGGTCGCATGAGTACTATTAATGGTGTTATTCGCGCCCGTTAAGCTCCCTCCGGAACCATCCAGATAAATGCCATAGCTACCACTGCCACTGGTATTGAGGGTGGTATTGTTCAATGTCAATCCCGTCCCTCCGGCACCATAAATAGCGTGGGTTAACGAGTAGCTGGTCGTGATCGCCGAACTGTGAATATCGGTATTACTGCCCAAACCAGAGGAATACACGCCATATGCCGTCTGACCTTTCGTGGTAATCGTACCACCTTGTAAATTCACCGTACCTTTGTCATTTAAGACACCAAAAGCCACACCATTCTCGGTATTGATAGTCGAACCCGTCAGCCCCAACGACCCACCTTCAGAGGCATAGGCACCAATTGCACCAACCCCCGTGGTTTCAATAACGACATCGGAGCCACCATTAATGGTGCTACCGGAACCTTGCACAAATACCGCCGAGTGGTTATTAGCCTCAGTGTCATAACCCCCAGAGATAACCATCGTGCTGCCATCTGTTATGCTGGCCGTTTGTACCGCCCAGCTATACAGGGGGCTGCAAAGAGGCACCAACAAACTGGCTATCATTGTTTTACGAAAGCACGGGGAAAGCGTAGAGCGGTTTGTTTTCATAACCATCCTTGGGTTTTTATTGGAATAATTAAAGCAACACACACAACACGAGTTTTATTGTTTTTTATATTACTTTAATTCAGGGTCGGATTTTTACACGTTAAATAGGAATTTACCCCATTATATAGAGATTATATTTATTCTGATGGTTACTGAATATGAGACTACAACACTGTATTTGTAGGAGCTTTCCCACCAAATCAAGAATCCAATAAAAATCAACCGATTAAATAAAAAACACAATACAATTAAATAAAGAAAATTAATAATGACAGAAATATAATTTCTTATAAAAACCATTATCTATTTCATTTTTTCAAAAAACAATAATCACTAACTCTATTATTACATAATTTACCGCCTCTATTCCAAACAGCATATCCTTATCTGAGTATATCGTGCAAAAAATAGCGTTAATCAGGTTCATTCCTCATTGCCGTGAAAATACCATTACCAATACGAGGTAATACTCTAAACGCGAAGTCATACTCCAAACGTAAATTAATACAATTCTTAATTTCTAACACTTCTTATTACCCAAAAAAACGATAATTTTATATCCTACCGTTGTGATGGTGTCCGACTCTGCTATTATCAGCAAGCCATAAGTATTTTATGTCATATTTTGTAGAATAATCATCTACATAAGGCATAGGTTAAGGCCATCGAGGAAAAATATGCCGAACGCACCGAAAGATAAAGTCACACCACAGGTATGCAGTCAATCCACAGCCCCACTGGCTGTCGGGATTAAAACCGGCAAAAAAGCCATCTCTCATATGGCCTGCCTCAGTGATCGCATTAGAGCCTATCCCGCTATCGCCCATATTATTCGTGCAACAGATCGTTTTAATGACCGGTTAGGGAGCCAATTCGGTGCCGCTATTACTTACTTTTCATTTTTGTCACTGATCCCCATTTTGATGGTCTCTTTTGTTATGGTCGGTTTTGTATTAGCGTCAAATCCCGATCTGTTGGCTGAATTAATTAACAAAATTGTGAATAGCATCAGTGACCCGGCACTGGCCACCACACTCAAAAATACGGTGAATACCGCCATCCAGCAACGCACCACCGTTGGGCTGACCGGCTTAGCCATTGCGCTTTATTCCGGGATCAGTTGGATAGGGAACCTGCGCGAAGCGATTCGGGCGCAATCACGTGATGTCTGGGAACGTAATCCGCAAGATAAGGAAAAATTCTATTACCGCTATGCCCGGGATTTTATCTCACTGATTGGGTTAGTGGTGGCGTTGATTATCACACTCTCACTGACCTCCATTGCCGGTGCTGCCCAAGCGGCGATCGTCAATGCGTTAGGCCTGGGGAGTATTGAATGGTTACGCCCAGCCATGACGTTAATCGCGCTATCAATTTCTATTGCCGCTAACTACCTGTTATTTTTATGGATATTCTGGATATTACCGCGAAATAAGCCGAAGAAAAAAGCGCTGTTACGCGGAGCCCTCATTGCCGCCATCGGTTTTGAAGTAATTAAATTTATCATGACCATGATGCTGCCGCGCCTCGCCAGTTCACCGTCTGGCGCAGCCTTTGGCTCGGTGATTGGTTTAATGGCTTTCTTCTACTTTTTTGCCCGCCTAACCTTATTCTGTGCGGCTTGGATAGCCACTGCCCATGATGTAGCGGACAACCGTGTTGAGAGCAAAGACATTATTGAGGATAAAGACATTGAGGATAAGAATATTGAGGACCAAAACGTAGAAGACAAGAGTTTACCAACACGTGGAGAAAAGTAACTTATGATTATGAAAAAATCATCAGTGTCACGCTCAATAAAATGGCGTAGATACTTACTGACATTGCTGATCTTGATCATACTGGCTGCAGGCCTGATTTATAAATTACGTTTCAGTAATGCGGATGCACTCTGGAAGATCATTAGCCAGCAATGTATTCCGCATATGACCACAGAAGATGATCCGCGCCCTTGTGCCGAGGTGAATATACCCGCGGGCTTTGCGGTGCTTAAAGATAGGAATGGCCCGTTACAGTATTTGTTGATCCCCACCGTACCCATTAGCGGTATTGAAAGCCCGCAATTATTAACCGCCACCAGCCCGAACTATTTTGCCGACGCTTGGCAGGCTCGCTATTTTATGGCTGAGAAGTACGGCGCGCCTATCGATGACACTGATATCTCATTAGCCATCAATTCGCAATATGGGCGCACACAGGATCAATTGCACATTCATATCTCTTGTCTGAAGCCACAAGTAAAAACCGCACTGGCCGCCCATAGCGCCGATTTCCAGCAACAATGGCAGCCGCTGCCTGGCGGCTTACTGGGACACGATTATTGGGTACGGCGCATCACAGCAACCGAATTGCAACAACCAGGGCCGTTTCATCTGTTAGCCGATGAAATGCCAGGGGCAAAAGAACAGATGGGCCGTTACGGTCTGGCAATAACCGCACTACCCTCTGGGGATTTTTTACTGCTGGCCAACAAAGCAAGCCTGATAACCCAGGATCGCGCCTCAGCAGAGGAGCTGCAAGATCACACCTGTCAGGTGCTACCTCACCTCCCGGTGCAATAACACATTATTTCTTTTGCTGTATTTTTCGCAGTAACGGGGCGCACTGATTCTCTTCACCTTCACCTTCACTGGGGAGATCAGTGCCAGTAATGCCGCTGCCGGCGTTAATGCCACCCCCAGTGCTGCCGCAACGGCACCTCGGGCAATCAACGCTCCGGTTTTCACCCCCACATCAGGCCGTTTAAAGGTCCCTTTGACATACAGTGGCGAGCGCAGGGTCAGAATACGTAGCCCTTTGCTTTCAGGATCGATGGATAAATTCAGCCGCTCGGTAGCAAAATTAGCATTACCGGTAATATTGATAATGGCATTTTCAGTATCGAAGACAAACACGTTCGGCGTCGCCACCCCATTACGCAACGTAATATCTGCCACCGCACAGTTAATTTTCACCGTATCATCACCAAACAGCTTCGCCACCAGATAGTTACCCACATTCAGGCCGAGTAACTCCATCAGGCTACGGCTGATCTGCCCCTGGCTCAGTAGCAGGCGCACGTTACCGTTGCTGGTTGCTAACAGGCCAGCAACCGAGTTGCCTGCTGCGATAAAGGAGGCATCACCACTCAAGCGCCCCAGGCTGCTCCGCATCGCCTGTACCTGTGGCAGCAAGGCTTTTAATTGTATGCGCCGGACATGCAAATCAACCTTGCCATTCATCGGGATTTGGTGACTATCGAGGCGCAAAGTTGCAGCCAGATCCCCTCCCGCCATCCCAAACCGCAGCGGGTCGAGCAGTAACATCCCCTCTTTTAAGACGACATGGGTGTACAGATCACTTAGCGGTAATGACTTATCCCGTTCGATACGCTTAGCCGTATAAGTGACATCCGCGTCCATCACTCCCCAACTTTTGGTATCAAACGTTTCTGTCGGCAGGACCTTATTGCCCGGCTGCCGATTCCGTTCACCTCGTAGGGCTTTTTCCTGATTGGAGTCGGCCCCGATCAGCGGAGCCAAATCGGTAAAACGTAATTTTTCCGAATCGACCTGACCGGCTAATTTCGGCCGGGGCTGACTGTCGGTATACGTCAGGTCACCGTGAATATCACTGTCACCAATCTTCCCATTAAAATTTTCATAATGATAAACCGCGCCCCCTGCTTGTTTTAGGCGAGCACTCAGATGACCCTCGGTCTGATAAGGCGGGGTGGCGGGCAGTACGACATCGAGCAATGGATAGAGGTTATCCAGACTGGTCCCGGATAAGACCAATTGTAGATCCAGCCCCGCCAGATTTCCGGGATCGGTTAAGGTCCCGACGACGGCCACCAGAGTAGAACCGTAGCGCATATCCGCTTGCAGAGGGAACGGTACATTCGCGTCATTCATCGATATCATGCCCCCTATTTTCCCACTGCCCGCTAAGGGCTGCCCCTGATACTGACCGTCTACTTTCCAGCCGAAGAGGTAATCTGGGGTCGTGCTTTTTACCGTCTCTGTCACAGGGTTAGTCGTGGCCGTGGCTGTCGTCGTGTTCACTGGTGTAGTCGTGTTCACCGAATGAGTACTGGTCACCGAATTAATACTGGCCCCGCGACGGACACCGGTCACTTGTGCGAACGGCAACGCTTTAGCCAGCGGATCAATCACCGCGAGTAAATCAGCTTGTAGGATGGCATCTTTCAGCGTTATCTCACCGCGATCAAAAATAATATCGCCGATATCCACTGACCAAGACGCGCTATCCGTGGAGGTATTGGTCAGATTAAACGTCCAGTTGTTATTGCCATTCGCCAGGCGTTGCAAATGAATATCTGGCTGCGTCAGCCAAAGGCGGGGGATACGAACTTCTTTGCTCAATAGTGACAGCGGAGCAAGGCTGGCGTCGATTCGCTTAAGCGTCACCATCTCTCCGGTGGGAAACGCGTCGGAGAGCGGCGTGCCTTGTGCTGATTGAGCGTCACGGCTCTCTTGTGTGCTGATTAACGTCGTTGGGTTACCCAAGACCAAATCTTCCGCATGGATATGCGGCCAGGGGATCCAACCGCGCCAGCCAGGGCCTTCGCCTTCTCGTGACCAATCCACACTCAAATTGCCACGAATGGCAAAAGGCCGTTGTAACTCGGCGGAGACTTTTTGGTTAATCGTTGGCTTCAAGCGATTCCAGTCAAAAGAAGAGACAAATATCACCACCGCCACCAATGACAACAGGATAAACCCACTGGCGCCCACCAATACTTTTCCGGTTCTTGTCATAATAGCTCCATGCTTCTACGTACAGTCGCTGTGAATCTACGCATTCTCTCTAAGGGTAGCGTGTTGGGTCTCTATCCTCGATTAATACCTGTTCAAACAGGTACTTCTGCCGAATATTTTAATCAAAGAATCCAACAGAAAAAGCCATTAACGGGCCAATCATAAGGCTCCAGACAATATCGTTAAGCCTTGTTAAGGATGGACCAGAATCCACTATTTAGACAGTGAAAATCCGGTTATACCGTTAGAACCCGTGAGGCAGGCAGGAGAAGATGAAAGGCGATCATTATCGCCTTAGGGAGCGTTAGCCGCAAAACAGCATCGGGAGTGCTTGTAACCCATCAAATGATGCCGGTCGAGAAAGATAATAGCCCTGCGCAGCAACGGCATCGGAACGCTGCACCATCGCCCATTCTTGAGAAGTTTCTACCCCTTCAACAATAACGCCTTTACTGTAGCGATCCATTAATGTGACTAGTGTGAAAAAGAGCCGATTTCCTGCCTCACTGTCTTGCAATACAGTAAACAGATCTCTGGCCACTTTAATATATTCATAGCGCCAGCTAATGAATGAGGTGAAATTCGCCAGCCCGCTACCGAAATCGTCCAACCAGAGTCGATCAGCTTCGGCAATACGCGCGAAGGGGGTATCCAGTGAAGTATCAACGTGTTCAAGTAACTCAAAACGGATATAAGGCATCGCATCAATCAGCCGCTTGGCCGCGTGATCCTCCTGCATCGCCACCAATACCTGACCATCAATATTGATCGATACCAATACCGAGTGATGAACAAATATCTGATGCCACTGCTTAACCATATTCAACTGCTCGAGCACCACATCCAGACGGGCACCCGTGCTGATAGCGCTGAAGTAATCTTCCGGTGATAAACGGGTCTCCGGTGCTGAGGGGTGAAAAACCGCCGTGAGCAACTCAATCGCCAGCAACGCCCCGGATGTGCGATAAATGGGTTGAAAAGTATACCGCCGCTGACATTGCCGCCAGAAGCTCTGTCCTTTTGTTCGTTCAATTTCTTTGATCTGACCGAACTTCCTTGTCTGATCAAGCCTCTTTGTCTGATCAATCGCGGCAAAGGATGGCGCAAGTAAGGCTGATATTCTGTTGGTCATCATCTGTTTAGTCGCCATGTTTCAGGGTACCAAACAGCAATGGCGGGGCGGGCTATCGCTGTCATGCTGACATCCTGTAGTAAACGGTTTTCCTTCTGCTGATGTTATCGACTCAGGCGACCAGAACTTTATATAGGGCGATAACAGATTATTACACCGACACACGCTGGCACGGCGCAATAAAGCCATCTACAGTCGTAGACGCAATAATACGATTAACGCGAATGGAGCTGAACATGCCTTACGTCAATATTAAAATTACCCGTGAAGGGGCGACTGCAGAACAGAAGAAACAGCTTATTGCCGGTGTCACCCAGCTACTGGTCGATACGCTGGGTAAAAATCCGGCGACGACCGTGGTGGTAATTGATGAAGTGGAGACCGATAACTGGGGCATTGGTGGGCGCAGCGTCACTGACCTACGACAATCGTCATAATTTTGAGGTACAACGTGGGAAACTTACCGGTTTCCCGACTTACATCATAAAAAATTTAAAACACCGTTTTAATCCTATTGACTCTGGATCAGCCAGCCGTGAGACTATACCCTAAATAATTCGAGTTGCAGGAAGACGGCAAGCGAGAAGATCCCGATGAGCTTACGTAACGGGTTGTTGAGCGTGGCCAACACACATGCAGCTTGAATGATGACGGGTATATCTCTCTATTTCATTCCCATCACTGATCCACAAACTCAGGAATAGGCCAGCTTTCCATGACCAGCAAAAATATTGCCGTTATCGGCGAATGCATGATTGAACTGTCACAAAAAGGTACCGATCTCAGCCGGGGCTTTGGTGGTGATACGCTGAATACCGCCGTGTATATTGCCCGTCAGGTTTCAGCGCCGGACTTGAATGTGCATTATGTGACCGCTCTGGGTACCGACAGTTTCAGTGAAGAGATGCTGACCGCTTGGCAGCAAGAAAACATCCAGACTGATCTTATTCAGCGTATGGACAATAAATTACCGGGGCTCTATTTTATCGAGACCGATGAGAGCGGTGAACGTACCTTCTATTATTGGCGTAATGATGCGGCAGCCCGCTTCTGGCTAACCAGCCCTGCCGCAGACGATATTTGCCAGCGTCTGGAAACATTCGATTACCTGTATCTCAGTGGTATCAGCCTTGCCATCCTCGACAGTGCATCGCGCCAGCGTTTGCTGAAATTATTACGCGCCTGCCGCGCAAAGGGTGGCAAAGTTATTTTTGATAACAACTACCGCCCACGCCTGTGGCAAAGCAAAGAAGAAACTCAGGAAGCTTACCGCGACATGCTGGCCTGTACAGATATTGCGTTCCTGACTTTGGATGATGAAGACATGCTGTGGGGCGAGAAGCCGCTAGAACAGGTGATTGACCGGACACAAGCACTGGGTGTGAGCGAGATTATTATCAAGCGTGGTGCCGATTCCTGCATCGTCTGGGTAAAAGAAGGTTCCGAAGCCCAGCAATATGATGTTCCCGCCGTCAAACTGCCGAAAGAAGACGTGGTGGATACTACCGCAGCAGGAGACTCCTTCAGCGCCGGTTATCTGGCTGTACGCCTGACGGGTGGCAATGCTCACGATGCCGCCGTCCGAGGCCATCTAACCGCCAGCACCGTAATCCAGTACCGTGGTGCCATTATCCCTCTGGCCGCCATGCCAACTGCTTGAGCGATTATTCGTTATTAGGCCGCGAATAACAGACGTTAATGACCGATCGTTGCAGGATAAACCTACAGCCATCGGTCATTTTACGCCTGGCTAACGTGGCCTTAGCCCGGTGTTAACCGCCCCAACAACGCTCCAGGTTCATTATTTATTCGTCATTCGTTCGTTATTGCGCGGTTGTCGGCATAACAGGTGCAGTTTCTACCGCTTCAGCAGGGGCAACCTCTTCTTCCGCCACCGTCTGTGGTGCCATAATGCCGTTATAGATCTCCTGCAACGCCTTCACATTAACTTCAGGTTCACCTTTCGGTTGCATCAGAACCAAGGTGGTATCTTGTGAAAGTTGCTGTTTTAACTCCCGATTCAGCTCTGCCAGCGTCAACCCAGACAAGAATGCCTGCCGCAATTTTTGATACTGTTCCGGCGCGATGTCCACAACACCACTTTGCTGTGAGCGCAGACGTTGGCTCATCAAAATATCGGTATCAGTACGCGCATAGGTGGCGAACAACTTACTGAGTTGGTCGTTTTTCTGTGTCATCAACGCATCAAACTCAGCCTGGCTCAGGCCGTTAGCACGCAATGCCGCCAACTCACGGGCAACAAATGTCATATTGGCTGTCAGGTTCTCAACGGGGGTATTTAAGTGAATAGCACATTGGGCGCGTTGATACTGGACCCGGCAATCAAAGCCCAGCTTTAGGTTCTTCTGATTATTTTTCTCCAACACCTGCTTGATATGCCAAAACAGCGCTTCACGGGCTAAATCGCTGCGCCAATAGCGGCTCAGGGCCATAGAGTCTTGAATGGGGTGCCATGGGGTATCCCACATCAACGATAACGTGTCCTGTGCCGCCTGTTCATTCATCAAACTCACCGGTTCTGGTGGTAGCGGGGCTAAGGTTGCAACTGCCGCTGGCGCGGTACGCTTACCTTTCAGCTCAGAAAACGCTTTACTGATTTGGGCGGCGATACTACGGCTATCAACATTACCGACCACATACAGCGTCATCGCATCTGGGGTATACCATTGCTGATAAAACTGCTTTAGCTTCTCTACATCGACCGGTTGCGTCACTGGCTGACCGGGATCGTGGCCGATTAAAGAAGAACCTTTGAGGCGATAACGCCACCACGGTTCCTGAATATTTTGTGGGAAAGTCGCAATGGGGTCGGTTGCCGTATTTAAGGCTGCATTAACCGTTTGCTCACTTACCGCCAGATTACCCGCCGTATCAGATAACCATGCCAACGCATCCTTCAGCAGATCAGGACGGTTATTGGGTAAGCTCAGGCTGTATAAGGTGAAATCATACGATGTAATAGCCGGTGGCAATGGGCGTTCGTTATCGATCCCTTGCTGCCATAGCGACTGGAGTTGGGCGGGGGTAAAACTCGCGCTGCTCATTAATGCGAGACGAGGCAGTAAATGGGCAAAGCCCACTTCCTGTGTATTTTCGGATAATGATCCGGTATTGACGATCAAGCGTAGCTCGATCCGATCACTTGGGCGCTGCGGCGTTGCCAGCAACTGCCATGAAAACCCATTATCTAACTTTCCCTGCTGCCAGGCAGGGTCGGGTTGTAGTGCTTCAGCCTGCACATTATTGCTGGCCGCCGCCAATAATAACCCACCAACCATAAGACGAATTTTGGTGCCCTGCATGTGAACCCCTACTGAATAAACTATCCAATTTTTAAATAATGCAATTTTTAACGTTATTTCATCCTGCCAACACCCTGCATTGGGTGGTTACACCGACTTGCATAAATCAAGCCAGTTTTTGGAGCTCATTGCTATGCGACTGTAATTGGATGAAAAATAAGCGGTAATCACCACAGTGAGAGCCGAATGTGGGAGTGTACCATTCTGTTAGACCGCGTGCTTTTGCCGATGTCACTCATCAGTATGAAAAATAGTATTGATAGAGAAATGAATGGTGACATTATGCAGAGACGCTACCAGTGACAGCAAGCCACTGGTAGCGAATTGAAGGGAGAAATATCTGATTTTTTACTATTGAACGATATCAGGACACAGAAACACTGCTTTTTACATTAGGCAGCACTTTATTGGATAGCACCGCTTGCAGTTGGTCATTGTCCAGTTGCTTACACCATTTAGCGACCACAATGGTGGCAACACCGTTACCTACCAGATTAGTCAGGGCGCGAGCCTCGGACATAAAGCGGTCAATCCCCAGAATCAATGCCAGCCCAGCCAAAGGTAAATGTCCAACCGCAGAAATGGTGGCGGCCAACACGATAAAGCCACTGCCTGTGACACCTGCCGCACCTTTTGAGGAGAGCAGCAGCACCACCAGCAATGTCACCTGATGCATAATATCCATATGGGTGTTAGTTGCCTGAGCGATAAATACCGCGGCCATCGTCAGGTAAATAGAGGTGCCATCCAGGTTAAATGAGTAGCCCGTTGGGATAACCAGACCCACTACCGATTTTTTACACCCGGCGTTCTCCATTTTATCCAACATGCGAGGGAGCACTGACTCAGAAGAGGAGGTGCCTAACACGATCAACAGCTCTTCTTTGATATAACGGATAAATTTGAAGATATTAAAACCATTGAATTTCGCAATCGTACCAAGTACCAAAACGACAAACAGAATACAGGTCAAATAGAAGCAGAGGATTAATTGCCCCAATTGCACCAGACTTCCTACACCATATTTACCGATAGTAAAGGCCATCGCACCGAAAGCCCCGAGCGGTGCCAAGCGCATGATCATATTGATGACACCAAAAATAACACGGGAGAAGCTTTCAATAACATTGAAAATCAACTGCCCCTTTTCACCCAAACGGTGTAAAGCAAAACCAAACAAGACCGCAAACAGTAAGACCTGCAGAATGTTGCCGCTGGCAAATGCGCCAACTACGCTACCGGGAATAATATCCAGCAAGAATGGAATAATCCCCTGTTGTGAGGCTTGCTCAGCATAAAGTGCAACCGCTTTAGCATCCAGTGTCGCAGGATCGATGTTCATCCCAACACCGGGTTGCGCCACGTTAACCACCACTAAACCAATCAGCAGCGCCAGAGTACTGACAATTTCAAAATAGAGCAGTGCAATCGCACCAGTACGGCCAACGGCCTTCATGCTCTCCATGCCCGCGATACCAGTAACAACGGTACAAAAAATGACGGGCGCGATAATCATTTTAATTAATTTAACAAATCCATCACCCAGTGGTTTCATCTGAGCGCCGATTTCCGGGTAGAAATGGCCAAGCAACACACCAATAGTTATCGCCGTTAGCACTTGAAAATAAAGCGTTTTAAAAATAGAGACTTTCATAACAATGTCCTTTTGAAGAGTGACACGGCGGCATGTCGTTTTACTTTCAGTGATGAATAAGCAACACTTTCGTTTAACCGTGATTGCGCGAAAAATAACACCCCCATAACAATATAGAAATTATTAGTTGTACTGGATTGCACCCTTCGCGTGAAATTAAGAACTGAAACGCTTCAAGCGACAGCAATACCATCGCCATCCGCAAAATAACCAGACATTTATAATGGTTATTTGAGGTGAACTCATGGTGTGATGCGCAGAACTAATGCGGTTATGGGCTAATGTTGTTATGAACTAGTGCGGTTATGAACCATTGGGGGCAAAGCGCGAAAAAGAGGAGTGGACACAATGCTGTCTTCAAATAGCAGTGACTTCAAATAAGACGGGGATAGAACTTACAGGCTCCTGTGCAATAACTAGCACAGGAGCGGTTTACGGCAGCGATCATCAGCGGTTAATTAATGGCGCGACTAGGCACCGTGGCGAGACTGTTGATGGCGACTTCGTTAATCGCACTCCATTTGTTGACATCCGTGCCAAAGGTTTCCAGTTTAATATATTTGGCGTTGATAGGCGAAAAGGTCAACTTTTCACCCTTTTTGTCCGCAGTTATCGTTTCCAACCCTTCGGCCAATGATTGCCAGGTTTTGCCATCAGTAGAGTAAGCGATGGCAAATTTCAGCTTACGCTCGGTGGCCTTAAACGGCACGATCAGAATATTTTCAATCGATTGGGCTTTATCAAGCTCCAGTTGAATCCAACTATCACCCGAAGCCGCCCAACGTGTTTTAACATCACCATCAGCAATATTCGCTGGTACGTGGCCTTTTTCGCTGTCATGCCCCGATGCCGTGACGGCAACAATCTGTGCGGCATAAACCGGTACACAAAACAGAGCGCCCAGTAGCAACGTCGCTAAAATTTGTTTTTTCATCTCAGTGTCCTTTTTATTGCGCTGCAATAACCCGTGGGGAAAAGTGCCAGAGGCTAACCGACTCTGGGGAGCAGCAGCCCGGCACTTTTACCAGCAGCGGCCAATCGGATGGCTGCTGTCGGGGCTATTTACGGCCATTCGGCTGCAACGTCTCACCCACATTGAGCAAGAACAGCTCATTGTCACGGGTAGAAATTCGGGCTGAACCGTCTGCCATCAGGTAAGCACCTTCGGTAAAACCAGCCCCATTAAGGAAAGGGGCAACCGCTTGTGGTTTGTTACGCAATGATGCTTCCAATGCCAACAAAGCATAAGGCTCGATAGCATCCACATCGGCATATTGCCGATCCGGTGAAGCCATAAAGAAACCGTCGATATAACGCGTTTTGATGATGTTATCGGCAACTTTCTCCGCCAAAGACCGGTACTCAGCGACCTGGCTGGCATTGTAGAGATCCAGCAAAGCAAACAGCGCATACGGATCGCTATTGGTGGTATCCAGTTTGACCTTCATCTCTTTGCCTGGCGCACTGCCGATATCGCCCAATCCCTGATCGCTGGCAATACCGCGAGCCACCTTCCACAGTAAGGGGTCATTATCGACAGCATAAGCACGCGCATAGGAAATCAGAAACTCGTTACCCGCCTTATAAGGCTTGAGTACCGATCCTTTTTTGCCGTAATAACCATCACGTGGCAGAGTGTAATTCGATAAATCCTGACCATTAGCGATCATCGGGCGGAACGTATTGTCCTGCTCGTTGTAGCCGTATTTGGCGAAAGCTTTCAGGCCATCCACGGTCCATTTCAGTAAATCGTCACCTTGCCCCCCCAAATCCTTACCCAATTGCAGTTGCATCAAGGCATTTTCAGAATAAAGGGTACTGGTGCGCCCTTTGAGCATCATATTGCCTTCAAGCGCCGTTGGCCCGAACTCGGGTCCGAACTGCCGCTGTGCACGGTCGCCAAACTTGGAATGGGTATCCGCATCATCTGTTGGCTCTTCACGTTTCAGTGCCTGAGTGAACTGATAGACACCGAGGCCAGTCTTGGCATCTCGCGGCAACACATATTGATCAGCCAAACGTTTTGCCCACACTAATGCGCCCTGATCTTGCTGATATTTATACAGCAGGGAGGCGGAATAGATCAGGTCATTACCGGCGTTAAGGAAACTGAGCCCTTTGGTCGCAAAGAAAGGAGGTTGTTGCTCAAACGTACTTTCCCACAATGCCCCCATTGGCTTACCGTACTCACCGTGCCGGCTGGTTTCAAGGATCCGCCAATCATACACATGAGCATTCCAGAAACCGCGAATAAAACGGGTGGTCGCGTCGCTATCAACACTGAACATCAGGTCATAATAGGGATAAGCATTTTTCAGCTCATGAACTTTCTCTTTTTCGCTCGGCCCTTCCGGCTGCAAGGTTTTCAGATCAACAAAACGGTGGCCTCCCCAGTAGAGCAAGCCGCTATTATCTTGATAATTTTGGAAATGGTAACGCACGATATCTTCAGCACGCTTTTGGTACTGCGGATCACCGCTAAGTTCACTCAGCCCACTCATAACCCGCATCAGATTTTGTTGTGCAGAGAAGTTGGATAGCACAGCACGACGGCCATCAGGGAATATCCACTCCATTTGCTGCCCGGTTCGGGGGTCAACACCATCAGCCAGCAATGGGCTAGGTTTATCACCGTGATAAGTATCTGATGCTTTGTTCAGTACATTATCGACATACTGCTTAACTACGGTGAGACGGTCTATCTCTGCGGCTTGCCCGGCGGGGATATACAGCATTGCCAGCACTGACATACTCAACAATAATGCTCTTTTTTTCATCGCTTATCTTACCTGCCAGAAATCGTTATGGTGAGGAGTGACCCAAGGGCCGATGCGGATTATTTCACTGTTCTTATTTGGCGTTGCCGCTAATCTCATGGCAACGCCAATAGCCTTCCCGTCATACTTCAAGCTGCATGTGCGTTGGCTGCGCTCGTGACTCGGCCCATCAAGGGGCCTCGCCTCTTCGAGGCCGCAGCAAGCAGCCTTCCTGCAACTCGAATTATTTTGGGTCTAGATATAAATTAGAAGCTATATTTTACCCCTACGCGATAACGTGTTTGGCGCTCATCGGTATTTTTGCTACCAGAAACATTACCGAGTGCCATATAAGGAGACCAATTCTTATCCCACTTGTACGTTAATTTAAGATCGTGGCTCCAATCGTAGTTTTCTTTATCAGCTAACACAACACCGGCTTTATTTGCCTGCTTGTAATCGATTTCATAATCTAATTGATAATCTTTAGCAATTTTATAACTAATGACACTCGTCAGGTTATAGCCATTTTCAGAGGTGTCTTTTGGCGTATTAATATTCGCACTGGTACGTTTATAATAAGGGCGATAACGCAATGAAACGGAGAGATCATCAACGATAACTGCCTTGCCACGCAGATAAGGGCGATAATTGTTAGACGTAGAGTTTGAATCTAATGAGAATCCCGGCTCAATAGAGAATGTGTTATTAATTTTATACACATAGCTGGCAACAACTTCAGTGCCATTACTGACGGTTTCATTGAAGGGTTTATCCTTATCCTGAGCGCCTTTCCACTTGCCTTCCAAAGATAATCCAAAGCCATTAGCAAAGCGGTGGGACATTAATAACCTATCTTTGTGAGTGTTACCACTTTGATCTTGCATTTCATGACGATAGTCAATAGTGACTGCCACTGCGCTGGTACTAATGAGTGATGCCACTGCCAGAGACAATAATTTAATATTCATTCTAGTTACCTTATTTTAATAAAAATTCTCATTATTTTGATAAGTACAAAGCAGTTATGAAACAGTATTTTATTTATTTTGATATAAAGTTCCGAGATCCAAGCCAAGTTGTTTGAAATTAATAAAAAAAATTTACATTTGTGTGATGAGCTTCAAAGTAAATAGTTTTTTATTACTATCTATAAAGGTAATTTTCGTGTTCTAGCGTGATAATTAGAGGGGTTGCGGCTATTTTTAGGAAAAAATTTACGAAATAAAGAGTCTTGACTTAGCAATAAGTCATATTGTAAGGGGGAGCAATTAAACCCATACGCGATCATTTAGGCTAATACTCTATTTTCTGTGTTTTTATTGGTTTTTTATCATGATTAACAGCGAGAGGTGTTTTTTATATAAAGTTAAAATATTTAAAACTGATGTAACCGATAATCCTATTAAGAGTGAAATTCACACAACATAATAAAATTAATTCCAGATAGAAGAGATAATATGCCGCCCTTCTTGCTGACAAGTGTTTTCTAATATGTAGGGACTTCACAGCGTCATCGGCTGTCGTCAGAATTGACGGTGGGTAGGCGGTCATTCACTGCAGATTCTCGGCGTGTTAAGTACTGCTGGTGGACACCGCCATACAAAGAGTTAACTTACGTGGTGAGCGCTGCTGAAATACTGGGCTTCAAATTCTGCACGTGGCAGTGGCGGAGAGAAAAGGAAGCCTTGGCCGCATTGAATGCCATGCTCTAGCAACCATTGGCGCTGCTCTTCTGTTTCGACCCCTTCGGCCATCACACGTACCTTTAGTACATCAGAAACACAGCTAATAATGCGCGCTATCGCGTCATCCTCTGGCAAATTTTTCACAAAGCTCTTATCCAACTTAATCATATGGATAGGCAAGCTTTTCAGGTGGTTAAGATACCGTAAGCTTGAGTAGCCAATACCAAAATCATCTAACGCGATCAATAACCCCAGCCCCTGTAACTCACGCAGTAGCCTCAATGCTTCATCGAGATCCTGAATCTGGGCAGTTTCGGTAATTTCCAGTAACAATTGTTGTGGATCAATATGATAGTGGCTAATGAGCGTTTTCAAATGCGGCAAGAACTGTTTATTTTGTACCTGTAAGCCCGATATATTCACCGATAACGGCAGGCTAACACCGCGTGCTTTCCAATCAGCCAGAATACGGCAGGCTTCTTCTAGCACCCAGTTCCCCAGTGGCACCATCATCCCCTCCTCTTCGGCGAAGTGAACAAAGCCTGACGGTAAAACGTAGCTGCCATCTGGTTGGCACCAACGCAGTAGCGCCTCCGCACCGATAACCTGCTGGCGCTTCATATCCCATTGAGGTTGTAAGAATAACGTGAAATCGTGGTTTTCAATCGCCTGTAAGAGGTCATTTTCCTGCGTCAGCCGCTTGTGCGTTTTTTCAATCAAATGAGGCTCAAATACCATTATCTGATTACGCCCCTCATGATGAGCCGCCATCATTGCTGTACTGGCATTGCGCATCATGGATTCGGCAGTGTCCTGTTGAGCCTGATAGCGGGTGATACCAATACTGGCACTGGGGCGCAATGTTATCTCGTCGAAAAACAGCGGTTGGGTCACTTGCGACATAATCCGCCGAGCCAATTGCATGGCTGGGAATGAGCGGCGGGTACCTCTGGCTAACACGGCAAATTCAGTTTTACTCAGTTGCGCTAACAGGTCGCTGTCATCAATGCACTGCTCGATCCGCTGTACTATCGTCAACAATAACTGTTGGTGCTGGGCTTCACTCATGGCGCCAGAAACCTCTTGCAGGGTTTCAATACCAATCACCAACAGATGAAAGTGATCTGTACGCGTACTGGAGGCAATTTCTTTCTCCAGCAGGCTGATAAATAATGACCGATTGGGCAATTCAGTCACCGGGAAACGGTGACTAATGCGGCCCATATCAGCATAGGCATCCGCTAACAGTTGCTGATTGCGGTTGTAATTACGCACCAACACACCCAGTTCATCATCCTGATGATGCGCCGGTAGCGTCAGTTGATGATGCAGCACCCCGTGGTCACCAATATCCTCCAGCTCTTTGGCCATTGCCCGCAGCGGGTGAATAATCAGGCGATTAATACACCAAGCGATAGATACCGATAACACCAATGCCAGTAACAAATATGTTGAGAGCATGGCTGACAGAGCGCTGAGAATAAATTGATACATACGGAAAGAGTCAGCACGCAGGACTAAATGCGCTAAGGGCTGAGGGTTTGCGGGTACCCGTTCCAACGCATATAAAGGCACGGTTATCTGTACGGGCAAGGAGAAAACCCGCTTGGCCCAGTGTGGAATGGGCCGCTCTGTTGGAAAGTTTGCGTGCAATACCTGTATTTGGTTCGGTAATATCACTTCAGCACGGCTAAGAATACCAATAGGTAATAGGCTGTTGAGGATTTTTTTAGCTTGTGGAATATCAACGCTGAGTATGGCCTCAGATAGGGGTTGGCGAACCGAATAAGCAATACTTTCCAACTGGTTGGCATAATCATCTTTACGCTGTTGCACAAAGTGGAACAACTGAAGGATGATAAAAATACAGATAGTCACCAGTGCAACTACTGCCACCGCTGCCATTTGTTTAATCGTTAATGAGCGCCTTACCCGCAAACTCGTTCTCCGCCAATTCCGACTGCATAAAATAAGGTGGTTGTTACTATCCTCTAACCACTCGTCGATTCTGTCTGAGTATACTCGATCGCTTACCGATTTTATCTTGCGATACTCTAATGGAAGGCAAGAATAATGTGGGTTTCGGTCTTTTCCTATTAGGAACGCCATTTCGCAGTACTGTTTTTGGTGTTCAGACGTTTGGTGTTCAAGTGCTTGGTGTTTAGACGCCCCTTTTTAGTCCCCATCGAGTAAGTTGTGATCCCTTAAGCGCATTTCCCTATCATTAGGCCAGATCCGCTATCCTGAAATCTTAACGTTGACGGTGCCATGAGGGCTGTAGCTCTCCCTGATGGGTAAAATGATAACGATGCTGTAACCACCCCTGACCAAACAGGGTCAGAATAGCACTGTAATAATCATCAGCGCCAGGCGGTGAATTTTGTACCCGTCGCTGTTGGAGATTCAGTGTTTGCTGATTAAACGGTTCTGGGCTGCTGGCTAAAAAGGGCAATAATGCCGCAGAAAAACCCACTGCCCCATCCCCGTTAGTTTTACCATTGTCGCTGTTGGTCGTAAACGGTGGCAGGCCTTGCTGCTGAGTGATTACCGCCATTGGCTGAAAACGCGCAATCAATTCAGCTTTTTGTGGGCTGTCCATTGCCAGCATCCCCGCCCACAGATAAACCAGAATGGCATCGTTACTGCCGACATCCGGTTTTATGGTATCGGGCTGCCAGCCTTTACCTTTCTGCCAGACCACCCAGTCCAGCGAAAAACCGTTTGGTGCGGTTTCCAGCCACATACGCTGATTCACTTCTACCATCGCTTCCCAAGGCCCGTCTATGGAGGAAAATCGTGCCAGTAGTTGTGGCGGTAAATAACTTGGGTTGAGACGCCAGGTATCCTCATCGTTAAAACCAATTTTTCCCGGTAATAGCATCTGGCCAAGGCCGGGAATATCCATGACTTCTTCTTGCGCAATACGTTGCAGTAATAAGGTACCCATAATCAGGTAACGGCGGTTACCCCATAACCTGCCAGCCTCCAGCAAGTTGTAGGCAATCAAGATATCCGCATCGGAGGCCGAATTAGGGTCCAGAATATCCCAGTTATTTTGTGAGTTTTGCCCCCATAACCAAGCGGGAAGGCGGGAAGTGAGATCACCGGCTGCCAGATTGTTTTCTGTCCAAGCCAATAAACGCTCAAACATCGGCTGATCATCCGCAACCAATGCAAAAAAAGCCCATAACTCTGGCCTTCCGAGGTGGTTATTTTCGAGGGGCTACCGGGGTCAATGATCCGCCCCCCTTCACTGATGTAATCTTGTTTGAACTGTTGCCACGCGGGCCAGTTACTGGCGGCTGCGAGACTAAAACTGGCCAGCAACAGGAACATGCTGGCTAAGTGTTTAAACATGACGACCATCAGAATAACTCCCTCTCATCAGGTGATAACCGGCGAGAGGTTATCAGACATCACAAGTGCCATCGGTAATCGCGACTTACCCATGTTGATCAAACCGTGTTGATCAAACAGAAACGACCTTCTCTGCTTCATCCTGATCAACGGCAAAACACGCCACCATCTGGTCACCATACTGCTTAAGCTGCGGTTGTAACTGGCTACAGGTGCCAAATGCTCTACGACAGCGGGCATTGAATGCACAACCTGGCGGTGGATTCATTGGGCTGGGTAGTTCTCCAGTCAATTTAATACGCTCACGACGCATATCTGGGTTCAGACGCGGTGTCGCTGATAGCAATGCTTGCGTATAAGGATGGCGGGGGTTGTTAAAAATAGCCTCTTTGCTGCCTTTTTCAACGCAGCGCCCCAAATACATCACCATCACGTCGTCAGCAATATGTTCAACCACCGACAGGTCATGGGAAATAAACACATATGACAGCCCCAATTCCTGCTGTAAATCCATCATCAGGTTCAGTACCTGCGCCCGCACGGAGACATCCAGCGCAGATACCGGCTCATCGGCAATCACCACATCAGGGTTTAACATCAATCCACGGGCAATGGCGATCCGTTGACGCTGACCACCGGAAAACATATGAGGATAGCGATCATAATGTTCAGTTTTCAGGCCCACTTTCGCCATCATTGCCAAGGTTTTTTCGCGGCGCTCCTTGCGATTGAGCTGGGTATTGATCTGCAATGGCTCTTCCAAAATCTGCCCCACCTTCTTACGTGGATTCAGCGAACCGTAGGGGTTCTGGAAGACAATCTGAATCTTCTGGCGTCGCAGTTTTTCCGCACTTTCATCGGGCTTGAGCAGATCCTGCCCTTGATAGTATAGTTCGCCGCCGGTAGGGATCTCTATCATCGTCAGTAAACGGCCCAGAGTGGATTTACCACAACCTGATTCACCCACTACCGCCAATGTTTTGCCCCGCTCCAATGTGAATGAAACGCCATCCAGTGCTTTAACCAAACGTTCTGGTGTAAAGAAACCCTTTTTCACCGGGTAGTATTTTTTCAGATCGATCGCCTGTAATAACGGCTTTTTACCCGTCTCTGCTGGCAAACTTTCTCCCTTTATTTCGGTTTCACCCATCATGTTTACTTTATGCGCCGCTTCAGTGTTCGAATTCATAGGGATGGCCTCCCCGCATCATTAAGCGGTGTATGGCATTTAACCTGACGCCCTGGTGTGCCCAGTAACTCAGGCTCTTCATCGCGACAACGATCAGTGGCGTACGGGCAACGCGGGTTAAGCAGACAGCCTTCTGGTCGGTCATATTTACCCGGTACCACACCCGGTAAGGATGCTAACCGCGCTTTATCCTGAGCAAACTCCGGTAATGCGCGTAGTAATGCTTGTGTGTACGGATGGCGTGGCGCACGGAAAATTTCCGCCGCCTTGCCGGTTTCAACTACCTGACCCGCATACATCACAATAATTTGATGGGCCGCTTCTGCAACCAGTGCCAGATCATGGGTAATCAGCAGCAACGCCATATTTTCACGCCGCTGTAATTCCAAGAGTAATTCAATAATCTGCGCCTGAATTGTCACATCCAGCGCGGTCGTTGGCTCATCGGCAATGAGCAATTTAGGCCGACAGGCAATCGCCATGGCGATCATCACCCGTTGGCTCATCCCACCGGAGAGTTGATGTGGATACACATCCAGACGCGAAGCAGGATCAGGGATACCCACCAGCGTCAACAAATCCACCGCCCGCTGATGGCGAGTTTTGCGATTGCCCCCCTGATGCACCTTTAACGCTTCCATAATCTGAAAACCAACGGTGTAACACGGGTTCAGGCTGGTCATTGGGTCTTGGAAAATCATCGCGACTTCCGCGCCTACCAATTGACGCCGCTCTTTTTCCGAAATTTTGGTCAGGTCGCGACCGTTAAATTCCAGCTTATCGGCCATCACCTTTCCGGGATAATCAATCAACCCCATGATCGCCAGTGAGCTGACCGATTTACCGGAGCCGGATTCACCGACAATCCCCACCACCTGTCCTTGATCAATGCTGTAACTGATACGGTCTACGGCCTTGAACGGCGCAGCGTCGTCACCAAAATGCACCGACAATTTATCTACATTTAAAAGTGCCATCTCTCTACCTCTATTACTGCTTGAGTTTGGGGTCGAGAGCATCACGCAGGCCGTCCCCCATCAGGTTAAACGCCAGAACTGTTAGCAGGATCGCCACACCGGGGAAGGTCACAACCCACCAGGCACTTTGCGCGAACTGCAACACGTCGGAGAGCATTGTGCCCCACTCTGGTGTTGGCGGTTGTGCGCCCATGCCGAGAAAGCCGAGAGCCGCCATATCCAGAATGGCGTTAGAGAAGCCGAGAGAAGCCTGCACGATTAACGGTGCCAGGCAATTTGGTAGAATGTTGATGAACATTTGGCGCATCGCACCCGCACCGGCCACTCTTGATGCCGTTACGTAATCTCGGTTGACCTCAACCAGCACCGCCGCCCGCGTCAGACGCACATAATGCGGCAAAGCCACAAACGTCAGCGCCAACGAGGCATTCACGATAGAAGGCCCGAACACGGCAACCAAAACCAAGGCCAATAACAGACTTGGCAGCGCCAGCATGATATCAACAACACGCATGATGATGGCATCAACGATCCCGCCAAAATAACCTGCCAATAAGCCAAAAATGACGCCCATCACCAATGACAGCACCACCACCAAACACCCGACTAACAGGGAGAGGCGCGCGCCATACATCAGGCGAGAGAGGACATCACGGCCAACATCATCCGTGCCTAAAATAAATTTCCAGCTTCCACCCTCTTCCCAAACCGGTGGCTTCAATAACGCATCACGAAATTGCTCTGCCGGACCATGCGGGGCCAACCAAGTCGCACCTGCGGCAACCACCAGCATAATGATGATGTAGAACAAGCCGATCACGGCCCCTTTATTGCGCTTGAAATAGTGCCAAAATTCCTGCAATGGCGTCATTGGCTTCGGCGCACTTTTTACTGCTGACTCAATAAGTTGAGACATTCTGCGCCCCTTATTTCTTGTGACGAATACGCGGGTTAACTACGCCATAGAGCACATCTACCAGCAAGTTAACTAAAATAATCATGATCGCGACCAGCAACACCCCCCCTGCACCACAGGGTAATCACGGCGTTGCAATGCATCCATCAGCCAACGACCCAGACCCGGCCACGAGAAGATGGTTTCCGTCAAGATAGCCCCAGCCAGCATGGTACCAACCTGCAAACCAATCACCGTGATGACAGGCAGCAAGGCATTGCGTAACGCATGGACCACAATCACCCGCATGCGGCTCAGCCCTTTGGCCCGCGCAGTACGGATATAATCCTCCCCCAACACTTCCAACATGGAGGAACGAGTCATACGCACGATCACCGCCAAGGGAATAGTCCCCAAGACGATTGCCGGTAAAATCATATGCATTACCGCATCTTTAAAATCGTCAGGTTCCCCCCAGATGAGGGTATCAATCAACATAAACCCCGTCAGAGGCAGGCTGTCATCAAGGAACACGGTATCGCTGACACGCCCGGAAACCGGGGTCAGGTCCCATTGCACCGAGACCAGCATGATCAGCATGATGCCCCACCAGAAGATAGGCATCGAATAGCCGGTAAGGGAGATCCCCACGGCGGTGTGATCAAATATTGAACCGCGTTTCACTGCTGCCAGCACACCAACCGGAATGCCGACTGCGATAGCAAACAGCATCGCGCAGATCCCCAGTTCCAGTGTTGCTTTAAAGCGCGGGACAAACTCATCCCATACCGCAATACGGCTTTTCAGCGAAATGCCAAGGTCACCATGTAAAACGCCATTTACATAGCGGAAATATTGTTGATAGAGAGGCTTGTCCAGCCCCATTTCCGCCATGACTTGAGCATGACGCTCGGCAGAGATACCGCGTTCCCCCGCCATGATGGTCACCGGGTCACCGGGGATCATATGGACAAAAGCAAAGGTCAGCAAAGTAATGCCGATAAACGTTGGGATAACTAACCCCAAACGTCGGAGTATGAACTGCAACATATCCCGAACTCTCTGTGTAGAATGCCGGGCTGCTCATAGGCAACCTGGCTTATTAAACCTCTCCAAATAAGCGATTTTATTCGTCGATGTTGAGCGACAGCCATGCCCACCACGGCCACGTACGTTGAGTACGCTCGGGTGATGACACGCGGTCCCTGCTCAAATCCTGCGACAATGACACGTACCGGGAGAGGTTATATGGCTCACATCTGTATCTGTTTTAACCTAAATAAATAGACCGATGAACGTTGATACGCACACCGGTCCGGTATAAGGGTAAAATTAATCCAGGGACACGTTATCGAAATGATGTTTACCCAATGGGTCCACAACATAGCCTTTCACTTCTTTACGCACTGGCTCGTACACCGTTGAGTGAGCAATGATCAGCGCCGGGGCCTGCTCGTTCATCACAACCTGAGCTTGTTTGTAAAGTGCGACACGTTTGTCATGGTCAGCTTCAGCACGGGCTGGTTGGATCAAATCTTCAAACGGCTTATAACACCATTTAGAGTAGTTAGAACCCTGCTTGGCCGCATCACAACTGAACAGCGTAGCGAAGAAGTTGTCTGGGTCCCCATTGTCCCCGGTCCAACCCATCATCACAGTTTCATGTTCGCCATCTTTGGCACGCTTGAGGTATTCGCCCCACTCATAGGTCACGATCTTGGCTTTCACACCAATTTTCGCCCAATCAGACTGGATCATTTCCGCCATACGACGCGCATTTGGGTTATACGGACGTTGAACCGGCATGGCCCACAGGTCGATGGAGAAGCCATCTGGCAGACCCGCTTCTTTCAGCAGTTCTTTCGCTTTAGCGGGATCGTAAGCGTAATCTTTCACATCATCGTTGTAGCCCCACATCGTTGGTGGGATCAGGTTTTTGGCCGCTTGCCCCGCGCCTTGATAAACCGCATCAATAATCGCGTCTTTGTTAACCGCCATGGTCAGTGCCTGACGGACCTTAAGGTTATCGAGTGGTTTCTTCTCAATGTTGAAGGAGAGGTAACCGACGTTCAGACCCGGTTGTTCCATCAGGTTAATCGTTTTGTCTTCTTTCATCCGGGCGATGTCAGCCGGGTTCGGGTAAGGCATAATCTGACATTCGTTTTTCTGCAATTTAGCATAGCGAACGGAGGCATCTGGGGTGATAGAGAAGACCAGGCGATCAATTTTTGGTTTGGTGCCCCAGAAACCAGGAAACGCTTTATACAGAATACGGGAGTCTTTTTGGTACTGTTGCAGTTGGAATGGGCCGGTACCGATTGGGTTCAAATCCACTTTTTCCGGGGTGCCTGCTTTCAGCATATTGTCGGCGTATTCAGCGGACAGGATAGAGGCGAAATCCATCGCCAGGTCTGCCAAGAATGGCGATTCCGGACGGGTCAGTTCAAAGCGAACGGTATTGTCGTCAACTTTCACCACATTGGTGATTAAGTCGCCCATTCCCATACCCTGGAAGTATTCATAGCTGCCACCAGAGACTTTATGGTACGGGTTTTTATCATCTTTCTGACGCATGAATGAATAGATAACATCATCAGCATTGAAATCGCGGGTGGGTTTGAAATCTTTATTATCCTGCCATTTCACACCCTTACGCAGGTAGAAAGTGTAGGTTTTACCATCTTCGCTCACTTCCCACCGCTCCGCCAGGCTGGGTTCAATTTCGGTAGTCCCGATTTTGAACTCCACTAAACGATTGTAAATAGGTACCGAGCTTGCGTCATAAGTTGTGCCAGAAGTAAAGAGTTGTGGGTTGAAACCTTCCGGTGACCCCTCAGAACAATATACTAGCGTTTTTGCCTGTACACTGGCCGCTATAGTCAGTGCAACCAGCCCAATACCGAATTTCAGTATCCCTGTTCTTCTCAAGGAAATCGTCATCGCTTGTGCTCCATTATGGTGATGTGTGTTGTGTATACGGCCAGACTCTATAATTTTTTAGTCCATGGACTGTGCCGTTTTGGCCCGTTGAACACAGGGATGCAGGATTGAGATACCAGATAAAATTCTATCCAGGCCCCCATTTTGGCTGTGTGAAATCACCTCAATTGCTCTTGATGACTCCCCCTGAGGGTACCAATTTGGCAACAGTTGATAGCGACGTCAATACAGTCTGAAAGGATTTATCTAGACAATGAGAAACAGTAAGCAAACAACAAAAAAACATATTATTAACATTGTTAGCATGAAAAGTTATGCTAACGCACATACCCCAGTAACATTCACTGGTTAAATGCAATAAGGCAGTTGCAACCCCCAGTAGCAAACCCAAAAACTTTGTTGCTAAATCAGATGTATCTGTACAGATTTTTTTGAAATTTTGACAAAAAACAGGAGGAAACTCTGCCTCAACAGCCGATAAATGGCGTTACTGTGGTCACCACTCCCCCTCTTATCCAACATCGGGTGCGCGGTTAAAAAAGAAAAGAATTCACCCTTCCACGCTGACTCACCCAAGAAACCACATAGCTTCCCAAAGAGGTGCACCATAGTGATGCCCCTAATCAGGGCAGCACAATAAACACTCAACATCAGAGAAGGTATAGACCCTAATATTGCCAAGTTAGCGTAAACCCAAAAACCAACGGATCGGCATCAAATTCTGCGGGTTTGGTTATCGGCACGCCGACATTAAAATCGTAACCAAACGCATGATAATTTCCACGAGTCCCTACCACGGCCCCCGCTAAACGCTCGCCCAAAAGAAATGGTTGGCCCTGCTCACTCACCTCACCATAATCCATGCCGATATAGAATTGCTGGCCCACGAATGTCTGGCCGGGTATCGGGCTGATCCATGAAATATCATTTTTTAGAGACCACCCCCGCGACCCCGTCAGAGCGTTATTCTCATTAAAACCTCGCACTGAACTCCTGCCACCAATCGTAAATTTATCCAGTGAACTAATATCCGAGTAGGTATGTTGCTGGCTGAAAGCGGGCCGATACTGGAAGGACTGTGTTCCGATCTTAAAAGGGATATCCAGTGAGCTGGTGATATCGACCAACCTCGCCGGTGCAGTGCTCATTTTACCGGGAATAGGTTGGGCACCAAACCATGAAGCCCCCTGTTGATAACGAACCCCCCCTCTGAAAGTCGCCCATGGCATGTAATGTAGATGCTCAATCCCTAGCTGCCAGTCCGTGGTATTGAACCGCTGAATATCTATCTCCCGATGGGTCCAAAAACTGGCAGACTGACGAATTAACACCCCGGCATAACCCACTGTTTTATAATTTACTCCACGGGTGAGTAAATGTTGAATTTGTGTATCCAATACAGACCAATGGGAACGATAGCCAAATTTTTTACCGGCAAGTCTTTTACCGGCAAAAGAGAACGATTGATAACGCTCACCTTGATTGCCCGTCATGCTAAATAGCCAGTTGCCATACGGGACAGAATAATGAACCCCGTAGCTGTTGTGCCCTTTATCGGGTTGGCTATCAAGGTCACGGTTAACAGAGAAGTAGAGTAAATCACTGAGAGACAAGGGGTTATAACGGGATAATGGATTATCAAAAGACAATATCAGGCCCGTACGATAGCGGCCAACGGCATCATGCCCTGCATCATCAAGGTAGGCATTAATACGCCAGAGACGTGATTGCTGGCGATTCACGATAATCTGGCTGCTTAAATCGTCCCGGTTTAATTCGACATCCAGGGTGGCATTCACTGAAGGCAAACGCTGCAAGTTTTCTAATCCTTGCTCAAGATGGCGTAAATTAACCAAATCACCACGTTTACCGGGGAAAAGGGAGCTGAGATGAGCATTGCCGACGCTATCTTGATGATGCCTGATATCCTCAATCCTGCCGGGCATTAATTTCAACATTAAAGTACCGTCACGCTCACTGTCATCGACAAAAACCACACGAGACGTGATATAGCCATCAACCACTAATTGTTGCTGTAAGTTAGCCACAAGCACTGACAGCCCCTGTTCCCCCAAGCAACGCCCGTGAGCTTCTTCAGCCTTTTCTTTTAAGTGAGCTGCATTTGGGAAAGCATCAAGATTAATCAATTCGACATTATTAATTGCTACACATTGTACTTCATCATTATAAAGATTCTCTGGCAGAACCGGTTCACTGGCCAGTTGAGCATGTGATAGAGGAGGAATAATACTATTTGGGATCTGCGGCTCGGCTATATCCATTTCAAGCAGGTCCATTTCTGGCAACGCCATTTCAGCAAAAACTTTAAACGGAAGCATCCCAATCATAATTTGAAGATATAATAGGCACAATATCCCCCACCAAAAATCTCCAATTTTATCCCTCCACCTCACATTTATTTTAAATATCATGCTAATGAACTCCATTTCAATCAAAACACGATTAATACAAAATCAATAAAAGTTAGCCACGAAAGCAACTAACTTTAAATAAAAAATCATCTCTCACTTACAAAGAAATTAATTAAAATCAGAAATTATTTTACCGGTATCATTAATTAAAACAGTTTCATTCAAATCCACTCCACCTAACCCAATAATAGCCCCTCCATTGTTTCGTATGTTATTAACTTTACCCTCTATTTTCCCTGAAGAAATAATACTCCCTCCAGTATTATTAAGGTTATTACTATGAAGTTTTATTCTTACCCGCCCTTGCGTTGATGTTGCTTTAATTGTACCTTTACCATTTTTGATGGTGTTAACTGTTGCTATTTCAACGCTACCATTTTTATACTCTATTTTTCCACCTTCATTATTTAAGCCACGAGATGTTATTTTAATACCTTGAGAAGGTAATAAATCATACTCACCATTATTTAATATTGTGCCACCAGAGTTATTTATAACACCCTCGCTACTCAGTAACACCATTTTCCCTGATATATTCCCATTACTGTTATCTATATTGGCTGCAGAACTGAGGCTTAGTGTATCGTTCGCGCGTATTGCCCCCTTATTTTTAATCGTGCCATCGGTTGCATGGATACGAATTTTATTGGTGTACATTCCCCCAATTTCGCTGACATCCAAACTAACCGTACCTGGTACTGGTGTATTTTCATTGCCTAAACGCGACACTTGCAATGGTTGCCCAGGCAAAGAGAAACCCACTTTATTTTTTCCCGTGACAATATAGCCATCGTCCGCATTGATCTCACCACTAACCGTAATAGTGTCTGCGAATAGATCAAGATAAGTCTTGTCTGCCCCCTTATACCGTAAACCTGTTCTCATATAGTAAGAGGGATTTTTTTCAATATTGATATTTCCCTGCTCAACAATAAAACTGTTTAGTTTATTATCAGAAAAAGATGGCGTACCTGTCGTCAATGTCACATGAGAGGCATTAGTAAAAGAGCACCCTCGACAATTAATACCTGCTGGATTGGCAATAATAATATGCGCATTTCCCCCGTCAACACGGAGATTCCCATCTAATAGACTGGCATGTGATGAGTTGACTTCATTTAATATAATGGTTGCCGATTTATCTTGTAAAAAAGAGTTGCCATTAACCTCTTGAGCTAAGCGATTATTGAGTGTCGTGACATCGAACAAGCCATTAGCGACCACATCAAATTTAGAATACTTGTTATGTGATAACCCATTTTCATCAGGCGCTTGAATATTAACGACAGTCTCTGTCATACCGATACAGTAAGAGGTAAGCGCTCGGCATGTACTGGGCGGTGTTTCTATAATAGAGACTTCCGCTTGCTGTCCCGCTGGGGCCTGTATATCAGGAATAATATTATCAGCATAAGCAACCGAGCTCCCATAGAGCGACAATATGATAGAGAGAGGTAATATAGACAACCCCTGTTTCGTTTTAATATATGTCAACTTCATATTATTTCCCTTATTAAATAATCAATGTGTTTGTTATGTTTTGAATAACACGGTCTAAAACCGATATCATTACCGGTTTTTCATAAAACAAAGTCAACAACACAAAGGAGATATAATATGTTAGAAGAATAAAAAATAGAGATATTCAAAAAATGACAATAAATTAAATATAAACACAAATTCTTTATAAGATATTATATGAATTATTATGTTGATAATTTATATAATCAGACAATAACGAGATAGGATAAGAGGACGCAAAGAAAAAATGGCACAAAAAAACCCTGACGTTACCGTCAGGGTTCTTAAATTTGGTCGGCGAGAGAGGATTCGAACCTCCGACCCACTGGTCCCAAACCAGTTGCGCTACCAAGCTGCGCTACTCGCCGAATCGGGGCGCATCTTACTGCTACAGCTCTGGGGCGTCAATCACTTTTTAATAACCTGCGGATGACTGCTGTTAAAAGCATCACCCGCAGTGAAAATGGCCGCCTTCACGCTCAAATCAGGTTGTCGCTTGCTTTAACTGCGGCGATTGCGCCCGCAGGAATGGCAATAAGAAGAAAGCAGATAAACATGCCGCCACAGAGATAACCACAAAGAAACCATTCCAATGCCAGATTTCCATGACGCGAGCGATAGGGTAACCCGATAAAGCCGCCCCTAAATAGGCAAATAGCCCAACAAAGCCGGTTGCAGCGCCAGCGGCATCCTTATGAGAGCACTCAGCAGCAGCCATACCAATCAGCATTTGTGGCCCGAAAATAAAGAAACCAATCGCAAAGAAGCAGCCTGCCTGTAAGACAAAACTGATGCTTGGCAACGTCCACAGTGATGCAACTGAGAGGAAGATACCAATAGCAAAAATCAGGTTCATCGGCCCACGATTGCCACGGAACCACTTATCAGAACCCCAACCCGCGACCAATGAACCAATAAATCCACCCACTTCAAATAATGAAATTGCAGAGTTAGCGGTCAGCAACGAATAACCTTTCTCTTGGGTCAGATAGAGGTTACCCCAGTCGTTAATCGCGGTTCGAACGATATAAACCAGCACATAGGAAACGGCTAACAACCAAATATATTTATTGGTTAAGACATAACGCTTCACAATTTCTTTATTAGACAGCCCCTGGCCTTCGGATTCCTGGATCAGCTCCATCGCATCATTGCGCCATTTACCCACACTTGGTAGGCCCATGGTGCTTGGCTTATCTCGCAGACGCCAACACATCAGCAAACCAATCACCACACCTATAATTCCGGGGATGATCATCCCGTAGCGCCAGCTAAAGTGCAGAGTAATCACCCCGACGAGCAAGGGGATCAGCGCCCCGCCAAAGTTATGTGAGGTGTTCCAGATAGCCCACCAGCCACCACGTTCAGAACGCGAGTACCAACTGGTCAATATTTTAGAACATGGTGGCCAGCCCCAACCTTGGAAGAACGCATTGAGGATCCACAAGGCGCCAAGGACCAAAAGTGATGAGCTCATGCCAAACAGGATATTAATAATCCCCGTCATGACCAACCCGATCCCCATAAAATAACGCGGATTTGAGCGATCGCTGATCATCCCAGAGACAAATTTAGAGCAGCCGTAAGTGATGTAAAACAGCGTGCCTAAAATCCCGACATCAGACATGCTCAGCCCTAGATCCGTGAGCATAGCAGGCATAATAAAATTGAAACTTTTACGAGTGAAATAAAACGCAGCGTAGCCGATATACATCGTCCACATTAATTGGATACGCCAATACTTATAGGATGAATCAATTTGTGTTTGATCCGTTACTAGCGGTACGTTATCGCGACTTTTGAGGAAAAACCACATCTCGGGCCTCAGGGTATTTTGTAAGTGCAATAATCATCATCTGCATGTGTATGAAAACACACGGGGGAATTCTCGCTACCAACGAGAATATTTCTTAGTTTCCTTTTGTAGACAAAGAAACTGTGGGCAGGGTCACATTTAAGCAAGTACCGTTATCAACGCTTAGGCTCACATTGCCCCCAAACGCACTGACCCGTGACTGAATACCCCGTAGCCCATAGCCTGGAGTAATTGAGGCTAAATCGATACCTTTACCATTATCGCTAATCGTTAGATATATCTGTTGGTTATCCTGCCGTGCATTAATTTCAATTCGGCTGGCGGCACCATGCCGATAAGCATTGGTCACCCCCTCCTGACATATACGGTAAAGCGTAATTTTCAACGTCTCATCCATCGGATGGTCATTGACCTGCCAGTTAAGCACACCGAGCACCGACTGGTCTTGCGGAATGAGTTCGCGCATCAATGCAGCGATGGCGGCCGACAGCGGCAAATTATTTAATGCCGCTGGCCATAATTTAGCCAATACGTCATGGACACCATCATAAACCCGCAATGCCGCAGTTTCTATCATCTCTGCACTGGTCAGTACCGGTTGCTGGGTGGTCAGACGTTTAATAATACTGGCTTGGGTACGGATAACCGTTACGGTTTGCCCCACTTCATCATGTAACTCACGCGCGACATCGTGCCGTGTATGCTCCTCAGAAACCACTAATGCTTTAGCCAACTCACGGTTTTCGTTCAATTTTATTTGTAGTTGATCGTTCAACTCCCGCTGTCGTTGAATGCCGGATCCCAAGAGCAGACCTGTTAGACTTTGTGCCAACTGTCAACGACGGATGAAAAGTGATCCACTTATATCTCCACCAACGGCCCAATATTGATCCACCGTTTTACTCAGGATTAGCTTCTGCTATAACCCCGGCCTTTCGTTTCTGTCTGAGTCGATAGCTTTCTCCTTTGATTTGAACGACATGTGAGTGGTGTAAGATACGGTCCAGCATCGCTGAGGTCAGTGCTGCATCACCGGCGAACGTTTGATCCCACTGCCCGAACGGCAGATTGGATGTCAGGATCATTGCGCTCTTTTCGTAACGTTTAGCGATGACCTGGAAGAACAGCTTTGCTTCTTCCTGACTGAACGGCAGATAGCCTATTTCATCAATGATGAGCAGGCGGGGGGCCATTACTCCACGCTGAAGCGTCGTTTTATAACGGCCCTGACGTTGTGCCGTAGATAACTGAAGTAACAGATCTGCTGCTGTTGTGAAGCGAACTTTGATACCTGCACGGACTGCTTCATAGCCCATCGCTATTGCCAGATGGGTTTTCCCCACACCTGATGGCCCCAGTAATACGATATTTTCATTACGTTCTATGAAGCTGAGTGAGCGTAACGACTGGAGTTGCTTCTGCGGTGCTCCGGTGGCGAATGTGAAGTCATACTCTTCGAACGTTTTCACCGCCGGGAAGGCTGCCATTCGGGTATACATCGCCTGTTTACGTTGATGACGTGCCAGTTTTTCTTCATGAAGCAGATGCTCCAGGAAGTCCATATAACTCCATTCCTGGTCTACTGCCTGTTGTGACAGCGCAGGCGCTGCGCTTATAAGGCTTTCCAGTTGCAACTGCCCGGCGAGCGCCATCAGTCGTTGATGTTGCAGTTCCATCATCACGCCACTCCTCTGCAGAATGAGTCGTAGATGGAGAGTGGATGATGCAGGGGGTGTTTGTCGAAGTTCACCAGATTTTCATCAAGATGCACGTCATACTCTTTTTTCTCCGGAGGCAGTGCCAGCATGGACTGCTGCTCTTCGAGCCAGCGATCGCAGGGACGGGCCTGGATTGTTTCATGCTTTCGTTGGTTAGCGACATCGTGCAGCCAGCGCAGACCGTGGCGGTTGGCTGTTTCAACATCGACAGTGATCCCCATCGGGCGCAGGCGAGTCATTAGTGGGATGTAAAAACTGTTACGGGTGTACTGCACCATCCGTTCCACCTTACCTTTAGTCTGTGCCCTGAAGGGGCGACACAGTCGGGGAGAGAAGCCCATCTCCTTGCCGAACTGCCACAGCGAAGGATGGAACCGGTGCTGACCGGTCTGATATGCGTCACGTTGCAGAACCACAGTTTTCATATTGTCATACAACACTTCGCGCGGCACACCACCAAAGAAGCGGAACGCATTACGATGGCAGGTCTCCAGCGTGTCATAACGCATATTGTCAGTGAATTCGATGTACAGCATTCGGCTGTATCCGAGAACAGCAACGAACACGTGAAGCGGTGAGCGACCATTACGCATAGTGCCCCAGTCAACCTGCATCTGTCGTCCGGGTTCAGTTTCGAACCGAACGGCAGGCTCCTGCTCCTGAGGAACCGAGAGAGAACGAATGAATGCCCTGAGAATGGTCATTCCGCCACGATATCCCTGGTCTCTGATCTCGCGAGCGATTACCGTTGCCGGGATTTTGTAAGGATGAGCATCGGCGATGCGTTGACGAATATAATCCCGGTATTCATCCAGGAGTGAAGCAACAGCAGGTCGCGGCGTATATTTTGGCGGCTCAGATTTTGCCTGCAAATAACGTTTAACGGTATTGCGGGAGATCCCCAGTTCTCTGGCAATCGCCCGGCTACTCATTCCCTGCTTGTGCAGGATTTTAATTTCCATAACTGTCTCAAAAGTGACCATAAACTCTCCTGAATCAGGAGAGCAGATTACCCCCTGGATCTGATTTCAGGCGTTGGGTGTGGATCACTATTGCACCGTTCGTTACACCAACAGTGAAAGTAGCAAGCCACGATGAGATTCAAGGGGTTCAGGTGTATTAATCAAGAGCACTACACCATTGAGTAACGTGGCCGCCAACGCCCCCTGCCAGCCATAGCGATATGCCATAAACACGATGGGGATCGCCAAACAGAACGGTACAAATAAGCGTAAATCTGTTTCAGTCACTTGGTACTGTAACCAGATACTGATGGCAAATAGCAGTAGATACCACAGGATATGCCGCAACCGCAGGTTAACCGGTTTATGTATCAACCCAGGTTCAAGCGGTAACCAGATTTGACGTGCCAGATAGTGCCACAGCAGCAGGCAGGTAGGCGCGATGGTAAAGCCACCAACCAACCCTAATAAGAGCGCCATTGCGCCCTGCCCACTGGCTATCTGCCACCCCAACGCCTGTATTAGCGCGGCAACCGTGATAACGCCCCCCTGCATTAACGGCCATTGCCATTCGCTCTCATTTTGCTGATGGCGCAATAACCACGGGGAGGCAAAAAGGGCCAATAAGGTGGTCAATAACAACAGCGGCAAGGCGACCCACAACTGATATAAATCATCGAATTGATCGGCTAATAGCCACCACAACAGGACATCACCCAGTAAAATGCCAGGCCAGTAAGCACGTGGACTTTGTAATAAAATCCCCATACGCAGACCAAATGGGAACAACAGCAGCGACTGTAAAGCCCGATCAGCTAATTGTGTCCCTATAGCCCACAGGCAGAAAGCCGCAGTAAAATAAATAAAGAATAACGCCAGCAGCATCACCAAGCGCTGTATCATAGATTCAGTACTTTCTTAGCCAGCTCAACATTATTGCTGATGCCTAGCTTGGCAAATAAATTAGCCCGGTGGACATGGACCGTTTTTGGCGATAGCCCGAGCGACTCGGCAATCTCGCGTACTTCCATGCCTTCAGCCAACAGCACTGCGATCTCTCGCTCACGGCGGGTCAATGGATCGACAGCAACCCGTGCCAATTGTTGGGCAATTTCAGGCATCAGATACACCCCGCCACTGCCTACCGTTCGGACGGCAGAGATCAGATCTTCGGGCTTACAGCGTTTAGAAAGAAAGCCGCGTGCTCCACGCTCCAGCGCCGTTTCTACCAACGCAGGACTGTCATGCATAGAGAGCATGATGACCCCCATCCCTGAAGGTAACCCTTTTAATAAATCTAATCCGTTCTCATCAGGCATGGAAATATCACAAATACAGATATTCGCCTGTAAGCCCGGCAACCCAGCACGAGCCTGCTTGGCTGAGCTAAACTCACCAACAACCTGGATATCCTCCTCCAGCGAGAGTAGCTGTGCAAAACCCGAGCGCACAATGTCATGATCATCAATAAATACAACACGGTAAGTCATGGTGTGGCTCCATCTGGAGGGGGATCGGATTTGAAAGTATACCTTAGCCGTGAAACAACAATGAGGAGGCACATCAAAAATTGGGCCAGACTTGGGTAAGCCTGGCCAGTTACGGCTAAATTGCGGGTGTAAGATGGCGATCAGGGGCCTGGCACCAGTTATTTTTAGCATCAATCCCACCATCCGGTGAGGTATAGCCCATGCACCCCAAAACAGAATCAAAGAGTTCTGCGTGGCGATGTGTTTTACCTACCCGCTGTTCTACCTGTAGTTGTTCAAAAGCAGCAAGATGCTCTGGCTGTGCCAGGAATTTATCTGATGCCCAGACCATCAATGGCACTCGGAATTGTTCCGGAGGTGCCATTTCACGCGGAGTACCATGGAAGTGAGAGTTATCACTGATAGATTCACCATGATCGGCAGCATAGAATACCAACGCTTTTTTATCCCTCATTTGGTCAATCACATTGGCAATAAACGAATCTGTGTACAACACGCTGTTATCAAAAGCATTAATCAACTGCTGTTTACTGCAAAACTCATCAACTCCCATACATTCCGGTTGATAACGGGCATAGCTGCGAGGGTAGCGTTGGGAATAAAGATAATGTGAGCCTTTGGTATGGAGCACCACTAAATGTTTACCCACCGGATAACGCCCTAACGACTCTTTTAATTCATCAACCAGCAACATGTCATCTACCGGTTTTCCATCGTTACGTTTCTCTGATGCAATCAGCTCACGAAATGAGTAATTATTGGTGTTCACGTTGTTGTAGAACCACATTTCACTCTGCATGGCGAACAACTCGGATGTGAATCCCAACGATTTCATGACAGCAAAAACGTTTTGTTCTTTCAGTGTGCGTTGTGCGTTATCTTCAACGCCACCTTCACGGACAAACATGCAGCGTAGAGAAAGTTTGGTTGAGGTATCACAGGACTCACCACGGAAAGCAGCTAAGTTCTTTTCTTTACTCAGACGAGGGGTAGTATCACGTGAGTATCCCAACAACCCCATGTGGTCCCAGCGGGTCGTTTCGCCGATAATAAACACGACATAGGTATCATCAATACCTGCGGGGGCAACATAAGTATGATGTTCAGCGGGGTTATACAATACCGCCGCGTCATACTTCTCATTATATTGGGTATAAGCGTACAAACCTAAAGCGGCCAACCAGTTAGATGGCAAATAAGAGTGAGCAACCACCCCACCATAACTGGGTAAATCCACCGTTTTTAGCTGTTCGTCCAGAGCTTGAGCTTTATCCAGATAGCGCAACGGCAGCCAAACCAGCGCCACAACAGCCATCATCAACAATACGGGTTTAATACGTTGCCCAGGCGTTAAACATTGCTCCAGCAACGTTAACCGCAGGCTATTCTTCCAGATAAGCAGCAGAGGCAATCCACTGACCAACACCATCCAAATAATAAAATGCAGCCCGATAACTTCCTTAGAAAGATCGGTATCTGTGGTCAAGACTGAAATAACGATGCCGTAACCAATCACCACATTGAAAAATGTCATGTAATAACTGGCAGCGACAGAGATAAGTACCAGCAACGAGGCAACCACTCGGTAAAAAAACCTTCCACCAAGTGAGATCAATCGCATAACAAAAAAGGTAAACAGAATAATCGCGATCACTTCGGTGATTGCTGATACCACTTTTATCCCTTGGATACCCTGACTGAATGAGTCAAAACGACGATAAAAGACAGATATATTCAGGAAAATACCAATATAAACAGCCAACAACAAAGAAAGACTTTGCTGTGATAAAGATTTCACTCTGTCCATATAACGCTAGGTCTCCAAAGACACTATTTACGGCTTGAATCAATCAGACAGTGAACGCCCCCTCAGGTTCAGTATGGGGCCAGTTAGCACGCGGCGAATTCTACCTATAAGATTTATCTTACTCAATCTTAATAGGTCAGTTCGCGCGGTAATTCATAACCTATAGAAATAACCCTGATCCACATCTGAGAAAATGACGAAAAACAGGAAAAACAGGAAAAACAGGAAAAACATCCAAGTTAACCGACAAGGTAGTTTTATGGGGCGAGAATGCAAAAATCCCTAATCGTTGGATGTCCAACTTTCGGGATTCACGGCAAAAACTGGGGATTCCATTCTGCTGAAAAACCCCGATGACCCGATCTTGAACGGTGAGGATAGGCAGAAGAGTAAAATGCCCGCGCCAGAGATGGCGCGGGTCGAGCTCCCAAGGAAGCTATTTTTATACAGGGAAGCGGGTATCTTTACTTGCTGCCGGTTCTCTCCGTCGCGAGCACGTTGCCAGCAGCCTGGTTTTTTGCAGGCAAATTATTGAACCGGCGCATCTATCTTGTCATCTATCCGTTGCAACATATATGGATAGAACGGGTTCGATGAGATACGCATCAGCGAATCTAGCCCAACCACTAACACAGCCCGCTCACCACGAGCTGCAAAAGTCCCCAGACTAATACCGTATTGATCACGCGGATCGGGGTAACGGCCATACAGCGAGTCGCTCATCGGGAAGGGTAACGCCACGTGAGATAACGAGAAGATATCCGGTGGATAAACCAACCCTGTCGGCACAGATGTTTCGTTCGTTTCACCAGCTCGCGTGGTTAATGCCAGAGTCTCATTACTTTGCGGCGAAACATTGGTAATCACTGTTGTGCTGTAATTACGCGGTCCCGGCGGTAATAAGCGCGCCAAGGCCGTATAAGATGAAGTTCTCAATAATGGGCCAAAACTAGCAGCGCGGTTCAAATCGAACAATACGACTTCGCTGCCATTATTCGGCAGGTGGTTGTAAAGCGCGGTGACCACTGCCCGAGTACTTACCGTTGAATCCATCAGTGACTGGAACGTCAGGATTGGTGGCAATTCGTCCATTTTATTGTTTCTGGCATCACGGGCAATATGCTGTTGAAGCACAGAGGTCAACAAATAAGACTGACGCGCCGCATTTACCGGGAACGAATTATATTTGAAAGGGTTAAACTCTGGAACGATCCCCAACCAAGCGGCTTTGGCAAACGCTGGGAAGATAGCGGGCCAACCGGCAATACCGGCAAAGCGAGCAAAACTGGTCACACCAATCATCGGGGATATTAAGATAACCCGAGCAGGTTTTGCCAGTTTAGGATCATCCATGGAGTCCAGCGTGTACTTCATTGCCAGCGCGCCACCATTGGAGAAACCAACGACATGTAATGGCAAATCTGGGCCGCTAAGTGCTTTGGCTTCACGTACTGCCAGCCGGGTTGCTGCCAACCAATCCTGCCATTCAACATCGGTTAACGCGGCGGGTACCGAACCATGCGCTGGCAAGCGAATACCAATCGCAACATAACCACGCTGACGATAATTTTCAGCAATGTGACGCAAGCTATAAGGGGTATCGGTCAAACCATGCAGTAATACAACCGCACCTTTTGGCTCACCTTCAGGTTGGAGAATATAAGAGCGATTCCAATCATTTTTAAAATGAGGGGGATAAATTGCGCTACCAGAATAATAACGATTCAGAGGAACCTGAGTACTTGGTTCCAGTTTCTCCGTAACATTAATTCGGACTTCATCGAAAATATTATTTTCAGTTTTTATGTAATCCGCCCAACTGGCTTTATCTATCTCTGCTGCGCGCATTTCATGAGGAACGAAAGTGTGCCAAAGTTCAAGCTTTGGACCACGTTGTGTATCGTAGATACGTATTGCCAGTATGGTAATACTTATTACTACCAATACCAGTACAATCCGTTTAATCCATCGCTTAATCGCTATGGCAGGCATGGGCCGTTACTCCGTAGGTCTATAATTTCTCACAATTGAGGGCAGTTTATCACCGTCTGGTCACGTCAGTACTTTAAACGGAAATGATTATCTTGGTATATAGTACGTTATTAATAAAATTAACATGTAGTCGTTACTGCCAAATAAACATCGACAAACAGCTTAATTATCCGTTATTCCTCATTTCACTCTGTCCCCTAAATAATTTAAGTTGCAGAAAGGCGGCAACGGAGCGACAAATTGGGTCGGGAACCAATTTGAGCAGAATGCCGAACAGATGTTGGAATTGTTAAGGCAAAATACAGAGCTCACAACCCTAACCAACCAATTAACCACCCACCTTAAGGCGATGGCTGTTGAGTTGCACCAAAAATTGGTACTTAACCCACCCTCACTACCGCCACATGCTTGAAAAAAATAAATCGGGCCGCTGATACCCCATCAACCGCCCGTTAACATTTGTTCCCTTACGATGGCATCTCACTGCTTTTCGCCCGCTCTTGAATAACGCATGAAGGGGCTTTACGTAACCAAATCCACCACGCCAGTGTCATTAATGCCACCCACGCCAGGCCGACATACATCGCAATACGAGTCGCAGGGAAGTAACCTAACACAGCAATAATAAAGGCCATAAAGAGAATGGTAAGGATAGGCGCTAGCGGCCAAAATGGCACGGGGAATGCCAGCCGAGCGACTTGTGCTTTGCTCATTGAGCGGCGCATAGCCACTTGTGATACCAGAATCATTAGCCACACCCAGACGGTTGCAAAAGTGGCGATCGATGCAATAACCAAGAACACGTTTTTCGGGATAAGGTAATTCAATACCACACCGCACAGCAGCGTAATCGCCATCACCAAGATAGTCATATAGGGCACGCCATTACGTGTCAATCGACTGAAGCTCTTAGGGGCCAATCCTTCCTGCGCGAGGCCGTACATCATACGGCCAGCACCGTAAATATCACTGTTAATCGCTGAAATTGCAGCGGTTATTACCACCAAATTAAGAATATTAGCGGCAGAGTTTATGCCTAAACTACTAAAAATCTCCACAAAGGGGCTGCCATTTTGCCCAATACTATTCCACGGATAGATAGCCATCAGGACAAACAGGGTCAAAACATAGAACAATAGAATACGTATTGGCACTGTATTGATGGCTCGTGGTAATACCTTTCCCGGATCCTTCGCTTCACTGGCCGTCACCCCAATAATTTCAATTCCCCCAAAAGCAAACATCACTACAGCAAATGATGCAATCACCCCCGTGATCCCATTTGGCATAAACCCTTGATGAGCCCATAAATTACTGACGCCTGTGCTGTCATGCCCCGCCCCGAAACCAAACATCATAATGCCCAAACCTGCGGCAATCATGGCGATAATGGCAGCCACTTTTAGCAACGAGAGCCAGAACTCCATTTCACCAAAGACTTTCACTGAACATAGATTCAGCGCACCGATAAAGAAAATGATACTTAGCACCCATACCCATTGGGGCGCATCAGGAAACCACAGCCCCATATAAATACCAAAAGCGGTAACATCAGCCAGTGCCACAACAACCATTTCAAAGGTATAGGTCCAGCCCGTCAGGAACCCCGCCAATGGCCCCAGATAACGGCTGGCATAGTGACCAAAAGAGCCGGCCACGGGGTCATGTACGGCCATTTCGCCCAAGGCTCGCATCACCATAAAGACTGCCGCACCGCCAATCAAATAAGCTAATAACACTGCAGGCCCCGCCAGACGGATTGCCTCAGCCGAACCATAAAATAGGCCAGTACCAATGGCAGAACCTAATGCCATAAACCGGATATGCCGTGCACTAAGGCCGCGCTTGAGCGTGGATGAATCATTCTTCATGGTACATTCTCGCAAAGTTTGTGCCTTTTCAGGCAGGGATTCAGAGAGGAGGATCCGGTAATCAGAGCCTCCATTGAACTGGGTTTTTACAGCGAACTGGTTTTTTTACAGTGAACTGTTTTTACAGCTAATCGATTGTTTTACAGCTAATCGATTGGGGCAAATGGCAACGTGCCCACAGCGGAGAGAAGCGGCGGATCGTTTATCCCCTTGGCATTTGACGTTGCAGCGTAGTTAGCGTCATTTTCTCCTCCAAATTACTGACCTAAGTCAATTCAGTGGAATACGCTCGTTTATTACTTGTCTGCAACGCCAATTTCTTTGGAAACGACTGTCTTGGAAACCTATTGTCTTGGGAAACTGCTGTATTTGGAAACTGCTGCCTTGGGAAATGACTGTCTTGGAAAACTATTGTTATTAAAGACTTGGCAGTAATTTTGCTGGCATCAACTCATTCATATGACGTTGTGCAATAAGCTGGCTAGCAACTTCAATATCGGGGGCAAAGAAACGATCTTTATCGTAGTAAGTGACGTGCTGGCGTAATAGTTGGCGGGCGGGCTCCAGTATGGCGGAAGTTCTTAGCCCTTTGCGCAAATCAAGCCCCTGACACGCAGCCAGCCACTCGATAGCCAGTATATTCCGTACATTTTCAGCCATTTCCCACAAGCGTTTACCCGCCCGAGGGGCCATAGAGACATGATCTTCCTGATTAGCAGATGTTGGGATGCTATCGACACTGGCGGGGAATGCCAGCCCTTTATTTTCACTGGTTAACGCCGCAGCCGTAACCTGAGCAATCATAAAACCAGAATTTACGCCACCGTTCTCTACCAGAAATGGAGGTAACTGAGACATATGCTTGTCCATCATCAACGAGATACGGCACTCTGATAATGAACCGACTTCTGCCAACGCCAACGCCAGATTATCTGCTGCCATAGCGACCGGTTCAGCATGGAAATTCCCACCAGACAAGACATCACCCTGTTCAGCAAACACCAACGGGTTATCTGAAACGGCATTGGATTCAATAGCCAGCACCTCTGCCGCCTGACGTATTTGGCCTAAACATGCGCCCATCACCTGTGGCTGACAGCGTAAAGAATATGGATCCTGCACTTTGTCACAATTCTTGTGTGATTCTGAGATTTCACTGCGTTCACCAAGCAGATGACGATAAGTGCTGGCAGCATCAATCTGCCCACGTTGGCCCCGAACGGCGTGAATACGGGCGTCAAATGGGCTACGGGATCCTAATGCTGCATCCACTGTCAGGCAGCCAAACACCGAAGCGGCCGCATAGAGATCTTCGGCCTCAAATAAACCACGCAATGCATAAGCGGCAGAGACCTGGGTGCCGTTAAGTAGTGCCAAACCCTCTTTCGCCGCCAGTGTGAGGGGCTGCAAACCCGCTTGCGCCAGTGCCGTGTGTGCGGGCAACCATTCACCCTGATAGCGGGCTTTTCCTTCACCTAATAGCAGCAAGCTCATATGTGCCAGCGGAGCTAAATCGCCAGAAGCGCCCACTGATCCTTTTAACGGGATATGCGGATAAACCCCAGCATTGACCAAGGTAATCAGCGCCTGAATCACCTCCAGCCGAATACCTGAGAAACCTCTCGCCAGGCTATTGATTTTCAGCACCATAATCAGACGCACAATCGCATCATCATTCGCTTCTCCGACTCCTGCCGCGTGAGAGAGTACGATTGAGCGCTGTAAGTTTTCCAAGTCTTCGGTGGCGATACGGGTAGAGGCCAGCAAGCCAAACCCAGTGTTAATGCCATATGCCGTGCGCTGTTCTGCCAATATGGCTTGCACACAATCCACACTTTGCTGAATGGGTACATAGGCACTTTCATCCAATGTGATATGTACGGGATGTTGATAAATATGCCGTAAGTCAGCCAGCGTCATCTGACCAGGACGTAGTGTTATTGTCTTCATGATTTTTTCCCCTGAGTTGCGGCAACCATTGGTAGGTTAAGTCCTTGCTCTTGCGCGCAGTTAACCGCAATGTCATAACCCGCATCTGCATGGCGCATCACACCCGTAGCCGGATCGTTATGTAGTACTCTGGCAATACGTTCAGCGGCTTCATCACTGCCATCACAAACCACCACCATGCCTGAATGTTGCGAGAAGCCCATCCCTACGCCACCACCATGATGCAGAGATACCCACGTCGCACCGCTAGCCGTATTCAGTAATGCATTGAGCAGCGGCCAGTCAGACACCGCATCGGAGCCATCCTGCATCGCTTCCGTTTCACGATTAGGGCTGGCAACCGATCCAGAATCCAGATGATCGCGGCCAATCACAACGGGCGCAGAGAGCTCGCCGCTGCGCACCATTTCGTTAAATGCCAAACCTAATTTGGCACGCTGGCCTAGACCAACCCAGCAAATACGTGCTGGCAGCCCCTGAAAACGAATACGCTCACGCGCCATATCTAGCCAATGATGCAAATGTGCATCATCAGGGATCAGTGCTTTGACCTTAGCATCGGTTTTATAAATATCGTCTGGGTTACCCGACAACGCGACCCAACGGAATGGGCCAATACCACGACAAAAAAGAGGACGAATATACGCCGGAACAAAACCGGGGAAATCAAAGGCACGAATAACCCCCATATCGTGGGCCATTTGACGGATATTATTGCCGTAATCAAAGGTTGGGATACCCATGTTGTGGAAGGCTAACATCGCTTCAACATGCTCTGCCATGGAGATTTTCGCGGCATTGATCACCAGCGCTGGCTCATGTTGAGCGCGTTGGCGGTACTCTTCCCAATTCCAACCCTTCGGCAGATAACCGTTCAATGGATCATGAGCACTGGTTTGGTCGGTGACCATATCAGGCCGAACACCACGGCGCACCAGCTCAGGTAAGATTTCAGCCGCATTGCCGCACAGTGCAATAGAAACCGCGACACCTGTAGCGGTATATTTCTCGATGCGCGCTAAAGCATCATCCAGATCGGTTGCTTGCTCATCCACATAACGGGTTTTGAGACGAAAATCGATGCGGCTTTGTTGGCATTCGATGTTCAGAGAACATGCACCAGCTAACGTTGCGGCCAAAGGTTGCGCGCCGCCCATTCCTCCTAGCCCAGCAGTCAAGACCCAACGCCCTTTCAGGCTACCGCCAAAATGCTGGCGACCCGCTTCAACAAAGGTTTCATAAGTACCCTGTACAATGCCTTGGCTACCAATATAGATCCAACTGCCCGCCGTCATCTGGCCATACATAGCCAGCCCTTTGGCGTCCAATTCATTAAAATGTTCCCAATTAGCCCAATGAGGTACCAAATTCGAGTTGGCAATCAATACCCTGGGCGCATTACTGTGGGTTTTGAATATCCCGACAGGCTTACCCGATTGAATTAACAAAGTTTCGTCATCGTTTAAATTGATCAGGCTTTCAACAATCTTGTCATAGCATTCCCAGTTACGGGCTGCGCGACCAATACCGCCGTAGACCACTAATTCTTTTGGATTCTCAGCCACGTCAGGATCGAGGTTATTCATCAGCATGCGTAGCGCGGCTTCAGTCAGCCAGCTTTTCGCTGTCAGTTGCGTACCCTGCGGGGCTCGAATCTCATTATCTCGGAATCTGTTTTGAGTCGTCACGGCAATTTCCTTCAACCAATTTTTCAGGTGTCAAACGACATTACTCACCTTGAGTGCTTATTAACATATACTTGTATAGACAAGTACAATCAAGATCAGAGAAAAAAGCCAAATAATGATTTACTGAAAGAAACGAAAACACAAAAATAGTGCTTATAATCAATTAATTATATCGTTTTTTATTCCGTAAAAAGGGAAGAGTAAAGAATTTTCAACAGGGTTTTCCCCATAAAACCAGCATAAATTTGGTCTATATTTGCGCACCAAATCACATATAATTCACATAAATTTTACATTAAAACTCAAAATTGCGCGCTGGCTCGCAGCAGGTTAGGACGGACTTCGCCGTATATTTCATTGGTTTTTAACTTCATTAGTTTATATGGCGCGTATTACCGCATTGGCAGTAGCTTTGGTACTGACACTCTATTTATGCACTGCTACAACATTATTTACGCACTGACCAAGTATCGTGAGGGAAGCTAATAAGATGAAATCATGGGTAAATATATTTTAATTCATTTAAATGACGGTATCTCTGCAAGTGATTTTATATCGAGGAAGCGAAATCAACCAAGAAATATATATTGAAATTATTAACTACAAAATAATATATGCACCTATAAATAGTATTTAAAATAATTCAAAAAATTAAATTACACATTGATATTTACCCTCCGGGAAATTTATGTTTTATTGTGCACCTCCATAAAAAAGGAGTGTGTCATGGAACTTAAGGATATTGGTAACACCGAGCTTATTGAGCTAAAAAACTTATCAATAAATAATAATTCTCTTTTTTCTAAGTGCGAATTCAACAATCCTACAGGTAGCCATAAAGACCGAACATTTCTGCATATCCTCAATATCTTGGAAGAAGAAAATAAAATAATTCCCGGAATGACATTGATAGACTGCTCAACAGGGAATGGAGGTGCAGCACTGGCTTGGATTGGTCAAAAAAAAGGCTATAAAATTAAAATATTTATGCCTGAAGGCATGACTGAAGAACGCAAAGAACAGATCTATTCATTTGGTGGAGAAATTATCGAAACCCCCAAAGAAAACTTCTTAAAGGGTGCTGTAAAAGCAGCAACTGAATACTCAAATCACCAAAAAAACATATTCTTTCTCAATCAATCTGACACCACCTTAAATAAAGATGCGTGGCATAGTTGTGGTGAAGAAATTGTCAGAAAAATGAAAGAGATAAATAAAAAACCTGATTACTTTATTTGTTCAATCGGAACGGGAGGTACATTTTCGGGTATTGCGGAAATTTTGAAGAAAGCCTACCCACGAATCCATACGGTGGGTATTGAAGTTGATCAATCGGCCCCGATCTATTCACAGCGACATGGTCTTAACTTTCATCATAAACATCATAATCTTATGGGGCTAGGTGCTGGTGTTATTTCAGTGAATACCCTTTTAGATTTGATCGATGAGGTAAGGGTTGTTAATGGCAAAGCGGCTTGGGAAAGGATGAAAAGCTTCATCGAAAAGGAGCGCTTAGGAATTGGGCCAACATGTGGAGCTAACTTGTTGATTACGGAAGATATAATGCAAGAAGTTAACGGGAAAGTGATTGTCACTCTATTCTTTGATAGTGCATGGAAATATAAAAGTTGCTGGGATGGAGTTTACCCTGGATATAAGGAAACCCAATGATTTTATTAAAGAATGTGTATAAAAATGCTCAGGTAGTGAACTCAGGAAAAGCATTAACCACCGTCAATGAATTTACAGACCAGTTGCCTGCCCTCAGACCAGCAGTCTTGCTAGAAGTCGCACATAAAGTCATACAAATTATAGATATGGATATCGATAAAATCGTAACAGAAGAAGATAAAGGTGCTCCCCTCGCTACTGCTGTTTCCTTGTTATCAGGCAAACCATTGGCGATGGCTCGTTGGTATCCATACAGTCTTAGTGAGTTAAATAATAATGTTGTAAATATTTCATCTGAATATTTTGAAGGTGTAGTGTACCTCAATGGCATATCTGCTGGTGATCGTGTCGCTATTATAGATGATACGTTGAGTACAGGGGGTACGGTTATCGCTCTCATTAAAGCAATACAGAATTCTGGAGGAATAGTTAAAGATGTTATTTGTGCTGTAGAAAAAATCCAAAACAATGGTAAAAAAAACATATTTACACAAACAGGCATTAACGTTAAAACACTAATGAAAATTAGTGTTAAACCTCATGGGGTAGATATCATTGAGTGAAATTCAAAAATCACATCTCTCCAACAATTACTGGTTAAAAAAACACATTATATAAAATTAATCAGTGAGATAAGGAAGTACTATGCATGCTTATAGTGGAATAAGTTACGGCGTTATTTTTTGTCTGATCAGTGCGGCCTTCGATGTCTATGTTGGTTATATCACTCAATCAATAAGTCCAGCTGTTATTATTCTCTACTGCTTTATATCATCTACAATAGTCTTTCTTCTATTCAGTATATTAAAACAGGGCATTGCTGTTTTTTATAAAGCCAAAGCCAATCTACCATTACTGCTCTTGGCTAACGTTGCCGTGTTACTGAATTGGGGTGGGCTTATTGTCTCACTGCGCTATCTTGAACCCGCTATTGTCGGGATAGCATCGGTTGCCTGTGGGCCAGCAATCACCACGATTATCTCCCGATGTATAGATAATAGGAGTGGCAAAAATAGCGGGTTGGAGTTCATTATTTCTTGGCTAATTATGGTTGGTGTCATCCTGATGTTATGTAACTCGCTGATGGGAAAAAGCGGCGTTACGACCACAACGGTAGATGAACGTCTCATCGGAATTATATGCGTCATCCTCAGTGCGTTAGGCACGGTTATCTATACCTTTATCTCTCGTGAGTTATACCAGCGGCAGTGGGAAACCTATGAGATATTAGGGTTTAGAAATATGCTGATGCTACTGATTGCGGTGATTTATTGTTTTTATGCTGATATCCCATTGAGCATTAATATGAACCTTGCCGCACCAATGGTACTTCTGGTAGTTATTGGTCACTTGCTTCCAATTTACCTGATTCAAAACACTATAAAACGCTTACAACCTCTGCACGTGTCGCTGGTATTGCTACTGCTCCCCGTTTTCACTCTTCTCCTACAATATTTTGATACCAGAGTTGAAATTTCCTTCGACAGCATTGCCGCCGTTAGCATTATTGCCATTCTGTTATTTATTCTCGGCATAAACAAAATTATTGGGAACCCAAAAACAAAAGGGGCATAACATGAAAAAAATCATTGTTGTAGACGGATTTTCTTCCGGTAAATTTGTGGCTATGACGCTCTATAAAATGGGGTGTGAACTTATTCATATCGCATCGCGCTGTGATTTGGATAGTTATTACTATGCAGGCTTCGATGAAACAATCTATCGTCAGCAACGCATCAATAAGCACATTGATGACACTATCGAATTTGCACGCCAACTTGGTGCCGACGCGGTTATTGCAGGGGCAGAGAGTGGTGTCCTGCTGGCTGATCGGCTTAATCATGAACTAGGTTTATGCTATAGAAATGCCTTTGTCACCTCGTCTGCCCGTCGTAATAAATATGAGATGATCAATACATTGGCTAACGCAGGATTATCTGCTGCCAGACAGATTGATACCGCTGACTGGGAGGATGCCAGCGCATGGCTGGACGTTCACGCAACATGGCCTGTCGTCTTAAAACCACTTGAGAGCGCAGGCTCAGATGGTGTCTTTATTTGCCAAGATAAGCAGAGTGCGTATCACGCTTTTTTGGCTATTCTCGGTACCGCGAATAAACTCAGTCTGGTCAATGAAAGTGTATTATTGCAGGAGTTTCTTGATGGCACCGAATACGTTGTCAATTTCGTTTCGTTAGATGGTGAACCGTTGGTCACTGAGATCGTTCGCTACCATAAAAGAAGGCTCCCATCAGGCAGCGTCATTTACGATATTGACGAACTTCTCGATTGTACAAGCCCGGAGTATCAGCCTCTGGTGGATTACACCAAACAAGCCGCTTTGGTTCTGGGGATCAAAAATGGCCCTAGCCATGCGGAGGTGATGATGACCTCCGGTGGCCCGGTTCTGGTTGAGATTGCCGCCAGAACTGATGGGATTTTACACCCTGACGTCGCCGCCGTAACAACCGGCTTTGGCCAACTGGTAGCCTTCGCCCAATCGCTTGCTGATCCTGACAGATTCAGGCAAACACTCAAAAAAGAGAGTTATCGGCTAAATGCTCATTCTTTCAACGTGTGCTTGATCAATCAGGCCGCTGGAGTGTTCTCAGCCAAACATTTTGAACGTGAATTACAACGCCTGCCCTCATATAAAAAGTCAGTTTATTACGTCAATGAGGGGGACAATATTAAAGTAACAAAAAATGTATTCAGCCAACCAGGAACAGTTTATTTGGTCCATAAAAGCAAAGAACAGCTCTGGCAAGATTATACCTCTATCAGGAAAATGGAATCTGATGGATTCTATCTACTGCCATAAGTAATCAAAAACTGATATCTCATTCGTCCTTGATGTTAGACACAGCGATACGGTCATAGACACAGCAATGCGGATATCTGCATAGTAAAGTGGGTAGATAAGGCAACGTGGCATAAATACAGTTGCGCAGTTTATTGCGCAAAGTATGAACGCATAAACTCACATATCAGGCACCGATATCTCGCTATTTTTACCTGAAAGCGTAATAGCTTGATGATCATGATGAGTCTCTACATCAAGAAGATAGGAAAATTCATAATTTATCCATAATGTTGAAGCAACATCATTAACACAGGTGGTTTGTTTTTATTTTTAATAAAATACAATAGGTTAAATCAAAACTTTCCGTGTATTAACCCCACGAAATGTGTTTAATCCTGCTCTGGCGCTGCCAATTCAGTAAAAGGGCAAATTACGTTATCTGTTCATCACAAGCATTGATAGGTATCATCTTGGGATTGGTAATAAAAATCATTAGCATTACTGATGCTGATTTCTGCATTCCACTTCTCAGGAGAGAAAATGCGATTACGTTTAGCTTTATTTTCGTCATTACTGGCGGCAACCTTTGCGATAACAGGCTGTGATCAATCGTCAGAAACCCCTGACAATGCAGCAACAATCAGTATTGAACATGCACAGGGAACAACGCTGGTTCCGCTAAACCCACAAAAAGTCGTCATACTGAACCCATCAGTGCTGGATAACGCTGACGCCCTACACATCAAGGTAGCCGGTGTTCCACAGACCAGCACACATCTACCAGCCTTTTTATCTAAGTACAGCGGCCCTGAGTATATGAATACCGGGACACTGTTTGAACCCGATTATGAAGCACTCAGTCAGGCTAAACCTGACCTGATCATCGCGGGTGGGCGTGCTCAAGATGCTTATAACAAACTCAGTGCTATCGCTCCAACTATCGCGCTTGATGTTGATACTCAGCACTTTACCCAGAGCCTTACCCAGCGTACTGAGCAACTGGCCTCAATATTTGGCAAAGAAGAAGAAGCCAAAACACTGCTTGGTAATTTCTCATCACAGGTAAACGCGATAAAGCAGAAATCGGCTAACGCTGGCTCGGCAATGGTATTGATGATCAGCGGTGGAAAAATGTCGGCTTACACCCCCGGTTCCCGTTTTGGTTTTATTTTTGACGAACTGGGATTCACACCTGCGGCCACCTTTGCTGAATCAGGCCGCCACGGAAATGTGGTGACATCAGAATTCATTCTTAATGCTAATCCTGACTGGCTGTTCGTCCTTGACCGCGACAATGCGATTGGCCGGACTGAAGGGCAATCCGCACAACAGGTCCTCGATAACCCGCTGATCCATAAAACTAAAGCATGGCAAAACGATCGCATTGTTTATCTCGATTCTGCCTCACTCTATATTGCCGGGGGTGTGCAAAGTTATACACAACTGATGAATAAGGTGAGCGCAATACTGGATAAGCCAGTATCAGAGCAGTAACTTTCATCCATGAAAAATTTAAGCTTTGTCGCAGGCCTGGTGATCCTACTGGGCCTGATGATATGCAGCCTATTCATCGGGGCCGGGCATGTTACGTTCGCTAATCTCTGGTCGGATCCCGATATGCGCGACATCTTCTTCATCAGTCGTGTGCCGCGAACGCTGGCATTGGTTCTGGCTGGCAGTGCCATGAGCGTTTCCGGGCTGATTATGCAGATGCTGACACAGAATCGCTTCGTTGAGCCCTCGATTGCTGGTACCACACAATCGGCCAGTCTTGGCTTATTGTTGGTGATGGTTTTCAGTCCATCAGCCTCGGTGATGATCAAGATGCTAGTGGCCACGTTATTCGCGATGGGTGGCACCGTCCTGTTCATGATGTTATTGGCACGCATGAGAATGAAATCTGCGCTGATGGTGCCACTGACCGGCATTATGTTAGGGGCAGTTTTTAGTGCCGTAACCACATTCCTGGCGATGGAATTCGACCTATTACAGTCGTTAGGCAGTTGGGAGTCCGGTGATTTTTCTGGTGTATTACAGGGCCGCTATGAATTGCTGTGGATTGTGGGCGTCCTGACGCTGGTAGCGTGTTTTATCGCTGACCGCTTCACGGTTGCGGGTATGGGCCGGGATTTCTCGGTCAATGTCGGCTTGAATTATCAAAGAGTTATGTTGATTGGGATGTCCATCATTGCCATCATCAGTGGCGTCGTGGTAGTCGTGATTGGTGTGCTGCCTTTTCTTGGTTTGATTATCCCTAATATTGTTAGTATGGCGATGGGCGATAATCTGCGCCGAACCATACCTTGGGTTGGCCTTTGTGGTGGCGGCTTGGTTGTATTATGCGACATTATTGGCCGATTAATCAGTTACCCTTTTGAAATCCCTGCCAGTGTTATTCTGGGCGTTATTGGCGCACTCGTTTTCCTGTTATTAATTGTTAGGACAAAACGTCATGCGGGCTGAGGAGTACTCTGCAAAAAACACGCTATTCCAAGGCATAAATAAAGCGTTAACTTTGCCAGCAAAGCGGTTATTGCTACTGAGCATCATCGCTCTCGGTGCGATGATTATTTTCATGACAATCAATCTGAGTGGCAATATTCAGTATATTCTCGTTCATCGAGGCCTTATTTTAGCCACTATGCTGTTGGTCGCTTTCGCATCCGGTGTGGCTACGGTCTTATTTCAAACGGTAACCAATAATCGTATTTTAACGCCATCAGTCATGGGGCTTGAGGCGCTATTTATTCTGATCCAGACGATGTTGATATTTTTTATTGACGCCAATGGGTTCCGCGCATTAGGTATCACCGGTAAATTTCTCTGTGAATCCGCATTACTGTTGCTGTTCTCCGTTTTCCTTTACCGTTGGTTACTGTCTGGTGTAGGTGTCAATCTGCACAAAGTCCTTTTGGTCGGGTTAGTTTGTGGCACACTGTTTCGCAGTATTTCTAACCTCATGCAGCGTCTTCTTTCTCCCGGTGAATTTGCCATCCTTCAGGGCCGGATCTTCGCTACGTTTACCCGCGCCGCACCAGAAATTATTGCCGTCTCTGCTGGGATCATCGTAATGGTGGGCGTTGTTATTTGGCGTCAGCGTCATTGCCTTGATGTTATTGCTCTTGGCAGAAATACCGCGATTAACCTTGGTGTCGCGTATCAGAAAAAAATAACCGTTATCCTCCTGTTGGTCTCACTACTGGTCGCCATATCAACCGCCTTGGTGGGGCCGCTGACCTTCTTAGGGTTACTTATTGCGAACCTGGCTTATCCGATTGTGGGCTCATACCGACATCAATATTTACTACCAGGGGTTTTCCTACTGGGGGTGATTACACTGGTCGGTGGGCAATTAATCCTTGAACGTGTGCTGAATATGGCGGGAACACTGTCCGTCGTTATTGAGTTTGTTGGCGGCGCACTGTTTATTTATCTTTTAATAAAAAAGGCTCCCGTGTGATTGAAATAAATGATGTTAATAAAAAATACCAACAGACAACGGTACTCAATGAAATCAATGAGCGCATTCCTTCTGGTGGTATTACCTCAATCATTGGGCCAAACGGTGCAGGAAAGTCTACGTTATTATCGATTATGAGCCGCCTCCTTGCTGCCGATTCTGGAAATGTGTTGTTCAATGGGCTGGATGTGGCAAAAACCTCTGGGGATAAGCTGGCGACAATCCTTTCCGTTTTACGGCAAGAGAACCATTTTACCAGCCGCCTGACCGTCTCTGATTTGGTAGGTTTTGGCCGTTATCCCTACTCACGAGGCCGGCTCAACAAAAATGATCGCCAGCATATTGATGCTGCGATGGAGTTTCTCAACCTGATGCCCCTGAAAGATCGTTATCTTGATGAGCTCTCCGGTGGGCAACGGCAGCGCGCTTATGTTGCCATGGTACTTTGTCAGGATACGAGCTATATCCTGCTAGATGAGCCATTGAATAATTTAGACATGAAACATTGTGTCGCGATGATGAAACAATTGCGGCGGGCCGCAGATGAGCTACATAAAACCATCATTCTGGTTATCCACGATATTAATTTTGCCTCTGCTTATTCCGACCATATTATTGCCATGAAAAATGGTGAGGTCATTTATCGCGGAGCACCAGCAGAAATTATGCAGCCTTCGATCCTCGAAGAAATTTTTGATATAAAAATAAGCATAGAAAAAGTACAAGGCCAGCATATCGCGGTTTATTATCGCTAAGGTGTTTGCCTGTCATCAACTTCACTTTGACTTAAATAGTTCTTCGCAATGATTACATCACTTTTACGGACTGCATTACCTTTAAAACTGGTCAGCCCCATATTCGGTAAGTTGGCATCAGCTCGTTGGTGGATAAGCTCTGCGGCTGTTTGCCCGGTACAGGCAAAGTGTAATTTGTTCTGAATAACGTGGAAAAAACGGGTCGTCTCTTGCAATGAAGGCTCATAGTCGGCAGCTAAAGCAAAGATCTCTCGAACCCGCAGATAAACCCGTCGCTCACTAGCACGGATATCGCGGATACGTTCCAACATCTCGCCAAAGTAATCAGGCATTACAGACTGGCCAACAGGCGGGTTCTTCAGCCGCTCATCATCCATCACAAAACCTTTAATCAGATATTCCTGCAAAGTTTGTGTAGCCCACTGGAGGAACTGAGTCTCACGAACCGAACGAACCCGATAACCCACAGCAAGTATTACCAATAAGCTGTAATGCATCGTGTTTCGATTTACTTGCCGAGTCCCTTTGGCGAACTTGTAAGAAAGGCTTACAGGTTGCATTTTAAGCTCGCCGGTAGGTATCTAAGGTAAGTTTTCTCTATCTCCCTCGGCGCTTATTCGCCTTTATTCAGGCACTAAACTCCTGAAAGTTCGTTAATTAGGGAGGGGGTCGATCATGATCAATAGCTTAAGTGAACTACCTGATGGAATTCTTCTATGTTGCTCCCATGCTTCAACCAATGAAGGACTCACACCCACAAGGTTTGGCGAAATCTTTTTGCTTATACCCTGTTTTCTTTCTAATTTCTTTCACATCGGGGATAGGGACTTCTGTAACTCTGCCCGCTTTTAATTCATCATGACTAATAGCTACAGCCTGCTTCGCGGATGTCATTAAATCATTGAAAAAATCACTCATGCCATACTCCCTTTGATTTGTATTATCACATCTTTGAATTGCTGTTTCTCGCTACTCGTCAGCGTATCTTTTTGATTTTTTGGGTAGACAGTAAAAAGCCATATCCTACCTTGCGGTTCCTGATAGTAATAAATAACGCGGACTCCACCACTTTTCCCTTTCTGGCCAATAGCAAATCTTACCTCTCAGTTGATGACTTTAAAATCATCACCAAGAGACGCTAACCTCAAGAGGGTGGTGAGCTGAACGAGGTTAGCGTAACCGGTCAACAGAGAACCCGCCTGTGCGGTCGTGCACTCTATTGAATTCCGGGACGCTAATCACGGCAACGGATTTTGCCGCTGCGGGAGCACTATATCCGGCCATCCCCTACTGTTCAATTAACCAGGACAAACATTTTTGTAGATGCGAGAGGGGCCGCATTTATGGGTGTAATGCGTATGTAACCCATCGATATCAATTATTATCCGAACTCAATAATCAGTTTTTGATAAGATAAAAATTAGTTAATAATAAGGTATTCATGTTGACCTTGCTTACATATAACTCTACTCTCTCACCATAACAGCGGATGTGATCACTTACAAAAGTGAGGAAACGATGGTCAAGGTTGACTGGTCGAGGAAAGCAGTTAAGCAGTTAAGCAGTTAAGCAGTTAAGCAGTTAAGCAGTTAAGCAGTTAAGCAGTTAAGCAGTTAAGCAGTTACTTTCAATAGATGCCAAATATCGTAAACCTATCAGTGAAAAAGTTAATAAACTGACAAATTTCCCTGCTGTTGATTTGGATATCAAAAAGTTACAAATGGGTGATAACCAATATCGGATGCGTGTAGGGAATTACAGGGTTATCTTTCAGATTGTAGAGGGAACGCCTGTAATATGTACAATCCAGGACGTTAAACGTAGAACCACGGCAACCTATTAGGCTGACTAAACCTATTTTTCCTCAAAAGCGTGGTGTTATTTTTCTAAACTAAGGTAAATAAGATGGCAAAACTACAATACATTCATGATGAAGCAGGAAAGCCTCAGTTTGTGGTTTTACCCATTGCCGAATACCAGCAGCTTATCTCTAATGCAAAGTATGAGGATATTCCCTATGTTGCTGATCACGATGACGATCAGACTATCCCAAATGAAGTTGTTCAAATCATGATAAATGATGGTGTCAGTTTACTGGCAGCATGGCGCATTTACCGTGGATTTTCACAATATGAAATCGCAGAACTGCTTGGTACCACGCAATCGGCTGTATCCCAGTGGGAAGCCGTAGACTCTCGCCCGCAGAAGAAAACCAGAGAGAAATTAGCAGCGATTTATAAATGCCGGGCGGCACAGATGATTTTGTGAGTGCTAAAGAGTAAAGTTACAGAAATTGGGGAAGAGAGATGTGTGATGCAGTTTATGGGCTGGCTGTTATGATGACTGGTGGGACGTTTCCGGCTTGATGAATCGGCCATTCAGGCCTGGTATGAGGAGCCAAAAACGTCTTAGCGTGGTCGCCCCCAACGTTATTCTGAGTTGGCTATTTCCACCGTACTGATGCTCAAACGCGTCTCTTGCCTCGTTCTGCGCGCCGCTCAGGGATTTATTGACTCCGTCTTTACGCTAATGAAGCTCCCACTCCGTTGCCTGGATTATTCCTGCGTTAGTCGGCGGGCTAAATTCATCAGCATTCCGTTTAAAAACCCTACGAGAGGCGAGATTGCCCACCTGGTTATCGATTCCACCGGCTTAAAAGTCTTCGCTGAGGATGAGTGGAAGGTGAAAAAGCATAGTCAGGAAAAACGCCGCGTCTGGCGAAAACGGCACCTTGCGGTAGACGCCGATACTTACGAGGTTATTTGTGCTGACCTGTCTCTGAACAACGTGACCGATGCGGAGGCATTCCCGGGGCTTATCCGCCAGACACATCGGAAAATCAGGGTCGCTTCAGCCAATGGGGCTTATGACACAAAACAGTGCCACGACGAGCTGCGGCGCAAGAAAATCAAGTCACTGATCCCGCCGCGAACGCGCGCCAGTTAATGGTGAATTACCGTCTTATATCACTGGCGCTAACAATGGTCATCGAGTATACCGACAGAAATCAGGCTGTGGCGAGGCAACGGCTGACGGGGAGCAACGCTTACTGGAAATGGAACACGGCTTATAACCGACGTTCGGTGGCTGAAACGGCGATGTATCGGGTCAAACAACTGTTTGGTAGGCATCTTACACTGCGTGACTACGATGCCCTGATCGGGGAGACTATAGCGATGATCCGTGCCTTAAACAAAATGACGCGTGCAAGTATGCTAGAAAGTGTAAGGATTGCCTGAGGAAGTGGCTGACAGGGGGATCTTTTATCTAAATCCGATTTATTCAATAAAGCCCGACCACAACCGGGTTATGTGGACTTTGGCCTGAACAATAGCCCGATAAAACGTGCGCGGTTATTCAATGAAATAAAAGAAAAACGCAAAAAACTAAACCCAGCCGGGGAGCAATAATTATGATGCGTTGTCCTGTGTGTAAACATGCGTCTCATACCCGCGCCAGTCGCTATTTATCAGAGCAGACCAAAGAGGCGTATTATCAGTGCCAAAATATAGAATGTTCTTGTACCTTTAAATCGATTGAGAGTGTGGATAAAATAATTACTCGCCCTCCGGTTAAAGAGCCTGAAATAATACCTAATGTTATTCTACCAGAGCGAAAAGTATTAAATCGCTACGGTTCTAACGCACGAATTCATTAATAATCCCACTCCGCCTGTAACCTCTCAAGGCGGGGACTTTTCTCCGGCTCTCACCACTTCGCCCTTGCCGTTTAAGGGCTTTTCTCTGGCTAGCCTGCCAAAATGAGCACTGCATGCATATAGTGCATGATTTTGCATGCAACGCCCCGGCATCAAAACACCTGAAACACCGCACCACAAGGGCTTGTAGGCTCTCTATGTCATGCATGAAAAGTGCATGATAAAGTCAGAGCGCGTAGGCGGGGGAGTATTGCGCGCGCAATGGTTTTAATCAACTTTAGGTCGCATAACTGCCTGCTCTAGAAACTCATAATATTCTTTTAACAAAGTATCGTTACTATCACTTTCAAGGCCACGTTTATAAAAACCTATACATGCAGTTAATATAGCCTTACTTGTTAGCTCACTATATTTATCAACATATAATGGCTCAATGTCTTTATATAATGACCATGACCCGTGAATAATTGATGATCTAATATCATACATTTCTTTTGCTACTTCATTCCATTTATCAAAATCATCGTGATAAATACTAACTAAGATAGCAACTCGTTTTCTGAAATTAATTGATACGTCATTACTTTCTTTATTTGAAAGGCTAACCAATCTTTCAAGTGCAGTTGTTAATTTAATTATCTTTGAACTTTTATCTTTATCTTGCAATGCGCTACTGAATATATATATTGCATCAATAAGCCTATCTACTATAACAGGCTTATTCCTAGGCTCTACAGCCATACTGATAATTTCACCAAATACAATCGACAAATCAGGATTAAACTCCTCTTTAAATTTAATCCAAAATTTTTCACTCCATAAAATAGTGCCTTTACTAGAAAAATTAAAACCAATATTTTCTTTTTCTAGTTTTGTGAAGAAAAAACCATCGTAATTAGGATAGGGATTTATTGATAAAGATATAAATTCAGATGATATACGCCAATGCTCACTAAATAAATAAAGAATGCCAACAATAAAATTAGCGACTTGTCCCGATACTCTTCTCCGACTTTCTTTTGAGCGCTTACTAATTGTAAATTTTAGAAAGTGATTATAAGGATATTTATTTGATTCGCAAAACTCCTCAACTCTACATATATGCTCGTGATTTATGTGTGGTCTAGCAAAGCTTATGACGTCCTTTCTTGGTATAATTTCAGCTATACCAATAGATATCCTCTCATCCCCCAATCCATGAGCTAATAGCGGGAAATAATAATCCTCACTTTTCCGCTTTCGTTCGGATGATTTAATTGCTTTCGTAATTATCTTTGTGCAACCATTTGCATCAAAATTGCCAGCATTAATAAACACATGATTATATATAGAATCTCTTAATTCTTGATGAAATTCCGAGACTGTTATTAGCATCTCAAGTTTGTAAGACTTTATTTTTCTTCTAGCTATCTCTGTGATTTTATTTCTTGATAAATAAGATAAGTTAATTTGCCTACGTGGATCTTTCAATGTTATTTGATCACCCACATTTGGAGTTTCAATCATCATTCCAATCGAATCAAACGCCTCATTATATTCTTGCGCCATAAAAGATTTAAAGTCTTCATTTCTCAAACTATCCTTAATTCTGATAGCCTCTGAAATTATAAACTCAAAATCTTGTACATCTTGCTTAGATGCGCTCATAATTTTTCCTGAAAAAATTAAAAATGAGATCAGCATACCACTGCAACATCTCTCTTCGCTTTTCAAGATACTGCGCATGATTGTAAGTACCACGAATACTGTTCTTATCAACGTGAGCCAATTGTAGCTCAATCCATGCACTATCATAGCCCTGCTCATGCAATATCGTTGACATGGTATGTCTAAATCCGTGACCCGTCGCACGGCCTTTATAACCCAGTAATTCAATGACCTGATTGACTGTTTCTTTACTTATGGGCTTTTTACGGTCATTCAGTCCAATGAAAATATAAGGGTAATGCCCGGTGATAGGTAAGAGCTGTTTAAATAGCGCTATAACTTGTGTAGACAGCGGCACGATATGGGGGCGGCGCATCTTCATTCGTTCTGCTGGAATCTCCCACAAGCCGCCCTCAAGATCGATTTCCTGCCAAGTAGCAAAACGCATTTCCTTAGTTCGCACACCCGTTAGCATAAGTATCTTTGCCGCGTTCTTGGTTATGATGCTGCCGGTGTAACCCTCTAGATCACGAATAAAATATGGCATCTCTTCGGCAGACAGGAACGGGTAGTGCTGTTTCTTTGGTGTACTTAATGCGCTGGCAAGGTCAGGGGCGGGATTATATTCAGCACGGCCGGTAATAATGGCATAACGAAATACTTCACCACAGCGCTGGCGTACTTTGCGCGTTTTTTCTAACGCTCCACGCTTTTCGATACGTTGAAGCACATCAAGTAACTCCAGCGGAGTGATTTCTGCAATTGGCCGTTTACCAATATACGGGAATATATCCGCCTCAAAGGTACTCATGATTTCTTCCCTATAGCCCAATGACCAGCGATCGGCTTTGGCTTTATGCCACTCACGGCTAATGGCCTCAAAAGAGTTTTCCGATGAAAGCCGCTGCGCCAACTTCTCAGCCTTTTTCACCTCTGCGGGATCTGTTCCATCTGCAACCTGTTTACGTGCCACATCTCGCTTAGAGCGAGCTTCAGCAAGAGAAACAAGATCATAAGTCCCTAATGACATTAATCGGGCTTTACCGGCAAAACGATAGCGAAAGCGCCACCCTTTACTGCCGTTAGGTTCAATTAAGAGTGATAGCCCTTGCCCGTCACTCAGGGTATAGGCTTTTTCTTGTGGTTTAGCACGGCGAATCTGTCTATCTGATAGTGGCATGTGTATAGCTCAAAAATCACCATAAAATCCTATACACATTGCTATACACATTTGTTGCAGATTTGAGGAGATCAACTCGGAACACCACAGACAGTAAGTGAAATTATAATGATGATATATAATGATTTTTTAGACTATCTTGGCGGTGTATGGAAAATATGTGGCGGAAGATCACAGGAGTCGAACCTGCCAGGGACCGCTGGCGGCCCCATCTGGATTTGAAGTCCAGCCGCCCCACCGGGGACGATGATCTTCCATAGATAAGCGTTATCTAAGCCAGTGATTATAGCGCGTTTATTGTATGGCGCTATCCATTAGATTAGCAGGCTAAATAAATCCCCTAATAAAGTAATGTCAGGGGATATTATCGTCCGCTCAGAAAGAGTCAATAACTCACTTCGCCGTATTTATCACGGTGCTCCTTCGGTGTGATGGAATAACCTTTTTTGAACACTGAATAAAAGTATTGTAGCGATGGATAACCGCACATCTGTGATATCTCATTAATAGGGAGTGATGTCGCCGCCAGTAAATTACGCGCCCTATCGAGTTTTTCTTCATGAATCACGCCATGAATGGTTTGGCCAACCTCATCTTTAAAACGCTTTTCCAGATTTGAGCGCGACATCCCTACCGCATCCAATACCTGTTCAACTTTGATCCCCTTGCAAGCGTGGTGGCGAATATAATGCATCGCCTGAATAACCGCCGGGTCACGTAACGAGCGGAAGTCCGTAGAGCGGCGGGCCATGACTTTCACTGGTGGGACCAAAATACGCTGTAAGGGCGGGTCTGTTTGCTGTTTTTGCCGTAGCTTGAGACGTTGATGGAGTAGCTTGGCCGCCCGATACCCCATTTGTCGGGTTCCCTGAACCACCGAAGAGAGCGCCACCCGCGATAAATAACGGGTTAACTCTTCATTATCAATACCGATCACACTCAGTTTCTCTGGTACGGCAATATCCAGATGCTCACACACTTGCAATAAATGACGTGCCCGTGCATCGGTCACCGCGATAATCCCCGTCTGATGCGGTAAGGTTTGTACCCAATCGGCCAGCCGGTTTTGTGCGTATTGCCAATTATCCGGAGCCGTTGCCATCCCTTGATAAACCACGCCTTGATATTGTTCGGCAGACACTAATTGGCGAAACGCATATTCCCGCTCCTGTGCCCAGCGCATACCGCAACTGGCGGGCAACCCATAGAAAGCAAAACGGTTTAATCCCTTCTCTTTCAAATGCATAAATGCCGCGTTGACCAATGCCTTATTGTCAGTCGCGATATAATCTACCGATGGATAATCTTCCGACTGATGATAAGAGCCGCCGACGCCGACAATCGGTACGTTCACATTTGCCAGTAGCTGCTCTATCTGCCGATCATCAAAATCCGCAATCACACCATCGCCCAGCCAATCCTTAATATTGTCGATTCGGCAGCGAAAATCCTCTTCAATAAAAATATCCCAATTACATTGCGAGGCTTGTAAATACTCGCCCACGCCTTCTACCACCTGCCGGTCATACACTTTGTTAGCGTTAAACAACAAGGTGATCCGGTAGCGTTTTTCAAACATGGGGGTAGCTCCTGAAATGCATGGGATATCAAGGCTGAACAGGCAGAAAAATCAGCGCGGTATGGCACTGATTTTCCTATGGGATAAAGTCACACCCGCCGTTTGGTGGCGGAATCCATCCACACGGCCAGCAGCAAAATTGCGCCTTTGACAATGTACTGCCAGAACGTCGGCACATCTAGCATGCTCATCCCATTATCGAGAGAAGCCATAATAAATGCGCCCATTACGGCCCCCGCCACACTGCCAACGCCTCCGGCCAGGCTGGTACCGCCAATGACACACGCCGCAATCGCATCCAGTTCAGCGATATTGCCCGCAGAAGGCGAACCTGCGCCTAAACGTGAACTGAGGATCAAACCAGCCATCGCCACCATCAGTCCGTTAATCGCGAATACTGCCAGTTTAGTGCGCTCTACATTAATTCCAGACAGGCGCGCCGCATCAATATTGCCGCCAATAGCGTAGATCCGGCGACCAAAAGCGGTGCGAGTAGCCATAAATACCCCCGCCAGCATTAATGCAGTAAGGATTAGTACCGGCGTAGGTACACCACGATAATCATTCAATAAATATATGGCACCCAGAACGATAACTGCGGTAATAGTTTGGCGAGTCACATCCCCTTGCGGGGCGGCAACCGGTAACCCCAAGCGGATGCGGTGATTACGCCGACGCCATTGCCAGGCCACAAACAACATCAGGCCAATAGCACCGATGCCAAAACCAATGCCACTTGGCAGATAGCTCTGGCCAATCTGCGACATCGCATTACTGGTCGGCGAAACCGTCGTGCCATTGGTGATACCAATTAAAATGCCACGAAAAGCCAACATGCCCGCGAGCGTAACAATAAACGAAGGCACTTTGCGATACGCGACCCACCAACCGTTCCATGCCCCTAATACCAGCCCCAGCGCCAGCGTAACGACAATGGTCAGCGGCAACGGCCAGCCGAGCCAGACATCAAAAATGGCCGCTATGCCACCCAATAACCCCATCATTGAGCCAACAGACAAGTCAATTTCGGCGGAGATAATGACAAACACCATACCGACCGCCAAGATGCCGGTGATCGCCGTCTGGCGCAGCAAGTTAGAGATATTTCTGGCGCTGAGATAGGCCCCTTCTGTCGTGAAGGTGAAGAACAACATAATAATGGCGATCGCGGCCAGCATGACAAAAACTTGTAAATTTAAGGATTTAAGCCGAAAAAATGGCTTTTTATCCCCATTTTCTGGTGAGTTAAATTCAGATTGATTAGCTTGTGACATGGGTTTCACTCCTGAGTGCGGCTTCCATGACCTTTTCTTGAGTCAGGTTATGGTTGATAAGATCGGCTTTGATGCGCCCCTGATGCATGACCAGCACCCGATCACTTAATCCCAAGACCTCTGGCAGTTCAGAGGAAATCACAATGACCGCGATCCCCTGTTGGACCAGTTGATTGATAAGTTTGTAGATTTCGTATTTTGCACCGATGTCGATACCACGTGTCGGTTCATCGAGGATCAATATTTGTGGGTTTAATAGCAGGCACTTAGCCAAAATAGCTTTTTGCTGATTGCCCCCACTCAGGCGGGCAATGGCCAGCTCTGAAGAAGACGTTTTCACTTTCAACCGGGCCAAAGACTGTACAATTATCGATTGTTCTTTCGCATCATCCAGCAAACTGAAAGCGCCAGTAAAATCATCCAGTGCCGCCAATGTGATATTAGCGCCAACTCCCATCACGGGTACGATGCCGTCTTTTTTGCGATCTTCCGGCACCATCGCGATACCCAATTTCATCGCTTGCTGGCACGTCCGAATAGTCGCGGCTTGCCCTTTAATAAAGATATCGCCCTGCCAGCGGCCCGGATATACCCCAAACAGGCACTGAACCGTTTCCGTCCGCCCTGAACCGACCAAACCGGCGATCCCGAGAATTTCACCGCGTTTCAATGAGAAAGAAACATCATCGACCCGGCGAATATGCCGATTCACCGGATGCCAGGCACAGAGGTTTTCAACCCGTAGAATCTCCTCGCCAATGTGATGGGCTTCGTGGGGATAGAGTTCTTTTAGCTCACGCCCTACCATCATGGCGATAATGTCATCCTCGCTCATGGTCGATGCCGGGCGGGTGCCGATATGACGACCATCGCGGATCACACAGATATGATCTGATATCTCTTTTACTTCATTCAATTTGTGAGAAATATAGATGCAGGCAATACCGTGGTTACGCAGGTCACGAATAATATCCAGTAAAATGGCAGTTTCACTTTCTGTCAGTGATGCCGTTGGTTCATCCAGTACCAGCAGCCGCACTTGTTTATTTAATGCTTTTGCAATTTCGACCAATTGTTGCTGCCCAAGGCCCAATTCACTGACCGGTGTATGGGGGTCAACCACCAGTTTGACCTGCGCCAGCATCCGTTGGCAGCGTAAATACATGGCGTCGTAATCCATGATACCGAAACGGCCCCATTCGGAGCCGAGGAACATGTTCTCCAGCACTGACATTTGTTTCACCAGTGCCAATTCTTGATGAATAATCGCAATGCCTTTTTGTTCTGTTTCGCGGATATTTTTTGCCTGTAAGGTTTCGCCGGAAAATATTATTTCCCCCTGATAGGAACCTACGGGATAAATACCACATAGCACTTTCATTAGCGTGGATTTTCCAGACCCATTTTCACCGCACAACGATAATACCTGCCCCGCTTCCAGCGTTAGGCTGATATTATCTACGGCTTTGACGACGCCGAACTGCTTGGTAATATCTTTCATTTCTAGTAGGTAGGGCATGTTCCCCTCCTTGTTATACCCTTATTTATTGATGTTATTGCGGTGTTTGCGGCTCTCGCCACTCGTTTACTGCCCATCTGCAACACCAATAAACGCGGGTATAGATAAAATAACGGCCAGGTGATTGAGAGTCTATTAATTCAAAATTAATGCCTTACAAACACTGGCCATTTATTAAAATAATAAAACCAATCAGCGATATGTTAATTAGTAAATATCTGCTTTTTTGTGGAACCCGTCAGCGATGATGGTGCTATCAATATTATTTTTATCGACCTGAATAGGTGTTAACAAATAAGCAGGAACATCTTTCATACCGTTATTTAACGTGCTGTTTGCTTTCGGTTGCTCACCATTACCCAATGTCACGGCGATCTCAGCCGCATCATTGGCCAATTTACTGATGGGCTTGTATACCGTCATGGTTTGCGTACCGGCAACAATACGCTTGATAGCGGCCAAATCTGCGTCTTGACCAGAAATAGCCACTTTACCGGCTAGCCCTTGTGCGGCTAAAGCCTGAATGGCACCACCGGCGGTTGCATCATTAGAGGCCACCACAGCATCAATATTGTTATTGTTTGCCGTTAAGGCATTTTCCATGATTTTTAACGCATTTTCTGGTAGCCAGGCATCAACCCATTGGTCACCTACAATCTTGATTTTACCGTCCTTTATCAATGGATTAAGAACAGTCATCTGCCCCTGACGGAATAATTTAGCATTATTATCCACTGGTGAACCGCCCATCAGGAAATAATTGCCCTGAGGTACCCGTTCAACCAAATTTTTAGCTTGTAATTCACCTACTTTTTCATTGTCAAAGGAGATATAGAAATCAATGTCAGCGTTATTTATCATGCGATCATAAGCCAACACTTTTATGCCTTCCCGTTTTGCTTCAGCGATCACATTACTTAATACTTGCCCGTTGTAGGGAATAATAACCAGGACATCGACACCACGGTTAATCATATTTTCAATCTGCGCCATTTGTGTTTCTTCATTGCCATTGGCCGATTGAACAAAAACTTTAGCACCGAGGGATTCAGCCTTGTTAACAAAAATATCGCGGTCTTTTTGCCAGCGCTCAAGACGTAAGTCATCAATCGCCATACCGATTTTAATTTCTTTGCTAAATCCAGGCTGACTAAACATTACCAGTGCAGCGCATGCGGAGAGTAAAATGTTCTTAAATTTCATCTTTTGGTACCTTTCTTATTGTGCAAGCAGGGTAAGAGAAACGGTAAACATCAACTGCAATAGGATTGTTGACGCTTATTAGCACATCGGCAATTACAGATTTTCATCCGCCAATTATGTTTTTTGGTTTAATGTTAATTTTATGATAACGATCATGTTTTCTTTCCTCATAACTGCAGGTTTATGCCGAATTTTTCATCTATCTGATGAATATAAAGGGATATTTATAATTAAGTCGTTATTTATGAGATCTACACCACAATTAATAATTCTCTGAATTTAAGTGTGAAATAACGTAATTGAGAGAATAGCCAATAACTCCGAAGATATAGCCTAAACAATTCGAGTGGCAGGCCGGCGGTCACTGAACGAAGGCCGCTAACGTATAAGCAACTTGAAGTCTCACGGGTATAAACGTTCACCAGCCCAGCAAAAGCAGGGCCTGCTTCCAAGGAGTATTGCATGCAATCTTATTTTAATGAATTAGAACAAGTGCGCTACGAAGGTAGCCAGAGCACGAATCCTCTGGCGTTTCATCATTACAACCCGGATGAAATGATCCTTGGTAAGCGAATGGCTGACCATCTGCGGTTTGCCGCCTGTTACTGGCATACCTTCTGCTGGGGTGGGGCCGATATGTTCGGTGCCAATGCTTTTGATCGCCCATGGCAACAACCTGGGGATGCACTGGCTCTGGCTAAACGCAAAGCCGAGGTTGCATTTGAATTCTTCCATAAACTGAATGTACCGTATTACTGCTTCCATGATGTGGATGTCTCGCCAGAAGGCGCGTCACTACAGGAATATCTGAATAACTTCGCCGTAATGACCGATGTACTGGCTGAAAAACAAGCAGCCAGTGGTGTGAAATTATTATGGGGCACGGCTAACTGCTTTACCCATCCTCGTTATGGTGCTGGTGCCGCGACCAATCCTGATCCAGAAGTATTTAGCTGGGCAGCCACCCAGGTCTTTACGGCCATGAATGCCACCCGCCAACTCGGCGGTGAAAACTATGTGTTATGGGGCGGACGTGAAGGCTACGAAACACTGTTGAATACCGATTTGCGACAAGAGCGTGAACAAATTGGCCGCTTTATGCAAATGGTCGTCGAACATAAACACAAAACGGGTTTCCAGGGGACACTCCTTATTGAGCCAAAACCGCAGGAGCCCACTAAACATCAATACGATTATGACGTCGCGACAGTTTACGGCTTCCTTAAGCAGTTCGGCTTAGAAAAAGAGATTAAAGTCAATATTGAAGCCAACCATGCCACGCTGGCGGGGCACTCTTTCCATCACGAAATTGCCAGTGCCATCGCCTTAGGTATTTTTGGCTCAGTGGATGCTAACCGGGGCGATCCGCAACTGGGCTGGGATACCGATCAATTCCCAAACAGTGTAGAAGAAAATACACTGGTGATGTTCGAGATCCTCAAAGCAGGCGGTTTTACCACCGGGGGCCTGAATTTTGATGCCAAAGTGCGCCGCCAAAGTACCGATAAATATGATCTGTTCTACGGTCATATTGGCGCAATGGACACCATGGCACTGGCGCTAAAATTTGCCGCCAAAATGATTGAAGATGGGCAATTAGATCAGATCGTTGCCAAACGTTATGCCGGTTGGAATAGCGAGCTGGGCCAACAGATCCTGCAAGGTAAAATGTCGCTGGAAGAGCTCTCCCGCTATGCCAGTCAACATAATCTGAACCCGCAGCACCAAAGCGGTCATCAAGAGTTGTTGGAGAATAAGGTTAACCGCTATTTATTTGGTTGATCGTTTACTGAGTTGATCGTTTACTGGGTTGACCGCTTACTGAGCTTATACACCCTACCGGGTCGTCCTTAGAGGCGGCCAAAATGGCGAGTAGAATAGCCGATTAAAATTTGAGGAAAGCATATGTATGTTGGTATCGACCTGGGCACCTCCGGCGTTAAAGCTATTTTACTGGCCGAAAACGGGCGAGTAATTGCCAGCCAAAACGCAGCACTGGTGGTTTCTCGCCCACATCCTTTATGGTCTGAACAAAACCCCGCTGATTGGTGGCAAGCAACCGATCAGGTCATGCAAGCACTGGCCGCAGAACACGATATGCAGCAAGTGAAAGCGCTCGGGCTGACCGGGCAAATGCACGGGGCAACCTTGCTAGATAAACAACATCAGGTGCTGCGCCCCGCCATTTTATGGAATGACGGCCGCAGTTTTTCCCAGTGCCAAACATTGGAGCAAGCGGTACCGGCATCACGCCAGATAACCGGTAACTTGATGATGCCGGGCTTTACCGCCCCCAAATTGCAGTGGCTGGCAGAACATGAGCCAGACATGTTTCAATGTATCGATAAGGTATTATTACCAAAAGATTATCTGCGTTTCCTGATGAGCGGTGATTTTGCCACTGATATGTCTGATGCTGCCGGTACGATGTGGTTGAATATCGCACAACGTGACTGGAGTGATGAGATGTTGGCTGCTTGTGGTTTAGGCCGTCAGCACATGCCAACCTTGTTTGAAGGTAACCAAATAACCGGCCATGTCAGTGCGGATATTGCCAAACGTTGGGGTATCAACAGGATACCGATTGTCGCCGGCGGTGGCGATAATGCAGCCGGGGCGGTGGGGGTTGGGCTGTATCAGGCCGGACAGGCGATGTTGTCACTGGGAACATCCGGCGTCTATTTTGCAGTCAGCGAGGGTTTTCTCAGTAATCCAGCCAGTGCGGTTCACAGTTTTTGCCACGCACTGCCTAATACTTGGCATTTGATGTCAGTCATGCTCAGTGCCGCCTCGTGTTTGGATTGGGCCTGCCAACTCACTGGGGCCGAGAGCGTTCCCGCGTTGATTGCTGAGGTAGAAAAAACCCCAATGGCTGCAACGCCAGTGTGGTTCCTACCCTATCTTTCCGGCGAACGCACCCCTCATAACAACCCTAAGGCTAAAGGGGCGTTTTGGGGCTTCACCCATGAACATAGGCGGCCAGATTTAGCCCGCGCAGTATTGGAAGGTGTCGGGTTCGCACTTGCAGATGGAATGGATGCTCTCCATGCCAGTGGGCTACAACCGAAATCAGTCACATTAATTGGCGGCGGCGCTCGCAGTGCCTACTGGCGACAAATGCTGGCTGATATCAGTGGCCAAACGCTGGAATATCGCACCGGCGGTGATGTTGGCCCCGCGCTGGGCGCTGCCCGGTTGGCTCAAATCGCCATGAACCCAGATGTATCACTGGCTGATTTATTGCCTGCACTGGCGTTGGAACAAACGCATTTACCGGATCCACAAAAGCATCACTATTACACCGATCGCCGGGTAACCTTTAAAAAACTTTATCAACAATTGCTGCCATTGTGTGAGTAGTCGTCAAGAGTGCGAGTAGTTGTCAAGAGTGCGAGTAGTTGTCAAGAGTGCGAATAAACACCGTGCTGGGTAATTCATTATTACTCAGCACATTTTTATAGGGCCACGGCTCACACACTAATAATAATTAATCTTAATGATTGCCGTAGCGTCAAACTGGCCCAGCTTTATCGGTTGTCCTTCAATGGCATTTAGGCGGGCAGTATAATTTCTTGTCACCTGAGTAATATTATTCAATTGTGCAAAATCAGCATAACGGTTGTATACAATTGCCTGATTTTTATCATCATAAATGGTCAGTTTAATGCCGTTTTGCAGATCAATCGCATTGTCACCCACTAATGGGTTAGCGGTTAAAAACTGTGCCTGAATGGAAAAATTAGCCAAGCAACCTTGTTTTATCGCAGTAATAGAAAAAGGCCGACTGAGATTATTATTACTAGACAGTAACCGGGCTTGATTAAATGAACCAAAATTCACAACTTGTGACGCCGGAGAAATCACTAAATCCGCACCACAGGGAATAAAACGTACAATGCTTAAACCAGACAAGGTATATTTCAAATTTTTGGCACCCGCAGTAACGTTAATACCACCAGAGCCATCCAATTGGAATACCGTAAAGCTATCCGTGCCGATATAATTTCCACTGGAGGGAAGATCATTAGTCACTTTAATATACAGACGGAAAGTCACTGTTACCGTCACGTTCTGCCCGCTAGTGATTGGGCTGGTATTGGTGTTTAAACGAGCAGCGTTGGCTTGTAGATCTTGCCCTAAGTAGTTGACACCTAACTGTAACCCTGGCCCTAATGATTGCCCAAGCGGATTAAAATAGAACCAGACCTGATCATATACCGAGCCTAAAACATTGTCGCAGTATGCCGTTACCGTAATATCTCTCGATTCCCAGATTTTTGTGCCAGGGGCAATGTTAGACGGTATTGCTAATTGGCCTATCGGAATGCCGGGTTTATTCACAACATTAGTACCTTTCTCTACACAATCAAGCGCATAGGCAGCTTGCGACAACAGCATTGCCACGAATGACAGGGCAATACAGCCACCGATTCGACCTATTTTATTTAAAATAGTCTGCATCATTGTTATTCCTTATTCATATGCTGAACCGGGTACGTGTATCACCTTCTCTTTTCAGCTGGCTGAATTTGGCATTCTGCTGATAAACAGTTAAAAGTGCGTATCACAATGCCCCCAAAATCATCCATATAACCAACGTTATAACGGCTACCGCTATAACCCGGCGTTTTAACAAACTCAGTACCAAAAGGCGCAATCATGACGCTGTCAAAACCAGGAAAGTTACCTTGTTCATTCTGACTCAAATAAGCCAACGTAATGTAATAAGGTGTAGGGTTATTAATTTTAAGCCCCCCCACTAGTTTACTGATCTGTAATTTCTCTTGCCAGATATCGCTATAATTCGCTTTGATAGCCATGGGCCGATAAAACAGCTTTATCCGATTTTGAATCGCAATTTGTACGACATTATTCATTTCGCTTTGCGGTGGGATTTCCCGCACATTGAAATAGAATAATGTCTCGCGATCAGTGGGTAATTTATCGGCATCCGGTAGTTTCATGATCCGAACCTGGCTTTTTTGCCCGGCATCAATCCGCTGCATAGGGGGTAAAGCCACCAATGGACTCTCTATTTTTTGGCCTTTGGTATTTTCCAACCAAGATTGCGCCAAATAAGGTGATGACGGGCTCTGGTTTTGCAAAATAACACTGGCTGATTTATCAGTACTATTAAAGATAATACGTGTCCGATCCAGGTTAATTGCCGCCTGGCTGGTTAGCGCAGTGAGCCACAAGGCTATCCCGAATAGCGCTGTCTTTGCCCACAAACGTTGTTGTCTCCATATCATGCTATTTATGTCTTTCATTTCGCTATTCCACTGTAAAAGGCCGCATTTGGCTGTGAATAACTCAGTTTCGATCAACAACCGTTTTAATGAATATTTTTCCCCAAAAACACTTACTGGCAGGGCAGTAGTACCTTTCCTGAGTTCATTCCTTTATCTTTTGGCAATATGAGCGTGCACTGTTTTTTCCCCCATTGAACAGTCAGCCTCTCAGTGTCTTGTAATCCCGCCAAATACGTCAGGCCATCGTCTCCCACAATTCCAACTTCAGCGCCCGTTTTGTCCGTGATAACGGATGCCCCCAAGGGGGGGGAACTGCCATCTTTCAGGCGAATAATCGCCATCATTTGCCGACCTTTTACCGCCCTTATCTCACGGTAACCAATTGCCCCTTCGGTCAGCGTTTTTTGGATAACGGTGTTGTAGACCTCAATATCATCCGGCAGATTCTGCACATCCACCCGAATATCAGACTGTTGGTAGCTGGTTGCGCCACTGACCACCGCCACACCAAAACGGTTCGTCACTGCCGAGTTATTATTCAGCGACACCCCTGCGACATCCCCGGTATCAACCATTATTCTTGGTTCATTGCCCGCTTTATTCTGGTGGGCAGCAACCCCATAAGCGGTTGCCGTAATTGAGCCATACCAGTTGGTATTGATTGAGTTGTACTCATTATTTTTATGGCTACCATCAAGACCAAATTCACCATAAGGCGAGCTATGTTGATAACCACCACGGAACACACCATTACCTTTTTACAGTTCTGGGTTACCGCCACCCGCGCTGATACGCCAAATATTTTTCGGATTCTGGTTGTTGAAAGGAGATATTTTGCGTGTAGCCGGTATTGCGGCCTCGCTGTGCATCATAGCTGGCCTGCTGGCCTATGCCGATCGGTACGCTGAGTGAGAAGAACATTTGATTCTCATTGGCATACTGATTATTCACCTTATTAGCGGATATCGTCGCCGAAATACCCTTAAAAGTACCGATATCAAAAATCTTGCTCATGGATAGACTGTAGTTGTTACTGGAGGCCGCATTCCAATAGGTTCTACGTGTCACCGATAAATACATCGTGATATCCGGCCAGGCCAGATACTGGTTAGCTGCCACGGTATAAGCCTGCTTGTCATATTGCAGAGCAGTATTGCCGTTTAGCCAATCCAAATACTGGCTCATACTCATAAAATTCTTCTTCGAGAAACGGTATCCGGCAAAGCTAATCTGGCTGTCAGTCTGCTCAAAACGTTTGGAATAATTAACGCGATAGCTTTCCCCGTTCTGCTGTTCTTCATTTGGTAACTGCGCACGGGAATGGGTGATATCAATAGACAGTGCGCCGAAGTCATATAAATTTTGCCCGATGCCCAACGCAGCCGAGGTGTAATCCTGCGAAGTCGTCATCAGCCCACCGTATAATGAAACATGGTTAAATGCGCCCCACGAGAATTCGCCACTAAAGAATGTCGGATTACTGGCTGAATTACCCAGCATCGGGCGACCCAACGCAGCTTTATAGCGCACGGCACCTTTACGGGTTAAAAATGGCACGCTCGCGGCGTTGACTTGAAACACGGTGACCCGGCCATCTTCCTCTTCCACGCGGACATCAATATTCCCTTGTACGGCTTCGCTAATGTCTTGAATAACAAAGGGGCCTGGTGCAACGTTAGTCTGATAAAGCACCCGCCCATTCTGGCTCAATACCACGCGGGCGTTGGTGTGAGCAATGCCCATTACCTGTGGTGCATAGCCGCGTAACGTCGGTGGCAACATGCGCTCATCACTGGAAAGTGAAGTGCCCAGAAAACGGAATGAATCAAAAATACTGGAGTTGAGATAAGTCTGGCCACCGACAAATTTAGCCCCTATCGAGGGGATGGCTCGAAAAGCATACACTTGCGACCAATCAAAATTACGGTAGTGCTCGCCCGCCGTTTCTGTATTGATATATTGGTAATCTGCACGAATACGCCATGGTCCCATATTAGCCCCGGTAGTGCCGTAGCTGCTGAAATTTGTGGTACTGCCGCCCATATTCGGTGAATAATGATAACCAAACAAATTGTAATCCAATAAAGTACCAGCAACACCGTTTCCCCATTGTGAAGGCGGCACCCAATTGGGATCGTTATAAGCCAGCCAAGCTTGGGGAATAGAAATAATTAAGGATTGCTTCTCTTTATCGTACTGAATTTTTATCTCTTTTTTTTCATCAATAGCAACACACTTGTCGTTATTCCATAATGTCATCGACTCACGTACTTCCGTAGATAAACCAAATAGATTAACTAAGTCAGGCGTCAAACAGAGCTTCGTTGATTTCCCTTCATCAACAGCGAGATAAGTCACTAAATAACGTTCAGGTAACAGCCTATCATCAATAAGAATATCAAGTAGATAATTCCCCGGAGGGGTGTAATCATCAACCTCAAAACGAGAGAGATCGATATTACTACGGTCTTTAGCATCGATAATATTGGTATTGAATTTTACTACTGCAGTCGATTCAGGCAAAAATAACCATACTAAAATTATTGTTAATACTTTCACCATTAGGAAGATGGTTTTTTTTCTTTTAGAATTATATGGCATATATAAACCATTGTCTTATGGCGATAATATTAATTAGAGGGGAGTTACCTCCCCTTTAATTACTTTAAACATTTGTTATTTATAATTCAGAGCATAGGTTGCCTGAGAGACAACAGTACCGGTAGTTACTGGCGCACTGGTGGCTTCAATACGAGCAGAAAATACAATCTGATTCGGACCAGATGTCAGATTAATATCAGGACTCGTATCACCCACTTTGAGTAGCGCGTCATCAGTGCCAATAAGGCGAACACCCACGCCTTTCGCGCTACCGGTGTTAGCCAGCAGGGCTGGAGCCGCCGCATCAGCAATACCGCTGAAGGTGACATTGACTTTAGACAGTGCAGGATAAGTGGCCCCCCCACTCCCTTGAGCCGTCAGGCTACAATCTTGCAGATTAATGTTATACCGTACGCTCTGAGAGTATTTGTTACCCGTCTCCAGAACCCTATTCGCGACCTGCCCTAGGTCTACATTAATATCAGTAGAATCTAATGCAATTGAGCACGGTGCATTAATAACCGTTCCAGTGAACTTAATACGCCCATTCCCTGCATCAGCAGCTAAAGCCTGATAAATAACAGATAAAGTTGCTAAAGCAATAATAAAAGTGCTTTTCTTAACGTTAGACATATTAAAAACCTTTATGTAGATATTGCATTTAAAGGATATATCTCTGAAATACCAATCACATAATAGAATTATTAATAATGAGTACAACCATGGTTAAATTAAAAATTGTTAAAGGAGTCTAATGTAATAAAAAAGGGAAATTAAATCATTATATGACCGTGAGATCTTACTCTCTAAAATAAAATAACCCAAATAAAATTTAACATCAATATCAAATCATCAATACACTCTTGAGATAAAAATTTCATTAAAAACACGAAAATTTTATTGGATTATTTATTATAACCAACTGAAATAGAAAAGTATTTATATGCTAAATTACCTTGATGGGCAGAATTCAGGCGTGTCGATTTCACTCAATGTCACGCTTTCATCTTATAAAATAGACTTAACCATCAATTGTATTACTATTTATAAAAAAATAGATTTTCAATATAAATAATCAGACTTAACAGCAAGCTACGAATGACAACCAGAAAAAACAATCAAATAAAATCTTTAAATATATTTATAATAAAATTATATATTTTTAATTTAAATTAAATTAAAAATCAGAATTATCAGTAAAATAAAATGAAAACGCCCACAATACAGGTTAATTAATTCTTTAAAGTGATAGGAAAAATCTTATTTATCATGTCAATATGTATATTTTAATGAATAAATTTAACACAATCCAAGCCACTGAGAATAAACCCTCTCGGTAGCTTTTTTATAAACCAAGATAAAAAATAACTTTAGCATTAAAGTCAGTGTCGTATATTGGCTCTTTCCACTATTAGCTCTTTCCATAGGGCTGAATCTGTTAATCATGCACTGGAGTCATTAATCATGAATGGTCTCATTAATCATAAAGTGCCCACAGTGGGGGGTCACCGTGGTTAACTGACCCACCGTCGCCGATCAATACGCTGCAATCCCATCGATAATAATGTACTTAGGCCCAGGGTCAGTGCAAAAACATACAGAATATCCAGCACTGGGTAAGCCGTGAAATCATAATGATGCGTGCGGATAAAGTGGATAATCAGCGCATGAAAACCATAAATTGCCAGTGAATGCCTGGCGAGCCCACTTAGCCAGGCAATGTGCTGATTCAGACAATTTTTAAACCAAACCCACAGCGACACCGCCGCAATGAACACCAGCGGGCTACAATACATGTAAAACGTATCAGCAAAACTGCCATTAATTCGTGTCTGTTTTTCCGTTGAGATGGCAATGCATATTACACTCACGACAAACAGCAATGCCGCTCCCCAACTGATCATCCGCCCCTGAGTTTCCAGCATACCCATCGCTCGACCCAACAGGGCATACAGCAAATAATAGAAAGTATCGCCGTAAATATAGAGGTTAGCAGGCAACAAACGGAAATCATCAAGGGAGAACTTGCTGGTTTGCGGGTTGGCGACGACAGCCAATAACAGGATCAATATTGCCAGATAGCGGCCCGAAACGGGTTTAACCTTAATAAGGGGCGAGACCAGATAGACCACGATAATGGCGTAGAAGAACCAGAGATGATAAAACACCGGTTTTTGCAGGATATTTCTCAACGAGGCCCAGCCGTCGATTGGGGTCAATGTTGAAATATAGATCAGTGCGATCACGCTATAAAACAGCAGACACAGTCCAATACGCATAAAGTGTTTTTTCTGAGCACTTTTTTCGCCAAAGAATAGATAGCCGGAGATCATAAAAAATAAGGGGACACACGCGCGGGAAGCTGAGTTCAGCACATTGGCGATATCCCAGTTGAGTTCTCCTACCTGTGCACCACGGGTCACGTAATAAGTGGTGGAATGAATCATCACCACCATAATACACGCCACCGCCCGAAGGTTATCAATCCAGTCAATCTTATTGGTCATGCCTGCTCTCTGTTATCTGTTATCTGTATTGTTTGTTGCAATAATGTTTGTTGCGGTATCGCCTGCTGCGCCGTTATCGGCTGAAATTTAGCTGACCAAATTGCCTGAATATAAGTAGGTACGCTATTATTTTTACAAATGATTATTTTTATAAACGCTTGCTTGGCGAATAATAACGTAAGTTTGGGGAGATACACAGAGTCATGGGGGTTTGGGGGGGAGTTTTTGGTGCGGTGATCGGGTTCGGTTGTTATGGCTTCACAGCTCACCTGGCCTCCGATGAACCAACCGCCAATGGGGCCATAAGTGCACTGAACCCCAGATCTTGGATCTTTTTATCCATGATCTGGAGGTTCGGTTCAATGAAACACCCTTTTTCAACCCGCCTAGCGGCGGTTCAACATTACCTTTCAGGAAAGGCCACTCTGCGGGAAACCGCACGTCAATTCAGTGTTGGCAAATCCCCTCTTACGCGTTGGATCCGAGCTTTTCGCCGTCAAGGTGAGGCTGGACTGGAGCACCATCTTTCCAGAACTTATACTCCAGAATTCAGGCTTTGCGTTGTCCGCTATATGATGGCAAACAGATGTAGCGCTGCCGATGCTTCTGCTCATTTTAACATTCCCAACGAGACGATTATCCAAAACTGGATGAAACGTTATCGAGAGGGAGGAAAAGAAGCGCTTAACCCATCGAAAACGGGTCCTACTATGCCAAAAGATAAATATGAGCACGATTCAAAACCGTTCAGCGAGATGACGCATGCGGAGCTAGAGAAAGAACTTGAGTATCTGCGCGCGGAAAACGCTTATCTAAAAAAGCGGAAAGCCCTGAGAGAAGAAAAGGCACTCAGGGAGCAGCAGAAAAAACCAGAATAGTTCAAGCACTGACAGCAGAACATCGACTTTCTTGCCTACTGTGTGCCGCAAAATTGGCACGCAGTACATACTATTATCATGCATCGAAACCGGACGGTGTAATTGATGACTATGCAGATGCGGTAAAAGCGATTGGCGCCCTAAGCAGACGACACGCACAGCGCTACGGTTATCGCCGGATGACGGTCGCACTGAGAAAAGAAGGGTTCACACTGAATCACAAAACGGTGCGAAAACTGATGAATCAGCACGGGTTACTCAGCCTCATTCGGCGGAAAAAATATCGCTCCTATAGGGCCGATGGTGGCCGGGCATCCGATAATCTATTGGCTCGTAATTTTACATCCGAAATCAGTGGATTGAAGTGGTGTACAGATGTCACAGAGTTCCGAGTTGGAGCACAGAAGCTGTATTTGTCGGTGATACAAGACCTGTTTAATAATGAGATTATTTCTTGGCATATGTCAGAAAGAGCAGCATTAATCCTGACGTGCAAGACGCTGGAAAAAGCGCTGAAAGTGAAAGGGAGAAAAGAAGGCCTGATGTTGCACAGCGATCAGGGCTGGCATTACCGAACGCCGATGTGGCGCTCAATGCTTGTCGAGGCGGGGATAAGGCAAAGTATGTCACGCAAAGGCAATTGTTTAGATAATGCAGTGATGGAAAATTTCTTCAGTCACCTGAAAGCCGAGATGTATCACCGTAAGAAGTACGATTCAGCCACAGTTTTAAAGCGTGACATTGTAGAATATATCCATTATTACAATACAGAGCGCATTAGCCTGAAAACAGGCGGAATGAGTCCGGCAGAATACCGGACTCAGGTAGAAAAGCAGTAAAGCAGATGTCCAAGTTTTGGGGTTCAGTGCATAAGCGTGGCCCCCTTGGAACCCCGCGCTTTCGCACTATCGCTTGCCCACTGCGTGGGGTCCCTCGATTCATCATTTCGCTGACGGACCGGGCCGATTCGCTTCCTGCTCAAGCGGCCCTCGCTCGGCATCCATGCCTCGCGTCCTACCTTCATTCTTCACTCGGCTGCTCAAATGTGCTTTTGACATCAACAGCCCATTCAAAATCAAAAAGTTATTAAAAGTCTAATCAGGTCTGTCTCAGATAACGGGGAGTAGACAGTCTGGCATCACTCGGTGGCTCAAATGTGCTTTGAACGTCAACAGCCACAAATCACTAAACTAAGGGTAATTATTGCCATAACACGCTATTGACGGCAAAATAACCGCTCTGACATGTTCCGACTGTAGGCCCTGCCCAAGCAGTTCCCTTTTACATACTTATTATTAATTAGCTTAATTTATGCAAACTTCATTTTCACCCGCGACACGCTTAGGTCGACGGGCGCTTTTATTCCCTCTCTGCTTAGTATTGTTCGAATTTGCAGCGTATATCGCCAACGATATGATCCAGCCAGGTATGCTGGCAGTGGTCGCCGAGTTTAATGCCAGTGTTGAGTGGGTTCCAACCTCTATGACCGCTTATCTGGCGGGGGGGATGTTCCTACAATGGCTTCTAGGGCCGTTGTCTGACCGCCGTGGGCGTCGTCCAGTGATGTTGGCTGGGGTCGCTTTCTTTGTCGTGACTTGCCTTGCCATTTTACTGGTTAATAGCATTGAACAGTTCATCGCAATGCGCTTCTTGCAAGGCATTGGCTTGTGCTTTATCGGTGCCGTCGGTTACGCCACTATTCAGGAATCTTTTGAAGAAGCGGTCTGTATTAAAATCACCGCGTTAATGGCCAATGTGGCATTGATTGCTCCGTTGCTTGGCCCATTGGCCGGTGCTGCCCTGATCCATGTGGCTCCTTGGCAAACCATGTTCGTCTTGTTTGCGGTGCTGGGGGCAATTTCATTTGCCGGCCTGTGGCGTGCGATGCCAGAAACTGCCTCGCTGAAAGGGGAGAAACTGTCAGTTGCCAACATGTGGCGTGATTATAAGCAAGTACTTGCTAACCGCCGCTTCCTCTGTGGTTCTTTAGCATTGGGCTTTGCCAGCCTGCCTTTGCTGGCATGGATTGCCCAGTCACCGGTAATTTTGATCAGCGGAGAGCAACTCTCTACTTTTGAATATGGCATTTTGCAGGTACCAATTTTCGGCGCACTGATTATAGGTAACCTGACACTGGCACGATTGAGCGGTAAAACCAGCATTCCTCAACTCATCCGTTACGGCGCTGGCCCAATGATTGTTGGCCTGATGATCGCCGCCGGTTCAACACTCTATTCATCCCATGCCTATCTGTGGATGACCGCCGGGTTGAGCCTGTATGCTTTTGGTATCGGTCTGGCGAACGCCGGTCTGGTGCGGTTGACACTATTCGCCAGTGATATCAGTAAAGGAACCGTCTCTGCGGCCATGGGGATGATCAGCATGATGATCTTCACCTTAGGTATTGAGTTGGCCAAAGTGGCTTACCTGTGGGGCGACAGTAGAGGGTTTAATCTGTTTAACCTGATGAGCGGTTTACTGTGGCTAGGCTTGGTGATGGTGTTCATCCGCCGCCAACCCGAGGCGGTTGCTACCGAGTAAGTTTATTCCCTGCTGGAGGAGCGTCAGGTAGCTTCTCCAGCAGGATAGTTTTACCCACGCTATATTTCTCAAGACGGTATTAAAAACACACCGATACGTATTTCCCCCAGATAAAGGGGTTTGAGGTCCAATGGGGCGAAAACCTACGCTAAGCGTCTATATATTCGTTAAAATTTCCGGTCAGAAATAACGCTGGGCGGTTATCGAACAGACTGTTACGGTCGCGGGCTTGCCCTGCAAGGTGACAAAATGGCTGATTTACCAGTACTGGCTGGTTGGCCCGCCTCCCTACTCTGCCATTACCCATTTGTCTTGGCTCTACCCGCAAAAAGCTAAATGTATCAAGAAACATCTGAAAATACTCCATTTTAATAGGGCAATAATCGTAATTTTATATAATGTATAGAGGAATAGGTTCTATCTATAGATATAATACCTTGTTAGATTGCCCCATAAAAAAAGGAGTGAGCAAATGGATATTGGTTTGAGCTTGCAGGAAAGAAATAATAAATATTTTTATGCAATGGCAAAAATAGAGGCTGATAAATTAATCAATCTCTCAAGAAGAGTTTCGTTTAATAATATAAAAGATGTTTTCTTGAGAGTGAAATTTGAGAATGATATCAAATAATTTACACAAAAAAACCTTACCTTTATACGGAACGCCAGAACAGACAACGATTGCAAGGAAGGGATAGACAACTTGAAAATGGAATGCTATCACCTTTCCAAGCAAGACAGTATGCTTTCATTAAAACAGGCGAAGGTATACATATCCGCTAAAATTGAAGAGCATGATAAAGTTATCGGCTATGTTATTGATGGAATAGCTGTAATTGTTGGCGGTTTACAGATGGTCGCCGGAAGTGGAATTCTCCTTGGCTCAATAGCTTCAGGAAATATTGTCGGTATCATCGTTGGTGCTCATTTGATATTAAATGGTGCAAGTAGTCTATCAGAAGGGGTTCAGCGGTTAAGAGGCAATAAAAATACTACCGGTTTTATGCAGGATGCTTATATGGGAACGGCTGAATTCTTTGGATTTGAAAGAAAAACCGGTATGTTGGCCTATTATGCGGCAGATTTAACTACGTCATTCTATGGTGTCATTAAATTGTCATTAAAACCCGATGCGTGGAGATTGTATAAATATATTCCATCCGATTACTACCGAAAAATAAACAGCATGAGTAAGCTAGCACTTACCATACAAGGTGTTAAGGCTACAAATAAAATAAGAGTTATCGGTAGCACCTATCTGGATGATAATTCAGAGTATGAAAGAAAATAGACAGCAAGGAGGATCATTCCTCCTTATTGGAAAGATATCTATATGACTTCCATGCTAAGTTCAGTGGCGTTATATAATAAGTCATATACAAGCCAAAAATCAGGGCGACAAGATAACTGAATATTTCATCCGATGTATAATCATTGAACATCATAAAAATAAGAGGGGTAAATAAAATAGCACAAATCAAACATCCCGCGAAAAAACGCTTCTTTAAATCTATGAGTAAACTGGAATAGGTCTCTTTTTGCTGGTCATCACGCGAAATTATTTTCCTCATATGCGTAATATTCTTGGCAGTAAAGCCGTTATTTAGCAATTTTTTTTCCATTTCTAATTCTGTCACTGCGTTATCTCCTTATTACTGCATTGTAATATTCTATCGTGATAATAGACTGACGTCTAATCAATATTTATCCTGATACACCCTGTTCTACTTTTTCTTTATTACCCGGAGCGCCAAAATGTCAATATATTCGTTTTATCACACTTTCGGCTTTACCCGAAGACAACCCACATTCTGTTTATACTTGGGCTCCGTTTGGGAAACGGAAAATATGGTACGTTAAGGTGATTTTTTGTACTGGGGTTGTACGCCGGAACCGCATGACCCCTGGTTGATTATCAGGCTACCTTGAGCCTAGCACAGCAATGGGGTGGTGGAGAAGTTGCTTCTGCTGACGGTATGCGTTTTGTTACGCCAGTAAAAACGATTAACGCCGGACCCAATCGAAAATACTTTGGCTCCAACCGGGGAATTACCTGGTACAACTTTATTTCCGATCAGTTTTCTGGTTTTCACGGCATTGTTGTACCGGGCACCTTGAGGGACTCAATTTTTATTCTGGAGGGTTTACTCGAACAGCAAACGGGGTTGAATCCACAGGAAATTATGACTGATACAGCAGGTGCCAGCGATTTGATATTCGGTCTATTCTGGCTGTTGGGATACCCGTTTTCTCCCCGTCTGGCGGACGCCGGAGATGCCGTTTTCTGGCGAGTGGATAAAAATGCGATAATCAATCCTTCAAATATTTATACTTTTGCTGCCAAAGTAGGGTTCAATTTATACAAAAACGCTAATCTGGCAACAATATAGCTCTCCTCAAGAACCTGTCGCAGAAAACAGGCCGCTATCTCGCAATATATGGCCATTACCCCGGCGGCGGGTGAAACCACTGCGGTCAAAGAATTCAAGAATTTGGATCGCCAGTTTGCGACCAATACCGAGTCGATCACGGAAATCTGCGGCACTGACACTCCCCTGGCGGCTATCTAACTCACGTACCAAATCAGCAAGCTGCTCAATGCGTTGGCTCAGATAATAACGATCCGTCACAACCGCAGTGATATAACCCAGTTGCGCCGCTTTGCGTAATAGGCTGCGCATTTCACCCTCTGCAGCTTGCAACTCGGCCGCTAAGTCACGCACCCACCAAGGGTCATCAACAAAGTAAGGTGCCGCTTGTTGCCACCCTATCTGCTCTTGCTCAGTAAACGCTAAACCATGTTCTGGCAGATGTAACCACCCACGGGTGTTGTGTAACGCTCCCTCCGCCAGCAAGTTATCAATCAGACGGAATACCACCCCTTCGTCCAGCGTCGGTAAAGCCATACGTCGCAAACGCGCCCGCCCTAACCCCAACTGATCGCCATGCTGTTGGTGATAGAGGGCGAGTACATGCAAGAGGGTCTGTTGCGCTTGCTGTGCGTGAGGATGTGATAGCGCAATGTCCCCGGCGACGACAGTATCGGTCGCCGCCAGTAATGCCGCCATCTCATTGTCAGTAAGCTGGCGCGCCCAACTAAATGTGCGCACCGAGACCGGCCCTTGCGCCAAATGTAAATCCAACACCTCTCGGTCACTCGTCGCCTGGGCCAGTGCGGTTAACCAAGCCAGATACGCCGGTTGCCGTTTACCACGTGATGGCACCGCCAGATGAATCACCCGTGCGCCACCCAAGGTTTTCTTCGCCCCGATATCACGCAAGATCACCCGGTCGTTTTCTACCAGCCACAGAGGGCTGTCCAGCAGCAACTCGGCCAGAATCTGAGAGGAATGACCGCCTGATGTGGATTGATTATTTATGATTTGTTGATGGTCAATTAACGGTTGTTGGTCGTCAATTAACTGCTGGTGACCTAGCAGTGAAAAACGGCCCGTAATATGGCGAGCCCCATGATACAGATGTAAGGGCTGCCAGTGTTGTAACGGCGTATCGGCATCAACGGTTACCAGCACCCGATCCACCGGTGGCAACGGTGGCTGCGCCAATAACCAATCACCGCGGTTGATTTGCTGCTTACTGATATCACCGCTGATATTCAGGGCAATGCGCTGGCCGGCTTGCGCCTGCTGTGCCGGTTGGTTCTGGGCATGAATACCTCGCACCCGCACGGGGCAATCACCGCCAGTCAACCACAGGGTATCGCCTACCGCCACCTGGCCCGCCAACGCGGTCCCCGTCACCACTAAGCCAGCCCCTTTTACGCTGAATACCCGGTCAATGGCCAGACGAAAACGCCGCTGTAATCGGCCCTTCGGGTCACGTTGCTGATGACATTGCGCCAGATGCTCACGTAACTCACCGATACCACGCTCAGTGACGGCCGCCGTGACAAACAGACTGATCTGCTCCGCTGACCAGCCTTGTGCCACCAACTCCTGCAAAATTTGCTGATGGACCTGTGCAATGCGCTCATCATCAACCCGATCCGCTTTGGTCAATGCCACCGTTAGCGCTGGCCGACCACTCAGCCGCAAAATCGCCAGATGTTCACGGGTCTGCGCCATCACGCCATCATCACAGGCCACCACCAACAGAGCGTGATCAATACCGCCCCCCCCCCCGCCAACATGTTCGCCAAAAACTTCTCATGACCGGGGACGTCAATAAAACCCATGATACGGCCATCAGGAAGTGGCCAGTAGGCATAGCCCAGATCGATGGTCATCCCCCGCTGCTTCTCTTCCGGCAACCGATCCGCATTAACCCCGGTAATGGCCTGTAAAAGTGTGGTTTTGCCATGATCGACATGGCCTGCGGTGACAATAATCATGATGCCAATTCCCTTAGCAACGCCGCCTCATCCTCCAGACAGCGTAAATCCAGCCACAAACGCCCATCAGCCACACGACCAATGACCGGCTTCGTCAGTGTGCGCCAACGCGCCGTTAAGGCTTCCAATGTACTACCGCGCCCATCTTTAGGCGTAAACGTCAGCGCCCAACTGGGCAAGCGATCAACCGGCAGCGAACCACTGCCAATTTGTGACCAACATGATTCAATATCCAAAGTGAAATCTGTGCCATAACAGGCAATCAGTGGGGCCAGCAGGCGTTGTGCACACGCGGCAATCTCTGAGGCGGGGCGGGTCAGTAGCCGCAGAGATGGCAGTTGTTCAACCAACCGATCTGGCTGCTGATAGAGGCGCAAGGTGGCGTCCAAAGCTGCCAGTGTCATTTTATCGGCCCGCAATGCTCGCTTCAGCGGATGTTGCTGTAACCGCTCAATCCACTGTTTTTTACCGAGAATGATCCCCGCTTGCGGCCCACCTAACAGTTTATCACCGGAGAAGGTCACTAAATCTACGCCTGCCGCAATCAACTGTTGTGGCATGGGCTCGGCGGGTAAACCGTAACGGGTCATATCCACCAGCGAACCACTGCCTAAATCGGTCGCGGTCGGGATGGAACACTCTTGCCCCAATGCCGCCAGTTGCTGTTCGGATACTGCGGCCGTGAAACCCTCGATACTGTAATTGCTGGTATGAACTTTCATCAGCAGACCCGTATTTTCATTGATGGCCTGCCGATAATCTTTCAGATGTGTTCGGTTCGTGGTACCCACTTCGACCAGCTCACACCCTGCCTGACGCATGACATCAGGAATACGAAACGCACCGCCAATCTCGACCAGTTCACCACGGGAGACCACGACTTGCTTGCCCGCCGCCATGACCGTTAACAACAAGAAGACCGCCGCCGCATTGTTATTGACGATACAGGCATCTTCCGCACCGGTCAGGGCACAGAGTAAATCGGCGACAGCCCGATCACGGTGCCCACGGCCCGCGCCCTCTAAGGAGTATTCCAAGGTGACCGCACTTCGCATGGCATCGGTCACCGCCGCGATAGCAGATTCTGCCAGCGGTGCACGGCCCAAATTGGTGTGCAGCACCGTGCCAGTAAGATTAAACACAGGTTTTAACGCGGGTTGCCGTTGATTCAATCGTTGACGTAAAGCGGCAGGCCAGTCCGCACACCAATCAGCCAGAGTATGAAATTGACCGATATATTCACGAGCTTCTGCCTGTAATTGACGTAGGGTATCGGCCAAAAGAACGGGGCCATACTCCGCCAATAAAGGGGCCATTTCAGGCTCATTCAGTAAGCGATCAATGGCCGGTAACTGGCGATATAATGGGTGTGGTTCTGCGCTCATAGTCACTCAAACAAATTAATTAAACGATATACCCGCCATACGTCGAGTTGCCTGTGCGTTGATTGCCCTCACCCCCATCACTGATTGGTCATTGACCTTACATCAATAAGCTTTTGGGGGCTTACGCCAGTGCGGCTTTCTGCAACTCGACTTATTTTGGGTAAATTGTAGCAAGGTTACGTATTACTCACCTGGGAACAAAAATGGATTAATACTGCTGCGGGCGAACCCTTCACCTTCCATCTTGGCATCAAGGATCAATGAGGCCAAATCATCAGCGACCGCTTCCACCTGCGGGTCTTTTTCCTGATAAAGAATTTTTAGGTAAGTACCACAATCACCGCAACTTTCTGCTTTTACTGCGGCCAACTCGCTGTCCAACGACCAATAGTTAAGATCACGGGTTTGCTCACAGTTACTGCATTTAATTCGCACGACATGCCATTCGCTTTCACACAAATTACAGTGCAAATAACGCAAGCCATTATGGGTGCCGATATGTACCACACTGGAAACCGGAATGCTGCCACACACCGGGCAGAACTGACGGTGTTCACCGTATTCAGCCCGTGCTTTGCCAGGGATTTGGCTGGCCATCTGCGCCCAGTAGAGCGATAAAGCGGCCCAGATAAACGGGGCTTTCTCACTACCGACTTGAGAAAAATCTCGGTTTAGCAAGGCATCAGCGTACAACTCTAGCTCATGAACCGATGCTTTATCGAGATTATCCAGCACCGCCAAAATGTGGTCGGGAGCATCGTGACGCAATTCGGCAATCAGCGCGGATAGCAGCTTGCGCCAATGTTCGGTACGCGGAAAAACACTCCCGTCCAAGGGGGGCTTGCCACTGGCCGCTGATTGCACCAACTCGGCTTGCATATCCAAGACCAACGGATGGTCATGCAGTGCTTTTTGCTGGGCTTCAGTAATTTTGGCCGCAAAATCCAGATAATCGGCCAGCGGATTGTCCAGCGCCAACTGCTGCAAACGTTCAGTGCGTCGGGTATACAAACTTTTTAAATTTGCGAAAAGTAACGGCGGGATATTCCCCGCCGTTGTACCTTTTTCGCGTTGTTTACCTAATTGGTCTTTAGGGACAATACGAATACTCATCAGGGTTTCTCTTTCTGTTTCTCTTGCGGCTGGCCTTTAGCGTTGGCGCGAGCATCATCTTTACTGCGGACTTCACGATACCAACGCGGATGGTGCTTTTTAGCCCATGCTGCAGGTACCCAGCCCTCCACCATCGCGGTAATCGTCCCCTTCACCCACAGGGCCGCATACACATGCACCATAATCACGATAATCAACCCAACCGCCGCCAGCGAATGCACCAGTAGTGCCAGACGGATCAGCGGGATAGGGAAGGATGACGCAAAGTAAGGCCGCCAAATCACCACGCCACTGACTAACAGTAGCACCAGACTGATAATAGCAGCCCAGAATACGCATTTTTGGCCGAAATTATAGCGCCCTGTGTCACCCACTTCCTCATTCATGGCGATTTTATGGATATTCTTGGCCCACTCCAAGTCGTCTTTATTGATCAGGTTATGTTTCCAGTAGCGGAAAAACATGATCAAAAAGGCCGCGAACATCACCACCCCGGCAAAGGGGTGAAGAATGCGCGCCATCTGTGGTGTACCAAAAATATTCATCAGCCAGTTAAATGAAGGGAAGAAGAACCCTAATCCACTGATAGCCGCCAATATAAAGCAGAAGGCAACTATCCAGTGGTTAATGCGCTCCGGCGCGCTGTAGCGCTGGATCGGTTTTTCTTTTTTCATTTCCGCGTTTCCCCTTCGTCTGAGCGCTCAGAGGTTGTCTGCTCTGGTGCCTTTGCTACCGTCTCGGAAGGGGTAGGATCCGTTGTCTCATCGTCTTCTTCCTCTTCCTCCACCCGGTTCGGGCCTACGCCAACGTAATGGAAGATACTGGCAGCGAAGGTCGCCGCGAAACCTACCGCAGCCAACGGTTTCCAGATGCCTTTCCAGAAAGTCACCGTCGGACTGATGGTCGGATTCTCCGGCAGGCCATGATAAAGCTGGGGTTTATCCGCATGATGCAGTACATACATCACATGGGTACCGCCGACGCCCGCAGGGTCATATAACCCTGCGTTATCAAACCCACGGGTTTTTAGCTCAGCAACCCGGCCAGCCGCCACTTCTTTCATCGACTCTTTGGTACCAAAGTGAATCGCTCCAGTCGGGCAGGTTTTCACACAAGCAGGTTCCTGACCAACACCGACACGATCGACGCACAAGGTGCATTTATACACCCGATTGTCATCTTTATTCATGCGCGGGACATCGAACGGACAACCTGCGATGCAGTAGCCACAACCAATACAATGTTCTGATTGGAAATCAACGATACCGTTGGCGTACTGAATGATCGCCCCTTCCGATGGACATGCCTTCAGGCAGCCCGGATCGGCGCAATGCATACAGCCATCCTTGCGGATCAGCCACTCCAGCTTGCCGCTCTCTTCATCTTCAACTTCAGAGAAACGCATCACTGTCCACGACTTAGCGGTCAAATCGGCAGGGTTGTCATACACCCCGACGTTATGACCGACTTCATCGCGGATATCGTTCCACTCCGAACACGCCACCTGACAGGCTTTACAGCCGATACAGGTGGTGACATCGATAAGTTTAGCCACCGGTTCCTGATGATCACGGACCTGAGGTGGCGGCGTAAGGGAATTAGTACCGGAGCGCCGGATAATGTCTTGAGTTTGCAGTGACATAGATTCTCTCCGTTACACCTTTTCCACATTGACCAGAAACGCCTTGAACTCTGGCGTTTGCGTATTGGCATCACCGACATACGGTGTCAGGGTATTCGCCAGGAAGCCTTTTTTTGCCACCCCTTCATATCCCCAATGGATCGGAATACCAATGGTGTCAACTTCTTGCCCATGAACATTCAGAGTACGAATACGTTTAGTCACCACCGCCTTGGCTTTGATAAAGCCACGGTTAGAGCTGACTTTCACCGTATCGCCTTGCTTAATCCCTTTCTTCGCCGCCAGTTTTTCGCCAATTTCCACAAACTGTTCCGGTTGAGCGATGGCATTGAGCAACGCATGTTTGGTCCAGTAGTGGAAATGTTCGGTTAAACGATAAGTGGTGCCAACATAAGGGAATTGCTCGTGCGACCCCATCGCGGCCAGATCATCTTTAAATACACGAGCGGCTGGGTTAGAGATCACATTCGGATGCAGCGGGTTGGTCCCCAACGGCGTTTCAAATGGCTCATAATGCTCAGGGAACGGCCCTTCAGCCATCTTATCGATTGCAAACAAACGGCCCATCCCTTCAGGCTGCATGATAAACGGCCCAACATCACTGCCCGGTGCCGCAGCACTGTAGTCAGCAACATCAATACCGGCCCACTTAGCACCATCCCACTCCAGCAACTGGCGTTTCGGATCCCACGGTTTACCCTGCGGGTCAGCAGACGCACGGTTGTACAGAATGCGGCGGTTAAGCGGCCATGCCCAGGCCCAGCCCAAGGTATTGCCGAGACCCGATGGATCCGCATTATCACGCCGCGCCATTTGGTTACCGGCCGGTGTCCAGCTACCCGCAAAGATCCAGCAACCACTGGAAGTGGTACCGTCATCACGCAGTTGAGCGAAGGTACTGAGCTGTTCGCCTTTTTTGACCAACACTTTGCCGTCGGCATCAGTGAGATCCGCCAGCGCTCGCCCATTACTTTCCATTGCCACTTCTTCCGGCTCTGGATTTTCTGGTGTCAGGTAGTCCCAGGTCATATTGAGCACCTGCTCAGGCACCGCGCCACCTTCCCGCTGGTACATCTCACGCATACGCATAAAGATGCCCGCCAGAATTGCACCATCGTTCAGTGCTTCTCCCGGTGAATCAGCGCCTTTCCAGTGCCATTGCAGCCAGCGGCTGGAGTTAACGATCGAGCCGTTCTCTTCAGCAAAACAACTGGATGGCAAGCGGAACACCTCAGTTTGAATTTTCGATGGATCGACATCGTTAAATTCACCGTGGTTTTGCCAGAAATTCGCGGTTTCAGTATTGAGTGGATCAATCGTCACCAAGAATTTCAGCTTCGACAGCGCCGCTGTCACTTTGTTTTTATCCGGGAACGAGGCAATCGGGTTAAAGCCTTGGCACAGATAGCCATTGACCTTGCCCTGCGACATCATTTCGAAATACTGCAAGACGTCGTAGCCTTTATCCCACTTCGGCAGCCAGTCATAGCCCCAGCCATTTTCCTTTTGGGCGTTATCACCGTAGAAACTTTTCATCAAACTGACAAAGAATTTCGGGTAATTGCTCCAGTAGTTAACCTGGCCTGGTAACAGGGTTTTCGGCGTGTTGGCCTTCAGGTAGGTATCAATATCCGGCTGTTTTTCTGACGGCAAGTTCAAGTAACCCGGCAGGCTTTGCGACAACAGGCCAAGGTCAGTCAGCCCTTGGATATTGGAGTGACCGCGTAGGGCGTTAATACCGCCACCTGCCATCCCCATGTTGCCCAACAGCAACTGGATCATCGCCATAGTACGGATATTCTGCGCACCCACAGAGTGCTGCGTCCAACCCAAGGCATACAGGAACGTCGCCGTTTTATTGGATACACTGGTTTCGGCGAGATATTCACAAACCTGCAGGAAATCGTCTTTTGGCGTACCGCAAATATTGGAGACCACTTCCGGTGTATAGCGGCTAACGTGCTCTTTCAGCAGGTTCCACACACAACGCGGGTGTTGCAGCGTGACATCCCGTTTAGCAAAACCGTCTTCATCCAACTGATAGTTCCAGCTGGTTTTATCGTATTTACGGTTTTCGGCGTCATAGCCACTGAACAGGCCATCATCGAAAGCATAGTCTTCCCGCACCAGCAAGCTGGCGTTGGTATAGGCTTCGACATATTCACGGTTAATTTTATTGTTGGAGATCAGGTACAACAAGACACCGGACAGAAACGCAATATCCGTACCGGAGCGGATTGGCGTATAGAAATCAGCCACCGATGCCGTACGAGTAAAGCGCGGATCTATCACCAGAAGCTTGGCATTGTTGTGGATTTTGGCTTCCATCGCCCAGCGGAACCCCACCGGATGCGCTTCTGCCGCATTACCGCCCATGACGATAATTAAATCCGCGTTCTTAATGTCAACCCAGTGGTTGGTCATCGCACCGCGACCAAATGTTGGAGCAAGACTTGCTACCGTTGGTCCGTGTCAGACACGTGCTTGGTTGTCTACGGCAAGCATGCCGAGAGCGCGACTAAATTTTTGGGTCAAATAACCCGTTTCATTGCTTGATGCCGAAGCACACAGCATACCGGTGCTTAACCAACGGTTGACGGTAACACCGGCGTCGTTGGTCTTAATGAAGTTAGCGTCCCGGTCTTCTTTCATTAATTTGGCAATACGGGTAAACGCATCATCCCAAGTGATTCTCTGCCACTTGTCTGAGCCTGGCGCCCGGTATTCTGGGTATTTCAAGCGGCTTTCGCTATGGATAAAGTCGACTAACCCTGCCCCTTTCGGACACAGTGCGCCACGGTTCACCGGATGATCCGGGTCCCCTTCAATGTGAAAAATACTTTCTTTAGCATTTTTCGCGCCGTCGCCAAGGCTATACATCAAAAGCCCACAACCGACAGAGCAATATGTGCAGGTGTTACGTGTCTCGCGAGCGCGCAGCAATTTATAATTGCGCGTTTCCGCCAGCGCCACTGACGGCGCGAAGCCGAGTGCCGCGACCGTTGTTCCTGCCATACCGCCAGCGCAGATCTTAAAGAACTGCCTTCTGCTGACCTGCATGGGTATCTCCTTCATTGTCACATTATTTCCAGTTCACGCTTCCCTCAATAAAATGGGAGGCGCTAAAATCGCTCATGCGATATCACGCTTTTTCTGTGTGGAATGAATTTCTATGTTAGATAATACATAGCCGCACCATTCTTAATGTGAATGTTACCACATTGTGATTATGGGTTATAACTTTCAGGACCGCATAGTGAGCCAGATCAAACCTTCGAGATTATCCTCTAGCGCCGAAATCCGCGGTGCCCGGCAGCTTGACGTGCTACAGCGGCATAAATTGGCAGAACCACAGCAGGATTGGCTGGCGGAAGAAGTACCCGTTGCATTGGTATACAACGGCATCTCCCATGTGGTGATGATGGCAACCCCTAAAGATTTGGCTGCCTTCGCGCTGGGCTTTTCGTTATCAGAAGGCATCATTAGCAGCCCACAGGAAATCTATTCTATTGAGATGACCCCCGGCTGCAACGGCATAGAGGTCAATATTGAGCTATCCAGCCGCCGTTTTGCTGGCCTGAAAGAGCGCCGCCGCGCCATGGCAGGGCGTACCGGGTGCGGAGTTTGTGGCATTGAACAACTGGACGATATCTTCCGCCCAATCACTCCGCTACCGTTCACCCAGGCATTTAACTTGGAGCATTTGGATACCGCCCTTGCCCAGCTAAAACAGGTACAACCGGTCGGTCAACTCACCGGCTGTACCCATGCTGCCGCGTGGATTAATCCTGAAGGTGAGTTATTAGGCGGTTGCGAAGATGTAGGTCGCCATGTTGCACTGGATAAGCTACTGGGGATACGAGCAAAACAGCCGTGGCAACAAGGTGCGGTGCTGGTTTCCAGCCGTGCCAGTTATGAAATGGTGCAAAAAACGGCCATGTGTGGTGCAGAGATTTTATTTGCCGTCTCCGCCGCCACCACGCTTGCCGTTGAAGTTGCCGAGCGCTGCAATTTGACGTTAGTCGGTTTCAGTAAACCGGGGCGGGCGACGGTGTATACTCATCCGCAGAGAATAAAATAAAAGAGATCGATTGATCGACAATCCACACCAAAAAATATCATTGATGACACCAAAGATATAACGATAGTGGCGAGATTGATGTCAAATTCTCAGTGACCGACGACCACACTCAGACTTGAGCTCGTTGTCAATTTTGCTGATTCGTTGTCAATTTCGCTGATAATGGAGACCTCATTTTTTTACCGTGAAGATACGGCCACTGACAAGTGGGTTATTTTAAGCGTAAAACGTCAAAAAGAAGCGGGTTACGCCGCATCATAAATTAATTTTATAAAAATATTATTGACCCATTTTATTCTTCAGTGCCACCCAAAGACCACACTATAAATATAGGTTTGATAATCATTTTCAATATCATTTAATTAACTATAATGATCCCCATGCTTACGCGGTGCTTACTTTTTTGCACCGTCCTACACTATGGAGACGATGATTATGAGTTATTCACTGCCATCACTGCCTTATGCTTATGATGCCTTAGAACCACACTTCGATAAGCAGACGATGGAAATCCATCACACCAAACACCATCAGACCTATGTTAACAATGCAAATACGGTGTTGGAGAGCTTCCCGGAGCTGGCGGACCTGAGCGTTGAAGATCTGATCAAAGATCTGGATAAAGTCCCTGCTGAAAAGCGCACCTTTATGCGTAACAACGCAGGCGGCCACGCTAACCACAGTCTGTTCTGGAAAGGCCTGAAACTGGGCACCACCCTAGCCGGTGACCTGAAAGCCGCTATCGAGCGCGATTTCGGCAGCGTAGACAGCTTCAAAGAAAAATTTGAACAAGCTGCTGCGACCCGTTTCGGTTCTGGCTGGGCTTGGCTGGTACTGAAAGACGACGGCAAACTGGCGGTTGTTTCAACCGCTAACCAAGACAGCCCGCTGATGGGCGAAGCCGTTTCTGGCGTATCAGGTTTCCCGATTGTGGGCCTGGACGTATGGGAACACGCTTACTACCTGAAATTCCAAAACCGCCGCCCAGACTACATCAAAGCCTTCTGGAACGTGGTTAACTGGGATGAAGCTGCAGCGCGTTTCGCTCAAGCCAAGTAATTCGCTTATCCATAAAACGGGCCTTAAACCGCCCGTTGCATAGCCAAAGAACGTGGCGTTGCAGGTAAGCTTCAAGTACGAAAGATACATGCCAGCAAGGCCCTCTTGCTGGCATTTTTATTGTTAAAGTTTCATCAACTCCTGCCGATAGAGCATACAAGAAGGTTACTGGCATCCATGATCACAATGCATGGATGTAGAAAAAAAGATGTTTGGGAAAAGCACTCTTGCCAAGGCTGCCCCGCGTACATACCAGTCCTTTAACTTCTCTAATAATTAGACCTTACCAAACTCACCTACGCTGATTAATTCATATCAGAAACACCGTATAACGGAGAAGAACATGGCGGTATTTAGCAAAATTATTGGCAGCTTTGATAACGTAAAAGTCGGAAAAAAATTGGGTTTAAGTTTTTTCCTAATGTTGCTATTGGTCGGGGTCATTGCGGGCACCACCGCTTATCACTTCTCCGTGATCGAAGAACATGCATATAAAGTGGAGTTGAGCTACAAAATCAACGACGAAGCGAATCAGGCAAAATATAACCGCGCACTTTATGAACGTACCTATGACCTGAAATACATCACAGAAAACACACAGCACATCAATAATATAAAAAATTTACTGACCCAAAGTGCAAATCTCCGCTGGTCAGTTGATAACCGCAAAAATATTGCCAACATTAATCATGTCGTTGAGGAGTACCAGCAACAACAGACGAACTTTGTGAATGCGGTGACCAATAAAGATAAAGTGCGTCAAAGCTGGAGCATCTCTGAAAGCCTAAATAATATCAATGCACTACAGCAAAGCCTGCTTAATGAAGGGGCCGATACCAATACGCAGATATTGCTAGCAGAAATGAGCCAAAAATTAATGACGGTGCGTTACAACGCGCGCGGTTTATTACTGGATCGCAATAAAGATGCCGAAACTGCACTGATAACCTCAATTAACATTGCCAACAGTGCCGCGAATGCTTTCATGCCTGTGTTATCTGCCGAGCAGCAGAAACTATTAGCACCGGTTGCCGCTAACCTAGCCCTCTATAAAGACAACGTTCTGGCCTATTTACCGGCTTATCAGCAAGAACTGGAGGTCGGTAAAGTGATGGAGGCCAGTGCGAATGCATTGAATACGTTGGCCACCCAACTGTTTACCCAAGAGTTGCAAGGTACGCACAACGAGATTAACAATGCCCAGTACCAACTCGCTATTGCGGCTCTTGTGGCCTTACTTTTGGGGCTATTGATCGCCTGGCGCATGACCCGTCAAATTACCGTGCCTCTACGTGCCACACTGGATATGGCAGAACGTATTGCCACTGGCGATTTAACCGCGGCAACCACATCATCCCGTACCGACGAACTGGGCATGTTGATGAATGCCGTCGCCCGAATGAATGAAAATCTGCGTGCCATGATTGATGAAATCCGCATTGGTGTCAGCCAGGTATCCCATGCCTCTGGTGAGATTGCCGCTGGCAATACTGATTTATCGTCCCGTACCGAGCAACAAGCCGCCGCCGTAGAAGAAACCGCCGCCAGCATGGAACAATTAAACGCCACAGTAAAACAGAACACGGATAACGCTCATCACGCCAATCAATTGGCCACCGAGGCCTCGCAGACCGCACAACAGGGCGGCAAGCTGGTCAATGATGTAGTGCGCACCATGAATGATATCTCTGGCAGTTCCAAACGTATTTCTGAAATCACCTCCGTGATTAACAGCATCGCTTTCCAGACCAATATTTTGGCGCTGAATGCCGCCGTTGAAGCGGCCCGGGCGGGTGAACAAGGCCGTGGCTTTGCGGTAGTCGCCAGTGAGGTCAGAAATCTGGCACAACGTAGTGCGCAGGCCGCTAAAGAAATTGAAGGGCTGATTGGCGAGTCTGTTTCTCAGGTTAATGCCGGAACATCGCTGGTGAAAAATGCCGGTAACACCATGGAGGAGATTGTCCGCTCCGTGAGCCACGTGCGCGATATCATGGCGGAAATCGCCTCAGCATCTGATGAACAAAGCCGTGGTATCACCCAAGTTAGCTTGGCTATCTCAGAAATGGACAGTACCACGCAGCAAAATGCGGCCTTGGTGGAAGAATCCGCCGCCGCCGCTGACTCACTGGCTGAGCAGGCCATCTTGCTGGCTCAGGCTGTGGCGGTGTTTCGGCTATCTGAAGATGAAGGCGCGACAGATGAAGGCCGTGTTGTGACGCCAAAAGCCTCTAACGGGCGTCATACGCCAGAAGACCATCGGATCAACCAGCAGAAGAGCTGGGAAACGTTCTAATCCCTCAATATTGGCAGGAATAGCCACAACGGTTATTTCTGCCATCCTCAGAAATAATTGGCGATAAATAGGTTTCTCGTTTTCAGGGAATTTCTTCGACCCAAACATTGAGTTCAACATCCAATAAAAAAGATGGTATGAACGCCGATCTTCATGTAGTAGGTAATAGCTTTGGTGTAATCAAACACCATGGCGGTTAAAAAGATAACCCCCATTGCTCAACGGACGGTCGATAGTATGAAAAAAATAATATTCTTTATCATGCCATTTTTTATTTTACTGGGGTATTCTCATGCCGCTGAAAAATATCCGGCAGATATCACGGCCTATTTAAACGTAGCAGATGACTGCCAATATTTCTCTGGTGAGTGGGACTCAACGCTGCCTAAAGAACGACAGATTGAAATAGAAAAAAAAGTGAATGTCACGTGTAGCAAAGCACGTAGTTTGCAAGAAAAATTAAGCGTTAAATACAAAAAAAGACAGGATCTTTTAGACGTTATTAATGATTATGATTTCTAGCGGATACTGACGGTTTCTGTATCAAAAACATCCAGTACACGCACAGCCTGTGCTGCCAGATACATACCCTCTTGGCTACCCAAAGCGAGATAGAGTATGGCTGGTTGGCACTTTCGCCAGATCGGAGATGGCGGCAGCCTTGTATCCTTTCCGAGCAAAAACCTGAAACATTACTTCTACTCCTGCTTACTCCGGTAACAAACGGGGATGCCCTGAATTTTTCTTTTCTTTATTGTGAAAACCTTGATTAATTAACAGGTTATGAATGAACTGTATAATTATTTTTTATCGAACACGCAAAAAATAATATTGCATGACCAAATAGCCTACGCTATATATTTTTAGCGAACACTGCGCGATGCCACGGCCACACTTTATAGTGTTCACTTTTATCTTACAGGTTCAAATTTATCGCCGCAGGGATGATAGGCACCGCGCTGACTCATGATGAAAATACTGACTGACGGTCTGGGACCAAAGGAGTAAACACCCGGCCTAAGAGGTTAAGTAAGATTATCCGAGAGTTATTTTATGACAAATCGAATGAAAGCTTTAATGTTAGTGACACATCTTGCCGTATTCGGTGCGGGAACAGGATTGGGGATTTATATCTTGCCAATATTAACCGCAGAAACTAACGCGACAGCACCTGAGATACAAGCAGTAAAGCAATCTGCAAAATATACCGGTGAGTTTAGTCGCAACCAGAAAGGAAGTGATGCCGTACACTGGGCAGAAGGAAAACTGTATGTATCAGAACACGAAATTGCCTTTGAAGGAGAAATTGCACCAGGACCTGATTACAAAATCTATCTGACGAAAACACAGGCGGATGATAAAGAATCATTTCTTAAAATTAAGGATGATGCAAAATTAATTGGTGACTTGAAAAATTTTGGTAACTTCAAAAAGACGTTACCCGCAGGCGTCAATCCGGACGATTACACAACCGTACAAATATGGTGCGAAACATTTTCTCAGTTTATTGGCTCTGCCAGCTACAAGTAGTGAACATCAGGTAGCTTTTGAGTTTCATGAGTTCGCTGCTTTTACGGTCGTATTGTATTAACGAAGGCAAAACCGTTATTACACTTAAGGAATAGGGAGAGAGAGGCGCAAAAGGAACAACACACCGGGTGGCGGCCATGCCACCCAGAGGTTACCGCAAAGCGGCGATCAAAACGCTTTTTTAGCGTAGCCTGTCACTTCTTTCAGGCCCATTTCACGGCCTAATGCCGTCATTGGGTGCACCACCACAATACCGCGCACCGCTTTCTTCAATGTGCCCATATCCGCTTGCTCTTTCTTGGTAATAGCACGGCTGAAAGGCAGTTGAGCCAGTTTTTGAGCTTCTGCACTCAGGTTTTTTACCCGTACTTCTTTCAGGCGCTGAATTTCAGCGGCCAGTTTCTCTTTTTCTTTCATATGCTGGGTAATTAGCTCCACATTACCCTGTTGGATCACCGTAGGGTCTTTGTGGTTCAGCGCATCCAGCATATCGCTTAAACGTTTGATTTCTGCATGTTCTTTCATAATATTGGTCCGTACATGCCTCTGATGGGCACGATATTTCACTAAAGTTAGAGATATAATAACACTGATTGTGTATCAAGACAGAGATGCATTCCACTAAGCCACTGGCTCTTGCCGCGGTTGCCACGCCGTTCCGGCAGAATTTCACAGGTGGCCAGCCCAACCCGCATCAATGCCTCAGTATAGCGGCGATTAAAGGGATAGCAGTATGACGGCAGGTAGAAGAGTGGCTAAACGTAATTTCTTGATTAACCTTGACTTAATGGCGAGAGCTTAGAGACCTGTTTGACGCTGATGCGAGAGAGCAGTTCAGTGATCGACAACACCATGGTGGAGCGGACCATTTGCTGATAACGCTGGCGTTGCATAGCAATCAGCGAAGCATCGGCTTCATCAGGGCGTAAAAAAGTGGGTACTGGCGGTAATTCATCGACACAATGCAATTCACCAAATGGCCCGAGGATTTCGTCATCGGTAAAGCGATACTCAGTGCCATCGTGGTTTAGCTCTTCACGTAGCGCCATTAATAGCTCAGCATCTTCATATTCATGCCGGGTGATCACCCCAAGGGCATAAACCAGCTTCAACCGCACAGAGAGTTCACTCAATGGCCCGTCACCGACCAATAACGGCTCCACGGCATACTTCACCGCATAGTCATCTTTACGAAAAATCTGCACCACGAGTATATTCAGTGCTTCAGCCAATAAATCGACTGCCGCCATCAAGAAGCTGCGCACGGTCTTCCCAGCGTTCAAATGTTCAAGAACCCGATTCTCAAATGCTTGTTTTTTTTCAATCATTGCTAGTCACTGGGAAGTTGGTGAAGTCCTGTCCGCCTGATTATGACGCCACGGCAAAATAAACACCGCATAAATTTAACACGGTATTCCTCCTCTGCCGCAGCGGACAAATCATCCGTTGGCAAATACTTTAGTGTCTTAAATCATTGGCCCGCTATCGTTTCCGTTATCAGGCCAATGGGACATAGCTGGCTTAGTCACTAAAATCAGTGCGCCAGCTTCTGCTGCATGGCGTTATACACACTCACCGCCTGTTCGACAACCTCACTATCAGCAGGCAAGCCTGAAATTTGCGCTAACGCAGCTTTCGGCCCTAATTGTGCCAATAACGTCACCAACTCTTGGGCCTGTGGATCTTGCTCACTGCGATAGCTCATGGCGGCGGCAATACCCGTTACCAGAGAATCGTGCGGCAATTGATACTCCAGCGTGCCTAGCAGCGGTTTGATCAAACGATCACCGGCGCTCAGCTTACGCAGTGGTTGACGGCCAACCCGCTCGACATCATCGTGCAAATAAGGGTTTTCAAAACGAGAGAGAATTTTGTTGATATAAGCCGCATGTTTCTGTGGGTCGAAAGCATAACGCTTAATCAGTACCGCACCGCTCTCTTCCATCGCACCTTTTACTGTTTGACGTACCGCCGGGTCGAGAATCGCATCGCGGATCGTTTGATGGCCTGCCAGTTGGCCCAGATACGCGGTAATAGCATGCCCGGTGTTCAACGTGAAGAGCTTACGCTCGACAAAAGCCATGAGATTATCGGTCAATTCCATACCCACGATTTCGGGTGGCTGGCCTTTAAATTGGGTACCGTCGACTATCCATTCGCTAAAGGTTTCTACCGTGACAGCCAGGATATCAGTACTGCCCGCTTCTGATGGTGGGACAATACGATCGACTGCCGAATCCACAAAACCCACATGCTGCTCTACCCATATTTGTTCGTCTTCTGATAAGGCAGCAAACACATGTTGTTTTAATTGGCTAGTGCCACGCACCATATTTTCGCAGGCAATAATATTCAGTGGGCGGGTATTCCCTTGCTGATGTCGAGTGATCAGACCCTGTGCCACTGTCGCCGCAATTCTGGCCAAAATTTGTGGGCCAACAGCGGTGGTGACAATATCGGCCTCAGCAATCAGCGCAACCACTTCCGGGCTACCGCTGTTTACCGCACTGACATTCTTTACCTCTTCAACCCGAGCCTGTTCACCGACCACATTGACCTGATAACGTTTACGTTTATTCAGTTCATCCAACAACGGTTGATTCACATCGGCGAAGGTCAGTTGCGCACCGGCATCCGCGAGCAGTTTGCCGATGAAGCCACGGCCAATATTCCCTGCGCCAAAATGTAATGCTTTCATATTCGTTACCTTGCTGTAAAAGGGCCATTTTCTTCCAACAGCCCTAGCAGTTATGACTTGTTTATACGCTAAATAATTCGCGTTGCAGGTAGGCAAAGCAGCCAATGTTCATGCAGCGTGAAGTATGACGGGTATATCAAGCAGACGTTTTACCGCCCAGTAAGTCCAATACTTCCTGCACGCTGGTCGTCTTACTTAAACGCGCAATCACCGAGTCGTCATCCAGTGCGTTAGTCAGGCTGGTAATGACTTGAATATGCTCGTTGTTACGAGCAGCAATACCAATCACCAGACGGGCGACATCATCTTCTTCATCGCCAAAGCGCACACCTTCCGGGTATTGACAGAACACCACCCCGGTCTTCAGCACACGATCTTTTGCTTCAATCGTGCCATGTGGCACCGCGATAGACTCACCCAGATACGTTGAGCTCAGTTTTTCACGATCCAGCATCGCCTCGACATATTCAGGTTCGACATAGCCACCTTTGACCAACTGTTCACCGGCGAAGCGGATAGCCTGCTCTTTGGCTGTCGCATGCTGATTGAGGAAGATATTCTCCGCCCCCAACTTGAACAAATTATCTTCAAATGCTTCGAAGCTATCGTCCAGTTTTTCGATCACTTTCTGTACTTTAGTATTATCAACCAATTGACTGGCTTGCAGCAGCTCCGCCGTCAGGCTGTTGTACAGTTGGCTGTCGAGGAAATTAGTCAGCGAGATATGCTGTGCCTGCGGTGCATGGCGCATCGCCCGCTCAGTCAAATCACGGTGCGTGATCACCAGATCCACATCTTCCGGTAAGTTGTTGATTGCACAGTTGGTCACCGCAATATGTTTCAGCCCGGCATCTTGTACTTTTTTACGCAGAACACCGGCCCCCATCGCACTGGACCCCATACCGGCATCACAGGCAACGATAATTTTACGCACTGTGCTTAAATCGCCAGCAGCGGCAGCGGCATTGGCCGCCTGAACACCTTTAGACTGCGCTTTCATATCTTGCATACGGCGAGTTGCGCCTTCAAGGCCCTCTTCATCGTCTTTAGCCTTAGAGCTTTTCAGCAAGATGGCAGAGACCACGAAGGACACGGCAAAGGCGGTGGCAACCGCAGCAATGTTGGCAAAGTAAGCCCCTTTAGGCGTCATGGCCAATATTGCCAGAATAGAACCCGGTGAAGCGGCAGAGACCAGCCCGCCGTTCAGCAGGGTCAGGGTGAACACACCTGTCATACCGCCCAGAATCACCGCCAACAGTAAGCGAGGGTTCATCAGCACATAAGGGAAATAAATTTCGTGGATACCACCGAAGAAATGGATGATAGCGGCACCGCCAGCTGACTGCTTAGCATTACCTTTGCCGAAGAACATATACGCCATCAACACACCCAACCCCGGTCCTGGGTTTGCTTCGATCAAGAAGAAGATAGACTTACCGGTTTCAGCGGCTTGCTGGACACCCAGTGGTGAGAAGATACCGTGGTTGATAGCGTTATTCAGGAAGAGAATTTTTGCCGGTTCAACGAAGATCGATGCGAGTGGCAACAGATTATTCTGCACCATGACATCCACACCGTAAGCCAGCCCTTTAGACAGGACTTCAACCAACGGACCAATCGCCATAAAGGCCAGGAGAGCCAGCAACATACCAATGATGCCGGATGAGAAGTTGTTAACCAACATCTCAAAGCCGCTTTTGATTTTACCTTCAACCCAGCGGTCAAAATGTTTAATTGCCCAGCCACCCAGCGGGCCGACAATCATCGCACCGAGGAACATTGGCATATCCGCACCAACGATCACCCCCATGGTGGTGATGGCACCGACTACGCCACCGCGATCTCCGCCTACCAAACGGCCACCGGTAAAACCGATCAACAGTGGCAACAGATAGGTAATCATCGGGCCAACCAGTTTGGCTAAGGTTTCATTGGGCAGCCAGCCGGTTGGAATAAACAGTGCGGTGATAATGCCCCAAGCGATAAATGCGCCGATATTGGGCATGACCATATTGCTTAGGAATCGGCCAAAGTTTTGGACCCTGACCTTTGCGTCTGGTGAAAACATAAAACACCCCTATTGGTACGCGCTAACAATAAGAGCGCGATATAATTATTTTAATTGGAGGCAGTTTTGCAAAACCCGCCAGTGTTACCTTATGCAAACACGCTGTATGCAAAACAAACTCTAGCATGCTCTTTTAGCCACGCGTAGCTCACGAAAATTTCGTGACGAAAGTCACACAAAACAACCCATCACACCGGTGTATTTGTTGATTAAGATCACATCTTTAGGCTGTAATAAAGTCACAACGCAGAATTATTGAGCTAAAAAACCAATCAAGTGTGACTTATGTCACGATTGATGATCGGTTGTTTGTTTTTAAAATGTGATATTTGTCACAAGTTATTTTTGCTCGTAGGAGGAGAAGCCGACATTCATCCGAAAGATCGCGCTATCGTGGTTTAGGCTAGAGAGGAATATGTAAGAAAATAACAGGGACCAAAAGGCCCCTGAGGTTATTGACAAAGTGCCCGCGACGGAGAGAACAGGCAGATCATAAAGACGCCGTAAATACATCCATGTAGGCTCGAGCCGCGCCATCCTTGGCGCGGACGCTTTACTCCTCTGCCTATCCTCACCGTTCAAGATTGAGTCATCGGGGTTTGTCAGCAGTCTGCCTTCGCAATACGCAAATTCTATTTAACAACATCTATTACTGCATTACCTTCATCACGCGCTTTTGCGCGGCCATCATCTCCGGGTACTTGGCGACCAAGTTGCTCATCATCGTGTTGTACTGAGCGGCTTGCTGCGGAGTCTGGAATTGAATGCCACCGTTATTAAAGGTCACTTGCGTACCCTGCTGTTGCAGGAAATCCCCAACCTGAACCAGATCTTGCACAAATGAAGAGACCACCGGCACTGCTGGAATCAACACATTAGCAGGCTGAGTCACAATGTTATCAAAGGCTCTGTTGAACACCACTTTCAAGTCATCTGGCAGCTTCAATGCGGCTTGGGCGCTGTCAGCTTGAGCTTTGGCAGTGCGGATTTGTTGCACTAACAGGTTCAGCGCACCCGCAGACTGCTGTAACGCATCACGCTTACTGAGGTAATCCTGTGCCACGCGGATTTGATTGATTTGCTCAATAGCCGGGACCAAACTGGCATCAACTGACTTACTCAATTGCTGTGAAAAAGTGACTAAAATCGCGTAGTCGCTGACATAAGGGCCAAACTTCTGCTTTTGGTCTTCACTCAGTGTTGGCAGTTTCATCCCACTGCGCATCACGGTGTTTTGCAGATAATCAATAAAAGCCTTACGTTGTTCTAGCTCTTTATCTCCGCAGGCGGTCACCAAGAACATGACCAAGAACGCCAATAAAGGTGCCAGCCAGCGTGGGTTCCGGACGGTGTTCAATGCAAAAATCATGTGCAATCACTCCTTAATAAACTATTTACTCTCACAAAATCCCGTTCTTAGCATCCAATCCGTGCGGTACACAATCTATTGGATAAAATCGCTATTAGATAAAATCGCTATTGGATAAAATCTTAATGAGTATATACCCAAAGCACGGGAGGTTGCAGGGAGAGCCCGCAAACGAACCCCGATTCGTTAACGTAAGCCAAGGGCGCGTCGCTAACCCCACAAAAACATAACGTAAGGGGAGCGTATAGCTCCCCTTGAGGTTATTGACAAAGTGCCCGCGACGAAGAGAACAGGCAGATCGTAAAGACGCCGTAAATACATCCATGTAGGCTCGAACCGCGCCATCCTTGGCGCGGACGCTTTACTCCTCTGCCTATCCTCACCGTTCAAGATCGCGTCATCGGGGTTTGTCAGCAGTCTGAAGGGGAGCGTATAGCTCCCCTTATTGCCCAGCACGATGTTATCGAGCGAGTTATTGCAACAGCGAAATATCAGCAACCTGCAAGAACAGTTCGCGGAGTTTGCTCAGCAATGTCAGACGGTTAACCCGCACAGCATCGTCTTCAGCCATCACCATCACGCTCTCGAAGAACTCATCGACAGTTTCCCGCAACGCAGCTAATTCAACCAGCGCCTCTTTATACTGACCAGCCGCGAAAACCGGCTCCAGTTGATCGCGTAATACCACCAAATGTGTCGCCAGTTTTAGCTCTGCCGGTTCTTTTAAGATCGAAGCATGAACATGGTCATTCAGGGTATCCGTGGATTTTGCCAGAATGTTTGATACACGTTTGTTGGCAGCAGCCAATGCGGCAGCAGCATCCAGTGTGCGGAAATAGGTCACCGCTTTCACTCGCGCATCAAAATCAGCCGGTTTGGTCGGACGACGAGCCAAGACCGCCTGAATGGTATCGACGCTATGACCTTCATCCTGATACCAGGCACGGAAACGGCCCAGCATGAATTCAATCACGTCATCGACCACTTTCGCATTGGTCAGCTTACTGCCGTACAGGCGCACCGCCTCTTCCGTCAGTGTTTGCAGATCCAGTGACAAATTCTTTTCGACGATAATGCGCAGTACACCCAACGCCGCACGGCGCAGAGCAAACGGATCTTTATCGCCTTTCGGATGTTGACCGATACCGAAGATACCCGCCAGTGTGTCCATCTTATCGGCAATGGCCAGCGCACAAGCGACCGGGTTAGACGGCAAATCATCACCGGCAAAGCGTGGCTGATATTGTTCATTCAATGCAACGGCAACGTCTTCAGCCTCACCATCGTGGCGGGCGTAGTGCATCCCCATCACGCCTTGGGTATCGGTGAATTCGAATACCATGTTGGTCATCAGGTCACACTTGGACAACAGACCCGCACGGGTGGCGTGATTAACATCAGCGCCAATTTGTGCGGCAACCCAACCCGCCAACGCCTGAATACGATCTGTTTTATCACGCAGGGTACCCAGTTGCTGTTGGAACAGCACGGTTTCCAGACGCGGTAAATTATCTTCCAACCGTTTTTTGCGGTCGGTCTTAAAGAAGAACTCAGCATCAGCCAAACGAGGGCGAACCACCTTCTCATTGCCAGAAATGATTTGTTGAGGGTCTTTAGACTCAATGTTGGCGACAAAAATGAAGTGTGGCATCAAGTGGCCGGCAGTATCGTAAACCGGGAAATACTTCTGATCACCCTTCATGGTGTACACCAGCGCTTCCGCAGGGACAGCCAGGAATTTCTCTTCAAACTTGGCGGTGAGCACCACCGGCCACTCCACCAATGACGCCACTTCCTCTAGCAGGCTTTCACTCAGATCAGCAACACCGCCAATCTGTTGCGCTGCCTGTTCTGCATCACGCTTAATGATTGATTTACGCAATTCATAATCAGCAATGACCTTGCCACGCTCCAGCAGAATCTGTGGATATTGGTCAGCACTGTCGATCGTGAATTCCGCTTCACCCATAAAGCGATGGCCACGGATCACCCGATCTGAATTGATACCCAGCACGGTGCCAGGAATAACTTCAGTCCCCAAGAGCAGGGTCACGGTATGCACCGGACGGACGAATTGAGTTTCTTTATCACCCCAACGCATCAGCTTTGGAATTGGCAACTTACTCAGCGCAGTATTAACCATGCCTGCCAGCAATAACTGGGCGGGTTGCCCTTTGACATGGGCACGGTACAGCAGCCACTCGCCTTTATCCGTCACCAGACGCTCCGCCTGATCGACTGTAATACCACAACCACGCGCCCAACCTTCAGCGGCTTTGCTAGGTTTACCTTCAGCATCAAACGCTTGCGCAATGGCCGGGCCGCGCTTTTCGACTTCACGATCAGCCTGAGCCGCACTTAAATTGGCCACTTTTACTGCCAGACGGCGCGGCGCGGCGTACCAACTCACCTCACCGTGAGACAAATTAGCGTTATCCAGTTCAGCCGTAAAATTAGCGGCAAAAGATTCGGCCAGAGAACGAAGAGCCTTCGGCGGCAGCTCTTCCGTGCCGATTTCCACCAGGAAAGTCTGTTGAGTCATGACAGCCTCTTAGTTCTGATTCTTTTTGCACATAGGGAAGCCCAATGCCTCGCGGGAGGCATAATATGCCTCGGCGACAGCTTTGGTCAGCGTACGGATGCGCAGAATATAGCGTTGGCGCTCGGTAACCGAGATGGCTTTACGGGCGTCCAGCAGGTTAAACGTATGACCCGCTTTCAGAATACGTTCGTAAGCAGGCAGCGGCAGTGGGGTTTCCAGCGCCAGTAGGGACTGCGCTTCTTTCTCGTACTGCTCAAAGCAGGAGAACAGGAAATCGACATCGGCGTATTCGAAATTATAGGTGGATTGCTCCACTTCATTCTGATGATAAATATCGCCGTAAGTGGTGGTCCCCAGCGGGCCGTCGCACCATATCAGGTCATAAACGCTGTCTACGCCCTGAATGTACATCGCCAAACGCTCCAGACCATAAGTGATCTCGCCGGTGACGGGTTTGCATTCCAACCCCCCCACTTGCTGGAAGTAAGTAAACTGCGTGACTTCCATACCGTTTAGCCACACTTCCCAACCCAGACCCCAAGCACCCAGTGTTGGGTTCTCCCAGTTATCTTCAACGAAACGAATATCGTGGATGGTCGGGTCCAGACCTAACTCTTTCAGCGAGCCTAAATACAGCTCCTGAATGTTGTCTGGCGAAGGCTTAATGATCACCTGGAACTGATAATAGTGTTGTAGGCGATTTGGATTCTCACCGTAGCGACCATCGGTCGGGCGGCGTGAGGGTTGTACATAAGCAGCAGCGATTGGCTCTGGGCCAATTGCGCGCAGGCAGGTCATTGGGTGGGAGGTACCCGCGCCGACTTCCATGTCCAGTGGTTGAACAATGGTGCAGCCTTGGCGCGCCCAATAGTCCTGTAACGTCAGGATCAGGCCCTGAAAGGTCTTGGTATCAAACTTTTGCATGTTGGATTCGCACGCGATACAAGTGGATTAAAATGGAATGGGTCAGTATACCCGTTGACCGTAAGATATACAGCCAGAATCCGGTAAGATGCTGCAATCAGGTTTAATTTATGGGTCGATGAGGGGAAAAATGGGTTTAAATTTCACCATTCCTAACCGTGTCAGCCCTGTCTCAAGGCCACCACAGAATAGACATGAGCGGGTTGCTTATCTCTGCCTGAACAGCGATCATCCTCCGCTATCACAAGCGACACCGATGCTATAACAAGCGACAAACGCTATAACAAACGACAAGCACCATAACAAACAACAAAAAGGTAGATAAATATGAGCTTGCAACGCTGTGGTTGGGTTACCTCAGATCCGCTTTATCTGGCTTACCACGACACCGAATGGGGGGTGCCACTCAAAGATAGCCGGGCATTGTTTGAAATGATTTGTCTGGAAGGGCAACAAGCGGGGCTGTCATGGATAACCGTGCTCAAAAAACGGGAGCATTACCGCAAAAGCTTCCATCATTTTGATCCGGTTAAGGTGGCGAAAATGGGGCCTGAAGAGGTAGAAATACGGGTACAAGACAGCGGAATTATCCGCCATCGCGGTAAAATCCAAGCCATCATTACCAACGCACAGGCTTATTTAGCGATGGAAGCCAACGGCGAAGACTTCTCACGCTTTATCTGGAGTTTTGTTGATGATGAGCCAAAAATTAACCATTGGTGGTGTCTGGCAGAAGCCCCGGCAACAACCGCCGTCTCTGATGCCATGTCTAAGGCCTTGAAAAAACGCGGATTTAAATTCATTGGATCGACGATTTGTTATGCTTTTATGCAGGCCAGCGGCTTGGTGAACGATCACATGGCAAATTGTTTTTGCCACCCAGATAATGCAGTGAAATGATTCGAGTCTACCAACCCGACGATCTCAATGCCCTGATGCAACTGTGGCTAACCAGTACTATTGACGCGCACCCTTTTGTTGCCGAGCAATACTGGTATGAGAGCGCACCATTAATCAGAGAGACTTATCTTCCGGCAGCACGTACCTGGGTATATCAGCAACCAGGAGCGGCCGCTGAGGAAAATACGATTATCGGGTTTATCAGTATCCTGGAAGAACAACTTGTCGGAGCGTTATTTGTTGCCCAAGCCTTTCACGGCCACGGTGTCGCCAAGGCCTTGATGGACCACGTTCAGCAACGCTACCCAGCGCTGAGTCTGGAGGTGTATCAGCAAAACCGCCGCGCCTACCGCTTCTATCGTAAACAAGGTTTTACGGTCATCGGGCGGGCTTATCACGCAGAAACTCAGGGCACAATCCTCACGATGCATTGGCAACATCCCGCACATTAACCCGTCTTTTATGGTTTTTTTATTCATATCGCAACGCACTGTTCATACCGCAAAAAAATAAGAGGCATGATGGCAAGAGTTACGTGCTGACCGTAATAACCGCGCTTTTGTACGTAATAGCCATTTTTTCATTGCCATAGCGTGCTCTTATGCGAAATTTGTCGAGAAAACCAGCGCTTCCGTCAATCGGGCAGCACTATAAGAGTTTTCTCAATGGTATTCGCTGACCTTTTACTGGATAACGATGGCACATCAATATTAGCCAATGTAGTTAACGTGGGTTAATCAATTTTTTATCCGCTATTTAGCGACGTTGTCATCTCTTCGCCGAAATAGAGTGTCATTTAAGGTCATATCATGAAAAAACGTATTCTGGCTCCTGTGGCCATCGTCTCCGTCGCACTGATCCTCTCAGCCTGTACCACGAATCCTTATACCGGTGAGTCGCAAGCCGGTAAATCAGGTTATGGTGCCGGTATCGGTGCCGCGCTGGGGGCAGGAATTGGTCTGTTGTCATCGTCTAAACATGATCGTGGTAAAGGTGCATTAATTGGTGCAGCGGCGGGCGCGGCACTAGGGGGTGGGGCTGGGTACTACATGGATGTGCAGGAAGCCAAATTACGTGAAAAAATGAGCGGTACCGGTGTAAGCGTCACCCGTCAGGGCGAGAACATTGTCTTGAATATGCCGAATAACGTTACCTTTGATACCAATAGCAGTAACCTGAAACCTGCCGGAGCCAATACCCTGACTGGCGTCGCCATGGTATTGAAAGAGTATGATAAAACTGCGGTCAATGTGACCGGTTATACCGACAGTACGGGTGCCCGCGCCCATAATATCGTGCTCTCGCAACAGCGGGCGGATAATGTGGCGAGCGCACTGATCGTGCAGGGCGTCGCTGCCAACCGTATCCGCACTTATGGCGCTGGCCCCGATAACCCAGTCGCGTCTAACAGTACTGCCGCCGGTAAAGCGCAAAACCGCCGGGTTGAAATCACCTTAAGCCCACTGTAAACAACGGCAATATGCATTAATGCGATAAATATCAATAGTAAACACCGTGATAAAACATGCGGATAATGTCCTTTGGCTTATCCGCACTGCTCCCCATTTTCCCCTGGCGACAAGCTCCCGGTCATCATAATTATTCGGGGTGAATGCGGTAAGTACACCGACGAGCACCAGATAAAATATGTTCAACCCGCTCAACCGGCACGCCCAATGCTTGCTGGAATACCGCCAGTTCGGTACGGCAAAAACGCTGGCAACTGGCTGCCGCCGCCCAGATAGGGCAATGATTCTCGATCAACAAAATAGTGCCATCGGCCTCGACCTGCGATTGTGCCATATATCCTTCACCGGTGCGGATAGCCACCAACCGCTCGACGCGTTCAGCCACATTACTGACCCCGACCATCGCCTGACAATATTGATCGCGAGTTTCCTGTTCACGGCTATCGATCAGTAATTCCAGTGCGTTATCGCCCAATTGTGTACGAATTAAGCGCAAAAGTTGCACAGCTAACTCCCCATGGGCATCAGGAAAATGTGTATTACCGCTCTCGGTTAATTGCCATAACTGAATTGGCCGCCCCACACCGCGGGTTTGTGCTTCGGCCACCACTAGCCCTTTTTTGGCCAGTTTAACAAACTGCTGACGCGCCGCTTCACCGGTGGTGCCCAAAATGTTCCCCGCCTCACCTGCTTGTAGCGGGCCGTGAGTTTTGAGCAACAGCAGTAGCCGTTCACCGACTGATTGTGGCTGGCGGGCCCCATGATCAATATTCATCTCTTCCCCGGTATTACTGAAACATTTTTTATTTTTGGCTCATGCACTGTTTATCTAATATGTATTGTTTATCTAACATGTATTCTTTATCTAAAAAGTCGCTGGCTCATTTATTCCAAGACCTTACTTGTTTAACTCTGCCATCGCAACAAAATCAACGTAATAGCGACACGCCTCGCAGGAGGTGAAAAAGCCTGATACCTCCGCCCGTAAACTGCGAAGCCATCGGTAAATCGATGGGTATTTTCATCAATCATCACATTTTAGTGATGATTAGCGCTTGATCCCAAGGTCATGATCACTGTTATGCTGGCTTGAGTTCTTATCTAATAATTTGGGTTCTTACTGTTGTATTCTAAATAATTCGATATGCCCTAAATTTCGATATGACCTAAATAATGCGAGTTACAGCAAGGTGGCAACTAAGCGCCACCCAAGAACTGACATTAAGTCACTGACTGGGATGACAACGCACAGGTAATTTGAAATATGACGGGTATAACTGGCTGGAGTGTGTGATGAAACCTTCTATTGTGTTGTACAAAAGTATTCCCACCGATCTGCATCAGCGTTTAGCACAACATTTTACCGTAAACAGTTTTGATGGCTTAACACCGGATAATCAGCCGGAGCTATTAGCTGCCCTACAACAAGCGGAAGGATTAATTGGTTCTGGCGGTAAAATCGATCAAGACTTTTTACAATTAGCGCCAAATTTACGGGCTGCCTCCACCATTTCTGTCGGTTATGACAATTTCGATGTTGAAGCCCTGAGTCAACGGGGCATTGCACTGATGCACACGCCCACCGTGCTAACAGAGACCGTGGCCGATACCATGATGGCGCTCATGTTGTCTACGGCGCGTCGGGTGGTTGAACTGGCGGAGCGGGTGAAAGCCGGTGAATGGCAAGAGAGCATTGGTGATGACTGGTTCGGTGTTGACGTTCACCATAAAACCATTGGTATTCTGGGCATGGGCCGTATTGGCATGGCGTTAGCCCAACGGGCACATTTTGGTTTCAGTATGCCCGTGCTGTACACCAGCCGCCGCCCCCACGAAGCAGCAGAACAGCGTTTTGGTGCCCGCCACTGCTCACTGGATACTCTGCTAGCTGAGGCCGATTTCCTGTGTATTACCTTGCCGATGACAGAACAGACTTATCATATGATTGGCCGTGAACAACTGGCAAAAATGAAATCCAGTGCCATTTTGATTAATGCGGGCCGTGGACCCGTGGTGGATGAACAGGCGCTGATTGCAGCCTTACAAGATGGCACGATCCACGCCGCGGGGCTGGATGTCTTTGAGCAAGAGCCGCTGCCTGTGGATTCGCCACTCCTGACGCTACGTAATGTGGTTGCTGTACCACACATTGGTTCTGCCACCCATGAAACCCGCTACAACATGGCGGCTTGTGCAGTTGATAACCTCATCAATGCCCTCACCGGCACGGTAAAAGAGAACTGTGTAAACCCACAGGTGCTAATAACTCACTAAATTAACATCCGCCCGTCAATTCTATTGGCCTGCCCTGTTTAGCGGGTCAATAGATGTTTGGCAGGTCAATAGATGTTTGGCAGGCCAATAACGTTTTGCCGAATCGTGATAATGGCCCTTTTTCTTTTCGGGGTTGCCGCCTCAAATCCTTATCTTCCGCCCTTATCCTCCGCCCCCCTCCTCCCTACAAAAACCGCTCAGGGATGAGGCTATTTCTTCGCCAAGCGGCACACTGAATCTGCCTCAAACTTTATACGTTTCTCGAACCCAATATTAGGAAGACGCGCCATGAAACGTCTCACACTCCCCTTGCTACTGGTTCTTTCACCAGCAGCGATGGCGAACTGGTCCCTACAGCATTTCCCGGCTTTTACTGAACAGGACAGCGGTATTTTTCTCAGTAGCAGCTCACTGACCAAAGGCGAATACCCTCTAAAATTTTATCAGGATAAACAGTGCTGGCAGCCAACCGGGCCGGTAAAGCTGAACCAAATGCTCTCGTTGCAGCCTTGCCAGGAGAATATCGCGATACCGTGGCGGTTGTTCCGTGATGGCCAGTATCAAGCGCGAATCGATACCCGTAGCGGCACCCCGACGCTGACCTTAAGTGTCACCGCACCCGTAGCGGAGGCAGTCCAGGTCGTCACCCACGTTTGCCAACGCTGGGATGGCAATCCTGTGACCGTGGATGTCAGTAAAACCTTTGCCGAAGGTGAAATTGTACGGGATTTCTATTCCGGCCAAACGGCAACCGTTTCTCTCGGCAAAATTACGTTACGACCCGCCCCAGAGAGTGGTGGTTTACTGCTGTTGGAATCGGCCCAAACACAGCAAGCCGCCCCTTTTAGCTGGCAAAACGCTACGGTCTATTTTGCCCTGACGGACAGATTTAATAACGGCAACCCAGCGAACGACCATAGCTATGGCCGTCATGGCGATGGGATGCAGGAGATAGGAACGTTTCACGGTGGCGATTTGGCGGGGCTTACCGAGAAGCTGGATTATCTGCAACAGCTTGGGGTCAACGCACTGTGGATCAGTTCTCCACTGGAACAAATTCACGGCTGGGTCGGCGGGGGGACCAAAGGCGACTTCCCACATTATGCCTATCATGGCTACTACGGGCTGGACTGGACCCGTCTGGATGCCAATATGGGCACCGAACAGGATTTACGCACACTGGTTGAACAGGCACATAAACGCGGCATTCGCATCCTATTTGATGTGGTGATGAATCATGTGGGTTATGCAACGCTGGCGGATATGCAGAACGACCAATTCGGGGCGCTCTACCTGCAAGGCGATCAGCAGGAAAAAACCTTGGGTAAGCGTTGGAGCGACTGGACCCCTGGCAGCGGGCAGACCTGGCACAGCTTTAATGATTACATCAACTTCAGTGATAAGACCGCTTGGGATAATTGGTGGGGTAAAAAGTGGATCCGCACCGATATTGGTGATTACGACACCCCCGGTTATGACGATCTGACGATGTCGCTGGCCTTCCTACCCGATATCAAAACAGAATCGACGCAGCCCAGCGGTTTGCCAGTGTTTTACCGTAACAAACCGGACACCGCAGCCCAAGAAATCGCCGGTGCGACACCCCGTGATTATATGACGCATTGGTTAAGCCAATGGGTACGCGATTACGGCATTGACGGTTTTCGGGTTGATACTGCCAAGCATGTAGAGAAACCCGCCTGGCAACAATTAAAGCAGCAGAGCATCGCGGCACTGGCCGAATGGAAAGCCGCACATCCAGAACAGGCGCTGGATAATCTGCCATTTTGGATGACCGGAGAGGCTTGGGGCCACGGTGTCATGAAAAGTGATTACTACCAAAATGGCTTTGATGCCATGATTAATTTTGATTTTCAGGATCAGGCAAATCAGGCGCTGGCCTGCTTCTCATCTATCGAGAGTACCTACAACCAAATGGCGGAGAAACTGCAAAACTTCAATGTGTTGAGCTACCTCTCGTCTCACGATACCCGGTTATTCTTTAAAGACGATGCACAACAGTCACTGGCAAAACAGCAGCGAGCAGGCTCTTTACTGTTGTTGGCTCCGGGGGCAGTACAAATCTTCTACGGTGATGAAAGCGGGCGGAAGTTTGGCCCAACCGGTTCCGATCCGTTGCAGGGTACCCGTTCGGATATGAACTGGAGTGAGCTATCGGGCGAAAAAGGCGCACTGTTGGCCCATTGGCAAAAAGTCAGTCAATTCCGCGCCCGTCATCCCGCGATAGGCGCTGGTGTACAACAATCGCAACAAACCGCCAATTACTATGCCTTTAGCCGCCAACATCAGGGCGATAAGGTTCTGGTCGTTTGGGTCGGTGATAAGAACTGATATCTGGAGCTAACCGTGCGGGCGCGTGCGGTTAGCATAATGAGGCAGTCAAATTCCACAGCTACCCCCCTGCGACGTCAAGGACGAAGGGGATACCCGATCGCTAAATAACGTTCGGTCACCAGTCACATGCAATTCCGGGCATAAAAATACAAACTCAACGTCTGTTTCTGCCGTCAATTGATATGTAGCATTAGGATAAATACAAAATACGGAACCTTTACCACATTTATCTACACGCTTATCTTTAAACAAGAAATGTCTTATTTATATCATTTTTAATGATCATTTACTTAATCAACTATATACTTGAAAACTTAATTTATTTCTTTTTATAAACAATGATAATATGACAACAACTAAAGACTATTTTCTATATTATCCAATTTAAATGTAAAAGGCGTTTATCTTCTAATGAAAAATAGAATCGCATTCCTAATAGGGTCTTTTATTATTGCACTACTTATTGGTTTTGATTTATATTACCACATGATATATTTTTTATATGGTAGTAAAGCCATACTGGCTTATGATGTTTTTACTTTGATGACATCAAATGCAGTTAATGCATTACTTCTTTCAATCAGCGTCACAATTTCCTATTTACCCTTACTTTTCATTAAAGAGGGTGCCATTCAAAATAAAATGGTCTTTTCCTTCTTATCGTTATCTTTTTACTTTATTCTTTTATTAACGTTAACCCTTAGTCACTTTATGGTCAGAACATCTCCTTATGCTAACCATAATGTAATTCATGGATATGACTTAATTATTGCCTGTAACATCATACTTAGCTCAATTATAAATCTCTTCCTTATAAGGAAAGTGATAAATATATTTTCTAAAGCTGATAATTAGGGCATACAAACTTTATTTTGACTCGTACGGGAAAGAAAGCAAACTTGAATATGTATTATTCCTAATATTTCAGTTATGTTGGTACTCATTATATTTTTTTGTTCTCTCAAAAGAATCATTTTCTATCTTGTTAACACTGCTATTTATAGTGCCTTTGATTTCTAGCGGCATTAGGTGTCTAAACTATCTTGGAAGAAGTAAATCCATTGCTCTCCTTTGGCTTTTTATGCCTTATTTCATGATAATAATCCCCTTACTCCTTAGAAAAAAGGTTAATTCTCTCCTCTTGCCATTTCATGGTTTTTTACTTTTTTAGCCAGATTAGTTTATTATCCCGTTCTGAATATGAATGGCGATATTTTCACGCAGTCAGAAGAAATTCTTCCGCATTGCGTCCGCTTTTATCTGCGAGTATGGTACTTGTTCACTTACAGATAACAATACATTTTCATTTATGAAGTTTTCACTTTTCGGCGACAAATTTACCCGTTATGCGGGTATTACCAGATTGATGGATGACCTCAACGATGGCCTGAGAACACCGGGTTCTATCATGCTTGGTGGCGGAAATCCGGCACATATCCCTGAGATGGATACCTACTTCCAACAACTGTGTCAGGAGATGCTAACAGAAGGCAAGTTAACCGAGGCATTGTGTAATTACGACGGGCCGCAAGGTAAAGACTTACTGCTAAAAGCACTGGCAAAAATGCTGCGCGATGAGCTGGGTTGGCAGATAGAGCCACAGAATATTGCACTGACAAATGGCAGTCAGAGTGCATTTTTCTACTTATTTAATTTGTTCGCTGGCCGTTATGCCGATGGTAGCCGCCGTCGGGTGCTGTTCCCACTGGCGCCAGAGTATCTGGGCTATGCGGATGCAGGTCTGGATGAAGATTTATTTGTCTCCGCCAAACCGAATATTGAGCTGTTACCCGAGGGGCAGTTTAAATATCACGTGGATTTTGAACACCTCAATATTACTGATGATATTGGCTTGATATGCGTATCAAGGCCCACAAACCCCACCGGTAATGTCATTACTGACGAAGAGTTAATCCGTCTTGATGCTATCGCGCAGCAACGTAATATTCCGTTATTGATTGATAATGCTTATGGCGTCCCCTTCCCTGGTATTATTTTTACCGACGCCACACCGCTGTGGAACCCGAACATCATCTTGTGCATGAGCCTGTCAAAACTGGGCCTACCAGGTTCACGATGCGGGATTGTCATTGCCGATGAAAAAGTGATTTCGGCCATCACCAATATGAACGGTATTATCAGCCTGTCACCGGGCGGGATGGGGCCCGCGATCGCCGCCGAAATGATTGAGCGTGGTGATTTATTGCGCTTATCCAACGAGGTGATCCGGCCGTTTTACTTTGAACGTGTACAGCAGACCATCGCCATCTTGCGCAAATACCTGCCCGCTGAACGCTGCCTGATCCACAAACCCGAAGGCGCTATTTTCCTCTGGCTGTGGTTTAAAGATTTGCCAATCAGCACCGAACTGCTCTATCAGCGCCTGAAAAAACGTGGTGTTCTGATGGTACCGGGCCATTACTTCTTCCCCGGTCTGGGCTATGACTGGCCACATACTCACCAATGTATGCGAATGAATTATGTGCCGGCTCCGGAAATGATTGAAAAAGGTGTCGCGATCTTGGCGGAAGAGATTGAACGAGCGTTTCAGGAAGCGAAACAACTTACTGATTAATAAATATACTGTTAACTCGCCAACAGAGTGAATCGCCGTTACCCCCTTCACCAATACAAACAGGGCAGCCAATTACGCTGCCCTGAAGTTTAATAGCCCGCGAATTAACGCTCTACAACGTCCAGAACAATACCGCCAATATCTGTGGTGACATGATTCGTAGAAACATCGCCAGCGGGTACACTGTCGCATAAGACAACGCCGCCGCACCGCTGGTCGGGTGCAGGCCATTGGCAAAGGCCAGCGCAGGTGGATCCGTCATCGAACCCGCTAACATGCCACATAGCGTCAGGTAGTTCATTTTGACCAGCATACGTGCCAAAATGCCTACCGTTAGCAACGGTATCCCGGTGATCATCGCACCATAACCAATCCATGCCAGCCCATCACCATTGACCAGCGTATTGATAAAATCACCGCCGGATTTCAATCCGACCACTGACAAAAACAGCACTATCCCCAATTCACGCAAGGCCAGGTTAGCACTCGGTGGCATAAACCAATACAGCTTACCAATGCTACCAATCCGTCCGAGGATCAACGCCACCACTAGCGGACCACCCGCTAGCCCTAAACGTAATGCCGCCGGAAACCCTGGAACAAACAGCGGTATCGACCCCAGTAAAACCCCGAGACCGACACCGATAAATACCGGTAACATCTGCACCTGTTGCAATTTTTGCTGCGCGTTCCCCACAATCGCGGACACCGCTTCGATAGCTTCAGGACGGCCCACTAAATTCAGGATATCGCCGAATTGCAAGCTGGCACTGTTGCTGGCGACCAGCTCGATACCCGCGCGATTAAGACGAGTAATCACCACGTCATACTTCTGTTTTAGATTAAGATCGCGGATTTTTTTACCCAGTACCGCCTCGTTGGTCACTACCACTCGAGCCGTTTGCAACGCCGTTCCTGCCGTGGATAATGTCACATCGACCTCTTCACCCACAACCAGCCGCACTTTCTCCAGCGCATCCCGTTGCCCGACCAAATGCAGATAATCCCCAATTTCAATCACCGTGGCTGGCATGGGCACCATCAGTAAATCGCCACGCTTCAATCGTGAACAGACCACCTCATCGCTGTTCAGCAATGGCACATCCTGTACCGATAAACCATGTAGATTGGGGTTACGCACCGCAACGTTCATGGTTTGCAGCAACTCGCGGTTTTGCCCGTAGCTGCTGTCGAACGCTTTCGCTTCACGATCGATATTGATTTTAAAGAATAAACGAATCAGCCACATCACCAGTAAAATGCCACAAATACCAAATGGATACGCCATGGCGTAACCCATCCCCATTTGACTGACCAGTTGTGGCGGCGAACCTAAATCGGTAAGAATTTGCTGAGCCGCACCAAGTGCCGGTGTATTGGTTACCGCACCAGAAAACACCCCCAGAATAATCGGCAGCGGCACAGCAAACAGCTTATGAATAATCGCTGTTACTAACCCGCCCACAACCACCATCAAGATGGCGAAGCAGTTAAGCCGCAACCCCGATACCCGTAGTGAAGAGAAGAACCCCGGCCCAACTTGAATACCGATGGTATACACAAACAGAATCAGGCCGAACTCTTGAATAAAATGCAGCATATCTCCGTTAAGAACGATCTGATAAGTTTGTGCAAAATGGCCCACAATAATGCCGCCAAATAGCACCCCACCGATACCTAACCCCACACCATAGATTTTCCAATTACCGATCCATAACCCCAATACGGCGACCAGCGCCAACATACTGACGGTAAGGGCGATAGCACTCATAAATCACTTCCTTGCCTAAGTTTAAAAATAGGTTGGCCGCTTCCATTCCCACAGGGATTCTCTATTCTCACCAGCATCATGATTGCCTCAGATGCACGGCATGGCCTTAAATTCTTACAATTAGTAGGGATTCTGTCAGAAGGGGGGAAGGTTGAATGTGGGATACGCCACAAAATGCACCGGAGAGCGGGGAATCTCTCCGGTGAAAAGACAAACAAGGGAAAAGCATAATGCTAAAAACACACAACAGAGAGTCATGCAATAAGAGGTAACTGCCGGTACCCCGGGCAGAGGGCACCGGTCATCATAACAACACGTTAAAAACTAACGTTTAAACCAACTTATCAAAACCACAAGGTCACTTAACACCCATTACTGCTGATCAGGTGCCTCCGGGCTTTCTAATACCTGGCGCTCCTGAGGTGTGGCACTGCCGATGGCAATACGCTGTGGTTGCAGTGCTTCTGGCACCTGACGCAGTAAATCAATATGCAGCAGGCCATTTTCAAACTGGGCATTATCAACGTTCAGATGCTCAGCCAAGGTAAAGGTCAACGAGAACTCTTTACGAACCAGCCCTTGATGCAGGTATTCGACCTGTTTCTCCACTGGTGTTGGCTTACCACGTACTGTCAGGCGTGGGCCTTCGACTTCAATATCTAATTCGCTCTGTTTAAACCCGGCTAGCGCCAGTGAGATGCGATAGTGGTTATCGTCAGTTTTTTCAATGTTATAAGGAGGGAAGCCTTGTGGCTCCTGACCGCCCTGCATTGTACTGGCCAATTTATCAAAGCCAATCCACTGACGAAGTAAAGGTGACAAATCATAATTACGCATATACGTTAACTCCTTCTTTGAAGCGAGATAATAGGTAGCCACGGATTAACGTTGTATAAACAGTCCGTGACCGGTCAGCCCCCGATTACGGCAGGCTAAACACTGTTATTAAATATACCCGTCGTCCTTCAAGATACAGGGATGTTAGCGGCTCTTGCTCACCCCATCACTTAGTTATCTAAACTTCAGGCGGTTTACTCGGTTACCGCCTACCGACCTCTCGAAGTCACTTGGGTATATGTAACTCATTCACACGATCAAAAATCCATATAAGGGCTGATTACTTAATTTCAATACGGCGTGGTTTCAAACTTTCGGGTACCAACCGCTCAAGATCGATATACAACAAGCCATTCACTAAATTGGCACCTTTAATTTTAATGTGTTCAGCCAACTGGAATTTCCGTTCAAAGTTTCGCTCAGCGATACCTTGATATAAATATGTGCGTTGCGCAGGCTCATTGGCATGAGAACCTCGAACAATCAACAAATTGTCCTGAGTAGTAATCTCCAGCTCCTGCTCTGCGAAGCCTGCCACCGCAATGGCAATGCGGTAGTTATTTTCGTCAACTAATTCGACGTTATAAGGAGGATAACCGCCATTACTTTGGTTCTGACCAGATTCTAATAAATTAAACAACCGGTCGAAACCGATAGCGGAACGATACAATGGAGCAAGATCGGAATTACGCATACAAACTGCCTCCTAAATAGATTAGCAAGGGTGTTATCAAACGTTATAATTAAGCCTTCCACTCTGGACAGGCCCGTGGTCTGAATACCCTATCGGCGTATTCTCTCTGACCTGATAATAAAATGGGTGCGGTCTTCTTTTTTTCAAGCATGAGATCAAAAAATTTTTCGCAAAAAATCGTATTGGAAAATACAGGCGGTAAATATTCGATGAAATGGCCGCTATCACTTACACTTAAACAAAAATAAGTCCATAAGATTGAATTTTTGACTATAGGAAGTGTCTGTAAGAGAGTGTAAAAATGAAAGACAAAACCTGACACTGACGTCGTGGGTTAATCACTTGGTGATGAGAGCCGAATAACATAATGAGAAATATCGTTATCCCTTTTGCTACTGGCTGTTCGCTGCTGCTGACCAGCGGTTGTTCCAGTATTTTGACTCACACCAGCAGTAGCCAAGGCTATTACTCTGGCACCGAAGCCAATATCGCCATGCTCAAAGATGACGATACCGGCTGGGCACTACGCCCCTTACTGGCAGTAGACCTGCCTTTCTCCGCCGTGATGGATACCCTATTTCTGCCCTACGATTATCTGCGTTCAGACAGTGAAGATAAAGCGGCCAGTTCACCACGTGAACGTGTCCGGCAATCCGAGATGCAAAACCAGCAAACTAATCAGACAGGTGATACGCCAAAACAATAGATCCGCCCAATCCTATCCAGCCAATAGATTTTATCGATGCTAATCAGCATGCACAGTAAAAATTTGTGCCCATCCATCGATCTCACGCATAAACGCGATCTTTTTACCGTTTGGTGAAAACACCACAGCGTCAGCCAGCGGGGCCACCACGCTGCGGGCTGTCAGCCGCCGTAAATGTCCGGTTAGGCTATCGCACAACATCACGCTGTTATCGCAGATAAAGGCCAAATGCTCTCCCTGTGGGCTCCAGCTAAATGCAGACTGAATCCCCCATTGACTCGCTGTCAGTTGGCGCAGTTCTCCGCCATTAGGGGAGATCAACCATAACTGCACCACACCGTTATCATCGTTCATCAGGCAAGCAATGGCACTGCCATCCGGCGATGAACGCAGCCAGTGGCGCGGGCATATCAGGACTCACGGTCACCACCCCGACATGAGCACCCTGTCGAGCACGATAAATCACCTCAATTTCACCGGTAATGCAATTTACCTGCTCAATCGTTAAGCCGTTAAAAGTCCCCCCGCTAGGGCGCACATCATAAGCCAACCACTGGCTATCCGGGGTCCAGACATTGATATTGGTGAGCTGATGGCCTCTGGGATCAAAGGTAAGCTGCTGTTCCGGTAAGAAACGGTTTTTTTGCGCATTCATATTTTCAACTCTTTTATGCTTTTAATTCTTTTATGATAAGTTGCAAATGACATTTTTTGCTGAATATGTATGCCATTATGACACACAGAACGCCCCGTCATGTTTTGACGTATATCCCCCAAATAATTCGAGTTGCAGGAAGCAGCTAGCGCGCAGACAACTTGCTGTACCACGGATATATTGAAAATAAAATTTAAAGGAATCGAGATGAATACGTTGTTTGATGCCATCAGAGAGGCCCACCAGATATTACGCCCACAAGTGAGAGTCACGCCGTTGGAGCATAGCCCACTGCTATCTCAACACAGCGGTTGTGAGATCTATCTTAAATGTGAGCACCTGCAGCACACCGGTTCTTTTAAATTTCGTGGGGCCAGTAACAAGTTACGTTTACTCAATGAGGCACAACGCCAGCAAGGTGTGATCACCGCCTCCACCGGTAACCATGGGCAAGGTGTGGCGCTGGCCGCAAAACTGGCGGGGATTAAATCCACTATTTACGCCCCAGAACAGGCGGCAGCCATCAAGCTGGATGTGATCCGTGCACTGGGGGGGCAAATTGAATTAGTCTCCGGAGATGCCTTAAATGCTGAACTGGCCGCCGGTATCGCCGCTGAGCAACAAGGTAAAGTGTATATCTCACCGTATAACGACCCGCAGGTCATTGCCGGGCAAGGCACCTGTGGCATGGAGATGGTCGAACAGCAGCCCGATCTTGATGCGGTGTTTGTTGCCGTTGGTGGTGGTGGCCTGATTTCAGGTATTGCGACCGTATTGAAAACATTATCGGATAAAACGCAGGTGATTGGTTGCTGGCCAGCCAATGCCACCAGCCTGTATACCTGTCTGGAGAAAGGACAGATTCAGGAGGTGGCAGAGCAAGAAACGCTGTCTGACGGAACCGCCGGTGGTATCGAACCGGGAGCGATCACCTTTGCACTGTGCCAACAGTTAATCGATCAGAAGGTGCTGGTGAGTGAGCAAGAAATCAAAGAGGCCATGGGTTTGATTGCCCGTACTGACCGCTGGATGATTGAAGGTGCCGCCGGTGTGGCACTGGCTGCGGCACTGAAATTGGCTCCGCAATGGCAAGGTAAGAAAGTGGCGGTGGTGTTGTGCGGTAAAAATATCGTGCTGGAGAAATATCTGGGAGCTGTCAGCGGATGCTAATTCTGAATAAACAAAAAATTCTCGACAAGTTCGATGCGGATCGCATCACATTATTGCTCAAAGAGGGCTTTATTGCTTTTAGTCAGCAACGGGTCCAGATGCCGCCAGTACAGCATTTACTGTTTGATCAGGCCAATGGTGATTGCTGTATTAAAAGTGGTTATTTACAGGGCGATGACCAGTTTGTCGTGAAGGTCTCCGGTGGATTTTATGATAACCCTGCTCAAGGATTAGCCAGTAATCAAGGGGTGATGATGGCATTTTCGGCAAAAACCGGTGAACCACAAGCGATCTTACTGGATGAAGGCTGGCTAACGGCGCTGCGCACAGCACTGGCCGGGCGAATTGTCGCCGAGCTTTGCGCGCCACAGCACATCAGCGCCCTTGGTATCGTGGGGACAGGAATACAGGCGCGGCTGCATCTGATGTACCTGAAAAATGTGATGACTTGCCGCCAGCTATGGGTCTGGGGCCGCAGTGAAACGGCATTAGAGGAGTATCGCCAATATGCGCAAGCAGAGGGCTTTGCAGTCAACACCACGTTGAATGCCGCAGAGCTGGCCCATCACAGCCAATTTATTGTCACCACCACGCCAAGCCGGGAGCCTATTTTACAGGCTGAAGATATCCAGCCGGGGACACATATTACGGCGGTTGGGGCAGATAGCGCGGGTAAGCACGAGCTCTCCGCCGAGTTAGTCGCGAGAGCCGATAAAATTCTGGTGGATTCAATCGCGCAATGCACCGATTTTGGCGAAGTTTCGTTAGCGTTTAAGCAAGGGCTGTTGGCTCATCACAACTTAACTGAGATCGGTTTAGCTTTAGCGCAAGGCATCCCTTTTAGAGAGAATGACCAACAGATTACCTTGGCGGATTTAACCGGGTTGGGGATTCAGGATGTGCAGATAGTGAAGGGGATTCTGGGAGATAAAAAGGGGGTGTTGTGAATCCCGGAGATATCAGTCGGTGATCGGGTTTCGGTTGATGGTGGTTTGGTGGTTTGGTGGTTTGGTGGTTTGAGTCGGTGATCGGGTTCGGTTGTTATGGCTTCACAGCTCACCTGGCCTCCGATGAACCAACCGCCAAGGGGGCCATAAGTGCACTGAACCCCAGATCTTGGATCTTTTTATCCATGATCTGGAGGTTCGGTTCAATGAAACACCCTTTTTCAACCCGCCTAGCGGCGGTTCAACATTACCTTTCAGGAAAGGCCACTCTGCGGGAAACCGCACGTCAATTCAGTGTTGGCAAATCCCCTCTTACGCGTTGGATCCGAGCTTTTCGCCGTCAAGGTGAGGCTGGACTGGAGCACCATCTTTCCAGAACTTATACTCCAGAATTCAGGCTTTGCGTTGTCCGCTATATGATGGCAAACAGATGTAGCGCTGCCGATGCTTCTGCTCATTTTAACATTCCCAACGAGACGATTATCCAAAACTGGATGAAACGTTATCGAGAGGGAGGAAAAGAAGCGCTTAACCCATCGAAAACGGGTCCTACTATGCCAAAAGATAAATATGAGCACGATTCAAAACCGTTCAGCGAGATGACGCATGCGGAGCTAGAGAAAGAACTTGAGTATCTGCGCGCGGAAAACGCTTATCTAAAAAAGCGGAAAGCCCTGAGAGAAGAAAAGGCACTCAGGGAGCAGCAGAAAAAACCAGAATAGTTCAAGCACTGACAGCAGAACATCGACTTTCTTGCCTACTGTGTGCCGCAAAATTGGCACGCAGTACATACTATTATCATGCATCGAAACCGGACGGTGTAATTGATGACTATGCAGATGCGGTAAAAGCGATTGGCGCCCTAAGCAGACGACACGCACAGCGCTACGGTTATCGCCGGATGACGGTCGCACTGAGAAAAGAAGGGTTCACACTGAATCACAAAACGGTGCGAAAACTGATGAATCAGCACGGGTTACTCAGCCTCATTCGGCGGAAAAAATATCGCTCCTATAGGGCCGATGGTGGCCGGGCATCCGATAATCTATTGGCTCGTAATTTTACATCCGAAATCAGTGGATTGAAGTGGTGTACAGATGTCACAGAGTTCCGAGTTGGAGCACAGAAGCTGTATTTGTCGGTGATACAAGACCTGTTTAATAATGAGATTATTTCTTGGCATATGTCAGAAAGAGCAGCATTAATCCTGACGTGCAAGACGCTGGAAAAAGCGCTGAAAGTGAAAGGGAGAAAAGAAGGCCTGATGTTGCACAGCGATCAGGGCTGGCATTACCGAACGCCGATGTGGCGCTCAATGCTTGTCGAGGCGGGGATAAGGCAAAGTATGTCACGCAAAGGCAATTGTTTAGATAATGCAGTGATGGAAAATTTCTTCAGTCACCTGAAAGCCGAGATGTATCACCGTAAGAAGTACGATTCAGCCACAGTTTTAAAGCGTGACATTGTAGAATATATCCATTATTACAATACAGAGCGCATTAGCCTGAAAACAGGCGGAATGAGTCCGGCAGAATACCGGACTCAGGTAGAAAAGCAGTAAAGCAGATGTCCAAGTTTTGGGGTTCAGTGCAAAGCGTGGCCCCCTTGGAACCCCGCGCTTTCGCACTATCGCTTGCCCACTTCGTGGGGTCCCTCGATTCATCATTTCGCTGACGGACCGGGCCGATTCGCTTCCTGCTCAAGCGGCCCTCGCTCGGCATCCATGCCTCGCGTCCTACCTTCATTCTTCACTCGGCTGCTCAAATGTGCTTTTGACATCAACAACCCATTCAAAATCAAAAATGGATTAAAAGCCTAAAGATGATGGTCTGGCTAGCCCTCCTGCTCGGTCGAGACGACTGTGATTAGGTGATCACTGAACGAATATCAACCGAACCCGATCACCGACTCAAATCACCCAATCAAAAATATAAATAAAAAATACAAATAATCAGCCAATATACTTCTCAATCGCAGTCGCCACACCATCCTCGCAGTTGGTCCCCGTCACATACTGCGCTATCTCCTTCAGCTCAGGGATCGCATTCCCCATGGCAACCCCCACTCCGGCGTAGTTAACCATTGCGATGTCATTCCCCTGATCACCCAACGCCATGACATTTTTCTGCGCAATGCCTAAATGCTCAGCCAGCATTTTCACGCCAGTACCTTTATCCGCCCGCTTACTCAGGATTTCCAGATAAAATGGCGCACTCTTCATAATAGTAAAACGCTCAAATACTTCGGCAGGCATCATAGCCAATGCACGATCCAACCGCTCTGGCTCATCAATCATCATCACTTTAGGGAAACGTAATGTTGGATCCATCTCCTCTACTGCCCGGTACTTCAGAGGGATCCCCGTCAACATCACTTCATGAAGCGTATATTTACTGATGTCCTTGTTGGCGGTATATAATGTATTGAAATCAAAGGCCTGGAAACTAACCCCCAACTCACGGGATAACGCTTCAAAATAGAGATAATCCTCAAAACTGAGAGTCTCTTGTAAAATACACTCGCCAGTCGCCGCCTTTTGTACTAATGCACCGTTGTTACTGATGCAATAATCGCCACTGTTCTCCATATTCAGTTCACGTAAATAACGTTGAACCCCAATATAAGGCCGACCAGTGGCCAGCACCACACAGACGCCTTTAGCCCTGGCAGCAGCAATCGCCTGCTTTACCCGTGGCGTAATTTCATGCTGTGGATTCAGCAACGTGCCATCCATATCAATAGCGATCAGTTCAATAGCCATAGGGCCCTCATCTATATTTAACGAATATCTCATGCTAACGCGATTCAGCACACAAATGCCAGTAAGTCTAAGCACAGACAAATAGCATCAGAATGAGAAATCTAAAAGCGATACTCATCAGGTAACAATAACAATTTTCAGGCAAAAAAAAGCCCAGTGGCAGTTTTCCCACCCTGGACTTTTTTATCTGGCCAATAGGCTATCTGGCTAACACATTAGATATCAATATTGGCTGCGCGCAGTGCATTCTCTTCGATAAAGGCACGACGAGGTTCAACAGCATCACCCATCAGAGTAGTGAAGAGTTGATCGGCGGCGATGGCATCTTTCACCATGACTCGCAGCATACGACGGCTCTCTGGATCCATCGTGGTTTCCCACAACTGATCGGGGTTCATTTCACCCAAGCCTTTGTAACGCTGGATTGCCAAACCACGGCGAGACTCTTTCACTAACCAGTCCAGCGCCTCTTCGAAGCTTGAAACCGGCACACGACGCTCGCCACGTTCAACGAAAGCACCGTCTTCGATTAAGCCACGCAGTTTGTCACCCAATAGACAGATTTTACGGTACTCGCCACCATGGATGAAATCGAAGTCCAGATCATAATCGGTATCAACCCCGTGGGTACGAATACGCAAAATAGGCTCGAACAGTTGACGCTCACGGTTCTCACGCACCACTGAACTGTAGCTGCTGCCATGGTGTTCTTTTTCGTTCAGCAAGACCACCAGCGAATCAATCCATTGCGTCACAACCTCTTTATTGCCCAAATCCTCTTCTTGCAAGGTAGGCTGATAAATCAGGTTATTCAGCAAAGCACGCGGATAACGGCGTTCCATGCGGGCGATAGTCTTCTGGACACTGTAATGCTCAGCAACCAGTTTCTCCAAAGGCTCACCAGCCAGTGCTGGTGCGTGAGCATTGGTATGCAATGCCGCGCCATCCAGAGCCAGTGTCATTTGGTACTGCTCCATCGCATCATCATCTTTGATGTACTGCTCTTGCTTACCTTTCTTCACTTTATACAGCGGAGGCTGAGCGATAAACACATGACCACGCTCAATAATTTCCGGCATCTGACGGTAGAAGAAGGTCAACAACAACGTACGGATGTGCGAGCCATCCACGTCGGCATCGGTCATGATAATGATATTGTGATAACGCAATTTATCCGGGTTATATTCATCCCGGCCAATACCACAACCTAACGCGGTGATCAGTGTCGCCACTTCCTGTGAAGAGAGCATTTTGTCAAAACGCGCTTTCTCAACGTTCAGGATTTTACCTTTCAGCGGCAAAATGGCCTGATTTTTACGGTTACGGCCTTGTTTAGCCGAGCCGCCCGCAGAGTCCCCTTCCACTAAGTAGAGTTCGGACAATGCCGGGTCACGTTCCTGACAGTCTGCCAGTTTGCCGGGTAAACCCGCCAGATCGAGCGCACCTTTACGGCGTGTCATTTCACGGGCTTTACGCGCAGCTTCACGGGCGCGGGCCGCATCAATGATTTTACCCACAACGATTTTGGCGTCAGTTGGGTTTTCCAACAAATACTCAACCAACTTCTCGTTCATCAGCGTTTCGACCGCCGTTTTCACCTCAGAAGAAACCAATTTATCTTTGGTCTGTGAGGAGAATTTAGGATCGGGCACTTTCACTGAGACAACAGCAATCAAGCCTTCACGGGCGTCATCACCGGTGGCGCTGATCTTCGCTTTTTTGCTGTAGCCTTCTTTATCCATATAGCTGTTCAGGGTACGGGTCATCGCCGTACGGAAACCAACTAAATGGGTACCACCATCACGCTGTGGAATGTTATTGGTGAAGCAGTAAATATTTTCCTGGAAACCATCGTTCCACTGTAGCGCCACTTCCACCCCGATATCGTCTTTCATGGTGGAGAAGTAGAACACTTTCGGGTGGATCGGGTTCTTGTTTTTGTTCAGATATTCAACAAACGCCTTGATACCACCTTCGTAATGGAAGTGGTCTTCTTTATCGTTACGTTTGTCTTTCAGTTTGATTGAAACACCCGAGTTCAGGAAAGAGAGTTCGCGCAGGCGTTTAGCCAGGATCTCATACTGGAATTCGGTGTTATTGGTAAAGGTCTGGAAACTTGGCCAGAAACGCACAGTAGTCCCGGTTTGCTCAGTTTCACCCACCACTTTCAGCGGTGCCTGTGGCACGCCCATTTTGTAGGTTTGCTCGTGAACTTTACCTTCACGGCGAATAACCAGTTCCAACTTTTCAGACAGGGCGTTAACAACGGATACCCCTACGCCATGCAAACCGCCGGAAACTTTATAGGAGTTATCGTCAAATTTACCGCCAGCATGCAACACGGTCATGATGACCTCTGCTGCAGATACCCCTTCCTCATCGTGCATACCGGTTGGGATACCACGGCCATCATCCTGTACAGAAACGGAGTTATCCGCGTGGATGGTTACCAGAATTTCTTTACAATGACCCGCGAGGGCTTCGTCAATAGCGTTGTCCACAACCTCGAATACCATGTGGTGCAGACCGGTACCATCATCAGTATCTCCGATATACATGCCCGGACGCTTACGCACGGCATCCAGCCCTTTTAATACCTTGATACTTGAGGAGTCATAAGTATTCGACATCAACGTTTCTCGCTCATTTTTAATCCTGTGGTTGAACCTCTATTTTGCCATGTTCCACACGGAACATCTTGCCCTTTTCACCTACCATATCGGCAACTTGCTCAGCGCTCACGGCGCTGACAAAAACTTGTGCCTGGGTAGCTTTCAAACGCTCGGCCAGCAATCGACGGCGGCCGGTGTCCAATTCGGAAGCAAAATCGTCAAGCAGATACAGGCAACGCCGCCCGCTCTGTCGGGTGAGAAACTCACCCTGCGCTAACCGCAGTGCGCACATCAGCAACTTAAGCTGACCACGCGATAGCAAATCTTCTACCGGCGTACCATCGGCCCGAATGCGGAAATCCGCTTTATGTGGCCCAACGGCGGTATACGTTAGCGCTCTGTCACGCTCAAACTGGCGCGCCAACAACTCGCCATAGTCACTCTCTTTATCCCAGCCGCGCTGGAAAGAGAAACTCAGGGCGAACTCTGGCAGGAACAGAGCGCATGTGGCTGAAATATCCGCCGCAATCGCGTCACTGTATGCCGCTCGCCATTCGCTGATACGCTCAGCCAGAGGGATGATTTCCTGATCCCAAGCCCGGATTTGCGTATAGCGACTAACCTGGCGCAGCGCGGCGTTGCGCTGCTTGAGTAACCTTTTTAGGTTGCTCCAGGCCGTAAAAAAACCGGGTTCATTATGAAAGCAACCCCAGTCTAAAAAAGCGCGCCGGAATTTTGGCCCGCCATTTAATAACGTAAAACCTTCAGGAGTGATTAACTGCATTGGCAACATTTGCGCCAATTCAGCCACTTTATGCCCATCGGTGCCATCAATGCGCACTTTGGTATCACCCTGTCGGCTTTTGCTCAGACCCACTGACGCCTCACGTTCATTGGCGTCAACCCGGCCATGCAACACAAACTCAGCACATTCGTGACGTATCACTCTGCCTGCTTGCAAACTACGAAAAGCCCTACCATGACCAAGGGTATAAACCGCCTCGAGTACACTGGTTTTGCCACTGCCATTGGGGCCGACTAAAAAATTAAAGCCCGCCGCCAGCGCCAAGTCTGCCGATTCGATATTGCGAAAATCTTTAATGAGTAAACGCGTTAGAGCCATGAAACTAATTCTTATGATCGAAGGCAATGTCGCCTTATTTCTGATCAAGGGCGTTATCGTCGCAGGCCATTTGCGTGCGGCCAGCGCGCAGCCACCGGAGCGTACTTCATGTACGAGAGGATGGCGAGCACTGCCCAATCGCAAAGGGGCAAGCAAGATAGCCCGATAAATACTACAAACGCATTGGCATGACGACATAGGCTGCAGCTTGGCTGGCGCTGTCTTCAATCTGCACACTGGATACAGAGTCAGTCAATAACAGGCGCACATCTTCGCACTTCAGTGCATTTAGCACATCAAGCACATAGCTGACGTTGAAACCGATCTCCATTTCTGTCCCCTCGTAGCTAACATCGAGGATCTCTTCTGCTTCTTCCTGTTCAGGATTATTAGCAGTGATTTTGAGTTGATTGTGGCTGACATAGAGCCGAACACCACGGAACTTCTCATTTGACAGAATTGCCGCACGCGAAAATGCCTGTTTCAGTAAATCGCAACCGGCTTCCAGCATTTTATCAGGATTCTTCGGCAATACGCGGCGATAATCCGGGAAACGGCCATCAACCAGCTTAGATGTGAAAATAAAATCGCCCACATGAGCACGAATATTATTACTGCCAATTTGCAGCCGCAAGGGGGTATCACCACCATCCAGCAACCGAACCAGCTCCATCACACCTTTACGCGGCACGATCACCGAATGTGAGGGTAACGTCTGGCCAATAGGCATTGAGCATACAGCCAAGCGATGCCCATCGGTCGCCACAGTACGTAACTCTTCGCCTTCGGTCTCAAACAGCATGCCGTTCAAATAATAACGGACATCCTGATGGGCCATCGAAAACTGAGTGGACTCAATCAGACGCTTTAACGTAGCCTGCGGTAAAGTGAATTCAACCTCACTCTGCCAGTCATCCAGATTAGGGAAGTCAATCGCAGGCAAGGTAGACAGCGAGAAACGGCTGCGACCAGAGCGCACTAGCAGGCGATCACCATCCAACGCTACCGTAATTTCCGCCCCTTCGGGTAAACCACGCCAGATATCAAAAAACTTCCGTGCGGGTACTGTGGTAGCACCCGGCTCATGGGACTGAGACAAGGCAACACAAGCCACCATCTCCATCTCCAAGTCGGTACCGGTCAGCCGCAAAGAGCCTTCCGTGACTTGCAGCAACAAGTTACCCAAAATAGGCAACGTAGGGCGTCCACCCAGCGGGCTACTGACCTGTTGCAGTGGTTTTAGCAGATGCTCACGTTCAATGATAAATTTCATAGCGCTAGGAGGATAATGTTCTGATTAAGTTAGAGAAATCTTCTTTGATGTCGTGACTTTCCTCACGCAATTGCTCAATCTTCCGGCAAGCGTGCAACACCGTGGTATGGTCGCGGCCACCAAACGCATCGCCGATTTCAGGCAGGCTGTGGTTGGTTAGCTCTTTTGCCAATGCCATAGCCATTTGGCGAGGGCGGGCAACCGAACGGGAACGCCGTTTGGAGAGCAGGTCAGCGACCTTAATTTTATAATATTCAGCAACAGTCTTTTGAATATTATCGATAGTGACCAGCTTTTCTTGCAACGCCAACAAATCACGCAGGGCTTCGCGAACAAAATCAATCGTGATAGCGCGGCCAGTAAAATTGGCATTGGCGATCACACGGTTCAATGCCCCTTCCAATTCACGCACATTGGAACGCAGACGCTTGGCAATAAAGAACGCGACCTCTCCTGGTAAGCGAATATCATTTTCATCCGCTTTCTTCATTAGGATCGCTACACGCGTTTCCAGCTCTGGTGGCTCAATGGCGACCGTCAGCCCCCAACCAAAACGCGACTTCAGACGATCTTCCACCCCGTTAATCTCTTTTGGATAGCGATCTGAGGTCAAAATGATCTGCTGATTACCCTCTAGCAACGCATTAAAGGTGTGGAAAAACTCTTCTTGAGAACGCTCTTTATTGGCAAAAAATTGAATATCATCGATTAATAAAGCATCAACCGAACGATAATAGCGTTTAAACTCTTCGATAGCATTATTTTGCAAGGCTTTGACCATATCTTGCACAAAACGCTCGGAATGCATATAGACCACTTTAGCATTGGCTTTACGGGCCATAATGCCATTCCCCACCGCGTGTAGCAGATGGGTTTTACCCAAGCCTGTTCCGCCATAAAGAAATAACGGGTTATAGGCACCACCTGGGTTATCGGCTACCTGACGGGCGGCAGCGCGGGCCAACTGGTTAGATTTACCTTCAACAAAGTTATCAAATGTGTGTTTTGGATTCACATTCGAACGATAAGAAAGTTCAGGCTGAGCAGGTGAGTTGTCCCAGCTCGGGCGCATAGGTGCACTGCGGGTAACCGGAGCAACAGGCGCACTCACGCTGGCTGTAACTGGATTATTGTGTGCTCTTGCCGCAGGTTTACTCCCTACCTCAAAACGCAGTAAAGGGACCTCGGTGCCACAAAAATCATTAAGTAAGCCATTGATATTGTTTAAGTACTTATCACGGACCCAGTCCAGTACAAAACGGTTAGGTGCGTAAAGCGCCAGAGTATTGTCACTCAGTTCCGCCTGTAGGGGGCGTATCCACATACTAAATTCTGTGGCAGGTAACTCATCCTGCAATCGGGCAAGACACTGCTGCCAAAGCGAAAGTGACACGGCGGACTCCACTCGAACAAGATCAATAAAAGAAAGAAATCAGGATATTTTGTAACTCATCGTTTTGACACACGCCATATGGCCTGTAGCAAGCCAAGGTGACATGCGAACTGTTTTTTACAGTTGTTTTTTACTGCTGATTTTTTACGACTCACATTCCCCCACGATCCCAGAGTAGAGGAAGCGATCGGAATGGCGGATCATAACGCAAAAGGAGCAATAGATCCTCTCCTTCCTCACAGATTAGATCCTTTTTATCCACAGGCTGTTACTTTTGCGATGAGTGTAACCCAGCACATCGGTTTTCGTGACCTCATCGTTAAGGATCCATAAATATTTCGGAATATACTGGTGTCCCCTTCCCCTTTCTCAGGCAATGGATCCCTTTTAATCGGCAAAGGATCTCACCGCGATCCTTGCGCTTTGGCGGGGAGTCCGTATAATCCTCAGCCCTACGTGTGATGCCTGTGTTCTTAATAGCAATAGCTAAAGGGAATCCAGCAGTAAACACGGGCAGGCAGGCTCTTGGTAAACTCCCCGTTTAGAAAACTTCTAAGCGGCAGATGCGATGTCAATTGACTCGGGACTGTACAATTATTACAATCCCGCTTCTTTATATGTTGCGATTGAGGCGTCGGTAGTCTTCACTCCGAGCAGCCAAACGCGTTTACTGAATCAGTAATTATTTTAAGTTTAGGTAGAAATCGCTATGAAACGCACTTTCCAACCGTCCGTATTGAAGCGCAACCGTAGCCACGGTTTCCGTGCTCGTATGGCCACAAAAAATGGTCGTCAAGTTCTGGCTCGCCGTCGTGCGAAAAGCCGTTCTCGTCTGACTGTTTCTAAGTAATAAAAGCTAACCATCTCAGTGGTTAAGCTCGCATTTCCTAGGGAGTTACGTTTGTTAACTCCCAGTCATTTCACTTTCGTCTTCCAGCAACCACAACGGGCTGGCACGCCGCAAATTACCATCCTCGGCCGCCTGAACGAGCTGGGGCATCCCCGCATCGGTCTTACTGTCGCCAAAAAACATGTCAAACGTGCTCATGAACGTAATCGGATAAAGCGCTTAACTCGCGAAAGCTTCCGTTTACATCAGCATGCGTTACCGTCTATGGATTTTGTCGTTTTGGTAAAAAAAGGTGTGGCTGACCTCGATAACCGTGCGTTGACGGAAGCTTTGGAAAAATTATGGCGTCGCCACTGTCGCCAGGCTCCCGCATCCTGATCGGGCTGATTAGGGGCTATCAGCTCGTAATCAGTCCGTTGCTGGGGCCGCGTTGCCGTTTCCATCCGACGTGCTCTCATTACGGAATTGAGGCATTGCGCAGGTTTGGCATGATAAAAGGCAGTTGGTTAACACTGAAACGCGTATTAAAATGCCACCCTTTGAACTCAGGTGGTGATGACCCCGTGCCGCCGAAACTCGACGATAACAGAGAACACTAACGATGGATTCGCAACGCAATCTTCTACTCATCGCTCTGCTGTTCGTGTCTTTCATGATCTGGCAAGCTTGGCAAGTGGATAACAATCCACAACCAACCGCTCAGACCACGCAACAGACTACGAATACCGCTACCGGTGATAAAGCAAGCCAGGCTGTGCCAGGCAGCGGTCAGGGTCAACTGATCACTGTAAAAACTGATGTGCTGTCTCTGACTATTAATACCCGTGGCGGTGACATTGAGCAGGCTAACCTGCTGGCTTACCCAGATACTTTGGGTTCAAGTAATACGTTCGAATTACTGGAAACCACTCCAAGTTTCGTTTATCAGGCACAAAGTGGTCTGACAGGCAAAAATGGCCCGGATAACCCAGCGAATGGCGACCGTCCTTTGTTTGAAGTGCCACAAACCAGCTTTGTTCTGGCAGATGGTCAGGATGAACTGCGCATTCCATTGACCTTCACAAGTAAAGATGGCTCTGTTTTCATTAAGACTTTCGTGCTGAAACGTAACGATTACGCCATTGGCGTGGATTATCACGTTAACAACGCCTCCGCTGCCCCACTGGAGCTGACGCTGTTTGGTCAATTGAAACAAAGCATCAACTTGCCTAAAAAGCGTGATACCGGTAGCAATAACTTTGCGCTACAGACTTATCGTGGTGCGGCTTACTCTTCTGATGAAACTAAATATAAGAAATATAGCTTTAGTGACATCGAAGACAAAAATCTGGACATCACCACCAAAGGTGGTTGGGTCGCTATGTTGCAGCAGTATTTCGCCACAGCATGGATCCCAGCGGCTAACGAAACCAACACCTTCTACTCTGCTGAGTTAGGTAACGGCCTGGCCGCAATTGGTTTCAAAGGTGCACCTGTTGTTATCCAACCCGGTGAACAGAAACAACTGAGTGCCACACTGTGGGTGGGCCCAGAGATTCAGAATAAAATGGCGGAAATTGCGCCACATCTGGACCTGACTGTTGATTATGGTTGGTTGTGGTTCATTTCTCAGCCACTGTTCAAACTGCTGAAGTTTATCCACAGCTTTGTGGGGAACTGGGGCTTCTCCATCATCGTTATTACCTTTATCGTGCGCGGTATCATGTACCCGCTAACAAAAGCGCAATACACCTCGATGGCGAAAATGCGTTTGCTGCAGCCTAAACTGGCCGCCATGCGTGAGCGTATCGGTGACGATAAGCAGCGTATGAGTCAGGAGATGATGGCGCTGTACAAAGCGGAGAAGGTTAACCCGCTGGGTGGCTGCTTACCGCTGATCATTCAGATGCCAATCTTCTTGGCGTTGTACTACATGTTGATGAGTTCTGTTGAGTTGCGCCATGCGCCATTCATTCTGTGGATTCATGACCTGTCAGCACAAGACCCGTACTACATTCTGCCAATTCTGATGGGTATCACCATGTACTTCATTCAGAAGATGTCACCAACCACCGTGACTGATCCAATGCAGCAGAAGATCATGACCTTTATGCCGGTTATCTTCACGGTATTCTTCCTCTGGTTCCCGGCAGGTCTGGTGCTGTACTATATCGTCAGCAACCTGGTGACCATCCTGCAACAACAGCTGATTTATCGTGGTCTGGAAAAACGTGGCTTACACAGCCGCGAGAAGAAAAAATAACCCACAGCGATAATCATGAGTATTTAGGGCGGTCAATATGACCGCCTTATTCTTTTTACAGAAGCCTGATTTTTCACCTTCAGATTTGTGTAAAAATAATACAGACTTGTTACAAAAATAATCGATAAAGAGAGAAATCACCATGAGCACCACTGATACTATCGTGGCCCAAGCAACGCCCCCTGGTCGTGGCGGTGTCGGCATTCTACGTGTTTCAGGTCGTGCTGCCTCAGAGGTTGCACACGCCGTTCTGGGTAAATTACCTAAGCCACGTTATGCCGATTATCTGCCGTTTAAAGACGTGGATGGCAGCACGCTGGATCAAGGTATCGCTCTCTATTTCCCCGGTCCAAATTCTTTCACTGGCGAAGATGTATTAGAGCTGCAAGGCCATGGTGGGCCGGTGATACTGGATTTACTGTTAAAACGCATTCTGGCCCTGCCAGGGCTGCGTATTGCCCGCCCAGGGGAGTTTTCCGAGCGTGCCTTCCTCAACGACAAGCTGGACTTAGCACAGGCTGAAGCCATTGCCGACCTGATCGACGCCAGTTCAGAGCAAGCAGCACGTTCGGCAGTAAACTCATTGCAAGGCGCATTTTCAGCGCGTATCCATCAATTGGTGGAAGCACTTACTCACCTGAGAATCTACGTTGAAGCTGCCATTGACTTTCCAGATGAGGAAATTGACTTCCTTTCTGATGGCAAAATCGAAGGCCAACTGAATGGTGTCATGGCCGATCTGGAACAGGTACGTACTGAGGCTAGACAAGGCAGCTTACTACGTGAAGGGATGAAAGTGGTGATTGCTGGCCGGCCAAACGCAGGGAAATCCAGTTTACTCAATGCGTTAGCTGGCCGTGAAGCGGCGATTGTAACGGATATCGCGGGCACCACCCGTGATGTTTTACGGGAACACATTCATATTGATGGGATGCCTTTACATATCATTGATACCGCAGGGTTGCGGGAAGCCAATGACGAAGTTGAGCGCATTGGCATTGAACGCGCGTGGAACGAGATAGAACAGGCTGATCGTGTATTGTTTATGGTGGATGGCACCACCACCGATGCCACCGAACCTGCGGCTATCTGGCCAGAGTTTATGGCACGCTTACCGGCAACACTGCCCATCACTGTGGTACGCAATAAAGCGGATATAACAGGTGAAACGCTGGGGCTGACCAAAGTGAATGGTCACTCACTTATTCGCCTGTCGGCACGCACTGGAGAAGGTATTGACCTGCTGCGTGACCATTTAAAACAAAGTATGGGCTTTACCAGCAACACTGAAGGCGGTTTCCTGGCTCGACGTCGCCATTTACAGGCACTGGAGACTGCCGCCAGGCATTTGATACAAGGCCATGAGCAGTTAGTGAGCGCTTACGCTGGTGAATTACTGGCAGAAGAACTGCGTTTAGCACAACAATCATTGAGTGAAATTACCGGTGAATTTAGTTCTGATGACTTACTGGGGCGGATTTTTTCCAGTTTCTGTATCGGAAAATGAGTGTAATACCATAAAGCTAGCACCAGTTATCGCTAATTTTGATAACCTTACTCTATGGGTTTGGCAGTGGCTCGAACACTTAACGTTGTATACCCTAAATAATTCAAGTTGTAGGAAAGCGGCTAACGCACATGCAACTTGAAGTATGACGGGGATAATTACTCGTTTCACAAATTGAGGTTCCCATGATTATAAAACCACGTGTACGCGGCTTTATCTGTGTGACAGCTCATCCGACGGGCTGTGAAGCCAACGTCAAGAAGCAGATCGACTACGTCACAACAGAAGGCCCAATCGCTAATGGTCCTAAAAGAGTATTAGTGATTGGTGCGTCAACTGGATACGGGTTAGCAGCCCGGATCACAGCAGCATTTGGTTGTGGCGCCGATACGCTGGGCGTTTTCTTTGAACGCCCCGGTGAAGAAGGCAAACCCGGAACCTCCGGTTGGTACAATAGCGCGGCTTTCCACAAATTTGCGGCACAGAAAGGCTTGTACGCAAAAAGCATCAACGGCGATGCGTTCTCTGATGAGATCAAACAACTGACTATCGATGCTATCAAGCAAGATCTGGGTCAAGTTGATCAGGTTATCTATAGCCTTGCTTCACCACGACGCACCCATCCGAAAACGGGCGAAGTGTTTAACTCGGCACTGAAACCTATCGGTAATGCTGTTAATTTGCGTGGTCTGGACACCGATAAAGAAGTTATCAAGGAATCGGTCTTGCAACCGGCAACACAAAGCGAGATCGACAGTACAGTGGCCGTCATGGGTGGCGAAGACTGGCAGATGTGGATTGACGCTCTGTTGGACGCTGGCGTACTGGCCGAAGGGGCACAAACGACAGCATTCACCTATCTAGGCGAAAAAATTACTCACGATATTTACTGGAACGGTTCCATTGGCGCAGCCAAAAAAGATCTGGACCAGAAGGTGCTGGCTATCCGCGAGAGCCTGGCGGCTCACGGCGGTGGCGATGCTCGCGTATCCGTATTAAAAGCAGTCGTGACCCAAGCCAGCTCTGCCATTCCAATGATGCCTCTGTATTTATCATTGCTATTTAAAGTGATGAAAGAGAAAGGCACTCACGAAGGCTGCATCGAGCAGGTCTATTCCCTGTATAAAGACAGCCTGTGCGGCGATTCACCGCATATGGACCAAGAAGGTCGTCTGCGGGCTGATTACAAAGAATTGGATCCTGAAGTCCAAAATCAGGTTCAGCAGTTGTGGGATCAGGTTACCAACGACAACATTTATCAGCTAACTGATTTCGTTGGTTATAAATCAGAGTTCCTAAATCTGTTCGGTTTCGGTATTGACGGTGTGGATTATGATGCAGACGTTAACCCTGATGTAAAAATCCCTAACTTGATTCAGGGTTAAGCTCCGGTTTATTGCTCAATAACCTGCTGCGTCACTATCACGCAGCAGGTTGATCATCTTCTTACTGGGGTTATCAAAAATATCAATTGCAAACCGCAGGGGGTTTTACGAAATTATTTGGTGACATCCATGATATTCTGTCGCAAGCAACGTAGTTATCCTGTTTTAGTTTGTAGGTAACATAAAAAGAAATGGGTAAACTAAGGATTACTGATATCACGGATATTATTAACAAACATCTGCAAATAAGTGAATCATATTTGAACCGCCAACCAGAAACAAGGTAAATAAGGCCACTTAATAAAGCATAAATCAGTAGTGGAATTGATAAGAAAGCGATAAAAACAGAAGCAGAAAATGTTATTTCCTTTACCATAACCATATATTAATTAATGTATTTATAGCTTAGGTATTCTATTGGAATTATTATTAACAACAATATTATTGATGCTAATATATTAAAGTATTTATTGTTCATTATTTCCCCCCAGCCCATTAAGAATATATTGAAGGTTTGCTTCAGGGGTTCTAGGGTGTATCTCCATTGCTTTTTTTAATAATGCTATAATTTTTACACTTATCCCATACTTTTTATCTAAAAAATCTAAACCGATAGTAATAGCAACCCCTAGAACAAAAACCGCAAACGCAACAGCGATAACACTACCCCCCAAGAAACCGACAGCAGTTAAAACTGATCCAAGTAAAAAGGATGTGGCTGAAGCAACGGCTATCTTGGCCATATCCATCGTTATATTTCCTACAAAGTCGACTAAGGTATGTTAATTTTTAAAAATACATTCAGAAATTCTATATCCGATAGAAAAAAATAATACAAAACTTTGCTCCACGAATAATCCCTGAAGCTATGCCTCTTAGGCCAATACCCATTTCTAATATTTGAGGGTTAGTGGTTAGGTATCGTGTACCCGTAATTATTTTTCTAAGTCCTGCATAGCCTGAAATCTTAACGAACTTAGTTCCGTTATCACCAATAAATATTGTGGCTTTTATTCCTATTTTCTTAAACTCCATAATAACGTTATATAACCCTCTGACATCATGTATATTTCCTGCGTAAGTTGACGTTGGATCTGTAACTTTAAATATAGGTGCGAAGGGGTCATTTATATCAATTCCTCTTGAAAACGCTTCCATAGATGTAATTTGTTCACCAACTCCTCTAGCAAATGATTCTGGTGTACTTACACCCATCTTTTTTTGGGTTCTATTTGTTATGTCGTCAATTATATCGTTTGCTTCTGCTGTTGTTAGTACAACATGATATTGTTTCTCATTACGTAATATTTTTTCCAAGCCTATGGAATCAAAAAATTCATGCTGAGGTTTCAATTGGTTTATTTTTGTGTTGCCATTCAGGAAATTCCCCATTGCACCTGTCCAACTTGGATCGTAAATTTCTCTTGCCATAAAATATCCCGATTTATTTTTTATAAAACTATGTGGGTTATTCTATATCATATATAGGGTCCGCTTGGAATTCGGAAAAAATTCGGCACGATTATAAATAACTGAGACCTTAAGCTCGGGTAAACTGAGTTATCGATTTTTGTGGCAGGAAAATCGATGATTCTATTTCACTGTTGGCATTTTAATGGGTGCTATTATCCTTTGGATTGTGCGTTGATACTGAAAGCATAGCATCAGCTATTATGAACTTCAGGAGATACTGGCTGAATGCGATGTCAACATCGACCACACCACGATTTATCGTTAGGTTCAACGCTATCCCCCTTTAAATAAAAGATAGCTCGTTGGTACTGGCGTCATTCAACAGGTATACGCTCATAGCGTATTAATGAAATCTATCTTCAACAATGCCTACTTATCTGGTTGATGGCGGTGAAGCAATTATTATCCTAAACGAATGCTTTTATTAATCGAGTTCCCCCAATCCTAATACACCGAGAGGGGGAGTTTTTTACTTAATATTCAAACGAGTTAATCGCCATTATCAGTGATCAACAAACGCAATTTTCAGCATAAACAGTAGCGCCACTACCACTACGCAAGGGCTGATTTCACGCCAGCGGCCAGTACCTAATTTCATCAAACAATAAGAGATAAAGCCCAGTGCGATCCCTTCAGTGATAGAGAAACTGAACGGCATCATGACAGCCGTGACAAAGGCTGGAACGGCTTCAGTCAAATCATCCCACTTCACCCGTGCCAGGCTAGATGTCATCAACACGCCAACATAAATCAGCGCGCCCGCGGCCGCATACGCAGGAACCATACCCGCCAACGGAGAAATAAATATCACCAGCAGGAAGAGTATCCCGACAACAACAGCGGTTAACCCGGTACGGCCGCCAACAGATACCCCGGAAGAACTTTCGATATACGCGGTCACTGATGAAGTACCAATAAAAGCACCGGCAACGGAGCTGATACTGTCCACATACAGCGCTTGTTTCATGCGCGGAAACTTGCCTTTATGATCCGCTAAACCGGCTTTATCCGTGACACCAATCAATGTGCCGGATGAATCAAACAGGTTAACCAGCATGAAGGAGAAAATAATACCCGCCATACCAATATTCAACGCGCCAGCTAAATCAACCTGCCCAACCACAGAAGTCACACTTGGTGGCATGGAGAAAACGCCCGAATAATGCACATCACCCAGCGCCCAGCCAATCAGTGTGGTAACCACAATAGAAACCAGCACTGCCGCGTGAATATTACGAGAAGCCAAGACTGCGATAATAAAGAAACCCAGTGCACCCAACAGTACACTGTGAGAGGTCAGATTACCCACCGCCACCAGTGTATCTGGGTTTGCGACCACGATACCGGCATTCTTCAACCCCATCATGGCAATAAACAGGCCAATACCACTTGTGATCCCCACACGCAGGCTCAGTGGGATGTTCGCTATCATCCAGTAACGAATGCGGAAAATGGTTAGCAAAAGGAAACCGATTGCCCCCCAGAAAATAGCGCCCATACCGACCTGCCAAGAAATACCCATCGCCCCCACCACCACAAAAGCGAAGAAAGCGTTGAGCCCCATCGCCGGTGCCAGTGCCACAGGTAAGTTAGCCAATAAGCCCATAAAAATGCTGCCAAATGCGGCGATCAGGCAGGTTGTCACGAACACCGCCTGCACATCCATACCCGCAACCCCGAGAATCTGCGGGTTTACGAATACGATATAGACCATGGTCAAGAAAGTCGTGATACCCGCAATCAGCTCAGTACGAGCTGTGGTGCCATGCTGTTTCAGTTTAAATACACGTTCGAGCAGGCCCTGCTCGGTATCAAGGTTTGATTTACTCATTCGAAGAGTTCCGCTGAAGGGAGTGATAGTCGGGGCATATCCTATAACAAAAATCATTTGTTTAGAGCGTGATCACACTCTTTTTTACCTCTTTTTTATTATGGCTTTTATAAACGTCTCTTTTCGCGCCAAACGCGCCAGCCCGATGACCGGATTAACCTCTGTGGTTAAGACAATTCAGCACCGTTCATCACTCGGCAATTTCAAGTTAAGAAGAAGATATCAGACTGCTGACAAACCCCGATGACGCGATCTTGAACGGTGAGGATAGGCAGAGGAGTAAAGCGTCCGCGCCAAGGATGGCGCGGCTCGAGCCTACATGGATGTATTTACGGCGTCTTTACGATCTGCCTGTTCTCTCCGTCGCGGGCACTTTGTCAATAACCTCAAGATATTAATTTTATTACTAACAGGCTAATAAACATCGCTTTATTTATTAGGATGGTTAGAGTGGGATTAACTGATGTCTATCTTTTTTAAAGGATTAGTTGCGTGAATCAGATTCAATGCGTCATGTTCGATTGCGATGGCACCTTGGTCGACAGCGAAGTCCTGTGTTGCCAGGCTTACGTCCTAATGTTTGCTCACTACAATATTCACCTGTCGTTAGAAGAGGTGATTAAACGCTTTAAAGGCGTAAAACTGTATGAAATTGTTGGGATAGTCTGTAAAGAATATGGATTAGACCAACCGATAAAGGTACTGGAAAAGCTTTACCGTGAAGAAGTAGCACGTTTATTCGATGCCGAATTACAGCCTATAGCCGGTGTGAAAGCGCTGTTAGAGCAAATCGTGTTACCCGTCTGTGTGGTATCCAACGGGCCAGTCAGCAAAATGCAGCACTCGCTTGGCCTAACCGGATTACTGCCATTCTTTGAGGACCGGCTTTATAGCAGCTATGATATTCAGCGTTGGAAGCCTGATCCGGCTCTGATTTACCATGCCGCTGAACATATGCAGGTTGCCGCTGAGCACTGTATTTTGATTGAAGATTCTGCCGCAGGTGCCCAGGCCGGGATTGCCGCCGGTATTCCGGTGTTTTATTACTGTGCCGATCCGCACAACCAACCGATTAACCACCCGCTAGTGACTACTTTCACGGATATTCAGCAACTGCCTCATTTGTGGAAGGAAAGAGGCTGGCATATCACCCGCGATTAATTTACCTGTAATGAATTAGCCTGCCTATAATCAATTAACTCGATTGCAGTGTTAGCTTGTTACACCACCAGCGCCATGAACGTGCCATGGAGCTTTGGTTTTTAATGGCATGCTGTGGGCTAAAGCGGCGATTAAGGCCGTTAGCCAGTAGATCCAGCGCCAGACATAAAACAAAATAGACCAATGCCACAAACAGAAAGACTTCCATCGGGTAAACCATACTGCGGTTATTAACCTGTGTAGCCAAAAAGGTCAGCTCATTCACTCCGACGATATAAGCCAGCGATGTATCTTTAATCAATGATATCCATTGATTAATAAAGGACGGCACCATCATGCGCAGCGCTTGTGGCAATACAATAAACCACAGGGTCTGCCAGCGATTAAAACCTAACGACAGCCCCGCTTGCCACTGCCCGGCACCAATAGCCATTATCCCGGCCTTTACCGCATGAGCCAGATAAGCAGAAGCAATCAGCGCCAGTGCACACACCACAGTGGTGATTTCAGGTATATCCACACCAAAAACGATCGGTAGCAGGAAATACGTCCAAAAAATCAACATAATCACCGGAATCGCACGGAAGAAGCCCAAAACAGCGGCCAATATTCCCGCCCAGACACCACGGGACATCGCCAATGCCACGCCCAACACAGTGCCTAATACGGCTGAGGCTACCCCAGCCATGATACTGATCACCACGGTCAATGCCGCCCCTCCCAGAGGGCCATCAGGGAAAGTCCCCCACAGCAGATAACGCCAGTTATCAACGATAATGGTAAAATCCATCTCAGTGCCCTCGGACGACGGTTCGCTGTTGACGCCACATACCCCAAGCCTCAATTAGCGCGATGATGAAAATATACAATAGGGTTGCAACCCCGAATGCCTGAAACGTCCGTAATGTTTCAGTTTCAACCTGCCGGGAAGCATAGGAGAGTTCAGCTACACCAATAGCCATTGCCAATGAAGAGTTTTTAATAATATTCATATATTGGCCCAGCAACGGAGGCATGGCTATTTTCAAAGCCTGCGGCAAAACCACATACCGCATCGATTGCCACCCCGTCAGCCCCAGCGCATGTGCAGCATATTTCTGCCCCTTGGCTACGCCGCTGATGCCCGCACGCAGCTCTTCAGCAATAAATGCGGTGGAATAGAGTGTCAACCCGACAAAACCGGCTAAAAACTCAAAAGAGGGCCAGGCCAGAGTTAATCCGGCAAGCGTAATTTCATGGGGAGTATTGAGCCAAGGGATCCAAGAAGCTGGCAGGAATTGGCTGGCAGCAAAGTACCAAAAGAATAATTGGATCAGCAGAGGAGTATTTCGGAATAAGGCACTGTAGCCAATAGCAAAGCCTTTCAAGGCCTTTAACTCACTGTCTCTGGCCGCGGCCAGCAAAAATCCCAATAACGTGGCAGCCACCACCGTACAGGCGGAAATCCACAACGTCAGTAAAAAACCATCCCACAGCCAACCAAGATATTGCGGGGCTAATAGCCAATCAGTCAGATGATGTAGATTCATAGGCTTTTATATCTATATCCATCTGATGCTCTAATCGCATGAGTTTTTAAGTACACAATAAAATCCATCTTATTTTTACTTCATAACTTAACATACCGACGTATTACCGTACTGATAGCCAAAGTCATTGGCATTGCAGGTAGGCAATCAACCCCTGCAACGCCAAAAACGAAGGGGATAAGTTACGCTTTAGGCTGTTGGTCTAACGGGGCAAATTTAAACTCACCACGCGGTTGTGCTGAATTGGTTTCCGGCCCAAACCAGCGATCATAAATTTTCACGGCGTCACCCTCTTTCTCCAGCTTAATTAGTGTCTCGTTAACCACTGCTGTTAAGCGATCTTCGCCTTTAGGAATACCAACGCCCTGATACTCTTTGGTGATACTAAAAGGTGAAATCTCAAAATCTGCTTTTTGCGCTTCAGGGATATTACCCAGCAGGCCCACTAATTTTGCATCATCCTGCGTGATAGCTTGAACGTTACCATTACGTAGGGCGGTGAATGCCAGCGGTGTATCATCGTAAGAGATCACTTTCGCGGTTGGATAATGCTCACGTAAAGTAATTTCCTGTACCGTGCCTTTGTCTGCACCAATACGTAACTTACCAATATCTTCCGGTGTTTTTAATACGCCTTTGCGAGCAATAAATTTTTGACCCGTCGCAAAATAGGGCAGGCTGAAGTTCACCTCTTTGGCGCGTTCATCAGTAATAGTGAAATTGGCAGCAATCAAATCCACTTTTTTAGAAGCCAGTAATGGGATGCGGTTCGCCGGGTTGGTCGCCCGTAACTCCACTTTCACCCCTAAATCCTTAGCAATAGCATTAGCCACATCAACATCGTATCCCACCAGCTTTTTAGTCTGCGGGTCGATATAACCAAATGGGGGGTTGCTATCGAAAACAGCAATCCTTACCACACCCGCTTGCTTGATATCATCCAACTTATCAGCGTAAGCAGTGCCGGAAAGTGTAGCTAGACCCGCGAGTAGCGTTAAGGCTATTGCACTTTTTTTTATGGAAAGATCCTGTTTCATGGGAAAACTCCTAAAGAGATGAGATATTGCGTTATGTATACGCTACCAACTCCGTGTTAGGTCAGGAAATAATATAAAACGATATGTTTATAACCAATTAATCTCAATGAGTTAATCTGGCTGCATTGGGAAAGTGAGACAAGGCCGTAGAGCGACAATAAAGCAGTAACTTAGGCGGTTCACTCTTGTTTAAGGAACATATATTTCTGAATTTTCATATCAAGAAACGTTACTGCTGTGCTGGCCGGCAGCGACGTCCTCTGCTTTAGCTTTATCCTGACTTATGGCGATAACTGGCTTGGCTTTACTCTTGACTTGGCTAACCGGTTCTTCCGTAATCTCCGACTGACCAACAAAAATACCGCCCTTTTTGATTGAGAAATTACTGCCCTTCACGATACCTTTTAAGCGACCATGTTCCAGAATTTCCAGATCATCAGAAATACAAACCCCTTCAACCCTGCCATCAACCGTAATATGGGGGGCAGTTAAATTTCCCTCAATCTGCCCACTACGCATTAATCTGATTGAACCTTCATTGACGATGATATCCCCCATCACCACACCATAAATCTGAATATCACCATCCAGATTAATATTGCCTTTCAACTGTGTACCTGCGGCAATAATAGTATTGTTTTTAGCATTTTCCTGTGAAGCATTAGATAATGGCATACTCGTTTGGCTAGGGATATTTACGCTAGAAGAACCGTCATTATTACTATTTACTTTCTTTTTGAACATAACATTACTCACTGTAAAGATGAGGAATAATGCAGGGACGATAAAAAGATAGAAAAACAAATCGTAGATAGCATAGGCCACTAAAGCCGCAACCCACAGGCCCCACAAGAGACTAAGCACCATGTTCTTGCGTATGTAAAAGCTCATTACTTTCTATCCCGCCCTGCTTGAAAAAACATTAATCATTATTTTCAATAAATAACACAGTCTCTAAAAAATATTCCGGAATTATATTTTCCTATATGAGGAAAGTGCATTTCCCATTAATAAAAATAAATAACTAAAATAAAAAATAACCATCGCATTATGTGCGATATTTGTCAAATAGGAGTATAAACAGAGAGTAAATATATAATAATTAATAGCGGGGGAATTATGGTTATTAATAACAAGGAGTGGATAAAAAAACCGGTCAAACGAGTAGGCTGACCGGGGTTAAATATTATTTTTCAGGCTTACCAGAGAGTAACTTCTCTAAGTCATCACCACCAAGGTGGCGGAAGTCATGCCCTTTAACAAAGTAGAAGATAAACTCGCAAATATTCTGACAGCGGTCACCAATACGTTCAATGGAACGAGCACAAAACAATGCAGTTAACACACTTGGGATAGTTCGCGGATCTTCCATCATATATGTCATCAATTGACGTACAATGCCTTCATATTCTTGATCGACCTTTCTGTCTTCACGATAAATCCGGATAGCTTCATCCAGATCCATCCGAGCGAATGCATCCAAGACATCATGTAGCATTTGCACCGTATGACGCCCCAAAGACTCTAGGCTGACCAATAGCGATTGATGTTGATGAGAGAATTTTTCCAATGCTGTGCGGCAGATTTTATCTGCCACATCACCAATACGCTCTAATTCGGAAATGGTCTTAATGATAGCCATGACTAACCGTAGATCACTGGCTGTTGGCTGACGTTTGGCAATGATGCGCACACAGGCTTCATCAATGGCCACTTCCATCATATTGACCTTTTCATCCCCATCAATTACCCGCTTTGCCAGCTCGCCATCTTGATTATGCATGGCGGTGATCGCATCAGATAATTGTTGTTCCACCAACCCCCCCATAGTTAAAACTTGGGTGCGGATATGTTCAAGTTCTGCATTGAACTGGCCGGAAATATGTTTATTTAGATTCAGATTATCCATGATACTTCCCGTACGTATGGCCTATCCCAAAGGCAGTAGGCGTAATGAATGTAGTTGCCTATGTGCAGTAGCCCAGTAATAAGGCCATCAACCATAGCGACCAGTGATATAATCTTCTGTCTGTTTTTGCTGTGGCGTCGTAAACAGGGTATCTGTATCACTGAATTCAATAAGCTCGCCCAGATACATAAATGCCGTGTGATCTGAACAGCGAGCAGCTTGCTGCATATTGTGCGTTACAATCACAACCGTATAGTCCGATTTCAATTCACTAATCAGCTCTTCAATACGGCCGGTAGAGATCGGGTCAAGCGCCGAGCAAGGCTCATCCAACAGTAATACATCAGGGCGAATGGCGATACCACGAGCAATACACAGACGCTGCTGTTGCCCGCCCGATAAGCTATAACCGCTCTGGTGCAACTTATCTTTGGTCTCATTCCATAACGCTGCTTTGGTCAATGCCCATTGCACCCGCTCATCCATATCGGCGCGAGATAAGCTCTCAAACAGTTTGACACCAAAAGCGATGTTGTCGTAAATCGACATCGGGAACGGAGTCGGCTTTTGGAAAACCATACCGACTTTTGCCCGTAGCAAAGCAATATCTTGTTTATCGGTTAGGATATTTTGGCCATCTAATAAGATGTCACCTTCCGCCCGCTGTTCTGGATACAGCTGGTACATTTTATTGAAAGTACGCAGTAAAGTAGATTTACCGCAACCTGACGGGCCGATGAACGCAGTGACCTGATTCTTGGCAATATCCAACGAAATATTCTTCAGTGCATGGAATTTGCCATAGTAGAAGTTCAAATCGCGAACCTGAATTTTACTGTTGGTGACGTCAGTAGCCATACTCATCAAGACTTCTCTCTTTTAGCCAATACCGCCGAAGCGGCATTTTGGAATTTATTGGCGAATAGGTATTTTTTCTTAGCTAATTAGTGCTTTTTCTTAGCAAAAATAACCCGGGCCAGAATATTCAGTAACAGGACACACAAGGTGATCAATAACACCCCTGCCCAAGCCAGATTCTGCCATTCAGCAAACGGGCTCATAGCAAACTTAAATATAGTGACCGGTAAGTTAGCAATAGGCCGTGTCAGATCGGTACTCCAGAACTGGTTGGAGAGCGAGGTAAACAGCAAAGGTGCCGTTTCACCAGCAATACGTGCAATCGCCAGCAAAATACCGGTCAAAATACCAGAAACAGAGGCTTTCAACGTGATAGCCGAGATCATCCGCCATTTTGGGGTCCCCAACGCATAAGCCGCTTCCCGTAGGCTATCAGGTACTAATTTCAGCATGTTCTCTGTGGTGCGGATAACAATCGGCACTTGTAACAGCGCCAGTGCAATCACCCCGGCCCAACCAGAGAAGTGCTCCATCTTGGCGACCACAATGGTGTAAACAAACAGGCCAACAACGATAGACGGTGCCGATAATAAGATGTCATTAATAAAGCGGGTAACTTCTGCCAACCACGATTTACGGCCATATTCCGCCAGATAAATCCCAGCCATGATCCCAAGCGGGGTACCGATAACTGTTGCCCACAGAATTAATAACCCACTACCAGCGATAGCATTCGCTAAGCCCCCGCCCGCAGTATTTGGTGGTGGTGTCATCTCGGTAAACAATGCCAGAGACATCCCATCGATACCTTTGGTGACGGTGGAGAATAAAATCCATATCAACCAGAACAAACCAAATAGCATCGTTGCCATTGAAAGCACCAAGGCAATCCGGTTCTTTTGGCGACGCCAAGCCTGCTTTTTACGGCGGCTCTCCATCAGCGTCGCATCATTTCGCATATCTATGGTCACCATGTTAACGCCCCTCGTTCTTAGCCAGACGCATAATCATTAACTTAGATAGAGCCAGCACGATAAAGGTAATAACGAACAAAATAAGTCCCAACTCCATTAACGCGGCGGTATGTAAGCCAGATTCTGCTTCTGCAAATTCATTCGCTAACGCAGAGGTAATACTGTTACCAGGCATAAACAGTGAGAAACTATCGAGCTGGTAGGTGTTACCGATAATAAATGTCACCGCCATGGTTTCACCCAATGCACGGCCAAGACCTAACATCACACCGCCGATAACCCCATTCTTGGTGTAAGGCAGCACAATGCGCCAGATAACTTCCCAAGTGGTACAGCCAATGCCATAAGCTGACTCTTTCATCATCACGGGCGTTTGTTCAAAGACATCGCGCATAACTGCCGCAATGTAAGGAATAATCATGATGGCTAAAATAATACCCGCAGCCAAAATACCGATACCGAATGCAGGGCCGGAGAACAAAGTCCCAACAATTGGAATACCGGACATCACGTTGCCAACAGGCTCTTGAAAATAGCGGGCAAATAATGGAGCAAAGACAAACAGGCCCCACATACCGTAAACAATACTTGGGATCGCCGCTAACAACTCAATCGCGACGCCCAAAGGCCGTTTTAACCAATTTGGCGCCAGTTCCGTTAAGAACAAAGCAATACCAAAACTGACAGGCACGGCAATAATCAGGGCAATAACCGAGGTGACTATTGTGCCGTAAATCGGTACTAATGCCCCGAACTGCTCAGCCGGTGGATCCCACTCTTTGGTCCAGAGAAAAGCAAAACCAAACTTTTCTATACTCGGCCAGGAAGCAACAATCAATGAAATGATAATGCCGCCCAACAGAAATAGCGTAATCAGCGCAGCCAGTTTTACTAGCGCACTGAAAATGATGTCACCGTATTTACTCGGTGCTTTGATCGTCGGCTTGTACGCAGCCATAGACTCTCTTCTCATCAGGGTGTTTTCCCCTTCGTACTTGACGCCGCAGGTGTATTAGCTCTGTTCACACACCCGAATCACTTACTGGCCTTGACCCTAAAACTTACTGGTCTTGGCCTTAAATAAGTCAGCTCATCGGGATGCGTTTACTTGCTGCCTACCTGCAGCTCCAATTACTTTGGGTATTATATTGAATCAATATTTTATAAATCACTTGTTGCCAGTAAATCAGAAGATTGGCTTGCCGCTGCTATCTTTAATCTGAGTTTTCCAAGCTGCACGTACTTGTTCAACAACTTCCGCGGGTAATGTTGCATAATCCAGTTCGTTAGCTTGTTTAGCGCCGTGTGTGTAACCCCAGTCAAAGAATTTCAATACTTCTGTGCCATTAGCAGCATTCTTCTGTTCTTTATGCACTAAGATGAAGGTCGTTGAGGTAATTGGCCAAACATCATCACCTTTTTGATTGGTTAAGTCTTGAGCAAATGATTTGCTCCAGTCCACACCTTTTGCTGCAGAGCTAAAGCTGTGCTCAGTTGGGCTAACGGGCTTCCCATCTGCTGAAATCAGTTTAGTGTAAGCCAAATTATTTTGTTTCGCGTAAGCATATTCTACATAGCCAATTGAGCCAGGCAGGCGCTGAACAAAAGCAGCGATACCGTCGTTACCTTTACCACCTAAACCGGTTGGCCAGTTCACGGTAGAGCCAGCCCCGACTTTCTCTTTCCATTCTGCGTTCACTTTAGCCAAGTAGCTGGTGAAAACAAATGAGGTACCCGAGCCGTCAGCACGACGTACAACAGCAATATTTTGATCCGGTAATTTAACGCCTGGGTTCAACTTAACAATCGCAGGATCATTCCACTTTTTCACAGTGCCCAGATAGATATCACCCAGCGTTTTACCGTCTAATGTCAGCTCACCGGATTTAATGCCAGGAATATTCACGGCTAACACCACACCGCCAATCACGGTCGGGAATTGGAACAAACCTTCAGTAGCCAGTTTTTCATCTGTTAATGGCGCATCAGAAGCACCAAAATCAACAGTATTGGCAATAATTTGCTTCACGCCACCGGAAGAACCGATACCTTGATAGTTAATTTTGTTACCTGTTTCTTTCTGATAAGAATCTGCCCACTTGGCATACACCGGTGCGGGGAATGTCGCACCTGCACCTGTCAGGCTTGCAGCAGCGAACGCGGATACAGCAGTCATAGATAAAGTCGCTGCCACAATGCTGGCTACGGTGGTACGCATCAGTTTCATAATCCCTCCTAATGGGATATTAGAATTAACTCTTTACCCAACGAACTTGGTGTTGCTAGTGGGTAGCGAATGAATCCCAGGAAACTTACTCAGGTAAGTGGTTCGGGGGGAACATCGCTAACAACCCTGCGACTTCAAGTACGAAGTGTATAAATTGTTTTCATCAGATCAAGTATGGTGCAGGAGGGAAAATAGGACAGTTTAATGACAGAAAAATGTACGGATTATTACAGTTATATGACAAGCCATTTGCTATCAAATGAACTTATTTATTATCAACGCATTACGTTATTATACAGTGGTTTTTTATTCTTTTATTTGTAAAAAATTCAGCGTATCAGTTCTCTTTCTCCCTAAAAAAACGATTAGTATTTAAGCTAAACTAATAACTGATTATTTAAAAATAAAGACAAAAAAGCCGACAAATTTGCCGGCTTTCGTTAATACGCTATTCTTTCGTTAATACCCTATCTTAGAGCAACTTATTCAACCGTTACTGATTTTGCCAAGTTACGTGGCTGATCCACATCAGTGCCTTTAATCAGCGCGACATGATAAGACAGTAGCTGTAGCGGTACGGTATAGAAGATAGGCGCAATAATTTCTTCGACATGTGGCAGCTGAATTATTTTCATACCTTCGCTATCAGTGAACCCGGCATCTTGATCAGCAAACACGTATAGCAAACCACCACGAGCACGCACTTCTTCAATATTGGATTTGAGTTTTTCCAATAATTCATTGTTCGGTGCCACCACAATGACCGGCATATCCGCATCAATCAATGCCAATGGGCCATGCTTCAATTCACCCGCAGCGTAAGCCTCTGCGTGAATATAAGAGATCTCCTTCAGCTTCAGCGCCCCTTCCATTGCGATCGGGTATTGATCACCACGGCCAAGGAACAGTGCATGATGCTTATCAGAGAAACCTTCAGCCAACGCTTCAATGGTTTTATCCAGAGATAACATCTGCTCAATACGTGCAGGCAATGCCTGTAACGCATGGACAATATCGTGCTCCAGGCTGGCATCAGCACCTTTCAGCTTACCTATACGCCCCACCAGCATCAGCAAAACAGTCAATTGAGTGGTAAAGGCTTTTGTTGAAGCAACACCAATCTCAGTACCTGCTTTGGTCATCAGCGCTAAATCTGATTCGCGAACTAAAGAAGATCCTGCAACGTTACAAATGGCCAGTGAACCTAAATACCCCAACTCTTTAGATAAACGCAGAGCTGCCAGAGTATCAGCCGTTTCGCCAGATTGTGACAAAGTGATCAACAGGCTATTTGGACGCACAGCTGATTTGCGATAACGAAATTCAGAGGCAATTTCGACATCACATGGCACACCCGCTAAAGACTCAAACCAATAACGAGAAACCATCCCTGAGTTGTAAGACGTACCGCAGGCAATGATTTGAATATGTTGAACCTCTGCCAACAGGGCATCAGCTTTTGGGCCAAGTTCTGACAGATCAATCATCCCGTGGCTTAAACGGCCTTCCAGCGTATTCTTAATCGCCATTGGCTGTTCATAAATTTCTTTCTGCATGTAATGGCGGTAAATACCTTTATCACCCGCATCGTATTGCACCTGAGATTCGATTTCAGGGCGCTCAATAGCATTACCCTGCTTATCAAAGATAGAGATGCTCCGGCGAGTAACTTCAACCACATCACCTTCTTCCAAGAAGATAAACCGGCGAGTAACTGGCAGTAAAGCAAGCTGGTCAGAAGCAATAAAGTTTTCACCCACACCGCACCCGATCACCAGCGGGCTACCTGAACGAGCGGCAATCAGACGACTTGGGTCACGGCTATCCATCACAACAGTACCGTATGCACCGCGTAATTGCGGAATCACACGTTTCACAACTTCCAGCAAAGACCCCCCTTGCTGCTGCTCCCAATGTACTAAGTGAGCAATAACTTCGGTGTCAGTTTCAGAGCTAAAACGATAGCCACGGCTAATTAATAATTCACGTAACGGTTCATGATTCTCAATAATGCCGTTATGCACGACGGAGATATAGTCAGAAACATGAGGGTGTGCATTAGCCTCTGACGGCTCCCCATGGGTAGCCCAGCGGGTATGAGCTATGCCCGTGCCACCGTGTAAATCCTGCTTTTCAGCAGCATCAGACAAAGCATGAACCTTACCCACCCTACGTAAACGAGTCAGGTGACCTTCACTATCAACTACCGCTAAACCAGCGGAGTCATAGCCACGGTATTCAAGGCGACGTAAGCCTTCGATCAGAATCTCAGCGATATCACGTTGCGCTACTGCGCCAACAATTCCACACATCTGTTTTATTCCTATGTAAGGTCCCTTATTAGGACCTTTTCGATGTCAGTGACCTGATTGATCCGGATTTTCCGGGCTCCCCGAGCCTGTAGAGTTGGGGATTATTATGTTTTGTACTGTATTTTCAGTAAACCAAAAATACAGGGCAAAACATCCCTTCAAAGAAGCATAATTCACCTTGAAGGGTGCTTTTAATAACGTTACTTTTTCTTTACCGGGCGCTTCCATCCCTGAATATGAACCTGCTTAACCCGGCTGATGACTAATTCATTTTCGGCAACATCACGGGTGACAGTCGTACCCGCGCCAATGGTTGCACCGTTTGCAACGGTGACCGGGGCAACTAATTGAGTATCCGATCCGACAAAAACATCATCGCCAATAATAGTTTTAAATTTATTAGCCCCGTCATAGTTACACGTTATAGTTCCCGCGCCAATATTGACGCCAGCCCCAATCTCAGCGTCACCTAGATAAGAGAGATGACCGGCTTTAGAGCCTTTACCCAAACGGGCTTTTTTGATTTCAACAAAATTACCAACATGTGCACCTTCAGCCAATTCAGCGCCAGGACGCAGACGAGCAAATGGCCCAACAGTACAGTTGGCATCCAGGCGGGCATCTTCTAAAACGGTATATGGGCTTATTTCTGAGTCATCACCAATCACACAGTTTTTGAGTACACACCCCGTACCAATTCGCACCCGGTCACCTAAAATCACATGACCTTCAATAATGACATTGGTATCGATAGTAATATCGCGACCATGAGTTAATTCTCCGCGCAAATCAAAACGGGAGGGATCCAATAGCATCACGCCCGCTAACAATAATTTTTCCGCTTGTTCTGTCTGAAATACGCGCTCAAGAGCAGACAATTGCAGGCGATTATTCACCCCTTCCACTTCACTCAAGCGGGTAGGATGGACAGTGGCAATTTTCTTACCATCGGCATGCGCTAACGCAATAATGTCAGTGATATAAAACTCACCTTGAGCATTATTATTATCCAACAATGATAGCCAGCGTTTTAAATCGCGCCCATTTGCGACCAGAATCCCCGTATTGATCTCGTTGATTTCCCGTTGTGCATCGCTGGCATCTTTATGTTCAACGATCCCGACGACATCGCCATTCTCACGAACGATACGGCCATAACCGCTTGGGTTATCCAGTTTTACTGTCAACAAGCCAATCCCGCCCTCGGGCTTAGCGGCCAGCAGACGTTGTAGCGTATCAACAGAGATCAGCGGCACATCGCCATACAACATCAAAATATCTTCATCATCAGCAAAATGTGGGGCAGCTTGCTGCATCGCATGGCCAGTACCCAGTTGCTCAGCCTGTAATACCCAATTCAAGGATGGATCGGCCAAGGTCTTCTTCAGTAACTCACCCCCGTGCCCATAAACCAGATGAACATGTTGTGCACCTAGCTTCATGGCAGCATCAATAACATGCTGAACCATTGGCTTACCTGCCAATGGGTGCAATACCTTAGGAAGGTCGGAATACATACGTGTCCCCTTACCCGCGGCAAGGATGACGACACTCATTGAGCTGTTAGACATAAGCAACCTGATAACTCCAATTTAATAGACGGAAGTAAACCTGTTTACCGAAATAATTACTACATATTTCTCAACGAAAAACGTACACAACCCGCGTGGCTAAAGGGCTGTAGTGACTTGTCATATAAACAAAAAATGCGTAAAAAAGTGTCGGTGATCGGCGACGTTTTTTGCCGTTTTTTTGTCAAAATGTATTCTGTTAATTAGGTTAATAACTACTTATTTTACGACAGAAAACAAGGATTATCCGAAAGAAATTCGATAATCCTTGCTTATGATTTATTGAAGATTTTAAAGGATTACACATCATATATACCCAAGTTATTTCAAGATGCAGGCGGGTAACAACCGAGTAAATACCCAGGAGCGTAGACAACTAAGTGACTGGGGTGAGCAACCCCTGCATTTTGAAGGGCTACGGGTAGATGAGGGATAAAACAGTCAAGGCTGGGTGGTATAAGTATTAAAAAATGCCAGTCAGTTTTCACCGACTGGCATTCTATCGTTACTTAATAACATTATATTTCATATGGTTTAAACGCCGAGGTTTAAAACCTTGTGATTATCTATCTGATACCGCTTAAGCAGTCACAGATAGATAAACAATACAAAATATAACGTTACATCGCTTTCTTGGTTAGCTCAATTACGCGTAGTTTCGCAATCGCCTTCGCCAATTCAGCGGATGCCTGAGCATAGTCGACATCGCCGTGGGAGTTATTAATATGGGCTTCTGCTTTACGCTTAGATTCCAGCGCTCTTGCTTCGTCCAGATCCAGCCCACGAATAGCTGTGTCAGCCAATACGATCACAACGCTCGGTTGCACCTCAAGGATGCCGCCAGAAAGATAAATAAACTCTTCCTCACCGAACTGTTTAACGATACGTATCATGCCAGGCTTGATGGCAGTGAGCAGTGGGGCGTGCCCAGGGAAAATACCCAGTTCACCTTCACTACCCGTCACCTGAATCTTTTGTACCACGCCTGAGAACATTTTCTTCTCGGCGCTCACAACATCCAGATGGTAAGTCATTGCAGCCATGTCACCCTCCAGTCAACAGCGTTACAGTTTCTTGGCTTTTTCCACTGCTTCTTCAATGGTACCAACCATGTAGAACGCCTGTTCCGGCAAGTGGTCATAGTCGCCATTCATGATGCCTTTGAAACCACGAATGGTATCTTTCAGCGACACAAACTTGCCCGGTGAACCGGTGAAGACTTCAGCCACAAAGAACGGTTGAGACAGGAAGCGCTGAATCTTACGCGCACGGGATACCACCAGTTTGTCATCTTCTGACAACTCGTCCATACCCAAGATCGCGATGATATCTTTCAGCTCTTGGTAACGTTGCAGAATAGACTGCACGCCACGCGCTACATCGTAGTGCTCCTGACCAACAACCAACGGATCAAGCTGACGGCTGGTAGAGTCAAGTGGGTCAACCGCTGGATAAATACCCAGAGAGGCGATTTGACGACTCAGAACGACGGTTGCATCCAAGTGAGCAAAGGTGGTTGCTGGTGATGGGTCAGTCAAGTCATCCGCAGGTACATAAACGGCCTGAACAGAGGTGATTGAACCCGTCTTAGTGGAAGTAATACGTTCCTGCAACACACCCATCTCTTCAGCCAGTGTTGGCTGATAACCTACCGCTGATGGCATACGACCCAGCAATGCGGATACTTCCGTACCAGCTAGGGTATAACGATAGATATTATCGATAAACAGCAGTACGTCACGACCTTCATCACGGAATTTCTCCGCCATGGTCAGGCCGGTCAGTGCAACGCGTAGACGGTTACCTGGTGGCTCATTCATCTGGCCGTAAACCAAGGATACTTTGTCCAAAACGTTGGAGTCAGTCATTTCATGGTAGAAGTCATTACCCTCACGGGTACGCTCACCTACACCGGCAAATACAGAATACCCAGAGTGCTCGATCGCGATGTTACGGATCAGCTCCATCATGTTTACTGTTTTACCTACACCCGCACCACCGAACAGACCGACTTTACCGCCCTTAGCAAACGGACAAATCAGGTCCATAACCTTGATACCGGTTTCTAACAGATCTTGTGAGCTAGCAAGCTCTTCATAAGAAGGCGCTTCGCGATGGATTGCCCAACGCTCTTCTTCACCGATAGGACCTTTCATGTCGATTGGTTCACCCAATACGTTCATGATACGGCCAAGGGTCGCTTTACCAACCGGTACTTCGATCGGGTGTTCTAGGTTGGTTACTTTCAACCCACGGCTCAGACCATCGGAAGAGCCCATTGCGATACAACGAACAACACCACCGCCCAACTGTTGCTGAACTTCCAGCACTAACTTTTCAGTTGTACCTTCTACCTCAAGGGCGTTGTACACTTTTGGTACAGCGTCTTGGGGGAATTCGACGTCCACTACGGCGCCGATTACCTGGATAATCTTTCCAGTAGCCATCTTGAATCCTCTACGTAATACGTTTACCCGCCATACTTCAAATTGCTGGGGCGTTGGCTACCTTATCTCACCCCGACGACTTACTTTATAAGCGTCAGAGGATTTACTCAGTTACCGCCTTCCCGCAATCTGAACTATTTAGGGTAATAACCTGGTTAAACCGCGGAGGCTCCCCCGACGATCTCGGTGAGTTCCTGAGTGATGCTGGCCTGACGAGCCTTGTTATAAACTAACTGCAGCTCTTTGATCAGGCTACCGCCGTTATCGGTGGCGGCTTTCATCGCTACCATTCGCGCGGCCTGCTCGCTGGCCAGGTTTTCAACGACGCCCTGATAAACTTGTGATTCCACATAGCGCCGCAAGAGTGTATCCAGCAGGGCTTTAGGATCAGGTTCATACAAGTAATCCCAGGACTTCTTCTTCAGCTCGCCATCTTCCGCAGGCGGAAGAGGTAACAACTGCATGATCCGTGGTTCCTGAGACATTGTGTTGATAAACTTGTTATTGACTATATACAGCTTATCCAGACGACCTTCATCATAGGCTTGCAGCATGACTTTCACCGGCCCGATCAGTTCTGACAACGAGGGGTTATCCCCCATGCCAGTCACTTGAGCGACAATCTTGCCGCCTACGGAACCAAAGAAAGAGGCTGCTTTTGATCCGATCAGCGCTAAATCACATTCAACGCCTTTTTCAGACCAACCTTTCATCTCAGCCAACAGTCTTTTGAACAAGTTAATGTTCAAACCACCGCACAAGCCACGGTCTGTCGAAACCACCAGATACCCAACGCGCTTAACGTCACGTTCTTCCAGGTACGGATGTTTATATTCCAGATTACCTAACGCGAGGTGACCAATCACACTACGCATTGTTTCTGCATAAGGACGGCTGGCCGCCATGCGTTCCTGCGACTTACGCATTTTGGAGGCGGCGACCATCTCCATGGCTTTGGTGATCTTTTGCGTGTTTTGCACGCTGGCGATCTTGGAACGTATCTCTTTTGCGCCGGCCATTTCTGCTTCTCCTCATTACCAGACGGCCTGCTTTCCTAACGAAAAGCAGGACCGCATAGCGTTACCAGGACTGGGTTGCCTTAAATGTATCGAGGATGCCTTTCAGCTTGGCCTCGATCTCATCGTTATACGCGCCAGTTTGGTTGATTTGTTGCAGAAGCTCAGCATGCTCACGGTCAGCAAATGCCAACAGTGCAGCTTCAAAGCTACCCACCTTCGCCAACTCGACATCACCCAGATAACCACGTTCAGCTGCGAACAGAACCAGAGACTGCTGTGCAACCGACATCGGCGCATATTGTTTCTGTTTCAGAAGCTCGGTCACTTTCTGACCATGGCTCAGCTGTTTACGTGTTGCATCATCCAAATCGGATGCGAACTGGGAGAACGCTGCAAGCTCACGATACTGTGCCAGAGCGGTACGAATACCACCGGACAGTTTTTTCATGATCTTGGTCTGCGCTGCACCACCCACACGGGATACGGAGATACCTGGGTTAACGGCAGGACGAATACCGGCGTTAAACAGGCTGGATTCCAGGAAGATCTGACCATCTGTAATCGATATTACGTTGGTCGGAACAAACGCAGAAACGTCACCTGCCTGAGTTTCAATGATAGGTAATGCGGTTAAAGAACCTGTTTTACCTTTCACTTCACCCTTGGTAAAGGCCTCAACATACTCAGCGTTTACACGCGCAGCACGCTCCAACAAACGGGAGTGGAGGTAGAATACGTCGCCAGGATAGGCTTCACGACCTGGTGGACGACGAAGCAGCAAGGAGATTTGACGATATGCAACAGCCTGTTTAGACAGGTCATCATAAATAATCAGCGCATCTTCACCGCGATCACGGAAATATTCACCCATGGCACAACCGGAGTAAGGTGCCAGATACTGCAATGCTGCAGATTCTGATGCAGTAGCAACAACCACAATGGTGTTAGCTAATGCGTCATGTTCTTCCAGCTTGCGCACTACGTTTGCAACAGTAGAGGCTTTCTGGCCGATAGCAACATACACACATTTAATGCCGGAATCGCGTTGGTTGATGATCGCATCAATCGCCAGTGCAGTTTTACCTGTCTGACGGTCACCGATGATCAATTCACGCTGACCACGACCAATTGGGATCATGGCATCGACGGATTTATAGCCCGTCTGAACAGGCTCATCAACGGATTGACGTTCGATAACACCAGGTGCGATAGCTTCAACAGCTGAGAAGCCGTCGTTTTCTATAGAACCTTTACCATCAATAGGTTCACCCAGAGTATTGACGACACGCCCCAACAGGCCACGACCGACAGGAACTTCCAGGATACGGCCAGTACATTTAACCTTCATGCCTTCGGCAAGATCGGCGTACGGACCCATAACTACAGCACCTACGGAGTCGCGCTCCAAGTTCAGTGCGATTGCGTAACGGTTGCCTGGCAGTGCGATCATCTCACCCTGCATAACATCGGCCAGACCGTGTACACGAATGATCCCGTCACTAACGGAAACAATAGTACCTTCATTGTGAGCTTCGCTCACTACATTGAACTGAGCAATGCGCTGCTTGATCAGTTCGCTGATTTCGGTGGAATTCAGTTGCATATGCTCCAGTCCCCTTAAGACTGCAAGACGTCTGCCAGGCGTTCAAGACGACCGCGAACGCTGCCATCTATCACCATATCGCCTGCACGTATTACTACGCCGGCCATTACAGACTTATCAATTTTGCAATTCAGCTTAACTTTGCGTGACAGACGTTTTTCCATCGCAGCAGCAATTTTCGCTAGCTGTTCGTCGTTAAGTGCTCTCGCAGAGGACACTTCAACGTCGACGGTAGACTCCAATGAGGCACGCAGTTGAATAAACTGCTGTAACACCTCAGGAAGAACCAGTAAACGGCCATTCTCCGCCATAACTCGAATGAAGTTCTGTGCGGGCTCATCGAGCTGATCACCACAGACTGCAATAAACGTCGTCGACATTGTCTCTGGCGCTACAGCACCGGAAAGTAATTCAGCGATCTGTTCATTGCGAGTCACTTGGGCAGTAAACGCCAGCATATTCTGCCAACGCTCAACTGCCTGGTGCTCAACAGCAAAGTCAAAAGCTGCTTTGGCGTAGGGGCGAGCTACAGTTACAAATTCAGACATCAGCCCCTCCCTCCTTACAGTTCAGCGACCAGTTTATCAACGATGTCGCTGTTAGCAGCTTCATCCACGGAACGTTCGATGATCTTCTCGGCGCCAGCTATAGCCAACATCGCGACTTGCTTACGCAACTCTTCACGAGCGCGCTTACGTTCGGCGTCGATCTCTGCCTGCGCTTGCGCCACGATTTTGTTACGTTCCTGTTCAGCTTCTGCTTTAGCTTCATCAAGGATCTGAGCTTTGCGTTTACTTGCTTGCTCAATGATCACCTGTGCCTCTGCTTTGGCTTTCTTCAGTTGGTCGGTCGCATTGGCTTGCGCTAAGTCCAAATCTTTTTTGGCACGCTCTGCAGAAGAGAGACCGTCAGCAATTTCTTGTTGACGCTTCTCGATAGCAGCCATAATTGGCGGCCATACATACTTCATACAAAATATGACAAACAGGACAAACGCGATGGCCTGGCCGAGGATTGTTGCGTTAAGATTCACAGCACAATGCCTCTTTAAAAGTTAATAGTTTGGTGTAGTTTCACCGTAGAGAAAACTCTACTTACGCGACAGCAAACATCACGTACAGACCCAGACCAACAGCGATCATAGGGATGGCGTCAACCAGGCCCATGACGATAAAGAACTGTGTACGCAGCAGAGGAATCAGGTCAGGCTGACGTGCAGCGCCTTCCAAAAATTTACCACCCAGGATGCCGATACCAATCGCAGCACCGATTGCCGCTAAACCCATCATCACAGCGGCAGCCATGTACAGCAGATCCATATTCAGGTTTTCCATGACAGTCTCCAGTTTATTTCAGTTAAAACGCAGTAGTGTTATAAGAAAATCAGTGCTCTTCGGATGCCATCGAGAGATAGACAATCGTCAGAACCATGAAGATAAAGGCTTGTAACGTAATGATCAGGATGTGGAATATAGCCCAAGGAACACTGAGCATCCACTGTGACCACCACGGCAACAGACCCGCAATCAGGATGAAGATCAACTCACCCGCATACATGTTGCCGAACAGTCGCAGACCCAATGAAAGCGGTTTGGACAGCAGGCTGACACCTTCCAGAATTAAGTTTACTGGAATGAATATCGGGTGATTGAACGGCTGCATAGTTAATTCTTTTGTGAAGCCGCCTACACCTTTCATTTTAATGCTATAGAAAATAATCAGGATGAAAACACCCAATGCCATAGACAACGTAATGCTCACGTCAGCTGTAGGTACCACACGCAGTGCTGGTAACCCAAAGACATGTTCACCGATGTAAGGCAGTAAATCGATTGGCAGTAAATCCATCATGTTCATCAATAAAACCCAAACAAAGACTGTTAGGGCTAATGGTGCGATGACTTTACTTTTGCCGTGATACATATCCCGCACACTGTTATCGACAAAACCGATAATTAACTCTACAGCAGTCTGCAATTTACCGGGTACGCCACTGGTGGCGCTTGCAGCAACTTTGCGGAACACAAGCAGAAAAGCTAACCCCAGCACGACAGAGAAGAACAAAGAGTCAATGTTCAACGTCCAGAACGTTGCAGGGCCAGTTGAGTGGGGATTGACCAACTCAAAGGTACGCAGGTCCAACTGAAGGTGATTCAGGTGGTGACCTATGTAGTCCCTTGGAGTAGAGATTTCTCCTGATGCAGACATGATGCCTCTTACCCTTGTTGTAGTTAAATACGATAACTGTTAAGTACGGTGACCGTTAATCACGGCCGGTGCTAAAATCTGCACAATCAGCACCGATAAATAGGTTAAACCAAGTGGGACAAATGCGGCTTTAAACAGCCCTAACGCCACAATCAGTAAAGCTATCGTAAGGATAACTTTTAACCCTTCGCCAATGGCGAACGACCACGCAACACGACCCGGAGCTGCTGTTTTTGCCTGATGGCGGCAAGCAAACAGCATAAACATGGCACTAGGTAACCAGGCTGCCAACCCCCCTGCCAGAGCAGAAACACTCCATTCCAGGCTTTTAATGCCAAAAACTGCGCTGAGAACAACAAAAGTCATTAACTGCAAAAACAGTAACTTTCGTGCAATTTTCCCACTGTAAAGGGATACAGGCATGACGTTTGTTCTCTCCGAACCACACCAGGGTATGCTGAGTGAGGTATGAAACTGCCTTTCTCCCATTGAGTCAAGCAGCGAAAAACGAGCAAATTATACGGGCCACTCAAACGAATTCAATCGATAAGTAGCGAAAAGGTGAACAATTATTTAAATTTTATTCTTTTGGCTTATTTTCACAAGAAAAGCCTCGGAATAAAGCTCTCATTTTATTGTCTTACTATTCCAATAATAGTCATAAAAACGTGAAATACATCACATAAATAAAAACAAAACGATTTATAACCTATAAAGCCTTGCTTTGTCTTTAACGAAAAGAGCCTTTAAAATATTTTATAAATCATAATGTTAAAATTAAACTCTTTCTAAAACAACTTATCTACTTAGTGAAAACTTACCATTGACATTTCAGATAATAATTTCATAACAATAAAGATACATAAAAAGAGTGGTAGCCAACCAAAAGTAATTACCAAAGTGATTATTTAACTACTTACAATGTTTTTATGCTCACTTTCACCCCTTTTTTTGTAAAAAAAAGGTGAAAAATAATTTTCCTAAACAACAGTGAGCAAATAAAGATCTCCCCATGCTGGAAACAATGAACTCAATAAGTTTACTAACGACTACTAATAATTTGTTGCCTTTTTTTGATAAAAAGCAAAGTTAGTTTGACTTAAGAATAATCAAATGCCGCTCTCCATCCAATTCGGGAACATCCAGTTTTATCACCGACTCAAGAACAATATCTTCGGGCAGAACCGCTAACTCATCATCAGGCCGAACCCCTTTAAGCGCATAAAAACGCCCTTCAGGCTTAGCTGGCAAGTGGTGACACCACGAGAGCATATCTTGTAAGGATGCAAATGCACGGCTTATCACACCATCAAATGGCGGTTCTGAGGTAAATGCCTCAACTCTGCTCTGAACCGGCTCAATGTTATTTAACCCCAGTTCGTGTTGCACCTGACGTAGAAAGCGAACCCGCTTACCCAGGCTATCCAACAAAGTAAAATGTGCATCAGGGCGCACAATAGCCAAAGGGATACCAGGAAGACCTGGCCCGGTTCCGACATCAATAAATCGGCTGCCTTGCAGATGGGGATTAACCACAATGCTATCAAGGATATGACGCACTAACATTTGCTGTGGATCACGAACAGATGTCAGGTTATAAGCTTTATTCCACTTGTCTAGCAGCTCTACATAGCCAATCAACTGATGTTTTTGCTGATCGGGTAACGTAATACCAGCAACGGTAAGCAGAGAGTCTAATTTTTTTAACACAAAGGGTATCCTCTGACCAGAAAACGCCCAGTCAGCATATAAATGGGTCAATAGGCAAAATGATAATCCAGCATGGTAATGGATTGAATATGTTTACTGTATTTGCCTGACCGTAAAATACAGGGTGCAGGCAAACGTTTAATCGTCACGCACTGCGGCGCAACAATCCTTGTTTTTTCAGCCAAACCAGTAAGATAGATATTGCCGCGGGGGTAATACCTGAAATTCGGGATGCCTGACCAATTGAACTGGGTTTATGGTCATTCAATTTGGCAATGACTTCATTCGACAAACCTGAGACTTGCTGATAATCGAGATCAACGGGCAATAAGGTATTTTCGTTGCGTAGTTGTTTTTCGATCTCTTCCTGCTGACGAGTAATATACCCTTCATATTTGACTTGAATTTCAACTTGATCAGCCGATTGTGGATCAGTCAACGCTGGGCCAAATGATGTCAAAGAGGTCAACAAACGATAGTCTATTTCAGGCCGACGCAGTAGCTCTTCTCCGTTGGCTTCTTTGGACAAAGGTGCTTTCAGCAGCGCATTTATCTCTGAAACATTCTCAGAATGCGGGTGCACCCAGATATCACGCAGCCGTTGGCGCTCTTTTTCAATTTGTTCAACTTTTTGGCTGAAATGTGCCCACCGGATATCATCCACTAATCCCAATTTGCGGCCTGTTTCAGTCAGGCGTAGATCAGCGTTATCTTCACGCAGCATCAAACGGTATTCAGCTCTGGAGGTAAACATACGGTACGGTTCTTTAGTGCCGAGAGTGCTTAAATCGTCCACCAGCACGCCAAGGTAAGCTTCATCACGCCGAGGTGACCATCCGTCCTCCTCGTTGGCAAAACGGCCCGCATTAAGCCCTGCAAGCAGCCCTTGAGCCGCAGCTTCCTCGTAGCCCGTTGTGCCATTGATTTGTCCCGCAAAGAACAAGCCTTGAATATATTTACTTTCCAGAGTCGGTTTTAAATCGCGAGGATCAAAGAAATCATATTCGATAGCATAGCCGGGACGAATAATACGTGCATTTTCCAACCCTTTCATTGAGCGGACAATTTGCATCTGTACATCGAAAGGCAAACTGGTAGAAATGCCGTTCGGATAGATCTCGTTACTGGTTAGCCCCTCTGGTTCGAGGAAGATCTGATGTGAATTACGATCAGCAAAACGCATGACTTTATCTTCGATCGATGGGCAGTAACGTGGGCCGATCCCTTCGATGATCCCTGCATACATTGGGCTGCGATCCAGGTTATTGCGGATCACTTCATGTGTTTTTTCATTGGTGTAGGTGATATGACAAGCCATTTGTTCAGGATGTTGTTCAGCATTTCCCAAGAAAGAGAATACTGGAATTGGCGTATCACCCAACTGAGGTGTTAATTGGCTAAAGTCGATAGTTCGCGCATCGATACGTGGTGGAGTGCCCGTTTTAAGGCGATTTACTCGCAAAGGCAGTTCACGTAAGCGTTGTGATAATGAGATCGAAGGGGGATCACCGGCACGGCCACCACTGTAATTTTCTAGCCCAATATGTATTTTGCCATCAAGGAAGGTACCAACAGTTAGCACCACCGCTTTGGCACGGAATTTCAGACCCATTTGTGTGACTGCGCCAACGACACGATCATTTTCAACAATGAGATCTTCAACAGGTTGCTGGAAGATCATCAAGTTAGGTTGATTCTCCAATGCCGTTCGTACCGCTAAACGATACAGAACACGGTCAGCCTGAGCGCGGGTTGCTCTTACCGCAGGCCCTTTGCTGGCGTTTAGTATCCTAAACTGGATCCCCGCGAGGTCTGTTGCTTTCGCCATCAGGCCACCCAGAGCATCAATTTCTTTGACCAAGTGCCCCTTGCCGATACCGCCGATTGCTGGGTTACAAGACATTTGCCCCAGAGTATCGATATTGTGCGTCAGCAATAAGGTCTGACGTCCCATGCGTGCCGCGGCCATGGCGGCTTCGGTGCCTGCATGGCCACCACCGATGATGATGACGTCAAATTGATCTGGATAAAACATGGTACTGCACCTCGCCGTTATGCGAATTTCTGTGTTTGCCCTGGGGTGGGGGATTCTACTCAAGTTTAGACGATCGACCAAGTGGCATAGGATCGCCTTTAATTAAAAGAAGATCTTTTTATTTAAAGATCTCTTTATTAGATCTCTTATTAGGATCATGATCCTCTGTGGATAAGTGATTATTCACATGGAAGATCATATAATTAAGGAGGATCGTTTGTTGTGAGTGACCGGTGATCCTATTGCGTATAAGCTGGGATCTAAATGGCATGTTATGCACAGTCACTCGGCAGAATCAAGGTTGTTATGTGGATATCTACTGGTTTTACCCTGCTTTTAAGCATAGTTATACACATTCGTTCGCGCGATCTTTGAGCTAATTAGAGTAAATTAATCCAATCTTTGACCCAAATCTCTGCTGGATCCTCTGGTATTTCATGTTGGATGACGTCAATTTCTAATATTTCACCCAACCGTTGAGCACCTTGTGCGATCAATTGTTGATCCAGTTTTATGATTGCACCGCAGAAAGTGTCATATTCTGAGCTGCCTAAACCAACCGCCCCAAAGCGTACTTGGGATAAATCAGGCTTTTGTTGTTCGATCTGTTCTAATAATGGCTGCAAGTTATCAGGTAGATCCCCGGCACCATGAGTGGATGTCACGATTAACCACAGGCCATTCAGCGTAAGTTCGTCCAACTCTGGGCCATGAAGTATTTCTGTAGAAAACCCAGCTTCTTCTAATTTATCCGCTAAATGTTCAGCAACATATTCAGCACTACCAAGCGTACTGCCACTTATCAACGTTATGTCAGCCATTCAAGAACCCAACTGAAGTAAAGAGCTGGCATTGTACTCTGTGAATCAGCTGGGATCTAGCTGTGGATAATGTGGGTATAGTTATTTTAGGGTTAAGGAACGATCGTACGCATGATAGGGTTTTGCAGTGATATTAGTGTCTCGGTTGACTGGATCTCATCAATAGTCTGGATTTTGTTGATAAGTACCTGCTGCAATGCATCAATGGATTTACACATCACTTTAATAAATATGCTGTAGTGGCCAGTGGTGTAATAGGCCTCAACCACTTCTTCTAAGCTTTCCAATTTTTTCAAGGCGGAAGGGTAATCTTTGGCACTTTTCAAGATTATGCCAATAAAGCAGCAAACGTCGTAACCCAGTTGTTTTGGGTTAACGTGTACACAAGCTGCGGTAATGATCCCTGCTTGCCGCATCTTTTCTACTCTTACATGAATAGTTCCGGGGCTAACAGCGAGGTTTTTGGCTAATTCAGCATAGGGTGTGCGTGCATTTTCCATTAATGCTTTCAGGATGCTGCGATCGAGATTATCGATCTGATAAATTTCACTCATATTTCCCCCGTTTTTTTATCGATATCTCAATTATAGTGCCATATAAATTCATTATTAAAACCATAATGGCTATATTTGTTATTGGATATTGAATTTAACCCTCATTCTGTTGCTTAATCGATGACAAGCCAGTAGGCATAACTAAACATAACGAATTGAGAAAACAGCAATGAAAAAACAATTTATCCAAAAACAACAACAAATCAGCTTCGTAAAATCATTCTTTTCCCGCCAATTAGAGCAACAACTTGGCTTGATCGAAGTCCAGGCTCCTATTTTGAGCCGTGTGGGTGATGGAACCCAAGATAACCTTTCTGGTTCTGAGAAAGCGGTACAGGTAAAAGTTAAGTCATTGCCGGATTCAACTTTTGAAGTTGTACATTCATTAGCGAAGTGGAAACGTAAAACCTTAGGGCGTTTTGATTTTGGTGCTGACCAAGGGGTGTATACCCATATGAAAGCATTGCGCCCAGATGAAGATCGCCTGAGTGCTATTCATTCTGTATATGTAGATCAGTGGGATTGGGAACGGGTTATGGGGGACGGTGAACGTAACCTGGCTTACCTGAAATCGACTGTTAACAAGATTTATGCAGCGATTAAAGAAACTGAAGCGGCGATCAGTGCTGAGTTTGGTGTGAAGCCTTTCCTGCCGGATCATATTCAGTTTATCCACAGTGAAAGCCTGCGGGCCAGATTCCCTGATTTAGATGCTAAAGGCCGTGAACGTGCAATTGCCAAAGAGTTAGGTGCTGTCTTCCTTATAGGGATTGGTGGCAAATTGGCAGATGGTCAATCCCATGATGTTCGTGCGCCAGATTATGATGATTGGACCTCTCCGAGTGCGGAAGGTTTCTCTGGATTAAACGGCGACATTATTGTCTGGAACCCAATATTGGAAGATGCCTTTGAGATATCTTCTATGGGAATTCGTGTTGATGCCGAAGCTCTTAAGCGTCAGTTAGCCCTGACTGGCGATGAAGACCGCTTGGAACTGGAATGGCATCAATCACTGTTGCGCGGTGAAATGCCACAAACTATCGGGGGAGGTATTGGTCAGTCCCGCTTAGTGATGTTATTGCTGCAGAAACAACATATTGGTCAGGTGCAATGTGGTGTTTGGGGCCCTGAAATCAGCGAGAAAGTTGATGGCCTGCTGTAAAATCTAGTCATTATCCCCCTATGCTAACTCGCGATAACGGTATCAGTCATCGCGGGTTTTTAACTTTATCAGTCTGTAGGCGGCATCACTATGGGGGATTATCGTTTCCAGCGGCGTATCAAACGGCTTTTTAAACTTGTATCAAAACGCCAGATATGATCAAAAATACGCATGATCCCTGGTTTGCCATAAGCGGACATGGCAACAGCATGGAAACGGTGCTGGTGGGCCTGCTGCTGGATTTTTATCTTTCTGACTAACTCTTCTGGCAAACGCTGGGCGATAAAGTCTGAAATGATCACCGCGTCTGCGTCATACCATTCTCTGTCTTCCATTTTATTTAACGTGTTGGCTAAGCATGCCGCCAGATCCGTACCACCACGAAAATGTTGGTTGAGGAAACGTATGGCTTGCTCAATACCATTGTCAGCTGATAGCTCGTAGTGAATTATTTCAGTAGCAAATAACATGATGTAACAGCGGCGATTATCGGCTAACGCGATACGGAGTAAGGCCAGACAAAATGCTTTGGCGCATTGCTCGTTGAAGCCTCCCATCGAGCCTGAGGTATCGACGCAGACAATAAATGGCCCACGGGGTTGCTCATCATTTTGTTTAAGGCTGACGGGTCTCTGTTGCGTTTTTTCCTGCCAGTTGTCTCCTTGTAATCGGTATGTGAGCAAACGCCGTTCCAGTAAGCGGCGATAAAACTCAAACTCCAACTCACTCATCCCTAACATCACCAATTCAGTAGGCAATAATCGCAGGATGTCATTACTCTGATGAATACCACTGACCTCCTCAGGCACCGAATCTGGCTGGCGTACCATAACGGTGTAAGGCTCATAGCGGGCGTCAGGTGCCGGTTGTGCTTTGGCTGAGCGGCTGCGGCCGAGCTGTTCGGCTAAACGTATTAATTCAGGTTGCTGTTGCAGAAAGTCGCCATATTGCAGCAATAATTGATAATCGCCACGTTGCAAATGCCCCTGACTCATATCCCAAAGACGCCCAGCGGCATTGTCATTGGTGGTGAGAATGGGTTCCAGTGCACCACTGAGCGCTAATCTTCGCTGTAGCTCAGCTAAGAGCTGTTCCCGTTCTTGTTCTAACAACTGATGATGAATTGTGATGGTTTGTAGGATCAGACTGACACGCCAACGTTGTAAAAAGAGCGTTTGCAGGCTATCTCCGCCTGGCGGGTTTTTTGCCAGGTCTGCGGTTTGCACTAATGTTTTAGCCTGCGTTGCAAACGGGGAATGTAAATCTTGTAACTGAGCCACGATATCGGGCAGATGCGCATAAAACTGTGGGCTATCCTCCAACAGACTCTGTTGATATAAGGAAAATTCATTCGCCAGCCCTGGCGGAACGCTAGCTTCACGGATCCGTTGTTGCAAATTTTGTTTCCAGCCGGGAATATCTTTCATTAATGCCCGTTTAATCCGCGGGAATTTTTCAAAAAAAATCGCCAACTGAGGTGCTGCCAGTAAACCTACCACCATCTCTTCGATAAGTTCACCTTCACTTATCGACAGCAGCATATCCAGTGTTGCCAGACTGAGCATCGGTCAGTGTCCACTGTGTTTTTGTTGTTGAAATTTACGTTGTTGAAATTGAATTTGTTGAAATTGAATTTGTTGAAATTGAAGTTGCTCCACCACCTGTAGCAGGCTGGCCTCTATTTTTGCCAGCCAAGATGATGGGGTAAATAAACAAGGCTGATGTTGGCTAAATAAGCGCCGTTGTTCTGCCAGCGTACTTTCCAGTTTGGTGAGTGCCAGCAGCAGTTCTGGTGGCACGCTAGTGGTTGTGGCACCCGGAAGGGACAAGGTTGATGGCTGGCGGCTCACATCCAGTATGATTATATGTAACTGATCATCAATTTCCGCATCGATAGATTGCGCATAGCCAACACCATTTAATTTGGCTCGTAAAGCGCCACCTTTATTCAGCCATTGAGCAAGGGCCTCTTTATCAACCTGCAGATGATTGACCTGAATATCATGTAAGTTAAGCGGTTTTTGCAGTAATAGCGTCAAGGTACTGTCTGTCAGATTATCCGGCAGAGCATATTGCGCTTTACGGCTGAACATGCCGCTTTGCTTAACCACAGTGAGTGCCTGGTGGTCACTTTGCTGCTGTTGGTGTTGCAACCATTTGCTATTAATATCTTGTAGCTTCATTAATAAGCTTTGCTGTTGATACCCTTGTTCCGTCAACAATTGTTCCAGTTGCTGTTGCAGTAATTTGAACGAGTTAAGGTCATGCCATAGGCAATCTTTCAGTAAAATCAGATCAATAGGGGTTATTTCATCACGGCCACTGAAGAATGCACTGGCTTGTAGTAGACGTAATGCCTTCTTCCAGCGGCGGTCAGAGACATAAGGAGCGTGTTCCAGAGCGCTGAGTCGTTGACGTAGCTGAAAAATAAGCTCAAAGCAGTGATCTGGTAATGTGATTTTGTCAATCAAGGGCTGCCACTGGTGGAATTCTTCATCAGTGATACTGAGGTTTTCTGCTACCGGGTTGTGATTTTCATTTTGTCTGCTGATCAGCAGTGAGCGGAAATTCTGTTTTTCTTGTACCCGGTCTAGCCACAGGCGGATCAGCATCCGGTCATAAAGTGCTTCCAGGCTGCTGTCTGCGTCTGGCAACTCATTGGACGCGGTTACCAGCAAGCGCATCGGGATACTGTCTTCCCTATCACCATTTCGAAAGCGCCGTTCATTAATGGCGGTCAGTAGAGTATTAAGGATAGCCGGGCCCGCCTTCCAGATTTCATCGAGGAAGACAATTTCAGCTTCTGGTAGATAACCCCCGGTCATTCGTTGGTAACGCCCTTCTTCTTTTAATGCCTGTATGGACAGCGGGCCAAAAACCTCTTCCGGTGTAGAAAAGCGGGTCATCAGGTATTCAAATGCCCGAGCATGGCGGAAAGCAAATTTCAAGCGGCGGGCAATCAGGCTTTTGGCAATTCCCGGAGGACCAAGCAGAAATACACTTTCACCGCTGAGTGCTGCCAGTAAGCACAAACGGATGGCTTCCTGTCTTTCATACAGCCCACTTTCAAGGGCATGACTTAAGCGAGATATTCTTTCTGCCAATTGCGATGATTGCGCCATAATTGTTCTACATGTTCCTCTGATGAGTTAATTTTTACCTGATAAAACGGAATAAATCCTCTTTTTCTTAATAGGATAGCTTGTTGATTAGTGAAATTTTCATATCATCAATTATTTGTTTTTGATTAAATATCGTTCTTTTTCTGCTCTAATTTAAGAGTAGGCAATCCATTTAAATAATGCATACTGAACGCCTTTCGTGGGCGTGAAAGGACACAGGATCTTCTGTCATGGGGCCTAAACGCATACATCAGCTTATGGATGTTCTAGCAAATGAGCACAGAGCATAAACAATATTTATCCGCGGTGACTTTGGCTGCAATCGGGGTCGTTTACGGTGATATTGGCACCAGCCCACTCTATACCTTGAGAGAGTGTTTTTCTGGTCATTATGGTTTTGATGTCCGACCCGATGTGGTGTTTGGTTTTTTATCGCTGATTTTCTGGATGCTAATTCTAGTCGTCTCGGTTAAATATCTGACCTATGTGATGCGGGCTGATAACGCGGGTGAAGGAGGGATTTTAACGTTGATGTCTTTGGCAGGGCGTAATACCTCTTCCAGAGCGACGTCTATCTTGGTGGTCCTTGGGCTAATTGGTGGCAGCTTCTTTTATGGTGAAGTGGTCATTACCCCGGCAATCTCGGTGATGTCAGCTATTGAAGGGTTGGAAATCGCCGCACCCGCCCTTGATCCCTACATTGTTCCCTGCTCCATTGCCGTATTAACGCTACTTTTTGTGATTCAAAAGCATGGCACTGGCAGTGTTGGTAAACTTTTCGCCCCGGTGATGCTGGTGTGGTTCCTGACGTTAGCCTTACTTGGTCTGCGCAGTATTATTGCTAACCCAGAAGTTTTGGCCGCGCTGAATCCCAAATGGGCAATAAGCTTTTTTGTTGAATATAAGTCTGTTTCGTTTTTTGCCCTTGGTGCGGTAGTTCTGGCGATTACTGGCGTTGAGGCGTTGTATGCGGATATGGGGCATTTTGGTAAGTTTCCTATCCGGCTCGCTTGGTTTACTGTGGTCTTACCGTCGTTGGTGCTGAATTATTTTGGTCAGGGGGCGTTATTACTGAAAAACCCTGAAGCCATCAAAAACCCCTTCTTTCTGCTAGCCCCCGACTGGGCACTGATTCCATTACTTATTCTGGCGACGCTAGCCACTGTTATTGCCTCACAGGCGGTGATTTCTGGCGTATTTTCACTTACTCGACAGGCTGTTCGTTTAGGGTATTTACCACCCATGCGAATTATTCATACTTCAGAGATGGAATCTGGCCAGATATATATCCCAGTGATCAATTGGACCCTCTATTTAGCGGTGGTGTTAGTGATTATCGGTTTTGAACGCTCCAGTAATTTGGCGGCGGCTTATGGAATAGCGGTTACCGGGACTATGGTTATCACCAGTATTCTGTTTTGTACCGTGGCATGGAAAAACTGGCATTGGAATCGCTTTCTCGTCGTATTTTTACTGATGGTCTTGTTGATTATCGATATCCCGATGTTTTCTGCCAATGTGCTTAAATTATTCTCAGGGGGTTGGTTGCCACTGTCTTTAGGTTTGGTGATGTTTATTATTATGACCACCTGGAAAAGTGAGCGTTTCAGTTTACTGCGCCGTATGCATGAACACAGTAATTCACTGGAAGCGATGATTGCTTCACTAGAGAAGTCACCGCCAGTACGGGTACCCGGTACGGCGGTGTATATGTCGCGAGCAATGAATGTCATTCCATTTGCATTATTACATAACCTTAAACATAACAAAGTGTTACATGAGCGTGTTGTGTTGCTAACGATGCGGACTGACGATGTGCCTTATGTACATAATGTGGAGCGGGTTACCATCGAGCAACTTTCTCCAACCTTCTGGCGGGTGGTTGCCAGATACGGTTGGCGTGAAACACCTAATGTGGCGGAAATTTTCCACCGTTGTGGTTTGGAAGGTTTGTCTTGCCAGATGATGGAAACGTCGTTCTTTATGTCACATGAATCGCTAATCCTGACTAAGCGGCCATGGCACTTATTTTTACGTGGTAAGTTATTTATTGCACTTAGCCGTAATGCATTACGCGCACCAGATCAATTTGAGATCCCACCCAATAGGGTTATTGAACTTGGGACACAAGTGGAAATTTAATTGAGAGGCCGTTAATCATAACGGCCTCTTCTATCATCATTCACACTATTATCATCATCCACACTATCACCGCTAAAATCCTTCTTCTTATATCGCTAGCAAAGTGTTTCGGTGGCGATCACAATTTCACTAAATGAGGTTTGTCTTCTACTGCCGTTTTTCTAAACTCCTTGTTAGCGAAACGTTTCGCTCTTGGAGTAGATCATGAAAAAAGGTGTATTACTGAACGCTGATATTTCCGCGGTTATCTCCCGTCTGGGCCATACCGATCAGATTGTGATCGGTGACGCAGGGCTACCGATACCGGCAACCACCACACGAATCGATTTGGCGTTAACACGAGGCGTGCCAGGGTTTCTGCAGGTTGTCGATGTAGTCACGCAAGAAATGCAGGTTGAGAATGCTTACCTTGCAGAAGAAATCGTTAAAAATAATCCGCAACTTCATGAAGCATTACTCGTGCTGCTCACACAGCTTGAGCAACGGCAGGAAAACCAAATTGCTTTGCGTTATATCAGCCATGAGGCGTTTAAAGAGCAAACTAAACAAAGCCGGGCGGTGATACGCAGCGGAGAGTGTTCTCCCTTTGCTAATATCATTCTCGGCTCCGGCGTAACCTTCTAAGGCCTTTATGCAACCTTTACTAAAATTTCAAGGACAAAGGAATAAATAAGATGGAAACAGGTAAGCTGGTGGTGTTGGGCAGTATCAATGCCGACCATATTCTGAATATTGAGCAGTTTCCACGTCCGGGTGAAACGGTGATCGGGCAGCAGTATAACGTTGCTTTCGGAGGTAAAGGGGCTAATCAAGCGGTTGCTGCTGGCCGTAGCGGTGCGGATATCGCATTTATTGCCTGTGTGGGTGACGATGATATTGGTGAACGGGTGCGTCAGCAACTCACTGCCGATAAGATTGATACTCAGCCTATCGAGGCTATTAAGGGGGCAACTACCGGTGTGGCATTGATCTTCGTGAATAGCGATGGCGAAAATGTGATTGGTATTAATGCGGGGGCTAACTCAGCGGTGACACCAGAGTATCTTCGCCGCTACCAACAACAAGTGATCGATGCTGATGCACTCTTAATGCAACTGGAGTCGCCGCTCGACACTGTTATTGCGGCCGCTAAACTGGCGAAGCAGCATCAAACTCAGGTTATCCTCAATCCGGCACCCGCCCGTAAATTACCCGATGAATTATTAACTCTGGTCGATATGATTACGCCTAATGAAACGGAAGCCGAGCGTTTGACCGGCATTCATATTGAGCAGGATGATGATGCCGCGAAAGCAGCGCAAATTTTGCATGATAAAGGCATTGCTACCGTGATCATCACCTTAGGTAGCCGTGGCGTATGGCTCAGTGAACAAGGTAAAGGTAAATTAGTGGCGGGGTTCAAGGTAAATGCCGTAGATACCATTGCTGCCGGTGATACGTTTAACGGTGCATTATTGACAGCGTTATTAGAAGGCCAGTCTATGGATGTCGCAGTGCGTTTTGCTCATGCCGCGGCGGCTATTGCGGTCACTCGGCCTGGAGCACAGCCGTCCATTCCATGGCGTGCCGAAATTGATAGCTTCTTACAAGAACGAGTGTAAAACGTGGCCACAATGAAAGATGTCGCCCGTCTGGCAGGGGTATCGTCAAGCAATGGCACGTGCAGGTTTGCCAATTATTGCCGGGTATGAAGTTGTCAGTGATTTTGAATTTGGTGGTGGCCTGGTTGCCCTGAAGCAACGACTAAATAATCCAGAAGCTGAGCCACAAGTTCTGCCCCTGACTCCCGAGCTAATAGAACGCGGTTCGGTCTCCCTTCGTTAAACATTATTTTTCACCTGTGGGGCTACTTTTTTCACATTACGGCCCTGAATTAAATTGTCTCCATCCCTGGGTTTGAGTAACAAGAACACCAGAGATGATAGCAATGTCACTATTCCCATGGTGATAAAGGTGTAGTGGAAGTGATCCACATTACCGCCTAACGACAACCCATCATAAAAACGCAACACAGTCGCACTGATAGCAATCCCAAAGCTTATCGATAATTGTTGGGTTACCGCCAGAACACTGTTACCGGAGCTGGCATTGTTATCCGTCAAATCAGCCAGTGTAATTGTATTCATCGCAGTAAATTGGGTCGACATCGCTATACCTAATATAAATAGCGGCAATATCATCATCCATGCCGACATCCCCGGTGATTGCAATGCAAAGGAGGCAATCAGTACCCCGATAATTAAGGTTATACCGACTAACACTTTACGATAGCCCAGTGAGCGCAGCACCTGTGTGACGGCTGATTTTGCCATGATGGATCCAATCGCGGTGGGAGCCATCATACAACCGGCGATAAGTGCGGAATAACCGAATCCAACTTGTAACATCAACGGCATTAAAAAAGGTACACAGCCCGTCCCTAAGCGGGAGGCCACGTTACCGGCAATCCCCACGGAGAATGTCCGGGTCTTAAATAATGGCAAACCAATGAGTGGATTAGGATGGCCTTTGGCATGAAATATATAGAAAATCAGCATTAATAGGCCGCCTAGCAGAGTTGCGGCGGGTAAATAATCTGCGATTTCTGGCCGCCCCATAATCTCCAGGCTGGTGGATATCATGACTAAACTGATACCAAATAGTAGGAAACCAACAAAATCAAAAGTGCGCTTAGGCATCGTGAAATTAGGCATATATTTGCGGGCATAAAAAATACCCAACAAGCCAATAGGAATATTAAGGATAAAAATCCAATGCCAAGTGGTATAAGTCACCAACAACCCGCCCAATAATGGCCCCATGACTGGCCCGACTAACCCTGGAATAGTGACAAAATTTAAAACCGGCAATAACTCACTGCGTGGATAAGCCCGGATGAGCGCCAGCCTGGCTACCGGCATCATCATCGCCCCACCGATCCCTTGAATAACCCGAGAAGCCACTAAGAAAGCCAGTGAGCCTGAAAGTGCACAGAGCAGTGATCCGAAGGTAAATAAAGAAACCGCCAGGATAAAAATTCGTCGGGTACCAAAACGATCGGCCAGCCAACCACTAACTGGAATCAACATCGCGACGGTCAGGGTATAGCTAATAATGGCTGATTGCATTGTCAGCGGAGAACGGTTAAGGCTTTCGGCGATTGAAGGGAGAGCCGTATTCAGTATGGTGGCATCCAAAGCCTGCATAAAGAAAGCCATAGCCGCTATCCAAGGAAGGCCTGCCATACTGCGCGCAGATTTTATCATTATCCGTCCTGGTGATTTATATGGGGGGCGATAATTTTCTCTTCTTTATATAGATAGCATGTGGCTGATCGTGCTGTCGTCAGTCTACCGTTTTTAATAGCACCTGACAGGCGAATAAAGCACCTTGATTATCACCTGCCAGAATCGTATCTACAATGTTCTGATGATGTTGTAGCTTAATCACTTCATCACCAGTAATAGCACGAAAGTAGCTGTAATAAACCGAACTGAATAAGTTAGCAAAAGAGATTAAAAATGGATTGCCGCTGGCTTCATAAATTAATTTATGAAACTGGGTATCCACCTGAATCCATTGCTCACGATTAAAGTTGCTATGCAGTGCACGCATTTCTGCAACTAGTGATGCTAACAGCTCTCGCTGTTTCTCATTGGCGTGTGTGGCAGCCAGATAACAGGCTTGTGGTTCCAACGATGTTCTTAGTATAAGGAAGTGTTGCATGACCTGATCAAAATTCTCCTTGGTCATCCACCACGTTAATAATTCCTGATCAAGGTAGTTCCAATTCGTCTGTGGCATAACACGAGTGCCAATACGCGGGCGCGGTAATAGCATCCCCTTCGCTGCCAGCATTTTTACTGCTTCACGTACTGCGGTGCGACTTACACCAAATTGTTCACCCAACTCTATTTCGCCGGGCAGTATACTGCCCGCTTCATATTCTCCTGCGAGAATACGCTGACCAATCTTTTCAGCCAGTAAGTAGGAAAGATTTCGCTGGGCGGCTTGCTGTTGGGTATTTAGTTGCATGGTGATTTGTCCTATCAGTCTTCTTATATTTCTATTTTACTCTACTGTTTCACTTCGGTATTGGATGTTTAGCTTAATAATTGTTTAAGGATTGTCCTTTTTCTCTGTTTTTGCTGAAAAAAAACACGGTTGAAAAGTTTTTTGAAATTAGGGGTTGCAGGCTGTCAGGAACTCCCTATAATGCGCCTCCACTGACCGGGAACAACGAAACACACTTCGCCGGGTCAGGAAGAGAAAAGCAGACTTGAACTTCGAAAGAAATAAAAGAAAACCTTGACTCTTCAGCGGGAAAGCGTATTATCTGCCTCCCGCGTTACCGTAAGATTCGCCGCAAGGCAAACGGGTAACGAGCGCTCTTTAACAATTTATCAGACAATCTGTGTGGGCACTCGCAAGACGATATCGACGCCTGTTTCGGCAGGCAGAAATAATATCAAGTCTTGAAGAGTGACCAAAGCAGTAAACATTTTGACTTCGGTCAAGATGCCTATTTGCAGAAAGTAATCTTTGAGCACCGCTGCTTTTACGCAAGTAAAAGTCAGCAAATCAAACAAATCTTAAATTGAAGAGTTTGATCATGGCTCAGATTGAACGCTGGCGGCAGGCCTAACACATGCAAGTCGAGCGGCAGCGGGAAGTAGTTTACTACTTTGCCGGCGAGCGGCGGACGGGTGAGTAATGTCTGGGGATCTGCCTGATGGAGGGGGATAACTACTGGAAACGGTAGCTAATACCGCATGACCTCGCAAGAGCAAAGTGGGGGACCTTAGGGCCTCACGCCATCGGATGAACCCAGATGGGATTAGCTAGTAGGTGGGGTAATGGCTCACCTAGGCGACGATCCCTAGCTGGTCTGAGAGGATGACCAGCCACACTGGAACTGAGACACGGTCCAGACTCCTACGGGAGGCAGCAGTGGGGAATATTGCACAATGGGCGCAAGCCTGATGCAGCCATGCCGCGTGTGTGAAGAAGGCCTTCGGGTTGTAAAGCACTTTCAGCGAGGAGGAAGGGGTTGAGTTTAATACGCTCAATCATTGACGTTACTCGCAGAAGAAGCACCGGCTAACTCCGTGCCAGCAGCCGCGGTAATACGGAGGGTGCAAGCGTTAATCGGAATTACTGGGCGTAAAGCGCACGCAGGCGGTTTGTTAAGTCAGATGTGAAATCCCCGCGCTTAACGTGGGAACTGCATTTGAAACTGGCAAGCTAGAGTCTTGTAGAGGGGGGTAGAATTCCAGGTGTAGCGGTGAAATGCGTAGAGATCTGGAGGAATACCGGTGGCGAAGGCGGCCCCCTGGACAAAGACTGACGCTCAGGTGCGAAAGCGTGGGGAGCAAACAGGATTAGATACCCTGGTAGTCCACGCTGTAAACGATGTCGACTTGGAGGTTGTGCCCTTGAGGCGTGGCTTCCGGAGCTAACGCGTTAAGTCGACCGCCTGGGGAGTACGGCCGCAAGGTTAAAACTCAAATGAATTGACGGGGGCCCGCACAAGCGGTGGAGCATGTGGTTTAATTCGATGCAACGCGAAGAACCTTACCTACTCTTGACATCCACAGAATTTGGCAGAGATGCTAAAGTGCCTTCGGGAACTGTGAGACAGGTGCTGCATGGCTGTCGTCAGCTCGTGTTGTGAAATGTTGGGTTAAGTCCCGCAACGAGCGCAACCCTTATCCTTTGTTGCCAGCACGTAATGGTGGGAACTCAAGGGAGACTGCCGGTGACAAACCGGAGGAAGGTGGGGATGACGTCAAGTCATCATGGCCCTTACGAGTAGGGCTACACACGTGCTACAATGGCAGATACAAAGTGAAGCGAACTCGCGAGAGCCAGCGGACCACATAAAGTCTGTCGTAGTCCGGATTGGAGTCTGCAACTCGACTCCATGAAGTCGGAATCGCTAGTAATCGTAGATCAGAATGCTACGGTGAATACGTTCCCGGGCCTTGTACACACCGCCCGTCACACCATGGGAGTGGGTTGCAAAAGAAGTAGGTAGCTTAACCTTCGGGAGGGCGCTTACCACTTTGTGATTCATGACTGGGGTGAAGTCGTAACAAGGTAACCGTAGGGGAACCTGCGGTTGGATCACCTCCTTACCTAACGATACGCATTGCGCAGTGCCCACACAGATTGTCTGATGAATGTAAACGAGCAAGAGCACCTGTTGATGTTATGAGTTTCGACTCATGCTGATACGAAACGGTTGAATTTCGGTTTGATCGGTATTTTCGTGTCCCCATCGTCTAGAGGCCTAGGACACTGCCCTTTCACGGCTGTAACAGGGGTTCGAATCCCCTTGGGGACGCCAATCCGATAATGAGTGAAAGACATTATCACCGGTTCTTTATGAACTGAAAAATAACGTAAAGATGACTTTACCAAGTCGTGTTTACGATATTGCTCTTTAACAATCTGGAACAAGCTGAAAATTGAAACATTACAGCTGAAATTTACCCCGCCGTAGATGTATTGGGGTAAAGAGTAACCTGTAATAGAGTCTCTCAAATAATCGCAACACAAGATGTACTGTCAGCAATGACAAGACACCTTCGGGTTGTGAGGTTAAGCGACTAAGCGTACACGGTGGATGCCTAGGCAGTCAGAGGCGATGAAGGGCGTGCTAATCTGCGAAAAGCGTCGGTAAGCTGATATGAAGCGTTATAACCGACGATACCCGAATGGGGAAACCCAGTGCAATACGTTGCACTATCGTTAGATGAATACATAGTCTAACGAGGCGAACCGGGGGAACTGAAACATCTAAGTACCCCGAGGAAAAGAAATCAACCGAGATTCCCCCAGTAGCGGCGAGCGAACGGGGAGGAGCCCAGAGTCTGAATCAGTTTGTGTGTTAGTGGAAGCGTCTGGAAAGTCGCACGGTACAGGGTGATAGTCCCGTACACCAAAATGCACAGGCTGTGAACTCGATGAGTAGGGCGGGACACGTGACATCCTGTCTGAATATGGGGGGACCATCCTCCAAGGCTAAATACTCCTGACTGACCGATAGTGAACCAGTACCGTGAGGGAAAGGCGAAAAGAACCCCGGCGAGGGGAGTGAAATAGAACCTGAAACCGTGTACGTACAAGCAGTGGGAGCACCTTCGTGGTGTGACTGCGTACCTTTTGTATAATGGGTCAGCGACTTATATTTTGTAGCAAGGTTAACCGAATAGGGGAGCCGTAGGGAAACCGAGTCTTAACTGGGCGTCTAGTTGCAAGGTATAGACCCGAAACCCGGTGATCTAGCCATGGGCAGGTTGAAGGTTGGGTAACACTAACTGGAGGACCGAACCGACTAATGTTGAAAAATTAGCGGATGACTTGTGGCTGGGGGTGAAAGGCCAATCAAACCGGGAGATAGCTGGTTCTCCCCGAAAGCTATTTAGGTAGCGCCTCGTGAACTCATCTTCGGGGGTAGAGCACTGTTTCGGCTAGGGGGCCATCCCGGCTTACCAAACCGATGCAAACTCCGAATACCGAAGAATGTTATCACGGGAGACACACGGCGGGTGCTAACGTCCGTCGTGAAGAGGGAAACAACCCAGACCGCCAGCTAAGGTCCCAAAGTCATGGTTAAGTGGGAAACGATGTGGGAAGGCACAGACAGCCAGGATGTTGGCTTAGAAGCAGCCATCATTTAAAGAAAGCGTAATAGCTCACTGGTCGAGTCGGCCTGCGCGGAAGATGTAACGGGGCTAAACCATGCACCGAAGCTGCGGCAGCGACACTTAGGTGTTGTTGGGTAGGGGAGCGTTCTGTAAGCCGTTGAAGGTGACCTGTGAGGGTTGCTGGAGGTATCAGAAGTGCGAATGCTGACATAAGTAACGATAATGCGGGTGAAAAACCCGCACGCCGGAAGACCAAGGGTTCCTGTCCAACGTTAATCGGGGCAGGGTGAGTCGACCCCTAAGGCGAGGCTGAAAAGCGTAGTCGATGGGAAACAGGTTAATATTCCTGTACTTGGTGTTACTGCGAAGGGGGGACGGAGAAGGCTAGGCTGGCCGGGCGACGGTTGTCCCGGTTTAAGCGTGTAGGGGGAGTGACCAGGTAAATCCGGTTGCTTATCAACCCTGAGGCGTGATGACGATGCACCACGGTGCAGAAGCAGTTGATGCCATGCTTCCAGGAAAAGCCTCTAAGCATCAGGTAACATTAAATCGTACCCCAAACCGACACAGGTGGTCAGGTAGAGAATACTCAGGCGCTTGAGAGAACTCGGGTGAAGGAACTAGGCAAAATGGTGCCGTAACTTCGGGAGAAGGCACGCTGGCGTTAGGTGAAAGGACTAGCTCCTGGAGCTGAAGCCAGTCGCAGATACCAGCTGGCTGCAACTGTTTAATAAAAACACAGCACTGTGCAAACACGAAAGTGGACGTATACGGTGTGACGCCTGCCCGGTGCTGGAAGGTTAATTGATGGGGTCAGCCGCAAGGCGAAGCTCTTGATCGAAGCCCCAGTAAACGGCGGCCGTAACTATAACGGTCCTAAGGTAGCGAAATTCCTTGTCGGGTAAGTTCCGACCTGCACGAATGGCGTAATGATGGCCAGGCTGTCTCCACCCGAGACTCAGTGAAATTGAACTCGCTGTGAAGATGCAGTGTACCCGCGGCAAGACGGAAAGACCCCGTGAACCTTTACTATAGCTTGACACTGAACATTGAGCCTTGATGTGTAGGATAGGTGGGAGGCCTTGAAGTGTGGACGCCAGTCTGCATGGAGCCAACCTTGAAATACCACCCTTTAATGTTTGATGTTCTAACTCGGCCCCATGATCTGGGGTGAGGACAGTGTCTGGTGGGTAGTTTGACTGGGGCGGTCTCCTCCCAAAGAGTAACGGAGGAGCACGAAGGTTAGCTAATCACGGTCGGACATCGTGAGGTTAGTGCAAAGGCATAAGCTAGCTTGACTGCGAGAGTGACGGCTCGAGCAGGTACGAAAGTAGGTCTTAGTGATCCGGTGGTTCTGAATGGAAGGGCCATCGCTCAACGGATAAAAGGTACTCCGGGGATAACAGGCTGATACCGCCCAAGAGTTCATATCGACGGCGGTGTTTGGCACCTCGATGTCGGCTCATCACATCCTGGGGCTGAAGTAGGTCCCAAGGGTATGGCTGTTCGCCATTTAAAGTGGTACGCGAGCTGGGTTTAGAACGTCGTGAGACAGTTCGGTCCCTATCTGCCGTGGGCGTTGGAAGATTGAGAGGGGCTGCTCCTAGTACGAGAGGACCGGAGTGGACGAATCACTGGTGTTCGGGTTGTCATGCCAATGGCATTGCCCGGTAGCTAAATTCGGAAGAGATAACCGCTGAAAGCATCTAAGCGGGAAACTTGCCTCGAGATGAGTCTTCCCTGGGGCTTAAAGCCCCCTGAAGGAACGTTAAAGACTATGACGTTGATAGGCTGGGTGTGTAAGTGCAGCGATGTATTGAGCTAACCAGTACTAATGATCCGTGAGGCTTAACCTTACAACACCGAAGGTGTTTTGAATTGAGAGAGATTTTCAGCATCGTTCCGAGATTGTGTTGACTGGCTGACAAGTGTTGCTTGTTTGCGGGTTAATTGAAACAGAATTTGCCTGGCGGCCATAGCGCGGTGGTCCCACCTGATCCCATGCCGAACTCAGAAGTGAAACGCCGTAGCGCCGATGGTAGTGTGGGGTCTCCCCATGCGAGAGTAGGACACTGCCAGGCATCAAATAAAGCCAAGACCCCATGCCCAAAGCGTGGGGTTTTTGCTGTGCGCGAAACACAGAAATTACGCGTTGTAATGATGATTAAAATGGTGAGGATAAGGTAGGTTAGCAACGTGTCCACACCAATGATGGCGTAGCTCGAGCCTATATGGAGCAGGAAAAACGGTATTTTTACTGGCTGCCTATTCTCTTCGCCGCGGACATTTGGTCATCAACCTCAGAAACTTCACTTTTTGTGATAGATATTCTCTTCTCCCTACTGTTTTGTTCGTCGTGGGCCCTAAGTGAAGAGACTGTGGGTATAATCGATTACCGGGAGAAGCGGTATGGCGGCGTATGGCTATGGTCCAGCACGATTAATTCATACCACTACGATTAAATTAATACTATATCGGTAAATATTATTAATTATGGATAGTGCCTTTTGTAGAGACTGTAAACAATATTGTGTAATTGCCTGTTTTTGATATCTTCACTCCAACAACGGAGACAGGCAAATTATGGACGAAAAGAAACTTAAAGCACTTGCGGCTGAACTGGCTAAAGGTCTTAAAACCGAAGCCGACCTTAATGCATTTTCTCGTATGCTGACAAAGCTTACCGTCGAAACAGCGTTAAATGCAGAGCTTACCGAACACCTCGGGCACGAGAAAAACACCCCTAAATCAGGCTCGAATACCCGCAACGGCTATTCGTCCAAAACACTGCTATGCGACGACGGCGAAATCGAGCTGAATACGCCACGCGACCGCGAAAACACCTTTGAACCGCAGCTGATAAAGAAAAATCAGACGCGTATCACACAGATGGACAGCCAGATTTTGTCCCTGTACGCCAAAGGCATGACCACCCGCGAAATCGTCGCCACCTTCAAAGAGATGTATGACGCCGATGTGTCTCCCACGCTGATATCTAAAGTCACCGATGCCGTAAAAGAGCAGGTTGCTGAATGGCAAAACCGCCAACTGGATGCTCTGTATCCCATTGTTTATATGGACTGCATTGTCGTAAAAGTCCGCCAGAACGGTAGCGTGATAAACAAAGCAGTGTTCCTAGCGCTGGGCATCAACACTGAAGGTCAGAAAGAGCTGCTGGGCATGTGGCTGGCAGAAAATGAAGGTGCGAAGTTCTGGCTAAGTGTGCTGACAGAGCTGAAAAATCGCGGTCTTCAGGACATTCTGATTGCCTGCGTGGATGGCCTGAAGGGGTTCCCGGATGCGATAAACAGTGTTTATCCGCAGACTCACATCCAGCTGTGCATCATCCATATGGTACGCAACAGCCTGAAATATGTGTCATGGAAGGACTATAAAGCCGTCACCAGCGGTTTGAAAATGGTGTATCAGGCTCCGACAGAAGAGGCGGCGCTGATGGCGCTGGATAAGTTTGCGGAGGCCTGGGACGACAAATACCCGCAAATTAGCAAAAGTTGGCGTACGCACTGGGAAAATCTCAATACATTCTTCGGCTATCCGCCCGATATCCGCAAGGCTATCTACACCACGAATGCCATCGAATCGGTGAACAGCGTGATCCGTGCAGCCATTAAAAAGCGCAAAGTGTTCCCGACAGACGACTCAGTGCGGAAGGTTGTTTATTTGGCGATCAAGGATGCATCAAAAAAATGGAGTATGCCGATCCAGAACTGGCGGTTAGCGATGAGCCGTTTTATTATCGAGTTCGGTGACCGCCTGAGCGATCACCTTTAATACGGTGGCAGTTACACAGAATTATGGACAGGCTCATTTTGTATGACTACCCCCGCATTACCTTACTTCAAAACTAATATTTTCTAACCAGGTGCAGATAAACTCCGTAATCTGTTCGGGCTGATTAATATCCAATTGTTTTACCGTCGTCTCTATTGGCTTATCACTTGCCAGAGCAATAACGTGTTTATCGATCAAACCAGAGAAAGGTTTACCGATGGATTCTCTATAGAGTGCAATTTTATTGATTGGCTCATGCTTAAAGCCTTCAACTAATATTAAGTCTATCGTAGAGGCATCTAATCGGCTGGCAAGATAATGAAGATTTAACGGCTGTTGTTCTGGGGTTTCTGTCATTAGTGCCCAACGGCAATCACTGGCGACCAGTGTTTGTAGCGCTCCAGCCTTACGTAATTCGTAGCTATCTTTGCCTGGGGTATCGATTTCCATATTATGGTGAGTATGTTTGATTAAGCCGACTCGAACTTGTCGCTGTTGCAGTAGAGGAATAAGACTTTTTAATAAAGTCGTTTTTCCTGTACCACTATAAGCCGCTATTCCTAATAGCGGCGGTGACTTGTAGTTCATCATTGGCCTCTTCTCTTTTGTTCCCATAAATCACAATCTGCTGGGGTATTTAGGTTGCTGAATAAATCAGCCTTCCCGCTAAATTTTACACGTTGAGCATTAATAGAGTCTAAAAATAACATAAGCTTACGGTCACCCCTTATCAGATAGTCAGCTAATTGTGTTTTTAGGCTGATATGCATCAATGCGAAAGTGGGATGTGCTCTTTCATCATCGTTAGCATAAGCCGCAAGTGCCTGTTTTTTACCTTGCCAAAGCTGAGAAACTAAATCGGAAGGCAGTGCGGGAACGTCGCAGGGAGCAAAAACGACCCACTCGGTAGACGCATAGCTTAATCCGGCATGCATCCCCGCCAGTGGGCCTACAAAGCCAGTAATGATATCGTCAATGACTGGGATTCCACTTTCCTTATATAACCCTTGGTTGCGATTAGCATTAATCACTAAATCACTCACTTGGGGTTTGAATCTGTCTATAACATACTGAAATAGCGGTTTTCCATTAAGAGGAATAAGTCCCTTATCATTACCGCCCATTCTGGACGAACGGCCCCCTGCGAGAATAACACCTGTAATATTGGGTTGCATTTCTATCGCTCCGCTGCATCCTATTGACACAGGGATTGTATCTGTAAATAACATAGGGGTTCAGGATTTACTTTTATTGACAATAGGCTCTCTTTCCCTACGTGAGTATCCCTGCTACTTTGTCAGCATCTTTTTGAAGAGGATAAATTTGCTATGAAATGCCATCGTGTTAATGAATTGATTGAGCTTTTACATCCAGCTTGGCAGCAGGAGCCTGATTTAAACTTGGTACAATTTTTACAAAAATTGGCGGCAGAAGCGGGTTTTAAGGGGGATTTTTCGGATTTAACGGACGATGTTCTTATCTATCATCTGAAAATGCGGGGCGCTGCATCAACCGAGGTGATCCCTGGCCTGAAAAAAGATTATGAAGAAGATTTTAAAACAGCACTGTTGCGTGCTCGTGGCATTATTAAAGATTAGTCATACTCCTGTCTGCGGAGATAGGGGCTTTAATGATATTATTTATTATTCTCAGCACTTATATAGACTAAATGTTGTTATGAACAACTCTGCTTTTAATTTTCAGACCTTGTCTCCTGACCTGATTATGGATGCCCTTGAGGGGGCAGGATTACGGGTAGATTCGGGGTTAACCGCGCTGAATAGTTACGAAAACCGTGTCTACCAGTTTATGGATGAAGAGAGTAAACGGTATGTGGTGAAGTTTTATCGCCCCGAGCGTTGGAGTAGTGAACAAATTACAGAGGAGCACCAGTTTTCTCTGGATTTGGCGGAGTCAGAAATTCCGGTGATTGCCCCATTGCGACTCAATGGCAAGACTTTGCATACTCACTGTGGATTTTTCTTCGCTGTTTTTCCTAGCGTTGGTGGGCGTCAGTATGAAATTGATAATCTTGACCAATTGGAGTGGGTTGGGCGTTTTCTTGGCAGAATCCATCAGGCCGCTCGTAATAGCCTTTTCGTTGCCCGCCCAACAATGGGTATAGAAGAGTATTTGACAGAGCCGCGTCAGCTACTCGCCAATTGTGATTTAGTACCAGTAAAACAACGGGATAAATTTCTGGCAGCGGCAGATTTGCTCATTACAACGATTAAGCAGTATTGGCATACAGAATGGCAGCCTTTACGGCTACATGGTGATTGCCATCCAGGAAATATTTTGTGGCGTGATGGTCCGATGTTCGTTGATTTAGATGATGCGAGGAATGGCCCGGCTATCCAAGATTTATGGATGCTATTACACGGTGATCGCCGTGACCAATCTATGCAGTTGGATATATTGCTGGAAGCTTATAGTGAGTTTGCTGATTTTGATCAGCGTGAATTAGCACTAATTGAACCCTTGCGCGCGATGCGGATGGTTTACTACCTTGCATGGGTCGCCAGACGTTGGCAAGACCCTGCATTTCCGAAAAGTTTTCCGTGGATGGCTGAATCTGATTTTTGGCTCCAGCAGACAGCATCATTCACTGAGCAGGTTAAGCTGTTGCAGGAACCCCCTTTGCAGCTGATGCCAATGTACTAAAGCTAAGATAATGGAGATTGTTATAGTATGAAAAATGTATGGTTAGCACTCGTTGGTATCGTGATGGCGTTCAGTGTGACGGCTGCACAATTCACCGATGGGAAGCAGTATCTAACGTTAGATAAGCCAGTAACGGGTGAACCTCAGGTTCTAGAGTTTTTCTCTTTCTATTGCCCACATTGTTACCAGTTTGAAGAGGTTTATCAGGTACCTAAAGCAGTAAAAAAAGCGCTACCTGAAGGGACAAAAATGACCCGTTACCACGTTGAATTTCTTGGTCCTCTCGGCAAGCAACTGACGCAAGCGTGGGCTGTCGCTATGGCATTGGGGGTTGAAGAAAAAATTACCCCACTGATGTTTGAAGGTGTGCAGAAGACACAAACTGTACAGACTCCTGGCGATATTCGTAATGTCTTTATCAAGGCGGGTATCAGTGGTGAAGACTACGACGCTGCATTGAATAGTTTTGTGGTTAAATCATTAGTTGCTCAGCAACAAAAAGCGGCTGAAGATTTACAACTACGTGGTGTTCCTGCGATGTTTGTTAATGGAAAATATATGATTAAGAATGATGGTATGGATACCAGCTCAATGGATAATTATGTTAAACAGTATGCGGATGTTGTTACATTCCTGCTGACTCAAAAATAATTTAGTACATAAAGAGGGGGCTTTTGTTGCCCCTTTTTTTTATTTATTTTTATGCTGTTTAGCTTGGGTTTATCTATTTTAGGGAGCAATAGATATCAATATTCGTGGGACTAAAAATAGATATTGTCGGTTATGAGTAATAAAAAAGACAGTCGCTATTGAGTACTCATAAGGCAAGTTAATTGGCCTTGTTGTTGTAATGGAATAAGTAATATCCACAATTGATATAAATAAATCATTACAGAGAAAAAAGATACAAATAAACCTAACATCATGATTTATATGGTTTTAAATATAACCATCGGCATGATTCCATAACAGAAATAATTCACACATACTTTTATTCACAAGATTATCCACAGGTTAGATCTTTAGGATCTCTGTGCGGTAATGTTCACTTTCGCACAATATTGGACGCTAAAATTCGTCTCTTGCTGTCAGCTATGGCATTCTTAGCGTCAGACTTTGCTGAATACAGATGAAGAAACTCTATGGCTCAGATTGCAGAAAACCCATTGCTCCTTGTTGACGGTTCCTCTTACCTCTACCGTGCTTACCATGCTTTCCCACCACTGACTAATGGTAGCGGGGAGCCAACCGGTGCGATGTATGGCGTTCTGAACATGCTACGCAGTCTGCTGCTGCAATATCGACCAAGTCATGTTGCAGTAGTTTTTGATGCAAAAGGTAAAACGTTCCGTGATGAACTTTTTGCTGAATATAAATCCCACCGACCGCCAATGCCGGATGATTTACGGGTGCAAATTGAACCTCTTCATCAGATGGTTAAAGCGATGGGATTGCCTTTATTGGTCGTTTCTGGCGTCGAAGCTGATGATGTTATTGGCACCCTAGCTCGGGAAGCCGAAAAAGCAGGCCATTCGGTATTAATCAGTACTGGTGATAAAGACATGGCGCAATTAGTTACGCCGAATATCACTTTGATCAATACCATGAATAACACTATTTTAGGGCCGCAGGATGTTTGCGATAAATATGGTGTCCCTCCCGAACTGATCATTGATTTTCTCGCTCTGATGGGTGACTCCTCCGATAATATTCCGGGAGTACCTGGTGTTGGCGAAAAAACAGCACAGGCTTTATTGCAAGGTTTGGGTGGGTTGGATACGTTATTCAGTAATCTGGATAAAATATCAACCTTGACGTTCCGTGGTGCGAAAACAATGTCGGCCAAGCTAGAGCAAAATAAAGACGTTGCTTATCTCTCCTATAAATTGGCTACTATCAAGACAGACGTTGAGTTAGATGTAACCTGTGATGAGCTAACCGTTTCTCCTCCCGATGATAAACAGTTACATCAGTTATTCAGTCGTTATGAATTTAAGCGTTGGCTGGCTGATGTCGAAGCCGGCAAATGGTTGGACAGTAAAAAAGATCGGCCAACAGGGCAAACAAGCAGTCAATCTTTTGTTGCCGCAGATACGGCCCCTACTGCTGAAGTCACCGCAGTGCTTTCACAAGAGAATTACCAGACTATTTTAGATGAGAAAGCATTGGCTGATTGGATTGAGCGCCTTAAAGCCGCTGAAGTTTTTGCTTTTGATACTGAAACTGATGGCCTTGATACCCTTAGCTGTAACTTAATTGGGATGTCTTTTGCTGTCGCTCCAGGTGAAGCGGCTTATCTGCCTCTGGCTCATGATTACCTGGATGCCCCGCCCCAACTTGACCGTGACTGGGTTCTGGCGACCCTGAAACCACTTCTGGAAGACGATAAGGCGCTTAAAGTTGGGCAGAACCTCAAGTTCGATAAAAGTATGCTGGCTCGTTATGGTATCGATCTAAAAGGTATCGCTTTCGATACCATGCTGGAGTCTTATGTTTTGGATAGTGTTGCGGGCCGTCATGATATGGACAGCTTGGCGGAGCGCTACCTCAATCATAAAACGATTACGTTTGAAGAGATTGCCGGTAAAGGTAAAAATCAGCTAACGTTTAATCAGATTGCGTTGGAGCAAGCTGGCCCGTATGCCGCAGAGGATGCCGATGTTACCCTTCAATTACATTTGGTCTTATGGCCAAAATTACAGCAAAGTGAAGGCCTCAAGCGGGTATTCCAAGAAATTGAGATGCCGTTATTGCCGATCTTGTCTCGTATTGAGCGGACTGGCGTATTGATTGACCAAAATATATTAGCGGCACACTCAAAAGAGCTCACCATCCGTTTGGATGAGCTGGAAAAGCAGGCCCATGAATTGGCTGAAGAGCCATTCAACCTGGCATCACCTAAACAGCTACAGGCTATTCTTTATGAAAAGCAAAAATTGCCTATCTTGAAGAAAACACCTGGAGGCGCGGCGTCAACGAATGAGGAAGTGCTGGCTGAGTTGGCTCTGGATTATCCTTTGCCGAAGGTGATTCTGGAATATCGTGGTCTGGCGAAACTAAAAAGCACTTACACCGACAAATTGCCGCTAATGATTAACCCCGTCTCCGGTCGGGTACACACTTCCTATCATCAGGCAGTGACAGCAACCGGGCGCTTGTCTTCCCGCGATCCTAACCTACAAAATATCCCTGTACGTAATGAAGAGGGGCGACGTATTCGCCAGGCCTTTATTGCACCGAAGGGCTACTGCATTATGGCGGCCGACTATTCGCAAATTGAACTGCGTATTATGGCGCATTTGTCGCAGGATAACGGGCTGTTAGCTGCATTTGCTGCTGGGCAGGATATTCACCGGGCAACCGCCGCGGAAGTATTTGGTTCGCCATTGGAAAAAGTGACGACGGAGCAGCGTCGTAGCGCAAAAGCGATTAATTTTGGTTTGATTTATGGCATGAGTGCTTTTGGCTTGGCACGCCAGTTGGGGATCCCTCGTGGAGAGGCTCAACGTTATATGGATCTCTATTTTGAGCGTTATCCGGGGGTGTTGGAGTATATGGAGCGTACTCGTAAACAGGCTGCTGAGCAGGGCTATGTCACGACACTGGATGGTCGCCGCCTCTATCTGCCGGATATTCACTCACGGAATGCAAACCGTCGAAAAGCGGCTGAACGTGAGGCGATTAATGCCCCTATGCAAGGTACGGCTGCGGATATTATCAAGCGGGCGATGATTGCGGTGGATGGTTGGTTACAGCAAGAGCCAGAACCGTTGGTGCGTGTCATCATGCAAGTACACGATGAATTGGTCTTTGAAGTGCATGAAAGTGTTTTGCAAAGTGCTGAGCAGAAAATCCGTGAGTTGATGGAGCAAAGTATGCAACTGGCTGTGCCATTGAAGGTGGATGTCGGTGTTGGCGCTAACTGGGATCAAGCTCATTAGTGATGTGGGTAAGTGGCGATAAACAAAGCGTTTTTTGTAATTAAGCTACATTTATGGGCTAATTTACCTGAAATAGCTCTGCTGAATCGTGACAATTTGTGTAACTAAACAACAAAAATTTCTTTTGCCCTGCGAAAAAATGATGTAGAGTTATAGACGTAGGGTACAGAGGTAAGATGTTCTATCTTTCAGACCTTTTACTTCACGTAATCGGATTTGGCTGTATATTAGCCGCCCCAGTCATTTATTGACTGGGGCGTTTTTTGTGCCCAGAAAACCCCCAGCTAGGCTGGGGGTTCAGTAAAGCTTTCAGCTTTGGGTCAGTTATAAAAACCCCTTTTGATTTGTTAAAACAGTTTGCGGTCTGGCAACTGCAAATGTTCAACAAGAAATCAAAAGGGGGTCCCAATGAGGGATGAAAAGAGCTTAGCGCACACCCGATGGAACTGTAAATATCATATAGTTTTTGCGCCGAAGTACCGAAGGCAGGTGTTCTACAGGGAAAAACGCAGAGCGATTGGCAGTATTTTAAGAAAACTGTGCGAATGGAAAAACGTGAATATCCTGGAAGCAGAATGCTGTGTGGATCACATCCATATGCTTCTGGAGATCCCGCCCAAGATGAGTGTCTCGGGATTTATGGGGTACCTGAAGGGAAAGAGCAGTCTGATGCTTTATGAGCAGTTTGGCGATTTGAAGTTCAAATACCGTAACAGGGAGTTTTGGTGTCGAGGGTATTACGTTGATACGGTAGGGAAAAACACGGCCAGGATACAAGAATACATAAAGCACCAATTGGAAGAGGATAAAATGGGTGAGCAACTCTCGATCCCGTATCCCGGTAGCCCGTTTACGGGCCGTAAGTAATCCATAGATGCAAATGTCAGATCGCGATGCGCCTGTTAGGGCGCGGCTGGTAACAGAGCCTTATAGGCGCATATGAAAAACCTCCGGCTATGCCGGAGGATATTTATTTATGGGGATTTTGCTGACATTATTGGCGTAACTGCTGGGCTGGTAGGTGCTCATCAGGCGGGTAACTGTGCAGGAAATGGTAAGTCTTATAATGCAGGGCGACATTAATCATCGCCCTTGTCTGGGCTGCTTTTTACAATAAATTACTCGCCTTCGCCGTCAAACTCTTCAGCCATAACTTCTGGTGGGATCTCACTAAACCAGGTGTCCAGTTTTTCCCGTAACTTATCGACACCAATCTTTTTCAGTGATGAGAATGCCTCGACCTGAATATCACCCATAAATGGGATGATAGCTTCTCGCACCAGATTTAATTGTGCTTTACGCGCACCGGATGCCAGCTTATCCGCTTTGGTCAACAGCAAAAGAACCGGTGTACCGACCGCGACCGCCCAGGTAATCATCTGCTGATCCAAATCTTTCAATGGATGACGAATATCCATCAGCACAACTAATCCTTTCAGACAATTACGTTTCTGCAAATATTCACCCAGCGCACGTTGCCACTTGAGTTTCATCTCCTCAGGCACTTCGGCATAGCCATAACCTGGTAAGTCCACTAGACGGACACCATCAACCACTTCAAACAGGTTAATTAGCTGAGTTCGCCCCGGTGTTTTACTGGTTCTGGCTAAACCTTTTTGGTTAGTTAATGTATTGAGTGCACTGGATTTACCCGCGTTTGAGCGGCCCGCGAATGCGACTTCAATACCTTCATCCCGTGGTAGGTGACGAATATCCGGAGCACTGATGACGAAGTGAGTCATATGATAGTTATAGTTTCTGATGGTCAAAATTTGTCGTCTCCGTTAGAGATTACTTATATAGGGCGATTATAACTGCATCAGGCAGAAAAAAGGGGGTTTATCTTTTGGCCCCGTTTTTAATTGTTTCTTTAAGTGAAATTATAGTTTTGTGAGTCGTCGGTCATTGTGGGCGGCGATAATGTCTTATCATTTAGCTACTGTTAAGAAATACTTGATAAAAAATGGGCTATTATGCACAGCTCTCTGATTGGTTTTAATTGAGTTTGTTGAACAAAAGCAATCAGCTAGTCAATTTGTTATTGGTACGGATACACCATGCAAGGAGCACAGTTACTCAGGATGAGTGGCTTATGTTTAAGGAACGTAATGGATATACAAGGAATGTAATGGATGTACGGGAGCCAAGGATGCTATAAACGGAGCTAATGTAAAGGGATGTTCAGGACACTGGCCGGAGCGCCGGGCGAATCGCCTTCAGGGTTTGAGGGGTGGCAAGGATCGCGTATTGCAGGAGGGAGAAACCGGGACGTTATCTAAGTGCAGGGAGTGCGCTGTAAGGATATCCTTCCGCAGAAGGTGCGAAAAAAGGCGACAGGTTAACCTGCCGCCTTTTTTCTTTCTCTTCTTTCTGCTAGATTCCGGCCCAATCCTATACCCAATAGATTTTAAGATGCAGGAAGGCGGCAAACGAGAGCGGCCAACACATCTGCAACTTGGACGGTGGCGGGTATATACTAAATCCGATCCCATACTCATTTAAGAGCACAGGTTATGAAGCAGCCAAATAAAGCACCACGCGCGAATATTGCGGCCCCGAAGGGTACAGCAACACCAAAACGTAGAAGAAAGACCCGTGATGAGCTGGATGCTGAAGCACGTGACCGTAAACGTCAGAAGAAACACAGTGGCAATCGCTCAGGTGCGAGAACCAATGTTGAGGGCAGCAATAAGAAAGGGCATAGCCAGACTCAAGAGAAAGATCCGCGTGTCGGTAGTAAAGTGCCTGTACCGCTGGTCATTGAGAGCCAGGTCAAAGCCAAGTCAATGCCTAAGCCTGTAGAGAAAAATGTGGTTAAGCCACGCCTGACGCCGGAAGAAGAGCTAGCCAAGCTGGAGAATGACGAACGTCTGGATGCGCTGCTTGATCGTCTGGATAATGACGAAGTATTGAACAAAGAAGACCAGGCCTATGTCGATCTGACATTAGACCGTATTGATGCCCTGATGGAGCAATTAGGCATCGAACTGGGTGATGACGAAGATGATGTTGAGCGAGAAGAGAAGCAGGAAGATATCTTGCAGCTACTGAAACGTGGTAATCCAAAAGATACATTTTAAGTCATGAACTGGGTGGTCCCACTAATAGCCCTACTACTCACGTGTTATCTATTGTGGTTATTAGGTAAACTATGGCGGCTGTCGCAACGCAAATCACGGTTGCGCAGTGCTACTGCGGTCAGACAACAAAAACATCTGCCCTCTAACCGACCCGGTAGGCGAAAATATCGGAAGGAGTGAACATGTCTGAGCACGCTATAGTTTGGGATCTATCCCTGATTCAAAAATATAATTATTCAGGGCCGCGTTATACCTCGTATCCAACGGCTCTTGAGTTTAGTGAAGATTACAATGAGTCTGCTTTCCAGCAGGCGGTGAAACGTTATCCGCAACGGCCATTGTCGCTGTATGTGCATATTCCGTTTTGCCACAAACTTTGCTACTTCTGTGGCTGCAATAAACTGGTGACGCGTCAGCAACATAAAGCTGATGAATATCTGGTGGTGTTGGAAAAAGAGATCCGCCAGCGGGCCGCCTTGTTTACCGGGCGTCAGGTCAGCCAGATGCACTGGGGGGGGGGTACGCCAACCTATCTGAATAAAACGCAAATCAGCCATTTAATGACGGTGCTGCGTGAACACTTTGATTTTCTGCCCGATGCGGAGCAGTCAATCGAAGTTGACCCCCGTGAAATTGAATTAGATGTGCTTGATCACCTGCGTGCTGAAGGGTTTAATCGCCTGAGCATGGGGGTGCAGGATTTCAATAAAGAGGTGCAGCGGCTGGTTAACCGCGAGCAAGATGAAGATTTTATCTTCGCTTTAATTGCCCGAGCTAAAGCGCTTGGATTTAACTCAACCAATATTGATTTGATTTATGGCTTGCCCAAGCAGACACCAGAAAGTTTTGCTTTCACCTTAAAACGGGTTGCTGAGCTGAACCCAGATCGCTTAAGCGTGTTTAATTACGCCCATCTGCCAAGCCTGTTTGCCGCCCAACGTAAAATCAAAGACGCTGATCTGCCAACGGCGGAGCAACGGTTGGATATTTTGCAGCACACCATCCGTTTCTTAACGGAGTCTGGCTATCAATTCATTGGGATGGATCATTTTGCGCGTCCGGATGATGAACTGGCAATTGCTCAGCAGGAAGGAACATTACACCGCAACTTTCAAGGGTATACCACGCAGGGTGAGAGCGATCTCCTTGGGTTGGGGGTTTCTGCTATCAGCATGTTAGGTGACAGCTACGCTCAGAATGAAAAAGATCTGGAAACATATTACGCCTGTGTAGAGCAACGGGGTAATGCGTTGTGGCGCGGCCTGACTATGACCGAAGACGATTGTTTACGCCGAGATGTGATTAAAACGCTGATTTGTCATTTCCAACTCAGTTACCAGCCGATTGAGCAGCGTTATGGTATTCGGTTTGCCGATTATTTTGCCGAAGATTTTGAGCTGCTTGCACCTTTTGAACAGGATGGGCTGGTGGAGCGAAATGAAACAGGGCTTCGCGTGACCCCCCGTGGGCGCTTACTCATTCGTAATATTTGTATGTGTTTCGATATCTATTTACGTAAACAGGCGCGCAAGCAGCAATTCTCACGTGTAATCTGACGATATCACCCTCAGTGCGGTTATCGCTCTTGAGGGTGACCATCTGGCGGGAACTACTCCATCCCCAACTCTTTCAACTTCCGCGTTAATGTATTACGGCCCCAGCCCAGCAGGCGTGCTGCTTCCTGCTTATGGCCTTGGGTATGGCGTAATGCGGTGGTTAACAGCGTGCGCTCCATTTCTGGTTGTGCTTCAGACAGTAAATCCTGATGACCAGAACGCAACGCACGATCCGCCCATTGCGCTAACAGCGTTGACCAACTGTCGGGGGCTCGTTGGCCGGATGCATCGGGCATATGAGTTTCAAATAATTCAGACGGCAGATCCTGAACGAGGACTTCCTGCCCAGCGGCCATGACGGTCAGCCAACGACAGGTATTCTCCAGTTGGCGCACGTTCCCAGGCCAAGGTAAGCGGGTTAGCGCCGCTTCGGTCTCTGGATGCAGATTTTTGCTTTCCACGCCCAACTCTTTAGCCGCTACGTGTAAAAAGTAGCGAGCCAAACGCGGAATATCCTCACTGCGTTCACGTAGTGGAGGTAAATGTACTCGGATCACATTCAGACGATGGAATAGATCCTCACGGAATTTTCCTTCTTGAACACGCAACTCCAGATTCTGGTGAGTTGCCGCAATGATCCGCACATCGACTTTAACGGGTGCATAGCCCCCGACCCGATAGAACTGGCCATCAGCCAATACCCGTAACAGGCGGGTTTGCACATCCAGTGGCATATCACCAATTTCATCTAAAAAAAGTGTGCCGGTGTCAGCTTGTTCAAAGCGCCCCTGCCGTACCTGATTGGCCCCGGTAAATGCCCCTTTTTCGTGACCGAACAGTTCCGACTCAATTAAATCTTTCGGGATAGCCGCCATGTTCAGTGCGATAAAGAGGGCTTTAGCCCGTGGGCTGTGGCGATGTAATGCGTGTGCGACCAGCTCTTTACCGGTACCGGATTCACCATTAATCAGTACGCTAATTGAGGAGCGTGACAAGCGGCCAATGATACGAAAAACATCCTGCATCGCCGGTGCTTCGCCGATAATATCGGCTGTCGGCCCACTGACTGGTTGGCTACGGGCGGGTTGTTGTTGCTCCTGATAATGGCTAATAGCCCGTTCAACCAGAGCCACGGCCTCGTCGATATCAAACGGTTTGGGCAAATAGTCAAAGGCCCCTTGCTGATACGCACTGACGGCGGCATCTAAATCTGAATGGGCCGTCATTATGATGACCGGGAGCATCGGATGGCGTTGCTTAATTTGTTTGAGTAATGCCAAGCCATCCATTCCTGGCATACGGATATCTGATAACAACACATCTGGAGTTCGCGTAGCCAGTGCATCCAATACCTGATTGCCGCTATCGAATGCGACACAGTTTAGACCCGCTCCAGTCAGTGCGCGCTCAAGCACCCAGCGGATGGAACTATCGTCATCGACGATCCAGACTATCCCTCGTTGCATAGAAACCTCACTGGCGAATAGGCAGGTAAACCGAAAACTCGGTGTGTCCTGGCCAACTGTTAAATTCAATTTTACCCGAATGCTGATCGATAAGATTACGGGCGATAGATAAACCAAGACCCGTACCGCCCTCGCGGCCACTGACCATCGGATAGAATACGGTATCTTGTAATTGCGTTGGTACACCGGGACCGTCATCTTCAATATCAATCCGAGCGGCTAAACGGTAGCGCATGCCATGTAGCGTCACTTGGAAAGCGGTTCGGGTGCGAAGTGTAATTGTGCCGCCAGTCTCCCCGAGAGCCTGTAATGCGTTACGGGTGATATTCAGCAGCACTTGTTCTATTTGGTCTGGATCATGGGCAAGCTCAGGGAGGCTTGGATCATAGTCGCGGATTAACGTGACGTTATCTGGTTTTTCCAATGAGACTAATTGGCAAACCCGCTCAGCAACCTGATGAATACTCTGTGTAATATGTTGGCCAGGCCGCTGTGGGCCTAACAAGCGATCAACTAAATTACGTAGGCGATCCGCCTGTTCAATAATCACTTGGGTATATTCCAGCAACGCTGGATCGGGTAACGCTTTAGCTAATAATTGCGCAGCGCCCCGTAGGCCTCCGAGTGGGTTTTTAATCTCGTGAGCCAATCCGCGCACTAAATCACGTGCGGCAACTTGTTGAGCGTGTTGCAATTGCTCTTGGCTTAACCGGCGCTGATTATCCATCGGGGCTAATTCTAGCAGAATAAACCCTTCCGCTAGGGACTGTGCGGTCAGCGATAAAATATGTGCCCGGCCATCAACAACTAATGTCACTTCGTTATCAGTAAACCCTTGCCCGGCTTGCAAACTCTCTCGCATCAACACGATATTCAGTGAAAAATAGCCTAATAAATCAGGCAGAGGTGTACCAAAAAGTTTACGGGAGCTTTGCGCCAGAAGTTGCTGGGCTGCGGGGTTGGCATAATGAATAGCCAAATCATCATCTAACAGCAGAATGCTATTAATGAGAGTATTGAGGATCTGCCCAGCATCGGGCAGCGTGCCTGTTGCCATAATGCAGACTCCTGCACAGTTTCGGTGCATTTATACCCTTCATCTGTAGGGTATGTTTCTATTCGGTCCATCCTATTGGTTCCGTTGCAATAGAATCAAGGGGATGATGACGAAAACGAAAAGTGGAGAAAAAAGCCCATCCTAAGATGGGCCAAAAGTTTCCACGGCAACAACCTTTCATCTTTCAAGTTGTCGGTGTGTTGGCTGCTTTCGCTCGCCACCTTCCTACACCTTGAAATCTATTAGGTAAACTTAAACGCTGTAATACAGTTCGAACTCAACAGGATGCGGAGTCATACGCACGCGATCCATTTCTTCTCTACGTAGCTCGATATACGCATCGATAGCATCATCGGTGAACACGCCACCACGAGTCAGGAACTCGCGATCTTCGTTCAATGCGGCCATGGCTTCGTCCAGTGAACCGGCAACTTTTGGAATCTCAGCTTCTTCTTCCGGCGGCAAGTCATACAGGTTTTTGTCCATCGCATCACCTGGGTGAATTTTGTTGATGATGCCATCAAGGCCAGCCATCAACAGCGCGGCGAAGCACAGGTACGGGTTAGCCGCAGGATCGGGGAAACGCGCTTCAATACGGCGAGCTTTCGGGCTGGCAACAACAGGAATACGGATAGAAGCTGAACGGTTACGGGCTGAATATGCCAGCATGACCGGTGCTTCATAACCTGGGACCAGACGCTTGTAGGAGTTGGTGGTCGGGTTAGCCAAGGCATTAATGGCTTTCGCATGTTTGATGATACCGCCGATGTAGAACAGGGCGATTTCAGACAGGCCGCCGTATTTGTCGCCAGCGAACAGGTTATTACCGTTCTTGGACAAAGACATATGGCAGTGCATACCTGAGCCGTTATCGCCGAACATCGGTTTTGGCATAAAGGTCGCTGTTTTACCAAATGCGTGCGCCACGTTGTGTACGACGTATTTGTAAATCTGGATCTCATCTGCTTTCTTGGTCATGGTATTGAAGCGGGTAGCCACTTCGTTTTGACCCGCGGTAGCCACTTCGTGGTGGTGTGCTTCTACCACCAAGCCCATCTCTTCCATCGTCAGACACATGGCAGAACGGAGGTCTTGTGCAGAGTCGACCGGAGGAACAGGGAAGTAACCGCCTTTTACTGCAGGACGGTGGCCTTTGTTGCCGCCTTCGTATTTGGTGCTGGAGTTCCATGCGCCTTCGACGTCATCGATGGATACGTGTGACCCATTGATGCTGCTACCAAAACGGATATCGTCAAACAGGAAGAATTCTGGTTCTGGCCCGAACAACACGGTATCAGCGATACCTGAAGATTTCAGGAAGTCTTCAGCACGTTTGGAGATAGAACGTGGATCGCGGTCATAGCCCTGCATGGTGCCTGGCTCAAGAATGTCACAACGGATAATCAGTGTTGAATCTGCGAAGAACGGGTCCATAACGGCAGTGCTGGCGTCTGGCATCAGTACCATGTCGGATTCGTTAATGCCTTTCCAGCCACCAATCGAGGAGCCATCAAACATTTTGCCTTCTTCGAAGAAGTCAGCGTTGACTTGATGAGCAGGGATCGTGATGTGCTGCTCTTTCCCTTTGGTATCAGTGAAACGTAAATCAACAAATTTCACTTCGTGCTCATTCAGCATCGTCAAAACATGTTCAGCGGACATACTTATATCTCCCGGATTTGTCATAGTCGTCGTCGTGGAACGATTACCGTGTGTTACTGCATTTATGGTGTTCAGGCATTTTGCCGGTAAAAAGCTCTTTCAAAAAAGGCCACTTCAAAAACGTTTTACCTGGAACGATGCCGCCATAAAAATCATCAGGCCATAAATCGTGTCGCGCTAAATACTCATCTCAGGATCCATGCCAAAGATTCAAGCGAGCGATCCATGCTAAAGCGATTCGTGATAAAGCTATTCATGATAAAATACGTTGCGAAATCTATGCCAACTTTCCAAACCCCCCATTTATGCCATATCATGGGGGTCTGCTGATAATCAGTATGCACCAGGATAGTTATATTGCACTATTTTGGTGCCTCATTTGCGCCGTTGGGCACTATTTTGGTGCAGGGATGGGCCGAAAGGCTATTTTTGCACCGTGAAAGGGATCACAAACACACCGCCGTCAGGTTGTTTATAAGAGAATTTTGTGATCTTGTTTAGTCCCTCGCTTAATACGTGTACAATAGCGCGCTATTTCTAAATGCCTGAGGCAAAAAAGCTGTGATCGAGAATCTGCGTAACATCGCCATTATTGCGCACGTTGACCATGGGAAAACTACCCTGGTTGATAAGTTGCTACAACAATCTGGTACTTTCGGTGAACGTACTGAAGCAACTGAACGTGTAATGGACTCCAACGATTTGGAGAAAGAGCGTGGGATAACCATCCTCGCAAAAAATACTGCCATTAATTGGAAAGACTACCGCATCAACATCGTTGATACCCCAGGGCACGCCGATTTCGGCGGTGAGGTTGAGCGTGTAATGTCTATGGTTGACTCTGTGCTGTTGGTCGTCGACGCAATGGATGGCCCAATGCCGCAGACCCGTTTCGTGACCAAAAAAGCCTTTGCTCATGGTCTGAAACCTATCGTGGTTATCAACAAAGTTGACCGTCCTGGCGCGCGCCCTGACTGGGTTGTGGATCAGGTGTTTGACCTGTTCGTTAACCTGGATGCGACCGACGAACAACTGGACTTCCCTATCATCTATGCATCTGCATTGATGGGTATCGCGGGTGAAGACCACAATGATATGGCAGAGGATATGACCCCGCTGTATCAGGCGATTATTGACCATGTTCCTGCTCCTGATGTAGACAGTTCTGGTCCGTTGCAGATGCAAATCTCCCAACTGGATTACAACAACTACGTGGGTGTCATCGGTATCGGCCGGATCAAACGTGGTATTGTTAAGCCTAATCAGCAAGTTACTGTTATCGATAGCGAAGGTAAGACCCGCAACGGTAAAGTGGGCAAAGTACTGGGCCATATGGGTCTGGAACGAATCGAAACTACTCAGGCAGAAGCTGGCGACATCGTTGCTATCACCGGCCTGGGCGAGTTGAACATCTCTGACACTATCTGTGATGTGAATGCGGTTGAAGCATTGCCACCACTGTCTGTTGATGAACCAACGGTAACCATGTATTTCTGCGTTAACACCTCTCCGTTCTGTGGTAAAGAAGGTAAGTATGTGACTTCACGTCAGATTCTTGACCGTCTGAACAAAGAGTTGATCCATAACGTAGCTCTACGTGTTGAAGAAACGGAAGATGCTGATGCATTCCGTGTATCAGGCCGTGGTGAACTTCACCTGTCAGTTCTGATCGAAAACATGCGTCGTGAAGGTTTCGAGCTGGCTGTTTCTCGTCCTAAAGTTATCAACCGTATTATCGACGGTCGCAATCAAGAACCTTTTGAAAGCGTAACGCTGGATATCGAAGAGCAGCACCAGGGCGCAGTAATGCAAGCCATGGGTGAGCGTAAAGGTGACGTGAAGGACATGATCCCAGACGGCAAAGGTCGTATTCGTCTGGATTATATGATCCCAAGCCGTGGCCTGATTGGCTTCCGTACTGAATTCATGACCATGACTTCTGGTACCGGCCTGCTGTACTCCACATTCAGTCATTATGATGATGTGCGTCCAGGTGATATCGGCCAACGCCAAAACGGTGTGCTGATCTCTAATGGTCAGGGTAAAGCGGTTGCGTTCGCCTTGTACAAACTGCAAGACCGCGGCAAGCTGTTCATCGGTCACGGTACAGAAGTGTATGAAGGCCAGATCATCGGTATTCACTCACGTTCTAATGACCTGACGGTAAACTGCCTGACAGGTAAGCAGCTGACTAACATGCGTGCATCCGGTACTGACGAAGCAACCACTTTGGTTCCTTTCCTCAAGAAAACGTTGGAACAGGCACTGGAATTCATCGATGACGATGAATTGGTAGAAGTTACCCCGCAATCAATCCGTATCCGTAAGCGTCACCTGACGGAAAACGATCGTAAGCGTGCTGGACGTGGTCCAAGAGAAGGTTAATTCTTCTTTGCATTGTTGATACTTAGGGCGCTCAAGGCGCCCTGAGTTCTTACTCCTCCTATCCTCTGCGTCCTTGAAGTTGTAACGGTATTAATTTCACTGACCCACTGACGTATATAAACTCATCGGCGTTTTGTTCACTTGCTGCAGCTGCAATTTTAGGTGACGGCGACAAATGCCTTTGAAAAGACTTCCTGTTTTTTTGCCATTACTGTAAAAAATATTATTTTTCCTGCCTGAACCCTCCTTTTTCTCCCTCTCCCTATTCAGTCTTATCTTTTCCCGCTACAGTGAAACTCACCATCTAATTGGGAGAGCGTTATGCTGTATATCTTTGATCTAGGGAATGTGATTGTTGATATCGACTTCAAACGTGTTTTAGGTGTTTGGAGCAAATTAAGCAGTGTTCCGTTGGCTACATTGAACGAGCGTTTTACGATGGGAGAGGTATTTCAGCAACATGAGCGTGGTGAAATCAGCGACGAGGATTTTGCCCACCAGCTCAGTGATGAAATGGGGATATCCTTGAGTTTCGAGCAGTTCGCTGAGGGTTGGCAGGCGATATTCGTCGCTTTGCGGCCAGAAGTTATTGATATAATGAATAAATTGCGTCGTGAAGGGAATCGTGTTGTTGTGTTATCGAATACCAACCGCTTACATTGTTATTACTGGCCAGAGCACTATCCTGAAGTCGCTGCTGCTGCTGATCACATGTATTTGTCACAGGATTTGGGAATGCGTAAACCGGAGGCCAGAATTTATCAGCATGTACTGAATGCTGAAAATGTACCGGCAGAGCAGGCCGTGTTCTTTGACGATGTCGAAGCGAATGTACTCGCCGCCAAGGCTGTTGGTATAAATGCTATTCACGTCACCGATAGACAAATTATTCCTACTTATTTTTCCTTATAATTTCGTGCTCTAATCATTAATGGGTTAGCCTTAGTCGTGCTAACCCTTATCACGCTGGCCCACCCCGAGCTTTATCGTGTTGACAGAGAGACGAATATGGCAAGTTTCCGGCGTTTTCGCTTACTTTCCCCCTTAAAACCCTGTGTCACTTTTGGGCGGATGCTGTACACCCGAATTGATAAAGATGGTCTGACGATGCTGGCCGGGCATTTGGCCTATGTTTCGTTGCTCTCTTTGGTCCCCTTGATTACGGTGATTTTTGCGTTATTCGCTGCTTTCCCGATGTTTGCTGAGATCAGCATAAAGTTAAAAGCCTTTATATTTGCTAACTTTATGCCTGCCACGGGTGACATCATCCAAAATTATCTTGAGCAGTTTGTCGCCAACTCCAATCGTATGACCGTGGTAGGCACCTGTGGTCTGATCGTCACCGCGTTATTACTGATTTACTCCGTCGATAGTGTGCTCAATATTATTTGGCGCAGTAAAATTCAGCGCTCACTGGTCTTTTCATTTGCAGTTTATTGGATGGTATTGACGCTGGGGCCGATCCTGGTGGGGGCCAGCATGGTTATCAGTTCGTATTTACTGTCACTACACTGGCTGGCACACGCCAGGGTAGATAGCATGATCGATGAGATATTACGGGTATTTCCGTTATTGATCTCCTGGGTTTCTTTTTGGCTATTGTATAGCGTGGTGCCCACGGTACGGGTGCCTGCTCGAGATGCGCTTATCGGCGCACTGGTAGCTGCATTACTCTTTGAGTTGGGTAAGAAAGGGTTCGCGATGTATATCACGCTGTTTCCCTCTTATCAGTTGATTTATGGGGTATTAGCGGTCATTCCCATTTTATTCCTCTGGGTGTACTGGAGTTGGTGCATTGTGTTATTAGGTGCGGAAATCACCGTGACATTGGGTGAATACCGCGCCGAGCGCCATCACGCGAAGAGCGTCACCACCCAGAGTCCGGAGATGTAAGGCATTATGATTGCGTTGATTCAACGGGCGCTTAGCGCCAGTGTCGTGGTCGAAGGGAATATCGTGGGTGAAATTGGCCCTGGCCTACTGGTATTACTCGGCGTTGAGCAAGGAGATACTGAGCAAAAAGCACAGCGTTTATGTGAGCGGGTACTGGGGTATCGGATTTTTAGCGATGAGAATGACAAAATGAATCTCAACGTCCAGCAAGCTGGGGGCAGTGTGCTGGTGGTTTCGCAATTTACCTTGGTTGCTGATACTCAAAAGGGCATGAGACCCAGTTTTTCTCGTGGTGCGATCCCGCAAGAAGCTGACCGGCTTTATCAGTATTTTGTTGCTCAGTGCCGTGAGCGTGGTGTAAAAACGGAAACAGGGCTTTTTGCAGCAGATATGAAAGTTAGCTTGGTAAACGATGGTCCGGTAACTTTCTGGTTGCAAGTCTAGAGATGAATGTCAACGACGGATGAAAAGTGATCCACTTATATCTCCACCAACGGCCCAATATTGATCCACCGTTTTACTCAGGATTAGCTTCTGCTATAACCCCGGCCTTTCGTTTCTGTCTGAGTCGATAGCTTTCTCCTTTGATTTGAACGACATGTGAGTGGTGTAAGATACGGTCCAGCATCGCTGAGGTCAGTGCTGCATCACCGGCGAACGTTTGATCCCACTGCCCGAACGGCAGATTGGATGTCAGGATCATTGCGCTCTTTTCGTAACGTTTAGCGATGACCTGGAAGAACAGCTTTGCTTCTTCCTGACTGAACGGCAGATAGCCTATTTCATCAATGATGAGCAGGCGGGGGGCCATTACTCCACGCTGAAGCGTCGTTTTATAACGGCCCTGACGTTGTGCCGTAGATAACTGAAGTAACAGATCTGCTGCTGTTGTGAAGCGAACTTTGATACCTGCACGGACTGCTTCATAGCCCATCGCTATTGCCAGATGGGTTTTCCCCACACCTGATGGCCCCAGTAATACGATATTTTCATTACGTTCTATGAAGCTGAGTGAGCGTAACGACTGGAGTTGCTTCTGCGGTGCTCCGGTGGCGAATGTGAAGTCATACTCTTCGAACGTTTTCACCGCCGGGAAGGCTGCCATTCGGGTATACATCGCCTGTTTACGTTGATGACGTGCCAGTTTTTCTTCATGAAGCAGATGCTCCAGGAAGTCCATATAACTCCATTCCTGGTCTACTGCCTGTTGTGACAGCGCAGGCGCTGCGCTTATAAGGCTTTCCAGTTGCAACTGCCCGGCGAGCGCCATCAGTCGTTGATGTTGCAGTTCCATCATCACGCCACTCCTCTGCAGAATGAGTCGTAGATGGAGAGTGGATGATGCAGGGGGTGTTTGTCGAAGTTCACCAGATTTTCATCAAGATGCACGTCATACTCTTTTTTCTCCGGAGGCAGTGCCAGCATGGACTGCTGCTCTTCGAGCCAGCGATCGCAGGGACGGGCCTGGATTGTTTCATGCTTTCGTTGGTTAGCGACATCGTGCAGCCAGCGCAGACCGTGGCGGTTGGCTGTTTCAACATCGACAGTGATCCCCATCGGGCGCAGGCGAGTCATTAGTGGGATGTAAAAACTGTTACGGGTGTACTGCACCATCCGTTCCACCTTACCTTTAGTCTGTGCCCTGAAGGGGCGACACAGTCGGGGAGAGAAGCCCATCTCCTTGCCGAACTGCCACAGCGAAGGATGGAACCGGTGCTGACCGGTCTGATATGCGTCACGTTGCAGAACCACAGTTTTCATATTGTCATACAACACTTCGCGCGGCACACCACCAAAGAAGCGGAACGCATTACGATGGCAGGTCTCCAGCGTGTCATAACGCATATTGTCAGTGAATTCGATGTACAGCATTCGGCTGTATCCGAGAACAGCAACGAACACGTGAAGCGGTGAGCGACCATTACGCATAGTGCCCCAGTCAACCTGCATCTGTCGTCCGGGTTCAGTTTCGAACCGAACGGCAGGCTCCTGCTCCTGAGGAACCGAGAGAGAACGAATGAATGCCCTGAGAATGGTCATTCCGCCACGATATCCCTGGTCTCTGATCTCGCGAGCGATTACCGTTGCCGGGATTTTGTAAGGATGAGCATCGGCGATGCGTTGACGAATATAATCCCGGTATTCATCCAGGAGTGAAGCAACAGCAGGTCGCGGCGTATATTTTGGCGGCTCAGATTTTGCCTGCAAATAACGTTTAACGGTATTGCGGGAGATCCCCAGTTCTCTGGCAATCGCCCGGCTACTCATTCCCTGCTTGTGCAGGATTTTAATTTCCATAACTGTCTCAAAAGTGACCATAAACTCTCCTGAATCAGGAGAGCAGATTACCCCCTGGATCTGATTTCAGGCGTTGGGTGTGGATCACTATTGCACCGTTCGTTACAATGAACACCGCTCAATACAGGGGGGGTCTCCTCCTGCTCGATATCGCATGTTGTGAGTGACACGTCTGAATGACAGAGGTGAGCCAGTTCGTCGGAATTCGCTTGTTTCCCCGTTGGCTACAATGCTAATAACTTTGGGTATCACATGGTTTTTATTGATAATTTTAAAGAGAGAACGCTCCTATGTATCACTTGCGTGTGCCCATAACAGAACAAGAACTCAAAGATTATTATCAATTCCGTTGGGAAATGTTACGCAAGCCACTGCATCAACCAATTGGCTCAGAAAAAGATGCCTATGATGCAATGGCCCATCATCAAATGGTTGTGGATGAGCAGGGTAAAGCGGTCGCCATTGGGCGCTTATATATCAATGCCGATAATGAAGCGGCAATCCGTTTCTTGGCGGTGGCTCCGTCAGTACGCAACAAAGGGTTAGGGACGCTAGTCGCAATGACATTAGAGTCAGTGGCGCGTCAGGAGGGGGTCAAACGAGTGGTGTGTAGCGCGCGTGAGGATGCCGTAGATTTTTTTGCCAAACTGGGTTTTGTTTGTCAGGGAGAGATAACGGCACCGCAAACGACACCTGTACGCCATTTCTTAATGATCAAACCCGTGGCGACGATGGATGATATTTTGCATCGGCCCGATTGGTGTGGTCAGTTGCAGCAAGCTTGGTACGACCATATCCCTCTGAGCGAAAAAATGGGGGTACGTATCAGCCAGTATACCGGCCAGCGTTTTGTTACCACCATGCCCGAAGCGGGGAATCAAAACCCTCACCATACGTTATTCGCCGGTAGCCTTTTCTCATTGGCAACGTTGACCGGATGGGGGTTGATTTGGCTATTGCTGCGAGAACGCCATTTAGGTGGCACGATTATTCTCGCCGATGCACATATTCGCTACAGTGCTCCCGTGACGGGGCGGCCAAGAGCGGTTGCTGAGTTGAGTTCTCTGAGTGGGGATCTGGATCGGCTGGCGCGTGGTCGCCGGGCCAGAGTGCAGCTAAACGTTAATTTGTTCGGCGATGAAAATCAGGGGGCTGTTTTTGAAGGAACTTATATGGTGCTGCCTGTCGCTGCAGGCGATGACATGGCTAATTAATCCTCTGGTACCCTTAAAATCACTGACATGAGCCAGTGATTTGCTGCCGGGCGATGACGAACCCGAGTATTATTAGCCAGCCCGCTATTGCAAGGCAGGACGTTGGATAGCAGAATTTACCTAATTAACCGCCCTTATTGCTCTGCTGTGCCCTGCACGACCCCATGTAATACCGTTTGATTGATTTGTTGCCCGTTGCTGTCTATTGCCTGTAGAGAGCCGTTAAGGGTGGGTTTCAATGGTGCGTCGGCTGTCAGATTGCCCTTTATCTGCAATTTCAAGTTACCCAGACCTTGCAACGGTAATGCTGGCCATCCCCAGTTGTGTAAAAAATTAAGGTCAACAGAACGGCCTGTCAGAGCGAGTGATAAGGCTCTGTCTGGGGTTTGATCAATACTGGCAGTGGCTTCTAGCAACCCCTCTTTAGTAAACGCACTTAAATCACTGAACGTGATCTGCTGTTCATTGGCATTCAGCGCCAGTGAAGGGCGTCGGATATCGTTTTTATTAAATGTTGCATTACCGGCATTCAACACCAGTGACCCGGACCATACGCCCCATTGGTGATTTTTGGCCAGTAATAGGTTGCTGCCTGCTGCATCTAATGAGGTGATTTGGAAGGGAAAATCCGGGCTGATATCAATGAGTAAGTTACGGTTAGCACTCAATTTACCGACATACACCTCAGACAGCCAGTCTGGCAATGTTTGTTGCCACAGCTGTTTCCAATCGTTCGGCAGAGTGTAAACCAGTGCCACAACAGTCAACTCACCCAGTTGTAACCGATGCGTAGCACGGGACCAACTCCCCAGCGTTCTCAACAGACCATCTTGCCAACGGGTAGTGAATTGGTTAATCGCCACGCCCTCAGGTGACAAGGTAAACGTCGCGATTGGGTCAATCAGATGAATATTACCTTTAATAATATCACTGGCATTGAACACCAGTTCGCCATCATCACTTTGCCAATCCCCTTGTTTAAAGGTGATGTTTTTTAGCGTCAGATCAACATCATTCACAGCCCAGCCTTTTCCTTCAACTCGCGCATCAATCAAATCAAACCGTTTGAGGGTGATAGGGGGTAACTGTAAAACATTATTCCAGACATCTTCTAAGCTGGCCGTTGTTTGCAAGCGGATATTACTCAGACGTAGGCGATCAACCAGCCAACTGCCATCAGCAGACTGACGGGCATTGCCGGTCAATTCCCCTTGGGCGATATTGGCCCCGAAATTGGTCAGGGTCAGGATATCTTTCTGTATTGAGCCTTGCAGATAAATCTGTTGGGCTGATATGTCATTAATCGTCAGGAAGCCAGCACTGAAATGGAATTGGGTATTTTCCCCAAAGCTGTTGCCTGGTATTGGTTGCCAAGGCACTAGCCCCCCGTTGACATGCTGACCTGCAATTTTCCACTGGCTGGTCGCGTTTTTTGATTCAACCGTGGTATTCAGCGTCATGTCGGTTAACTGTAAGGTATCAGCCTGCAACGGGAGTGACGGTGTGCTGTTATTGAGGGTTAAGCTACCATTTTGTAATTGCAGACTGAGAAAATGCTTAGGATCAGTCAGTTGACGCCAACTCAGGCCAAAAATGACCTGCTGAGCGGTTAGGAACGGGGGCTGATCGGCACGTGCTAGTGTGACATCACTAAAACTGATTTGCCCCGGTTGGGACCATCGATGATCGATCCCCCTTAGAGAGAGGTGATAACCACTGTTATTGCTGACCCAACGACTAAGCCAGCCCGCGGCCCAACTGGTCTGAAGCACTGCGTAGCACAGCACGATAGACAGCGCAAACAGCAGCAATAACGTTAGCAGCGTTTTCCCGAGAAATTTCATCTGGCCAATCCACGTCTGTCAGTATGAGGAACACTGTTTATGCCGCAATTTTTCCATTAGCTCAATAGATAATCAGCTATCGGACCATAAAAAAAATGGCCGGCATCATTAATGACCGACCATTTCAGTGATGTGTTAGTGTAAAGACTATTTTTCTTGTGGGAAGAGTAAGTTAAGTACGATGGCAGTAATACCGCCAGCGGCAATCCCAGAAGAGAACAGCGTTTTGATCCAGTCAGGCGCAAATTGCAAAATCAATGGCTGCTGTGCGACACCCATACCAACCGCTAATGATAAGGCCATTATCATAATCGCCCGGCGATTCAGGGTCTCGCGTGACACAATACGCACACCAGACGCTGCGATAGTCCCGAACATCACGAGAGTTGCTCCACCCAGTACCGGCTCAGGAATATGCTGCACAAACCCAGCGACAGCAGGGAACAGGCCCAAAATGATGAGCATTATTGCCACAACAAAACCGACATAACGGCTGGCAACGCCAGTCAATTGGATCACGCCATTATTCTGACCGAAGCAGGAGTTGGGGAAGGTATTGAATATAGCGGACAGCATCGAGTTCAAACCATTGGCCAGTACACCGCCTTTTAGGCGTTTCATATATAACGGGCCGCGAACCGGTTGCTCTGATACATCAGATGTTGCGGTAATATCGCCTATGGTTTCCAGTGAGGTCACCATAAAGATCAGCATCAGAGGAATCAGTAAGTTCCAGTCGAAGGACAGCCCATAGTACAACGGCGTTGGAATAGTAATCAGCGCGGTATCTACAACTGGGCGGCTCTCAGGCAACATCCCCAATGCCCAGGCGAGCAGATAACCCACGGCCATAGCGATCACCAAAGAGGCAACACGTAAATACGGGTTACGCTGGCGGTTAAGCAGAATGATCACCCCCAATACGGCACCGGCTAATAATAAGTTTTTCGGTGCACCAAAGGTGTTATCGCTCATCGCACCATAACCACCACCAATAGATGTCAGCCCAACTTGAATCAATGACAGGCCGATAATCATCACCACAATACCGGATACCAGCGGGGTGATAATACGGCGTGCCAGATGCAGCACATGTGAGAGTAAGATCTCGGTGCAGGACGCAACCATTAACGTACCGAACAGCGCCGCCATCATCGTTGGGATATCTGCCCCACCGTTTTTTAGCGCCAGCCCCCCCATAATCAACGGAGAAACAAAGTTAAAACTGGTGCCTTGAATGGATAACAGGCCTGAACCCACGGGGCCCCAAGTTTTAATCTGCAGTAAAGACGCTAGGCCCGAAGCAAATAACGACATACTAATAATGCGTTGAGTATCTTCTGCGGGTAACCCCAAAGCCTGACAAATCAATAAACCGGGGGTGATTACCGCAACAAACATCGCCAAGAGATGCTGGCAAGCGGCAAACAGTGTTTGTGGGAGTGGCGGTCGGTCTTCTAGGTGGTAGATCAATTCGCTGGGGTGAGCCGGTGATGGCGGTGCAGTATCAAGTTCGGCAGATTGCGTAGACATGGCGTGGTATTTCCAGATCGGCAAAGGGGGCATTTTAATGATCCGGCTCACAAAAGCAATCGTTTGCGCTGGGTTTTTATATTATTTCTATTTTTTTGCTAACTCACATTTTTTATAACTAAACTTGTATTCTTCACCATTTTTTTTTCTAATCCTCTCTTCTATTACTTTGGCGTTTTTTAAGGAACTGTCTAACGTCATATTTTTATTAGATATTTTATTGCATGGAGTACCAAGATGTTTCATCTCGATACCTATGGCACGCTAGTTGCGGCCTGTCTGGTTTTACTGTTAGGCCGAAAACTTGTACAAACCGTCCCTTTCCTAAAGAAATACACTATCCCTGAACCCGTAGCCGGTGGTTTGCTGGTGGCTTTTATGATGCTTCTGGTACAGAAGACGCTGGGCTGGGAAGTCAGTTTTGATATGTCTCTGAAAGACCCTCTGATGCTAGCCTTCTTTGCCACGATAGGTTTGAACGCCAACTTGGCCAGTTTACGGGCTGGAGGTAAGGCTCTGAGCATATTTGTCTTTATCGTTGTTGGCTTACTGCTGGTGCAAAACACGATTGGGATTGTGCTGGCTAAATTGATGGGGCTGGATCCCTTAATGGGTCTCTTGGCTGGGTCCATCACATTATCGGGTGGGCACGGCACTGGTGCTGCGTGGAGTAAATTATTCTCTGAGCGTTACGGATTTGAAAACGCAACAGAAGTTGCCATGGCTTGTGCAACCTTTGGTTTGGTATTGGGTGGGTTGATTGGTGGCCCGGTCGCTCGTTATCTGGTGAAGCACTCTTCCACGCCAGAGGGTACCCCAGATGATAGCGCCGTCCCCTCTGCTTTTGAGAAGCCCTCTGCTGGCCGTATGATCACATCACTGGTGTTGATAGAAACCATCGCCATGATCTCTATTTGCCTGATGGCCGGTAATCTGATTGCAGGTTGGTTGCAAGGGACGATGTTCGAGTTACCGATCTTTGTTTGCGTACTATTTGTCGGAGTAATCCTTAGCAATACGCTGTCAGCCAGCGGCTTCTATAGAGTCTTTGACCGTGCGGTATCCGTGTTGGGGAATGTCAGTTTATCATTGTTCCTGGCCATGGCGCTGATGAGCCTGAAGCTGTGGGAGCTGGCTTCATTAGCATTACCGATGTTGGTGATTTTGTCGGTACAGGCGTTGGCCATGGCACTGTACGCGATATTTGTCACCTACCGTATCATGGGCAAAAACTATGATGCAGCGGTATTAGCGGCAGGACACTGTGGCTTCGGTTTGGGGGCTACGCCAACCGCGATTGCCAATATGCAAGCCATCACCGACCGGTTTGGCCCATCTCATTTGGCGTTCTTGGTGGTTCCGATGGTTGGCGCGTTCTTTATTGATATCGTCAATGCGATTGTGATCAAGCTTTATCTGTTGTTGCCAATATTTCCAGCCGTAACGGGGTGATAGCTCCGTCATGCTGCGGGTAGCATATACGTTAGTTATCCTCGCTCACACCAGTTACTTTCTTATGTGAGTGGCTGGGAATTAAGAAGCCTCATGAATGAGGCTGAGGTTATTGACAAAGTGCCTGCAACGGAGAGAACAGGCAGATCGTAAAGACGCCGTAAATACATCCATGTAGGCTCGAGCCGCGCCATCCTTGGCGCGGACGCTTTACTCTTCTGCCTATCCTCACCGTTCAAGAGTGAGTCATCGGGGTTTGTCAGCAGTCTGAGCCTCATGAATGAGGCTGAGGTTGATGAGCACGAATTTTGAGGATATTAGGGCTGACAGAGCGGGTTTTTTATCGGCCCTGCCATTTGCACCCTTTACGCATTGGTATACCGTACCCGCTCCGGCAACCAGCGTTCTATCAATGCCTTGGCATGTTCAGGGTACTGTTGATGCAGATGACGGGCGACCCGCTGAACTTCTGGGATCATCGCTTGATCACGAAGTAGGTCGGCAACCTTAAACTCTGCGCTACCTGTTTGCCGTGTGCCCAATAGCTCACCGGGGCCACGGATTTCTAGATCTCGCTGTGCAATCACAAAACCATCATTGCTATCACGTAATACCTGCAACCGCATTTGAGCGGTTTTACTTAATGGCGTTTTATAGAGTAATACGCAGTGGGAAGCGACAGCACCGCGCCCGACACGCCCACGTAACTGATGTAACTGCGCCAGCCCCAACCGTTCAGGATTATCGATAATCATCAAGCTGGCATTGGGCACATCAACTCCCACTTCAATCACCGTGGTTGCGACCAATAACTGTAGCTCACCTTGTTTAAAGGCCAGCATAATCGCCTGTTTTTCGGGGCCTTTCATCCGCCCATGAACCAAGCCAACTTTAATTTCCGGTAAGGCAATTTTCAGCTCTTCGCACGTTACCTCTGCAGCCTGAGCCTCCAGCAACTCTGATTCTTCAATCAAGGTACATACCCAATATGCTTGCCTACCCTCTTCCAGGCACGCGTTTTTAACCCGCTGAATAACATCACTACGGCGAGTATCCGGGATTGCCACCGTTGTCACGGGGGTTCTGCCTGGCGGTAATTCATCAATCACGGAGGTATCGAGATCTGCATAGGCAGTCATGGCTAATGTTCTTGGGATCGGGGTTGCCGTCATGATTAATTGATGTGGATGGAAGCCTTGCTCCTCACCTTTTTCCCATAACGTGAGGCGCTGGTGAACACCGAAACGATGCTGCTCATCAATAATTACCAGTGCTAACCCCGAGAATTGCACCTGTTCTTGAAACATGGCATGAGTACCGATCACCATGGAGACCTGACCGCTGGCAACGGCCTCTTGTTGTGCTAACCGCGCTTTCCCCTTTTGCTTGCCAGCCAACCAGCCGACACTAAACCCAAGAGGCTCCAGCCATTGACGGAAAGTAGTGGCGTGCTGTTCTGCCAGCAGTTCGGTCGGTGCCATCAGGGCAACCTGCTTACCGTGAGCGATGGCCCGTAGCGCGGCCAGTGCGGCTACCAGTGTTTTACCGGAACCTACATCCCCCTGAATCAGTCGCATCATCGGGAAACTTTGGGTCATATCCCGTTCAATTTCGGCGACGACCCGTTGCTGGGCTTGAGTAGGCGTAAAAGGTAGGGCGGCCAGAAAACGTTGTTTAAGCTGCTCTTCGGCCATTAATGGCAATGCTCGGTAGCTTTGTGCACCCGCCCTGACTGCCAACATACTGAGGTTATGAGCCAGCAACTCTTCCATGATCAGACGCCGTTGAGCGGGGTGCTTCCCTTGTTCTAAATCAGCTAATTGAATATCTGCCGGAGGGCGATGCAGAGTATGAATCGCTTCAGGCAGGCTGATGAGAGAACGGCTCAATTCAATTGGCAGTAACTCAGCAATAACACAGGTGTCCAGCATTGCCAGTGCCTGATCGATAAGTTTGCGCAGAGTTGCCTGACGAATGCCCTCGGTCGTGGGATAGACTGGTGTCAGCGATTCCTGTAATTCAACGCCAATATTCTCGCCATGAACCCGATATTCAGGGTGAATGATTTCTGGCCCGTTATTGCCTCGTTTGGCTTCGCCATAAGCAATGACATGTTTGCCTACTGACAGACTGTTTTTCATTGCTGCATTGAAGTTAAAAAAGCGCAGGGTGAGAACGCCGCTACCATCGCTGATTTGACAGGTCATCATACGGCGGCGACCAAAGCTAATATCAGAGCGTAGAACTTCACCTTCAACCGTGACCGAAAGACCGGGCAGCAGATCACCAATACGATATAGACGAGTACGATCCTCATAACGTAGCGGAAGGTGCAGCAGCAGGTCCTGAATGGTTTCCAAACCTATCTTGGCGAGTTTTCCAGCCTGACTTGCGCCAACTCCGGAAAGTGTACTGAGGGGTACGGCGTCCAGTAGGCGGCCTTTCATTTAAGACTCCGTGGCTTGCATGGCCGACCACCATTGCGCATCGGCAATGATTTGGCCTTGTTCATCAATATGAGGTTGGGGGAGCCCTTTACGTTTGGCAACGTGTGCCAATACCGGGTAACCCCCTTCAAACAATAGCCGTTGCTGCTCACTCTCTGCCAGAACGCTGTGTGTCCGTTTATACATCCCGGCATTCTGCCGTTGCCGCTGTGCTTCATATAAAATTAGCGCGGAAGCGACGGAAACATTCAGCGACTGTACCATGCCGATCATTGGAATGATGATGTCTTGATCGGCCAGTGCCAGCGCTTCTGGTGAAATACCGGTTTTTTCCTGACCCATTAAAATACAGGTAGGGCGGGTATAATCGATTTCACGAAAATCAACAGCCTTATCAGACAGATGTGTCGCCAGAATTTGCATATCTTGTGATTTTAGATAAGCAATGGCATCAGCAATATGGGGATGCGTTTTGACTTGCACCCAGCTATTACTGCCTGCGGCGGCGGACAGCCGAGTATACATTTGCGTTGTTGGCCAGATGGCATGAACTTGATGGATGCCCACGGCATCGGCAGTTCGAATAATGGCGGAGACATTATGAGGTTTGTGGACTTGCTCCAGACAGACCGTTAAATCGGGTTGCCTGGTGGCAAGCATGTCACAAATCCGCGCATAGCGTTGAGGATTCATAGGCGTTAATTGCGATTACGGCTAACTTTAACCACATCTGGCATGATACGGATTTTACGCATAATGTTAGCCAGATGGACCCGGTTCCGAGTGGTCAGGCGAATAAAGGCGCTGTATACCCGGCCATCTTTTTCTTCTGTATTCAAACTCTGAATATTGGATTCGGCGGCGTTAATCGCGGCGGTCAGATTGGCAAGCGCACCTTGTTGGTTAAACATATCGACTTTAATTTCGGCAATAAACTCTTGTTCAGTCTCTTGGTCCCATTCTACAGCCATAAATTTCTCAGGCTCTTTCTGGTAACCACGGATATTCCGACAAGATTCGTGATGAATAACCAACCCTTTACCTGGGCTGATATGGGCGATAATAGGGTCACCAGGGATTGGACGGCAGCACTTGGCAAACGTGATAAGTACGCCATCGGCACCTTTGATCGGTAACTTGCGGGTACCAGAAGCAGAGGTGCCCAGTGTTGATGGATCGCCCAATAGGTTTTTAGCCACCACTACGCTCATGGCATTACCTAAACCAATTTCTGCCAGCAAGTCATCTACCGTAGCCAGTTTCATTCTATCCAACTCGTGTTTGATATTTTCTTCAGAAATATCAGAGAGTTTACGCCCATTTCCTAATGCATGATTCAGTAACCGGCGACCAAGGCTGACCGATTCATCACGTTTAAGATTTTTCAGTAATTGACGTATTTTGGCTCGCGCTTTTGAACTGACGACAAAATTCAGCCAGGCAGCATTTGGTCTGGCTCCTGGAGCGGTAATAATCTCAACCGTCTGGCCACTACTCAGTGGCTGAGAGAGCGGGTACGGCTGACGATCAACGCGGGCACCTACGCAGGCATGGCCGATATCGGTATGCACAACATAGGCAAAATCGACCGGTGTGGCACCAGCCGGTAATTCCACAATGCGCCCTTCCGGGGTGAAAACGTAGATCTCATCAGGGAATAAATCAGATTTCACGCTTTCAATAAATTCAAATGAGCTACCCGCGCTTTGTTGTAACTCCAGCAAGCTTTGCATCCACCGCTGAGCACGGATTTGAGCCGTGGTACCGGACTCACCTTGTTCTTTATAAGCCCAGTGTGCAGCAACCCCCATTTCGGCCATCTGGTCCATATCTTCAGTACGGATTTGTACTTCTACCGGTACGCCATGGGGACCGATTAATGACGTATGTAATGATTGGTAGCCGTTAGCTTTAGGGATAGCGATATAGTCTTTTACGCGCCCAGGGCGGGGTTTATACAGGCTATGAGCCTGCCCCAACACGCGGTAGCAAGTATCGACTTCTTTGACGATAACCCGAAAAGCATAGATATCCATGATGGAATGGAAGCGCTGTTCTTTCAGGTGCATCTTGCAGTAGATGGAATACAGATGCTTCTCACGGCCACTGACCCGGCAAGGAATGCCAGCCTCGGTCAAGCGCCCTTCAATCTCCGCGAGGATCTTCTGAATCATCTCTTTGCGGTTACCGCGCGCGGCTTTTACCACTTCTTTAATGACGCGGTAACGATTGGGATAGAGTGCTTCAAAACCCAGCTCTTCCAGCTCGGTTTTTAAATGATGAATACCCAGCCGGTGGGCTAGTGGGCTGTATATCTCAAGGGTTTCGCGAGCAATGCGCCGACGTTTATCCGGGCGCAAAGAGCCCAGTGTGCGCATATTGTGTGTACGGTCAGCCAGTTTGATCAAAATGACGCGGATGTCTTGCACCATTGCCATGATCATTTTGCGGAAGTTTTCCGCCTGGGCTTCTTTCTTGTCACGGAAGTTCAGTTTATCGAGTTTAGATACACCCTCGACTAACTCGGCTACGCTTTTCCCAAACAGCTGTTCCATATCTTGATATGTAGCAGGTGTATCTTCAATGACGTCATGTAATAGCGCCGCCATTAAGGTTTCGTAGTCGAGCCGCATCTCCGCGAGAATACAGGCCACAGCAACCGGGTGAGTGATATAAGGCTCACCGCTGGAGCGTGTCTGCCCCTCGTGAGCATCACGTGCGACAAGATATGCCTGTTTGAGGCGCTTAATCTGCTCCTCTGGCAGGTAACGTTGAATCAGCAGATTCAGGCTTTCAAACAGGTACAAAGGCAGACTCGCAGTCTAATTAACGACGACCTTCAGCAATGGCGGTAACCGCTTGGATCTCTGCGGCTTGCTGCTCTTGCTGCTCTTGGCGCTCACGAACATCGAGAATCTGATTGGTGATCAGGCCTTCTTCGATCTCACGTAACGCGATTACAGTAACTTTATCGTTCTCTTCTGGAACCAGTGCGTCTTTACCGCCGGACTGGATTTGACGTGCCCGACGAGCAGCGACCAACACCAGGTCAAAACGGTTACCAATTTTCTCTACAGCGTCTTGAACAGTTACGCGTGCCATAATTCTGCTACTCCACAGGTGACGAAATGACTGGGCATGATACTGAAACTCTGTTCAGTCCGCCAATAATTTGCTGATTAAAGCGTCATGCCGCTGTTTCTGGCGGCCTAAACGCAGTCGTTCTGCGCGAATAATGGTTTTCAGATCAGACAAAGCCAGATTGAAATCATCATTTACGATTAAATAATCATACTCTGCGTAATGGGCCATCTCTGCGACAGCTTGCTCCATACGCTTAGCGATAACTTCTTCGCTATCCTGCCCACGACCGCGTAAACGGCGATCCAATTCTGTTTTGGATGGCGGCAAGATGAAAATACTGCGAGCGGTTGGCATTTTTGCGCGAATCTGTTGCGCTCCTTGCCAGTCAATATCTAAAAAGACATCAACCCCGGTTGCAAGAACCTGCTCAATAGCCAGACGTGAGGTACCGTAGTAATTTTCAAATACTTTGGCATGCTCAAGAAAAGCATCATCATCAATCATCTGGCAAAACTCTTTTTCAGAAACAAAGAAGTAATGCTCGCCGTGATTCTCCCCTGGACGTTTAGCACGCGTGGTATGGGAAATTGAAACCTGCGTGTCGTACAGCGGTTGTGTTTTTAACAAAGCCTGAATCAGGCTTGATTTCCCTGCCCCGCTGGGCGCGGAAACTATGTATAGCGTACCTTGAACCATGATGACGTTTCAGTTGATTAGGTTGATATACCCTTCTTACCTTGAGGTTGCAGCAGTGTTAGCAGCTCTTTCTCGAATGACTGGCTCTAGCCAACTCACCGGAACTCGCTCGTTGCCTACCCGCAACTCCAATTACTTTGGGTGTATATAGAAAGCAGAAGTGTGAATCTCCGCACAGTATACACGGGTGTCACGCGTCATGCAGCGTTACAACACATTTCACCTGAATGTTTTGCTTATAAACAGCCTGATTTTCTTATTTTGCGAGGAATATTGTGTCATTTCGGTTTGTTGCAGCAATCACGAAAGTATTTTTCAGCACTGTACGCATTTTACTCTTTTAGGCTTCGACGGGTAGCTTATTTCGCGTTTTACTTCCGATCACAACGGAAGGAGGCTTATGAACATACTGAATCTAAAGATAATAATGTTCCTATTAATATCTAACACCATAGTGGTGGGCGGTGCTTGGGCTACATCAACATGCCCTGATTGGCCTGCAACCAGAATAGCGGTTGAGATTAACGCGTTGGAGCAACAGTTGAATAAGTGGTCGGCCGCTTACCATCAGCAAGGCCATAGCCCGGTCACGGATGACATTTATGATCAATTACAGGACAAATTACGTGTGTGGCAATCCTGTAGGGGGTTACCTGATAAGACGGAAAGCCAGCCGATCCCCGGCAAAGGGCAATTTCTTCACCCAGTTGCCCATACCGGGTTAAAAAAACTCAAAGATGAAACCGCCCTCACAAGGTGGATGGCGGGGCGGAAAAATCTCTGGGTACAACCCAAGGTCGACGGTGTGGCAGTGACACTGGTTTATCACGGGGGGAAATTGGTGCAACTTCTTAGTCGAGGAAATGGAGTAAAAGGTCAAAACTGGACAGAAAAAGCGCCATTTATTTCTGCTATTCCTCAATATATTGCAAATGCGCCTGCACTATTAACGTTGCAAGGGGAGTTGTTTCTACTGATGGATGGCCACCAGCAAGCAAAATCGGGTGGGGTGAATGCCAGATCAACGGTGGCAGGTGCACTGATGCGCAAATCTCCGTCTCCGCTATTAGCTCAAGTTGGGGTCTTTATTTGGGCATGGCCTGATGGCCCAACAACCATGAAAGAGAAGGTGGCACTATTACAGGTAATGGGTTTTCCTTTTACAGCTAAATACAGCGAGCCCGTCATGTCGCATCTTGATGTTGTGCAATGGCGTCAGTTCTGGTTTCAAGCACCACTGCCGTTTGTCACCGATGGTGTTGTGGTCAGGCAAGAGGAGGAGCCAGCTGGTCGTTATTGGCAGGCAACACCGGGGCAGTGGTCTATGGCGTGGAAGTATCCGCCTTTGCAACACATTGCCGAAGTAAAAGATATTCATTTTACCCTTGGACGAACGGGTAAAGGCACGGTGGTATTAGAGGTTTTACCGATAAAAATTGATGATAAATGGATTCGTCGAGTGAATATTGGTTCGGTCACCCGTTGGAAACAATGGGACATCGCTCCTGGTGATCACATTACATTGGCACTTGCCGGGCATGGTATCCCTCGGCTAGATAACGTTGTCTGGCGAGTACACCAACGGAATACTATTACGGCACCCAATTGGGATAAATTCCATCAGCTCAGTTGCTTTCAACGCTTACCACATGGCTGTGAACCTCAGTTTTTATCCCGCTTGATATGGCTTAGTGGCCCAGGGGGGCTAGATATTGGCGGCATCGGTGGCGGCTTTTGGCAAGAGCTTATTCACCATGAGTTAATTAATGATTTGGTCGGATGGTTATTACTAACACCAGAGCAAATTGCAAGTATCCCTGGAATTGGAAATGCGCGGGCTGAAAAAATTTATCAACAGTTTCAACGGGCAAAGCAGCAACCCTTTTCTCGTTGGTTGCTGGCATTGGGGTTCCCGCAGGTTGTTTCCGTTGACGCGCAGTGGCAGGTTGTATTGCGCCGGAGTCTATCTGAATGGGCCACCATGGCCGGGATTGGGCAAATGAGAGCAAAACAAATTAAGCATTTTTTGGATCACCCCGACGTACAAGCACTGGCTGATTTCTTATCTACTCAGAAAGTTGTTGGGTTCGAGCTCACAGAGTAAATCCTCCTAGGGCTATAACTTAATGGTCTGAGTGCTCATATTTGAATACAGGCAGGCCAAGCCGGAATCGTAAGGCGAGTAATCTAGCGCTAAGCCGGTGATGAGCGTAATGATAATGACCCAATTATGGGACAGCGGCGTGTATTGCAGAGCAATGTAAATCCAGGCTGCCGCAAATGAGATGCCTGCATAAATTTCTTTCTGAAACACTAAGGGAATGCAGTTGCAGAGCATATCGCGTAGTACGCCACCAAAGACACCAGTAATCACGGCGGCAATAGCGGCAATAATAGTACTGTGGCCCATATCGAGAGCAATTTGTGCGCCAATAATTGAGAAAACAATCAGCCCAATGGCATCAAGCACTAAAAATAGATGGCGTAACTGTTTCATCAATGGAGCCATCCAGGTGGTGACGATCGCTGCGATGGCGACGATCACAATGTATTCAGGATGCTTAACCCAACCAAGTGGATAGTGGCCTAAAAGCATATCTCTAACCGAGCCACCGCCAATTGCGGTCGCTGAGGCAATAATAATAACGCCAAACATATCCATTTGGCGGCGACCCGCAGCCAGAGCCCCGGTCATGGCTTCAGCGGTGATACCAATAATATAAAGAACACTGAGTAGCATAATGAATCAAATGTTGGAGACAATGAAAGGCCGCAGAGTAATCACAAAGCCATATCAACGCGACTGAGATTTTCTAAGTGATACTATCAGTGTTAGTTAATCTAATTTAAAATCAGGCCATTCATTTGATTTATTTAAATAAAAAAACCACATTCTTATTGTCTTACATAAGTAAATCTATGGGGCGCTCATCACATTGCCTTAATTTAAGGTGAGGGCGACAGCTACGTCATAACTCCGTGATACACGAACTGAAGTTCTTTGGCTGTGTCTCTGGCTTTTGATAAAAATAATTCGGCATATGAATCAATCATCATTGCGTAGGCTTTTCCTGCGAACCAGCAAGCCCGCAGATTAGCGAGCTTGCTGGTTTTTTGTGTTCTGGTGATAGCTTATGAAAGATTACTCGATGTTCTGGATCTGTTCGCGCATCTGCTCAATCAACACCTTTAACTCGATAGCGGAGTTAGTGACCTCGGCATTGATGGATTTTGATGCCAGCGTATTCGACTCGCGGTTGAATTCTTGCATCATAAAATCAAGGCGGCGGCCAACGGCTTCTTTCTTCTTCAGAATGTTGTATGTTTCTTTGACGTGCGCTTCCAAACGATCTAGCTCTTCGGCCACATCGATACGCTGTGCCATTAGCACTAACTCCTGCTCCAAACGAGTATTTTCCAACTGAACTTGCGCTTCTTCCAGTTTGTTCAGTAAGCGCTCACGTTGCCACTGCAAGATATTTGGCATATGTGCGCGGACTTTAACCACTTCAGCGCTGACCCCCTCTAAACGCTGCTCGATAAGCGTTTTCAGTGCTGCCCCTTCAGTTTCTCGGGAAACAATAAAATCGTCTAGGGCGGTATCTAGCGCCTGCATTAACTCGGTGCTAATCGCATCCAAATCTTGTTCCTCAGCAGACATTACCCCTGGCCAGCGCAGGATATCTACTGGGTTAATTTCGCCTTCATCACTTTGCATCTTGACCCAATTACCGGCTTCAACTAACTGCTTCGCCAGTTTTTCATTGAGGATCAAAGAGCTTTGTGCGTTGGCATCCAACTCAAAACGTAAATGACATTCAATCTTTCCCCGTGTCAGACGGCTGCGAATACGTTCGCGGATCACCGGTTCCAGACTCCGGAATTGTTCTGGTAAGCGAATGTACGTTTCTAAATAGCGTTGGTTAACGGAACGCAGCTCCCAGGCTGCGTTGCCCCATTCACCCTTAATATCACGTCGAGCGTAGGCGGTCATGCTGCGGATCATCGTTGCGTACCCGTTTTAAAGAAAAGATGGGGGGATTATAGCTTCGCAGGTGCGGGCAGGATAGGCATTACATCACTAAGGCCGTATAATGCGCGACCAATATAGATTTCAAGCCGGAGAAAGCCCATGCGTCCAGCAGACCGAGCAGCTCAACAAGTTCGCCCACTGACTTTGACCCGTAATTACACGAAACACGCTGAAGGTTCAGTGTTGGTTGAATTCGGCGATACCAAAGTATTGTGTACCGCCACAGTTGAAGAAGGTGTTCCACGCTTTCTGAAAGGCCAGGGCCAAGGGTGGATAACGGCAGAATATGGCATGTTGCCTCGTTCGACCCATAGCCGTAATGCGCGCGAAGCCGCAAAAGGTAAACAAGGTGGGCGTACTCTTGAAATCCAACGTCTGATCGCCCGTTCTTTACGTGCAGCGGTCGATTTGAAAAAGTTGGGTGAATTTACCATCACCTTAGACTGCGATGTATTGCAAGCGGATGGTGGCACCCGTACCGCCTCAATCAGTGGTGCTTGTGTAGCATTGGCTGACGCGCTGAACAAACTGGTTGCTAGTGGTAAATTGAAAGCTAACCCGATGAAGGGCCTGGTTGCTGCTGTGTCTGTCGGGATCGTTAAAGGCGAGGCTCTTTGCGATCTGGAATACGTAGAAGATTCTGCGGCAGAAACAGATATGAATGTGGTGATGATGGAAGATGGCCGGATGATTGAGGTGCAAGGCACCGCTGAAGGTGAGCCGTTCAGTCACGAAGAATTATTGGCGTTGCTGGATCTGGCCCGCGGAGGGATAGAAACCATCTTCCAGGCGCAGAAGGCGGCATTGGAATCATAAATTTATTAGGCGACGGATAGTCGCCTTTTTTTACCCGCTAACTTGGAATGCCAAGTGTTCGCGCATTTACCTCAGTTATAAATCACGTTAGCCATCGGGTAATGAACCAAATTAACACATAACGTTATTAACCAAAGCAGTCACAATCTGGAGAGGAGACGTACCAATGAAAGCCTATCAGCGCGAGTTTATCGAGTTTGCGCTTAACAAGCAGGTGTTGAAATTTGGTGAATTTACCCTGAAGTCTGGGCGCATTAGCCCTTATTTCTTCAATGCCGGGTTGTTTAACACCGGGCTGGATCTGGCGAAACTGGGCCGCTTTTATGCTGCTGCATTAATGGATTGTGGCGTCGAGTTCGATCTCCTGTTTGGGCCCGCCTACAAAGGTATCCCTATTGCGACAACAACCGCCGTGGCATTGGCGGAGCATCATGAGCGCGACGTGCCTTACTGTTTTAACCGTAAAGAAGCGAAAACTCACGGTGAAGGTGGCAATCTTGTCGGTAGCCCATTACAAGGGCGGGTGATGCTAGTGGATGATGTGATAACCGCCGGTACCGCTATTCGTGAATCAATGGAGATTATCAATGCGCAGGGCGCGACCCTCGCAGGTGTGATGATTTCACTGGATCGCCAGGAGCGTGGGCGTGGTGAGATTTCGGCGATTCAGGAAGTTGAACGTGATTATCACTGTAAGGTCATTGCTATCGTGACGCTGAATGATGTGATTCGCTATCTGGAAGATAAGCCAGAGATGGCTGAGCATTTGGTGGCAGTGCGGCAGTATCGCGAGCAATATGGGGTTACCCTTTAGCTGTAACGCTAATAACATGGGGTAATCCCGAATCAAGCTACGCCAAGAGGGCCGTTTGCCCTTTTTGCGTAGCTTGATTCGCTGTTCTCTCTATGTCTTACGGAGAAGAGGAAAGAGAAAGTTGATCCTGGGTTTTATTGCAACTGGGCGACAATCAATGGCCAGCGGGAATCAAACTCTTGTGTTGGGCAGTAACGGAATTCAGAACGAACGAAGCGTGAAAGCATCCCTTCGCAAAATGCCAACAACTGGGTGGCCAGTAACGCTTCATCATGGATAAAGCCTTGTCCATCACGCAGCTTTTTCTCACGAAGGACTTGGCGTAACTGCATTTCAATTCGTTCAAATAGCTGGTTAATCCGCCCTTGTAAGCGATCCTGCTCAAACATGAGCGCATGCCCGGTCATGATTCGGGTCAGCCCAGGGTTGCGTTCTGCAAACCCTAATACCAACAGCAGGATTAAGCGGAGGCGATTAAACGTCTCTTTTTCATCTTGTAGAATCAAATTAATGCGGGACATCAGACTATCTTCAATAAACTCGATCAGGCTATCAAACATCCGCGTTTTACTGGGGAAATGCCGATAAAGCGCTGCTTCAGAAACCCCCACATTAGCGGCGAGTTTCGCGGTAGTAATGCGTTGGCTGCCGTCGCTGGATTCCAGCATCTGCGCTAAAGCCTGCAATATTTCCTCGCGCCTGTTCCTTTTCGTATTTTCTTTTTCTGCCATGTCCGAGTAGACCCTTGCTAAAAATGACTTAATAACAAAAACCCAAACACCGGCCGCTCTGGGAACAATGCCCAGGCGGCTTATGTGATAGCTTTTTTACGGTATTGGGGTCTAGGGTTGGTTATTGGCGTCCAGAATGGCCAAAACCACCGGTACCACGTTCACTGTCGGTAAAGTCTTCAACCAGATTGAACTCTGCTTGTACCACAGGAACAAATACCATCTGAGCGATACGCTCACCGGGTTCGATGGTGAAAGGCTGCTGGCCACGGTTCCATACGGATACCATCAACTGCCCCTGATAGTCGGAGTCTATAAGGCCCACTAAATTACCTAATACGATCCCGTGTTTATGCCCCAGACCTGAACGCGGCAAAATAACCGCGGCGAGGGCACTGTCACCAATGTGAATGGCTAAACCGGTTGGTAACAAGGTTGTTTGTCCAGGCTGTAGTTCTACTGCGTGATCTAAACAAGCACGTAAATCCAGCCCGGCAGAACCTTCGGTGGCATACGTGGGTAATGGAAATTCGTTGCCAACACGTGGGTCCAGAATTTTAATGTCGATTTTTTTCATCATAACGGCTGACAATCTCGTCTATTAAACGTTGACTGAGAAGATATTTATCACTGAGTGGTAAACGTTTCTCTCCAGTCGACCAAAAAAGGTGCAAGGCATTGGTATCACTGTTAAAACCATGCTCTGCGAGTGATACATCATTAGCGCAAATCAGATCTAAATTTTTTCGTGCCAACTTTTGTCGCGCGTATTCTTCCACATTCTGGGTTTCAGCCGCAAATCCAACAACAAATGGACGATTTTTAGCCATTGAAGCCACACCAGCAACAATATCGGGATTTTTCACCAACTTAAGTGTGATTTCGTCACCTTGTTTTTTTATTTTCTCGTCAGAAACGTGTTCCGCGCGGTAATCCGCTACTGCGGCACAAGAAATAAAAATGTTCTGCTGCTGTGCTATTTTTTGAACAGCCTGCTGCATCTCAAGAGCTGTAATCACATCAATACGTTTTACACCTTCAGGTGTCGATAAATTCACGGGGCCAGCGATTAGCGTGACGTTAGATCCTCTTGCAGCCAATGCTTGGGCAATCGCGAAGCCCATCTTGCCCGAACTTTGATTGCTGATAAAGCGTACAGGATCAAGTGGTTCGCGTGTTGGCCCGGCGGTAATCATGACACTCAAATGTTGCAGATCTTGCTTTGCAGAGAAATGATTGTACGCTAAAGCCACGATTTCTTGTGGGTCTAACATTCTACCAGGGCCGATATCGCCACAAGCCTGGCTACCGCTATCTGGCCCCCACAGCAAGACACCCCATTTAGACAAGGTTTGTAAATTCTCCTGTGTGGCTGGCGCACGGTACATTTGCTGATTCATGGCCGGTACTGCGGCAATAGGCGCAGCGGTTGCCAGACAAACGGTGGTCAGTAGGTCATTGGCCATTCCGGCTGCCATTCTGGCCAGTAAATCCGCCGTAGCGGGGGCAATAATGACTAAGTCAGCCCATTTGCCCAGTTCAATATGCCCCATAGCGGCTTCTGCCGCAGGATCGAGCAAATCATCAGAAACGGGATAGCCCGAGACTGCCTGTAGCGTGAGTGGTGCTATGAACGCTTTAGCGGCGTGGGTCATCACTACACGCACATCTGCACCTTTGTCGCGCAAACGGCGTACGAGCTCAGGAGATTTATATGCGGCAATGCCTCCGCTTATCCCGAGCACAATATGCTTGCCGGAAAGTCCCGTCATCATGATTGTCCGAATGAAAGCTGTAAGAGGCGATATTTTAGCATAACCATTGAACAGATTAGCTATCAGGGCACTCTCTGAAGCGACCAATCGTAAAATTTGCGAGACGTCACGCATGCTATCAAGCGTGAGGTCGTGGTGCGTTAAGCCCTATGTCATGCTATTCACGTAGTTCAGGAATAACAGGAGCTAAGGAATGGATGAGTGGTATGGGCAGGTGGCCCCAAGAGAGAAATTACTGAAGTATGGTGCTGCGGTACTGACTGATGCTGAACTACTCGCTATTTTTTTGCGTACGGGTATTCCTGGGATGCATGTGATGAAGATGGCTGAGTATTTAATTGAGACATTTGGCTCACTGCATGGGTTGATATCTGCAGATTATCAAACGTTATGTGCCCATAAAGGGATTGGTGCATCCAAATATAGTCAGATTCAGGCTATCGGTGAGCTGGCCTGTCGTTGTTTTTCATCTCATCTGATGCGGGAAAGTGTTCTGCTTAACCCCGGTATCACACAAAAATTTCTGCAAAATATACTGTCTCACCGTGAACGAGAGATTTTTTTAGTCGTATTTTTGGATAACCAGCATCGTGTTATTCGCCATGAAGAGATGTTTACTGGTACCATCAGCAGCGTAGAGGTCCATCCGAGAGAAATTGTGCGTGAAGCGCTGAAGGTTAATGCCGCCGCGCTGATTTTGGCGCATAATCATCCCTCTGGTAAGGCTGAACCGAGCCAAGCTGACCGTTTGATAACGACGCAGGTGATAAAAGCCTGTTCATTATTAGATATTCGGGTGCTCGATCATTTAGTAGTTGGCCGGGGTGAATGTGTCTCATTTGCTGAACGAGGATGGCTTTAGAGCAATATTTATTGATCCTTTCGGGATCTTTAGCTGTTCGGGACTTGAGCACTTACGCTTCAGAGCGTATACTACGCCACCTTTGAGAATCTTGGGTTTGGCGTGAAGAGCCTATCTCAGCAGGTTTTTGCCTGGTGACAGGGGTTTCTGACCTGATGACAGTGAGTCTTCTCAGTGAATTTGCTGAGATGGGCTCTAAAGCCTGACGAGGCGGCCATACCCTATACGAAGCTCGAGCTGATTTGATTTTTGGAGAATAGACATGTCCCGAGTCTGCCAAGTTACTGGCAAGCGCCCGATGAGCGGTAACAACCGTTCTCACGCAATGAACGCGACCAAACGCCGTTTTCTGCCGAACCTGCACTCTCACCGTTTTTGGGTTGAGGGCGAGAAGCGCTTTGTAACTCTGCGTGTATCTGCTAAAGGTATGCGTGTTATTGATAAAAAGGGTATTGAAACGGTCTTGGCCGAAATTCGTGCCCGCGGTGAGAAGTATTAAGGAACTGAATCATGGCTAAAGGTGTTCGCGAGAAGATTAAGCTGGTTTCTTCTGCTGGTACTGGTCACTTCTATACCACTACGAAGAACAAGCGTACTAAGCCGGAAAAATTGGAATTGAAGAAATTTGATCCAGTTGTCCGTCAACACGTACTCTATAAAGAAGCTAAAATTAAGTAATTTTAGCGGACTAAGAAAAACCCGGCCTTGGCCGGGTTTTTTATTATATAAAGTACAGTGAGATACGTTGAAAGGAGGTTAAGTGCCTGAATTACCAGAAGTTGAAACCAGCCGACGCGGGATCGAACCTTATCTTGTCGGCCAGACAATCCTTTATGCTGTGGTCAGAAATGCCCGTTTACGCTGGCCGGTATCCGATGAAATTCTAACACTTAGCGATCAACCCGTACTGAGTGTCCAACGCCGGGCGAAGTATTTACTGCTAGAGCTGCCTAAAGGCTGGATCATCATACATTTAGGTATGTCAGGTAGCCTGCGCGTATTATCTGAAGAGACTGCAGCTGAAAAGCACGATCATGTCGATTTGGTGGTCAGTAACGGAAAAATATTGCGTTATACCGACCCACGACGTTTTGGTGCCTGGTTGTGGGCGAAAGACCTTGAGACCAGTAATGTATTAGCCCATTTAGGGCCAGAACCACTAAGTGATGAATTTACTGCGCAATATCTGTTCGATAAATCACGTAATAAACGCACATTGATTAAACCGTGGTTGATGGATAACAAAGTGGTCGTCGGAGTGGGTAACATTTATGCGAGCGAATCACTGTTTGCTGCTGGGATTTTGCCAGATCGTGCCGCAGGCTCATTGACTGACGCTGAATCCGTATTGCTGGTAGCAACGATAAAAGCCGTGTTATTGCATTCGATTGAGCAGGGCGGCACCACATTACGTGATTTTCTGCAGTCGGATGGTAAACCAGGGTATTTCGCGCAAGAGTTGCAGGTCTATGGGCGTGCGGGTGAACCATGTCGGCAGTGTGGGCATCCCATTGAAATAGCGAAACACGGGCAGCGCAGCACGTTCTTTTGCCGCCACTGCCAGCATTGAGAGGTTTAGGCCAATTTGGCCAATAATGCTTTGGTAACCGGTTTGGGCAGGAATGGCGTGATATCCCCACCGTGGCGCGCCACTTCTTTCACTAATGAGGAAGAGATAAACGACCATTTCTCTGATGGTATCAGAAATACGCTTTCCAATTTGGGCATTAAGTGGCGGTTCATATTGGCCAGTTGCCACTCATATTCAAAATCTGATACTGAACGCAAACCCCGAACCAAAATATTCGCATTGTGCTTTTTGGCAAACTCAGCCATCAGTTCACTGAATCCCAGAACCTCAACATTCTTTAGCGGCGCAGTCACCTTTTTAGCGAGTGCGACACGCTCATCCAACGTAAACATTGGCTTTTTGCTGGAACTGTCCGCAATAGCCAAGATCACATGACTGAACATCGCGGATGCGCGCGTCACTAAATCCAAATGCCCATTAGTAATGGGATCAAATGTCCCCGGATAGATGGCTTTGGTGATCATGATTTCTCGCTTTTCTGATACTGGTGGCTCAATGCCCACAGAGCAGCATATTTATTAAAAGTATATTGCGCGTTGACTACCGCCAGTAATAGCCCTTGCTTACCATCAAGGAAGCCAGCACGTAATAACCACGTTTTACTGAATGCCCCAAGAGTATGGCTGAGAATGGCAAAATAACTGCAACTTTTGCCTTGCTGATGACGTTGGATGGCCCATGCTTCGGCATAACTAAGCTGTTTACGTTGAAAGGCAAAAAAGTCGCGGCAAGTCAGATGCAATAAATCACCAGCCAGTGGGATAACTTTTGCTGAGCCGCTATCGAGTGATTCATGGACTAAATTATCGTTGTAGCGATATTGGTGATGAGGATATAACCGAGTCACCCTATCTGGATACCAGCCGCTGTGGCGCATAAAACGCCCTAAAAAGAGGTTCCGGCGTGAACAGCTATAAACAGCACCCTCTTCTGGTGCTAGCAGAACAGATTCAATCGCGATTTTAAGCTCTGGGGTCACCCGCTCATCAGCATCTAACATCAAAATATAGTCGCCGCTGGCATATTGTTGAGCGAGTTGCCGCTGTTTACCGTAACCGGGCCAATTGATGTTGCTGTAAACTTTTGCCCCGAATTGCTGAGCTAATGCCCGTGTTTCATCTTCACTGCCTGAGTCTAATACGATTATTTCATCAGCCCAGGCCACGGATGCCAAACAGTCCGTCAGCAGAGAGGCTTCATTCTTGGTTATCATCACCACCGACAGACGTTTTTTGGTACCCATTTAGTGGCTCCGTTGTGGCAGATAAGGCTCCAACAAATGTAATAACCGCTGTAATGCGCCCTGATTTTCATGTAAGACATCAACCGCGTGGCGGCCATAGTAGAGGCGGCAATCTTCATCAGTCAGTAACACCGTGATTTCTTTTACCAGCGATAGAGTATCAGTCACGGTAATTAACCCTTCAGCCTGCTCCAGCTTGGCGCAAATATCTTTAAAGTTAAAGGTATGTGGGCCCATCAACACGGGAATAGCATGAGCCGCTGCTTCCAGTGGGTTATGACCGCCACGTTCAACCAAACTACCGCCAACAAAGGCCAGGTCGGCAATACCGTACAGCAGCATCAGCTCACCCATCGTGTCGCCGATAACGACTTGGGTGCTACTCGAGGGCACTTCACCTTTACTACGTAATGTATAACTCAAGCCTATCTTTTGTGTTAATTCAACGGCCTTTCCGAAGCGTTCAGGATGGCGAGGTACCAGGATCAGTAGCAATGTTGGGAACTGTTGTAATAGCTGCCGATGGGCTTCCAACAAGATAGTTTCTTCACCGTCATGTGTGCTAGTCGCAATCCAAACGGGGCGGTGCGGTGCCCATTGGCGGCGTAATGTCACCGCTCTGGCTGCCAACTCCGGTGTGACAGAAATATCAAACTTCAGACTACCCGTCACGGTGAGCTGGGAACGTTTAAGCCCCAGTTCGATGAAGCGGTCACCATCCTCTTGGTTCTGTGCCGCAATCAACGTGATCCGTTGCAGTATAGTGCGGATAAAACTACCGATCTTCTTGTAACCTGCCGCAGAGCGGGCAGAAAGACGTGCATTGGCAATAACCAGTGGGATCTTACGGCGATGCAGAGTGTTGATCAGGTTAGGCCAAAGTTCAGTTTCCATGATGATAACCAGTTTGGGATTGACCTGGTCAAGGAAACGGTTCACAGAGCCGGGGAGATCATAAGGTAAATAAACGTGGTGAACATCTTTACCAAAAGCAGACTGGACGCGCTCTGAGCCGGTAGGCGTCATCGTGGTCACCGTGATAGGCAGCGACGGGTAACGGTGGCGTAATGCTCTGACCAATGGGATTGCAGCCAGTGTTTCCCCGACTGAAACGGAATGCAGCATGATACCGCCAGCAACGACTTTACCGGCACAAAAACCATAGCGTTCCCCCCAACGCTTGCGATAAGCGGGGGCTTTACGGCTACGTAATAGTAAACGCAGCCAAATCAGAGGTTGAATAAGGTAGAGTAATACCTGGTATAAACGCAGCAGCATTCTATCAATTTCATTTATATGGATTATTAAGAATAATACCATATCTGGGCAAAAAAGGCTCTTTCCGGCTAGGAGGGCGGAGCACCACATTGAGCCGTGGTTATTCATAGGAAGAATATAATATCTTGCTCTGAGTGATAAAAGAGAGGCTATTTATTGATTTTTTATTACAAAATGAGAATCATTTTCATTGTCTATTGCACTAGATAAAAACTGGCCTGGTATGGGATTAAAAGAGTTAATTATGCTGTGTTAAATGGATAAGTAAATTTTCTCTGAAATCTTATCGTTAGAGCTGTTGGGTGCTATTTATTTGAATAATATTTCTCAATTTCATCGACCCTGATAATTACCAGAATCGATGAAAGTTTTATATCGGATGTTTATGAACTCACTCTTTCAGAGACAATAAAGCAGCGCTATGAAATGAGTGTTTCTAATCGTGCCATAATAGTGGGCGCAGAGAGGCTATCCATCTTTTTTTGCTCGGAAATCACGGCAATTTGGTTTTTCCCGTAGCCGCCGATTAAACCGGGGTCAGTGGGGCCAAACAGCGTAATGTTTGGGCGATCCAGGGCGGCGGTCAGATGGCTGAGGCCAGTATCGACAGAGACTACGGCTTTTGCACCCGCCAGAACCTCGGCGACCTGCTGAAGACTGAGCTTAGGCAGAACCTCTACGTGTGGGAAATGTTCCGCTAATCGTAAAGCGCGCTGATGCTCATGTTCTGCGCCCCACGGTAGTTTGATTTTTAAACCTGTGGGTTGCACTAACTCAATCAATTGTACCCAATGGCTCTCGGGCCAGTGCTTGTTGTCACGGGTCGTCGCATGTAGGAAAACCAAGTACTGACCTGCATCGGCCGGTAACTGATTTAAAAAGCGTTGTGCGATGGCATAGTCGCCATAACTTTCCGGTTTATCATAGCCGAGGCTTTTAGCAAACAGTTGACGTATACGTTCTACGGCATGTTGTTTGGTATCAATTTCATGGCGGCAGTTATAAAACCAACTGGCAAACGGCTCACGGGCACTTTTACAATCCGGCCCGTGCTTCGTGCCTTTCGCAATCCGGGTTATCAGCGCGGCGCTTTTAATCAACCCTTGGGCATCAATGACCCGATCATAACTGCGTTGTTGTACCACACGCTTAAAATCACAGCGTTCCTGCCGGGTATCACTACCAAACCAGTTTTTACGCCAACGGCGGATGGCCACCGGGATCACTTTATCCACCGCCGGATGCCAACTGGGGATTTGGCTGAACCCTTCTTCTACCACCCAATCGAAGCGAATACCGGGTATGGCATTCATGGCATCCGTCAGCGCGGGTAAGGTATGTAAAACATCGCCCATTGACGAGGTTTTAACGATTAATACGTGCATTAATCGCCCCCTTTGACTGAGCATTCTTGCGTAGCCAATTGCTTCTCAAGCGCGGCCATCACGTGTTCGGGTTGGATATCAATCAAACTTTGATGATAGCCCTGTGCAGAATCGCCCTTGCGGACTTTGTGATAGCCGGTAATCAGACGGATCACCGTGGCTTTCTCTGACAGTGGTGGCGTGAAGTCTGGGCTGCTCGGGCCATACAATGCCACTAATGGCTTGTTGAGTGCCGCCGCGACATGCATTAAACCAGAGTCGTTACTCACGACGGCACTACAGGCGGCGATGAGAACGACCGCTTGTTCCAGTGAGGTCTGCCCTGCCAGATTGAGGCAATATTCACGATCTGTATCGCTGAGAGCCTGACGGATATCTTCACCAGCTTCATTGTCTTTCGCAGAACCGAATAAGATGACCTGATAGCCATCATCAATCAATTTCTGCGCCAGCGTGGCGTAGTGGTAATGCGGCCAACGTTTCGCTGGCCCAAATTCTGCGCCAGGGCAGAATCCAATAATGGGCCGGTTATCGGTCAGATTGAATGAGGCCGTTGTCTCTGCAATTTCTTCATCGCGTACTTGCAATTGCGGCCACAACAACGGTTGTGGTAAATCTGCCGCTGAACGGATGCGTTCTTTATCATAGGCCAGCGCAACGTAGCGCTGGACCATCATTGGAAAGGCTTGCTTATCCAGAATACGGAGGTCATTGAGCAGGAAATAACGCATTTCGCCACGCCAGCCAATACGTCGTTTGATCCCTGAAAAGTAAGGTATCAGCGCGGATTTAAATGAGTTGGGCAACACGTAAGCACGATCATACTCGGTTTCACGTAAGGCCAATCCCAAACGGCGACGCTCCTCAAAAGCAAATGCCCCATGGCCTAACGGCATTGGAATTGCGTGACGGACTTCCGGCATTCTGGCCAGAAGCGGACGGCACCATGCGGGTGCCATCACATCAATGTCTGCTGCCGGATATTCGGCCTTCAGGGTACGGTAAAGACTTTGCGACATCATCATATCGCCAACCCATGAAGGGCCGATGACCAGTATTTTCATACCGTTTATCAATTCCTTGCAGCAAGTGATTTAGACTGAGCGATTGAGCCAGGCCAGATATTCTTTAACGCCTTCAGCGACCGTTTTAAACGGTTTACCATAACCGGCAGCCCGTAATTTAGTGAGATCGGCTTGTGTATATGCCTGATAGCGGCCTTTCAGTTTTTCAGGGAACTCGATGTATTCGACTGGCCCACTTTGGTGATAATCCACCACTGCATCAGCGACAGCCTGGAAAGACTCTGCCCGGCCAGTACCGCAGTTGAAAATACCGGATACGCCGTTTTGCCAGAACCACAGATTAACGTCAGCAACATCACCCACATAAATGAAATCACGTTTAAAGTTTTCGCTACCCGCGAATAACTTAGGCCTTTCACCTGCATTAATTTGGTTATTCAGATGGAAAGCGACGCTGGCCATGCTGCCCTTATGGCCTTCACGTGGACCATAAACGTTGAAATAACGGAATCCACAAATTTGCGAATCGGCTTGTGGCAGAATTTCACGCACATACTGATCAAACAAGAATTTGGAATAGCCATAAACGTTAAGTGGCTGTTCGTACTGACGATCTTCAATAAAGTTGTCAGTGCGCCCACCGTAAGTGGCGGCAGAAGAGGCGTATAAGAAAGGAATACTACGATCCAGACAGAAGTGAAGGATATCTTTAGAATACTGATAGTTGTTATCCATCATGTACTTGCCATCCCACTCGGTGGTGGAAGAACACGCGCCTTCGTGGAAAATAGCATCGATATCGCCCATGTCATCACCCGCAACAATACTGGCGACAAAATCTTCTTTATCCATGTAATCAGCGATATCCAGATCAACCAGATTGACGAATTTAGTGCCGTCTTTGAGGTTATCAACCACCAGAATATCTTTGTAGCCAATATTATTCAGAGCCTTAACTATATTGCTGCCAATGAAACCTGCGCCGCCTGTAACGATAATCATCGTATTCACCCTTGCTAATTTTCTTGGTTGGGTACCACACCCCACCCCCTATTTGGCACTATCATAACATTTCATAGGATAGCGCACAGCGGGAAGGGGGGTAATCTCTTGGTTTCTCGGTCGCTTTAGGATAGTTCGCCGTGATATATGCTACATTTTCGACAATATAAGATAAGGTTTCTCGTCAGTTTGCCCACCAAGCAGTAAAATATTGTGTGCAATTGCCAATCCTGGAGATAACCGAAATGTCCCTACCTTGTAACAAGCACCCCTTTTATCAGCAATTAGAACAACAACTCGACACGACTCGTACCGAAGGGTTGTATAAAAACGAACGCGTTATTACTTCCGCACAGCAAGCGAATATCGCTGTTGCTGATGGCAGCCGGGTGATTAACTTTTGCGCCAATAACTATCTAGGGCTGGCAAATCATCCAAAACTTATTGCAGCCGCTAAAGCCGGCATGGATTCCCATGGGTTTGGCATGGCTTCAGTCCGCTTTATCTGTGGTACCCAAGACATACATAAAGAGCTCGAACATAAGCTCGCCAGTTTCCTCGGGATGGAAGACGCTATCCTGTACTCCTCTTGCTTTGATGCTAACGGCGGCCTATTTGAAACCCTGTTAGGGCCTGAAGATGCCATTATTTCCGATGCGTTGAATCATGCCTCAATCATTGATGGCGTACGGTTATGTAAAGCCAAGCGTTATCGTTATGCCAACAATGATATGACAGAGCTGGAAGCGCAGCTAAAACAAGCGAAAGCGGAGGGGGCTCGCCATATCATGATTGCCACCGATGGCGTGTTCTCCATGGATGGTGTGATTGCTAACTTAAAAAGGGTGTGTGACCTTGCTGATGAATATCAGGCGCTGGTTATGGTCGATGATTCACATGCGGTGGGGGTGATTGGTGCGAATGGGCGGGGGACTCATGAATACTGCGAAGTGATGGATCGCGTTGATATCATCACTGGTACCTTGGGCAAAGCACTCGGCGGTGCATCTGGCGGTTATACTGCCGGGCGCAAAGAGTTGGTCGAGTGGCTGCGCCAGCGTTCACGGCCTTATCTATTTTCAAACTCACTGGCTCCAGCGATTGTCGCCGCGTCTATTGAAGTCTTGTCACTGCTGGAAGAGGGAGGGGCATTGCGTGATCGTCTATGGGCGAATGCGCGTTTATTCCGTGAGAAAATGAGCGCGGCTGGTTTCACTTTGGCGGGTGCTGATCATGCCATTATTCCTGTCATGTTGGGTGAGGCTAAACTGGCGCAGGATTTTGCCAATGCCTTGCTGAAAGAAGGCATTTATGTCACTGGCTTCTTCTTCCCTGTCGTGCCGAAGGGCCAGGCCCGTATTCGTACCCAGATGTCTGCAGGCCATACCACTGAGCAAGTTGAACGTGCCATCGAGGCATTTGTGCGTATTGGTAAGCAACTTAACGTTATTGCGTAAGGGATTTTCATGAAAGCACTTTCTAAACTGAAAGCAGAAGAAGGCATTTGGATGACCGATGTGCCACAGCCAGAGCTGGGTCACAACGATATCATGATCAAAATTCGCAAAACGGCTATCTGTGGTACTGACGTACATATTTATAATTGGGATGAATGGTCACAAAAAACCATCCCCGTACCCATGGTCGTTGGCCATGAATATGTCGGTGAAGTGGTGGCCATTGGGCAGGAAGTTAAAGGGTTTAATATTGGTGACCGGGTGTCTGGTGAAGGCCATATTACCTGTGGTCACTGCCGTAACTGCCGTGGTGGTCGTACCCACCTTTGTCGTAATACGGTGGGTGTTGGCGTGAATCGCCCTGGTTCGTTTGCCGAATATTTGGTGATCCCTGCTTTTAACGCGTTCAAGATCCCAGACAATATTTCTGATGAGCTTGCGGCTATTTTTGACCCCTTCGGCAATGCAGTTCATACCGCGTTATCTTTTGATTTAGTCGGCGAGGATGTGTTGGTCTCCGGGGCTGGCCCAATTGGTATTATGGCCGCCGCAGTCTGTAAGCATGTGGGTGCTCGTCATGTTGTCATCGCTGATGTGAATGAATATCGCCTGGATCTGGCCCGTAAAATGGGCGTGACCCGTGCCGTTAACGTCAGCAAAGAGAACCTAAATGACGTTATGACGGAATTGGGCATGACCGAAGGGTTTGATGTGGGCTTGGAGATGTCAGGTGCTCCCCCGGCTTTCCGTTCATTACTTAATTCAATGAATCATGGTGGTCGTATAGCGATGCTGGGAATACCGCCGTCTGATATGTCGATCGACTGGAATCAGGTTATCTTTAAGGGGCTGTTTATAAAGGGGATTTATGGCCGTGAGATGTTCGAAACCTGGTACAAAATGGCCGCGTTGATTCAATCTGGTTTGGACTTAACTCCGATCATTACCCACCGTTTCCCTATTGATGAATTCCAGCAAGGGTTTGACGCCATGCGTTCGGGTAAATCAGGCAAAGTGGTATTAAGCTGGGATTAGTTTATCCCCTTCGGGCTTGGTGTTGCAAAACTACCCGCTGCGATACCAAGCCCTTGTCAGGATTTACGTTTTTTGCGGTGGCCGCCTTACCGCAATTTGATATTAATATCAGCGATTAAAATAAAGCGAGTTCCCGATTATTGTGCCGCCTTCTTGGGTGGCAATTTCTCTGTATTTTCAATCGCTTTCTGTTCATCAATAGGTGTTGCCGGCGGCGCTGGCGTAAAATATTGTTGCCAATGTTGCTGAATAAATATGACCGCCGGGTTTTGCATCAAGCTCTCACCCAATAAGATAAACAGCTTATCAGCGTAGATTTTCTCAGGCACATAGCTGGCTTTCGCTTTACATTGCTTGATAGCGGGCAGACGTTGGCCTTTCACCGGTTCACGTGGTTTTGTTTTGTCCGGAGAGAGACTTTGTACCGGTTCATTTAGCAGCGCACTGGGTCTGACTAAGACGATGTCGGCAGGCAACTGAGGCAACATTTGTTGCAATACTTTAATGGTCGCAGGGTGAGGGTGCCCGATAGCAATCGCTGAGCCATTGCGGCGTGCCAGTGCTACTGCCCGGTTAAATTGTTGACGGATAGCTGCTTCATTTTGTGAGTCATCTAAAAAGATTTTCCGCTTGATCACTTTGACACCAGTGCCTGCATCACTTTCTGCATACCTGGCAAACTGGCGGTCATCGCACTGCCCATATGGTTATTCATGCCTTTCGCATAAGGGACGTTATTCGCGGCCTGGCGGATGATGCGCTGGATTTCCTCGCTGCTCATTGAAGGCTGCAAGGTATCACGCTCCAGTGGCTGTTTACTCTGTGGGGCCATCGGCAAGTGAATCAGGATTTCACGCCCCTGATTATGGGCTTTGGTTGCCATCTCTCTGGCGTAAGGAGCATTAGGCAGAATGGCCACTGAAATGGGCAGGGGCATCTGTAAAATCTTATTTTCGTTTTGGGGGCGATAACCAAAATCGTCAATAACAATAGAGAGTTTGCCGGCCTGTGCTGTGCTGGCGATGAATAGCGTGCTTACGATGATAAATTGGCGTGTGTTGAAGTAGCGCAATACGAGTTCCCTAACGTTGTTCCCTATCTTCCTAACCAGGGCTGTGGGTTAACGGCTTGTCCCTGACGGCGGATTTCGAAATAGAGCGATGGCTCGCCCTGCCCACCGCTGGTACCCACAAGTGCGATAGGCTGGCCCGCTTTAACCTGAGCGCCAACATTGACCAAGGCACTTTGGTTGTAGCCATACAAACTCATATCCCCTTTCCCATGCTCGATAACGACCACCAAGCCATAACCTTGTAACCAGTCAGCCAGTAAAACACGGCCATCGGCGATGGCTTTGACTTCGCTGCCTTCAGGTGCGGTGATAACCATCCCTTTCCAGCGTAGTTCACCTTGTAGGGGTTCACCGAAACGGTGGGACACGTTACCACGAACGGGCCATAGGGCTTGACCGCCAGGACGGCCCAAGCCGCCGGTGCGCGCCATCAATGAGCGCTCACTTTCACTTGGTTTATAACTGCTACCGGTCTTCTTCGCTTGCTGCTCTTTGACTTTTACCTGTTCACGCACACGGGCCGCTTCTTTGGCCTCCCGTTCAGCCCGAGCTTTGGCTTCCCGTTCTGCTTTGGCGATTTGGTCACGTAAACGGCTTTCGTTCAACTTTAACTCCGCCAAACTCTGCTGATCTTTCTCCAGCGAGGCTTCCAGCGATGTCAGGGTTTTTTGGCGGGCAATACGCGCTTGTTCCAGCTTCTGTTGTTGCGCTTTCTGTTCATCCAGCAATGCCTTGTGTTGATTCTGTTTTTGCTCCAGCATTTTTTTCTCTGCAGACAGCGTGGTACGTGTCTGCTTCAACTCTTCAATGGCTTTTTGCCGAGCTTCATTCAGGTAACTGAAATAAGCCAAAATACGCTCACTGCGCTGGCTCTCTTCGCCACTTAAAATAAGTTGTAAGCTACTGTGTTTGCCTTGTTTAAACGCCGCTGCAAGTTGTTTAGACAGAATACTTTGCTGTTGCGACTGCTGATTTTGCAGTTTTTCAATCGAGGTCGTGAGGCTGGCAATATCTTTACTCAGTTCAGCCAGGGTCGCTTGGGTCTCGCGCAGGCTGCGGCTGGTCTGAGAAATTGTATTTTCTTGCTGTTTTAGTTGATCCAGCAATGAACTGCGTTGTTTTTTTTGTTGCTGAACACTTTTTTCTTTTTCAGCGATATCCTGTTGGAGGGTTTTGAGTTGGTTTTTATTCTCTGATGCTTTGGCCGCGACAGGGGGTTCGACAGCCTGACCAGAAAATGGCAATAACAGTACGCCAGCACAAAAAACGCTGGCATAGAGTGTTGACCACGGTAGACGACTCAACTTATCTGACAGCAGAGAGGGAGACTCTCTACCGTCAGAGACGGCATCTTTCGTAGTTATTGATTTCGCCAATAACTCTCTATCCTTCATAACGAAGGATTATTCCACGATGAACAGCGGCTTACCAGTCATCTCTTGTGGGATTTCCATTTCCATCAGTGACAACATGGTTGGTGCGATATCAGAAAGCTTGCCACCTTCAACAGCTTTAACGGCTTTGTTACCTACGTAAATCAGGGGCACTGGCAGGCTGGTATGGGCGGTGTGTGCCTGGCCAGTTGCCGGGTCACGCATTTGCTCAGCGTTGCCGTGGTCAGCGGTGATCAACAATTGACCATCGGCTGCTTTCACTGCTGCAACCACTTGTTCGATGCAGTTATCCAGTGTTTCAACCGCTTTCACTGCCGCATCGTAATCACCGGTATGACCGACCATGTCGCCGTTCGGATAGTTACAAATGATCACATCATATTTGCCGCTACCGATGGCGCTGACCAGTTTTTCCGTCAGTTCTGCTGAACTCATCTCGGGTTGCAGGTCATAGGTGGCTACTTTAGGCGAGTTGATCAGAATGCGGTCTTCACCTTTAAATGGCTCTTCAACGCCGCCGTTATAGAAGAAGGTGACGTGAGCATATTTTTCAGTTTCGGAAATGCGTAACTGGGTTTTATCATGCTTCATCAACCATTCACCGAAAGTGTTTGTCAGTGAGGCGGGTGGATAAGCACAGGCGACTTTAATATCCGCGGCATATTCGGTTAGCATGATGAAATCGCCGAAGTTAACCACTTTATCTCGCTTGAAACCGTCAAACTCGGCATTAACAAAGGTGCGGGTAATTTGGCGGGCGCGGTCAGCACGGAAATTCATAAAGATTAATGTATCACCCTCGTTCATGGCCGCATCGGCTTCGCCAGTTGCTTGAATCACGGTTGGTTTAACAAACTCATCATTTTCACCACGGGCATAGGCCGCTTGCAGGCCCGCAACTGCGTTATCTGCAGTAAATTCGCCTTTCGCTTGAGTCAGTAAATCGTATGCCAGTTGCACGCGATCCCAACGATTATCACGGTCCATGGCATAGTAACGGCCAATAATCGACGCGATACGGCCATTACCCAGTTCAGCAAACTTGGCTGTGAATCGTTTCAGTGATGACTCGGCACTGCGTGGTGGGGTATCACGTCCATCGAGGAAGGCATGCAGATAAATAGCGGTTGCACCGCGTTTAGCCGCCAGCTCAACCATCGCCATAATATGGTCTTCATGGCTGTGTACACCACCGGCAGATAACAACCCCATGATATGAACGGCCTTACCCGTTTTAACCGCGTTATCAACGGCAGCCGTCAGGGTTGGATTCGTGAAGAAGTCACCCTCTTTGATCTCTTTGTCGAGGCGGGTCAGATCCTGATAAACAATGCGCCCAGCACCCAGATTGACGTGACCGACTTCAGAGTTACCCATTTGCCCATCAGGCAGGCCTACATCCAGACCCGACGCGGCGATCAATGTGTGAGGCTGTTGCTGCCATAACACGTCCATTACCGGGGTTTTGGCATTCAAAATAGCATTATCCTGCTGTTCTTCACGGTGACCGTAACCATCAAGAATCGTCAGGACCAGTGGTTTTTTCGTGCTCGACATTGCATAACCTCTTTCTTATAAGTCCAAGTGTTAAATAGCAGCGAACATCACCCTGTAAAGGAGGGAGAATGATATGCGCGGCTATGTACACTCGGTATCCCCTTTGTACTTGATGTGACAACATTGTACTTGACGTGACAACATTGCAGGGACATCAATGACTTTAGGGATATGTACCGAGGCGGTAATTTACTACAGAACGGGTTAAAAATAGCCCAGGGAGATCAACATTGGAGTGGGGTTTTGCGCAATTGACATCATTTAATCAATAAAACTTCCCGAGATTGTTCGCAGTTTCTACAATAGCGCTTGCTTATTGGCTGTATTTGCCGCAACGCGCAGGTATACTCTGTGACCTTGAATATTATCCCCTAACTAACGGGAGTTTTTACCCCCATGTTGCAAGAAATTATGCAATTCATTAGCCAGCATCCAATTTTGAGTCTGGCTTGGGTGTTGTTGTTCGGTGCTGTAGTTTTCACCAGCTTCAAAAATTCTCTTTCTAAAGTTAAAGAGGTCACCCGTGGTGAAGCGACGCGTCTAATTAATAAAGAAGATGCGGTTGTGGTTGATATCCGCACACGTGAAGATTATCGCAAGGGCCATATCGCTAACTCAATTAACCTGATCCCGAGTGACATTAAAAATGGTAATTTGGGTGAGTTGGAAAAGCATAAAACACAGCCTATTATTGTGGTCTGTGCAATGGGCACAACGTCCCGTGCCTCGGCAGATATGCTGAGCAAAGCGGGTTTTGAGCGGGTATTCACCCTGAAAGAGGGTATTTCCGGCTGGAGTGGTGAGAACTTACCACTGGCGCGCGGTAAATAAGCATAAAAGCTTGTGCGGCTATTATATCGATATTCCGTATATCGGTATTTAGTTGTATAAGTGTTTGTTATAAAAACTCGCTATATCAATAGATTGTAAATTTAACTGAGGTGTATCCATGGCGAAGATTGAGATGTATACCAAAGCAACATGCCCGTTCTGTCACCGTGCTAAAGCACTGCTGAACGCCAAGGGTGCTGCTTTCCATGAAATCGCAATAGATAATGATCCGGCCAAACGCGAAGAGATGATTGCTCGTAGTGGGCGGACGACGGTGCCTCAGATATTTATTGATGGGCAGCATATCGGTGGCTGTGATGATTTACACGCCCTGGATGCGCGCGGTGGGCTAGACCCACTGCTTTAACTCGTCAGTGGGCCCCGATATTAATGGGAAAAGCCCACGACGGAAGAGCTGTTTAATAAGGACGTCTAACTAAGGGTATCTATACACATGTCAGAACAAAACAACACCGAGATGGCTTTCCAGATCCAACGTATCTACACCAAAGATATCTCCTTCGAAGCCCCTAATGCTCCGCAGGTTTTTCAGCAGGATTGGCAGCCAGAAGTTAAACTTGATCTAGATACGGCTTCTAGCCAACTGGCGGAAGATGTGTATGAAGTGGTACTGCGTGTGACTGTAACGGCCTCTTTGGGTGAAGAAACCGCGTTCCTGTGTGAAGTTCAACAAGGTGGCATCTTCTCCGTTGCGGGTATCGAAGGCACTCAACTGGCGCATTGTTTAGGCGCATATTGTCCGAATATTCTGTTCCCGTATGCGCGCGAATGTATCACCAGCCTGGTCTCTCGCGGTACTTTCCCACAGCTGAATTTGGCACCTGTTAACTTTGATGCTCTGTTCATGAATTATCTGCAACAGCAGGCTGAAGGTGAAGTTGAAGGTGTTGAACAACGTCAGGATGCCTGATGAACACCAACCCTGCTTCAATGGCTGTTATCGGTGCCGGATCTTACGGCACCGCATTAGCTATCACACTGGCGCGTAATGGCCATCAAGTCGTGTTATGGGGCCATGACCCTAAACATATTCAACAGCTGCAACAAGACCGCTGTAACCGCGCTTTCCTACCTGATGCTGCTTTCCCCGATACGTTGCGATTGGAAACCGACTTAGCATGTGCGTTGGCTGCCAGCCGCGATGTGTTGGTCGTCGTGCCCAGCCATGTCTTTGGTGCTGTTTTACATCAGTTGAAGCCTCATCTACGTAAAGATGCACGTATCGTCTGGGCAACCAAAGGGCTAGAAGCTGAAACCGGCCGTCTGCTACAGGATGTGGCCCGCGAAGTCTTGGGCGAGGCTATCCCGCTTGCCGTGATTTCTGGTCCAACGTTTGCCAAAGAATTGGCCGCGGGTTTGCCTACGGCGATTGCGTTGGCATCGACCGATGTGCAATTTAGCGAAGATCTGCAACAGTTATTGCACTGTGGAAAAAGCTTTCGAGTTTACAGTAATCCTGATTTTATCGGGGTACAGCTTGGTGGCGCAGTGAAAAACGTGATTGCCATCGGTGCAGGTATGTCCGATGGCATCGGTTTTGGTGCGAATGCCCGTACCGCTCTAATAACCCGCGGGTTAGCGGAGATGACGCGCTTAGGGACGGCATTAGGTGCCGATCCTTCCACCTTTATGGGCATGGCAGGGTTAGGCGATTTGGTGCTAACCTGCACAGATAACCAATCCCGTAACCGCCGATTTGGCATTATGCTGGGTCAGGGGTTGGGGGTGAAGGAGGCGCAGGACAACATTGGTCAAGTGGTAGAAGGTTACCGTAATACCAAGGAAGTTCTGGCATTAGCACAGCGTCATGGCGTCGAAATGCCAATAACTGAACAAATTTATCAAGTGTTGTATTGTCATAAGAATGCTCGTGAGGCGGCTCTGACGTTGTTGGGGCGGACCAAAAAAGATGAAAAAATCGGCATTTGATAGATTAGAAGAGTAGGTCAGCTAGCTGAAATAAAATAATCGCTACGTGCCCAACGTCATTGGAGTTGCAGCAAGGCAGCAAACGAGCCTATCCCGATGAACTGATCCACGTCAGTGATTCGGGGGGGCGAGAGCCGCTAATGTTAATTATAACCAAATCAATAGTAACCATAATTAATCGTAACAGTGCTACAGCTTGAAGGAATAAGGGCATAGCCGCTTCGGTCGTTCCCCGGAGTGATTTGTTTATGGGCAGGGGTACATGATGTCGTCAGAAGAGTTAGAACAGGTCTGGAGCAACATAAAATCAGAAGCAAGGGCACTGGCTGAATGTGAACCGATGCTGGCTAGCTTTTTTCATGCAACACTCTTGAAGCATGAGAATTTGGGCAGTGCGCTGAGTTATATTCTCGCGAATAAGTTGGCTAATCCTATCATGCCAGCGATTGCTATCCGTGAAGTGGTTGAAGAAGCTTATCGTTCAGATGCGCATATGATCGTTTCCGCTGCCCGCGATATTCTGGCCGTCCGGTTACGCGATCCAGCCGTTGATAAATACTCCACACCGTTACTGTATCTCAAAGGTTTTCATGCTTTGCAGGCTTATCGTATTGGCCATTGGTTGTGGGCGCAGGATCGTAAAGCGCTGGCGATTTATCTGCAAAATCAAGTCTCTGTCGCATTTGGTGTGGATATCCACCCTGCGGCAACCATTGGTTGTGGCATCATGCTGGACCACGCTACCGGTATCGTTATTGGTGAAACGGCTGTGGTTGAGAATGACGTGTCTATTCTGCAATCTGTCACGCTTGGGGGGACGGGCAAAACCAGTGGCGACCGCCATCCAAAAATCCGTGAAGGTGTCATGATTGGCGCAGGCGCGAAAATTCTCGGCAATATCGAGGTGGGCCGTGGTGCGAAGATTGGTGCCGGTTCAGTTGTACTACAATCGGTACCCGCTCACACGACGGCTGCCGGTGTACCTGCCCGTATCGTTGGTAAACCAGAGAGTGATAAACCCTCGTTGGATATGGATCAGCATTTCAATGGCAGCATTCAGGGCTTTGAATATGGCGATGGTATTTAACCGTATACCCTTCCTGTTTTGCTTGTTGCAACGCCAGCGCCAACTGTTTTGGATATGCCCCTAATATGGGGCAGATTAGCCACTCTGATTGTGGCTGACACGTTCTCTCTGCGTAAGAAAAATCACTCTTTCAGTAATGCACCTGGATAGCCCAGTTGACGCCAGGCCTCATACACCACGACTGAAACGGCATTCGATAGATTCATGCTCCGGCTATCGGCTTGCATGGGGATTCTGATTTTCTGCTGAGCGGGTAACGCATCCAGAATATAGGCCGGTAAGCCACGGGTTTCTGGGCCAAATAACAGGTAATCATTCGCCTGATAGCTCACCGCACTGTGAGCCGGCGTCCCCTTGGTCGTCAGCGCAAATAAGCGAGCCGGTTGTGTGCTATCGAGTTTTTCACTGTCCAGGAAGGCTTGATAATCATGGTGATGTTTGATGTCGGCAAACTCATGGTAATCAAGGCCCGCACGGCGTAAACGTTTATCGTCCCAAGTAAAACCCAAAGGTTTAATCAGATGAAGCTGGCAGCCGGTATTCGCACATAACCGGATAATATTGCCGGTATTTGGCGGAATTTCGGGTTCAAATAAAACAATGTTAAGCATATGTCCCCCAATAATGAGGGGCGCAGGATACCAGAAACCCTTGTTCAGTGCAGCGGTTGCCAGTAGCGGCGGTGTAAAACAAAAATTTAAAAGCAAGGAGCGGAGTGTGTGACCAGTGGCATCTTTTATATGCTGGTTGGCACAGTTAAGAGTAATGGGGTATTTATCATGACATCAGTGGGGTATTCATGAATAACGTAAAAGACCCTCGCTGGGCCGCGATTATCAATCGGGATAAAACCGCCGATGGTCAGTTTGTGTATGCGGTAAAAACGACGGGCATATATTGCCGCCCCTCTTGCCCATCTCGTCGAGCCAAAGCAGAAAACATTGAATTCTTTATCGATAATACGGCAGCAGAGCAAGCCGGTTATCGGCCTTGTAAGCGTTGCCAGCCAACTCAATTATCGCGGGCGCAGCAACAGGTAGAAAAAATCAGTCAGGCATGTCGGTTGATTGAACTGGCAGAAACTCCCCCTAAGCTGAATGAATTGGCAGCTCAACTGGGGCTTAGCACTTTTTATTTTCATCGGTTGTTTAAAGCCATCACCGGGCTGACGCCCAAAGGATATGCTAACGCGACCCGCAGTGAGCGTATTCGTGCACAACTGTCTCATGGCGGTTCGGTCACTGACGCTATCTTTGAGGCCGGTTATAACTCGAGTAGTCGATTTTATGCGCAATCACAGCAGTTGCTGGGAATGACACCAACCCGTTACCGCAAAGGGGGCTGTGATGCCAGGTTGCATTTTGCCGTTGGGGAGAGTTCTCTGGGCGCGATTTTAGTGGCAAAAAGTGAGTTGGGCGTCTGTGCTATTTTGCTGGGTGATGACCCAGTGCGGTTAGTACAACAGCTACAGGATAAATTTCCACAGGCCAATTTAGTCGGCGGTGATGCTGAGTTTGAGCAATGGGTGGCGCAGGTTGTGGGGTGCGTTGAGGCACCCAAACTTGGGTTGAACCTACCGTTGGATATCCGTGGCACTGCATTCCAGCAGCGGGTATGGCAGGCTTTGCGGGAGATACCGATAGGTGAAACCGCCAGTTATGCAGATATCGCGAGCCGAATCGGTTCACCCACAGCGGTACGTGCTGTCGCAGGCGCTTGTGCTGCTAACATATTGGCAGTTGCTATCCCCTGTCATCGAGTCATTCGTCAGGATGGGGCATTATCGGGTTACCGTTGGGGCGTGGAGCGCAAGAGGCTTTTGCTGGAAAGAGAGGGTGTGGAAAAAGAGGCGGAAGACCACTGATTCTCAATATCTGCCCGAACCACATTGATCTGGCAGATAGACGGCAGATTAAGATTTAAGCGGATGCAGCGGTAGCCAGACAATCAGGCGTAAGCCACCTAATGGGCTATCTTCGGCTTTTACCCACCCTCGATGCTGACTCACCGCGGTTTCAACAATTGCCAGGCCCAATCCTGTTCCTCCCGACGCCCGATCTCGGGCTTCATCTGTACGATAAAATGGCCGGAATATTTGTTCACGGTCCTCTGGGCTGACGCCTGGACCATCATCATCAACAATGATAGTGACGCCTTGATTATCTATGCTGAATGCCACCGCAATATGATGATGGGAGTAACGCAGTGCGTTACGCACGATATTCTCCAGCGCACTGTCAAGGGCCGCAGGATTACAAAATAAGGGCCATGGCCCCGGAGGTGCCGTGACTACCAGCGTTTTACCCATTTGTTCAGCCTCGAACTGTGCATTCTCCAGCACATCGGACCAAAGCTCATCAGCTTTAATGGGTTCGCGGTGTAATTCATTTTTATGCTGGCTACGCGATAACACCAGCAAGTCATTAATCATGCTATCTAAGCGCTGTGCTTCCATTTCGATACGCTCTAATTCTTTCCCTTCACCATGACGGCGGCGCATCAGCGCGGTGGCCAGTTGCAGCCGGGTAAGTGGTGTGCGTAACTCATGGGAAATATCTGAAATCAGCCGTTGTTGAGCGACGACCATTCTGTCTAACGAACTGATCATCTGGTTGAAACTGGCACCTGTGGCTAAAAATTCCTGTGGACCGGATTCCAGTTCAGGATGTTGTTTCAGGTTACCTCGGGCCACATCATCAGCCGCATTTTTCAGCTTGCGGGCAGGTTTCGCCAGGCTCCATGCCAACCAAAGTAGCAGCGGTGCACTGATCAACATGGTCGCAATCAAGAGCAGCAGCGGGCGGTCAAACATCAGATTAATAAAATCAGATTGCGGACTATTGGCGGGGCGTATTAGATAAAGCTGATAGTTATCTTCGCCGTCCCTGATGGAAAAGGGACCGACCATTTCTACCCGGCCATACTTTTTCTTTTTCGGCTGATCGGCGTTATCCGATTGGCCGATAAAGTTACGCACCATTTGCACTTCTTGACGCTGTACGCCAATGATACGGCCCTCAGACGTCACCAAAATCAAATGTTGCCCAGGCGGAGCCCATTTCTCAATGGCGCGGTGTAGCCTACGCCACCACATGAGGTCATTGGCAGGATCATTGGCCAGTTCAGCTTCAATATGTTGTTCCAGCATCGTTCCCTGACGCTGTTCACTGTCGAGTAAAACAGTGAGTTGACGCGAATCAAGCTTTGGCACCATCAGCACTAGCATGAGCACTAACGCTAAAGTAAACCAGAAAATAGCAAAAATTCGCGTCGTTAAACTGTTTATCATGTTTCTGATACCATCAAGTAGCCGCGGCCACGCAACGTTTTAAACCACGGTAGCCCGTCTTTGCGGTCTGGTAACTTACGGCGTAAGTTCGAGATGTGCATATCAATCGCGCGGTCAAAGGGGGTCAATCGTTTCCCCAGAACCTCTTGGCTAAGATGCTCCCGCGACACCACTTGGCCAAGGTGCTGAGCCAGCAGATAGAGCAGGGTGAACTCAGTGCCGGTTAATTCCAGTGGTTGGCCTTCAAAACTGGCTTCCTGACGACCCGGATTCAATTGCAGGCAATCAACTTCCAGTGTAGGCGCGCCTTGCTCGGCATTTTGTTGCTGTTCACTCCAATTGGAGCGGCGTAAAATCGCGCGGATACGAGCAACCAGCTCGCGATCATTAAACGGTTTTGCCAGATAATCATCGGCCCCTAATTCCAGGCCAAGCACCCGATCCAACTCACTACCACGGGCAGTCAGCATAATCACCGGGGTCTGATGGTGTTGGCGTAATTCTTTCAAGGTTTCGATACCGTTTTTACGCGGCATCATAATATCAAGCAATAACAAGTCGATAGAGCTATCTAGCTGGCTTAACGCTTGTTCGCCATCATAGGCGACCACAACATTGAAACCCTCCATTTCCAACAATTCTTTCAACAGCGACGTCAGTTCACGGTCATCATCAACTAATAGGATTTTATGCATGGTTATTTCTCCTCTCTGACGCAAAATACGTTATCAACTGCCGGTATTCCATGACTTTACTCAGCTTTACATGCCCTGACCCCAGTTTTACATCCACTGACGCTTGTTTGCAGGCAGGCCGATAGAATGCCTCCCATTGAATCACATAGCATATTGAACTTTAGGAGTTAACGATGCGTAAAGTTACAACATTAGTTATGGCGTCAATGTTCGTTCTTGGTTCTTCAGCCGCCTTTGCTGCCGACAACACTAAAGTCACTGAGGGTTACCACGGTGACGGTAAGATGATGATGAACAAGAAAGGCGACCGCGGTCACCATAACATGTTTGATGGCATCAACCTCACTGAACAGCAGCGTCAGCAAATGCGTGACTTGATGCGCCAGTCTCACCAAAGTCAGCCGCGCCTTGATCTTGAAGATCGCGAGGCAATGCACAAATTGATTACTGCCGATAAATTCGACGAAGCTGCTGTAAGAGCGCAGGCTGAGAAAATGTCTCAGAACCAGATTGAGCGCCATGTCGAAATGGCCAAAGTTCGTAACCAAATGTATAACTTGCTCACACCAGAGCAAAAGGAAGCATTGAACAAAAAGCATCAGGAACGTATTGAGAAATTGCAGCAAAAACCAGCAGCACAACCTTCTTCTGCCCAGAAGTAAGTAGTAGTACTAGTAACACCCTGTTTTCCTTGCCATAGACACCATCCCTGTCTTTCGCCCTCCATGATGGAGGGCTTTTTTTGCTTATTGAGAAACGATAGCTTTAAAAATAGTCATTTACAAATTTCACAAAAGGCGGTGTTATCTCCAAATGCGCTTAAGTGTGGACACTTTGTGGACGCGTTTCGGCAGCTAATCCACCCTTTAATGGGGTAAGTATAACGGTGTTTTGAAGGTAATCAGGTGCCAGATGCGCGTAGGCCATTGTTGGCTGAATGTTAGCGTGTCTGAGTATTTGCTGGAGTGCAATGATGTTCCTGCTATTCATCATAAAATGGCTGGCACAAGTGTGACGTAACACATGGGGTACCTAACCATGTGGTAGGTCTGGTTTTACGTTTCGCTGCGTTTCACCGAATTTTCCGTAATCCATGTTGAAAAGTTTCCCACTGGCATTTGCCTTCACTTCTTGCTTCAACGCTGCAGATATCGCCGTTATATGAGTGCATCAACGTACTGACCGATGCCGTAACAATAAATAATCAAGAGACTGATATTCAGCAATTGGTGGCATGCAAGCACTACCGTGTGGCGTTAATGCGTACCCATGCTGCCCCTAAGTCGCCTCAATAACCGACTGTTTTTACGGGAAAAAGGTTGTCCTAAAGTGGGACCGAGTGATTGCTCAGGAGGATGCTCATGATTATCATCGCCCGATGAAAACAACCCCTACCCCCCACGACGCTCTCTTTAAGAATTTTATGACCCAGCCCGCCACGGCGTGTGACCTGCTGGAGTTTCACTTGCCGCCTGAATTGCGGCAACTTTGTGACCTGAGCACGCTGCGGCTGGAATCCGGCAGTTTCATTGAAAACAACCTGCGTGCCTGTTACTCGGACGTGCTCTATTCGCTAAAAACGACGGTGGGAGACGGTTATGTTTACGCTCTCATTGAGCATCAAAGCTCCCCTGATAAACATATGGCTTTTCGCCTGATGCGCTACGCTATTGCAGCCATGCAGAGCCATCTGGAGGCGGGGTACGATAAGTTGCCGCTGGTGATCCCCATCCTCTTCTATCATGGAATGGTCACGCCGTACCCGTACCCGATGAGCTGGCTGCACGCCTTTAACCAGCCAGAACTCGCTGGACAGTTGTATTGCGGAAACTTCCCGTTGGTTGATGTGACGGTGATCCCCGATCATGAAATCATGACCCATCGGCGCATTGCCCTGCTGGAACTGTTGCAAAAACATATTCGCCAGCGTGATTTATCTGAATTATTGGATCAACTGGTCATACTGATAGCGAGCGGTTACACTACGGAAGATCAGCTAAAATCTGCGATAAATTACATCATACAGGTTGGCGAAACGGCCGAACCGGAAGTGTTCATCCGTAGCCTGGCCCACCGCTTACCGGAGCATGAGGAGTCACTGATGACGATTGCACAAAAACTGGAACAAAAAGGTGAAGCCAGAGGTATTGTAAAAGGCCGTGTAGAAGGCCGAGTCGAAGGGGCGCAAGAGACGGCTCTGAAAATTGCTCGTACTATGCTGGCTAATGGTCTTGACCGCGCCACAGTAATGAAAATGACCGGTCTGAGCGAAGAAGAATTGACTCAGATTCACCATTGATCTGCACAGGCAATATCATGAACCTGTCCACCCGATAATTCGAAATGAACCGAAAGCCCATAACTGTCTACCGCGAGATGAGTTTTTGTCGAGTTACCCCGCGATGCTTCTTTATTGACTCATCACTTTCTGATACCGCTCCCGTTCCATGCTGATGAGTACGAATAATATTGTCATCAATAAAAATCAATTATAAATCAGCATGTTAATGCAAGTATTTAAAAGGTTTCTGTAAAGTACCCTTTTTAGACCATAGTGAAAACGGCGGAATACGGTATTCCACAGACCAGAAATTCTCTGGGAGATCAGCCCGTTCGCATCCTATCAAGTATCCCTTCCAGGGTCATCCGATGTTCACTTTTGTTATACACACGACCACTTTTCAGCATCAGGCTGTGTAGCCTGTACCACTGTTCATCTGTTAACATTATTCTCGGCATGGTGGTTTGTTTTTTTTGATTTGTGGTGAATCCAATTATACCGGCTCACCATGCCGCTCAATTAATAATCTCAAAAGATCAACAGACCCTAATAGCTCTTAAATATAATTTGGGATGAGTTATGGATCCACAATATGCGCGTTGGGTTAAAGCCGCTGCGCTCAGTGCTACCGCATTAGCATCAATCTTACTGATCATTAAAATTTTTGCCTGGTGGCATACAGGTTCGGTGAGTTTGTTGGCGGCGTTAGTTGACTCTTTGGTGGATCTGGCAGCCTCTCTGACAAACTTATTTGTCGTGCGTTACTCTCTGCAACCTGCTGATGAAGAACATACTTTTGGTCATGGTAAGGCGGAGTCCTTGGCGGCTCTGGCCCAAAGTATGTTTATTTCCGGCTCCGCTTTATTTCTTTTCCTGACCGGTTTTCGGCATTTGGCCTCACCGGAGCCATTGCAAGATCCTAGTATAGGCATCGGGGTAACGTTAGTCGCATTGTTCAGTACACTGATATTAGTCACATTTCAGCGTTGGGTAGTACGAAAAACACACAGTCAGGCGATTCGTGCCGATATGTTGCACTATCAATCTGACGTCTTGATGAATGGTGCTATTCTTATTGCGTTGGCATTGAGTTGGTATGGTTTTCGCCGGGCGGATGCATTGTTCGCGTTGGGTATCGGTGTTTATATTCTTTATAGCGCGTTACGTATGGGCTATGAAGCGGTGCAGTCCTTGCTAGACCGTGCGCTGCCTGATGATGAGCGGCAGCAGATTATCGATATTGTGACGTCATGGCCGGGGGTGATCGGGGCACATGACTTACGTACCCGCCGGTCAGGGCAAACACGTTTTATTCAGCTCCATCTGGAGATGGAGGATATGATGCCGTTAATGGAGGCGCATGTGTTAGCTGAACAAGTTGAACATGCCTTACTGTACCGTTTCCCAGGGGCAGATGTGCTTATTCATCAAGACCCATGTTCTGTTGTCCCTAAAGAGCGTCATGCGCACTGGGAATTATAATTGCTTCACCAATAGCCGATATATTGTGATGACGTTTATGGTAAGGCAGTGAAAAATACCGCAAAATGGCTGACTTGAATCAATTCAGCTTGGCGTTTTTGCTATAATATCCGATATTAATCCCATAAAGCTGATTTTCTGTACGGTCTCTTCCGTGCAAAGATAATCGGCAGATAAAGAATTCTACAAAATCGCATTTACAAGTTCAGAGGTAGTCATGGTTAAGAAAATTGGTGTCCTAACAAGTGGTGGTGATGCACCCGGTATGAATGCTGCTATTCGCGGGGTTGTTCGTGCCGCTTTGTCAGCAGGGTTAGACGTTTTCGGTATTGAAGATGGCTATCTTGGCTTATATGAAAATCGTATGAAGAAGCTGGATCGCTATAGCGTGTCAGATATGATTAACCGTGGCGGTACTTTCCTCGGATCTGCTCGTTTCCCAGAATTCCGCGATCCGGAAGTGCGTAAAGTTGCCCTCAAGAATATGCATGAGCGTGGCATTGATGGCTTGGTTGTTATCGGTGGTGATGGTTCTTATGCTGGTGCGGACCTGCTGACAAAAGAAGGGGGAATTCACTGTGTTGGTTTACCGGGCACTATCGATAACGATGTGGCGGGTACTGACTACACCATCGGTTTTTTCACCGCACTGGAAACGGTAGTGGAAGCCATTGACCGCTTACGCGATACCTCTTCTTCCCACCAACGTATCTCTATCGTGGAAGTGATGGGCCGCTATTGCGGTGATTTAACGTTGGCAGCCGCGATTGCCGGTGGTTGTGAGTTTATTGCGATCCCTGAAGTTGAATTTAAACGTGATGATCTGGTTGCTGAAATCAAAGCGGGCATCGCGAAAGGTAAAAAGCACGCGATTGTTGCTATTACTGAAAAGCTGGATGATATCGATTCATTGGCTAAGTACATTGAAAAAGAGACGGGCCGTGAAACTCGTGGCACCGTGTTAGGCCATATCCAACGTGGTGGTGCTCCGGTGGCTTATGACCGTATTCTTGCTTCCCGTATGGGGGCTTATGCTGTCGATTTGCTGTTACAGGACCACGATTACAAAAAAGGTGGTTTCTGCGTCGGTGTACAGAATGAGAAGATGGTGCATGAGTTAATTTCTGTGTGTATCGCGCCAGAGAATAAGAAAAGTAAATTTAAAGAAGATTGGTACGATACAGCGAAGAAACTGTTCTAAAACGGCAACTCGCTCATTCATCAAGCCCTCGAAATTGAACTGATCCCAAAAAGTTGGGCAGTTTACATTACGAGGGCTTTTTACTTTCGGTCACCCCTATATTTCGTATTGATATAATCAAAAATTTTTTATTCTTTAATAGGATGGAAAGTTTCTGGCACGCTCTGTATCAAGCCAACCAATTAGGTTGATTACAATAATTTTTTTGAGGAGTGGGTCAATGCGTAAATGGGGTGTAGGTCTGTCATTACTCGTGCTGGCATCAGGTGCCATGGCAAAAGATATTCAATTATTGAATGTGTCTTATGATCCGACGCGAGAATTTTATCAGGAATATAACCAGGCTTTCAGTAAGTATTGGCAACAGCAAACCGGGGATAAGGTAACAGTACGTCAATCCCATGGTGGTTCTGGCAAGCAGGCGACCTCGGTGATTAATGGTATTGAAGCTGATGTGGTGACACTAGCACTGGCTTATGATGTCGATGCTATTGCTGAGCGAGGTAGAATTGATAAAAACTGGATTAAGCGCCTGCCAGATAACTCGGCACCTTATACTTCAACGATTGTTTTTCTGGTGCGTAAAGGTAATCCGAAACAGATCCATGACTGGTCTGATTTAGTAAAACCAGGCACGTCTGTTATCACCCCCAATCCTAAAACCTCCGGTGGGGCGCGTTGGAACTATCTGGCAGCTTGGGGGTATGCGTTAGAGCATAATAATAACGATCAGGCCAAGGCGCAGGAGTTCGTGAATGCTCTGTATAAGAATGTAGAAGTATTGGACTCCGGCGCTCGCGGTGCGACTAATACTTTTGTTGAACGTGGAATTGGTGATGTGTTGATTGCCTGGGAAAACGAAGCGCTGTTGGCTGTGAATGAAGTGGGTAATGGTCAATTTGATATTGTGACGCCCAGTGTGTCTATTCTGGCAGAACCAACGGTATCGGTGGTTGATAAAGTGGTCGATAAACGCGGAACCCGTGACGTTGCCGATGCTTATTTGAAGTACCTGTATTCACCAGAAGGCCAGACTATTGCGGCTAAAAATTACTATCGCCCACGTGACCCAGTAGTTGCGGCTAAATTTGCCAAAGAATTCCCGCAACTGAAACTGTTTACTATCGATGAAGTTTTTGGTGGTTGGACTCAAGCACAGAAAACACATTTTGCCACCGGCGGGGTGTTTGATGAGATCAGTAAACGCTAAATTAACGTTCTGATCGTTGCCGCTAATTCTGCGCCTATACCTGCGAACATCATCCCCAAAGGGTTGCCTGAGGACGGATGGTAAAGCAGGTAGTTACAGCAAATACCGGGACTACCAACCGCTTTATCGCCAACACCACATCGTTGTATGTTGTGGTGTTGAACGTTTATCGCTACCGCGCTGCTTGCAACAGCGCTCATAGCAAAACGAGTAAATAGCAAAACTGAGGTCGAAAGCTCAATTTTACGTTCAGATCGGCTCCATGCCATTCTTGATTTTAGCCTCTGTAGCCGCAGGCGATGCAAGGAAGTCCAGTAATACCTTAATGGCTTTTTGCTGATTGGTTTTAAGGGGGACCCCTGCTGAAAAATGAGTCATTATCTGAATATCCGTGGGCAAAGGCCCAAGTATGATAATGCCTTTTAAATGAAGCAGTTCACTGAGTTGCTGGAATCCAAGTTCAACTTCACCCTTGGCTACCAGAGAACCGACAGGGACTCCTGGTGGGACTTTTACAATGCGATCTTTGATTTGTTCGGCAATGCCCCAGTGCTCGAAAACCTCAGTCAGGTACACGCCGCTAGGGCCTGTTGAGTAAGCGATCGTATTGGCCGCTAAAACAGCCTGTTTTACCGTTTCCTCGCTGCTAACATCCATTATCTGTGCCCCTTCTTTCACCGCGATAGCCACGCCTGACTTAACCAGGTCAATGCGACTATTAGGTAAAATCTTACCTGAATCAATCAGTTTATCGATTGCATTGGCAGACAGGATCACCACGTCAAAAGCTTCGCCAGCTTCTACGCGTTTAGTGGCATCCACTCCTCCCACTGACTCGAGCTCGACCTGGTATTTTGATTGTTGCGCAAATTGCGCGATAACCTCGGTCAAGAACTGTCGAGTGGCCATCGACGAAATGATCCGTAGGGTCACTGGCTCGTCGGATGGAACCTCTGTTGGTGCTGCCGTTGCCAGGCTGACCATACTCATACACAGGCCCGATACAATCACGTTAGAATATTTCATTAATATATCTCCGCTATTATATTGCGCCAAAAGACAGGCCACCGAAAACAGGATGACCTTGTCTTCAGTGGCTAAGCGACGTTTAAATTAGCTGAATAAATAGATTGGTCAGCAATATTACTTAACAAAACCCAGGAATTGCCACCAAACATAACCAACAGTCATTGTCACAATAAAACATACCGTCGCGATGACCGCTCCAGAAGCCCACCACTGTTTTACGTTGTTATAACCGGCACCAAAGATGATGGGGGCTGAACCACCGCCATAATGTGTCAACGCACCACCGTAGGAGTTCGTCGCGGCCAAGACGAGTGCAAGGGCCATGGGGTCGGCACCCGCAACTTTCCCTACGGTAAGAAAAACAGGAAGCATAGCAATGGCATACGAACTTGCAGATGCAAAGAAATAACGAATGATAATACTGAGGAAGCCGATAATGGTTAACGCTATGAATGGATTGTGCCCAAAGTCGACATTGTTCTGTATCAAATTCGCCAGCCAATCAAACACTTTTTCTTTACTCAGTGCACTTGCCAGCCCAATGATGCCCCCAAACCAAAGCAACGTATTCCAAGCCCCTTTGTTTTGAAGAACATCATCCCACTTGATAACACCCAGTAAAATACACAGTGCCATTGCCATTATTGCAACCGCTGTTGCATCGATTTTGAGTGTGATGCCAAATAATTGCCCAAGTAGAGAAGGCAGTGCCCAACCCAGAAGAGCTGAAATAAATATACCGACTAAAAGCTTTTCATTGCGCGTTATTGGCCCTAGTTCAGCCAAACCTTCATCCGCAATTTTTTTGTTATCTACTTTTTTTAGTTCTGGTTTATCAAGATAATAACCAACGGCGGGAACAATCAGCAGTAACAGCAAACCGGGAACAACCATGGCCAGAGCCCAAACGCCCCAGTCAAGATGAATGCCCAGAATTTTGGCAGCGAAATCAGCAGCCAGTAGATTTGGTGCCATCGCAGTGATAAACATAAAACTGCTGACCTTCATGACAAAGTAAATATTGGACATCAAATAAGAGCCCGCTTTCTTTGCCGTATCACCGGGTTCTGATCCCAACGCTTTTACTACCGACAGGATGATAGGAAATACAATTCCCCCACTTCGCGCCGTATTTGAGGGGGTCACAGGAGAAATAACAAATTCTAAAAATGCGGTGACATATCCAAGCCTAAGCGTGGTACTGCCGCAGAAGCGAATCATGTGAAATGCAATGCGTCGCCCTAACCCGGTTTTAACAAAAGAGATACTAATGCCAAATGCCGCAAACACTAACCAAACCGTTGATGTTGCATATCCGACCAGGATTTGGCTGGTGTTATTAAGGAAGAAACCCGCAAAACCGACTACGCCTAACAAAACAACGGCTTCAGAAAACGGTTTTAAAATAAGGCCACAAATAGCAGCCAGATAGAACCCGGACAGACGCCATGATAATTCTGTCAATCCTTCAGGTGGTGGAATAAACCAGATGACAAGCGGTATCATTACTAAGATACACAACTTCCATATCTTATTTTTCATGCTGTAGTTTCCCTTTTCTAAGGTGTTGTAATACTGAAACTTACTGGCAAGAGGAATATTTATTCTTATGACTTTAACGCGTTGAGACTATTGACGTAACGCAGCCCTTTTTTCGCCAGAGGGGCACGCATTTGATAGATATCCAGCCCGAGCTCGCCATTAGCCAGACGCTGACGTTTGCTCGTTTCAAGATCTACCCGTGTCTGTGCCGCATCAGCAATCGCGGTGGCTTGTTCTCTTGGCACAATGACTACGCCATCATCGTCTGCCACCACAATATCGCCGGGGTTGACCAACTGACCCGCGCAGATCACCGGCACATTGACCGAGCCAAGCGAGGCTTTCACCGTACCTTGTGCCCAAACCGCACGCGACCACACAGGGAAATTCATTTCGCGCAGCGTCTGGCTATCTCGGATCCCGATATCTCCAACCAATGCCACCACGCCGCGCGCCAGCAGTGAGGTCGCGAGCAGGTCACCAAAAAAGCCATCATGGCATTCGGAGGTCGGCGCAACGAGCAACACATCGCCAGGCTGACACTGCTCTACGGCAACATGGAACATCCAGTTATCTCCGGGTGTAACCAATACCGTCACCGCATTGCCAGCAATACAGCGCCCTTGCTGAATAGGTTTAATTCGCTCATCCAATAGTCCCTGCCGCAGTTGAGCTTCATGCACTGTTGCCACGCCATATTCAGCGAAACGTTGTAACAGGGCTAGTTCAGCTCGTTCAATGTTTGTGACCACGACCCCTTTCATATTAACCAGGCTCATGACAGATCCTCCGTGACGCGAGGGAAGAGGCTTTGATAACCTTCGCCATGAATAATGGTCTTGGTACTGGCAATGCCGATGTTGCGTTTTGCTTGTACCCCACGTTGTAACGCCACTCGCGTGTAGTATTCCCACAAATGTTCCTGACCGGCCATGCATTGAATAGCCGCATATTTTTTCTCCCATACTGATGTGATATCCAGTAATACGTCAGGCTTCCAGCCACACTGTTCAGGCTGATGCGGCTCGAAGCAGTACACGGGTGGCGCACCAATGATGGCTTCTCCCGGTCGATACCCTTCTGCCTGAGCGATAATGCGAGCTTCTTGAGCCAGGTTAGCCGCTAGGGGATGGTCATAGTTGTAGGGATCGGCCAGCGAATGGGTGAGAACAAAATGGGGCTGTATGCGGCGGAATACGTCTGCCAGACGGAACAGGCTTTCTTTATCTGCGCGTAACGGATAGTCACCCATATCGAAAAACTCAATACTGGCACCAAGAACATTTGCCGCCGCTTGCGCTTCGGTGTGGCGGCTTGCTTTTACTCTTTCTTCCGTCATGTCGCCTTTACGCCACAATTTGGCGGATTCACCACGTTCGCCGTAAGAGAGGCAGACAATATGAACTTGATACCCTTGTTCGACATGTAAAGCGATAGCCCCACCTGCGCGCCAGACAAAATCTGCCGAATGGGCGCTGACGACTAAGGCGGTTTTTTGTGGAATCATTGCCATATCTTTTTCCTTTTTTTGCTGCTTTAACTGTCTAGGATTCTGGCATGGCTTAATTAATGGGAAATAGTGAGTTTTATTGCCCAAGCGACAAGTTTTATTTAAGCTGAAAAAATTAAATAAAATAACGCGGCGAAATATGCAAAAGAAGAATGATCGTAACTCGATAAAAATTATGCAAATAAGAGCATTTTGCATGACGGCTGAACAGGGGGCAGCTTCCTTAGCGGCGCTCAATTTATTTCGCACTCAGTCAGCGATTACTCGTTCTATTCGTGATCTTGAACACACTTTAGCCATCTCGTTATTTGAACGCCACGCCAAGGGCATGCTGTTAACCGATTTGGGCAACGTTATTCTCCCACGAGCTCGTTCTGCCATGGAGGAGTTGACTCGGATCCCGGCACTGTTGCGTCGGTTACAACAACGCGACGATGAGGGTATTGAAGACCTTGAACCCACATGGTTATTCAATGAACGGCGGCTACAGATTTTCCTCTCGCTCTATCGCCAGCAGCACGCGTTGCATGTCGCTCAGGCACTGGATATCACCCAGTCGGCGGTAAGCGCCGCGTTGAAGGTTTTGGAGAAGGGGGCGGGTATGTATCTGTTCCATCGAACACCAAAAGGGATGTTGCCGACCCCTGCCGGTCATGAAATTGCGCCCTGTATCAGCCGGGCATTGAATGCGCTCCACCATATTCCGGAAGAGATCACCGCACATAGAGGGGATTTGACCGGCTCGGTACGTGTTGGCGCTCTGCCATTAAGCCGTGCACGCCTGCTACCACAGGCAATGATCAAGCTGATTTCTCGCCACCCTGGCATAAAAATAGTCACTAATGAGAGTGGATTTACCGCCCTGATAGCTGAACTGCGCGCCGGTGATATAGATTTCATTATCGGTGCACTGCGCAATGAGAAAATGCTTTTAGATATCCATAGCGAAATATTATTTGAAGAAGAGCTGATTTTATTGGCGCGACCCAACCATCCCCTGTCTGATCGCAGGGTAAAAAACCAAGAACTAAAAGATATTCAATGGGTTTTACCCCGAAATCACGCCCCATCACGCCACCTGCTGGAAGTCGCATTCTGCAAAATGGGACTCGCATCGCCCCAGCCAGTAGTCGAAAGCGGTGATCCCGCCGTGGTACGTGCGCTATTGCTTGGTTCTGATATGGTGGCGGCAGTTTCCTCCCATCAACTTGATTTTGAAGTTTCAGAAGGGATCCTCATACCGCTGCAGGTCAACCTTACAGGTACGCGACGCGAGATAGGCCTGATGACTCGCCAGAAAGCCTTGAATTCACCCGCTACCGATGCCCTGATCAATTGTGTTCGCGAAGTTATTCAATCGAGTAACGATAAATAGGCAGTTTTAGATAAATGAGTTAACCATCTAATTTATTTTTTGATTGATAAGAATACTTTTGTCAGAAAAACAAAAAACTCCATTTTAGACTGGCACAGATAAAAGAGGGAAGGTCAAGTGGGGGGGGAGTCAAGTGGATGAATCTACTCGAATTATTTTGGATATATAAAAACCGGCGCTTTTATTTACGCCGGTTTTTGTGTTGTACCCAGAATTAGCTTAAAGCGTGGATTAGGCTTTTTTAGCTTTAGCGGCTGCTTTCACGATAACTGCGAAAGCGTCTGCTTTCAGTGATGCACCGCCAACCAGTGCGCCATCAATATCTGGCTGAGTGAACAATTCTGCTGCGTTTTTATCGTTAACAGAACCGCCGTACTGAATGATCACTTGTGCTGCAACTGCTGCGTCTTGCTTGGCGATATGGTCACGGATAAATTTGTGAACAGCCTGAGCCTGCGCTGGAGTTGCTGATTTACCGGTACCGATAGCCCAGATTGGCTCATAAGCGATAACCGCACCTTCGAACGCTTTCACGCCTAGGGTATTCAGCACGGCGTCCAGTTGTTTGGCGCATACTGCTTCAGTTTGGCCCGCTTCGTTTTCTGCTTCGGACTCACCGATACACAATACTGGGATCAAGCCGATCTCTTTCAGTACGCCAAATTTCTTCGCGATCAATTCATCACTTTCTTGGTGATAAGTACGGCGCTCAGAGTGGCCGATAATAATGTATTGCGCACCGATATCTTTCAGCATTTCAGCAGATGTTTCACCGGTAAATGCGCCGGAGAGGTTCACATCGACGTTTTGAGCACCCAGAGCAATACGGCTACCAGCAAGCTCATGTTTTGCCTGATTTAGATAGATCGCCGGTGGGGCAATGGCAACGCCACAACCATCAACGGTGCTCAATTCTTTACGCAGGCCAGCGATAAGCTCGTTAACCATATGAGTACTACCGTTCAGCTTCCAGTTACCCATAACTAATGGATGTCGCATGTTTCTTCCTCCAACTAGGGAACGCGAGGGTCAATAATAATGACTGCCTGACAGGCAGTTTACCTGTCCAACAGTATAGAGATGATTAGTCGTCATGGCTTTGCTTTTCGTCATTAATTGCAGTGAGATTATGCTTCAGATAGCGACAGCTTAATCGGTTCAACTGCGAAGGTAAGCCCTTTTTCTCCGTTATCTGCCACCACATAGCGGATTGCGCCAATAGTATGGGCATAGAAAGGCGAGCCTTTGCCTTCTGTCAGCAGCTTTTGCACGTTGGCGAGACTTTGCGCTACTGACAATGTCGGCTCAAACTGACGCATCAGGGCTGCCATGTAGTTGATTGCAAGCAGTTTAGCGGTTTTCTCTTCATTACCTTTAATTGGTAAGTAGGTAATTTGTAAGGTTTTTATCTTACCTGTGCCTTTCTCCAGTGCGGTTGAGGCATAAAGATTTTCATTAATTTTACTGGCAGCCCGTGTCAGTGGCGGTGAATCTTCTTTTACCGTGATGGCATGAAATTCGTTGATTGGCAGCGTTGGATTGGCGCGATTATAACTTTCGCGGAATTTAACCAAGGTCAAATCAAACGTTGGAGCGTTGAAAAGCAGGTAGGGCGCAATTGGCGGAGCCCCTTCCTTTGGCGGGCTACTGTCATTGGTAGGATCGGCATGAGCGTGGTTGATCGTTGTTATCAACATAAATGTTATTAATAACAATGCTGCCAGCAACAATATTATCCGCATTGAGACGATTTCTTTTCTCATGACTTAGGCCGCCGTTAGAAGTGTATAGAGAGGATTAAAGCGGTAATCAGTAGTCATTGTCAAAATTCACCGCAAAGATTATTGGTTAGTTGCGACCTTGAGGTACACTTTGCCGAAATTATGTTGGGTAAATGGATCTGTTCATCAATGACAATACAGCAGTGGTGTTTCTCATTTAAAGGCCGCATCGGGCGGCGAGAATTTTGGATCTGGATGGGGCTGTGGCTACTGGCAATGCTGGTTATTTTTACGTTGGCGGGGAAGGAGTGGCTCCCGATTCAGTCAGCCTCGTTTGCGCTTGTTTTCTTACTGTGGCCAACGGCCGCCGTCGTCGTCAAGCGGCTACATGATCGTAATAAAGCAGGCTGGTGGGCATTGTTGGCGGTGCTAGCCTGGATGCTGATGGCTGGAAATTGGCAGATGCTGACGCCTATTTGGCAATGGGGGGTTGGGCGATTTATCCCTACGCTTATTTTTGTCATGATGTTTATCGACTGCGGTGCTTTTCTTGGGACGGAAGGTGATAACCGCTTTGGCCCAGAAGCGGTGCCAGTGAAATTTTTCGCTGATAAGGCGAAGTGACGTTTTTAGGTTAATGGCCAAATTGAAGTTAATAACCCAATATTCGCAGCAGAGAGCAGGCAGTGCGTAATTGTAAAACAAGCGCCCTATCGGCTTGAACCGCACTGCTGCGGTGTGGGTGCTTTACGCTTCTGTCTATTCTCACGGCTCACTATCGAGTCATCAATCTTGTGTCATTGGGGGCCAGCCGCTTGGGCGAGCAGTAACGTTTTTTCTTTAAAAAACAGTTTGTTAATGATATTTATCATCCGCTGCAAATACTGTCATCCACTACAAATACTGTCATTCACTACAAATACTACCGCCCACCACGAATACTCCCCATCGCCCATACTGTCTGTCACCAATACTGCTCGCTGGTCATATGCCCCGGTTTACGGCGCAGATGTTTACGCATTTCGCGCTGTTCTTTCAGTAATTGCTGGGTATCACGCACCATTTGTGGGTTACCACACAGCATGACATGGCTGTCTTTCGCATCAATTTTTAGGCCAACTGCCGCTTCCAAAGCACCATTTTCGATCAGCGCCGGTACCCGCCCAGTTAAAGAACCGGGTGATTCTTCGCGGCTCACGACGGTTTGGATACGCAGCTTGCCGTTATAGCGTTGCTCAAGCTGTTGCATCAGCGGTAGGTAGCTGAGGTCATGGGCAAAGCGTGCGGCGTGTACCAGTACCAAATGCTTGAAACGCTCCAAATCTTGCCCTTCCTGTAAAATCGACAAATAAGGGCCAATGGCGGTACCGGTTGCCAGCATCCACAAGGTATCGCAGTCGGGAATTTCTTCCAGTACGAAAAAACCTGCGGCTTGCTTGGTGATCATCACTTCCCCCCCCACGGATAGTTGATCCAGGCGTGGACTGAGTTTTCCTTCCGGTACCGTGACCAGATAAAACTCCAGATTATGGTCGCTCGGGGCATTCACGTAAGAGTAGGCACGCTGTACACGCTCACCATTAATATCCAACGCCAGTTTGGCGAACTGCCCGGCGGTAAACGGATCCACGGGTGCATTAACCTGGAGACTAAACAGCGCGTCAGTCCAGTGCTCGATGTGAGTAATTTTGCCACTAACCCATTCAGCCATAATTATAATTCCCGTTATTTACATGCTTGTTTCTATTTACATACTTGCTTTTATTTACAGACTTGTTTGAAGTTATCTCCGAATCATCTAACTGATGTAAACTTTACGGCGCTTTTACGAGCGCCGTGCAGAATAAAAATGATTGCTAGCCGGTTTACAGTAAGAACTCGTGCAATGCCGGGTCTTTGCGATCCAGGAAATGGGTCGAGCGGATGCGGCGGATAGTGCGTGATTTACCCCGGATCAGCAGTGTTTCAGTGGTCGCCATATTCCCTTTACGATAGATACCTTCTAGCAGGTCACCTTTAGTAATGCCAGTGGCAGAGAAGATAACATTATCATTACGGGCCATATCACCGAGCTGCAGCACGTTGCCTGCTTCAATACCCATTGATTTACAACGTAATAACTCTTGTTCGCCGATGCGGCGGTTATCTTCACTGTCGCCCTTCACTTGATGGCGCGGTAACAAGCGGCCTTGCATATCGCCATCTAGCGCACGGATCACTGCAGCAGAAATCACCCCTTCAGGTGCGCCACCAATGCAGTACATCACGTCCACTTCGCTTTCTGGCATACAAGTCAAAATTGACGCAGCAACGTCACCGTCTGGAATGGCGAACACTTTTACACCCAGTTGCTGCATTGCGGCGATGATGCCGTCATGACGCGGTTTAGCCAAGGTGATCACGGTCAAATCAGCCAGCGGTTTATTGAGTGCGGTGGCGATATTGCACAGGTTCTGTTCCAACGGCAGATTCAGGTCGATAGCCCCCTTGGCTGCCGGGCCAACCACCAGTTTTTCCATATACATATCAGGGGCATGTAAGAATGTGCCTTGGTCTCCGACCGCCAGTACTGCCAGTGCATTGGCTTGGCCCATGGCCGTCATCCGGGTCCCTTCAATTGGGTCAACCGCGATATCTACCGCATCACCTTGACCCGTACCGACATGCTCGCCAATAAACAGCATTGGGGCTTCGTCGATCTCGCCTTCACCAATAACAATCCGCCCATCAATATTGACTTGATTGAGCATGATGCGCATTGCCTGCACCGCAGCACCGTCGGCAGCATTTTTATCGCCCCGACCCAGCCACTTATAACCTGCCAATGCGGCGGCTTCAGTCACTCGGGAAAACTCGATGGCTAATTCACGTTTCATGGTTAGACCTGTTGATTGCGGAATAGAAAAACTGAATATAGGCAAGAATTCTATCACCTTTCTAACTTGAAGCCGCAAAGGTGTTAGCTGTACTCTTTTTACCCGCATAACTGCCGGTCATGTTTCTCACAACGAAAAACGCGCCATCGGGGGGATAGCGCGTTGTGTTTGGTTTAAAATAGGCTTAGTTTAAAACCGGTTCTGTTTAAAACGGACTGGCTAAAACTGGCGGGCTATTACTCGTCGTGCTCTTCCCAATCCCGGGCGCGGGCCACTGCTTTTTTCCAGCCCTTGTAACGGATATCACGCTCTGTGGTTTCAATCCCTGGACGGAATTCGCGTTCAATGCTTGCTTTACTCTTCACCTCATCGAGGTCATCCCAGAAGCCCGTCGCCAGACCTGCCAGGAATGCAGCACCCAATGCTGTACTTTCACGAATAGCAGGGCGCTCAACACGGGTACCCAGAATATCGGCCTGGAACTGCATCAGGAAGTTATTAGCTACTGCACCGCCATCAACACGCAGTGATTTCAGCCGTGCGCCGGAGTCAGCTTGCATGGCATCCAAGACATCGCGGGTCTGATAAGCTATGGATTCGAGCGTTGCACGGATAATGTGGTTGCTGTTAACACCACGGGTCAGGCCGAAAATCGCACCACGGGCATACGGGTCCCAGTAAGGAGCGCCCAGACCGGTGAAGGCCGGTACCACATACACACCATTACTGTTTTTCACTTTGGTCGCGAAATACTCAGAATCGGTGGCATCGCCTATCAACTTCAATTCATCACGTAGCCATTGAATGGAGGCACCACCAATAAATACAGCCCCTTCCAGTGCATAATTCACTTCACCGCGTGGGCCACAGGCAATGGTGGTCAACAGGCCATGAGTAGATTGAACCGCTTCTTCACCGGTGTTCATCAGCAGGAAGCAACCCGTACCGTAGGTATTTTTTGCCATGCCCGGCTGTACACAAAGCTGACCAAACAGAGCGGCTTGCTGGTCACCGGCAATCCCGGCGATTGGAATACGAGTGCCACCTTTGCCACCGATATTGGTTTTGCCGTAGATTTCGGAGGATGGGCGAACTTCCGGTAGCATGGCGCGTGGAATATTCAGCGCTTTCAGCATACGGTCGTCCCACTCCTTGGTACGGATGTTAAACATCATGGTCCGTGATGCGTTGGTATAGTCGGTGACGTGCACACGGCCTTGCGTCATATTCCACACCAGCCAGGTGTCTACGGTACCAAACAGTAACTCACCGCGTTCAGCGCGCTCGCGAGCGCCCTCGACGTTATCGAGGATCCATTTCACTTTTGTGCCAGAGAAGTAGGGATCTACCACCAAACCGGTGTTGTGGCGGATATACTCTTCCAGCCCTTCTTTTTTCAGTTTTTCGCAAATATCCGCAGTACGGCGGCATTGCCAGACAATGGCGTTATACACCGGCTTACCGGTCACTTTATCCCAAACAATCGTGGTTTCGCGCTGATTGGTAATACCGATACCCGCGATTTCATCAGAGTTGATACCGGCTTTGGCCAGGACTTCAATCAGTGTAGAGCTTTGGGTCGCCCAGATCTCCATTGGGTCATGCTCAACCCAGCCAGCCTTTGGGTAAATCTGAGTGAATTCACGCTGAGAAACACTCACGATATTTGCATTGTGATCCAGTACTACCGCCCTGGAGCTGGTTGTCCCCTGATCAAGTGCGACAATGTATTTTTTTGAGTAGTATTTTCAGTTGTCATAATAAGCCTACTTTTAAGTTGCCATTTATCCCCTTCGTACTTGAAGCCGCAGGGGGATAGTTACTCTGATTACTCGGCCTCTGTAGGCGCGTTCAAAACGGTTTATAACCCATTTGTTGTGCGTTTGCTGCCTACATGCGACTCCAATGACTTGTGTATATTTCAGTATCTATTATTTATGCTTTACGTTCTGTGGTTATCGTTGTGGATTCTTCATCCTCAAGGGTACACACATCACAGGGCAGGTGGCGGCCAATTAAGGCCCGATAACCAAATGCACCCAACAAAGCACCGACGATAGGCCCGAAGATCGGTACCAGGAAATAAGGAATATCGCGCCCACCAGTGAAGGCAATATCACCCCAGCCTGCCAGATAAGAGAATGCTTTTGGACCAAGGTCACGTGCTGGGTTGAGTGCGAACCCGGTCAGTGGCCCCATTGAAGCACCAATAACTGCGATCAGAATACCGATCAGTAGGGGGGCCAGCGGGCCGCGTGGAATGCCGTTACCATCATCAGTCAGTGCCAGAATCAGACACATCAGAATGGCGGTAATGACTGTTTCAACCAAGAAAGCTTGAACGACAGAAATATGTGGATTTGGGTAAGTAGAGAAGATACCTGCCAGTTGGAGGCTCTCGGTGCTGCCACGCACCATCTGGTGAGTTTGTTCAAAATCGACGAACAGGCTGTAATACAGGCCGTATACTAACGCCGCGGCACAAAATGCGCCGGCAACCTGTGCCACGATGTAAGGGAGAACTTTACGGCGTTCGAAACAGGCGAATAACCACAATGCGATGGTGACGGCCGGATTAAGATGCGCGCCTGAAATGGCTGCCGTCAAATAAATGGCCATAGCAACACCCAGGCCCCAAATGATACTGATTTCCCACTGCCCAAAACTGGCCCCTGCCAACTTCAAAGCAGCAACACAACCTGCACCAAAAAATATCAATAGCCCAGTACCGAGAAACTCCGCAATACATTGGCCTTTTAAGGTAGAACTAGCGGTTTGGCTCATAATAATGTCCTACAGACAGAGATTTATAGGGTATTTCTTGTTTTTGCCCTTCGAGCAGTGAAGGGGATAATGTAAATTTATCGTTAACGAGCGAAAACGAGAAGTAGCGAAATCAAAATATGTGTTATTCGTCATGAAATGAGCGTTTTCGCGTAATTTTAGGGCGTTAAGGGACTTTAAAAGTGTGATCGGACCAGTGATTTTTTGTGAAAATGTTAAAGGGGTGTATCGCATCAAAGGGGCGGTCATAGATATTTTTCAGTCTTTGCTGATAGTCACATGCAGGAAATTGCTACAGAGTGTGGTTTGCACTGGTATGGAGCTAGACAGGGCGGGATTGGCTACATACAATCGGTTTCATAGAGCACCGGTTTCATAGAGCACCGGTTTCGTCGGGCACCATTTTTATGACGTATTGTTTTTACGAAGTTATCGCTTTCATCAAGCAGTATCACCTTTATAAAGGTGCGTATTAGAACACCGCGCTTATCACCGTCGTTCGATGAGTATATAGCGCAGTAAGTATTCGCAGCAGTTTCATACGCCAGTGGTTACGATGAGTTTTTGGCAAGTAATGATGACTGCGCCCAAGAGATGTACGCCTTGCTACCATAAGAGGACCAAAGAATGTCATTTGAAGTATTTGAGAAATTGGAAGTTAAAGTTCAGCAGGCGATTGATACCATCACGTTATTGCAGATGGAAATTGAAGAGCTGAAAGAGAAAAATAACACACTGACCCAGGAAGTTCAGGATGCTGCTGGTAGCCGTGAGGCATTAGTGCGCGAAAATGAGCAACTGAAACAAGAACAACATGTCTGGCAGGATCGTTTGCGAGCACTGTTGGGTAAGATGGAAGAAGTCTGAGTTCCGATTGACTTCCGTTGCCACTAGAAATCGCTAACGCGTTTTTGATCAAGGTTGGTTGCTGAGCATAGCGAGGCTAGCCTTAAGTCAGCGGAAATAAATAAATATCCTCCGGCATAGCCGGAGGTTTTTCATATGCGCCTATAAGGCTCTGTTACCAGCCGCGCCCTAACAGGCGCATCGCGATCTGACATTTGCATCTATGGATTACTTACGGCCCGTAAACGGGCTACCGGGATACGGGATCGAGAGTTGCTCACCCATTTTATCCTCTTCCAATTGGTGCTTTATGTATTCTTGTATCCTGGCCGTGTTTTTCCCTACCGTATCAACGTAATACCCTCGACACCAAAACTCCCTGTTACGGTATTTGAACTTCAAATCGCCAAACTGCTCATAAAGCATCAGACTGCTCTTTCCCTTCAGGTACCCCATAAATCCCGAGACACTCATCTTGGGCGGGATCTCCAGAAGCATATGGATGTGATCCACACAGTATTCTGCTTCCAGGATATTCACGTTTTTCCATTCGCACAGTTTTCTTAAAATACTGCCAATCGCTCTGCGTTTTTCCCTGTAGAACACCTGCCTTCGGTACTTCGGCGCAAAAACTATATGATATTTACAGTTCCATCGGGTGTGCGCTAAGCTCTTTTCATCCCTCATTGGGACCCCCTTTTGATTTCTTGTTGAACATTTGCAGTTGCCAGACCGCAAACTGTTTTAACAAATCAAAAGGGGTTTTTATAACTGACCCAAAGCTGAAAGCTTTACTGAACCCCCAGCCTAGCTGGGGGTTTTCTGGGCACAAGTAAAGGGCGATATCAGTATCGCCCTTTTCTGTGGGTGCGCCGATGCTCGCGGAGCGGGGGGCAATATCACAAATGTTATTGCAGGATCAGGCGCCTTATTTACAAGGCCAATGCCAATATTTTCCTATTCGTGCCCCACTCAGTCGCGCAACGCTGAAAATTCCGTTATGGCTAAATCATCCCTCATCCCTCATCCCTCATCCCTTTGCCTGTCATTATGTAAATAAATCATTACGATACGTTTTGTTTTTCCAGATTAATAATACGCTGGGCACTGGCTATCGTTGAAGGACGATGGGCGATAAAAATACGGGTGATCTTCAGTGAGGCTATCGCATTATTGATATGTGCTTCGTTTGCTAAGTCCAGATGACTTGTTGCCTCGTCCAGAAACAGTAAACTAGGTTGACGATACAACGCTCTGGCAATCAATAAACGTTGCTTCTGCCCGCCCGATAAACTGCCTCCAAGCTCACTAATCAACGTTTCATAACCCATCGGCATATGCATAATTTCTTTATGTATATTGCAATGATTAGCACAGGAAAGAATACGCTGCTCATCTTTGTTGACATCAAAACTGGCAATGTTGTCAGCGATGGAACCTGCGAACAGCTTGTCATCCTGGAGCACGCAGGCAATGCAATCACGATAATTATTCAGGCCGACCGTCGTTATATCCAGCCCATCAATCAGAATATGCCCCTGTGAAGGTGTCAGCAGCCCGGCTATCACTTTCATCAACGTGGTTTTTCCTATACCCGATGGGCCAGTAATCGCCACACTCTCACCCGCTTCAACGTGAATGTTCAAATCAGAAAAAATAGGTTTTGACAGATTGTCATATTGAAAAGCAATGTTTCGAGCTTCAAAGACCGCAGGTTGATTGGGTGAAAGCAGTTGTCTGGGGGTCTGTTCTTTTTCGGTTTCGGTGAAAACAATGTCGGCAATACGCTCACTGTGCAAGGCAAGCATACGGAGTTGCAACACCATATTGATCAAGTTGGTTGCCCGATCAGAAAATTGTCCCCGATAAGCATTAAAGGCAACAAACATACCTAATGTCATTTGCCCATCAATCACCATCGACGCGCCTAGCCATAAGATGACAACTTGATCGATGGTGCAGATCAGTGTGTTTACGCCGCCAAAAAACATATCTAACTTAGTCAGTCGGATATTGGCATTGGTCGTGTCTATGTTTAGATTGAGCCAAAATTGTGAGCGTGTTGCTGCCAGCCCCAGGGCCTTAAGCGTACTGATGCCATAAAGTGTTTCCATAAAATGAGAGCTGGCTTTGGCATTTTTTACAATTTGCTCTTCGGAAGCCTGACGGTATTGATTATAAGTGGCAAGGCGCAGGATCATGTACATGGCGGTAAAACCAAGTACCACCCAAACCAGCCAGCCACCATACAAAAACATCATGATAAACACGCCAATAGACATTAGACCGTCAATGATGCCGTTGACCACATTGTTGGTTAATGTTGAACGTATGATATCGAGGGAGCCAAACTGTCAACGACGGATGAAAAGTGATCCACTTATATCTCCACCAACGGCCCAATATTGATCCACCGTTTTACTCAGGATTAGCTTCTGCTATAACCCCGGCCTTTCGTTTCTGTCTGAGTCGATAGCTTTCTCCTTTGATTTGAACGACATGTGAGTGGTGTAAGATACGGTCCAGCATCGCTGAGGTCAGTGCTGCATCACCGGCGAACGTTTGATCCCACTGCCCGAACGGCAGATTGGATGTCAGGATCATTGCGCTCTTTTCGTAACGTTTAGCGATGACCTGGAAGAACAGCTTTGCTTCTTCCTGACTGAACGGCAGATAGCCTATTTCATCAATGATGAGCAGGCGGGGGGCCATTACTCCACGCTGAAGCGTCGTTTTATAACGGCCCTGACGTTGTGCCGTAGATAACTGAAGTAACAGATCTGCTGCTGTTGTGAAGCGAACTTTGATACCTGCACGGACTGCTTCATAGCCCATCGCTATTGCCAGATGGGTTTTCCCCACACCTGATGGCCCCAGTAATACGATATTTTCATTACGTTCTATGAAGCTGAGTGAGCGTAACGACTGGAGTTGCTTCTGCGGTGCTCCGGTGGCGAATGTGAAGTCATACTCTTCGAACGTTTTCACCGCCGGGAAGGCTGCCATTCGGGTATACATCGCCTGTTTACGTTGATGACGTGCCAGTTTTTCTTCATGAAGCAGATGCTCCAGGAAGTCCATATAACTCCATTCCTGGTCTACTGCCTGTTGTGACAGCGCAGGCGCTGCGCTTATAAGGCTTTCCAGTTGCAACTGCCCGGCGAGCGCCATCAGTCGTTGATGTTGCAGTTCCATCATCACGCCACTCCTCTGCAGAATGAGTCGTAGATGGAGAGTGGATGATGCAGGGGGTGTTTGTCGAAGTTCACCAGATTTTCATCAAGATGCACGTCATACTCTTTTTTCTCCGGAGGCAGTGCCAGCATGGACTGCTGCTCTTCGAGCCAGCGATCGCAGGGACGGGCCTGGATTGTTTCATGCTTTCGTTGGTTAGCGACATCGTGCAGCCAGCGCAGACCGTGGCGGTTGGCTGTTTCAACATCGACAGTGATCCCCATCGGGCGCAGGCGAGTCATTAGTGGGATGTAAAAACTGTTACGGGTGTACTGCACCATCCGTTCCACCTTACCTTTAGTCTGTGCCCTGAAGGGGCGACACAGTCGGGGAGAGAAGCCCATCTCCTTGCCGAACTGCCACAGCGAAGGATGGAACCGGTGCTGACCGGTCTGATATGCGTCACGTTGCAGAACCACAGTTTTCATATTGTCATACAACACTTCGCGCGGCACACCACCAAAGAAGCGGAACGCATTACGATGGCAGGTCTCCAGCGTGTCATAACGCATATTGTCAGTGAATTCGATGTACAGCATTCGGCTGTATCCGAGAACAGCAACGAACACGTGAAGCGGTGAGCGACCATTACGCATAGTGCCCCAGTCAACCTGCATCTGTCGTCCGGGTTCAGTTTCGAACCGAACGGCAGGCTCCTGCTCCTGAGGAACCGAGAGAGAACGAATGAATGCCCTGAGAATGGTCATTCCGCCACGATATCCCTGGTCTCTGATCTCGCGAGCGATTACCGTTGCCGGGATTTTGTAAGGATGAGCATCGGCGATGCGTTGACGAATATAATCCCGGTATTCATCCAGGAGTGAAGCAACAGCAGGTCGCGGCGTATATTTTGGCGGCTCAGATTTTGCCTGCAAATAACGTTTAACGGTATTGCGGGAGATCCCCAGTTCTCTGGCAATCGCCCGGCTACTCATTCCCTGCTTGTGCAGGATTTTAATTTCCATAACTGTCTCAAAAGTGACCATAAACTCTCCTGAATCAGGAGAGCAGATTACCCCCTGGATCTGATTTCAGGCGTTGGGTGTGGATCACTATTGCACCGTTCGTTACACCAAACCGTGACTGAATATCGCCCAGTTTACGTTTTTCAAAATAAGCCAAAGGTAATTTGAGTAGATGATCAAATAAACCCGCCTTCCATTGCACATCAACTAAAGACCCCATAACCAGCGATGTCCACGATCGCAACATACTTAAAAACGTGCGGAACAGAATAAAGAAAAGCAGGCCGATACAAATCAATGCTAATAGGTCATAGTCCTCGGCAATGATCACATGGTCCATGACCAACTGAGTTCCTACCGGTAGCAGTAGGTTAATGGCCTCGACCATTAACGATAAGCAAAATATTTTTGTCAGAAAGCCAGGTAAGCCGCTGATATTACGCATCAGTGATAATAGGCTTAAACGGGTACGGCTTTTTTGGCGGGTAAATTCACTGTTAGGCCATAATTCCAGTGCGACACCGGTAAAATGCTGTGACATCTCACTTAGGCTGACAGTACGCCGGCCAAATGCCGGGTCGTGAATAATAAACCGGGTGCCCTTCACTGCAACAAGGACGACAAAATGGCTCATATCCCAATGCAATATACAGGGTGTTTTTAATTGGCGTAACTCATCTAAATCCAGTGATAAAGCACGGGTTTTAAACTTAAGTTGTGCTGAGATATTAATTAACAGCGCTAATGTTGCGCCATGAGAAGAAATACCAAAACGTTGGCGTAAATTAAATAAATCTATATCCATCCCATGGTAGCGGCATGTCATTACCAGACAGGCAAGTCCGCATTCTGCTGCTTCGGTTTGAAGCACCTGTGGGACTTTACGACGAAAGCTAAAATTCAGACGGTTTTTTATCTCGTTAAAATGCGTATCATTCATTTACAGGCCCCGTTACACTTTTCTTGATGTCATAAAATGGAGATAGCATCCATTGATAAAGAGGCCTTTTTTCAAGGAATAACGTGACATTAGCTTTAAGGCCATTGGATAGCATTAAAGGTTTAGACTGATAACGAAAATGAATATCGTCTAGTGCCACGATGACTTTATAGTAAGGCTCAATGAGTCCACCGTTCGGGAGCCGCGGTGCAATATTGTATGAGGCTATTTCTTGTTGTGAAACGGGGACATTAGAGATAGAGATTATACGCCCAGGAAATTGACCAAACTTTTCAAAGGGGAAAGCGTCATAGCGTATATTGACTTTGTCTCCAGTATTTATATAAGGGACGCTATTGTTTGGTACCCAAAGCACAAGACAATAATAGGGATTATCAGAAGGCGTCAATTGGACCAAACTGTCATTTACGTTGACCATCTGTCCTTGGGTCACACTCATATTTTCAATCTTGCCATCGCTTGGCGAATTAATGAGTAACATGCCACTCGCATCAACTTCAGCCAATTGACGCTTTAAATCACCTTTTTGAAATAAATACTGAGAGATATCATTATCAAAATCTGATGCTCGCGTAGAGATTTCACTTTCAAGTTTTGCTATCTGTAAGCTTTCTTGTATCAGTTGAGTATTCAGGCTTTGAAAGGCATTCTGTTGTTGATAAAAGAGGGAACGCTGATTGGTTAATTGATCTTTAGTAATTAGACCCTGACGTTGGTAAGTACCATAACTGGCCATTGTACGCCGCATATCATCCATTCCTTTGCCTGCGTTATCGACCAGCTCTTGGGATTTCTTATGTGCCTTTTGGTATTGTGCGAGCTGCTGACGTAAATTAAGTAGCGTAAGTTCTTTATTTTTCTGTGTATTATTGATGATGCTATCAATTTGAGAAAGTTGGTTATTTATTGCTTCTAAAGAGTTAAGGCTAACATTACCTGAAAAGGTCGTTCGACTGACATCAATTTGATATAAGTGCTGACCTTTACGGACAATATCACCCACTTCCACCCATTTTTTGGTAATGAATCCTTGTTGGGGAGAAAAAATGTTTATGGGGTGAGGCTGAGAAATAACCTCACCATTAACGTTTATTCTACGGGTGTATGTTCCATAAATGATAAGAGTAATTAATAACACCAAAAAGATAGCACATAAAGCAGCTATGAACGTTGTGGAATAACCCGAAGTTAACAGCGCCTTCCCCAACCATTTTGTTCTAATATACTCTACCGCGTCCCGGCGGAATATCTGATTGCTGCTCATTCCTCGCTCCGTTATACCCATCATTTCAAATCAACATATCACAAAAAATAGAAGGTTTAATTGAATCATTTTCACGTAACTCTATTTCGGTATATTTAATTATTTACGAATTGCAGTTTGATTTTTTATTATTTTGCTATTACATTTTTGTTGAGCGCTTTTATGCTCACCATGAAGAACTAACTTAATTTTATCTATATAGGAGTCTTTCTGTGAAAGAACTTACACAAACGGAAGTGATGGAAGTTTCGGGCGCGGGTATTGTTTCTGATGCAGGTAAAGTGCTGGGTTCTGGCTTTGGTGCTCTGATTGACGCGGGTGCATCTATCTTTGGTATTAAGCCAAATGCTAGCGCAACAATCGGTAAAATCGGCGAAAGCATCGGTTCTGCTTTTGATGCGGGTATTTCCGGAGTTAAACAATTCTTTGGTTTATCAGCACCACAGCAGTAATAAGTAAATATGCCAGCGTGAAAGCGCTGGCATATTAATTGAAAGGGATCTGGACAGTACGCATTATTAAGTAGTCATGTTTGTAGGGTGTTTAAAAACAGATTATTCCTATTTTAAGCGATGGGATAAGTAGCGTAATGAAATTTTAAATGCAGAATTATCCTATTTAAATAGATGAAAATTGCTTATCGAACAATACGCTTTATAAATTTATGGATATATGCTGTTTTCTACAGTGAGTTTTTTGGGTTCGAACTGTCACATTATCTTTCCACTGCCGATATGATTTTTTTTGGTGATTATGAGTTTATTTTATATCACTAATGACTTTAGTTTAAAAAATCAGTGTCCTAATTAAACACATCAAATTTCTCCCTTCTTTTATTTTTCAGTGCTGGTATCTATATCAATAAAATACTAAGGATAGGTGTTCTCATGCCATGAAAAATTTCAGATAAACATCTTTTTTATGGATTAGCGAACAACTCGCAAGGCGCGCCAAATGGGTAATAGCACGGTGGTGGCGGGTATAAACGTATTATCGTGGATTTATTATTTTCACGGCCCGATACCCACAGTGATTATCTATTTACTGACTTAATTCATTCACATCTTGATGAGGTTTTTTGATGCAAAGAGGCTGCTGTTTTCTCCGTAGTACAACTACCGCTGGAGTGGCTTTGATCGTTGCCATGACGCTATCGGTATCGGCATGGGCAATTTCAGAACAGGCAAAGTCAGAACAGGCCACGACCGTACCAAATAATGATATCGTCTGTCATGTGGCTCACCTCAACGCCCGTTTTGACGATAAAGAGGGGCTATTCGAAGGTGCATCACAAAGCGGTACTTTGCTGATATTACGTAATATTAGCGCTCGAGCCTGCCAGGTTAATGCAATGCCAGTGATCAGTTTCGAAGGCGCAGTTGGCCAGCAGTTGGCCGTCTTTCGCAAAGTACCGCGTGGGATGCGGCAGGAGCCGGTACTCTCACCCGTCACTGTTGCGGCGGGAGCTGAAGTCGCGGTGCAATTGCGTTGGGTGGCCAGTGACGCGTTCGATGGGAATAACTGTGTAACACCTGAGAAAGTGGTGGTGACCCTGCTAGGGGGGACATTGCGTTTACCTTTCGGCCGACAGATGTGTGCGGCATCTGGTGATACTGAATTCTTCAGTCAGGCACCAGTAGGCCCAGCGACCAATGAGGTGCAATGAGTATCGGGAGGGGGCAATATTACGCCAGGATCGCAATCACAGTGGATAGGAGAAGAAGGGGAACCTTCTCCTATCTGTGCACTAATCCCCGTCAGACAGATATTATTTAGGGTATGTTATTCAATATCCAGGGGATCTTCCGATAAGATAATACCGGTGTTATCGGCATAAAGATGGTCACCTGAGAAGAACGTTACACCGCCAAAATTAACACGGATATCGCTCTCACCCACACCCTCATCAGCAGCCCCGACGGGTATTGCGGCCATTGCCTGAATGCCAATGTCCAACTCGGCCAAGTCATCGACCTGACGCACGGCACCGTAAACAACAATGCCTTCCCACTCGTTTTTCAAGGCTAATTCGGCTAGCTCAGCATTGATTAATGCACGGCGCACTGAACCACCGCCATCAACGACCAAGACACGGCCAAGACCATTCTCTTCAAGCAGGTCAAACAACAAGCCGTTATCTTCGAAACATTTTACGGTAGTAATCTTGCCACCAAATGAAGTGCGCCCACCAAAATTGGAGAACAGTGGTTCTACCACGTTTACCTCTTCATGATAGATGTCACAGAGATCGGAAGTATCATATTTCATAGGATTAACGTCTGGTTGCGGCTGGGAGATTGAGTATATCCTTTTCTGGCCGCTGTTGGCAAAATCATCAATTGTTAAATTTATTCAAGTTACCTTGAGCCGCTAATGGCCCGGAGACCTTTCTATGATAAACAAGCCGTATTAACTGAATACCAGGCCCACAGCAAACAGGATATTGGTCAGTAAAGCGGCTTTCACCATCTGCTCGAGCATAGGGCGCATACCTGCTGCGGTAGGGTCCCGTAAAACAAACAGCGCATGTTTTCCCAGTAATGGGATCGCTAATAAAAAGATCCAACCGTGCCAACTGTGCAGATGGAGAATGCTGAAGAGTGCCAGGCAGAAGATGGCGGCACCAATTAACAGCGCATGATAATAGCGTGCTACGACAGGCCCTAGACGGACTGCCAGCGTATTTTTGCCATTTGCTTTATCATTTTCGATATCGCGTAAGTTATTAATATTTAATACCGCCGTGGCCAGTAAACCACAGGCCGTGGCCGGCAGCATGACGATGCTATCAAAGTGGCCAGCTTGAAGATAATAGGTCCCTGCGACGCTTAACCAACCGAAGAATACCAATACCGAAATATCACCCAATCCCATATAACCATAGGGTTTTCTCCCCACGGTGTAAGTAATGGCGGCAACAATCGCCATCAGGCCAAGCAGTAAAAATCCAAGAATATCGCTGGGCTTTTCACAGGCGACGGCAATGAGGGCGATACCTGAAATGATTGTTAAGATCACGGTGATAATTAGCGCCACTTTCATTTGCTGGTGGCTAATTATCCCTTTTTGCATACCGCGTAATGGCCCGATACGTTCTTCGGTATCGCTGCCTTTCACCGCATCGCCATAGTCGTTAGCCAGATTGGATAGAATTTGCAGTAGACCGGCAGTTAATAGGGCTAATAGTGCCACGGCGGGTTTAAAACTATCGAGCCAGACAGCCAGAGCTGAACCGGTAACGATAGAGGCGAACGCCAATGGTAGGGTGCGTGGTCGTAGGCTTTCCAGCCAAGCCTGGGTTTGGCTGGTGTTGATTGATAGGCTCATTTTTCGCTTCATTCAATAGGAGTCTGGTCCGCCTTAATCTCGGCGTGTAAGAAAACGGGATCATGCCAAATGGAAATAATGTTAATAAAATTATCATGTCAAAAAATTATGACGTTATCAAAATCATAATGCGATAAGAATCATAATACGATAAAAACAAGAGTGGGAGGCGATGCCTCCCACTCGGGATACTCCATACTGGATGATTTTATTCAGCCTAGGCTGATAAAGCGAATTATAGGATAAAACGGCTCAAGTCTTCATCCGCAACCAGCTCATCTAAGTGCTTACCAACGTATTCCGCGTCAATAGTGATAGATTGACCACTGCTTTCGCTGGCGTCATAGGAAATATCTTCCATCAGACGCTCTAACACTGTGTGTAAACGGCGGGCACCAATATTTTCGGTACGTTCGTTCACCTGCCATGCCGCTTCAGCAATTTTACGGATACCCTCGCGAGTAAACTCGATGGTAACGCCTTCGGTCGCCATCAGCGCTTTATACTGTTCGGTTAATGAAGCACTTGGCTCGGTCAAGATGCGTTCAAAGTCATCTGTTGTCAGCGCTTGTAACTCTACGCGGATTGGCAAACGGCCTTGCAACTCCGGGATCAAGTCTGATGGACTGGAAACCTGGAATGCGCCAGATGCAATAAACAGAATATGGTCAGTCTTCACCATACCGTGCTTGGTTGAGACGGTACAACCTTCAACCAGTGGCAGTAAGTCACGCTGTACCCCTTCACGGGAGACATCTGGGCCGGAAGTCTGGCCGCGTTTACAGATTTTATCGATCTCATCAATAAACACGATACCGTGTTGTTCAACCGCATCAATCGCTTGCTGTTTCAGCTCTTCTGGATTAACCAGTTTTGCTGCTTCTTCTTCAATCAGTAGCTTAAGTGCTTCTTTGATTTTGATTTTGCGCGGTTTCTGTTTCTGGCCAGCAATATTCTGGAACATGGATTGTAGCTGATTGGTCATCTCTTCCATGCCAGGAGGTGCCATAATTTCAACTCCCATCGGGGCCGCAGCCAGATCTATCTCAATCTCTTTATCATCCAGTTGGCCTTCACGCAGCTTCTTACGGAAAGTCTGACGGGTGGCAGAAGGCTCCTGTGATTCATCCGGTACGCCCCAGTTGTTTTTGGCGGGTGGGATGAGCACATCCAAAATGCGTTCTTCGGCCAACTCTTCCGCCCGATAGCGCATTTTCTCGATAGACTGATGGCGAACCATTTTTACGGCTGCATCGGTTAGATCGCGAATGATAGAATCCACTTCTTTACCAACATAACCCACTTCGGTGAATTTTGTGGCTTCAACTTTGATGAACGGGGCATTGGCCAATTTAGCCAGACGGCGGGCAATTTCAGTTTTACCCACACCGGTTGGCCCGATCATCAGAATATTTTTAGGTGTCACTTCGTGGCGCAGCTCTTCGTTAAGCTGCATACGACGCCAGCGGTTACGCAGGGCGATAGCCACCGCACGCTTGGCTTTGTCTTGGCCGATGATATGGCTATCAAGTTCGCTAACTATTTCGCGTGGGGTCATTTCAGACATATTATTCTATCCTTACGCTCTGTACGTTAATTATGTACTGTACATTAATTATGCAGTGCGTTAATTACGTTTAGTATGTTAATTCTTCAATGGTTTGGAAGCGGTTGGTGTAGATACAAATATCCCCCGCAATACTCAGTGATTTCTCAACGATATCCCGCGCACCTAATTCAGTATTTTCTAACAACGCACGTGCTGCCGATTGGGCATAAGGCCCACCGGAGCCAATGGCAATCAGATCATCTTCAGGTTGAACCACGTCACCGTTACCAGTAATGATCAGCGAAGCGGTCTCATCGGCAACCGCCAGTAACGCTTCAAGCTTGCGCAGCATACGGTCGGTGCGCCAGTCTTTGGCTAGTTCAACAGCCGCTTTCGTCAGGTGGCCTTGATGCATTTCCAGCTTGCGTTCAAATAACTCGAACAGAGTAAAGGCATCAGCAGTCCCCCCCGCAAAGCCAGCAATAACCTTGTTGTTATAAAGACGGCGGACTTTTTTGGCATTACCTTTCATCACGGTATTGCCCAAAGTGACTTGGCCATCGCCACCAATAACGACATGACCATCACGGCGTACACTTACAATTGTTGTCACGAGCGGACCCTCGTTGCAGACTGAATGAGTCCCCGTACTGCCTGTTAAAAAACAGTACGGAGTATATTGAAATTATAAATGGGGGAGGATTAAGACTTTTCAACCCCCAACAGAGAGGGGAATGCATCCTGATTGACCTGCACCTTGTAAACGCTGCAAGGCTTTATCTGCGGCAGCCTTACTATTGTAGGGGCCAAGCACCACGCGATTCCAGCCACCGCCCGAGGTAATACGGCTTTCGATACCCGCAAATGCCAATTGAGCGCGGATAGATTCTGCCTGATCAACGGCTTTGAATGAGCCACATTGCACCATCCAGCGTTGTGTTTTTTCTTTCTCTTTTTCCACTTTAGGCGGCGTAACGGCCTGAGTCACTGGCGCGGCGGGCGGTGTACGCACGGGGGCCGGTGCTTGAGGTTGTACAGGAATAGTGGTTTGACGCGGCGGAGTTACCGGTTGCGGCTGTACACTGGTGGCCGGTGGTTTGATGGTTACCGCTGAACGTGGTACCTGCTGCATACCTTGGTTATAGGGAACCTCAGAAAGTTGCGTCGGTTGTTGACGCATATCTGCCTGCATCTGCTCCAGTAACTGACGTTGTTCATTGGTCAACTCTGTTTTGGCGTTTACTTCACCCCCTGCAGAGGGTTCTGTTGGCATGGGTACGCCAATCTGACGATTTTCCAATTCTTTAATATAACGCCAGCGTTCTTCCGGTTTTGGCGGTAGCCCATTCCCGGTACGTGGGTCATGATTTGGCAATAGCGGAAGCTCACCCGGTTTATTGTGGGTGATAAAATAGAGGCCGCCAACAAACACCACTAATAGCGCGACAGCCAGTGCCATCACGGTTTTAGATACTATTGGAGCACTGCGTTTTTTCCGGCTGGTGCTTTTGCGCCGCGCTCCTGAGCGCCCTCGGCTTACATAATCTCTTTGTGCCACAATCGTTTCGCTGCGTCGTAATGATGGAATAAGTCCGTCATGTTACTGAACCCTTGAATATTTGCCTAGTGTTTAGGCGCAGCAGTACTTTCCCTGATGATTAATTCGGTATCTAACAAGCGGGAGCCACTTTGTACTGAATGCCCTTGCAGTTGCTCCAGTAAGAGTAACATGGCTTGCTGGCCAATCTGGTAACGGGGTTGTGCGACGGTAGTTAATGGGGGGTCACAAAACTGTGACAGCTTCAAGTCATCAAAGCCAACCAGCGAGACATCCTGCGGGATACGTAACCCTAATTGCTTCGCCTGCCAGATAGCCCCTACTGCCATGACATCATTGTGAGAAAATATTGCAGTGGGGGGGTGGGGCAGCTCCATAAGAGCCGCAAAGCTTTGGGCCCCCGCTTCGTAGCTGAAATCCCCGCGTATAATATAGTCATTATCGACAGTAATACCATTACGACGCAGTGCCTGAATATAACCTTGTAACCGATAATGGCTCAGCGGCAGGCTTTCTGGCCCGGCGATACAGGCGATGCGTTTATGGCCCAACTCATGCAAATAGTTAACGGCTTCATAAGCGGCGGTCAGGTTATCGATATGTACGGTCGGCAGCTCCAACTCAGGAGCAAACTCATTCGCCATGACCATCGGGGGTAAATTTCGCTGCTCTTCTTTACTGGCATCAAAAGGCAGGTTAGAGCCTAATAGCAGCATGCCATCGATCTGTTTGGTGATAATCAGATTAACAAATGTGCGCTCTTGCTGGGTTTGTTGTGCGCAATCACCAATTAATATCAGATAGCCTTGCTGGGCGGCTGCGTGTTCAATGCCCTGAATGACATCGGCAAAAAATGGGTCACTGATATCGGGTACGATCACCAGAATCGTACGTGATTCATTACGCTTAATATTACGGGATAAAGCATGAGGAGAATAACCAACAGCCAAAACGGCTTGTTCCACTTTTTGTCGGGTCACGGTTGAAACCTTTTCAGGGTTCATCAACGCGCGAGACACGGTTGCTGTTGATACACCTGCCATTTCAGCAACATCTTTCATCGTGGTCATTGTGAATTCTTTCTTATTTTCCAACGCCCTTCTCCTTACTCTAGCTCCGAGCCAGTAAGCGCGCTCATAGACTTTTATGGCCGTGTTGTTTCGGTTAAATACTGACTTGCCGTCATTCTATACAGATAGTGGGGGTAATTTGTTACCTAATTTGCATAAAAAATGTGACGTAAGTAGGTTTTTTCGAACTGGCTCGCAGAAAGGAGGGTAAACGATTGCTTCGTGGTGACGATCAGACAATAAAAGATCGGGCGAACCCCTTTTTCTTGACGCTGCAAGGGGTTCGCCATATCCCCTCACCTGAATCACTTTCGTGTCAGTTCATCGGGATTTATTCGCTGTTCACCTACCGTGTTAATGATTTTGGGTATAGATATCAACTATCGATAGGATCGACATCTATTGTCCATTTCACTTTGCGTGCCTGAGGTAAGGTACTGATTAATGGCTGAGAGGTTTTAATCAGCCGTTGCAGCAGTTGCCGTGAGGGATGTTGTAGCAATAACTGCCAGCGAAAGCGCCCACCCCGTTTGGCTTGTAACGCCGGAACTGGCCCCATAATCCATAACGCCTCATCTTTGAGGGGGCTGGCCTCCAGCAAATTACGTAATTGTTGCAGGAAGAGGGCTGATTGTTGGTTATCGTGATCTTCACTGCGCACGATAATATGGCTGGTATAGGGCGGTAAAAACACGCTTTTACGCTCTTCTAGCGCTTGTTTGGCAAACGCATCGTAGCCCTGCTGTAACAGAATTTGCAGCAGGGGATGCTCGGGGTGGTGAGTTTGTAAAATCACTTCCCCTTGCTTGCCTGCCCGCCCGGCCCGGCCTGAGACCTGCGTATAAAGCTGGGCAAAGCGCTCGGCTGAGCGGAAATCCGCTGAAAACAGCGCGCCATCAACATCCAGTAGCGCCACCAAGGTGACGTCAGGGAAGTGGTGCCCTTTGGCCAACATTTGTGTACCAATCAAAATGCGTGCACCACCTTGGTGAACATCCGCCAGATATTGCTCCAGCGATCCTTTACGGCTGGTCGTATCGCGGTCAATGCGGGTTATTGGTGTCTCAGGAAATAACGGTGCCAGTTCATTTTCCAACTGTTCCGTCCCCACGCCAACGGAGACCAGATGAGTCGATCCGCATTTAGGGCATTGCTGAGGCACAGGCCGTTGGCTGTCACAGTGGTGGCAACGTAACTGACGGTGGTTTTGATGCAGCGTGTAATAGTGGTCGCAGCGCTGACATTCGGCAATCCAGCCACATTCGTGACACAACAGGGCAGGTGCATAGCCACGGCGGTTGAGGAATAAAATCACCTGATTACCCGCTTGCAGGTGCGTTTTCATCTGTTTCAGCAGGGGTTGAGAGAGGCCGACTTTCAATGGCAGGCCTTTTAGATCCAGCAAATGTTGTGCCGCAGGTTTGGCACTCCCTGCGCGTTTGGTCAGGGTTAGCTGGCGGTATTTACCCATTTGGACGTTATGCAGAGTCTCAAGCGCGGGAGTTGCCGTCCCCATGACGATAGGAATACCCTCTTCGCGGGCGCGAAATACCGCTAAATCCCTGGCATGATAACGCCAACCTTCCTGCTGTTTATAAGAGCTGTCATGCTCTTCATCAATAATGATGACGCCAAGGCGTGAAAACGGCGTAAACAAGGCTGAGCGGGTCCCAATCACAATCGCCGCCTCACCACTACGTGCCCGCAACCAGACGGATAAGCGCTCACTGTCGTTCAAGCCTGAATGGAGAACCTCAACCGGTGCGTTAAACCGTTCACGAAAACGGGCGATGGTTTGTGGGGTCAGGCCAATTTCAGGCACCAGAATTAGGGCCTGACGGCCCTGCGCTAGAATGTTTTCCAGCACGCTCAGGTAAACTTCGGTTTTACCTGAACCCGTAACACCTGCCAGCAACCAAGCGGCAAATTGGTTATCTTCGCTACGAATAGCCCCGACGGCGGTGGCCTGTTCAGTATTAAGCCGTAGGCGTTCCCCCAGTACCGAAAAACTGTGACGCCAGTCGGTGGTTGTGGCTTCCTGCGCCCGTAGATCAATCAACCCTTTACTGCGTAATGCCTGTAATGCACTTTCAGTTAATGCCATTTCATTAACCTGATGGCGATAAACCGGTTTCTGCAATAATGCAGCAAGCGCTTGCTGCTGCTTGGGCGCGCGTTTTAAGCTTTCTGGTGGTGTAGCGCGGCCTTGCTCGGTGACAAACCATTGCCATAAGGGCGCTGATTGGGCGGGTCTCCCCTGACGTAACAAGATCGGCAGTGCATGAAACAGCACTTCACCTATCGGATAATGGTAATACTCGGTTGCCCAGCAGAGAATGCGCCACAGGCTAGGGGGGAATAAGCTGTGATTATCTAAAATGGCATCAATGGTTTTGAGTTGTTCAAGCGGAAAGGTGCTGGTATCACTGAGACCCACGACGATACCAATCGCTTTGCGTTTACCGAATGGCACACTGACACGGGCCCCTACGACAGGGCAGGCCATGGCACTGTCTAAGCGGTAATCGAAGGTACGGGCCAGCGGTACGGGTAATGCCACTTGAACAACTGACATATGATGTCATCCTGAATAAAGAGATTGGCCTGAATAAAAAAAGATTGAACAGTTTACACCGCATACTTCACAATGTGCGGATTCGATTGCGCGGTTTCGTCAAATTCTGTATGATTCGCCGCCTTTGATATCAAATCCTGTTAACCATCGTTGCTTATTTTATCAACGATGGTTATTTATCAATCGTGTGGTGTCTGGCGGAACAGGGCTGGATAGCGACACGGCCTAATATAGAGGTTTCCATGAAACAAGGTATCCACCCTAAATACGAACAAGTTACTGCTTCTTGCTCTTGCGGTAACGTTATCAAGATCAACTCTACTGTTGGTCATGATCTGAACCTGGACGTGTGCGGCGAATGCCACCCGTTCTACACTGGCAAGCAGCGTGATGTTGCTTCTGGTGGCCGTGTTGACCGCTTTAACAAACGTTTCAGCGTGCCGGGTGCGAAGAAGTAATTATCGCCCGTCAGATAAAAAGGCGCCTTGGGCGCCTTTTTTGTTGCCACTCTAACCACCTTTTACGGAAGTCGTGATCGTTTTATGGCGATGATGATTATTTTATGGGGATGATTGTTTTATGGCGATGATTGTTCGTCGCATCAGGTCGTCTATAACCCCCATTCAGCACCCAACTTAGCCTACTCGTTATCACGTCGCCAATTTTCCCTCTGCCTGAATCCATGAGATGATTAGGCATAAATAATAAATAAATTTAATAAGTTAATAATGACGTGGACCATTTGGTGAGTTTGACACGAGAGATAATAGGTTAGCGACGTCTAATTGTTATTATTAAATTTTATGACACATACTTCGATGATTATTTTGTGCGTAAAGAAAAAATGGCTAAGCACAATTGTTATGCTGAACCATTTTTTGTAGTGAAAGCGTTAATTATAGTGAAAACGTTAACTGCAGTAAAAATATTAACTGCAGTGAAAAGGTTAACTGCAGTGAAAAGGTTAACTGCAGTGAAAAGGTTAATTGTAGCGAAAAGGTTAATCTTCAGCTTTCAATTGATCTCTTACTTTTTTGAACAATGAAGCAGATTCAGTATCTGAAGACATTGCACTGTCGCGGGTATTCTTTTGTACGGCAATAGCACCAAACAGGGTCATAAAGAACGTCACCCCATAAAAGCCTTTTTCACTCAGTGCTAAAGTGGCATTCCATAGGCCGATACACAGCAACAGAACGGCGACGATAAAAGCAACCCAACATAAACCGTAATAAATTGAAGTGATTGCCAGGCCTTCTAGCTTGTCACGGACGGTTTTTTGCAAAGAAACGGCGGAGAACAGGCCGAGTATCAATACCGCGAAATAATAACCTCGCTCGTTTAATTGCATATCTGCATTCCACAGACCAATCAGGAAGATAACAAAACCACCTAATAGCGCTGACCAAGAGGCTGCGGTAAAAGCGGCGGAAGGTTTCGCATAATTTGGGTTCATATTTAAGTCCATTCATTAAATTAGACATCAAATTTTTTAATGGAAAGTGAGTGATCTCTAACCATTTAAAAACTGGTTATATCCCAATAATCCGTAGCAGTAAAATAATAATTGATAATATGCTTTTTTATCGAGATATACATGGAGGGATGGTATGTGAGAATATTCTTATACAATATGTCGATATAGCTAAGACTATTCTTGAGTTATGAGTAAATATAAAGAAGGGAAATACAGATAACTACCACAGATAATACATTTTTATCAAAACCAAGGCGCTTAGCGTGCTTTTGTGTATTCTGCCACCTGGATTCACGGTGATTCATGAACCCAGGTGGTAGCTGGAAATCAATATTCCCAGGTGTCAGGGTCAACACCCAATTCACGCATTAAAATTTTCGCGGCTTCCGGGATCTCATCACTGCGTTCTTTACGCAGGTCTTCGTCATTCGGTAGCGGCTGGCCAGTAAATGCATGCAAAAAGGCCTCACACAACAATTCACTGTTGGTAGCATGGCGCAGGTTATTCACCTGACGGCGGGTCCGCTCATCGGTGAGGATTTTTAACACTTTCAACGGAATGGATACCGTGATTTTTTTGACCTGCTTGCTTTTCTTGCCGTGTTCAGCGTAAGGGCTGACATACTCGCCGTTCCACTCAGCCATGGGATACCTTAAATTTGTCGGAAAAACACAATGTTCTGAAAACCGGCTAATTATGCCCGATTTTCACTGTTCTCACTAAATAAATGTCGATTTTACTGGATCAACATCACCGAAATACCCTTAGTGCTTACGTTGTTGCTGCTCTTACTCGCTCGAATCACTGACTTGAGCCAGTTCACTCGTTGCTATGCTACAACGCTAATGACGTTGGATATAAAAACCTACTTTAAATACAAAGCCTCTATAATTTTAGCGGTTATTATTCCATTGCTCAATCTATACGCAAAGAAGTTTAGATGTCCAGATGTATTGACGTCCGTAATTTGTGCGTCTACTCTGGCGTAACATTTTCTCGATCCCGGCTGGTGGAAATCAATATGACGCGTAAACAGGCAACAATAGCAGTCCGTAGCGGGTTGAATGATGACGAGCAATACGGCTGCGTTGTCCCCCCGATTCACCTTTCCAGTACCTACAATTTTATTGATTTTAATCAGCCGCGCACGCATGACTATTCACGTCGTGGTAATCCAACGCGTGATGTTGTCCAACGGGCGCTGGCGGAATTGGAAGGGGGGGCCGGTGCCGTCATGACCAGCAGCGGGATGTCGGCGCTTCATTTGGTTTGCACTACATTCTTACAGCCGGGCGATCTGTTGGTCGCTCCGCATGACTGTTACGGTGGCAGTTACCGTTTATTTGACAGCTTGAGCAAGCGTGGTGCGTATCGGGTGTTATTTGTTGATCAGGGCGATGAAGCGGCACTAAACTGCGCATTGGCGGAGAAACCGAAGTTGGTCTTGATTGAAACACCGAGTAATCCATTGCTACGGGTTGTTGATATTGCCGCCATCTGCCAAGCCGCCCGTGCTGCGGGCGCACTGACGGTTTGTGATAACACCTTCCTCAGCCCCGCCTTACAGCAGCCTCTCTCTCTTGGGGCCGATTTAGTGGTGCACTCCTGTACCAAATATCTCAATGGTCACTCTGATGTGGTGGCTGGTGCTGTTATTGCGAAAGATCCAGAACTGGTTGTCGAGCTGGCATGGTGGGCAAATAATATTGGTGTAACCGGTGCTGCGTTTGACAGCTATCTACTCCTTCGTGGTTTACGCACGTTATCACCACGCATGGCTCAACAGCAGCGTAACGCGGATGACATTGTGCGTTATTTACAGCAACAGCCTTTAGTGAAAAAGCTGTATCATCCTTCCCTGCCACAACATCCCGGCCACGAAATAGCCTGCCGTCAGCAATCAGGTTTTGGTGCAATGCTCAGTTTTGAGCTGGATGGTGATGAGCAGGTCATGCGCCGTTTCCTTTCTGCCCTTGAGCTATTTACCTTGGCAGAGTCTTTGGGGGGGTAGAAAGCCTGATCTCCCATGCAGCGACCATGACCCACGCGGGTATGGCGGCAGAGGCGCGTATTGCCGCAGGCATTACTGATAGTTTGTTGCGTATTTCCGTGGGTATTGAAGACAGTGAAGATTTGATTGCTGATTTGGACCACGCGTTCCAATTGGCAGTAACGAGGTAAGCATGAATGCAACAGCGGTAGCAGCGGCGGCAACGGGCCGTCAACTGCATAAATTTGGTGGCAGTAGCCTTGCGGATGTGAAGTGTTATCTACGGGTGGCTAATATTATGGCCAACTACAGTCACCCCGGCGATCTCATGGTGGTGTCTGCTGCCGGGAGCACGACAAACCAGTTGATCAGTTGGTTGAAACTCAGTCAAAACGACCGTCTTTCTGCTCATCAGGTACAGCAAAGTCTGCGTCGTTATCAACACGATCTGATCAATGGCTTATTGCCTCCAGAAATGGCAGAGCCATTAATCAGTGAGTTTATTCATGATTTAGAGCGCCTGGCGGGCTTGCTGGATAATAAAATTGATGATGTGATTTATGCTGAAGTGGTTGGTCATGGTGAAATTTGGTCAGCCCGCTTGATGTCTGCGCTACTGAATAAGTTGGATATGGATGCCGTCTGGCTTGACGCCCGCCGTTTCCTACGTGCAGAGCGTGCAGCGCAACCACAAATTGATGAAAGCCGCTCTTATCCGTTACTGCAACAATTAATGGCCCAACACCCTCACCAGCGTTTGGTGGTGACTGGTTTTATCTCGCGCAATGAGGCGGGTGAAACGGTCTTGCTTGGCCGTAATGGCAGTGACTATTCGGCGACGCAGGTCGGGGCATTGGCCGGGGCCGAGCGTGTCACCATCTGGAGTGATGTTGCCGGGGTGTACAGTGCCGATCCACGTAAAGTGAAGGACGCTTGCCTGCTACCATTATTGCGGTTGGATGAAGCCAGTGAACTGGCCCGCCTGGCAGCACCGGTGTTACATACCCGCACATTACAACCGGTTTCTGGTAGTGACATCGATTTGCAATTACGTTGCAGTTATCAGCCGGAGCAGGGGTCAACCCGTATTGAACGTGTGCTGGCTTCGGGATTGGGTGCCAAGATAGTGACCAGCCACGATGATGTTTGCCTGATTGAATTGCAGATTGCCAGTCACCATGATTTCTCGTTGGCGCAGAAAGAGATCGATCTACTGCTCAAACGTGCGCAAATCAAACCACTGGCGACCGGTATTCACCCAGATCGTAACCTGCTGCAACTTTGCTATACCTCAGAAGTGGTTAACAGCGCCTTACGGGTGTTGGAAGATGCCGCTCTGCCGGGGAAACTCTCTCTGCGCGAAGGGCTGGCATTGGTCGCACTGGTGGGGGCGGGGGTGAGCAAGAACCCACTTCACAGTCACCGTTTCTACCAACAACTGAAAGATCAGCCAGTTGAGTTTGTCTGGCAGGCCGAAGACGGTATCAGTATGGTGGCCGTCCTGCGTCTTGGGCCGACTGAGCACCTGATTCAAGGGTTGCACCAGTCGTTGTTCCGGGCGGAAAAACGTATTGGTCTGATGCTGTTTGGCAAAGGCAACATTGGTGCTCGCTGGTTGGAGCTGTTTGCCCGTGAGCAGAAAAGTCTTTCGGCCCGCAGTGGTTTTGAATTTGTGCTAGCCGGGGTGGTCGATAGCCGCCGTAGTCTGCTGAGTTACGATGGTTTGGATGCCAGCCGGACGCTGGCATTTTACAACGATGAAGCCAAAGAACAGGATGAAGAATCCCTGTTCTTGTGGATGCGTGCCCACCCGTTTGACGACCTGGTGGTGTTGGATGTGACCGCCAGCCCGTCACTTGCAGAACAATATCTGGATTTTGCCAGTTATGGTTTCCACGTTATCAGCGCGAACAAATTAGCGGGGGCTTCAAGCAGCAATAATTACCGCCAAATCCGCGATGCGTTTGCGAAAACTGGCCGCCACTGGTTGTATAACGCCACGGTAGGCGCGGGGTTACCGGTTAACCATACGGTGCGCGATCTGCGTGACAGTGGCGACAGTATTTTAGCGATCAGCGGTATTTTCTCTGGCACGCTGTCTTGGTTATTCCTGCAATTTGATGGCTCAGTACCTTTTACCGAGCTGGTAGACCAAGCCTGGCAGCAAGGTTTGACCGAGCCTGATCCAAGGGTTGATCTCTCTGGTCAGGATGTAATGCGTAAGTTGGTGATTTTAGCCCGTGAAGCGGGTTACGACATCGAACCGAATCAGGTGCGGGTGGAGTCGTTGGTGCCTGCTGGCGCAGAGAGTGGGTCGGTTGATCAATTCTTTGAAAACGGCGAGGCATTAAATCAGCAAATGATTCAGCGTTTAGAAGCCGCGAAGGAGATGGGCTTGGTATTACGCTACGTGGCACGCTTTGATGCTAATGGTAAAGCGCGGGTGGGCGTTGAAGCGGTACGTACCGATCATCCGTTGGCTTCTTTGCTACCGTGCGATAATGTTTTTGCTATTGAGAGCCGCTGGTATCGCGATAATCCGTTGGTGATTCGCGGCCCAGGCGCTGGCCGTGATGTGACCGCTGGGGCGATTCAATCTGATTTAAACCGCCTATCACAACTGTTGTAATCCGCTGTTATTCGCCTCTTCTGTTCTGCGCAGGAGAGGCGCATCCCCCGTTACTCGCCAATATGAATTTTTCACGCATTGCGTGTGAATATTAATCATCACCCTAAACTTATTTAAACATTGACACTTTAGCC
>NZ_UAVH01000011.1 GCF_900460465.1 Yersinia pestis | reverse complement strand
AAACATCGGTGCGCCTTGTCAGTTATCGTTGCCCCGGACAAAACTATTTGAATAAGAATTATGGATCTCAAACGCACGCGCTGGGTTCGCCGTCTTGAAGATGGCTCCTACACCATTGAATCGAACACTATCCTGAACAAACAGAAATTGCTCTGCGACCTATGCGGCATAGCGTCGAAGTGCCCGATTAACGAAACTCGGCTCAAACTCTACGACGCCGGTGCGCACTTCCACTTGAACAGCTGCATACGTTACGTGCCACTGCTGGCATTTCGTAAACCGATCATCGGATTGGACGCACCCTACTTCAACACGCTCCGCTCTGGTGTAACATGGCGAGACCGGGTCGAACCTGGCAAGCTCGTTTGTCTGGTTGAGGCTGATACTGGAAATATCATCCGGTTCGGGAGAGTCGATAAAGTCTACTCCGGCCCCGTGGATGAGATGCTGCGGAAACACAGCCGGTTTAACCATCTCTGCATGGGCGGAGAGAAGATTGATAAGGTTGGCGAAGTGATCCGCAAATCCTACGGACACTTCCTGAACGACGACAGCCTTCTCACGGCCATCTACATTCGCCATGTCGATCGGGAGTTCGATACGGAGTATCACAGTGCTGAAGAGTTGAATCTTGTCGACCCTCGCCCAAAAGCTGGGGTAATCGACATCAGCGTAGCGCGTCAGAAGCCCTCTGAGACGTTTTAAACGTAAACTCATGGTTTTACCGGGGCATAAAATATGGTGTCTTAGAAAGACACTGAGAGCTTAGGGATTAATACATGAGTGAATTTTATCAAGGGCGGCGGCTGTGGCAGACCAAGCTGGCAATGAAGACGAACGAGCAGGGCCGGTTTTTAATTTGCAGCCCCCGTTAATCATAGTGACAGTAAAATATCTGTCACAAAAACAGTACGAGAGAGATTAGGATCTCAGTAGTGGTCAGAAGAAAAATATGTACTAGGTTAAAACAGGTACATGTTTACTGGTACGCATCACATAAATAATAGTAATGCAACTCCAGGTAAATAGGCCGATTGTCCAGTAGACAACCGCCTGTAATGAGACTATTTGCCTGTTTCTTGCTTGTTTAAGCCCACTGCTTTCTGATATAGCTGGTATCATAATATTTATGCGTATCTGTCAGATTTTTCTCTGGCTTAGCAAGCCTGCTTCGCAACAGTAGAACATTTTTTACCCCTTCTGCATTAATAGCAGCATCCCGTTGCAGCCCATTGTTAAGTAATTCCTGTAATGCAGTCCTGCCAGCTCCGCCGTCATTCCTGGTGCCTTTTTGACCAGAATTTCTTCTGCTTCTTTTGGTTACGGGGGTCATAAATCCAGTTCAGTCCGTCGATATAGCTACGGATGTAACTTACCAGAATATCACCATTCTGAGCCGCCCAGGAGCGGGTTGTATGCCAGTTGTGCCCTGATAGTCGCCAAGTTCACTTCCGGAGGCAAGGATCTTAAACCCATTTTTTTCGCCTGCAGATTTAATGGAGTACGGAGAAGTGTTGCATCTGTCTTACCGGCGAGAAGTGCATTAAAGCGATCATTCGTACTGCCAACACTTGTATAGTGGACATCATTTTGTGTCAGCCCGTTTTTCTCAAGATAATTCCGGATAACAAAGGCATAGCCAGTGGTCAAAGCGTCGACTGAAACTTGTTTTCCTTTAAGATCACTGATGTTCTTAATTTGAGGGTTAGCAACTAATGAAAGAAGCCCGTTATCCACTCCATAAAACGCGAACATATCCGGATTCACTACCGGCTCTTTCACCTGGCCCTCTTGATACGCGATGACGTTATCAATACCTGCTACTGCAATATTATACTTGCCATTCAGCAGGTTTCTGACCAGTTGACCGGAATTGGGTGTGTAATCCATTTTCACATTAAGACCATTTTTTCTGAAAAAGCCTTTTCCTGGGCAACCCAAACAGGCAGGTTCCACCCCCCCTGAAAAGTAATGACGTTAATATCCCTGATAGATGAGCTTGATTCCCGGGTATCCGCCGCGTGTAGGGCGCCGGGCAGGATAAATGCAAGTGAAACGGTTAAAGCCAAGCATCTGAACATAATATTTACCTCTTACTGTGAACAGTTCGTAAGAGTTTTAAAAAAATGGGTAATGATAATAAAGTAGAAAGCATTCTGGCTATCTGGCGAATAACTGGCTCATTTTTACCAGCAAATGGATAAGCATAAGCGCCGGTAAGGCAGCCTCGAATGCGCAGATCTCGGTCCATTGCCAGTGACGAAAGCCCAGACTGCTGAGAGCGGATTCTAGAGACATGCCTATAAATTCTGACGTGACGAAGAGTTGCTCGTTACATTTAGAAATCATTACCGCCATGAAAATAGGTATTCACTTACTTATGTATTTTGTCATAATCATGTGCCTGTAGATTTTCTTCTGTGCCGTGTTGTCTGGGTTGTTCGCCTCTCAAGCACGCTTAATATCTGTATCAAATAACCACAAAGGAAAAGACACATGACATTGCCATACGGGGTGATATCAGATCCCCATTATCATCGTTGGGATGCTTTTGCGACAACAAACGCTGACGGGCTGAACTCTCGACTGGAGATCCAACTGGATGCCACGAAAGAAGCTGCCAAAGCCATGAAAGCTGCGGGCTGCAAGCACATGCTGGTGGCTGGTGATACTTTCCATGTTCGTGGTGCTATATCGCCTTCCGTCCTGCATTTCGTGACCGAAACTTACGAGTGGATCATCAAAGAGTTGGGCCTCGAAGTGGTTATGCTGGCCGGCAACCACGACCTCGAAACCAACGATTCCGTATACAGCGCCAATGCAGCGGCCTCTCTGCGCTCAATCGGTGTGGAAATCGTCTGCGGCAAACGTCCTCACTCCATCAAAATTGGCGACGTTACCGTCCATCTGATTAGCTGGCGCAATAACCACGCAGAGCTTATCAGCGACCTCAAAACACTGCGTTCCGGGCTGGATGGCGACAATCACGATGTCGTTGTGCATACCTCGATCAACAAAGCGATCCCTACCATGCCTGATGTCGGCATCGACGCACAGGAACTGAAAGATATCGGCTTCCGTTTGTTGTTGTCCGGACACTACCACAACCACAAAGAAGTGCTGCCTGGGGTGGTTAGCATCGGGGCGCTGACGCACCAGAATTGGGGTGATGTTGGCTCGCTGGCTGGCTTCATGATCGTCAACCCTGACGGCACATTCACCCACCACGAAACCTCTGCACCCAAGTTCGTGAACCTTGAGGACGATGTGGAAGACGATCAAATTCGCGGTAACTACGTGCGCTTTCGTGCCGTTGTTGAGAACGATGAAGAAGGCATCAAACTCCAGAACGTCCTGAAAACAATGGGCGCGAAGGGTGTCGTCTGCAACTTCATCCGCAAGGCATCGATGATGGAAGGCTCTGCCAGTACTGCGGAGACCAGCAAAATAGACAGCCTGGGCGAGTCCGTCGCGGCGTACTGCAAGATCGTTCACGACACTGATGGCGGCTTCGACCTGAGCAAGCTGGACATGCTGTGTCAGGAAATCCTGACCGAAGCGGAGAGTGCGGAGGCAGTGTGAGTACGAACCATTCTGGGAGCTTTCGGGACTTCGTCTCCACAATGAGAAGACTTGAACGAGGCCAGACGGTGATGTTCCACAAGCCCTACCCACCTAATGGAAACCCTGTGGCGTTTTACCTGGGAAGATTGAGCAAAAAGGGCGTACTAAAACGCAAATCCTTCCCGGCTCACACGGAGTTTCAACTACGAAAAGGCCAGCATTTGAATCAAAAAGTTTGAGGCATTGTATGAAATTTCTAAAGCTCCAGGTTGAGAACTTCATGGCGTTAGCCAGCGCCGAAGTTGAGTTAGACCAACGCGGTCTGGTGCTCATTCAGGGTGTTAACAGTGGCGACTCTTCCGCTGCCAGCAATGGCGCGGGCAAATCGACTTTGATGAACAGCCTGATGTGGTGTCTGTATGGCGAAACTGCGCATGGCGTCAAAGGTGACGACGTGCTGTCTACAGGTCACGAAAAAAACTGTCGTGTGATGGTAACTGTTGAGGATGAAGGAAAGCGTTACGCCATCATTCGCCACCGCAAACACAAAGAGTTCAAGAACCGGCTGATCGTCCGTGGCGAAGACGGTGACATGACCAAAGGCAAAGACACACTGACGCAGGAGTTCGTTGAACGCCTGATTGGTGCATCGAAAGAGGTGTTCATGGCGTCCATCTACGCCAGTCAGGAAGCAATGCCAGATCTGCCGGGTATGTCCGACAAGAACCTCAAAACCATCGTTGAAGAAGCCGCTGGCGTCGACCGGTTAACGCGAGCCTATGCCATTGCTCGCGAGCGTGCTAATGCAGCTGCCGCACGCATGGATGTTACCAAATCCAAAATGGACGCCTGTCTCACGCTTATCGAGACCGCGCAGTCAGAGATTGAGGCGGCCAAAGCGTCCTCTGATAGTTGGGAACGCGATCGCGGCGAACGTCTGGACAAGGCCCGCGTAGATTTGGCTGGCGCGGAGGTAACGCTGTCTGAAGTCGTGATGGAAATTCGCTCGCTGCCGGAACAGATCCGGGATACGGAAAACGCGATTGCTGGCGAACGCTGCAAGCTGGCCTCCAAAGAAGAGCATGACGCCAAACTGCTGAAGGTGCGCGGTGCGATTACGGAGATCCGCTCAAGCATCCGCACTTCAGAAGCGGCACAGAACGAGTCGATGAACCGTGCTCGCTCGTTTAAAACCAAAGCAGAAGAGGTCAGCACAAAGGTCGGAGCACCTTGTGTTACTTGCGGAAAGCCCTACTGCGAAGAAGATTTGTCCACCGTGAAGGAGAGTTTCATTGAACAAGCGCGTAATGAGATCGGCCAGGCGCAAGCATCAGCTTCGGCAGTGGCTCAACACAAAGCTCGTCTTGAGAAAGCGCTCGGCATCGAATCTGCACTGGTCGCAGCCACACCCGACGTTTCAGAAATCATCGCCAAAATCGAACGCCTGACCAATGAGCTAAGTGCGCTGCGTCATCGCGAACGTGAAGTTGTGGCCGTCGAAGCGATGGTGGCGCGGGCGCGTACCGATGTGAATCGCATTATGGCAGAGGTAAACCCATTTCTGGCCGTTATTAAGCGTCATGAGGACAACCTGGCTGCCAATAAATCTAATCATGCAGTACTTAAAAATGAGTTAAAGAGTATTCAAGAACAGGCTCTGTTGCTGGAGAAGGCTCGCCAGGTTTACTCCCCTGCAGGTGTTCGTTCACACATCCTGACCTCCGTTACGCCTTTCCTGAACATCAGGACTGCGGAGTATCTCAACACGCTATCGGACGGCAATATCGTTGCCGAATGGTCGACAATGGAGACAACGAAGAAAGGCGAGTATCGCGACAAATTCAATATAAGCGTGACCAAAACAGGTTCCAGCAAATCCTTCCAGACGTTGTCTGGTGGTGAGAAGCGTAAGGTACGTATTGCGTGCTCTCTAGCCTTGCAGGATCTGGTTGCCAGTCGCGCCAGTAAGAATATCGAGCTGTTTATCGGCGATGAAATTGACGACGCGCTCGACACTGCCGGTCTGGAGCGTCTCATGGGGATTCTGGAAGCCAAAGCGCGTGAACGCGGCACAGTGATGATCATCTCCCACAAAGAGATGAAATCGTGGTTCCGGGAAACCATCACTGTCGAAGTCAAAGAGGGTCGCAGCTATGTCGTTTAACTTGAGCCGCACGCAGTTTTTGCAGATGTTTGCCGTGATGCAATCTATAAAGCTGATAAACCACCATACGGCAAAAGCAGCTGCGCCTGCACTTTTGTGGAAAAACGAAAACATCAATGACGACCAGTTCTCGGTATTAACCAGTCTGTTGTCATCGACTCCGTTGATGCCGAGCTTGGCTATGTTGCCGTCAGGAAGCACTGCGCCGATCCTTGTTAACCCATTTACGGAAGGTGGATATCTCCCACATTCTGGGCCGGGGTTCGTTGCGATACCTGAAACCGGAACGCTGAATATCCAAGAAAATGCGCTCTTCAATGCAATGGAGACGCACATCAGCACCGCATTCACCAATCTGATTCGACACGCTAACGCACGCGCTGATCACGTTGCAATGCCTGGTGCTGCTTTCGCCAGCGTCTCTGTTGACTATGATCGGCACGCGCCAATCTCAAAGCGGGCGAAACTCTGCTTTTACGAGGAGGGATGTGAAGTAGCGGTTATTGAAGTTCTTCTCCCCCATGTATTCAGCGCGAATGAAAAGGTTGCACACCATCTGATCGACATCATGCGACATTTCATCGGCCAGAGCATGATTGATGCAGACATTGCTGCAGGTGTTCTAACCAACGATAGCATTCATGTTGTTAGCGACATTCCGAAGCCGCCAACTCGCGAGCCGGAGAAGACACTTGAACAGAAACTAATGGAATGCCCAACCTGGGCTACGTGGTAAGGAGACCAAAAAATGAGTAAAACCATTCGTGTGGTTGGCGTCGACCCTTCAATGAGCAACTTTGGCCTGGCGATTGGCACGCTGGATCTGGAAACGGATAAGCTGGACATTCATGGCCTGACATTGGTGGAAACCAAAGCTGGTGGCAACAAGAAGACGGTTCGCGTAAACAGCGACGATCTACGCCGCGCTAACGAAATCTGGCGCACCGCCAAGCCCATAATCGAGCAGGCTCATATGGTGTTTTGCGAGTTGCCGGTTGGTAGCCAGTCCAGTCGCGCACAAACCTCATACGGCATCTGCATTGGCGTACTGGCGTGCGTGGATAAGCCACTGATACAGGTCACGCCAAACGAGATTAAGCACTATGTCGGGAATAAGCTGACCACGTCGAAGGAAGAGATCATTCAGTGGGCTACGCAGAAGCAGCCAAACGCCCCGTGGTTGCGCCGCAAGCAATCTGGTAAGGAAGTGCTGGTGAATAAAAACGAGCACCTTGCGGACGCTGTCGCGTCGATTTACACCGGAATGCAAACTGATCAATTCCGTCAGGTTCGCGATGTGCTTGCAGGGATTTTATAAGTCGATAATTGATAGGTAGGTGCTTATCTATTAACATAAGGCCACTATATTTAGTGGCCTTTTTTGTGCCCAGAAAACCCCCAGCTAGGCTGGGGGTTCAGTAAAGCTTTCAGCTTTGGGTCAGTTATAAAAACCCCTTTTGATTTGTTAAAACAGTTTGCGGTCTGGCAACTGCAAATGTTCAACAAGAAATCAAAAGGGGGTCCCAATGAGGGATGAAAAGAGCTTAGCGCACACCCGATGGAACTGTAAATATCATATAGTTTTTGCGCCGAAGTACCGAAGGCAGGTGTTCTACAGGGAAAAACGCAGAGCGATTGGCAGTATTTTAAGAAAACTGTGCGAATGGAAAAACGTGAATATCCTGGAAGCAGAATGCTGTGTGGATCACATCCATATGCTTCTGGAGATCCCGCCCAAGATGAGTGTCTCGGGATTTATGGGGTACCTGAAGGGAAAGAGCAGTCTGATGCTTTATGAGCAGTTTGGCGATTTGAAGTTCAAATACCGTAACAGGGAGTTTTGGTGTCGAGGGTATTACGTTGATACGGTAGGGAAAAACACGGCCAGGATACAAGAATACATAAAGCACCAATTGGAAGAGGATAAAATGGGTGAGCAACTCTCGATCCCGTATCCCGGTAGCCCGTTTACGGGCCGTAAGTAATCCATAGATGCAAATGTCAGATCGCGATGCGCCTGTTAGGGCGCGGCTGGTAACAGAGCCTTATAGGCGCATATGAAAAACCTCCGGCTATGCCGGAGGATATTTATTGTGCCCAGAAAACCCCCAGCTAGGCTGGGGGTTCAGTAAAGCTTTCAGCTTTGGGTCAGTTATAAAAACCCCTTTTGATTTGTTAAAACAGTTTGCGGTCTGGCAACTGCAAATGTTCAACAAGAAATCAAAAGGGGGTCCCAATGAGGGATGAAAAGAGCTTAGCGCACACCCGATGGAACTGTAAATATCATATAGTTTTTGCGCCGAAGTACCGAAGGCAGGTGTTCTACAGGGAAAAACGCAGAGCGATTGGCAGTATTTTAAGAAAACTGTGCGAATGGAAAAACGTGAATATCCTGGAAGCAGAATACTGTGTGGATCACATCCATATGCTTCTGGAGATCCCGCCCAAGATGAGTGTCTCGGGATTTATGGGGTACCTGAAGGGAAAGAGCAGTCTGATGCTTTATGAGCAGTTTGGCGATTTGAAGTTCAAATACCGTAACAGGGAGTTTTGGTGTCGAGGGTATTACGTTGATACGGTAGGGAAAAACACGGCCAGGATACAAGAATACATAAAGCACCAATTGGAAGAGGATAAAATGGGTGAGCAACTCTCGATCCCGTATCCCGGTAGCCCGTTTACGGGCCGTAAGTAATCCATAGATGCAAATGTCAGATCGCGATGCGCCTGTTAGGGCGCGGCTGGTAACAGAGCCTTATAGGCGCATATGAAAAACCTCCGGCTATGCCGGAGGATATTTATTATACCCGATAACAAAATGTTTTTTGCCTTATCCACATTGCGATAATTACACCAACAAGAAAACAAGATGTTTACGCATGGAGGATATGCACATGACCGATTTCACTATCTCCCCTAAAGCTGAAAACGTATGGCTGGAATCCTGGCTCGACCTGTCATCGGAAGAGAAGCGAGAAATGGATCATATTGAACAGGACGAACAGTGTGATGCCCGCTTCTTCCACTTTGAGGGCAGCGTTTATGACATTGCCGACTTCATGCGCGATGACCGATTCCCGGGCTGGCACGCAGGCTACCCATTAAATGCCTTCGCCATGCTGATGATCCGCGTGGATGGCTCAGGCGATACCATCGACGTCGGTTTGCTCCACTAAGAGAACGAGGCCACCCATGCTGGTGGCCTTAAATGGCCATCCTGTTTCCCGCAGGCTAAAAACACCCACCTCTTACCGCCAGGCTACCGAACAACCCTCCGACTCCCTGCAGGCCACCATCTGCCGGAACAGAACGCTTGGACGCCTTATGCGCGTAGCGATAATTAAACCAACAAGAAAACAAATTGTTTAAAGGATTATCACCATGAATTTTATCGCTACTGTTAACACCCCTTCGCATGGCCATATTTCTGTGACGTTCTCTGATAACGATAAAAGCGTGCTGGGCGCCTGGCGTGACAATGTAACCATCGAGCTGTCCGGTAAAGAGAAACAGCAGATCACCAATGACATTATCTGCAACCGTCGCCATAAGCGCGTATTTGAAAAAGCGTATGTCTCCACCTCGGGATTTGGTGTATTCATCTTCCCGGTACGCAGCGGTCGCTTCTGCCGGTCAAAACTCATCGAGTTCGCCACGCAGATCGCGCTATGGGTTAAAACAGAATCCGGATTCGACTTTACCGAACAGGAAGCAGTGGGGGAGGGGATGCGCATCGCCAACAACGCCATCAAGTGCAAAAACGTCATCTATGAAGCAGGAATCGACTCGTGGAGTATCTCGTGCGGGGACTACGTGAAAGAGGTGTACGGAAAGAACCGCATTCACATCCTGGCTGGCAAGTAAGAGGGGAGGGGCTGGAAACGCCCCTTTCTTTTCGTCCACCAGTTGCCGCAGGGAAACTTCAGAAACGGCCAGAGAGCTGTCCGGGGAACCGAAGGGAAACGGCCAGGGAATTTTCGGGAAACGGCGGGGTTTGCCTTTATGTAGAAAACAGAGCGGGAGAAGCCAAAAATCGCTCCAGAAATTGCGTAGCGGCGCTGGGGTAGTTGCCGGTGGAGTTTCAGCTCCTGAGCCACCCAGATAGCTTTCGCCATGTGATTATGTGAATCCGTGGGAAAGCCACTGCAAGCGCGTACACGTCGCGTCAACGTGCCAATGATACGCGAGCGCCCACGGATCATGCCAATATTGCCGACACGTCCCGAAGGATAGCGCGGATCACGTCGCCAGATATCGCCAGACGATCACGCCCACGACACGACAAAATAAGCCACGCGCTAAAACGCGCTATAACGTGTTTTTTATTGTGGGTAATGAGTATGTACCACCACACATAAAAACGCGTTAAATTGGCGCGTTTATGGCGCTTATTTTTGGTCTGTTTTGGCTGACTTCAGACAATAAAAAACGCGCCAACAATGGCGCGTTATGGTGTGCGGATCTTGAAACGAAAAAAGCGCCCATAGTGGGCGCTATTGTTTTTATTTTTCTAAGTGAATTTTAAAGCCAGCGTTTAAAAATTCTTGAATCATTAAAAGAACATCGGATTCTTTGATTCCTGCGCGCTTCCTATGCTCCGCGCTATTCAGATCTATTTTAAACGTGGTTTCGTCGACTACTTCAGAGCTGAGAGCGTATCCAGCTAAACCAGCGATATCATAAACAAGAGTATGATTATGGATGTTAACGCCAGCGATAAAAATAACCATAAAAACGCTCCTTAAAAAATAAAATTGAATACAGACTTAAGATCTTTTGAATAAGCGCCCATAGTGGGCGCTATATTCAATTAATTACGCTTTGAAAGCGTCAGCCAGATAGTTATAAAAATCATTTTTGATAAAGCGATATTGCTGCGATCCGTTTTTAGCAGCGCCCATTCCTTTGATCTTCTCGACCAGTCCGAGACGTTCACAAAGATTGATTAGTTGGTTGGCTTGAGTGTAGCCAGCGTCCAATTTAATTTCGTTGGCTTTTTTCGCTTCATTCATCAAATCGAAAACAGCGCCATTAGTGAATGTTTCCAATTCATCATTAATCATTTCGATTAATGCGAATACGCGAGATCCGGACATATCAGCGACGGAATAAACGCATTTACCAGACTTGATAGATTTAACCAGATAAACCAGTTTTTCGAGTGAATAGCTATTGGTCATAGCTTCACGGAAAAACGCTTCAGGTGCTTGTTTGCTTGCTTTAATCGCGTAGTAAAAGACACCAGCTAATTTCTCATCATTAACAGCGTTTAAAACGTTGTTGGTAAAGTATGCAAGTTTGGTAGTCGCTGCAAGCATGTTAGCTTTATCTGCTTTGGTGTGCGTACCATTCTGATAATGATTGTTATAAGTCTGAGTCGCATTGTTGGCTGCAACTTGCAATTCATTAGCGATAACTACAGCAGCGTCGATGATAGATTTTTTAGAGATAGCAACGTTAGACATGATATTAATCCTTATGTAATATTGATAACTTAATTTGTTATTTATTTATCGTTAGCGTGTTCGCTTTCGATGTGACTAATTATCGATATACAAAAATTAAAATCAAGAGTTTTTTGCGCGGGAATAAAAAAATTTTCTTCAATAAAAATCAAAGTCTTAGAAATAAAACGCGTTTTCTCGAAGGTGTTGCCTAAATAAATTCCCTATTCGGTCAATCACCCTTATATATTTAAAACGGAACCGGGATTAGGGGAGGTAAATATAACGGGAAGTGACACATAAAATAATAACCGGACTTAGCCGGTTATTACCCTTATAGATTTAAAACGGTAAAATCCGTTCGACCCAATCGAACATGACGACTGTCTTCCGACCGTCCCCCATGTTGAGCGTGGCCTGGCAAGCGTCTACGCCTGAAGACCCCCCCTCAATTTCACGGCCATCCGCCATGTAGACCCTTATAGACTTCTGCATCTCATGAGCCTGGCGACAAATTTTAAAGAAATCACGGCGAGATGGCCGATTGTCCACATAGTCTGGGTGTACCGTTGTCCGACCCGTGAAATCGTGCGCAATGCCTTCTGTCACACCTGATTCAATCGTGCTGATTCGCTCAAGTGGGAGCCTTATACGATTTTCTTTGTCGAACGGGGCAGGGCAAAGGTCGACTTTGTTGCGCGACGACATGAGACCCTGAACGTACATGCAGAACACCTGACCATCTTCCATCGTGACCCTTACAGGAATGAGAGACTTACGCCAGAACATCAGCGCTTTCTCCACGTTGGAGTAATCGCGCGGCCAGACTTCTGCAGGAATCCCGTAGGTGATGTCAGTTTTATTCGTCATATCGTCACAGTGTCGTTGGTAGGATATCGATGTCACCTGCGTTGCTGGTGAATACCCGGAAGACTTTCGTCTCGCCAGCTTTGGTGATGGTCTCGCGTTCCTGACGAGCAGGGTTCAGTGCGCACAGCCCGGCGCCCTCAAGTGAGGCGCCAACAATCCACTGCCCGGCATCAAGATGGAACGTCGCTTTTTCGCCGGTCTCCAGTTTCGCAACTGTCTCTCCATTAATGAAGATGGATGCGTCGCAGCCCGCACCTATCATACCTTTGTCCCTCATAACCACCAGCGTGGTTGGGGCAGACGTCTGGTATTTGAAAACTCTTGCCTGCGGAGCCGGTTTTGCATTGGCTACAGACACTGGGCGGGATGAACATGCACTCAGGAGTAAAACGGGGATGGTAATCAGTGGAAGTAGAACGTGTTTCATGGCTTGAACTAAATCCTTATCACTTCAACGAACAAGGCGTCTTGCGACGCCCTTAATGCTTAATCGAGACGTTTGAGAATATCGGCCAGATCTTCTTTGGTCATGCCAGAGGATTCGTAAATCTTCATGACCTTTTCACGAGCCTTTGCAGAAGCCTCTAATGACGTAGCCGCCTTATCAAAATCGGCCATCGTCATGTTGGACAGTACCAGATTGATGACGTCTGCTTTTGACAGCTTTATGTTGCGCTCACGCAGTCGATTCTGAAAGGTTTCCAGCTTGTCGTTAGCTTTTTCGGTTAACTGAACCTGGCAGTGTATAGCGCGTTTCTCGCTCATGCTTACTCTCTATTCAAAACAGTAAAATCGAATGTGCTACCCACCGGCAAGACTCCTTCGGCAAACCCTGGCGTCGTGTCGATAATGTGCTTCCGCTCATATGAATGCGACATGAGGTATTTATTGCTCACGTCGATGAAGTCGGTAATAAAGCACACGTTAGCCTGATTCTTTTTGGCTCGAAGACCGCGACCAACTCGTTGGCGCATCTCAACTTCGGCTTTGCCACCGCCACCCAGAATCACCGCACCTACGCTTGGAACGTCGACGCCAACATCCAGAATGGTTGAACCAATCAAAACATCTATCCTGCCTGCCGCCAGACTGCTGAGCTTTGCTTGTCGGGTAGTCTGGTTTGATTCTCCGTAGATGAAATCGACCTTCAGGCCGCTTTCCTTCATCATTTCCATCAGAATCTGACCATGACGCTTCAAACGAACCAGCGTCATACAGTTTAGACCGTGACTTTTGTACATTAACGCTTCGCGCACAATGGCCTCGTTGCGGCCCAGATTGTAAACGATGCCTAACTGATAGGCTTTCTGGTAAGCCGTACTCATCCCAACCCGAAAGTTAAGGTGTTTCGAAGCAAGTTCGGCCCTGATTCGCACCTCGTCTGGAGTGTACGCGATTTTATGATATAGAAAGTAGGGTTTTGCTAAAATACCTCGGTCGATCAAATATTTTTCCGTCACCTTTATCTCAATGCGACCTGCAACGGCCATGAGACGCATATTTGCTTCGGTTGAGTCCTTCATGAACGGCGTAGCAGTCAGCGCCAGACGGTAGTCGGCATTAATGCACAACCGGGCGATATCGTAGAAGTTTGAACCAGATGATTCGTGTGCCTCTTCCAGAATCAGCAGAGAAACGCTGGACAGGAAGCGCTTAACCAGTTCCCGGCGCTTCAGGTGGTACCGTTTTTTCTCTGGTGAGGCATCGCGCGGCGGCTCTTCGAGAAAACTGGCCAGGGTCTGCACCGTGGCAACGTTGATATGGCGCGAGACCTGGAACTCACCAGATCCAATCACCCCAACTTTCTGACCTTTCAGCCACGGCTCGCCATTCTCCGCGCGGTAGTCGATTGATTTCTGGAAGTTCTCTGCCATCTGGAACATCAGAACCGAGCGAGTGGTTAAAAACAGCGTCATACGACCAATGCGAGCAGCTGCCTTACACGCTACGTTCGATTTACCGCCACCCGTCGCAATCTGGGCAATCATCATCCCTTCGCGCACCAGTGTTTCCACAGTCTGATCCTGATACGCATAGTCCGGGTTATACGGGAATGGGTTAACTACCGGGTTCGGCTTGCCCAGCGCGGGGGCTTTTTCCTTGCGCACATGCACGCATTTGATGCCAGCTTTCAGAAGGTTGGCCGCTACTGGCTTCGCAAACCCAGCCGGGAACGCGTTTTTGCTCCAGTTGAACATCGTGCTGGTCCCTTTCCAGTCACCAGCCTCCACTTCATAGCTCAACATCTCCTGAACGAGCCGCTTCACGTTGTCATCAGCGCCAGAAATCAGCGCATTGACTGCATTCGATACAATCCGAACTGTCATAAACCTCTTTCCTTCGTGCCTTTTGTATGGTAATTGGCTATTATAGTAAGTAAGTACTTATATAATGGATTGTATCAGAATTATGGATGTGAAAATTACGATTCTGCAGGTGGAAGTCGCGAACCTGCGTCCGAATCCCTGGAATACCAACTCCGTTGGGGCGCAAAACTTCGAAAAACTGAAAGGCTCTATCGAAAAATTGGGCTTTTTTAAGCCAATTCTGGCGCGGGAGCTGGACGGGGGCATTTTTGAGATCCTCGGTGGCGAACACCGCTGGCGTGCCGCGATGGAGCAGGGCATTTCAACGGTTCCCGTCATCTCCGTGGGCAAAATTAACGACCTGGTGGCCAAACAGATGTCCCTCGTCGATAACGAGCGCTACGGCGAAGACGATCAGGTTGCTTTGCAGCGCTTAATCGAAGAAATCCAGTCTGAAATCGACTACCGGTTGTCCGATATCGCCCCGTATGACGACGAAATGGCGGCAACACTCGCCAAAGCGTCCGTTATCGATCTTGAAGCGCTGGAAGCGCTCTCCCGTGGAGATGACGAGCCGATCGAAGAGGACAAACGCGAGAAAACCGAGCGAGTCGGTGCTGAACACCAGACGATGCGCTTCAAGGTGACATTTGATGCATCAGATCGCGTCGCCGACACCATCAAAACCATCATCAAAGAGCAGGGAATCAATACCGGTAACGAAATGGAGAACGCCGGGGAAGCCCTGGTGTGGCTGGTCGACTACTACAAGGAGCGTATGTAATGACCAAAAACTTTGAAATCGTCTATCGAAACCCGGCAGAACTCATCCCGTATGAGATGAACGCCAAAAAACATGACGAACAGCAGATCCGCGACCTGGCTGCCGCCATCAAAAAGCGCGGTTTTGACCAGCCGATCACGGTCGACAAGCACGACGTCATCATTACTGGCCACGGTCGTCGCGAGGCGGCACTTCTGGCTGGTCTGGAGCGTGTGCCGGTCATCGTTCGCGACGACCTGAGCGAAGAAGAAGTGAAGGCAAAACGCCTGGAAGACAACCGCCTGGCCAGTATTGACTACGACGCCATCAAATTGCAGCAGGAACTTGAATCCCTGGTGCTGGGCGACGTTGAGGTCTTCGGTTTTGAAGAGCGCGAGCTGAACGTGCTTGTCGGCAGCATGACCGAAGAGATGGAAACCGGCGCTCTGGTGCTCGATCTGGGCGAAGAGACGGAACGCCAGAAAGAAGAGCACACCGAGATCAGTCGCGAAGTGGCCGCTGAAGAAGTCCGCGTCATCGACGTATTGGGCTTTAAAACGCTCCCTGCTGGCTCTGCCATTGTGGTTGGGGATTTGCTTGCCCACATGGAGGAAATCACGGGAGAGTGCGGGGTAGACGCTTTCGTGGCGTATGCGGAGAAAGTTTCTTCTGGGGAGCTGGCTGCATGAGCAAATACACCATCAACGTATCGTTTCAGACCCGCGTGAATAAAACCATGCGCACGCTGGAGATTGCCGAATCGTTCGGTCTTGGCCTGGACGAAAAAGAGTGGACGCTTTACGACAATCTGGAGCTGGAAGTGAAGCAGGGCGATGTGGTGTACATCACCGGTCAGTCCGGTTCCGGCAAATCCGTTGTGCTGCGCGAGCTGCAACGCCAGATGAAGGATGAAGGGCTTTCTGTAGCCTCCATCGATGACTTTACCTTCAACAATGAGGTTAACGTCATCGACCAGTTGGGCAAAACCACCAGCGATGCGCTGGGGCTGCTGTCTATGGCCGGATTGAATGACGCTTATCTCTTTGTGCGCAAACCATCCGAAATGTCCGACGGCCAGAAATACCGCCTCAAGATCGCCAAGCTGATTGAGTCCGGCGCCAAAGTCTGGGCCGCCGACGAATTTGGTGCTGTTCTCGACCGTGTAACAGCTCAGGTTGTGGCGTCGAACCTCCAGCGTGCCGCCCGCAAGGTTGGTGCGACGGTAATGGTGGCGACGACCCACGAAGACCTGAAGAACGCGCTGCGCCCGGATATGCAGATCACCAAGCACTACAAAGAACGCGTGAAGGTGGAATATGCCTGATTTGAAGATCGTTGAGCTGAAGCCATCGAAAGAGGCTGACAACAACAACGTTGAAGTCATCCGCCTGCTGGAAGAAGCACTCCAGCACGCCAGAGAAGGTAAAAGCCAGAGTCTGGCGTTGCTGATGATCAACAACGACGGCAGTGTTCTGGATTGCTGGCATAACGGTGGGCGTCCATACGTCATGGTTGGGGCGATGGAATCGCTTCGCCTGGACTTCATCAATGCCAATATCGAGCGCAGGTGATCGACATGACAGACATCATCATCAAACGCTACCGCCCGGAAGAGTTCCCGCGTCATCTGGACTTTCTGGAGCGTATGACCGTTACCAAAGGCACGGTTGAAGACTGGCACGCGCTGAAGTCGCTGCACTATAAGACGGATGGTAAGCCGTTCGCGCCAACGTATTATCGCTGCGAACTGGACGACCGGCTGGTGGGCGTCGTGGTTATGGCTTACCCGAAACTGCTGCTGGCGCCTCGCCATCGCATGTTTCCTAAGCTGAAGCCAACCACCAATACCACCGTGGCCAACCAGTATTGGGGGCGGTACGTGAACAACAACTTTGCGGTGATTAGCCGTTCCGTTGTGGACACTCAGTACCGCGGCGTCGGCGTCTCCTATCGAATGATTAACCTGGTTAGCAGGATGCACGACCGGCCAATCATCGAGATCCAGTCGTCGATGAGCAAATACAACCCGTTTGCCATGAAAGCAGGGTTCCAGTTCATCCGTCCGGAGCGTCCGAAGAGCTATGAGAGTGCGTTGCGCGTCTTCCAGCGTCATTTCCGTTCCGACCCTGGCGACAACGAAGCGATCGTCAAAGAGCTGTTCGCCATGAGTGAGTCTCGCCGTCGTCGTGCGCTGCGTGATCTGGTCGCTGACTACCACAAGAACAGTTCCCTGGCCAAAGCCGGGCGTAATCGTGGCACGACGATTCAGGACATTGCCGACAGCCTGGTGGACGAGGCCAGCATTGTGAAGCTGCTCAAGGATATTCACAACCTGAGCTTCACGTCTCCGCTGTATGGCGTGTACCGAAACCCGGACTTTGGCCGTCAGTTGCCTGACACGCTGCCACTGCTGGCATTCGACAAACAGCCTTTGAACAAACCTCTTGAAATTGCATTACCGGCATAAGGATTTGCCATGACGTTGACCGACAAACAAAAAGACATCATCAAAACCATCAATTTAGGCCATGAGCGTGGGCATCTGCTCGATCTGGACGAGCTGCTTGAAGTGCTGCCGTACAAAACGACCAAACAGAGTATGCAGTTCTCTATCCGCGCACTGGTGAAAAAGGGGCTGGTGGAGAAAGGAATGTGCCGCCAGCGCGGTGATTCTGGCTACCACCGTCGCACGCTGGGGCTGACCACGTTAGGTCGTGCCAGAGCCAAATTACTGGTGATGTAAGTCGGTCTGGGAGCCAGTTTGAGAGCCTGCTTCCGTATATATAAATACTAAGTGACTTATTAAATATATACGGAAGCAGGTTCTGAATACTCCCCAGCCCGGTTTTAAACACCCAGAAAACAAATTGGTTAGGCATAGAATTAAACAAGTTGTTTAGGAGCGCAAGGATGCGCTCTGAGTGTTTTAGAGGGATCTATGACTGTAGAAAAAGACGAGAGCAAAACTCGCCTGACGCCAGCTGAGTGGGCAGAAGCCGAAGCGAAGTGGACTTCCGGTGAATACACACTCTCCAAGCTGGAGGAAGAGTACGGCATTCGTCGTGAAACGCTCTCCAGACATTTCAAAAAGCGTGGATTAGAGAAAGGCGCGGACTCCGTGGGGAAGATGGTGCGCGAGTCGCTCAAATCCGACGCAGAGCTGCGTGCGAAGGCGCGTGCAGAGAAAATCGAAGAGCGCCGGACTCGTTACGACGATTGGGCGTTCGCACTCGGTCGGATGGTGATGCATGAGGTGGCCACAGCCAAGAAGGACGGCAAGCCACTCGCAACCATCGAAGATGACCTGAAGAGTCTCCAGCGTGCCAGCGGCACACTCGCTAAGTGCTTCGAAGTATCGTCGAAAGCGCTCGGTATGGATCGCGCCGAAAACGAGGACGACGAAATCCCGAATCTGGTATTTGGCGAACTTACGCCTTCCCAGGTGGCGCAGCTGCGTAAGGAAGATGATGAGCCGGATCTGATTGATGACGATCTGCTTGAGTCACTCGAAGAGGAAGCACTGAGCGAAGCTGAGGGCGATTCTGACGCGTCTGGTGATGAAAGTGATGGGAGCGTCTAACTATGGCCATCCCGTCGTCTCTGAGTCTCGTACAGCTGCATTCTGGGCAGATGCAAGTCTTCCAGTCGCCACATCGTTTCAAAGTAGTGTGTGCGGGTCGACGCTGGGGTAAATCCCGGTTGTCGATTTCCACCATCATTCGCGCGGCAGCCAAAGAGAAGAAGCAACGTGTCTGGTACGTCGCACCGACGTACCAGATGGCTCGCCAGATCTTGTGGGATGACCTGCAGGAAGTTCTGCCGCGTAAATGGGTTCGTAAGAAAAACGACACCACGATGACCATCGTGCTGAAGAACGGCTCTGAAATCGCGCTGAAAGGTGCGGATAAGCCCGATACGCTTCGTGGTGTGGCACTGCACTTTGTGGTGCTCGATGAATTTCAGGATATGAAGCCGGATACCTGGTACAAGGTACTTCGTCCGACACTGTCCTCAACCCGTGGCGGTGCGCTGATCATCGGTACGCCAAAAGGCTTCTCCGAGTTCCACAAGCTGTGGACTATCGGTCAGAACAAAGATTTGCAACGCAAAGGGCAGTGGAAGAGCTGGCAGTTCGTTACGGCCGATTCTCCGTTCGTACCGAGCGCGGAAATCGAAGCGGCGAAGAACGATATGGACCCTAAATCGTTCGCACAGGAATACCTGGCCAGCTTCGAAAACATGTCCGGACGCGTTTACTACCCGTTCGACCGCAATGTGCATGTGAAGCCACTCCAGTTCAATCCGAAACTGCCGATCTGGGTTGGTCAGGACTTCAACATCGACCCTATGTCATCGGTCATCCTGCAGCCGCAGCCAAATGGTGAGTTGTGGGCCGTGGACGAGGTTGTGCTGTTCTCTTCCAACACGGCTGAAGTGTGTGATGAGCTGGAGCGCCGTTTCTGGCGCTGGAAGTCTCAGGTCACTATCTTCCCTGACCCGGCTGGTGCGTATCGCCAGCACGCACGCGGCGAATCTGACGTCGATATATTCAAGGAAAAAGGTTTCCTCCGAGTCGATTATCCGAAGAAGCACCCGCCTATCGCAGACCGTGTGAACGCCGTGAACCGGATGTTGATGAGTGCCTCGGGCGAAACCCGGTTGTACATCGATCCGAAGTGCAAACATCTCATCGACTCGCTGGAGAAGGTGATCTACAAGCCAGGCTCACGCGATATGGATAAGACTGGCGGCATCGAACACAGTGCGGATGCGTTGGGTTATCCGGTTCATCGTAGGTATCCGGTGAAAAATCGTGTTATTCTTGGTGGATCTAGATAAGTAAGTGCCTACCTAAATATGGAAAAGAAACAAATGGAATTGACTGATAAGCAAATCAAGGACCTTGTGGCACGACGCCACCCGGAATATGAGAAGAAAAAAGAACATTGGGATTTCCTCGCCAGCACCTACGCTGGCGGGCGTGCCTGGTTCAACGACAATATCTTTCGTTACTTCAAAGAGGGCGATCAGGAGTTCAAAGAGCGTCTGGAACGTGCCTATCGCTTCAACCACACTCGTGAAGTGGTAAACCTCATCAACAAATACCTCTTCAAAGAGGTCATTCATCGCAACACGGATGAAGCACCGGAGCAGATCCGCAATTTCTGGAAGCGAGCCACGCGCCAGAACGCCTCCATCGATGCGTTTATGGCGGCTATCGATCTGCAATCATCCATCTATGGTCGCATCTGGGTTGTTGTGGACAGCACCATGAACGTCGATGTTGAGTCTGTTGCAGACGAGAAGAAAAATGATGCGCGCGCCTACGCTTACTGGATTTCGCCGCAGCAGCTGCTTGATGTTGCCTGGGACGAAGACGGCAATATGTTGTGGGCGCTGATTGTTGAAATCGCGCGCGACGACGAAGATCCGTTCACGTCAACCGGGCAGGAATACCAGCGTTACCGTCTGTGGACGCAAAACGAGTGGTATCTGTTCCGTGAAGAAGTGAAGAAAGGTTCCGGAAATAGCGGTCGTCGTCAGGCCAAAGTCGTTCTGGAGGATAGCGGCGAGCATAATCTGGGCGTGGTGCCGGTGTTCCCGGTGGATTGCATTGGTGAAAGCGAGTCTCCGTATTTCAGCCCGTCGTTGATTGATGATATCGCCTATCTTGACCGCGCCGTGGCCAACTACCTGTCGAACCTTGATGCGATTATTCAGGATCAGACATTCAGCCAGTTGGCGATCCCGGTTCAGTCATTGCTGCCGGGCGATGAAAACCACACCAAAGTGCTCGAAATGGGGACAAAACGCGTCTTCACCTTCGACTCTGAGAGCGGTAATCAGCCATTCTATCTGTCTCCAGACCCGAAACAGGCCCAGATGATCATCACCACGATTAAGACGGTGATTAACGAGATCTACCACTCCGTTGGTGTGGCAGGTGAGCGAACCAAGCAGGATAACGCACAGGGCATCGATAACTCTTCGGGCGCAGCGAAGATGTACGACTTCCAGCGCGTTAACAGTCTGCTGGTGACAAAAGCAGAACGCCTCGAAAGGGCAGAGCGCCAGATGATGCAACTGGCAGCGAAATGGATGGGTGTCGAACTGGATGAAGACCACTCTCTGATCGCGTACCCGGAAAGTTTTGACATTCGCGGTCTGACTGACGAGTTTGCCGTTGCTGAGAAACTGTCGCTGCTCCAGGCGCCTGATTCTGTTCGTCGTCATCAGATGGAAATGCTCATCGAGAAGGTCTTCCCGAACATTTCTGAGGCGATGCAAAAGGAATTTCAAAAAGATCTCTTGAAATTTCCTCCAAAAAATGATCTTAACACCCTTGAAAATAAGTCAGTACTTACTTATGATCGAGATATATCCCAAGAAAGCGGGCAAGATCAACCCCGAGGGAATGGGGACTCATCTACTCAAGAGACCGAGTGATAAGTAACGAAAAGGAATTTCTATGAATCTGTGGCAAATGCTTATGGCCCGTCGTGGCCTGATGGATGCAGCTGAAGCGCATGAGCGCGGAGGCGCTGGTGGCGGTGCTCCTGCTGGAGACAACGAGCAGGGCAATCAAGACCCAGGTAAACAGGGCGAGCAAAAAGAGCAACCGAAGGGTGACGACGACGAGTATGCCGGTATGACTCAGGAAGAGTTGCTGGCAGAACTGCGTAAGTCCAAGAAAGCTGGTGCTGACCTGCTGAAAGAGAACATGAAGCGCAAGGAGAAAGAGCGCACATTGGCCGATCAGCTGGCTCAGTACGGTGATATTGACCCGGCGCGTGCTCGCCAGCTTCTCGAAGCTGAACAAGCCGCAGAAACCGCACGCCGGGAGGCGGAGCAGGCTGAACTGGAACGCCGTGGTGAGTTCGATGCTGTGAAAAAGCAGATGATCGAAGCGCACCAGGCTCAACTGGTCGAAATGACTGTTGGCGCTTCCTTCAGCGGCTCTGCCTTCCTGCGTGACAAAGTTCTGATGACTCCGGCTAAGGCTCGCGTTATCTACGGCTCTCATTTCGAAGTGGGTGAAGACGGTAGTGTTGTGGGCTTTGATAAGCCAGCCGGTCAGAAAGAGCGTGCAGTTCTGGTTGACGGTGAAGGCAAACCGTTACCGTTCGAATCCGCGATTGAACGCATTCTGCGTGCAGATCCGGAAGCTGACGCACTGTTGCGCAGCGAAGCCAAGCAGGGTGCTGGTTCCAATAGCAAACCGACCCACAAAGTAAACCAGCCGAAGAGCAAGTCGACTATGGATAAGTTGACCTCCGGTCTGGGGAAAATCGGACTCAAGTAACATCTTAAATCATAGGGAAATGAAAGATGCCATTACTGCGTGATGAAGCTGAAAAGCTATCTAACAACGAACTTGAGCAGGGTGTGATCGAGACCATCATCGATCGCGATGACCTGTTCGCTGTTCTGCCTTTCATGAAGATTAACTCTAAGGCATACCTCTACAACCGCGAAGCTACCCTGAGCGAAGCAACCTTCATTGATGTGAACGACACCATCACCGAAGGCGCTGCAACCTTCACCGAACACGTTGCGAAGCTGCGTATCCTGGCAGGCGACGTAGACGTCGACAAATTCCTGGCGACCACTATGTCCGACACCAACAACCAGCTGGCAATCCAGGTTCGTCAGAAGGTGAAAGGTCTGGCCCGCGCATTCCGCCGCAACCTGATTCTGGGCGACTCCACCACCAACACCAAAGCTTTCGACGGTATTCCGAAGCTGATGCACGACGATCAGAAGATCGACATCGAAGGCGCTTCCATGACCTTCTCCATGTTCGACGAGCTGGTCGACGCGGTGAAAGATCTGGGCGCAGACTGCATCATGATGCGTTCCGAGCACCTGCGTGCTTATCGCGCTCTGCTGCGTACCGTTAGCCTCGGCCCGTCAGAAATCATGATGGAAAACTTCGGCCGCCCGATGCTGTGCCACAACGGTGTACCGTTCATCGTGAACGACTTCATCCCGACTGATGCTGGCAAAGCAAGCATCTACTGCCTGCACCTGTCCGAAGAGAACGGTGTGACCGGTCTGTATGGCGGCGAAAACGCCGGTATCGTTGTTGAGAACATCGGTACTGTTCAGAACAAAGACGCAACCCGTACCCGCGTTAAGTGGTACTGCTCTCTGGCGAACAAGCACGATAAGGCTATCGCCGCGCTGACCAACGTAAAAATTTGATCAGTATCGTAGGTAAGTAATTATCTACCATTTAAGGGTGGGCTATACGCCCACCCTTTTTGTAGGAGCGAGAAATGCCAGAACAAAAGATGAAGATCACGGAAGAGGCGTTTTCGGATTTCACGGGGCATATGTGCCGTGCCGGATTCACCAATTCCATCTCCAACGAGCCTCTGAGCGAGCGCCAGCAGAATCATCTTGCGGCTTGCTTCCGGGCAATTCCGTTCACTCAGTCTGTCACCATTACACCGACTGCGCCGTCCGTATTGGTGGGCAAAACCGTTCAACTTAGTGCAGGTATCACCATGAGCAAAAGTGCAGATTCATTCACCTGGACGTCAGACAATGACCGGGTCGCCACAGTCAGCGGTACGGGTCTGGTTACTGGCGTGACTCCGGGCAAAGTGAAGATCACCGCCACCGATAAGCAGACTCAGCTTTCTGCCTCAGTCGAAGTGATCGTTAAGCCTGTCAGCGTGGAGTCCGTAACCGTAACGCCTGACTCTACCTCCGTTGAGAAGGGGAAATCGGTCAAGTTGCGTGTTGATGTACAACCGTCAAATGCAACCAATAAAAAAGTCACCTGGACTTCCAAAAATAGCGACAAAGCGACTGTTGACCAGAACGGTAACGTAGCTGGCGTAGCCGTTGGTACGGCAACTATTGAAGTGGTTTCGCAGGATGGCAGCCACAAAGCTACTGCGACTGTGGAAGTGACTGCAGCACCGGCTGCGTAACCAATACATGGGCGGCATAGCCGCCCATTAAGTGAGAAGAAGAATGAAACCAGCAAAAATTCGTTTATTGGAGCCTCAATTTTTGGGGTACACGGGCATTCTCTGCGGTATCCAGTTTGTCGACGGCATCTCGGTTGCCGAACTGCGATTCATCGATCAGCAGCGGATTTGTGCCTCCATGCGTGCCACTACCGTTGAAGGCAAAAATGTATCTCCTTCTGCCGCGTACAGCAGCCGCAATGATTTGACTGCGGACGACATTGTCGAGACGGCGGCCCCGGATATTGTGCCAATGAAACGTGGTACAGCTGAAGTGGAAGCCAAACCGGTACAGCGCTTTACTCGTGAAGAACTGGAGTCGATTGCGGACTGTGAAGGTATTGCGGGTCTGCGTCAGATCGGCAACCAGATTGGCGTGAAAGCCAAAGGCATCGTTGAAATGATCGAAGGCATCCTGAAAGCACAGGGCGGTGAGTAATGGCGCAGATCGACACGTACCGTAGCGGGGAAGCTGTTTCCCTGTCGTTTGCATTTAACGTTCTGGATATTGAGTCGGCCACGTATACCGTCAGAGATGGCGCTGGCGCGATCATCGTCGATAACGAACCTCTCGATATTACTGAGGGGCAGATGTCCATTCCGGTTGTCGTGTCGGCCGAACACAACCTGCTTTCAGATAAAGAGCGCGATCTGCGACACGTCATTGTCAAAGCGGTGGCATCCGGGCTGACGCATGAAGAGCGCAAGATGTACGTTTTGCTGAATAGCTTCGAGCTGTCAATTCCAGGCCAGTCATTCGCAACGGTCGCAGACGCCCAGATGCAAGCTATCGATATGCTGAACGGCGACACCCTGTTAGCTGATGGCGAAGGGCTGATGCGCAAACGTCTCATTGAGGCCACCAGACGCGTCAAAACGCTGCCGTTCTCAATCCGCAAAGTCCTGCGTATCGACTTCGACCGGTACGATCGCCCGCAAAACATGCTGAACGTCTATGACATTCCGTGGGGCGCTGACGGGGCATATCGTCACGATCTGATCGATTGGGAGCAGATGACGCCGGAGAAATTCGACGAGTTCCCGGACTACTTCAAACAGGCATTAATGCTGGCCGTGGTTAATGAAGCCTGCGAAATCGCTAACGGTAATGACGTAGCGGCAGCCCGCGAGGACGGCATTCTGTCTGAGTCCATTGGCGAAACGACCAATATGTACCGTACCGGCAAAGCGGCAAACGTGCAGGTGGCTCGCAGTACCTGGCGACTGCTGGTCAGTTACATCAATAACCGCATGATTGTTCGCCGTGCGTAACGCCAGTCGCATTATTTACTTCTGGTCGAAAGGCTCAAGACGAGCAATCGCGCCTTCGCCTGGTAATGAGTGCGGCTGCCAACCACAGGGAGAGTGCATGAACATTTCATGGCAAGCAGAGATAGCGATTTACCGTCTGGGTTCGAAGAACGTCTACGGTGAAGCGCAATTGCAGTTCGTCAGAAAGACGAACGTCGGCGTCGTTAAGTTTGAGCAAAGTAACGAGAAGTCATCGGTACGTGCTGACAGCTCCGGCAGTCGCGGTAAAGCGAATCTGGAATTGTTCGATGCTGTTCTGGTGATCCCACTTGAGGCCGCAGTACAGCTTGATGACGTTCTCATTCTGGAGGGGCAAAAGCTGAAGGTATCCAGCGTGCATCGTCGCTGGGGACTGCGTGGGCGCCCTGGGCATCTGGAAGTAGGGGCAAACATATGGGTCTGAAGTACGACGCGCATCATTTTAAGCGTGCTGGCGACAGGCTCAATAACAGCCAGAAAGCCTTTAAGCGTTATCTCATCCGTGACATGGAGAAGCTGGCGCGTCTGGTTGAGCGTCTGGCGCGGGCAATGGCCCCGCTGGAGACTGGCTCACTCGAAAGCGCGATCTTCGCGAGAGTTGTCAAAGAAGGCTATACCGGGCTGCGTATTGAGTTATCGGTATCTGGAGCCAAACCACGCGAAGGTCATCCGGGCGTTGAGGTTGGCGATTATGCGGAGTACATGGAGTTGGGCAAGTATCGTCTCGGCTATCTATCCCGCATGAAGAGCGTCACCAACCCGCCAGTTGCTGGAGTGAAGCCACGAGTTGGGCCTTTGTTCCTTGAGAGAGCCGTGCAGATCAGTGAGAAACAGTTCACTCAGACGATAGCAGAAGCGGCAAGGAAAGCAGGTTTTACGAGAGGTTGATGTGTTTATTGAAGCATTTGCGAGCCTGATGCAGAAGGCGAAGATCGGTACAGTCGGCACTGACATTTTCTGTCACTACATGCCAGCCAATGTGAAGTCCGGTGTTCTGTTGGTTACTCCCAATACGGGGATCACCATTGACCATGAGTTAAAAGGCTTCTATCACGACTCTTTCACCGTCATCGTGCGTAATGCGACGATTACAAAGACGGTGGCGAAAGCCAATAAGATCATGGACATGTTCCCGGTCGAAGAAACCGTGTCAGATGGCGTTTACTTCCGGTTGGTTCGACCAATGTCGATGCCGATTACTTATCCCAAAAATGAAGGTTCGTTGATTGAAGCGGGTATCCCGATTGAATTTGCGGGCTATTTGTTGAATTAATAAAATAGGTAAGTATATACTTATCATTAACACCATGAAGGTGCTGATTTAACGGAAAAAGGAGTTTTCCAAAAATGTCCAATACCCATGTAAAAAACATCAAACTTGGCGCCTGCAAAGTGTCGTTTGGTGGCGTTGATCTGGGTTACACCAAAGGCGGTGTTCAGGTTGAAGTTGCGACCGAAACTCTGAAAGTCACCGTAGACCAGCTGGGGCAGACCACCATCTCCGAGCTGGTACAGGGTCGTAACATCACTATCACTGCGCCGCTGGCCGAGTCTGTGTTGCAGAATATGGTCGATCTGATGCCGGGTTCTACCCTGAGCGAAGAAGAGAACTCTGTGACCATCACTTCCGCACAGGGCGTCAACCTGATCGACGTAGCCAAAGAGCTGGTTCTGACCCCGCAAGATACCACCGACTATGTCCTGACCATCCCGAAAGCTGCAACCGCAGGTAACTTCACCATGACCTACCAGTCTGATGATGTTCGCGTGTTCTCCGTTCAGTTCACCGCTTACCCGGATGACGACGGCGTGCTGGGGAAAATGAGCGGCCCAAAGCCGGTTAAAACCGTCTCTATCTCTCCGGAATCTCCGGAAGTTAAAGCCGGTGAGACCGTGCAACTGACTGCCCAGATCACCCCTGCAGATGCCGGCGACAAAACCGGTGTGTGGGAATCCGACAATCAGGAGAAAGCAACCGTTGACCAGACTGGTCTGGTTCGCGGAGTAGCTGAAGGTTCGGCAAATATCTCCTTTACCAGCAATAGCGGCGGCAAGAAAGCGACCAAAGCAGTAACGGTTAATTCTGCCCAATAATCGCGACGTAATTAAGCAGAGGCTCAGGAAGAGCCTCTCTTTTAAAAGGACTTTAACCAATGACCAAATTACTCGATCTCGACTCCATTCTGCCTCCGAAGAAAAGCATCAAGTTCGGCGGTCAGGAATATCCCATCGTTGAAATGACTGTTGGCCTGTTCGTCTCTATCAAGCAGATGGAAGGCAAAGACCTCCAGAATATGTCGCCTGTTGAGCAGGTTACTGCTTACGCCGACCTGGTTCGCAAGGTCATCCCATCCGTGCCGGACGCTGTACTGGAAAAACTGACTGTTCCGCAGCTCCAGCAGATCTTCACCTTCGCTATGGAAGTGATTGATGAAGAGAACGAAAAAGCGGCTGGTGAAGGGGCAAAGTAATTTCCCGCGATGAATCCGGGGTAAAGACCGTATCGATAGATCTCGGATTCTATTTCAGTCGTGTAGTTGCTCACTACGCCGTGTCGCCATTAGAGCTGCTGGGCGTCCCTCTAACGATGTTCTGGATGCTCAGTCGCAACATCGACCGTCTGCGTGCGGAAGAGGATGTCCGCAACCTGCAAGTCGCTCGCGCTGCCCAGGCAGATGGCGAGGGCGTAAAGGCGTTCATGGAGGGTTTGCAACTCAGGATTGGAAGACCAGTCGTAACCGATAAAGTCTACGATCCACGCAAGGATAAGGCAGACCCTGACGCCAAAGAGCAACTGATGCAAATTTTTGGCAGAGGATGACAAGGGAATGTCACAAAACGTAGAGTTTATCCTGTCGCTGGAAGACAAGCAGTTTACAGCGTCAATCGACCGGGCGGGTAAGCTACTTACCAGATTCGGGGAGCAGGCCACAAAGCCAGCTCAGAAAATTAACAATCTGGAACGCTCGTTGGGTTCGGTCTCCCGCATCATCGGCGTTCTGGAGTCCAAGCTCGATGTCACGGCAGAAAAACTACAGGATGTAGCTGCCGGCTTCGAGCTTGTGTCTGATGTTTCGCGCAAGACGCGAGGCAGCATTACCAGCCTCAACTCAGGTCTCAAAACCCTGATTGAGCGCGTCGACACAACCACCTCATCCGTTAATAAGCTCACCACATCGCTGCGCAAGGTTCAGTCTGAACTCAATGAGTTTTCCGATTGGGCAACGTTCGCTGGCAAGAGCGCCAGCCGCTTCGGTACGGAGGTAAAAGAAGCCTCTGCATCCGTGAGCGGCATGAATACGCGTCTTAACACCACGACAAAGCGTCTCAGTAATTGGGGTGTCACAACGAGCCAGGCTGCTGAGGGGCTGAAGAAAGTCCGCGATCAGATGGATGCGGTGATTGGCCGCCAGCAACTGATCAGCAAGCCGGTACGTGTACGCACCAGTAGCTACGGTGATGGCGGTGGTAATGGCGGTGGAGGTCGACACAGCGGTTCCTATGGCCACGGCGGGCGTAGTGCTGAAAGTGGTGTGTTCTCTGGTCTGCGCGGCAACATTTTCTTGCTTGGCGAGATTGGTGATGCGGCAAGAACGGTAACTGACATCCTGTTCGGCTGGCAGAAGCCAATCATCGAAGCCGCCTCCGAAATGGAGCGTATGCGTGTCATGTTGCGCGGGCTGAACAAGGATAAGGCCAACCCTGGAAAAGCCGCCGCAGAGGATATGCAGTACATCGTGGATATGGCGCAAAACGCCCCGTTTGCGATGCAGGCGCTGACCGATTCCTTCGTTAAATTTCGCTCGGCAGGTCTCGATCCTACTGACGGATCGCTGAAAGCACTGGTGGACTCCGTTGCACGCTTCGGCGGCGATAGCGAACTGCTTAAACGTGCTGCCGTGGCTGTCCAGCAGATGTCCGGTAAGGGCGTCGTGTCGATGGAAGAACTGCGTCAGCAATTAGGTGAAGCCGTTCCTAACGCGATGAAGGCGATGGCAGACGCTGCCGGTATCACTATGGGGGAACTGACCAAAGCAGTCTCCACCGGTACTGTGGAAGCGAAACAGGCGCTATCGCTGATGTTCGTTGGTCTGCGTGCGGAGAACGAAAACGCCGCCAAAGACATGATGCAAACCTACACCGGTGCGCTGGCGCAACTGCAAACCTCCTTTACGCTGTTTGCCGATCGTGTCGGTCAGGCGGGCTATCTGGATTCTCTCACAAAGGGGATGAAAGAGCTTGCTTCCATCATGAACAGCGCTGAAGGCATTTCGTTCGCTAACTCGCTGGGTTCCGGACTCTCCACGGCGATCGACGGCTTACGCGAGCTGGCGCAGTGGCTGGCTAAAAACCAGGAGCTGGTTATCAGCCTGGGCAAAGTCGTTGCCGCAATGGTGGCGTTCAAGCTGATGCGTGCCGGGATTGCAGGCGTGATTGGCACTGCCGGGCAAATGGTTAACACATTTACCAAGATGTCGACCGTTCTCCAGGCTCCGTTCAATCTGGGCGCGACAGCTGTCACCCGCTTTAATCGTGCGGCTCGTATGGGGCTGGCCCCAATCCCATCGCTGATCTTCGCTATCCGTGGCGCGATTACGGGGCTTCAGGGCGCGTTTGCTGGGCTAACTGCGTTCATTGCAGCAAACCCAATTGGTGCAGCGTTCACCGTAGCTACCGTGGCTGTGGCCGGTCTTATCACGTATATGACCATGCTCCGCAGCGAAACGTCCAAAGTCGTGGACGAGATCCGCAAAATCCCGGAGGCGATGACGGCGGCCAAGCGTGCGCAGATGGCAGCGCGTGCAGCCGAGCTTGAAAAGCAGATCCAGCGAGACCAGCAGGCGCTTAAAACTGGCGAAAGCGTGAACTACTACTCCACAGCGGCTGGCCCTGTCGCCGTGAAGGAGTCCAAAGAGGTTGTTGAGGCTCGCCTGAAGAAAAATCAGGAAGAGTACGAAAGAACAACCGGCACGATGGCGCTGGGTGATGGCGCAGTGGCCAAACGCCTGGCAAAAGAAGCTGCCGAATCCCAGATTGAGAAAATCCGGGCAGATAACCAGGTCTTCTCTGCGACGTTTGTGAAAGCCCGTCAGGAGGCTCTGGATAAGATCCAGAAAATCAACGACGACAAATCGCTTTCGGACGACGAGAAGAACAAGCTGCTTGCACCGCTTCGCGAGAAGGTGAACAAGTCCTATCTGGAACCGGCACAGAAGCTGGTCTACGACCTGTCTTCTCGTAAAAACGCCACCGAGAAGCAAATTGCCCACTTCAGCGACATGCTGGAGAAAGCGAAGAAAGAGGGGAACACCGAGCAGGTTCAGAAGCTGCAGGGCAGCATCCGCGGGTATCAGGAGCATCTTGAAGCTGTAGCTCAGGAGCTGACTCAGGCGGAGTTCGAGCGTGATAGCGCGGCGAAAACCGGTAAGGGCGTAATGTCCAACCAGGGCACCGTTCTGGGGTTGGGGACGACCGATAAGGCGGCTCAGAAAGCACTGGCGCAGTATATGCGGAACCAGATGGACTCCGCGACCTACCAGCGCACACTGCCAGACGGTACGGCGATGCTGGACTTCGAAGGCAAGCCGATCATCGGGCCGAAACAGCTCAAAACCCAGCTGAACCTGCAGAAAGCCTCCAGCGCCAGCTCTCTGGAGAAAATGAGCGACGAGGAACGTGCTGCCGCGATCGCCGCACTGACCAAAGCGCGTGAGCAGGACGCAGCAGCAGCGGAAAAAGCCGGGCAGCGTACTGCCAATGCTTCTCAGCGTGCCGCGAGGAAGGAAGAAAATGCGCAGCGTAAGCTGGCGGCCGGCTACCAGAAAGCCCTGGATAAAGCCGATCAGCTTATGGGGCAGATGGGGGAAAGCTCAAAAGCGACCGTGTCGTTTGACCAGTCTCTCCGCGATACCACCAAATCGCTGACCGAACTGGCCAACGCCGTACCGAATGAGTTCATCACTCAGGAGATGATCGACAAAGCCAAGTCACGCCTCGCTGACCTGGCGAACGCGAGCGACGACTATCGCGAGATGTTCAACCGCCGCAACGTCGAGCAGATGATCTCCACCTGGGCGCCGGAATCCGATTCCATCATCAGCGCGGGTTACAAGCCGTCTCGTGAAGAGAAGGTGGCCGATTTCAACGACACCTACAACCGTAATCTGAAAGCGTTGATGGATTTGCGTGACCAGGCTTCTGATCCGAAAATCGTGGCGCTCTACACCAAGCAGATTAACCAGCTGGTGGCGGCAGGCAACACCGCGCTCATCAAAGAGACGGGTACGGCGACACAGAAGCTGGCGCTTGAGTACGAGAATCTGGCCGAACAGCTGGAAAACAGCTGGAGCAACCTGTTCAGCAACATGACGGATACGCTGACCGACTTCGTCATGAAGGGGAAACTGGACTTCTCCAGCCTGGCAGAGTCCATTCTCCGCGACATCACCAACATGGTTGTGAAGACGCAGATCACTCTACCTCTCATGAACATGCTGGGGATGGGGACGACGGCAGCGGGCAGCTCTCAGAGTGGCAATCTGCTTTCTGGTGTCGCGTCTGCGGTTGCCAACCAGGGCGTCCGGATGAATGCGGTCAACGGCGATAAGAGCGTGGGTGAGGCGACGAAAGAGACCTCCAGCTCGGTCTCCGGTCTGGGGCAGACCACTCAGCAGACGACCAGCGCGATTGGTTCTGCAACCAACGCGATCGGCAACTGGGTAAATGGACTGTTCACCAGTACTGAAGCCAAAGACGCGGAAACCAAAGCGGTGAAGACGTCCATCTTCTCCATGCAGAACCTTAGCTCTGTCACGGGGGCGCTTTCTGCCGCGTTTGCTATGCTGGGCGCAAACATGTCCGGCTCTGGCAATAAGTGGTTGAGTTTCGGCGCTACCATTGCCTCCGGGCTGGTGTCTGCCTGGGCTGGTGGTGGCTTCGATAACATCGGATCTGGTTCCTCCGGCTCTAACTCCGGATTCAACAATCTCACCGGATCGGCATCTGATGGTACTGGCGGCATTCCGGCAATCCCGAAGTTCGCCAAAGGCGGCATTTTCGGGAAAGACGGCGTGGTTCCGCTGCGTGCTTACCAGAAAGGTGGCATCGCTGACTCTCCACAGCTGGCGTTATTTGGCGAAGGGGATATGAACGAAGCCTACGTTCCTCTTCCGGATGGGCGTTCCATCCCGGTCACGCTCAACGCAGAGGGTGTTAAAGGCGGCGGCGTTTTCTCACCTGTCAGCATTGAAATCAACGTCAACAGCGACGGCAGTGTCTCGGAGAACAGCAATTCCGAAGGCGCATGGAGTCAGGCTGCGCAGCGCATGAAGGCGATCGCGCTTGAAACCATCGCTCAGGAGAAGCGGCCAGGCGGTTCGCTCAACCCTAACTCTCAACGTAACTAACCACGGCTGCCCCGGAAGGGGCGGTCTCACAAGGATGTGAGATGGAAAGACTGACTTTTAACTGGTATCCCGACTACGAGTCGGAAAAGACCGTGAAGCCTAACGTGACGGTGCTGAATTTCGGTGACGATTACGAACAGCGTCAGGCAAAAGGGCTTAATCGCATTAAAGAAGAGTGGAGCCTTACTTTTACGCGTTCTTATGACGTCATCAATGCCGTCGATGACTTTCTGACGGCACGCGCGGCCGTTGAGTCGTTCTACTGGACGAACCCTCGAGGCAAAAAGATGGTTGTGGTGTGCGACAGCCATACTGTGAAGCGTTATCAGGGCTATCTCGTTCTCACTGCGACCTTCCGACAAATTTATGAAGGATAATTTAACCCACTAGATAAGTAGGTGCTTATTTACTATTATCTATAGGCGCTGACAGGATGTTGGCGCCTCTTTATTTCAAGGAAGAAACGATGGGTATTAAAGCTGATATTCAGAGCTTGTCGCCCTCCGCGCTCATTGAGCTGTTCGAACTTGATATGTCGAACACCACCTCTGGGGGCAAGCTGTTTTTCCACGCCGGTACAAACGAACTGATGGAGCCAGTCGTTTGGCAAGGTGTGTCCTACGAACCGTGGCCAATCAAGGCGTCAGGCTTTGATAAGACTGGTCAGGGTACTTTGCCGCGTCCAAAAATCCAGGTCTCCAACTTTGCCGGAACCGTCTCCGCTGAAGTCCAGGCAAATGACTATCTGGTGGGTTGTCGCATCATCCGCAAGATGACGCTGGCGCGTTTTCTCGACGCGGCCAACTTCAAAGACGGAAATCCGACCGCAGATCCGAATCAGCATTTTCCCGATGAGATGTGATTCGTCGAGCAGAAGACTCTTGAAACCCATGAGGTTGTCGAGTTTGAGCTGTCGAGCGTGTTCGATCTGATGGGCGTGCAACTGCCGTACCGCCAGATCATCAAAAACACCTGCCCGTGGAAATACCGCGGCCCAGAGTGCGGCTATACCGGCCCCTATTTCGACAAAAACAACCAGCAAACCACCATGTCAGGCGCGGATTACTGCACGAAACGCTACGACTCATGCAACGCACGCCGTAACTACTTTGCCAATGGCGTAATCCACTTTGGCGGATTCATTGGAGCAACACGTTATGGGTAATAGAGCTTTCCCTGAGCTTGGGTCGGACATTATGCAGGAAATCTATCTGACAGCCATCAAACGCTACCCGAACGAAGCGTGTGGCTTTCTGGTGCGTACTACTGGCGAGAAATATCGCTTCATGGAAGCCCGGAACGTGTCGGAGAACCCGGAAAACACGTTTGTGATGCACGCTGACGACATTATCGCAGCGGAAGATGCGGGAGACGTGGTTGCCATCTGGCACTCCCACACTGACGAATCAGCTGATGCGTCAGATGCCGACCGCGCCGGATGCGAGGCAACGGAAGTTCCGTGGCTGATTCTGGCTGTTCGGAAGAACGTCGAGGGCGATGCGCCATTTCACTTCAGTGAGATGAATGTGATCACCCCAGACGGCTTTGAGATGCCTTATCTGGGTCGACCCTATGTGTTCGGTGTCTTCGACTGCTGGATGCTGTGCCGCGACTACCTGAAGCGTGAGTTCAACGTCGAGCTGAATCCGAACCCGCACCTGCATATTCCATCGTGGTACACGGGCGATACCGACATTCTCGATCAGAACTACCGCAATGAAGGGCTTGTTCGTCTGGCGCCGGGGACGGAACCCCAGCGTGGTGACGTCTTCTTCATTCAGTACGGAAAGATGCCTGACCACTGCGCGGTGTACATCGGAGACGGAATGATCCTGCACCACCAGATCGACCGTCTGAGCTGTCGCGCTTATTACGGTGGCATGTACCAGAAACACACGACGCACCACCTGCGTCACAGAGACTTACTCAAGGGAGATGAGACGTGTCTGAGTTAGTTCATGTGCAACTTGGTGGCCCGATGGCCAGACATTTCGGCCGCCACTGGCATTTAAAAGTGCGCAACACCAAACAGGCGTTGGATCTGGTCGAAGCCAATCGTCCGGGCTTAAAAGCCTGGATGAAGCGCAACATGAAGACCTACGACAAGTATCACATCCAGATCACCAATAAGCAGGGGCATAAGTGGTCGGTTGATGAGAGCGAGTTTCAAATGATGGGGCAGTCCGACAACATCGCGAAGATCCGCATCACGCCGGTTCCTCGCGGTAGCGGCGGTAAGGCTTTTGGTTGGTTTCAGACAGTCGTAGGGGCACTCGTCATGGTTGCCTCATTCTGGTTTCCCGCGCTGGCCCCGCTCGGCTTGTCGCTAATGATGGGGGGTATTTCGCAGTTAATTTCGCCCCAGGCGACCAATGACAGTGTAAGGCAGGCAGATAACTCGAACTCGTTTTATTTCGACGGACCACAAAACACCACTAACCAGGGCAACCCGGTTCAGCTCATTTATGGTGAGGAAATTCTGGTCGGCTCACAGGTAGTAAGTTCTTCGATCACCATCGACCAGCTTTAGTAAGAAGGGAAATTTTTGAACATGGAACAGTTCAAGAAGAAGAGACTGCCTCTCCTGATTGCAGGTGCTGGCGGTAAGAAAAGCAGTGGCTCCAGCCGCACACCGGTTGAAGCCGACGATACCGTAAACTCGCGTGCTATGGCGTCCATCCTCGACCTGCTCGGGGAAGGTGTCATTGGCGGGCTGGTGGATGGTGCAAAGTCGATCTTCGTTGATGATCTGCCAATCCTTAACGAAGACGGGTCTTCAAACTTTAGCGGTATCACCTGGGACTTCCGCGATGGTTCACAAGACCAGACGCCGATGGCTGGGTTCGATTTCGTTGAAACGCCGAAGTCAGTCAACATCCAGTTGAAAAGAATGCACGACGTTACGATTGCCATCGATAACGATGAGGCAGACCGTGTCCGCGTCATTCTGAAGTTCCCGTCTCTGCGTAGCATCGACAAAAAGACCGGTGATACCAACGGTACGACCGTGAAGTACAAATTCCAGATTGCCAATGGCGATAATGCCTTCAAGGACGCCATCGCAGAAGGGGAGAGTGCTTCCGAAATTGCGCTGACGGCAAAAAAGACAGGCGTCTACTACCGCAGCTATGAGCTAAAACTGCCCAAGCCAGGTCGTGCCTACAAGGTTCGCGTGCTGCGTCTGACCGATGACAGCAATACTCAGTACATCTTTAACGATACGTGGGTGGACTCTATCGGTGAGATCGTCGATACGCCGATGAACTATCCGAACTCCGCGCTGGTTGGCCTCAAGGTCAACTCAGAGCAGTTCGGCAGCTCGATGCCGTCTCGTTCGTATCTGGTGCGTGGCCTGAAGATCCGCGTACCGTCCAACTACGATGAACACACAAACACCTATATCGGCGTATGGGATGGCACATTCAAGCTGTTGTCATCTTCCAACCCTGCCTGGATTCTCTTCGACCTGCTTACCAACGCTCGTTATGGCCTGGGGCAGTACGTTTCTGAGTCCATGATTGACCTCGGGCAGATCTACCAGATTGGTCGCTACTGTGACGAAGAAATTGACAATGGATTCGGGGGCAAAGAGAAGCGCTTCGCTATCAACACCCAGATCACTAGCCGTCAGGACGCGTACCGACTGATTCAGGATATCGCTGGCGCCTTCCGCGGTATGGTCTTCTGGGCTGGTGGCATGGTTAACGTCATGCAGGATAGTCCGTCAGATCCGGTCATGATGTTCACCAACGCGAACGTCAAAGACGGCATGTTCAGCTACAAGGGATCTGCGCGTAAAGACCGTCCGTCAGTAGCTCTTGTGACCTACAACAACAAGGAAGACGGCTACAAGCAGAACATCGAGTACGTCGAAGACCAGGAGGCGATGCGTCGTTATGGCGAGCGTAAAACCGAAGTGGTTGCGTTCGGCTGTACAAGCCGTGGCCAGGCGCATCGTGTCGGTCTGTGGCTGCTGTATACCGCACGCATGGAGTCGGACGTTATCAGCTTTACGGCAGGGCTTGATGCTTCCTTCCTTATGCCGGGTGAAACGGTGCTGATTCAGAACAAATACCGTGCTGGTAAACGCAACTCTGGCCGCATTGTGGCGTTCACAAAGAACAGCATCACTCTCGACGCACCGGTTACGCTGAATAAAGCCGGTAGCTACATCCGGATCTTGAATCAGGAAGGCGAAATCGTTGAGCGCGATATTCTTGAGACCGGGGAAGACATTACCAAAGTGACCTTCTCCAAAGCGCTCAATTCCGGTGATATGCCGGTGATGAATGGCGTCTGGACGATTACCGAGCCAGATCTGGAGCCAATGCGCGTGCGTGTTATCAACGTTGCCCAGGGCGAGGCTCAGGGGACGTTTAACGTTACGGTTGTCCAGAATAATGCATCGAAGTACGAAGCCATCGACAACGGTGCGACGCTGATCCCCGAGAACAACACAGTTCTCGACCCGACTTATTCGAAGCCGACTAACCTGCAGGTGACGGAAGGGACGTATATCTCCAGTCCGGGTAACCTCTCAATCAAGCTCGTAGCCACCTGGGAGGGTAAGTCTGCGGAATATTGGATCAGCTGGCGTCGTTCCGATGAAAACAACGTTTCTAACTGGCAGTCCGCACGCGTTACCGAAGAGCAGTTCGAGATCCTCAATATTGCTGAGAATGGTCAATACGACATTCAGCTCTATGCGGTTTCGTTCAGCGGCAAGAAAACGGACATCATCAGCACCGTTTATCAGGTGAAAGGTACGATGACGCCGCCAGGCTCTCCTACCTCTCTGACGGCCGTTGGTGACTACCGCAACGTGATTCTGAATTGGGTCAACCCGGACTCAATCGACCTTGATCACATCAACGTGTATGCCTCCCAGACCAACGATCTGGAAACGGCGAAGTTGGTTGCAGAGGCCGCCAGCACCACGTTCACTCATGCCGGTCTGGGAGATAGTGAGACCTGGTACTATTGGGTTCGCGCGGTGAACAAGCGTGGCATGTTAAGTCCGCCGAACTCCAATCTGGGTACGGAAGCGATGACGCGAGACGTCCTCTCGTTCCTTACCGGGAAGATCACCTCTTCCGAGCTGGGGCAGGAGCTGCTGGAGGAAATCGACGCTAAAGCCTCTCAGGATGCGGTCGACGCCATCAACAAACAGATGGAAGAGAGTCTGAAAGAGCTTGATCAGTCCGTTGCCGATCTGGACAGCAAACTGGAAGACACCAGCGGTCGGCTTGAGCAGGTGCAGAACGACCTCAAAAATGAAGTCTCTGGCACGCTGGACAAGGTCAACGACGCGCTGCAACAAGTTGAGGACTCTAATGCGGCTCTGGTCGAGTTGCAGGAAACCGTTTCCGAGCAGGGCAAAGCCATAGCTGGCGCTGTGGAAGCGGCGCACGCTGCGCTCGACAACGCCTCCGCGCTGATTGCTGAAGAGCGTGAAGCCCGTGTCGAAGGTGATAAGGCAAATGCCAAACAGATTGAGGCAATGAAATCCTCCGTCGATGACAGTGTTGCCGCCGTCGAAGAGATGAAAAAGACCGTTGCCGAAGTCGAACGCGCCAGCGCGGAAGCGTCGACCAATATCGAGGCTCTGGCCAAAACCAATATTGACCTCGCTCTGCGTCAGGATGAAGACCAGCACAAGCAGATGGTCAATAATGCGAAGATCGCAACCACTCAGAAGACGTTTGCCGACGATATGTCTGCAATGGCCTCAAAAGTGGAAGAAATCCGCGCAGAAATTGGTGAGGACATCCGGGCGTCGATTCTGGAAGAGACAACGGCTCGCGTAGAGGCTGACAAGACAATTGCGACGCATATCTCCAAGCTGGAAGCCCAGCTCAACGACGATATTTCAGCGGCAATCGTTTCCGAGCAAGAGGCGCGTGCGACTGCGGATGAAACGCTTTCTCGTCAGATCACCACGTTGCAGGCGAAAGTTGAAGGTGATATCAGCGCTGCACTTACTGAAGAGCAGATTGCCCGAGCCACAGCGGATGAGGCGCTATCGAAGCAAATTACCCAACTGAAGGCACAGAATGGTGAGGATATCAAAGCCGCCGTTGCAGAAGAGACCCAGGCTCGAACCGATGCAGATGGTGCTCTGGCTTCGCAGATCAGCTCGCTGAAGGCTCAGACGGCAGAGGACATCAAGGCCGCTGTCGACACAGAGACGAAAGCGCGTACCGATGCCGACTCTGCTCTGGCCGGGCAGATCACCAATCTCCAGGCTCAGACCGGCAAAGATATCAACGCTGCTATCACATCCGAAGCCACCGCGCGTGCAAACGCTGACGGTGCTCTCGGTAAGAGAATTGATACGGTTAAGGCTGAAGTTGATGGCAACTCGGCTCTCATTCAGCAGCAAGCGAAGGCGATTGCCGATACCGATAAGAAGGTTTCTGCTGCCTGGACGCTGAAGATGGAAACATCTACCAGCGGCGGGCAGAAGTACGTTGCAGGTATCGCGCTGGGTATCGACAGTACCGGTTTATCACAATTTTTGGTGCAGGCAGACCGTTTTGGCCTGGTCAACTCCGTAAACGGGAAGATCACTACGCCATTTGTCATCGAAAACAGCGTGGCGTATATGAACGGCGCTTATATCAAAGACGGCACAATTACGAACGCCAAAATTGGTAATGTCATTCAGTCGAACGATTACGCCGCAGGCAGTAGAGGCTGGATTATCCCCAAAGATGGTAGCCCTGAGTTCAACAACGGTACGTTCAGGGGAAATATTGCTGCAAACTCCGGCACGCTGAATAACGTCACCATCGCGCAGAACTGCCAGATTCTGGGGAAACTGCACGCGAACCAGATTGATGGCGATATTGTTAAAGCCTACATGGTTAATGGCAGCAGTATTTATATTGCACCTCAAACATTCGCCAGAATTATCTATGTGGTAAATGGTTACTACTATAACAAGCCATCGGAGGATATTAACACCTACTCATGGTCAAGAATTACCGAGTATACGGTAAATGGAGTGAAGCAGCAGATATATGGAATGAGAGAAGGCTCTAAAAATCAATCTGGCTTGTTTGGTTATTACAATTTGCCGGCAGGTCAGTCTGCGACTGTTGATGTTTATACCTGGCATAGACAGCGTAAATACGATCACCGCGTGAATGAACCTTATCTCATTCTGGTGTTTAAGGCTTAAAAATGGAGAAGGATATTATGGACGAAACCCCTGTCATCTCTGCTGTAAGGAACGCAGTGCGCAGTCTTAGTGGCGGTATCTCTTGTGAGATTCAATTTGATGGCCTTGTTATGGACGATGGTGTAACCCCTTTGTTTTTGCCATACACGTTGTCGGAAAGTGACACATCACCTTTGGCCAAGAAAATACTGGAGGCTCTGGAGTCGGAATCCAGTGGTGGTATCGCTCCGTACCCCGAACAAGGCGAGTACATCGAAAGATTGAAAGTTGAGAAACTGGCAGTAATTAATGACTGGCGTCTTCGTCAGGAGTGTCGCACCGTTTATTTCGAATGGAACGGCCACCGCTGGGACGCGAATGACATTTCCAAAGAACGTTTGGATATCTCGCTTAAAGCAGCGGAAAGCGGTCTCCCTGACAATTTCTTCTGGACCGATGCGGATAATAACGATGTTCCGGTAACGCAGGAGCAACTGAAGGAATTAGGGATGAGAATGACCCAGACGTTGTTCGACCGCAAGTTCGGCGCCCACGAACGACAGAGGGTGATGAAAAAAGACATTCTGGAGATGTGTGATCCTGAGCTAATCAAAAATTATCAGGTCGGGTGGGGGGATGGCTCTGCTCGGCGGTAGACATCTTTCTTTATATCGGTAAAAATAAGTAAGTGATTACCTATGGCGAGCAGGGATGCCCGCCTTTACAAGGAGCGAATATGTGGTACAGGGAAGGTACTATCACATTTACACAGGGAAGTGACGCACTTTCTGGCACTGGCACGTACTGGAATGTGACCGCCAACGGCGTTCTGCCGGGCATGATCGTCATCGGCCCTGACAACAAGTTGTACGAAATTAAGCGCGTAATTAGCGACACAAGTCTGATTCTCGCAGAGCCGTACACAGGGGAGACCCAGAAGGAAGTTCCGTGCCGCATCATCACAACCTATGAGGGCGACTTAACGCAGTTCAGCGCACGTTTTACCGCGCTTATGACCCGTATGTCAGCCGACTCGAAGACGATGCGCAGCTGGTTGACGGCAGTTGATGAGGTAACGCTTGAGCGTGAAGACGGTACGGAAGTGACCGTGAAGTCGCTGACGCAGATCGTCGATGAGCACAACGCAAACCAGAAATGGTATACGGATAATGCAGACGCTATTAATGCGGCAGGCGAGAAGGCTCGTGAGGCCGCTGAGCGCGCATTAGCTGCGGCGCAAAGCTCTTCAGAAGCAAGAGCAAAAGCAGATGAAGCCGCTCAAAGTTCAGCTTCAGCATCTGAGTATAAAACTGCGGCAGAGCTAAGTGCCGCTGCATCAAAAGCATCGGAGCACGGCGCGGCAGAAAGCGCAGCTTCATCGAAGGCAAGTGCCTCTGCGGCTAAAACATCTGAAGATAATTCTGCCGCGTCAGAGACCAATGCGGCTGAAAGCAAGGCTGCTGCGGCATTAAGTGCGTCTTCTTCGGCAAATAGCGCCTCAGAAGCATTGCAATACGCGGAGTCAGCCAAGACCTCTAAAGAGGCTGCTGCTGCTTCAGAAGCAGCGGCAGCCAATAGTGAAAATGAAGCCAGAACCTCAAAAGATACCGCTGTAGCGGCTGCGGCAGAGGCATCAGCTAATGCCACATCAGCTGATGCCTCCAGACATGATGTCGATACCAATAAAGCCGAAGTATCGAGAATGAAAGATGAAGTTTTCGCTGCTAGGGACTCAACGATTCAGTATAGCGAAGAGGCTAAAACAGCGGCTGATACAGCGGCAAGAGAAGCAGCCACGAAAACATCTGATCAGCTCCTGTCGGCGGTTAAATCAGAGGCGGAAAAGGCAAACAGTGCTAGCGCAAGTGCTCAAGGTTTTGCCGATGACGCCAAGCGATTTAGAGACGAAGCTCAGGAAATAGCTGAAGGCAGCAAGGTAAACGATGCAACAACCTCACAGCAGGGGGTTGTTCAGTTGAGTAGTGCAACTGATAGCGAGAGTGAAACTCTTGCCTCTACACCAAAAGCTGTGAAAACAGTCATGGATGCCGTTGCTCTAAAGGCTCCTATAGATAGCCCCGCGCTATCTGGCGCACCAACAGCTCCAACTCCGGCAATTACTGCTGCTGGACGTGAGATCGCGACAGCCGCGTTTGTGGCTTCAAAAGTAGCACAACTTGTTGGCTCAGCGCCTGAAGCACTGGATACGTTAAATGAGCTGGCTGCTGCGTTAGGCAATGATCCAAACTTTGCTACGACTATTACGAACATGTTGGCTAGAAAGCAGCCTTTGGATGGAACACTAACTGCGCTTTCTGGTCGTTCACCTCAAGGGGTAATTGATTATCTTGGCTTGTTGAATACGGTTAACCTGGCGGCTGGCTCAATTCAGAAATCCCAGAATGGGGCAGATATTCCTGACAAAAGATTATTTGTGAAAAATATAGGTGCAGTTAGCTCCGCCAGAATTTCGTTTGTTAAGGAATCCGGGTGGTATAAGTTAGCGACAGTAACAATGCCTCAAGGAGCTTCAACCGCTTTAATTACTCTTATTGGAGGTGCTGGATACAACGCGGGGCTTTATGACCAGGCAGCGATAAGCGAAATAGTGTTGCGATCAGGGAACTGGAATCCTGTTGGCATCACAGCAACATTATGGCAACGCTCACCAGCAGGTGCTCAAGGGGTGGCGTGGATAAATACATCAGGAGATGTTTACGATATTTATGTAAACGTTGGACAGTACTCTATTGATGTTATTGCTCTGAGCGATTGTACAAATAATGCAAGCATAGTGTTGTTCGGCACACCAGAGTATGTGGCGACCAAACCTGCAAGTTCCACGAACGGCGCAAATTATATATTGTACAGTAGTGTTCTACCACCGCCTGAGTCATATCCAGTAGGTGCCCCTATTCCGTGGCCGAACGATGTGGCCCCGTCTGGTTTCGCCATCATGCAAGGGCAGACGTTTGACAAGAGTGTGTATCCGAAGCTGGCGGCCGCATACCCATCAGGTGTGTTACCTGACATGCGTGGATGGATGATTAAGGGTAAACCAACTTCTCGTGCAGTGTTGTCACTGGAGCAAGATGGAATTAAGTCACATGCGCACAATGCAGCCGCTTCCAGTACAGATCTTGGTACAAAACCAACCACAACATTTGATTACGGGACAAAAACGTCCAGTGGCTTCGATTATGGAACGAAATCGTCTAACAGCACTGGTGCTCATGCACACTCGCTGTCTGGCTCTACATCGAGTTCAGGTGCCCATGCGCATACGGTAACTGCTCATACTCAGTATCCAAGATCTACAGATTCGAGGAACCAGAATGCTGTCGGTAAGCAATACAACACACAGCAGACTACAGCCAATGCTTTCAATGTCTGGACAAGTAGTGCAGGTGATCATGCCCACTCAATCTCCGGTACTGCTGTCAGTGCCGGTGCTCATGCCCATACCGTTGGTATTGGCGCACATGCTCACTCATTGAGTATTGGATCACACTCGCATTCAGTGGCAATTGGGGCGCACTCACACACTATCACTATTGCCGCTTGTGGTAATGCGGAGAACACCGTGAAAAACATTGCATATAACTACATAGTGAGACTCGCATGATTATATTAGTTTTTTCGGCACCTGTTGCAGAAATGGCTGATGCTTGTACATGTGAATTTGGATATAGCGAAAATGTCGAGATAATTTACAGGTCGCTCGAAGCGAGCGCTGAGTTTGACTGCATTGTCAGTGCTACGAACAGTTTGGTCAGGTGGATGGGAGCGCGAATGCTGAATATATCGGGCAAGGTTTTTACCAATAGTTTGTGAGGCTTTTGGTTGGCGTGCATCACGTCCGAGACATCAGGGGACAATTCTAATGCGCATTCTTTTAAATCTGTATCGTTAAAGGAGTTGACGAAATGACTTTCAAAATGACTGATAAAGCGAGAACTCTCAAAGTGTACAATCTGCTGGAGGGGACAAATGAATATATCGGAGTTGGAGATGCCTATATCCCACCGTTTACTGGGTTACCGGCCAACTGCACTGAGATTGAACCACCGACGACTACGGAAGGGTTTGCCGCAGTTTTTGACTTCACAAAGCAAGAGTGGAGCCTTGAAGAAGATCATCGTGGCAAAACGCTTTACAGCACAGAAACCGGTGAACCGGTGTTCATCGCTGAACTTGGCCCGTTGCCCGAAAATGTAACCTACATCTCTCCAAACGGGGAATACCAGAAATGGGATGGTTCTGCTTGGGTTAAAGACGAAGAAGCAGAGAAGACTGCCCTTGTCGGTGAAGCCGAGCAGAATAAATCGGTGCTGATGAAGAACGTCAGCCAACAAATTTCCTTGCTTCAAGATGCGATTGATCTGGATATGGCAACTGATGAAGAAAAGGAAACACTGGTTGCGTTGAAAAAGTACCGTGTCTTGCTTAACCGAGTTGATACTTCGTTGGCTCCAGATATTGACTGGCCGATATTGGGAAACGAGGAAGAAGATTCGGCAAATTTGATTAAATAAAGTAGGTAGGTAGTTATTTATATAATGTGATATAAATATGCCATCCCGATTTGACTATTCATCAGGGTGTCAACGACGGATGAAAAGTGATCCACTTATATCTCCACCAACGGCCCAATATTGATCCACCGTTTTACTCAGGATTAGCTTCTGCTATAACCCCGGCCTTTCGTTTCTGTCTGAGTCGATAGCTTTCTCCTTTGATTTGAACGACATGTGAGTGGTGTAAGATACGGTCCAGCATCGCTGAGGTCAGTGCTGCATCACCGGCGAACGTTTGATCCCACTGCCCGAACGGCAGATTGGATGTCAGGATCATTGCGCTCTTTTCGTAACGTTTAGCGATGACCTGGAAGAACAGCTTTGCTTCTTCCTGACTGAACGGCAGATAGCCTATTTCATCAATGATGAGCAGGCGGGGGGCCATTACTCCACGCTGAAGCGTCGTTTTATAACGGCCCTGACGTTGTGCCGTAGATAACTGAAGTAACAGATCTGCTGCTGTTGTGAAGCGAACTTTGATACCTGCACGGACTGCTTCATAGCCCATCGCTATTGCCAGATGGGTTTTCCCCACACCTGATGGCCCCAGTAATACGATATTTTCATTACGTTCTATGAAGCTGAGTGAGCGTAACGACTGGAGTTGCTTCTGCGGTGCTCCGGTGGCGAATGTGAAGTCATACTCTTCGAACGTTTTCACCGCCGGGAAGGCTGCCATTCGGGTATACATCGCCTGTTTACGTTGATGACGTGCCAGTTTTTCTTCATGAAGCAGATGCTCCAGGAAGTCCATATAACTCCATTCCTGGTCTACTGCCTGTTGTGACAGCGCAGGCGCTGCGCTTATAAGGCTTTCCAGTTGCAACTGCCCGGCGAGCGCCATCAGTCGTTGATGTTGCAGTTCCATCATCACGCCACTCCTCTGCAGAATGAGTCGTAGATGGAGAGTGGATGATGCAGGGGGTGTTTGTCGAAGTTCACCAGATTTTCATCAAGATGCACGTCATACTCTTTTTTCTCCGGAGGCAGTGCCAGCATGGACTGCTGCTCTTCGAGCCAGCGATCGCAGGGACGGGCCTGGATTGTTTCATGCTTTCGTTGGTTAGCGACATCGTGCAGCCAGCGCAGACCGTGGCGGTTGGCTGTTTCAACATCGACAGTGATCCCCATCGGGCGCAGGCGAGTCATTAGTGGGATGTAAAAACTGTTACGGGTGTACTGCACCATCCGTTCCACCTTACCTTTAGTCTGTGCCCTGAAGGGGCGACACAGTCGGGGAGAGAAGCCCATCTCCTTGCCGAACTGCCACAGCGAAGGATGGAACCGGTGCTGACCGGTCTGATATGCGTCACGTTGCAGAACCACAGTTTTCATATTGTCATACAACACTTCGCGCGGCACACCACCAAAGAAGCGGAACGCATTACGATGGCAGGTCTCCAGCGTGTCATAACGCATATTGTCAGTGAATTCGATGTACAGCATTCGGCTGTATCCGAGAACAGCAACGAACACGTGAAGCGGTGAGCGACCATTACGCATAGTGCCCCAGTCAACCTGCATCTGTCGTCCGGGTTCAGTTTCGAACCGAACGGCAGGCTCCTGCTCCTGAGGAACCGAGAGAGAACGAATGAATGCCCTGAGAATGGTCATTCCGCCACGATATCCCTGGTCTCTGATCTCGCGAGCGATTACCGTTGCCGGGATTTTGTAAGGATGAGCATCGGCGATGCGTTGACGAATATAATCCCGGTATTCATCCAGGAGTGAAGCAACAGCAGGTCGCGGCGTATATTTTGGCGGCTCAGATTTTGCCTGCAAATAACGTTTAACGGTATTGCGGGAGATCCCCAGTTCTCTGGCAATCGCCCGGCTACTCATTCCCTGCTTGTGCAGGATTTTAATTTCCATAACTGTCTCAAAAGTGACCATAAACTCTCCTGAATCAGGAGAGCAGATTACCCCCTGGATCTGATTTCAGGCGTTGGGTGTGGATCACTATTGCACCGTTCGTTACACCCAGACCCATTTCAGCCGCCATGCGTGTCATCAGTACATTCACTTCGGCAGAGCGTTTAGGGTTCATCTCGAACGGTCGAGAGGCTTTTACAGCGTCGATCACCAGATTGCCCATCAATTCAGCCTGGTCGCGCAGCCGTTCCGGATCTGTCGCTGGCAGACTGCCAGGCTCAATCGATGCGAACGCACCTACTTTTTGCAGTGACTCGCGTACCCGGCTGTTACACGCACACGCACGCTTCTCGACCGCTTCCTCAAATTGCTCAAGTGACTCGAATTTGCCGCCAACTTTCTCACGCGCTCTCATGATGGCCTGGCAACCATTCTCAGAGCAGCCTTTTACAGCAGAGAATGGCGCATACAGAACCTGGCTGCCGTCTTCCAGCGTGCGGATCTCAATTCGGTTAGATGACACGTTAACGTCTGGTGGCAATACGTGAATGCCATAGGTCAGCGCATCCTTAACCAGCCCCTGGTGCTTATCCTCGCCCAGAATGGTGAGCGCAGCAGCGAAAAACTCAGCAGGGTAATGTGTCTTTAACCACATAGACTGATAGCTGATCAGCGAGTAGGCAACGGGATGTGATTTGTTGAACTGATACGCACCGTTCTTCTCGAAGGCATCCCAGATCTCCTTAGCTTTCGTCTCAGACAAGCCCGGTTGTGACCCTGTAACGCGTACAGCAGCCATCGGCAATTTCACACCTGCCTCCAGCGCTTCTTCGACCGTCCGCAGTGCGCCGTCCTCACATTTGAAGTGTTCCGCGCGGTGAATACGCTGCGTGGTGCCGTCTTCCATCTCAACGTCGATCCAACCAGCTTGAGCCTGAACGACGAACTTCTCGCCCATGCTCTTCATCTTTTCCATATCCTTTTTACCGATCGCTTTACGTACACCATCTGCTTCGGCCATCGTGAAACCGGCCAGCAATCGTGTCGCGTTCATCGTCTGTTCCTGATACAGAATCACGCCGTTGGTTTCCGCGGTAAGCTCGTCCAGTACCGGGTGCAGCGACTGTGGAGCCATGAAGCCTTTGGCCACGGAGACATAGTCGTCCAACATGCCGGATTGAATCGGGCCAGGTCGGAAGAGTGCGGTCGTGGCGACAACGGTTTTGAAGCTCATTGGCTCGATGCCACCGCCCAGATCTTTAAGCAGCTTGCGCATGGGACCGGACTCCAGCTGGAATACGCCCTGCGTGTACCCTGCAGCGAACCCATCCAGAACCTTACGATCGTCCAGTGGGATAGCATCGAGATTGATGTCTTCCCCGGTACTCTCTTTGATGTAGCGTTTCGCGCTATCCAACAGATCGAGCGTTGCCAGACCGAGAACGTCCAGCTTAATCAGCCCCATCGCCTCGCAGTAACGTTTATCGAATGCAATACAGCGAGCATTGCCACGCAGCTCGACGGGCGTGCGCTCTACCAGTGGAACGCCAGCGACGATCATCCCCGCAGCGTGGCGACCAAAACCACGCATCAGGCTTTGCAGCTTACACGCCGCTTTGAACGCTTCCGGGTATTTCGTGGCGTATTTGTCCAGGCTGGCCAGTTGCTCGCGCAGCTCTTCCAGCGACAGGCTATCGTCCTCCAGATTCTTGAACTCTTTGGATACCGCCATATCCGCAGCATCGACACCGTAAATACGTGCGGTGTCACGCAGCGCAGAAGCCGCGCCCAGATAGGTGAAGTTCGGAATACCGGCAACGTAATCTTCGCCATAGCGTTCATTCAGATACTCGATCACCTCATGGCGACGTGCCTGGCTGAAGTCCAGATCCGCATCCGGTAAGTCGAGACGTTCAGGGTTGATGAAACGCTCAAACAGAAGACCGTGACGGATAGGATCGACGTTGGTTATGCCGATGCACCACGCCACCAGAGAACCGGCAGAGGAACCACGACCTGGCCCGACAGGAATGCCAGTTTCACGGCTGTGATTCATCAGGTCGCGCACCATCAGGAAGTAGCCACAGAAGCCCAGACGGGTCAGCGTGTCCATTTCGTACTTCAGACGATCAACATACACGCGGTGCTCAGAAGCCGGTGGTGTGTAGCCAAACTCTTTGGTAGTAAGACGCTTGCGCAGCCCCGCGACAGCCAGCTTCATCAGCGTTGCAGGCTCGTCGTCTGCCATCTTGGGCAGTGCTGGTGGCAATTCATGCCAGCGCCATGTGCAGGCTTCGATAATGGTGTCCTGCGTTGTTGAGGCCATTGCAGCTGTTACCGGTACATCCATGCGAACGGAGAAGGCTTTCAGCGCTTCAAGGAGATGGCGGCGACCATTAACGGCGTTATCTCGCTGGTGGGGAATACGCAGACGATGCGGCTGGTCGATTTTGATGTTGTTCGTAACCATGTGCGCAATGTCTTTAATGTCAGCGTCGTCGACCGCTTCGTAATAAGCGGGATAGAACGCCACTGGCTCTATTTTCAGTGCGCTCGCTACTTTCATCGCCCGGACGTTAATCTGGTCGTAGAATGGGGTAGGGTGCGGATAAACCACGCTGTAGAAGTTATCGCGTCCTCCAGCTGTGACCAGCGTCCCGATAATCTTTGCGAAGTCCCGGCGCTGGAATACACTGCCAATGTCGGACGTCAGCAGGATGATGTTGCCTTTGGCATACGCGGCCGCCAGTTGGTCGAGCGCCAGACGCGGGACAAAGTAGAATTGCTCGCGCTTGTTCGCTAAGGTCATCAGTTCGCACACGTCGCGATAACCTTGCTCATTCTTTATCAGTGCCGTGAAGCAGTAGCTGCGATCACGCACCAATGATTCCATACATCTCTCTGATTCTTTCGCAAGGCGGGCGCGGTGCTCGTATGTCGGATCGTCGACCACATTCAGCTTAACACCACAAATAACCGCCATATCGTCGCCAGCGGCACGCTGCAGGGGAATCACACTGGCAATGTTCATGCTGTCAGCGGAAATGACAGCAGTGTAGCCAGCGTCTCTCGCGATTTTCACCGCGTTTTCTGCTTTTAGAGCTGACTCTCCCAGGGAGAAGTCAGTTCTGACCATCAGAGCCTTCATGTGTTTTTACCTTTCTGGTTTTCTTGATTTTGTCATTGGGGAAGCCAACGAACTTCCCATACATCGAAATCGCAACCTCTTTGGCTGACTGGTGGCACTCGGACCTATCCGGACACGCCAGACAAGCCCGGCCAGTTTCAGACGCTGCGATAAGAGAGCCGAAACATCCTTTACGCACGATTAACCGAAGATCTTCTGAACCACTTCACGCGCTGCCTGTGCAGACGTGGATGGAAGTTTATTGATAAATGACTTTTCGATGCCGGCAGAGAAATCACCGCGCATCATTCCGATTTTTGCGGATAGCAGCAGCTCGCGAGGACCGATTGGCTGGCTGATCAGATGCTGCTCATAACCTTCACGGACAAGGTTCGCGAATTTCACCATCTTCTCGGCGTATTCGCGGATGACGCCAGCCTCAGCCAGCATGTTGACTTCAGCCTTAGTGCTCATGTACTTCACGTTCGAAACAATGCCGAAGCGCGAGAAGTTCGCCGCGTTCTGGATGTTCGTACCTTGATAGAGACCCGTTTCGTCGCCAGAGCCGTTAGTGTTGCCAGTGCCAATGAAGGCAAAGCGTTTATGCGGAGTGATACGGCGCCAGTCCGGAGTTGCCTCTTTGATGATCAGCGGTTCTCCTTCAAGAACTGGCTGGTACACACCCAGAATCTGCGGGAACGCGAAGTCATATTCATCAGCTAGGTACACCCAGCCATTTTTCATCGCCAGCGCCAGCAAACCCGGCTCGAAGTAGGTGGAGCCATCGCGAGCGAGGATCTGGCCTGTAACGTGTGCTTCTTCCATAGACGCCGTATGCTGGGCGCGGATCAGTGGTCGATTCAGCAGGGCGCATAGCTGCGTAGGAAGAGAAGATTTACCGGTTCCTGCATGACCCCAGAGATAGCCTGGGATTCCGATTTCCAGCATCATGAAGATGTCTTTAATCAGGTCAAAGTCGCCATACACATAGTTCTTCTTCGCTTCAGGCACGAACTCCGGATAGGGTGTGTTGACGTTAACCGTCACCTGTAGTGGTTTTCCGCGTGGCGTTCCCAGCTCTTTGATCGTTACGCCAAGCAGCTCGTGCGCGGCCACCAGTTCGGTCTTGTATTCGACCGTTCCTGCGTAGCCCGGATGTGCGCTAATCTCCGCTACTTTTCCTTCTCCTGAATGTCTTTCGGCACGCTTCTCATTGAGTTTGACCAGTGCCGTGCGAGAGATCGTTGGTTCATCTGGAAACGCAGAGGTGTACATTTTCACCACTTCGTCCACGTCCAGACCCTTCGCGGACTCAGGAATGTTCTCGCAACGGCCCATAGAGATATGGGATTTCAGGTAATGAAAAGATTTGCCACACCACTTGCAGACGATGGCTTCCGGCAAATGTTCTTCTTGCTGTAGTGCAGTAGCGGTCATGTGTTTTTCCTTACTGTTTGTCGTTCGTGGGGTATATCTTATATAAATATATTAGACTGTATAGTAAGTAATTACTTATTTTTAAGGGTGAAGTTCTTACCCAAGAATGATACGAGATAGCTCAGTGACGACTGACGGCCCTAACTCTTCTACGCTGTTAACCAGTGCGTAATTTTTGTAGTAGCGTCGTGGTGCGTCAGTCAGAACACCGATAGCCATCAAATCGATGTCACTTAACGTCTCAATTTCTTTGGTGACGGTTCGCAAATGCTCATGGAACCCATCGCCTGCAGCACATGGTGCCCCGTCGCTCATAACCAGCATGATTTTTTTGTCCTCCATTCGCCCTGCAAACAGAGTGGCCAGCTGCGCGACGCTCTCACCATCGACGTTATTGAGCAGGGGGAACGTCTCACATACGCAGCCCATGCGGGCGCGGATCTCTGGTGAGTTAGCTTTCTCATTCCAGTTTTTGATAATGGGCAGCATGAGCGCCTCGAAACGTGTAAACCCGCGCTTCGACATGGTTTCATAATCTGGGCTACCAAACGTTGTAAAGCCGGTGATGATGTTAGGCACATTGATACGATCCAGAGCATCCGCAATGGTGTAGGCGCTGGCGAGTGCCAGTTGAATCTTCCTGCCGCCCATTGAGCCGGACAAGTCGATCACCTGCTGGACGCACGCGTTCACCGCTCTGTGGTCTTCTTTCTTGCGGAACACGCGGTCGTCGTTCATTGCCAGACGATACAGGTTCGCGCCATGTATCCGCCCACGTCTCTGACCCGGTATGAACTGAACTCGGTTGCGGCTGGCGATAGCTCGCTCCAGGTCTTTGGCCAGAGTCGAAGAAACGCCGGCAGACAGATGTTTTTCGATTTTCAGTTCAAAGAGTTTTCTGCCTTCCGGAACCATGCGGTAGCGATCGACAGGTGAGTGCATTGGGATTGCGCCGAATGTCTTTCTGGTGCGTTTTACATGCTCTTCAGCCTCATCAATCAACCCGATAAAGTCGTATGAACGATCGTATGGGCGATACTCAGAAAGTGAGGCGCTCATAAGCTCTTTGCTGATGGTGGCCGACAGTGCGTCTTCGGTCATTTCGTCTGTTCCTTCTTCCATCTCGTCGAGCGCCTTGAGTGCGTCCTCCAGAGTCATTTCATCCGGCGCAGGAACAAAGCCTGACTCACTGTCTTCAGGCGCTTCCGCGGCATCCTCATTTTCCTTGCCTTCGCCGTCAGTGTGATCGGCGACGTCCTCTTCGCCTTCGTCTTCTCCTTCGGACTCCTCACGACCGGCATCGGAGTCTTCGCCGTTATCACTATCCCCATCGCCAGCGGCGCCAGAGCCATAACCATCGGAGTCATCGGCGTCTTCGCGAATGCCATCACCAGGCGTTGGAGCGCCAGTGCCATCACTACCACCTTCGTCGTCAGAATCACCTGATTCCATGCCGGCATCATCGGATTCTGGGGTGTCTCCTGACTCATCTTCGCCTGCTTCTGTATATTTACTTTCTGTATCACTAATTTCTTTATCATGTATAGGTAAGTCCTTATCTAATGAATCAGGCAAATCAGAATCCCCAGAATCTTCCTCTTCTGAGGCATCATCTTCTTGCTCTTCCTTGTCGTCGTCTTCGCCTTTGGTTCGCTTTGGTGCAGATTCACTATGAGACGGATCGTCGCCTGACTCTGGTGTTTCCTCGGACTCGTCTTTGCTCTTAGACGGCTTTTTGGCAGATGATTTAAGCTCAGGTAATTTGCCCTCTGGCTTGTCTTTCATATCCTGCATGATTTGGGCGATAGCAGCTGCGACCTTTACGCAGTCCTCTGTGTTCGACATATTGCGAACGGCCACGTCGATACCATGCTCTTTGAGCAAGGCTACAGGCTTATCGATGAGGTGCCAGTGTTCTTCCATAAAGTCGATGAAAGGGCTTTGGCCATCCCAGGCGCGGACGACCGGGCAAAGGAAGAATTTCAGGAACAATTCACGCTGGTTGCCGTGGCAGATTGAAACCGCCTCTGACACTTTGCCCTTGAAGTATTTGTCGATCACCAGGTTCTGTGTGGCTAGCAAATTACGACGGGTTCCGTTGAATACCTGTCCCATTCTGCGTTCAATAAAAACGTCTTCCAGCGCGTTCCAAAGCCCGGTAGACGGAGCCTTTCCTCTCTCGCGCATCTTCATCGCGACTTTCGGATCAGTAAAGAGGATATGGGCTACTTCATGGTCGAGAAAACCACGTACTGCGTTCATGAGGGTTGGTGATGCGTCGTCCGGTATAGATGGGATGTTTACCAGCACTGGTTCGCCGCGCCGGTTGTAGCGGACATACGCTTCATTGCCTCGTTCTGCAACAGGTATCTGTTTGCCTGAAAGCATCGCTACAACTCGTTTTACGCAGTCGCGGAAGTCCTGTACCTCTTTCAGCACAGCTCTGGTCATGGCTTTGGACATGAGAATTTCCTTGTTATTAAAACAATTTGTTTTCTAATGTGTGTAATTTTATGCTGTACGAACAGGTGGCCAAGCTGTTCGTACAGGTTTCAATAGGTAGGATTTGCAGTTAATGGGTTCTTACGGCAAGTGAGCCGCAGCCAGTATTGATGAGAGTGAAATGTTTGTTGCTGAGTTCGAAAGTGAAGACAGTCGTGTCGCTCATGTCTATCGGAAGTTCTTCAGTATTAAGTTCTGTAAGTATCGTTGCCACGCCATCCATCCCGAGCGCATATGCATGTCCAACCTCAAGGGCGTTCAAATTAGAAGTTATATTTTTCATCTCATATCATCCAACTCAACACGTTCGAAAGTTCGGAAATACTACTACCTATTGTATCAATACGGAATACATCTATATCAGATTTGTCTGACAAACCATGCAAGCTGATAATGACAATTTGCCGCTTAATAGATGTATAATGCGCATAGGTAAAGGGTTTTGATGCCTATCGAAAGAAATAGATAAGTCTTTACAACCCTCACCTTTAATGTAATATCAGTAAGCACTTACCAGAGACAAATTAAACACGCAAGGTTATTACATGGCTACCAACGAAACAGATAGCAAACAAGGTCGCTACGCGGCTTATATTGATTCCCTGATCACTATCTCACCGAAAAGTCAGGCTACTATTGCCAAGGAAGTAGGGTATAAAAACGCCAACAACCTGTCTCTCATCAAAAGCGGAAAGATCCCTCTCCCCGTTGATAAGGTAAGAGCGCTGGCCGTAGCTCTGGACGCTGACCCTGTTCGGCTAATGCTGATGGTCCTGGAAGAGCGTCACCCGGAGTTGCTTGAGTTCTTCCGCGAAGAAGGAACGGCTCCCCTTTCCGCAGACGAAAAAAGAGTATTAGAAGCGTTTCGCAACCGTTTCGGTGATCAACGCGGCGCATCAGATCAGGTTGTTGAAGCAATCAAGAAACTATGAGAAATTTACACGAATAAGCTCAGTTGCTAGACGATCTCCCTTAAATTTGTGGTCAATTTCGTCTAAATCTTGTTGCTCTACGATGGATGCGATGTACGCTGAGAATCTATCCAAGGCGTCTCGCATCTCATCCATATAGTCGTGCCGGTCGTACACGCGATCTATGCCTTCCAAACTGTGATTCATTATTTTACGAGCCACTTCTTGATTGATCCCCAGGGCTGGAAAATAACTACGAGCGGTACGTCTCAGGTCTCGTGGTGTGAAAGGTTCCAAATCCATCAGCTCTGGGCGCTCCAGAATTCTTCTCAACGCTTGTGCAATGGCCACCTTCGACATTGGTGTATCAACGCCCTTCTTCTTATTTGACGGAACAAGCCACTGGCTGCCCTTTCCGTATTCGAACAACTCTTCCACGCATTTGCGCATTAATGGACTTAGCGGCAGCGCGTGCTGTCTGGCCGATTTGTTTCGCGTACCTTGATTCCATACATCACGTTGAAGGTTGAACTCATCCTTTCTGGCCCGGAGCACTTCATCTGGACGCCTGGCAGCAACAAGACATAGCCTTGCCGCCCACTTTGTACCTTCACATACGTTGAAATAATCCCAGATATTCCAGAATACCCAGACTTCAGCGTCGGTCAGCTTACGTTCGCGCGGTACTGGCTTTGCGCCACCGGCAACTTTGTTGAGCGACATATCATTCAAAGGTGAAGTATCAATCAATCCCTGAAAGGCACACCAGCTCAGGAACTGTTTCATCAGGGAGAACACGCGTCTGCCCTGGACGATCTTGCCTTCCAGTATCAGTGGGTTCACCAGCTGGTTGACCAAGACCCTACTTATATCACTTACCTTTACTTCAGAGATATGCGGCATCACATGTATCAAAACACAATGAACGGCAATTTCAGGTCGACGTCTCGTTATCAGTAAGGATAAGCGGGTGAACAACATGAAGGCGGAAGAAAACGACATGTCTCCGTCGAAATTGGCGGTCGACACTGCCGACAAACCGGAAGCGCGTTCGAGGTACTCGATGGCTTCCCGAGAGGTATTTTCTGCTGCGCGTGCTTTATCAAAGGTGTTTTTCATCGTCCACTCACTGAGTGAAGCCCTTTTAACTGTATGCATGAACAGTATATTAGGCATAAGTTTTTGTATGATCAACCATAAAATAGCCTGTTTTGTACAATGATTCCATACTTAATAGGTATGGAATCATTTTTACCGGCTATGAAGGTTTTGAGGGCTGCAGGACGTGGGTTGCTACCAAATAAAAAAACCCCGGGGTGAGGGCAAAGGCTGCTTTGTTGAAGTTGCATGGATGATGGATACCCCTCTTGCTCTCCTCAAGAGGGTGAGGGCGCCTGAAAGAAATGACGCAAAAGGGAGGGTGATTATAAATTTCGGATTATTTCGCTAATAAAAAACAAAATCCCTAACAACAAGATTTCCATTAAAATAATTGCCACACCTAAAACAATAATTCTTCCCGCAGTTAGGCGGATATGTTGAAATCGCTTTTGGAACACCATATCCTCGCTTAGGAGAAAAAAATTCCCACCAGATAATATACTCAATGGTATTGCAAGTGCATATTAAGGTGAGAGTTATAAATATGAGCCTATTATATTGCTTCGCGCTCTCTATTCTTAGCTAATAGTGTATTATGTGAAATCTATTGAGGGCGTGGCTTTCTGCATTAGTTCCTAACATTGATCTTCACATAAATTTGTCAGTCTTGCTATCAATGCCGTGATTAAGAAAAGCGAGGGTTAGGCTCAAAGTAGGATAATTCATAAATATTAAAGGAGGGCATAATAGCCCTCCTTTATCTATTATCTATATGGATTATTGGTTAGATACGGTTACGGTTACAGCATCAGTGTATTTACCTGCTGCAAGTTTACCGCCTTTGGAACCAATTGAGCGAACAAAGAAATCCTGGCTGCCCGTAGCCAAGACGACGTCATCCCCCACAAGGTTCTCACCGTTTACCTTAGGAGAGATATCAAAATCTCTAGAATCCTTGCCAATCACTTTTGTAGTGAATTGGTGGTTATTTCCATCCTGAGAAGTAAATGTTAAGTACATGGGATCACCCGCGGCATCTGTAAAGTTAACAGATGTGCTAGTGGTTCCTGTTTTATAGCCGCCAAGAGTAAGCGTACCAACAAGTAATTCTGTATCGATGTTTCCATTGTCCATAATTGTAATTGGAGCGCCTTCCTTATATGTAAGAGTGATGCGGGCTGGTTCAACAAGAGTTGCCGTTGCAGTGGTGCTTGCAGTTAAATCTGCCGCATTAGCAGTTGCAATAGTTCCAAATAATGCAATGGCGATAACGGAACTGATTTTTTTCATATATTACCTCTATCGAATAATCCAATCCACGAACAAATTCGTAGAGAGGGCTTGTGTCCTGTTTGAAATAAACATCCGTTTCAGTTATTTAAGATGCAGGTTGTGGATAACCTATAAGCACCAGAAATATCCGTTTTTTCTGGTAGAACTACATTAGATGAACATGATTGATTTTTATCTCTCCCCCACTTAACAAGTATTTTTGATTTTTTAGGTAGTCCAGTCAAATAGACACCGCTATTATCTCCGACAATGCCAGAGCTGGATGATTGCCCTTCAATGGTAACTATAGAACCAAATGGAACAGGTTTATTGTCAGAGCGTTTTAAATGTAAAAACAATCGTCCACCAATCCTTGCGTTAAATTTTGCTAATACTACAGCTCCCTTTGTCGGGATCACGCTAACAATATTATTTGTTATCTCTGCATCATTGGGTAAAGTAACTGGGTTAATTTCTACCTTATTCTCTCTGTAAGGGGTTAAGTAACCATAATTGGTGTACCCCCTAAAGTCTGTTTTCATGCCTGGCCAGTATCCCACTGAAGCACCGCTTATATCAGGGGCTTGTACTAATGCAATAGTATCTCCAGTTTTTTGGCCAGCCGTTATACCGTACTGAGTTATTACCATATTGCCATTTACACCTATACCAAGTTGGCTTTGGGTTTGATCGTAGCTGTAGTTACCACTGATCTCCCCATAAGTTCCTCGATAATTCAAATTCAGTGCATTGGAGGTATATTTTCTGCCCTTTTCATTAAAACGTTCGCGAACGTCCCAGTATAATTGGCGATCAAAGGCTTCACCGTACACACCTACCTCATGGGTAGTGTTACCATGAGAATCTGATGTCATTTGGTAATTTGAATTTATTGAGTTATTACCTAGCCAGCGACTGAGAGGAAAACTCAACCAGATATTAGATAATAGCTCACTAGTTTTTTCTCCATACTTATTGATATTCTGTGTCTTCGATAAATTTAAAGTCAATGACATACCATTCCTAAAAAAATGGTTATAGCCTACAGAAAAAGAAGTTGTGCTCCTACTGTCACGCCAATAGTTTTTTCTGTAGCCACTGAAATTAAGCGTCCCCGAACCAGGTATGCTTTGACTTAAATTGAATTGCACTTTGTTTTTGGGTTTAGCATAATCAAAACGGCAATCGTTTCTAGTATTAGGTTTACAATAAGTATTTAACGTGTCAGCGAGTTTGTTAAATCCTTCTGTGGCGTATTCCTCGCTAGCAATGTTTAACGATGTTCCACTCTGCAAGTACTTATTATATCGAACGCGCCAACGTTGGCCGCTTTCTTTTTTTTGTTTATTTTTCTGGCTGTCTGCTTGAGTAACATCTGTAGATATGGCACCAAAATCACCCAACATAGCACCGATACCCAGAGCTGCGGCATGATAATTTTGGGACCCTTGTAGTCCACCATATAACGTAAGATTCCTTGGCAAACCATATTTCATCCCAAGAGCGCCAACATACGATGTTTGTGTAAGATCATTAGCTGGACGATATTCTCCCCCCATCATTGAATATTCGAAATAGCCCTTCCGTAATGCCACTGCTGGTGTGTCATATGGAACTGTAAAAACTTGCTTTGTTCCATCACTTTCATGAATGATGACTTTCAGCTCACCACTCCCCCCACCCAGAGGAAGATTTGCTAACTCAAATGGTCCCGAGGGCACCAACTCATTACTTACAGTGTAGCCATCTCTTAAAACCTCTACCCTGGCTTGTGTACGTGCGATACCGCGAACAACTGGAGCAAAATTCCATTGGTAATAAGGAACCATCGATTCATCTGAAGCAATTTTTATCCCCTTAATCGGGATACTGTCAAAGATACTGCTATCAGAATAGGTTTCCCCCAATGTCAAACGGCTCTTAATTGTATTCAATCCTCGCTCGGCATAAATATACGAACGCTGCCATCCTTGTTGTTTCCACCATGAGGTTGAACTACGAAAGCGCCAAGCCCCTATGTTTAATCCCGGTTGCAACTGAGCATAATAAGAGTCCAGAGACTTGCCTCCTTCTCTGAATTTTCTTGTCTGCATGTTCGTATTATAATTCATGAACAGAGCAGGAATGCCGTCATCCCACAATTGCATTGGCATAATGCCATCAAATCTAGGTAAAAGTGCCTGTGGTGGCACAATTAACGATAATTTCTGCTGATTAAAATAAAACTGCACATCTGAATGTGGTATTGCTAATAAATCAACACATTGCTCTGTACCAGATTTTATTAAATCAGGATATTTATCTATATCAATGCCATACTTTGTCAATTGTAAGGATGATAGGCATGGCCAAAGAAGTTCTTTTCCATTATGTTTTTCTAGACGGAAGTCGATATTTCCAGAGTCTACCTTTCGACCATTTACAAAAACATTAACAAAATAATTACCTGGAAGTTGAAGTCCTTGATTAAAAAGAGATACATCTATACTCTCTCCACTATTCGTATCAAGCATAGTAGAGTCAAAAGTATATGCGCGTCCCCAACAAGGCAATGTTGCCAAAGTTAACCCTGCACACAGGAACAGCTTTGAATACCTCATTATTCCCGTCCCCTTTAAACATCATCATAAAGTCACATTTTTGGAATACAAACGATCCAACCCTCCCTGATCATTAATTATTCTCCACGAAACATTACGTGCTCCCGCTAGTCCTTTTGGCAAATCAAAAGCCCACGTCGATTTAGGTGGAATATAGTGAGAAGGAATACTTTTCCCTCCAAATGTTAATTCACCTATGTTCATGTAGAAAGGTGAGGGGTTTTCAGCAATTAGCTTCCCCCCATCAACTTTCCAGCTTAAGTTTTCAGCAAACTGTATAGGGGTTCCTTTTAATTCATTCGGTCGAACCAAAAGCTTAATGCAATTATTAATTGCGAATTGCACGAACACTCCCACATCTTTGTCTGGATTGAATTTTTGCTTATTTGTCGCATCATCAACCCATATATCTTCATCCTTTGGTGGAATCCCTTTTACGCATAACCACTTTAGGCTCTCTTTATCTCGCGGGAAAACACCTCCAGCCTGAGCTATACGCAAAGAATTTTGTTGCTTAGCATCCAATCGAAACAATGGCGGAGTGACCACGAAAGGATCCTCTGATTCTTTTTCTTTATTCTCGTCGTAGATCCTAGACTGAATGAGAACCGGATAATCTTGGGTGTTTTTCACCGAGACCATAACGCCAGCAGCATCTAACGGGTATATGATCCTACTCTCACCTATAGTCACGCCATACTCTTTGCTTGCGAATTTGATATCTGGTTGAGCAGAGTTCGCAGCAAAACTAAGCATGCCGAAAGTAATAATTCCTAACGTACTTAATCTATTTAAAATCATGAGCTTAACCTCCTTACGGAATGGTGACAACACCTTCCCACCCCCTCCCCATCATTTCATATCGACGATATGCGTAAAAAGGTGGGTAACAAATGAAGGGGATTTTTATATCCGTAGCACAGCCTCACTGAGAACAATTTTATTTAAAAATGCACACAAAGTTTAGCTTTTCGCGCACTCCACTTGCTTGTTGCGCAAATAGCTAATTTTGATATTGATGCGCGTGCACAAATAGCTAAGATTGGTGTTGCTGGGTATGCGCAAATAGCTAAGTCCCGGCGCCGGCCCACTATCTAGAATGCTATTATTTTGATTTGGGTTATATTCATGCTAAAACAGATGACTGTAAATTCAATTATTCAATATATAGAAGAGAATCTCGAGTCGAAATTCATTAACATTGACTGTTTGGTTTTGTATTCAGGATTCAGCAGAAGGTATTTGCAAATTTCCTTTAAGGAATATGTCGGAATGCCTATTGGAACATATATTAGAGTTAGAAGGGCTAGTAGAGCTGCTGCACTATTACGGCTTACCAGGCTGACAATAATAGAGATATCAGCAAAGCTTTTTTATGATTCGCAACAGACATTCACCAGAGAATTTAAGAAAATATTTGGTTATACCCCACGGCAGTATAGGATGATCCCTTTTTGGTCCTTTAAAGGTTTGTTGGGTAGAAGGGAAATTAACTGTGAATACCTTCAACCACGAATCTGTTACCTTAAAGAGAGAAATATAATTGGTCAATGCTTTAATTTTAGGGATTTAGTGTTCTACTCTGGGATAGATTCAAAATGTAGATTGGGTAAGTTATATGATTCGTTGAAGAAAAATACAGCTATAACAGTATCAAACAGAATCCCCTTTCATGATAAAACGAATGACATTATTGCAAGAACGGTTGTTTGGGATAGGAATAAGCATTTCAGCGATAGTGAAATAAAGGTAGATAAAGGCCTGTATGCTTATTTTTTCTTCAATGATACATATGATCAGTATGTTCATCACATGTACAACATATATTATAACTCTTTGCCTATTTATAATTTAAATAAGCGGGATGGTTACGATGTGGAGGTCATAAAAAGACGAAATGACAATACTATTGATTGTCATTATTTTCTCCCGATTTATTGTGATGACATGGAGTTTTACAATGAAATGCAGGTATATCACAATAATATTGTGAAGCCGGAAATGTCAGTAACATTAGGATTACCAAAGAGTTAATTATTTTGGATTTCACAGCGTTGAGGCCACTGAACCGATTTATGTTCGACCCAACATATTGATCAGTCACTACAGTTCTGTGGAATCACCTGTATGATTAAAAGAAAAAACAGTGACCTCAACGTTGTGCGCTGGCTAACCGAGCCAGCCGGGTTACGTCGCCGCTTTTAACCCAAGATTAAACGACATAAGTAATGGAAATGACGTAACAGGATGGACGGTCAGCTGGCTGAAACCGGGATGATGGAATGGAATGAGGAAACCAACCGCCCATCCTGAGACTGTAAACAATATTGTGTAATTGCCTGTTTTTGATATCTTCACTCCAACAACGGAGACAGGCAAATTATGGACGAAAAGAAACTTAAAGCACTTGCGGCTGAACTGGCTAAAGGTCTTAAAACCGAAGCCGACCTTAATGCATTTTCTCGTATGCTAACAAAGCTTACCGTCGAAACAGCGTTAAATGCAGAGCTTACCGAACACCTCGGGCACGAGAAAAATACCCCTAAATCAGGCTCGAATACCCGCAACGGCTATTCGTCCAAAACACTGCTATGCGACGACGGCGAAATCGAGCTGAATACGCCACGCGACCGCGAAAACACCTTTGAACCGCAGCTGATAAAGAAAAATCAGACGCGTATCACACAGATGGACAGCCAGATTTTGTCCCTGTACGCCAAAGGCATGACCACCCGCGAAATCGTCGCCACCTTCAAAGAGATGTATGACGCCGATGTGTCTCCCACGCTGATATCTAAAGTCACCGATGCCGTAAAAGAGCAGGTTGCTGAATGGCAAAACCGCCAACTGGATGCTCTGTATCCCATTGTTTATATGGACTGCATTGTCGTAAAAGTCCGCCAGAACGGTAGCGTGATAAACAAAGCAGTGTTCCTAGCGCTGGGCATCAACACTGAAGGTCAGAAAGAGCTGCTGGGCATGTGGCTGGCAGAAAATGAAGGTGCGAAGTTCTGGCTAAGTGTGCTGACAGAGCTGAAAAATCGCGGTCTTCAGGACATTCTGATTGCCTGCGTGGATGGCCTGAAGGGGTTCCCGGATGCGATAAACAGTGTTTATCCGCAGACTCACATCCAGCTGTGCATCATCCATATGGTACGCAACAGCCTGAAATATGTGTCATGGAAGGACTATAAAGCCGTCACCAGCGGTTTGAAAATGGTGTATCAGGCTCCGACAGAAGAGGCGGCGCTGATGGCGCTGGATAAGTTTGCGGAGGCCTGGGACGACAAATACCCGCAAATTAGCAAAAGTTGGCGTACGCACTGGGAAAATCTCAATACATTCTTCGGCTATCCGCCCGATATCCGCAAGGCTATCTACACCACGAATGCCATCGAATCGGTGAACAGCGTGATCCGTGCAGCCATTAAAAAGCGCAAAGTGTTCCCGACAGACGACTCAGTGCGGAAGGTTGTTTATTTGGCGATCAAGGATGCATCAAAAAAATGGAGTATGCCGATCCAGAACTGGCGGTTAGCGATGAGCCGTTTTATTATCGAGTTCGGTGACCGCCTGAGCGATCACCTTTAATACGGTGGCAGTTACACAGAATTATGGACAGGCTCTGTTTTTTGCCACACGTAAACGTGAAATTGAAAACTATCTTTGCCCAGATCTAATAAGAGATGAGACAGGGGTTCAGGTTTTTTTCACAGACACATGCGACGCAAAAAAACCATAGGAAGGGCAACCAGCACGAAACCTAACGACGTACTGGACAGGTTCTGGCCCTTAATGACTGCCGAAAAAATCATAAAATGCTCTACTTATAGAGATGATAATAATGACAAAATTGAGCTTATAGACATTCTTGAAGGCATTGTTTCATTAGTCGATTGATCGTGACCTACGTTGCATAGCGGTGTGTCAGTTAAGCCTCTGTGTAACGTTATTGTGCTCAAAAAATGAGCTTAACGAATGGAAGGGACTTCCCCTGATTATGAACCTGATTAACTCTTGTGCAATCATGGGATAAATATCACTCCGGAGGGATTCGTTATGACCATCACTACTGTCGGTATCGATCTTGCTAAAAACGTGTTCGCTGTTCACTGCGTTGATCAGAATGGTAAAACGGTTCTGGTTAAGCCCAAAGTATCGCGTGCTGCACTTCCTGAGCTGATTGCAGGTTTACCTCCCTGTGTTATCGGGATGGAGGCATGCTCCGGGGCGCACTACTGGGCGAGGCTGTTTCGAGAGTATGGTCATGAACCGCGCCTGATGGCTGCAAAGTTTGTATCGCCTTACCACATGGCCGGTAAATCAGGAAAGAATGATGCTGCCGATGCTCAGGCTATCTGTGAGGCTGTCCGTCGTCCGCATATGCGGTTTGTGCCAGTGAAGGACGAAAGCCAGCAGGCTATGCAGTGTTTACATCGTACCCGACAGGGTTTTATCGAAGAGAAAACAGCAACGTATAATCGCCTGAGAGGATTGATCTCTGAATTTGGCGTCATCGCCCCGCAGAGTACTGATGCCTTACGCCGCATGGTTTCTGAGCAGAAGAATTCTTTACCGTTCCAGGTTCAGCAATGTATTGATGATTTGCTGGAGCACGTTGATCGCATTGAAGCCAACATTGCTGACTATGACCGAATTTTGTCCCGCATGGCCAAAACAGATCACCGCAGTCAGCGACTGATGGAGCTGAAGGGAGTTGGCCCCACAACGGCCTGTGCGCTGGTCGCCAGTATCGGTAATGCACATGATTTTAAGAATGGGCGTCAACTGGCCGCCTGGCTGGGGCTCACGCCTTCACAGTACAGCAGCGGCGGAAAATCAAAGCTTGGCAGGATAACGAAAGCTGGCGATTCGTATCTGCGAACACTGCTGGTTCAGGGGGCCCGTTCAGTTCTGATTGGCGCTGATAAAAGGACTGATTCTTTCAGTCGTTGGGTTTGTACGCTGGTTGAACGCAGAGGATACTGGCGTGCTGTTGTTGCCATCGCCGCCAAAAACGCAAGGCTGTGCTGGGCATCATTGCATTACGGTGATGATTTCCGGCTGTACTCAGCCAGCTAAAGCACTAAGTAGTATAACCATCTGACCTGCAACTCGTTGATGATAAAGGGTTAGACCCCGTGAGGCCTATCTGGCTATTGTACAGGATATACGTATCCGCTTAACGAACAAGAACCTCACGCGCGTCTTTCATCAGGGCCCGAATCGATGACGATTCATCATGGCCGTTTATAGTACCGCAGTCTCTCCCCTTTATTTTTACTGAAGAGCAGACAGAAACCTTGAATACCGACGTTGACATGCCGGGGAAGCCCTTATAGTACAATAATTTTCGATATCCAAACTGACCCCAACTTCAAGTTTGCCTTTCTGTTCACCGAGTTGAATTCCTTTCTCGATGCCCTTCTCGATACCTTTCTGTTCAAGCTGTTGTGCGATGGTCATGAGTGCGTCTCCATGCTGCGGCACACGCTGTGCCAGTTCGCGAACAAAGGCTTCGGAGTCAGCAGACTCGCCGGCCTGTAATAAATAGTGTATCAGCGCCATTACCTGCGGTGAAGACAGATAATCTGCCATCAGCAACGTAGCCAGTCTGTCCGTCAGGGTGGCTATATCACGTTAAGAAGGTTTGCTCTGCCGCCAGCGGCAGGCCTATAGGGTCACCACCAAAGCACGCCAGAGTGCTGAAGTATCGCCTAACCTATTGAATCAGAATTTTAATCCACTGGGAATTAACCAGGTGTGGGTGAGCGATATCACCTATCGTGTGCCCGGAGTTCAGGGCGAGCATGGACGCTCAAATGAACCACGAGTCTGTCTGGAATATTGAACCGGTAACTCACGATGAGAAACCCAACAATCCTACCGGGTGTGACGGTGGAGAACCTGAGCGGCAGTGACCTGCGGCATGCCCGCAGGGTGATGTAACCCGCTGACAACGGGGATTGAGGCGAGATCACTAAGCCGAGATGATCCTCAAGGTTAAGTGCTGAAAGGCTGAAGAACATGAACCCGTTAATCCGCCTCTGTGGGTTGAAAATGTCACCACGGCCTATGTGATCTGACAGGCCGTGCAGAAGGCACCGACATTGATAGATATGCAGTGTTGGTCGAAAGTGTTTTGACATGTAAGCAGAACACCGGGACAGCAACGTCTATCACGCTCGCGTTGCTGACTTCTGCCAACTTGCGGCAAGCAAGGACAAAGAGTGCGACGGGCAGCCTCCTCAGTATGTCTGAGTCCAGGCAGGTGAACCGGGGAAGGTCAGCGACGGATGTTAAGGGGGCATGGCTCCGATGACGCGCTGGCTGGCGGAGCTTCCATAGTAGTCCGCGATGGGGAAAGCCCATTACATGGCGAAGGGAAGCAGTTTAAATGTGTTTGCGACGTGAATTAACTGACCTAATGAGGTGAAGACCTTTGATAATCAGCGAAATGCAACGCAAGCTTGCCACATGGGCAGCCACCGACCCGCCCCGACGGGTTGAACGGCTGCTGCGTCTGATAACACAACCAGAATGGCTGGCTGAAGCGGCGCGGATCACACTTGCATCAAAGGGGGCGCATACCCCCGGCGTTGATGGTGTGAACAAAACAACGCTACAGGCCAGACTGGCTGCTGAGCTACAAATACTCAGGGATGAACTTCTCTCTGGTTGTTACCAACCTCTGCCAGCCAGACGGGTTTATATCCCCAAAAGCAACGGCAAACAGCGACCGCTGGGTATCCCCACGCTGCGGGATCGTATTGTTCAGCGGGCCATGCTGATGGCGATGGAGCCTATATGGGAGAGTGATTTTCATACTCTGTCATATGGCTTCCGGCCTGAACGCAGCGTCCATCATGCGATCAGCTCACCGATTGTGGGGAAACACGAGGGCGCTGGGTAATTGAAGGCGACCTGTCGTTTAACTTGACCAGAACAGTCCAGTATGGTCGTTATTAGAAAGTCCACTTCGCTAAGAAGACTTGGGGCGCATGGCACATGCGTAAAATATCTCGGACGCTACCTAAAACGACCACCGATGTCGGCGTCAAAACTGCGACGAAACAGAGATGATAACCATCATGATTATTAGCATGATGGTTTATGTGATTTATGACTGATTATTACTTACTAGTGTATTCTAGTCATCAATTTGGGCTTAATTTTGGAAATGCATGTGGGCTAGAATATTTCCACAATGGTTCCCAGTAAGATTTCATTAATTCATTAACTGCATCTTTTCCTTCGACTAAATAGTCAAACTCTGACAGATAACCGGGATAAAGATTATCTGATCCAACAACGTACAACTCATCGTCAATAATCATTAATTTGGCGTGATTACCAGGTGCAACAGGGACTTTAGGATAGAAAAGTCCACTACCTTTAATTGCTGACATTAGTGCACTACCAATAATACCTTGATGCGGGGGTTTTTCCGAAAGTGGTTTTTGCTTAAGTGTTGCAGTATAAGCGCTTTGTTCTAAATCAGGCCACTTGTAGGTTTCGCCTTCAATTGTATTTTCATCAGGTACTTTATCTGTAAAGAAGAATGGTGCAATCAATATTCTTTTTAAGGCATCAGCACGGCTACCATCAGGATCGTCTAATACTTCATCGGTATCAATATCATGGGTTAGGTAATACTTAAATAATTCATAGGTCCGTTCTGCTCCAGAACCAAATGAGTACTGATCACCAGCAGCTCCAGCTGCTGCATCTAGAGCAGAGACTACAACATGAATATGAAGATCTTTATTTTCTAACAAAGCCTCAATAATCCAATTACACGTAAAGTGGTCTTTCCATTTTTTTTTCCAAGCACTCACGAGATCTTGCTGTGAAATTCTAATTATGCGCTTAGCATTTTTTATCAGTTGCTCTTTCATTATTTCAGACCCTCTTTGGTAGTCATGCTCCATATTAGGTCCTGTCCAATATTTACCTACTGATAAAACTCTGTCTGCTTTTTTATACTCTTCCATGTTTTCGTATTCACTAATACGAGTCGCTACCTTCTGATTAAAGTTTTCATGCAAGTTGAGTAGGTCCTCTTGCCGTTGCTTCATATAATTCATAGCAACTGAGCTTTTAAGCGGATCTTCAGGCTTATCATAGAACTTTGTTCCGACCGCCCACATCATGCTTTCATAATCAAAATATTCTTTTTTTAGTAAATCTGAATTACATGACCATAGTTCGTTAAGATATAGCTGGGAGCCATAAGCAGAAGAACCATGAGTGATAATTGATACATCATGAACAGGTGGATAATTTCTAAATAGATCCATGTTCATGTTATGTCCACCAACAAGAGCTTCAGTACCATCTGAGGCCATTATTTTTGTGTGATTCCATGTCATTCTTGTATCGTTGATTGGTGGGAAATCAGGATACACGTTTCTCATAAATGATGTAGCCAACCCTTCTTCTATTCTAAAGAAACGGCCTAGCCAAATTTCAGGCATTTTTTCCCAATATTGTCCTCGCTCCTTAATTAGCTGAATTAACTCTGATTTAAAAGCAACAAAGTCAGGGGAGCCATTTGTTGCAGCAGATAACCCATTCATAAATACTGTTGGAGATTGGCCGAAAAGAAACCTATACTGAGTTGGCTGAGTTCGCCCCATTTTTTTCGATAAGGATTCATCAATGGCCTTAAAAATCACTTTTCGCCACTCTGCATCGGGGCTATTAAGTGATGATATATCACAGCGATAACGCGAATTCCGCAGTACTTCAGTCATTGCCCCTGCAAACTCCTCTTGCCGTAAGTAAGATTGCTGCATGATTTCTTTACCAAATGGGGCTCCCCAAGCATGGGGGGTATCCAGAAGTCGTATATAATTAATGTTACTTAGATGATGAAAGTAGTTTCCAATATTATTAATGACATTATCTATTTGAAGCATATTTTATCCTTTGTTTATCGATGTGTTAATAAATATCGCCGTTGCAGCAATTAATAGCGGGGAGATAGCGGGGTACTTTACGCCCATAGTCGGTTAAACTCAACCTGATATTTTCCCGCTATTTCAGGCGCACCACGTATGACGAGAACATTTTCTGCATTGTGAGTATCGCCATTGGTGGTGTAATTCATTGACCCTGTTTGTATCGTGTCACCATCAGCTATCATCACCTTGTTATGATGAATTGAATAGTTGTTATTTAACCTTACCGGAACATGTTGTTGTGCCAGATAGTGAATGGCTGAATAGTTCAGACGGTTAGCTTTGGCATCAGCAACAACTCGGACGTTAACCCCTCGCTTTTGAGCCGAGACAATGGCTGTCGAGATCTGCTTACTTGTAAAAGTATAGGCTTCAACATCGAGCGAGGATTGAGCATTATTGACCACGCTTAATACATTCTCTAATGCAGTGTGAGAAGGAGAGAATCCAACATTAAAGGACGGGGTTGCGAGCGCCGAAGCGCTGACCAGTACAAAAATGATGACTGAGAGTTTAAATCTCATGAGTTATGTCCAAAGTTTGTAGTTCATCCATTATGTAAAACCGAAAAAAAACGCCTATGTTTGGCTTGCTGTATCGAGCTTTGGCTTTTATGCTTCGCTCGGTTTCCATTGTGGCGATCCGTCGGCCGTTCGGTAAGGTAATCAGCCCATCAGGACGGTGCTTGACCTTAAACTGATTTAAAAAGTATTACGGTCACTTTTAATCTAATTTTTAGCCCCTTCTTGGGCGAATATCAAGTGAAAACGCTGTTGCGATAAGGTCTGCTAAAAAACAGGCTTACCGTACATTTTTTGAATATTAAACATAATGTAGGCTGCATCACCATATAAGTCCACATACATAGTAATGGTATGCGATGCCTACATTTTGTGACTAACTTTGCATAATCATATAAGTTTTATATAAAAGGGTTTGAGGTTCAGTAGAACGGTTTTACATCTTAATATTTTGTATGATAAATTCATAGTGTTATAGATAACAAAAAACAGGTGCATAGGGGCGTTTTTTTAGGGGTCTGAAGCTAAGTCAAACGAAAACTCACGTTAGGCGAGAAAGGTCGTCTGAAAAATCGATTAATGGACAGCGATGTCCGTTAAATGCTATTTACCGATTAAAAAGACACCGTTTTAGGCGCATTTTTCACTGTCTATAATGTTTTGATTTATCGGACAAAAAGCCCTTAACGTGTGAAACCGTTCCGTTGAGCGTCAAACCCCTATTAACGTGGAGGACGTATCAATGTCGCGTCGTGGTTTACGTTTATCACAGCTGCCACCGGTACGTTCGGAAAAGCCAAAACCGGCCAAAACGTCCGCGCAGCTCATGGCGGAAGATACGCTGCGTGAGTTAATTGCCGCCCGCTTTGCCGTGGGAAAACCGGTTATCCACATTCATGCAAACTGGAATGATGCGCTACTACTGCGGGTATTGAAAGAAGCGATACACCAAGCTAAAGGCCCGCCGTTTGTGGTGGTACCACCGCATCTAAATGAACATGAGAATAAATATCCTCCGGCATAGCCGGAGGTTTTTCATATGCGCCTATAAGGCTCTGTTACCAGCCGCGCCCTAACAGGCGCATCGCGATCTGACATTTGCATCTATGGATTACTTACGGCCCGTAAACGGGCTACCGGGATACGGGATCGAGAGTTGCTCACCCATTTTATCCTCTTCCAATTGGTGCTTTATGTATTCTTGTATCCTGGCCGTGTTTTTCCCTACCGTATCAACGTAATACCCTCGACACCAAAACTCCCTGTTACGGTATTTGAACTTCAAATCGCCAAACTGCTCATAAAGCATCAGACTGCTCTTTCCCTTCAGGTACCCCATAAATCCCGAGACACTCATCTTGGGCGGGATCTCCAGAAGCATATGGATGTGATCCACACAGCATTCTGCTTCCAGGATATTCACGTTTTTCCATTCGCACAGTTTTCTTAAAATACTGCCAATCGCTCTGCGTTTTTCCCTGTAGAACACCTGCCTTCGGTACTTCGGCGCAAAAACTATATGATATTTACAGTTCCATCGGGTGTGCGCTAAGCTCTTTTCATCCCTCATTGGGACCCCCTTTTGATTTCTTGTTGAACATTTGCAGTTGCCAGACCGCAAACTGTTTTAACAAATCAAAAGGGGTTTTTATAACTGACCCAAAGCTGAAAGCTTTACTGAACCCCCAGCCTAGCTGGGGGTTTTCTGGGCACAAAGAGAACGACTAGCGAGCGCTAGTCGTTTAAATGATTAGTGGCGGATTTGCGCCAAATCGTCTTCAGAAAGGCCGGTTGCTTCTTGGACCGACTCAATCGGCATGCCCATTTTTAACAAACTGCGTGCCACTTCGAGTTTGCCTTTCTCTATGCCACGTTGTTCACCGAGTTGAATTCCTTCAGTACGGCCTTCCATACGACCTTTTTCTATGCCCTTCTGTTCAAGCTGTTGTGCGATGGTCATAAGTGCGTCTCCGTGTTGCGGCACACGCTGTGCCAGTTCGCGAACAAAGGCTTCCGAGTCGGCTGACTCGCCTGCCTGTAATAAATAGTGTATCAGCGCCATCACCTGCGGTGAAGAGAGATAATCTGCCATCAGCAACGTCGCCAGTCTGTCCGTCAGGGTAGCAATATCACGTTGATGAATATGCTTTTGCAGCAGCGTCAGTGCCGCCATGCTGCGGTGCTCCATAATATCATCGTCTGGAATAACCGTCACATCAACCAGTGGAAATGCACCGCTATAGAGTTTATGTGCCAACTCAGGGTCGTCAAACTCATCTAACCACCGCGTGGAGTACGGATAAGGACTGCGTTTACCCACGTAAAAGAGCACCGGTATCACCAGCGGCAGCTTAGCATGGCCCGCTTCAAGGTGGCGTTGCATGGCAGCGATCGCGTAACGAATTAAGCGAAAAGCCATATGCTTATCGGGTGAGCTTTGATGCTCGATCAACACATGGACGTAGCCCTCGCCTTCCACGGTATCGAGGCTGTAAAGCACATCGCTGAAGTACTGACGCAAATCATCTTCAACAAAGGAGCCTGACTCCAGCTTTAGCGTGCTGAGGTCGCAGATAGCGCGTAGCTCAGCGGGTAGATGCAACTCCATAAAGTCACGTGCAATCTCGGGCTGGGTGAGAAACTGCCTAAATGTGGCATCATGGGGTGTGGGGGTACTGTTTTTCTTCTTCATCAGCTCAGACTCTGAAAAATGATGAGTGAATGCTATCACAATCAAAGCAATACAAGATGTTAAGTTTACCCCTCAGCTTGCTGGCAGACGCGGATCACCGTCATTTTGGATACCCCTGCGAGACGGGCTGTTTCACGCAATGACTTACCATGCAATAGGCGTAGCGTTCGGATGAGCTCGTGTTTTTGTGCATCAGCCACCCTGCCCCGATATTTACCTTCCGCTTTCGCTTTGCTGATCCCTTCCGCCTGACGGCGACGTCGATCCTCATAATCTTTTCTGGATATAGCCGCGAGCATATCCAGCATCATGCCATTAACAGCTTTGAGCATGCTGCGAGTGAATTCATCGCTAACGGCGTTATTGAGCGCCAAATGACTGGTTGGTAAATCAAGACTCACGATAGACAGCTGCTTATCCGTTATCTGCTTTCTTAGCGCTTCCCATCCTACGTCGTCCAATCGAGAAAGCCTATCCACTTGCTCAATGAGAATAATATCCCCAGGCTCAGCCTCTTCCAAAAGTTGCACGAGTTTTGGACGTGTCATCGTTGCGCCAGAGATATTGTCGACATACCAGCCTGCAATTCGGTGGCCATGTAGGCGAGCAAAATTCTTCAGTGCATTTTTTGCGCGAGTGGCATCTTGTTCAGAGGTTGATGCTCGCAGATAACCAAAAATGAGCATTTTTTAGCCTTGAGGTAACGTTTAAGTAGTCATTTTGTTAATGGTATCACTTATGTGGTCACATTGATATGGAATACCATGTTTTAATGCGGTATCTCAGAAGTATACCCGAATGTGACAGGCTGACGCGCCCGTAGGGCTTATCCAACCCTTCGCCTCAGATGCAAGCTCTGAACAGACTCACGGTTTTCGTTTCTGGTCAAATTCTAATTAGGCGTTTAAAGAGAAGGTTTTGTATATCCTGCCTGTGGGATAGTATTGCGTGTGCTGTTATTACATTATCCTCCACTGAGTACAATACTCTGTAGCCGTCAGGGGTGTTGCACTCACGATATTTAGCACAACCTATCTTGAGTAACTCCGGGCAGACCTGACACCCAAGTGGAAAATCACTGACTCGTTTTTCGAAGTGCTCAATGATGCCGCTGATCACTTCCTTTGGTTCTGACTCGATATGACGTAAGTGGCTCGCAATATCATCAATGCAGGTTTTGACAGTTCTGGTGTACTGAATAACAATCGCCATTACAGACCCGCCAGTAGTTGTTCTTTACTGAAAATATTGCCGTCTGCCTTATCTTGCTCTGAAAGCGTCAGCAACTTCAGTAGTGCAATCGCGTTCTGTCGCTCCTGTTGCGCGTCGTATGACTCAATAACATATGCCGGAACCCCATTTTGAGTAACAAGAATTGGTTCTTCCAGATCGAGTGACGCTGCGTTTTTTTTCACATAGCTAATGGTTTCAATTTTCATAACAACCTCACATAACAAAGAGGTTTAAATATAGTCTATATTTGGTCTTGTTGCAACAATTTCTGGACAGAATGACCTGAATGTCCTAGCTGTGTAGTGATTACTTGTTACCACCATACCCTCCACCCCCTCGCCTGCTCAGAAACGATGTCTAACTGCGCGGTTTGATGTGAATGATGGTTGGATACGTACAATAATTTAATGACAATACAAAATATGTTGTACATTTTTTGTGTGTATGTACAATGTGATTGAACTTTATAGGCAATATATGGGCAGGGAATCTATCTCAGGGGAAACTATGAAACGAGATTACGGTAGTGTCGGTACCATAGCGCTCAGAGCAAGTGCTCTACTTCAGGCAATGAGTCGGGATATTGAGGAACAAAGAAAAGAATTCAATCTGACAGAATATCATCAAACATATACTCGTAATGCGGTCGCAAAATTGCCTAAGCTGAGCCGACGCATCGTAGAGCTGGCCGTTAAAGAAATGGAAGAAAGCGGCTATGAATTTAATAAAAAGCAGGTTGGCAACGTCGAGCAATATGCACTAACAATTCAGAACGTTATTGATATATATGCTCACCGACAGATACCTAAGTACCGTGATATTCATAAAGCACCTTACGTAATTTTTGTCGTCAACCTAAAAGGTGGGGTATCAAAAACAGTCAGTACAGTAACGCTGGCACATGCATTACGTGTACATCAGGATTTGCTTCGCCATGATCTTCGTATTTTGGTTATAGACCTCGACCCGCAGGCATCCAGCACCATGTTTCTGGATCACACCCACAGCATCGGCACAGTCCTTGAAACCGCCGCTCAGGCAATGCTGAATGATCTGGATGCTGAAACGTTGCGAGAAGCGGTTATACGGCCGACTATTATTCCAGGTGTTGATGTTATACCTGCTTCTATTGATGATGGTTTCGTGGCGAGCCAGTGGGAGTCTCTGGTAGCAGAACATTTACCTGGTCTTAAACCTTCTGAAGTTCTCAGAAAAACAATCATTGACCGTATCGCTGGTGATTATGATTTTGTCTTTATTGATACTGGCCCTCATCTTGATCCATTCCTTCTGAATGGCTTAGCTGCGAGTGATTTGCTTTTGACCCCTACCCCTCCGGCACAGGTTGATTTCCATTCAACCCTTAAGTATCTGACTCGTTTGCCAGAAATGCTTGAGCGTCTTGAAGAAGAAGGTGTAGAGCCACGCCTGAGTGCAAGTATTGGATTTATGTCAAAAATGACCAGTAAGCGCGATCACGAAACGTCCCATAGTCTGGCTCGTGAGGTGTATGCGAGTAACATCCTAGACTCATCGCTCCCGAGGTTGGACGGATTCGAACGATGTGGTGAGTCTTTTGACACCATCATTAGTGCTAACCCTGTTTCGTACCCGGGAAGTGCAGAGGCATTGAAAAAGGCACGTACTGAAGCTGAACGGTTTACTAAGGCCGTATTTGACCGAATTGAATATATCAGGGGAGCGTCAAAATGAAACAGGTTATAGCTCGTGGTCGGGTTCTGGGAAATAGTAATTCAGAGTTCGCTAGAATGCTCGAAGGCGACGGTGATGTTAAAACATTTACCCTTAAATCAGGCGTGCAGGCTAGGTTTGTCAAAACAGTTGTGTTAAGCGGAGAAGTTGAATCAAAAACGTTCGTTGATGCTTCGGTTAATGGACGTGATCAGACAATGCTTACGCGCGAGTCCGTCAGTGATATTTCCCGGACGATAAAGCTGCAGCAGTTCTTTCCGGCTATTGGTCGGGAGGTTAATGGACTAATTGAGATATTAGATGGAACCCGACGTCGTGCTGCCTGCATCTTTAATAACGTTAAATTCGAAATTCTGGTAACAAAAGATGATATCTCACTCGCCGATGCACGGCAGTTGGCGAAAGATATCCAGACTGCCAGAGAACATAGTCTTCGCGAGCTGGGGAAGCGACTCGAAGTTACCTACGGAACCAGCATGACGAAAGAAGATATTGCGTTGAAAGAAAATCTCTCTCCGGCGAAAGTGACACGTGCGTTTCAGGCCGCAGCAGTGCCAGACGAAATGGTTGCAGTGTTCCCGGTGATAAATGATATTTCGTTGTCAGATTATCAGTTTTTACTGAAACTGGCCGAAGAAGCAAACAACAAGCAAACATCGGTAACAGAGCTGATGGAAAAAGTTCAGCATCGGTTGAAGACCATGCCAGATTATCCGGCAATTGATAAAAGCAAAATTCTTGCGGTTATCCGGTCGGAGAGCAAATTGCTGACAGCCCTCCCAACTAGAACGGTTCAAACAGAGAAGCTGAGAGAATTTTCAGATCGTAATCAGTTTGCCAGAAAGAAAACTGATCCAAAGAAGCGACTTGTTGTTTATGAGTTTTCCCGTATTTCCGCTGAGGCACAGTCGGAGATTGATAAGGCAATAAAACGTATTCTGGAAAGACTTCCAGAATCAGGTGAGTAAGGGATAAGGATGCCGAAGAGCATCCTTTTTTGTATGTTTTTCACCACGCCAATTTCATGGTTATTTGTTTGATTATAAAGGAAAATTGAAAATTCTTTCACACTGAAATCACCACGCTTTTCAACCTCTTCGTGACTCATAATTTCGCTATTGGCAGTTCAGACCAGCGAGTTGTATAGGCAGGCGAAAGCATCTCCCGTTTTATATGCCATTCAGACGCTACCCCTTCCAGCAAACCACACTTTTCCCAGACATGAATATCCATGTATCTCATCTGTTCCAACTTATGTAATTTACTTTCTCCATTTACACTGCGTTGCCATGCACTCGCTTTCAGGAAATCAGTATAATAGCCCCTAAATCATCTTCTCGGAGTGAATGGACATGGCTATTGCAGGTTGCGATTTACCAACTTTTGCCACCCGGCTCAATGAAGTGCTTACTCTCAGTGTGCCAGTGCGTACACCTGAAAAGCTTTTTGGGCGGGATAAGCAGTTGGAGACGATACAACTGGCACTTCATTCACCGGGCCGACATGTGTTCATTTATGGCGATCGCGGAGTAGGTAAAACCTCCCTCGCCCACACAGCCGCTTCGCTTATCCAGTCTTCGGATAACCGTCCTATTACCGTCAGTTGTGACCATGACTCGACCCTGGAAACAGTCATCGAATCGGTTATTAGCCAAGGAATGATGCGCATGCCGGTAGACCGGTACAAAACGTCTGCAACTTTTGGTCTCAATATTCCTGTTTTAAAAGCCGAAGCCCGTGTTGAAGAGCGTGAAACTTCTCGCGTTCGTTCAGTCGTTAATATGGCCAGTGCTGTTGAAGCCCTGAACTATCTGACGGAACGCTATTCGGATAACACGGTTATTGTTATTGATGAATTTGACCTGATCCGTAGCGAGGAGCAGCGTGCCCGCTTTGGTGTTTTGCTCAAGCAGTTAAGCGATGGGGATGTACCCGTTCGTATCATCTTCACCGGGATTGGGCAGTCGGTATCTGATTTGATTGGCGGACATCTGTCCAGTCAGAGACAGATTGAGCAGGTTGATCTTGAACGTCTGCACTGGACAGGTCGTCAGCGTATCGTTGAAAGTGCATTTAGATATTTTGATATTAATATCCCTGATGATATCGCAGACCGTATATGCGCGTTGAGTGATGGATTTCCCTACTATGTCCATCTCATGTGCAGCAAGCTCCTTCATGAGTGTTACATGGCAGATGAAGTCGTTAGCACAGTTACACGTGATCTATTTCTAGCTTCGCTCGATGCAGCTGTATTGTCTGCTGAGGAAACGCTCAGATCATGTTATGAGGCAGCTACCTGCCGAGATGAGCATATGCATCACATTCTTTGGGCGATGGCTGAAGGTGCAGACCTCAACAGAATGAAAGACCACATCATTACCTCCTATATCCAGGTGATGAAGTACCTCGACATTGAACCTCTGACGCAGAAAAACTTCGACAGTCGTTTTGCTCGGCTTCGTAAAGAGAATCACGGATCTATTCTGTGCCATGCGCTTGTCGGGAAGGATGGTGTCCGGCCAGGATGGTTTCGGTTCAGGGAAAACATGATCAGAGGCTTTGTCAGAATGCAGGCAGAGAAGTGCGGAATAGTTCTGGATTTTGATCGGCAGTATAGCGCCCATACAGCAAGTACCAGAACAGCTGCAGTTAGAGGGGTATACAATCCCCTCAGCACGGTGGAACGCAGCGTAGCTCGCCTCAGACGTGATGATGAAAAGGAAGCTGAAGAAAACGAATAACGTATTTGTAAATGAATGGAATACCCGCGAATTATATATGCAATACTCGGGTATTCAGCGTTTGCATCATGTCGAGTTACCCGTACAGCGGAGTCTTGCTCTTCTCCTGTCTCTTGATCAGGCAATTACTCAATTTTCGAGGCTAACATCTTAATGCTGTTTTAGTGTCGGGGGATGCTGCTAACATCTTCTTCAGGCTGTGGGGCACGACCAGGCGCATTGAACGTGATAGTGATGATCTTTCTGGCCAGCCCCTCCTCTGAAAGGGCATCATCCACACTGACATCACGAATCAGTGGACTTTCCTCTTCTATATGTCGGGCAATATCCCGCAGCCACTCTGCCAGCATTTCTCTGTCCATCTTTCTCCGCTCCGGTTGTGTACATTCAGCATCAACATACCACACCAGAAAAAGTGAAGTCTGCGTAGTGTGGTTAAAAGATGACCGTTTTGTCAGGCGCGCTGTCATCCGTGCTGGTAGCGACCTGCGCGGAATACCCTCATTTTATACACAGGATTGCCCACCGAAATTGTGGACAGCAACGATGAAAATACGATGTCGCTGCGCTCCTCATTCATATCGCTCTGCTGTGAACGCCGTGCCGCTACTGTAGCCGGGCCGCTGCGAATGCAAGGGTTCGCTCTGCCGGTGTCCTCACCCGGTCGCAGTTTATTTCAAAGGCTTTACCCGCTGTCTTCCCGTCGTTTTCCGTCTCAATTTTCGCCGTCAAACCGTCCAGCCAGCGTGGGCTTTTTCACTGCGCTGCGGCTTGCGGCACCGCCCCTGCATTCTCCGCTTTTCGCCCGGCTGTCGTATCGGCACGGCGTAACTGGCGCCGCATTTGAGAAAGGAGAACTACCATGTCCCGATTTATCCAGGGTAATTGCGTCCATATCATGTCCGGCTTTCCGGATAATGCTGTCGATTTCATTCTCACCGACCCGCCATATCTCGTCGGTTTTCGTGACCGTCAGGGGCGTACCATCGCCGGCGATAAAACCGATGAATGGCTGCAACCCGCCTGCCATGAGATGTATCGCGTGCTGAAAAAAGACGCGCTGATGGTGAGCTTCTACGGCTGGAACCGCGTCGATCGCTTTATGGCCGCCTGGAAAAATGCGGGATTCAGCGTTGTCGGCCACCTGGTGTTTACCAAAACCTACACATCGAAGGCCGCATATGTGGGCTATCGCCACGAATGCGCCTACATCCTTGCAAAAGGCCGTCCGCCCCTGCCGCAAAACCCGTTGAATGACGTAATTGCGTGGAAATATTCAGGCAACCGGCACCACCCGACCGAAAAACCCGTAACCAGCCTGCAACCGCTGATTGAGTCCTTCACACATCCCGGCGCGATTGTGCTCGACCCCTTTGCCGGCAGTGGCTCCACCTGCGTGGCCGCCCTCCAGGCTGGCCGTCGTTACATCGGTATTGAATTGCTTGAGCAGTATCACCGGGCCGGACAGCAGCGTCTGGCCGCCGTCCGGCGCGCCATGCAGTACCCGGCCGCTAACGACGAGTTCCCGGAGGCCGCGTAATGAACTATGCAGGACACGAAAAACTCCGCGCAGAAGTGGCGGAAGTAGCCAACAGCATGTGTGACCTGCGGGCGACGCTGAACGGGATGGAGCACCGCTATCGCTTTGACTCTGATGTGCTGGTCGAACGCCTGACCCGTCAGACCCTTTTTCGCATCAATGCCCTGTTTATGGCGGCATACAACGAAATGCTTGAGCTGGATGCCTGCTTTAAGGACTAAGGAGAAAAACATGTACGGAACCTGTGAAACCCTCTGCCGCTTGTTGCGTGAGCAGTATCCCGCAGAAACCCCGCTGAACCTCATTGTCTGGTCCCCGGCGGATATCGAAGCACTGGCCGACGGAATGGAATATGCCGTTTCGGAACAGGACACAAGGGCGGTACTGGCGCGTATGGACGCCATACCGGAAGAACAACAGCTTGAGTCGGGCGTGTCTGCCGGTGCAGTGATGGATCTGATTGAACAGGTGAAAGAGGCAGTTCCGGCGGTGATGGTGCCGGCGGATCTGCTTGAAACCCTGCTAACCACTGCCGAACAGGCGTTATGGCACAGGGAATGGACCGCCCGTGACAGCAATCATCCGGTCCCGGAAAGCGTTACCCGCCGCCTGGCTGATGCGGCGAAAGTTCGCGCATTACTGAAAAAATGAAATCAACACGCCGCCCGGGCGGCGTGTACTGACCCCGTTCAGAGGAACCCATTATGCAGGAAACCACCACGTTAAACGCCCTTGTGATGCGCCGTGCGCGCGATTTGATTGCTGATTATGGATGGCCTGACCATACCGATGTTGATCAGCGTGATCCGGTCAATAAACCGGGATGGATAAGCATTTATGTCCGTCTGGATGCGGCAAATATTGTTCATCTGCTTCCTTTACTTTGTAGCGGTGACATACCCGCAGAGCTGCAAAATGCCATGACAAAAATAGCCGGGACGTCAGCGCAGATTATTTTATCCGGCAGCCGCTATGCCGACGCGCCGCAGCTTCCGGAGGACGGAACACAGATAGCGTTCCCCTGGGCCGGGGAATGGCTGACGGAGCCGGAGATTCAGGCTGTAACGGATTGCCTGTCCCGCGCCGTGCGGGATGTATCCCGGCAGGTATGGGAGGATGCGCGCCGGATAAAGGCGGCGCTGACCACGCGCGGGGAAACGCTGTTTTATCGTCAGACCCGAAATTTCCGTCTGGTTGTGAAGGAAAATGATATGCCCTGCTGGCTGGACGATGATGACAATTTGCCGGTGGTGCTCGATGCCATCCTGAACAAAGGGGCACGCTACAGCAGCGTCGAGTTCTTTGTTATCAGCGACAAAGTTGATCAAATCCTGGCATGTGGCCAGATGTGCGATGTGCTGCGTATTCCGGGCGAGCCTCCGCGCCGGTGGATGGATTTAACCCTGTTACATGAGGTCATGGCAGAAGCGCGTGCAGAAATCAGTCTTGTCCGCAATGCCCTGTCAGCAATCCGGCCAGTGTAGCGAACAGCAGGGGGCGGCGGCCCCCTGAATCTACCACGAAGGATGTCGCCGGCTCCGCTTTTACGGCTCTTCCTCCACGTTGTTCCGGCTTCGCGGTGAGTAACGTCCCGAGCGGTCTGCGGCTTACGCCGTGCCTCTACTCTAGCCCGAACGCTGCAAATGCAAGGGTTCACTGACGTCGATGCTTTCACCCGGTCGCCGTATGTTTAAATGCCTGTCGCGGTTCTTCCCGTCGTTATCTCGCTCAATATTCGCTCGCTAACCGTCCAGACCCTCTCCGCTATTTACCGGCGCTGCGGCTTCATGCATCGCCCCTGCATTTTTCGCTCCCTGTCGGGCTGTCGTGTCGGCACGGCGTAAGCCGTAACTCAGACAACATCGACTATGGAGGATTTTTTATGCGCACTACGACCACCACACCGGCTGTTTATGTGGGTACGTATCACAAATACAACTGCGGCAGCATTTTTGGCAAATGGTTTGAACTGACGGAGTTTGACGGCAGGGAGGATTTTTACGAGGCCTGCCAGGCGCTGCACGCCGATGAATGGGACGCAGAATTTATGTTCCAGGACCAGGAAGGTATCCCGTCGCAGTTCGTCTCTGAAAGCGCCATTGACTGGGATTTTATCGCCGCTTACAAACGCGCCGAAGAAGAGGGCAGGGAAGCCGCTTTTATCGCCTGGGCGGAGTATACCGGCGAGTGTGACTATGACGCGTTTGATGATGCATACCGCGGCGAGGCGGAAAGTGAGGAAGACTATGCGCAGGAGATGGTTGACGATAACGGCCTGTTAAATGAGGTGCCGGAGCCGCTGCGCAGCTACTTCGATTTTGAGGCGTATGCCCGGGATTTGTTCAGCAGCGGCTATGTGTTCCATGACGGTTATGTCTTCGGTAACTGATTTTCCCCGGCAGGCGGTTTAGCCGCCTGTCAGCCCGCGCGCAAAACCCTGGCAGGCTCTGCCTGCCGGCGAAGTACGCCGCGCCTGCGGCGCCGCGTATCTCCGCCAGTGCCTGATGTCCCGGTGGTGTCAGGGTATGAATACCGGTTTGTTGCAGCGGGTCGGTGTTATTTCTGTTCCGGTGTTAATACCTGCGCTGCCGTAGGCAATAGTGGCCATACCGGTGGCGTACTGGCTGATATCGCTGTCCTGTCGGCTTTTCTTCCCGGGCGATATGACTGTGGGCGACTTCCCTAGCGGGAACCGGCGCTGTCGTAAACGGAGCCGGTAAACCGTCTCCGCCCTGTCGGGCTTCCATCGCACTGTCGCAGGTTCAACATCACGCTTGCGGCATCCGTAAACGGATGCGCCGCTCTCACCAGCCCGGCGGTAATGCTGCCGGGCTTCTTCGGGGCAACGCCGTTTCGCGCCCGCGCGTTCCGTCGTTGCAGCGGGTTCCTGCTCATTTTCTCCTGGTCATTTCACCCTTTTGAGTCCTTTCGCCGGGGCTGAGACAAGCACAGCCGCTGTCAGCTGTCCAGGGTAAATGGCACGCGGTAAACCGCGCCCTGGACATCCGCCATCGCCCGCGCTGGTTTACGCCCCTGCGGCGAACGGCTCTCAAACGGGTGATGGTTTTTAAAAGCAAAACAGGTTCAGAAGGAGGAGCAACATGAGCGAGGCGCTGGCGGTTTTACCCGACGACACCTTTACCCGCGAACAGGCTGAGGTCGTTGCGGCGCAGTACACCAACGTGGCAATTGAGGACGATCAGGGGGCGCATTTTCGCCTGGTTGTCCGTCAGAACGGTGAAATGGTCTGGCGCACGTGGAACTTTGAGCCGGGCGGCACGTACTGGCTCAACCGTTATATCGCGGACTACGGTATCCGCAAGCCGCAGTAAGAAAGAGGTGCCCTGCCGGAGCGCGAACTCCGCAGGGCCAGACAATCATCAATATCCAGTGAGGTATCAACTATGTCAGTAACCGATGTTAAAGCAAAAGCCCCCAAAAAAGCGAGCAGCAAAAAAATCACGAAGGCGCAGGAAGAAGCTCTGAAAGCCGCCCTTGAGGCCGCTGTCATCGAGTATGTTCCGCTGTCCAGTCTCGCTAAATCCCCGCTGAACGTGCGCACTATCCCGTATTCCGTGGACAGCGTTCGCGGTCTGGCTGACTCCATCGAGGCGCTCGGACTGCTGCAGAACCTGATTGTTCACACCCTCGCGGACGGACAATCCGGCGTGGCCGCAGGTGGTCGCCGACTGACTGCCCTGAATCTGCTGGCGCAGGAAGATCGTCTTGCGGCTGATCATACCGTCATGGTGAAGCGAGTCTCAGACGACATTGCGGCCCTCGCCTCGGTTGCCGAGAACGAGCAGCGCGCCGCCATGCATCCCGCCGAGCAAATCGCAGGTTTCCGTACGCTGGCAGAGCAGGGCAAAACTCCCGCACAGATTGGCGACGCCCTCGGCTTCGGCTCCCGCCACGTGCAGCGCATGCTGAAGCTGGCAAACCTCGCCCCGTCCCTGATGGAGAAGCTCGCGCAGGACGAACTGACCGTTGAGCAGTGTCAGGCGCTCTGTCTCGAGGACGATCCTGCCCGTCAGGTCGAGGTATTCGAAAACGTGAAGGCCAGCTGGTCGAACGCGCCCGCACACCTGATTAAACGCGCTATTACCGAAACCGAGATGCGCACCGACAACGCCAAATTTCGTTTTATCGGGCGCGATGCCTACGAGGCAGCAGGGGGTTACGTCCGTGAAGATCTGTTCAGCCAGGACGAGGGCGACGGCACGGCAGACAGCGTGCTGGTTGAGCGTCTGGTGCAGGAGAAGCTGGAGCGTATCGCGCAGGACATTCAGCAGCGGGAGGGCTGGGCATGGAGTCGCGGACGCGCAGCCCGCATCTGGTACCACGGCGAAGACGGTAAGGAGTTCGTGCAGCCTGTTGAACCCGATCCGGTGTACACCCCTGAGCAGCAGCAGCGTCTTGATGCGCTGCGGGAGCAGTACGATACATATGACAGCGTTTGCGACGAGTCAGATGCGATCGAAGCGGACATCCTCGCCATTCAGGAGGCGGCAGAAGCCAGCGCGTGGACTGACGACATGAAGTCAGGCGCGGGAGTGATGGTCAGCCTGTACGAAGGGCAGGTGTACGTGCAGCGCGGTGTGCGCCTGAAAGCGGATATGCCGGAAGAAACCGTAACCAGCAGCGTAACGGTGCCATTCACCTCACGCCAGCCCGACGCCGCAGAGGGGATCAGCGTTCCGCTGCTCACTAAAATGACCTCCGAGCGTACGCTGGCAGTACAGGCGGCGCTGATGCAGCAGCCCGAAAAAGCGGTGGCGCTGATGGTCTGGCGCATGTGTACCTGCGTCTTCTCGGGCTGTCTGACCACGACGCACCCGTTCCGTATCAGTCTGACCGTGTCCCACGGCAGCCTGACGGAGAACGCCCCGTCCGGTAAGGATGGCGCAGCGTTTGAGATGCTCATGACCGAACGGGCAAGGCTGAAAGCCCTGCTGCCGGAAGGGTGGGAGAAGGACTTCACCACCTTCTTTGCCCTTGACGGCGGGGTGTTGATGTCGCTGATGGCCTTCTGCACGGCCTGTTCCGTGGACGGGGTACAGACCCGCGATATGGGGCACACCTCCCGAAGTCCACTCGATACGGTCGAGGCGGCAATCGGATTCCACCTGCGCGACTGGTGGCAGCCGACGAAGGACAACTATTTCGGTAGCCTGAAACATCCGCAGATTGTGGCCTCCCTGAAAGAGGCGGGGCTGACGGGCGCGGCGGGTGACGCGGAGAAGATGAAGAAGGGCGATGCAGCAGCGCATGCGGAGCACTTTATGCAGCACACCCGCTGGGTTCCGGCATGGCTGAAAGGACCAGAGCCAGCGGCTGAATCCGGTGCTGACGACGCGGTTTCCGATACCGACAGCACTGACAACGACACCACCAACACGGCACACGCCGCCTGATAACGGAGAGCCGCCCTTGTGTGAACAGGGCGGCAATTGTAACGAACGGTGCAATAGTGATCCACACCCAACGCCTGAAATCAGATCCAGGGGGTAATCTGCTCTCCTGATTCAGGAGAGTTTATGGTCACTTTTGAGACAGTTATGGAAATTAAAATCCTGCACAAGCAGGGAATGAGTAGCCGGGCGATTGCCAGAGAACTGGGGATCTCCCGCAATACCGTTAAACGTTATTTGCAGGCAAAATCTGAGCCGCCAAAATATACGCCGCGACCTGCTGTTGCTTCACTCCTGGATGAATACCGGGATTATATTCGTCAACGCATCGCCGATGCTCATCCTTACAAAATCCCGGCAACGGTAATCGCTCGCGAGATCAGAGACCAGGGATATCGTGGCGGAATGACCATTCTCAGGGCATTCATTCGTTCTCTCTCGGTTCCTCAGGAGCAGGAGCCTGCCGTTCGGTTCGAAACTGAACCCGGACGACAGATGCAGGTTGACTGGGGCACTATGCGTAATGGTCGCTCACCGCTTCACGTGTTCGTTGCTGTTCTCGGATACAGCCGAATGCTGTACATCGAATTCACTGACAATATGCGTTATGACACGCTGGAGACCTGCCATCGTAATGCGTTCCGCTTCTTTGGTGGTGTGCCGCGCGAAGTGTTGTATGACAATATGAAAACTGTGGTTCTGCAACGTGACGCATATCAGACCGGTCAGCACCGGTTCCATCCTTCGCTGTGGCAGTTCGGCAAGGAGATGGGCTTCTCTCCCCGACTGTGTCGCCCCTTCAGGGCACAGACTAAAGGTAAGGTGGAACGGATGGTGCAGTACACCCGTAACAGTTTTTACATCCCACTAATGACTCGCCTGCGCCCGATGGGGATCACTGTCGATGTTGAAACAGCCAACCGCCACGGTCTGCGCTGGCTGCACGATGTCGCTAACCAACGAAAGCATGAAACAATCCAGGCCCGTCCCTGCGATCGCTGGCTCGAAGAGCAGCAGTCCATGCTGGCACTGCCTCCGGAGAAAAAAGAGTATGACGTGCATCTTGATGAAAATCTGGTGAACTTCGACAAACACCCCCTGCATCATCCACTCTCCATCTACGACTCATTCTGCAGAGGAGTGGCGTGATGATGGAACTGCAACATCAACGACTGATGGCGCTCGCCGGGCAGTTGCAACTGGAAAGCCTTATAAGCGCAGCGCCTGCGCTGTCACAACAGGCAGTAGACCAGGAATGGAGTTATATGGACTTCCTGGAGCATCTGCTTCATGAAGAAAAACTGGCACGTCATCAACGTAAACAGGCGATGTATACCCGAATGGCAGCCTTCCCGGCGGTGAAAACGTTCGAAGAGTATGACTTCACATTCGCCACCGGAGCACCGCAGAAGCAACTCCAGTCGTTACGCTCACTCAGCTTCATAGAACGTAATGAAAATATCGTATTACTGGGGCCATCAGGTGTGGGGAAAACCCATCTGGCAATAGCGATGGGCTATGAAGCAGTCCGTGCAGGTATCAAAGTTCGCTTCACAACAGCAGCAGATCTGTTACTTCAGTTATCTACGGCACAACGTCAGGGCCGTTATAAAACGACGCTTCAGCGTGGAGTAATGGCCCCCCGCCTGCTCATCATTGATGAAATAGGCTATCTGCCGTTCAGTCAGGAAGAAGCAAAGCTGTTCTTCCAGGTCATCGCTAAACGTTACGAAAAGAGCGCAATGATCCTGACATCCAATCTGCCGTTCGGGCAGTGGGATCAAACGTTCGCCGGTGATGCAGCACTGACCTCAGCGATGCTGGACCGTATCTTACACCACTCACATGTCGTTCAAATCAAAGGAGAAAGCTATCGACTCAGACAGAAACGAAAGGCCGGGGTTATAGCAGAAGCTAATCCTGAGTAAAACGGTGGATCAATATTGGGCCGTTGGTGGAGATATAAGTGGATCACTTTTCATCCGTCGTTGACACTGGGAGACGACCTGATACGCCCAAGCATTGGCATTAAGCCGAAAATCATGGTCATTCTGGACAACGCGAACGGCAATGATGGGCGTACTGGCTACTTCATGGAGAACGGCTACGACGACTTTAAGGCGAAGTTGCTTACTGCAGGCGATTTGCGCATGGGAGATCTCTACGTCACCGGCGTGTGCAAAAAGGTGAAGGACAAAGAGAAGGACTACACCAAAGACGAGATAGGCCAGTTCACCGACTTTATGCGTGAAGAGATCAATCTGGTGCGTCCGACCTATGTGCTGACGTGTGGCAGCCGGGCGACGTCACTCTTCAACAACAAGAGCAAACCATCCGACCTGGTTGGACGCAAAGAGTATCTGCCAGAGCTGGATGTGACCGTTTTCTACGGATTTAACCCGAACATTTTGTACTTTCGCCCAGAGGAAGGCGAAAAGCTGGAAGCAATTCTGGCAGAGGTAGCGGAGACAATTAGCAAATGAATAAAGAGAACACCATGAACGAAGCACAGAAGATTGCACAAGCGCTGGCGGCTATCCCAGCGGATTTTCAGGATAAAGCAGTTGCAGCCACCATGCGGTCGCAGTTCTGGGAAATCATCGACTGCCCGGTCACGTTAGATCTGGCGCTGGCGTTCGCCGGGCTGGATGGTGCCGATAAAGTCAGTCGTCTGCGTAAATGTGCCAGAGCGCTGGCGCTTAAAACGCAAGATCCGAAGGCGTGCCAGTATCTGCTGGAGATTTACGAATCGGATAACCCAGAGGAACAGCTGGAGGCGTTCAAAGTGTTCCGCAATCGGCTGGTGCTGAAGGTGGCCAAAGAGTTTATGGAAGTGAACAAGATTGGCGATGTGAGACAGTACAGGCTGAAACGCCAGACCAGAGTCACGCTATCCAACATTTTTGGTAAGAAAGTCGCATAAAGCAAAAACCCGCCAATCGGCGGGTTTTTTCATGCGCATTCGGCGTGATGACGTCGACGTGCGATAAGTGAAGAAGCGATATGTTCAATCTCAACAAAGTCTTTTGAGACGCTATTGCGAAGGGCCAAATTCCACTTACTTAATACGCGAGCATTGTGTGCCAGCTCTGCGTTTTCTTTAAGGCGTCCATTGGCTTCAAGCCAGTTCGCCACATCAGCCCAATCCCATAGCGGGGACTGTCCCTGGATTCTCTGGATAGGGCAAGGGAAGTCGCCACCACCACGAAGCCCATCTTTAAGCATGGTAATTGCTTGTCGGGACATGCCCGTCATTTCAGCTACATCGCTCAGGCCAACTAAGGCCGAGTCGACTGATTCTACAATCGCGCCGATACCGGCAGATTCGATATTGTCGACCGCTGATGCAATGGCTGCATCCAGCGATTTGGCTTCGCGGTCGAACTCAACATAGACGGAGTTTCCATATGCGCAAACAATCGCATCGCCACAGCCGCTTTCGTACAGCGCATCTTCCAATCCTTCGGTCTCATAGGTTACGCCTGAGAGAGTCAGAGTGAAGTTATAAAGCGCCATAAAACCTCTTTATCTAAAGTGAAGTATTAATGTACCTTTGGAACAAATGGCGGCCAAAACCGCCACTAACTACTATTTTTTGCTCATCTGGTTTTTGATGCGACCACACTGGTCGACCGCTTGCCTGATTTGCGTGGCATGGTGCTCCGGTACATCTGGAGTCGACCATACACTTCTGTGGTGACTTGTATGTTCACCTGATTTATCGCCGCAGCGCAGCTTGCAGAAGCAATGTGCTGACTTACCTGCTGGAACCCAAACCCAGCCTTTACTCAACGCGTATTCAATGGCCTCTTGAATATGCTTATTCGGATGTGATTTCATTTTCCTCCGATGTCATTATGATAGGTATAGTGTGAGCGCGTGTCAACACTGTCTATTTTCTGACGTCTACGGCCGCAGAAAACGGCTATAGATTATCAGAACACTCCCTGTTTTCATCAACTTACCGACCCCACCCCCTAACTTCTTCCTTCTATAAGCTCCATCCTTCATTTCTTTCATGGTAAAATTGATATATAGAAATAAGCTGGAACCTATCAAAATGAGTGCAGATATCTACGAAAAAATCATGTCCGATCTGGAGTTCGACCGCGACAATCTTGAGGAAGTCTGGCGTCAGCAACCGCGCCTGTTGATGGAGTACGGCTCTAAGCTGGCGCGGGCAGAACGCGAGGTCGCAGATGCAAAACTCTCCCTCGATGCGATTGAGGCAAAAATCTACGACAATGAGCGTAAGAACCTGAGTATGAACGGCATTAAGTTCAATGAATCCGTACTGGAGGCGAAGGTTAGAACCAACCCGCAATACCTCGCAAAGCGCCAGAAACTCGATGATGCCCGGCACATTGCAGATCTATACAAGCACGCTGTAACCGCCTTCTCTCACCGCCGTGACATGATTGTCCAGGCGTCCAAAATGGCTATCGTGGAGATTGAACGCTTGGGCGCCGAACGTTTCCACTCGCCCCGTTAATTTATCCTAGATGATAAGTAAGTACTGATCTATTATCCTTCTCGCTCGAAAGAGCCACGAATAAACGAATGCCCAACGCGCATAGCGCCAATGGCCACAATCACAAAAAGGAGAAATACATGTCTAAGTCATTACTTGATCTGCTTAACAAGACCCGTGGCGATATTGCTTCTAAACGTGGCAATAACGTTGATTTGACCCGTCTGAAAGACGGCAATAACTATCTGCGCATTTTTCCGAACAAGGACGACCCGAATGGTGTGTTCTTCCAGACTTTCGGTATGCACTACGTTAAGCATCAGAATGAGGAAGGCAAAGATGTAACCACCGCCTACATCTGCGAACAGCACACCCACGGCCACGCTTGCCAGCTGTGTGAGATGGTTATGGAAGGTCGTGCTCGCTTTAAGGGCAACAAAGCGATGGAAGAGCGCATTAACAGTATGCGTGCTACACCGCGTTATCTGGTCAATGGTGTTCTGTCTGCGCGAGAAGACTTTGCAGACGCAGAGAAATGCCAGTTGATTGAGCTGCCGTCTACGGTCTTCGACGATATCTGCAAAGTGATGTCCGAAGATATTGCTGATGATATCGGCAACCCACTGAGCAAAGAAGAAGGCTATGCGTTCCTGATTAAGCGTACCGGTTCCGGTCGTGACACCAAGTATGACGTATCCCCGAAACGTAAAGTCTACAAAGGCGACATTCCTGAGAAGCTCTGGACTACCCAACACGATCTGATCGCATACGCGAACCAGGCTGACGAAACCCGTCTGCTGTCTACGGCTCGCACTATGGGTCGTCTGATTGGTATTGCGGCTCCGGCAGCAACAATGTCCTCTCCGGCCATTTCTTCCGCTGCAAAATCAGCTGCTGCTGAACTGCCAGGCTTTGGCTCTATCACTGGTCATACGGAAGGCGCAGCTGCTGTCGCTACAGCACACACACCGGCTCCAGAGTCCACCAGCCTGGTTGATGAAGAGATCCTGCGTGCCGCTGAAGCTGAGTTCAAACCGGAAACTAAACCGGAAAAGGTTAAAGCTCCGGAAGCCGCCGCAGCTGCAAGTGCTTCCGCATCTGCTGCCGCTGCATCTGTACCAGCTGACGAAGGTCTCGATGACCTGCTGGCTGAACTGGACGCTCTGTAATCCCATAACGTGACCAGTAAGGCGTCTACGGACGCCTTACTTTTTGGAAGGAGTGTACCGGTGAATTATCTCTTTGTGGACGGTAACAGCCTGGGCTATTACCACCAGCAATCCGACAAATTACACAACGGCGAGATGGAAGTTCAGGCGGCTTTTGGCTTCGTGAAGAACGTTCGTCGTTACGCCTCAATTCTCCATGCCCGCCCAATGATCTTGTGGGATGGATTCAGCGACAAACGTCGCGACTTCTACCCGGAGTACAAAGCGAATCGCGATGACGACCCGGATATGAAGAAGATGAAAGAAGGTTTTGCCATCCAGAAGCCGTACATCTTGAAAATGATGACCGCGCTGGGCGTTAACCAACTCATTGCAAAGGATGCAGAAGCGGACGACCTGGCAGGAATGCTGGTCTCTCGCCTGGCTCCGCAGCCGACCGTTGATCATATCTACCTGCTGACTGGCGATGGCGACTGGCTTCAGCTGGTTCGCGAGAATGTGAGCTGGGTAAGCCTGCGTGAAGATGCCAAGCACAAGCAGGTGAACTTCGAACAGTTCGCAGAGCTGACCGGTCTGCCGACGCCACGCGCGTTTCTGGAAGCGAAAGCGTTGCAGGGCGATACCTCGGACAACATCAAAGGCGTAGGTGGCATTGGTGATGGTGGCGCGAAAGAGCTGCTTCATGAATGGGGAAGTGTGGCCGCAATGGTACGCGGCATTAACGACGGCTCCATTGTCATCAACAAAGGTCGCTATAAGACGGCATTCAACAAGCTGGCAAAGAACGCCTTCAACGAGAAGACAGGCTGCCGGATGCTCGAAGCCTTTAAGCGCAACATGATGCTGATGAACCTTATCGACACAAAATTCCCACCCAGCGAAATCGAGTCGATTAAAGGCGCACGCGACATGAACGCCTTCGAACAGATGTGTTGCGAGCTGAATTTCCGGTCGTTTCTGGAAGATCTGGAAGTGTTTGTTCTGCCATTTGAGAGGTACTGCTGATGCTGAAATCCATCATTAATGGCGGGGCAACTACGCCAACCATGCTGGCTAAAGAGATTGTCTTCTGCCACGGCGAACACGCTGTGGTGGCGCTGCCGAACATTCTGGGCGCTGCTGGCATTTCTGCTACTGAGCGTGAGTTCGCGCTGGTCAGCGAGCAGGTCGTGAAGATCATCGCTCGCGTCGCCAAACACCTGAACCACGACGCAATCAAGTTTGACGAAGCCGCAGCTTCGAAGCGAATCAACGAATCAAAAGGAGCCTAATCATGGCAAAAGGCAAATCCGCACTGGCACTGGCGCTGAAAAAGAAAATCGGCAGCAATGACGAGATTCAGAAGGTCTCCCACTGGATTGACTCCGGTTTCCCTCCACTGAACAAAGCCATTTCCGGACGTTACGACGGTGGTTTTCCGTGTGGGCGTATCGTTGAAGTCTTCGGGCCACCAAGCGCCGGTAAAACCTTTTTGGCGACGGCTGCGATGGTATCAGCACAGAAACAGGATGGTCTGGCCGTATTCCTTGACCACGAAAACAGCTTCGACGTTGGTCTTGCGGTGGCGAATGGCTTGAACGCCGACGAAGACGACGGTCAGTGGGTCTACAAACAGCCGGATACCTTCGAAGACTCCGTTGAGCTGATCGGCACAATCCTCAAGCTGGTGCGCGACGAAGAGCTTATCCCGGAAACAGCCCCTATCTGCATCGTTGCCGACTCTCTGGCGTCGATGGTACCGAACTCGAAAGCTGAGAAGTTCGACAAGATGGCAGAAGGCACTGCGAAGGACAAAGATCAGCTGAACATGAACGACAACACGGCGCTGGCGCGCGCGACGAGTGCGAACTTCCCTACTCTGGCGCTTTGGGCGCGTAAGTACAACGCGTGCATTATCTTCTTAAACCAGGTGCGTACCAAAATTGGCGTGATGTTTGGCGATCCGACTACGTCTCCGGGCGGCGACTCTCCGAAGTTCTACGCGTCGGTGCGCATCCGTCTGGGAGCATCCGTCATGAAGGATGGCAAAGAGAAGATCGGACAGGACGTTGGCGCCGAGTGCATTAAAAACAAAGTCGCGCCTCCGTTTGGTAAATGCTCATGGAAATTCTACTTCGACCCGACTCGCGGGCTGGACGTCATCGAATCTCTGGTTGAGTACATGCTGGAAGAAGGATACCTGCCAAAGAACGCCAGCGGGCGTGTGGAAATTGGCGATAAGAGATATACCAAATCGCAGATCGTCGAGATGTACCGCGAGAAGCCACTCCCGGAAATCATCGCAGCACTCCAGGCGATAGACGAACGGCGAGCGAAAGAGTCGTCCCCAGCAGAGACAGAAGAAGCGTAATCACAAGGCGCCCATTGGGCGCCTTTTTATACTTGAAAATATATAAGTACTTACTTATTATTTCTGCACCAAAACGACAAAAGGAAACACATGATTAAGGGTTATCTCATGGCTGTTTCAGCGGTGGTGTCAGTCTGCTTTATCTACGGTTTACTGGTTCCATCGCTTATCTCAGCTAAAAGCGATCTGGCCTTCTTTATCGGACTTGCCATCGCTGTAGTCTTCCCGGTTGCCTTGTTAAAAGCTGGCCGCAGGTATATCAACTCACTCAATAAAACTAAGGAGAAGTAAGTAATGAAGAAAGGTTTACTGGCGGTGACTTTGGCTGCTATTTGCACAATGGGTCTGACCGGCTGCGATCGCGTGGAACCGGGATACGTTGGCATTAAGGTAAACAAATTGGGTGAAGACAAAGGTATCGGTGAAGTTGTCGGCGTTGGCCGTCAGTGGACTGGTCTGAATACCGAGCTGTACACCTTCCCCACTTTCAAACAGATGAAAACCTACGATGAGCCGTTCACATTCCAGATGAGCGACGGTACAGCCATCGGCCACAAAATTGGTGTGGCATATCTGGTTAATCGCAACAAAGTAACTACCGTATTCCAGACCTATCGCAAAGGTGTTGACGACATTACCGACACTGATCTGCGCCAGAAGATTGCGGATTCACTGAACCGTCTGGCCAGCCGCATGACTACCGACACGTTCATCGACGGTGGCAAGGCGTCTCTGCTCGACAATGCGTTGAAAGACATTCAGGCAGAAATGTCACCGGTAGGTATTGAGGTTATTAGCCTGTCATGGGTGGGCAAACCAGACTACCCGGACACGGTCATCGAATCTATCAATGCCAAAGTGACCGCGAACCAGAAAACGCTCCAGCGCCAGCAGGAAGTTGAGCAGCGCAAGGCAGAAGCGAACATGCTGCGTGAACAAGCCGAAGGTGAAGCCGACGCTATCCGCAAACGTGCTCAAGCAGAAGCTGACGCCATCAAGTTGCGCGGTGAAGCATTACGTCAGAACCCGAACGTCATGGAGCTGGAAGCCATCAACAAATGGAATGGCCAGTTGCCTCAGTACATGACTGAAGGGGCTAATACTCCGTTTATCGCGTTGAAGTAACACCCTTTTCAAAGATACGGCGTCCACTTGGACGCCTTTTTTATTTCCGTATTATCACCAACAAGAAAACAAATTGGTTACTAATACGGAATTAACTTCCGTTGAAGTAAAAAGTGACAACGCCACGCAATTTCTGAAAGAAGGAGATGATGAATGAAAAACTACGCTGAAATGACGGACTTTGAGATTAACTGCCTGGTCGCGGAAGCAACCGGCCATCGCCCCCTCATCTCACAATATGGCTGGAAAGGCTCACAAGTTGGAGATTACACAAAAGTGATTGCGATTGGGCCAAACGGAGCGGGTTCTTTCGACTGGTGCAACAATCCGGTAGATGCCTGGGACATCATTTCCAGAAACAGAATCGGCATCATTCCAGCCAGACAGGCTGGCGAGTGGAGAGCGGCCCACAGGCTGGTGGATAGCTCAACACCACAACATCTGATCCAGAACCCTAACCCTTTCAGAGCGGCAATGATCGTGTTTCTTTTGATGCAGGAGAAAAAACGTGAAAAAACTGTATGACGCGGCCAACGCTGCGCTGGATGTAGTGGATACCGAAATTGCCCAGGGCTTCCCGGAGCCAGAATGGGCGACGCAGCTGCGTGAGGCGATTGCAGAGATGAACGCACCGGAACCTTCAGAAGATGAAGCCGACTGGCAGCGTTTCATCAGAATGTACGCGGAAGAGATTGGCCCGACGCCAACCGCTGAACAGGCCATGCTGCTCAAGTACTTCAAGGAGGCTGGGGAGAATCTGCCGGTTGATGACACACCGCACTGGTTTCACGCCGCCTGGCGTAAGTTCGACGTGATCTACACCCGCGATCTGGGAAGTAAAGATATGGTCGTCTGGCATCTGATGCACATTGATAAGGCTGTCGACCGCACGCTGGAGAAGTTCTTTCCACCAGCCTGAACACAATGATTGTGTACCGCATGGCGCACATTAGTATAAATAAGTACTTACCAACAAGGAGAAGCACATGAAGATTTTGGTTCGCATTTCATCAAGCACCGACTATGACGTTTATCCGTTGTTCATGGTCAAGTGCGACGGTCTGAACGATGAAGAAATCCAAGCGGCAATTGAGCGCAATCTCGTTGAGTATACTGGTATGGATGCGGATTCTGTGCATGTCGATGATGACGGTGTTTGTTGGAGCAATGGTAGTTGTTGGTATGTAGACGACACGACGCCGGTAAGCGATGAAGACGCTGCTCACCTTGAGCGTATTTTAGGCATCAGCACTTTTGAGTGATATTTACAGCAAATAATATATAAGTTAGTATTTACCTATCATGAAAACCGTATTAGACACCTTATTACTTATTATCTCGATAGCTTTTGTGCTCGATTGCATCTTCACCGGAGTAATCCATAAAGCGCTGGCGCCTGTTAATAGCGCGATGATTAATGCGCTGGCCGTAGTGCTGTTATTCGACTCAGCATTCGGCGTTATCCAAGGAGTCGTGGCATGAAGAAAACAGCCCTGGCTCTGGCACTGTTCACTCTCCCTGTCTACGCGAACACACATGTCTATGAGTGTGAAATGTCTGTGGCCGAAGTGAAAAACGACGAGATCTGCAACGTCGTCAAAGCTAACTACGGCGCGATGATTGTGGACAGCGGCGAACAGTTTTATGTCGTGCGCGATGATCGCGTCCTGTCTTCACCCTATCTCACCAGACGTAACGGCAAACTGTCTGGCGTGGGTGAAGATAAGTTCGTTTACGACAAATCAGGTGATGTTTACGGCGTTCACGCGAAGAACGCCAGCTACCTTTTCGATGACTGCAAGGAGGTTGGTTGATGGCGGTTACAATGGCAGGTCTTGAAATCGAAAAAACAAGCGGCTACTGGCGTGCCAAAGGGTTTAAACAGCCCGGCGTGCTGGAGCGACTGGAACGTGAGGACGGTGTCATTATCCACCAGCGTCGCGAGTGGCGCATGTACGATCCGGAAACAGGTAAGCTCACGACGAAGGCCGGAACGCTCTGGGGTCTGCTGAAGAAAATCCACTGATAACACCAACCACTGCGGTGAGTAGCCAGCTCACCGCGCGCGTATCTGGGTCATAACCACTGTAGTGAGTAAAACGGCTGCCGTGGCATCCGGTATCCACTGTAGTGAGTAAAGTGGTGATTATCGACTTCACTATCCACTGTAGAGAGTAAACAGGCGTTCATTCACAGCAAACAACCACTATGGAGAGTGATGGAATGCGACCTCCAGCGGGTATCCACTATGGAGAGTAAACCTTCACTGTTTTCAGCGGATGTCTACTCTCCACAGTGGATAGTAAATCCAGCCAACCGATTCTGCTCTCCATAGTGGATAGCCAATAGCGAAGGGAGCAACGATAACCACTATAGAGAGTGGATTTAACAAGTCACCCAGTGACCACTAACCTCGCAGCCCTTGTTTCATCTAGGTTTGTAACCACTAACATTCATTTCGTTATTTGAGCGCTACTGCCTACAGTGGTTACTATTCGGTTGTTGTTACTCACTACAGTGGATAGCGGACTTCAGATAAACAAAAGGCCCACTACAGCGGATAGTGAGCCTTTCTACTCTCTACAGTGATTGGGCTATTTGCGAGCCTTTGCCTTGCGCAGCTCTTCGAGAATCGCCAGTTCTTCCTTGCTCAACATGACCATCTCACCGTCTTTTTCTTCAGGAACAACATCGATGATGTCCTCCTGACCATCGCCAGGCAAGTTATCTTCCTGCTCTTCTGGTTCTTCCGGCGCAGCTTTAGTTGGTGGCAATGCCGGGCGTAACTTCGGCCGCCTATAGTGGATGATGAAGTAGACCGAGCTGCCGCGCTTCACTTCGGTGTAATCGAGATAGCCGATCTCCCGCAGCTGCTCCATCGCCTTCCTGACTGTCGCGTTCTGGGTAATGGTGCGGCTGGTTAAGTTAAGTCTGGCGCGTAAGCGAGCCAACGAGATTGGTGCCGGGTCAGGTGGCAAACTTTCGATGAATGTGTAGAGTGCCTGGGCGGATTCTTTTCTGGAGAGTTCGTTGATTGCCCGGAGTTGCAGAAGAACCTTTTTGTCGAACTGGTAGAGTTCGAAAATCTTAGGATCAGCCTGCAGCGAGACCGTGTCGTTCTTAGTGCTGTACTTTGCTGTCTGCACAAGGTGAGTTACGTAATACTCATCAGAGCCTTTACTGCGGAATGAGATAGTGTTTGTGGCGATACGAGTTAGAGAACTGTCCAGGCGCTTACGTAACTTCGCGGACGATCTGGCCGTTGGTATGCCACAGAGCCTGACGAACTCGACGAACGGTAACGTGACAGTGTCGCCAACAACCTTGTGCTTGGCGAACGCGTGGATGATGCCTACCCACGTTTTAAAGTCGTTATCCATATCCAGACGAACGCCGGAGATCCTTATGTCCTCATACCCTTCGGCTTTGGCCAGAGACAGCTGTTTGAGTTCAGCAGAGGCGTCCATAGAGACCATTTGCCCCTTCCTGCCCCTGGACGTCGATTTCAGCGTCGGAACGAAGAGACCAAGACGCATCAGAGCAACGGGCTGAACAGTGTTGTTGGTGTTAGGAACTAACGTAACAACTTCGCCTGTCTTTTTGTCTGTTTCTGAGAATGCTTCAACGATCGCTATGTTTTTATTGCCGTTTTCGCTCATTCCAAGTGTCTCTTTTTATTCGACGGCTTTGGTGGCCTTTGCTGATTACAGTGGATATTAGCACTCATCACAGCGGTTATCCTACCGCCTATAGTGGTTTTTCTACTCTCTACAGTGGTTGGTTTACTCTTCATAGTGGCTGATCTTCTCTCTATAGTGGATATCGATCACCTCTGAGGCCAGATGGCACAACGGTTTGCGGGATGCGGGGATCTTTTTGGGTCTTTGTGGGTCTCTTTGGTTCTATTTGGGATCTGAATTACTGGATCGGGCCTGTGTATAAAAATCAGGTAATTGCAAAACCAGCCATCACTCCCTTTCTGGGGATAATGTGTGGTGGAAACAAACACGCCTGAACGCAAGATTAACGATATATCCATGAATATCAGCTATCTAACACAGAAAAACAGGCAAAGAGTTATCCAGTCAAGACAATGCCTCCTACTCACTACAGTGGATACCGACCACTCTCCAGAGAGGTTGTTTTGCTCTTCATAGCGGTTATTATGCTCTCTACAGAGGTTACTTTGCTCCCCATAGTGGATAGTAACCCCCTCTCAGGCCAGTAACCGCAACGGCTGGAGACGATCGGGGATCTCTTTTGATCTTCTGTAGGATCTCTCTGGGGATCTAATTATTGGATCGGTCCTGTGAATAATGGGTATAAGTAAAACAGGCATTTGCAAACATCGGTGCGCCTTGTCAGTTATCGTTGCCCCGGACAAAACTATTTGAATAAGAATTATGGATCTCAAACGCACGCGCTGGGTTCGCCGTCTTGAAGATGGCTCCTACACCATTGAATCGAACACTATCCTGAACAAACAGAAATTGCTCTGCGACCTATGCGGCATAGCGTCGAAGTGCCCGATTAACGAAACTCGGCTCAAACTCTACGACGCCGGTGCGCACTTCCACTTGAACAGCTGCATACGTTACGTGCCACTGCTGGCATTTCGTAAACCGATCATCGGATTGGACGCACCCTACTTCAACACGCTCCGCTCTGGTGTAACATGGCGAGACCGGGTCGAACCTGGCAAGCTCGTTTGTCTGGTTGAGGCTGATACTGGAAATATCATCCGGTTCGGGAGAGTCGATAAAGTCTACTCCGGCCCCGTGGATGAGATGCTGCGGAAACACAGCCGGTTTAACCATCTCTGCATGGGCGGAGAGAAGATTGATAAGGTTGGCGAAGTGATCCGCAAATCCTACGGACACTTCCTGAACGACGACAGCCTTCTCACGGCCATCTACATTCGCCATGTCGATCGGGAGTTCGATACGGAGTATCACAGTGCTGAAGAGTTGAATCTTGTCGACCCTCGCCCAAAAGCTGGGGTAATCGACATCAGCGTAGCGCGTCAGAAGCCCTCTGAGACGTTTTAAACGTAAACTCATGGTTTTACCGGGGCATAAAATATGGTGTCTTAGAAAGACACTGAGAGCTTTAGGGATTAATACATGAGTGAATTTTATTCAAGGGCGGCGGCTGTGGCAGACCAAGCTGGCAATGAAGACGAACGAGCAGGGCCGGTTTTTAATTTGCAGCCCCCGTTAATCATAGTGACAGTAAAATATCTGTCACAAAAACAGTACGAGAGAGATTAGGATCTCAGTAGTGGTCAGAAGAAAAATATGTACTAGGTTAAAACAGGTACATGTTTACTGGTACGCATCACATAAATAATAGTAATGCACTCCAGGTAAATAGGCGATTGTCCAGTAGACAACCGCCTGTAATGAGACTATTTGCCTGTTTCTTGCTTGTTTAAGCCCACTGCTTTCTGATAATAGCTGGTATCATAATATTTATGCGTATCTGTCAGATTTTTCTCTGGCTTAGCAAGCCTGCTTCGCAACAGTAGAACATTTTTTACCCCTTCTGCATTAATAGCAGCATCCCGTTGCAGCCCATTGTTAAGTAATTCCTGTAATGCAGGTCCTGCCAGCTCCGCCGTCATTCCTGGTGCCTTTTTGACCAGAATTTCTTCTGCTTCTTTTTGGTTACGGGGGTCATAAATCCAGTTCAGTCCGTCGATATAGCTACGGATGTAACTTACCAGAATATCACCATTCTGAGCCGCCCAGGAGCGGGTTGTAATGCCAGTTGTGCCCTGATAGTCGCCAAGTTCACTTCCGGAGGCAAGGATCTTAAACCCATTTTCTTTCGCCTGCAGATTTAATGGAGTACGGAGAAGTGTTGCATCTGTCTTACCGGCGAGAAGTGCATTAAAGCGATCATTCGTACTGCCAACACTTGTATAGTGGACATCATTTTGTGTCAGCCCGTTTTTCTCAAGATAATTCCGGATAACAAAGGCATAGCCAGTGGTCAAAGCGTCGACTGAAACTTGTTTTCCTTTAAGATCACTGATGTTCTTAATTTGAGGGTTAGCAACTAATGAAAGAAGCCCGTTATCCACTCCATAAAACGCGAACATATCCGGATTCACTACCGGCTCTTTCACCTGGCCCTCTTGATACGCGATGACGTTATCAATACCTGCTACTGCAATATTATACTTGCCATTCAGCAGGTTTCTGACCAGTTGACCGGAATTGGGTGTGTAATCCATTTTCACATTAAGACCATTTTTTCTGAAAAAGCCTTTTTCCTGGGCAACCCAAACAGGCAGGTTCCACCCCCCCTGAAAAGTAATGACGTTAATATCCCTGATAGATGAGCTTGATTCCCGGGTATCCGCCGCGTGTAGGGCGCCGGGCAGGATAAATGCAAGTGAAACGGTTAAAGCCAAGCATCTGAACATAATATTTACCTCTTACTGTGAACAGTTCGTAAGAGTTTAAAAAAATGGGTAATGATAATAAAGTAGAAAGCATTCTGGCTATCTGGCGAATAACTGGCTCATTTTTACCAGCAAATGGATAAGCATAAGCGCCGGTAAGGCAGCCTCGAATGCGCAGATCTCGGTCCATTGCCAGTGACGAAAGCCCAGACTGCTGAGAGCGGATTCTAGAGACATGCCTATAAATTCTGACGTGACGAAGAGTTGCTCGTTACATTTAGAAATCATTACCGCCATGAAAATAGGTATTCACTTACTTATGTATTTTGTCATAATCATGTGCCTGTAGATTTTCTTCTGTGCCGTGTTGTCTGGGTTGTTCGCCTCTCAAGCACGCTTAATATCTGTATCAAAATAACCACAAAGGAAAAGACACATGACATTGCCATACGGGGTGATATCAGATCCCCATTATCATCGTTGGGATGCTTTTGCGACAACAAACGCTGACGGGCTGAACTCTCGACTGGAGATCCAACTGGATGCCACGAAAGAAGCTGCCAAAGCCATGAAAGCTGCGGGCTGCAAGCACATGCTGGTGGCTGGTGATACTTTCCATGTTCGTGGTGCTATATCGCCTTCCGTCCTGCATTTCGTGACCGAAACTTACGAGTGGATCATCAAAGAGTTGGGCCTCGAAGTGGTTATGCTGGCCGGCAACCACGACCTCGAAACCAACGATTCCGTATACAGCGCCAATGCAGCGGCCTCTCTGCGCTCAATCGGTGTGGAAATCGTCTGCGGCAAACGTCCTCACTCCATCAAAATTGGCGACGTTACCGTCCATCTGATTAGCTGGCGCAATAACCACGCAGAGCTTATCAGCGACCTCAAAACACTGCGTTCCGGGCTGGATGGCGACAATCACGATGTCGTTGTGCATACCTCGATCAACAAAGCGATCCCTACCATGCCTGATGTCGGCATCGACGCACAGGAACTGAAAGATATCGGCTTCCGTTTGTTGTTGTCCGGACACTACCACAACCACAAAGAAGTGCTGCCTGGGGTGGTTAGCATCGGGGCGCTGACGCACCAGAATTGGGGTGATGTTGGCTCGCTGGCTGGCTTCATGATCGTCAACCCTGACGGCACATTCACCCACCACGAAACCTCTGCACCCAAGTTCGTGAACCTTGAGGACGATGTGGAAGACGATCAAATTCGCGGTAACTACGTGCGCTTTCGTGCCGTTGTTGAGAACGATGAAGAAGGCATCAAACTCCAGAACGTCCTGAAAACAATGGGCGCGAAGGGTGTCGTCTGCAACTTCATCCGCAAGGCATCGATGATGGAAGGCTCTGCCAGTACTGCGGAGACCAGCAAAATAGACAGCCTGGGCGAGTCCGTCGCGGCGTACTGCAAGATCGTTCACGACACTGATGGCGGCTTCGACCTGAGCAAGCTGGACATGCTGTGTCAGGAAATCCTGACCGAAGCGGAGAGTGCGGAGGCAGTGTGAGTACGAACCATTCTGGGAGCTTTCGGGACTTCGTCTCCACAATGAGAAGACTTGAACGAGGCCAGACGGTGATGTTCCACAAGCCCTACCCACCTAATGGAAACCCTGTGGCGTTTTACCTGGGAAGATTGAGCAAAAAGGGCGTACTAAAACGCAAATCCTTCCCGGCTCACACGGAGTTTCAACTACGAAAAGGCCAGCATTTGAATCAAAAAGTTTGAGGCATTGTATGAAATTTCTAAAGCTCCAGGTTGAGAACTTCATGGCGTTAGCCAGCGCCGAAGTTGAGTTAGACCAACGCGGTCTGGTGCTCATTCAGGGTGTTAACAGTGGCGACTCTTCCGCTGCCAGCAATGGCGCGGGCAAATCGACTTTGATGAACAGCCTGATGTGGTGTCTGTATGGCGAAACTGCGCATGGCGTCAAAGGTGACGACGTGCTGTCTACAGGTCACGAAAAAAACTGTCGTGTGATGGTAACTGTTGAGGATGAAGGAAAGCGTTACGCCATCATTCGCCACCGCAAACACAAAGAGTTCAAGAACCGGCTGATCGTCCGTGGCGAAGACGGTGACATGACCAAAGGCAAAGACACACTGACGCAGGAGTTCGTTGAACGCCTGATTGGTGCATCGAAAGAGGTGTTCATGGCGTCCATCTACGCCAGTCAGGAAGCAATGCCAGATCTGCCGGGTATGTCCGACAAGAACCTCAAAACCATCGTTGAAGAAGCCGCTGGCGTCGACCGGTTAACGCGAGCCTATGCCATTGCTCGCGAGCGTGCTAATGCAGCTGCCGCACGCATGGATGTTACCAAATCCAAAATGGACGCCTGTCTCACGCTTATCGAGACCGCGCAGTCAGAGATTGAGGCGGCCAAAGCGTCCTCTGATAGTTGGGAACGCGATCGCGGCGAACGTCTGGACAAGGCCCGCGTAGATTTGGCTGGCGCGGAGGTAACGCTGTCTGAAGTCGTGATGGAAATTCGCTCGCTGCCGGAACAGATCCGGGATACGGAAAACGCGATTGCTGGCGAACGCTGCAAGCTGGCCTCCAAAGAAGAGCATGACGCCAAACTGCTGAAGGTGCGCGGTGCGATTACGGAGATCCGCTCAAGCATCCGCACTTCAGAAGCGGCACAGAACGAGTCGATGAACCGTGCTCGCTCGTTTAAAACCAAAGCAGAAGAGGTCAGCACAAAGGTCGGAGCACCTTGTGTTACTTGCGGAAAGCCCTACTGCGAAGAAGATTTGTCCACCGTGAAGGAGAGTTTCATTGAACAAGCGCGTAATGAGATCGGCCAGGCGCAAGCATCAGCTTCGGCAGTGGCTCAACACAAAGCTCGTCTTGAGAAAGCGCTCGGCATCGAATCTGCACTGGTCGCAGCCACACCCGACGTTTCAGAAATCATCGCCAAAATCGAACGCCTGACCAATGAGCTAAGTGCGCTGCGTCATCGCGAACGTGAAGTTGTGGCCGTCGAAGCGATGGTGGCGCGGGCGCGTACCGATGTGAATCGCATTATGGCAGAGGTAAACCCATTTCTGGCCGTTATTAAGCGTCATGAGGACAACCTGGCTGCCAATAAATCTAATCATGCAGTACTTAAAAATGAGTTAAAGAGTATTCAAGAACAGGCTCTGTTGCTGGAGAAGGCTCGCCAGGTTTACTCCCCTGCAGGTGTTCGTTCACACATCCTGACCTCCGTTACGCCTTTCCTGAACATCAGGACTGCGGAGTATCTCAACACGCTATCGGACGGCAATATCGTTGCCGAATGGTCGACAATGGAGACAACGAAGAAAGGCGAGTATCGCGACAAATTCAATATAAGCGTGACCAAAACAGGTTCCAGCAAATCCTTCCAGACGTTGTCTGGTGGTGAGAAGCGTAAGGTACGTATTGCGTGCTCTCTAGCCTTGCAGGATCTGGTTGCCAGTCGCGCCAGTAAGAATATCGAGCTGTTTATCGGCGATGAAATTGACGACGCGCTCGACACTGCCGGTCTGGAGCGTCTCATGGGGATTCTGGAAGCCAAAGCGCGTGAACGCGGCACAGTGATGATCATCTCCCACAAAGAGATGAAATCGTGGTTCCGGGAAACCATCACTGTCGAAGTCAAAGAGGGTCGCAGCTATGTCGTTTAACTTGAGCCGCACGCAGTTTTTGCAGATGTTTGCCGTGATGCAATCTATAAAGCTGATAAACCACCATACGGCAAAAGCAGCTGCGCCTGCACTTTTGTGGAAAAACGAAAACATCAATGACGACCAGTTCTCGGTATTAACCAGTCTGTTGTCATCGACTCCGTTGATGCCGAGCTTGGCTATGTTGCCGTCAGGAAGCACTGCGCCGATCCTTGTTAACCCATTTACGGAAGGTGGATATCTCCCACATTCTGGGCCGGGGTTCGTTGCGATACCTGAAACCGGAACGCTGAATATCCAAGAAAATGCGCTCTTCAATGCAATGGAGACGCACATCAGCACCGCATTCACCAATCTGATTCGACACGCTAACGCACGCGCTGATCACGTTGCAATGCCTGGTGCTGCTTTCGCCAGCGTCTCTGTTGACTATGATCGGCACGCGCCAATCTCAAAGCGGGCGAAACTCTGCTTTTACGAGGAGGGATGTGAAGTAGCGGTTATTGAAGTTCTTCTCCCCCATGTATTCAGCGCGAATGAAAAGGTTGCACACCATCTGATCGACATCATGCGACATTTCATCGGCCAGAGCATGATTGATGCAGACATTGCTGCAGGTGTTCTAACCAACGATAGCATTCATGTTGTTAGCGACATTCCGAAGCCGCCAACTCGCGAGCCGGAGAAGACACTTGAACAGAAACTAATGGAATGCCCAACCTGGGCTACGTGGTAAGGAGACCAAAAAATGAGTAAAACCATTCGTGTGGTTGGCGTCGACCCTTCAATGAGCAACTTTGGCCTGGCGATTGGCACGCTGGATCTGGAAACGGATAAGCTGGACATTCATGGCCTGACATTGGTGGAAACCAAAGCTGGTGGCAACAAGAAGACGGTTCGCGTAAACAGCGACGATCTACGCCGCGCTAACGAAATCTGGCGCACCGCCAAGCCCATAATCGAGCAGGCTCATATGGTGTTTTGCGAGTTGCCGGTTGGTAGCCAGTCCAGTCGCGCACAAACCTCATACGGCATCTGCATTGGCGTACTGGCGTGCGTGGATAAGCCACTGATACAGGTCACGCCAAACGAGATTAAGCACTATGTCGGGAATAAGCTGACCACGTCGAAGGAAGAGATCATTCAGTGGGCTACGCAGAAGCAGCCAAACGCCCCGTGGTTGCGCCGCAAGCAATCTGGTAAGGAAGTGCTGGTGAATAAAAACGAGCACCTTGCGGACGCTGTCGCGTCGATTTACACCGGAATGCAAACTGATCAATTCCGTCAGGTTCGCGATGTGCTTGCAGGGATTTTATAAGTCGATAATTGATAGGTAGGTGCTTATCTATTAACATAAGGCCACTATATTTAGTGGCCTTTTTTGTGCCCAGAAAACCCCCAGCTAGGCTGGGGGTTCAGTAAAGCTTTCAGCTTTGGGTCAGTTATAAAAACCCCTTTTGATTTGTTAAAACAGTTTGCGGTCTGGCAACTGCAAATGTTCAACAAGAAATCAAAAGGGGGTCCCAATGAGGGATGAAAAGAGCTTAGCGCACACCCGATGGAACTGTAAATATCATATAGTTTTTGCGCCGAAGTACCGAAGGCAGGTGTTCTACAGGGAAAAACGCAGAGCGATTGGCAGTATTTTAAGAAAACTGTGCGAATGGAAAAACGTGAATATCCTGGAAGCAGAATGCTGTGTGGATCACATCCATATGCTTCTGGAGATCCCGCCCAAGATGAGTGTCTCGGGATTTATGGGGTACCTGAAGGGAAAGAGCAGTCTGATGCTTTATGAGCAGTTTGGCGATTTGAAGTTCAAATACCGTAACAGGGAGTTTTGGTGTCGAGGGTATTACGTTGATACGGTAGGGAAAAACACGGCCAGGATACAAGAATACATAAAGCACCAATTGGAAGAGGATAAAATGGGTGAGCAACTCTCGATCCCGTATCCCGGTAGCCCGTTTACGGGCCGTAAGTAATCCATAGATGCAAATGTCAGATCGCGATGCGCCTGTTAGGGCGCGGCTGGTAACAGAGCCTTATAGGCGCATATGAAAAACCTCCGGCTATGCCGGAGGATATTTATTGTGCCCAGAAAACCCCCAGCTAGGCTGGGGGTTCAGTAAAGCTTTCAGCTTTGGGTCAGTTATAAAAACCCCTTTTGATTTGTTAAAACAGTTTGCGGTCTGGCAACTGCAAATGTTCAACAAGAAATCAAAAGGGGGTCCCAATGAGGGATGAAAAGAGCTTAGCGCACACCCGATGGAACTGTAAATATCATATAGTTTTTGCGCCGAAGTACCGAAGGCAGGTGTTCTACAGGGAAAAACGCAGAGCGATTGGCAGTATTTTAAGAAAACTGTGCGAATGGAAAAACGTGAATATCCTGGAAGCAGAATACTGTGTGGATCACATCCATATGCTTCTGGAGATCCCGCCCAAGATGAGTGTCTCGGGATTTATGGGGTACCTGAAGGGAAAGAGCAGTCTGATGCTTTATGAGCAGTTTGGCGATTTGAAGTTCAAATACCGTAACAGGGAGTTTTGGTGTCGAGGGTATTACGTTGATACGGTAGGGAAAAACACGGCCAGGATACAAGAATACATAAAGCACCAATTGGAAGAGGATAAAATGGGTGAGCAACTCTCGATCCCGTATCCCGGTAGCCCGTTTACGGGCCGTAAGTAATCCATAGATGCAAATGTCAGATCGCGATGCGCCTGTTAGGGCGCGGCTGGTAACAGAGCCTTATAGGCGCATATGAAAAACCTCCGGCTATGCCGGAGGATATTTATTATACCCGATAACAAAATGTTTTTTGCCTTATCCACATTGCGATAATTACACCAACAAGAAAACAAGATGTTTACGCATGGAGGATATGCACATGACCGATTTCACTATCTCCCCTAAAGCTGAAAACGTATGGCTGGAATCCTGGCTCGACCTGTCATCGGAAGAGAAGCGAGAAATGGATCATATTGAACAGGACGAACAGTGTGATGCCCGCTTCTTCCACTTTGAGGGCAGCGTTTATGACATTGCCGACTTCATGCGCGATGACCGATTCCCGGGCTGGCACGCAGGCTACCCATTAAATGCCTTCGCCATGCTGATGATCCGCGTGGATGGCTCAGGCGATACCATCGACGTCGGTTTGCTCCACTAAGAGAACGAGGCCACCCATGCTGGTGGCCTTAAATGGCCATCCTGTTTCCCGCAGGCTAAAAACACCCACCTCTTACCGCCAGGCTACCGAACAACCCTCCGACTCCCTGCAGGCCACCATCTGCCGGAACAGAACGCTTGGACGCCTTATGCGCGTAGCGATAATTAAACCAACAAGAAAACAAATTGTTTAAAGGATTATCACCATGAATTTTATCGCTACTGTTAACACCCCTTCGCATGGCCATATTTCTGTGACGTTCTCTGATAACGATAAAAGCGTGCTGGGCGCCTGGGCGTGACAATGTAACCATCGAGCTGTCCGGTAAAGAGAAACAGCAGATCACCAATGACATTATCTGCAACCGTCGCCATAAGCGCGTATTTGAAAAAGCGTATGTCTCCACCTCGGGATTTGGTGTATTCATCTTCCCGGTACGCAGCGGTCGCTTCTGCCGGTCAAAACTCATCGAGTTCGCCACGCAGATCGCGCTATGGGTTAAAACAGAATCCGGATTCGACTTTACCGAACAGGAAGCAGTGGGGGAGGGGATGCGCATCGCCAACAACGCCATCAAGTGCAAAAACGTCATCTATGAAGCAGGAATCGACTCGTGGAGTATCTCGTGCGGGGACTACGTGAAAGAGGTGTACGGAAAGAACCGCATTCACATCCTGGCTGGCAAGTAAGAGGGGAGGGGCTGGAAACGCCCCTTTTTTTCGTCCACCAGTTGCCGCAGGGAAACTTCAGAAACGGCCAGAGAGCTGTCCGGGGAACCGAAGGGAAACGGCCCAGGGAATTTTCGGGAAACGGCGGGGTTTGCCTTTATGTAGAAAACAGAGCGGGAGAAGCCAAAAATCGCTCCAGAAATTGCGTAGCGGCGCTGGGGTAGTTGCCGGTGGAGTTTCAGCTCCTGAGCCACCCAGATAGCTTTCGCCATGTGATTATGTGAATCCGTGGGAAAGCCACTGCAAGCGCGTACACGTCGCGTCAACGTGCCAATGATACGCGAGCGCCCACGGATCATGCCAATATTGCCGACACGTCCCGAAGGATAGCGCGGATCACGTCGCCAGATATCGCCAGACGATCACGCCCACGACACGACAAAATAAGCCACGCGCTAAAACGCGCTATAACGTGTTTTTTATTGTGGTAATGAGTATGTACCACCACACATAAAAACGCGTTAAATTGGCGCGTTTATGGCGCTTATTTTTGGTCTGTTTTGGCTGACTTCAGACAATAAAAAACGCGCCAACAATGGCGCGTTATGGTGTGCGGATCTTGAAACGAAAAAAGCGCCCATAGTGGGCGCTATTGTTTTTATTTTTCTAAAGTGAATTTTAAAGCCAGCGTTTAAAAATTCTTGAATCATTAAAAACATCGGATTCTTTGATTCCTGCGCGCTTCCTATGCTCCGCGCTATTCAGATCTATTTTAAACGTGGTTTCGTCGACTACTTCAGAGCTGAGAGCGTATCCAGCTAAACCAGCGATATCATAAACAAGAGTATGATTATGGATGTTAACGCCAGCGATAAAAATAACCATAAAAACGCTCCTTAAAAAATAAAATTGAATACAGACTTAAGATCTTTTGAATAAGCG
>NZ_UAVH01000012.1 GCF_900460465.1 Yersinia pestis | reverse complement strand
CAGAGCATCGGTATTTTTTTGCGCCAACCGCCCCTGTTCACGTTGATATTCTTCTTGTTGTTGTTCCAATACTACCGCTACGATTTTTTCACGGCGAGCCTGCTGTTGCATCTGTGTCTGTAGATTGCCAACCTCGATATCAGCCAGTGCCTGCTCCTGTTTTTGCCAGTCAATCAGCCGTTGGATATGGCGCTGATAGCCAGCGTGATTCGCCATCTGTAACGCAGAAACACCGGGGAATGCCTCCTCAGAGAGGGTTAAGGCATTTAGTGCATTGATATTGCGTTGATAGCGCTGACGCAATTGCTGAAGCTGTTGGAGTGTGTCGATCATATCGCTCATGAATTACGCCTCGTCAGTGGGGGCAAAGGAGGGGAACATCCCGGTCAGTTGTTCAACGCTGGCAGAAAATAGTGCCGGGTGGCCTACCTCCTGGCGCAGAAATTGGGTAATCGCCGGGTAGTAATGCACCGCCTGATCAGCCATCGGATCTGCCCCTGCCACATAACCGCCCAATGGGATCAAAGGTTTGATCGCCATATAATCGGCATAGCACTGTTTCAGTAGACTGGCGGCTTTGGCCTGCTGGCTACCGATAACCTGGCTCATGCAACGGCTGATCGACTGGCTGATATCAATCGCCGGATAGTGCCCCGCTTCGGCCAGTTTACGCGATAACACAATGTGGCCGTCCAAGACCGCTCTGGCGCAATCGACAATGGGATCTTGTTGATCGTCACCTTCGGCCAATACGGTATAAATCGCGGTCATGGTGCCGTTACCGCTGCTGTTACCGGCGCTTTCAGCCAATCTGGGGATAATGCTAAAAGCGGACGGCGGGTAGCCTTTGGTGGCGGGCGGCTCCCCCAGTGAGAGGGCAATTTCCCGCTGGGCCATGGCATAACGGGTCAGTGAATCCACCAGTAGCAGCACATCGTGGCCTTTGTCACGGTAGTAGGTCGCAATGGCATGGCAGAGTTCGGTGGCCTTGATGCGCATCAGCGGTGACTCGTCGGCAGGTGCCGCCACCACCACGGATTTCGCCATACCGGCGGCCTGGAGTGAATGCTCGATAAACTCTTTTACCTCGCGGCCACGCTCGCCAATCAGCCCCACCACCACCACATCCGCCTGGGTATAGCGGGTTATCATGCCGAGCAACACACTTTTACCGACCCCACTGCCCGCCATCAGCCCCACCCGCTGGCCTTTGCCGATAGTCAGCAGGCCGTTAATGGCGTTGACGCCGACATCCAACGGGGTGTCTACCGCCCGCCGTTGTAATGGATGGATTTGCGGTAGTTGCTGTTGCAGTGGCGTACTCCCGCCCAGTTGGCCTTTGCCATCAAGGGGTTCTCCTAACCCATTAATAACTCGCCCGAGCCAGCTATCGCCGATCAACAACTCACCGTCCTGCTCACTCGGGAACACCCGCGCCCCGCCTAGCACCCCACCGGGATGCTTGAAGGGCATCAGATAGGTGATGTCTCGATCAAACCCAACCACCTGCGCCTCAATAAAGGTCTCATCGACACTCTCAATCCGACAGCGCTGGCCGATAGCCAAACGGCAGCCGACACTTTCCAGCAGCAGCCCCGTCACTCGCACTAACCGGCCCGCCACTCGGGCCAGATGAATGTTTTCGATAGATTTCAGGGCATGATCGAGAGCCGGAGATTCACTCATGGTGAGGTTCCGTCAAAAAACTGCTGTGCAACGCACCAATGCATTGATCCAAACGGTGCTGGCACCCCACATCAATTTCCGTGGTTTCTGTGACGATACGGCACTCACCGCCCACCATGTCTGGATCTGCCGCCAGCCCCCACGCTTGCACTTTTTCTGGCGCAACATCATTAATACGACCAAATTCTGCCGGATTCAGATAGACCTTGAGTTGCTGTGGCACCATGGGCAGCGCCGCCAGCGCCTCTTCCACTAAGGTTAGAAGCTGCGCCGGTTGCAACGCCAGCTCACAGCGGATCACCTGCCGCGTCACTTTCTCCACCAGTTGTAATAACTCATCCCGGCGGCGCTGCTCATAGGTCTCTAAATAGGTATGTAGTTGGGTGATATAGCCGCTAAAGGGTTTAATCACATCATTAAAACTGGCTAACTCAGATTGCCGTCCCTCAATGCGCCCCTTTTTCAGCCCGTCATCATGCCCAAGACGCACCCCTTCCTGATAGCCTTCCTCTTTCCCTTCGGCCAGCCCTTTATCAAATCCCTGGCTGATCCCCTCCTGAAAGCCTGCCATCAGTTGCTTTTGGTATTCTGCCGGATCCAGTGTCTGGTCTGCCGCTGACGGGGCCACCTGACGCACTTTACGTAGCGGTGGAAACTGATGAACCCGCAGTTTCACTGCCCCCGCCCGTGGGGTATTTTTTATCAACATCACCTTACTCCATGGTCTGTTCGGCAAACAACTGCACCTGAATCTCTCCAGCTTCCGCCAGTTCCCGCACCTGCGCCATAATCACTTTGCGAATGTGTTCGACACGGCTAACAGGAACCGCTCCCGTCCGCTGCGTCGCATTTTGTAACTGCTGAATCTGGCGTTTAGGCAGCACGTCATAGATGGCCTGACGCAATGCTGGCTCGGTTCCTTTCAGGGCAATGGCCCAATCACTCATCGGGATAAGATCCATCAAGCGCTGCAAGGTGGCTTCACTCTGACGGCTGAGGATGAAGAACTCATACATCTCATCTTTCAGTTCATTCAGCACCTCTTCATCACGCTCACCCAACTGATCCAGCAATTGCTGTTGATTGCCGGGAATGCGGTTAACGATATTGGCAGCCTGTTTGATACCGATCACTTTGGAGCCATGCTCCGAAAGCACCGCAACACCACGTTCAATCAACCTGTCCAGCTCATCCACCACATCACGATTGACATCATCAAGCTTGGCAATGCGGTACAAGATATCGTCCTGACGATCTTTATCCAGATACGCCAGTACCGCGGCGGCCACATCAGGGGGTAAAAAGGCCAAAAACACCGCTTGTAACTGTAAATGTTCCTGATCAATTAGCGCCACCAACTGCGGCGTATCCACCCACTGTAACCGCGTCATACGATGGCGAATTTCATCACCATAGATGCCGTTAATCACACTTTTAGCAATATCACTGCCTAACGCTTTATTCAGGATCGCTTGCAGGTAACTGCGTGACGCCCCATTGATGCCACTCTGCTCTCGGTAATCCTGAAAGAAGTCATCCAACGCCTGCCGTGCTTGATCCAGTTTGATGTTATGGAGCCGTGACATCATCTGGCTCACACACACCACCTCCTCACGGCTCAATTGTTGCATCACCATGGCGGCCGCTTCTTCACCAATACTCAGTAATAAAATACTGGCCTGTTCCAATCGGCTGCGCCCCTTGGTATCACTTTTGACGCTTGAGTCATCATTCAGGTTGAGATTTGATTCGTTCATTACTGTTAATCCATTGTTTAATGACTTCGGCGGTACGTTCAGTTTCTGACTGCGCCAATTGTTGCAGATGGGCGATTTTGGTTTCTAAACCGGAGCCTTGCTCTGGTAGATCGTCGCTTTTCCAAAGAGAAGATGCGGAGAAGGCATTTTCTGTACGCGGGCTACTTTCTGCACCGTCTACACCGGTATCCACATGATCAAGCGCCTCATCTGCACTCGCCGAGGAAATGGCTAACGGCAGGTTCTCCGAACCCTTACGCGAATAGCGTTTCATCAATGGGCGAACACCAAACCACAGCACCAGTAATGACAGCAGCCCGATCCCCAGCAATTCTGCCCAACGGAAGGTACTTGGCTCTTGCCACCACGGCATCACCGGCTCGTCAATCAACGTAGGGACCGCGAAGGCCATCATGTTAATGGTCAGAGAATCCCCACGTTTAACATCAATACCTGCGGCATCTTCAATTAAACGTTTGAGTTCTTCCTGCTGTTCTGGCGTCCACTGTTCCAACACCGGGAGCGATTTATTCAGCACCACCGCAACGGTCATTTTCTCCAGCTTGTAACCCGGATAACGCACATGGCGGATATTGCGATCATAAATATATTTACGCTGCGCCTGGCTGCGGCTGACGGCGGCTGGCGTTTGACCCGCCTGAGATTGAGGGATGGGCTGATTGCTTAGTGATCCGGGGATCCCCATCGCCATATCGTCGTTGCTGTTCTCCTGCTGGATATTTTCATCATTGATTCGAGGGTCCGGGCCATAGTGCTCCGCCGTCTCTTCAATACGGCTCATATCCAACTGGGTAGAGACACTGATGCGGTAGTTATTCGCGCCAATCACCGAATTCAACAGGTTCGCGATATTCTTCTCAGTGGTGCTTTGCAAATAGTGAGCTAATTCGGTCCCACTTTTCACACTGGGCACCCCCTCACTGTTCGCTTGATAAGCTTGTGACAATAATTCACCGTGTTGATCGACCACCCGCACATTGGCAGGTTTCATTCCGGGAATACTGCCCGCCACCAATTGGACAATGGCCCCCACCTGTTCAGTGCTCAATGTTTGGCCGTATCTCAGCCGTAACACCACCGAGGCACTGTTATCTGCATGATTACTGATGGCGAATGAACTGGCTTCACTCATGCCCAGATGGACTCTGGCATATTCCACCGCGCTCAATGCCATCATGCTCTGCGCCAGTTCCCCTTCCAGGCTGCGCTTATAACGAACATTTTGGATAAACTGGCTGCTGCCAAGCATGCTTTCTTTATCCATCAATTCATAGCCAATGGGGAGAGTGGCAGTAATTCCTTTTGCTGCCAGCAAGATACGCGCTTTACCCAACTGATTTTCAGCCACTAACACCTGACCATTATCCGGGTTTATGCGATAGGCAATGGCCTCTCCTTCCAGCACTTCCACCACTTGGGTGATCGGGATATTCTCCTGCGAGCCAAACAATGCCGTGTAGCCCTGTGAGCTACGCCAGAGACTGAAAATAATCGCGGCGGTAACCAAAAGGGCTACCGCGCTCATAAGAATGGTTTTTGTATTTTCACCTAATTGACCAGGTGACAATTTCTGCTTAATTTTATCTAACACCGATTTACCCTACAGCGCAGTATTCATAACATCATCTAATGCAGAAGTGAGCTTATTGCGCACCTGCACCATGGCGGAGAAAGCCACACTGGCTTTCTGGCTCGCTAACATCGTGCCGGTTAAGTCGTCACTGATGCCCATATCCATCGCGGTCTGTTTCTCACTGGCGACGTGTTGTAGCTGGTCCACACTCTTAATCGCGCCGTTAAGCACCTGAGAAAAAGAGAGATTATTGGCCCCCTTTTCCACGGGGAAGAACGGGCTATTGGTTGCGGCTGGCTGGATTGTGCCAAACTCAAGACCGCTGCCTGCCATGGCTGCCATTTGCCGCATTTCCAGCATCACTGGTGATTGCGAGCGAGGCATATTGATAGAATCAATGTTATCCATCCTGCTTCCTTATTTTTTATGAGTGACACTCAATGTCGATGCCATCTTCACGCATATTGGCGAGCCGATATCGCAAAGCACGTGGCGTAATACCTAAAAATGCGGCCGTTTTAGATTTATTACCCTGATGCCGTTGCAGTAAATCCACAATGTATTGGTACTGCGCCAAGCGCCCACGTAACTTAATATTGTTTTCCCCATCAGGGGGCTGAATCGTTGAAAAAGGTAATGATGTTTCCCCTACTGGCGAGGATATTCCCTGTGCCATAGGTAAACCGAGGCTGGGCAGTTCAATCACGCCGTTGTTGCTCATGATGATACCGCGTTGAATAACATTCTCTAATTCACGAACATTGCCAGGCCAGGTGTATTTATACAGCTCACATTGCGCTTCTGCGGTGATATCTATTTTTACATTCAGAAAACTTTGGTACTTATTAATAAATGCCTTCACCAAAGGCAGAATATCCTCTGGCCGTTCACGTAAAGGTAATATATGGATAGGCACCACGGATAAGCGGTAGTAGAGATCCTGACGAAAACGCCCTTCCGCGATTTCAACACTCAGATCTTTGTTTGTTGAGGCAATAATACGAATATCCAAAGGAATAGGCTTATGACCACCTAAACGTTCAACTTCTTGCTCTTGCAATACACGCAATAACTTTACTTGCAGTGCCAACGGCATATCACCGATTTCATCCAGTAATAATGTGCCTCCATTCGCCTGCTCGAATTTCCCTGCAACACTGGCGATAGCGCCCGTAAAGGCACCTTTCTCATAACCAAATAATATGGCTTCCAACATGCTCTCAGGTATCGCGGCACAATTCACCGCGATATAGGGTGAGGCATCCCCCATGGCTTTCTGATGGATATATTTCGCTACACACTCTTTACCGGTTCCGGTTTCACCGGTGACCAACACCGGAACATTAAATTCAGCTACCCTACGCGCAAGGGAAAATACACTTACGCTGGAAGGCGCATTAGCAACAAATCCATGATCGTTTTTTGGAAAAACATCAACATTGATATTCATCATAATTTATCCACACGTCAAATCACAATAAATCACGTCCGACACTCAATAGATCGACAAAATAAATTGAGACTTAAACATCATTGAAAAAATAAATCGTAACGTGTTACATATTGTTTTGGTGAGTTATAGAAATTGTCGATAACTCACTATACATCCCCCATAAAAAACAAATAAATTAAATAAAAATTAAAAACATTAACCACCAAAAATCAACGAGTTATATTAATTGTTAAAATATCAAAATAAAAAAGAAATAAATTAATAAATAAATACCTATTGTATAGTTTCACCATAAAGGTTTAGGCTAAAAACCATGAAAAATTGAATAAAACATTCCGTCGCCAGTCATTCTTTCAGCAGCCATGTTTTCAGAAAAGCTCGCAAAGAAAGAGAGAAAGAGAAGATGTTGTTTAGCCTCTACCTCTATGTTTCAATTTATCAACATAGGTTTTAACTTATCAACATAGGTTTTAATTTATCAACATAGAAACAGACACTAGCCAAAATATTTTGGATGAAACCATGCAATCAAATAAAGTCAAAGCAAAAGTCTATAATCATGACCCGCGACCAGACATCGTATCGCTTGAAATTAACAAGCTTGGCCGCCCTCATCACAAAATACCTAAAATAGTCAATAGCTATTTTTCTATTATTGAGAGCGAAATCAGTCTCTATTTTTTAAAAAAATACAGAATAAATATTACGCTTGATGATATTAAGTTCCAAACAAATTGCAGTCATAAGAATGCCAAAATGCTAACCAGCCAGATGGGTAATATCGCATTCGATATCGACCGTCTGTTGTTACTTAACATTCTTAATGACTACTATGGATTAAGCCAAGAAAAATATGGATTAAGCCAAGAAAAAAAAACCACGACCACGGGAAAGCTATCACCGCTGACCAAAACAGAAGAAAGGCTAAAAAACAAACTCGGGCTTGAAATAACCGATCTCTTTCTTAATCAGCCATTTTTTGGTGAACACCTAATCATTAACAACAGCACCGCTGCGTTAATCGCGTGCTGGTCATACCGTATTGATTTTTTTCTAAAAGATTATAACAAAAGTGGATTCAGCATTTTTATTGATGCACCACATATAGATAGGCTTATCGATACCATAAAGACCAAAAATGAAAAAGCAGTAGAAAAAAATGTCTCACTGTCAGAGAGGCAACTTGAACACTTAGTCAAAAAATTACCCGTTACGCTCACCAGCCAATTAAGCAACATTAACCTGACACTGGCTGAGTTAATGGCCTTAAAAGAGGGCGATATTATTTCAGCTTCATTGCCCGAATATTTCCCCGTATTTATTGGCAAAGAAGCGCTATTCAGTGCCGCCATTACCGAGAACCGCGGCAAGTTATTCTTTTCTGAATTTAATGACCAACCCAACGAGATGAACCATGACTGACCAGCAAATTGAACTCAACAATGACCTCGACTTTACCCTTGCATTGGATGAGAGCGCCATTAGCCCAACTGAGCATTTCGATTCGGTGATTAATTCACCAGAGATCATTAATACGCCAGAAAAAACAGCAACAAAGACTGATGAGCAAAAGCGCAAAATGTCACTGTTCAGCCGGATCCCTGTCACCTTAACACTGGAAGTGGCCTCTGTTGAGATCCCTCTGTCAGAGTTACTGACGGTGAATAATGACTCGGTGATTGAGTTAGATAAATTGGCTGGCGAGCCGTTAGATATCCGGGTAAATGGCATCATGTTCGGCCAAGCCGAAGTGGTGGTGATTAATGAAAAATACGGCCTGCGTATTATTAACATCAATAGCCAAAATTTAGGTGAACTCGCGCTATGAGCCGCAGCCTTCGAGCGATAACACCGGTGACCATCATCAGCCGCGGCCTGCTGGTGGGCGGACTGCTGTATTCCCCTCTTCTGCTGGCGCAGGAGGGGGGGATCACCCTGTTCAATACCGTACAAACCGCAACGGGGCAAGATTACAACGTTAAGATTGAAATCCTGATCCTGATGACCCTGCTCGGTTTGTTGCCGATTATGATGCTGATGATGACCTGCTTTACTCGCTTTATTATTGTGCTGGCGATATTGCGTCAGGCACTGGGGTTACAGCAAAGCCCGCCGAATAAAGTCCTGACCGGTATCGCCCTCGCCCTGACCTTGCTGGTTATGCGCCCGGTGTGGACCAAAATTCATCAGGATGCGGTCATTCCTTTCCAACAGGATGAAATTACGCTTTCGCAGGCTCTGGGCCGGGCAGAAGCGCCGTTGAAGAACTATATGCTCGCGCAGACCAGTACTAAATCACTGGATCAAATGATGGCTATCGCCCAAGTCAGTGGCGAGCCACAACAGCAGGATTTGAGCGTGGTCACCCCCGCTTATGTGCTCAGTGAGCTGAAAACCGCTTTCCAGATGGGCTTTATGATTTATATCCCTTTTCTGGTGATTGACCTGATTGTGGCCAGTATTTTGATGGCGATGGGAATGATGATGCTATCGCCCTTAATTGTCTCATTGCCATTTAAATTAATGCTGTTTGTCTTGTGTGATGGCTGGACATTAATGGTTGGCACCCTCACTGCCAGCGTTCAGGGGCTATAGCATGATGACCACGGATATTGCCGGTGACATTATCGCCATGGGGTTACATTTGGTGCTGATGATTTCTATCGTTGCCATCGTCCCAAGTCTGTTAATCGGTCTATTGGTCAGCATTTTTCAGGCCACCACACAGATTAATGAACAAACGCTGAGCTTTTTACCGCGCCTGGTCATGACAATGTTGGTTCTCATCTTTGCGGGTAAATGGATGATGATCAAACTGAGTGATTTTACCGTCAGTATTTTCCAGCAAGCCGCACAGTTGGTTGGGTAAATGCCGATGGGAATCGATATTCATGCCATGACGGCTCCGCTATTCGCACTCTGGCTACCTTTTGTCAGGATTTTGTCGTTTTTGCATTTTTGTCCGGTTATTCGGCATAAAGCCTTTACCCGCAAAGCCAAGATTGGCACCGCGCTGTTACTGGCCATTTTGATAACCCCAATGATCAGCCAACCGGTGGTATCCGGGGAGTTGCTCTCGATAGAAAACCTCTTATTGGCCGGTGAACAAATTCTGTGGGGCTGGTTATTTGGCTCCATGTTGCATTTGGTACTAGCCGCATTAGAGGCCGCGGGTCAGATTCTATCGATGAATATGGGCCTGGGTATGGCAATGATGAATGACCCCACCAGCGGAGCATCGACGGCGGTTATCTCACAAATAATCTTTACTTTCAGTGTGTTGATTTTTTTTACCCTTAATGGCCACTTACTGTTTGTCACCATTTTGTTGAAAAGTTTCAGTAGCTGGCCTATCGGCGAAGCCATCAATGATTTTTCACTACGTTCATTGGCACTGAGCCTTGGCTGGATCCTTTCATCGGCCACGCTGTTAGCACTGCCTACCACTTTTATCATGCTGATCGTGCAAGGGTCTTTCGGGTTACTGAACCGTATCTCCCCCACGTTAAACCTGTTTTCACTCGGTTTCCCTATCGGCATGTTGTTTGGCCTGCTGTGCCTGCTGCTGTTAGCGATCAATATCCCTGATCATTATCTTCATCTGACCAATGAGATCCTGACACAGTTTGAACGGATGAAGGTGCACTGATGTCGAACAGCAGTGGTGAGAAGAGTGAAAAACCCACAGCGGGGAAGCTGTCGAAAGCCAGAAAAAAAGGCGATATCCCCCGTTCTAAAGATGTCACCATGGCCGCAGGGTTAGTGACCTCTTTTATTCTGCTATCGCTATTTCTACCTTATTATAAGGCGTTGGTTTCTCAATCATTTGTGTCTGTTGCTCAGTTGGCAAGTCAGCTTGATGACCAAGGCGCTCTTGAGCAATTTCTGCTAGCCAATCTGTTTATTTTCGCCAAATTCTTAGCCACGCTGATCCCGATCCCGTTGTTCAGTATGTTGGCAACCTTAATACCCGGCGGGTGGAATTTCACCCCGGTAAAACTGATACCTGACCTGAAAAAGCTCAGTCCATTGGCGGGTATTAAGAGAATATTCTCTGCCAGCAATGGCACTGAAGTGCTTAAGATGTTGGCAAAATGCAGCATCGTGCTGTACACCCTCTATCTGGTCGTGCATAGCTCACTTGATGATTTATTGCACTTGCAGACACTGCCACTAGAAGAAGCGATTACGCAGGGATTTGCCCAGTACCACCATATTTTGCTGTATTTCATTGCGATTGTTGTCGTTTTTGCCGCCATTGATATTCCTCTCAGTCATCATCTGTTTACCAAAAAAATGAAAATGACCAAACAGGAGGTCAAACAAGAGCATAAAAATAATGATGGTAATCCAGAAATTAAATCTCGGGTCCGTCAACTACAACGCCAATATGCTATCGGTCAAATTAATAAAACGGTTCCCAGCGCCGACGTTATTATTACTAACCCAACCCATTTCTCGGTTGCATTAAAATATGCACCCGAAAAAGCCAGTGCTCCCTATATTGTCGCCAAAGGGAAAGATGATATTGCCTTGTATATTCGGAGCATTGCGCAAAAACACAAAATAGAAATTGTCGAGTTTCCACCATTAGCGCGCGCTATTTACCATACCACCAAGGTTAACCAACAGATACCCGCCCAGCTTTATCGTGCTATCGCTCAGGTGCTGACCTATGTCATGCAGATCAAGTCATGGCGTTCCGGGCAGGCAAGCAAGCCGGTATTAAACACTCACCTTGGGCTTCCCAAAGAGATGCAACGATTCCATGATGAAACATAAATTATATGATATTTCTCGTCTGTTAAAAGAGACGCATATTGCAGTCCCCGTATTATTACTGTGCGTCTTGGCAATGGTAATATTGCCATTATCACCTCTGGTTCTGGATATTTTATTCACCTTTAATATTGTGATGGCTGTATTGGTGTTATTGGTCAGTGTGAACAGTAAACGGCCACTGGATTTTTCAATTTTACCGCCGATATTACTGATCGCTACGCTGATGCGTTTAACCTTAAACGTCGCCTCCACACGCGTGGTATTACTCAATGGTCATGAAGGGGCTGATGCGGCAGGTAAAGTGATCGAAGCCTTTGGCCAGGTGGTCATTGGCGGTAATTTTGTTGTTGGCTTTGTTGTCTTTATCATCTTGATGATCATCAATTTCGTGGTAGTGACCAAAGGGGCTGAACGTGTTTCTGAAGTCTCTGCTCGCTTTACCTTGGATGCGCTCCCGGGCAAACAGATGGCTATTGATGCGGATCTTAACGCCGGATTAATTAATCAGGAACAAGCCAGTATTCGCCGTAAAGAAGTGGCCAGTGAGGCCGATTTCTACGGCGCAATGGATGGCGCATCAAAGTTTGTACGCGGGGATGCGGTCGCCGGGATGATGATCCTGGTGATTAACGTGATTGACGGTATTTGTATTGGTATTTTTAAATACGATTTGAGCGCCAGCCAGTCATTCCAGCAATATGTTCTACTGACCATTGGTGATGGTTTGGTGGCACAAATTCCGTCACTGTTATTGGCAACTGCGGCGGCAATTATTGTCACTCGAGTGAGTGATGGCGGCGATATGACTGATGAAGTTAAAGATCAGTTATTGGCTAAACCCACGATCTTGTATGCTGCGGCTTTTGTGATGTTTATTCTCGCTATCGTGCCGGGGATGCCCCATCTCGCCTTTCTCAGTTTTACCGGATTACTGCTGTTCGCCGCTAGGCAGCAAAGTAAAAAAATTCAGCAAGCAGATCTTAACCCCGATTTTACGGCCTTAAACCCGGTTATTTCTGACGAAAATGCCCTAAGTATCAGTTGGGACAGTATTCCTGCGGTCGAACCCATTGGTTTAAATTTGGGTTATAAACTGGTCACGTTGGTGGATGAATCAAAGGGTAAACCGTTGAACCAACGGCTACGCGGCGTGCGACAAATCATCTCCGAAAGCAGCGGCGTTTTATTGCCAGAAGTCCGGGTGCGGGAAAATTTCCGTTTAAAACCGTCCCAATACACCATCAATATTAATGGTGTCAGGATCGCGGGGGGGGGAAGTCCATGTTGATAAGCTCATGGCTATTCCAACGACACAGCAATACGGTGAGGTTGATGGGATTTTAGCCACTGACCCGACTTATGGTTTGGCCATCGTGTGGATAGACCCGCAAGAGAAACCGCAGGCCTTAAATTTGGGTTATCAAGTGGTAGATTGCGCCAGCGTGGTAGCAACACATGTGAATAAGGTGGTTCGGGAGCATTTATCTGAACTGTTTAACTATGACGATATCACCTTATTACACCAACGGCTTGCCGCACTTTCCCCACGTTTGGCCGAGGATTTAGTCACGACACTGAATTTTAGTCAGTTATTGAAAGTGTATCGCCAACTCTTAACTGAAAATGTGTCATTAAAAGATATTGTCACCATTTCCACCACCCTACTGGATAGCGTTACGGTGACCAAAGATGCATTATTGCTGACCTCAGATGTTCGCTATGCATTACGTAATGGGATAGTTAATAGCATCAATGGCGATGATAAGGATCTGGCGGTTTATACCATCAATAATGAATTAGAGAATATGCTGTTAAGCTCTCTGAATCAGGCCCAACAAGCGGGGAAAGTGGTATTAGATAATTTCCCGGTCGATCCGAATATTCTGACGCAATTACAACAGAATCTGCCGATCATTAAAGAACAAATGAAAGCAGAAAATCACCAGCCTATTTTGCTGGTTACGCCACAACTGCGGCCACTGATATCCCGCTATGCACGTCTGTTCTGTTCTGGGTTAAATGTGCTGTCGTATAACGAAATCCCAGATGATATGAATTTGAATGTGATTGGGGTGCTGGAGTAGTCATAATTTGAGGAGAGGGTGAGAGGGATTTAGTGATCGGATCAGGTTTCAATTGATGTTTAGGCTAATCAGGAGACTTGTTCGGTTGTCAGCATCTCACCACTCACCAAAACGCTATAAACGCTATAAACGCTATAAACGCTATAAACGCTATAAACGCTATAAACGCTATAAACGCTATAATAGTAGGTAACAGTAATGATAAAGAACAATAACAACGACAACATGGATGGATAAAATGAAAATAAAACGTGCTGCTGGACTGCCCCTGCTTCTAATACTCACCGCTTGCCAAACCTCCCCTTTACTGCAGTCAGCGGAAATAAACAAGAGAGCCACTCAGGGAAAATGGAGTTTCACATTTGTTACCCCAGAGTCACAGCCTGCACAGGTGACCTACGCCCGTATAGTGGACACTGCAGATAACCTGCACCCGTTTAATACACGGGACATGACACAAAATAGCCCATCTCAAATGGGAGAGTCGGGTGAATTAATACACCAAACATCGATTCATTTTAATCAGACGAACTCCCCGCCTCAATCTATGGTGTTCTGCTGGAATTCGATTGCCGATAAAAAAGTGTACGAGACCCATCTGGTTCTCCCGCAGTCCGTCAGACAAAGTATGATCACACCCGCCAGAACAGGGAATACAACCCAATATAAAACGATGTTATTGGGCCTTTCTCCTGGCGGTAAAGTCCTTGTCTGGTTACAGGACGAGGGAGGCCCGCAAAATAACCGCGTGCCAATCGTGAACATCAATACCCTCTCCGGCGATAAACTGGCGATTTGCAAGAGCTGACCTCGCAAGTACGGAAGAAGAGGGATCGCCACAGTAAGCGAGTATGAGATTACTGTGGCGATTTTATGGCCCTGTACCAGATTATAGCTAATCAGTTATCTATAAAACTTTGTTGCCATTCAACAATAGTTTTTGGCCTTTTATTTTTATCTGCAGCAACATTGGTAAAGTAGTGAATTTGTAACTGACCCTTTTTATCCGGTGCAACGTAAGCCGCCCAATACTGCCCAGTATGGGTATACATAATGATAGAAGCACGCTTATTCGCCGCCCCCCGCACCCAGGTAGATAACACTTTGGCTCCCTGGTTATCCAAATCATTAGTGTAAATATACACATTGGCAGATTGAACAAACTGAGCATAATGCTCACCGACTAAATTACGGAAAGCGTCATCGACCGAAGCCTCAGAAAAAATACCAATAGATAATAACGTTGGGGCCTTACGGGGATCTTTTTCAGCACGCACATATTGCCCGTCGATGAAAACATCTTTCGGCATGGAGATACGACACCCCCAACTGCCATTACTGTGCACCTGTAGCGAGCCATCTTTTCCAGGGATCAGTAATAACCGACAATTAGCCGTGTTCTCAATGACATCAACAACGGCTACTCCTTCTGTTTTACGGGCTTCTGCATGAAAATTACCCATATTCTCACCAGACCATGCACGGCTATCCAGACTAAATCCCCACTCGGTCACTCGATGAATTTCGATAACCCCACCACGGTCATTACCTTTAGTGATATTCCACCATTGCCCATCCCAGTTAAAGTTCTTATCAACATCAGACATTAAGGCAATACCTTGCAGATATGCCCGCTGGATACAACTATCACTGGTACAACTGTTCAGCGATTTTTCCCATGTTTGACGCTGTTGATAAACCATTTCAGTATTGTATTTCACCAATAAGACTTGATAAATGCTGTTAAATGTTTGATCCAGCCAGTGTAAATCCTCATTGCTGCAGACTGTATACTCGACGGGGGTTGAGGCTCTTTGGCAATTAATAGCCAAAGAAGATGTTGAGATAAGCATCATCCACAGAAAAAAACCACCGCGTAGGGAAAGAATATTCATTTATTAGCCCATAAAAAAATAAAGTTATTTATTATTATTAAGGAATAATAACAATTATGAGCAGTATATTAAAAGATTACTATTTAGACAAAACATTGTTAATCCATATAAAAAAGATGGTTATACGTTTAAGTACTCACAGGAGAGCGATATCATCCCTATAATAGCGCCCGCCTTTAAATGTTATAACATTGTTAGATTTAACCTTTTGGTCGTATCACCGTGCTATAACAAACAGAAATTTTGATTGAAAAACAGTCATTTTCTCCCTATTTTTATGTAAAATATATTTTTACCAATAACCACGCAATTACCATTGATTTATTAAACGTTATTTACACATTAATAAATTTTCAGAGAACCTGTTATTAATGCGAGATAAATTAGAAGTAACTACTTTATTAAATGGATATTATCTTAAAAAATAACATACTAACCGAAGTTAACATTAAGGGATTATGATGAAATATGCTAGCTTCGGGTTTGTATAAGCTATTTAGGCTATAGACTAAAATAAAAATAAGCAGTAAATAAAATAAAGTTGATTATCATGAACTTATTATTATTAGCTGAGTGAAATGCCCATTTACATAATCAGGATATTAAAATTATCGCTCTATTTATCAAAGTGATACATGACATACCCCTATAAATTCATTAGAGATGAACAATAAAAAAATATTATTGCTAATTATGATGTTCATTACTATTATTTCGTTATATTGCCCCCGCCGTACATTACGTGCCATGTCTTAACATTGTCATATTATCATTCGATACAAATATCATTATTGGTAAATTTTATTGATATATTTGCTGATTTACCCTCACCAAAGAGAAGGATAAAACACCGCTATGTTCCTTTATATGACCTATATTGAGCGTAAAATACGCCACTCTCTGTTTATTAGTCTCGGCTGTTTGGGTCTTATTTTATCTCTTTCCGGCTGCGAACCCGCAGAGGAAACCAACTTCCATCCATTCCCTATCGATGAGAATCACAGTACATCATCGCCGTGGTCCCGTACCGTAGACACAGTGAAAGGCCCGGTGACACTCACCCATAAGCCAGCCCGTATCGTCTCCACCAGCATCACCATTACGGGTACCTTGCTGGCAATAAATGCACCTATCATTGCCAGTAGTGCTACCGAACCCAATACGACGCTAGCCGATAATAAAGGATTCTTTACTCAATGGTCGGATATTGCACGGGCCCGTCACTTAATCCCGATGTACCAGACCGAACCCAATATTAAAGCTGTCGCTAAGATGCGGCCAGACTTAATTATTATTTCCGCCACTGGTGACGATTCCACATTGGAATTGTACGATCAACTGTCGGCCATCGCCCCGACATTGGTGATTAATTACGATGATAAGAGTTGGCAAGAACTGACACTACAATTAGGCCAGGCGACGGGCCATGAAGGGGATGCCGAACAGGTGATTGATAAATTTGCCCGCCGACTCAATGAAGTAAAACAGAAAATAACCCTACCACCGCAACCCGTTTCAGCATTTGTCTATCAGGAGGTGAGTGGTAGCGCCAAACTGTGGACGGAAAATTCCGCACAGGGAAGATTGTTATTGGAGCTGGGTTTCACGCTGGCCAATGTGCCAGACACGCTGAAGGACAACACCCATACAGAGCACCGTAAAGATATCATTCAGTTAGGTGGAGATGAGCTAGCACAGGGCCTGAACGGTAAGACTATTTTACTCTTTTCTGGCGTTCATTCTGCAATTGACGCATTGAAAAGTAATAAGTTTTTAACCAATCTTCCAGCGATTCAGCACGATAACGTTTATGCGGCAGGTTATGATACTTTCCGGTTAGATTACTACAGTGCGAATAATTTGTTGACGCGAATTGAGTCAATGTTTAAGGGAAAAAAGGACAGCGAACCCACCTATCATGAGAGCAGAACCTAACGGCATAAAAAGCGACACTTATTGGTCGCTTGAGGTTATTGACAACGCTATTCTTAGCCTCGTGAGTGAAGGGTTGACCGCACCTAGGGGCACTTCGGTGGCTTACGCCACTACGACCCCAACGGCACGTTTCCCCTTCAATTGACTTTGCCAGCAGTCTGAAGCGACACTTATTGGTCGCTTTTTACTGACCGCTAACATGGTATGCCACTTAAGGGTAGGCGACGGTAAAGATTGCATCCGCTTTCACATTACCGCTCTTTAACACCCCTTCAGCGCGAATATAGCGAGCCGTTAGATTTAAAGGCATGCTCCCTCCTGCGGCAGTTGAGGTACCAATCAAAAATTGCCCCACATTACTGGCGCTGACACTGGCGTTTTCTGCGCCAAATGTCACCAGATTGCCGTCACTTTTTTCAAGCACAAGGCCCACACCGGTCGCCGTGCTGCTCGGTGATAAACTCAGTATATTGGTACGGTTAGCCTTGTTACTACTGTCGGTAAAAGTGATATAGGGTTTAGCATCTTTAGCGCAACTGCCCAGTGGGATCGAAAAAGCTTGTCCGCCCGCCCGGTCACCTTGCGTTTGTAGGGAAGAGGTATCAATCGGGTCCAGTGCAACCACAATATCGGTCGCCCCCAGATCACACGTCGCCACAGTGGGAGGTGGCAATACGATATTTGTTGACCCGATATTAAAAGTCACCATATCCCCACAACGTGAGCCACCAGTAGCAACACTTTTAGTCGACCAGACCTGAGCATTACCTGAAACTAACGCAAAACTTCTCGCCACATTAAACCAATTAATCACTCCCCCTTGATAAACACTGGCATCAGTCACAATGAGTTGGACCGTGACTCGATTAGCAATCGTTATTTTTGTCCCTGGTACAAACAAGGACTGAGTTGCCTTCTCTGTATTCCCCCATTCATATCCCCCGAATAAAGCGTCACTGACATTCACCGACATCTTCACCCCTGGAACACCGGTAGAAACAGGCATAACCGCCCCCCCAGCAAGCATCGACCAACCACCGAGGTATAAATAATCTGCTGTCGTCCCTGTTTTTGTGAATGTCGTGACGACACTGAAGTTCATGCTCCCCAAGACAAAACCATTCGTCAACGTGACTGGCAGTGCTTTTATGACAAACGGTGTTTCCCCTCCGGCCCCCGATACAGCAAGAGAACAAGAGTTAACTTGCAGTGCGGCAAAACTCGGTTTACTGGTGGTACATAACAGGAGTAGCAGCAACAACAGCAGTCCCGCCTTATACCTCTCACTGCGTAACGTGAGGAATATATTTTTTTTCATTGATGGTTCTCTCTTTCAACCGGTTTAAATCGCTTTAGCTGCCCGGCAAGTACTGCCGCTGCAACTGAAACTCAGTTCTGGTCGGCCACCATAATCGTTAATGTAGGTCAGGACGGGGGCGGTGAAACTGGCAGATTTCAGCTCAGCACTGGATTTGGGCGCAACCATCAAAGGTTGAAAATTGCTGTCAGCCGATGACTTACCTTTCTCCGCCAGCCCAACGACCGTAATGTAATAGGGAGTGGGGTTCTCTAGCCGAAAACCTTGCGCCGTTTTATGCAGAACCAGTTGTTCCTGCCAGATTTGGCCCGTAGCAGGGGTAATCCCTTCTGGCCGGTAGAACAGTTTGATTTTGGTTTGTAAGGCAATCTGCATGACATTAGATTTTTCACTGCGAGGCGGAATTTCACGCAGATTGAAGTAGAACAGTGACTCGCGATCTTGTGGCAATTTCAGCGCCTCAGGGGTGGCAGAGATACGCACCGCGCTTTTCTTACCCGCTTCTACTCGCTGAACTGGTGGCGTTGCCACTAACGGGGTGGTGACTTTTTGCTGTTGTTCATTCTCAATCCACGCCTGTGCTAAATAGGGCAGTGTTTTATTTTCATTACTGATATTCAGGCTAATGGACTTATCCTGCCCGTTATAAATAATTCGCGTCCGGTCTAATGCAATCGCAGCATTGGCGGTATAACTGGTGAATACCACTGTGCTGGTCAACGCGATTAATGAGAGCTTCTTCATGGTATATCACCTCAATATTAGTTAACGGATATGCAGGGTAATAATATTTGCGCCTGCGGCTGTATTACTGCTGGGATCGCCACCTGGCACTGCTTAGCACCACTCCAAACGACATCCAGTGTTTCTCCTGGCTCCACTCCACTCAGGTAAGTAAAACCGTCATCGCTAACGATCCCCAGTTCCTGCCCTTTGGCACTGATGACCAAACTACCAAAAGGCGGATGGCTACTGTCGGTCAGGCTGATGGTTGCCAGTACCTTCTCCCCTTTCATCATGGCGAAACGGCGATAACCAATAGCCCCTTCGGTCAGGGCGAACTCCACCGCAGACTGCTTAACTTCAACATCATCAGCCAACTGATTGATATCGATACGCGTATCTGTACGGTAGTAGCTGTTAATATTATTCAGCACAGCAATACCAAAACGGTTTGAACGAATATTCCGCTCTTCCAGTGGGACGCCAGCAATATCATCGGTATTGACCATCAGGCGGGTGCCGCCACTCATACCGGGGCCGTGTAATGCCGCACCTTTCGCAGTAACTGTCGCGCCCCCGCGCATAGAAACCCCGGTCGAGGTAAAATCATCCTGCGCATAAGCGACATTAAGGCTGGTTTCAGCAATGCTGCTGCGATGAATATAAAAACCGCTGAACTGGCCGCGCGCACCATTATCATTGCTGTTGTTAACCCCTGCGGATAACCGGTAGCTGCTATCGATAGCCGAGCTGTTAGAATAATTCACGGTCTGGTTGTTCCCTTGACCATTATGTTGCCCGCTGTAGCTGAGGGTTTGTTGATTGCCTAATGGCACCGAAAAACTCAGATACAGCACATCATCATTCACGCCGTTATTTTTGCTACGGCTGGCAGAAAGGTTGACCGTCATATCTTTGAGAGAAAAAGCATCAAAAGCGTGGCTGACCGTCGCGCTGTAGCTGTTAGACGTGGGCTGATCCCAATAATTCTGGTAACTGTATGAAAAATTGATATTGGTCTGGATATCAGGAAAATTTTTACTCGCCGTCACCGTATACATTTCCTTGTTGCGCCCAAGGTCATTATCGAAATAACGGGTGCCGAGATACTGATTCATCGACATGAATTCACGTTCAAAAAAACGGTTCCCCGCCAGCGAGATATCACTGTTCAGTTCATCAAAGCGCTTGGCATACCTGACGCGCAACGATTTCCCGCTCTGCGTCTCTTGGTTGGGAAGGCCCGATGCACGGGTTTGGGTGATATCCGTTGAAATGGCACCAAATGCATATAAATCACGGCCAACCCCAACCGACACGGCATTGTAATCACCCGAGCCAATGGCCCCGCCAAACAGTGACCAGCGATTACTGACCCCCCAAGAGAATTCGCCACTGGCAAAGACCGGGCCTTCCGTCCCATGATTCAGCGTTGAGGGCTGGCCCACCGACGTTTTATAGCGGATTGCACCAGGGCGGGTCAGATAGGGAACCGCAGCCGTCTCCACCTGAAAAGTTTGTACCGTGCCATCCTGCTCCTCCACGCTGACATCCAGCCGCCCGGAAACAGAATCACTCAGTTCCTGAATACGAAAAGGACCGGAGGCCACCGTGGTTTGATACAGTATGCGCCCCTGCTGGGAGACCGTCACTTTGGCGTTGGTTCTGGCTATCCCGCTAACCTCAGGGGCATAACCGCGTAAATTAGGTGGCAACATACGTTCATCGCTGGACAAACTGGCTCCGGCATAACGGAACGTATCGAAAAGGCTGGAGGCGAAATAGTTTTCACCAACGCTCAAGGTAGCTGCCAGTGACTTGATCGCCCGATACATATAGATCCGGCTCCAGTCAAATGTACTGGTAGACGAGTTCTGCTCGCCACTGTTGTGGCTGTAGTTCCCTTGATAATCGCCCCGTAACCGCCAGGGGCCCGCATTCAGACCCGACGTACCGTTGAGACTGATATTCCGGGTGGAACCACTCTCTTTCGGCTTACTAAACAGCGAGTTCACGTTGTAATCCAACAGAAACCCAGGGATCCCCTCATCCCATTGAGAAGACGGCACCCAATTGCTGTCACTGTATTCCATCCAGTCTTGCGGAACATTGATAGCTAACGTGCTGGTCGCTAAATCAACCTCCGTGGTTAATCCCGCCAGCTCACGCAAATCTGCGCATTGCCCCTCATGCCAGAATGTGATCTTTTGCAGCACATCAGGCTTCAGACCAAACTGTTCCACCACCGCTTCCGGTAGGCACACCTCACTGCTATTCGGTTCATCATCACGGGCATAAAAAGCGATCACCTGCTCGGGAATACGGTGATTATTGACGTTGATCTCCAACCGATACTCACCCGGCATGATATAGCCAACGTTCGTAAAATGAGAAAGATCAATATTCTGTTTGTCGTTAGCATCCATTGCATCAGTATTAAAATCAATAGCACTGACTGCTCCACTGAGCATGATCAATGATGTAGTCATTGCTATAGGAATTTTTTTAATTATTCTCATTCAGTTACTCACCAGAAAAATCTGCCCGTAATAACATCAACTGGATATGTTGTAAGAATAGCTAAAAATCATCATGTTATGTGTGATGATTTTCCCTACTTAAAAAATAAAAATTACAACATAGTGACGTTACTGTGATTTTAGATGTAACTATATCCATTCATAAAAACAGAACCAGATTAACTTTATGAAAAATATAAGATTAATAACAATCAATATACTTTTTATTTTTTTATTTTCATAGAATAAATATCCTCCGGCATAGCCGGAGGTTTTTCATATGCGCCTATAAGGCTCTGTTACCAGCCGCGCCCTAACAGGCGCATCGCGATCTGACATTTGCATCTATGGATTACTTACGGCCCGTAAACGGGCTACCGGGATACGGGATCGAGAGTTGCTCACCCATTTTATCCTCTTCCAATTGGTGCTTTATGTATTCTTGTATCCTGGCCGTGTTTTTCCCTACCGTATCAACGTAATACCCTCGACACCAAAACTCCCTGTTACGGTATTTGAACTTCAAATCGCCAAACTGCTCATAAAGCATCAGACTGCTCTTTCCCTTCAGGTACCCCATAAATCCCGAGACACTCATCTTGGGCGGGATCTCCAGAAGCATATGGATGTGATCCACACAGTATTCTGCTTCCAGGATATTCACGTTTTTCCATTCGCACAGTTTTCTTAAAATACTGCCAATCGCTCTGCGTTTTTCCCTGTAGAACACCTGCCTTCGGTACTTCGGCGCAAAAACTATATGATATTTACAGTTCCATCGGGTGTGCGCTAAGCTCTTTTCATCCCTCATTGGGACCCCCTTTTGATTTCTTGTTGAACATTTGCAGTTGCCAGACCGCAAACTGTTTTAACAAATCAAAAGGGGTTTTTATAACTGACCCAAAGCTGAAAGCTTTACTGAACCCCCAGCCTAGCTGGGGGTTTTCTGGGCACAATAAATATCCTCCGGCATAGCCGGAGGTTTTTCATATGCGCCTATAAGGCTCTGTTACCAGCCGCGCCCTAACAGGCGCATCGCGATCTGACATTTGCATCTATGGATTACTTACGGCCCGTAAACGGGCTACCGGGATACGGGATCGAGAGTTGCTCACCCATTTTATCCTCTTCCAATTGGTGCTTTATGTATTCTTGTATCCTGGCCGTGTTTTTCCCTACCGTATCAACGTAATACCCTCGACACCAAAACTCCCTGTTACGGTATTTGAACTTCAAATCGCCAAACTGCTCATAAAGCATCAGACTGCTCTTTCCCTTCAGGTACCCCATAAATCCCGAGACACTCATCTTGGGCGGGATCTCCAGAAGCATATGGATGTGATCCACACAGCATTCTGCTTCCAGGATATTCACGTTTTTCCATTCGCACAGTTTTCTTAAAATACTGCCAATCGCTCTGCGTTTTTCCCTGTAGAACACCTGCCTTCGGTACTTCGGCGCAAAAACTATATGATATTTACAGTTCCATCGGGTGTGCGCTAAGCTCTTTTCATCCCTCATTGGGACCCCCTTTTGATTTCTTGTTGAACATTTGCAGTTGCCAGACCGCAAACTGTTTTAACAAATCAAAAGGGGTTTTTATAACTGACCCAAAGCTGAAAGCTTTACTGAACCCCCAGCCTAGCTGGGGGTTTTCTGGGCACAATAAATATGGCAGCCATCTGCTGCCATATCTTTCATCTCACTATTAGGTCTGACGATGGATGTAATTAGATTATCGTTAATAGTATTAATCGTCTCTCAGCTATTATTTGTTTGTTACAGTGACATCCGCCACAGAATAATAAGCAATAAGTTTATTATTAGCATTTCATTCAATGCCATTATATTTAGTCTGGTAATGCACCATACTGTTAGTATTATTATTCCTATCGTCGCCCTATTTATAGGCTATATTATTTTCCATTTCAACGTGATGGGCGGCGGCGATGTAAAATTGATCACTGTACTCCTGCTGGCACTGACGGCAGAGCAGTCATTAAATTTTATCATCTACACAGCGGTCATGGGTGGCGTTGTTATGGTGGTGGGTTTATTGATCAACCGCGTTGATATCCAAAAACGTGGGGTTCCCTACGCCGTTGCTATCACTGCCGGATTTCTATCATCTGTACTAATTTAACTGGCTGAAATAAATTGATTTATCACGATAGCATGACAAAAGGTACGGATAATGAATCGAAAATTTCTTATATTATTTTCACTCCTGATTGTTGCCATCGGAATCTCCGGCATTCTGTTAAACCCTGATAAAGAGATACCTGAATTACTGACTCAGACGGAGAAAAGAAAAGAGAGAAATATTGTATTAGCCCAAACACGCCATGACCTTACCGCCGGTACATTAATATCCAAAGAAGATTATTCATTACAAAATATCACCGTAGATGAATCAAGCGACTTGGTTAAAAATGATCTATCACATGGTCATAGAATTGATGGTGATAGCATTGCTGACGATAGAACTCATGATCATAAACTTGATGGTCATTTATTAAAAAACAATATATTAGCTGGATCGTATATTATCGATGAAATGTTAATCTCGCCCGATAGTCGTGAATTTTCCCGGCTAAATTTAAAGCACGGGGAGATCATTTATAAATTTTACATTACGGAAAAAAACGAATACCTACTAAACACCTTAAATCCAGGTGACTTTCTTTCATTCCAATTACTGACACTTGAAACCAATAAAACAAAAGGAATGGAGAATGGTATTGCTATTGATAGCAAGAGTATGAGTAGCAAACAAAGGCAAAAGTATTCACTTAATAACGTGATACCTGACATGCCGATATTAAGCATTAAAACATACTCTCCTGAGGAGTTATCAGTAAAAAACAACAAAAATAATAAGACTGAAGAGTATTCCCTAGGTTATATTGAAGTGATAATGAAAATACAAGACCTCGAATTCATCCATACGGTGGAGAAAGCCGGCGAGGTGTTTTTAACCCCCAAGAGTGGCGATCACAAACGAATAGATTTGGATGACATAATCCCTACGTTACAGACAATAAGAGAGCTAAGAGGATGAATCTATATCAACTAAAAGATAAAAAACAAAATATAATTATATTCTTGTCTATTGTTATTCTCTATTTTTTGTTTGAAAATTCAGCTAACGCCAAGCAAATTTATCTGCCTATTGGTGGTTCACACATTATAAAAGTGCAGGAAGAGATTGATACCGTTTTTGTCTCTGCCGCAAAAACAGCTGACTATGAAATAGTTGATAATAACAGTGTCATTATTTATGCCAAAAAAGAAGGCTTAGCTGAATTCACTTTGTTCAACAAAAATCATCAGCCGATAAGCAAAACACGGGTGCTGGTGAATAATACTATTAATGATGCCTATCGAAGAATACGCACAGAGTTTCCTGATAGTAAGATAGAAATAAATAAAATAGGCGAAAGCTATATACTTACGGGCAGTGCCGAAACCGAGGAAGCAAAAGATACCATTGCCAGCATTGTCGGCGAGGCGACTGCAAGTAAAAAAGAAAAAGAGAGAGAAACGAGTTATCAAAGCAACCCTGAGTATCAGGGGGTTATTAATAAAATTAAATTACCTCAAGCCAATCAAGTTAATGTAAAGCTCACTATTGTAGAAATAACTAAAGATTTTACTGAAAACATAGGGCTAGATTGGAATTCAATAAAAAGTGCGGCAGGCGCTTTTCAGTTTTTAAATTTTAATGCACAAAGCATCAGCACATTAGTCCATGCTATTAATGATGAGGCGATTGCCAAAGTACTGGCAGAACCGAATCTATCGGTCTTATCCGGTGAATATGCCTCCTTCTTGGTCGGCGGTGAAATACCGATTGTTAGCACCAATCAGAATGGTATTAGTGTCGAATTAAAGAGTTTGGCATTAAGTTAAACATTGGTGCCAAAGTGAATGAGAAGAAACGTATCCGTGTCATGTTGGGTGAAGAGGTCAGCAGTATTGATAAGGTATTTAATCTTAGGGGTGGGGACTCCTACCCTTCATTACGCATACGTAAGGCAAATACCACAGTAGAGTTAGGCGATGGTGAAAGTTTTATTCTCGGTGGCCTGATCAGTAGTACTGAACGGGAGTCGCTTAAAAAAATTCCGTTTATTGGTGATATCCCCCTACTGGGTGCGTTATTCCGTAATGCACAAACTCAGAGGAATCAGAGTGAGCTGGTGGTTGTCGCTACCGTAAACCTGGTGAAACCCGTATCAGCAAGGCAGATTGAGCTACCTGATTTTATGCATACCTCTACGGTAGAACGTTTTTTCAATCTGACCAATATCAAAGACGCTAAGCGTAGAAAGCAGGCGAAAGAATTTCTGCAAAAAGGAGGTTTTATAAAATGAAATGGATATTCATCATAATGGCTATTCTCTTTTCTACTAGAGGCATTACTGCGTTCACAATTAAACCGTCCGCTAATGAGTACTCTTATGTATTAATAGGTGAATATTTCACCAATAAAACTGAAAAGCATCCATTTCCTCTTAAATTAAATAACAGTCTGCCATTAGAATTAAATTGTAATTATATGAAAAATGACTACCGGAATAAAAATAATGATGTTCATGGGTGTGCTGTTTATAAAAATAGACATTACGCCATTATCGAATCATGGAATAAACATTTATAATGGTGGTAGTATGCAATTAATTCTCAATAAAGATTTAATCAATAAAAAAGATAATAGGGAAAAGAGTGCTGTTGTCATTATCTCAACCCGAAAAGGGTTAAAAGATAAAATTTCCGAATATGTCCGATTGGCTGATATAAAAAACATCAAAGAAATAGATGATGATATTTTTAGCGCCGCCTCAATTTTGATACCGGATAATGTGAAAGGAATTATAATAGATATAAATGAGAATCATGATATCAACACTATTCTTGATCTAATGAAAGTTCATACACCACGGGACTGTTGGTGTATATTAGTCGGTGATATTGATTCTATTAGCATCGCCCAACAATTTATTGAGCGTGGCATATTATATCTACATATCCAATCACAATTGGCCGATCTCACACAAAATTTACTAAAAGGTATCCAAATAGAGTCAGATAGAAAAGCATTTTTTATCAGTATACTGGGTTGCCGGGGAGGGATAGGCACGACATTACTCAGTTACCAACTGGCGCATGTGATCACCCAAATAAAAAAATCGCCTACCTTGTTATTACAAGGCAATCAAGGCTCGCAAGATCTCGACTTGATCACTGAAAAAAAAATGGGCGAAGATATTACTGGTTACCAGAAAAATTTTGATCTTATGCGAGGAAACGAAAGAAAACTCAGTGAAGTTAATGAGCATAACAATAAAAAACATAACTTTATTATTTTCGATCAACCAATTCATAATGCACGGAAAGAAAAAACACTCGATTATATCTCTAACTCAAATTGCATCATTCTGCTTATTGACCATAGTATGATGTCCGTTCGTGTAGCGAAAGAGTTTATTGATACTCTGGAAAGGTTCAAAAGAGATAATAGACAAGCCATTAGACTATTTATTTGCCTTAACGAAAACAGGCCAATAACAAAAGATATGTTGACGACTTCTGATATCCAATCATTATTGGGCCATTCTATTGATACCGCGATACCTTATATCAACAATGCGAAGAATTCACTGAATAGCCCTGACTATTTTGGTAGAAAGAAAACCAAGGTTGTTGAACTGGCAAAACAATCTTTAGGTATAAATATAAATTTATCCTCTCATACCAATATGTGGATTAGGGAAAAACTCAATAAGTTATTTAAATAAATGAGGTTATTATGATTGTCCCTTTAAAAATACAAGAGTTAATGCGCGAAAGAATGTTAGCCAATATTGACATTAATAAAGTTGAACTCCTGGTTGGTGATCGTAACAAACTCATCGGATTGCTCTCTCAAACATTCGATGATTTATTTAATAACAATGAATATAACTTAACGACTCAAGCACAAAAATATATTATTGAAATGATAGCTGATGAAATAACCGGCTTTGGCCCATTAAGAGAACTTATGGAGGATGATTCCATTAGTGATATTATGGTCAACGGCCCAGAAAGGATATTCATCGAAAGATATGGCCTGTTAAAATTAACTGACCGGCGGTTTGTTAATAATACTCAACTCACCGATATCGCAAAGCGTTTAATGCAAAAGGTTAATCGACGCATTGATGAAGGCCGCCCATTAGCAGATGCCCGTTTAATCGATGGTAGCCGAATAAACGTCGCGATCAGCCCCATTGCTTTAGATGGTACCGCCCTTTCTATCCGTAAATTCAGTAAAAATAAACGGAGATTAGAAGATTTGGTCGATATGGGAGCCATGAGTAGTGATATGGCAAATTTCCTAATTATTGCTGCCAGTTGCCGCGTAAATATTATTATTTCCGGAGGTACAGGCTCAGGGAAAACCACGCTATTGAATGCGCTTTCAAAATATATTTCAGAAGATGAGCGGGTGATAACACTCGAAGATGCTGCGGAACTGAATCTGGAGCAGCCCCATGTGGTCAGGATGGAAACCCGTCTGGCGGGGCTGGAGAATACCGGCCAGATAACCATGCGCGATCTGGTGATTAACTCCCTGCGTATGCGCCCTGACAGGATCATTATTGGTGAGTGCCGGGGTGAGGAAACCTTTGAAATGTTACAGGCGATGAACACTGGCCATAACGGTTCAATGTCCACCCTACATGCCAATACTCCCCGTGATGCTGTTGCCCGTTTAGAAAGCATGATTATGATGGGGCCGGTTAATATGCCTCTCATTACCATCCGCCGTAATATTGCATCTGCAATTAATCTTATTGTCCAAGTCTCACGTATGAATGATGGCTCGCGAAAAATTCGCAATATCAGCGAGATCATGGGAATGGAAGGTGAACATGTTGTTTTGCAAGATATATTTACTTTCCAACCCGCCAGTACTCGTGATGATCAAGGGCGTATTCAGGGTGAGTTTATCAACCATGGGCTATTTAATCGGTCATCAGTCAGAATAAACGCCGATATCCACAATCTGGCCAATGAGTTAAACAGTGTTTTCTCTACGGTGAGCAAATGATTTATTACGTCGTCGCGTTATCCGGTATTTTATTACTGGTGCTGAATAACCTTAAGTGGATGAAAATAAAGCGCTCAATAAGCAACACTAAAAAGAGCAAAGCCAAAAGTACGTCTTCTATTACTATACTGATAAAAAAAATATTTTTCGAATGGATTGATTACGTATCAACCCACAGTAAAAGTACACCTCATATATTATTACCAATATGTTCATTGGTGATAGTCTATTATATAAACAGCACTTGGATTAATGTTAATTACTCTTTTGTTTTTATTATCAACATCATTTTTATTATCGTTTTACAACTAAAATATGCTCGTTCAAAACATTATTTATTATTTAAGCAAGATTTCCCTGAAGTACTATTAATGATTAATATGGCAGCAAGCAGCGGTGCCAGTATCAATCAAGTATTGGAACGCTGTGGGAAAGAGATTAGAGGCCCCTTGGGACAAGAATTAGGGTTGATCTGTCGGCGATTAAATCTTGGCGAAACCCCTGAAACCGTTTTTTATGATGCGTATGAGCGGTTCCATTATCCAGAATTTTATTTCTTAGTGACAATAATACTGCTTAATATTCAGCAAGGAGGACAATTAAAAGAACTGATTACCCGATTAAGCCAGATAATAACAAAGAAAAAAACAACCGAACAAAAGAAGGCCGTCATGACGGCTCAAATAAGAATGTCGGTTAATATTATTTCTATCATGCCAATGTTATTTTCTTTTTTACTTTATCTACTCGACCCCACGACGATAGAGTTTGTATGGCAACATCCCACAGGTAGATTTATTATCTATTATATTATTATCAGTGAGGTTATTGGCATATTAATTATCAGAAAAATGCTAGGTAAATCCCTATGAGAATTATTTTCTTCACGTTATTAATACTATTGGGTTTGATTATCATATTAAAAGTCAACTCACGCTCAAGAAGAATATCAGTTTATAATAAAATAAATTCGCGTGAAAACAAAAGCAAAGAGGCAAATAATGATACAAAAGATAAACCGACTGTACTGTCTGATTTTATAAAACTCCCTGTTTTTTTATCTAACATTTTATATCTAAAGGTTTTGATTGTTATTTTTATATTATCCATCCTTACAATATTGGCTATTTTTAATGTAGTGAATATCAATCAAAAAACACTACTCACTATTGGGCTACTCTCTATTATCTCCACCTTATATTTGCCAAGAATGATAATTAAAAATGCACTCACTAAAAGAACAAATAATTTATTGAAATCTTTACCTTTCTTTATTGATATTACAGCGGCATGTGTTCAATCTGGCATGACAATAGAGAATTCATTAAATTATACCACACAAAAATTCCAAACAATAAATACCGACCTATGCTTGATTATGTCAAAAGTGACCAAGCGTGCTGAAATAAATGGTTTAGAAAATGCGATTAAAGAACTTCAATATTACTCACCAGCAATAGAAATGAAAATGTTTTGCAGCACACTGCAATACAGTATTAGTTTTGGCTCAACGGTGTACGAACAACTGACTCACTTATCACAAGATATGAGAGAAATGCAGCTGCTGATGACAGAAGAGAGCATCAGTAAATTATCCACAAAACTAACACTGCCATTATTTTTATTTATTTTGATCCCTTTCGTCTTATTGGTTATCTCACCGAGTATTCTGGAGCTACTTAACTATGTTAAAAATATTTAATACTATTATTATCATCCCAGTGATGATTTTTCTGTTAAGCGGTTGTTTGAGCCAACAGGGTTTAAGCTCACAAGGTTTAAGCACAAAAGAATTTTCTTATCGTGAAAGTATTTTAATTAAAGCCAATAATCAAATTGGTTTGATTAAACTCTATCGCGAATCACTAAAAAACAAAGAAGACGAATCAATCAGAGTGAAATTAGCAAATGCCTATTACCTCTCCGGTGATAGCCATTCTTCTTTATATTATCTTCAACCTATTTCCCATAAACCTAACGTATCTATCTATCTTTTACAGATAAAAAATTTAATTAACGAGGGTGATAATTCTGGTGCGACTACAGTACTGCACAGGTTATTATCTATTGCCCCCCATAATCCTGAAGCACATAACCTAAAAGGTATTATTCTGGCTAACCGTGGTGATACAGCAGGGGCGCGTACCGCTATTGTTCAATCGCAGGCTCTGTTTATCCAAGAGGACATTGCAAGAAATAATATTGCAGTCATTTCAATGTTGGATAACCGCTATGAAGATGCAGTAAAGATATTACTACCAGACTATCTTTCCGGTAAAAGAAACAACTTAATATTACATAATCTGGTATTTGCATTGATTAAAATGGGTGACACTCGCTACGCAAAGAACATTATTGAAGCAGAGCGGTTATCTGATAATGCTGACGAGTTAGTATTAGCGCTGAGTCAGGTTGATTCATTCCCTCAGGAACAATCCTTCATTAGGGAAAAATGATGAGAGATACAATATTACGTTTATTGCCGGCGAATAGAGGTTCTATTGCTGTTGAATTTACGTTAATTTTTATCCTTTTTATCTTTATGCTGCTATTGGTTGCTGAAACCTCTCGCTTGTTTTATACCTCGGCTAATCTTGATTTCGCATTATCTGAAGCAGCTAAAACCGCTAAAAATAGGGACGCCGAGAACGTACTCTCTTATCAACAACTTTTTGAGCACAATTTTAATCGACAAGTTACTGTTCTGGGATCATTGATTAATACCGCGCCCTCCGCAGAACTTACGGTTAATTTTAGTCACAGTGTTGCAGATCTTATTAATGGCAATAGTGAAGAAAATAATCACACTCTACCACTCGCCCACTATCAGGTTAGATTACATTACCAACCGATATTTTTACCTTTCCCTCAAGCATGGGTAAATACGTTATTGTCCAGGGAGGTGATTTTTGTTCAGGAAAAATAATACGTTAATCAATAATCAAGGTGGTGCAATTATTGTTGAATTTGCATTTGTGACTTTTATTATTGTTCTATTTATAAAACTGCTGATTGCCATCGCTGAATATCAGTCGATTTCCGGTAAGTTAGATCGTCTTTCATATTCAGCCGCGGGTATCATTCGTGAAAGGGGGCGGTTATATCCGCATGATCCTGAATTGAATCAACAGCAAGTTGATCAACTCAGAGATCTTGTTCAGCGTGCGTTACTGAACTCGGGTGTACCTGCTGATAACCTCAGGATGCGGGTAGAGACATTACATTTTAACCCCATCGAGCCACCAGGTTCTCGTCAGCAACAGATTGATGAGCATAAGAGCCTGTCATTCAGTACTGGCGATTGCTCCCCGGTTCAGCCACTCCGTGGGTTAGTTGCGCTGTCACCATTAAGCCAAAGTGAACGCTGGGTGCCGCTCTACCAGGTCACAATATGCCTGCCCCCCCCTCAGAGATACCGTGACCTGATTAGTGTCAGCCCCTTGCCAACATTGAAATCATCGGCCATCACAATCGGGCGCTAAACAGCCTACGAATAAAGGTTATATATGCAGAAAAAAACAATGATAACTTTCATACTAGAGAAGTATGAGTTTTTTATTAAAAATAGACAGGGAGCCATTCTATTGTCTTTTATGGCGTTAATCCCTGTTTTTATTGGGTTGATATTTTTGTCGTTTGAATTTTCTCACTTTATCCAAAAGAGAGCTAAACTCTCTGATGCCCTTGAACAAGCATCTTTAGCCTTATCGACAGAAAATAATTATAGGAATGATAGAGCCAGTAATAATAGAAACAATTATCTGGTTACATCGTACGCACAATCTTATTTACCGTCAGAGCGTTTTTCGCAACCAAGGGTAGTCAATACCTACAATGAGAGTTTAGGTTACACTGAATATAATGCCAGTCTGCAAATGAATTATCAGTTAGCATTATTAAACTCTTACTTAAAACAAACCCCCTCGCCGACGTGGGATGTTAACGAAAATGGGGCCGCCAGAAAGTATTTATCATCAATAGCCGAACCTATAGATGTCGTGTTTGTCACCGATTTTTCCGGATCGATGGATTTACCTTTCGGGGATATTGAGCGAAATAACAGAATAACTAAACTTGATGAACTAAAAGCGATTTTTGTAAAATTAAATAACCGAATATTTTCAAACGATGGCATTAACACCATTGGATTTGTTCCCTTCTCATGGGGTACAAAAAGAATATCTGCCAATGGACAGGTATCATCTACTTATTGCCACTTTCCCTATTCTCCTAAAAAAATAGATGGAAATGGTCATTATCTCCAACGTTATACCGCCTCAAACTTAAAGAATATTCCTGGTTTGGACAATCTCAGTGGGATAGATAATCTCGCTTACGGTCAATTAGATGAAGATAAACACCACGCTATCCTTAGCGAAATAGAAAAAAAACATAGAGACAATGAAATACCTACTAAAACCAGAGATCAGGCTAAAAATTTTCTTGATAAGGCATATAAAGTAAATCAAATTTCGACTATCACTAAAATTGTGGAAGAACATATTGATTATAAAGAAACAATAAACTCAATTGACCGAAATGGTGAAACGATTGATATACCAATGGATGACATATTAGATCCATTTTTCTGTCTAAAAGAGACCAACGCAAAATCACTTAACTTTGATCCTAATTCAAAAGGAGATATAAACGAAATCCTCAATATGAAGGCTGAAGGGGGAACATTAGCCAGCTCAGGAATATTAGTGGGTAACAAAATGCTCACTGAAAGCCAAAATAACAATAAACTGATGATTATCCTGTCTGATGGTGATGATAATACGCAAAAAATGAGTTCTCCACACGATCAGAAAGCGGGCATCATCAATATCACGCAAAAATTGATTACCGAAGGTATGTGTCAGAAAATTAAAGATAATGGCATAAAAATGGTTTTTATCGGGATTGGCTACGTTCCCGATAATAATATTATCGATTGGGAAAAAGACTGTGTAGGGACGGGTAATTTTTATCTGGCAAAAAATGCCCACGAATTAGAAATTAGTATCGAGCGAGCACTGGTTGTTGATGATGAAGTGGGGAGAAATATCCCTAAAAGCTGAAATTGACTTAAAAATCGATATTGACCTAAAAACTGAAATTTCCTCAAAAACCAAAGTTGATGCAAGCGCGGTAACAGTAACCGCGCTTGCAAAAAATTATTTTGCGCCGCTGGACCCTGCTTCCATACCCACTAACCCAACTTTGAGATAGCCTGATTTACGTAGCGCATCCATCACGCTCATCAAGGTTTCATAATCCACCACTTTATCTGCTTGGAAGAAAATCGTGGTTTCTTTATTGGATTGGGTCACTTTGTCCAGTGCCGTGGCTAATGTTTCACGGTCAACTGGCTGGTCGCCGACATAAAGCTGGTTATCCGCTTTAACCGTCAAGAATACCGGCTTCTCTGGCCGCGGCTGCGGTACTGCCGAAGATGCAGGTAGATCCACTTTGATATCTACCGTTGCCAACGGCGCGGCGACCATAAAGATAATCAGCAGCACCAACATGACATCAATAAACGGCGTCACGTTAATTTCGTGTAATTCTCCACTCTCGTCGAGGGAATCATTCATTCGCATTGCCATAAATCACCCTGCTCGTAATTGATGAGGATGGCGAGGGGACTTTACTTCGGCGCTACTGGCCAAATCCAAATCACGGCTCAACAGCAGTAACACTTGTGCCGCGACATCACCCACTTGAGCGCGATAATTTCCGATCTGGCGAGCAAAGATATTATAAATAACGACCGCTGGGATCGCAGCCACCAGCCCTAACGCCGTTGCCAATAACGCTTCGGCAATCCCTGGAGCGATAACCGCCAGATTGGTGGTCTGTGAGTGGGCAATGCCGATAAAGCTGTTCATGATGCCCCAAACCGTACCAAACAAACCGACAAAGGGGGAAATTGCGCCGATTGTTGCCAGGAAGCCATTACCTTTGCCCATTTGGCGGCCAATGGCGGCTACCCGGCGCTCCAAACGGAAAGCAGTACGTTCTTTAATGCCATTATTGTCATTTGACTCTATCGACAACAGGCGCTCGTTCAGTGCTTCATGCAGTAACAAACTGCTTACGCTGCCTTGACCAAAATCTTCTGCTCGCTCCGAAGCGGTATCAAGATCGGTCACGGCCCCAATCACTTCATGCTCTTGGCGCAACCGACGACGAGCGCGGAACAATTCAGTCCCTTTAGAGAACAGAATGGTCCAAGTGACGATAGAAGCCAGCACCAGACCAATCATGACGCCTTTAACAACCACGTCCGCATTCTGATACATACCCCAGACAGATAAATCCATCGCCAGCTTTTGTGGTACTGGAGCCGTAACGGGCTGAACCATAGGGGCCGGTATTGATTCTGAGGTTAATGCTGATGCTGATGTTAATACTGACTCTGGTGTTGATTCCGGTATTGCAGCAACCGAGGTAATTTCTGGTGCAGGTAACGGGGTTGACGTTGCCGCTGTGGGTGCGGTAACCGTAGCCGCAACCGCACTGCCGTTGCCTGGTGCGGCTTGTGCATGGCCCGCTAAACCTGTAGCCAGTAATAATACCATCACGCCTTTCATCACCCGGCCTTGCACTCGTGATATCTCTTTACTCTCTTTGCCAGCTATTTTCACGCTGCGCCTCCACCCAATATGCATGTCAATTTAAGGACAAAATCAGCTTTTGATCATATCAAACAAACAGCGGATTGATAGTAATTATCATTAGTATTTGGCAAGATTTTTTTGAGCGCAAGAAAGAATGAAGCCAATATCGACGGTGCCCCCACGCCGAACTAACGGTTGTTGTTAGCTGTTGCTTCTCAGTAACCGCCCATCTATAAGGAAGAAGTGATTGATTGAATAGAAGAACGCTTAAGTCAGTGGCCGCCCTCTTAAGGCGCTATTTATTAATAAATGTTCTATTTTGTCATTTACACAGAATTTTTTTGCCGCAAAACAGTAGAAAACAGCGAGTCGCTCTCTTTAGTTTTTTTCATGGTGAAAGCGACTCCCAGACAACAATCATCATGCTAACGTAGGAATACATCCCCAAAATGAATGCTGGCTGGCGATTGACTAGCTTGGCTTATACGAAGGTGACAACACAATTATGGCAGTGAATAAAGCAATCCCAGAAAAACTGGAAACAGCCTTAGTCAGCGCAGGGCGAAGTAAAAAATTTACTCAAGGCTCAGTGAATACCGTGATCCAACGAGCATCATCTCTGGTTTTCGAATCTGTAAAAGCGAAAAAACATGCCACGATCAATCGGGGCAATGGTGAGTTGTTCTATGGCCGCAGGGGGACATTAACCCACTTCTCTTTGCAAGAGGCAATGACGGAGCTGGAGGGCGGCGCAGGTTGCGTGCTTTATCCTTGTGGCGCTGCCGCCATCAGTAATGCGATTTTATCGTTTGTCGCCACGGGCGATCATGTGCTGATGACCGGCTCAGCTTATGAGCCCGCCCAAAGTTTCTGCGATAAGATTTTATCGCGCATGAATATCACGACGACCTATTTTGATCCCATGATAGGTGCTGGGATTGCTTCACTGATTACCCCGAAAACCAAGGTGATATTTCTTGAGTCACCCGGCTCCATCACCATGGAAGTGCAGGATATTCCTGCGATGGTGGCGGCCATCCGGGCGGTGGCTCCGGATGTCGTTATCATGATGGACAACACCTGGGCCGCAGGTGTGTTATTTAAAGCACTGGATTTTGATATCGATATCTCTATTCAATCCGGCACTAAATACATTATTGGTCACTCTGATGCCATGCTGGGCATTGCGGTTGCCAATGCCCGCTGCTGGGAACAACTGCGTGAAGACTCTTATTTGATGGGCCAGATGGTCGATGCTGATACTGCCTATCTTGCCAGCCGGGGCTTACGCACGTTAAGCGTCCGGTTAAAACAACATGAGAAAAACAGCATTGAAATCGCTAACTGGTTGGCAGAGCGCCCGGAAGTGGCGGTGGTTTATCATCCCGCACTGCCAGGCTGCAAGGGCCATGAATTCTACAAGCGGGATTTTAATGGCTGCAATGGTTTGTTTTCTTTCGAATTAAAAGAAGAATTAACCCAGCAACAACTGGAGAATTACCTGGATCACTTTACCCATTTCAGCATGGCGTTTTCATGGGGTGGTTTTGAATCGCTGATATTAGGTTATCAGCCGAAGGATATTCGTGCGATCCGCAAATATGACGCGGAAGGCATCAAAGGAACATTATTCCGTCTGCATATTGGCCTTGAGAATGTGCAAGATTTGCAAGACGATCTGGCCGCAGGATTTGAGCGAATTCAAGCCGTAAAATAGAGGCCACCACTCCGTTAATGCGCTATCAATTCTTGGCGCATTAACGCTCCCTTACATAAAAGAACCAACGATAGGTTTATATCGCCTGCCAAATTGAGTTATTGGGGATAAGATCAACGTGATTTTACCTCATTAAAGATATACTGATACCCACCAACGATATCCTCACACGTTAGGCAAACAGGAAAAGAAATGGATGTATTACGTGAAATCCTTCATGCCCTCTGGCAACAGGATTTTAGTAAACTGGCTGACCCAAATGTTATTTGGGTGATTTACGGTATCCTTTTTACCACCCTATTTTTAGAAAACGGTTTACTTCCCGCCTCTTTTCTCCCCGGAGATAGCTTGTTGCTATTGGCCGGTGCGTTGATAGCCAAAGGGGTTATGGGTTTCTTGCCCACGCTGATCATTCTGACTACCGCCGCCAGTTTAGGCTGTTGGTTAAGTTATCTACAAGGCCGCTGGTTGGGTGATACGTCGGTGGTGAAACGGTGGTTGTTACAGCTCCCTCTTCAGTACCGTCAGCGCGCCCATACCCTGTTTGTTCGCCACGGTTTAGCCGCCTTATTGGTGGGCCGTTTTCTGGCTTTTGTCCGGACGTTACTGCCAACACTGGCGGGTATTTCTGGCCTGAACAGCATACGTTTTCAGTTATTTAATTGGCTAAGCGGCCTGCTGTGGGTTGGCAGCGTCGTGGGTTTGGGTTTTGCCCTCAGCCATATTCCGTTGGTTAAACAGTATGAAAATCAGGTGATGACGGCACTGATGATTTTACCCATTGTTCTGTTATTGGCCGGTTTAGTCGGCACACTGATTTTGGTATGGTGCAAACGTAAGAGCACGACCGAATAGCGTAAATAGGCACCATCCAGGTGAATAAAACGGCATCTAATACGCCGTTTCTATGAAGCCTTGGTTACAGCTATCGCCCCTCGGCCAAGGGTCAATTAATACGCTGTTTGGCAACACCTTCACTCGGCGTATGACCAAAGTAGCGTTTAAACTCACGGCTGAATTGTGAGGCACTCTCGTAACCCACCTTGATCGCCGCAGTGCTGGCTTTCAGCCCATCATGTAACATCATCATGCGCGCCCGATGCAATCGGTAAGACTTCAGATATTGCAGTGGAGAGGTGTTGGTTACCGCTTTAAAATTGTGGTGGAATGCTGAAACACTCATATTCACCTCTGCCGCTAATTGCTCGACACTGAGGTTATCGGCAAAATGATTTTCGATGCGCCGCAATGTTTTGGTGATCTGGTTAAAGTGCCCATGGCGGTTAACTAACGCCTGCAAGGCCCCACCGCATGACCCACACAAGACGTAGTAGAGAATTTCTCGCACAATTTGCGGACCAAGGACGCGGGCATCACGGGCAATGGACATCACATCCAAGAGCCGTTCTGTTGCACACAGCATCTCTTCAGTCAGAGGGGCAGAGTTCACACCCGAGGTATTGCCCGGCGGTTTTTCCAGCTCGTCATCCCCCATAGTCATCATCAAATCTTGTAACATCTGGCTGTCTACTTGAATGGAAATCCCGGCCAATGGTATTTCAGGGCTGGCAAACGTTTCACACTCAAACGGCAGCGGAACACTCAGGATGAGGTAGTTTTTGGGATCATACTGAAACACTTTACTACCCAGATAACCCACTTTGTGTCCCTGAAATATAATCACCACACTGGGGGTGTACATTACCGGTGTTCGCGGTTGATGCACTGTAGAGTACAAAATTTTCACCCCGGATACCGTTGAGGGGGTTAAACCATCACCTTGAGCCAGACGCGCAATTTTATCTGCCATTTGTGCTTGAATATCAATCACATCAACCATTACGTCCTCGTCCGCTTTTTGTATGACTTTGAATAATAGAGACCATGCTATTTATTGCCCCAAGTGATCGATTACCAAAAATCCCATTACTCAAAACAATCTGACATAGATTGTGTCTTATTTGCTGGGTTTTCTACAGTGATCTGGAGAAATAGGCAAGAGCAAGGCAGAAATGTGCATTGAGGTCTGTTCTTAAGTTGCCGACAATGGTTACCAATGAAATTAAGCACATCGTTATTATACTTATACTGACAGTGGCTAAATCGTACTCATATTGACGAAAAAAGTGCTCCAGGCACAGTGATGTGGTTACGGATAAATACTCACTGCATCACCTTATCGCTAAGCAGCAACACCTGTTTTTTTACTGTTCATCCCATAAGCTGGAAGAGAAATCATGCAAAATTTTACCCTTCATACCCCCACTAAAGTGCTGTTCGGTACCGGTCAAATCGCGCAATTGACTCAAGAAATCCCGGCGGATGCCCGGATATTGATTACCTACGGCGGCGGCAGCATTAAACAAAATGGCGTGCTGGATCAAGTTCATCAAGCATTGAAAGGCTTTGATTTTCTGGAATTTGGTGGCATAGAACCCAATCCAACCTATGAAACGCTGATGAAAGCTGTCGAGCTATGCCGGACTGAAGGTATCAACTTCCTACTGGCCGTTGGCGGAGGGTCAGTATTGGATGGCACCAAATTTATTGCTGCAGCGGTCAATTATCCACAAGATCCATGGCACATTCTGGAAACCACAGGGCGCGATATTACTGAAGCGCTGCCAATGGGCTCGGTTCTGACCTTACCGGCAACAGGTTCTGAGGCTAATAATGGCGCAGTTATCAGCCGCCGTAGCACCGGAGATAAACAGCACTTCTTCTCACCCCATGTCCAGCCCCTGTTTGCCGTGCTGGATCCAGTGGTCACTTATACCTTGCCACCACGCCAGGTGGCTAACGGTGTGGTCGATGCTTTTGTTCATACCATTGAGCAATATCTGACCTATCCCGTGGATGCCAAAGTACAGGATCGCTTTGCTGAAGGGCTATTGTTGACCCTGATTGAAGAAGGCCCGAAAGCACTAAAAGATCCGGAAAACTACAATGTCCGCGCCAATATTATGTGGAGCGCCACCATGGCCTTGAATGGCCTGATTGGTGCCGGTGTACCACAGGATTGGGCCACCCATATGTTGGGCCACGAACTGACTGCGCGCCATGGTTTGGATCATGCACAAACATTGGCGGTAGTGTTACCGGCCCTGCTGGTTGCGAAGAAGCAGCAAAAGCGCGCCAAACTGCTGCAATATGCAGAGCGTGTCTGGGGATTGCGTGAGGGCAGTGAAGATCAGCGCATTGATGCGGCGATTGAAGCCACCCGTCACTTCTTCGAAAGCCTGGGTGTAGCGACTCGCTTATCCGCCTACAAACTGGACGGCAGTTCTATTCCGGATCTGATTAAAAAGCTGGAAGAGCACGGGATGACCAAACTGGGTGAGCACAGTGACATCACCTTAGCTGACAGCAAGCGTATCTATGAAGCGGCGGTATAACCGTTTTATGTAAGATTTAACGGGATTTAGCCTGCATTTATCTCGTACCAAAACTGGCGGCATTACCGCATGTCATGCTGCCAGTCCTCCTGTTTATACCCATTAGACTTCAGGCTACATAGGTGTTGGTGGCGTTCTCTCACTTCGTCGCTGCCTGCCGACAACCCGAATGATTTTGGGTATATTTTCTTTTTCGCCTGCGATTCACTTTTTTCGCCTGCGATTAACTGGGCGATATGATGATTAGCTGCCCATAATAATATTGTCTGCATAGAGCAACATTATTCACACATAACCCTACTATCCTCATGTAACAGGACTTAATAATTAGCAAGGTCATAAATAAAATGATAACGACTAAACTTACGTTATCAGCAACGGGCTAATACAGCCCAATCAGTAAGCCAAGGAGATCAACATGACAATGCAACCCCTTATCAAGTTGTACGATGGGCGCTTGATGCCACAACTCGGCCTCGGCGTTTGGCAGGCAAGTATCCAAGAAACAGAGCTTGCGGTCAGTAAGGCGCTGGAAGTCGGTTACCGCTCAATTGATACCGCCGCTATTTATAAAAATGAAGAAGGTGTGGGCAAGGCGCTGAAAGCGGCGGCTGTTGCCCGTGATGAACTGTTTATCACCACAAAACTGTGGAACGATGATCAACATAATCCTCAGCAAGCCCTGGAAACCAGCCTGCAAAAGCTCCAACTGGATTATGTAGATCTCTACCTGATCCATTGGCCAGACCCGAAACAAGACCATTATGTCAGTGCCTGGCGTGAACTGGTCACACTAAAAGAGCAAGGTTTGATCCGCAGTATCGGCGTGTGTAACTTCCATATTCCTCATCTGCAACGGTTGATTGATGAGACGGGTATCGCCCCTACCGTCAATCAGATTGAACTGCATCCGTTGCTGCAACAACGTCAGCTCCATGCCTGGAATGCCACCCATCATATTGCAACCGAGTCTTGGAGCCCGTTAGCACAAGGTGGCAAAGGCGTTTTTGATCAAGAAATTATCCGCAAGCTCGCTCAGCAATATAATAAAACGCCTGCACAAATCGTGATCCGTTGGCATCTGGACAGTGGGCTGATTGTTATCCCCAAATCTGTCACACCAGCACGTATCAGAGAAAACTTTGAGGTTTTTGATTTTAAGCTACAAAAAGAGGAGTTGCTGGCAATTACCAAACTGGATTGCGGTAAACGGCTGGGGCCAGACCCGGAAGTTTTCGGATCTGACCGCTGATTTCAGGCCAGCAATAACCCCTTAATGCTGCCTGTTTTTCCCTCTGGATCCGGCAGATGGCTTATTGACCGCAGCTTTATTTACGCCCGTTTTACCCGCTGATTTTTTGGTTGCGAGCGTACTGTGGGCTGCAGAAGTACTTTGATTTGCAGACGTACTTTGGTTTGCAGAAGTACTGTGCGCTGAAGAAGTGCCATTGGCCACCGTCGGAGCCTTCTTGCCAGCAGAGGCTGCGGGTGCTCTATTACTCGGCTGGCGCTGGCGGGTGATCGATGTGTGCTTGGTCAGTGCCGGTGTGTGGTGGCGCAGAGCACGGCGTGCCTCACGCTGCTCTTCCAAGGTCGGAGCCGGCACCAGGCATTCACGACGAGCGCCAATCAAATGTTGCAGCCCCATATCTTCAAGCGCACTGCGGAGCATCGGCCAGTTAGCCGGATCATGATAACGCAGTAATGCTTTATGTAACCGCCGTTGACGATCCCCTTTGGGAACCACCACCTCTTCACTTTTATAATCCACTTTCGCCAACGGGTTCTTACCGGTGTAATACATGGTGGTCGAGTTAGCCAACGGTGACGGATAGAAATTTTGCACCTGATCCAATCGGAAGCGGTTTTTCTTCAGCCACAGCGCCAGGTTCACCATATCTTTATCTTCAGTACCCGGATGTGCGGAGATGAAATAAGGGATCAAATACTGCTCTTTACCGGCCTGTTTCGAGTAAGTATCAAACAGTTCCTTGAAGCGCTGATAGCTGCCCATACCCGGTTTCATCATTTTAGAAAGCGGCCCTTCCTCAGTATGCTCTGGTGCGATTTTCAAATAACCGCCCACATGTGGCTGGCCAACTCTTTGATATAACGCGGATCTTCTACTGCCAAATCGTAGCGAACGCCGGAGGCGATCAGGATCTTTTTGATCCCTTTCAAATCACGGGCTCGACGGTACAAAGAGATCGTCGGTTGATGGTTGGTATCCATGTGCGGGCAAATCTCAGGATACACACAAGACGCCCGGCGGCAGGTTTGTTCAGCCCGAGGGGACTGGCAGCGCAGCATATACATATTCGCGGTAGGCCCGCCAAGATCAGAGATAATACCGGTAAAACCAGGGACTTTATCGCGAATCTCTTCGATTTCACGAATAATAGAATCTTCAGAGCGGCTCTGAATAATGCGCCCTTCATGCTCCGTAATAGAGCAGAAGGAGCAACCGCCATAACAGCCGCGCATGATATTGATCGAAAAACGAATCATGTCATAGGCCGGGATCGGCGATTTTCCGTAGGACGGGTGCGGGACGCGCTGATAAGGCAGTGCAAATACACTGTCCATCTCTTCGGTACTTAGCGGGATCGCCGGTGGGTTAATCCAAATATAGCGATCGCCATGTTTCTGCATCAACGCCCGCGCACAACCGGGATTAGTTTCATGATGCAAAATCCGCGAGGTATGGGCATACAACACTTTGTCCGCCTTCACTTTTTCATATGAAGGCAGTAAAACGTAGGTCTTTTCCCATGGCTTCGGTTTGGCCGCACGCACGGTTATTGGTTTGGCCTCCGGTATCGATATGTCATCGGTCGCACACGGCAGGTCTTCACCGTAAGGATTGGGAATGGCTTCAATACGGCCCGGTTTATCCAGACGGGTAGAATCCACCCCGCTCCAGCCCGGCAAGGGCGTTTTACGCATCACAACGGTGTTACGGACATCCTGAATATCCGTAATTTTCTCACCCGCAGCCAAACGGTGCGCCACTTCCACCAATGGCCGTTCGCCATTGCCATACACCAGCATGTCCGCTTTAGCATCTACGATCACCGAGCGGCGCACAGTATCAGACCAATAGTCATAGTGAGCAATACGGCGCAGGCTGGCCTCGATGCCGCCCAGTAATACCGGCACATGGCTATAGGCTTCTTTGCAGCGTTGGCTATACACCAATGTCGCGCGATCTGGCCGCTTACCACTCTGGTTATCCGGCGTATAAGCATCATCGTGGCGCAGTTTTCGGTCAGCCGTATAGCGGTTGATCATCGAATCCATATTGCCCGCCGTGACACCAAAGAACAGATTCGGCTCTCCCAGACGCATAAAATCATGTTTATTCGTCCAATCTGGCTGAGCAATAATCCCGACCCGAAATCCCTGAGCTTCCAGCATACGGCCAACGATGGCCATACCAAAGCTTGGGTGGTCAACATAGGCATCACCAGTGATGACAATGATATCGCAACTGTCCCAACCCAATATGTCCATTTCCTCCCGTGACATAGGTAAGAATGGCGCGGTGCCATAGCATTCAGCCCAATAAGGCTGATAAGAAAACAGGTCACGCTCTGGTTGGATCAAGCTGATACTCATGGCAACACTCTTTAATAGGGGGAAAGTTGAGGTGGTTCGGGTTAAGAAATCATCACCGGCCGGCGATTATACGCAGTTATCCATGTGAAGAGGAAGGATATATCTTTTGATGACATGGATGGCTTTGAAATTAGTTGTTGGCCATAAAAGTACATATCAGTAAACCTGCGAAGCAGGCAAGCGAGACATGCGTAAGCGCAGGGTCCTAATGGGGCCACGCTTATGGCCCCATTGGCGGTTGAAGCTACGGAGATTAGCTGAGCTAAGCCATAACAACCGAACCGATCACCACGTCACCAAAACGTGATCAAAGCGTCGGTGCTGCCACCGTCACTAACTGCCCCGCCGAGCCACGATCAGCCATTTCCAGCGTCTGACTGTAGAACAAGAACGGGAATTGCGGTGATGAAACCTGATTGAAATACACCCACAATTCAACCGTACCATCCACCCAAACCGTATCCTTCCAACCACGATCTTCGGCCATTGCCGCCGCACCATTCACACTTTTCACCAGGAAAGAAACGCCCTGAATATGAAATGCTTGTGGCATATCAGCATGTATTATCCAACGCTCCCATGTCCCCTGCTGAGCCTGCACATCTACTCGGTTCATATCCCAGATAGCGCCGTTAATTCCCGGGAGATTATCCCCCAGTTGGAATTCACGGGAACGGATCACACTGCCTTCAATAATCTGATCTGCCAATAAACGCATAGGCAAATTATCCGTCACCAATGGCAATAACCCCGTTGGTTTTAATGTCAGCACCAGGGTAGAAATCAAAATACTTGATGGCTCAAATAACCCACGCAGGCGATCCATAATACCGGCGGATTCACCAGCAGTGATCGAGACTTCATTGCCCTGTGACATATCAATCACCACTTCACGCCGTTCACCTGGTGCAAGAGAAAGTTGCTGTACCGCCACTGGCGCAGGTAGAAAACCCTGATCGCTGGCAACAACATACAGAGGACGGCCATCACTGAGTTGCAGGGTGTAGCGGCGGGCGTTAGACGCATTCAATAAACGTAAACGTACCCACCCACGAGAGACTTCAACAAATGGGCTTTGCGCCCCGTTAACCAATAATGTGTCCCCGACAAACCCCCCTTTGGCAGGCGGGTTATATTCCGGCACACCAAAATTATCCAGCCGTTTATCTTGAATAATAAGAGGGAAATCATCAACGCCATAGTGACTTGGCAGCGGCATCGCTTTACTGACCGCATCTTCCACCAGCCACATCCCCGCTAGCCCGTTATAGACATGGGGAGCCATTCGGTTGGGGGTATTGGCATGATACCAGCAGTTTGCCGCCGGCTGACGTACCGGCAATACGGGTGACCAATCCTCTCCGGGGCGGATCATCCGGGCCTCTCCGCCCATCAGCGTCCCAGGGACTTGTAACCCACTGATCGTCATCGATACCGGCTCAGTCAACCGGTTGCTGTAGATGAGCTTAACGTCATCACCATTAAAAACTCTGACCGTCGGCCCCAGATACATGCCGTTAATTCCCCACACTGCGGCTTTCTTATTGCCACTAAATGCCCAGTGCGCGCGCTGCAAGGTTAAAAAAAGCGGTTGGCCGCGGCGAGATTCTAATAAGGGGGGCACCGGTAACTGAGGTTGCTGAGTACTACTAGCCTGTGCCCTCAATGGCAGTGAGCCAGCACCAAGCGCTAAGCCCGCAGCCTGAATGAACTGGCGACGACTGAGTGACATATCTTCTCCGTGAAAACCACAATCAAACCTACTGCAAAATTTTGCCTGACTGCGAATAACGCTGAAGGACGGCAAAACGCTCACGACCAGAGTCGCTTAAATCAACATCTAAAATTTGTGGCGATAAATATAACCGCCGCGCGGGGCCGCGATAGCCTGCACCGCAAAAACAAATACATTATTTTTTAGCAACGGACTGTTGAGCCACTTCGGCATCTAACTGCTCAATTTTAGCCAGCATCAAATTGCGGCAATGCTCAGACAGCTCACGAACGCGCTCTTTAGTGTACCCGGAGGTGTCAATGGGCGGTAACATCTCAATAATCACTTTACCGTTCGACCAACGATTTAACTTGATACCATTAGTGCTAGAAACGCAGATCGGTACGATAGGAACACCTGCAGCAATCGCCGCATGGAACGCGCCAGTCTTAAACGGCAATAAACCACGGCCACGGCTGCGTGTGCCTTCTGGGAACATCCAAATAGAGATGTTTCTTTTTTGCACCTGTTCAACCACCTGAGCAATGGTGCTGTGAGCCTTGGCACGGTTGTCACGATCAATAAGCAGGTTACCCGTCAACCAATAGAGCGGGCCAAATAAGGGTACCCACAGCAGGCTCTTTTTGCCCACGGTCACGGTACCGGGCTGAACCACATTCGACATGGTGACCATATCGTAATTATTTTGGTGGTTAGCAATATAAATACAGTTACCGTATTTAGCCGCTTCTGCGGGAATACGCTGCTCAATCGTAATGCCAAACAACACGGACATCCGGCCAAACAGATGCGAAAATGTTGCCACATGGCGAGGATTTCGCGGGCTGAACAGGCAATAAATCGAACCAAACACACACACTAGAAAACAATATAAAACAGCCAGAACCGTGCGCAAAATTAATAGCATAACCGCCTCTTAAATACTCACCCTTAAATAGACAACCGACGCTAGTATAACGGTTTACTCGCAAAATACTGTTTACTTGAGAAATACTGTTTACTTGCAAAATACGGCTTACTTGCAAAATACGACTTACTTTTAAAATACAGTGCAGAACCCTTGCCACGGCTCGGTTACACGACAGTGCGCGCAAATTATACCTGCCGTATGCCATATTAACAGGGTCATGTTTGACGAACGCCTCAATCACCACCACAGCCATTTCCGCCATGGTGGTGGCTGGTTTCCTTATTTTTACTCTTCGCTCTCGGTGGCTATTGCCCGTGGCGGTGCATCGACATCAATCCGATCAATGCGTTGTAAACCACGTGGTAATGGCGAACCTTTACGACCTCGCTCAGCACGGAATTTTTGCAAATCTTCAGGCCGTAGCGTGAGTTTACGTTTACCAAAATGAAGGGTAATCGAGGTTTGCGGAGGCAGGACAAACAGCCATGCTAAGCGATCTTCACCTGCCGCCGCTTGTGCTGCGGGGATAGAGACAATTTTGTTGCCTTTACCTTTTGAAAGCTCAGGGAGATCAGCAACCGGGAACATCAACATCCGGCCAACCGCAGTGATGGATAGCAGCATGTCATCCGGGCCATAAATTTCCAGTGGCGGCAAGACTTTGGCATTTTCTGGCAATGTGATCATCGTCTTGCCAGCGCGGTTCTTGGCGACCAAATCATTAAAAGTACAGACAAAGCCATAACCTGCATCTGATGCCATCAGTAATTTCTGCGAATCCGGTGCCATTAAGACATGTTCAATGGTCGCCCCCGGCGGTGGCGTCAGTTTGCCGGTCAGCGGCTCCCCTTGGCCACGGGCAGAAGGCAGCGTGAGCGGATCTAATGCGTAACTGCGCCCCGTTGAGTCGATAAATACCACCGGTTGATTGCTCATGCCCCGCGCGGCGGCACGGAAGCTGTCACCCGCTTTATAGCTTAATCCGCTTGGATCGATATCATGGCCTTTCGCACTACGAACCCAGCCCATTTCAGACAACACAATGGTTACCGGTTCAGAAGGCACAATATCATGCTCGCTCATGGCTTTGGCTTCACCACGTTCAGTTAGCGGTGAACGGCGGTCATCACCATAAGCAGCAGCATCGGCTTGAATTTCTTTCTTGATCAGGGTGTTAAGTTTACGTTCAGACGCCAGCAGTGCCTGTAGCTGATCGCGTTCTTTCGCTAACTCATCCTGCTCACCCCGGATTTTCACCTCTTCCAGCTTGGCTAAGTGGCGGAGTTTCAGTTCGAGGATCGCCTCAGCCTGCGTTTCCGAAATGGAAAAACGCTGCATCAGTAGCGGTTTAGGATCATCTTCGGTGCGGATGATATGAATAACTTCATCAATATTCAGGAAGGCAATTAATAAACCTTCTAAAATATGCAGGCGCTTCAATACCTTTTCCAAGCGGAAATTCAGGCGATTGCGCACAGTTTGGCGGCGGAAGACCAACCACTCAGTCAGGATCTCTAACAACCCTTTGACTGATGGGCGGTTATCCAAACCGATCATATTCATATTGATGCGATAACTTCTTTCCAAATCAGTCGTGGCGAACAGGTGGCTCATCACTTGATCCAGATCGACCCGATTGGTGCGCGGAACAATTACCAGGCGAGTAGGGTTCTCATGGTCAGATTCATCACGTAAATCTTCAACCATAGGCAATTTCTTAGCGCGCATCTGGTTGGCAATCTGTTCCAGTACTTTCGCGCCGGAAACCTGATGTGGTAACGCCGTGATCACGGCGCTGCCATCTTCTTTTTTCCACACCGCCCTCATACGGACGGAGCCACGACCATTCTGGTAAATTTTGCGAATATCATCACGCGGAGTGATAATTTCTGCTTCAGTCGGGAAATCCGGCCCTTGTACAAACTCCAGCAACTCGTCGAGCGACGTCGTGGGTTTATCGATCAGCGCCAGCACTGCCTGCGCAATTTCGCGCACGTTGTGTGGCGGGATATCCGTCGCCATGCCCACAGCAATACCGGTTGTACCGTTCAGCAAGATATTTGGCAGGCGCGCAGGGAGCATTTTCGGCTCCTGCATGGTGCCATCAAAGTTTGGCACCCAATCTACCGTGCCTTGGGCCAGCTCACCCAATAACACTTCCGCATATTTGGATAAACGAGATTCGGTATAACGCATCGCCGCAAAGGATTTAGGATCATCCGGTGCACCCCAGTTCCCCTGCCCATCAACCAGTGGGTAGCGATAAGAAAAAGGCTGTGCCATCAATACCATCGCTTCATAGCAAGCACTGTCGCCGTGCGGATGATATTTACCCAGCACGTCACCCACGGTACGGGCTGATTTTTTGAATTTAGCGCTGTTATTCAACCCCAGTTCGGACATCGCGTAGACAATGCGACGCTGTACCGGCTTTAAACCATCGCCGATAAACGGCAACGCCCGATCCATGATGACGTACATGGAATAGTTCAGATAGGCGTTTTCAGTAAAGGTGTGCAGCGGTAGGCGTTCTGCACCGTCATGAGTCAAGTCACTCATTACTCAATTATCCTCAGACTCTGGAATGACGATCACTGGCGTCAGCGGATCGGCACCGCAAGTTCATTGTCAATTTCTGCCCGCGATAGTACCTCATCTACAGGGTTACTGTCACAGTTCACAATCAATCTCAATCGTTTCGCGTTTTATTGCTTGCCCGGTGCTTTATTGATCTTTGAGCAACAGTGTTATGCATTATTGTCTATTTTTCTCTGGTCAGTTAACCATTAGCATACTCAGCATTCCGGGGAGCCCAACAAAAATGCTCTCAGGTTCCCCTTTTGCTTTAGAAGGTCGATATCAATGAGTAACGTACTAATTATTAATGCAATGAAAGAGTTTGCCCATTCTAAAGGGGCTCTTAATCTTACTCTCACTAACGTAGCTGCCGATTTCCTGCGTGAGAGCGGCCACCAGGTGAAAATCACCACGGTTGATCAGGGCTATGATATTGAAAGTGAAATTGAAAATTACCTGTGGGCGGATACTATCATTTATCAAATGCCCGCCTGGTGGATGGGTGAGCCTTGGATTTTGAAAAAGTATATTGATGAGGTCTTTACCGATGGCCATGGCCGCCTGTATCAGAGCGATGGTCGTACACGTTCCGATGCCACTAAAGGTTACGGTTCTGGCGGTTTGATTCAGGGCAAAACCTATATGCTATCCGTGACCTGGAACGCACCGCGTGAGGCCTTTACTGATCCGGAGCAGTTCTTCCACGGCGTGGGAGTCGATGGGGTTTATCTGCCGTTCCACAAGGCAAACCAATTCCTTGGCATGAAACCATTACCGACATTTATGTGTAACGATGTGATTAAACAGCCGGATATTGAAGGGGATATTGCCCGCTATCGTCAGCACTTAGCCGAAAACGTTAACAGCTAAGCGGTTCGGCCCTCCTCTCTCTGGGGAGGGCCGTTTTATACGTTACCCCTCCCTCATTTATATTCTTAGCCAGTGACTCCCCTGTAACTTAATCTGTTCACTAACATAATCAAGAAAACAGGTAATGCGCGCAGCAAGCTGAGTATTACGGTAATAAACGGCGTTGATCGGTTGCCAAGTCTCTAGAATTTGATCAGCCAGAACCTCGACTAAACGCCCAGCTAATTGATCCTCGCGGGTCATGAAATCAGAGAGTTCGGCAATCCCTTCGCCCTGTAAAGCCAGTAAACGCAGAGTCTCACCGCTGGAAGCCGCCAAGTTGGGGATAATTGACGAACGCCCGCCGGGTAAATGGGGTAATGACCACTGATTAAGAAATTCGGGCTGAGTAAAGCCCAGCAGGCTGTGATCTGCCAGTGCCTCAATGATGTGAGGCGTACCGTGACGTTGTAGGTAGTTAGGGCTGGCAAGCAGACGCACCCGGCTGGCACCAAGCAGCCGGGCATGGATCGTCGAATCCCTCAACGCACCGATACGGATAGCAATGTCAGTGCGCTGCTCAAGCAGATCGATATTGAGATCGTCGGTATTCAATTCCAACGTGATTTGCGGATACAACGCACGGAAACCGGTGATCATCGGCACAATGACATGTTGCATAAAAGGAGCTGCCGCATTAACTCGTAACCGGCCAGCAGGCTTCAACCGCCTCAGGGCAATTTGCTCTTCAGCATCATCGACTGCGCCGATAATCTGCCGCGCATGACTGAGGAACAGCGCCCCCTCTTCTGTCAGCTCCAGACGCCGAGTCGTACGGCGTAGCAACGTTGTCGCCAGCTTCTGCTCTAGCCGACTCAATGCCCGGCTAATCCCCGATGTCGTTTGGCTGCGCTGCTCTGCCGCAGCCGTGATAGAGCCGCAGTCCACTACCGAGGTAAATGCCTGCAACTCTTCCAACGTGACTTTCATCGATCAGACCTCGATCTCAGCAGTATCCCCTTTCTCTTGTAGCCAGTTGCGGCGATCTTCCGAGCGTTTCTTTGCCAACAACATATCCATAACGGCCAGAGTGTGATCAATATCATCATCACTGATGGTCAATTGCACCAGACGGCGGGTATTGGGATCAAGGGTGGTTTCACGCAATTGTAATGGGTTCATTTCACCCAACCCTTTGAAACGCTGAACGTTAGGTTTACCCCGTTTGCGTTTCAGTTGCTCAAGCACACCGGCTTTCTCTTCTTCATCCAGCGCGTAAAAGACCTCTTTGCCTAGATCGATACGGTACAACGGCGGCATCGCCACATACACATGACCATTACGGACCAGTGCCCGGAAGTGACGCACAAACAGTGCGCACAGCAACGTGGCAATATGCAGGCCATCGGAGTCCGCATCCGCCAGAATGCACACTTTACCGTAACGTAACTGGCTTAAGTCTTCGCTATCAGGATCAATACCGATCGCCACGGAAATATCGTGAACTTCCTGCGAGGCCAGGACTTCATCAGAGGAGACCTCCCAAGTGTTCAAGATCTTGCCTTTCAACGGCATGATCGCCTGATATTCCCGGTCGCGGGCTTGTTTCGCGGAACCGCCGGCGGAATCCCCTTCCACCAAAAATAGCTCTGTGAGGCTCAAGTCCTGCGAAGTACAATCTGCCAGTTTGCCAGGCAGTGCCGGGCCACTGGTCAGTTTTTTACGCACCACTTTTTTTGCTGCACGCATACGACGCTGAGCGCTGGAAATCGCCAGTTCAGCCAGTTGTTCTGCGGCCTGCACATTCTGGTTTAACCATAAGCTGAAGGCATCTTTGACAACACCGGAGACAAAGGCCGCACATTGACGTGAGGAGAGCCGCTCTTTCGTCTGACCCGCGAACTGTGGATCCTGCATTTTTACCGATAACACATAAGCACAGCGTTCCCAGATATCATCTGCCGAGAGCTTGACTCCGCGAGGCAAGATATTGCGGTATTCACAGAAATCGCGCATGGCATCCAGCAACCCCTGACGCAAGCCATTAACGTGGGTACCACCCTGCATGGTTGGGATCAGGTTAACGTAGCTTTCAGTCAGCAGTTCGCCGCCTTCTGGCAACCACAGTAATGCCCAGTCGATAGCTTCTGTATCACCGGCAAAAGACCCCACAAAGGGTGCTTCTGGCAGAGTAATAAAGCCGTTAACCGCTTCCATCAGATAATCGGTTAGACCATCGGCATAACACCAACGCTGTTCTGTGTTGTTGACCTGATCTTTAAAAACGATCTCGACGCCTGGACACAATACCGCTTTGGCTTTCAGTAAATGGGATAGACGAGAAACCGAAAAACGCGGGCTATCAAAGAAAGAGACGTCCGGCCAGAAATGCACACTGGTGCCAGTATTGCGCTTACCGCACGTCCCAATAACCTGTAAATCCTGGACTTTATCGCCATTTTCAAAAGCGATACTGTAGATTTGACTATCACGGCGTACCGTGACTTCTACCCGCTTGGATAAGGCGTTAACAACTGAAATACCCACACCGTGCAAACCACCAGAAAACTGATAGTTCTTATTGGAGAATTTACCGCCCGCATGTAACCGACATAAAATCAGTTCAACAGCAGGAACCCCCTCCTCTGGGTGGATATCAACCGGCATCCCACGGCCATCATCAATCACTTCGAGTGATTGATCGGCGTGTAAAATGACGTCAATACGACGGGCATGACCAGCCAGCGCCTCATCGACGCTGTTATCAATCACCTCTTGACCGAGGTGGTTTGGCCGCGAGGTGTCCGTATACATTCCTGGACGACGGCGCACTGGTTCTAGACCGCTGAGTACTTCAATGGCATCAGCGTTATAGCTGGATTCAGTCATGGTTTGATTAATATTCGGCTAATGGTTGGAAGGCTGGCGGTGACATACCCCATTGACCATCCGGCCCCGGAGTCATTAGGTCGCGCTTACACCGCCTAATATCAGGTGTTCGCCAGCCCTAAAAAAGTCACAATCGGTGAAAAATAGTGATCAAAGCCGATAAAGGCATGATTTCCACCTGATTCTACGGTTTGCCGGCAAGGGGTATAATAGGCAACCGCTTGACGATAATCGAGGATTTCATCCCCGGTTTGTTGCAATAACCAGAGTAAATCCGGTGATTCCAACTTTTCAATTTGCATGGCTTTCAGGTCATAAATGTGCCGAGACTCTAACACATATTGTTGACCTGTGTAGGGGTTCTCGTTCTTACCAAGATAATCACTGAGTAGCTCATACGGGCGTACTGCCGGGTTCACCACGACGGCCGGAATACCAAAACGCTGGGAAAGCCAGGTTGCAAAATAACCGCCAAGGGAAGAACCGACAATACCAATAGATTGCCCGGCTTTATCCATCACAATGTTCTCCAGCATTTCTGCCGCAGGTGCCGGATAAGGAGGAAGTTGGGGTGTTAGCATCTCTATATGCGGATAGTGTTGCTGCAACCACTCTTTAAACGCCGTGGCTTTCGCTGAGCTGGGAGAGCTATTAAAACCATGAATATATAAAAGTGTACTCATCAATAACCATCCGAGTCCATATCAGGGCAAAATTCGTCACTGTCTAACCGATGAACCTCAGTTTCCAGCCCCCCGTCAGGCAGTAAATCGAGATAACGCCACCCTGGTGCCACAGCATCAAGCGTAAAGTTAGTACAATGTGGTTTAAATTGCACACAGGTCGAAGGGCTGGCTAGCAAGCGCTTACCATACCAGTCAAGATCTAAATCTTGATGAATATGACCGCACAATAACGTAGTAACTCGGGGATAACGAGTCAGGATCGCCGCCAACATATGCGCGTTGCGCAAACTGTGTTGATCAAGCCAGGTGCAACCTGACGGCATAGGATGATGGTGCAACAATATCAAGGTGTAACGTTCCGGATACGCGATTAGACAGCGCTCCATCCACTCCAACTGATAGTCGCTCAACTCACCATAAGGTACGCCAAATACTTGGCTGTCCAGCAACAGGATCTGCCAGTGTTCTCCCGCCAGAACCTGTTTTGAAGGGGCAATCCCCGCCTCAGCCAATGCATCAAACATTGCTGGCTGGAAATCGTGATTACCGGGCAGCCAAACGCAAGGCACAGGCAGGCGAGATATTCCCTTCGCAAAATTCTGATAGGCGGCGACAGAGTGGTCCTGAGCCAAATCGCCCGTGGCAACAACCAGATCAAACGGGTGCTGTTCCGCAATAATCGCGTCCAATACCGCGCGATAGCTGTGAAAAGTATTCACACCCAGCAATGTCTCATGTTCGCCAGCAAAGAGGTGGGTATCTGTTATTTGTAAAATTCTAACCCTGGCCCCACTCGCCATAGGCAGTTTAAACAGGCTTTCCAAATGGTATCCTTGTTTTTGCCGCCCCCCCAACCAGATAGTTATGCGTATTATGACTATCTGCAGGCAAGGCCATAAGTCTGTCTAACAAACCGGAACGGCCACCGCTCCATGCGCCAAACAATAGCGCAACCAATCAGCAAGAAACTGGTTAATTTGATGCTTTTCATCCCGCTGATGCAACTTTTTATTGGGATAATCATAACTTGCTTTGAAGCGAGAGATCTGCTGACTGGCACACACTTCCGCGACCATTGCATCATGATAAAGGCGTACCACCATTGATGGTAGGCTCCAATGACTGGCAGCAGGGGCCGTTTGTACAATCTCGACGACCGAAGTGTAGCGGGTTGATTCAATGATTGTCAGCCGATAACTGACTTCTTTAATCTGATAAGCCACGCTTTCACCCACTTCATTGATACGCGGGATTAATCGACGTAATTGTGCGTAGTTAATTTCGCACAAACGCATCATCTCCGGAAAATCAGGCGTGTAGCGTTTACTCATTCTTATCTCGCTTTTTTATTTATCCCGCATTTTCTATCGCTGCCATTCAGCTCTTAGCGCTTGATGGTGCAACGCCAGCCACTGTAATGCAATGACTGAAGCGGCGTTATCAATCACACCTTCTTCAACCCAACGATAGGCTTGTTCGCGGCTGACAACATGCACCCGAATATCTTCATTTTCTTCGGCTAAGCCATGAATACCGCTCGCGGTCGTCGCATCAACTTCACCGACCATAATGGATAAACGCTCACTGGTACCACCGGGGCTGGCTAAATAACTGAGTACGGGTTTACAGCGACCAACCTGAATTCCCGCCTCTTCTTCTGCCTCGCGCCGGGCGACCTCTTCAACGCTTTCCCCCTCCTCAATCATCCCGGCGACCATTTCTAATAACCAAGGAGAAACCGCGCTATCAATGGCCGCAATGCGTAATTGTTCAACCAATACCACTTCATCGCGCTGTGGATCATAAGGCAGTAGTACTGCGGCATGACCACGCTCAAAAATTTCGCGCTTGACCTCACCGCTCATTTCACCATTAAACAGGCGATGGCGAAACCGATATGAATTCAGTGAAAAAAAACCCCGATACAGTGACTCACGTGCAATAATTTCCACATCATTCTTGTCAAAAGTCACCGGTGAGGATTGCTTTGATGTCATATACTTCTCTCTTTACTTAAGTAACGCGCCTGAATTCTGTTTTTACCCTATAACGGTTTGGTAATCACGCTTTTACTGGTATCACCGTCATGAACTTAACCCAGTACTAACGCAGGCAATAGGATTTTTAAAATAGCAGGCATTATCAGCGGGTAGAAATGAAGTTGTTTGATAAAGCGAGTTTAACAACGGTAGTTGGATAAAAATTGTTTGATAAACATGGCTAGATAACGATCAGTTTCTGAATACTCGTTTAGCTTTGTGATAGATTTAAGTAAATTAAGGCAGGATGGCACAATCGGCCACCTTATCCCATTGGCAGACTCTGATAGAATCGTCAACAATTCGTCTATCGACAGCTACCATGTAACATTGCTGCACAACAAGGATTGCAAATGAAGAAACTGCTCCCCCTTCTTATCGGGCTGAGTCTGGCTGGTTTCAGCACCATGAGCCAGGCAGAGAACTTGCTGCAAGTTTATAAGCAAGCCAGGGATAGTAACCCGGATTTACGTAAAGCCGCTGCTGATCGCGATGCCGCATATGAAAAAATCAATGAAGTACGCAGTCCACTGTTGCCACAACTTGGTTTAAGTGCCGGCTATACACATGCTAATGGATTTCGTGACGCGTCTAACAGCCCAGATAGCAATGCCACATCAGGCTCTCTAAAACTGACCCAGACAATTTTTGACATGTCTAAATGGCGCGCCCTGACCTTACAGGAAAAAGCGGCTGGGATTCAGGATGTGACATTCCAGACCAGCGAACAGCAACTGATTCTTAACACTGCAACGGCTTATTTCAACGTACTCAGAGCGATTGACAGCCTCTCTTATACTGAAGCGCAGAAACAATCGGTCTATCGTCAGTTGGATCAAACAACTCAACGTTTTAATGTGGGTTTAGTGGCCATTACTGATGTGCAGAACGCCCGAGCCAGCTACGATACCGTGTTAGCGGCAGAAGTGGCCGCCCGTAATAATCTGGATAACGCACTAGAGAGCTTGCGCCAGATTACTGGTGTTTATTATCCCGAATTGGCGTCGTTGAATGTAGAACGATTGAAGACTCAACGCCCAGATGCGGTTAATAACCTATTGAAAGAAGCTGAAAAACGTAACCTTTCTTTGCTTTCTGCCCGTTTGAGCCAAGACTTGGCACGTGAGCAAATTAAGTCTGCGGAAACGGGCTATATGCCAACCGTCGATTTGACCGCCTCATCTTCGATAACCAATACCCGTTACAGTGGCGGAACCCCCAGTTCTCAACAGGTAAATAATGATTCCGGCCAGAACCAAATTGGCGTGCAATTTAGCTTACCGCTGTACAGCGGTGGTGCCACCAATTCTGCGGTGAAACAAGCGCAGTATAATTTCGTTGGTGCCAGTGAGTTGTTGGAAAGTGCACATCGCAATATGGTGCAAACGCTTCGCTCATCATTTAATAATATTTCAGCCTCGATCAGCAGCATCAATGCTTACCAGCAAGTGGTTATTTCTAACCAAAGCTCTTTGGATGCAATGGAAGCTGGCTATCAGGTAGGCACCCGTACCATTCTGGATGTTTTGACTGCAACGACTAACCTGTATCAGTCCAAACAACAATTGGCTGATGCTCGTTATAACTATTTAATCAATCAGTTAAATATCAAGTCGGCACTGGGGACGTTGAATATGAACGACCTGATGGCACTAAACGCCGTATTGGATAAACCGGTCCCGACGTCAGCGGCTGCTCTGGCACCAGAGAATACTACTCGCCAAACTGTCACTACACCACGCGCTCAGTAATCAGTAATAACCCACTCCGTCAGCGGTTTGGCTTCACCGGGCACAGTCATTGGCTGCGCCCGGTTTATTTTTTGCCTCCCTCGATTTTACGACCAAACGTTATTTGTTTTGCTAACACGGTGAGTTTTGCTAGCAAGCACTTTTCGTCAATGAAAAAAGTGAAGTGACTCTCAGCGATGAGTATAACTTTGTAAAATCTGCCACTCACACTCCCCTGTGCTTTAATTTCAAACATGTTTCCCCTATTCTTAGGGAACTTCCTGGGAAGGGCATTGAATGCCCAGATTAAAGAGATAAATAATGATGAAACGGACTAAAAACATCAATCAAGAGACTTTCCGTAAATCCTGGCGTAGTTACCGCCTTGCGCCCGTAGCGTTGGCTGTCAGTGCTGTGTTTATGCTGGCTGGCTGCGAAAAAACCGATGAAACCGTCTCTTTGTACCAAAATGCTGATGATTGCTCACAGGCGAATCCGTCCCAGAGTGCAGAGTGCACCACCGCTTACAATACAGCCTTGCAAGAAGCGGTTAAAACTGCGCCTAAATACGCGACCCGTGAAGATTGTGTGGCAGAATTTGGCGAGTCTCAGTGTACTCAAGCTCCTGCTCAGGCGGGTATGGTACCAACATCCTCGTCTGAAACCACGGCCGCAGCACCACAGCAAAGCGGCAGCATGTGGATGCCATTGATGGCTGGTTATATGATGGGCCGGATGATGGGCGGCGGAGCCAGCCAACCTTTGTTTACCTCAAAAGCACCGAACAGCCCGGCTAACGGCAAATTTGTGGATGCGAGCGGCAAAAACTTTGGCGCTGCCACCACTGGCCGTACCATGACCGTGCCTAAAACCGCGCTGGCACCGAAGCCTGCGGTAACCAAAACTATCACTCGTGGTGGCTTTGGTGAGTCCGTGGCAAAACAGTCCTCTATGCAGCGTAGCGCCGCAACATCATCCAAAACCACCACACGTAGCATGGGTGGCTAAGGCTGATTAATGAAACGTTTAGCGATTAGCGAACGCCCGGACTGGCGTGAAAAAGCCACTGAGTTTGGTTTTCGTTTTCACACCATGCATGGCGAGCCATACTGGTGTGAGGATGCTTACTACGAATTCACACTGGCGCAAATTGAAGAGCTGGAAGAAACCACCGCAGAATTACACCAAATGTGCCTGCAAGTGGTTGAAAAAGTCATTAACAGCGATCAGTTACTGACCAAGTGCCGTATCCCGAAGCATTGTTGGGAGTTTGTCCGTCATTCATGGCGTAGCAATCAGCCTTCTCTCTATTCACGTCTTGATCTGGCCTATGACGGTAAAAACCCGGCGAAGCTGCTGGAAAACAATGCAGATACCCCAACCTCATTGTATGAAGCGGCTTTTTTCCAATGGCTATGGTTGGAAGACCAGATTAGCGCTGGCAATTTGAGTACCGATTCTGATCAGTACAATAGCCTACAAGAAAAGCTGATTGAGCGCTTTGTCGAGCTACGTGATAACCATGGTTTTAGCTTGCTGCATCTGGCCTGCTGTCAGGACAGTGAGGAAGATCGTGGCACCGTACAATATTTGCAAGATTGCGCACTGGAAGCGGGTCTACCGACTGAATTCATGTTTATGGAAGAGATCGGTTTAGGGGAAAAAGGGCAATTTACTGACCTAGATAATCAGGTGATCAGTAATTTATTTAAGCTCTATCCGTGGGAGTTTATGTTCCGCGAAATATTCTCCACCAAACTGGAAGATGCTGGCGTACGCTGGCTGGAGCCAGCCTGGAAGAGCATTATCTCCAATAAGGCCTTGTTACCGCTGTTGTGGGAAATGTTCCCAAATCACCCTAATTTACTGCCCGCTTACTTCGCGGAAGATGACCATCCACCGCTGGATCATTACGTCATCAAACCGTTGTTCTCACGGGAAGGTGCCAATATTCAGATCGTAGAAAATGGCAAAGAAGTCGCTAAGGTTGATGGGCCTTACGGCGAAGAAGGGATGATTATCCAGCAATTCCACCCATTACCAAAATTCGGTGATAGCTATACCTTGATTGGTAGTTGGCTGGTCAATGATCAGCCGTGTGGTATTGGTTTACGTGAAGACCGTGAACTGATCACTCAAGACCTGTCGCGGTTTTATCCACATATTATTTTGGGATAATTATAGTAAGGGAAGGCAATGCACCTTCCTTTACCATACCCAAAGTCATTGCCGTTGCAGCCAGGCAGCAAGTAAGTGAATCCCGATGAGCTTACTCAAGTAAGTGATTCGGGTGAGCGAGCGCTGCTAACAACGCTGCGGCGTCAAGGCCGACGGGTATACCCAAAGTCATTGCCGTTGCAGCTAGGCAGCAAGTAAGTGAATCCCGATGAGCTTACTCAAGTAAGTGATTCGGGTGAGCGAACGCTGCTAACAACGCTGCGGCGTCAAGGACAAAGGGTATACCCAAAGTCATTGCCGTTGCAGCTAGGCAGCAAGTAAGTGAATCCCGATGAGCTTACTCAAGTAAGTGATTCGGGTGAGCGAACGCCGCTAACAACGCTGCGGCGTCAAGGACAAAGGGTATTTAGCCGATTTGCACCGACAACATACTTAACGACCCCATCTCAACCCCATCCGTCGGGATCGAAACCGGCTCTTTACCATCCCAACTCCCTAGCACATACAGCAATGGCAAATAATGCTCTGGCGATGGATTGGATAATGCCGCGCCTTCATGTTGCATAAAGTTAACCAGCGGGTGGTCATCCCCTTGATAACTTAAATTATCCCGTACAAATTGATTGAAAGACTCCGCCCATGGATATGGACTGCTCTCACCCTGCCATTTGCCCAGACGCAGGTTATGTACCACGTTACCGCTGGCAACAATCATCACGCCCTGTTCACGTAATGCTGCCAGTTTCTGGCCTAATTCATAATGATAAGCCGCAGGCTGCGTACCATCGATACTCAGTTGTACCACTGGGATATCAGCCTCAGGGTACATTTTGATTAATACGCCCCAGCTACCATGGTCCAGCCCCCACTCACCGGTATCAGCCCGTACCGGTGTAGGGGCCAGCAGTTGTTGAATATGCGCCGCGAGTTCAGGGGAGCCAGGAGCCGGATACTGTATATCAAATAGCGCCTGTGGAAACCCGCCAAAATCGTGAATTGTCCGGGGATGTTCCATCGCTGTTACCGCCGTACCACGGGTATACCAATGGGCAGAAATTGCCAAAATCATCTTTGGACGCGGTAATGTTTCACCTAGCGTACGCCATGCCTGAGTGTAACTATTTTCTTCCAGCACGTTCATCGGGCTACCGTGGCCGAGAAACAGTGCAGGCATACGAAAGGTGTTCATAGAAAATCCTTACTGTTAAGAAAAAAAGAGGGGGCGTTTAAACCTTAAGCAATACATTACGCGCTTTCTTTTCATTAAACAGCCGGATAACCATGATGAAGATATTCAATAAATTTGAAGGAAAAACAAAGGAGGGGTAACACAAATTTATGTACAGGCTCAACGGGCATGGCATAAAGGCAGAAAATAACCGGGTGGTAGTTTATTCAGATGAGCAGCAAATGCAAACCAATAGCAACGATAATAAGTAGCAATGGTAATGAATAGCAACGACAACCAATAACAACAACCCGGTGTTGACGTGCAATATCAACAATCGATATTAACAGGTCAGCGATATTAACAGGTCAGCGACATTAATAAGGCAGCCACACTAACCAGCCAGCAATATTAACAAGCCTATGATATTAACCAGCCAGCGATATCACCAAATAATATCAGGCGAGATCGCCATCAGATTAGCTGGCTTTCTTCGCGCGAGATTGGAGATAAGCCGCCAAATCGTCAATCGTCACGACGGGCATATCATGCAATTTAGCAAACGCAATCACTTCTGGAGCATGAGCCATGCTACCGTCGTCATTGGTCAGTTCACACAGCACACCAGCCGGTTTGTAACCTGCCAGTGTCGCCAAATCGATAGACGCTTCGGTATGACCACGGCGTGATAATACGCCACCAGGTTGACCACGCAGCGGGAATACATGCCCCGGCCGATTAAGATCAGCAGGTTTAGCGTTATCAGCGATTGCCTTACGGATAGTGGTCAGACGGTCAGCCGCAGAAACCCCAGTCGTCACACCTTCCGCCGCTTCAATTGTCACGGTAAACGCTGTCTGGAATTGGCTGGAGTTATGGGTAACCATCATGGGTAAATCAAGCTGCTGGCGGCGTTCATCAGTGATACACAGACAGACAATGCCACTACCGTGGCGGATGGTCAGAGCCATTTGCTCTAGCGTCATTGCTTCGGCAGCAAAAACCATATCGCCTTCGTTTTCACGACTTTCGTCATCCAACACCATAACGCCACGGCCATTACGCAGGGCGTCGATTGCACGTTCTACACGCTCGACAGGCGTGCCAAAATCTGAGAGAAGCGTCTGATTCATGGTAAAGAAACCTCATTAAAAAATTATGGATTACCAGAATCAGGGCGGTCTTGAGGAGTAAAAGGCCAAAAATAAATAGCCGAAATAACGCAAGCGGACCATATCCGTTATTTTCCAAGCGACAAAGATGTTGGTTGTTCTCGTTCCCCCAAATCGCTTACTCATGTAAGCACCTTAGGATCTTCGTGATGACCAACGCCCCGCATCTTGAAATCTATAGGTGTATAAGCCCGGCAGATACCGTTACTCTCTCCCATCCGGACTATAACCGTCGGCCCCGGAATTACACCGGGTCTGCTGACCTCTACCTTGCTCTCTTGGATAAGAGAAACAATATGAGCGCTCGCGGGCTTTTGCACCACCGACGTGACTATATCGTCGCAATACAATTTACCGCCGGTGGGGACTTTCACCCCGCCCTGAGAATAAGCCCCATGACTATAGCGCTATTGATTCATCTGGGCAATTACCAAAATGCAGAATTAAACCTTGCGTCCAGAGGTTTATACAATCAGCATCGCGCATTATACTGATCGAGAGTCACCACACATCTACTTAGGGAAATATCATGATTGACCCGAAAAAAATTGAGCAAATCGCCCGCCAGGTGCATGAATCTATGCCAAAAGGTATTCGCGAATTCGGGGAAGACGTCGAAAAAAAAATCCGTCTGATACTGCAATCGCAGTTAACCCGGTTGGATTTAGTTAATCGTGAAGAGTTCGACGTACAAACTCAAGTATTGCTGCGCACCAGAGAGAAACTGGCGTTGCTGGAACAACGAGTGGGGGCACTTGAGGCAAAATTTAACAGCGCCCCGGCGGATCACGGCGAAAAGACCGGGGAATAATTGGGCTGAATAAGCCGCCACGTATCAGCGGCGTGCCAGTAGAAATCACGTATAACGCTCACTTACGTATAAACATCAATCACGTATAACAACCAATTATATAAATAAAATAGAGGCAGACTGCTGACAAACCCCGATGACGCGATCTTGAACGGTGAGGATAGGCAGAGGAGTAAAGCGTCCGCGCCAAGGATGGCGCGGCTCGAGCCTACATGGATGTATTTACGGCGTCTTTACGATCTGCCTGTTCTCTCCGTCGCGGGCACTTTGTCAATAACCTCAGGGCGCCCATCAGGTGCCCTAAATATTTTGTATTCCAACACATTAAGGCTGAGTTAGCTGCGTCTTTGGCTTAGACATCAACATCCACAACAGCGCAAACATCAGCAAAGCGTATACACTTTTCCAGCCAATCATGACCAGTAATACACAGCAGAGAAGACTGCCAATCACTGACATCACCCGCGCGCGTCCACTCAATAAGCGGATCCCTGCCAGCATACACAGCAAGTAAATCAGCACGAAAATACCGTTGGCATACACAATCAGTAAATCCAGTGGCAAAGCAAGCCAGTAGATTAGCAGCGCGAAGACCAGACAACTGCCGACCACAGCGGTCAGCGCATTAACTGGCGTTTGACCGGCAGATAAACGCGCCAGTTTACTTTGTGGACGAACCTGAGACTGCGACCACACCATGCGAGCAAAACTTTGAGTATAAATATTCACGCTGGCAAAACAGGCCAGATAGCCAATAATGCAGGCAATCCACAGCGCATGTTCACCAAACAGTTGTACCACGATCCCCGGCAGTGAAGCCGCGGCAGCCTGCGACTCACCATAAGCCTGAAAATGCAGCACCGCGACAGTACACCCCCAATAAACCGCACCAGCAACCAATAACCCGACGATCAAGGCCCGTGGGAAGTCACGCTCAGGATGACGAAATTCCGTTGCCAAATGAGCAAAAGCCTCTAAACCAACAAAACACCAGAACATCACGGCTAACGCGTTGAATATATTGGGTGGGGAAACATCTTGTAGCGCTGGCCATGGGATCTGCGATAGGCGGATATCCCCCTGCCACCAAATTGCGGCCACCAACGCTATTACCAGTAGTGCAATCACGGTTTGTAGATTGGCGCTTGAACCGGCGCTACGGGTGCCCAGTAGCCAGATAACCAGCAAGGTCACCAGTTGCACCATTAGCAACCCGGTGTCACTCCAACCAAACATCGCTTGCCAGAATCCGGCCGCTATTTGCAAGGCCGCAGGCAGCCCGACCGGAATAACCGATAAAAATAGCCAGCCCGTGACTTTACCCAGTTTCGGACCAAAAGCGATGGCAACAAAGTGTGCTGCCCCCCCTGCACTGGGGAAATGACGCCCCAGCGCCGCAAAGGCGATAGCGATTGGGAAGACCAGTACGATTAATACTGGCCAGGCCCATAAACTATCATGGCCCGCCAACATTGCCGCCAATGCTGGCACAGCAAAAACCCCCGTCCCCAACAGGGAAGTGGATAACAACCCAACGCCTTGCGCCAGACTTAACTCTTGCTTTAACCCACCCACTGCCACATCCTTATGCGCCAGCGCTCTGGCGCTGACTTAGCCGCGGCCGTTTTTGATCGACTGAATAATATTGGTGGTAGAGACACCATCTTCAAAATTCAGTACCTTAACCTCGCCACCGGCGGCCCAGACTTCTTCGCTACCTGCAATTTCATGGGGCTTATAATCGCCGCCTTTGACTAACAGATCGGGCAAAATATCAGCAATTAAACGCTGTGGCGTATCTTCTTCAAAGGGCACGACCCAATCCACCGCTTCCAACGCACCCAAGACAACCATACGTTGTTCTAATGGATTAACCGGCCGCTTTTCACCTTTCAGCCGCTTGGTGGAAGCATCGCTGTTCACCGCCACAATCAGGCGATCCCCCAGCTTACGGGCATTGGCCAGATAAGAAACATGGCCTGCATGGAGGATGTCAAAAATGCCATTGGTCATGACCACCTTCTCCCCACGCTGGCGAGCCTGCGCAACCGCTATTTTCAGTTGCTGCTCATCCATCACCCCAAAACCGGTTTCTGCACGGCCACGGATCGCGTTTTCCAACTCAATCGGAGAAACGGTCGAGGTACCCAATTTACCCACCACTACACCGGCGGCAGCATTAGCCAGGAAACATGACTCTTCCAGGCTGTTACCTGCAGCCAGCGCGGCAGCCAGCACGCCAATAACCGTATCGCCAGCACCGGTCACATCAAACACTTCTTTTGCCTGAGTCGGCAAATGTAGCGGCGGTTTACCCAGTTGCAACAAGGTCATGCCTTGTTCAGAACGGGTCACCAGCAATGCTGAAAGTTCGAAATCTGCCACCAGTTGCATACCGCGGTTAACCAACTCTTCTTCATTTTTACAGCGCCCTACCACTGCTTCAAATTCAGACAAATTCGGCGTCAACAATGTGGCACCACGGTAGCGCTCAAAATCACTGCCTTTCGGATCAATCAAAACCGGGACATTCGCTTTACGTGCCAGTTGGATCATCGGCTGTACGCTGTTCAATGCCCCCTTGGCATAATCGGACAGCACCAGCGCGCCAATCTGTGGCAACGCCAGTTGAATGCGCTCGAATATCGGCGTGGGATCAACACCGTCAAAGCCCTCTTCAAAATCCAGGCGGATTAACTGCTGGTTACGGGAAAGTACCCGTAATTTGGTAATGGTCGGGTGAGTGGGTACCGAGACAAAATCGCAACGCACCCGAACTTCGCTCAGCTTGCAGATCAGCGCACGCGCCGCATCGTCAATGCCGGTCAACCCGACTAAGCGCGCAACCGCGCCAAGGGAGGCAATATTCATCGCAACGTTTGCTGCACCACCAGGGCGCTCTTCGATGGTATCGACTTTCACTACAGGCACAGGTGCTTCTGGTGAAATCCGGCAGGTTGGCCCGTACCAGTAGCGGTCTAACATGACATCACCCACGACTAATACACCAGCACGGCGAAAATCAGGCAGCGTGACTTTCATACATTTGCCCCCCAACCTGAGTTGTTATTAACCCCGAATGCACCCATCCCTTCGCTCCAATATTGTGTTCATCATATAGCGCCAAATAATATCACAGGCACCTTATATTCCATTAATATCTGGAATCTATCGTATTAGCTCACATTAGCGTCGTTTGCCGCCAACCATTTATGCCAACTGGCCGCCACTTGCTCTCTTTCGGCTATAAAGCTGTCGGCTGCGACTTTGCTCGATTGTTCTTGCAAGGCCAAATGATGGATCTCATCACGCATCGTGACATAAGCACGGGTGAGCGCGGCGGCCTCTTCCGGCGACATGATGTCGTAATGAGCCATCGATTCAAAAATACGCACATTGTCTGACCAGCGAGTCAACCGCGGTTCGCTGGCTGCGTAGCGCAGCACCAGATATTGCGCGATAAACTCAATATCGGTGATCCCACCCGCATCGGCTTTAATATCAAAGATATCACGTTGTTTACTGCCCAGATGATTACGCATCTTTTCCCGCATTTCGCGGACTTCCTGCTGCAACTGCGGATCTTCGCGGTGGCGGCAGAGAATTTGCTGGCGAATAGCATCAAACTGTTGATGCAATTTTGGGGAACCATACACAATGCGGGCGCGCACCAAGGCCTGATGCTCCCAAGTCCAGGCTTCATTACGCTGATAGTCGGCAAATGCCTCGATAGTACTGACCAGCATACCCGCCTCACCCGAAGGCCGCAGGCGTGCATCCACTTCATACAAAATGCCCGATGATGTGCGAGTGCTGAACAAATGCATAATGCGTTGGGCCAAACGCAGGTAGAACTGACGGCCATCGATACTGCGATCGCCATCGGTCATCACATCCAATGGGCAATCCAACAGGAAGACTAAATCTAAATCTGAACTGTACCCTAGCTCCCAGCCCCCTAATTTTCCATAACCAATAACCGCAAAACCACGGCCTTCGCTTTGCTGTAAATGACTAGGCTGACCATAGCGGGCGACCATCTGATTCCAGGCCTGTTGGATAACCGCATCAATAATGGCCTCGGCCAGATAAGTTAAGTGATCGCTCACTTTCATTACCGGCAGCGCCTCAGTGATATCACCGGCTGCGATACGTAATTGCTGCGCCTGTTTAAATTGGCGTAACGCCTCTAATTGCTGTTCTTCATCATCTTCTGGCACGCGCAGCAAATATTGGCGTAACTCATCGCGGTAAGCACTGGGAGCCAGAGGCTGGTACAGCGATTGCGGGTCAAGTAACTCATCTAATAACAGTGGGTAGCGTGCCAGTTGGCTGGCGACCATCGGCGAGGCAGAACACAGGCGGATAACATGTTTCAGTGCCGCATGGTATTCCACCAATAACTCCAGATACGTGGTACGCGTCACGATACTGAGCAACAGTAGGATAAGGCGGCTGAGGGCAACATTGGCATCGGGGCGCGGACACACTTCAGCAAACAGCCGTGGCATCAATTGGTCCAGCACTTCACGACCTCGCGGCCCAATAGTGCGTTTATCGACATCATGGCGAAAGCCACTGATCGTCGCCAATAGCTGACGGCGGGCGGCCTCCTCCAGATGCGGTGTCAATGGGGCGAGATCACTCTCTTCCAGCACATCCTGCCATAGGCTTTTATACAACCCATGGCTCGGATCTTCGCCAATATCAGGGGTTTCATCGCCGATAAGGTCATCAAATACCACACGAACGGCCTGCATGTGATTTTCCAGCGCGGTACTCATCGCTGCCCAATCCGCGTACCCCATTCCCCAAGCTAACCGGGCTTGATTCAGTGGGTCATTGGGTAATGTCTGGGTTTGCTCATCAGCAATGGCTTGCAACAGGTTTTCCAAACGGCGCAAAAACAAATAACTGCCACTGAGGTCAGCCACTTGCTGCTCTGGCAGTAACCCCAGTTCAGCCACCGCCTGCAATGTTGGCAAAAGTGCACGCTCTTGCAGCCGAGGTTCACGCCCCCCGCGGATCAGTTGGAAGACCTGAGTAATAAATTCGATCTCACGAATGCCACCGGCACCCAGCTTGATATTGTCTTTCAACCCCCGCCGCCGAACCTCACGGGCGATCATCCCTTTCATATTACGCAGTGATTGGATCACACTGAAATCAATATAACGACGGAAGACAAAAGGCCGTAGCATTTGACGTAACTCTTGGCTATAGGGATCGTCAGCACCGCCCATAAGGCGCGCTTTCACCATTGCATAGCGCTCCCAGTCACGCCCTTGCTCCTGATAATAATCTTCCAGTGCGGCAAAACTCAGTACCAAGGGGCCGCTGTCACCAAACGGGCGCAAGCGCATATCCACCCGATAGACAAAGCCATCAATAGTGTGTTGATCGAGCGCCTTAATCAGCCGTTGGCCTAAGCGGGTAAAAAATTGGGCGTTATCCAGCTCACGCCGCCCGCCTTGAGTCTGGCCATTTTCCGGATAAGCAAAAATCAGATCGATATCGGACGAGAAATTCAGTTCACCGCCACCGAGTTTCCCCATTCCCAAAATCAGTAGCGGCTGCGGCACTCCCTGGCGATTACATGGGGTGCCAAGCTCACGGCAACACACCTGATAGAGCCAATCGCGGGCAGCAATAATCATGCTCTCCGCCAGAGTACTCAATTGCTGTAATGTCTCCGCCGTTCCACTGGTTTGCAATACCTGTGACCAGGCGATACGCACCATAACCCGACGGCGAAACAACCGTAATGCCGTTAACAATGCCGCTTCATCCTGCACCCCGGCCAGCGCCTGACTCAGCCACTGCGAATAATATTGCCACTCCTGCGGCTGCGGAGGTTGCTGATGCAACTCCTCCAGCCACTGCGGATGAATCAGTAACATATCACTGACAAAGTCACTCAGCGCCAGTACCGCAATATCTTCATCACGTAAATCCGGTGGCGCGGGTAACTCAGAAAAGCGCTGCTTGATACTCTGCGCTTGAATCTGTAATTCCGAAGGGAGTGGCAACATATCAGATTCCTTGTATCCCCTTCGCATATTTCGTAGGTGAAATTGCAGGGCTATTTTTATCGATGTTGTAAGTTTTTTATAAATGCCGTAGCGCTGTTTCTTATAAATACCGTAGCGCTGTTTTTATAAATAACCCCCTGCAACGCCAATAACTTTGGTTATATATTCGATTAGCGAACAGCACCGTTTAACCAAAAGGCGGCCTGAGATAGTGCTTCTTTGCGGGCAGTATCTCGCCAGTGGCCCTGGCGCGCCATAATCGCCTGCTGTAAACCAAACCAGGCATCGATATACGGATGCCATTCACTTTGTGGATAGAAACCAGAAAGCAGTTGGAAGGCGATGAGCTGGCGGTTCAGACGGGGGAGTTGTGCCAAATAGCCATCATCATCAAGATTGTGGCCAAAAGCCTCTTTTAAATCGGCGGCACTGCGGCTGAGCATAATGTCACAGAAGCGTTTAAACGAGCCATCGAACTTAGCTTGTGCTTTGGCATCCATAAATGGCCGCCAGCCTGCGGTGATCAACCATGATGTAAGCGCCAACTTACATTTCAGATAGTCAACGCTGTAACACAACAACGCTGCATCGACACTCTTCGGCTCTAATTGCGGCTCAAGGGCAATCAGCAACGCACGTAACTCTGTACTGGCTTTCCGTGGCACCAAACCGCCAAAAATAGCCAACGATTGGCGAACCATAGCCAAAGCGTCGATAATCATGGTTTTGGCCGCAGGTTCCCCACGTAACCACAGCTCTTCATGATATTGCCAGTGTTCCAATATGCTTTCCAAACCACCGGCCATCCCCTGCTCAACCGTTGATTTCGCCACGGGTTGAAATACCAGGAAAGGCCGTAGCTCACGTGGCGGATTACCTTGCGCCAGATGATAACCACGTGCCGCCTTACTCAAATTGCTCTGGCGTAAGCCACCCATTTTTGCCAATTCGGCTGCCAGTGCCAATAAATCGCCCTGAGTGCCCTGTTTCAGCTCCAGTTCAATCTCACTCAACGGTTCCGACAACGTATCAGCGCTGATAGAACCTTGGTCGAGGGCAAGTTCTATCTCGCTCTCACCGTAAGTGATTACCCACTTTTCGCGGGTGAAATCAGTACGGAACAACGGCTGTAATTCCGCTTGCAACAAATCAACCGCCCAGCCTTCCGGCCAGATATCCTGCGGGAAACGCGCTAAATCCAGTTGGTCGCTATCAATATCGACATTATATTCAGGCCGCTGATGTAAACCGCCCACGACCTTACCGCCGGTCTTTACCGTCATTTCATAACGGCCATCATAGCCGCGGATACGTAAACCGATATCATTCTGGCGCAACCGCTTATCCGCCGTGTCAAAATAGATATTGGCCAGTGTTTGTGGGGGAAAATGCTGGTTTTTCTGGGACTCAATCCACTCCGGCAAAGCAGCAATGGCCGCAGGAGTAGCAATAAATTTTAATTCTATTTCAACGGTCATAATTTCATTCACACCGGTATGTTACGAGATGACGGGCATTATGCACCTTTCGCTTCGATTTGCCTGTTTTGTACAGATAAACCCGCTTGGCGGCCCCCGCTAAAACTCTATTTTAACCTGTTTTAGCCGATCTGCCCTACGTCTTCATAAGACAAATTTTCACGGCAGTTAAAATAAGCAGAAATAGGGCCAAAGCCGCGCTGGCTGTGAGACTAAGACAGTTCTCATTCCGGTTTATGCGTTGCGTCGGCAAACTGAACGCACTACTATCGTTCCATAAATTCACTCATAAATGACTCTCTAATGCAGAAATTACGCCTAATTTGCCTCACGATACTCAGTGTAAGCCTCTCTTGGGGCGCACAAGCTGAAGAAAAACGCTATATATCAGATGAACTGGATACTTACGTTCATAGCGGTCCAGGTAACCAATACCGTATTGTCGGCACACTCAAAGGCGGGGATGAGGTCACCCTGATAAGCGTTGATAACGGTACAAATTATGGTCAGATCCGTGACAGTAAAGGAAAAACCACGTGGATCCCATTGAATCAGTTGAGTGAAACGCCAAGCCTGCGCGTTCGTGTACCCGACCTTGAGCAACAGGTTAAAACACTGACCGACAAGCTGGCTAATATTGATAATAGCTGGAATCAGCGCACGGCAGAGATGCAACAGAAAGTGGCGGCCAGCGATAGTGTTATCTCTGAATTGCAAAAAGAGAATGAATCGCTGAAAAACCAACTCATTGTTGCTCAGAAAAAAGTTAATGCCGTCAATCTACAATTGGATGACAAGCAACGCACTATTATTCTTCAATGGTTTATGTACGGCGGTGGTGTTGCGGGGATTGGCCTGCTCCTTGGTTTAGTGTTGCCACATTTGATCCCAAGCCGTAAGAAGAACAACCGCTGGATGAACTGCTGATCGTCGGCGTTATTCGAGCGAGTAAATCCCGATGAACTTATTGATCAGTAAAATTAACGACAAGTCAGTGACTCGGGTTATTGAGTGTAGTCAACGCACATGCAGCTTGAAGTATGACGGGTATAACCACGCTGTGGCGTCAAGAACAAAGGGTTAACTATGAACATCTACCTGGTCGGCGGAGCCGTACGCGATAGCTTATTAAACCTGCCCGTAACCGAACAGGACTGGGTCGTGGTAGGGGCGACCCCTGAACAATTACTGAAATTAGGGTATCAGCAGGTCGGTAAAGACTTTCCGGTCTTCCTGCACCCCGTCAGCCATGAAGAATACGCCCTAGCGCGTACTGAACGTAAATCCGGCCAGGGCTACACCGGTTTTACCTGCTATGCCGCTCCCGATGTCACGCTGGAAGATGATTTATTACGCCGCGATTTAACCGTTAATGCCATTGCCCGTAGTGCTGACGGGGAATTTATCGATCCCTACCATGGCAAACAGGACTTGGAAAACCGAGTGTTACGCCATGTCTCCGACGCATTTGGTGAGGATCCATTGCGCGTTCTGCGGGTGGCACGCTTTGCCGCCCGTTTTGCCTACCTTGGTTTCACCATCGCCCCAGAAACGATGTCTCTGATGAGCAATATGGCGCAGAGTGGCGAACTCTCCGCCCTAACACCAGAGCGCGTGTGGAAAGAAACCGAGAAAGCACTGAAAACGCAAAGCCCACACGTCTATTTTCAGGTACTTCGGGATTGCGGTGCGTTGGCGGTGCTGTTCCCTGAGATTGAGCGTTTATTTGGGGTGCCGGCACCGGAGAAATGGCACCCGGAAATTGATACCGGTATCCATACTCTGATGACGTTGGCTATCGCTGCACAGCTCAGCCCGGAGGTTGATATACGCTTTGCTGCCCTGTGCCACGATTTGGGGAAAGGCCTAACCCCCAAAGAGCATTGGCCACATCATCACGGCCATGGTCCGGCTGGCGTCAAATTAGTTGAGCAACTGTGCCAACGGTTGCGGATCCCTAACCCTGTGCGTGATTTGGCTAAGCTCGTCGCGGAATACCATGACCTAATTCATACAGTGAATAAACTCCGGCCAGAAACTCTGCTAAAACTGTTTAATGCCATTGATGTATGGCGTAAACCTGAGCGCCTGGAGCAGATGATTATGACCAGCGAAGCGGATGCCCGTGGCCGGACTGGATTTGAAAACAATCCCTATCCACAAGGGGATTATCTGCGGGCCGCCTTCCAGATTGCCAACGGAGTATCAATACAGGAAGTGGTCGCCAGCGGGTTACAAGGCTTGGCTATTCGCGACGAACTTCAACGCCGCCGCCAGCAAGCTCTGGCCGAGTGGAAACAGACTCAGGAAACAGCTTCAATATAAGTGACTCCCTGTTCGTTTCCCCCTGTAAAACAAGGGGTTTCAGACTCCTGCCCCCCCGATGACACGATCTTGAACGGTGAGGATGGGCAGAAGAGTAAAGCGTCCGCGCCAAGGAAGGCTATTTTTATACAGGGAAGCCGGCGTCTTTACGATCTGCCTGTTCTCTCCGTCGCGGACACGTTGTCAAAAACCCATTAAAAACAAATGATTATTTATTTACAGCCACGATTATCTCTTACATAAAGACCCAATACACCACCGCCGCAACAATAAAGCGGTAAATGGCGAAAGGAACAAAAGAGATCCGTTTAATCAGTGACAAGAAGGTCTTGATGGCTATTAGTGCGACGATAAAGGCGGTGATAAACCCTACAGCAAACATCGGTAAATCGCCCAATGTCAGGAAATGCAGACTCTTATATAAATCCAGCCCACTGGCCCCGATCATCATCGGTACCGCCAGAATAAACGAGAATTCAGAGGCTGCGTAACGGTTCACGCCGACCAGCATCCCACCGGAAATAGTGGCGCCAGAACGAGAGAACCCCGGCCATAATGCCAAACACTGGAAGCAACCAATCGCAAAAGCCTGACGGTAGGTAATATCATCCAGCCCGACAGCCTTAGGATTTTTAGGTTTCAACCATTCTGCGGCCAGCAATAACACCCCACCCGCCACCAAGGCATACATGACACTTTTTGGGTCAAATAGCGCCTTGATAACATCATGAAATGCCAAACCTAGAATCACCGCAGGGATCATCGCCAGTAAAATATGGCCCAGAGTCAAATGACCATTGGTTTTCCCCTCGTGGGGCACCGCACCAAAGTGAATACCAATCAGACCGAATAAGCGCCGCCAAAACACCACAACTACGGCCAGAATGGAGCCTAACTGAATAATCACTTCAAACGTTTTTGCTTTATCACCGGTAAACCCCAGCAACTCCCCGACAATAATCATATGCCCGGTAGAAGAAACCGGCAGAAACTCAGTCAGCCCTTCGACCACACCCAGAATAAAAGCCACAAACAGCGAATACATATCCGTCATCTACAATACCCAAGACCCTGTAATGGAAAACCACAAAAAAACGGCAATGCTGAAAACAGTGCCGTTCTATTTAGAATTTAATTCATACCCAAAATAATTGGGGCCACAGCCCGGGAAGCTGGCTCTCATCAGCGATTCGGCTGAAAGGAACACCCTTCACACAGCGGCGACTTCAAGTTAAGAAGGATACAGAAAATTTATCACGAACCTCGACACAATCAGACAACATTATCAATGCAGAATGATATTTTTATGTCATATGGCGACAAAAGGTCAGCTTAGCCGTTGGCCACGTTCAATAATTACACCAACATTTTTGGCTTGGGCAACAGCCCCCGGCTTGCTAACTTTGATGCGTACCCACGGCGAATTAAAGCGTCGTAATAACAACTCGGCTACCTCTTCAGCGACCCGCTCTACCAATGCAAAACGCTGTGAGCCGACATGTTGTATCACCGCCTCACTGATATCAGCGTAACTCAGGCAGTCATTGACATCATCACTGCCCGCCGCTTTACGGTTATCCCAGCCCATTTCGATATCGAACACCAGCTTCTGCTGGATGGTCTGCTCCCAGTCATAAACCCCGATGGTGGTTATGACACTGAGTTCCTCAATAAATACGATGTCCATCACGTCATTCTCTGTTTTTGTGCCTGCCGGATACCACTTCCAGCCGAATATGCGTATTATCCACTGATGTTGCGATTAAAACGACCATTATTCAACGGGGCGGTGTTATGAGTGCTATCGCGCTTGGCATGATTATCTTCGCGTATTTGTGCGGCTCTATTTCCAGTGCAATCTTGGTATGCCGGGTTGCCAGGCTGCCAGATCCACGGACACATGGCTCCGGTAATCCCGGTGCGACTAACGTGCTGCGTATTGGTGGCCGTACAGCAGCAGTGGCGGTATTGCTCTTTGATATATTGAAAGGCATGTTGCCCGTTTGGATCGCTTATCTGTTACACATCCCGCCACTTTATCTCGGTTTGACCGCCATTGCCGCCTGTCTCGGCCATATTTATCCCGTATTTTTCCACTTTAAGGGTGGCAAAGGTGTAGCAACCGCATTTGGTGCAATCGCGCCTATCGGATGGGATTTGACCGGTTTGATGACCGGGACCTGGCTGCTGACGGTATTATTGAGTGGTTATTCATCATTAGGCGCAATAGTTAGCGCCTTGATTGCCCCGTTTTACGTCTGGTGGTTCAAACCTCAATTTACTTTCCCTGTCGCCATGCTCTCTTGCCTTATCCTGATGCGTCACCACGATAACATTCAACGTTTATGGCGTGGCAAAGAAGGGAAAATTTGGGACAAACTTAGAAAGAAAAAACAGAAAACGCCTGCAGAAGAAGCCGCAGAGTTAGAAGAGAAAGAAGATTAGTTTTCCCCAAAACCGAGAATGGCTGCGGCAACACAGCCACAGCCACGCCCAGCCATTCGACACCCATATCAGAATGACTGAGCATGAGCGAGGCAAGGCGCAAAGGAATGAAAAAACGCAGTGGACTCTTGTCCATGAGTATTTTGAATGACTGCGGCAACACAGCCGCAGCCACGCTCAGCCATTCGACACCCATATCAGAATGACTGCGGCAACGCAGCCGCAGCCACGCTCAGCCATTCTGATCAGACTTTTGGTAACTCAGATAACGGCCACCGCGGCCGCACCGACACACTCAACTCACTGTTCAGGTTACTTCGCAACCTGACCATCCCGGCATAGGCAATCATCGCGCCATTGTCAGTGCAAAATTCGGGTCGGGCATAGAATACTTCACCGCCTCGTTTTTGCATCATATCGGCCAGTTTTAATCGCAGTGTCTGGTTAGCGCTCACGCCCCCGGCAATGACTAAGCGTTTAAAACCCGTCTGATCTAATGCACGTTTAGACTTGATCGCCAACGTATCAACCACCGCATCTTCGAATGCTCGGGCGATATCGGCACGGGTTTGGTCATCATCACCATTAGCACGAATAGTATTCGCCGCGAACGTTTTCAGGCCGGAAAAACTAAAATCCAGCCCAGGGCGATCAGTCATTGGGCGCGGAAAGGTAAAACGCCCCACAGTACCTTGTTGAGCCATACGCGACAACATTGGCCCACCGGGGTAATCCAGCCCTAGTAGTTTTGCTGTCTTATCAAAGGCCTCGCCTGCCGCATCATCAACAGATTCGCCCAACAGCAAATATTCACCAATACCGGTCACACTAATCAATTGGGTATGGCCGCCGGATACCAGCAGCGCAACAAACGGGAACTCTGGTGCATTTTCTTCCAGCATTGGTGCCAACAAATGGCCTTCCATATGATGAACCGGTACCGCAGGGACTCCCCATGCGAAAGCTAATGCCCGACCAATGGTCGCCCCCACTAACAACGCCCCCACCAAACCAGGGCCTGCTGTATAAGCCACCGCATCGATATCTTTGGCGCTCAAATTGGCTTCTTTCAACGCCGCCTGAATCAGGGGTACGGTCTTACGCACGTGATCACGGGAGGCCAGTTCAGGTACGACACCACCGTAGTCAGCGTGTAATTTTACCTGACTGTACAATTGGTTAGCTAACAGACCGGCTTTATCGTCATAGACTGCAATTCCGGTTTCATCGCAGGACGTTTCTATACCCAATACTCGCATTACATTTCCCATCATTCACGTGCGGCCGACAGTTTAGCATAACAGCGCCCGCAGTCATGATTTCTAATCCCCACCTTCGCGGGGAAAGGCAATATTTTCGGCATTGGCCGCAAATGTGTTGTTTATAATCGCTAATAGCTAATCTCTAATCGCTGAGAATGACTCTGTGTGAAAAAAATGTTGATTAATTCGATCACCGGCCCTGTTTAGTATATAATCAGCGGCCGTCGCACTCCTGGCACCAACTTTTTTTGTAAAAGCGGGGGCGACATCACAGGGGCGTGCCTGTTTCAATTTGCTGTGGTGCTTTACAAAGCAGCATCCATTGAAGTAAAATTCCGCACCATTTTGAGAAGGCTGGCGATTGGCCAGCAGCAAACCGATTTCTATTGAGGTGAGAGGCACATGCCGGTAATTAAAGTACGTGAAAACGAGCCGTTCGACGTAGCTCTTCGTCGTTTCAAACGTTCCTGCGAAAAAGCAGGTGTTTTAGCTGAAGTTCGTCGTCGTGAGTTCTATGAAAAACCGACTACTGAACGTAAACGTGCTAAAGCTTCTGCTGTAAAACGTCACGCGAAGAAATTGGCTCGCGAAAACGCACGCCGCACTCGTCTGTATTAATTCTTCGGGGGTAACCCCAACGCGTGGTTTTTTCATTTCGAAGAACGCGCAGATCGAGTAGTTGCATACGAAGGCCGTGCTTTCCGAAAGGAATGCGCGGCTTGTTCTCGTTTATGGACTGGCGAATAGGGGCTTATGGCTGGACGAATTCCACGTGTATTTATCAATGACTTGCTAGCTCGCACTGACATCATCGATCTTATCGATGCTAGGGTAAAGCTGAAGAAGCAAGGCAAAAATTACCATGCGTGCTGTCCGTTCCATCATGAGAAAACACCCTCATTCACTGTTAACGGCGAAAAACAGTTTTATCACTGTTTTGGCTGCGGCGCTCATGGCAATGCTGTTGATTTTTTGATGAATTACGATCGACTCGAGTTTGTCGAAAGTATCGAAGAATTAGCCACCATGCACGGGCTGGAAGTGCCTTACGAGGCAGGCAGCGGCACCACTCAGATCGAACGACACCAACGACAAAGTCTTTATCAATTGATGGAAAGCCTAAGCGCATTCTATCAGCAGTCACTCAAAGGCCAGAATGCCAAACAGGCTCGTGAATATCTTAAACATCGCGGTTTGAGTGAAGAAATCATCCAACATTTTGCTATCGGTTTTGCGCCCCCTGGTTGGGACAATGCCTTAAAACGTTTTGGTCGTGATGGCGAGAGCCGTACAGCACTGAACGATGCCGGGATGCTGGTAACTAATGATACCGGGCGGACTTACGATCGTTTTCGTGAGCGCGTCATGTTCCCTATTCGCGATAAACGCGGGCGGGTCATCGCTTTTGGCGGGCGAATTCTGGGTGATGGAGTGCCGAAGTACCTCAACTCCCCAGAAACAGAAATTTTTCATAAAGGCCGCCAGTTATATGGCTTGTATGAAGCACAAGTCAATCATCCAAACCCAACCCGCCTACTCGTTGTGGAAGGGTATATGGATGTGGTGGCACTCGCACAATTTGGTATTGATTATGCTGTTGCCTCATTGGGAACAGCGACAACCGCTGAGCATATTCAGCTGTTATTCCGCGCCACCGATAACGTAATTTGTTGTTATGACGGTGATCGCGCTGGTAGAGATGCCGCCTGGCGAGCATTAGAAACGGCACTGCCCTATCTAAATGACGGACGTCAGCTACGCTTTATGTTTTTGCCCGATGGCGAAGACCCTGACACCTTGGTTCGTAAAGAAGGGAAAGACGCATTTGAACAACGGATGGAGGCGGCACAGCCACTCTCAACCTTCTTGTTTGAAACGTTAATGCCACAGGTAGATTTGAGCAGCCCTGATGGGCGCGCCAAACTGAGCACACTGGCATTACCTTTAATCAGCCAAGTACCTGGTGAAGCGCTGCGCTTGTACCTACGTCAGCAATTAGGGAATAAGTTAGGTCTGCTTGATGACAGCCAGCTCGATAAGCTGATGCCAAAACAGATTGATAATGCAAATACCTACCAGCCGCCCCAGCTAAAACGCACAACCATGCGTATACTTATAGGGCTATTGGTACAAAACCCACAATTGGCTACACTTATTCCCTCATTACAGGGGCTCGAACAAGCCAAATTGGCGGGTTTACCGTTATTTATTGAGTTGGTTGAAACCTGTCTGGCCCAACCGGGGCTGACAACCGGGCAGTTGCTGGAACTGTACCGTGATAATAAATTCAGCCAAC